>NZ_CM132923.1:4800000-7892500 GCF_054031055.1 Kitasatospora sp. cg17-2
GAGGGCCTCTACAACTGGATCTACCCCCAGTCATTGCAGCTGGAGCCGTGGAACCCCACCAGCATCCAGCTGACCTTCCAGTACCGGCTCAACGGTGACCCGACCTGGCTGACCTTCACCCCCGGCACCGCGTTCAACGGCGCCACCAACCGCCGGATCACCTTCGCGGAGGGTGCCGGCGACCCCGCCAACGACGTCCTCGGCATCCCCGCCGGCCGCTGGCTGGACGGCCTCCGGTTCGTCTGGAACGGCCCCATCCCCACCGGCTGGAGCCCCGGCAACGCGGTGCAGCTGGTCACCCAGGTCGCCACCCCCGGCCACGACGGGCGCGCCGCCCCCGTCCCGCTGACCAACTGCGTCGACACCTCCGCGACCGACGGCACCAACAACGCCGCCGCGAACTCCTGTGCCAGCACCACCATCACCCGGGCCACCAACCTCGGCGCGGCCAAGACCACCGTCGCCGGCGAGCTGTCCGCTCCCGGCGGCATGGCCACCTTCCAGGTCATCCCCTACAACCGCAGCGCCCGTGACCTGGACCGCCCGCTCGTCCTGTTCGACCTGCTGCCGCCCGGCGTCGTCTACATCGACGGCTCCGCCCGGCCGGACCCGAACTACCCGGACGCCAAGGCCCCCGAGTCGATCACCGTCACCCCCGGCCCCGACGGGCGCCAGCTGCTGAAGATGCAGTGGCCGGCCGGCGCGCCCGACTCGACCTACCTGCACGACGCGCTGGCCTACCGGATGCTCTTCGACGTCCAGGTCGCCAGCAGCATCCGCTCCGGTGAGCTGACCAACGACGTCTACGTCACCGTCGACCAGCCGACCGAACCGGTCGCCTGCATGTTCTCCGGCTCCGACAGCGGCAGCACCCCGGACGTGCTCGACCTCAACGGCAACGGCAACACCACCGAGCTGCTCTGCCACGCCTCCTCCAAGATCCAGGTGGACGTGCCGAGCGTGCTGCGCTCGTTCAAGGAGGTGAAGGGCGACCTCGACTCCGACTACGTGAGCATCGGCAGCACCACCCCCGGCGGTCGCATCTCCTACCGGATGACCGTCCGCAACGACTCGCCGGACCCGGTCACCGACTTCATCGCCTACGACCGGCTGCCCACCCCCGGCGACAACTACGTCCTCACCCAGGACGCCCAGCGCGGCAGCACCTGGGCACCGTCGCTGAGCGAGCCGATCGTCAGCAGCGACCCGACCGTGGTGGTCGAGTACACCACCGACCCCAACCCCTGTGTCGAGAGCGTGCTCGTCGACCGGACCGGCTGCAACACGAACGCGGTCTGGAGCACCACCTTCCCCGCCCCGGGGACGGCGACCTGGTTCCGCATCCACCGCGCCGGCGCCATGGCCTCGGGGGAGTCGTTCACCCTGACCTGGCCGATGGTCGCCCCGTTCGACGCGCCGGACACCGAGTACGCGTGGAACAGCTTCGCCTTCACCGCCACCGACAACGAGGGCCGGCAGCTGCTGCCCGCCGAGCCGGCCAAGGTCGGCGTCGCGGTGAAGCGGGTCACCGAGCCGAACAACGCGCTCGGTGACTTCGTCTGGGTCGACAAGGACGGCTCCGGCATCCAGAAGCCCGGCGACACCGGCGTCCCCGGCGTGAAGGTCAACCTGCTCGACGGCAACGGCCAGCCGGTGCGTGACAAGGACGGCCGGCCGGTCACCACCACGACCGACGCCAACGGCCTCTACCTCTTCGACAACCTGCCCGACGGCACCTACCAGGTCCAGTTCGACCTGACCACGCTCCCCCCGGGCGCCAAGGTCACCACCCGCGGCGCCGGGACCGACCCGACGAAGGACTCCGACGCCGACCCGACGACGGGTCTGACCCAGTCGGTCACCCTCTCCGGCGGACAGCGCTACCTCGACCTCGACATGGGCGTCGTCCTGCCCCCGCCGCCGGCCAACAACGCGCTCGGTGACTTCGTCTGGGTCGACAAGGACGGCTCCGGCATCCAGAAGCCCGGCGACACCGGCGTCCCCGGCGTGAAGGTCAACCTGCTCGACGGCAACGGCCGGCCGGTCGTCGACGCCAACGGCCGCCCCGTCACCACGACCACCGACGCCAACGGCCTCTACCTCTTCGACAACCTGCCCGACGGCACCTACCAGGTCCAGTTCGACCTGACCACGCTCCCCCCGGGCGCCAAGGTCACCACCCGCGGCGCCGGCACCGACCCGACCAAGGACTCGGACGCCGACCCCACCACCGGACTGACCCAGTCCGTCACCCTCTCCGGCGGACAGCGCTACCTCGACCTCGACATGGGCGTCGTCCTCCAGACCTCGTCCCCGTCCCCGTCCCCGTCGCCGTCGCCGTCCCCGACGTCCTCGCCCTCGCCCACCTCGTCGCCGTCCCCGACCGCCTCGCCGTCGCCCACCTCGTCGCCGAGCCCGACCGCCTCGCCGTCGCCGACCGCGTCCCCGACGTCCTCGTCCCCCTCCGCCACGACCACGACTACCGCGTCCACGGTCCCGACCCCGACCCACCGGCCGACCCACAAGCCGACCGGCGAGCCGCTGCCGAACACCGGCAGCTCGGCCGCCGACGGCCTGATCGCGGCACTCGGAGGCCTCGCCGTCCTCGGCGGACTGCTCCTGTGCCTGGTCGCCTACCGCCGCCCGGGACGGCACAGCTGATCCACCGGTGAACAACTGAAGAGCAGGGACCACCACCAGTGGCGTCGCCCCCGGGCGGCGCCACTGGCGCGTCCGCCCGGGCCCGGCACGGTGGCGGGGCACCGGTCGGAAGCGGGCCGGAAGCGGCGGCGTCTTTCCCCGGAAGCGACCGGACTGGTGTGCTGTTGTCCGGAGGCGGGGCGGACCGGGCGCACGGGGGACGGCAAGGTCCGCTCCCGCCCGCCACCGCGGCGGGAGGAGCAGCATGCGAAGGCGCGGGCCGCGGAACGCCGCCGTACCGGCCCGGTCGTCAGCCCCGCCCGTACGGGTCCCGCAGGAAGCGCTCCAGCTCCAGCAGGTCCGTGCGGCGCAGATCGTCCGGGTGCACGACGAGCCGCAGCTCGGGCGCGACCGGGGTGCCGTCCGCACAGGCCCGGACGAAGGACTCCACGATCATCCTGGCGAGCCGGCCCCGGTCCAGGTCCACGATCCGCGCCAGGCCGGAGCCGAGCATCGGCACCGCGACCGGGCGGTACCGCCCGTGCAGGGCGACCGCCTCCCAGAGCCGCTCCAGGGCCGACGCGAGGTGCTCCGGGCGCGACCGGGCCACCATGTCGTTGCCCAGCCGCGAGTACGCGGTCGCGAAGACCTGGCGGCGACCGTGCGGCACCGCCACCGTCGTCCCGATCGGATAGCGCAGCCGGCGCCCCCGGGGCTTGTCCCGGCTCCGCTCCCGCTCGACCACCGACACCGGCCGCAGCGCCCGTTCCAGCTCGGCGTCCAGCTGCTCGCTGCGGCCGCCGAACAGCCGTTCCACGAGCTGCCCCTGGATGCTCGACCGGCTGATCACGACGTCCTGGTCGATCTCGGTGTCGAAGGTGTCGGTGAAGCCCGCGACCAGGTTGGCGTCCTCCTGGTCGAAGAGGTCGCCGCAGACCACCACGACCTCGACCGCCCGGTCGGGCAGCGCGGCGCGCAGCAGTTCGTCGTCCCAGCGGCCGCGCAGCCTGGTGCGCAGCCGGCCGAGTTCGGAGGCCCAGGACGGGTCGTCCGGACGTTCCCGGACCGCCGCCTCGGCGACCGGGAGGGCGAGCTCCGGTCGGCCGAGTCTGACCCGGCAGGAGATCAGCTCCCGGCGGGCGGTGTCCTGGAGGCCGGTCAGCCGGCGGATCAGCGGTTCGGCGAACTCCTCGCCGGCGGCCTCCGCCAGCGGTCTGCCCCGGACCAGGCCCAGCGCCTCCTCCAGTCGCCAGGCCGCCATCGCCGGTCCGACCCGGAAGGACTCGTTGACCAGTTCGGTGAAGCGGGCGCAGTCGAGCTCCGCCGACGCGAGGCTGAGCCGGTAGGCGGTCTCCGAGCCTCGGGCGGTCGACAGCTGCTCGGTGTGCAGGAGCCGCGCGCCGGAGACCGGGTCGCCCCCGCCGAACGCGCGCCGCAGTTCGACCACCCGTTTGTGCACCTCGTTGCGGCCCCGGGCGCCCTGCCCCGGGAGGTCGGCCTGCCGGCCCCAGACGTCCCGGCGCAATCGGTGGACCGGTACCGCCTCGCCGTCCGCCGCCACCAGCCGGACCAGCAACCGCCTGGTCAGCGGGGTGAGCCGGACCGGCACCCCGTCGGACTCCACCCGCACCGGTCCCAGCACGCTCACCCGGACACCCGTCATCGGAACCCCCAGCTGCCTCGGCCCCGGTCGGAAGACGCCTCCCCCGGAGCACCGAGCAGGATAGCAACCGCCTTGCCGCGCAAGCCGGTTGATGATCGGTGTGTCGTATGATCCGACGGCTTCCGGGCACCGCGTGGGTGCCCCGGCGCACCACGGGCGCATTCCTGCGCCACACCGCGACCGCCTTCGGCGGGGTGGCGGTGGCGGGCCAGCTCGCCGGGCCGCTCTTCCCCCACGGCCTGCCCGCGCCCGGCTGGGTGACCGCGGGCTCGGCCGGGGTCTGCGTGCTCTGGGGCGCGTACCGGGCGCGCCCGGTCCCGGTGGTGCGCCAGGAGTTCCGGCGCCCCGACACCACCGTGGTGGTGGAGGCCGGTGACCTGTTCGCCGCTCCGGGTCACCTCGTGGTCGGCTTCTGCGACACCTTCGACACAGCTCCGGCGGACGGGCGGCTGATCCACGAGGACAGTGTGCAGGCCCAGTTGCTGCGGCGGCGCTACGGTGGGGACCTCGACCGGCTGGACGCCGAACTCGCCGCCGCGCTGGCCCCGGTCGTCCCGGAGTCCCGCGAGCTCAGGGCGGACAAGCCGCTCGGCAAGCTCGACCGCTACCCGCTCGGCACCGTGGCCGTCCTCGGCGCCCCGCCCCGGCTGGTCTTCGCCACCGCCTACAGCCGGCTCGGCCGCGACCTGGTGGCGTCCTCCGGCGTGGAGGACCTCTGGTTCGGCCTCAACCGGCTCTGGGACGCCGTCGACCGGCGGGCCCGGACCGACTCGGTGGCGATGCCGCTGGTGGGGTCCGGGCTGGCGAGGATGGACTACCTGGACCAGGACAACCTGCTGCGGCTGATCCTGATGTCGTTCGTCGCCCGGTCCCGGGAGGGCGCGATCTGCCGGGAGCTGCGGATCGTCCTGCGTCCGGCGGACCTGGCGAACGTCTCCGTGCCGGAAGTCCGGGCGTTCCTGCGGAGCATGGCCGAGGGCCTGGCCGAACGGTGACAACGCCGGCGCCGGTGGGAAGGGCGACGGGCCCGTCCGCGGTGTCGCACCGCGGCCGGGCCCGTCGCCCGTCCCTCCCCCGCCGGGTCAGCCCCGACGGCGGTAGGCCCCGAGGTCCCGGAACGGGTCGGTGTCCAGCCAGTCGTTGCCCCGGTCGTCCACGGGGCAGCCCGCCACCTGCAACCGCTGCGCCACCTTCCGCAGCGCGAAGACGGGGTTCCCGTCCGCGCTGAACCGGATCACATTGCGGCCCGCCAGGTCGGAGGCCGGCCGGACGTCCCCGAACTCGACGATCACGGTCCGCTCCGGATACGCCATCAGCACCATGCCCAGCTCGATCAGCACGTTCTGGCGCGGCTGGCCGAAGGGGCTCCGCTCGTGCGGCGGCTCGGCGGGCCCCTTCAGGTCGTCGTGGAGCACGGCGACGTCGTCCGGGGTGAGCAGGACGAGCGCGGCCCCGGCCACCGAGGGCGCGTGGGCCACCACCTCGCCGATGAACGGGGAGGCCAGGCCGGTCGCCCCGACCAGGTGCTCCCACTCCAGGGGGTTCAGTCCCAGTCTGCGCAGCAGCCCGAACATCTCACGCCGGACCTGCTCGTCGCGGCCGTGGACCACGAACACGTTGCGGCTCAGTTCGGGCGCGACCGTCGCCCGCGCACCCGTCGTCCGCGCGCCTGTCGCCCCCTCGGCCTGGCGGGCACCGCCCCGGTTGACGGTCTTGCCGGTGGAGTTGTCGATGGTCCCGTTGCCGAAGATGTTGCCGTGGACGGCCGCGTCGCGGCCTGTTCCCTGATCCGTCATGGGTCGGTTGTCCTTGTCCTCGGTGTGTTCGTGCGGCAGCCGTCGTCGCGGCCGGCCCGGTGGCGGTGGTGCGGGGATCAGTTGGGGTTGACCTGCTTGTTGCGCGAGTTGTCGATGGTCCCGTTGCCGAAGATGTTGCCGGTCAGGACGTTGGTCTGGTTGCGCCGGTGGTCCGCCAGGTCGACCTGGTGCTCGCGCAGGAAGCGCTCGACGAGGTGCAGGAAGCGGCGCTCCACGATCCGGGTGTACTTGTCGGCGTCCGACTCCTGGAAGTAGTGGTGGTAGTCGTTGCTGCAGGCCAGTTCACGGATGCTGGTGCGCGCGCCGCGGTTCACCGCGAGCGTCGCGTACCGGCCGAGGCGGAACTCGCTGCTGTCCGCTACCCCGACCAGCTCGACCTCGAAGCGGCGGCCCTCCCGGTAGTGCCGCCGCAGCCGGGCGAACCCCGAGAGCAGCGGGCCCAGGGGCAGCAGGACCTGCCAGGACCGGCCCAGCACGTGGCGCAGGGAGTCCCAGGCCGCCCGCAGCAGCAGCCGCCCGTCCAGCCGCTCCGGCAGCCGGTCGACCAGGTGGAACTCGGAGATCACCGGGGTCAGCACATGGCTGTGGAACTCGGTGTGCAGGGTGTTGCCGCGGATGTCGAACCCCACGAACAGCGAGGTGACCAACTCCTCGTCCCAGGGGCCGATCCGGGCGCAGAGGTACTCGCGGGACGCGCCGTAGCCCTCCGCCCAGTGCTCGCCCCCGGCCGCGCCGATCGCGGGCAGCGCGGTCCAGCCCTCCCCCGCGGACCGGTCGTGCACGGTGACCGCCTTCGCGTAGCTGCGGCGTTCCACGGTGAGCGTCGCGATCCGCTCGGACTCCCGTGCCTCGTCGCGCAGTTCGGCGGCGAGGTGGTGCTGGACGAAGGCGGCCAGGTCCGCGACGTCGAACGGTACGACGGGCCGGCGCCTGGTGACGACCGGAGCGAGGGGCTCCTTGGGCCCGACCGGGTCCGTCCGGCCGGCGAGCCTGGCGACCAGGTCCGCCAGGTCCTCCCCGTCCTCCGGGGCGCCGAGCAGCAACTGCGCGTTCGACCACCGGCGCAGCGGCGCACCCGCCCCGACGAACGGCCGGTAGCCACCGAAGTAGGCGAGGCCGTCCCGGGCCGACTGCTCGCGGTCGATCTTCGCGACGAGTTCGTCGTCGAGGAGGGCGGCCGACGGGCGGCCGCCCTGGAACCCGCCCGGCCCGCCGCCCGGCCCGCGCTCCTTGAGCCGGGTGACCAGGGTGTGCAGGGTGGCCACCCGCCGCAGGTAGTCGGCCGACCACCACAGCCAGAGGACGAGCAGGAGGAAGGAGAAGAAGCCGATCACGCCGGTGCCGGCGAGGACGAACAGGAACACGACCCCGACACCGAGGTACACCCAGGCGTTGCGCTGCAGCGCGCGGGCCGCCAGCGCGTGCGCGAGCACCGGAACGGCGTCGTAGCCGAACGAGGGGGCGACCGCCCTGGCCCGGTTGGTCAGCAGTTCCCGGATCACCGCGCGGCGGTAGTCCGGGGAGAGGTAGGTGCCCGCCGCGAGCAGCCGGGTGGCCCGGCTGCGGGCGTCCACCCCCGGAGGTCCGGCGGGCCCGTCCTGGCCCGGGGAGGGGGGTGGCGGCGCGGCGAGGGAGGCGCCGTGGATGGTCATCCGTCGTTCAGAGCTCCTGTCGTGGAGGGTCCGGTCCTGCCCCGGCGGTCGGGCGGCCGGGGCGTCTTCGCGCCCGTGCCGACCCACCGTCATCCCGTCCGGTTGACGGTCGCCCTGGCGATGGCACCGTCGGTGACGGTGTAGACGCCGCGGAAACGCCGGACCGTGCCGTCCGTCTGCCGGGCCTCCAGCGTCGCGGTGACGGCGGCACCGTCGACCGAGAGCACGGTCACGGTGGTGGAGGTGGTCTCGTCGAAGCCGGCGACGAAGGTGTCGTAGTCGCCGGCGAGGTTGCGCCCGCCGAGCTGCCAGGCCGTCCGGAAGGCACCGGTGTTGACCGCCGCGAAGTAGGCGGTCAGCACCGCGTCGGGCCGGGCGTCCCCGGTCGCCGTGGCGGTGGCCGTCGTTGTCGCTGTCGTTGTCGTCGTCGTAGCTGCCGTTGTCGCTGTCGCCGTCGCCGAACCGGACCGCGAGGGTGACGGCGACCCGCCGGACCAGGACGACGACGGCGAGACCGAGGCCGAAGGCGAGAAGGAGAAGGAGAAGGAGGGCGAGGGTGTGCGGGTGCGGGTGGCGGTGGGAACCGTCCGCGTGGGCGACGGCGGCGGCTCGTCCCAACCCCCGGACCCCCCGCTCAGGCCACCCCCGCTCAGGCCGCCCCCGGTCAGGCCACTGCCCAGGCCGCCGGTGAGCCGGCTCGCGTCGGTGCCGCCCCCGTCGTCCGTCCCGAACGAGATGCCGCCGCCCAGCCCGAGCAGCAGCACGAGCACCGCCAGCGAACCTCCCGCGACGGCCAGCACCCCCGTGCGGACGGTCCCGGGCGGGGGCAGCAGCGACGGCGGCGGGTGAACGGGCCGGGCCGCTCCCGGTCCCCGGATCTGTCCGTCCGCCGGGAGCGGCGGCTCCGGGATCTTGTCGTTCAACGCGGACCTCCTGTGCGGTCACCGAGGGAGCGGGTGCGGCACCCGGCACGTCCGGCCGCGCGCCCCGGTCCTGCCATCGGCCCCGGGCCCGCGGACCCGCCGGTCACCGCCCCCTGGGTCGATCCGACCAGCCCCCCTGCTTCCGCGGCCACAACCGGAGCTCTTCCGATCCGCTTCCGATGCGCTGGTGGCCCCGGTGACGGGTGCGGCGCCGGACTCCCCCGGCGGCACCCGGGCACGACGGAGGGGCCCGCGCCGGCCGGTGCCGGCCCGGGCCCCTCGGGGCCTGCGCGGTACTACGCGACGGAGGCCGGGGCGGGGCTCCAGTGGGCGGCACGGACGCGGCGGAGCCAGGCTTCGGCGGGACGCTCGTCGGGGTGGTCGGGGAGGACGCCGTGGAGGTCCAGGCGGTCGGTGGCGGCGGCGAGCAGGCGTTCGGCGTGGGCGGGGTCGTCGGCGATCCGCTCACCGAGCGCGCGGACGCGCTCCGGATCGGGCAGCCGGACCAGGTTGTGGCCGGTCTCGTGCAGGTGGACGGCCTGTTCGAGCAGCCGGACCAGGTGCCGGGCGTGCTTGGCGGCCCGGGCCCGGGTGACCGGGTCGGAGGTGTCGCGGGTCAGCAGCTTGCGGAACTGCTGGGTGGCGTAGCCGAGATAGGCGTTGCGGACACCCCGGGCGCTCAGGAAGGAGCGGCGGATCGCTATCAGCTCCTCGCCGAGCGGGCCGCGCACCTCGTAGAGCTCGTCGGGCAGCCAGACCAGCTCGGTGGCGGTCGGATTGCAGCCGAGCGCGAGGCGGCACCACTTGGCGGCCTCGTGCAGGGTGCGGTCCGGCTTGCTGGAGACGTGCGACTCGGCGGGGCGGTGCAGGCCGTGGAAGCCCTCGGTCGGCGCGGCGAACAGACCGAGCCGGTCGATGTCGGAACCGGCGTGCGCCAGGCCGTACGCGGTCGAGCCGACGATGCCGGACAGCAGGACGCTCCCAGGTGGGGAGGCGGGCACGGTGGTCATCGGGGCTCCTCTCGTCGGCCGGTCCGCAGGAGTCTGCCGGGTCGGGCCGCGCCGGGCCAGCGAATTCCGGGGCCGGGGAAGCCCTCGGGCCGATACTGGGCCGCATGGCGAGGGCGAACGGCGACGGCGGTGCGACGGCGGGGACGGGAACGGGCCCGGGGACGGGCACAGGGACGGGGACGGGAACGGGCACGGGCATCGGCACGGCGAAGCTGCGGGCCTGGTGGTCGCACCGGCAGTGGCTGGACGGCGCGAACCCGGAGGCGTCGGCCGGCGAGGTACTGGCGGCCACCGGGTGGGCCAGGTCGGTGGGCGGGGCGGCGCCCTACCTCGGCCTGTTCGCCCGGGCCGGGCTGGACCGGGCGGCCGTGGACGCGGCGGTGGCCCGGCTGGAGGTCCACGAGCTGCCCGCCGCGCGCGGCTGCACCTACATCGTCCCGGCCGAGGACTTCGCGCTCGCCCTGGCGGCCGGCGCGGCGGTGCCCGAGGGCGAGGTGGCGGCGGCCGCGAAGCACCTGGGGGTGACCTCGGGCGAGGTCGAGCGGCTCTGTCTGGCGGTGGACCGCGCGCTCGCCGGGGCACCGGGGCCGCTGGACCCGGCCGCGATCCGGGTGGCGGTCGGCGAGGCCGTCCGGTCGCTGGGCGAACCGGGGCGCAAACGCGGTCTTTCCACCACCCTGCCGCTGGCCCTCGGGCTGATGCAGTCGCGCGGACAGCTGCGCCGGGTCCCGGCCAACGGCCGCCTGGACCAGCAGCGGTACGGCTACGCGCGGTGGGACCAACCGGTCGGCGGCGGTACGGCGGACCTGGCCCGGCGCTACCTGGCCTGGGCCGGTCCGGCCTCGCTGAAGCACTTCCGGTGGTTCTCCGGTTTCGGCGCCGCCACCGCCCGACAGGCGTTCGCCGAGGCGGGCGCGGTGCCGGTGGTGCCCGGTTCGGAGCTGCTGATGCTGCCGGAACTCGTGGACGCCTTCGCCGCGTTCACGGTGCCGTCCGAACCGCACTACACGCTGCTGGCCGGGATCGACGGCATCCATCTGCTGCACCGCGAGCTGGCCCGGCTGGTCGACCCGGCCGACGCGGCGCGTCCGCTGCCGGCCGGCCGGGCCGGGCGGAGCTTCGGCTCCGAGGCCGACCCGCAGACGCACCTCGTGCTGGACCGGGGGCGGATCGTCGGCTTCTGGGAGTACGACACCGAGCGCGCCGAGATCGTCCACCTGTCCTTCGTGCCGTCGAACGCCGAGCTGCGGTCGGCGGTGGCCCGGACCGAGGAGTTCGTCCGGACGGAGCTGGGGGACGCGCGCGGCTTCGGCCTCGACTCGCCGAGGAGCCGGGCGCCCAAGATCGAGGCCTTGCGGGCGAGTTCGGGCGAACAGGCGGCCCGGCCGGACCGCCGGGGGTCGGCATAGAGTACGAACCATGTCGACTTCGAACGAGTTCGCCCAGCCGCACCGGTCCGACCCGTCCGGCGTGCTGCTGATCACCGGCGCCGGTCGCGGCATCGGCGCCGCGACCGCCCTGCTGGCCGGGCGGCGGGGCTACCGGGTCTGCGTCAACTACCGCTCGGACGAGGCCGCGGCGGCCTCGGTGGTGGACGCCGTCCGGGCCGGGGGCGGGGACGCGCTCGCCGTCCGCGCCGACGTCACCCGCAGTGCCGAGGTGGCCCGGCTGTTCGCCACCGTCGACGCCGAACTGGGGCCGCTCACCGGGCTGGTGAACAACGCCGGGACGCTGGAGCGGCAGGGCCGGCTGGAGGACATCGACGAGGAGCGGCTCAACCGGATCTGGGCCGCCAACATCACCGGGCCGTTCCTGTGCGCCGCGCAGGCCGTCCGCCGGATGTCCACCCGGCACGGCGGGCAGGGCGGCGCGATCGTCAACGTCTCCTCCGCCGCCTCCCGGCTGGGCTCGCCCAACGAGTACGTGGACTACGCGGCGGCGAAGGGGGCCGTCGACTCGATGACCCGGGGGCTGGCGCTGGAGGTCGCCGACGAGGGCATCCGGGTCAACGCCGTCCGCCCCGGCCTGATCCACACCGGCATCCACGCCCTGGGCGGGGAGCCCGGGCGGGTCGACCGGGTCGCGCCGAACCTGCCGATGAAGCGCGGCGGGCAGCCGGAGGAGGTCGCGGAGGCGATCCTCTTCCTGCTGTCGCCGGCCTCCTCGTACACCACGGGCGCTTTCCTGGACATCGCCGGCGGGCGCTGACGCGGGCGGGTCGGTGGCGCGGTCGGTGGCGCCGACGCGGGCGGGTCGGTGGCGCCGACGGTCGCGGGTCGGGCGGAATGCGGGATTCCTTCCCCTGGCGCGGCCCGCGACCTTACGGTGGGGCCATGACCGACGACCTGCCGGACCGTGAAGCCGACCTGCCGTCCTCTTTCATCGACATCCCCGGAGTGCGCAACTTCCGCGACGCCGGGGGCGTCGGCGCGCTCCGCCGGGGCGTGCTGTTCCGCTCCGGCTCCTTCCACACGCTCGCCCCGGAGGGCGCCCAGCGGCTGAAGGCCCTGGGCCTGCGCACCGTGATCGACCTGCGCAGCCCGGTCGAGATCGAGGTCTGGCCGGACCTGCGGCACGGCCTCGACCACGAGACGCTCAGCCTTCCCACCCTGCCCGCCGACCGGGAGGACACCGACCGGCCGTGGCCCGCGGGCCAGGAGGAGCTGTACCCGTTCATGGCCTCCACGGCCGGCCCGTCGCTGGTCGCCGCGATCCGCCGGCTCGGCACCCCGGGCGCCCTGCCGGCCGTCGTCCACTGCGCCGTCGGCAAGGACCGCACCGGTCTCACCATCGCCGTCGTGCAGACCCTGCTGGGCGCCTCCGAGGACGACATCACCGCCGACTACCTGCTCTCCAACGCCGGCCTGGGCCTGCTGGACGGCCCGGCCCCGTACATCGACGAGACCGGTGCCGAGCGGATCTCCCGCCCGATCTCGGAGGAACTGCTCGCCTCCTCCCTCGCCTGGATCCGGGACCACCACGGCACCGTCCCGGCCTATCTGCTCGCCCACGGCAGCACCGAGGAGGACCTCGCCGCCCTCCGGGCCAACCTCTCCGCGTAGGGCGGGACCCCCGGCCCGCTCGGCCCTCTCGGCCCCGGACGGCACGCGGCGACGCGGCCGGCCGGGGCAACGGCGAGCGGCCGGGGCAACGGCGAGCGGCGGCGCCTACTGGCGTTCCAGGCGCCACCACTGGGTCGGGGAGTCGGTGTCCTCCCACTGGTGGACGGGCTCCGGCGGGGCGGCCGGGTCGGACGGGGCCGCCGGGGCGGTGAGGGCCTTGCCGCTGACGAAGCTGGTGAGGGTGCAGGTGCCCGGGGCGTCGAGGTGGTGCTCGACCAGCCACTCCTGCGCGCCGAAGGCGTTGGCGGACCACTGCTGGACGGGCACGCCGTTGTCGGTCGCGGCGCCGGTGACGTCCAGCCGCTTGCCGCCCGCGACGTTCTCGACGTGGAACAGCGCGCCGCCCGGGTGGACGGCGGTCAGCCGCCACAGCTGGGCGTCCGAACCGTCCTCGGGGGCGAGCAGGACCTTGACGCCGCTGCGGCGGCTGCCGCCGGGGACCTCCAGCAGCAGGCCGGTCGCGACGTTCCGGATCCGGTAGTTGCCGTCGGTGATCTTGTGCTCGGTCACCCGTGGAGTGTCCCACCGGGCACCGACAGTCCCGCCCGCCGCGCCGAGGTCCGCTGCTCCCAGCCGAAGGCCGCGGCCAGGGCCAGCACCACCGCGGCGACCTCCGCCAGGGCCGAGACCGCGGTGCCGAGCAGCGTGCCGGCCGCGACCGCGGCGGCGGCCAGCAGCCGCGGCAGATTGGGCCCGAGGGCGAAGGTCCGGCGGACGGCGGTGTTGACGACCAGGAAGACCGCCACTCCGCCGGCCAGCGCGGCCGCCTGGGCGGCGGTGATCGGCGCCGCCGGGTGCGCGACCGCCGACTTCACCCCGGCGGCGAACAGCAGCACCCCGAGCAGCAGCCCGTAGTGGCCCAGGTTGTAGACGCTGACGGCGAGCCGGTTGCGGCGGTCGGAGGGCAGCGCGGCCATGTGGTGCTCGGCCCGGGCGTCGTCGTCGTGCCCGAAGTACGCCCACCAGAGCCCCACGCAGACGGCCAGGCTCAGCAGGGCGACGCCGACCAGCGGGGCGGAGGGCTCCGCGGTGCCCGCGCCGATGCCGATCGCGATCACCGACTCGCCGAACGCGATGATCACCACCAGGCCGTGCCGCTCGACGAAGTGGTCCGCGCGCAGCTGGAAGCTGGGCAGGTCGACCAGTCGGGGTATCGCGAACTGCAGGGCGAAGGCGGCCGCCCAGAAGGTCAGCTGGACCGAGCCGGTGAGGTAGCCGCCGGCCACCACCAGCCCGGTGTTGAGCAGGTTCAGCCCGCCCATCCGGAGCACCGGGCCCAGGGCCACCCCCGACATCGCGAACATGCCCGTGTGCACGGCCACCACCAGCAGGTACGCCCAGCCGAAGGCGACGCCGCTGCCCTCGAAGGCGTGCGGCACGGAGAGCGAGATCACCAGGAAGCCGGCCATCGCGAGCATCAGCAGGCCGCGTCGGCCGTGGGTGCTCGGCGGCATGGCGTTGGTCAGCCAGATGAAGGCGTCGTACATCCACCAGATCACCGCCAGCATCACCACCACCTGGGTGAAGCCGCCCGGGGTGAGGTGGTGGGCCAGACTGCCGGTCAACTGGGTGACGGTGAAGACGAAGACGAGATCGAGGAAGAGCTCCAGCGGCGCCGCCCGGAGCGAGGGCTCGGCGGCGGCGTCGAGAAGAGCGGGGGCGGGAACGGGGGCGGTTGCTCCACCGGCGGCGGAGGTACTGGTCGCGATCACCCGCGCGAGTATGGGGGACGACGGCCCCGTCCCGCCGGGGTTTCCGTCAGTCGGGCGGCGGTCCGACGCCCGGCCGACACCGGCCGGACGCGGGCCGGCCACCGGGGTGGTCACCCCCGGCCGGGGCCCGCTCCGCTCCCCTCACCCAGCCCCCCTCACCCCGCTCCGCTCACCCCGCTCCCCCGCCGCCGAACCGGGCCTCGAACGCGGCCCGGTTCGGCGAGACCGGCGTCCGGTCCCAGACCGCGAAGACCACCCGGTCGAAGGCCGCCCCGTACCGGGCCAGCGCCAGCTCGAAGGCCTCCGCGACCTCGGCCGGGTCGTTGCGGAACACCCCGCAGCCCCACGCTCCCAACACCAGCGCGCGGATCCCGTGCCGGGCCGCCGCCGCGAGCACCCGCTCGGCCCGCTCGGCGAGCACGCCCCGGACGTCCACCCCGCCGCCCTCGGCCCGCAGGGCGAGCTGGCCGGCGTTCGGCGCGGGCGAGGTCAGGAACGTCACCGGGTACGGCCGGGCCAGCAGCCCGCCGTCCTCGCCCCGGATCACCGGCACCCCGGGCGAGACGATCACCCGGTGGCTGTACCGGAGGTCGCCGGAGGCGCGGTGCGCCTCGTAGTAGTCCGGCGCCTCCACCAGGCTGGTGTAGAGGAGGGCGCTGCGGCAGAGGTCCTCCTCCTGGGCGCGGGCTCCGCGCAGATAGCCGCCGCCCGGATTCCGCGCGGACGCGAAGTTCAGCACCCCGACCGGCCCCGCCCCCGCCTCGAACAGCCGGTGGGCCGCCCGGACGCTGCCCTCGGCCGTGACCTCGACGGTGCCGGACCCCGCCGTCGGCCCCGGGCCGCCCGCCGCGACCAGCTCGTCGAGACCGGCCGGGTCGTACGACACCGTCCCGGCCCTGGCCGCCGCCAACCGCTCGGCCAGATCCACGGCCTCGCCCCCGGACGTGCGGTAGCTCCCCCGCTCGGCGATGCCCTCGTTCACCGACGCCACATCACGCAGTCTGCTGCTCATGCGACCGACCGTAGGTGACGGGGCGGGCGCCGCGCCACTGGTTATTCTCAGCAGTAGAACAACGGTCGCGGGGGGCCGCGACGCCCGGGAACGCCGAACGGCCACGGGCCCGCTCCGGTGGTGCGGAGCGGGCCCGTGGCCGTGGTGCGATGCGCGGGTACTAGCCGGCGTCAGTTCTTCCAGCGCGGCTTGCGGTCGTCGCGGTTGAAGCCGGCGTTGTAGCCACCGGAGGAGCGGCCACCGCGCTCGTCGCCGCGGTCGCGGTTGAAGCCACCGCCGGCCTGCGGGCGGCCACCGGAGCGGTGGTCGTCGCGGCGGGCGAACGGACGGTTGTTGCTGCCGCCGCGCTCGTCACGGTCACGGTTGAAGCCGCCACCCTGGCCGCGGTCACGGTCACCGAAGGAACGGGCCGGACGGTCGTCACGGTTGAAGCCACCGCCACGGTTGAAGCCGCCACCCTGACCGCGGTCGCGGTCACCGAAGGAACGGCCGCCGCGGTCGTCACGGTCGCGGTTGAAGCCGCCACCCTGGCCACGGTCGCGGTCACCGAAGGAACGGGCCGGACGGTCGTCACGGTTGAAGCCACCGCCACGGTTGAAGCCGCCACCCTGACCGCGGTCGCGGTCACCGAAGGAACGGCCGCCGCGGTCGTCACGGTCACGGTTGAAGCCGCCACCCTGGCCACGGTCACGGTCACCGAAGGAACGGCCACCACGGTCGTCACGGTCACGGTTGAAGCCGCCACCCTGACCGCGGTCACGGTCACCGAAGGAACGGCCACCGCGGTCGTCACGGTCACGGTTGAAGCCGCCACCCTGACCGCGGTCACGGTCACCGAAGGAACGGGCCGGACGCTCGGTGCGCGCCTCGCGGTACGACGGCGTGCGCTCCTCGGTCGGCTCGGCGGCGACGGCCGGCTCGGTCACGGTCGCGGCAGCGGTCTCCTCGCCCTCGGCGGCCGGGGCCTCGTCCACGATGCCCAGCTCGGCCCGCTCGCGCGCGGCCCGCGAGGCGAGCCGGTCGGCCTCCTCGCGCAGCTCGGTGGCGCGGCGCTGCGCGCGCTCCAGCTGACGGGTCATGTCCGCGATCTCGCGCTCGGCGGCGCCGGCGATGTTCGCCGCGCTCTCCGCCTGGACCTCGACCAGCGAGCGGGCACCGGTGATCCGGGCCACCTCGGGGTCGAAGGCGTGGTCGAGGATGTGGCGGCCGGCGTCGACGCCCGCGTCCTCCATCAGGCGGAAGACGCCGCGGCGCTGGTGCGGCAGCACCAGGGTGACGACGGTGCCGGAACGGCCGGCCCGGGCGGTGCGGCCGGAGCGGTGCAGGTAGTCCTTGTGGTCGCCGGCCGGGTCGACGTTCAGCACCAGGTCGATGCCGTCGACGTGGATGCCTCGGGCGGCGACGTCGGTCGCGACGACGACGTTGACGTAGCCGTCCTTGAAGTCGCCGAGCACCCGGGTACGGGCGCCCTGGGTCATGCCGCCGTGCAGCGCGTCGGCCTTCACACCGGCCTCGAGCAGCTGCTCGGCGACGCGGTCGGCGCCCATCTGGGTGCGGACGAAGATGATCGTGCGGCCCTTGCGGGCGGCGATCGCGTTGGTGATCGGCGCCTTGTCCTTGGGCTTCACCACGAGGATGTGGTGGGTCATCGTGGTCACGGCGCCGGCCGACGGGTCGACCTCGTGGGTGACCGGGTTGTTCAGGTAGCGCTTGACCAGGGTGTCGATCTCGTTCTCCAGGGTGGCGGAGAACAGCAGGCGCTGGCCGCCGGCCGGGACCTGGTCGAGGATCTCGGTGACCTCGGGCAGGAAGCCCATGTCGGCCATCTGGTCGGCCTCGTCGAGCACGGCGACCTGGACGTCGTCGAGCTTGGCGGAACCGCGGTTGATCAGGTCGCGCAGACGGCCGGGGGTGGCCACCAGGACGTCGACGCCGCGCTCCAGCGCGTAGATCTGGTTCGACATCGAGGTACCGCCGCAGACGACCTTGAGGCGCAGGCCGAGCACCGAGCCGAAGGGCTCCAGGGCGTCGGCGACCTGCATCGCCAGCTCGCGGGTCGGGACCAGGATCAGACCGCGCGGGGACTTGGCGCGGGTGCGCTCGCCGGCGGCGAGGCGGGTCAGCAGCGGCAGGCCGAAGCTGAGGGTCTTGCCGGAGCCGGTACGGCCGCGGCCCAGCACGTCCTTGCCGGCCAGGGCGTCCGGGATGGTCGCGGCCTGGATCGGGAACGGGGTGGTGACGTCGCGCTTGGCGAGGGCGCGGACGATGTCGTCCGGCAGGCCCAGGTCGCCGAAGGTGAGGGTCGGCTCGGCCGCGGCGGCCTCGTCGTCGCCCTCGGCGGCGTCGGTGGTGTCGTCGGCCTCGGCGGCGTCGTCCGCGACGGCCTCGGCGGTGGCGTCCTCGACGGCGTCGACGGCGGCGATCAGCTCGGCGTCGGCCTCGGGGGCGGTGGTGGTGACATCGGCGGCGGACTCGCTCGCGGGCATGGCGAAGCGGGCGTCGTCAACGAGAGACATGCAAAACCTTCCGGAAGTGGCACGCGCCAAAGTCCGGGGTTCTGTTTCACAACCGCCTCTATGCGGTCAGCCACGGATCGCCGGAACGCGCCAAGGGCGCCAGATGGGTGTAGGGCGCCAGACAAATGAATCAAACGAACGATCTACCACCATAGACGAGCCTGGGGATCGGAGGCAAATGCCGAGGCCAGGCTGTGATTCAAGTCCCTTCAGTGTGCGCCCGGTCCGGCGCTGGGAGCCGCCGTGGTACTGGGGGCGGCCGTGGGCTCCGGGGCCGGGGTGGCGGTCGGGGCGGGTGTGGTGTGGCCGGGCTCCGGCGTGGTCGGGTGGCCGGACGGGCTGGCCGCCGGGGCGGAGGCCGTGGCTCCGCCGGAGCGGCCGTCGCCGGTGCCGGTGCCCGTGGTGGCCCCCGTGCCACCCGTGGGGTGGCCGGTGCCGCCGGCGGCGGAACCCGTGCCGGCGCTGCCCCCGGCCGCCCCGCCCGGGGCGGCGGCACCGCCCGGACGAGGTGCGGGACTGGCGCTCGCGCCCCCGGCGGTGCCGCTCGCGCCGGGCGCGGGCTCGCCGGGGGCCGCCACCGGTACGGGGTCCGCGACGGCGGGCGCGCCGTTGACACCGCCCGCTCCGCTTCCGCCCCCGGTGCCCGCCGCGCCGTTCGCGCCGACGGCCGGCTCCCCGGGGGCCGCGTTCATGCCGCCGGCCGAGGCGCTCTGGGCCTGGGCGCCTCCGGCCCGCTCCGACCGCCCGACGGCGCCGCCCTGGTGGCCGCCGCCGCTGGGCGAGGCCGAGGCGGTCGGCCCTGGCTTGGTCGGCGTCCCGGCCTGGCCGACCGGCGCCGTGCGGTGCTTGTCCTCCGCGCCCGGCCCGACCGACATGCACCCGGTCAGCCCCAGCCCGGCCACCGCCAGGGCCGCCACCGCCCGGACCGCCCCGGTCCGCACCGCTCGCGTCCGCACCTCCCGCGTCCGCACCGCTCCGGCTTGTACCGCTCCGGTCCGCTCCGGTCCGTCCCGGTCCACCGCCGTCTCCCGCTCCGCCACCGCACGCATCGCACGCATCGCCGCCACCGAGCTCCCTCTCCCGCCCCGCCCGGGCCGCCCACCACGCGCGCACGGCCACCCTTGCGGGTGCCCAACGCGCGCCCCCGGCGCACGGACACGGGTGGACGCACCGGGAGCACTCGAACGAGCGCCGGGCGGGCCCCCTTCGTTCGGGGGTTCGACCGGCCGGGGGGGTCGACCGGCCGGGGGTTCTGCCGGGGTCCGGCGCGCCGGACCGGGTGCGGGTCAGCCCCAGAGCGCCCCGGCCAGCCCGGCGCCCGCGTACACCGCCGCCAGACCCGCCGCCACGCTGCCGAGGACGTTCGCCAGGGCGTACCGCCCGGCCCCGCCCTCGACCAGCCGCAGCGTCTCGTACGAGAACGTCGAGTACGTGGTCAGCGCGCCGCACAGCCCCGTCCCCAGCAGCAGTTGGACCTGCGAGGAGGCCGCGCCGGCCGCCACCGCCCCGGTCACCAGCCCGAGGACCAGGCAGCCGACCACGTTCACGGCGAAGGTCCCCCAGGGGAAGACCGAGTCGTGCCGGGACTGCACGGCCCGGTCGGTCAGGTACCGCAGCGGCGCGCCGACCGTCGCACCGAGGACCACCAGCAGCCAGTTCACGCCCCGCCCTCCCGCGTGCCTTGCCGGTCGGCACCGTCGGCACCGTCGGGCCCCGCGTACCGGAGCACCTCGCACCGCTCCAGGGTGACCAGCCCGGCCGGCCGCAGCCCGTCCAGCTCGGGCAGGAAGGCCCGCACCCGCTCCTCGGTGTCCACGATCACCACCGCCACCGGCAGGTCCTCGCTCAGCGACAGCAGCCGCGCCGTGTGCACCAGCGAGGACGCGCCGAAGCCCTCGATCCCCCGGAACACGCTCGCCCCGGCCAGCCCGGCGGCCCGCGCCCGGTGCACGATCTCGCTGTACAGCGGGCGGTGGTGGTGCCGGTCGTTCTCGCCGACCAGGACGGTCAGCCGCAGCGCGGGCCCGCCCAGCCGGGCGCCCTTCCCGCTCTCCTCGACCGCCCCGCCCTCCCCGGGCACCGCGGCCGTCATGCCCGCACCCCGGTCAGCCGCAGCAGCGCCCGCGTCGCCGCGGCCGCCGCCCAGACCGCCGCCAGCGCCGCCAGCAGCGTCAGCGCGAGGTACCCCGCGGCCGGGCCCGGCCGCCCCTCCGCCACCAGCCGGCGGAAGTCCACCGCGTACGTCGAGAAGGTCGTGAACCCGCCCAGCACGCCGGTCCCGAAGAACGGCCGCACCAGCGGATGGGCCGGACGCCCCTCGGTGATCACCACCAGGAAGACCCCGATCACGGCGCACCCCACCACGTTCACCAGCAGGGTCGTCCACGGGAAGGCCGACGGGCCGGTCGGCCAGAGCAGTCCCGCCCCGTACCTGGCCACCGCCCCCAGCGCCCCGCCGACCGCGACCACCGCCACCGCCGGCCCCTGCCCGCGCAGCACCGGCGGGCGCCGCCGCGCCGCCGGGCCGGGCGCGGCACCGTCCGCCACCAAGTCCTCCGAAGTCGCCACAGCCCCATCAAACACCGGCGAACGACGCCGCCGACCGCCTGGCACACCGTCACCGCAGACCCGACAATGATCCGGTGGAGATGACCCCGGAAGACTTCGAGGTACTGGTCGCGGACGCGCTCGACCTGATCCCGCCGAAGCTCGCCGCGATGATGGACAACGTCGCCGTCTTCGTCGAGGACGAACCCGACCCGGCCGACCCGGAACTCCTCGGCCTCTACGAGGGCACCCCGCTCACCGAGCGCGGCGAGTGGTACGCGGGCGTCCTCCCCGACCGGATCACCGTCTACCGGGGCCCGACCCTGCGCCTGTGCGAGGACCGCGAGCAGGTCGTCGAGGAGGTCCGCACCACGGTGATCCACGAGGTCGCCCACCACTTCGGCTTCGACGACCACGAGCTCGACGAGCTCGGCTGGTCCTGAGCCCCCACCCCCGGACCGGCCCCGCCGACCCGCCCGGAGGACCCGCCCGCCCACCTGGCCCAAACCCGTTTTGGCGATCGGCCCGACATCCCATATGCTTCTCGACGTCCCCGAACGCCGGAAACGGCGGGACAGGCCGCAAGCCCTCATCGTCTAGTGGCCCAGGACGCCGCCCTTTCAAGGCGGTAGCACGGGTTCGAATCCCGTTGGGGGCACGCAGTACCGTAGTACAGTGCAGTGAAGCAAGACCCAGTAAGACCTGGGTGGTTCGCCACCTCTAGGTCCCGTGGAGCAGTTGGTTAGCTCGCCACCCTGTCAAGGTGGAGGTCGCGGGTTCAAGTCCCGTCGGGATCGCTCGTCTCGCAAGAGACGGTGCAGTACGGCCAGGTAGCTCAGTTGGTACGAGCGTCCGCCTGAAAAGCGGAAGGTCGCCGGTTCGACCCCGGCCCTGGCCACAACCAGGAGGCCCCCGCAGCGAATTCGCTGCGGGGGCCTTTTCGTGTTGCTGGATTCGATCGAGGCCAGTGGGTGCGACGGACGGTCAGTTGCCCGCCCCGCGCACCGAAGGGCCCGTACCGACGCCCCCTGAGCCCGGGCCGGCCTCCGGGAAAGCCGAAAGGGCCCGCACCGCGCGTGCGCGGTGCGGGCCCTGGGCCGACCGGCGGGGCCGGGCGGCGGGAAGTACTAGAGCGGACGAATGTTCTCCGCCTGCGGGCCCTTCTGGCCCTGCGTGACGTCGAACTCGACCTTCTGGCCCTCGAGCAGCTCGCGGAAGCCGTTGGCGTTGATGTTCGAGTAGTGGGCGAACACGTCCGGACCGCCACCCTCCTGCTCGATGAAGCCGAAGCCCTTTTCCGCGTTGAACCACTTCACGGTGCCGTTAGCCATTTAAAAATATCCTTCGAATGGGACGTCCGAAACTCACAGGTCGCGAGTTTCGCGTCGCCGCGATGATGACCCACCCGGGGAATGGCCGGGTAACAAAATACGCCTGCGGTCAGAACCAGCAGGCGCACACAAAGTTCATGGGAACCACAACTGCAACTATCACGACTGTAGCAGGGTCCGCACCCCAACGGGGTGGTTCTCCTTGGCCAGTTCGTCGGCGTGGCTCCGACCGGCGGTGACGCCGGGCGGCCGCCCCCGCCGGCGGTCCCCGCGCACCGGGGGGTGCCCGCCGTCGCCCGCGCCCGCGGTCAAGATCCAAAATATCCCGCGGATCAAGCCACCCGCTCCGCCGAAATCAAGCGCATACTGGCCATGATGACGAATTCAGCCGCGCCCCGGCGCCACCTCCCCACCAGCCCCTTCCGTCGGGCTCCGGCCCCGCCGCCGCCCAAGGTATTCGCTGTCGGAGACCGGGTGACGCACGACGAGTACGGCCTCGGCCGCGCCATCGGTGTCGAGGGCGAACTCGCCGTCCTGGTCGACTTCGGCTCACGAACGGAGCGGATCACTGCACCTTTCGCCAAGCTCTTCCGGCTGTGACCCCTGGCGCCCGGTCGACTCCCACGCCGACCGGCGCGAGGGCGGACAGCCACGGACTCCGTCCATCAGAAGTGTGAGGACGTGCGGCGCCGGTTGACGCCGGTGCCGACGCCGACCCGCCCCGGAGAGCCCGCTCTCCGGGCCTTCCGCATGTCCGGGCCCGGTGGCGGACTACGCTCAGGGGTGTTGCCCGGCAGACCCAGGAGACCGCGCGCATGAACCCGGAGCACTTCGCCCTTCTCGACGAAGCCCGCCGGAGCCTGCCCGACGGCTTCAAGGTGGAGATCTCGGGCGACACCATCGTGATGATGGTCAGCCCCTCGGGCATCCACCAGCGGAACCTGCTGCTGGTGCGCCGCCAGTTCGACCGGCACGCCCCCGCCGAACTGCTGCCGAGCGAGAACACCGATCTGGTCTCGCCCTCGGTCGGCAAGAGCCGCAACCCCGACCTGACCTACCTGCCCGGGGAAGCCCTGGAGACCACGGCCAACCAGGTCCCGGCCGAGTTCGCCGCCGTCGCCGTCGAGCTGGTCTCGCCCTCGAACCCGGAGAACGACTGGGTGGGGAAGGTCCGCGACTACCCGCTGATGGGCATCCCGCTCTACTTGCTGGTCGACGCCCGACAGAAGACGGTCACCCTGTTCAGCCGGCCCGACGGGACCAGGTACCACCGCCGCGAGGACATCGAGTTCGGCGAGACCCTGCACATCCCCGAGCCGTTCGGCTTCGACCTGGTCACGGCCGACCTGCTGCCGTACTGACCCGAAAAGGGGTGGGTGACGGGGGCGGGCTCCGCGATCATGGCGGGCATGGACTCCAGATTTCTCGGGATCGACGAGGTGGCCGGGGTTCCGGCGGTCGCGGTCGTGGTCGATGTGATGCGTGCGTTCACCGTGGCCGCGTGGGCCTTCGAGCGGGGGGCCGAGAAGATCGTTCTCGCCGGGTCGCTGGACGAGGCGTTGGCGCTCAAGGCCCGACGGCCGGGGTGGGTGGCGCTCAAGGACGGGGCGGCGGCGCCCGGGTTCGACGCCGTCAACTCGCCCGGGCTGCTGCGGGACGTGGACCTCGGTGGGCGGACGGTGGTGCAGAAGACCACGGCCGGGACGGTCGGCGCGCTCGCGGTGAAGGACGCCCCGCTGGTGCTGTGCGCCGGTTTCGTGGTGGCGGGGGCGACGGCGCGGCTGCTGCGGGACCGGGGGTGCGGGAGCGTCACCTATGTGGTCACCGGCGAGGACGGGCGGGCCGAGGAGGACCTGGCGTGCGCCCAGTACATCGCCGGGAGGGCCGCCGGGGACGGCACGGACGCGGACCCGTACCTCCGCCGGGCCGCCGGGTCGCGGGCCGCCGCCGAGTTGGCGCAGGGGGTGCGCGAGGGGGCCCATCCGGACGACGTCGCGCTCTGCCTCGAACTCGACCGGTTCCCCTTCGCCATGGTGGCGTCCCAGGAGGACGCGCTGACGGTGCTGCGGCCGGTCGCCGTGCCCGCAGCGACCTGAGGCCGGCGCGGCGGGGCCCCGGGGAGGACTCCCCGGGGCCCCGCCGCGCCGGACCGGGGTCAGCGGGCGGTCAGTTCTCCGCCCAGCCCTTCTTGGCGCCGATCAGCGAGCCGTCGGCCGCGTAGAGGCGGAGTTCGGCGGGGATGCCGCGCTTGGCGGCGCCGATCCAGCGGGCCTCGGAGTCACCGAGGGACAGGATGGCGGGCTCGGCGGTGACACCGTCGGCCCACTCGATCACGGCCCGGGCGACACCCGGGGGCACCAGGCCGATGTCCACCTTGGGGACGGTGTACAGCGGGTCCTCGGTGCCGTTCTTGGCCTGGGCGCCGAGCCAGAAGTGGCCGAAGTCCTCCACCGGCGCGTGGTCCACGCGGTAGAAGCCCACCGGGCTCCCGGGCGGCGCCACGAAGGTCTCGTTGGAGCGGGCGAGCCGCTTGCCGTCCTGGAGGTAGTAGAAGACCACGTGGTCGGCGTCCGGCGTCCCGTACCGGGTGATGAACTCCTCGGTGGGCGCGGGCCAGGGGGAGCCGGCGTCGGCGTCCTCCTGCCAGATCAGCCGGGCCTGCTCGCGGATCGCGTCCTTGCCGGGGGCCGGCCACAGGGCCGCCCAGACGCTCCAGGGCTTGCCGTCCTTGGTGCCGGCGAGCACCTGGATCCGGGTCGGGACGAGCGGGTCGCGGGGGGCGCCCGGGGTCACCGCGGGCCCTCCGGCGGCCGGGGTCAGCACGGTCGACACGTCGACGCTCGCCGCCACGACCCTCGTGCCGCCGCCCAGTCCGCCGGCCCCGCCGTTCACCGCCGCCACGCCGCCGAGCGCGGCGACCAGGGCCAGCGCCAGCGCCCCGCCCAGGGACGTCCGCCGCCGGACCACCCGTCGCCGGCCGCCGGCCAGCACCGCCTGGTACGGCGCCGGGCCGGTCTCCATCGTCTCCACCAGCCCGGCCAGGGCCCGGGCCACCTCCTCGTCGCCCGCCACCCCGGTCGCCTGCGCCTCGTCGCGGTTCATGCCGCACCTCCGATGCTCGTCATGGTGATGAGTGAGGAGAGCTCGCGAAGCTTGGCGATGCCCTTCGACGCCTGGCTCTTGACCGTGCCCACCGAACAGCCCATGGCGGCGGCCGCCTGGGACTCGCTCAGGTCCTCCCAGTAGCGCAGCACCACCGCCTGCCGCTGGCCCGGCGGCAGGGTGCCGAGCGCCTCCAGCAGCGCGGCCCGTTCGTCCAGGCGGGCGAAGCCGTCCGGGCCGGACCGCTCCGGCACCGCGTTGACCAACTGCTCCGGGACCCGGCGCCGGAAGCGGCGGGCGTGCTCGTTGACGACGATCCGGCGCACGTAGGCGTACGGCTCGTCGGCCTTGGTGACCCTCCCCCAGGCGGCGTAGGTCCGCTCCAGTGCGGTCTGCACCACGTCCTCCGCGAGGTAGCGCTCCCCGGTCAGCAGGAACGCCGTTCGCATCAGACGTGGCCAGGCACCGGTCACGAACGCGTTGAACTCGGCGTCCCGCTCGGCCTTCTTGGCTCCCATGAGTACCTCCTCGTCCACCCAGAGCCCGTACCGGCCGCGAACCGTTGCCGGGGTGGTTCGCGGAGTGGTCCGCGAGGGCAGTCCGAACGGGCAGACGAGGAGGTCAGGAGCCTGGAGGTCAGAAGGCTAGAAGGTCGGACGACCGGAGGAGCGGGCGGGTCAGCCGGCGGGCGGGATGTTGAAGTTCAGCCGGAAGAGGTTCCCCGGGTCGTACACCGCCTTGAGCTCGGTGAGCCGCCGGTGCACGGGCTCCGGGTAGGCGGTGCGCACCACGGCCGGGTCGGCGTCGTCCAGGCCGAAGAAGTTGGCGAGCGCTCCGCCGGTGGACCACGGGCGCAGCCGCTCGTGCAGGGCGGCGTGCGCGGTGCGCAGCCCGTCCAGCGGGACGGGGCCGATCATGCTGGTGGAGAAGGCCAGGTAGCCGGCGTCCCGGCCGCCGACGGCGTTCGGGACGGCGGGCTCGCGCGAGTAGGCGCCGCCCTGGAGCCGGAACTCGACGATCAGCGGGCTGTCGGCGTCCGGTCCGGCGAGTTCCAGGACGGCGTCGACCGTGGCGGCGGTGAACTCGCGCAGGGCGGTGTTGCGGTCGTAGGCGGGGTGCGCGAACGGCGGCTCGTGGTGGATGGTGCCGGCCTCGGTGAAGGGCAGCTCGCGGACGGTGTCGAGGAGCGGGGTGCCGAAGGCGCGCAGCGGCCGGACCCAGTCCTCGCCCTGCTCGGCCGGGCCGCTCCAGGCGACCCGCAGCACGACGGCGTAGCGGCCGCGGATGGGCTCCGGCACGGCGTCGATGTCGGGGTAGCCGATCAGCTGGGCGGAGGTGGCGAGCTCCTCGGGGACGGTCCGGCTCCACTCGGCCCAGCCGTGCAGCGCGGCGGCGGCGGATTCGGCGGGGTAGTAGAGGCCGCCGCCGTAGAGGCCGGTGCAGGGGACGAGGTCGATCTCCATCGCGGTGACGACGCCGAAGTTGTCCTTGCCGCCGCGCAGGGCCCAGAACAGGTCGGGTTCGGTCCCGGGGCCGGTCTCGACCAGGCGGCCGTCGGCGGTGACGACCTCCAGCCGGCGGACGTGGTCGGCGGCGAAGCCGTGGCGGCGGCCGAGCAGGCCGATGCCGCCGCCGAGGGTGTAGCCGACGGCGCCGACGTCGGGGTTGGAGCCGCTCAGTGGGGCGAGGCCGTGCGGGGCGGCGGCGTCGAGCACCTGGCGCCAGCGGACGCCGGCGCCGACGGTGGCGGTCCGGGCGACCGGGTCGACGGTGACCTCGTCCAGGGCGGCGGTGTCGATCACCAGCTGGCCGTCGGTGGGGACGGAGATGCCGTGGCCGGTGGCGCGGACGGCGACGGCGAGGCCGTGCTCGGCGGCGTACCGGACGGCGGCGATCACATCGGCGGTGTCGGCGGCGGACACCACCAGCGCCGGGCGGTGGTCCAGCGCGAGGTTGTAGCCGGTCCGTCGGGCGTCGTACTCGTCGTCTCCCGGCCGGTGCACCGGCCCCTTGGTCTCGATCATGCCGGGAGGCTAACCCGCGCGGGGGCGGAGCAATCCCGTCCGTATCCGATCTCTGTCAGGTCGCCGGCGAACGGGTCCTGACGGACGGTCACGGGTGCGGGACCCGGCCGCGGCCTCCCCCCGGGGCCGCGGCCGGGCAGTCGAAGGACCCGCCCTAGCGGCTGTCGCCGGAGGCGCGGGTCATGATCTCCAGGTTGTGGCCGTTCGGGTCCTCGAAGTAGGCGCCCCGGCCGCCGAACCAGTCGTTGACGCGACCGGCGTGGCGGTGGAACGGGTCGGCCCAGTAGGTGATTCCCCGCTCCTGGACCCGGCCGAGGATCTCGTCGAACTCCGCGTCCCCGACCAGGAAGGCGTAGTGCCCGGTGGGGACCGGTCCGTCGATCCGCATCACGTCCATCGCGACGTCGTTGGCGAGCCGGACGACGAGGAAGGGCTCGCTGCGCACGGGGGCGGCCAGACCGAGGATCTCGGTCAGGAAGCGGGCGGTCTCCTCGTCGTCCCGCGCCGGGACGATCGTGTGGTTGAGCTGAACGGCCATGGAACGCTTCCCTCCTGGGACTTCCGGACGTACCGACGAGGGTAGGACTTGAAGTCCGCTTCACGTCAAGCATGTCGTAAACTACACGATGTAGTGCACTGCAAGGAGGATTTCCCCGTGACCGAACAGACCGCCCCGGACGCGAGACCCGCCGACCCGGCCGCCGACCCGGCCACCGCCCCGGACGCGACCCCGGCCGTCGCGGCCGCCCCGGCCGTCGCGGCCGCCCCGGCCGTCGCGGCCGCCCCGGCCGCCGCGGCCGCCCCGGCCGCCGCGCGCCGCGGCATGCCGGAGAAGCGGGTGGCGATCGCCCGCGCGGCGCGCACCGTGTTCGGCCGCGAGGGCTACACCCGCACCAGCGTGGACGCCATCGCCGCCGAAGCCGGCGTCTCCAAGCGGACCATCTACAACCACTTCGCCGACAAGGAGCAGCTGTTCCGGTCGGTGATCCTGGAGGGCGCCACCACGGTGGCCGCCACCCAGGCGAAGATCGCCGACCGCCATCTGCGGAAGATCGTCGACCTGCGCACCGACCTGGTCGACTTCGGCCTGGAGCGGGTCGACTCGCTCACCACCTTCGCCGAGCACTGGGCGCTGGTCCGCACCATCGAGGCCGAGGCGCTGCACATCCGCCCGGCGGTGCTGGAGGCCTGGCAGGACGCCGGGCCCCGGGAGACCCACCGGGTGCTGACGCACTGGATGGCCGAGTTCGCCGAGCGCGGGCTGCTGGTGGTGCCGGACCCGGCCGAGGCCGCCCGGATGCTCAACCTGCTGACCTTCCTCGCCGTCGCCCAGCCCACCTTCTACGGCGCGCTGCCGATGCCGGCCGAGCGGATCGCCGAGGTCGTGGAGCACGGTGTGGCGGCGTTCCTCGCGGTGTACGGCACACCGGGCTAGCCGGAGTCCGGGGGCGCGGGAGATGGAACTCACCTTCGTGGACGTCGGGCCGGACGGGCCCGCGCTGCTGCGGGACGTCGCACCGCTGGTACTGGCGCTGCGTCCGGCGCTCGGGGCGGACGGCTTCGCCGCCTTCGCCGCCGAGGCGCACACCCAGGGGCTGGTGTTCACCGCCGCGTACGACGGGCGGGGGCGCTGCCTGGCGGTGGCCGCCCACCGGGTGCTGGCCACCAGCCGGGGGCGGTTGTTCTTCGTCGACGACCTGGTGACCGCGCCGTCGGCCCGCTCGGCCGGGGTCGGCGGGCGGCTGTTCGCGGTGCTCAGGGAGCGGGCCTCGGCAGCCGGCTGCGACCGGATCGAACTGGACTCGGGGACGGCCAACCACGGCGCGCACCGGTTCTACCACGCGCACCGGATGGCGGTCACCGCACTGCACTTCGGCCTCGACCTCTGAGATCCGTCCCTAGCACCCGGCCGGTGGCCCCCGAACCGGTTCCGGGTGCGATGTGTCAGGTCCACGGCCGGACTTGACGGACCCGTCGGTACGCCTTTGACCCTCCCGCGGGCCGCCGCCCAGGATTCCGGCCATGGGAGAAAACACCGCAGAAAACGCCCCGCTTTTCCGTTCCCGGGCCGAGATCCGGATTTCCGCCACCCCCGACGAGATCTATTCGGTGATCAGCGACCTCCCGCGCTGCGGCGAGTGGAGCCCGGAATGCCAGGGCGGCAGCTGGGTCTCCGGCGCGCCGGCCGAGGTCGGTTCGGTGTTCCGCGGCGAGAACCTGCGCAGCCCGGACGTGGTCGCCTGGGCGCCGGTGGTCCGCGGCGTCTGGTACACCCACGCCGAGGTGGTCGCGGCCGAGCCCGGCCGGACCTTCCGCTGGGCCATGCGGGACACCGGCGGCCGGGCCCAGGACAGCGTCTGGGCCTTCGACGTCGCCCCCGGCCCGGGCCCCGACGCGGAGCACAGCGTGCTGGTGCACCACTTCCGGATGGGCTCCGCCACCGAGGGGATCCGGGGCATCACCGCCGACATGGACGAGGACGCCAAGCGCCGCTTCTTCGCCGAGTGGGGCGAGAAGGTCGCCACCGACCTCGGCGTGACCCTGGAACGGATCAAGCGGGTCGTCGAGAAGGAAAGCTGAATCCGCCCCCCCTGGAAGAGATTCCGGACAAGGCTCCTGGCACGAAGTCCCGGCGGCGCACCCCCGGGACGAAACCCCTGAAAGCACAGCGACCCTAATCCCACGAGAGGGCGGAACGGTGCTCCTTCAGCGCATTGCCAACCGGGGAATCCGACTGGGCACACTCTTCGAGCGGGCCGCCGTCCGGAACGGCGCGAACGTGGTGATCCTCGACCACGACCTCGACATCGCCCCCGAGCTGGGCCGGCGGTCCACCGTCGCCGAGCTCGCCGACCTGGTCGACGACCACGCCTCCCGGCTGTGGGCCGCCGGGGTCCGGCCGGGCCGCCGGGTGGTGGTCCACAAGTCGAACAGCTTCGACATCACCCTGCTCGCCTGCGCCGCGGCCCGGATCGGCGCCGTCCCGGTGCTGCTCTCGCCGTATCTGGACGGCCCGACCGTCGCCGAGCTGGTCCGCCGCACCGACGAGCCGTTCCTGGTCACCGACGCGGTCAAGCTCGCCAAGGAGCTGCCGGCCGAGGTCTTCGACCTGGCCGCCACCGTCCTGCTGGCCTCCGGCAGCCACCCCGAGGCGGTCGAGCTGGCCGCCCTGGCCGGCTCGCCCCGGGTCGCGCCGGTCACCGCGCCGCCGGACCACCCGACCCTGATCACCCACACCTCCGGCACCACCGGCACGCCCAAGCTGGCCGTGCACACCGGCCGCACCCTGGAGGCCCGCTACCGGCCGCAGGCGCTCGTGCTGCGCCCGGTGGTCCCGGGCCGGGAGACCATCGCCATCCATGTCTCCTTCGTCCACTCCCGGCTGATCACCGCGCTGGCGATCTCGCTGTTCCGCGGCTTCCCGATCCTGGTGCTGGCCCACTCGGAGCCCGGGCACGTGGCCGACCTGTTCGCCCGGCTGCGCCCCGGCATCCTGGAGGCCCACCCCAACTCCTTCATGGAGTGGGAGGAGCTCGCCGGGGACCCGCGCCGCCCACTGGCCAACGTCAAGCTGTTCTCCTCGACCTTCGACGCGATCCACCCCCGCACGGTGCGGACCATGCTCGCCGCCTCCGCCCGCACCGCGCCGGTCTTCGGCCAGCTGTACGGGCAGAGCGAGGTCGGCCCGGCGGTGGTGCGCTCGTTCTCCCGGCGGCGCGGCGCGGACGCGGACGGCCGCTGCGTGGGCATGCCCTTCCCCGGCTTCACCGACGTCCGGGTGGTGAGCCGCAACGGCCGGCCGCCGTCGGCGGAGAACCCCGGGTACATCGAGGTCCGCAGCGACGGCCGGATCGTCACCTACCTCGGCGAGCAGGCCCGGTACGACCAGCAGGTCGAGGACGGCTGGTGGCGGATGGGCGACGTCGGCTACCGCACCCGCTGGGGCTGTGTGCACCTGCTGGACCGCGAGGTCGACCTGATCGAGGGCTTCGGCTCCACCCTGGCCGCCGAGGACGCGCTGTTCGCCCGCCTCCCCCAGCTCGCCGAGGTGGTGATCGTCCCCGGCGCGGACGGCCGGGCGGTGCCGGTGATCTGCACCAAGGACGACCAACCGGTCGAGCCGGCCGCCTGGCGGGCCGCCACGGCGGGCCTGCCGCCGATGGCCGATCCGGTGCAGTGGCGGCTGGGCGAGCTCCCGGCCACCGCCACCACCAAGATCAAGCGACTCGAACTGGCCCGCCGGCTGGCGGCCGGCGAGGACGGGGGGCCGGTCCGGTGACGGCGCGCCACGACAGCCCGGCCACCGTCCTGGTGGCCGGCGGCGGGATCGGCGGGCTGGCCGCCGCACTGGCCCTCGCCCGGGCCGGCCACCGGGCGGTGGTCCTGGAGCGGGCGCCGGAGTTCGCCGAGATCGGGGCGGGCATCCAGATCGCGCCGAACGGCATCCTCGCGCTGGAGCGGCTGGGCCTCGGCGACGCCGTCCGGGCGGCCGGGGTGCACATGGCCGAACTGCGCTTCATGGACGGCGTCACCGGCGAGCACGTCACCAGCCTGACCCTCACCGAGCGCTACCGGCAGCGGTTCGGCAACCCGTACGTGGTGGTGCACCGGGCCGAGCTGCACGGGCTGCTGCTGCGCGCCTGCCGGGACGAGCCCCGGATCGAGCTGCGCGCCGCGACCGCCGTCACCGGCTACCGGCAGGACGCCGGGGGCGCCGTCGCGCTGCTGGCCGACGGCGGCTCGGTGCGCGGCGACGTGCTGGTCGGGGCGGACGGCATCCATTCGGCGGTCCGCGCCCAGCTGGTCGGCGACGGCGAGCCGCGGATCTCCGGGATCACCGTCTACCGGGCGGTGGTCCCGATGGAGCTGGTCCCCGAGGAGCTGCGCCTGCCCACCTCGGTGACCTGGTGGACCGGCCCGCACTGCCACTTCGTCCACTACCCGATCGCCGGCGGGGCGTTCCTCAACCTGGCCGCCTCCCGGGACAACGGCGCCACCGAGGCGCTCGCCGGGGTGGCGGTGGACGAGGAGCTGGTCGGGGAGCAGCTGGCCGGTCTGACCGCGCCGAACGCCCAGCGGCTGCTGGCGCTCGGCGAGGGCTGGCGCTCCTGGGTGCTGGTGGACCGGGATCCGGTGCGGCGCTGGACGGACGGCCGGGTGGTGCTGCTCGGCGACGCCGCGCACCCGATGCTGCACTACGCGGCGCAGGGTGCCTGCCAGGCCCTGGAGGATGCCGTGCTGCTGGGCGAGTTGATGGTCCAGACCACCGAAATCACCGGCGCCCTGGCCCGGTTCGCCTCCGAACGGCAGGCGCGGACGGCCGCGGTGCAGCGCGCCGCGCGGGAATCCATCCGGCTCTGGCACCCGGCCGGCGAGGCCGCGCGGACCAGGAACCGCCTGCTCAAAGCACTTTCCGAGGGCGAGTTGCACGAGCGGGTGGCCTGGATGCACGGAGTCAAGACCTTTTCATCATCCGATGATCACAACTACGATTTCGAGCCGTGGGCATGATCGACAGTCACCTCCAGATCTGTGTCATCGGCGCCGGTCCGCGCGGCCTCTCGGTGCTGGAACGACTCTGCGCGAACGAACGGTCCAGCCCCTCCGGGGCCACCGTCACCGTGCACGTGGTCGACCCGGCACCCCCCGGCGCGGGCCGGGTCTGGCGCACCGACCAGTCCCGACACCTCCTGATGAACACGGTGGCCTCCCAGATCACCGTGTACACCGACGACAGCGTCCGGATCGACGGACCCGTCGAACCCGGGCCCAGCCTGTACGAATGGGCGAAGTCGCTTGCCCCCGAGGGCAGCCCCGACGCGGCCCCGGACCGGGAACCGGACCGGCCGCCGGGCCGGATCCCGGTCCACGCCGGGCCCGGACCGGACGGCCCCGACCCGGCGGCCCTGGCCGAGGCCGCCGCGCTCGGGCCCAACACCTACCCGACCCGCGCCTTCTACGGCCACTACCTGCACGCGGCCTTCCGCGCCGTGGTCGCCGCCGCCCCGCCGACCGTGACCGTCCGGGTGCACCGCTCCCGGGCGGTCGCGATGGCCGACGCGCACGGCTTCCCCGGCGGCCCGCAGGGCGTCCGGCTGGAGGACGGCACCCGGCTGAACCGGCTGGACGCCATCGTGCTCGCCCAGGGCCACCTCCCCGCCCGGCCCACCCCGCGCGAGGCCCGCACCGCCAGCCTGGCCAGGATCCACCACCTCGACTACATCACCCCCGCCAACCCGGCCGACGTCCACGTCACCGCGCGCCCGGGCCAGACCGTCCTGCTGCGCGGCCTCGGCCTCAACTTCTTCGACCACATGGCCCTGTTCACGCTCGGCCGGGGCGGCCGGTTCGAGCCGACGGACGGCGGCCTGGTCTACCGGCCCTCCGGCGCCGAACCCCGGCTGTACGCCACCTCGCGGCGCGGCATCCCGTACCACGCGCGCGGCGAGAACGAGAAGGGCGCGTACGGCCGCCACCTGCCCCGGCTGCTCACCACCGAGGTGGTCGCCGAACTGCGGGAACGCACCCGCACCGGCGGGCCGGTGCGGTTCGCCACCGACCTCTGGCCGCTGGTCTCCCGCGAGGTGGAGGCCGTCTACTACGGCGCGCTGCTCACCGCCCGGGCCCGCGGCGCCGAGCGCGAGGCGTTCACCGACCGCTTCCTGACCGCCGACGACCCGGCCGCCGTGCTCGACCGGCACGGCATCCCCGAGGCCGACCGCTGGAGCTGGGACCGGCTCTCCCGCCCCTACGCCGGGCGGGAGTTCACCGACCGCGCGGACTTCCGCGGCTGGCTGCTCGACCATCTGCGCCAGGACGTCGCCGAGGCCAGGGCCGGGAACCTCAGCGGCCCGCTCAAGGCCGCCCTGGACGTCCTGCGCGACCTGCGCAACGAGATCCGGATGGCGGTCGACCACAGCGGCATCGCGGGCGACTCCTACCGGGACGACCTCGACGGCTGGTACACCCCGCTGAACGCCTTCCTCTCCATCGGACCGCCGGTGGAGCGGATCGAGCAGCTGATCGCGCTGATCGAGGCCGGGGTGGTGGAACTCCTCGGCCCCGGAACCGAGATCCGGATCGACCCCGTCGACCCGGCCTTCGCCGCGCACTCGACCGCCGTGCCCGGCCCGACGGTCCGGGCCTCGGTCCTGGTCGAGGCCCGGCTGCCGGAACCCGACCTGCGGCGCACCGACGACCCCCTGCTGCGGCACCTGCTGGACACCGAGCAGTGCGCCACCTACCGGATCCCCGGCCCCGCCGGGACGGGCTACCCGACCGGCGGCCTCTCCGTCACCGAGCGGCCCTACCGGCTGCTGGACGCCCGGGGCCGGGCGCACCCGCGCCGCTTCGCGTACGGGGTGCCGACCGAGTCCGTGCACTGGGTCACCGCGGCGGGCATCCGGCCCGGCGTCGACTCGGTGACCCTCGGCGACTCCGACGCCATCGCCCGCGCGGTGCTGGCGCTCGCCCCCGCCCCCGAGTGGCCGACCGCCGCCCCCGGCCCGGCCGGCACCGCACTGTCGTCCACCGGGTCCACCGGATCCACCGGATCGGGGCGGTCCGGCGGCTCCGTAGAGTCCGCCGGGTCAGCCGAGTCCGAACCGAGAGGCGTCGTCGTATGACCGCACACCCCAGCCCGCCGGCCCCGGCGGAGCCCGACACCGGACTGCTCTCCCCCGTCCGGGCCGGCACCCCGGTCGAGGCGGCCGTGACCGACCGCGCCTGGCTCCAGGCCATGCTGGACGCCGAAGCGGCACTGGCCCGCGCCCAGGCCGCGCTGGGCACCGTGCCGCCCGCCGCGGCCGCCGCCATCACCCGGACCGCCCGGGCCGAGCGGTTCGACGTCCGGGCGCTGGCCCTCGCCTGCCGGGAGACCGCCAACCCGGTCGTCGGCCTGGTCCAGGCCCTGACCCTGGCGGTGGCCGCCGAGGACCCGGCCGCCGCCGAGTACGTGCACCGCGGCTCGACCAGCCAGGACATCCTGGACACCGGCGCCATGCTGGTCGCCGCCCGGGCCCTGGCCCTGATCCGCGCCGACCTCGGCCGCACCGCCCACGCGCTGGCCGGTCTCGCCGCCGAGCACCGGGACACCGTGCTCGCCGGACGCACCCTCGCCCTGCACGCCGTCCCCACCACCTTCGGCCTCAAGGCGGCCGGCTGGCGCCGACTGGTGCTCGACGCCGACCGCCGGCTCGCCGCCGTCCTCGCCGACGGGCTGCCGGTCGCGCTGGGCGGCGCCGCCGGCACCCTGGCCGGCTACCTGGAGTACGCCCGGCTGGACGGCCCGGACCCGGAGGTGGACGCCGGCGCCTACCTGGACCGGCTGCTGGACGCCTTCGCCGCCGAGACCGGGCTCGCCCGGCCGGAGCTGCCCTGGCACGCGCTGCGCACCCCGATGGCCGACCTCGCCGCCGCGCTGGCCTTCACCGCCGGCGCGCTCGGCAAGATCGCGGTGGACGTGCAGTCGCTGACCCGCACCGAGGTCGGCGAGGTGGTCGAACCGGCGGCGGCCGGACGCGGCGCCTCCTCCGCGATGCCGCACAAGCGCAACCCCGTCCTGGCCACCCTGCTGCGCAGCGCCGCCCTCCAGGTCCCGGTGCTCGCCGCCGGACTGACCCAGTGCCTGGTCACCGAGGACGAGCGCTCCGGCGGCGCCTGGCACGCCGAGTGGCTGCTGCTGCGCGAGTGCCTGCGGCTGGCCGGCGGCGCCGCGTTCACCTCGGTGGAACTGGCCGAGGGGCTGCTGGTCCGGCCGGAGCGGATGCGGGCCAATCTGGGGCTCACCGGCGGACAGCTGGTCTCCGAGCGGATCGCCGCCCGGCTGGCGCCGAAGCTCGGCAAGGCGGTGGCCCGGCAGTTGCTCACCGAGGCCTCGCTGACCGCCGACCGGGAGGGCCGGCCGCTGGCCGAGGTGCTGGCCGAACAGGACGGGCTGGAGGGGCACTTCAGCTCCGCGGAGATCGCGGAGCTGTGCGACCCGGCCGGGTACACCGGCATGGCCGGCGCCCTGGTGGACCGGGCGCTGCGCCACTGAGCGGGCGGGCACCGGCAGAACGGCGCGGGGACCCCGCGGGCACCGGCCCGCGAGGTCCCCGTCCGGTTCGGCCCCGGTTCGGCCCCGGTTCGGTCCCCGTTCAGTCCCGGATGACGGTCTTGGTCCGCATCAGGAACTCCCCCAGGTAGGCGTCGTGCGGCACCCCGGGCCGGATCCAGTACGTCGGGTGGTCGCCCCGGTAGACGTTGCTGATGCTCGGCTCCCGGAGCAGCCGGTCGAACAGCGCGTCGTCCCCGGTGAGCGCGGTCAGCACCAGCGAGTTCCGCAACGGCGCCACCCCCGCCTCCGGCGTCCACGGCGCCACCCAGACGCAGGGGAAGGCGAGTTCGACGCCGGTCTGGTCGGCGTCCGGCCGGTCCAGCTGGTGCACGGCCGGACGCAGCACCGCGCTGCCGTCGCCGAGTTCGGCCACCACGCCGTCCCCGCCGAGCCAGGCCCTGGTGCCGGCCGCCCGACGCAGCAGGTACGCCTCGATCGCCCGGGCCTCGGCCACCGGCTGGACCGAGAGCACCGCCTTCTCGTCCTCCGGCGGCAGGCTCGGGATCCCGGCCAGCCGCTCCGCGATCGCCCGGGCCAGCGGCGCCGGGTCGCCCTCGACCAGGACGGCGGTGGCGTTGATGCAGGCCACGCCGCCCTGGTGGGCGATCGAGTCGACGATGGTGTCCAGGTGCTCGCGCCAGTCGGTGTCCGCGGTGACCAGGATCTTGGACCGGCCGGGGCCCTGCGGCAGCACGGTGCTGCCCGCGTACTTGCGGACCACCTCGTCGCCGCCGTAGACCATGCCCAGGTCGGCGCCGGCCAGGATCTCGTCCGCGGCCTCGTGGTCGGTGGGCAGCAGCATCACCTGGTCGGCGGCGAAGCCCGCCAGCCGCAGCGCGGTGACCAGCCGGTGCGGGGTGAGCGGCTCGCGGCGGGAGGGGCGGACGGCGACCCGGTAGCCGAGTGCCAGCGCCTCCAGCCAGAGCCCGTGCGGGCCGGGGTGGTTGCCGGCCGCGTGGACGGCGAAGACCTCGCCGCGCCTGGTCCAGACGGCGCTGCCGTCGAGGGTGGCGCCGTCCCGCCAGTCGCTCACCGCGCCCACCGGGCGGGCCCGGTAGGCGGACCAGCCGGCCTTCTCGGCCGAGTCGGCGATGGCCCGGGTGGCGTCCCGGACGACCGTGATCGGCACCCCGGAGACCCGGGCGACGGCGCGCTCGTAGGACGGGAAGTCCAGGCCGTCGATGGTCTCCGAGGTGAAGATCCGGCCGGCCCGGGCCAGCGCGGCGAAGCGCTCCTCGGCCGGCAGCGACTCGGCCGCGTGCAGGGCGCGCATCGCCCGGGTGACGAACAGCTTCGGGACGAGGCTGAGTTCGGCGAACGGCGCGCCGGTGACGTCGGCCACCTCGGTGCGGCGCCGGGCCCGGAACGGCTCGCCGGGGCCGAGCGCGTCCAGTTGGAGCAGCGGCTGCGACCGCGACTCGGACTGCGCGGGCTGGGCGGGCTGTACGGGCTGTGCGGGCTGCTGTACGGGCTGCGTCATCAGTACACCCCCTCGATCACGGTCTCGTTGTCGAACTCCTGGACCGGGGCGATGTCCGCCACCGCGTCGCCGAGGTGTCCGGGCAGCGCGGCGATCCGGGTGCCGTGGTCGCGCTCCAGGTTGTTGGGCATCAGCAGGCTCTTGGACACGTGGTGCATGACCACCTGCCCGCGCTCGCCGTACTCCACCGTCCGCCCGCTCTCCGGGTCGATCACGCCGAAGCTCATGTACGGCGAGTAGGGGTCGTAGACGCAGGGGTCGTCGTCGGTCAGCCCGTGCCGTTCGCTGGCGTTGCCGAGGATCATGGTCGAGCCGTAGCCGCTGTAGAGCACGGCGTTCGGGAAGACCTCGGTGCGGTAGAGGTGGCGGGTGTCCGGGTCCATCTGGGTGCCGACCCAGTTGATCGCCCGGATCTTCTCGCCGACCAGCTTCGCCAGGTTGTCGCGGCGGGCGATCCGCTCCAGCACCGGCGGGGTGCACATCAGCACGCCGATGTCCTGGGTCTCCAGCAGGTACGCGACCTGGTCGACGATGTGCTCGGCGTACGCGCCGGCCTCGGCGCCCTTGCCGTCGGAGATCAGCCGCTTCACCCAGCGCGGGTCGAGGTCGACGGTGAAGGCCAGGCCGCCCCGGTAGGCGGTCTGGGCCTTGATCACGTCGCCGACCATGTGCGGGCCGGTGGGGGCGACCACCAGCCAGTTGACGCCCTGCGGCACGCCGTGGCCGTCCAGTTGGGCGCTCGACCAACCGAGCAGCCGGTCCAGCCAGTCGCGCAGCAGCACGATCCGCTTGGGGGCGCCGGTGGTGCCGCCGCTCTCGTAGACGCCGACCACCTCGGGGCGGTCGCCGTAGCCGCGCGGGACCAGGTCCTCGACCCGGGCGGTGCGCAGCTCGCCGGCGAGGTTGGGAAACTTGACGAGGTCGGCGTGGGTGCGGACCTCGGTGAGCGGGTCGAAGCCGAGGCCCGCGGCCCGGGCCAGCCAGAACGGCGAGCCGGTCTCCGGCGAGAAGTGCCAGCGCATCGCGGCGCGCAGGTACTCGTCGGGGTCCGGCACGGCGTCGAACGGCAGGTCCAGCAGCGGGTCGGCGGCGGGGTTGGCTGCAGCAGGCACAGCGGTCCTTCCTCGGGTCAGCGGGCGGTGCCGGGCGGGTTGTCGATCGCGTAGCGCCAGCGGCCGTCGGCGCCGCGCCGGGCGACGTCGGTGGCCGTGCCCTCGTCGCGGAGCGGACCGTCCGGGCCCTCGCCCTCGATCAGGTAGTCCCCGATCAGCAGCGCGAGGTCGCCGGCCACGTAGCACTGCCGGACCTCGATCCGGATCGGCAGGCCGAAGGCGAGGAACCGGCCGGTGGCGGCGCGCCGCTCGTCACCGGTCACCGCCTCGCCGGGCTTGTTGACGAAGACCGCGCCGGGCTCGAACAGCCGCTCCACGGCCTGCGCGTCGCCGGCGTTGAAGGCCTCGGCGAAGACCAGCGGCAGCCGGGCCGGATCGGTGGGCGGGAGGCCGGCCTCCGGGCCGGGTCCGGTGGTGGGGGTCATGTCGGGGCTCATCCCGTCTGGACGGCGGCGGTGACCCCGCCGGACGGCTGGTCGGGCAACCGGTCGAGGCTGAACCCGAAGTGGGTCTTGTACGCCTCCAGGACGGCGGCGTCGGTGCCGAACTCCTGGCTGCCGCGCTCGCCGCCGGCCACCGTGGAGAGCTGGTTGCCCTTGAGGGTGATCCGGCCGTCCTCGGTCCGCAGCGAGCAGAACACGTCCTGCAGGAAGGGGGACTCGGGCGCGGTGCGGTACCACCAGAGGGTCGGGCGGAAGTCCTCGATCCGGACCGGGCGGTCCTCCAGCCGGTACAGCGGCTTGCCGTTGAGGAAGACGTCGAAGCCGCCGCCCTCGACGTCGGCCAGCCGGTACTCGCCGTCCGGGTCCTGCTGGACCTCGCGCGAGTCCAGCCGCAGCGGGTGCCGGCTGTTGCGGCCGAAGCCGGTGTCGACCAGCCACTGCTCGCCGTCGACGGTGACCCGCAGGGCGAGGTGGCACAGGGCCGCGCCGAGGGTGCCGCCGGGGCGGTGCACCCGGCCGGGGAGGATCTCCACCTGGTAGCCGAGGGCGGTGAGCAGGAACGAGAGGGCCGGGTTGACCTCGTAGCAGCCGCCGCCCCGGCGCTGCCGGACGATCTTGTCGAGGACCTGCTCGTCCATGTGGATGGGCTCGTCGAGGTGGTAGCCGAGGTTCTCGAACGGCACGGACAGCACCTGCCGTTCCTGGAGGTGGGTGAGCGCGGCGAGGTCGGCCCGCTCGGGCCGTTCGGCGCCGATCCGGGCGAGGTACGCGTCCACCATGGCGTCGTCCAGCACGGTGATCTCCTCTGGTCGGTGTTCCGGTGATCGGTGGTCCGGTGATCGGTGGTTCGGTGGTTCGGCGGTTCGGTGCTCCGGTGCTCCGGTGCTCCGGTGATCGGTGGTCCGCTGCTCCGGTGGTTCGGTGCTCCGGGCGGGGTTTTCCGGCTCCGGTAATGCTGTTCCGGATGGAACGGTTGTGTGACGTGTACAACCTGTCAGGGGAATTCGGGAGCTTCGGGCGATATTCGAACGGAGTCCGGCAATCCGAGCGCGTGAGCGATCAGATCACCGGTGATCCGGACGCCGCCGAGGGTGAGCACCGACTCGGCGTGGAACTGCACCGAGGCGAAGCCGGGCCCGCGCAGCGCGTGCACCTCGCCGGTCGCCGCGTCCCCGGCCACCCGGACCGCGCCGCCGCCGGGGGCCTCGAACTCCCCCGGCCCGCCCGGGCAGGCGTCCCAGACCGCAGCGAAGGTGTTGTAGAAGCCGACCCGCTCGGTGGCGCCGAACAGGTCGACGGCGCGCTGCACCCCCTGGTTGGGCACCGCGCGGCGGACCAGCGGCAGGCCCAGTTCGGCGGAGAGCACCTGGTGGCTCAGGCAGACCGCCAGGAACGGCTGCCGCCCGGCCAGCAACTCCCGGGCCGCCGAACGGAGATGGGCGATCTTCGGATGGGAGGTGTCGCGCGGGTCGCCGGGCCCGGGCCCGAGCACCACCAGGTCGGCCCCCTCGCGCGAGTACGGCTCGTCGAACCGGCGCACCCCGACCTCCAGGCCGAGCGCCCGCAGCTGGTGGCCGATCATCGCGGTGAAGGTGTCCTCGGCGTCCACCACCAGCACCCGCAGGCCGGCCAGTTCGGGGCGCGGACGGGCCCGTCCGTCCACCTCGGCGAGCCAGAATCCGGACAGGTCCCGGTTGCGTCCGGCCAGGGCGGCCCGCACCTCGGGGTGCGCGGCGAACCCGCCCCGGCGGCCGTCCGCCGGGGCGAGCGGCCCGCCGGGCCCGGCCCCGCTCGCGGCGAGCAGCCCGGCCGCCTTGGCGCCCGTCTCGGCCACCTCGGAGCGCGGGTCCGAGTGCCGCACCAGGGTCGCCCCGACGCCGATCCCCAGCCGGCCGGTGGCCGGGTCGATGTCGGCGGTGCGGATCAGGATCCCGGAGTCCAGGGAGCGCCCGCCGGCCGTGTCCCGGCCGATCAGCGCGGCCACCCCGCTGTAGTAACCCCGGCCCCCGGGCTCGTACTTGGCGATCACGCGGGCGGCGGACTCCAGCGGGCTGCCGGTGACCGTGGGCGCGAACAGCGTCTCGCGCAGCACCTCGCGCGGGTCCCGGTCGGTCCGGCCCTCGATGAAGTACTCGGTGTGCGCGAGCCGGGCCATCTCCTTGAGGTACGGGCCGACCACCCGGCCGCCGCCCGGGCAGATCCGGGCCATCATCTTGAGTTCCTCGTCGAGCACCATGCAGAGCTCGTCGGTCTCCTTGCGGTCCGCCAGGAACTCCAGCAGCCCGTCCAGCTCCGGGCCCTGCTCCGGGTAGCGGTAGGTGCCGCTGATCGGGTTCATCACCGCCCGCCCGCCGTGCACGCTGATGTGCCGCTCGGGCGTGGCACCGACCAGGGTCCGTTCCCCGGTGTGCACCAGGAAGGTCCAGTGGGCGCCGGTCTCCCGCTGGAGCAGCCGGCGGAACAGGGTGAGCGCGGCGGTGGTGGTGTCCCCGCCGACGGCGGCGACGAAGGAGCGCCTGAGCACGAAGTTGGCGCCGGTGCCCTCCCCGATCTCCTCGGCGAGCACCCGGCGGACGGTCTGCGCGTACTCCTCGTCGCCGATGTCGAAGGCGCCGCCGGTCAGGTCGACCGGGCCGTCGGGGAGGCGGTCGAGCAGCTCGGCGAGCGGCAGTTCGGACTGCTCGGTGACGGTCAGCGCGAGCAGCGGGGTGCCGTCGTCCGGCGCCTCGAAGCCGCGTTCGGCGATCTGCCGGTAGGGGACCAGGACGAGCAGCTCGTGCCGCTCGCCGCCGGGCCCCGGGAGGTCGGAGGGCAGCTCGGCCAGCGGCAGGTCGGCCAGCGTGGCCGGCGCCGACACCTCGCCCAGCAGCAGCTCCACCACCCCCGGGCCGGTGGCCTCGGGCCGGTGCAGCAGCGCGAACGCCGGCGGCCGGGCGGCCAGCACCCGGTCCAGCGGGTCCGGCGGCTCCAGCGCGGCAGGGGTCTCGTCACGCACCGAGCCCGGCACCCCCGTCCACCGTGAGGTCGTGCAGGGTGATGTGGCCCGCCTCGTCCGACAGCAGGAAGGCGACGGCGTACGCGACGTCCTCCGGCCGGGCCAGCTTGCCGAGCGGGATGCCGACCTTGAAGGCCGACGGCACCCCGGCGACTGTGGCGGCCCGGCCGTCGACGCCGTCGGCCCACATCGCGCTGAGCATCGGGGTGTCGGTGGAACCGGGCGCGACCACGTTGCAGCGGATCCCGTAGCGGGCGACCTCCAGGCCGAGGCTCTTGGTGAAGTGGGTGGCCGCCGCCTTGGAGGCCGCGTAGGCGGCCATCTCGGCGCGCGGGGTGAGGCCCGCGTTGGAGGCGACCGTGACGATCGCGCCGCGGCGGCGCGGGATCATCCGGTGCACCACCGCCCGGGAGACCCGGAAGACGCCCTCCGCGTTGATCGCGAAGGTGGTCCGCCAGTCCTCGTCGGTGAGGTCGCGGACCTCGCCGAGCCGCAGCACCCCGGCGTTGTTGACCAGGTGGTCGATCGGGCCGAGCTCCCGCTCGGCGGTGTCGACGGCGGCCTCGACCGAGGCGCTGTCGGTGACGTCGGCGGGGACGGCCGCGACCGTGAGGCCCTCGGCGGCCAGCTTGCCGGTGAGTTCGGCGAGGCGGTCGGCGTCCCGGTCCACGGCCGCGACCAGCGCGCCGCGAGCGGCCAGCAGCCGGACCACGGCGGCGCCGATGCCGCCCGCCGCGCCGGTGACCAGTGTCACCTTGTTTCTCATGTGCGGACCTCCCTGGGGGACGCGGACCAACAGCTCGGGCCGCGGGTGGGTTGGGGGTGGTGCACGGGTCGGAACGGGATGGTGCGGGCAGTGCGAGCGGTGCAGGCGGTGCGGGGAGTTCGGGGGTGCGCGGCCGCGCGCCCGGCGCTCAGGCGCGCCAGGCGGACACCACCGCGACCGCCTGGCGCGGGTTGAGCCGCGGATCGCACAGGCTCGTGTACTTGTCGCCGACCCGGGCCAGCCCGGCCGTGTCGTCGGCGCACTCGGTCACGTCGTCGGGGGTGGTCTCCAGGTGCAGGCCCCCGGCGGCCGCGCCCTCCGCCCGGACCGCCCGCTGGAACGCCTCGACCTCCCGGACCAGGTCCGGCACCAGCCGGGTCTTGAGCCCGTGCGGCCCGGCGACGGTGTTGCCGTGCATCGGGTCGGCGAGCCAGACCACCGGGTGGCCGGCCGCGTGCACCGCCCTGACCAGCCCCGGGAGGACCTCGGCGACGCGGTCGGCGCCGAGCCGGGCGATCAGGGTGAGCCGGCCGGGCTCCCGGCCGGGGTCGAGCAGGGCGCACAGCCGCAGCAGTTCCGCCCGGGTGGTGCTCGGACCGACCTTGCAGCCGACCGGGTTGACCACCGAGGCCAGCAGGGCGACGTGCGCGCCGTCCGGGTCCCTGGTCCGCTCGCCGATCCACGGGAAGTGCGTGGAGGCGAGCAGCGGGCGGCCCCGCGCGTCCCGGCGCAGCAGCGGCAGCTCGTAGTCCAGCAGCAGCGCCTCGTGGCTGGCCCACACCGGCGGACAGGCGACGGACGGGTCGCCGGGGGCGAGCCGGTACAGGTGGTCCAGCACCCGGCGGGACGCCTCGTAGCCCGCCGCCAGCCGGCGCGGATCGGGAGTGCGGCGGACCAGGTCGGGCTCCGGGCCGTTGACCAGGTGCCCCCGGTAGACCGGGAGTTCGACGCCGTCGCAGAGCTCGGTGGGGCTGGAGCGGGGCTTGGCGAACTGGCCGGCGATCCGGCCGATCCGGAGCACCGGGCGGTGGGTGGTGAGCTTCAGCCGCCCGGCCAGCAGGTCGAGCAGCGCGGCCTTGCGGGCGGTGTCGCCGGCGGTGCACTCCTGCGGGTCCTCGGCGCAGTCGCCGGCCTGGAGGACATGCGCCTCCCCCCGCGCGACCCGGCCGAGCAGGGCCCGCAGCCGGTGCACGTCGGCGGCCGCGACCAGCGCCGGACGGTCGGCCAACTCCTTCTTGGCGGCGGCGAGTTCGAACGGATCGGGCCAGTCCGGCTGCTGCCCGGCGGGGCGGTCGGCGAGCTGTCCCAGGAGCAGGTGGTCCACTGACGTCTCCCTCCCGGACCGGCGGGGCCCGCTACTGGTCGGCGAGGCCGCCGAGCAGTCCGGCCACCCGGACCACCCGGCGGGCCTGGAACTCCACGGCGGCGATGTTCTCCTCGTGCACCTGGCCCGGCACGTTCCGGGACACCGCGCTGGCCCCGTACGGGTTGCCGTTCTGCGGGCGGAACAGCACCGGGTCGGTGGAGCCGGTGGCCAGGATCAGCGAACCCCAGTGGCAGAACGCGTTGTGCAGCGCGAGGATCGCCGTCTCGTGGCCGCCGTGCGGCGCGGAGCCCGAGGTGAACGCGGACACCGCCTTGTCGGCCAGCCCGCCGGGGATCGACAGCGGCGCCGTCGCGTCGACGAACCGCAGCACCGGCGCGGCCGGCAGGCCGAACCGCACCGGGGTGCCGATCAGGATGCCGTCCGCCCAGGCCAGGTCGTCGATCGTGGCCACCGGGACGTCCGCGGTGCGGTCCCGCAGCTCCCGCGCGGCCTCCTCGGTGCCCGGTACGTAGGTGTCGTCCGGCAGGTCGGCGATCCGGCGCAGCCGCACCTCGGCGCCCGCCTTCCCGGCGGCGTCGGCCGCCGCCCCGGCCAGCCTGGCGACATTTCCGGTGGAGGACCAATAGATGACGGCAATGGTGGTCACAGCGGTGAACTCCTCGGTGACGTGGTCGCGTTCCACCGATCGTTGACCGTGGACGGCCGACCGGCCAACGGAGTTCCCGGCACTACGTCAGGTGGGGCCGCACTCCATCAAATACTCGGCGGACACTTCTCCGGGCGCCCCGCAATGACCATGCCCGGCATTGACCCCCGCCCGGCCCGGCATTGACCCGGGGCCGACCTGACATTGACCGGGGCACTCACTTTTCCGGGCACGAATTGCTGCCTATCCTCGGCCACGGCACCGTTTTCGGTCCGTCACAGAGCCGAGGAGCAGTGATCCCGCAGTGAAGAAACCGCCGGCCGCCGAACCCCGAACCGGAGACCTGCGGCCGCTGATCGCCGAGGGCGTCTCGCCCTGGCTGGACGGGATCAACCGCGGCCTCGTCACCTCGGGCCTGCTCGGCCGGCTGATCGACCGCACCGGTCTGCGCGGCGCCACCACCAACCCCGCCCTGCTGACCGGGCCGATGCGCCACGACCCCGTCTACGCGGAGCAGTTGGCCCGGCTGGCGGAGCACCACGTCTCCCCGGAGGGCTCGGTCTGGGCCGCCACCGTGCACGACCTGCGGCTGGTCTGCGAGGAGTTCCTCGGCGTCCACCGCGCCACCCACGGCCACGACGGCCTGGTCTCGGCCGACCTGGACCCCCGGCTGGCGCACGACGCCGCCGCGACCGTCGCGGAGGCCGTCGAACTGGCCCGCGCCGTGGACCGGCCCAATCTGCTGGTGAAGATCCCGGCCACCGCCGCCGGACTCACCGCGATCCGCGACTGCGTCGGCCGCGGACTCGGCGTGCACGCCACCGGCCTGTACTCGGTGCGGCGCTACGGGCAGGTGGTGGACGCCTACTTCGACGGCCTGGAGCAGGCGCTCGCGGCCGGCCTCCCGCTGGCCGCGATCGCCTCGGTGGCCTCGCTCCCGGTCGGCCGGGTGGACCGGGAGATCGACCGGCGGCTGGCCGCGATCGCCGGCCCGGACGCCGCCGCGCTGCGCGGCCTCACCGCCCAGGCGGCGGCCCGGCTGATGTACCGGGCGTACGAGGAACGGCTCGGCGACGGCCGCTGGCGCACCCTGCGCGCCTCCGGGGCCCGCCCGCAGCGGCTGCTGTGGACCGACTCGGCGCTGGGCGGGGCCGCCGCCCAGGCCCGGTACGTGGCCGGGCTGGTCTCCTGGGGCACCGCGCACGCGATGACCAGGCCGGTACTGGACGAGGCGGTCCGCAAGCTCCGGCTGGAGGGCGACACCCTGCTCGGCCAGTACGAGGCGGCCCGGGTGGTGCTGGACCGGCTGGGCCGGCTCGGCATCGACTACTGCGCGGTCGCCCGGCGGCTGGAGGAGCAGAGCGTCCCGCTGCTGGTCGACCACTGGCTGCGCCTGCACGCCGCCGTCGAGGGACGCCCGGCCGCCCGGCCCGACGATCAGGAACCCGCCCGACTTCCCTTCCGCTGAATCATCCTGATGATCCGTCACTGAGGCACCACGGGCCCCGCCCGGACGGCCCGGACCTGTTCTTGACGGGAACAACCGCCCCCGCATACCTTCCGGATTGCAGGCCGTCACGCACTCCTTCCGTTCACGGGGTCCGGGCGCGTCTTGTGGATCAGCCCGGACGAGGCCGCGGCGTCGGGGTGCGTGCACCGCAAGGCGGAGGTAGCGGCACCTCCCGGCCACCGTGCTGGGGGCGGAGCCGCTGCGATGGGGGCACCTCCCGGCCGCAGGGCCGGGGCGCGCGTGCCCTGGGGGTACCTCCCGGCCGACGGCCGGGGGAGCGTCGCGGACCAGGGCCGATCCACACGACACGCCCCAGGGGGAGGGAAGGTCATGACGCGACGGTCCGCCGACTCAATCGCGTTCAACGTCCTGGAACTGCTGGCCAGCGAGGCTCCGGCCGCCCAACTGGCGGAACTGGTCGAGCAGGCCCGACGGAGCTGCGAGTCCGCCCCGGAGCGGGAGGCGATCTGCCGGATCGAGCAGCTCGGCCTGTCCATCCGCTCCCGGTCCCAGCAGCGGCGCCGCCGCGAGGCCGGACTGGCCGCGCTCGCCGACACCGCCCGGGACCTGGCCCTGCCCTACGAACTGGACAGCCTGCTGCGGGTGATCACCCGCCGGGCCCGACTGCTGCTGGGCGCCGACGTCTCCTGCCTCACCACCTCCGAACCGGCCGGCGGCGACAGCGCCCCCGGCCCGGTCCGGATCCGCACCACCGACGGCCCGAGCGGCTCGCTGCGGGTCGGCCTGGCCGTCCCCGACGGCTTCGGCCTGGGCGGCGGCGTACCGGCCGACCCGGGACCGTTCTGGACCCCGGACTTCCTCGTGGACGAGCGGATCCGGCGCAGCCCGGCGGTCGACGGGGCGATCCGCGCCGAGGGGCTGCGCGCCGTGATGGCCGTCCCGCTCGGCCACCGCGCCCGCCCGTTCGGCACCCTGTACGTCGCCGAGCGCGCCGTGCGCTACTTCACCACCGACGAGATCTCGCTGATGGCCGCGCTCGGCGACCTCGCCGGGGTGGCGATCGAGAAGGCCCGGCTGCTGGAGCGCGCCGCCCGAACGCCCCCCGCGGCAGCCCCGGCCGGCGCCGCCGACCCGGCCGGTGAACTCGCCGAGGCCCACCGCGCCCTGGTCGACCTGGCGCTCTCCGGCCGCGACCCGCACGCCCTGGTCCGCGACGCCGGCCGCCGGCTCGACCTCGGCCTGCGGGTGTACGCGAGCGACGGCACCGTCCTGGCCTCGACCGGCGAACTGCCCGAACTCGACGGGCCGACCGTGGTCGCCACCGCCGTCGACACCCACGCGGCCGGCCGCCCGGTCCGACTGGCCGGACCGCTCTGGGCGGCCCCGGTCCGGGCCGGCTCCACCGATCTGGGTACCCTGCTCGCCCGGCCGACCGGCCGCCGCGCGGACCTCGCCGCGGAGTTCTGCCAGAGCATCGCCCAAGCCGTCGCCGTCGCCCTGCTGCTGGAGGGCCAGCGCTCGGCCGCCCCGGTCCGCCACGTCGGCGACGAACTGCTCGACGAACTGCTGAGCAGTCCGCAGCGCCCGCCCCGCCAGCTCGACGTCCGGGCCCGCCGGCTCGGCATCGACCTGTCCGCCGCGCACGTCCTGGTGGTCGCCCGGCCCGAGGGCGAGGCCCAGGGCAGGACCGCGACCTGGGCCGGGCTGTACGCCCACCGGATGAGCGGCCTCAAACGCGTCCACAACGGCCGGGCGGTGCTGCTGCTGCCCGGCAGCGACCCGGGCCGGGCCGCCCGCGCGGTCGCCGAGGAGCTCACCCCGCTGCTCGGCCTACCGGTGACGGTCGGCGCGGCGGGGCCGGTCAGCGATCCGACCTCGGTCTTCCACGGCTACCAGGAGGCGCTGCGCTGCCTGGACGCGATGACCTCGCTGGGCGCGGTCGGCCGGGCCGCCTCGGCCCGCGAACTCGGCTTCGTCGGCGTCCTGCTGGCCGACAACCACGACGTCGAGGGGTTCATCGAGTCGGCGGTCGGCCCGGTGCTCGACTACGACCGGCAGCGGCTGACCGAGCTGACCCGCACCCTCCAGGCCTGGTTCGACACCGGCAACAGCCCGACCCACGCCGCCCAGCGGCTGCACGTCCACCCCAACACGGTGGCGCGGCGGCTGGAGCGGATCGGCGAACTGCTCGGCCCGGACTGGCTGAAGCCCGAGCGCTCCTTCGAGATCCAGCTCGCGCTGAGGCTCAGCCGGGTGCGCCGCACCCTGCTCGCCCGCGCCGATCCCGGCCGTCCCGGCGACGCGGCGGGCGGTGCGGCGGGCGGCGCCGCGGGCGACCGGTCGGGCGGTCCGACCGGCAGCCCGACCGACCGGCCGGACCGGACCGACCGGACCGGCCCCGCCAACTGACCCCGCCGCCCCGGTACAGCCGGACGTCACCCCGGTACAGCCGGTCCTCACCGCGGTACAGCCGGACGTCACCTCAGTACAGCCGGTCGTCGCCGCGGGCCAGCACCGCGACCGCGTGCGCCGCCGAGGCCAGGGTGATGTGCCGGTGCCAGCCGCCGAACGAGCGGCCCGCGAAGTCCCGCACCCCGACCCGGTCGGCGGTCCTGGTGAAGTCCAGGTCCACCCGGTCGCCCAGCCGCGCCAGCCGCACCAGCGCGGCCACCGGCAGGTCCACCAGGTCGGTGAGCCACAGCTCGGCCGGCCAGCGCCCGCCGGCCGCGCCCGTCCCGAGCAGCAGCAGCTCCCCGCCGCCGCGCCGGCCCCGGCCCTGCCGGGCACCCCCGGGCCCGGCCGGACGCACACGGACGGCGGCGACCAGCCCGCCGCGCAGCTCCCCGGACGGATCGGACCAGACCACCGGCCGGCGCAGTTCCCGCGCCGCGGTGAGCAGTTGGCAGGCGGGCCCGGGGCCGGCCGGGTGGCCGGGCAGCGGCGCGACCGGCCGCAGCGGGAACGAGCCGGAGATCCGGGCCAGCATCGGCAGCCGCTCGGCCCGCATCCGGCGCACCAGCCGCAGCCCGTCGGCGTCCCTGGCGTCCGCGACCACCGGGCGCACCGGCAGCCCCCAGCGGGCCGGCAGTCCGAGCACCGCCTCCAGGGCGCAGTCGCCGAGGCTCTCCGCGTCGACCTCGTCGGGGATCAGCGCCTGGCTGCGCCGGGGGGCGTCCTCCAGCCAGGTCCGCGGCAGGTGCAGCCGCCAGTTGACCGGCCCGCTGAAGCTCTCCGAGGCGGCCCAGACCCCCACCGCCTGCTGGGCGTTGAGCACCTGGCCGAGGGCCGGGATGAAGCGGCGGTCCACCCCCACCGAGTGGTCGCCGGCCTTGGGGACGACCATCGGCCGCAGCACGTAGGCCTGCGGCGGGGCGATCCGGGCGAGGTGCTGCGCCAGGGCCTGGCGGACCGGGCTCCAGTCCCAGGTGGAGCTGGTGATGAAGTGGTGCAGGCTCTGCTCGGCGGCCGGGCCGCCGACCACCGTGGCGATGTTGCGGATCGACTTGCGTCCGCGGGCGCCCAGCAGCCCGCGCAGGTACTGGGCGCCCTTGCGCCGCTGGTCGCTGCGCGGCAGCGAGGCGAACAGCACGCCGCACAGCTCCTTGAGCAGCACCTCGTGCGAGGCGTCGAGCAACTGCGCGTCCTCCGGCGGAGCCTGGGGGTCCGTCGGCAGGGTTCGGATCATGGCCGGGCCGCTCATCGGTCCCCCTCGAATGGCGGATGACTGCGCCGTGCTCACGCTAGGGCGCGCACCCCGCTCCGCTAAGGTGCGCGGCCCACCCGTCCGGCGCGGACGGTGGTGGCCCGGCCACCGGGGTCCCGCCCGCCGGTGCGGCGGGTCCGGATTCCGGTGGCCGGGCCCGGTGGCCGGTCAGGCGGTGAAGTCGGCCGCGTGGTCGCGGGCCCACTCGGCGAAGGTCCGGGCGGGGCGGCCGGTGAGCCGCTCCACCGTGTCGGACACCTCGGTCGGGACGCCGTCAGAGTTGGCCCAGTAGCCGACCACCGCGTCCATCACCCAGATCGGGACGATCGGGGCGAGCGCCTCGCGCGCCTCGGCGTCGGTCAGCTCCTCGAACTCCAGCGGCCGCCCGAGCGCCTCGGCCAGGTCGGCCAGCTGCTCGCGCTGGGTGATCGACCGGGGGCCGCTGATGAAGTACGCCCGGTTCTCGTGGCCCTCGCCGGTGAGCGCCGCCACCGCGACCGCGGCGATGTCCTTCTCGTGGATCGCGTCGCTGTGCGACTCGGGGTACGGGAAGCGGATCCGCCCCTCGGCCCGGATCGACTCCGGCCAGCCCCACATCAGGATGTTGGTGGCGAAGTTGTGCGGCCGCAGGAAGGTGTACGCGATCCCGGAGGCGAGGACGGCGTCCTCGACCGCGCGGTGCATCTCCACGATCGGCTTCTGCACCGGGAAGGCGTCCACCACGGTCTGCGAGGAGAGCACCACGACGTGCCGCACGCCGGCCTCCCGCGCCGCGGCGAGGAAGTCGGCCGTGCCCTGCGGCACCGCGTAGAGGAACACCTTGTCGACACCGGCCAGCGCCGGGCCGTAGGTGTCCGGGTCGGTGAGGTCGAGCGCCGCGGTGTCGACCGGGGCGGGCGGCGCCAGCTTCTCCGGGGTCCGGGCGCCGGCCCGGACGTCGGCGCCGGCCGCCAGCAGCTGCGCCAGCACCTCGGCGCCGACCTGGCCGGTCGCCCCGGTGACGAGGATCTTGCCCATGGGTACGGCTCGCTTTCGAAGGTGGGAGGGGGGAAGCGGGAGTCAGGACGTGCGGGCGGGACCGGCCGGCTTGCGGCGCGGTGACGAGAACCGCTTGGTGATCGGTGCCTCGACCAGCCGGTACAGGATCCAGGAGAGCAGCACGGTGACCCCGATCGCGAGCAGCAGCAGGCCGATGCCCTCGGGGGTCGAGTACAGCTTGGTGCCGAGCAGGTCGCGCATCTCGGTCAGCACGATGAAGTGCAGCAGGTAGAAGGCGAAGGAGATCTCCCCGAGCCAGGTCATCGCCCGGTTGCGGAAGGGCGTGAACCAGCCGTCCCGGTCGGCGATCGCGGCGGAGGCGACCAGCAGCGCGATCGGCACCACGGTGGTCACCCGCTGGGCGTACAGGTAGGGCACCCAGCGGGTGGCGACGTAGCCGGCCACCAGGAGCACGCCGGACCACACCATGCCGATGTCGCGCCAGCGGCCGGAGCGCACCGCGAGGGCGACCAGGATGCCGAGCGCGAAGTCCAGCAGCCGCACCGGCGGGAGGACGTAGGAGAACCAGTACTGCACCACCGAGGAGTCGTAGCCGCCGGGGACGCCCGGGGTGTCGGGCAGCACCAGGTAGGCCAGCGCCGGGGTCGCGACGACGGCGGCGACGGTGCCGCCGATCCAGTAGAGCAGCCGCTCCGGCCGGATCCGCCGCAGCGCCCGGTGCAGCAGCGGGAAGGAGAGGTAGAAGACCAGCTCGGCGCCGAGCGACCAGCTGGGCGGGTCGACGCTGAAGTAGGTGTTGAAGTCGGGTATCCAGACCTGCAGCATCAGCAGGTTGAGGACGGCCGTGCGGACCGGGGTGTAGGAGCCCGCGAAGAAGATCATGGCCAGCGCCCAGGCGACCACGTAGTTCGGGACGATCTTGACCATCCGGCGGCGCCAGAAGCCGGTGGCGGTGTCGCCCGGGCGGGCCGACCAGGTGAGCACGAAGCCGCTGAGCACGAAGAAGAAGGCCACACCGAGGCCGCCGGCCTGGTCGGCGAGGTCGACGAAGCGGAACTCGGTGCTGTCGTCGGCGAAGAACCGCAGGGTCGGGATCGGCAGGGCGGCGTGGTACGCGAAGACCGCAAGGGCGGCGGGGAAGCGCAGGCCGGTCAGGGACGGCAGACGACTGGCGGAGGGCTGCGTCGTCCGCGCTCCGCTCCCGCCGGCGGGTCTCGGTCCCGGCTGGGCGAGGAGTCGGTCGGTGGCCATGTGGTTCCGTCCTTGGGTGTCGAGCGGTGGGTCGGACCGGTAGCAGGCCGTCCCGACCCGGAGGCCAAGTAAACTACTCCGTGCAGATGAGAGATTGCACCGATCGGTGTAGCATCTATGTCAGGTCGGGGGACACCCCGTCCCCGTCCGGCTTTCCGCCCGAGACCAGGGAGTTGACGAACGATGCCGCGATCCGCCGCCGCCCGTCCGCGCCTCCCGCAGGATCGGCCCCATGCGTGCAGCGTTCATCCCGAGGCTCGGACCGGCGTCGGACATCCGCTACGGCGAGGTGCCCGAGCCGGTCCCCGGGCCCACCGATGTCCTGGTCGACGTGGCCGCCGTCTCGGTCAACCCGGTCGACACCTTCGTCCGCTCGGGGCTCTTCCGGACCCCCCTGCCCTTCCCGTTCGTGATCGGCCGGGACCTCGTGGGCACGGTGGCCCGGGTCGGCCCCGGCGCCCCCCGCTTCGCCCCCGGTGACCGCGTCTGGACCAACAGCCTCGGCCACGACGGCCGGCAGGGCGCGGCCGCCGAACGGGCCGCCGTCCCGGCCGACCGGCTCTACCACCTGCCCCCCGGCGTGGACCCGACGACGGCCGTCGCCGTGGTCCACCCCGCCGCCACCGCGTACCTCGCCCTGTTCACCCACGGCGGGCTGCGCACCGGCGAGACCGTGCTGGTCGCGGGCGGCGGCGGCAACGTCGGCGGCGCCCTGATCGTGCTGGCCGCCGAGGCCGGCGCCCGGGTGGTCGCCACCGCGCGGCCCGCCGACGCGGAGCACTGCCGGGCCCTCGGCGCCACCGAGGTCCTCGACTACCGCGCCCCCGACCTGCCCGACCTGGTCCGCGCCGCCTGCCCCGGCGGCGTCGACCTCCACCTCGACACCTCCGGCACCAACGACCTCACCACCGCCGTCGACCTGCTCGCCCCGCGCGGCCGGATCGTGCTGCTCGCCGGCGCCCGCTCCCGCCCCGAACTGCCCGCCGGACAGCTCTACATGAAGGACGGCTCGATCCGCGGGTTCGTCATATCGCACGCCACCGGCGCCGAACTCGCGGACGCGGCGGCCACCGTCAACCGGCTGCTCGCGGCCGGCCGGCTGCGGCCCCGCGCCCTGGAGGTCCGGCCGCTGAGCGCCGCCGCCGAGACCCACCAGCGGCTGGAGAAGGGCGAGTTGAACGGCCGCCGGGTGGTCCTGACCACGCCGGGACGGTAACCGCCGACCGCCACCGCTCCGCCGTCCCCCCGTCCTTCGTTCCGCCGTCCGCCGTCCGCCGTCCCCCGTCCGCTCCCCGACGCCCCCGAAAGGCTCCCCATGTCCCCGTCCGCCGGTGCCGAGCAGGCCGCCGGGCCACGCCGTTCGGGCCTCCTGCTGGCCCTGCTGGCGTTCGCCCAGTTGATCGTCTCGATCGACTACAACATCGTCTACGTGGCGCTCCCGGAGATCGGCAGCGGCCTCGACTTCTCCGCCCAGAACCTGCAGTGGGTGGTCAGCGCCTACGCGGTCGCCTTCGGAGGCTTCCTGCTCTTCGGCGGCCGCGCCTCCGACCTGTTCGGCCGCCGCCGGATGTTCGTCCTCGGCCTGCTGCTGTACGCCGGCTCCTCGCTGCTCGGCGGCCTGGCCAACACACCCGGCCTGCTGATCGCGGCCCGCGCCCTCCAGGGCCTCGGCGGCGCCTTCCTCTTCCCCGCCACCCTCGCCCTGGTGGTCCTCAGCTTCACCGAGGGCCGCGAACGCAACCGGGCGCTCTCGGTCTGGGCCGCGGCCGGCGCCAGCGGCATGATCATCGGCTCGCTGGCCGGCGGGGTGCTCACCCAGGCCTTCGGCTGGGAGGCGGTGTTCTACGTCAACGTGCCGCTGGCCGGCGGCGCCGCCCTGCTCGCCCCCCGGCTGATCGGCGCCGACGGACCGCGCGACGCCTCCCGCTCGTTCGACCTGCCCGGCGCGCTGACCGCCACCGCCGGGGCCACCCTGGTGGTCTTCACCCTCGTGCAGGGCCCGGCCTCCGGCTGGACCTCGCCGACGGTGCTCACCACCGCCGTGCTCGGCCTCGGCCTGCTCGGCGCCTTCGTCGCGATCGAGTCCCGGACCGCCGACCCGCTGATGCCGCTGCGGCTGTTCCGCAACCGCAACCTGTCCACCGGCGTGCTGACCACCTTCCTGTTCATGGCCAGCTTCGGCACCCTGCTGTACTTCCTGACCGTCTACTTCCAGACCGTGCACGAGTACAGCGCGCTGCGCACCGGCGTCGCCTTCCTGATCCCGATGGTCTGCGGCTTCGTCGGCTCGATGCTGGGCGGCCGGCTCGCCACCCGGTTCGGCGCCCGCAACACCCTGATCGCCTCCTACCTGCTCGGCGCGGTCGGCACCACCGCGACCGCGCTGACCATGGCCCCGGACGGCAGCTACGTCGCGCTGCTGCCCGGCCTGATCGTGCTGAGCCTCTGCCAGGGCGTCATCTTCACCACGATGTTCTCCGCCTCCGCGACCGGCGTGCACCCCTACGAGCAGGGCATCTCCTCCGGCATCGTCTCCACCGGCCAGCAGGTCGGCAGCGCGGTGGGCCTCGGCATCCTGGTCGCGATCGCCAACGCCGGCACCGACGGACTGACCGGTGAGGCGCTCCGCTCCGCCACCAGCGACGGCCTGCGCACCGCCGTCCTGGTCGCCACCGGCGGCATCGTCGCACTCGTCCTGGTCGCGCTCGGCTTCGAGCGCGCCCCCGGCCGGACGGCGGCCGCCGCCGAGAACGCCTCCGCCAAGAGCCTCGCCTGACCCCGAACCCCCCGACCCGACCCTTCCCCACTCCCGAGGAGAACCACGTCATGCCCTTCGCCGCCAGCCCCAGCGCCCGCGTCTCCTACACCGTGGAGGGCTCCGGCCACCCGCCCCTGGTCTTCGTGCACGGCACCGGCTTCGGCGCCGGGGGCACCTTCGGCCACCTCACCGGTGACTTCACCGACTCCCGCACCGTCCTGCTGCCGGACTTCGCCGGCTGCGGGGACACCGAGGACGACGGCCGCGAACTGACCCCCGAGCTGCTGGCCGAGCAGATCGCCGCCGTGATCGAGGCGGCCGGCGACGGCCCGGCCGACGTGGTCGGCTTCTCGCTCGGCTCGGTGGTCGCCGCGACCCTCGCGGCGCTCCGCCCGGAGCTGGTGCGCAGCCTGGTGCTCACCGCCGGCTGGAGCCGCCCGGACGACGCCTACCTGCGCAACCACATGACCACCTGGCGGGCCATCAGCGGCGACGCCGAGGCCTTCGGCCGGTTCGGGACCCTGACCGCGTTCAGCCGCGACCACCTGAACTCGCTGGAGCCCGACGCGCTCGAGGGCATCATCAAGGGCAACGAGCCCACCGAGGGCGCGCTGCGCCACATCGACCTCAACCTGAGCGCCGACATCCGCCCGCTGCTGCCCCGGATCACCGCCCGCACCCTGGTGATCGGCTGCACCCAGGACGCCACCGTCCCGGTCGGGCTCTCCCGCGAGCTGGCCGACGCCATCGCCGGCAGCACCTACGCGGAGATCGACAGCGGCCACGTGGTCGTCTACGAGCAGGGCGCCGAGTGGTCCCGGCTGGTCCGCGAGTTCGTCCTCCAGGAGGGCTGAGCCCGCCCGGGGCGACTTTGCAAAGTGCACTTTGCAAAGTCCTGGCGCACTTTGCAAAGTCACCTCAGGACTTTGCAAAGTGCGCCTCGGCACACCCCGAGTCCCCCTCCCGCCCCGGGTGCTGACACGTCATCACCTGGGGCGTAGGGTGCCGGCCGTGGACGAACTGATATTCCGGGGGCGTGACCGCTACCGCCCGTCCTGGTCGCAGCTGCTGATCCTGCTCGTACTGCTGGTCGCCCAGGGCTTCGCCGCCGCGCACGGGCTCGGCACGACGGGCTTCCTCTGGCTCGCCGGCGGCACGCTGGCGCTCTGCGGCCTGGGCCTGTGGACCACGGTCCGCTGCTGGAGCAGAGTCGGCCCCGAGGGCATCACCATCTGCTGGGGCTTCGGGCCCGGCCGCACCTACCCCTGGGACCGGATCCGCTGGATCGACGTCCGCACGCTCGACACCCAGGGCGGCACCAGCTCCCAGGTCAGGATGTTCCTCGCCGGCGGACGGCGCCGGGCGCTGCCGGGACTGGTCCACAGCGACCTGTACCCGTCCCCGGACTTCGACGAGCAGTACCACCGGATCCGCAACTGGTGGGAGCTGAACACCGAGGCCCCGGCCCGGGTCGAGCCCGTCCGGCGGTTCCGGGACCGGATCACGCCGACTGTGGCCGCCGTCCTCGTCACCCTGGTCATCGCCGCCGTCGCCGCCGCCGTGATCCTCCTCGGGTAGCCGCGCCGACCGGGCCCCCTCACCCACCGCGACCGCCCCGTTCCGGACGGTTCCCACGGCGTGCCGGACCGCCGTTGGCAGCGGACGGGCGTCCCCTGTGACACTGGAGGCGCTCGAAAACCGAGGTGCGCTCCGCCGCCCCTCCTTGCGAACCTAGAGGGATGCCCGCCGTGAGTTCTCCCGCAGTCCAGTCCGCCGCCGAGCCCGCCCGGAGCGAGGCGCCCGGCATCGGCGAGCTGGCCGCGCGCCTGCCCGAGCTGACCCTGCGCGACCAGGTCCGGATCGGCCGCCGACTGGACGGCGCCCGCCGGGTCCGCAAGGACGAGGCCCGCGCGCAGATCGCGGCCGAGATCGCCTCCGACATCGACAAGGCCGAGCTGGTGGTCGAGCGGCGGCGCGCCGCGGTGCCGGTGATCCGGTACCCCGCCGAGCTCCCGGTCAGCCAGAAGAAGGACGAGATCCTCGCCGCCGTCCGCGACCACCAGGTGGTGATCGTGGCCGGTGAGACCGGCTCCGGCAAGACCACCCAGATCCCCAAGATCTGCCTGGAGCTGGGCCGCGGCGTCCGCGGTCTGATCGGCCACACCCAGCCCCGCCGGATCGCCGCCCGCACGGTGGCCGAGCGGGTCGCCGAGGAGCTGGACAGCCCGCTGGGCGAGGCGGTCGGCTGGAAGGTCAGGTTCACCGACCAGGTCGGCCCGGACACCCTGGTCAAGCTGATGACCGACGGCATCCTGCTCGCGGAGGTCCAGACCGACCGCGAGCTGCGCCAGTACGACACCCTGATCATCGACGAGGCGCACGAGCGCAGCCTCAACATCGACTTCCTGCTCGGCTACCTGAAGCAGCTGCTGCCCCGCCGCCCCGACCTCAAGGTGATCATCACCTCGGCGACCATCGACCCCGAGCGGTTCGCCCGGCACTTCGGGGACGCCCCGATCGTCGAGGTCTCCGGCCGCACCTACCCGGTCGAGGTCCGCTACCGCCCGATCGTGGACGAGGACGAGGACGGCGACACCGACGAGGTCGACCGCGACCGCGACCAGATCCAGGCGATCTGCGACGCCGCCGAGGAGCTCCAGGCCGAGGGGCCCGGCGACATCCTGGTCTTCCTCTCCGGCGAGCGCGAGATCCGGGACACCGCGGACGCGCTCGACAAACTCAGGCTGAAGCACACCGAGGTCCTGCCGCTCTACGCCCGGCTGAGCTCGGCCGAGCAGCACAAGGTGTTCCAGCGCTCCTCCTCCCGCCGGATCGTGCTGGCCACCAATGTCGCCGAGACCAGCCTCACCGTCCCCGGCATCAAGTACGTGATCGACCCGGGCAGCGCCCGGATCTCCCGCTACAGCCACCGCACCAAGGTCCAGCGGCTGCCGATCGAGGCGATCAGCCAGGCCAGCGCCAACCAGCGCAAGGGCCGCTGCGGCCGCACCTCGGACGGCATCTGCATCCGGCTCTACTCGGAGGAGGACTTCCTCTCCCGCCCCGAGTTCACGGACGCCGAGATCCTGCGCACCAACCTGGCCTCGGTCATCCTCCAGATGACCGCCGCGGGCCTCGGCGACATCGCCGCCTTCCCGTTCCTGGACCCGCCGGACTCGCGCAACATCAAGGACGGCATCAGCCTGCTGCACGAGCTGGGCGCGCTCGACCCGGCCGAGAAGGACCTCCGCAAGCGGCTCACCCCGCTCGGCCGCAAGCTGGCCCAGCTCCCGGTGGACCCGCGGATGGCCCGGATGGTGCTGGAGGCGGACCGCAACGGCTGTGTCCGGGACGTCATGGTGATCGCTGCCGCGCTCTCCATCCAGGACCCGCGCGAGCGCCCCGCCGAGAAGCGCCAGGCCGCCGACGAGCGGCACCGCCGGTTCAGCTCGGAGACTTCCGACTTCCTCTCCTTCCTCGCCATGTGGCGCTACGTGCGCGAGCAGCAGCGCGAGCTCTCCTCCTCCGCGTTCCGCCGGATGTGCAAGGCCGAGTTCCTCAACTACCTGCGGATACGGGAGTGGCAGGACATCTACTCCCAGCTGCGCACGGTCGCCAAGCAGCTCGGCGTCACCATCGAGGAGGCGCACGAGGACGCCGAGCCGGACGCGGACCGGATCCACCAGTCCCTGCTGGCCGGCCTGCTGTCGCACATCGGCCTGTTCGACGTGGAGAAGCGGGAGTACGGCGGCGCCCGGGGCGCCCGGTTCGCGGTGTTCCCCGGCTCCGGCCTGTTCAAGAAGCCGCCGCGCTGGGTGATGTCGGCGGAGCTGGTGGAGACCTCCCGGCTCTGGGCCCGGATCAACGCGAAGATCGAGCCCGAGTGGGTCGAGCCGCTGGCGGCGCACCTGGTGAAGCGCAGCTACAGCGAGCCGCACTGGGAGAAGAAGTCCGGGGCCGTCCTGGCGTTCGAGAAGGTCACCCTCTACGGGGTGCCGGTGGTCGCGGCGCGGAAGGTCAACTACGGCCGGATCGACCCGGAGCTCTGCCGCGAGCTGTTCATCCGCAACGCCCTGGTCGAGGGCGACTGGGAGACCCACCACCGCTTCTTCGCGGAGAACCGCAAGCTGCTCGGCGAGGTCGAGGAGCTGGAGAACCGGGCCCGCCGCCGGGACATCATGGTCGACGACCAGACCCTGTTCGAGTTCTACGACGGCCGGCTGCCCGAGGACATCGTCTCCACCCGGCACTTCGACGCCTGGTGGAAGAAGGCCCGGCACGAGCAGCCCGACCTGCTCAACTTCGAGAAGTCGATGCTGATCAACGACGCCGCGGGCGGCGTCGCCGAGGCCGACTACCCGGACCACTGGGTGCAGGGCAAGCTGCGGTTCGTCCTCACCTACCAGTTCGAGCCGGGCAGCGACGCGGACGGCGTGACCGTCCACATCCCGCTGCCGGTGCTCAACCAGGTCACCGCGGAGGGCTTCGACTGGCAGATCCCGGGCCTGCGCGAGGAGCTGGTGACGGCCTGGATCAAGTCGCTGCCGAAGGCGGTGCGGCGCAACTTCGTGCCCGCCCCGGACTTCGCCCGGGCGGCGCTGCGCGAGCTGAGGAACCACCAGGAGCGCCAGGAGCCCCTGCTGCCGGCCCTGGAGCACATCCTGAAGCGCCTGACGGCGGTCACCGTGCCTCCGGAGGCCTGGGACGAGGAGCGGGTCCCGGAGCACCTCAAGGTGACCTTCCGGGTGGTGGACGGCCGCAAGAAGCTCGCCGAGTCCAAGGACCTGGAGGAGCTGCGGCTGCGGATGAAGCCCAAGCTGAAGGAGACGCTGTCCTCGGCGGCCTCCGGCCGGGGCATCGAGCAGTCCGGGCTGACCGCCTGGCCGGCCGGGCTGCCGGTGCTGCAGCGGACCTTCGAGCAGCGTTCCCGGGGCCACGCGCTGCGGGCCTACCCGGCGCTGGTGGACGAGGGCGAGTCGGTCGGCGTGAAGCTGTTCGACACCCCGGAGGCGCAGCAGCAGGCGATGTGGGAGGGCAGCCGGCGGCTGCTGATGCTCTCCACCACCTCGCCCGCGAAGGCGATCCAGGGCCGGCTGGGCAACCAGGCCAAGCTGGCGCTGTCGTACAACCCGCACGGCTCGGTCCCGGCGCTGTTCGAGGACGTGGTGGCCTGTGCGGCGGACCGGTTGATGGCCCGGGCCGGCGGACCGGCCTGGGACGAGGCGGCGTTCGCGGCGCTGCGGGACAAGGTGCGGGCGGACCTGTACGACCTCTCGGCGGACACGACGCTGAAGACGGCGACGGCGCTGATCGCCTTCCACAAGGCGACGACCCGGCTGAAGTCGGTGAGCAGCCCGGTGCTGCTGAACGCGGTGAACGACATCCGGTTGCACCTGGCCTCGCTGGTGCACCCGGGCTTCGTGACGGCGACCGGCTGGCAGCGGCTGCCGGACCTCAAGCGCTATCTGCTGGCGGTGGACCGCCGGCTGGAGGCGCTGCCCAACCATCCGCAGCGGGACGCCCAGCAGCTGCTGAAGGTCCAGGAGGTGCAGCAGGCCTACGGGGAGCTGCTGGCGGCGGTGCCGGCCGGGCGGCAGCCCACGGCGGAGGTGCTGGCGGTCCGCTGGATGATCGAGGAGCTGCGGGTCAGTTTCTTCGCCCAGTCGCTGGGCACCCCGTCACCCGTCTCCGAGAAGCGGATCCTGAAGGCCATGGAGGCGGCCAGGGCGACGTTCTGACCCCTCGGCCTCCCTCCGGCCCGCCTGAGCTGCGGACGGGCCGGAGGGGGCGCCCGGGAGCCGGTTCGACCTGGGGGCCCCGCATGGGCTACAGTCTGTCTTGTTCGCAGCGCGGCAAACGAAGCGAACGGATCGGAAACACTCTGGTCCTGTGGAGCAGTTGGTTAGCTCGCCACCCTGTCAAGGTGGAGGTCGCGGGTTCAAGTCCCGTCAGGATCGCCGTAGTCGAGAGGCCCGGAACCGCTTGGTTCCGGGCCTCTCGCGTTTCACCGGCCACTCCTCTATCCCGGAGTCGGCACGGATCACAAGTGAACGTCCGCGTGACGGTCGTCACGTACCCCTTCCGGGAACCGACCGTTCGGACACCCTTCCCCGAACCCGCTAATTTAATATGTAAAATTGTACTGTTATTCACAGTAAATCCCCCCCGCCTCCCCACCATCGAATCGTTATCCGGAGTTCAACATTCCGGTGGATCGCGCGAGGACGACAGCCGATCCGGCGACCGGCGCGGCCGGTACGACAGAGCTGTAGAAGAAGTGCGCGGGCACAGAAAAAGGGGCTGCTTACCGGACCCGGCGGAGTCCGGTAAGCAGCCCCTTTCGAAGAGCCTTGAGCGAGGCTCTGTCAGGCCTCGGTTCGCTGGGCCGGAATACCGGCCAGCAGGGCGCGCACCTCCGCCTCACGGTATCGGCGGTGCCCGCCCAGCGTGCGGATGGACGTGAGCTTGCCGGCCTTGGCCCAGCGCGTCACGGTCTTGGGATCCACACGGAACATGGTGGCGACCTCTGCCGGCGTCAGCAGAGGTTCGGCATCGGGGGTACGAGCGGTCATGAGCGGCCTCCTCGGGAGAACCGAACCAGGGCGGTTCTATCCTTCAAATTCTGCACCTTGGCCCGCGATGCCCGAAATGGCATAGACGGGCCGAGTCGGTTATAGGACGAACGGCTTGTCCTGGTGTCTACAACTACACCATCCGTCCAGCCCTATCGACCAAACCGCCAAAATTGACCCCTCACGGGTTCAAGGCCGACGGATGGCAATGGACCACCCCATAACGGGCAGTCACCTTATAGTGACATTCGGTTACGAGCGGACCAGACCCGCCGTTTTCCCGCAAAGCGCACATCGACTCCAGAACCACCCAAAAGTGGGCACGCTCACGTGAAGTTGGGCTGGTTGTCCCATTTTTGCACATAGGGGTAAGTTCGCGTCAACGGTGAGTAGTGTCACGTTCGGTAGGTATTGACCCGAACCAGGACCTTGGTCATGCGGCTCGGGCCGTAGGACTCTTACAGTCTTACAAGTACCACCGACACCCCCACCGGCCAGCGACGACGCCGCCCAGGACCGGCCCTCCCGCCGGCTCCGGCCGCTCAGTTCGCGTGGCGCAGCGCCAGCACCCGCCGCCAGCGCACGGTCAGCGCCTCGTACGCGCGCAGCGCCTCCGCCTCGTCCCCCGCCCGCAGCGCCCGCAGCCCGTCCTCCAGCTCTCCCGCCGAACGGTCCGCCAACAGCCGCTCCGGCCCCAGCAGATGCACCAGCCCCCCGTAGTCCAGCTCCACCAGCGACCGCGGATGGAACTCCTCCAGCCACCGCCCGACCTGCTCCGCCCCCCGCACCAGCTCCCCTTCCGGCACCGCCTCGCGCAGCGCCCGGTACGCCCGGGCCACTCGGCGGCGCGCCTGCGCCATGGGCGTCAGATAGAACAGTGACGCCCCGTCCCCCCGTTCCCCTTCCTCCCCCTTCTCCCCCCTCTCTGCGGGAACGAAGCATCGATCCTCGTCCCCGAACGGGAGGAACCACCGCACCGGCACCTCCCAGCGGTTGGTGAGGATCCACGGCCGGGCGTCCGGGTGCTCGGCCCGCCAGCGCTCCCGGTCCGTCTCCGCCACCTCCCGGGTGGCCGGCGGCAGCGCGGTGTCCAGCAGCGCCACCGGGGCCCCCGCCCGCAGCTCCTCCAGCGCCTGCCACGTGCGCAGCCTGGTCGCCCAGGGGCAGACGTACAGCACCCCGTCCACGAGCCGGACGAAGGCCCGCTCGGCCTCCCGGTCCGGCAGCGCCCGCGGGGTCCGGCCGATCAGCTCGGCCAGGGCCGAGCGCTGCTCCGCGAGGGCCGCCGCGGCCACCGAGCGGCCCGCCTCGGGCGCGTCGGGACCGTGCTCCGCCGCGTAGGCCTGCCAGCGCGCCCGTTCGGGTTCGGGGTAGGCGGCCAGCGGCTCGTAGACCCGCAGGTGCGCGGCGTAGGGCGGCAGCACGGAGGTACGGACGACGGTCACGTCCCGCATCGTCCCACGCACCCCCCGTCGCCCGGGAGTGGCCGGTCGGACCGGTCCTGCGGCGGCCCGTTCGCGGACGCACCCGAAGTGCGCGAACGGGCTGATGGCGGCCCTGCCGTCCCAGCATTCGGACAGTGGTACCGAGCTTCGCCAAGGGGGCCGACCGGCGCGGCCCGCGCGACTACGCTTCGCCTTAGGCGCCCGCACCACAGCAGCGGGCCTCGAATACTGGAGTCACCACAGTGACCGACGTACAGACCGCCGCCACCACGCACCCCGCACCCGGCGTGCTCGGCAGGATCTTCGGCAACTCCCAGGACGGCGCCACCGGCGACGGCCACGAGCAGGTCGTGCTCTGCCACGACCGCTCCTCCGGACTGAAGGCGATCATCGCCGTCCACTCCACCGCCCTCGGCCCGGCCCTCGGCGGCACCCGGTTCTTCCCGTACGCCTCCGAGGAGGCGGCGCTGGAGGACGCGCTCAACCTCTCCCGCGGCATGTCCTACAAGAACGCGCTCGCCGGCCTCGACCTCGGCGGCGGCAAGGCCGTCATCATCGGCGACCCGAACAAGGACAAGAACGAGGCGATGCTCCGCGCCTACGGCCGCTTCGTCGAGTCGCTGCGCGGCCGCTACATCACCGCCTGCGACGTGGGCACCTACGTCCAGGACATGGACGTCGTGGCGCGCGAGACCGAGTTCGTCACCGGCCGCTCGCCCGAGAACGGCGGCGCCGGCGACTCCTCGATCCTGACCGCCTTCGGCGTCTTCCAGGGCATGCGCGCCTCCGCCCAGGCCCGCTGGGGCCAGCCGACCCTGCGCGGCAAGCGGGTCGGCGTCGCCGGCGTCGGCAAGGTCGGCCACTACCTCGTCGGCCACCTGGTCGCGGACGGCGCCGTCGTGGTCGTCACCGACCCCTTCGAGGCCGCCGTCAACCGCGTGCGGGCCGCTCACCCGGAGGTGGAGGTCGTCGCCGACACCGCCGCGCTGCTCCAGGCCAAGCTGGACGTCTACGCCCCCTGCGCGCTCGGTGGCGCCCTGACCGACGACACCGTGGCCGCGCTGGGCGAGTTCGGCACCTCCGTGGTCTGCGGCGCCGCGAACAACCAGCTGGCCCACCCGGGCGTCGAGAAGGACCTCGCCGACCGCGGCCTGCTCTACGCCCCGGACTACCTGGTGAACTCCGGCGGTGTCATCCAGGTCGCCGACGAGATCGACGGCTTCAACTTCGAGCGCGCCAAGAACAAGGCGACGAAGATCTTCGACACCACCCTGGAGATCTTCACCCGGGCCGCCGCCGACGGCGTGCCGCCGGCCGTCGCGGCCGACCGTCTCGCGGAGAAGCGGATGCGCGAGATCAGCGCGCTGCGTTCGGTGCTGCTGCCGGGCGCCCGCCGGGCCTGATCCGGACCGGGGTGCGCGGGGGACGGCCGGGCGCCGTCCCCCGCGCATCACGATGTGGAACCGGATTCTCGATTCTGCCTCCGATCGGGTGATCCGAAGCCCCCCTAGGGGGGATAATCGATCCGGGAACAACGGACCCGAGACACCTCCGGACAGCGTGCAGAAAGCCGCAAAACCTCCCTTGACCTGGGACGACCTGGTCGCGGGTGCGGCCGGTGCGCGCCACGTCACACCGACGACGTACCGTCCAGCGGCAGAAACAGGTACCGTTAATGCTCCAAGGGACGGTCCTCCCCATTCGGGCAGGCCGCTCTTGATCATGAACACGTGTCAGACTCGGGGCCGTGAGCCCCATCGTTGAGGGGGTCGACCCATGGGGCGCGGCCGGGCCAAGGCCAAGCAGACGAAGGTCGCCCGCGAGCTGAAGTACAACAGCGGCGGGTTCGACGCCAATCGTCTCTCCAGCGAGCTGGGCGTATCGCCCTCCACCTCCCCGATCGAGCCGGAGCCGATCGAGGAGGACGAGGAGGACGATGACGACCCGTACGCGGAGTACGCGGCTCGTTACGCCGATGACGACGAGGACGACGACGCGGAATCGGGTACCGGGCCTTCCCAGGCCCGCCGTCGCGCGTAGTCTCCCAGTCTGACCCGGACCGGCCAGGTGCCCAGCGCACCAGGCCGGTCTTCGGCGTTCCCGCACTCTGCGGAGCACCCCTCCGGAGGCCCCGGCGGCCCCACCCGGGCCCTGCCCGAGGAGCCCGCCAGGGCCCTGCCCGAGGACCCCGCGCGAAGACCCTGCACGAAGGCCCCGCCGGCGCGCTGCCGACGGGGCCTCCTCGCGTTCGCGTTCCCGTGCCTCAGCCGGCCACGAAGCCCTCGTAGGCGTTGTAGAGGGCCGCGCCGTCCGCGTGCTCGGCGGTCCGGTCGACGATGTCGCCCAGCACCCAGGACTCCACGCCGCGGTCCTCCAGGACCGACAGCACGGTGTCCACCGAGTGCGCCGGGACGACCGCGACCATGCCGACGCCCATGTTGAGCGTCTTCTCGATCTCCAGGGTCGCCACCTTGCCGACCTCGGCGACGGTCCGGAAGACCGGCAGCGGGGTCCAGGTGCCGCGGTCCAGGCGGGCGTGCAGCCCGGCCGGGATCACCCGGGCCAGGTTGGCCGCCAGGCCGCCACCGGTGACGTGCGAGAAGGCGTGCACCTCGGTGGCCCGGATCAGCGCCAGGCAGTCCAGCGAGTAGATCCGGGTCGGCTCCAGCAGCTCCTCGCCGAGGGTGCGGCCGAACTCCTCGACCTTGCGGTCGAGCTTCCAGCCGGCCTGGTTCAGCAGCACGTGGCGGACCAGCGAGTAGCCGTTGGAGTGCAGGCCGGAGGCGGCCATCGCGATGACCACGTCACCGGCCCGGACGCGCTCGGCGCCCAGCAGCGCGTCCGCCTCGACCACACCGGTGCCGGCGCCCGCGACGTCGTACTCGTCCGGCCCGAGCAGGCCCGGGTGCTCGGCGGTCTCGCCGCCGACCAGGGCGCAGCCGGCCAGGGCGCAGCCCTCGGCGATGCCCTTGACGATCGCGGCGACCCGCTCCGGGACGACCTTGCCGACGCAGATGTAGTCGGTCATGAACAGCGGCTCGGCGCCGCAGACCACGATGTCGTCGACGACCATGCCGACCAGGTCGTGGCCGATCGTGTCGTGCTTGTCCATGGCGGCCGCGATGGCGACCTTGGTGCCCACCCCGTCGGTGGCCGAGGCCAGCAGCGGCCGCTCGTAGTTCTTGAAGGCGGAGACGTCGAAGAGGCCGGCGAAGCCGCCGAGACCGCCGACCACCTCGGGGCGGTTGGCCTTCTTCACCCACTGCTTCATGAGCTCGACGGCGCGGTCGCCCGCCTCGATGTCGACGCCGGCGGCGGCGTAGGTGGCACCGTTCTGGTCGGTAGTCACTGCTGTGCGGCCCTTTCGGGTCTGTGGTGGGGGACGGAACAGCGGTGGGGTCCCGGATCGCGGGACCCCACCGAGGGTTCTTACGGGCGGCGCAGCGCGTCGGCCGCGCCCGCCCCGCCGAGCAGCGACTGGACGCCGTCCAGGTCGCTGCCGCTGGTCGGCTTGCCGCGGACCGCGGGGGCCTGCTGGCCGCCCTTGATCTCGGCCTCCAGCAGGAGCTTGCCGAGCAGCGCCGGGTCGGGCAGCTCCATCGGGTACTCGCCGTCGAAGCAGGCCCGGCAGAGCCGGTCCTTCGGCTGCTTGGTGGCCTCGATCATGCCGTCGATCGAGATGTAGGAGAGCGAGTCCGCGCCGAGGGTGCGGCCGATCTCCTCGATGGTCATGCCGTTGGCGATCAGCTCCGCGCGGGTCGCGAAGTCGATGCCGAAGAAGCAGGGCCACTTGACCGGCGGGGAGGAGATCCGGATGTGGACCTCGGCCGCGCCCGCCTCGCGGAGCATCTTCACCAGGGCGCGCTGGGTGTTGCCGCGGACGATGGAGTCGTCCACGACGACCAGGCGCTTGCCCTGGATGACCTCGCGCAGCGGGTTCAGCTTCAGCCGGATGCCGAGCTGGCGGATGGTCTGGCTGGGCTGGATGAAGGTGCGGCCCACGTAGGCGTTCTTCACCAGGCCGGAGCCGTAGGGGATCCCGCTGGCCTCGGCGTAGCCGATCGCGGCCGGGGTCCCGGACTCGGGCGTCGCTATCACCAGGTCGGCCTCGACCGGGGCCTCCTTGGCCAGGCGACGGCCCATCTCCACGCGGGAGAGGTGCACGTTGCGGCCGGCGATGGAGGTGTCGGGGCGGGCGAGGTAGACGTACTCGAAGACGCAGCCCTTGGGCTTGGCCTCGGCGAACCGGGAGGTCCGCATGCCGTTCTCGTCGATGGCGATGAGCTCGCCGGGCTCGACCTCGCGGATGAAGGAGGCGCCGCAGATGTCCAGCGCCGCCGTCTCGGAGGCGACGACCCAGCCGCGCTCCAGCCGGCCCAGGACCAGCGGGCGGATGCCCTGCGGGTCGCGGGCGGCGTAGAGCGTGTTCTCGTCCATGAAGACGAGCGAGAACGCGCCCTTGACCTTGGGCAGGACGACCTTGGCCGTCTCCTCGATGGAGAGGTCCGGGTGGCCGGCGAGCAGCGCGGTCACCAGGTCGGTGTCGTTGGTCGCGGCCGAGCGCCCGGAGCGGGAGACGTGCTCCTCGCCGGGGAGTTCGGCGACCATGGCCGCCAGTTCGGCGGTGTTCACCAGGTTTCCGTTGTGCCCGAGGGCCAGCGAACCGTGGACGGTCGCCCGGAAGGTCGGCTGGGCGTTCTCCCAGACCGAGGAACCGGTGGTCGAGTAGCGGGCGTGTCCGACGGCGATATGCCCGTGCAACGACCCCAGGGAGGCCTCGTCGAAGACCTGGGAGACAAGTCCCATGTCCTTGAAGACGAGAATCTGGGAGCCGTTGCTCACTGCGATGCCCGCGGATTCCTGACCGCGGTGCTGCAGGGCGTAAAGGCCGAAGAACGTGAGCTTGGCGACCTCCTCGCCGGGAGCCCAGACACCGAAGACGCCGCAAGCGTCCTGGGGGCCTTTCTCACCGGGAAGAAGATCGTGGTTGAGTCTTCCGTCACCACGTGGCACGCCTTCGAGTCTAGGACAGTCGGCCCGGCCTCACGGACCCCGGGCGGGCGCTGTCGTGCGGGCCGCTCCGGGTAACGCGCGTAGACAAAACCCCTTACCCGGCGCGGATTTCGGCGGTCCCGGATTCGGCGGCGACGCGGTTGCCCTTGCGGTTCGCGCCCGTTGGCGTGTTCCCCGGGCGGCGGGCGCTTCGCCCGGCGTTGGTCCGCCGTTCGCCCAACGTGAGCCTGCTCACCCGGGGCCGCGCGCCGCGCGGACGGCCCAGGGGCGGGGCCGGGACGCTCCTCGGCGGGCCGGAGGTGACTCAGGGCCAGCTAGTCGGCGTCCTGGGTGACCGGCAGCAGCAGGCCCCAGCACCCGGCGTGGACCGTCCAGGTGCGGGCCCGCACCGGGCCGACCGGGCGGCCGTCCGCCTCGTAGCCGAAGCCCCGGCCCGCCACCGAGATGCTGGCCGCCCGGGCGCGCAGCAGGGCGCCGGGGGCGCGGACCACGATCTCCATCACGCCCTCGCCCGCGGCCGCGCCGGAGGGCAGGGTCACCTGGACCACCCGGACCGGCCGGTGGACGTCGGCGAGCAGCCGGCCGTCGGCCTCGACCCGGAGCCGGGCGCTGTGCTCGCCCCTGGCCGACTCTCCGCGCTCCGGTCGGCCGGTCGTGCCGGTCCGCCCCGTCCGGACGCTCCCGCCGGGCCCGTCGGCGCCGTCCGGTCCCGCGCCCGGCCCGGTCCGGTCCGGGACGAGTGCGGTCGCCTGCTCGGCCGCAGCCAGTTTCGCCCATAGCGAACGCCAGCCGCCGGGACGGCCCCCCGGACGCCGCGTCCCGCCGCCCGAGATCCGCACCCCGCCGAGCGCCACCCCACCGCCGTCGTCCACCAACAGGTCCAGCTTCCGGGCCGTCCCGGTCAGCACGGCGCGCGCCGCGGCGACGGGCGCGCCCGGCACCCCGAGCGCCCGGGCCGCCACCAGCTCCTCCGGCCGGCCGACCGGCACCAGGCCCACCGGGTCGGCGCCCAGCTCCCGTTGGCGGTACAGCGCCTGGAGCACCCGTTGCAGCGCGAGGTCGGAACCGATCACCACCGGTCGCCTCCGACCCCGGTGCGAAAGCACCCGATCGAGCTCGGAAGGGGTCTCCGGACAGGCCACCTTGACGTCCGTCCCACCGGAGAGAACGTCCTTCGCGATCCGCACCGACTCCCCGTCGGACTGCCGGGCCGCCGGGTCGAGGAGCAGGAGAAGCGGCTCCGGGCCGCCGGTTGCGGGCGTGGACAGGGACGACACAACCGGTCCTTCCTCAGGTAATCTCTCGGTGCAAGAGCCCCTTGCGCTATTGCGCCAGGGGCTTCGTCTATCTCGGGGCAGACTGCGGCCTACGCAGGATGCCCCAACCGGAAGGGGTGTACGCCTGTGCCGGCACTCGTGCTCGTTGGCGCTCAGTGGGGAGACGAGGGCAAGGGGAAGGCGACCGACCTGCTCGGCGGCTCCGTCGACTACGTCGTCCGCTACCAGGGCGGCAACAACGCCGGTCACACGGTGGTCATCGGCGACCAGAAGTACGCGCTGCACCTCCTGCCTTCCGGCATTCTCAGCCCGAACGTCACGCCGGTCATCGGCAACGGCGTCGTGATCGACCCGGGCGTGCTGCTCTCCGAGCTCAGCGGGCTCGACGAGCGCGGCATCGACACCTCCAAGCTGCTGATCTCGGGCAACGCCCACCTGATCACGCCGTACCACCGCACCCTGGACAAGGTCACCGAGCGCTTCCTCGGCAAGCGCCGGATCGGCACCACCGGCCGCGGCATCGGCCCGACCTACGCGGACAAGATCAACCGCGTCGGCATCCGGGTGCAGGACCTCTTCGACGAGTCGATCCTGATCCAGAAGGTCGAAGCGGCGCTGCACGACAAGAACCAGCTGCTGGTCAAGCTCTACAACCGCCGCGCCATCCCGGCCGACCTGGTGGTCCAGGAGTACCTCGGCTACGCCGAGAAGCTCCGCCCGTTCCTGGCCGACACCACGCTCGTCCTGGACGAGGCGCTGAAGGCGAACAAGGTCGTCCTGCTGGAGGGCGGCCAGGGCACCCTGCTGGACGTCGACCACGGCACGTACCCGTTCGTCACCTCGTCGAACCCGACCGCCGGCGGTGCCTGCACCGGTGCCGGCATCGGCCCGACGAAGATCGACCGGGTCATCGGCATCCTGAAGGCGTACACCACCCGCGTCGGCTCGGGCCCGTTCCCGACCGAGCTGCTCGACGCGGACGGCGAGGCGCTGCGCCGGATCGGTGGCGAGCGCGGTGTCACCACCGGCCGCGACCGCCGCTGCGGCTGGTTCGACGCGGTGATCGCCCGCTACGCGACCCGGGTCAACGGCCTCACCGACTTCTTCCTCACCAAGCTGGACGTGCTGACCGGCTGGGAGCAGATCCCGGTCTGCGTCGCGTACGAGATCGACGGCAAGCGCGTCGAGGAGCTGCCGTACAACCAGTCGGACTTCCACCACGCGAAGCCGATCTACGAGAACCTCCCCGGCTGGACCGAGGACATCAGCGGGGCGAAGACCTTCGCCGAGCTGCCGAAGAACGCCCAGGCGTACGTGAAGGCGCTGGAGGAGATGTCGGGCGCGCCGATCTCTGCCATCGGCGTCGGCCCGGGCCGGTACGAGACGATCCAGATCAACTCGTTCGTCTAGGCCTCACGGCTTCCTGAGCAGGGCCCCGCGGGTTTTCCCGTGGGGCCCTGCCTTTGCCCGCACCCTTTTGCACTAAGGCAATAATCCGTTGCATCTAGTGCAGTCACGCGTTACCTTTCGATCATGACCGCGAAGCTTCCTTCCCCCACCACCCTCACCGGCCGCCACGTCCGACTGGAGCCGCTGGACCGCCGCCACCTGTCCGACCTGTGGGCCACCGTCGGCCCGGACCCCGAGGTGTGGCGCTGGGTCCCGTTCAGCGCGCCCACGTCGGAGGAGGAGTTGGGCGCGATGCTGGACGTCCGCCTCGGCGAGGTGGCGGCCGGGAGCGCGGTGAAGTTCGCCGTGATCGAGCTCGCGAGCGGGCGGGCGATCGGCGTCACCGGCTACTACGCGTTCCACGCGGAGGACGAGCTCGTCGAGATCGGCGGCACCTGGTACGCGCGGTCCGTGTGGCGCACCGCCGTCAACACCGAGTCGAAGCTGCTGCTGCTCACCCACGCCTTCGACGACCTGGGCATGGGCCGGGTGTTCTGGAAGACCGACGCGCTCAACGACCGCTCGCGCAACGCGATCCAGCGGCTCGGCGCGCAGTTCGAGGGCGTCCACCGGCGCGAGAAGCGGCGCGCCACCGGCGTGTGGCGGGACACCGCGTACTTCTCGATGCTGCGCGAGGAGTGGCCGGCCGCGAAGGGGCGGCTGGAGCAGCGGCTCGCGGCGGGCTGAGCGCTAGGTGGTGTCCTTCCGCGGCGCCAAGTCCCCTCCGCCGGTGCGTCGTTCCCTCGGCTGACGGGTCGCGATGATCTGCGCCACCACCCCGACGAAGACCACCGACACCAACAGGCCGGTCAGCAACACCACGGCCATCAGCGATCGACCGCCGCCACGGCCCAGACCGCCTTGCCACACACCCCGATGAGTTCCACACCCCAGTCATCGGCCAAAGCGGCGACGAGGTCAAGCCCCCGACCGCACGTTCGAGCCACATCCGGCTCTGGTCTGGCGGGCGGGGCGGTCGACCCGTCGGTGACGGCGATGTAGAGGCGTCCGCAACGGAGTACGAGCGCGACGCTGGGTGCCCCGTCGCCGTGGAGCAGGGCATTCGCAAGGAGTTCGGAGAGGATCAGACAAGGTCCGTCCGGATCGGCGCCGGTCGCCGTCAGCATGTCCCGCAACAGCCGCCGCACCACCCCCACCATGTCGAGGCTCGCGGGCGGGAAGAGGTCGACCCGAAATTCGCGGTCGGCGTCGGCGTCGAGGGGGCGCAGGAGCGGAAGCAACATCGACTGTCTCCAGTCCAGTTGAGGGAAACTGATCAACCATCAGTGAGCGTTGCGCTACTCAAGGTAGGCTCGGGCCTTCATTAATGCAACCACTCGAATGGGTGATCCTGCGGATCCGCCCTCAGCGGCTGGCGCGGACCCACCCGTGCGCGCAACACTGCCGGTGCCACGGGAAGGGATGGACTTTGGCTCTGCGAGCGCACATCAGCGAGCGGCAGCGACGGTACGGCACCGAGATCCGCCGACTCCGACTGGACGCCGATGTGCCGGTCCAGGTCGCGGCAGCCCACATCGGTATCCGTGGTCCCCAGCTGAACCACATCGAAGCCGCCCGCACCGGTCTCGACGAGGAACGCCTGCGATCACTGGCTGCCTTCTACGGCTGCACGGATGAAGAGTTTCTCCGCACACTCGCCGCCATCGGAGCCAGCGATGGCAAGGGCTGGTGGAGTCGGCACAAGCGGAAGGTCCCCGACTTCGCCCTCGATCTGGCCGAGCTGGAGCACTGGACCACGGCGGCCTACCTCAACTACGAGACCTTCCTCATTCCGGGCATGCTCCAGACCGAGGACTACATGCGCCAGCTGTTCGGGACCGGCGAGACTCCGCTCTCGCACGATGAGATCGCCGACACGGTCCGTTTCCGCCTCGAACGCCAACAGATCCTCGACACGTCGACCACGTTCCACTTCGTGGTCCACGAGGCCGCGCTACTGATGACGTTCGCCGGGCGCCACATCATGCGGAACCAGTTGGCCCACCTCCTGGCCCTCGCGGAGAAACCCAACGTCACGGTCCAGATCTTCCCGTTCAGCGTCAGGGCGACACCGCCGTACAGCGGCCCCTTCCTCCTCACCGAACCGGCCTCACGTGCCCTCTCGACCGTGGTCATCGACACGCCAGGAGTTCCGATCTCCTACGCCCACCCCGAGACGGTCAACACGTTCCGAGGCCGCTTCGAAGCCCTCAGCCGACTCGCACTGGGTCCCGGGAGCGCGGGCACGTCCGCGCTCCCGGACTCCGAACGGGATTCCTGGGGAGTGATCCAACACATCAAGCACGGACTGGAATTGGAAAGGTAGTCATGCCGCGCACCTGGCAGAAGTCGACCAGCAGCTCGCAGGACGGCGGGAACTCGGTAGAGGTGTCCACCAACGCCGAAGGGCTCGTCGAGATCCGCGAGTCCGACGCCCCCGAATCGATCGTCACCACCACCCCCACGAAGTTCGCGCTCTGGCTCGAAGGCGTCAAGCGCGGCGAGTTCGACCACTTCACCCACGCCTGACCCACCGACCGCACCCCGAAGGAGCCCAACCCCATGGACACCACCTGGCAGAAGGCCGCCCCCGGCGGCGAGGGCGAGGACGCCCTCGAAATCCGCACCGTCAACGGCATGGTCGAACTCCGCGACCCCAAGAACGACGCCATCATCGTCCGCACCACCCCCCGCAAGTGGGCCGCCTTCGTCCTCGGCGTGAAGGCCGGCGAGTTCGACCACTTCGTCGCCTAGCCACAACTCGTCCCGTTGCCCCCTCGCACCTCGCGAGGGGGCAACGGAGCTTTCGGCCCCGGCTCCAGGCCCTGCCCGGGAGGACGACCGAATGAGTAACTGGAAGTTCGTGAAGCACCGAACCGCCACCGCGGGCACGGTATGGCGGTCCGCCGACGGCCTGTTCTACAAGCGGACCGGCGGCGAGGACCTCCGCTCGGAGGCCGAATTCCAGCGGCTGGCCGCCGGCCTCGGCTACCCGGTGCCGGAGATCGTCGACAGCGGCTCGGAGGACGGGCGCTGCTTCGTCGTCGAGCGCGCGATCGGCGAGACCTCGCTGCACCAGGAGGCGCTGGCCGACGCCGGGCGGGACGGCCGGGTCGGCCACCGGGTGATCAGCACGGCGGCTGCCGTCGCATCGGAGCTCCTTCGGGCCCAGGCGAGGCACCCCCTCCCCGCCACGCCGTGGTTCGAGAAAGCGGCCTTCGCGGCAGAGGTCTTCGAGGAGAACCCGGACTTCGACACCCCACGCGTCCACGAGGCGGTCGAGCACGCGCTCGACCGGCTGGCCCGGCTTCCGATAGTGCACGGGCATCTCGACTACGGCCTGCCCAACATCCTGCGGGCCGGGATCATCGACTGGCAGCACCACGGGCCCGTCCCGCTGGGCTACGACGTCTACCCCGCGCTCGACATCGTGGCGTTCAAGGGCGGCGGCAAGGGCTACACGATCACCCCGGAACAGCGCGCCGCCTACATCACCGCACTCGACGAGACCACCGCGTCCCTGATCGGCCAGCGGGTGAGCGAACACCTCGGCGACTTCCTGCTCGCCAAGTGCTTCTTCTTCCTCGCCCTGATGCGGCCCGCCGACCCCACGCGGCAGGACAAGCACCTCAAGTGGCAGTACCGGCGCACGCTCTTCGCGATGGGACTCGATCAGTACGAGTCGACCGGCACCATCGACACCGGCACCTTCCCCACCCTGGGACGGTTCGCCAGCGAGCACCGGTAGGCCGGTGCCCCCCGTTCGCGACCACCTGACGGGCGGCATCGCAGAGCCGCCCGGAAAGTCGGACCCCAAAGAGCCTGCCGTCACCTGGTCCAAGGTGCTCCTGGGCGCCCGGTTCGACGACGTTCCTCTTCCGAAGGCCCTCTGGCCGAACCGTGGGGACAGGCAGTCGCCGGGCCCGCGTGTGAACGGGCCCGGCGGCTGCATTCGGCTCTGGTCGGTGGTCCTGATATCCCCTGGAGATCCCTTCCACCGTGACCTCGGGCCGACCCGTGCGGGGCGGCCCGAACAGACGACCAGACACTGCGCAGGAAGTCGGCCCGTCCGACTTCCTGCGCACCACGACCTTTCGGCAGTCGGGAACTGCTCTGGCGCAGCCAAGTCCCCAAGAGCCACCTCGCCCTGGGCGATGCGGATCACACATGTGGCGGGCCACTCCTCCCGACGACGGCCCGACCGGCGGCCTCTTCCACGACCGGGAGCCGCTGCCCTGGTAGTTGTCGGCCGCGCAGGAAGTCGGGTGGGCCGACTTCCTGCGCGGGCGGGGGTGCTTGGGGCCCGAGAAATGGGAGCGAAGGGACGGGGTCGGCGTGGATAGGATTGCGCAGCCCACAGTGGAACGTCGCTCTGGCCGGCCGACCGGGAGTCGGCGACTGTGCCCGGTTCCCGCCGCCGTCCCAGAGCCTGCGCCTGTCACGGCACTCCGGGACAGGGGTGCGTGCGGGAGAAATCGGAGCATCCGAGGATGGCTCGGCACCTGATCACCAGCGCCCTTCCGTACATCAACGGGATCAAGCACCTGGGCAACATGGTCGGGTCCATGCTGCCTGCGGACGTCTACTCGCGGTATCTGCGGCAGCGCGGCCACGACGTGCTCTACATCTGCGCGACCGACGAGCACGGCACGCCGGCCGAGCTGGCCGCGCAGGAGGCCGGGCTGCCGGTGGCCGAGTTCTGCGCGCGGGCGCACGAGCAGCAGAAGGCGGTGTACGACGGCTTCCGGCTGTCGTTCGACTACTTCGGCCGCAGCTCCTCCCCGCAGAACCGGGAGATCACCCAGGAGATCGCGCGCGAGCTGCACGCCAACGGCTTCATCGAGGAGCGGGCGATCCGCCAGGTGTACTCCAACACCGACGGCCGCTTCCTGCCGGACCGCTACATCGTCGGCACCTGCCCGCACTGCGGCTACGACAAGGCGCGCGGCGACCAGTGCGAGAACTGCACCCGGGTGCTCGACCCCACCGACCTGCTGGAGCCGCGCTCGGCGATCAGCGGCAGCGCCGACCTGGAGGTGCGGGAGACCACGCACCTGTTCCTGCTCCAGTCGAAGCTGACCGCGCAGGTGGAGGACTGGGTCGCCGCGCACGCCGACGAGTGGCCGGTGCTCGCCTCCTCCATCGCCCGCAAGTGGCTGACCGAGGGCCTCCAGGACCGGGCGATCACCCGCGACCTGGAGTGGGGCGTGCCGGTGCCGGCCGACGTGTGGCCGGAGCTGGCGGCCTCGGGCAAGGTCTTCTACGTCTGGTTCGACGCCCCGATCGAGTACATCGGCGCGACCAAGGAGTGGTCGGACGCGGCTCCGGCCGGCGAGCTGCGGGACTGGAAGTCCTGGTGGTACGAGGCCGACGAGACCGTCCGCTACACCGAGTTCATGGCCAAGGACAACGTCCCGTTCCACACCGTGATGTTCCCGGCGACGATCCTCGGCTCGCGCCGCCCCTGGAAGAAGGTCGACTACGTCAAGGCCTTCAACTGGCTGACGTACTACGGCGGGAAGTTCTCCACCAGCCAGAAGCGGGGCATCTTCACGGACGTCGCGCTGGAGCTGCTGCCGGCCGACTACTGGCGCTACTTCCTGATGGCGCACGCGCCCGAGTCGGACGACTCCAGCTTCACCTGGGACCTCTTCGCCTCCGTGGTCAACAAGGACCTCGCCGACACCCTCGGCAACTTCGTCAACCGGGTGCTGACGTTCAGCCGCAAGCGGTTCGGCGACGAGGTGCCCGCCGGGCACGCGGCAGGCGAGGCCGAGGAGCGGCTGGGCGCGCAGATCGCGGAGCTGCTGGCCGACTACGAGACCCAGCTGGAGGCGCTCAACTTCCGCAAGGCGACGCAGAGTCTGCGCGCGCTGTGGAGCGCGGGCAACGCCTACCTGGACGAGAAGGCGCCCTGGCTCCAGGTGAAGACCGACCCGGAGGCGGCGGCGCTGACGCTGCGCACCGCGATGAACCTGATCCACCTGTACGCGGTGGTGTCCGAGCCGTTCGTCCCGACGGCGGCGCGGGCGATGCGCGAGGCGTTCGCGCTGCCGGCCGACGCTCCGGCGCGCACCCTCGACTGGGTGGACGCGGCCGGGGCCCGGGCGCTGGACGCGGTGCCGGCGGGGACGCCGTTCACCGTGCCGCCGGTGCTGTTCGCGAAGATCACGGACGAGGACCTGGCCGCCTGGTCCGCCCGCTTCGGCGGCGGGGAGTAGGCGGGCAGCAGGCGGGCAGCAGGCACGGAGCAGTAGCGCAGGGCACGACCGCTCGGCCGCCCCTCCCGTTCGCGGGAGGGGCGGCCGAGCCGCGTCCGGGGGGCGACCGACGCGACCGACGCGGGTTCAGCCCAGCGCGCCGCGCGCGGCGCCGAGCAGCGGGGCCAGCTCAGGGGACCCGACAGCGGCCTCGTCGAGAGCGCCGGTGAGGGCCTCCTCGTAGGTGGCGCGGGCCTCCCGGTGGCGGGTCCGGCCGGCGTCGGTGAGCACGGTGTAGACGCCGCGCTTGTCGTCCGGGCAGAGGTCCCGGTAGGTGAAGTCGGCGGCACCGAGGCGCGCGACCAGCCGGGTCACGGAGCTCTGGTTGAGGCCGAGGCCGGTGGCGAGCTCCTGCATCCGCAGCTCGGACTTGGGCGCCTCGGCGAGCAGGCCGAGGGCCCGGTACTCGGAGAGCCCGAGGCCGTGCCGCCGTTGCAGGACGGTGGCGAGCCGGCCCTCGACCTGGGCGTGCAGCGCGGTGAGCCGGTTCCACATCCGGGCGTCGGCCGCGCCGTCGGGGACGTCAGGGGTGGGGACGTCGGGGGTGGTGGGCACGGGGGTTCCTCCCTGACCGGGCTGGGTGGTTGACACAAGCTTACTTGTACATGCATGCTCTTGCCCAGCAGAAAGTGCTTGCACATACATGCAACAACTACTCGGGGGGCTCGTCCCATGGCCTGGATCCACCTGCTCGTCGCCGCCGTCTTCGAGGTCGTCTTCGCCCTCGCCACCAACGCCACCCACGGCTTCACCGAACTGGGCCCGTCCCTGCTGACGGCCGCCGCGGCCGCCGGCGGGATCTTCTTCCTCAGCCTCGCGTTGCGCACCCTCGACGTCGGCGTCGGCTACACCGTGTGGACCGGGATCGGCTCGGTCGGCACGGTCGTCCTCGGCACGGTGATCTTCGACGAGGAGATGAACGCCGGGAAGGCCCTCGCCTTCGTCCTCATCATCGGCGGGGTGCTCGGCCTCAAGCTCGCCGACCGGCTGAGCAGCCGCGGCGCCTCCGCACCGAACGCCGCGCCCGTGACCGCGCCCGCGTCCGCGTCCGCCTGAATCCCCTCCGACCCTCCGACCCTCCGACCCTCCGACCCTCCGCACCGGCAAGCGTCCCCACCAAGGAGTTGAACCGTCATGGCCTGGGCCTACCTGGCAGTCGCCGTCGTCTTCGAGATCGTCTTCGCACTCGGTACCAACGCCACCAAGGGCTTCACCCGCCTCTGGCCCTCCGTACTCACCCTGGCCGCCGCCGCGGGCGGCATCTACACCCTGAGCCTCGCCCTGCGCACCCTGGACGTGGGCGTCGGCTACACGATCTGGACGGGGCTCGGTTCGATCGGCACGGTGGTGTTCGGCGCGCTGATCTTCAAGGAGCGGATCACCCTGCCCAAGCTGGTCTCCTTCGCCGCGATCATCGCCGGCGCGGTCACCCTCAAGCTCTCCTCAGGACTCTGAACCCCCTTCGCCGGAGGCGTTTTCACCCGATCGTGGAATCGCCCGGCCGGGGACGGATCGGGAAGACTGGCCGTCCCCGACCGATACCCGAGGGAGGCGCGGACGATGGACGCCGAGGAGGGGCCACCGGCCGACCAACCGCTGGCCGAGTGGTACGCCGAGCGGGCGCGCCGCCGCCGGGCACCGGGGACCAGGGACGCGATCACCCTCGCCCCCGGCCCCCGGCGCGCGGCGCACCTCTTCCAGGACGTGCCGCGCCTCGTGGTCGAGTGGGACGGCCACGCCTGGCAGCCGGTCGCGGTGGCCGAGAACTACGCCGAGGCCTACCCGCTGATCGTCCGCCAGGGGTCGGACGCCGCGCCGGGGCCGGTGTTCCCGCAGGCGGACACCCCGGTGTCGCTGCTGCGCAAGGGCACCGGACGGCACCGCAAGCCGGACCGGTGAGCCGCTGACCGGTCAGCCCCGGACCGGTCAGCCTTGGACCGGTGAGCCCCGGACCGGCGGTCCCGCCGAGGAACCGAACCGCTAGCGGTCGGCGGCCGCCCGAGCGGTGTGGACGGTGATCGCGGTGAGGTAGAAGGCGTCCGGCCGGGCCAGGATGCCGGCGGGCGCCTCCCGGTCCAGCAGGGCGTCCAGGACCGCCCGGTCGTCCGCGTCCAGCTGGGTGTCCAACTGCTCCCGCCGACGGGAGAGTTGGACGTGCAGGAACTCGCGGGCCGCGGTGTCCAGCGGGGCCGGACGGTCGACCAGGAAGGTGCGGGTGCCGCTCGGTACGAGCCCGGCCTCCGCCAGCATGGCCGGCCAGTCCTCCACGACCGCGACCGCGCCGGGCGTGGCCTCGCGCATCTGCGCGAACACCTCCTCGTGCGCCGCGTCCAGCCGGGCCTGGAGGCCGGGACGGCCGAGACCGAGGTCGCGCGGGAGGTAGCGGGCGGGCAGGCCGCGCTCGGCGACGGCCAGCAGACCGCCGGGGCGCAGCGTCCCGGCCAGGGCGGTCAACGCGGCCTGCTGGTCGCCGAGATGGTGGATCGCGTTGCCGGACCAGATCAGCTCGGCGCTGCCCAGGGTGCCGAAGTCCTCCGGCAGGTCGGCCTGTCGGGTGCCGACGCGGCCGACCGAACGGATCCGGGCCCGCTCCAGCAGGGCGGCCGACTGGTCGACCGCCACCACCTCGGCGGCCGGGAAGGCGTCCGCGAGCAGTCCGGCGATCACTCCGGGCCCGCTGCCCACGTCGAGCACCCGCTGGACGGGGGTGCCGTCCAGCAGACCGCGCAGCCAGTGCGCGGCCTCGGTGACGGCCGGGGACTGGAGGTCGGCCTCGCGCTCCAGGTGGACGGCGAGGGCGTCCCAGTCGAAGTCGCCGTCGTGGCCGTGCTGGTGGCCGTGCTGGTGGCCGTGGTCGTGACCGTGCTGCTGGGTGTTCTGGTGCCCGTGCTGGTGGCCGTGCTGGTGGGTGTGCCCGGTCATCGGGTACTCCGTTCCTTCGGGGTGGGTGGTCACCGCGCCGGTGCGGCGGCGGGGACGGCGGGGACGGCGGTGGCGAGCGGGGTGGTGACGGCGGCGAGCGCGCGCTCGGTGTCCTCGTCGACCAGGTCGTGGTTGAGCGCGACGGCGGCCGCGGACCCGGCCCCGGCGGCGGTGATCACCTGGGCGCGCGGGTCGGTGAGGTTGCCCACCGCCCACACGCCGGGCACACCGGTGCGACCCGTCCGGTCGGTGGCGATCCAGCCCTGCGCGTCCCGGTCGCAGTCCAGGCCGAACAGCGGGGCGTCCCGGGCCTCCAAGCGCGGCACGAGGAACAGCGCCTCGCGCGGCACGACCGCGCCGTCCGCCAGTTCGATGCCGTGCAGCCGGTCGTCCACGACGGCCACCCGTGCGGCCTCGCCCTCGACCACCCGGACGTCGCGGGCGGCGAGCCGGGCCCGGTCGTCCGCGGAGAGCTCCAGGGTGTGCGCGAACAGGACCACGTCCGCCGACCACTGGCGCAGCAGCAGCGCCTGCCCGACCGAGGCCGGGTCGGTGCCCAGCACGCCGAGCGGCCGGTCGCGCACCTCGTAGCCGTGGCAGTACGGGCAGTGCAGCACGTCGCGGCCCCAGCGCGCGGCGAGGCCGGGCAGCTCGGGGAGCCCGTCGCGCAGACCGGTGGCGACCACCACCCGGCGGGCCCGCAGGGCCGGGCCGTCGGCCGGGTGGACGTCGAAGGTCGGGCCGTCGAAGGCGGGGGCACCGGCGCCCGGCACCGGCACGATCCGGTCCACCCGGCCGTCGAGCAGATCCACTCCGTAGCCCCTCAGCTCGGCCCGGCCCGCCGCCAGCAGCTCTCCCGGCGGCATGCCGTCGCGGGTGAGGAAGCCCCGCAGGTGCGCGGCGGGGGCGTTGCGCGGCTGTCCGGCGTCGATCACGGCCACCCGGCGGCAGGCCCGGGCCAGGACCAGGGCCGCGCTCAGCCCGGCGGCGCCACCGCCGACCACCACCACGTCGTAGCCGCCGTCGGCGGCCCGGACGCGCACGTCGCTGTGTGTGTCGCTCATCGCGATCACCTCCACCGCCAGGCTGCGCCGACCACCGCCCGGGAGGCAACTTTCGTTGCTGTTTCGGCAACGACCCGGTCGGACGCGGGTTCAGGCCGTGCGGCGCCAGTACGAACGGGCCGCCACCGCCAGCGCCACCCCGTACAGCGCGAACGCGCCCAGTCCGATCCGGGCGACCAGCAGGGTGTCCGCCGGGGTCGGGAAGTCACCGCGCGGCACCTCCACCACCCCGGCCGTGGCCAGCAGCGTCCAGCCGAGACCCACCACCCCGTACGGCGCGAGGGTGGCCGCTCCCAGGACGGCCGGGGCCAGCGGGAGCCAGCGCGGGACCGGGCGGCCGGCCAGCCACTGGGTCCAGCCCGGGAAGACCAGCCCCCAGGGGCGGACCAGGCCCTGGAGCAGGAGAACGCCGAGCAGCGCCAGCAGCGCGGTCGGGTCCAGCCCCCAGGAGTCCAGGGTGAGCCACAGTCCGGAAGCGCCGTTGCGCTCGGCGGCGGCGCGCAGGTCGGCCCCGCTCAGCCCGGCGAAGGTGCCGCCGGACGCCCAGAACAGCTTCATCGCGATGTACGGGACGAAGGCCGAACTCCCGGCGACGGCGGCGAGTCGGACCGCCCGCGAGGCTCCCGCCGGACCCGCCGTCCGGTCCGATGCCGCCGCCCCCACCTCCCGGTCCGATGCCGCCGCCGATGCCCGCGCCGGCACTCGCGCCGGCGCCCCGGAGCGCGCCGCGACCGCGAGCAGTCCGGCGCCGAGGGCCGCGAGCGCGTGCTGCGCCGCCACCGGTCCGCTGTCCACGCCCTGCGCGAGGAGCAGCGTGATCACGTCCATCAGCAGGCCGAACGCGCCCGCCCCGGCCAGCCCGCAGAGCAGCCAGAGCGCTCTCCGCAGCACCGGCCGCGGCCGACCGGGTCCCGCCGCCGCCCCGGCCGCCGCAGCCGCGGAACCCACCACCACGAGCGCCCAGTCCGGCCCGACGGCGGTGCCGAACAGCGGAGTCCCGCTCAGCGCGCAGGCCGCGCCGAACACCGCGTACCCGACGCCCCAGGCGACCACCGCCCGGCCTGCCGTCCCCGGCGACCCACTCGTCCACCCGCCCGACCTCGTCATGCGCCAACGCTCGCAGTGCCCTGCCGCACCTCGCCTCGCCCGCCGGGACGAGCCGTCTCCCCCGGCCGGGGGACGCGCCCCTTGCGTTCGAGCGCACTCCAACTCCTAAGGTCGGCACGGCCGACTCGGCACCCCGGACCTCGGCGCGGGCACCCCGCGACCGCGACCGCTGAACCAGGAGGAACCACCATGCGCTACCGCGTCCTCGGCGGCACCGGCATCGAGGTCAGTACCTACTGCCTCGGCACCATGATGTTCGGCGCCATCGGCAACCCCGACCACGACGACTGCGCCCGGATCGTCCACGCCGCGCTCGACGCCGGCATCAACTTCGTCGACACCGCCGACATGTACTCGGGGGGCGAGTCCGAGGAGATCGTCGGCAAGGCCCTGGAGGCCCGCGGCGACCGCGACGACGTCGTGCTCGCCACCAAGGTGCACTTCCCGATGGGCGAGGGCCGCAACCGGAGCGGCAACTCCCGCCGGTGGATCGTCCGCGAGGTCGAGGAGAGCCTGCGGCGGCTGCGCACCGACCGGATCGACCTCTACCAGGTGCACCGGCCCGACCCCGGCACGGACATCGAGGAGACCCTCGCCGTGCTCGGCGACCTGGTGCGGGCCGGAAAGATCCTCGCCTTCGGCTGCTCGACCTTCCCCGCCGAGGATCTGGTCGAGGCCCACCACGTCGCGGAGCGGCGCGGGCTGCCGCGCTTCCGGACCGAGCAGCCGCCGTACTCGCTGCTCGCGCGCGGCATCGAGCGGGACGTCCTGCCGACCGTGCGACGGCTCGGCATGGGGGCGCTGACCTGGTCGCCGCTGGCCTCCGGCTTCCTCACCGGCCGCTACCGCAAGAACCGGCCGATCGACATGGGCACCGGTCGCGCCGCCCTGATGCCGGCCAGGTTCGACCCGGCGCTGCCGGTGAACCAGGCCAAGCTGGACGCCGTCGAGGAGCTGACCGCCGTCGCCGAGGACCTCGGCCGCACCCTGCCCGAACTCGCCCTGGCCTTCCCGCTCGCGCACCCGGCGGTGACCTCGGTGATCATCGGCCCGCGCACCCTGCCCCAGCTGGAGGCGGCCCTCAAGGGCGCCGACCTCGTGCTCGACGACGCGACCCTGGACCGGATCGACGCGATCGTCCCGCCCGGCACCAACGTCTACCACCCGGACGGGGTCTGGCAGCCGCGCGCGCTCACCGAACCGGCGCTCCGCCGGAGGCCGGAGGCCGACCGCCGGGCGGCCGACTGAGCGGGCGGGCGGCTGAGCGGGCCGCCGGCTGAGCGTCGGAGGACCGGCCCCGGTCACCCGCGCAGCAGGTCGACCACGCCGGTGAGGTCCTCGGCCCCGTGGCGCGGGTCGGCCGCCAGCCGGCGCCCCATCAGGTCGAACCAGGGCGTGAGCAGTTCGGCACTCACGCCCTGCTCCTCGGCGGTGCGCAGGAAGGTCGGCACACCGGCGACCTGCATGGCCAGATCGGAGACGACACCCTCGGTGTAGTCCCCCGTCGCCAGCCGCCGCGCCGTGGTCTCGACCGATCCGGTCATCGCGGTGAGCCAGGAGGAGAGCAGCGGCGCCAGCGCGACCGGGTCGACGGACTCCTCCCGCACCAGCGCGAAGGCGTGCGCGACGCCCGCGAACATCCCGTACATCGCGCTCAGCAGGGCCACGTCGTGCAGCGCGGCGAAGCCGGCGTCCTCACCGACCCAGCGGGTGCCGGCCGGGACGGCGAGGACCTCCCGGTGCTCCTCGAAGAGCTCCCGCGAGCCGCTGTAGAAGACGTACGGGCCGGCCTGCGGGACGCCGATCATCGGCGGGACGGCCATGATGCCGCCGTCCAGGTAGCGGGCGCCCCGGTCGGCGGCCCAGGCGGCCCGGGCGCGGGCCGTGCCCGGGGTGCCGGTCACCAGGTCGACGAGGTCCTTGCCGGTCAGGTCGACCCCGGCCAGGGCCTCCCCGACCGACTCGTCGTCCAGCAGGCAGACCACCACCAGCCGGTTGGCGGCGACCGCCTCGGCCGGGGTCGCGGCGACCGCGGCGCCCTTCGCGGCGAGCGGTTCGGCGCGGGCGGCGGTGCGGTTCCAGACCGTGAGCGGGTGCCCGGCGGACAGCCAGGCCTCGGCCAGCGCGGTGCCCATCGCGCCGAGTCCGAGCAGGGTGAGCGGGGTGAGCGGGGCCGGGCCGGTGGCTGCGGGGTCGGTGGCTGCGGGGCGGGTGCCGGTGTTGTTGGTCGTCATGCCGACCAGGCTCGTCGCAGGCCCCGGAAGTGCTCAAGTACGCACTTGGGAGTGGGTGGTTACCCTGAGGTGAGCGAGCAGGTCGGCGGAGGGGGCGGGGGCAGGACATGGCGACCAGACCGAGGCCAGGCGCCTACGTGTGCGGGATCGACGCCGCGATGGACGTGATCGGCGGCAAGTGGAAGGTGCTCATCCTCTGGGCCCTCGGCGAGCGGCCGAGCCTGCGCTTCGGCGCGCTGCGCCGCCACGTCCCCGGGATCACCGAGAAGGTGCTCGCCGCCCATCTGCGCGAGCTGGAGGCGGACGGCATCGTGCACCGCGCCTCGTTCGACGAGGTGCCGCCGCGGGTCGAGTACTCCCTCACGGCGGCCGGGCGGCGGCTCAACGAGGCGCTGGCCCCGCTGGGCGCCTGGGGCAGGGCGCACGTGCTGGACGGCTCCTCCGGAACGCACGGCCACGCCACCGAGCCGTCCGCCACGGAGCCGTCCGCCGCCGGGCCGTCCGCCCTCGCGGAAGCGTCCGGTCCCGCCGGGCCGTCCGCCCCCGCGGCAGGTCAGGCGATCGAGGCCGACACGATCGCCGCCACCGCGAGGTTGCAGCTGGCGGTCACCCAGACCGCCGGGTGCGGCTCCGGGTCGACCAGGATCGCGCCCAGCTTGCCCGGCGTCAGCACGTCCACCACCCAGAACGCGACGGCCATCAGCACCAGGCCGAGCACCCCGAAGCAGACCGTGGAGACCAGGCCCTTCCCGAAGTCCTCGTAGGTGTAGAGGATCGCGGTGAAGACGATGCCGCCGATGCCCAGCAGCGCCGAGCTGAGCAGCAGGGCGGCGTTGCGGTTGCGCTCCACCCAGATCTGGTGGCCCAGCCGCCCCGGCGTGAGGGCGTCCACCAGCAGGATGCCGAGCAGCAGCAGGACGACGCCGACGCCGCCGAAGGCCGCCGCCGCGCCGAGTCCGTGCAGGATGTCGTTCATGGGTTGTCCAGCCCCCCGGGTCCGTGTCTCAGGTCGCTCCTCGTGGGCCGGGCCGCCCGCGTGGGGGCCGGTCCCGCGGTCAAGGATCGGCAAAAGATAACGCATCGGGGCCGGATCGGGCCGGGGAACCGGGGTCCCTCCCGTACCATCCCGGCCCACGCGTACCATCTGACGCCATGACGCAGCCGCCGCCCGACCGCCCCGCCCCGAGACCGGACGCCGCGGAGCCCGCCGCGCCCGGCACCCCGGCCGGTCCCGGCACCCGCCGCCGCTCCGGCTTCGTCGCCCTGGGCATGGTCGGCACCCTCGCGCTCGCGCTCTCCGGCTGCTCGTCCTCCTCCGGCGGCAACCCGCCGAGCCGCTGCGTCGACCCGACCACCCTCAAGGTCCTCGACAGCCACTCCTGCTCCGGCGGCAAGGCCGCCGGAGCCACCGCCGGCCGCTGGTACTACTGCGGTTCCGGGGCCACCGACGCCGTCGGCGGCACCTTCGACAAGGCCGCCACCAAACGCGGCGGCTTCGGCTGCCCGGCCGGCTCCAGCGGCTCCGGCGGGGGCTGATCCGCCGTGCGCCGCCGTACCGTCGAACCCCGCCCGGACTGGCTGACGACCGTCGAGGGCCAGGGCCTGATCTACGCGATGTGCTCGGACCCCTGCAACCAGGGCGGCCCGCACGCCTACTGGGACGAGTCCGCGTACTACGAGTTCTCGCTGCCCGAGGTGGAGGCGCTGGAGGAGGTGGTCGAGGAGCTGCACACGATGTCGCTGGCCGCCGCCGCCCACGTGGTGCGCACCGGCCGGTTCGCCGAGTACGGCATCACCGACCCCCGGCTGGTCGCCGCCGTCACCGAGTCCTGGCACCGCCGCGAGGAGCAGCCCTCCCTCTACGGGCGGTTCGACCTCGCGTACGACGGCACCGGCCCGGCGAAGCTGTTCGAGTACAACGCCGACACCCCGACCTCGCTGATCGAGGCGGCCGGCCCGCAGTGGTTCTGGATGGAGGAGCGGTTCCCGCAGGCCGACCAGTGGAACTCGCTGCACGAGCGGCTGGTGGCCGCCTGGGCCCGGCAGAAGCACCTGCTGCCGCCCGGTCCGGTGCACTTCGCGCACTCGCGCGGCGACACCGAGGGCGAGGACTGGATGACCACCCTCTACCTCCAGGAGTGCGCCGAGCAGGCGGGCCTCGAAACGGTCGGCATCGCCATGGAGGACATCGGCTGGGACGGCCTGTCCGGCCGCTTCGTCGACCTGGAGCACCGCTTCGTCCGCTCCGCGTTCAAGCTCTACCCGTGGGAGTGGCTGGTCTCCGACGAGTTCGGCGAGCAGCTGCTGGACGTCGTCGACCTCGGCGGCTCCACCGGCTCCACGCTGTGGATCGAGCCGGCCTGGAAGATGCTGCTCTCCAACAAGGCGCTGCTGGCCGTGCTCTGGGAGCTGTACCCGGGGCACCCCAACCTGCTGCCCGCCTACCTGGACGGCCCGCGCGAGCTCGCGGACCCGGACGGGCCCGGTTACGCCGCCAAGCCGCTGCTCGGCCGGGAGGGCGCGGGCGTGCGGATCGTCGAACCGGGCGGCCAGGAGACCAGGCTCGCCGACTGGGCCGGCGACCCGGACCGCTACGGCGCCGAGGGCCACTGCTACCAGCAGCTGCACCCGCTGCCCGACTTCGACGGCAACCGCCCGGTGCTCGGCACCTGGGTCGTCGACGGCGAGGCCGCCGGCCTCGGCATCCGCGAGACCGACGACAGCCCGATCACCCACCAGGGCGCCCGCTTCCTCCCGCACCTCATCGTCTGAATCCCCGGACGCACCGGAATGCGGACGGCGGCGGTGCTGTTTGATTGGCTCATGGCATCCCGTGCACGTGTACGCGCCCCCGAGCTGGTCGGGGCAGGCGGTTGGCTCAACACCGGCGGCAAGGAGCTCACGCTCGCCGACTTCCGGGGCAAGATCACCGTCCTGGACTTCTGGACCTTCTGCTGCATCAACTGTCTGCACGTCCTCGACGAGTTGCGGGAGCTGGAGGAGAAGCACCGCGACACCGTGGTGATCGTCGGCGTGCACTCCCCCAAGTTCGTGCACGAGGCCGACCACCGGGCCGTGGTGGACGCGGTCGAGCGGTACGAGGTGCACCACCCCGTGCTGGACGACCCGGAGCTCGTCACCTGGAAGCAGTACGCGGTGCGGGCCTGGCCGACGCTGGTGGTGATCGACCCCGAGGGGTACGTGGTCGCCCAGCACGCCGGCGAGGGGCACGCGCACGCGATCGCCCGGCTGGTCGAGGAGCTGGAGGCGGAGCACGCCGCGAAGGGGACGCTGCGGCGCGGCGACGGCCCGTACGTGGCGCCCGAGCCGACCGCCGGGGACCTGAAGTTCCCGGGCAAGGCGGTCCGGCTGCCGAACGGCCACTTCCTGGTGGCCGACTCCGGGCACCACTCGCTGGTCGAGCTGGAGGCGGACGGCGAGACCGTGGTCCGCCGGATCGGCGACGGCGTGCGCGGCCTGGTGGACGGCACCAGCCCGCGGTTCAGCGAGCCGCAGGGGCTCGCGCTGCTCCCGGCCGGCTCCGCGTACGACGTGGTCGTCGCCGACACCGTCAACCACGCGCTGCGCGGCGTCCGACTCGCGGACGGCGAGGTGACCACCCTGGCCGGCACCGGCCGGCAGTGGTGGCAGGGCTCGGCGACCGAGGGCGCGGCCCGCGAGGTCGACCTCTCCTCGCCGTGGGACGTCGCCTGGTTCGACGGCCGGGTCTGGATCGCGATGGCCGGCGTGCACCAGCTGTGGGCGTACGACCCGGCCGCCGGCACGGTCGGCGTCGCGGCCGGCACCACCAACGAGGGCCTGGTCGACGGCCCCGCCGCCGAGGCCTGGTTCGCCCAGCCCTCCGGCCTGGCGGTGTCGGCGGACGGCGAGCGGCTCTGGGTCGCGGACTCCGAGACCTCCTCGCTGCGCTGGGTTTCACGTGAAACCAAGGAGGTGCGCAGCGCCGTCGGCACCGGCCTGTTCGACTTCGGGCACCGGGACGGCGCGGCCGAGCAGGCCCTGCTCCAGCACCCGCTGGGCGTCACCGTGCTGCCGGACGGCTCGGTGGCCGTCAGCGACACCTACAACCACGCGCTGCGCCGCTACGACCCGGCGACGGGCGAGGTCAGCACGCTGGCCACCGATCTGCGCGAGCCCTCCGGCGCGGTGCTGGTGGACCAGGACATCGTGGTGGTCGAGTCGGCCCGGCACCGGCTGACCAGGCTGCGGCTGCCCGAGGAGGCGGTCCGGGTGGAGGCGGTGGCGCACCGCACCCGGCGGGCCGCGACCGAGGTGGCGCCGGGCGTCCTCCAGCTGGACGTGGTGTTCCGGGCGCCGACCGGTCAGAAGCTGGACGAGCGCTACGGCCCGTCCACCCGGCTGCTGGTCAGCTCCACCCCGCCCGAGCTGCTGGTCTCCGGGGCGGGCGCGGACTCCGCGCTCTCCCGTGAGCTGGTGCTCTCCGCCGAGGTGACCGAGGGCGTGCTGCACGTCTCGGCGATGGCCGCGTCCTGCGACGACGATCCGGCGATCGAGTACCCGGCCTGCCACGTCCACCAGCAGGACTGGGGCGTGCCGGTACGGCTCACCGCCGACGGCGCGCGCCGGCTGCCGCTGGTACTGGCGGGCATGGAGTGACCCGCGCGTCATAACCCGCGCCACGACCCGCGCGGAAGCGGAAGGGCCCGGCGAGCACTCGCTCGCCGGGCCCTTCCGTGTCCTGTCCCGGGGCCTCAGCCCTCCAGGAACGCCTTGATCGCGCTCGCCAGCAGGTACGGGTCCTCCGCGCCGCACAGCTCGCGCGCCGAGTGCATGGACAGCGCGGCGATGCCGCAGTCCACGGTCTGGATGCCGAGGCGGGCCGCGGTGATCGGGCCGATCGTCGTCCCGCAGGGCATGGCGTTGTTGGAGACGAAGGTCTGCCACGGCACGCCGGCCTTCTCGCAGGCCGCGGTGAACACCGCCCGGCCGACGCCGTCGGTGGCGTACCGGTTGTTGACGTTGACCTTGAGGATCGGCCCGGCGTTCGGCAGCGGGTGGTGGCCCGGCTCGTGCCGCTCGCTGTAGTTCGGGTGGACGGCGTGGCCCATGTCGGAGGACAGGCACACGGTGCCGGCCAGCGCCCGGGCCCGGTCCTCCAGGCCGCCTCCGCGGGCGTACACGCTGCGCTCCAGGACGTTGCCGAGCAGCGGGCTCTGCGCGCCGGTGTCCGACTCGCTGCCGGTCTCCTCGTGGTCGAAGGCGGCCAGCACCGGGATGTACGGCAGGGCCGCGCCCTCCGTCTCGGCCGCGGTGGCGACGGCGGCGAGCGCGGCGGTGGCGGCGTGCACGGAGAGCAGGTTGTCCAGTCGCGGACCGGCCAGCAGCTCGCGGTCCCGGCCCAGGTAGGAGGCGGGCTGGACGTCGTGGGTCATGAGGTCCCAGCCGCTGATGTCGGCCGGGTCGACCCCGGCGCGCTCGGCGACGTACTCGATCAGCGCGCCCTCGTCGACCGGCCCGAGGCCCCAGATGGGCGTCAGGTGGCGCTGCTTGTCGAGCTTCATGCCCTCGTTGACCTGGCGGTCCAGGTGGATCGCCAGCTGCGGCACGCGCAGCAGCGGCTCGTCCAGCTGGACCAGCCGCCGGCTGCCGTCGCGCAGGGTGATCCGCCCGGAGAGGCCGAGGTCCCGGTCGAGCCAGGTGTTGAGCGGCACGCCGCCGTAGATCTCCACCGCGACCTGCCGCCAGCCCGCCGTCCCCGTGTCGGGGATCGGCTTGACCCTCAGGTTGGGCGAGTCGGTATGGGTGCCCACCACGCGGAACGGTGTCTCCGGGCCCGCGCCGGCCGGCACGTACCAGGCGATCAGCGCGCCGCCGCGGACGACGTAACGGCCGCCGGCGACCCCGTCCCAGGCGTCCGTTTCCAGTACCTGCCGGAAACCGGCTTTCTCCAGCCGCTCGGCGGCGCTCGCGACCGCGTGGTAGGGCGATGGCGAGGTGCCGAGGAAGGCGATCAGGTCATCGGTGTGCGTCCGGTCGAAGAAGGCCTGGCGGGCGGCGGTCGACATGCTGCTCCTGGGTCGAGGGAGGGCCGAGGCCGAATGGGAATCGGCTTCGCACCTTGAGCATATGCCCGTACACGGACATGACACTCGGAGCATCCCAACGGATGCAGAACGCAGACAGAAACGTGAACTGACGGGATCTGACGGCCCGCCGGGCCCTCCCCGGGCGCCGCGCGGGGCTCCTCGGACCGCCCCGACGGTGCCCGGTCGGGCACCGACGGACCGCACCGCGGGACGGCCGCGGGACGGCCGCGCCGGTCCGCCCCGGGCCGCCGAAGGGCCCGGTCGCGGGGTACACCGAAGGGCCCGGTCGAGGACCGGGCCCTTCGGTGCGAGGGTGGGTCAGGCAGTCGGTGCGGGCGGCGTCAGAACGCCCCCTCCGCCAGGTCCATGATCTCGTTGTCGATGCCCTCGGCGATCAGGCGCTGCGAGGCGACGGTCGGCAGGACGTTCTTGGCGAAGAAGCGGGCGGCCGCGACCTTGCCCTGGTAGAACGGCACGTCCTTCTCGGAGGCGCCGGCCTCCAGCTTGGCCAGGGCCACCGCGGCCTGGCGCAGCAGCAGCCAGCCGACCACGACGTCGCCGGAGATCATCAGCAGGCGGGTGGTGTTGAGGCCCACCTTGTACATGTTCTTGACGTCCTGCTCGACCGAGGAGAGGTCGGCGAGCAGCTTGCCGACGACGGCCTCCAGGTCGCCGGCGGCCTTGGCGAGCAGCTCGCGCTCGGTGGCCAGGGCGTCGCCGCCCTCGGCGGAGCCCAGGAACTTCTGGATCTGCTCGGACAGCGCGGTGAGCGCCTGGCCGCCGTCCTTGACGATCTTGCGGAAGAAGAAGTCCTGGCCCTGGATGGCCGTGGTGCCCTCGTAGAGGGTGTCGATCTTGGCGTCCCGGATGTACTGCTCGATCGGGTACTCCTGCAGGTAGCCGGAGCCACCGAAGGTCTGCAGGGACTGGGCGAGCTGCTCGTAGGACTTCTCCGAGCCGTAGCCCTTGACGATCGGCAGGAGCAGGTCGTTGAGGCGCTCGGCGGCACCGTCGTGCTCGCCGCGCAGCTTGGCGGCCATCATGTCGTCCTGGACGGAGGCGGTGTACAGCACCAGGGCGCGCATGCCCTCGGCGTACGCCTTCTGGGTCAGCAGCGAGCGGCGGACGTCCGGGTGGTGGGTGATGGTGACGCGCGGGGCGGTCTTGTCCAGGAACTGCGAGATGTCGGCGCCCTGCACGCGCTCCTTGGCGTACTCCAGCGCGTTCAGGTAGCCGGTGGAGAGGGTGGCGATGGCCTTCGTGCCGACCATCATCCGGGCGAACTCGATGATCTTGAACATCTGGCGGATGCCGTCGACCTTCTCGCCCAGCAGCCAGCCCTTGGCCGGGTGCTTGGCGCCGAAGGTCATCTCGCAGGTGTTCGAGGCCTTGAGGCCCATCTTGTGCTCGACGTTGGTGGCGTAGGCGCCGTTGCGCTCGCCCAGCTCGCCGGTCTCCCAGTCGAAGTCGTACTTGGGGACGATGAACAGGCCCAGGCCCTTGGTGCCCGGCTTGCCGCCCTCGGGGCGGGCCAGCACCAGGTGGATGATGTTCTCGGACATGTCGTGCTCGCCCGAGGTGATGAAGCGCTTCACACCCTCGATGTGCCAGGAGCCGTCCTCCTGCTTGATCGCCTTGGTGCGGCCGGCGCCCACGTCCGAGCCGGCGTCCGGCTCGGTCAGGACCATGGTGGAGCCCCACAGCCGGTCGGTCATCCGCTGGGCGACCTGCAGCTGCTCCTCGGTGCCCTCCTCGGCGACGACGCCGGCGAAGGCCGGGCCGGAGGAGTACATCCAGATGGCCGGGTTGGAGCCGAGGATCTGCTCCGCGAAGGCCCAGATCAGCGAGCTCGGGGTGACCTGGCCGCCGATCGACTCCGGGATGCCCAGACGCCACCACTCGGCGTCCATGTACGCCTGGTAGCTCTTCTTGAAGGTGGCCGGGACCGGCGCGGTGTTGGTCTCGGGGTCGAACACCGGCGGGTTGCGGTCGGTGTCGGTGAAGGACGCGGCGAGGTCGTTCTCGGCCAGGCGCGCGATCTCGCTCAGGATGTTCTTCGCGGTCTCGACGTCCATGTCCGCGAACGGTCCGGTGCCGTACACCTGCTCGCGGCCGAACACCTCGAAGAGGTTGAACTCCACGTCCCGCAGGTTGGACTTGTAGTGACCCATGGCCGTTTTCTCCGGTTCGTCGCTTCCGGGAGACCGCCGCGTTCGGGCGCCCCGTACCCACCAGTAGGCCTCATGATGCTACCCAGCGGTAACTTGTTTCAAGCCCCAGTCGGTGAATCCCTCGTGGATTCCGCTATGAACGTGGTCACGTCCCACAAGCCGGGACGGCCACTCCTTGTCAGGATCGACGCCCGCACGGGTGGCCGCGCTCCCGATAGCCTGTCCGTGTGTACGGCTATGACCAGAACGCATACCCGGGCGATCCCTACCAGCAGGCGGGGCCGCAGCCGGGCATGAACGGCATGCCCGGCCCCGGCCCGTACGGCGAGCAGCCACCGGGAGCGCAGCAGTCCCTCTACCCGGAGCCCTCGCCGCCGTCCCTGGCGGACGCCGTCCGGGCCTTCACCACCGGCTCGATGGCGGTGGAGGACTTCCAGGCCATCTTCATCACCTCCAAGGTGCACTGCCCGCGCGGCGAGCGGCCGGGCTTCCTGGCGCTGCACAACACGCCGACGCCGGTGATCCCGATGTTCAGCTCGCTCAAGGAGCTGCGGCGGTACGCGGGCAAGGAGTCCAAGTACTTCACCGTCTCCGGCGCCGAGGTCCTCGACCTGCTGCCGACCGGCTACGGCTTCGCGCTGGACATGGAGGGCGAGCACCGGATGGTGTTCGACGCCAAGGCGGTCGAGCAGATGGTCGACTTCACCATGCGCCGGATGTACGGCTGACCGACGATGGGCCGGGGGCCGCCCGGCCCCGCCGCCCGACCGCCCACGGCACGGCCGCCCGATCGCCCGACCACGGCACGGCCGCCCGCCCCCGGGCGACCCGGACCCACTTGGTTCAAAATTCAACTTGCTTCTAGTTGAGGATTGAACTAATCTCGTGGACGTAGGCCAGAGGAACATCCCCCCGAAGGAGGCCGACATGCCCGCCGTGACCGTCGACAACCCGCTGACCCTCCCGCGCGTCACCACCCCCGACCCCGCCGTCACGGGCGCCCGGCCGGTCCTCACGGTGGCCACCGCTCCCGAGGGCTTCGAGGGCGAGGGCTTCCCGGTCCGCCGCGCCTTCGCCAAGATCAACCAGAAGTACCTCGACCCGTTCATCATGATGGACCAGATGGGCGAGGTGGACTACGCGGCCGGCGAGCCCAAGGGCACCCCCTGGCACCCGCACCGCGGCTTCGAGACGGTCACCTACATCATCGACGGGACCTTCATCCACCGGGACTCGCACGGCGGCGGCGGCACCATCACCGACGGCGACACCCAGTGGATGACGGCCGGCTCCGGCCTGCTGCACATCGAGACCCCGCCCGAGTCGCTGGTCCGCTCCGGCGGCCTGTTCCACGGCCTCCAGCTGTGGGTGAACCTGCCCGCCTCGGACAAGATGATCGCCCCCAAGTACCAGGACATCCGCGGCGGCAGCGTCAAGCTCCTCAGCACCGAGGACGGCGGCGCCCTGCTCCGCGTCATCGCCGGCGAGCTGGACGGCCACCAGGGCCCCGGCAGCACCCACACCCCGATCACCATGGTCCACGCCTCGATCAGCCCCGGCGCCCAGCTCACCCTGCCCTGGCGTGCCGACTTCAACGCCCTCGCCTACGGCCTCGCCGGCAGCGGCACGGCCGGCACCGAGCACCGCCCCTTCCACCGGGGCCAGGCCGTCGTCTTCGGCGACGGCGGCTCGATCACCCTGCGCGCCGACGAGAAGCAGGACTCCCGCGACAACAACTTCGAGGTCGTCCTGCTCGGCGGCCTCCCGATCCGCGAGCCCGTCGCCCACTACGGCCCGTTCGTCATGAACAGCCACCGCGAACTCCAGCAGGCCATGGAGGACTTCCAGGCCGGCCGCCTCGGCACCATCCCCGCCGACGGCCACTGAGCACGAGTGCAAGGGGGGGTGCGGAGCGGGTTACCGGCTCCGCACCCCCCTTCGCACGTCGGCCCCTACAACAGCGCGTAGAGGGCCGAGGCGTCGTCGTGGGCCTTGCCGCGGGGCCAGCGTTCGCAGGTGGCGTCGGCGCGTTCGACGGCGCGGACCTGGGCGATCAGTTCGGCCGGGCCGGACTCGCCGAGCAGGCGCAGCGCGTCGCCCCAGCTGCCGAGGCCGAAGCGGTCGGTGAAGCGGGCCGCGCCGTCGGAGAGGGCGGCCACCGCGCGCAGTCCGGCCAGCGGGGCGAAGCCGGTCTCGGCGTGGGCGGCGGCCTTGGGGCTGGCGGCGGCGATCCAGGGGCCGGTGCCGGAGTTCCGGGCGGCGCGGACGGCCAGGGTGTACTCCAGGTGCAGGGCGGCCCGTTCCGCGGAGCCCGGCACCGTCGACCAGACCTGCCGGCGCAGTTCCTCCCCGCCGGGGAAGCGCTGGTTGTCGCCGATCACCCGGGGTGGGCCGTCGGCCGGTTCCAGCACCAGCAGCGAGTCGCCGAGCACCAGGTACTCCAGCGAGGCGCCGTGCCGTCGGGCGGCGACCACCATCGCGGCGGGCGTGTTGGGGTGGGCGAGGTCGCAGCGGCCGCCGTGCAGGGCGGCCGTCTCCGCGATGGCGTCGGCCAGGCACTCGGCGATCGAACGGTCCGGCCGGTCGGTGAGCCGGGCCAGCAGGTGGACCCCGAGTCTGCGGACGTACCAGGCGGTGCCGTGGCGGCACCCGGACTCCAGGCCGGTCGGTGAACTCGAACCGTCGAGGAGGACGAGTGCCTCGGAGGTGGCCGCCGCGAAGTCCTCGCTCTCGCGGTCGGGCCGCCGTGCTTCCCCTGCGAGCTGTACCTGCATCCCGACAGTGTGCGCGCCGGGTGCGGCGCGCGCCCAGACCCGTGCACGCGCCGCGCCGCGCGCTCCCGGTGGCAGCGCCGGTGATCCGGCCATACCGTCGGATCACGAGTGGACATTTCGGCCAATCAGGGCCGTCCGGGTTTGGGACCACCTTCGGGGGATCCTCGCCCCCGGCGCTGACGAGGGCGAGGAGCGAGAGATGTTCTGGCAGTTCATCGTGCTGGTGGTGGCGACGATCGGCTTTCCGACCGCCACCCTGCTGTTCCTGATCGGCGGACCGCGCTTCCCGGACGAGAAGCGCGGCGACTGACGGCCACTCTTGGCAAAGTGGCCACTTTGCAAAGTCCTAGCGGGACTTTGCAAAGTCCCGCCGAGCAGTACCGGCCGGAGCCGGCCCGGCGGGCGCGGACCAGGACGGGTCGCGGCCCAGCAGGGCGAGCGCGCGGTCGAACGGCCCGGTCCCGTCCGGTACCGCCCGGACGGCCGCGAACGCCTGCCCGGGCCCCCGTGCCCCGGCGGCGGCCGGGACCGCCCCGGCCACCGCGAGCAGTTCCCCGGCCAGCGGCGGTTCGGCCTCGACCGCCGCCACCAGCCGGGCCGGCGAGCCCAGCGCGGCCGCCACGTCCCAGGCGTGCACCAGGGTGTCCAGCAGGTGGAAGCCGACCGTCCGGTCGAGCGGGAACGGCCCGCCGTCGCCGATCTCCGGCAGGTGGAGCGGGGCGGGCTCCGCCGCCGCGCCGGCGGTGGCGAACGCGGTGGTCAGCCGCTCCGCCGACCGCCGGAACGCGCCCGCCGGGTCGCCGTGCACCGGGACGTCGCGCCAGTGCGCGCGGTCCGCCCCGGCGCCGAGGGCGGCCGCGGCGAAGCCCCGGTGCTGCCCGACCGCGTGCTCCAGCAGCCGCCGCAGCGGCCAGTCGGCGCACGGCGTCGCCAGCACCAGTTGCTCCGGCTGCACGGTGTCCACCACGGCGGCCGCCAACTCCAGCGCACGGGTGTGCAGTTCGAGGAGTCTCATACCGCGCCCACCGCCGTTCCCGGTCCGTCGACGGTGCGGGGGCCGGGGTCCGTCCCGGCGGCCAGGAAGCCCGTCACCTGGTCCAGCACGGTCGACTCGATGAGGATCCGGCGGTGGCCGAGACCCCGGGTGGCCAGCAGTTCCAGCCGCTCCCCGTACGCCGCCCGCAGCCGGTGGGCGTGCGAGAACGGGACCACGTCGTCGTCCTCGTCGTGCGCGACCAGGATCGGGAGCGCGATCTCCCCGGGGTCGCGGGCGGCGTCGAAGTGGGTGCGGATGTCCGCCACCCCGGGGAACATCGCGCCGCTCGCCTCCCGGCGGCGCAACTCCCGCTCCACGGTGGCGTTCAGGCCCAACCGGTCGCAGAACGCGGTCGGCAGCCAGGAGAGCTCGGAGGCGCCGGAGAAGGCGACCAGCCGCTCCGCCCGCAGGCCCTCGCGCAGCGCCAGGAAGGCCGCGTTGACGCCCAGCGAGTGGGCGACCACCGCCTCGAAGTCGCCGTACTGCTCCTGGAGCCGCAGGGCGACGGTGCGGTGGTCCAGCACGGTGGCGGTGCGCCCGCCGGAGTCGCCGTGCCCGGGGGCGTCGTAGCCGACCGCGGTCAGGCCGAGCGCGCGCAGCCGGGGCACCAGGTACGCGAAGCGGGAGGCCCGGGAGCGCCAGCCGTGCATCAGCAGGACGGGCCGGGCTCCGTCGCCCCAGCGGTGGACGACGACCCGCACGTCCCCGTGCCGGAGCGTCCCGGTGACGGCCCGGTCGTGGACCTCGCGCTCGCCGGGGCGGAGCCGGCTGCGGCGGAAGGGGTGGCGGTAGAGCTCGAAGGCGGCCCGGCCGGCGAGCCCGGGGGCGGCCTTCGAGGCGGTGTTCAGGGTGGTGCGGATCAGTGCGACGGCCGGGTCCATGCGGAACTCCTGTGGGTGCCGAGGGTGCCGAGGGGCAAGAGAGCCGAACTCGCCGAGATATTAGCACGACCGTTCGTGCTTTTTTCAGGTCGGAGGACGCTCCCCGCTACCCTGGCCACACGGACGGAGAGGCCGGGGAACGGCCGGAGGACTGGGGTGAGCGGTGGCCGGATCGACCACGGACGGACGGGTCCTGCGCGGCGAGGAGACCCGGCGGACGGTGCTGCGCCGGGCCGTCGGGATCGCCTCGGTCGAGGGGCTGGACGCGCTGTCGATCGGCCGGCTCGCCACCGACCTCGGCCTCAGCAAGAGCGGGGTCTTCGCCGGCTTCGGCTCCAAGGAGGAGCTCCAGCTCGCCACCGTGCGGGCCGCCCGGCGGATCTTCGCCGACGCGGTGCTCGCGCCGGTCCTCGACGAGCCCCCCGGCCTGCGCAAGGTCCGGCTGCTCTGCGAGTCCTGGCTGGCCTACTCGCGCGCCCGGGTCTTCCCCGGCGGCTGCTTCTTCTACGAGGTCAACGCCGAGTACGACGCCCGGCCCGGCCCGCTGCGCGACGTCCTCGCCGCCAACTGGCGGGAGTGGCACGCCACCGTGCTCGGCCTGGTCACCGAGGCGATCGACACCGGTGAGCTGCGGCCCGACGCCGACCCGGAGGACATCGCCTTCACCCTGATCGCCCTGCTGGAGAACGCCAACCCGCAGGCCCTGCTGTTCGACGACGACACCCCGTACGACCGGGCCCACCGCGCCGTGCTGCGCCGGCTGCGCTCGGACGCCACCGACCCGGACGGGCCCGCGTTCACGGCCTGAGGCCCGGCACCCGGGAACCCCGGGGCCCGGGAGCCCGGCTCAGCCGCCGTCCAGCACCCGCTCCAGGACGGCCGCCAGCGCCAGCAGCCGTTCGTCCGCCCCGGCCTCGCCGACCACCTGGAGGCCGAGCGGCAGGCCCGCCGCCGTCACCCCGGCCGGCAGGCTGAGCGCGGGCAGGCCCGCGAAGCTCCAGGGCAGCGACATCACCGCGCTGCCGGTGCTGTCCAGCCCGAGCGGGGCCGGGCCGGTCGCCGAGGGCGCCAGCAGCAGGTCCACCCCGGCCCGCTGCCGCCGCTCGGCCAGCCGCTCCCGGAAGGCCGTCCGGGCGCGCAGCGCGGCCGCGCGGTCGGCCGGGTCGACGGTCCGCCCGTGCCGGATGCTCGCCGCCGTCTCCGGCCGGTAGAGCTCGCCGAAGCGGGCGAACCAGTCCTTGTGGCTGGCCGCCATCTCGAAGCGGTTGACCGTCTGCGCCTGCCGCTCCCACTCGTCGAAGTCCGGCAGCAGGTCGAGCCTGCGGACCGTCAGCCCGCGCGCGGCCAGCAGGGCCAGCTGCCGGTCGAAGGCCTGCCGCGCCTCCGGCCCGGCCCGGTCCAGGTACGGGCCCACCGGGACGCCCAGCACGGGCGCCCCGTCCGACCACGCCCCGCCGTTCTCCCCGTCGTCCGGCCCGACCGCGTGGTCCCAGTCGTCGCACAGCAGCGGGGCGGCCAGCGCGACGCCCGCCAGATCGGCGGTGAACAGGCCGACGGTGTCGAAGCTCGGCGCGTTCGGGATCACTCCCGCCGTCGGGATCCGCCCGAAGGTCGGCCGGAAGCCCACCACCCCGCAGTAGGCGGCCGGGCGGACCACGGAGCCGATGGTCTGGGTGCCGATCGCCAGCGGCACCAGTCCGGCCGCGACCGCCGCCGCCGAACCGCTGCTGGAGCCGCCCGGGGTGTGTTCGGGACGGTGCGGATTGCGGGTCCGGCCGGGCGCGCTGCCCGCGAACTCGGCGGTCACCGTCTTGCCGGCGACCAGCGCGCCGGCCGCCCGCAGCCGGTCCACCACGGTGGCCTGCGGCCCGGCCAGGACGCCCGGGGGCAGCAGCGAACCGGCGTGCGTGGGCAGGCCGTCGACGTGCAGGATGTCCTTGATCCCGACGGCCACCCCGTACAGCGGCGCCTGCGCCGGGTCGGGACGGCGGGCGGCCAGCGCCCGGGCCTCGGCCTGCAGCCGGTCGGCCCGGCCGGGTTCGGGGACGAAGGCGTGGATCAGCGGGTCCACCTGCTCGATCCGGGCGCAGAGCCGGTCGACGTGGACGGCCGGGGTCGGCACACCGGCCCGCAGCGAGGCGGCCTCACGGACGAGCGAGCGGGGCCGGACCAGGGACTTGTCCATGGCGCCCACGGTAGACCCGGGCCGTCCCGGACCGCGCCGCCGCCCCGGGTCAGCCCGTCGGCCAGCCGGCGTCCGGCTGCTCGCCGGGAGGTCCCGGCCGGTGCTCGTCCCCCAGGTAGGGGGACTCGCGCAGGACATAGGCGCCGCAGGTGTGGCAGCAGAGCTCGGGGGTGTTCCCCCAGTCCGTCGGCTCCCGGGCGGGTGCCGCCGCGTCGATCTCCCGGCCGCACATCGCGGCGTCCTCGCCGCCCCGGACCATGTGCCACAGCCGCACCCCGGCGGACGCGCCGCCGGCGCCGAACTCGGCCCGCATCTGGTGCATCATGCCCCCATCGTCCGGCGGGCCGCCGGACCCGGCAAACGGAGCGGGAACCGCCGGGCGGGCCGGTGGCACCGGCCCGCCCGGCGGCGCCGGGTCAGACCAGTCCGCCGTACAGCCGCAGCCGGGCGATCCCGCCGTCCGGGAAGACGTCCAGCCGGACGTGGGTGGCCGGGCGCGGGGTGTCGACCACCAGCCGGTGCACGGCGTCCGGCTGGAGCCGGGTGCGCGGCACCAGTTCGAACCACGCCTCGGGGTCGGCGCTCCGCTCGTCCCGGCCCGACAGCGCCGCCCAGCCGGCCGCGTTGCCGACGTAGTAGCCGGTGTCGATCTCGACCGCCCGGACCGCGCCCCGCCCGGCCAGCCGCAGCCGGACCCAGTCGTGGCCGTCGTCCCGGCGCCGGCGGTTCTCCCAACCGTCGCCCATGGCACCGGACTTGCCGGGCAGGGCGAGGTTGACCGGGGAGGAGAAGAAGCGGTCCGAGGCGTCCTCGACGGCGCCGCCGTTCTCGACCGCGGCCAGGTCGAAGGTGCCGAGCGCGGCCAGCCAGGCCGGATCCGGACGGGCCTCGCCGTGCACCCGGAAGCGGGCTATGCCGCCGTCCGGGAACTGACTGAGCCTCAGATGCGTGAAGCGGCGGCGGTCTTCGACGGCGAAGCCGTTGGCGGCGTGGCCGCGCACCGGCGAGCGCGGGACCAGCGGATGCCACTCGGTCTCCGGGGCCAGCAGCTCCTCCGGGCCCGGGGTGCCCGGGAGTTCGGCGCCCTCGACGGCGATCTGCAACGGGAAGTTGCCGCGGAAGTGCGCGGTGTCGACGACCACGCCGTGCACGACTCCCGGCACGCCCAGGCGGATCAGCGCCCAGTCGTGGTCCCCGGCGGTCGGGTGCGGGTGTCCGGCGCCGGTGCCGCGCCGCCGCCTGGTCTCCCAACCGTCCATGATCTGGCCCTTGTTGCCGAAGGTGTGCGGGCGGAACTCGGCCGCGCCCGGCAGCAGCAGGTTCTCCCGTTCGGCGAACAGCTCGTCGTTGGCGGCGAGGACCGCGCCGCCCAGCCGGCGGTCGGCGAGGTCCACCAGGCCGGTGAAGGGGAACTCGGCGGCGCGGTAGTCGGCGTAGGGGTTGCCGCCCCCGTACGGCGGGGCGTCGGCGTCGGACAGCCGGTCGGGACGGGGGTCGGACAGCTGGTCCGGACGGGGCTCTGGGTTCCGGTCGGTGGTCATGGCTCCACCCTCGGGCCGGGCGACCCATCAGGTCCATCACAAAGAACTGAGCAAACCGTTCAGTCCGACTGAAGAGTCCCGGCGACGGCCTCCAGCTCCGCCAGCACCCGGCGCAGCGGGGGCGTCCGCTCCGTACCGGCCCGGACCGCCGCCACCACCCGGCGGGTCGGCAGGTCCGCCGGCAGGGCCCGGACGACCGCCGCTCCGCCGCGCCCGGTCGAGGCCAGTCGCGGCACCAGCGCCACCCCCAGCCCGGCCGCCACCATCGCCAGGATCGCCGTCCAGTCCGCGGCGGTGTGCGCCCGCTCCGGGGTGAAGCCGGCCCGGGCGCAGGCCGTCGCGGTGATCTCCCGCCAGGGCCCGGCCGCGCCGTAGATCCACGGCTCCGCCGCGAGGTCCGCCAGCCGCAGCCCCGGCGTGCCGGCCAGCGGGTGGTGCGGTGGCAGCGCGACGTCCAACGGGTCGCTGAGCAGGGCCGTTTCGACGAATCCGGGGCCGAGGCCGACCGGTCCGACGGCCAGCGACAGCGCCAGGTCGACGTCCCCCGCCGCCAGCAGCCGGACCGCCTCGTCCGCCTCGGCCTCGACCACCCGCACGGTCAGTCCCGGCGCGGCCCCGCGCAGCCGGGCCACCGCCGGGACGAGCAGCCCGGTGATCGCGGTGGCGAAGGACCCCACCCTGACCTCGCCCGCCTCGCCGTGCAGATAGCCCGCCAGTTCGGCCTCGGCCCGCTCCAGCTGTCCGAAGACCACCGCCGCGTGACGCAGCACCAGCCGGGCCGCCGGGGTCAGCCGCACCCGTCGGCCGTAGGGCTCCAGCATCGGCGCGCCCACCTGCCGGGCCAGCGCCGAGATCTGCTGCGAGACCGCCGAGGGCGACAGATGGAGCCGCTCGGCCGCCGCCGTCACCGTCCCGCACTCGTCGACCGCCCGCAGCACCCGCAGCCGCCTCAGGTCCCACTCGCCCACCGCACCCATCGCGCCAGGGTAGGCGGTCGCCGACCGCCTTCCGGGCCCCCGGGCCGGACGCTTCGCCCACCCTCCGATATGGTGCCGCTCCTGCGACGCGCCGGTGATCACACCAAGGCGCCAAGTCGCCCATATTCGGACAGATTTCATCAAGCTGGAGCCAAGACCGTGCGCACTTCCCGCCTTCTGGCCGCGTCCACGCTGATCGCGCTCTCCTTCGGCGCGACGGTCGGCACGGCCACCGCCGGCGCCGCCGCCGTCTCCCCCGCCCCGTCCACGGCGGCTCCGACCACGGCCGCCCCGACGACCGCGGCCCCGACCGGCTCCCCCAGCGGTACGCCGACTCCGACCGGCACCCCCAGCAGCACCGGTACACCCTCGGCGAGCACCTCGCCCAGCGCCACCGGCACCCCCGGCGCCACCACCGCGCCGAAGCCGACCTCGCTCCCCACGCCCCCGGCGCCCACGTTCCCGAACCGCTGCCAGGGCGGCGTGCACGGAGGCGACATCAAGACCACCGGCAGCGGCCTCTGGGGAACCACCCTGGTCAAGGGCGGACCGGCCCAGGAGGTCCAGGTGACCTTCGAGAACACCACCGGCGTGGACCTCGCCGACTTCTCGACCAGCATCTACATCACCGACAACGAGGAGCGTCCGCTGGACTGGCGGACCGACTTCTTCACCGTCCAGCTCCGGCTGCCCGGCTCGGACTGGAAGCCCGCCGAGCTGGTCGACCGGGCCATCCGCACCGGATCCCACAAGATCGCCAAGGGCGAGAAGCTCACCATCCAGTTCCGGATCGCCGTCGGCACCGCCCCAGTCGGCGACTACGGCGGCACCGTGGGCGGTGGCTCCGAGGCCTTCGACAACACGCCGAACCTCCCCAAGCCCGGCTCCACCCTGCCGAACAGCTGCACCCAGTACAGCAGCTACTACGAGGGTGGCTTCAAGGTGGCCGACAAGTCCTCCTCCACCACCGCCGCCACCCCCCTCAAGGCAACGGCCTCGCCGTCCGCGGTGAGCGGCCCGCACCTGGCCGACACCGGCTCCAGCTCCAACACGCTGCCGATCGCCGTCGGCGGTGCCGCCGTGCTCGCGGCCGGTGCCGGGACGCTCCTCGTGCTGCGCCGCCGCCGGACCGGTTCGCACAGCTGACGCCCTGACGGAAGAACAGTGCGAGGCATGCGCACAACCGTTCGCATGCCTCGCCCGTCCATACATCGCAAGCCATCCCGCCGACGCCCCACCATCGGAGCCGTAATCTTGCGCACCTCCCGTCTGACCACCACCGCCGCTCTGCTGGTCCTGAGCGGTGCCGCGACGCTCGCGGGCACCGCCGGGGCCTTCGCCGCCGATCCGACGACCAGCGCCTCGGTCGCCGCCGCGACGACCGGACCGTCCACGGCCGCGAGCACCGAGCCGACCACGGCCGCCCCGTCCACCGCCGCCCCCACGTCGGCCGCCCCGACCTCGGCCGCCCCCACGTCGGCCGCGCCGACCTCGGCCGCCCCCACCACGACGGCCCCGAGCGGCTCCCCGAGCGCCACCACCACGCCCTCGGCGACCGCCACGCCGACCGGGACCCCGTCCGCCACCCCGACCCTCCCGTCCGGCTGCCAGTACCAGCGCGACGTCAAGATGCCGGTGCACAACACCGACCCGGCGATCACCCTGGTCAAGGGCGGATCGTCGAAGGAGGTGGCCATCTCGTTCCAGAACACCAGCCAGGCCACGCTGACGGACTTCCGGATCAACGTCCTGCTGGACGGCGTGAAGGGCATCTTGCTGCCCAAGGCCCTCACCAAGGTCCAGAACGGCGCCTGGACCCCGCTGCCCCAGGCCACCACCGACCACGGCTCGGTCTCCCTCGGCTCCTTCCAGGTCAAGCCGAACGAGATGATCACCGTGTCGGTCCAGCTCTCCGCCATCGGCCGCTACAGCCCGAACTACAGCCTCACCGTCTCCGGCGGCTCCGAGGTGCTGCCGCCCGGCGCCGGCCCGGAGCACGTCAAGTACGCCTGCAACCGGCTGATCGGCTCCTCCACGACCGGGATCACCGTCGTCGACCCGGCCCCGAGCACCTCGGCCACGGCGACCGGCACCTCCTCCCCGACCGTCCCGTCGACCGGCACCGGGACGCCCACCACCAGCGCCTCGCCGACCGCCTCGGTCTCGGTCTCGCCCTCCGCCTCGCCCTCCGCCGGCCGCCCGGCCGGCACCACCGGAGGCACCGGCTCGACCGGCGGCGGCGCGACCGGTACCAGCCTCGCCAGCACCGGCGCGAGTTCCAGCACCGTGCCGCTCGCCGTCACCGGCGGCATGGCGACAGCCCTCGGCGTCGGCGCCGTCGTCGTCGCCCGCCGCCGCCGGGCCGCCGCGACCCGCGGCTGATCCGGCACCACCCGGCACCACCCGTCGACGTCCCGCCCGCCGCGCTGCCGCGGCGGGCGGGACGTCGCCGTCTCCGGGCACCACCGGGAGCCGTCGCGCCTCAGGACGCCCGGCGCAGCAGCGCGCCGTCCTGCCACTTGAGGATCTTGTCGAAGCTGACGATCGCCCCCCGCAGCGGATGGTTGCGGAGCTGGACGTGGTCGGTGAGGGCGTGGATGAGGAAGAGGCCCCGGCCGGACTCCGCGGTGAGGTCGGGCAGGGCATCCAGGTCCACCGGCCGGAAGGTGGGCACCGGGTCGGCGGCGGCCGGGAGCACGTGGGTGTCGTACGGGCGGCCGTCGCGGCGCGGGCGGTGGGTGGTGAGCAGCGGCCCGGGGACGGTGGCGCGGCCGCGCCGGGCGCGGCGGCGGGGCTGTGCCCGGCCCGCCGGTCGGGCGGGCGGCGCCGCCGGGACGGCCGCGGGGGAGGGGGCGGGACGGCGGGACGGGCGGTCGGGGCAGGGCAGGCCAGGACCGGAGTCGGTCACCTCGATCCGCAGCAGGTCGCCGCTGATCGACGCGGTGACCTGGTAGCCGTCGTCGGGCCGCCCGCAGGCGCCGTGCTCGACCGCGTTGGCGCAGGCCTCGCTGAGGGCGACGCCGAGATCGTGGGCGATCTGCGGGTCGACGCCCGCGGTCGCCATCGCGCCGAGCAGTATGCGGCGCGCGAGCGGCACGCTGGCCGGGTCGCGCTTGAGGTGCAGAGTCCACCAGATGTCCACGGGAGGTCCCTCCTGGCTGCGGCTCCACATATAACGAGGTATCTCCGGGTGGTGCGGAGGTGAACCGTGCCGGGGGCCCGCTACCGCCCGTTCGGCGGATGGACGGGGGGACGGGCATGTGCCGAGCAGCGCACACCGGGGGCCGTGCGCGGGGCCGAACGGGGCATTCGTAGGGATTTCCCACCCTGCCGATCCGGTGGGTGTGGGCGATGAGATGATGTCCCGGCCATGAATGCCCCAGCCGCCGCCCCGCACCCGGGCGCCCCCGCACCGGACGCGCCGGTGGGGGCCGCCGCCTGGGACCTGCGGCTTGCCCGGGCGGTTCCGTTCGCCCTGGTGTGCACGCTGATCGCGGCCGCCGGGCACGCGTTCGCGGCCGGCGGCGAGGTCGCCCCGCCCACGCTCGCGGCCGGGTTCGCCGCCGTGCTGGTACTCGCCACCGCCCTCGGCGGGCGGGAGCGTTCGCTCGGCGCGATCGCCGGGGCGCTGGGCGCGGGGCAGCTCGGCCTGCACCTGCTCTTCCACTCCTACGGCGGCCACGGGGCGGCCGGCGCGCACCACCACGGCGGCCCGCTGGGCTCCGGCCCGCTGACGCTGCCGCAGGTGGCCAGCCGGCTGGTCTGCAACGAGGCCCGCCCGGGCACCCTGATCGGTCTGCCCGGGAGTCCGACCGCCGAGCAGGTGGTGGCCGGCGCCGGTCTGGACCCGCAGGCGTACGCGGCCGCGCCCTGGTGGCAGGGCGGCGTGCTCGGGATGACGCCGGCGATGCTGGCGGCCCACCTCGGTGCGGCGCTGCTGGCCGGCTGGTGGCTGCGGCGCGGCGAGGCGGCGCTCTGGCGACTGGTGCGGATCACCGCCTCCGCCGCGCGGACCCGGGCGGCCGAGCCGCTGCGGACGGCGTGCGCGCTGGCCGCGGTGCTGCTGCGCGGTCTGCTCGGCCCGACCGGCGGACCGGCCCGCCGGCCCGGTGGCCGCGGCGGGGACGACCCGCTGCCGACCGGTGCCGTGCTGCGGCACAGCGTGGTGCGCCGCGGGCCGCCCCTCGGGGCCCTCGCGTACTGACCCGCCCCCCGTGTCCCCGGTGTCCCCCCACCGGTAGCGGTCCGGCGGCGGTCGGAAGTACGCGGCGCCGTGCCGTACCCGCCCGATCCGTGCGGTTCTGCGGCCCTCCCCCCACTTCTTCCCCCGCCGCGCGGCCCCGCCGAGGCACGGTCCCCTCCGTGCCCGGGAGCGGGCCTGCCGAGCCTCCGATCGGAGACACGAACCCCATGCGTTCCCTTCCCGCCCGTCGTACCGCCGCCGTCGCCCTCGCCGCCGCCGCCTCGGTGGTGGCCCTGGCCGGTCCCGCCTTCGCCCACGTCACCGTGAACCCGGGCAGCGCCGAGCAGGGCGGCTACACCGCCGTCGACTTCCGGGTCCCGAACGAGAACGACGCCGCCGGCACCGTGAAGCTGGAGGTCAACCTCCCGCTGGACCACCCGCTGGCCTCGGTCCGCACCCAGCCGCTGCCGGGCTGGACCTCCACCGTCGAGAAGGCCAAGCTCGACAAGCCGATCAAGGTCCACGGCAACGACGTGAACGAGGCCGTCGCCAAGATCACCTGGACCGCCGACGCCGGCGTGAAGGTCGCCCCCGGCCAGTTCCAGGAGTTCCGGGTCTCGCTCGGCCCGCTGCCGACCGACGCCGACTCGCTGGTCTTCAAGGCCCTGCAGACCTACGACAACGGCGACGTCGTCCGCTGGATCGACGAGGCCAAGGACGGCCAGCCCGAGCCGGCCAAGCCCGCCCCGGTGCTGAAGCTGACCAAGGCCACCTCGGCCGACGGCCACGGCGTGACCGCCTCCGCCACCCCGTCGGCCGCCGCCGACGGCCACGGCACCGGGCACGGCGACGCGGCCAAGAACGACGCCGCCTCCGACGACAAGGCCAGCGACTCCACCGCCCGGGTGCTCGGCGTGGTCGGCATCGTGGTCGGTGTGATCGGCACCGCCGTCGGCGTCCTCGGCCTGCGCCGCCGGAACGGCGGCTCGGCCTCCTGACCCCAGCACCGGCGGGGCCGCGTCCGGCACCCGCCGCGGCCGCGCCCGCGTCCCGGGCGCGGCCCCGCCGGTGATCCACCGCACACGATCGGACCCTCCCATGCCCCGCTCCGCCCGTACCCCCCGCGCCGCCCGCCTGGCCGGGGCCACCGCCGTCGCCCTGGCCGCCGCACTCGCGCTGACGGCCTGCGGCTCCTCCGGCTCCGGCACCGCCGGCCCCGCCAAGGTGGTCCAGCAGAAGGCCGACTCGCCCTACGAGGGCACCGTGCTCGGCAAGCACTTCGACAAGCCCGACCTCCAGCTGACCGACACCTCCGGCCAGCCCTACGACCTGCGGCAGAAGACCGGCGGCCGGACCACCCTGCTGTTCTTCGGCTACACCAGCTGCCCGGACGTCTGCCCGACCACCATGGGCGACATCGGCGTGGCGATGAAGAAGCTCACCCCGGAGGAGCGGCAGAAGGTCGACGTCGTGTTCGTCTCCACCGACCCGCAGCGCGACACCCCGCAGGTGCTGCGCGCCTGGCTGGACTCGATGGGCAGCGACTTCATAGGCCTGACCGGGGACCTGGCCAAGGTGAAGACGGCCGCCAAGGCGCTCGGCATCCTGATCGAGGACCCGGTGACCAACGCCGACGGCACCGTCACCTCCACCCACGGCGCCCAGGTGCTGGCCTTCCTGCCCTCGGACGACAAGGCGCACCTGCTCTACCTGAGCGGCACCGAGGTGAAGACCTTCGAGCACGACCTGCCGCTGCTGGCCAAGGGAGTGGCCGCATGAAGGGCGCCCTCGGCTTCCGCCGGACGGCGCTGGCAGGGGCGGTGCTGGCGACGGCACTGGGCGGCGGCGCCTTCCTGGTCGCCTGCGGGGCCGGTGGACAGGACGGCGGCGGAGCCGTCGCCGGCGGGGCCGCCCGACTCAGCGTCGCGGACTCCTACATCCCGATGCCGCCGGCCGGCGGCATGGCGGCCGGCTACCTGACGGTGCGCAACGAGGGCGGCGAGGGCGACGAACTCGTCAAGGTCTCCAGCCCCGGCGCCTCCTCGGTCACCATGCACCGCTCCACGGCCAGCAGCATGGAGCAGGTCGAGAAGCTCGACGTCCCCGCGCACGGCGCGCTGCAGCTCGCCCGGGGCGGCACCCATCTCATGATCATGGGGTGGCAGAAGGCCCCGGTCCTGGGTGACGAACTCGAACTCGACCTGACCTTCACCCGCACCGGCACCATCTCGGTCAAGGTGCCGGTCAAGGAGCTCACCTACCGGCCCGGCCAGCAGTAAGGGATCGCAGGATGCTGATGGGACGGACGCCGAAGGCACGGCCGGCAACGGCGCGGGCGGCGACGGGAGTACGGAGAACGACGCGGTCGAGGACGGCGCGGACGGCGGCGCCGGGGCTGCTGGGACGGCGGATCACCGGGCTGCTCGGCGTGCTCGGCGCGGTCCTCGCGCTGCTGCTCGCCGGTGCCGGACCGGCCTCCGCGCACGCCGCCCTGCAGTCCACCGACCCGGCGCAGAACGCCGTCCTGCCCGTCGCACCGCAGAGCGTCACCCTGACCTTCAGCGAGGCCGTCTCGCTCTCCTCGGACTCGGTGCGGGTGCTCGACCCGGCCGGCCGGGCGGTGGACTCGGGCGGCCCCGCGCACGCCGACGGCAAGGACAACACCGCCCGGGTCGGGCTCGGCACCGGACTCGCCAACGGCACCTACACCGTCGCCTGGCGGGCCGTCTCGGAGGACTCGCACCCGATCGGCGGGGCCTTCACCTTCTCCGTCGGCGCGCCCTCGGCCACCACCGTCTCCACCACCGCCCTGCAGTCCGCCGAGGCCGACGGCCTGGTCGCCGCGCTCTACGGGACCGGCCGGACGGTCGCCTACGCGGCGTTCGCGCTGCTCGCCGGCGCGGCCGGCTTCGTGCTGCTCTGCTGGCCGGCCGGGGCGTCCCGGCGCCCGGTGCAGCGACTGCTGATGACGGGCTGGGTGGCCCTGCTGGTCTCCACCGTCGCGGTGCTGATGCTGCGCGGACCGTACGAGCGGGGCTCCGGGATCGGCAAGGCCTTCGACCTGTCGCTGGTCCGGTCCACCCTGGACGAGCGGATCGGCACGGCGCTGGCGGCCCGGCTGCTGCTGCTCGCCGCGAGCGGGGTGTTCCTCTCCCTGCTGGTCGGTCAGCTCGGACTGCCGCAGGGCGGCGCCGCGAAGGCCGCCGCGGGCGGCGGGGCCGGCACGGACAGGTCCGGCGGTCCCGGACCGCGGACGGCCGGGGCCGGTACGGACGGCGACCCGGAGGAGGCCGAGCTGCGGGAGCTGGAGCGGCGCGCCGCCGAACGCCCGCAGCGCGAGGCCCGGCTGGGCCTCGGGGTGGCCGGACTGGTGCTGGCCGTCGCGCTCTCGGCGACCTGGGCCGGCGCGGACCACGCCTCGGTGGGCATCCAGGTCTGGCTGGCGCTGCCGCTCGGCATGATCCACCTGGTCGCCATGGCGCTCTGGCTGGGCGGCCTGGCCGCGATGCTGGTCGGGCTGCGCGAGGGGATCGGCGCGGAGGTCGCGGACCGCTTCTCGAAGATCGCCTTCGGCGCCGTCCTGGTGCTGGTCGGCACCGGCGTCTACCAGTCCTGGCGCGGCGTCGGCAGCTGGGGCGCGCTGACCGGCACCGACTACGGGCGGCTGCTGCTGGTGAAGACCGGCTGCGTGATCGCCATGCTCGGTGTCGCCTGGATGTCCCGCACCTGGCTCGCCCGGCTGCGCGCCGCCCCGGAGGAGGCGGCCGGGGTCGCGCCGGAACCGGTCGCGGTCGCCGCGGCTCCCGTCGCCGCCGACACCTCTTCCGGCAGCGCCGACGCCACCGGCGCGGACTCCGGGGACCCGGTCCGACAGGCCCAGCTGGCCCGTCAGCGGGCGGCCCGGGCGAACGCCGACCGGGACCGCGGGCTCACCCCGACCCGGGCCGGGCTGCGCCGCTCGGTGCTGGTCGAGGCGGCGGTCGCGGTGGCCGTCCTGGTGGTCACCACCCTGCTCACCAACTCCCCGCCCGGACGGGTGGCGGGCGAGGTCGCCGCCGCCGCGGCGAACGGCGCCGCCACGGCCCCCGGCGGCACGGCCGGCGGGACCACCGGTGGGGCGCCCGCCCCGCAGACGGTGCCCGGCCGGACCGTGGAGCTCAAGCTCCCGTACGACACCAAGGGCCGGACGCCGAACGCCAAGGGCACCGCGACCGTCACCCTCAACCCGGCCGGGACCGGGTCGAACGAGGTGCACCTGAAGCTGGACGGCGCGGACGGCTCGCCCGTCGAGGTGCCCGAGGTCGAGCTCGCCTTCACCCTGCCGGACCGCGACCTCGGCCCGCTCACCGTCCCGCTCACCACCGAGGGCACCGGGCGCTGGACCGGGACGGCGCAGCTGCCGCTCGCCGGGAACTGGGTGGTGTCGGTGGTGATCAGATCCTCCGACATCGACCAGACCACGGAGATCAAGCAGCTGAAGATCGGATAGGGCGGGCCACCCCATGGAGACCAGCACCAGCACGGACAGCACCGACAGCACCGCCGGGAACGCCGGGGACGCCGGGAACGGCACCGCCGGCCGGGCCCCCGGCCTGACCCGGCGGACGCTGCTGGGAACCGCCGGGGCCGGCCTGGTGGTCGGCGCCGGTGCCGGGGCCGCGACGGCCCTGGCCGCGGAGCGGCGCGACCAGGGCCCGCCACGGGCGGCGACCGGGGCGGGCCCCCGGCTGGGGCTCGCCGCGGTGGGATTCCACGGCGAGCACCAGGCCGGGATCCTCGAACCCCAGCAGGCCCGGGTCCAGCTGGCCGCCTTCGACCTGGCCGGCGGGGTCGGCCGGGACGCCGTGCGGGCGCTGCTCCGGCGCTGGTCGCGCACCGCCACCCGGATGGCGGTGGGCGAGCCGGCCGACGAGTTCGAGAACCAGATCGCCCTGGACGCCGGGCCCTGCTCGCTCACCGTCACCTTCGGCTTCGGCGCCACCCTGTTCGACCGGACCGGGCTGGCCGACCACCGCCCGGCCGGGCTGGAGCCGCTGCCCGCCTTCCCGGCCGACGCGCTGGACCCGGCCCGCGGCGACGGCGACCTGTTCGTGCAGATCGGTGCCGACGACGCCCTGGTCGCGGTGCACGCGCTGCGGGTGCTCCAGCGCCAGGCGGCCGGCACCGCGGCGCTGCGCTGGCAGATGTCCGGCTTCGCCCGGACCCCCGGCGCCACCGCCGGCCCGATGACCGGGCGCAATCTGATGGGCCAGGTCGACGGCACCAACAACCCCCGGCCGGACGAGGACGGCTTCGCCGCCAAGGTGTTCGTCGCCGCCGGGGGCGAGCAGCCGGCCTGGCTGGCGGGCGGCTCGTTCCTGGTGTTCCGGCGGATCCGGATGCTGCTGGACCACTGGGAGGCGCTGCCGCTGGACCGCCAGGAGCGGGTGATCGGCCGGCGCAAGTCGGACGGCGCCCCGCTCGGCGCGGCCGCCGACGCGGGCGAGCGCACCCCGGTGGACCTCGCCGCCCAGGCGGCGGACGGGTCGCTGGCCGTGCCCTCGGACGCGCACATCCGGGTCGCCGCTCCGGCCGCCAACGGCGGGGCGGCCATGCTGCGGCGCGGGTTCTCGTACCACGACGGGCTGCTGGCCGACGGGTCGCCGGACGCCGGCCTGCTCTTCCTCGCCTTCCAGGCCGACCCGCGCAAGGGGTTCACCCCGGTGCAGCGCAAGCTGGCCCGGGGCGACGGGCTGTCCCGCTTCCTGCGGCACGAGGCGAGCGGGCTGTACGCCGTCCCGCCGGGGGTGTCGCCGGACGGGTACGTCGGGCAGACCCTGTTCGAGTGACCGGCCCCCGGGGCGCGTCCGTCGGACGGCACGCCCCGGGCCCGCCGTCCACCGGTCGTGCGGACTCCTCCCACGGAGCGGGACGCGATCGTGCGCGGCTCCGGGAGTGACTAAGGTGGCTCCTTTCGGCGGTACGCCGAACTCCCGTCGGTCCTTTTCCCCTTGGAGGCGTCATGTCGGCCACCCGCTACACGTACCTCGGGCCGGCGGGCACCTTTACCGAGGCGGCCCTGCGCACCCTGCCGGAGGCGGCGACCCGGGAGCTGGTGCCGATGTCCTCGGTGCAGCTGGTGCTGGACGCGGTGCGGGGCGGCGAGGCCTCGGGCGCGTTCGTGCCGATCGAGAACTCGGTCGAGGGCGCCGTCACGGCCACCAACGACGAACTCGCCTCCGGCGCCGCGCTGATGATCTACCGCGAGGTGCTGCTGCCGATCACCTTCGCGCTGCTGGTGCGGCCGGGCACCGGGCTGGCGGACGTCAAGACCGTCACCAGTCACCCGGTGGCGCAGGCCCAGGTCCGCCGCTGGCTCGCCGCCAACCTGCCGGACGCGCACTGGGAGTCGGCCGCCTCGAACGCCGACGGCGCCCGGCTGGTCGCCGAGGGCCGGTACGACGGGGCGTTCGCGGGCGAGTTCGCGGCCCCGATCTACGGGCTGGACCCGCTGGTCAAGGACATCGTGGACGTGCAGAGCGCGACCACCCGGTTCGTCCTGGTGGGCCGCCCGGGGCGGGTGTCCTCGCCGACCGGGGCGGACAAGACCTCGATGGTGGTCTGGCTGCCGGACGACCACCCGGGCGCGCTGCTGGAGCTGCTCCAGGAGTTCGCGGTGCGCGGGGTCAACCTGATGCGGATCGAGTCCCGGCCGACCGGCGAGGGGCTCGGCAACTACTGCTTCCTCATCGACTGCGAGGGGCACCTCAGCGACCGCCGGGTCGGCGAGGCGCTGATGGGCCTCAAGCGGATCTGCCCGCAGGTGCGGTTCCTCGGCTCCTATCCGCGCGCCGACCGGCAGGTGTCCGGGCACCAGCGGCCCGGCACCTCGGACGCGGATTTCGGCGCGGCCGCGGACTGGCTCTCCCGTTGCCTCGACGGGCGCGGGGACATCTGACCGTCGGGAGGGTGGCCGGCGGACGCGGGGACGCCCGACGGCCGTAAGGACATCCGAGGACATCCGGGGGACATTCGCCGTCCACGTGTCCTTTTAGAACCGTTTTCTGCACCGCCGGGCGGTCGTCCACAGGGCGGCCGCCCCGGCCCCCGGCTTGTCCACAGGGGCATCCACTGTCCACAGGCCCGAGTTATCCACAGGCTTGGGGACGAGTCGACAAACCGGTATAGCCACTGCGCACATCGGTCGGATCATCGGTTTGCGTCGCAGAGATGACTAATCGGACCAGAGTCACCCGGGTGTCGGCAAATCACCCGTCCGAGTGCTTCAATTCCCTCACCCGGGAAGGTCAAATGAGGTTTCAAACCTGAATTCCATGGTTCATTCCGCAGTCCACCGGCGCCGTCCCACGATCCACAGCCCCGGCCCCGAGCCTGTGGATAACCGGCCGCCGGATCGTTTCCCACAAGAGTTATCCACAGGCCGGGGCGAGTTATCCCCAGGGGAAAACCGGTACCGGGGGACGGGCCCCCGCCCGGTAGGCTTGGCCCCGTGATTGACCTTCGCCTGCTCCGTGAGGACCCTGACCGAGTGCGCGCCTCGCAGCGCGTCCGTGGCGAGGACGTCGACCTGGTCGACGCCCTCCTCTCCGCCGACGAACGCCGCCGGTCCTCGGGCACGCGCTTCGACGAACTCCGCGCCGAGCAGAAGTCGCTCGGCAAGCTCGTCGCCAAGGCCCAGGGCGACGAGAAGGCCGCCCTGCTCCAGCGCACCAAGGAGCTGGCCGCCGAGGTCAAGGCCGCCGACTCCGAGCAGGGCGAGGCCAAGGACGAGGCCGAGCGCCTGCTCCGCTCGCTGGCGAACCTCATCGACCCGGCCGCCCCGGTCGGCGGCGAGGAGGACTTCGTCACGCTGGAGGAGATCGGCACCCCGCGCGACTTCGCCGCCGAGGGCTTCGAGCCCCGCGACCACGTCGAGCTGGGCCAGCTGCTCGGCGCGATCGACACCGAGCGCGGTGCCAAGGTCGCCGGTGCCCGGTCCTACTACCTGACCGGCGTCGGCGCGCTGCTGGAGCTCGCCCTGGTCAACATGGCGATCGCCCAGGCCGTCGCCGCCGGCTTCGTGCCGATGATCACCCCGGCGCTGGTCCGCGCGGCCGCCATGGACGGCACCGGCTTCCTCGGCCAGGCGGCGGAGAACGTCTACTACCTGGAGGACGACGAGCGCTACCTCGTCGGCACCAGCGAGGTCCCGCTCGCGGCGTACCACATGGACGAGATCATCGACGCCGACAAGCTGCCGCTGCGCTACGCCGGCTACTCGTCCTGCTTCCGCCGCGAGGCCGGCACCTACGGCAAGGACACCCGCGGCATCATCCGCGTCCACCAGTTCGAGAAGGTGGAGATGTTCGTCTTCACCACCCCCGAGGACGCCGAGAACGAGCACCGCCGCCTGCTGCAGTGGGAGAAGGACTTCCTCAACGCGCTCGAACTGCCCTACCGGGTCATCGACGTCGCCTCCGGCGACCTCGGCGCCTCGGCCGTGCGCAAGTTCGACATCGAGGCCTGGGTCCCGACCCAGGGCAAGTACCGCGAGGTCACCTCGACCTCGAACACCACCGAGTACCAGGCCCGCCGCCTCTCCATCCGGATGCGCGAGGACGGCAAGGTGCGCCCGCTGGCCACGCTGAACGGCACCCTGGTCGCCGTTCCGCGCACCATCGTGGCGATCCTGGAGAACCACCAGCAGCCCGACGGCTCGGTCGTCGTCCCCGAGGCGCTCCGCCCCTACCTCGGCGGCCGCACCGTGCTGGAGCCGGTCAAGTAGCACCGGCCCCGCCGGTCCGCAGTGAAGAAGCAACTCCCGGGAGACGCACGGCCCATGAGCACCACCAGCCCCAGTCCCGTCTCCCCCGCGGACGGTGGCGACCTGCCCTTCAAGCTGGTCGCCACCGACCTCGACGGCACGCTGCTGAGCAGCTCCGAGACCGTCTCCGCGCGCACCCGCGCCGCGCTGGCCACCGCCACCTCGGCCGGGGCGCTGCACATCATCGTCACCGGCCGCTCGGCCACCTGGGCCCGCCCGGTCTTCGACGAGATCGGCTACCGGGGCATAGCGGTCTGCGGCCAGGGCGCCCAGGTCTACGACGCGGGCGCGCACAAGCTGCTCACCTCGCTCACCCTGGACCGCCGGGTGGCCGCGCTCGCGATCGAGAAGATCGAGGCCGAGACCGGCCCGCTGGCGATCGCGGCCAACCAGGACGGCCTGGAGGGCGACGTCCTGGCCGGCCCCGGCTACCGGCTGCAGATCGGCTCCGAGCTGCCCGTCGTCCAGGTCGGGTCGCACGAGCTGCTCACCGCCCCGATCAGCAAGCTGTACATACAGCACAGCGAGCTCAGCGACGACGCCCTCGCCGAGGCCGCCCGCAGCGCGGCCGGCGACCTGGTCGGCGTGGTGATGGCGGGCGCCGGTGTGGTCGAGCTGCTGCCGCTCGGCCTCTCCAAGGCCACCGGCCTGGCCGTCGCCGCCCGTCGGCTCGGCGTGACGGCGGCCGACACCATCGCCTTCGGCGACATGCCCAACGACGTGCCGATGTTCGGCTGGGCCCGGCACGGCGTGGCGATGGCCAACGCGCACCGGGAGCTCCTCGCGGTGGCCGACGAGGTCACCCTGAGCAATGACGAGGACGGCGTCGCCGCCGTACTGGAGCGTCTCTTCCCGGCGCGCTGAACCCGGGCCGCCTCGGCGGCCCCGGCGCTTCCCCGCGCCCGACCCGAACTCCCCGCGACCCCGGTGCCGTACCGCGCCGGGGTCGCGGCACGTCCGCCGCACGCCGGGGTGAACCCGCCCGCGCCGCCCGCCGGTTCAGCCGTTGGAGTGACCGTGCGGCGGCCCGCCGCGGCGAACGCCCGGGTGGGCGGGGGTGCGGCCGGGTTCGGCGGCCGGGCGGCGGCCGAAGAGTTTGTATGCTCCCAGGGTTGCCCGCTTCGGTCGCTGAGAGGTGCGCGCCATGTCAGTCCAGTGGGACGGGAGCCCGCCGGATCCGGCGGGGCGGGGGCGCGCCGACGGCGGCGTCCGGACCGACGACGCGGTCAGGACCGAGTGGCCCGAGGACGGCCCCGGCCGGCTCCCGGCGCCGCGCCCCGGCGGCCGGGCCGAGGCCCGCAGGGCCGCCCGGGACCGCGCCGTGCCGGTCCGCCCGGGCCGGGGCGGGACCGGCGAGGGCGCTCGGACGGCCGCCCGGACCGGACGCCGGGACGCCCCCAGGGAGCCGCGCGCCGCGGACGCCCGGGGCGGGAGCGGCGGCAGTGGACGGCGGACCGCCGCCCGGAGCCCGGAACGGGACGGCCGGCGCGGCGCCCGGCGGCTGATCGCCTGGTCCGTGGCCGGGGTGCTGGTGGTCCTGGCCGGCGCGGGCGGCGCGGTGTACTACAAGCTGAACGGCAATCTCCGGTCCTTCGACGCGGATGCCATCGCCCCCGACCGGCCGCCCGAATCGGCCGCCGACGCGCACGGCCACCGGCCCGTCAACCTGCTGCTGATCGGCTCCGACTCACGGGCCGGGAAGAACAGCGACCTGGGCGGCGGCGACGAGGACGGCGCCCGCTCGGACACCACGATCCTGCTGCACGTGTACGCCGACCACCGGCACGCCGTCGGCATCTCGATCCCGCGGGACGCCCTGGTGACCGTGCCCCGGTGCAAGCTGCCGAACGGCAAGTGGACCCGGGAGCAGCCCGGGCAGATGTTCAACTCGGCCTTCTCGGTGGGCAATTCCGAGAACGGCAACCCGGCCTGCACGCTGAACACGGTGGAGCGGCTCACCGGCATCCGGGTGGACCACACCATCGAGGTCAACTTCGAGGGCTTCGCCGCGATGACCGGCGCCGTCGGCGGGGTCGACGTCTGCCTGCCCAACGACATCCACGAGGGGAACATCAACCCCAATCTGGGCCGGAAGGGCAAGGTGGTGCTCGCCAAGGGCCGCCAGCGGGTCTCCGGCCAGCAGGCGCTGGACTACGTGCGACTGCGGCACGGCATCGGCGACGACTCGGACGTCGGCCGGATGAAGCGTCAGCAGGCGTTCCTGGCCTCGCTGCTGGCGAAGATCAAGAGCAAGGGCCTGAGCCCCGGCACCCTGCTGCCGCTGGCCGACGCCGCGACCCGTTCGATGACCGTCGACCCCGGCCTCGACTCGGCCGCCAAGCTGGTGGACTTCGCGCTGACACTGAAGAGCATCGACCTGCACGAGGTCAAGTTCCTGACCACGCCCTGGCGTTACTCCGGCGCCCGGATCGATCTGGTGCACCCGGCGGTGGACACCCTGTGGCGGACCCTGCAGGCCGACCGGACCATCGACGGCCAGGACGCCACCGGCCAGCAGGACGCCGCGGGCGCGCCGACGGGCGAGCCGACGCCCACGCCGACGCCGAGCGCCGAGCCCACCCCGGCGGTCGGGGCCGACGGCGCGCCGATCCGGGTCACCGTCTACAACGCCACCAACGCCGCCGGCCTGGCCGCCCGGGCCGCCGAGACCCTGCGGGCGGCCCGGGTCACCGTCGCCGGGACGTCCAGCCGCGGCACCGCGCGGGCGACCACCACGGTCGAGTACGGCGCCGGGCAGCGGGCCGCCGCGGAGAAGGTCGCCGCGCTGTTCCCGGGCGCCGCGGTCGCTCCGGGGCAGGCGGCCGGGATCAGTCTGCGGCTGGGCCGGGACTACGCGGCGGGCGGCGCCGCGGGCGGCTCGCCGTACCCGACCGCCACCGGCCCGGCCGGCGCCCCGGCCCCGCTGCCCAGCGAGGTGGTCAACGAGGCCAGGTCGGGGGACGACGACATCTGCAGCAACGTCTCCTACGGCTGACCCCGGCCCGGCACCGGCGCCGCGGGGGCCGGTGCCGGAACCGCGCTTCGAGGCCGGGACGGAGCTCAGAGCGCGGCGCGGATCCAGCCGTCCACCAGCGCCGTGAGGTCCTCGTCCGCCTGGCCGTGGCCGACCACGTGGGTGCGGATCACGTCCCCGCCGCCGCCGAACAGGCCGCCCCGGCGGTCCGCCTCCAGTACCACCTCGACCTTGTCCGGGGTGGTCACGAAGCTGACCTCCAGCGAGTTGCAGGAGTGCGCGTACTGCGGCGCCGCGGAGTACTCGATCTCCTGGTAGAACGGCAGGGTCTGCCCGGTGCCGCGGATGTGCCCGGCCTCCAGGTCCGCCGCGCGGAACCGGAAGCCCAGCTGGAGCAGGGTCTCCAGGATCCGGTGCTGCACCGGCAGCGGCTCGACCTCCAGCGGGTCCGAGTCGCCCTTGTCGAGCGCGCCCGCGATGTCGACCTCGGTGCGCACACCGAGCTGCATGCCGTGCAGGCGCTGCCCGGCGACGGCGGTGACCGGGGTCTCCCACGGCACCTGGACGGCGAACGGGATCGAGCGGTTCTCGCCCGGCGCGAGCTTCAGCGGCGCGGTGACCGAGAACCGCGCGAACGGGTACAGGCCGGTGCTCTCGCCGTCCTCGTGCTCGATCTCCACCCGGGCGACCAGCGTCAGCGTGATCCCCCGGATGTCCGCCTCCACCGTCCCCCCGGTCAGCTCGACCGTGCCGGCCATCGTCCCGCCGGGCCGCACGACCGGCGTGCTCAGGACGGTGTCGACACCGGGACCGCCGACGCCCAGGGCACCGAGCAGCTTCTTGAACACCATGCGGACGTTCTCCTCGCATCAGGGGGTGTGGACCGGGCCCGCCCTCCCGGATCCTTCCGGGGCGGTCCGGAGCGCCGGTCGTCCGGAGGAACGCCAGGCCGCCCCGGACGGTTCCCGGGCTGTTCATCCCCAGTTGTAGGATGACCGGGCAAGCAGTTGTAGGATGACCGACGACCGAGCACTCGACACACCGGGCGCCCGACCCCGCCACGCCCCGACAGACCGGGAGGAGCCCGCCATGAGCAGCGCGCACAGCGGCAACGACACGCTGCAGACCGCCGGACGGCGCTCCCTGGTGGACACCGCGATCGACCAGCTGCGGGAGCAGCTGAGCGGCGGCGTCTGGCCGGTCGGCACGCGGATCCCGACCGAGCACGAGCTCGCCGAACGCCTCGGGATCGGACGCAACACCGTCCGCGAGGCGATCCGGGTGCTGGTGCACGCGGGCATGCTGGTCTCCCGGCAGGGCGAGGGCACCTTCGTCCGCTCCACCAGCGACCCCGCCGCCGTCCTGCGCGGGGTGCAGCGCTCCGGCGTGCGGGACGTGCTGGAGGTCCGGGCCGCCCTGGAGGCCGAGGCCGCCCGGCTGGCGGCGCTGCGGCACACCCCCGAAGACATCGTCCGGATGCGGGCCGCGCTGGCCCGCGAGGCCGAGGTGATCGCCTCGCACCCCGAGCGGGCCGGCCGCGAGGCCACCGTCGAGCACGACCTGGAGTTCCACACCGCCGTCGTCGAGGCCGCGCACAACCCGGCGCTGACCGAGGTGTACCGCTACTTCGGCGCCTCGGTGCGCGAGTCGATGCGGACGGCGTTCGGCGACCACGACATGCCCGAGGTCGTCGTGGCGACCCACGCCGCGCTGGTCGACGCGATCGAGAGCGGCGACCCGGACCGGGCCGAACGGGCCTGTCGCGAGCTGCTCGCCGAACCCACCGCGGCCGTCGAGCAGCTCCTCGCCGCCATCGCCGCCCGGAAGTGAGCGGGCCGAGGCCCCCCTTCCGTTCCGTCCGCCTGCCCGGACGTACTCCGAATCCCACGAAAGAGCACCACCCATGGCCGTCACCCGTGCCCAGCAGCCGGTTGTCACCACGTCCCTCCCGCTCCCCGTCCGCTCCCGGCTCGCCCACCCCGCGCTGCTGCTGACCGGCATCCTGCTGGTCGCCCTGAACATGCGCGCCTGCCTGGCGGCGGTGTCGCCGATGGTGGGCGAGATCCAGCGCTCCTTCGGACTCTCCGCCACCGCGAGCGGACTGATCACCGCCGTGCCGGTGCTCTTCCAGGGCGTCGGCGCGCCGCTCACCCCCCGGCTGACCCGGCGGTTCGGCACCGAGCGGGTGGTGCTGGGCGCGGTGCTGGTGCTCGGCGCCGGGGTGCTGCTGCGGGTGCTGCCCTCGGTGGCGGCGCTGTACGCCGGGTGCGTGGTGATCGGGGTCGCGATCGCCGTACTGAACGTCTCGATGCCGGGCCTGGTCAAGCGCGAGTTCCCGGACCGGGCCGCCGCGATGACCGGCGTCTACTCGACCACCATGCTGGTCGGCGCGACCATGGCGGCCGGTCTGTCGGTGCCGCTGGAGCACGCGCTCGGCGGTGGCTGGGAGGCCTCGCTCGGCGCCTGGTCGCTGCTCGCGCTGGTCGCGGCGGTGGCCTGGCTGCCGCAGGTGCTGCGGGCCCGGGCCGCCCGGGACGGCGCCGGTGCCGCCGCCGTGTCCGGTGCCGCCGCCGCGCCGGTCGCCCCGGTCCGGCCGATCCAGGGGATCTGGCGCTCGCCGCTGGCCTGGCAGATCAGCCTGTTCATGGGCATCTCGTCGCTGCTGGTCTACACGCTGGTCGCGTGGATGCCGACGATCCTGGCCGACCACGGGATGGACCGCGGCGAGGCCGGCCTGGTCTTCGCCTTCTCCAACCTGGTCCAGGTGGCCGGCGCCTTCCTGGTGCCGCTGTTCGCCGGGCGGATGACCAACCAGCGGGCGCTCGCCGTCTCGATGGCCCTGCTCAACGCGGTCGGCATCGCCGTCCTGCTGATCGCCCCGGTGCCCGGCGCCTGGGTGGCGGCCGTCATCCTCGGCGTCGCCCAGGGCGGTTCGCTCGGCCTCGGCCTCGCCTTCATCGTGCTGCGGACCGACAGCGCCGCGGGCGCCGCCCAGCTGGGCGGGATGTCGCAGGCGGTCGGCTACCTGGTCGCGGCGGCCGGACCGGTCGGGGCCGGGGCGCTGCGCCAGGCGACCGGCGGCTGGACCACGGTGCTGGCGCTGATGCTGGTCCTGACCGGCGTGGTCGCCGTCGCGGGCTGGGGCGCCGGGCGCGACCGCACCCTCTGACGCCGACGCGAACGGCCCGCACGGCTCGGTGAGCCGTGCGGGCCGTGTCCGTGTCCGGGGTCCTACTCCTCGGAGGCCAGGGTGAGCCCGGCCAGCTTCACCGAGGCGAGCACCGTCGCCGCCACCGCGACCACCAGCAGCAGTACGACGGCCGCGCCGAGCGAGACCACCGAGGTGATCGAGCCCTCGGCGGCCACCGACTCGGCCACCGCCATCCCCCACTGCTGGATGCTGAGCTTGCGGGCGCCCTCGACGAAGTTGCCGATCACCGCCTCCCACACCAGCGCGTACGCCAGACCGGCCACCACCGCGTGCCGGGTCACCACGCCGAGCAGCAGGAACAGCGCGCTGTACGCGGCGCCGGAGACCAGCGCGGCGACCGTGTAGGCGAGCGCCAGGCCCTCCTTGGTGCCGTACATCAGCAGCCCGGACAGCAGCATCGGCACCGCCGAGAACGCCCAGGTGATGCCGATCGCCACCGTCAGCTTGGTGGTGATGATCTTCCAGCGCGGCAGCGGCTTGGCGAGCAGGTAGACGATCGAGCCGTCGTCGATCTCGGTGGCGATGGCGCCGGTCCCGACGACCAGTCCGAGGATCGGCAGCAGGGTCCCCAGACCGAGCTTGCCGAGGATGTCGACGACCAGGTCGTGGTGGTTCCCGTCGGCCGCGGCGGCGAAGGCCGAGACGAGCAGCAGCAGGACGGGGACCACCAGCAGCAGCAGGCCGCGGCGGCGGCCGAGCAGGCCGCGCAGCGTCAGCCTGGCGACGGTCGGATTCATGGTGGGTCGGCCTTCCTGGGGTTCCTGGTCCTGGTGAGGGGTGCCGCTCGGTGGTCGGCGTTCGGTGGTCGGCGTTCGACGGTCGGTGGCCCTCGGGGGCCGGGGCCGGGACTACGCGGAGACGAGGTAGGAGAACACGCTCTCCAGCGACTCGTCCGCCGGGGCCACGGTGTACAGCCGGATCCCGGCCCGCTGGGCGACCTGCGGCAGCAGGGTGGTGAAGCCCTGGAAGTTCACCGCCTGGATCCGCAACGCCTTCTCCTGCCAGTCCAGCTCGATGCCGGCCGTCGACGGGTCGGCGATCAGCGCCGACGCGAGCTTCCGGTCGTCGCTGGAGCGGACCAGGTAGCGGTGCGGGCGGTCGGTCATCAGCCGGCGGATCTTCCGGAAGTCCCCGGAGGCCGCGTGCCGGCCGGCCACCACCACCTCGATGTGCCGGGCCAGCTGCTCGACCTCCTCCAGGATGTGCGAGGAGAACAGCACCGTCCGGCCGTCCGAGCCGAACCGCCGCAGCAGGTCCATCAGCTGGAGCCGCTGGCGCGGGTCCATGCCGTTGAACGGCTCGTCGAGCAGCAGCACCGCCGGGTCGTGGACCAGCGCCGAGGCCATCTTGACCCGCTGCTTCATGCCCTTGGAGTAGGTGCCGGTGCGCCGTTCCTGGGCGTACTCCATCTCGACCAGGGCGAGCGCCTTGCGGGCGGCGGCGCCCGGGTGGGGCAGGCCGTGCAGCTCGGCGTTGGCGAGGACGAACTCCCAACCGGTCAGGTAGTCGTACATCGACTCCCGCTCGGGGACCAGGCCGATCTGCCGGTACACCTCCTGGTTGCGCCAGATCGGCGCGCCGTCCAGCGTGACCGTGCCGGTGGACGGCGCCAGGAAGCCGCTCATCATGTGGATGAGGGTCGACTTGCCGGCACCGTTCGGACCGAGCAGACCCGTGATGCCGGGGCCGATCGTCATGCTGACGTCGTTGACGGCGACCACGTTCCCGAACCAGCGGGAGACCTTGTCGATGGTGATGGTGGCCATGACGCCCTCTCAAACGTTCCGATAGCGGCGCAGCAGCAGCCGGTACGAGCCGGCCACCATCACGACGGCGACCAGGGTGAACACCAGCACGCCGAGCCCGCCCGGCGCGTGCATCCGCTGCGGGCCGGTGCCGAGGTCGAACAGCTCGTTGGTCAGGCTCTCCACCAGCCCGCCCGGCGACAGCAGCGCGGCCCACTGCGGGTAGGTCGGCAGCGGCTCGTCGAAGCCGACCGTGGTGGTGGACAGCCCCACCACGACCCCGACCACCGCGGTGGTCACCGCCAGGTAGCCCATGATCGCGGCCACCCCGAAGCCCCGCCGCGGCGTGGTGGCGGCGATCACCACCGCGACCGAGGTCGGCACCAGCGCGTACAGCACGGCGGCCGTCAGACCGTAGAAGAAGTGCGCGGTCTGGTCCCCGAACTTCAGGCCGACCAGCAGCGAGCCGATGTAGAGCACCAGCAGCGGCGCCAGCATCAGCAGCAGCTGCGCGCAGGCCATCGCCCCGAACTTGGCCCGGACGTAGTCGGTGCGGGTGATCGGCCGGGAGAAGTACAGCGGGACGGTGTGGTGCCGCAGGTCCCGGGAGAACAGCACCGGCGCCTGCGAGGCCAGGAAGATCGAGACCACCAGGCCGATCGCGCTCAGGTACTGGGCGTAGTCCACCGGGAGCTTGTCGACCCCGGTGACCACGGCGACCGCGACGATGATCAGGGCGGGCACGGTGGCCACGCCCAGCACCAGCATCGGCAGCACCTTGGACTTGCCGGACCGCCCGAGGCCGTACGCGGCGCGCAGGCTCTGGGTGAACAGCGAGCGGGTGGCGTAGCCCCGGCCGAGCCGGGGCCCGGTGTAGCCGCGGTAGCCGATGTCGTGGATGACGCCGGTGTCGGCCGGCCGGGACTCAGGAGGAAGCGACATCTGCGGTACTCCCCTCGTTCTCCGTCGTCCGGGCGCCGTCGGCGTTCTCCGCGTCGGCCGTACTCTCCGTGGTGTCCGTGCTGCCGGTGAACAGTTCCGCGACCCGGTGCCGCCGCTGCTCCAGCCGGACCAGGCCGAGCCCGAGCCCCGCGACCGCGTCCCGGATGGCGTCGTAGGTCTCGTCGCCCGCCAGCCGGACCAGCAGGATCCGCGGCCCCTCCGTCTCCACCGACAGGCCCGCCGCCACCAGCCGCGTGCGCATCGCGGCGCTCGCGTCCAGACCGTGGTCCTCCGGGTGGTCCGTCACCTCGACCGCCAGGGTGGCCGTCGCACCGGTGAAGGAGGCCGTCGAGGAGGAGCGCAGCAGCTTGCCGCCGTCGATGACCACCAGGTGGTCGCAGGTGCGCTCCAGCTCGCCCAGCAGGTGGGTGGTGACCAGCACCGAGATGCCGAAGTCGCTGTACACGCGGCGGATCAGCGACAGCATGTCGTCGCGGCCGACCGGGTCCAGACCGTTGGTCGGCTCGTCGAGCAGCACCAGCTTCGGGTCGTGCACCAGCGCCTGCGCCAGCTTCACCCGCTGCTTCATACCGGTCGAGTAGCCGCCCATCGGGCGGTACCGCTCCTCGTACAGGCCGACGTGCCGCAGCGTGTCCGCCGTCCGCTCCCTGGCGGCGGCGGCCGGCAACCCGGCCATCCGCGCCATGTGGACCACGAACTCGGTGGCCGAGACGTCCGGCGGCAGGCAGTCGTGCTCCGGCATGTAGCCGACCTGTTCCCGGATCTCCGACCCCTGGGTGGCGATGTCCAGCCCGAGCACCCGCCCGGTACCGGAGGTCGCCGGGGAGAGCCCGAGCAGGATCTTGATGAGTGTGGACTTGCCGGCGCCATTCGCTCCCACCAGGCCGACCACCCCGGGCTCGACCTCAACGGTCAGCTGATCGAGGGCAGTCACCCGGGGGAACCTCTTGGTGAGGCCGTCCGTCTTGATGACAGTGGACACAGGCTCAACGTAGTGCGCGTGTGCCCTTGTGAACATGGGCTGCGATGACGAGCCCGCCTGCACCTCCGGGATGACACCGCCCCGCCCGTCCCCTAGGGGCTGTCACCACGCGGACGGCCCGGGACCGTCCGCGTGCCGCAGCCCTCAGCCCAGCTGGGCGAGGCCCTCGGTGGCGATCCGTTCGAAGACCGCCAGGTCGTTGGCGAAGATCGAGTCCGGCACCGGCCAGTGCACCACCAGTTCGGTGATCCCCAGCTCCCGGTACGTCCCGGCCCAGTCCACGAAGGCGTCCAGCGACTCCAGCGGCTTCTCCGCCGTCGAGCCCTGGAGCAGCACCTTCTCCAGCTCGCCGACGTCCCGCCCGCGGGCCTCGCAGGCCGCCGTCAGCTTCGCGATCTGCGCCGCGACCACGGCGGGCGCCTGCTCCACCGGCACGTCCGCCGGGCCCTTCGGGTCCCCGTACGTCACCCAGCCCTGCCCGAACTCGGCGGCCAGCCGCAGCCCGCGCGGGCCGGTCGCGGCCACGTAGAACGGCACCCGCGGCGACTGCACGCAGCCGGGGATGTTCCGCGCCTCCACCGCCGAGTAGTACGTCCCCTCGCGGGTCGTGGCGTCATGGGTCAGCAGCTCGTCCAGCAGCGGCAGGAACTCCCCCAACCGGTCCGCCCGCTCCTTCGGCGACCAGGCCTCCTGGCCCGTCGCCGTCGCGTCGTACCCCGTCCCGCCGGCCCCGATCCCGAGGGTCAGCCGGCCGCCGGACACGTCGTCCAGCGTGATCAGCTCCTTCGCCAGCGTCACCGGGTGCCGGAAGTTCGGCGAGGTCACCAGCGTCCCCAGCCGGATCCGCTCGGTGGCGGTGGCCGCCGCGGTCAGCGTCGGCAGCGAGCCGAACCACGGCTCGTCCCGGAACGACCGCCAGGACAGGTGGTCGTAGGTGTACGCGGCGTGGAAGCCGAGGTCCTCGGCCCGCCGCCAGACTTTCTGCCCCTCGCTCCACCGGTGGATGGGGAGGATCACCGTACTGAGTCGCATGCCGTCGACCCTACGGGAGCTCTCGGCCGCCGACGGCCCGCGACTTGACGACCTCGTGGTGGGAGTTCACCGCCGCAGCCAGCTCAGCAGCGTCGTCGCCGCGAACACCGCCCCCGACGCCAGCAGGACCGCGCGCGGGGTCAGCCGGACCGCGCGCGGGATCGGCCACCCGCGGCCCTCCGGGGGCCGGGGCTGCGGGGCCGGAGCCAGCAGCGCGTCCGCGAAGGCCCGGGCGGTCGGCGGGCGGTCCGCCGGCTCGACGGACATCGCGGCCCGCAGCAGCAGGGCGACGTGCGGGGGAAGCTCCGCCCCCGCCGGGAGCTCCGGCATCGTCGAGGCGCTCGGCCGGTCGGTCGCCATGGCCGTGGCGCGCCCGCCCGGGCCGAACGGCTTCTGACCGGTCAGCAGCTCGTACGCCACCACGGCCAGCGCGTACACGTCGGCCCTGCCGTCGAACCCGCCGGTCTGGAAGGCCTGTTCCGGCGCCATGTACGCGGGCGTGCCCGTGGTCACCGTCAGCCCGGACGCGTCGGCCAGCTGCTTCGCGCTGCCCAGGTCCGCCACCAGCACGGCGGCGGGCGCGGGGTCGGTGGCGAGCAGCAGGTTGGACGGCTTGACGTCGCGGTGCACCACGCCCGCCTCGTGCAGGACCTGGACCGCGTGGCCCGCCTCCGCGGCCAGCCGCAGCGCCTCCCGCGGGTCGCACTGCCCGACCCGGTCCGCCAGGGTGCCGCCGCGTACGAGGTCCATGACGAAGTAGGGCCGGTCCTCCTGCACCCCGACGTCGTGCACCCGGACCACCCGCGGGCTGGCGATCCGGCGCAGCAGCCTCGCCTCCGTCAGGAACCGCTCGCGCACATCGGCGTTGGCGGCCCAGTTCTCGGCCAGCACCTTCACCGCGACCTCGGTGTCGAGCTCCGGGTCGTAGGCCTTCCAGACCGTGGCGAAGGAGCCGGCTCCGAGCCGCTCCAGCAGGAGGTAACGGCCGAGCTTGCGCATGTGGCAGCATTCTGCCGGAGTCGGGGGGAGCGCGGAACTCCTCTTCGGCGGACGCGGTACGGGCGGGACGGAACGGGGGATCCGGGTGTTCGAGGAAGGTGAGCTGGAACGGCTCGTGGCCGCCGCTCGGGCGGGCGACCCGGGGGCGACGGAGTACCTGCTGGCCAAGCTGCGGCCGGTGGTGCTGCGCCGCTGCTCGCGCTTCCTGCCCCACCACGCCGACGCGGAGGAGGCCGCGCAGGACGCGCTGCTGTCCATCAGCAGGCACCTGGACCGGTACGACGGCCGGGGCTCCTTCCTGGGCTGGGTGACGGTGATCGCCTCGAACGCCGCCCGGTCCACCTACCGCTCGATGCGCCGGCGCTCCGAGGACAGCCACGCCGAGCTCCCCGAGGCCGTCGACCCGCGCACCACCAGCGTCATCGCCGGGACCAGGCTCGACGTGATGGAGGCGCTGGCCGCGCTGGAGCAGCAGCACCCCGCGCTGGTGGAGTCCTTCGTGCTGCGGGACCTGGGCGACCTGACCTACGCCCAGGTGGCCGAGCAGCTGGACACCCCGATGGGCACGGTCAAGGACCGGATCCAGAAGGCCCGCCGCTTCATGCGCGAGCGCCTGGTCACCGGTCCGTGAACGGCGCTCCCCCGGCGGGCGGCGGCCACGCCGTGGTCCGGCCCCGGTCCGCCGTCGCCGCCCTGGTGGCGGCCGCCGTGCTCGGGCTGGCGACCGGCCGGTTCGTCCTGCCGCCGCCCCCGGGCGGGGTCGACGGGGTCGACGGGTCCGTCCCGGCGTCCGCGTCCGCCTCCTCGTCCGCCTCCGCCGCTGCCTCCCCGACCGGTGCTCCCGACGCGTCCGCAACACCCGGTGCGCCCGGGCCGGTGACGACCGAGAACCTCCTGGAACCCACGGCGTTCCGCCCGGAGGTCCCCGTCGGGCGGATCCACGTCACCGACCGGTACGGCGACGGGTTCTACGCCAACTCGGCCTGCACCGGCGAGAAGACCCTCACCCAGACCCTCGGCGTGCCCGGTGCCCACTTCCGCGGACTGACGACCAGCCTCCGCACCGACCCGGACGACCCGACCTGGGCGACCGACAAGGTCGACCAGGTCGCCCGCGAGGTCGCCGCCGAAGCCCCGAGCCCGTCCCTGGCGCAGGACTTCACCGAGCGCCTGCTGCAGGAGCAGGTGACCTGCCAGAAGCAGCCGCCGGGGCACTGGGTCTACGGAAGGACCACGACGGTGCGGTTCGCCCCGGACGTCACCGCGAGCTGGATGGGCACCTACGAGGGACTCCTCAACACCACCGGCAGGGCGCCGGAGGTCGAGGAGCCCTGCGGCGGCGTCGCCGTACTGCGCAGCGGCAGCCACTACGGGGTGCTGGAGGTCCACACCTGCCTGGGGACGGCCGCGATGGACCGCGTCGTCAGGACCGCTCTGTCACGGCTCTGAAACAGCCGGCCGGGGATCCGACTTTCCGTCCTCCGGCGGCATCTCCCCGGTTGTACGAGGACGCAGCGGGCGTCCCGACCAGCAGGGGGAACAGATGACCGAGAACCGGGCCGTCCAGCAGAAGTCCGTCCGCCGCCACCGGGTCGCCGCCGCGGCCTGCGTCGCCGCCGCACTGGTCGCGGTCGGCGTCGTCGGCGCCCGGTCGGCCACCGCCGACGGGGCCGCGCGGAACGCCGCGCACCCCGCTCCGGTCGCCGCTCCCCCGACCGCCACCGCACAGTCGGCCGCGACAGCCCAGCCAGCCACGACCGCTACCGGGCTCGGCTCCGCCGCCCTCGTCCAGAGCGAGGACCAGGTCCGGCAGGGCCTGGACCCGGTCGGCGCGACCGTCGCGCTGACCGGACGCCAGGGGCTGTCCGCGTGCTCCGGCGAGGAGACGATGCACGACCTGACCAAGGGCCGGGCCACCGCGTACGCCTCCGTGACCTGGACCTTCGCCACCGAGGGCCTGCTGATCGAGTCGGCCGCGAGCGCCCCCACCGGGCCTGTGGCCACCACCTGGGAGCAGCAGCTCGTCGCGCTCGTCCAGTCCTGCCAGAACGAGCCCGCCGGCCACTGGTACTACGGCGCGGCCCACACCCTGACCGCCGCCGGCGGCACCGCCCACTGGTACCCCTCCTACAACGGCGACGGCGCCGCCAGCGGCGGGGTCGCCGTCCTGCGCAGCGGCACCCGGGTCGCCCTGGTCGAGCTCACCGGCCCCGCGGCCTCGGTCGAAGGCCTCACCACCGCGGCGCTGAAGCGCCTCGCCCCCTGAGCCGGTGGCCCCGCCCGCGCCGGCGGGCGGGGCCGCCTGCTGTCTCTCGCACCACCGGGACGTGCATACCGGCGGTATGCTTGCCCTATGGCAGCCACCACGCGGATCACCGTCACCCTGCCCACCGAGCAGGTGGCCGAGCTGAAAAAGCTCACGGACAACGTCTCCGGCTACGTCGCCGAGGCGGTCGCCCGACAGATCAGGCATCAACTGCTCGGTGACGAGCTGCGCCGGTACGAGGAGGAGCACGGCGCGTTCACGGAGGAGGAACTCACAGCCGCGCACGCAAGGATCTTCGGTTCGTCCGAATCCGGCAGCGGAGCGGCCGCCGCGTGAGCGAGCGCATCGAGACCGTCGTACTGGACTCCCAGGGGATGTCCGCCTGGATCTCGCAGGACCGTGCGGTGCTCGCGATGATCAGCGCGTTCCACTCGATGGCAGCCGGTCTCGTGATCGGCGCCAACACCATCGTGGAGATCTCGCACGCCAAAGCGAACACCGCCCGACTGAACTGGGTCCTCTCACAGGTCAGGATCGAGCCGGTGACCGAGCATGCCGCCAGGGCCTCCGCGGCACTGCTCAAGCAGGCCGGTCTGCACGGCCACAAGTACGCCATCGACGCTACCGTCGCCGAGATGGCCCTCCGCCAGCCGGGGCCGGTGGCCATGCTCACCTCGGACGTCGACGACATGGCCAGGCTCTGCGGCGACCGGGTCCGGCTCATCGCGATCTGAGCCGGACCTGGCCGAACGCGGTGACGCCGACCGCACCGGGCCCCTGCTTCAGGGGTGCGGCCGTTGGGCGGGGAGGTGGACGGGGTGGGTCGGGGTGGTGCGGCGGGCGAGGTCGGCGAGGGTGTCGAAGAGGATGTCGCCGATCAGGACCGGCTCGCGGGAGGGCGGCGGGGCGTCCTCGGGGGCGGTCGGGGGGCTCTCGTCTCGGACCTGGCGAGTTGGCATGGCTCTTCCTGCCGACGGGGTGGCCGAGGGGAGTCCTGCCCGGTCGGGGGCGGTGGGACACCCCGGGGGCGGGGTGATCGGCCGGAAACCGGTGCGGCCGGGGCCGAAACGTGCCGCAAAGATCGATCCGGGGCCGGGCCACCCGCCCCGGTGACCCGCCGGCGGTGCGTGGGCGAAGATGGGTCGGTGACCACACCGCGCACCGCTCCCCCGATCCGGCTGATCGCCTCCGACCTGGACGGCACCCTGCTCTGCTCCGGCGGCACCGTCACCGGGCGCACCGCCGCCGCCCTGGCCGCCGCCGAGGCGGCCGGGATCCAGGTGGTGTTCGTGACCGGCCGGCCGCCGCGCTGGATGCAGCAGGTGAGCGCGCACATCGGCGGCCACGGGGTGGCGATCTGTTCGAACGGCGGCGCCGTGGTGGACGTGCACCGGGGCGAGCTGCTGGAGTCGTTCCCGCTGGGGGAGGCGGAGGCGCTCGCCGTGGTCGGGCGGTTGCGGGCCAAGCTGCCGGGCATCGCGTTCGCCTTCGAGTACCCGGCCGGGTTCGCCCGCGAGCCCGGCTACGAGGTCCGGATGTGGGGGCAGGACGAGAACCACCCGGTGGGTCCGGCGGAGGAGCTGCTCGGCGCCGGCGGGCCGGTGCGCGGGCTGTTCAAGCTGCTCGCCAAGCACCCGGACCTGGACCCGGACAAGCTGCTCGGCGAGGCCAGGGAGGCCGCCGGGGACCTCGCCGAGATCACCCGCTCGGCGCCGATCCCGCTGCTGGAGATCAGCGCGCCCGGCGTCACCAAGGCCAGCACGCTGGCCCGTTGGTGCGCCGGGCGGGGGATCGACCGGGGTGAGGTGGTGGCCTTCGGCGACATGCCGAACGACCTGGAGATGCTGGCCTGGGCGGGTACCGCGTACGCCGTCGCCAACGCCCACCCGCAGGTGCTGGCGGCGGTGGCGCTGCACACGGTGAGCAACGAGCAGGACGGCGTCGCCGCGGTGCTGGAGGAGATCCTCCGGCACCGCGGCGACGAGTAGGCGAGCGGTCGGGGCCGACGGTTACCCGAAGCGGCCGTTGACGTAGTCCGAGGTCCGCTGGTCGCGCGGGTGGTGGAAGACCTGCTCGGTCGGCCCGTGCTCGACGATCCGGCCCGGGGTGTCGTGGGTGGCCAGGAAGAACGCGCAGCTCTGCGAGACGCGCTGGGCCTGCTGCATGTTGTGGGTGACGATCACGATGGTGAGCTGCCCGCGCAGCTCCGCGATGGTCTCCTCGACCCGGCGGGTCGAGGTCGGGTCGAGCGCCGAGCACGGCTCGTCCATCAGCAGGATGTCCGGCGAGACCGCCAGCGACCGCGCGATGCACAGGCGCTGCTGCTGGCCGCCGGAGAGCGAGCCGCCCGGGGCCTCCAGCCGGCCGGCCACCTCGTCCCAGAGGCCGGCCTGGCGCAGGCTGGTCTCCACCAGGTGATCGCGCTCGTCCCTGGTGACCTTGATGCCGGCGAGCTTGAGCCCGCTGGCGACGTTGTCCTTGATGGACATCGCCGGGAACGGGTTGGGCCGCTGGAACACCATGCCGATCCGGCGGCGCACCTCGGCCGGGCGGCGGCCGGGGCGGTAGACGTCGTCGCCGTCCAGCAGGACCTCGCCGGAGAGCGCGGCGCCGCGGACCATCTCGTGCATCCGGTTGAGGATCCGCAGGTAGGTGGACTTGCCGCAGCCGGACGGCCCGATCAGGGCCGTCACCTCGCCGGCCGGCATGGCGAGCGAGACCCGCTCCAGGACCTTGCGGGCGCCGAACCAGGCGGAGACCTCGCGGGTCTCCAGCCCGGCCAGCACCGGCTCCTCGGGGTAGCCCTGGTAGTGCGCGTCCTGCGGGTAGAGCAGCTGCTGGCCGCCGTGTCCGGCGTAGCCGCCGCCGACTCCCGCGGGGACGGCGGGCAGGGTGATCGTGGTCTCGGCCGATTCGCCCGGCCCGTGGCTGGGCGGTACGTCGGTCATCGGTGCATCCGTCATCGGTACGGTCCTCCGGGCGCGCGTCAGTAGAGATTGGGCAGCAGGGCGGCGGCGTTCTCGTAGACCGCCCAGAGCAGCGCGCCGACGACCGGCGCGAGGCTGAGGTAGGCGGCCGAGCGGTGCCAGTACCGGGCCAGCACGACGACGGCGACCACCGCGCCGAGCAGTCCCAGCGTCCACAGCTGCAGCGCGGCCAGCGCGCCCTTGTCGGCGGCCAGCGCCTTGTCGTACGGCACGGTGGCGGGACGCCCGCCGGGGTTGGCCACCGGGTCGCCGTCCAGCCGGGCCCCGATCATCACCGTCGACTCCGGGATCCAGTTGGAGTCGCTGGTCACCAGCACCAGCCGGTTGCGGACCGGGTCGACGATCGGGTGGTCCTGGTCGCCGTACACGTTGACGGTGTAGGTGAATTTGCCCTGGCCGGTGGTGGCCTCGATCTTGTCGCCGACCCGCAGCTTGTTCAGCTCGCCGAACGGCGCCCCGAAGGTCGCCCCGCGGCCGAACAGCACCGCCACCCCGGTCTGCCCGGGCAGCGCGGTGTCCCGGCGGTGGCCGGGGCCGCGCATGAGGTCCCGGCCGGTGGTGCCCTCCACCACGACCGCCTGGTGCAGCCCGATCGCCGGGATGTCCAGCAGCGCGACGGGCGAGCCGTCGGCGGCCTTTCCGGTCGGGGCGGTCGCCTTGCCGAGCTGGTCCTGGAAGGACTTGTAGGCGGTGGACTGGAAGTGCTTCTGCTGGACGTGCGACAGGGTGAACAGGTAGCCGACGAAGCCCATGGTGATCGCCGCGAGCAGGCTCACCGCCCAGGCCGCCTGCAGGAACCTGACCCGCTTGGCCGTCCGGCCGGAGCCGTCGGACCCGGCCGGAGCGGTCTCCGGGGCCGGGGCGGCGGGCGGGGCCGCGCCCGCCGGGGCGGGCGCGGCCGGGCGCCGTCCCGGCGGGCTTCTCCAGGGCGGGCGCCGTCATGACCGGCCGCCCGTCTGCCGGCGGCGCAGCAGCCGGCGGCCGAGCAGCGGCGGGACGATGACGACGGCGAGCAGTTCGAGCGCCGTGAGCGTGCTCAGGGTCCAGTCCTCCGGGCGGCCCGCGACCTCGACGACGTCGGCGGCCACCTCGGTGGCGGTGCCGCTGCCGCGGCCGCGCGCGACCACCTGGCCGGTCTGCGGGTCGACGACCTCCTCGACGCCCTGGCCGTCGCCCCCGTCGGCCGGCGCGTTCGGGTCGGCGCCGACGGCCGGGGCGTTGGGGTCGGCCGCGGCCCCGCCGGTGCCGGCGTCACCGCCGGTGCCGCCCGTGGTGCCGGCGCCGCCGGTGGTGCCCGTGCCGCCGGTGGTGCCGGTGCCGGTGGAGCCGGGGGTCTTGGTGGTGGTGGCCTTGCCGGTGTTCGCGGCGCCGCCGGTCGCGGCCGCACCGCCGGTCGCGCCGCCCGTGGCCGCGCCGCCGGTGGAACCGGAGCCGCCCGTGGCCGCACCGCCCGCCGCGCCGGCGCCGCCGGTGGCAGCGCCGCCCGAGCCCGAACCGGAGCCCGAACCGGAGCCGCCCGTGGCCGCGCCGCCGGTGGAGGCGGAGCCGCCCGAGGTGGTTCCGCCCGACACCGGCTTGCCGTTCTCCACCTTGCAGTCCAGCGGGGTGCCCTTGGCGTCGCAGGGGCTGGGCTGCGGCGCGTTCTTCAGAACGGTCAGCTCCTCGCCGGTGAAGGTCGGGTTGGGGCAGTTGGCGAGCGTGTTGGGGTCGACCGTGCTGGCGTTGCCCGGGATGTGCGTGCTCTGCAGGATGCCGCCGCGGACCAGGTTGCGGGGGATCGGCGAGTAGCCCAGTTCGTCGGCCTTGCCCTGGCCGGCGCAGAGCACGTACGAGATGAAGCGGCTGAGCGCGCTGCCCTTGTCGTCGTTGAAGCGCGGGGGCGGCGGGAGCGCGGCGTCCTTGCGCGGGACGATCAGGTAGCTGTAGCTGGAGACCGGGTAGGACCGCGGGTCGCTGTTGGTGTAGACGCCGTCGAGGTTCTGCTGCAGGAAGTTCGGGTCGCTCGCCGGGGTGCTGTCGTCGACGCCGCGGATCTTGGCGGCGGTCAGGGCGACCGCGACGTTGGAGGCGGTGGGCAGGGTGTAGTACCCGGCCGGGTTCAGCACCTTGACGACCGGCCAGTTGCTGCCCTTGGCGAAGGCGTACTCGTCGTAGCCGATGGTGCCCTCGCCCGCGGAGCCCATGATGTAGTTGGCGACGACGTCGGAGCCGTTGAGCGCCATCATCCGGCCGGACCTCGGGAAGAACTCCGTGTAGTCGCCGCAGGGGACGTTGTTGATGCCCTTGCAGTAGCCCTCCCACTCCGCCTGGTAGGTGTGCTGCATCCACCGGGTGAACTGGGCGGTGGCGCCCGAGCCGTCCGAGCGGACGATCGGGGTGATCTGGATCGAGGGCAGCGCCCTGCCGTAGTCGGCGGTGATCTTCGGGTCGTTCCAGTTGGTGATCTTGCCGGTGAAGATCTCGACGACGGTCTTGGGCGAGAGCCGGAGGTCGCGGACCTGCTTGCCGGCGACGGTCAGCTTGTACATGAAGGCGGTGCCGCCCGCGGTGATCGGGACGTAGGAGTACCCGTACACCGGGTTCTCGGCGTTGCCCGCGCCGCCGTCGTGGCCGCCCTGTCCGAGGCCGGTGTCCGGCTGGGTGCGGAAGGGGACGTCGGAGGCGGTGAAGTCGTTCTGGCCGATCGCCCACTGGTTGCGGCCGGCCGCGGAACCGGACGGGCTGAAGTTGATCTTGATGCCCATCGGGTTGACGTCATTGCGCCACTGGTCGATGGCCGGACCGGCCCAGCTCGACCCGTCGGCGTTCAGCGAGGTGGCCGCGAACGCCGGGACGGCCTGTCCCAGCAGCAGCGCCGCCCCGGTGAGGCACAGGGTGAGCAGCATGGCGGCGGTACGTGCCACGGGTCGGCGAACAGCCTCCCACGACATGGGAACTCCTCGGGTACGGTGGGTGGTTGTTACGGACATCAGCTCGCTCCTGCCGCGGCGGTTCCGGACGTACGGTGCGCGCCCGCCACGGCGGGCCCGGCGGCCACGACCGTCCGGCGCTCGCGGGCGGACTGCTCGGCGACCCGGGCTCCCCGTTCGATCCGACGGCGCTGACGACGGGTCAACTGGCCGGGACGGCGCCCGCCGAGCACGCGCGCGGTGACGAAGAGGATCAGCACGATGACCATCAGGGTCAGGGCTGCCGCGAAGGCCCGCGCGACCATGTCGGGGTACGGCTGCTTGACGTAGTTCCAGATGTAGAGCGGCAGCGACACCTGGCGGTCGTGGAACGGGTTGGCGTTGAGCTGGGTGGTGAAACCCGCGGTCAGCAGCACCGGCGAGGTCTCGCCGACACCGCGCGCCATGCCGAGCACGACCGCGGTCACCAGGCCGGGCCTCGCGGTCGGCAGCACGACGTTCCAGACCGTGCGCCACTGGCTGGCGCCGAGGGCGAAGGAGGCCTCCCGCAGGGTGCCCGGCACCAGCCGGATCACCACCTCGGCGGCGCGGGTGACGATCGGCATCATCATCACCGTCAGGGCCAGCGAGGCGGCGAAGCCGCTCTTCTCGAAGCCCAGGGTGATGATCACCACGCCGAGGATGAACAGACCGGCCACGATGGACGGCAGCGCCGTCATCGCCTCCACCAGGGTCCGCACCGGGCGGGCCATCCGCCCCCCGACCTCGGACATGAAGACCGCCGCCGAGATGCCCAGCGGCACCGCGAACAGGGTGGCCAGTCCCAGCTGTTCGAGCGAGCCGATGATCGCGTGCAGCGCGCCGCCCGAGGTGATCGGCGAGAGCGCGGAGGTCGTCTCCATCGACTGGGTGAAGAAGTTGAGGTGCTGGGCGGCCTCGTAGCCGCGCATCGTGACATAGCCGATCTGGTCGAGGATCAGCGTCACCACCGTCAGGCCCGCGCTCCAGGCGAGCACCGACACCAGCCGCTCGCGCACCAGCAGCGCGCCCCACTGGAGCCGGCCGAGCAGGGTGTAGCCGACCAGGAACAGCAGGTACCAGCAGAGCACGAAGCCGAACGCGCCGCTGAACGGCATGACGCGCTCGTAGAGGATCCAGTCCAGCGCCAGTGATCCGGTCGCGGCGCCGAGGATCGTCAGCACGTCCTCACGGGTCACCCCGCCGATCCTGATCCGGCGCTCGGGCGGTGGCGCGGTGCCCGGCGAGGCCGGAGCCGGGCCCTGGGCCTCGGCCGGAGTGGTTTCGGCCGGCAGGTCGAGTGTGGTCATCGGGTCGTCCCTTCACGACGGGGCGGCAGCAGGCGGGGGCGGGAGGAAAGGTCCACGGTCAGTCCGCCGTAGCCGCGCCGGAGCGGGACCGGTTGATCACGAACCCGGCCGCCACGTTGACCAGCAGGGTGAGCCCGAACAGCACCAGGCCGGCCGCCATCAGCGCCGAGAGCGAGAGCGGGTCCGACTCGCCGAAGCGCAGGGCGATCAGTGCGGAGATCGAGTTGGCACCGTTCTCCAGCACGTGGCTGATCCGTTCGAAGTTGGGCGAGATGATCAGCGCGACGGCGATGGTCTCGCCCATCGCGCGCCCGAAGCCGAGCATCACGGAACCGATCACCCCGCCCTTGCCGAACGGCAGCACCACGGTGCGCACCATGCCCCAGCGGGTCGAGCCGAGCGCGTACGCGCCCTCCCGCTCGCCCTGCGGCGCCTGGGAGAACACCTCGCGGCTGAGCGAGGTGACGATCGGGATGATCATCAGCGAGACGACGACGCCGGCGATGAACGTCGACGAGGTGTAGGAGCTGGCGATGTCGCCGGTGCGCACCTTGAGGAAGGGGATCGTGTCGCCCAGGTGGTTCGACATCCAGCGGACGAAGCCGATGATCCGCGGCTGGAGGAAGAACAGGCCCCAGAGGCCGTAGACGATGCTGGGGATCGCGGCCATCAGGTCGACCAGCGAGATCAGGGTCGCCCGGAGCCGGACCGGTACGTACTCGGAGATGAACACGGCCGTGGCCAGCGCCACCGGGACCGCGATCACCAGGGCGATGACGGCGATCAGCAGGCCGTTCGGCAGCACCGAGGCGATGCCGAAGTTGTGCGCCTGGGTCAGCCACTTCTGCTCGGTGAAGAAGGAGAAGCCGACCGCGCGGAGCGCGTCGGCGCCGCGCAGGATCAGGAAGAAGGCGATCAGGCCCATGATCGCGAAGACTGAGAGCCCGGCCCCGCGCAGGAAACCGCGGAACACCCGGTCGCCGGGCGTGGACGGGGCGGTGATGGTACGGGGTACATCGTGGTCCGGCTGGCCTGGAGTCTCGGCGAACGGTGTCGCGGGCTCGGCGGCGGCTGTCATGGTCTGCTCTCCGGCGCGCTCGGTACGGGACAGGTGCAGGGAGACTGGCGGGGGCGGGGAAGGGACTCGGCGGGGCCGGGACAGCGGCCCCGCCGAGTCGGAACGTGCGTCGTCAGACGCGGCGGCCCGGACGCAGGCGCGCCCAGACCCCGGACGCCCCGGCGGCGATCCTCGCGCCGGCCGGAGTACCGGCCAGGACGAGTGCCAACGGGCCTCCCACCAGCAGGACCGCGCCGACGATCAGCGCGATCGGGAGCAGCAGCCTGGCCCCGCCGGAACGGTCGGCGGCCGGCGTTCCGGCAGCGACCGGGGCGGCGGCGAGCGGCCCGGTGGTGGCGGCCGGGGTGGCCGCCGGAGCGGCGTTCGCCTTGACCGGGGCCGCGGACGGCACGGGTGCGGGGGCCGCGGGGACCGCGGCGGTGCCGCCGACCGATCCGGTCGTACCGGTCGTACCGGTCGAACCGGTCGAACCGGTCGAACCGGAGCCCGTCGTCCCGGAGCCGCCGGACGTGCCACTGCCGGTCGAGCCCGACGTGCCGGTCGAACCGGTGGTGCCGGTGGTGCCGGTGGTGCCCGTGGTGCCGGTCGAACCGGTGGTGCCGCCCGTGTCCGTGGAGCCCGTGGACCCCGTGGAGCCGGTCGTGCCACCGGTCGAACCGCCGGAGGTACCGCCCGTGGTCCCGCCGGTCGTGCCGCCGTCGGTGCCGCCGGTGGTCCCGCCGGTCGTACCGCCGTCACCACCGCCGGTGGTTCCACCGTCGGTACCGCCCGTGGTCCCGCCGTTGTCGCCGTTCCCACCGGTCTGGCCACCGTTGTCGCCGTTGCCGCCGGTCTGGCCGCCGTTCCCGCCCTCGGGCTCGGTCGGCTCGGGCCCCGGCTGGTTGCCGGGGTACTTGCCGTCCTGCGCCGCGACGTGCGTCACGGCGGACCGCGCCTGCGCCAGCTGGTCGTCCGTCAGGGCGAGGAACCCGGCGGTCAGCTGACCGGGCTCGTTGCCGTAGACCTGACCCTCGGCCGGGTCGGTCACCCGCCGCAGGAACTCCGACGCCGCCTTCGCCTTCGCCGCGGAGAGGCCGCCGGTCGGCACCATCGCGTACTGCACGACCGACAGCGGGTACGCCTGCGCCGAACTCGCGAACTCGGTTCCGGCCACGCCGTACGGCAGCTTCTGGGTGCCGGAGGCGGGGTCGACGGGCATGGTCGCGACGGCGGCCCGGAGGGCATCCTGGGTCGGCTTCACGAACTGCCCGGCCGGGTTGCGGAGCGCGGCCTCCGGCATGCCGTAGGCCTTGGCCTGACCGCTGTCCATGATCGCGAAAAGCCCGCGGCGGCCGGGGTCGACCGACGCACAGCTGGCGTGCTTGCCGTCCACGTCGGCGAACGGGGACTGGCAGGTCGGCTTGGACATCAGCAGGTTGCGCGCGACCTGGGCCAGACCGTTGTTGAGCGGGTTGATCTCGTACATCTTCCACGCGTCAGGACCGGAGTAGTCCTGCACCCTGATGGCGTCCACCGGGTAACCGGCGAACGTGGGCTGCTGGTAGAAGGTGTTGACGTGCATGCCGTTCGGGTCCGGCTCGCCCCGCATGAAGGCCGCCGCCTCCGGGTCCGCGGCGATCCACGAGGTCAGCTGGTAGATCAGGTCGGTGGTGCCACCGAGCACGATCGGCGCCGAGTCGGCCAGCCAGGCCTGCTCGGTGCACTTGGGCCAGCGCTGGCCGCTCGCCGGGTCGAGCTGGTTGAGGTCGAGGAAGTCCTTGTCCTCGAAGATGCAGACCGGGTTGTTGGCGACCGAGTCGATCGTGACGCCCTTGACCATCGCGTACGACTGGGTCAGCATCTTCGCCAGCAGCCGCGGCGTCAGGTTGAGCGTCTTGATCTGGCCGGAGTTCGCCGCGTCGTCGACCACGTAGGCGACCGAGATCGCCGAGGTCGCGAGCGGCGCGTAGACGTACGGCCGGTTCGCCGGCTCGCTCTCCGGGAGGGCGGTCAGGGCGACGTCCGGCCCCGACTGCTTCCGGAAGTTCGCCCGGGTCTGCGGCTCGCCCAGGTTCCCGATGTAGTCGACCCCGAGCGGGTTCGAGCCCCGGCACAGACCGGCGCGCCACTGCTGCATCGCGCGGTTGGCCATCGCCAGGCCGCCGACCAGCAGGTCCTGCGTCGTGCTGGGGCAGTCGCCGGCGGTCGGCGCGAAGGAGAGCGGGATGACGACCCGGTTGGCCCAGGCACAGCTCTCGCCCGGGTTCCAGGTGTCGTTCTCCGCGCCGCTCATGGCGAAGATCGACTCCGAGGCCATCGCGTAGTACTCGCTCTCGATCGGGTTGTCGAGAGAGTGGTTGGAGCAGTCGATCTTCTGATTGTCGGTGGTGAAGCCGAGCGCGTCACCACCGTAGTTGGCCTCGACCACCAGCGAGCACGGGTGGGTCGCGTCGCAGCGGAGGGCCGGGCTCTCCTCGGCGGTCCACACCTCGATGTCGGCCTCGCCGCGGCCGTCGGGGCCGGTGACCCGGACCGCGCCGTTGAACGGGAAGTCCGGCGTGATGGTGCCCGGCGGGGGCGCGGGCTGGAGGAAGCCCTTGGCCGGGTCCTGGTTGAACTTGGTGCTGCCGTAGCAGTCGTGCACGGTGGGGTCGGTGCCCCGGCACTGGTAGACGCGGACCGGATAGAGCTCCTGGCCGGTGGGGCTGTTGAGCTTGACGAACTTCACCGGGTTGCCCATCGGGTCCACGGTCGGGGTGAAGCCCTCCCAGGAGACGTGGACGACCTCGTTGCTGAGGTTGGTGGTGGAGGAGACGGTGATCTTGCCCTTGGGACCGTAGTCCTTGGTGACCGGGCGCCAGAGCGCCGGCCCGTCCACGGTCGTCGCGCTGGCCGCGGCCGCCTGCGGAACCGTTCCCGCACCCAGCGGCAGGATCGCCGAGACCCCCACGACCGCCCAGGCCGTCCCCAACGCCAACAGCCCCCTCCTCCACCTCCCCAGGGCTCTCGAACCCGGTGGACGGACTCTCATGACGTGTACCTCCAGGACCGCGCTTCGCGCGTAGACGGGGAACCGGCCGGACCCCGGCGCGAGTTGGCCAGATGCCGCCGATGGTCAGTCACCATTCGGCCAGCCGTACATGGCCGCCGTGGATCGCCAGGGTGTACGAGGCCACAACTCGCCTGCGAACAGCACTGTTTGATCACAATTCACGGCCGGCTTCCCCGAGCGCGGAACAGCGGGGCCCGGACATCCGGACCCCGCCGCCGTTACCTGGTGCGTGTCAGCTGCCGGCCTTGAAGGTGAGGTTCAGCGAACCCACCGACTGACCCGCGGTGAAGAAGGAGGTGTTCAGCTTGGTGTCGAGGTACTTCGCACCCTCCTCGTCCACCTGGAGGTCGCTGGCGGTCAGCGTGCTGGCGGCGGCGTTGCCGGTGACCGAGCTGTCGCCGGCCGGGTCGAGCAGCGCGACCGGCGAGGTGCCGCCCTGCGGGACACCGGTGATCTGCCAGTTGCCCACGTTGAAGGCCAGGTTCTTGAAGACGGCGGTCTTGCCGGTGCGCAGGTTGATGAAGAGCAGCCCGCCGCCCAGCTGGACGTCGCCGTAGAAGGCGGGGAGGTTGGCGGAACCGCCGGTCACCGGGAACGCGGCGGACAGGCCCGTGGCGCTGTCGTAGGAGCCGGTGGCCGTCGGGAGGGCAAAGACCATGACGCCCGCCGAGAGGGAGTTGATCAGGAAGGTGTTGCTCTCGTTCACCACGGCGCTGCCGGTGGCCGGGGTGGCGGCGGAGGCCGAGGTGGCCGCACCGGTGGTGGCGAGCACAACAGCGGTGGCAACGGCGGCGAGACGGGCGCTGGTGCGGGACATACTGCTCTCCTTGGTGTGGAACATGGAACGGTTCGGCCATGGGGCCGTGGTGCGGTGGTGCGTTCTCAAGGTGGTGCGGTCCTGCGGTGGTACCGCCGGCCCGCCCGGAGTCGTCCCGGACGGCCCGACGTGGCCCGGCGGCCAGGGGCGGAAGCCCCTGGCCGCCGGAAGTACGGGTGCGCTGCGATCGGAGGTGCTGCGATCAGATCGCGTGGGTGGTGGTGCCGCAGGCGCCGGTCGGCAGCGCGCGGAAGCCGTAGCTCTTGATGTCGGCGGCGGCGGTGGCGTTCTTGCAGACCCAGCCGGTGGTGCCGAAGATCGCGCGCAGCGCGGTGCCCTGGGTGTCGGTGGCGTTCCAGTTCGCCTCGCGGACCACGTTGTAGACCACGCGGCCGAACGAGGTGTCGGTGAAGGCCTTCGCCAGGCCGTTGGTGGCGTCGATCGGGGAGATGCCGTCGATCGAACGGAGGGTCAGGTTGCCCGCAGCGTCGCTGCCGCTGCTGTGGCCGTTGTAGACCTGGCCGATGTAGTGGGCGGCGGAGTAGGGAACGACCGCGTTGGCGTCGTTCAGGATCGGGTCGGTGCCCTGGTTCTCCTGGACGGTCGGGTTGGCCAGGACGCAGGCGCCGCCGTTGGCCAGGCCGAGCGCCGACAGGAAGAAGGAGCGGGTGCCGGAGCCGACCTGCGGGAGGAACGCCTTGATGGTGCCGCCGGCGCCCGTGTAACCCGGGATCTGGTTCCAGTTGGTGTAGGTGCAGTTGTAGATGTTGATCAGGTCGTTCTTGGACAGGTTGGTCGGCGCGTTGCTGCCCGTGGTCGCGGTGGCGACGGAGACGCCGTCCTTGGCGAAGGCCACGAACAGGTCGGTGGTCGGGTCACCCGGGACGCCCGGGACGCTGTTCTTCGGGCCGCGCGAGGAGCGGGCGAAGTCGACCGTGGTCTTGGAGGTGGCGTCCAGCGCGGCGATGCCGGCGCCCGAGCCGTTCGGGCGGGCGAACGCCGGGGAGGTCTGGGCGCCGGTCTTGGTGACGATCGGCGAGGTGCCCGTCGCGTCCCAGCTGTACAGACGCGGCAGGGTGCTGCTGGCGCCCAGGAACGCGTTGTAGTCGGTGGAGAACTGGTTCAGGACGGCCTGGGTGGTGTCCGAGCCGACGCCCACGATGTCCTGCGCGAGCGGCAGGGTCGGCAGGGTCGACGGGTCGGCGACGGCGGTGCCGGTGGCGACGGTCGCGACCGAGGTGGCGATGGCGACGGCGGCGAGCAGCTTGGCAGCGGTCTTGCGCATGTTCCTCTTCCTCCGGTGGGAGAGCAGTACATCGCTGTGCCCGGGTACTGGTGGTCAGTCCCAGGGCCGGTGGCCACGTCCGCGGTGGCCGCTCCGGCAGTGCCGATCCTGTCGGTCGGCGCGGTTCCGTCGGAAGGGCCGACCGGTGCGGCCGCCGATTGTCGATATCTCGGTTCGGAGAGGTTTAGCGACAGGTCAGCCCGGCCGCGGAGGGTGGGAAAGCCGCAGGTGGGAGGCCGGTGACGTTCTTCTCCAGGTGGCGACTCGGGGGGTTGCCGGAAACCTGCGCTTCACCGGAAGAGGGGGAACGGGGTGGTGGTGCCGGGCCAGCACGAACAGCCGCCCGAAGGCGGCTGCGGGACGGCGGGACGGGCCGTCAGAACGGCCAGCTGTCCTCCCGGCCGGGGCGGCGCGACTCCTGCCCCAGACGCTGGAGCCCGGACAGGAATCCGGTCACGCCGGCCTGGCACTGGTCGCGCCGGAGGTAGCCCCGGGCGCTGCGGGCCACCGGCCCGGCGCCCTCGGCGGCGCCCGGACGGGTGGTGCGGACCGGCAGGTACGCCGTCCACACCCAGAGCCGGGCCTCGGACTGGCCGACGGTGCACCGCAGTGCGGTCCGTTCGATGATCAACTCACGGACGGCGTCGGTGAGTTCCTGCTCGTTGCGATAGGTGCGCACACCGACGCCGAGCTGTCTGCCGTTCGCCGCGCGCAGCGCCCAGGACAGCGAACGGTCGCCGACCGGGACGGTGAGCAGGCGCGGCCCGCGTCGGTCAGCGGACATCGGACGTTCTCAACGACGGCCCCCGCTCGATCGGTTCGGGGCGTTCGAGGGGCGACTGTTTCGCCAGCAGCACCACGAAGCGCCGGAAGGCGTTCTGACAGGTCGCGTACCGCTCGTAGGCACGGCTCGACCGCACCTCCGGGAGGTTGCGGGTGCCCGGGACGACCCAGACCCACCCGATGCCGTCCCGGACGTGCGTGATCCGGGCGGTGAGCCCGTCCGCGACGACCCGTAAGCCGTCGAAGCCGCGCTCCGCCTCCGCGGCCGTCTCGTACGCGGCCGCGGTGACCGCGACAACGCGCCCGTTCGGCGCCTTCAGTTGCCAGCGGTACCGTCCGTCCGGCGCCCGTTCGGCCCGGAATCCCCCTCGACCTGCCCCTGCTGCGGTGTGACCGCGGCCAGACGCGTCCACTGCTCCCCCACGGTCCGGTTTCTCTCCGAGACGGGAGTAAAGCTATGTGTGCACACGAGAGCGCCGGAAGGCCACGAAATGCACAACTTTCTCCGTTGGCCGCGAAGTTCTCTCTCGTTAAACTTTCACCGACTGCACACCTTCCGCGCGCCAAGCACTCCCGCCGGCGCTGCGCGTCGTTCACCAACCGTTCGAGAATGTCCCGAGTCGCCCCGACCATTCCGACGAACGGTCAGGCACTCGGGACGGGGGCGCCGGAGCCTTCCGACGGACGCTCAGAGCCGCGCCGTCCAGCGCACCCTGGTCCCCCGGCCGTACGGCCCCGGCTCGTGCCAGGCGTCCCCGCCGAGCGCCTCGGCCCGCCGGGTCAGATTGCGCAGACCGCTGCGCCGCCCGCCCTCGGGGATGCCGACGCCGTCGTCGGTGACGGTCAGCAGCACGCCCGGGCGCCCGCCCCGGTCCAGCGACTCCGGGTCGCCGCCGACGGGCCGGCCGTCGTCGTCCAGGTGCACGGTCGAGTCGACCTCGACGCCGACCCGGGAGGCCCGGGCGTGCCGGGCCGCGTTGGACAGCATCTCCCGCAGTGCCGCCAGCAGTTGACGCCCGGTCTTCTCGCCGACCAGGCTCTCCACCGGGCCGACGAAGGAGACCGAGGGCTTGAAGCCGAGCGCCGCCGCGGTCTGGCTGCACTCGCGCAGCACCCTGGTCCGCAGGGTGTCGGGCGCGTCGCCGTGGTCGTCGTGCTGGAGCGCGTAGATGGTGGTGCGGACCTCCTGGATGGTGGCGTCCAGCTCGTCGACGGCCTCGCCGATGCGGACCTTCACCTCGGGGACGACGGCGCGCCGGGCCGCCCCCTCCAGCATCATCCCGGTGGCGAACAGCCGCTGGATGACCAGGTCGTGGAGGTCGCGGGCGATCCGGTCGCGGTCCTGGAAGACCGCCAGCCGCTGCTGGTCCCGCTGGCCCTCGGCGAGCCGCAGCGCGAGCGCGGCCTGCGAGGCGAAGGTCTCGGCCAGCTGCTTCTCGCCGTCGGTGAACGGCATCGCCCCGCGCGGGCGCCAGACGCACAGGCCGCCGAGCACCCGGCGGGCGGCGACCATCGGCACGGCCAGCGAGGGACCGAAGCTGCGGGCGAGCCGGATCACCACGGTCGGATCGGTCGACATGTCGTCCAGGTGCACGCTCTCGCCGTCGAGCAGCCGGGCGGCGAAGCTGTCCGGCGGCAGCAGCTCGCCGCGCACGAACTCGGCCGCCTCCCCGGAGGCGTGGGCGACCCGCATCCGCACCGTCCCGGCGTCCTCGTCGGCGACCGGCAGCAGGATCATGCCCAGCGCGGCGTCCGCCAGCTCCCGGACCTGCTCGGCGGCGACGGTGAGGGCGATCTCCGCCTCGTCCCTGGAGAGCAGCGCCGTGGTGACGGCGGCCGCCCCGGCGATCCACCGCTCCCGGCGCCGCCCCTCCTCGTAGAGGCGGGAGTTCTCGATCGCGACCCCGGCCGCGGCGGCCAGCGCGTGCACCACCTGCTCGTCCTCGGGGGTGAAGGCGCCGCCGCCCTTCTTCTCGGTCAGGTAGAGGTTGCCGAACACCTCGTCGCGGATCCGGATCGGCTCGCCGAGGAAGGTCCTCATCTCCGGGTGGTGCGGCGGGAAGCCGTACGAGCGGGGGTCGGCGCCGAGCTCGGTGAGGCGCAGCGGCTCGGGGCGGTCGATCAGCGCGCCGAGGATGCCCCGCCCGACCGGCAGCTCGCCGATCCGGGCCGCCACCGCGTCGTCCACCCCGACGTGGATGAAGTCGGACAGCCCCTGCCCGTTGGGAGCGATCACGCCGAGGGCGGCGTAGCGGGCGTCGACGAGCTCGGCGGCACCGGTGGCGATCCGGTGCAGGGTGGCGTGCAGGTCCAGGCCCGCACCGACCGAGACCACCGCCTCCAGCAGCCGCTGCATCCGGTCGGTGACGGCGGCGGCGGACTGCAGCCGTTCGGCCACCTCGGTGACCAGGGTGTCCAGGCCGAGCGAGGCGATCTCGGGGACGCGGTGCGGCGCCTGGTCCGCCTCCGGCTCGGCGGGCTCGGGCAGCTCTGGCGTGGGGTCCATGAGGACGAGCGTAGTTTGTACGGTTTTCGACGGAAGTGGCGACGCGACGGACAAGGGCCCGCGACTCCCCTCCCGCCGGGCCCCCGAGCCCCCGGCGGCTACCCGACCGCGAGCGGCAGACCCTCCGCCTCCCGCTCGCCCTCGGCCTCCCGCTCCCGGTCGTGCATGGCCCGCAGCAGCCCCTCCGGGCGGGACAGCAGCTCCGACCAGCCGCCCCGCTCGACCACCCGGCCGGCCTCCAGGACCAGCACCTCGTCCACCGTGCCGTCGTCCAGTCCGGCCAGCCGGTGGGTGATCAGCACGGTGCTGCGCCCGGCGGTGGCGGCGAGCAGGTCGGCGGTGAGGGCGTCGGCGGTGGGCAGGTCGAGGTGCTCGGCGGGCTCGTCCAGGACGAGCACCGGGAAGTCCGCGAGCAGGGCCCGGGCCAGCGCCAGCCGCTGGCGCTGGCCGCCGGAGAGCCGGGCGCCGTGCTCGCCGACCATGGTGTCCAGCCCGTCCGGCAGGCTCTCGGTGAAGTCCAGCAGCCGGGCGGCGGCCAGCGCGGCCCGCAGCTCGTCCTCGTCGGCGTCGGGCCGGGCGAGGCGCAGGTTCTCCCGGAGCGAGCTGTCGAAGACATGGGCGTCCTGCGCGCAGAGCCCGATCACCCGGCGGACGTCCTCCCCCGCGAGCGAACGGCTGTCCACAGCCTGTGGACGACCGGCCGCGAGCACCACGCTGCCCGCGCGCTGGTCGAGGAAGCGCAGCAGCGTCTGCGCGAGCGTGGTCTTGCCGGAGCCGGACGGGCCGACCACGGCGATCCGCCGGCCGGGCCCGAGGTCGAGGTCCACCCCGGCCAGCGCGTCGGTGCCCTGCCCGGGGTGGCGGGCGGTGAGACCGCGCACCGCGATCGGCAGCGGCCGCTCCGGCAGCGCCACCGGCGCGGCGGGCTCGGCCACGGCCTCCGGCGCGTCCAGCACCTCGGCGAGCCGCTCCGAGGCGGCCAGGCTGCGCCGGCGGGCCTGGACGGCGGCCGGCATCCCGGTGACCGCCTCGAAGGCCGCCAGCGGGGTCAGCACGACCACGGCCAGGCAGACCGGGGCGAGGGCCCCGGACGCCACGCCGCGCAGTCCGACGGCCGCGGCGGCGGCCACCGTGAGGCCGGTGAGCAGGGTGATCAGCCCGGTGCCGAGCGCCGCGGTGGCGGCCGAGCGGGCGGCCAGCCCGGTCAGCGCGGCGTCGGCGGCGCGGACGGCGGCCAGCCGGCCGGGCAGCGCGCCCGCCACGGTGAGTTCGGCGGTGCCGCTGAAGGCGTCCAGGACGGCGGTGGCGAGCCGCCCGCGCGCCGGGGCCTGCCGTCGCTCGGCGCCGGCCGACCAGCGGGCGGTCAGCGCCGGCACCACCAGGCCGGCGAGCAGCAGTCCGAGCCCGAGCACCAGCCCGGCGGCGGGCAGGAAGGCTCCCATGGCGAGCGCGGCGGCCGCCGAGACCACCGCCGCCACCGCGGCCGGGAGCCGCCAGCGCAGGTAGTGGTCCTGGACGGCGTCGACGTCGGCGACCAGCCGGGAGAGCAGGTCGCCCCGCCGGAACGCGGGCAGCGCGGCCGGGGCGAGCACGGCGAGCCGGCGGTAGACGGCGGCGCGCAGGGTGCCGAGGGTGCGCAGCACCGCGTCGTGCGAGACCAGCCGCTCGGCGTAGCGGAAGACGCTGCGGCCGATGCCGAAGGCGCGCACCGCGGTGACGGCCATCATCAGGTGGAGCACGGGCGGCATCTCGGAGGCCCGGGAGATCAGCCAGCCGGAGGTGGCCATCAGCGCCACGGCGCAGCCGAGCGCGAGCGCGCCGAGCAGCACCGAGAGTGCCAGCCGGGGGCGGACGGCACCCGCGGCGGGGGCCGGTCCGTCCTGGTCCGGCGCCGGGAGTGTCGGACGCCCCCGGTGGGCGAGCACCGGGACGGCCGCCGGAGGGGCGGGCGGCGCGGCCGGGCCGGCCAGCCGGACCCGCCGGTCGGCGGCGGCCAGCAGCGCGGGCCGGTGCGCGACCACCAGCACGGTGCGCGCCGGGTCGGCGGCCAGCGCCCGGACGGCGTCGACGACGGCCGCCTCGGAGACGCCGTCCAGGTTGGCGGTGGGCTCGTCGAGCAGGACCAGCGGGCGGTCGTCGGCCAGCAGCACCCGGGCGAGCGCGAGCCGCTGGCGCTGCCCGGCGGACAGCCCGGCGCCGTCCTCGCCGAGGCGGGTCCGCAGGCCCTGCGGCAGCCGGTCGACGAAGTCGAGGGCGTGCGCGGAGCGCAGGGCCGCGCGCTGCTGCTCCTCGGTGGCGCCGGGCCGGTGCAGGGTCAGGTTGTCGGCGACGGTCCCGGCGAACAGGTGCGGGTGCTGCGGCACCCAGGCGATCTGCCGCCGCCAGCTGTCCGGCTCCAGCTCGGCCAGGTCGTGGGTCCGGCCGTCGGCGCCGGTGATCCGGACCGTCCCGGCGGTGGGCGCGGTGAGGCCCAGCAGGACGCCGAGCAGGGTGGACTTGCCGGCCCCGGAGGGCCCGGTGAGGGCGACCGTCCCGCCGGGGCGCAGGGTGAGCGAGGCGCCGTCCAGGGCGGGCGTGCTCCGGCCGGGGAAGGCCACCACGAGGTCCTCGACCGTGACGGCGGCCCCGGCCAGGTCGGGCGCGGGGGCGGTGCCGCGGGGCGGCAGCGGGGTCTCCAGCACCTCGAAGATCCGGTCGGCGGCGGTGAGGCCCTCGACGCTGGAGTGGTAGAGCGCGCCGACCTGGCGGATCGGGAAGTAGACCTCGGGGGCGAGGACCAGGATCAGCAGCCCGGTCTCCAGGTCGAGGGTGCCGTCGACCAGCCGGAAGCCGACGGTGACGGCGACCAGCGCGACCGAGAGGGTGGAGAGCAGTTCCAGCGCGAAGGAGGAGACGAAGGCGATCCGCAGGGTGCGCAGGGTGGCCCGGCGGTAGTCGGCGGTGATCCTGGCGATGGTGGCGGCCTGGGCGCGGGCCCGGTTGAACACCTTGAGCGTGGGCAGTCCGGCGACCACGTCCAGGAAGTGGTGCGAGAGCCGGGACAGCCCCTCCCACTGACGGTCCATCCGGGCCTGGGTGGCCATCCCGATCAGCACCATGAACAGCGGGATCAGCGGCAGGGTGCCGGCGATGATCGCGGCCGAGGTGACGTCGGCGCCGACGATCCGCAGCAGCACCGTGGCCGGGACGACCACGGCGAGCGCCAGTTGCGGCAGGTAGCGGGCGAAGTAGTCGTCGAGCGCGTCGACACCCCGGGTGGCGAGGGTGGTGAGCTCGCCGGTGCGCCGGCCCGCCAGGTAGGCCGGGCCGAGCGCGGTGGCGTGGTCGAGCAGCCGGCGCCGCAGGGTGGACTTCACCCGGGCGACGGACCGGTGCGCGACCAGTTCGGTGAGCCAGCCGACCAGCCCCCGACCGACCGCGGTGAGCGCCAGCAGCGCCAGCGGCGTGCCGAGTTCCCCGAGCCCGGTCCGCTGCTGGAAGCCGCGGACCACGAGTTCGGCGATCAGGCCCGCCTGGGCCACCACCAGGGCCGCGTTCGCCGTCCCGAGCAGGACGGACCCGGCGAGGAAGACCCGGGTGGTGCGGGCGTGCGCGAGGAGTCGGGGGTCGACCGGCTTCATGGCCTCAGCCCTGGTCGAGGGCGGCGGCCGGGTCGTGCCCGGGGATGTGCTGGACGCCGATCCGCTTGCGGAACACCCAGTACGTCCAGCTCTGGTAGAGCAGCACCAGCGGGGTGAACACGGCGGCCACGATCGTCATCAGCTTGAGCGTGTACGGCGAGGAGGCCGCGTTGGTCACGGTCAGGCTCCACTCCGGGTTCAGGGTGGAGGGCATGACGTCGGGGAAGAGCGCGAGGAAGAGCATCGAGACGGCGGCCACGATCGTCGCCCCGGAGAGGACGAAGGCCCAGCCCTCGCGGCCCACCTGGTTGGCGAGGAGCGCGCCGACCAGGGCGAGCACCGCGACCACCAGGGCGGCCAGGCTCCAGCCGTTGCCGTGGTCGGCCTGGGTCCAGATCAGGAAGACCGCCGCCAGCGCCGCGGCCGCCAGACCGGCCCGCAGCGCCGCGGCCCGGGCCCGGTCGCGGATGTCGCCGACCGTCTTGAGCGCGGCGAACACCGCACCGTGGAAGGTGAACAGGCTGAGCGTCACCAGGCCGCCGAGCAGCGCGTACGGGTTGAGCAGGTCCCAGAAGCCGCCGACGTAGTTCTTCTGGGCGTCGATGTCGACGCCGCGGACGATGTTGGCGAAGGCGACGCCCCAGAGGAAGGCCGGGAGCAGCGAGGTCCAGAAGATCGCCTCCTCCCAGTTCCGCTGCCAGCGCGGTTCGGGCCGCTTGGCCCGGTACTCGAAGGCGACGCCGCGCACGATCAGGCAGACCAGGATCAGCAGCAGCGGGATGTAGAAGCCGCTGAAGAGGGTCGCGTACCAGTCCGGGAAGGCCGCGAAGGTGGCGCCGCCGGCGGTCAGCAGCCAGACCTCGTTGCCGTCCCAGACCGGGCCGATGGTGTTGATCAGTACCCGGCGCTCGGCGGTGTTGCGGGCGAGCGGCTTGGTGAGGATGCCGATGCCGAAGTCGAAGCCCTCCAGGAAGAAGTAGCCGATCCAGAGGACGGCGATCAGGACGAACCAGACGTCGTGAAGTTCCATGGTGTGTCGTTCCCGTCGATCCTGGGTGGCCTCAGTAGGCGAAGGCGAGCGGCTTGTCGGCGTCGTCGCCGGAGGCGGGACCGCGCAGGGTCGGGTCCTCGGTCGGCGGCCGCTCGTCGGTGACCGGTCCGGCCTTGGCGTACTTGACCAGCAGCTTCACCTCGACGACGGCGAGGATCGCGTACAGCGTGGTGAAGGTCGCCAGGGCGCCGATCTGGGTACCGACGCCCACGTTGGGCGAGACGGCGCTCGCGGTGGTCATCAGTCCGAAGACCGCCCAGGGCTGCCGGCCCATCTCGGTGAAGATCCAGCCGAAGCTGTTGGCGATCAGCGGGAAGCCCATGGTGAGGATGCCGATCCGCCAGCTCCACTTGGTGAGGAAGGGGCCCAGCTCCCGCTTCGGGGTGAGCATCAGCCTCGGCACCTCGGTGTCGCCGGTGCGGAACTCCTGGGCGAGGAAGCGCTTCCTCCTGGTGGTCCAGAGCCCGATCACCCCGGCCACGAAGGAGGTCATCCCGAAGCCGATCATGAGGCGGAAGCCCCAGTAGGTGACGAAGATGCTCGGGATGTAGTCCTTGGGGTCGCCGCCGTACTTGGCGGCCTCGGCGTTGGCGGTGTCGTTGATGCCGGGGACGGAGGAGCTGAAGTCGCTGTTGGCGAGGAAGGACAGTATCCCGGGGATCTCCAGCTCCACCGAGTTGTGGCCCTTGCTGACGTCGCCGACCGCGAAGACCGAGAACGGCGCCGGCGCCTTGGTGTCCCAGAGCGCCTCGGCGGCGGCCATCTTCATCGGCTGCTGGCGGAACATGACCTTGGCGAGCGAGTCGCCGCTGAGCGCGGTGCCCAGGCCGAAGACCACCGCGAGCACCAGGCCGAGCCGCAGCGAGGTCCGCATCACGGCGACCCGCTCCGGGGCGGCCGCGGCGCTCTCCGGCTTGCGCTTGGCCTTCCAGAGGTGGAACGAGGCGATGCCGACCATGAACGCCGCGCCGGTGAGGAAGGCCGCGGTCAGGGTGTGCAGGACGACGGTGACGGTGGTGTCCTGGAACAGCACCTTGGCGATGTCGGTCAGCTGGGCCTTGCCGGTGACCGGGTCGATCGCGTAGCCGACCGGGTGCTGCATCCAGGAGTTGGCCGCCAGGATGAAGTAGGCGGAGAGCACGGTGCCGAGCGCGACCATCCACATGCAGGCGCAGTGCAGCTTCCGGGGGAGCTTGTCCCAGCCGAAGATCCACAGGCCGATGAAGGTCGATTCGAAGAAGAAGGCGATCAGCGCCTCCATCGCGAGCGGGGCGCCGAAGACGTCGCCGACGAAGCGGGAGTAGTCGGACCAGTTCATGCCGAACTGGAACTCCTGCACGATGCCGGTGACCACGCCCATCGCGATGTTGATCAGGAAGAGCTTCCCCCAGAACTTCGTGGCGTGGAAGTACTTCTCCTTGTCCGTCCGCACCCAGGCGGTCTCCAGCCCCGCCACGATCGCGGCGAGGCTGATGGTGAGCGGTACGAAGAGGAAGTGGTAGACGGTGGTGATGCCGAATTGCCATCGCGCGATGGTTTCGTGAGCGATTGCCAGGTCCACGTCGCCCTCTCTCCAACCGACCTCGTTCGAGGTCACATTTCGGACAAACTTCATCTATAGCCGGGGACCGCTGCCCAGGTGTGCACGCTTGCCCGCTTGTGAACGTGAACACGTTCACAAGCTCAGTATCCACCACCCTTACGCGGTGGGAGCGGGCGGGGTGGGGTTCTACCGGCGGCGATGCCGTGCGCACAGTCTGCGAACCGGGTCGCCGGGCCACAACGAGCAGCCGGGAAGGTGGGACAGGAAATGTGGACGGTCCGTAGCATTGACACCTGCCGCCCTGACAGAAAGGCAGGTTCACCGTGCACGCGATCATCGACGCCATGGCCGAGCGGCTGGCGGGGGTTCCGGGCGTGGTCGGCGTCGTGCTCGGCGGCAGCCGGGCCCGGGGCGAGCACACCCCCGGCTCCGACTGGGACCTCGGCCTCTACTACCGGGCCGGCCTCGACCTCGACGCCCTGCGCGCCCTCGCCGGCCCCGGCGTCGAGGTGGCCGGACCGGGCGGCTGGGGCCCCTGGGTCGACGGCGGCGCCTGGCTGACCGTCGAGGGGCTCGGCCGGGTCGACTGGATCCTGCGCGACCTCGACCGGGTCGACCGGGTCCGCGCCGACTGCCTCGCCGGGCGCTACGAGGTGGGCGTCCAGGCCGGCCACCCGCTCGGCTTCTGGTCGCCCTGCTACGTCGGAGAACTCGCCCTCGGCGTCGTCCTGGCCGACCCGACCGGGGCGCTGACGGAGCGTCGGGCCGCGTACGCGGACTATCCGGAGCCGCTCCGGGCCGCGCTGACCGGCAGCACCTGGGAGGCCGGCTTCCTGCTCGACGGCGCCGCCAAGGGCGCGGCCCGCGGCGACACCCTCTACGTCGCGCTCTGCCTCGCCCGCGCCGTGGGCGTCCTGGTGCAGGCGCTGTACGCGGCCGACCGGCGCTGGTGCCTCAACGAGAAGGGCGCCCTGGCGGTGGCCGAGACCCTGCCGACCGCCCCGCCCGGCTTCGGCCCGCGCGCCCGCGCCCTGCTCGCCGCCCCCGGCGGCGACCCGGTGGCCCTCACCGCCACCGTCGCCGCCGCCCGCGGCCTGGTCGAGGACACCGAGGCCGCCCTCCGCGAGGCCCGGTAGCCGTCAGGCCCGGCAGCCGTGGGACCCGGCAGCCGTCGGGCCCGTCGGGCGTGGGACCCGGCAGCCGTCAGGCCCGGCCGAGCAGCTGGGTGCCCGGGGCGGAGGGGGCGCGGGCGGTGAAGTAGTCGACGAAGCCGCGCAGGAACTCGGCCGACGTGATCACGCCGTCCCCGTCGGTGTCCAACTGCCGGAAGCCGTGCGAGAGTTCGGCCGGGTGGACCCGGCGGCCGCCGAACAGCACCCGGTACTCGGCGAAGTCCAGCAGACCGTCCCCGTCCGCGTCGGCCGCCTCGAACACCGCCCGGAGCGCGGGCAGCAGCCCGCGCTCCAGGTACGCCGGGTCGCGGTCGCAGCCGGCCAGCGTGGCGGCGATGTACTCGGCCCTGGTCACCCGGCCGTCGCCGTCGGCGTCCATGCCCGCCCGCAGCTCCTCCCACCAGCGCTCGAAGGCGTCGTACACCCGGGCCTCCCCCTCCTCGGAGAGCTCCAGCTGCCAGCACACGTTGTGCGCCATCGCCCGGAGGTCGTGGGCGGTGAGGTGGCCGTCCCCGGTCTGGTCGAGCACCTCACGGAAGAACCGGTCCAGCCGGGGCGGCCGGGTGTCCTGCCGGGGCGGCCGCCGGGGCCGGGACGAGGAGCCCGCCCCGGGGGCGCGGTAGCGGTGACGGTCCGGCAGTCCGGCGACCACCAGCCGGACACCGCGGTGCAGCAGCAGCGAGAGCAGCCGCCCGCGCCGGGTGGGGACCAGGCCGAAGCGCTTCCGGAAGACCGCCGGGAGGTCCGCGACGGTCAGTTCGGCGGCCAGCTGGCCGACCACCGTGCTCAGCGCCCGCCAGCCGGCCGGGCCGAGGAAGCGCAGCCGGCGCGGGCAGGGCGTCTCGCTCAGCAGCTCGTACAGCAGATGGCGCGCCGTCCCGTCGAACTCCAGCTGCTCGACCACCGTCCGGTGCAGCCGGCCGCGCAGCTCGGTCGCGGTGGCGGGCAGCTCCCCCGAGGAGAGCCCGAACACCGCCGCGATCCCGGCGAACTCCCGGTACGAGGCTTCGAGTTCCTCCGCCGTGTACGGCTCGCCGCTCAGCTCCCGCATCGCGACGACGCTCTCGAAGAGGGTGAGCAGCACCCAGGCCCGGGCGGCCGGGTCCCGGGCGTCGTAGCCGCGCCCGTCCCCGGTGGTGCCGCCGATCCGCCGGTGCGCCCGGTCGAGCCGCTGGACCTCGCGCCAGAGCTGCTCCTCGTCGGCCTGGAACAGCCGCCGCCCGCTGGCCATGGTGTGCTCGACCCGGCGCCACGGGTGGCCCCGGTAGGTGGAGTGCTCGGCCATGCCGGCCGCGACCACCGGATGGGCGGCCTGCAGCACCACCAGCCGCCAGGCGACGAGCACGATCCGCCACTCCGAGAGGTCCCGCCGGAAGGACGCCCCGGGACCCGCTGCTGACGCTGCCATCCGTACCGCTCCTGGGAGTTCGGGAACCTTCGGGTACGGGCAGGGCCCTTCCCGGCGGACCGGCGGGGAAACCGGGAGCGGTATTCATCGGACAGTCCTACTTGTCGGACACTGTCAGCTTCTCCAGCTCCGCGAGGTCCGCCGAGGACAGCCGCAGCGCGGCGGCGGCGATGTTCTCCTCCAGGTGCGCCGGCGAGGAGGTGCCCGGGATCGCGAGCACCGACGGCGAGAGCGCCAGCAGCCAGGCCACCATCACCTGGGCCCGGGTGGCGCCGTGCCGCTCGGCGACCCGGCGCAGGGCCGGGTGGTCGGGCACCCCGGAACCGCCGAGCGGGTAGAACGGGACGAAGGCGATCCCCCGCGCCGTGCAGTCCGCCAGCAGCCGGTCCTGCTCCGCCGTGCGGTCCAGCACGCTGAACTTGTTCTGCACCGTCACGACCGGGGCGATCGCCTCGGCCTCGGCGAGCTGGGCCTCGTTCACATTGCTGACGCCCAGGTGCCGGATCAGCCCCTCCTCGCGCAGCTCCGCCAGCGCGGCGAAGGACTCGGCGATCGAGGACTGACTGGGCATCCGGCGCAGGTGGACCACGTCCAGCCGGTCCACCCCCAGCTCGCGCAGATCGCGGTGGACGGCGGCGCGCAGGGCCTCCCGGTCGGCCGGTTCCAGCCAGCGGCCCTCCGGGTCGCGGCCCGGGCCGACCTTGGTGGCGATCACCAGACCGTCCCGGTAGGGGTGCAGGGCCCGCCGGATCAGGCCGTGGGCGGAGACGTCCCGGAAGAAGTAGAACCAGGCGGTGTCGATGTGGTCGACGCCCAGCTCGACGGCCCGGCGCAGCACCCGGACGCTCTGCTCGGGGTCGCAGGCGGGCCCGTGCCAGTCCCGGGAGGGCAGCTTCATCGCGCCGAAGCCCATCCGGGACACCGGCAGGTCGCCGCCGAGGAGGAAGGTGCCGGCGGCGGTCGCGGGGAGGGCGGAGGATGCGGGAGTCGTCGTCATGGCCCCAAGCCTCGGCCCGGCTCGCCGCGACCCCGACCGATCTGGCAGTTTGCTGCCATGAGCACCGATCGGATCATCACTCTGCACGGCGAGCAGGAGCTCGTCCAACGGGCCGGCCACCTCTTCGTCGCCTCCCACGAGGAGTTCCTGGTCGCCGCCACCGATCTGGTGACCTTCTCCGCGGGCGTCAACGCGGCCTTCCGGGAAGGGAAGCGGCCGCACGTCGTCCCCGGCCTCACCATGCGCAAGCTCTACAGCCGCCGGGCCCTCGCCGACCCCGAGTCGCTCCGGCGGCTGCGGCGGATCGCCGCCTCCGGCATCGAGGTCCGGATCTCCGACGGGCCGATAGCCCGGGAGGCGATCGTCATCGACCGGCGCACCGCGATCCTGGCCGGCGCCCCGGTGCGGGGCGTGCACACCTACACCGTGGTGCAGGCGCCGGAGGTCGTCGACGGCGTGCGCTCGCTGTTCCGCGCCACCTGGGAGACCGCCACCGCCCTCGCCGACTGCGCCGCCCCGCCGCCCCCGCTGACCGAGCAGGCCCGCGACACCCTGCGCGCGCTCTCCGCCGGCCACACCGACGAGACCGGCGCCCGCCTCCTCGGCGTCTCCCTGCGCACCTACCGCCGCCGGGTCGCCGAGCTCATGGCCACCCTCGGCGCCTCCTCCCGCTTCCAGGCCGGCCTGCTCGCCCGGGACCTCCTCCGGGAGGAGGTCAGCCCCGCCGCTCCCCGGTGATCCCGGGCCCGATCGCGAACCCCTTGGCGGGGCCCTCGGGGACCACCGCGTCCTCGCCATAGGGGGTCCGGACCGAGGACGCGTAGGCGCCGCGCTCGGGGTCCGGTCCGGAGAGGACGGTGACGGCGCCGCCGTCGTCGTAGTCGTCGATGATCACGTAGACGGGGATGCCGGCGGTGGCGTAGGCGCGGTGCTTGAGGACGAGGTCACGACGGCGGCTCTCGCTGCCCGGCGACACCGTCTCGACCACCAGGACCACACCCGAGGCGAGCACGCCGAGACCTTCGGGGTGCTCGATCTCGTCGATCTCATCGGGTACGACAAAAAGGTCGGGAACGGCGACCTTGAGTCCGTGAACGACACTGCGGGCGTAGGCCGGCCCCCAGCCGCTGTCCTGGAGGCAGTCGCACAAGGCGCGGAACACGCGCTGCTTCACCCGCATGTGGCGCAGGTCGCCGACGGGGGTCAGCACGATGGCACCTTCACCGATCTCCGCGTGGAATCCCTCGGGCACCTCCAGTGAGGCCCAGGCTTCCCAGAGCCGTTGAGCCACCCACGTGGGTTCGTCGGGCGCCGTACCGGGGTTCATGGCCGCACACTCCCATGCCTTCGCCGAGAGGCCGGGGTGAACGGAGGGGATTCACCCGATCGGGGGGTTTCAGCGCTGGTGGGGGAGCTCCAGGCGGAAGGTGGCGCCGGTGCCGGGGGTGGTGTGGAGGGTGAGGGCGCCGCCGTGGGCGTGGGTGAGGGCGGTGGCGATGGCGAGGCCGAGGCCGGCGCCGCCGCGCTGGTCGTTGCGGCTGCGGGAGGCGTCGACGCGGTAGAAGCGGTGGAACACCAGGGCGGCCTGGTCGGCGGTGAGGCCGGGGCCGGAGTCGGCGACCTCCAGCAGGCAGAGGCCGCCCTCGTGGCCCACCCCGATCCGGACCGGGGTGCCGGGCGGGGTGTGCTTGACGGCGTTGCCGACCAGGTTGGTGACCACCTGGCGGAGCCGGGCCTCGTCGCCGAGCACGGGCGCCGGGCCGGGCGGGCCGCTGCCGGCCGGGCCGGTGAGGGCGACCGGGCGGCTCGGGTCAAGGGCGGTGAGGTCGTGCAGGGCGTCCGCGGCGAGGGTGCGCAGGTCCATCGGCGCGAGGTCGAGCGGGCGCTCCTCGTCCAGCCGGGCGAGCACCAGCAGGTCCTCGACCAGGGTGCCCATCCGGATCGCCTCGTTCTCGATCCGGCCCATGGTGCGCCGGACGTCGGCCTCGGCGGGCAGGGCGCCCATCCGGTACAGCTCGGCGAAGCCGCGGATGCCGGCCAGCGGGGTGCGCAGCTCGTGCGAGGCGTCGGCGACGAACCGCCGCATCCGGCCCTCGGACTCCGCCCGGGCGGCGAAGGCGGCCTCGATCTGCGCCAGCATGCCGTTGAGGGCGATGGAGAGCCGGCCGACCTCGGTGTTCGCCGGGAGGGCCGGCATCCGGTGCGAGAGCTCGCCGGCGGCGATCAGCTGGGCGCCCTCCTCGATCCGGCGCAGCGGCCGCAGTCCGGTGCGGACGGCGAAGAAGCCGAGCGCCGCGATCACCAGCAGGACGACGCCCCCGATCGCCAGGAAGGCGGTGCGCAGCCGGTTGACGGTGGTGTCGATGTCCTCGCGGGAGACGGCGACCATCACGTAGGCGGGGCTGGCCGTGGGCGCGGCGAAGACGCTGGCCGGGGCGCTCGGCCGCTGGACCGGTACGACGATCGCGCGCCAGCTGCCCCGCCCGCGCCGGTCGGGCAGGTCGACGGGGGTGTCGGCGCCGACCGCGGCCGGGTCGAAGCCGTCCAGCTGCGGCGCCGGCTCGTTCTCCGACATCGGCTGGCGCACCACGAACTGCACCTTGCCGTCGACACCCAGGTACTGGACCAGGTACTGGCTGGGCAGTGCGGCCAGTAACGGGGTGGCCCGCTTTCCGCCGAGCGAGGGCTGCTGCTGCTTGGGCTCCGCCCAGCTGTTGCGGGTCGGCGCGCGGCGGGCCAGCGGTTCGCCGAAGCGTTCCAGCTGCTCGTCGAGCCGCTGGACCAGCTGGTGGCGGACGGTGCCGAGCACCACGGTGTCGCTGACCACCAGGCCGGTGGTGACCAGCGCGAGCACCAGCACCAGCAGCCGGGCGCGCAGCGACAGCCGGCGCAGCGAGAGCCTGCCGAGGCGGCGGCCGGGCGGAGGGGCGGAGGGGCGCGCGGACGCGCGGCGGGGGAGCGGGAGGGGCATCGGGGCAGCGGGGTCCGGGGTCAGCCCTGCGGGGGGCGGCGCAGGGCGTAGCCGATGCCGCGCACGGTGTGGATCAGCTTGGGCCCGTGGCTGGGTCCGGAGTCGAGCTTGCGGCGCAGGTAGGAGATGTAGGACTCGACGATCGAGAGGTCGCCGCCGAAGTCGTAGGCCCAGACGTGGTCGAGGATCTGCGCCTTGGAGACCACCCGGCCGACGTTGGCCATCAGGTAGTGCAGCAGCTTGAACTCGGTCGGGGAGAGCGCGACCACGACGCCGCCGCGGGTGACCTCGTGGGCCACCGGGTCGAGCACCAGGTCGGCGACGATCAGCCGGCCGTCCTCGGCCGGTCCGCCGGAGCGGCGCAGGATGGCGCGGATCCGGGCGATCAGCTCCTCCAGGCTGAACGGCTTGGTGACGTAGTCGTCGGCGCCCGCGGCGAGGCCTTGGACCTTGTCCCCGACGCCGTCCTTGGCGGTGAGGAAGAGCACCGGCAGGTGGTCGCCGGTGTGGCCGTGGCCGGGGCCGGCGATGAGGCCGCGGCTGGTCTGCTCCCGCAGCCGCTCGACGACGGTGAAGCCGTCGAGGTCGGGGAGCATCACGTCCAGGACGACCAGGTCGGGGCGGTCGACGGCGATCAGTTCCAGCGCCTCGGCGCCGCTGGCGGCGGAGGCGACCCGGAAGCCGGAGAAGCGGAGCGAGGCGGACAGCAGCTCGCGGATGTTCGGTTCGTCGTCGACGACGAGCAGGTAGGCCTCCCCCTGGCCGCCGTTGTTCACCGCCGAAGTTCCTGTCGACACAGTGCCTTGCACGGGGGTTCCGCCTCCCGGTCGGACGATGGCGTTCAGCTCGAGGCTAGCTCGGGGAGGCCAAGGGCCATCGATGAATGTTGGATTAACACCTTATCGGGCGGTTTTGTACGGACGGACCCCCAGGTCGGGCCTCGGGTGGTGTGCGCACCGCCCCGACAGTACTCCGGCGCAGGTCGGCGCGGGGGTGCGCGGCCCGGCCCCCGGAGGAGGTCGGGCCGGGCCGCGCGGGCGTACGGCGGCCGGTCAGCCGCCGGACGGGTTCCGGGTGGCGCCTGCGCCGGGGCCGCCGCCGAAGCCGCCCGCGCCGCCGCCGAAGCCGCCGGCGGCGGCGCCCTCGACCAGCTGGGTCGCGGCGTAGCCCCCGTCGGTCGGGGTGCCGACCACGGTGACGCTCTGGCCGGGCTGGAGGTCGCCGACCTTGCCCTCCTTGTTGAGCTGCACCTTGGTGGAGTCGCCGGTGGTCACCTTGACGGTGTTGCCGTTGGCGTCGGTCAGGTAGACGGTGGTGCCGTCCACGGCCTTGACCGTGCCCCGGGTGAAGCCGCCCTGGCCGCCGCCCTGGCCACCGGTGCCCTGGCCGCCGCCGTTGCGACGGTTGCCGTTCTGGCCGGCGCCGGTCGCTCCCGGCCTCGGCTGCTGCGCGCCGCCGCCCGCGGCGACCGTCCGGCCGGAGGTCCGCTCGGGGGCCTGGTCGCGCTGGTACCAGACGCCGCCGGCGAAGGCCGCCGTGGCGATCACCGCGCCGGACAGCACCAGCGGCACCCAGGGCAGCCGGCGCCTCGGCGGCGCGGCCAGCTCGGCGGTGACGTCCCTGCCGTCCGGCGCGGTGGAGAGCAGCACGACCTGCTCGGCGGGGGTGGACGGGGTGGACGGCTCGGTCTCGTTGCTCATGGTCTGCGGTCCTTGGTCACTCGTGCCGGAGGGCGTCGATCGGGCGCAGCGAGGCGGCCCGGTTGGCGGGGTAGCTGCCGAAGAACAGGCCGATGGCGACGGCGATCCCGAAGGCGCCGAGCACCGATTCGGGGATCACCACCGGTTCGATGCCGACGATCCTGAAGTGCGAGCCGGCGATCCCGGCCAGCACGCCGAGTCCGGCGCCCACCACCGACAGCAGGGTGGCCTCGGTGAGGAACTGCCCGAGGATGACGCCGCGGGGGGCGCCGAGGGCCTTGCGGATGCCGATCTCCCTGGTCCGCTCGGTGACGGTGACCAGCATGATGTTGGTGATGCCGATCCCGCCGACCAGCAGCGAGATCGCGGCCACGGCGCCGAGCAGCACGGTGAAGGTCTTCGTGGTCGACTCCCGGGCGCTGAGCAGCGAGGTCTGGCTGCTGATCCGGAAGTCCGCCTTGGTGGGGTCGGCGATCGCGTGGGTGCCGAGCAGGATCCGGGTGATCTCGGACTGGGCCTGCGCGGTGCTCTCCGCCGAGGCCGCCTGCACCATGATCTGGTTCACCGAGCCGAAGCCGGTGAAGGCGTTCTGCACGGTCGGCAGCGGGGCGATCAGCACGTCGTCCGGGTCGGTGAAGCCGGTGCCGCCCTTGGCCTTGAGCACGCCGACCACGGTGAACGGGGTGCCGCCGACGACGATCGGCTTCCCCACCGGGTCCGCGGTGGCGAAGAGCTGCTTCGCGGTGGTCGCCCCCAGCACCGCCACCTTGCGGGAGGCCAGCACGTCGTCCTGGGTGAAGTACTCACCGTGGTCGACCTTCTGGTTGGCGGTCTCGAAGTACGCCGGGTAGGTGCCGACGATCGAGCCGGGGCTGTACGAGATGTCCCCGTTCAGCGCGGTGCCGCTGGCGGTCACCACCGGCGCCACCGAGCGGACGGCGTGCGGGTCGGCCTCGGTGGCCAGCGCCTTGGCGTCGGCGACGGTCAGCTTCTTGGCGCCGCTCGCGGAGCGCGCGCCGCCGAAGGAGGAACCGGAGGAGACGGTGAGCGAGTTGGTGCCGAGCGAGGTGATCGACTCCTTGACCGCGACCGAGGAGCCGTTGCCGACCGCCAGCAGCAGGATCACCGAGGCGACGCCGATCAGCACCCCCAGCATGGTGAGACCGGAGCGGACCTTGTTGGCGACCAGGCCGCCGGCCGCGAAACGGAGGGTCTGCCAGAGGATCACGCGGGCACCCCCGCCGGGTGCGACGCGGGCGGCGGCCCGTCCACCGGCGCCTGCCGGACGTCCGAGACGATCATGCCGTCCACCAGCCGCAGCACCCGCTTGGCGTGCCGGGCGACCTCGTCCTCGTGGGTGATCAGCACGACGGTGCGGCCGGTGGCGTTGAGGCCGTCGATCAGCCCCAGCACCTCCTCGGTGGAGCGGCTGTCCAGGTTGCCGGTGGGTTCGTCGGCGAGCAGCATCGCGGGCGCGGTGACCAGGGCCCGGGCCACCGCGACGCGCTGCTGCTGGCCGCCGGAGAGCTCGTTGGGCCGGTGTCCGGACCGCTCGGCCAGGCCGACCAGGGAGAGCGCGGCGAGCGCCCGCCGGCGGCGTTCGGCGGCCCGCACGCCCGCGTAGGCGAGCGGCAGCTCGACCTGGGCGAGCGCGGTGGTGCGCGGGACGAGGTTGAAGGACTGGAAGACGAAGCCGATCTTGCGGTTGCGGACCAGGGCGAGCTGCTGCTCGTCCAGGTGGCCGACGTCGATGCCGTCCAGCAGGTAGCGGCCGTCGGTCGGGACGTCGAGGCAGCCGAGGATGTTCATCAGCGTCGACTTGCCGGAGCCGGAGCTGCCCATCACGGCGACGTAGTCGCCCTGCGCGATGTCCAGGTCCACGCCCAGCGGGGCCCCGGTGGCGGGGTCGTCCGGGCCGCGCAGCGCGTGCACGGTGGCGTCGCCGTGGCCGTAGGACTTGGTGAGGCGGCGGATCCGGATCACCGGCGGCGCCTGGTCCGGGTGGCCCTGGTCCGGATGGACCGGCCGCACCGGGCCGGCGCCCGGCCGGGAGCGCAGGAGGGAGCGGCGGGCCATCAGCGGCCACCGCCCCGGGCGGCGCCCGCGCCGCCCGCGGCCCCGCCGCCGCCGACCCCGGCCACACCCACACCGGCACCGGCGCCCGCGCCGCCGCCGTTCCGGCCGCCCTGGCCGCCGGTCGCGCCCGGGAAGGAACCGTTGGGGAAGCCGTTGGAGCCGCTGGTGGAGGCCAGTTCGACCTTGTCGCCCTCGTTCAGGCCGGTCAGCACCTGCACCGTGGTGTCGCCCTCGACACCGACCTCGACGGTCACCCGGTCGGAGCTGCCGTCCTGGTGGACCACGGTCGCGGTACGGCTCGAACCGGTGCCGGACAGGGCCGAGGTGGGCAGCGAGAGCGCGTTGTCCGCCTCGCCGGTGACCACCGAGACGGTCGCGCTGAGGCCGGTCCGCAGCTTGCTGGTGTCACCGGAGATCTGGAGCGTCGCCGAGTACTGCACGGCCGCCGCACCGCCCCCGGAGCCGCTCACCGGCAGCGGGCTGACCGACAGCACCGACGCGTTGAACTTGCTGTCGGACTGCGCGTTCAGGGTGACGGTGGCCGCCTCGCCCTTCTTGAGCTTGAGCGAGTCCAGCTCGGAGAAGTTCGCGGTGACCTGCATGCCGGTCGGGTTGGTCAGCACGATGAAGCCGCTGGGGGCGGTGGTGGAGCTCCCGGTCGACTTGGTGCCGCTGCCGGAGGAGGAACCGCCGCCGGTCGCGCCGACCGTGTCGCCCGCCTTGGCCGCCACCGAGGCGACCGTGCCGTCCACCGAGGCGGTGAGCGTGGTGCCGGCCAGCGCCGTCTGGGCGTTGGAGAGGTTGGTCTGCGCGGTGGCGAGCTGCTGCTCGGCCTGGGCGACCGCCGCCTCGTCCACCTTGGTGGTGGAGATGGTGGTGGTCTGCGGCTCGGGGACGGCGACCGGCGCCGCCGGGACGGTGGCCTGCGCGGACGGGGCGGTCTGCCCGGACGGGTCGGCCGCGGGGGCGGACGCGCTGCTCCCGCCCGCCCCCCGGCTTCCCGTGCCGCCGGTGCTCGCGCCGGACGTGCCGCCGGTGTTCGCGCCGGAGGTACCGCCGCCGCCGGACGAACCCGAGGAGCCCGACGAGCCGTTGGCCCTGGCCGGCAGCTGCTGGACGGTCGTCGTGGTGACGCCCGCCCTGGCCTTGGTCAGATTGACCGAGGCGGTGTTGAGCGCCGCCTGCGCGGCGTCCACCTGCTGCTGGGCGGCGGTGGTGTCGACGGTGGCGAGCACCTGCCCCTTGGTCACCTGGTCGCCGACCGCGACCTTGACCGCGGTGAGCCGCCCGCCGGTGGTGAAGTCCTGGGCGGCGTCGGTGGGCGAGGCCAGGGTGCCGGTTCCGGACACCGTGGCCAGGACCGTGCCCTTGGTCACGGTCGCGGTGCGGACGGGGGCCTTGGCGGCCGTGGTGCCGGAGCCGTCGTCCAGCACGGTGTACGCCAGGGCGGCGGCACCGAGCAGGGCCACACCGAGCGCTGAGTTGACGAGGACGGCACCTCGCCGTCGCGGGAACACCTTCATGGCGGACAGCTTCCCGGGGCGCTCTTGCACCGTCCTGGGCGCCGACTGGGAGAAGGCTGACCGGCCGAACCGGGCATTTGCCGCGCTCCGCCCGCCACCGGGGCCGACTTGGCCGGTTCCGGACGATCCGTTGACCGTTCTCCCAGCCGTCTCCCAGAAAACCCCAGGCACTCCTGAACGTCGGAGCCGCGCTCCGGGGCCCGCGACGGGCCGCCGCCGGGGCCCCGACGGGGCCCCGACGGGGCCCCGGGAACGGCCCCGGAACGCGCCGCGGCGGAGCGGGCGGCCGGTCCGGAACCGGGCCGCCCCGCTCCGCCGCGGGGCCGGACTGCGCGCGGGGGCCTACAGCTCCTTGCGGAACGCCTCCGCCACCGAGAGGAAGATCGAGTTGCCCTCGACCTCGCCGATCGAGATCCGCACGCCCTCCGGGAACGGCCGGACGATCACCCCGGCGGCCGCGCACGCGGCCGCGAAGTCCTGCGAGCGCTCGCCCAGCTCCAGCCAGACGAAGTTGGCCTGCGAGTCCGGGATCTCCCAGCCCTGGGCCCGCAGCCCGGCCACCACCCGGGTCCGCTCCTCGACCAGCGCGTCCACCCGGACCATCAGCGCGGCCTCGGCCCGCAGCGAGGCGACGGCCGCGTCCTGGGCGATCTGGACGACACCGAACGGCACCGCGGTCTTGCGCAGCGCGTTCGCGACCGGCTCGTGCGCGACCGCGAAGCCGACCCGCAGCCCGGCCAGGCCGTAGGCCTTGGAGAAGGTGCGCAGCACGCAGACGTTCGGGCGGTCCCGGTACAGGTCGAGGCCGTTGGGCACCTCGGGGTCGCGGATGAACTCGATGTACGCCTCGTCGACGACGACCAGCACCTCGGCCGGGACGGCGTCCAGGAAGCGCTCCAGCTCGGCGCGGTGGATCACGTTGCCGGTGGGGTTGTTGGGGTTGCAGACGAAGATCAGCCTGGTCCGCTCGGTGATCGCGGCCAGCATCGCGTCCAGGTCGTGGTCGCCGCCGGCGGTCAGCGGCACCGGGACCGGGGTCGCGCCGGCGACCTGGGTGATGATCGGGTAGGCCTCGAAGGAGCGCCAGGCGAACATCACCTCGTCGCCCGGGCCCGCCGTGGCCAGGATCAGCGACTGGGCGACGCCGACCGAGCCGGTGCCGGTGGCGATGTGCTCGACCGGCACGTCGAAGTGCTTCGCCAGTTCGGCGGTCAGCCCGGTGACGGCCATGTCCGGGTAGCGGTTGAGGTTGCCGGCCGCGGCGACCGCCGCCTCCAGCACGCCCGGGAGCGGCTCGTACGGGTTCTCGTTGGACGACAGCTTGTAGGCGTCGGGGCCTGCCGGCTTGCCGGGCTTGTAGGTGGGAATGCCGTCCAGGCTCGGCCTGAGGCGGGGGCCCTGTGCTGCGGTCACGGTCGGTCTCCTTCTGTCTTTCCGCTGCGTTCGCCCGCCACGGTCGGGGTCACCGCCGTGCCCGGGCAGTCGGAACGCGTGCGGTTCCACCCCGGTCGGGTGCCCTGAACGATACCGATCGCACTCACCCGTAGGGGTGAGATGCCCGGTCGGTTTACAGACGCGGATCAGCCATTCTGCTGGGTTCCTTTGGCACATGTCAGAGGTAAAGCAGCTGGTTTCGTACGGGGATCAAAGGGGCGCGCACGGGCTCACTCACGGAGAAACGTATCTCCACAGGCTCCCAATGCGCCGGTCACAGACCCTTGTCAGGAGCCATACGATCGGTCCGCCATGACAGCAGCAGCCAACCAGAGCGGTCGGCGGCCCACCACCTCACGGCGTCTGGAGCGGGCCGGCATCCGGGATGTGGCAGCAGCCGCCGGAGTGTCGATCACCACCGTCTCCGACGCGCTGAACGGGAAGGGCCGCCTGCCCGACGAGACCAGAAGCCGGGTGCGCGAAGTCGCCGAGCGCCTCGGATACCGCCCCTCGGCGGCGGCCCGCACCCTGCGCACCGGACGGTCCGGCCTGATCGGGCTGACCGTCACGACCTACGGCGAAGAGCCGTTCACCTTCACCGAGTTCGCCTACTTCGCCGAGATGGCCCGGGCCGCCACCAGTGCCGCCCTGGGACGCGGCTACGCCCTGGTGGTCCTGCCCGCCTCGTCCCGGCACGACGTCTGGGGCAACATCGCCCTGGACGGCACCGTGGTGATCGACCCGCCCGACCAGGACCCCCTGGTCAGCGAGCTGTACCGGTCCGGGGTCCCGGTCGTCAGCGACGGCAAGCCGGGGAACTGCCCGGTCACCGCCTGGGTCGACAACGACCACGAGGCCGCCGTGCTCGGCATCCTCGACCACCTCTCCGAGGCCGGCGCCCGCCGGATCGGCCTGCTCACCGGCACCAGCACCGACACCTACACCCGGCTCTCCACCGAGGCCTACCTCGGCTGGTGCGCCAAGGTCGGCCAGGAACCGGTCTACGAGACCTACCCCGCGCACGACCCGGCCGCCGGCGCCGTCGCCGCCGACCGGCTGCTCGCCCGCCCGGACCGTCCGGACGCCGTCTACGGCCTGTTCGACCCCAACGGCACCGACCTGCTCGCCGCCGCCCGCCGCTACGGCCTGCGGGTGCCGGACGACCTGCTGCTGGTCTGCTGCAGCGAGAGCGACGTCTACGCGACCACCGAGCCGCCCATCACCACCCTGTCGCTCAAGCCCCGGCGGATCGGCACCACCGTGGTGAACCTCCTGATCGACGCCATCGAGGGGGTGGACTCCGGCACCGGCGTGGACATCGCCCGGCTCTTCCCGCCGCGCTTCCGCACCGCCGGCACCGGCCCGCCGCCCGGCACCCTGATGCCGACCGAGCTCATCGTCCGCGCCTCCTCGCAACGACGGAGCCCGCGCACCACGGTCAGCCCGCCCCGCCCGCCGGGTGAGGTGTGACCCCCGGGACCGCACCCCAGCGGGCTGTGGTCCGGCCCATGCCGAGTCGGGACAAAACGGACCTGACGGACCGCCCGGCTGACGCTCCGGAGGATTGGATACCCACCAGGTGACGACGCCGGGAGAGTGGTCTTCCTATGATGGGCGAATGACACCCGAGGACCGCTTCCCCGGGCCTGAACACCCGGACTCAGGCCCACGCCACCAGCCGGACCTCGACGTGCTGCCGTACGGCACCTATTACGAACCGGACCCCAACGGCGGGTACTCCGCGACCGGCTACGAGGCCGAGACCTACAGCGGCTACGGCGGCGCCCGGTACCTCGAACAGCACTGGCCGGCCACCGGCCCCGAACAGGGCCACACCGTGCACGCCCAGAACGGTCCCCACGACCAGGCCGGTTACGAGCCCACCCTGCCGGACCACCCCTCCCCCGCCCACGGCGGCCACCCCGGCCCCGGACCGCAGAGCGACGACCCGCCGACCATCGAGCTCGGCCCCCCGCTCCCCGAACCCGGCCAGCCCTACCACCCGTACCCGGCCCCCGCCCCCGGCGAGCCGGTCGGCCCGCTCTACGTCGTCGGCGACGTGCACGGCTACCTCGACGAGCTCCGCACCGAGCTGCGCCACCAGGGCCTGATCGACGCCGACGGCCACTGGTCCGCCGGCCGGTCCCGGATCTGGTTCCTCGGCGACTTCACCGACCGGGGCCCGGACGGCATCGGCGTCATCGACCTGGTCATGCAGCTGGCCGCCGAGGCCGCGGCCGCCGGCGGCTACTGCCGGGCCCTGATGGGCAATCACGAACTGCTCTTCCTCGGCGCCGCCCGGTACGGCGACGAGCCCGTCCAGTCCACCGCGGGCACCGCCTCCTTCCTCGCCGCCTGGCGGCTCAACGGCGGACAGCAGAGCGACCTGGAGCGCCTGGAGGCGCACCACATCAGCTGGCTCTCCCGGCTCCCCGCGATCGCCCTGGAGGACGGCCACCTGCTGCTGCACTCCGACACCACCGCGTACCTCGAGTACGGCGAGTCCATCCCCGAGGTCAACGACGCCGTCCACGACCTGCTCGCGGACGAGGGCGTCGACGAGTGGTGGGACTGCTTCCGCCGGTTCACCAAGCGCTTCGCCTTCCGCGGCGACTCCGGCCCGACCGCCGTCCGCGAGCTGCTGGACACCTACGGCGGCGCGCGCGTCGTGCACGGCCACAGCCCGATCCCGTACCTCACCGGCGCGGTGCACGCCGACGACGGCATGCCGCCGCACGTCCCCGGCCCGTACGTCTACGCGGAGGACCTCGCCGTCGCCATGGACGGCGGGGTGACCATGGAGGGCCGGCTGCTGGTCTCCCGCCTGCCGATCTGAGGCGGCGGCACGCCGACCCCGGGGCCGGGCCGCACGCGGTCCGGCCCTTCCGCCGTCCCGGCACGCCCTCCGGCGCCCCCGGAGCACCCTCCGGCCCTTCGGAACGCCCTCCGGCTCCCCGGAACACCCTCCGCCCACGGTAGGTGACGGACCGTCGACCGAACGCGCGTTCCCGGCGCCCGGACGGTCGCGCACGCGCATCCAGGGGCGCGAAATTCCGGAAAGCCACTGTCGACCCGGCCGCACCCACCCCTACCATCGGGGGCACACCACACCCGGCCGCCCCACCGGCGGCCCGACTCCGCGCCCCCGCCCCGTGCCCGTATCGGGGCGGAGAGCGCGGGGGTCCGCACGAACGGGGTCCCCATGAACGACGCCCCGCACCTGCTCGCCGAGGACCGCCCGGACTTCGAGCGCCTCCTCGACGCGGCACTGCGCGACGACACCCTCCGCACCGTCCTGCGCGCGCCCGGCGCACCACCCCCCGACGACCTGCGCGCCCACGCGCTCGCCTCGGCCGACCGCGTCGCCGCCCCGGCGGCCACCGAGTACCAGCACTACCTGCGGCTGCGCGAGAACCTCCGCACCACCCCGCCCGCACCCGGCGAACCCGCCGCCCCCGGACTGCTCACCCAGCTGCGCTCGGAGAACGGCGGCGCCGGACTGCTCCCGGTCCTCACCGTCCTCACCCCGATCCTCGCCTGGACGGCCGCCCTGGTCCTGCTGCTGCTCGGCTACGCGCTGCGGGCCGCCTCCCCGGACAGCGCCCTGGCCCGCTCGCTGCTCACCGCCGGGTGGCTCGCCCTCGCGGCCGGGGTGGCCGCGATGGCGGTCGGCATCGTCGGGCTGATCCTCACCGCCCTGCGCGACGGCTCGGCCCCGCCGACCGTCCCGTTCCCGCCGGGCACCGACCCCGAGCTCGCGGCCGAGCTCGACGACGCCCGCCGCGACTGGCAGCGCGCCCTGCGCGAGCGGGCGCTCGTCCCCCACCTCACCGCCGCCGCCCGGGCGGGCAGCGCCCCGGCCCTCACCGGGCCCGACGACAGCTGACCGGCGCCGCTAGGTCCTCTCTTTCGGATCACGCCAGGCGGCCGCCCCCGGGTCGGCCACCGAGCCGACCGCCACCGAGCCGGCCGCCACCGAGTCCGCCGCCGCCCGGACGAACGCGCGGATCCGCTCGGTGGTGTTCCCCTCCCGCCAGACCGGACCGCGCTCGATCGGCGGAGCGTCCTCGATCGGCACATAGGCGAGGTCCGGACGCGGGTGGTACCGCAGCGAGAGCTCGCCGACCGGCAGCACGCCCCGGCCCAGCGCGACCAGCGTCAGCATCTCCGAGAAGGTCGCGCCGACCGGGCCGGGCGCCACCGGCCGCCCCGACGGGGTCCGGTCCGGTGTGCGGTCCCGCTTGAAGGCCGCCGAGGTCACGGCCGGGTACTGCACCACCGGGTGGTCGCCCAGCACCTCCAGCGACACCGAGGCGGCCCCCGCCAGCGGGTGCCCGGCCGCGACCGCGAGCACCCGGCGCTCGGTCATCAGCACCGGGCCGTTCGCCATGCCGTCGAACGGGAAGGCGGCGATCAGCACGTCCACCGAACCGTCCAGCAGGCTGGACCGGGTGTTGGCCAGCTGGGCCTCGCGGACGTCCACCCGGCAGTCCGGGTGCCGCTCGTTGAACAGCGCGACCGCCCGCAGCAGCACCGGCGCCGTCCCCTCGCCGAGGAACGCCACCCGCAGCTCACCGGCGACACCCCGGTTCGCCTCGGCCGCCCGGCGCACCGCCGCCGCGATGCCCTCCACCAGCGGCGCCAGCTCCTCCGCCAGCCGCAGGCCCACCGGGGTGATCCGCACCGACCGGCTGGTTCGCTCGAACAGCGCACCCCCGAGCCGCCGTTCGAGCTGCCGCAGCACCTGGCTCACCCGGCCGGTGCTGAGCCGCAGGCGTTCGGCGGCCCGGCCGAAGTGCAGCTCCTCCGCGAGTGTCAGGAAGACCTCGATCTCCACCCGTTCCAGCACTGTCCGCCCCCTCCACCGTTTACTCCGGCTCAATGATCGTTGACCGATGCCGTCTTGATGGCACCGGCCGCCTGGCGGATCGTGGAACACGTCACCGGCAGCACCCCTCCCGACTGGAGCCACCATGACCGCCATCCGTGTGAAGGCCTTCGACCACCTCGTGCTCAACGTCCGCGACATCGAACGCTCGCTGGAGTTCTACGGCGGCCTGCTCGGCCTGGAGCCGGTCCGGGTCGACGAGTGGCGCGCCGGCAAGGTCTCCTTCCCGTCCCTCCGGGTCACCCCCGAGACGATCATCGACCTGATGTCCCGCCCGCGCGGCGAGTCCAACGTCGACCACATCTGTCTCACCGTCGACCCCCTCGACTGGCAGCAGGTCATCGACAGCGGCGTCTTCAAGGTCCTGGAGGGCCCCGTCCCCCGCTACGGCGCCCGGGGCAGCGCCACCTCCGTCTACGTCCAGGACCCGGACGGCAACACGGTCGAACTCCGCTGGTACCCCCAGGACGCCGCCTGACCTCCGGGCCCCGGACCGCCGGTCGGCGAGGCCCGGCGGTCCGGGCCCAACGATCGTGGGGGCAAAGGGTCTTGAGTACCGGTACGACCCACCCCCGGGCGTCGGCGGAACCGTCCGGCGCCCCGTTACACAGCGGTGACCGTCACACGATGGTGAGTGGACGAATCTTCTGAGAGGATCTCCGCATCGCAGCTGCGGTACCCGCGAGAACGCGGTGGAGGAACCGTCGAACAGCTGCTGGTCATCAGTCCTCTGGGGGATCTCACTCATGCTGGCGCACTCGCCGACCCGCCGTTCCCGTCTGCTCGCCGCCACCACGCTGATAGCCGCCACCGGCGTCACCGTGCTCGCCCCGGCCGCGGCCTTCGCCGACACCGCACCGACTGCCGGCCCCACGCCGGCGGCCGTCGCCCCGGCCGCGGCCGCGCCGACCGCGAAGGCCGACGAGAACGCCGCCAAGCCCCTGGCCGCCACCCTGGAGACGGCTCCGGGACAGGCCCCGATCACTCGCGGCGGCGAGGGCGCGACCATGAAGCTGACCGTCACCAACAACTCCGACCAGGAGCAGCAGTACCACCCGGCGATCTCCGTCACCCCCCTGGGCACCGCCCCGTCCAGCTGGAGTTGGATCGAGTTCACCGCGAAGGAGATCTCGGGCGCGGAGGCGAGCTACGGCATCCGGACCTTCGGGACCGACGGCTTCGCCGGCTACGTCCTGCCCAAGAACGGCATGATGTCCAGGACCTTCACCGTCCCGGCCCGTACGACCTACAGCTGGTCGGTCACCGTCCAGGTCCGGGCCGCCCTGCCCGTGGACAACACCGCCGTGAAGCTCACGCTGCTGAACGACCGGGACAACAGCACCAACAGCGCGCCGATCGACCTGGCGGTCGCCGCCCCCACCGAGGCCCTGTTCCAGCACTTCAGCCCCTCCGACGGCACCATCAAGTTCGACCAGCCGTGGGAGACCGACCTCTCCCTGCTCAACAACGGTGCCGCCACCGCCTCGCCGATCACCCCCACGCTGCGGTACCCCGTGACCGGCGCCGACCTCAAGCTGGACCTGCAGCAGCCGAACGGCACCTGGACGACGGTCGCGGGCTCGAACAACACCTGGCAGCTGCCGCCGGTGATCGCCGGTATCGGCAAGGGCGAGAGCTACCACTACCGGCTCCGGTTCTCGCTCGACAGCCTCACCGGGACCGGGATGTTCTTCTCCGGCTGGCTCAGCCTCCTGCCGAACACCGACCAGGGCCCGATCGACGTCGCCGAGGGCGCGCTGGTGAAGGTGGACGGCTACCGCGCCACGCCGACCCCCCGGCCCGAGCCGACGCCGACCGCGACCACCCCGGCCCCGACCACCACGCCGACCGACACCCCGAGCACCGCCCCCACCGGGACCCCGACCACCACGCCGACCACCGCGCCGACCACCCCCCGGCCCGACGCGACCACGACGGCCGCCGCCCCGGTCACCGTCCCGACCACGACGCCGAGCGCGACCGCCGGCGCCAAGGTCGTCGCGGCGGGGTACAACTCCGGGAACCGGGCCGGCACCACGACCACCACCACGGCCACCGGCACCACCGGCGCGACCGGCACCACGCTGGCCTCGACCGGGGCCGGCGACTCCGTCGCCATGGTCGGCACCGCCGGCGCCCTGGTGCTGCTCGGCTCCGGCGCGGTCCTCTACGCCAAGCGCCGCCGCACCCGGCCCCAGGGCTGACCCGGCACGCCGGTGCCCCCGGACGGCCGAGGCCGTCCGGGGGCACCGGCGCTTTCCGGGCTCGGACCACGGCGGGGCCGACCCGCGGCCCCCACGGGTCGCGGGGCGGCCCCGCCGTTCCGGTGGACCCGCTCAGTCCGCCAGCGGCAGGTACACCCGGTTGCCCTGGGCGGCGAACTCCGCCGACTTCTCGGCCATCCCGGCGAGCGCGTCGGCCGCGTAGCCGGACTCGACGGCGGTCGAGCCGTCGCCGTGCTCCTCGCGGATCTTCTGCGAGATCTTCATCGAGCAGAACTTCGGACCGCACATGGAACAGAAGTGGGCGGTCTTGGCGGGCTCGGCCGGCAGGGTCTCGTCGTGGAACTCGCGGGCCGTCTCCGGGTCGAGGGCCAGGTTGAACTGGTCCTCCCAGCGGAACTCGAAGCGCGCGTCGGAGAGCGCGTCGTCCCACTCCTGGGCACCGGGGTGGCCCTTGGCCAGGTCGGCGGCGTGGGCGGCGATCTTGTAGGTGATGACGCCGGTCTTCACGTCGTCCCGGTTGGGCAGCCCCAGGTGCTCCTTGGGCGTGACGTAGCAGAGCATCGCGGTGCCCCACCAGGCGATCATCGCGGCGCCGATGCCCGAGGTGATGTGGTCGTAGCCGGGCGCCACATCGGTGGTGAGCGGGCCCAGGGTGTAGAACGGGGCCTCGTCGCAGATCTCCTTCTGGAGATCCATGTTCTCCTTGATCTTGTGCATCGGGACGTGGCCCGGGCCCTCGATCATCACCTGGACGTCCTTGGCGCGGGCGATCCGGCCCAGCTCACCCAGGGTCTGCAGCTCGGCGAACTGCGCCTCGTCGTTGGCGTCCGCGATCGAGCCGGGGCGCAGGCCGTCACCCAGCGAGAAGGTGACGTCGTAGCGCGCGAGGATGTCGCAGAGCTCCTCGAAGTTGGTGTAGAGGAAGTTCTCCCGGTGGTGCGCCAGGCACCAGGCCGCCATGATCGAGCCGCCGCGCGAGACGATGCCGGTCTTGCGACGGGCCGTCATCGGCACGTAGCGCAGCAGCACGCCCGCGTGCACGGTCATGTAGTCGACGCCCTGCTCGCACTGCTCGATGATCGTGTCCCGGTAGACCTCCCAGCTGAGCTCCTCGGCCCGGCCGTCGACCTTCTCCAGCGCCTGGTAGAGCGGCACGGTGCCGATCGGCACGGGGGAGTTGCGCAGGATCCACTCGCGGGTGGTGTGGATGTTGCGGCCGGTGGAGAGGTCCATGACGGTGTCGGCGCCCCAACGGGTGGCCCAGGTCATCTTCTCCACCTCCTCCTCGATCGAGGAGGTGACCGCGGAGTTGCCGATGTTGGCGTTGATCTTCACCAGGAAGTTGGTGCCGATGATCGCCGGCTCGACCTCGGGGTGGTTCACATTGACCGGGATGACGGCGCGGCCGCGGGCCACCTCGTCCCGCACGTACTCGGGCGCCAGGCCCTCGCGCAGGGCGACGAACTCCATCTCGGGGGTCACGATGCCGCGCTTGGCGTAGCCGAGCTGGGTGACCGCGGCGTCGCCCCGGCCGCGCAGCGGACGGCGCGGGCGGCCGGGGAACACGGCGTCGAGGTTGCGGAGGTTCCCGCCGCGCGGCGAGGTGTGCTTGATGCCGTCGTCCTCGGGACGCGCCTCGCGGCCGTCGTACTCCTCGACGTCGCCGCGCTGGCGGATCCAGGCGTCCCGCAGCGCGGGCAGTCCGCGCCGGACGTCGGGCTCGTAGGCCGGGTCGGTGTACGGCCCGGAGGTGTCGTACAGCGGGACGGTCTTCTCGTTGGTCAGCACGACCTCGCGGTACGGCACGCGCAGGTCGGGACGGGACCCCTCGCGGTAGGCCTTGCGCCAGGCGGGGGTGGGGTAGCCGGTGCCGGCGCTGGTCACGGCGCCGTGCCCGGACGGCGGCTGGGCGGACGGCGACTGGGCAGACTGCGGCTGTGCCTCAAAGGTGGTCAACGGACCTTCAACTCCCTACGCCGGCATTACCCGGTCAGGTTCCTGCGGTCGACGCAGCCTCCGGTCCGTCGTCCGACGTCCCGTTCAGCGCCCTCTCAGCCCGGTGCTCCGAGCTCCCGCGTCCGCAGGCGGTGTTGCCCGCGCATGACGTCCAACACCGTAGCGAGCCGACCGCCGGAGGTCCAGAGGGGGTCCCCGCGGGAGAACGGCGAGGTCCGGCGGGTGAACGGTGGGGCACGGAGGCCCTCCGCCGGGCAGACTGGCCTCGGAGCTGACGAGTCGAGGGAGGCCGGCGTGATCGGGAGCACGGGGCGGGTCACCGGAGCGGTGGGTGCCGGGCTGGTCGGCGAGGTGATGGTGCACGTCCCGGAACGGCGGGGCGCCGAGGCGTTCCTCGCCTACCTGGCCGTCCCCGGGGACCGGCTGGTGGTGGGGACGCCGGTGGTGGTGATCGAGTACCAGCCGCCACGGACCGTCTACGTCGCGCCGCTCGGGCCCTGAGGCCCGGCCCGGCGGGGTCCGAGGGCCGGACCGGCGGGGTCCGGGGCCCGGCCCGGCGGGTCCACCCGTCGGGTCCCCGCCGCCCGGCGCGCCGGTCCGTGACGATCCGCGGACCCTCCCGTGACGACCTTGTGACGGTGTGTCATGTCACTTCCCTTTCCCCGCGACCGACCCGGGCGGACAATCCATTTCGGCGCATCTCCTGCGCCAGAAGGGGGAGTTGAACCATGGGATTCGTCATCGCCGGGGCGGTCGCCGCGGCCGTGGTGGTCATGATCACGCTCTTCAAGCTGATGTGGCGGGTGGCCGAGCCGAACGAGGCACTGATCATCTCCGGTTCCCGCCACCGCACCGAGGGGGTCGGTGACGGGCTGGGCTTCCGGATCGTCACCGGCCGGGGGACCCTCGTCACGCCCGGCCTGCAGGGCGTCCGGCGGCTCTCGCTGGACCTCAACGAGGCCGAACTGAACGTCGAGTGCGTCACCACGCAGGGCATCCCGGTCCGGGTCAAGGGCGTGGTCATCTTCAAGGTCGGCGACGACGACGTCTCCATCGCCAACGCCGCCCGCCGCTTCCTCGACCAGCAGAAACTGATCAGCCAGCGCGTCCACAACGTCTTCGCCGGACACCTGCGGTCGATCGTCGGCGGACTCACCGTCGAGGACATGATCCGCGACCGCGAGCGGCTCACCGGCGAGACCAGGGCCGCCTCCGGACTGGAGATGGAGAAGCTCGGGCTGATCATCGACACCCTGCAGATCCAGGAGATCATCGACCCGACCGGCTACATCAAGAACCTCGCCATCCCGCACGCCGCCGCCGTCCAGCGGGACGCCAGGATCGCCCAGGCGGCGGCCGACCGGGTCGCCACCGAGGCCGAGCAGGAGGCGGCCGCCCGCAAGGCCGAGGCCACCCGCAACAGCGAGATCCAACAGGCCTCCTACCAGGCCGAGATGGACACCGCGACGGCCCGCGCCCGACAGGCCGGACCGCTCGCCGACGCCGCCTCCCGGCAGGAGGTGGTGGTCCAGGAGACCCGGGTCGCCGAACTGGAGGCGCGGCGCAAGGAGCAGCAGCTCCAGATCGACGTGCGCAAGCCCGCCGACGCCCGCGCCTACGACACCCGCACCAGCGCCGAGGCTGCCCGTGACGCCCGGATCTCCGCCGCCCAGGCGCAGGCCCAGGAGACCGAGCTGGCGGCCGCCGCCGAGGCCGGCCGGGTCCGGATCGCCGCCGAGGCGGACGCCGATGCCACCAGGGCGCGCGGTCTCGCCCAGGCCGAGGCGACCACGGCCACCGGACGGGCGGAGGCCGCCTCGATCGAGGCCCGCGGCCTGGCCGACGCCGCCTCCGCCCGAGCGGTCGCGCTGGCCAGGGCCGAGGGCATCAAGGCCCGGGCCGCCGCCCTCGCCGAGAACCAGGAGGCGGTGGTGGCCCAGGAGTTGGCCGAGCAGTGGCCGCAGATCGTGCGGGCCGCGGCCGAGTCCTTCGGCAATGTGGAGCACATGGTGCTGCTCAACGGCGCCGACGGGATGGGCGAGCTCTTCGCCAAGGCGCTCGCGATGGGCGGCACCGGGCTCGGGCTGGCCCGGCAGTTGCTGTCCACCGTCGGGGCGGACGGCGCTTCCGGCGCCGCCGCTCCCGCGGCCGGTGCGCCCGTTGCCGCGGCGACGGTCTCCGTCCCGGTACCGGTGGACGCCGTGCCGGCCGGCTTCCTCCCCCGCGACGGCGCCGACCGCCGCGAGGACGAGGAGCCCGAGCGGGACTGACCCGGTCCGAGTAGCCCGGCGGCGCCCGCCTGAGTACCCGTACTCAGGCGGGCGCCGCCCGTCCGCCGCACGATGGGGCCATGCACCCAGCAGCCACCGCGCGGATCGGCATCACCGCCGTCGGATCCCAGCTCCCCGCCCGCCGACTGACCTCCCGGCAGCTCCAGGACGAGATCACCGCCGGCGGCCGGCTGCGCCTGCCGGAGCGGACCTTCGAGAAGGCCACCGGCATCGTCACCCGGCACTTCGCGGCCGACGGCGAGTACGCCTCCACCCTCGCCCTCGGCGCCGCCCGGCGCGCCCTGGACAGCCGCGGCCTGGACCCGCTGGACATCGACCTGCTGCTGTTCGCCTCGGCCACCCGGGACGTCGCCGAACCCGCCACCGCGCATCTGGTGCAGTCCGAACTCGGCTCGCGCGCCCACGCCCTGGACGTCAGCAATGCCTGCAACAGCTTCCTCAACGGGATCGACCTGGCCCGCTCGATGATCCTGGCCGGCCGGGCCCGGCGGGCCCTGGTGGTCACCGGCGAGACACCCAGCCGGGCGATGCGGCGGGACCCCGGCGGGGCGGCGGAGTTCCGCGAGGGCTTCGCCGGCTACACCTTCGGCGACGCGGGCGCCGCCGTCGTGGTGGAGGCGGTGGAGCGCGGCGGCATCCTCGACGTGGAGACCGAGACCGCCTCCGAGCACTGGGGGACCGGCGGCATCCCCGGCGGCGGCTCGCGCCACCCGCGCGGTGACGAGTACAGCTACTTCCGCGGCGGCGGCACCGAGTTGCGCGGCGTCTTCGAGAAGATCGGCCTGGACATCCTGACCCGGGTGGCCGCCCGCACCGGCCTCGGCTGGCAGGACTACGCCCGGGTGCTGGTGCACCAGGTGACCGTCCCCTATCTGGAGCGCTTCGTGGAGGCCACCGGGGTGCCGGAGGAGAAGCTGGTGGTGACGGTGCCCGAGCTCGGCAATGTCGCCAGCGCCACGATCGGGATCCAACTCGACCGAATACGCGAGGAGCTGGCACCGGGCGACAGAGTGCTGATGCTCGGCCTCGGCGGCGGTGTGAGCCTGATGACGATGGTCTGGGAGGCGTCGTGACCGCGCTCTGGGTGGTCGTCCCCGCCTACCGGGAGGAGGCCAGGATCACCGCCACCCTGAACGCCCTCGCCGCCCAGCGGGACCGGGAGTTCACCCTGCTGGTCGCCGACAACGGCTCCACCGACGGCACCGTCGGGGCCGTCCGCGCCTTCGCCGCCCGGGCACCCTTCCCGGTCGAGGTGCTGGTCGAGCCGGAGAAGGGCGTCGGCTCGGCGGTCGACACCGCGTTCCGGCACGCCATCGCGCGCGGCGCCACCCTGCTCGCCCGCACCGACGCCGACTGCCTGCCCGACCCCGGCTGGACCGCCGCCGCCCGGGCCGCCCTGCTCGACGGCGGCGGACTCGTCTGCGGCCGGGTCACCGCCCGCCGGGACGAGCACGGACCGGCCGGGCGCGCCGTCTTCCTGGTCCTGGTCGCGCTGGGCTCGTTCTTCGGCCGGATCCGGCCCGCACACCGTCGGCGGCACGGCTACCTCACGCCGTACCGGATGCACGCGGGTAACAACATGGCGATCACCGCCGAGCTGTACCTGGCGGTCGGCGGCATGCCGCGCCGGCCCTCGCCCACCGACCGGCTGTTCATCAACCGCGTCCGCCGGCACACCACCGCGATCACCCGGCGCCGCGACATGGTGGTGCAGAACTCCACCCGCCGGATCCGCGCCTACGGGGTGGTCGGCACCGCCCGCTGGTACCTCGAACGCGGCGCCGGCACCCGCGCCGTCGACGTCCGGTGACTGCGGGCTGCGGGTTGCGGGCCGCGGGCCGCTTGCTGCTGACCGCTGCCACTTCCACGCCCACGTCCACACGCACCGCCACGCCCGCACGCACTGCCACTGCCACCGCCACCGCCACCGCCACCGCCACCGCCACCGCAGGGCACTTTGCAAAGTCCTGACGGGACTTTGCAAAGTGTCCCGAACCCCCTCGTTCCTGGCCTGGAGTGGACTTTGCAAAGTCTCAGCAGACTTTGCAAAGTCCCCGGACCACCGACCCACCGCCCCCAGGCCCCGGACCCACCGCACCCCGAGGACACCCCGTGCTCGACCGGCTCGCCCACGACCTGCGCACCCGGCACCCCGACCGCCCCGCCGTCCTGGCCCACACCCGGCTCGGCGGCACCCGCGTCCGGATCCGCCGGGGCGAACTCGCCGCCCTCGCCGACACCTACGCCGTCGCCCTGAACGCCCGCGGCCTCGGCGAGGACACCACCCTCGGCCTCGCCCTGCGCCCCGGCCCGCGCGCACTCGCCGTCATGCTCGCCGCACACCGGCTCGGCCTGCGGATCGCCGTCCTCGACCCGACCGCGGGCCCCGACGTCCTGGCCGCCCGGCTCGCGCTGGCCCGCCCGGACCTGGTCCTCGCCGACGCCGCCGCCCAGGCGGTGGCCGGCTGGGCCCGGCCGCTGGCCCGCCGCGCCGACCTCGCCCTGCCCCCACTGGAACTGCTCGGCCCGGTCGCCACCCTCGGCCGCCGGCTGCCCGGCTGCGCGCCCCGGCTGCGGGTCGGACGGTTCGGCGCGTCGGTGCCGAGCATCCCCGGCTCCGACGCACCCGCGCGCGACACGGACGCCGTCATCGTCTTCACCTCCGGCACCACCGCCCGCCCGCGCGCCGTGGTGCACTCCCGGGGCGGCCTGGCCACCGGTCTGCGCACCGTCGGCGAACTGGTCGACCCGCGCCCCGGCTCCGTCGTCCTGGGCGGCACCTTCTTCGTGCTCGTCCCCGCGCTGAGCGCCGGTGCCGCCGTCGCCCTGCCCGCCCGCGAACCGGCCGCGCTGGCCCGCCAGCTCGCCCGGCTCACCCCCGCCCACACCTACCTCACCCCGCCGCAGCTGCGCGCCGCGCTCGGCGCCGGAGCCCGGTTCACCGGCCGGGTCTGGACCGGCTCCGCACCCGCCGACGCCACCCTGCTCCGCCGGGTCAAGCAGGCCGGGGCGGAACAGGCCTGGGGCGTCTACGCGCTCACCGAACTGTTCCCGGCGGCCGCCGTCGAGGAGGCCGAGAAGAGCGCCTTCACCGGGCCCGGCGACCTGGTCGGCGCACCGCTGCCGGGCGTGCGCACCGCGCTCGCGCCGGACGGCGAACTGCTGCTCGGCGGCCCGGGCGCCCGGCACCGCTACCTCGGCGAGGAGCCCGACCCCTGGGTGCGGACCGGCGACCTCGCCACGCTCGACCCGGACGGCCGGATCGTGCTCGGCGGGCGACTCAAGGACATGGTGCTGCGCCGCGCCGAGAACATCTATCCCGGCCTCTACGAACCGTCCCTGCACCTGCCGGGCGTCGAACTCGCGGTGCTGGTCGGCGTCCCGGACGGGGACGGCGACGAACGGCTGGTCGCCCTGGTCCAGCCCTCGCCCGGCACCGACCCGCGACAGCTGCGCGCCGCGCTGGCCGGACCGCTGGCGCGGATGGGCTCGGCCCGCCCGGACGCGGTGCTGTTCGGCCGGGTGCCGCTGGCCGGGCGCTCCCGCAAGCCGGACCGCGCGGCGGCGTCCGCCCGGTGCGCCCGGGAGCTGGCCGGATGAGCGGGAACACGCGCGCGGCGGACCGCGCGACACCGGTACCGGCCGCGCACCGGGCCGCCCGCCGCCGGGACCGCCGGGTGTATCTGCGCAGCCACCCCCTGCTGTTCGCACTGCTCGCCGCCACCCGCCGCCGCCCGGTCGCCCGGCTCGGCCGGACCCTGCTGGTGCACGACGCCGAGGCCTACCGCACCGCGCTCACCCGGATCCCGCTGGACCGCACCGCCCCCGGCACCACCGGTGGGGCCGCCGCCGAACTCACCTCCGGCGGGCTGCTGTTCGACCAGGACGGTGCCGAACACCGTTCCGCCCGGCGGGCGTTGGCGGTCGAACTGGACGCCTCCGCCGTTGAGCGGCTCCGCCCGGCCTGGCAGGCGGTGCTCACCGCGCGGCTCCCCGAACTCGTCGACGGCGGCCTCGAACTCGTCTCCCTGGCAAGGGAGTTGGCCGGGGTCACGGCAGCAGCGCTGACCGGAACGGCGGCCTGCCCGGCGACCCTGGCCGGAGCCGCCGCCGAAGCCGCCGCGGCCGCCGCCCGCGACCATCTGCCCGGCCCCCGCCCGCCCGGCGCGGCCCGGACGGCCGCCGCCCGGGCCGCCGAACTCGCCGCGCTGCTGCCCGACCCCCGGGACGCCATGGTCGCGGTCGCCGCCGTCAACACCAGCGTCGCCGCGCTCCCCCGGGCCGCCGCCTGGTGCGCGGACGCCGGACTCTGGTCCTCGGCCGACGCCGCCGGAGCGCCCGCGCTGGCCGCCGAACTGCTCCGGCTCACCGCACCCTCCCCGCTGCTCCCCCGGGTGGCCGCCGCCGAGGCCGTGCTGGCCGGGCACCGGGTCCGGGCCGGGGACCGACTGGTCCTGGTCGCCCGGCACGCCGCCGGGGCGCACCGGCCCGCGCCCGCCCCCGGACCCGCCGCCACCCAGGCGGTGTTCGGCGCCGGGCCGCACGCCTGCCCCGGTGCCGGGGTGGCCCGCGCCCTGCTCGCCGAACTGCTGCTCGCGCTCGCGCCGTACCGGCCGGTGGTCGTCCGGGCCCGGGTCGACCGGCGGGCCGCGCTGCCCGGCTGGGCCGAACTCACCCTGCGCGCCACCCGAAGCCCCGAACAGCACCTCACCGGACCACACCCCGAAAAGCCACACCCCGCCGGACCACGAACCACCGAACCACGCCCCACCGAGGAGACCCGATGCGGATAGCCGTCACCGGCGCGAGCGGCTTCTGCGGCTCCCACGTCGTCCGGGCCGCCCTCGCCGCCGGCCACGAGGTGGCCTGCCACGGCCGCCGCCCCGGACCGGCCGGCCGCCACGTCCCCTGGGACGCCACCGCCGGGGAGCCCGACTTCACCGGCGCCGACGCGGTCGTGCACTGCGCCGCCGCCGTCGCCGACCTGCCCCGGGGCACCGGGGCCGAGGCCGAGGCCGCCCAGTACGCCGTCAACGTCGCCGGCACCGAGCGGCTGCTGCGGGCCGCCGGGGACCGCCCGCTGGTCTGGGTCTCCAGCGCCAGCGTCTACGACCCGAGGGCCGACCGGGGCTCCGTCGGGGAGGACCACCCCACCGAGGCCGGCCAGCTCAACGCGTACGGGCGCACCAAGGCCGCCGGTGAGCGGCTCGCCCTCGCCGCGGGCGCCGTGGTGCTGCGCCCGCGCGCGGTGTACGGGCCGGGCGACCCGCATCTGGTGCCGCGGCTGTTGGAGCGGGTCCGGCGGGGACGGCTGCTGCTGCCCGGCGGCGACGTGCGGCTCAGCCTCACCGCGGTGCAGAACCTCGCGGACGCCTGCCTGTCCGCGGTCGGGGCGGGCCGTACCGGCGACCGTCCGTGGACGCCGGTCGCCTACAACATCGCCGACGCCCGCCCGTACCGGCGCGACGAGGTGGTCCGCGCGGTGCTGGCCGCACACGGCGTGACCGCGCGGATCCACCATGTGCCGGCCCCGCTGGCCCGGCTGGCCGCCCGCACCGGGCGGCTCCCCGGCCTGACCCCGTACGCGGTGGACCAGCTCTCCCGCGACGTCGTGCTGGACCTCACCCGGGCCCGGACCCAGGGCTGGCGGCCGCACCGGGACCTCGACGCCTTCCTCCGCGAGACCGGGGGAGGCACCGTCCGTCCCGCGCCCCGCCCGTGAACGCCCGACGCCCGCGCCCCGGAGCGGGGGCGCGGGCGTCGGGACAGGTCCGGGGCGCTAGTTCCTTGCGGCCTTCTTGACCAGGATCACCACGGCGGCGGCGATACCGACCACCACCAGCGCCTTGACGGCGAAGGCCAGCAGCGCGCCGACCACACCGAAGACGAACATCAGCAGGTTCCACGCCAGGATCAGTACCAGTACCGGAACAACGATGTTCCGCACCCACGAGGGCAGCGACTTCCAGAGCTCAGCCATGTCCGTTCCTTCTCTCCCCTTGGGGTCGGCTGCCGTCCGGTGCCGCATCCCGCTCGCTTTCGTACTTCGATCGTACGGCGGCCGGAGGGACGGAACGAGGGCCAACGGCCCCGAGAGAACCCGGAGATCACCCCGACCCCGGACCCCGGGTGAACCCGGCCCCGACCTCGGGGAACGAGCCTCGACCCCGGCCCGCCCCTGCCTCGCGGACGCCCCCGTCACGGGCCTCAGACCGGCCAGGACTCCCGGCGCCAGGCGGCGTCCCAGAACATCCACTCGTACCGGGAGGTGGTGACGAAGTGCTCGACCACCCGGCGCCGCTCGGCGGGGGAGATCTCCTCGCCGAGCCGGTCGGTCAGCGCCAGCACCCGCCGCACCACCGACTGGAACGCCTCGTCGCCGTAGGTGGCGATCCACTTCGCGTAGAGCGGGTCGGGGGAGCCCTCGGCGAGCAGCCGCTCGCCGACCCGGGCGTAGATCCAGTAGCAGGGCAGCACGGCGCCGACGGCCTCCGCGAAGGAGCCGCCGTAGACCGTGGCGAGCAGGTAGCTGGTGTAGGCGCGGGTGGTCGGCAGCACCGGTTCGGCGGCGGCCTTCTCGGCGGTGTCGCCGAAGGCGTCGAGGAACTCGGCGTGCATCCCCTGCTCGGCAGCCAGCGCGCCGATCGCGTCGTCGGCGAAGGCCCGCACCTCCTCCTCGCCCGGGGCCCTGGCCGCGCAGACGGCCAGCGCACGGGCGTAGTCGCGCAGGTAGTGCGAGTCCTGCACGACGAAGTGGCGGAACGCCTCCCGCGGCAGGGTGCCGTCGGTGAGGCCGGAGATGAAGGGGTGGTCGAGGATCTCGGCGTAGACCGGCTCGATCGCCGCCCAGAGTTCTTCGGTCAGGCTCAGGCTCATGCCCCGACCCTAACCGGACGTCCGCCGCGCCCCCGGTCCAGTGCTCCGCGCTCCCGGTCCGGTCCTTCGCGCCCCCGGTTCAGTCCTCCGGCGGGGAGAACACCACCAGCACCCGCAGTTCCTCGGTGATGTGGTGGAAGCGGTGCGGGGTGCCGGCCGGCACGTAGACGACGGTGCCCCGGCCGACGGTGGCGGTCTCGTCCCCGACCGTCAGCTCGGCCCGGCCGCTGACGACCTGGTAGATCTCGTCCTGGGCGTGCGCGGTCTGGGTGTCGGTGTCGCCGGGGGCGAGCGCGTAGAGGCCGGCCGACATCCGCGGCTCCCGCAGGAAGCGCAGGTACGCGCCGTCGTTGGCGGCGCGCTCGGCGTCCAGCTGGTCCAGTCGGAACAGTTTCATCGGGGAGCACCCCTTCTCGTACGGACCTCGAACCACCGGCATTCAACACCACCGGGCCGCCCGGAGCGGCGTCACCCCTTGACCGACCTGGGACGCTGGCCCCATGAAGGGTTTCGTCATCAAGACACTGATCAACGCGGCGGCCATCTGGGTCGCCGCCTGGATCGTCCCCGCGATCACGCTCACCGGGGACGACTGGAAGCACAAGACGCTCACGGTGGTCGCCGTGGCGCTGGTCTTCGGCGTGGTCAACTGGCTGATCAAGCCGGTGGTGAAGTTGTTCTCCCTCCCCCTGTTCATCCTGACCCTCGGCCTGTTCACCTTCGTGGTGAACGCGTTGATGCTGTGGCTCACCTCGTGGACCTCGGACAAACTCGACCTCGACTTCCACGTCGACGGCTTCTGGGCCGCGCTGTTCGGCGCGCTGATCGTCAGCCTGGTCTCCTGGGGCCTGAGCCTCGCCCTCGACGAGGACTGAGCGCGAACGCCGCCGCCCCGCTCCGAACGCCGCCGCTCCGAACACCACCGCCCCGGACGGCCGTCGCCCCGCTCCGAACGCCGCCGCCCGCCCCGGACGGACGCAACCGGGGCGGGGCGCGTTTCGGCCGGGCCGGGCTGCGGGAGAATCCCGCACAACGCTCCAGCCCCGGAGGTCGCCGTGCGCACCCCGCCCCGCCCAGTCGTCAAGCGCACCGCCCGGGCGATCGTGCTGGAGACGGATCCGAACGACCCGTACGGACCGGCCTCGCTGGTCCTGATCAGGCGCACCCGCCCCGGCTCCCCGCACCCGTACTGGATCACGCCCGGCGGGGGTGTCGAGCGGAGCGACCGCAGCGTGGTCGAGGCCCTGCACCGCGAGGTGGACGAGGAGCTCGGCGGCAAGGTGGTCGACGTGGTCTCCGCCTTCGTGGACACCATCAGCCACACCCACCACGACGACGGCAGCCTGCTCCACCCGCACGGGGTCAAGGTGCAGCACTTCTTCGTCTGCCGGCTCGCCTCGATGGACCTCGACCGCCGGCACGGGCCCGAGGTGGAGGAGCCCAACGGCGACTACGAGGTGGTGCGGGTGCCGTTCACCCGCGAGGGCGTGACCTCGGTCAATGTGGTGCCGCCGGCCCTGCGGGCCTACCTCGCCGCCAACATCGAGGGTGTCCGCGCCCTGCTCGCCCCCGACCTCGTCTGACGGTCCGCGGCCCGACCGGGCGGCTCACGACGCCGTGGGGCGGCTCACGGCGCGGCCAGGTCGCCGACCAGGTCGTGCCGGATCCGCTCGGCCGGCAGCCCGGACCGCAGCAGCACCCCGCTCGTCCGCCGGACCATCGCGGGCGGCCCCGACAGGTAGGCCGTCCGTCCGGTCCACGGCCCGAACCGGGCCACCGCCTCCGGGAGTTCGCCCGCGAGCAGGCCCGCGGCGGCGGCCTCCGCCGTCCCGGCGCCGGGGCCGGAGAGCACCGCGCGCACGGTCAGCCAGCGGTGCCGTTCCGCCGCTTCCCGCAGCGCCGCCAGCTCGTAGAGCTCGGCGGGGGTCCGCGCGCCGTGGAACACCTCCACCGAGCGGCCCCCGCCGCGCCCGGCGACCTCCTCGACCAGGGCCCGCAGCGGCGCGATCCCGGTGCCCCCGCCCACCAGCAGCAGGTCGGCGTCGTCGGTGTCGTCCAGGGTCATCCCGCCGACCGCCGGGCCCAGCCGCAGCACGTCGCCGGGCGCGGCCCGGTGCACCAGGGCGTTGCTCACCCAGCCCGCCTGCACCGCCTTGACGTGGAAGGTCAGCAGACCGTCCGGCCGGGGCGCGGAGGCGAACGAGTAGTGCCGCCAGACCCGGGGCCACCAGGGCGTCTCCAGGCTGGTGTACTGCCCGGCGCGGTACGGGTACGCCTGGTCCGGGCGGACGGTGAGCACCGCGACGTCCGGGGTCCGGCGCTCGTGCGCCACCACCTCGCCCTGCCACCAGGGCGGCGAGGTGCGGGCGGCCTCCTCGGCGGCCTCGATCATGATCGAGGAGACCAGCCGGTACACCCGGCGCCACGCCAGCTCGGTCTCGGCGTTCCAGCGGCTGCCCGCGTACTTGGCCAGTGCCGCCACCAGGCATTCGCCGACCGGGCCGTAGTGGCCGGTCAGGGTGCCGTAGCGGCGGTGGCCCCGGCCCAGCGCGCCCAGGTGGGCGCGCAGCCCCTCCGGGTCGCCGGCGCTGCGGGCGGCCGTCAGCAGGGCGCGGAACAGCCGGTCGCGCTGGACGTCCATGGCGGCCGGGAAGAGCGCCCTGATCTCGGGGTGGCCGAGGAAGATCAGCGCGTAGAAGTGCGCGGTGGCCCGGTCCGCGACCGGCTCGACGACCGCCAGGCTGGTCCGGATCAGCTCGATGTCCCGGGCGGTGGGCGGCAGTTCGGCGGCGTCGCGGGGTTCCGTCGGCGCGGCGGGCGCCTGCGGCGCTTGCGCGACCGGTGAAGCGTCCTGCGAGGCGACCGGTGACGCGTCCGGTGACGCGTCCGGTGAAGCGGCCCCGCCGAGGGTGCGCAGCGCCCACGCGCGGGACCACTGGTCGCCGGGTCCGGCCCAGTTGAGACCGGGCGCGCTGGTGAACAGCGGCTCGATCGCGGGACCGCCGGTCACCGCCGCGGGCGGGGCCGGGGCCGGGACGGCGGGCGGTTCGACGGGCCGTGGGGGGACGACCGGCGGCGCCGGGGCCACCGGCCGGACGGACTGGACCGGCACCACGGGCAGGACGGGTTCCGTCGGGAGCATCGGCAGGACCGGCCCGGTCACGATCGGCGCGGGCGCCACCCACGGGGGCGCCACCGGCCCGGGCGCCGACGAGGAGGGCGCTCCCGGCCCGAGCACCACCGGCCCGGGCGCGACGGGCCCGAACACCGGCGGCAGGTCCGGCGGAACCGGCGGCGCGGCGGGCTCAGCGGCTGGCGCGACGCCCACGACCGCGTCCCTCGCCGCGTCCGTCACCGAGCCCGTCCCGGCCTCCGGCGCGATGCCCGGCAGGCCGTCCGGTACGACGCCCGGCGCCGCCTCCGGCAGGCCGGGCACGGCCGAGGCCGCCGCCGATCCGTGCCCGGTACGGACCAGGAGTGTTCTGCGGGACTTCACCGCAACGTTTCGAGTACCCAAGAGAATCGTTTCGCCTCCGGCCGGCCTACGCCACCACCTGGCTTGTCTCTGTTGACGCCCAGGAAGCGTGGCATGCCCGAAGTGCTCATCCGACAAATAGCGTGAAGCCCGGACACCCGCCCCCCGGACGCGCTACTCTCCCCGCCGCGCTCGCCCTGGGCGGCGGTTCCACCACCCAGGGCGAGCGACCTCGCCGACCGGAACGCGGGCTCAGAGCCGCCGCAGCAGCACGCCCGGCTGTTCGACGCAGTCCGCGACGAACCGCAGGAACCCGCCCGCGGTACCGCCGTCGCAGACCCGGTGGTCGAAGGTGAACGACAGCTGGGTCACCTCGCGCACCGCCAACTCGCCCTGGTGGACCCAGGGTTTGGCGACGATCCGGCCGACCCCGAGCATCGCCGCCTCCGGGTGGTTGAGGATCGGGGTGGAACCGTCCACCCCGAACACCCCGTAGTTGTTCAGGGTGAACGTGCCGCCGGTCAGCTCGGCCGGAGCGATCGCCCCGGTCCGCGCCGCCTCGGTCAACCGGCCCAGCTCCTCGCCGAGTTGCTCGGTGGTGAGGCGCTGCGCGTCCCGCACCACCGGGACGACGAGGCCGCGGTCGCCCTGCGCCGCGAAGCCCAGGTGCACCGCCGAGTGCCGCAGGATCCCCGAACCGTCCGGGGTCACACTGGAGTTGAGATCGGGGAAGCGCTCCAGCCCGACCGCGCAGATCCGGGCGAGCAGCGCCAGCACGCTCACCTTCGGCCCCGGTACGGCGTTCAACTGCCGCCGCAGCGCCATCAGTTCGGTGGCGTCGGCGTCCACCCAGCAGGTCGCGGCGGGGATCTCCCGGTGGCTGCGGCCGAGCTTCTCGGCCACCGCCTTGCGCAGCCCGCGCAGCGGGACGACGGACCCGGCCCCGGAGGACAGCGGGTCCACCGGCGCGACGGCGGGTGCGGCGGGCGCCGCGGCGACCTTGGCCGCGACCGCCCGTTCGACGTCCGCCCGCAGGATCAGGCCGTCCGGCCCGCTGCCGGCGACCGCCGCCAGTTCCACGCCCTGCTCCCGCGCCAGCCGTCGCACCAGCGGCGAGATCACCGCGGGCACACCGCCCGCGACGACCGGCACCACCGCGGCCGCCGGCACCGGGGCCGGAGCAGCCGCAGGCACCGCCACCGGCGCCGGGGGAGCCACCGGAGCCGCGGCCCGGGCCACCGGGGCCGAAACCCCGCCGCCCCCGACCCGGCGCCGCCGTCCGCCCCGGTCCGGCTCGGCGACCCCGTACCCGACCAGCGGCCGTTCCACCGCCGCCGCCCGCTCCACCACCGGCACCGCCGCGAGCGGCGGCTCGCCCTCGCCCGGCGACACCGCGACCGTCACCAGCGGCGCGCCGACCAGGACCTCCTCGCCGACGGCGCCGAACAGCGCGGTCACCACCCCGCCGTAGGGACAGGGCACCTCGACCACCGCCTTGGCGGTCTCCACCTCCACCACCGGCTGGTCGATCGCGATCACCTCGCCGACCTCGACCAGCCAGCGCACGACCTCCGCCTCGGTGAGTCCCTCACCGAGGTCGGGCAGGGTGAACTCGCGCACGACGGGCATCATCCTCAGTCCTCCCACTGCAGCCGGGCGACCGCGTCCAGGATCCGGTCCACCCCGGGCAGGTGGTGGTGCTCCAGCATCGGCGGCGGGTACGGGATGTCGAATCCGGTGACCCGCAGCACGGGCGCCGCCAGGTGGTGGAAGCAGCGCTCGGTGACCCGGGCGGCGATCTCCGCGCCGGTGCCGCCGAAGCCGACCGCCTCGTGCACCACCACGGCCCGGCCGAGCGAGCGCACCACCCGGCAGACCGTCTCGTCGTCGAACGGCACCAGGGAGCGCAGGTCCAGCACCGCGAGGTCCCAGCCCTCGGCCTTCGCCACCTCGGCCGCCTCCAGGCAGACCGGCAGCGAGGGGCCGTAGGTGATCAGCACCGCGGAGGTGCCGGTCCGGCGCAGCACGGCCCGCCCGATCGGCTCGACTGGGGCGGCGGGGTCGAACCCGTCCTTCCCCCAGTACATCCGCTTGGGCTCCAGGAAGACCACCGGGTCGTCCGAGGCGATCGAGGCCCGCAGCAGCCCGTAGGCGTCGGCCACGGTGGCGGGCGTGACCACGTGCAGGCCGGGGGTGGAGGCGTAGTACGCCTCGGAGGCGTCGCTGTGGTGCTCGACGCCGCCGATGCCGCCGCCGTAGGGGATCCGGACGGTGATCGGCATCGGCAGCCGGCCGGCGGTGCGGTTGCGCATCTTGGCGACGTGCGAGAACAGCTGCTCCAGCGCCGGGTAGGCGAAGGCGTCGAACTGCATCTCGACCACCGGCCGCAGCCCGTACATGGCCATGCCGACGGCGGTGCCGAGGATGCCCGCCTCGGCGAGCGGGGTGTCCAGGCAGCGGTCCGGGCCGAACTCGGCGGTGAGGCCGTCGGTGATCCGGAAGACGCCGCCGAGCGCGCCGACGTCCTCGCCGAGCACGTGCACCGTCGGGTCCTCGCGCATGGCGTCGCGCAGCGCCGTGTTGAGCGCCTGCGCCATGCTGGCCGTCCGGGCGGGGGCGGCCGGGGCGGCGGGGGAGACAGCGGTCGTCATCAGGACTGCACCTCGGCCTCGGCGGCCAGTTCCTCGGCCAGCTGCGCCGCCTGCTCGCGCAGTTGCGGGGTCGGCTCGGCGTACACGTGGGCGAACAGGGACATCGGGTCGAGCTCGGGCTCGGCGTGGAACTCGGCGCGCATCCGGGCGGCGAGCGCCTCGGCCTCCTCGGCGGCGTCCCGGACCAGGTCCTCGTCCAGTACCCGGAGCTCGCGCAGCGCGCGCTCCATCAGCAGGATCGGGTCGTGCTCCCGCCAGGCCGCGACCTCGTTCTCGGTCCGGTAGCGGGTGGCGTCGTCGGCGTTGGTGTGCGCCTCGACCCGGTAGGTGAGGGCCTCGACCAGGGTCGGGCCGCCGCCGGTGCGGGCCCGTTCGACCGCCTCGGCCAGCACCCCGTGCACGGCGGGCGCGTCGTTGCCGTCGACGAGCCGGCCGGGCATCCCGTAGCCGACGGCCTTGTGGGCCAGGGTCGGGGCGGCGGACTGGGCGCTGAGCGGGACGGAGATCGCGTAGCCGTTGTTCTGGACCAGGAAGACCACGGGGGCCTGGAGCACGGCGGCGAAGTTCAGTGCCTCGTGGAAGTCGCCCTCGCTGGTGCCGCCGTCGCCGAGCATGGCCAGCGCGACCGCCGGCTCGCCGCTCAGCCGGGCGGCGTGCGCCAGTCCGACGGCGTGCGGGCCCTGGGTGCCGAGCGGGGTGCAGAGCGGCGCGGTCCTGGTGGCCCTGGGGTCGTAGCCGGTGTGGGCGTTGCCGCGGAGCAGGGTGAGGGCCTCCAGCGGGTCGACGCCGCGGGAGACGACGGCCAGGGTGTCGCGGTAGCTGGGGAAGAGCCAGTCGCGTTCCTCCAGCACCAGCGCGGCGGCGACCTGGCAGGCCTCCTGGCCGGTGGAGGCGGGGTAGACGGCGAGCCGGCCCTGCTTGGTGAGGGTGGTGGCCTGCTGGTTGTAGCGGCGGCCGACGACGAGGCGGCGGTACAGCTCGCGGAGCAGCACGGGGTCGTACTTCTCCAGCGCGGGAGTACCGAGGACCCGGACCGGAGCGGGGTCGGGGAGCAGCGGGGCCGGGTCGGTGCGGGGGGCGGTGGCCCCGGGCAGCCAACCGGGCACGGCCGTGTGGTGTCTGTGGTCGAGAACGGTCATCTCGGGGCACCTCCAGGGGTGGCGGGGGCTCCCTACCGATTGTTCGGTCGTCTGTTCATCTTGACCAGAAGCGTGCGAAGGTGGTGGACAATCGGCCCGGGTGGCGGTCGACTGGTGGCATTGCGTCCAATCGTCGGGGGTGGGGGGTCATGTCGGCTGAACAGATGTCCAGACTCGACCGGGTCGACCGGGCGATCCTGCGGCTGCTGCAGCAGGACGGCCGCGCCTCCATCCGCTCGGTGGCCGAGCGGGTGCACGTGTCCCGGGCGAACGCGTACGCCCGGATCTCCAGGATGGTCGAGGACGGCGTGATTCGCGGCTTCACCGCCAGGGTGGACCACGAACGCGCAGGTCAGGGGGCTTCCGCCTACATCACCCTGAAGATCGTGCAGAACTCCTGGCGGACGGTGCGGGAGCAGTTGCTGGCCCTGCCGGGGGTCGCGCACATCGCGCTGGTCGGCGGTGACTTCGACGTCCTGCTGCTGGTGCACACGGCCGACAACCACGCCCTGCGGGAGCTCGTGCTCAACCGCATCCAGTCGATCCCGCAGGTGCTCGGCACCCGCACCATGCTGGTCTTCGAGGAGACGGACCAGGTCCCGCCGGACTGACGGCGGGGTCCCCGTCCCCGCCGGACCGACGGCGGGCTCCCCGCCGGGCGGCCGCCCGGGGAGCGCCCTACCGCGCCCGGAGGCCGTCGAAGGCCAGGTGGACCACCGCGTCGGCGACGCCGTCGGCGGCCTTGAGGCCCGGCCGGTACCACTCCACGATCGAGTTGATCATGCCGAAGAGCAGCCGGGTGGCCAGCCGCGGCTCGACGTCCGCCCGCAGCGCGCCGTCCGCGACGGCGGCCCGCAGCAGCTCGGCCACCTGGTGGTCGAAGTCCCGGCGGCGCTCCAGCGCCCACTGCTCGGTGACCGTGTTGCCGCGCACCCGCAGCAGCAGGGTGACGTAGGGCAGCTCCGCGAGCAGCACCTCGGCGGTCCGCCGCACCACGTGCTCCAGCCGCTCCACCGCCGGCCCCTCGACCGCGGCCGGCTCGGCCAGGATCCCGAACAGGCCGTCCAGCGCCCGCCCGACGGCCAGCCGGAGCAGCTCCTCCTTGCCGCGCACATGGTGGTAGATCGAGGACTTGGAGATCCCGGCCGCGCGCGACAGGTCCTCCATCGAGGTCCCGTCGTACCCGCGCTCGTTGAACACGTCGACGGTCACCGCGAGCAGGGACTCCACGGTGTAGGCGGTGCGCGGGGTGTGATCGGCCATTCCCCGAGTATCCCCGCCCGGCCCGACCCGGCCGCGCCCGGGTGCCCGCTCCGCCCCGCCCCGACGGCGCCCGGGGTGACCTGGTCCACACCAAAGCCCGGATCCAGACCCTAGACTCGGCGGACGATCCGTCCGAGGCCGAGCAGGTGGGGAAGTCGCATGAGCGCAATACCGGCAGTCGAATCCGATCTGCCCGAACAGCGCAGCGGCGTCACCACGGCCGAGCCCGCCCTCGACTGGCGTGAACGCGCCCGGGACCTCGTCCTGCGCTTCGGGCCGGCCGTGTGGTGCTACGCCGTCCTGAAGCTGGTCGGCTTCACCGTCTTCATGAAGCTGCTCTCCTTCTCCGGGGACTACCTCAAGAAGCACCCCCGTTTCGGCGGCGGCGCCAACCCCTGGGACGTGCTGGCCAGCTGGGACGGCTGGTGGTACCAGCAGGTCGCCCAGTTCGGCTACCACCCGGCGCTGGTGGCCGTCCCGAACGGCGTCCCCGGCTTCACGATCGAGCAGAACTCGGCCGCCTTCTTCCCGCTCTACCCGGGCCTGATGCGGCTGGTCTCCGAGGTGACCCCGTTCGGCCTGTACGGCGCCGGGATGATCGTCTCGGTGGTCGCCTCGCTGTTCGCCGCGGCCGGCATCTACGCCGTGGTGGACCGGATGGCCGGCCCGCGCGCGGGCGTGATCGCGGCCGGCCTGTGGGCGATCGCCCCGGGGTCGGGCGCCGAGTGGGCGCTCTACTCGGACTCGCTGTTCGTCGCGCTGGCCGCCTGGTCCTGCTACTGCGTGATGACCAAGCAGTGGGTGGCGGCCGGGGTGCTCACCCTGGTCGCGGGCCTCAACCGACCCACCTCGGCGGCGCTGATCGGCGCGGTCGGCCTGGCCGCCCTGGTGGAGCTGTACCGGCGGGAGAGCGGGGTGGCGCGCCCGCTGACCGCGATGCTGCTGGCCCCGCTGGGGCTGCTCGGCTACGTCGGCTGGGTGGGCTGGCGGACGGGCGAGTGGGGCGGCTACTTCACCCTCCAGCACGACGCCTGGCTGCACTACTTCGACTGGGGCCAGGGCACCTGGGCCGCGCTCCGCGGCGTGCTGCTGGGCCGCAACGACTACCCGTTCGCCTGGCACACGGCCGACATGCTGGCGACGCTGATCGTGCTGAGCCTGCCGGTGCTGATCGTGCTGCTGGTCCGGCTGCGCCCGCCGCTGGTGCTGACCGCGTACACCCTGGCCACCATCGTCTCGGTGCTCGGCAGCCTGGGCATCTTCGGCAACACCTCGCGCTACCTGCTGCCGGCCTTCCCGCTGCTGATCGCGCTCGCGGTGGCGATGCGGAAGCTGAGCTGGCCGGTGCTGGCGGTGGTCCTCGGCTTCGGGGCGGTCGCCTCCGGCTGGTACGGCGGGTACGTGATCTTCGAGCTGGGCATCCCGTAACCGCTCGGGTCACCCGTCGCCTCCCGGGGGCGCGTCCGCTTCGGACGCGCCCCCGCCGTTTTGGCCCGCCCCGTACGCTCCGGGACTCCGTTCCCGTTCGCCCTCTTGAGCCGACCGATCGTTCGGTTACCCTGTGACGTGTCCCGTCCTCCCCTCTGAGGAGCGCACACCATGTCCGCAGCGGTCACCCACCCCCTCGTCGCCGAACTCGTCGAACGCCACCGGGCCACCCTGGCGGCCGCGGTCGACGCCGCCGCCAAGCGCGACTACTGGTCGCCCTACCCCGAGTTCCCGAAGGCCTACGGCGAGAGCGCCGCCGCGGACGGCAGGGCCGCCTTCGACGCCCTGCTGAACCAGCCGTTCGAGCTGCCCGGCCACCCCGCCGACGGCGACACGGTCGGCGGCGAGGTCTCCCCGTACGGCCTCGAACTGGGCATCGGCTACCCGCACGCCGGACCGGACGCCCTGATCGCCTCGCTGTCCGCCGCCCGCCCGGCCTGGGCCGCCGCCGGCCCGCTCACCCGCGCCGCGGTCTGCCTGGAGATCCTGGCCCGGATCAACGCCCGCTCGCACGAGTTCGCCAACGCGGTCATGCACACCACCGGCCAGGCCTACGCGATGGCCTTCCAGGCCGGCGGCCCGCACGCCCAGGACCGGGGTCTGGAGGCCGTCGCCTACGCGTACGCCGAGCAGACCCGGCTGCCCGAGAGCGCCGGCTGGACCAAGCCGCAGGGCAAGCGGGACCCGCTGGTGATGACCAAGGAGTTCACCGTCGTCCCGCGCGGCCTGGCGCTGCTGATCGGCTGCAACACCTTCCCCACCTGGAACGGCTTCCCCGGCCTGTTCGCCTCCCTCGCCACCGGCAACCCGGTGCTGGTCAAGCCGCACCCGCGGGCCGTGCTCCCGCTGGCGCTCACCGTCCGGATCGCCCGCGAGGTGCTGGCCGAGGCCGGCTTCCCCGCCGACCTGGTCTGCCTGGCCGCCGAGCACGAGGGCGGCACCGTGGCCCGGACCCTGGCCGTCCGCCCCGAGATCAGGCTGATCGACTACACCGGCTCCACCGCCTTCGGCGACTGGCTGGAGGAGCACGCCGGGCAGGCCGAGGTCTACACCGAGAAGGCCGGCGTCAACACCGTCGTCGTCGACTCCACCGACGACTACAAGGGCATGCTGAACAACCTGGCCTTCTCGCTCTCGCTGTACAGCGGCCAGATGTGCACCACCCCGCAGAACCTGCTGGTCCCGCGCACCGGCATCGACACCGACCAGGGCGCCAAGTCCTACGACGAGGTGGTCCGCGACCTCGCCACCGCCATCGAGGGCCTGCTCTCCGACGACGCCCGCGCCGCGGCCGTCCTCGGCGCCGTGGTCAACCCCGGCGTGCTGCAGCGCTCGGCCGCCGCGGCCGGCGGCGAGTACGGCGAACTCGCCCTCGCCCCGCGGGCCGTGGAGCACCCGGACTTCCCGGGCGCGACCGTCCGCACCCCCGCCCTGGTCAAGCTGGACGCCGACAAGCCGGACGACCGCGCCGTCCTGCGCGCCGAGTGCTTCGGCCCGGTCTCCTTCGCCGTCGCCGTCGAGGACACCGCCGCCGCCGTCGAGCTGCTGCGCGACACCGTCCGCACCCAGGGCGCGATGACCGCCGCCGCCTACACCACCTCCCCCGAGGTCGAGGCCGCCCTGGTCGGGGCCGCCCTCGACGCCGGCGTCTCGCTCTCCCTCAACCTCACCGGCGGGGTGTACGCCAACCAGACCGCCGCCTTCTCCGACCTGCACGGCACCGGCGCCAACCCGGCCGCCAACTCCGCCTACTGCGACGGCGCGTTCGTCGCCAACCGGTTCCGCACCGTGGAGATCCGCCGCCACGGCTGAGCCGCCGCGACCCCGCCGGCGCCACCCTCCCGGTGGCCCGCGCCTCCGGTCCCCGGCCACGCGCCGGGGACCGGAGATTCACAACGCCACTCCCGGGAAGCGATGATGGGGACGGGGAAACGCCACACACGGCGTCCAGCCGCTGTTCGAGCACCGGGAGCTGACACATGACCGAGAAGCAGACCGTCACCGACGTCATCGTGGTCGGCGCCGGGCCGACCGGCCTGCTGCTGGCCGGGGACCTCGCCGCGGCCGGCCTGGGCGTCACCGTGCTGGAGAAGCGCGGCACCGAGTCCAACCTCACCCGGGCGTTCGCCGTGCACGCCCGCACCCTCGAACTCCTCGACGCCCGGGGCCTCGCCGACGACCTCATCGCCACCGGCCGCCCGGTCGAGGCGCTGAAGGCCTTCAACCGGGTCCGGATCGACCTCGGCCACCTGCCGACCCGCTTCCCGTTCGTCCTGCTCACCCCGCAGTACAACACCGAACGGCTGCTCCACGACCGGGCGGTCAAGGCCGGCGCGACCGTCCTGCGCGGCACCGAGGTCACCGGACTGCGGCAGGACCCCGAGGGCGTCACCGTCGACACCGTGCGCGACGGCGTCACCAGCACCCACCGGGCCCGCTACGCGGTCGGCGCCGACGGCGTCCACTCCACCGTCCGCGACCTGCTCGGGCTGCCCTTCCCCGGCGAATCGGTGGTCGACTCGGTGCTGCTCGCCGACGTCCGCCTGGAGCGCGAGCCCGAGGACGGCATCGCCGCCGGCGCCGACGAGAACTGCTTCGCGCTGCTGGTCCCGTTCGGCGACGGCTGGTACCGCGTCCTCGCCCGGGACCGCGCCGAGCAGCTCCCGGACGGCACCGCGCCCGGCCCCGAACTGCTCGCCGACATCACCCGCCGCGCCCTCGGCGAGGACTACGGACTGCACGACGTCCGCTGGAGCTCCACCTTCCACAGCGACGAGCGGCAGGTCCCCGACTACCGCTCCGGCCGGGTGTTCCTGGCCGGCGACGCCGCCCACTGCCACTCCCCGGCCGGCGGCCTGGGCATGAACACCGGCCTCCAGGACGCCGCCAACCTCTCCTGGAAGCTCGTCGCCGTCCTGCGCGACCGGGCCGACGACAGCCTGCTCGACAGCTACCAGAGCGAGCGGCACCCGGTCGGCCGGACGGCCCTGCGCGCCTCCGGCGCGATGATCCGGGTCGCGCTCGCCCAGTCCGCCGCCACCCGGGCACTGCGCGGGGCACTGGTCCAGGTCGCCGGGCGGGTCGACGCCGTGGTGGACCGGGGCGCCCGCACCGTCTCCGGCCTCGGCATCTCCTACGCCGCGCCCAAGGACGCCCACCCGCTGGTCGGCAAGCGGGTCCCGGACCTGCGGCTGACCGGCCTGGAGCCGCCCCGCGAGGACGGCCCGGCCGCCCCGGAGCGGCTCTACGAGGCACTGCGGGCCGGACGGTTCGTGCTGGTCAGCAATGACGAGGTGGCGGCCGCCGACCCGTGGCGGGAGCGCCTGGTCACGGTCGCCCCAGCCGACCCGCACGGCAAGCTGCGCGACACCGTGCTGCTGATCCGCCCGGACGGCTACGCCGCCTGGGCCGCCGTCGACCCGGGCGCCGGCGAGCTGCGCGCCGCCCTCACCGAATGGCTCGGCGAGGCCTGACCCGCCCGCGCGGCCCGTCCGCGCGGCCCGTCCGTCCGGCCCGGGGGAGCGGCGCTCCTCCGGGCCCGCCCGGCCGCCGACACGCCACCGGCGTACCGCCGGCGCGCTACGGACGCGCCTTCTCGTAGTGCCGGGCCGCCTTGGCCCGGTTCCCGCACACGGCCATCCGGCACCAGCGGCGCCGGCCGTTCTGCGAGGTGTCGAAGAAGTGCAGGATGCACGCCTCGTGCGCGCACTTCTTGATCCGCCCCGGCCCCTGCGCCAGCAGCCCCAGGAAGTCGTCCACCACCAGCCAGGAGGCCAGCCACCGGGGCTCGTCCACCTCGACCCGGTCCACCGGCCCGGCCGCCGAGGCCTCCCGCCGGACCCGCCCGTGCCGCAGCACCGCGTCCAGCCCGGCCAGCGCGCCGGCCCCTGGCACCCCGCCCGCGTCCAGCTCCCGGACGGCCGCCCCGACCGCCTCCCGGGCCTCCCGCAGGGCCGCGAGCCCGGGCCCGTCCGCCGGGCAGCGGTCGGCCAGCCCGGCCGTGGAGAGCCAGATCGCGTGGCCGTCCGGCTCGGCGAGCAGATCGTTCACCGGCTCACCGGCCCACCGCGTGTTCAGCAGGTCGAGCGCGAGCGGCTCACCGAGCAGCGGGCGCGGGTCCCGCGGGTCTGCTGTCCACTCGGTCATCGGCGCTCCCTCGCTCTCGGCCGTCGCTCGCTCCCGGCCGGTTCGCTCGCTCCGGGCCGGTCCCCGAGTCTACGTCGGGCCCCCGTCCCGGGACCCATGGCCGGAACCTGCCGCCACCGGTCCGGAACGCACCACCCGGCCGGGAAACGGCCCGTCTGTTTCCGCACTGTTTCAAGATCGCTAACCCTGCGGTCCACCGCCCGTGACCACTGTCATACGCACGACTGATGACGTAGCCTCTCGACCGTGCATAGGGTTCCCCACAGCTCGGCGAGGCCGTTGACGGCGCGTTCCGGCGCCGTTCCGGGTCTGCCGCACCCGCTCGGTGGGGAAGGTAACCACATGGCCTCACAGCATCCCCAGGACGCCCGCCTCAGACTGGTCGGGCCGCGCCCTGACACGGCCGCGCCCGCACCCCGGCCGCCCGTGCCCCCGCTGTCGCCCGCGCCGACGCCGGGCCGTCCCAGCCCGACCGGCGGCTTCGCCGACACCCTGCACGTGGCGATCGAGGCCAGCGGCCTCAGCCTGGACCGGATCCGCGCCGCCCTGGCCCAACGCGGCGTCAGGGTCAGTGTCACCACGCTGAGTTACTGGCGGCGCGGCCGCAGCCAGCCCGAGCGGGCCAGCTCGCTGCGCGCCGTCCACCTGCTGGAGGAACTCCTCGGCCTGCCGCACTCCACGCTGTCCGCGCTGCTGGGCCCGCCGCGCCCGCGCGGCCGCTGGGCGGCCACCGCCGGCGCCAGCCACCTGCGGCTGGAGGACGTCTGGCCGGGCGAGCAGCAGATCGCCGACGTCTTCGCCGAACTGGACGCGCCGCCGGCCGGCGAGCTGGAGCGGCTCTCGGTCCACGACTCGTACTTCGTGGACGCCGAGCGGCGCGGCAACCTGCTGCGGATGCGCCAGGTCGTCCGCGCCACGGTGTCCGGGGTGACCCGCTGCCTGGTCGTGCACAAGGCCGACGAGGAGGCGACCGGCTGCCCGGAGATCACCGGCGTCCGGCACGGCCGGCTCGGCCGGGTGCGCCGCCGCCCGGACACCGGCCTGATCGTCGGCGAGGTGATGCTGGACCGCCCGCTGGGCCTCGGCGACAGCACGGTCTTCGAGTACGAGGTCGAGATCCCCTCCGGCGGCGCCCAGACCACCGAGTACAGCCGCCGCTTCGCCACACCGGTGCGCGAGTACGTGCTCCAGGTCCACTTCGACCCGGCGACCGTGCCGGTGCACTGCGAGCGCTACGACCGCGACCCGGGCGCGGACGTCGACCGCCGTCGTGAGCAGCTCTGGATCGGCGCCTCGGCCAGCGCCCAGATCCTCGCCCCCGACCAGCAGCCGGGCCACATCGGCGCCCGGTGGGAGTGGGAGTAGCCGCACCCCGGCCCGGCGCCCGCGCGCCCGCTCCTCCGCACCCCGCGCTCCCGGATTTGTCATGGCACAGCCATGATCGAAATTTCTAACCATTGAAACCGCCTGTACCGGTTGACCCTCTCCCAGGATAACCACTAACGTCGTTGGCAACGGTTAGAAGGCGGCGCCCCGGGGCGCCCCGGCCACGGGAGTGATCAGGCATGTCCGGCACCATCAGCAGCACCCTGCAGACCGGCCACGTGGGCCTGAACGTCACCGACCTCGCCCGCTCCACCGCCTTCTACCGGCGCGTGCTCGGCCTGGAGCTGGTCGCGGAGGGCACCGACCCGGAGCAGCGCCACGCCTTCCTCGGCCGCGACGGCCGGCTGGTGCTGACCCTCTGGCAGCAGAGCGAGGGCGCCTTCGCCACCGCCGCCCCCGGCCTGCACCACCTCTCCTTCCAGGTCGACTCGCTGGACGAGGTCCTCGCCGCCGAGGCCCTGCTGCGCGAGCTGGGCGCCTCGTTCGCCCACGACGGCGTCGTCCCGCACCGCGAGGGCGCCGCCTCCGGCGGGATCTTCTTCACCGACCCCGACGGCATCCGGCTGGAGATCTACACCCCGGCGGGCGTCGACGGGACCGGCGCCGAGGCCCCCAGCGGCACCGCCCCGACCTGCGGCTTCTTCTGACAACTCTTTGCAAAGTCACACTTTGCAAAGAGTATCCGGGACTTTGCAAAGTGTGACTTTGCAAAGTCCCCCAGGGCGTACCGGCCGGCCCGACGGGCCGGCCCGCCTCGCCCGCTCTGTGGCCCACCCAGCCCGCCCGGCCCGAGGAAGGAACCCGTCATGACCGCCACCGGCACCCCCTACCACCCCGGCGAACGGGCCGTTCAGGCCCGGGCCGGCCGCACCGACCGGGCCGACCACTCCGGCCGCGCCGTCGGCAGTACCGTCCCCGCCGTGGCCGCCCGCTTCCTGACCGAGCGGCGGATGCTGGTGGTCGGGGCGGCCGACGCCGACGGCCGGCTCTGGGCCACCCAGCTCAGCGGACCGGCCGGCTTCCTGCGGGCCCCCGACGAGCGGACGGTGACGGTCGCCGCCCACCCGGCCGAGGCCGACCCGCTGGCCGCTGCCCTGGCCCGCCCCGCCGAGGTCGGCACCGTGGCCCTGGACCCGGCCGCCCGCCGCCGGATGCGGGTCAACGGCCGCTCCACGCCGGACGGCCGGGGCGGCCTGGTGATCGCCGCCGAGCAGGTCTACGCCAACTGCCCGAAGTACATCCAGCGCCGCCACCCGCTGGACCGCCCCGGGGCCGGTGCCCCGCGCCGGGTGGCGGCCGGTCCGCTGCTGAGCACCGCCCAGCAACTGCTGCTGAGCACCGCCGACACCTTCTTCGTCGCCACCGTCGGTCCGGACGGCCGGACGGACGCCTCGCACCGCGGCGGCAACCCCGGTTTCCTGCGGGTCCTCGGCCCGGACCGGCTGCGCTGGCCCGACTACGCGGGCAACAACATGTTCATGACCCTGGGCAACCTGGAGTTCGACCCGCGGGCCGGACTGCTCGTCCCGGACTGGGAGACCGGCGGCGCCCTGCTGGTCACCGGCGAGGCCAGGACCGACTGGTCCGACCCGGCCGCCGCCGGACTGCCGGGAGCCGAACGGGTGGTCGACCTGACCGTCACCGGCGTCGTCGAGCTGGCCGACGCCACCCCGCTGAGCTGGACCGATCCCGAGTACTCGCCCGCCAACCCGCCCTCCTCCGCACGCCCCGTCAGCTGACGGCCGAACAGTTCGCCGGACCTCCCGCCCCGCTCCCGCCCCGCTCCCGCTCCGCCCACCGCGCCACGCCCGGGATACCGAACGACCGTCACCCACGCGGCGCATCCCACCGCGCCGACCAGGTGTCCGTCTTGGGACTTTGGTCCGGACGACACCCGGTGTCGCCCTGGGAAGGAACGTGCTGTCGCGCCGTCAGCGGCCCGCCGGACACCCTCCCCCACCAGGAGAAAGAGGCGGAGCATGACCAGAACCGGCCGACCGGCCCCGTTGCCGCGGTCCGACTCGCCGCAGTTCGACCCGCCGCGGTCGGCCCCACCGCGGTCCGACGAGCGCTCCGACGCCCGGTCCGACCTGCGGTCCGACTCGCTGCGGTTCGACGAGGTCGAACCGGACGACGACTGCATATGCGGGGGCTGCGCCGCCCGCCGCCGAGCCCGGCTGCACGCCGCACCGGTGCACGAGGGCGGCCACGCGGCGGCCCGCAGCGTCCGCCGCCGGGCCGCCGTCCTGATGGCCGCCGTCGGCACCGCCCTCGGCGGCGGCGCGGTCGGGGCGGCCACCGCGGCGCCCACCCCGGCCCCGACCCCCGGCGGCCCGGCCGCCCCCCGCGTCGACACCCCGCAGGGCGAGGTCGGCGGCCTCTACGGCGAGAGCGCCACCGACGAACGGGCGGCCGCCGCGCAGCCCGTCACCCGGGCCTCGATCATCGAACGGGCGCAGCGCTGGGTGGACCAGAAGGTCCCGTACAGCATGAGCCGCTACTGGTCGGACGGCTACCGCCAGGACTGCTCCGGCTTCGTCTCGATGGCCTGGGGTCTGGGCAGCAGCCAGACCACGTGGACGCTGCCGGACTTCGCCGAGCGGATCACCAAGGCCGAGCTCCAGCCCGGTGACGTCCTGATCCACAACGATCCGGCGAGTCCCCGGAGCGGCTCGCACGTCACCGTCTTCGGCGGTTGGACGGACTCCGCCCGCACCCGTTACGTGGCGTACGAGCAGACCTCCCCGGGTGCCACCAAGCGCGTGACCCCGTACGCCTACTGGTCGAACTCGGCGACCTACCTCCCGTACCGCTACAAGGCGCTCACCACCGGTGGGAGCAGCAGTGACGGCGCGGCGGCCACGGCCTTCCCGGGGGCGGACAAGTTCGGTCCGGGCGCCGACAACGCCTTTGTCACGAGGCTGGGCGAGATGCTGGTGCGGCGCGGCGGCGGCCGGTTCTACACCGAGGGGCCGGGGCCGCGCTGGAGCGAGTCGGACCGGCGGGCCACCGAGGCGTTCCAGCTCGCGCAGGGCTGGCGCGGCGGCGAGGCGGACGGCATTCCGGGCAAGGACACCTGGGACTACCTGGTGAACGGCAAGGGCCGGGACATCGCCCCCGCCGCCCCGCTGCCCCCGCCTCCGCCGTCGCAGCCGTCCCCGGCCCCGTCCCCCGGCGGCAGCTCGCCGGCCTTCCCCGGCCCCGGTGCCTTCGGGCCGGGCGCGGTGGGCGACCAGGTCGAGCTGCTCGGCGGTCAGCTGGTCCGCACGGGGTTCGGCGCGGCCTACACGGAGGGTCCGGGGCCGCGTTGGACGGATGCCGACCGGAGCAATGTGCGGGCGTTCCAGGAGGCCATGGGCTGGAGCGGCGCCGAGGCCGACGGCTACCCCGGGCCGGACACCTGGCGGGTGCTGTTCTCCTGACCCGCCCGGCCCTCCTGACCCGCGGCCCTCCTGACCCGCCCGACCGCCCCCCTCGACCTGCCAGGCCCTCCCGACCCGCCCGGCCGCACCCTCGGCCAGGCCCGCCCATCCGTCGCCCGGGTCAGCCCGCCCCGCCCGGCGGGCGCCCCGACATCCAGTGGAACAGCCCCATCGCCACGCTGGTCGCCAGGTTGAAGCTGGAGACCCCGGGCCGCATCGGCACCGCGACCAGCCGGTCGGCCCGCGCCCGCAGCTCCGCCGAGACGCCGTGCCGCTCGGTGCCGAAGGCGAGCACCGCGTCGTCCGGGAAGGCCGTCTCCCGGATGTCGGTGCCCTCCGGGTCCAGGACGTGGAGCGGACCGGCCGGCAGCTCCGGCAGGGTCAGCCGTTCGACGGCGGTGGCGAAGTGCAGGCCCGCGCTGCCGCGGAGCACGGCGGGGTGCCAGGGATCCAGTTCGCCGGTGGTGACCACGCCGGCCGCGCCGAAGCCGGCCGCCAGCCGGATCACGGCGCCCACATTGCCGAGGTTGCGCGGGTTCTCCAGCAGGACGACGGGCGCCGGCCGGGGCCGGACGGCCAGCGCGGCGCGGTTGGCCTCGGCGGTGGGGCGCACGGCCAGGGCGACCACCCCGGTCGGGCTCAACCGGGGTGCGAGCGTGCGCAGCGCGGCCTCCGGGAGTTCGACGGCCAGCGCGTCCAGGGCCGGGGCGACGTCCGGGGCCAGTTCGGCGGCCAGTGCCAGCAGCGCGGACCGGTCGGCGGTCAGCACCTGCCGGACGGCGCCGCCGAAGCGCAGCGCGTGCTTCAGCGGGTGGAAGCCGTCCAGCAGGACCGCGCCGGGCTCCTCGGCGCCGGTCCGCCAGGCGCGCAGCAGTTCCTCGTTCATCCGGCCCACTCTGCCACCACGGGCTCGCCCGGCCGTCCGGCGGCGGCGATCACCTGGTCGAAGGTGAGCGGTTCGCCGCTCTGCTCCTCGGACGCTCCGGGCCGCAGTCCGGCGAGGGCGAGGTCGAGGTGCCGGTGGACGAGCGTGCCGTCGGCGTCGAGTGCGGCCAGCCCGCCCGGGAGCGGGCGGGAGACCCGGACGCAGAGCAGCACGAGGTCGCCCATGCCGACGTCGGTGCGCAGCCGGCCGGTGTCCTGGGCGGCTCGCAGCAGTTCCCCGACGGCTTCGACGGCGGCGGACCGGGCGGCGGCGAGTTCCTCGTCGACGACCAGCCGTTCCAGGAGCACGACGATCGCCGCGCCCATCCGCAGATCGGCGGCGGCGTGCACGAAGCGGCGCAGTGCGCGGTACGGGTCCGGTTCGTCCTCCCGGGCGCGGACGGCGGCTTCGGCGAGCCGGGTGAGCAGGTCGGTGACGAGGGCCCGGACCAGCGCCTCGCGGTCGGGGAAGCGCCGGTAGAGGGTGCCGGGGCCGACGCCGGCCCGGCGGACCACGGCGTCGAGCGGGGCGTCGGGGCCGCGTTCCAGGAAGACCTCGCAGGCGGCGTCCAGGATCCTGCGTCGACTGCGTTCCGCGTCCGCTCTCATCGCCAGCCCTTAACCGGAGGAATTTTCTCCTCCTATGCTACCGTCCAGCAAGACGGAGAAATTCTCTCCGTTTAGCGGGGCACCCGATCCGAGGAGCGACGCCATGACCACCACCTCACCGCCGACCGTCCACACCGACATCGACGGCACCGGGCACGACCGCGCGGCCGTCCTCGCCTGGGAGCTGGACCGCTCCCGGGCCGCCCTGCGACTGCTCAAGCAGCGCCTCGGCGACGACCGCGTCCGCGACCTGCTGGCCCCCGACACCGCCGCGGCCGACGCCGCGATGGCCGGCTGGCTGGACGCCTCCGGCGGCCGGTGGCGCGCGGCCGTCACCGAGCTGACCGCCACCGGCCTCGACGCCGGGACCTTCCTCGCCTGGTGGCAGGGCCGGCTGCACGACGGCGACCGGGCCGCCCTGCTGGCCGCCAACCCCGAGCACTACCTGGCCGACTCCACCGGCGGGACGGTCGAGATCATCGAGACGGTCGGCGCCGGGCCGCTCCGCTTCCACCTCCGCTTCCACCCCACCCCGGCGACGCCGGAGTACCCGGTCCGGATCGGCGGCACGGGCCACCTGGCGGACGGTTCCGAGGTGCTGCGGGTGATGCACGAGTTCGCCGACTCCCCCCGGGGGCTGCGGATCCGGCTCACCGTCGAGTTCCCGGCCGCGACCCCGGCCGAGCTGTCGACCGGTCATCAGTGGCACTTCACCTGCGAGTTCGCCAACTGGCTGGAGGCGGCAGCGGCAGCCGCCTGACGACGGCGCGGCACAGCGGACCGACCGCCGCCCGGCACGGCGGACCGACCGCCGCCCGGCACGGGCCGGAGGAAACGGCCTACCGCCCCGTCGGCTCCGGCTCGCGCCGCCCGGCGGAGGCCGCCGTGCCGCCGCCCCGCAGCGCCCGCTCCAGGTCCTTCAACGCCTGCAGCAGCAGCCTGGTCCCGGCCCGCACCACGTCCCGCTGCACCCCGGGCGGCGCGTCGGCCAGCCGTCGTTCCAGCTGCTCCTGGGCCTCCCGGACGGCGCCGAACTCCACCGGCCGCCCGGTCAGCAGCGCGCCCGCCGCCACCGCGGTGGCCAGCCGCAGCTCCTCGGCGAACTCGGCCGCCCCCGGCACCGGCTCGGCGTCGGGCCCGGGCAGGTGGGCCTCCAGCAGGACGGCGACCCGCCCCAGGTGGCCGACCGCCGCCCGGGCCCGGTCGAGCTGGCGACGGCTGACCCCGGGCAGACCGGAGGCGTGCCGGCCGGGTTCGGCGTCGGCCCGCTGCATCGCCTGCAGCAGTTCCGAGCGCGCCTCCCGGGAGTCCAGCAGCGCCCCCCGCACCTCCCGCCCGCGCGGGGCGGCCGGCCGCTCGTAGACGGCGATCACCTCGGCCGTGTACCGCCCGGCGGCGGCCAGCCACTCGGCCAGCCGCTCGCCGAGCCTGGCGGTCTGCCAGGTGGGGAAGAGCGCGTAGACGAGCAGGGCCAGCGAGCCGCCGAGCAGGGTGAGGCCGACCCGTTCGACGGCGGTGACCAGCGGGTTCCCCTCCTGGAGCCCGAGCAGGAAGACGGCGTAGGAGGAGATGCAGGCGGTGACCACGGCGTAGCCGGTGCGGAAGGCCAGATAGGCGCCGCCGATCGAGAGCACCGCGAGTGCCGCCAGCACCCACTCACCGGGCTGCGCCAGCTGCACCACCAGGGTGGAGACCGCCACCCCGACCGAGGTACCGGCCAGCCGGGCGACGCCGCGGCTGTAGGTCTGCGCGAAGTCCGGGCGCATCACCATCGCGGCGGTCATCGGCGCCCAGTAGCCGTGCTCGAAGCCGACCAGCCGGGCCAGCAGATAGGCGGCGGTGACCACTCCGGCCAGCCGGACGGCGTGCTGGAAGACCGCCGAGTGCGGCCGGAACTGCCGCCGCACCGCGCGCAGCGCCGTCGGCAGCATCCGGATCAGCGGCGGCTTGCGCAGCGTCCCGCCGGGCTGGACGTCGGGGGTGTCGATGGTGTCCTCGGAGCCCCGGTCGAGCGCGTCGGCGGCGCCGCGGAGCAGTCCGGCCAGCCGGCGGGCGGCCCGGCGGGCGGCGCCGCGCAGCTCCGGGCCCTCGGTCCGGGCGACCAGGGTGAGGGCGGGGGCGGAGGAGGGCAGCCGGAGCGGGTCGCCGGTGCGGATCGCCCGGGCCAGGGCGTCCATCGCCTCGGCGGCGGCCGCCAGGACCTCCCGGGCCCGGTCGCGTTCGGGGCCCTCCTCGGGGGCGCCGACCTTGGGGTCGGCGATGGCCGCCAGGGTGGGCCTGATCCGTTCGGCGAGGCCGCGAAGGCCGCGCAGCTCGGGCGGGCGGTTGCGGTCCTGCCAGGGGGTGAGCGCGGCGGCGTGCCGGGCCGTCATGAACGGGGCCGGGTCGATGTGGGCGGTCGGGTCCTGGCGCAGCCGCCGGGCGTAGTCGGCGAGTTCGGCGTAGGTGTCGGCGAGCGCCTCGCGCTGGGCGGTCCAGCTGCCGATCGGCCAGACGGTGATGACCAGGGCCTGGACGGCGCCGCCGAGCGCGCAGACCAGTCCGTGGCCGAGCGCGGTGAGCGGGCTGACGGGCAGCTGGACGACGATCAGCATCACCGAGAGGGTGTTGGCGGCGACGATCCCGGCGGTCGGGCCGATCGCCCAGGTGAGTCCGGCGCCGAAGGCCCAGACGGCGAGCAGGACCGGGAAGGCCCCGGGGATCCCGACCGCCAGGTAGCCGAGGAAGGTGCTGATGCCGAGTCCGGTCCCGGCGGCGACGGCGAGGGTGGCGCGGGGCCGGAAGCTGCGCTGGAAGGTCGCGGTGCCGGCGATGAAGGCGCCCATCGCGGCGGAGGTGGCGAGCCGGGCGCCGCCGATGGCCAGGGTCGGGAAGAGCACCAGGGCGACGGCGACCGCCCCGCGCACGGCCCGTTTGGGATCGGTGAGCGCCCGGTCGACGGTCAGTCCGGTCCGCGCGGTGTCTCGAAGTGCGGCGAACCAGGACATAACGGTCAGCTTAGTGGCGCCCTCCGCAGCCGGATCCGAGCGACCCGCGCCCCGACCCAGCACAGCGCCGCCGTCGGCAGGAAGACCGCGTCCGCCGCGATCATCGCCAGCGAGAACACCGGCAGCCCGAGCAGGACGGCGATCCCGACGTGCTCGGCCATCATCACCACCAGCAGCGCGTTCTTGACCCTCCGGTCGACCAGCGTGAACGGGAAGCCGACCTGGAGCAGCACCGTCCCGTAGGAGATCAGGAACACCGGCAGCAGCGCCCCGCCGACCAGCCCGGACAGTCCCGGCCAGGGCGTGAAGTAGTCCAGGTGCAGCGGGTAGTAGAGCGCGGTGCCGTCCTGCCAGCGCGAGCCCTGCACCTTGTACCAGCCGGCGGTGGCGTAGATCAGCACCACCTCGACGGCGATCACCAGCATCGCGCAGTTGTGCACCATGGTCGCCAGCGCGTCCAGTACCGCCCGGGTCTCGCCCTCCGGGGCCAGCCGCTCGACGAGCCACCACAGCCCGGCCACCGCCCACAGCGCCCAGAACAGCGGCGCCCAGCCGACGTACGGGAACGCCGGGCTCGTCCAGTCCAGGCTCGTCCCGGCGAAGCCGCCCAGCTGACAGACCAGCAGCAGCGCCCCGAGCAGCGTCCACAGCGGCACCCCGCTCCGCCCGTGCTCCCCCCGGCGGGCGTCCAGCGACCACACCTCGGCGCACCGGGTGAAGACCAGGTAGATCGCCATCAGGTGGACGATGTTGTCGCCGCCGTCGCCGAGGAAGACGTTGCGGTTCTGCAGCGACAGCACGGTGACCAGGAACAGCACCGTGCTCGCCCTGGTCCGCCAGCCGAGCAGGACGGCCAGCGCGGCCAGCACCGCCAGGTGGTAGACCAGTTCGAACCAGAGCCGCCCGCCGAACCAGGGCAGCACGGTCAGCGCCCCGTTGTCGGCCAGCAGCCGCTGGGCGAGCTCGGTCGACCAGGGCGAGGTGTCGCCGTACAGCAGCCGCCGGTTGGGCCACTCCCGCAGCAGGTACGCCAGCCAGACCAGCCCGAAGCCGATCCGCACCGTCGCCGCCTGGTACCGCCCGAGGACCCGCCCGGTGAACACCGCGAGCGCCCGCCCGGCGAGGCCGGCCGGTCCGGGCCGACGGGCACCGGCGGGCGCGCCGGGCGCCTCCGGACCGGGCTGCCGGGGGATCCCGGCCACCACGGCCGCCGCCGACGCCGCCAACGCCGCCCCGGCCGCGTCCCCGGCCTTCTCCCCGGACGTATCCGTCGCGACGACCGCCTCGACGACCTCGGTCACGACCGTCACCTCGGCCGCGTCCGTCACCTCGCCCGACCCGCCGGGCACCGCCGCGCTCACCGCAGCCCCCGCAGGTCCCCGGCCTTCACCGGCCACCAGGGCAGCTCCCGCACCTTCGGCGCGGCGGGCGCCGCCTCCTCGCTCCACTCCGGCGGCGCGACCGTCGTACTGGTCACCCGCAGCTCGACCGCCACCACCGGCCGCCCGTCCACGCTCGGGCCGATCCGCTGCACCGCGATCCGCTTCAGGTACTCCTCGGCGAGCGCGCCGCGCGGATTGGTCGTCGACTCGTCCTGGGCGCTGTGCGAGCCGTCGTAGAAGTCCCAAGCGCGCCGCAGCAGGTTCTGGTCCGCGTGGCTGGGCGCCGGATTGCCCCGGATCGCGGCGATGTCCCGCGCGGTCAGTCCGACCCACTCGTGGATCCGGGCCTCCCCGTCCGGCGACTCGGTGCGCACCCGGGCGTCCACGGCGATGTTCTGCTGCAACGGGTTGGGCGCGAACAGCTTCCAGTTCTGCTCGAACTCCGGATAGATCAGGCCGTCCACCTGCTCCCGGTACTCCCGGGACAGCGAATTGGCGGGCGCCACGTGCAGGAAGACCGCGGCGAGGAAGAGCCCGGTGGTGCCGGTCAGCAGGGCTCCCGCCACGCCCAGGACGACCCGCGCGGGCGTCGACCAGGGCCGGCGGACGGGCGGCGGGTCCGTACTCTCGGCCATGAACTCCCCCGGGGACGGGTGGGGCCGGCACCGCGCCGGCCCGGTCGCGCGCCCATCCTGCCCTACTCCCCGGGGCGGGCGGATCCCCCCGGCCTCAGCCGGTCCGCTCCGGCACCTGCCCCGGCTCCGACGCCGCCTCCTGCACCGCGAGCAGCGCCCGCCGCCGCCGGCGCAGCAGCGGCACGGCGATCAGCAGCAGCAGCCCGCCGACCGCGGCGGCCGCGATGGCCGCCACCGAGTGGCCGGCCGCCAGCAGCAGCTGTCCGACCACCTCGACCACCAGCGCCGACCCCGACACCAGCAGCACCGAGCGCCGCAGTGCCGCGAGCGCCGCGGCGACCTCGGCCGGCACCTCCTCGGCCCCGGCCGGACCCGCCCCGTTCTCCCCGCTCATGGTTCCCCCCGTCGTTCGTTCCCCCGGGAAACGCCCTACAGGACGAAGGCGTCCTGCCCGCCGCTGCTCACCATCGGGCGGCCGGCGCCGTCCCAGGCGTACATGCCGCCGTCCACGTTGACCGCCTCCCGGCCGTTCTGGACCAGGTACTGGACGACCTGCGCGGAGCGCCCGCCGACCCGGCAGAGCACGTACAGCTTCTCGTCCGGCAGCTCGCCGAGCCGGGCGACGACCTCGCCGATCGGGATGTGCAGCGCGCCCGCCACGTGTCCGGCGTCCCATTCGTCCTGCTCCCGGACGTCCAGCAGGGCGGCGTCGGCGGGCACGGCGGCGGCGTCGATGGTGGGGATCTGCGCGAACATCGTCTGGTTCTCCTGGGCTTCGGGATCGGCGCCGTCATTCTCCCCCACCGGACGGCCGCCGAGCAGCCCTTCCAGCTCGGCCTGCTGCGCGGCGGCCCGGGCCAGCAGCTGCTCGGCCAGCTCGGCCAGCAGTCCGTCCGGGTCCTGCGGCGCCAGCGCCAGCAGCTCGCCCATCGCGCTGCGCTCCAGCCGGACCTGCTCGGCGGCCAGCTCGCCGATCCGCCCGGTCAGCCACTCCAGCCGACGGCGCAGCCAGCCGAGCCGGTCGGGGGAGTCGGCCGCGGGCGCGGCCTCGGGCGCGGTGGACCACTCGGCGGACAGCGCCTCCAGGGCGCCGGTGTCGCCGTACGCGTAGGCCTCGTTGACCCGGGCCAGGAACGCCGCGCGGCGCTCCTGCTCGGCCGGGTCGGTGGACAGGTCGGGGTGGGCCCGGCGGACCAGCTCGCGGTAGATCCGCTGGGCGTCCCGGCCGGGGCGCACCCGGACCGGCGCGGGCGGCGGCGGGGCGTCCTCCTGCGCCTGGACGCTGTCGAACAGCGCGTCCAGGTCCGGCATGTCGTCGACCCGCTGCCGGGCCTCGTGGGCCCGCCGGAGGTCCTCCGGCAGCCCGGTGCGGGCGGCCACGGCCTCGGCCAGCAGCGCGTCCAGCTCGTCCAGCCGCGCGTAGAGCGGGCCGAGCAGCTGGTGGTGGATCAGCGCGAAGTTGTCGATCTCGACGCGCAGCGTCCGCACGTCGACGTCCATCGTCAGCCAGGCGAGTTCGGCGGCCTCGACCCGCTCCTCCAGCTCCCCCTGCTGCGGATCCGTCCAGCGGACGGGGATCTGCGCGGTCACCTCTGGCCTCCGTCTCCTGCGGTCCGGTGCGGGGCCGGCCGGGCCCGTGCTGCGACCCTACCGCCCGTACCGGGCCCGGCCTGCGGGCCGGACGGGGAGTGCGGAGGGGCGCACGGCCCGTGACACGCAACTGATACCGAGGAATCTCCCCGTTTCGCTATCGAGTCCCGGCCGGTCCGTGCTTCGCTGGTATCCGCACAGCATGCCTTCCTCCGGAGAACCGGCCGTCTCCAGGCGTGGCGGCCAGGCGGGAGCAGACCGAATCCATGGTGGACGACCCAAACTCCACACCGCGTCCGACGGGCACCGCTCCGGAGCCCGGCACCGCACCGGGCGACCAGCCGTCGGGGGTGGTCGCCCTGGTCAGACTCGCCGTCGTGCTGGTCGACCGCGAGGGGCGGATCGCCCAGTGGAGCCGGGCCGCCGAGGAGCTGTTCGGACACCGCGCCGAGGCCGTCCACGACCGGCCGGCCGCCGGACTGCTGCCCGCCGCCGAGCCGCGCAGCGTGCCGGGCCAGGCCGGGCCGGGCACCACCGGCCGCCGCCGCGACACCTTCACCACGCTCGCCGAGCTGACCTCGGACGGCGCCGCCTGGGCGGGGCAGCTGCCCGTGGTCGACCGCGAGGAGCACCTGCGGGACGTGCTCTGGTGGGCCTACCCGCTGGACGGCCCGGCCGGCCGGCTGCTGGCCCTGGCCGCCGACGCCCGCCCGCTGCGCACCGCCGGCCCCCGGCTGGCGCTCGGCGAGCGGCTGCTGCCGTTCGCCGCCGCCGCGGGCGCCCTGGGCGGCTTCCACCGGCTGTCCGCCGCGCTGGGCGCCGCCGGCCGGCCGGTGCCCGGAACGCTCGCCGCCGTACTGCCCGGTACCGCCGAGCGCCGCGGGCCGCTGCTGGCCGCGCTCGCCCGGGGCGGACTGCCGGCCCTGCGGCTGGATCCGAGCACCGTGCTGCCGCTGCACCCGGCCGACCCGGCGGCCGGCACCGCCCACGCGGCGGCCGGGATCGGCCGCCGCTACCCGACCGCGCAGCAGCGCACCGCCCGGCTCGGCCCGCCGGCCCCGCCCGAGCAGTCCGCGCCCGGACGCCGTCCCGCCGCCGTCCCGCCGGCCGCCGCTCCGCTGCCCGCCCAGCGCGAGGCCGCGGCCGCCCCCGCCGCCGCGGACCGGGCCGCCCGCTCCGACCGCCCCGGGGGCGAGCTCACGACCGGCGGCGTCCCGGCCCCGCCGAGAGGAGGCACCACCATCGAGCAGACCACCGTCGGACCGTCCGCCAACGGGCACCGGCTCCACGCGGACGACCCGGCCGCACCGACGGCGCCGACCGCACCCGCCGCACCGATCACCCTCCCCGGACCCGCCGCCGCGGCCCCGCCCGGAGCGTCGACCGGCCGGTTCGGCCCGTTCCTGACCAACGGCCACGCCGGCGAGCAGCTGGCCCTGCTCAACGAGGTCGGCGGCAAGGTCGGCACCACCCTCGACCTCGGCTTCACCGCCCACGAGCTGTGCCGGGTGCTCGTCCCCCGGGTCGCCGACTTCGCCTGCGTCGACCTCGTGGACGGCCTGATCTCCGACTCCGAGCTGCCCGCGGCCCGCCCCGACGACGACACGATGCTCCGCCGGGTCGCCCTGGCCCGCAACGAGTCCGCCGGCCAGTGGGACCACGTGCTGGCCGAGGGCTCGCTGGTCGCCATGCCCCGCCGCACCCCGCCCGGCATGGCCCTCCAGCTGAACCAGCCGGTCCTGGTCCCGGTGGTCACCCGGGACGTCGCCGTCGACTACGCCGCCGCGCTCGGCGGCCCCGAGCTCGTCCCGGTGGTCTCCGGCCGCTCGATGCTGGTGGTGCCGCTGTCCGCCCGCGGCACCGTGCTCGGCATCCTCAAACTGCTCCGGCTCCCCGACCGGGACCCGTTCGACGAGGGCGACGCCGCCACCCTCAAGGAGCTGGCCGCCAGGGCCGCGCTGTCGCTCGACAACGCCCGGCTGCACCGGGCCGAGTCCCGGGTCGCCACCACCCTCCAGCGCTCGATGATCCCGACCCGCCCGCCGCAGATCCCCGGCGTCCAGATCGCCCACCGCTACCTGCCCGGCGACTCCCGGGCCGAGGTCGGCGGCGACTGGTTCGACGCGATCCAGCTGCCCGGCAGCCGGGTCGCGCTGGTGGTCGGCGACGTCATGGGCCACGGCCTCCACTCGGCCGCGGCGATGGGCCGCTTCCGCACCGCGATGCAGACCCTGGCCGCACTCGACCTGCCGCCCGGCCAGTTGCTGCGCCATCTCGACAACCTGGCCCACAAGCTCGGCGACGACCATCTCGCCACCTGCCTGTACGCGGTCTACGACCCGATCAACCGGACCTGCGAGCTGGCCAGCGCCGGCCATGTGCCACCGGTCCTGGTCCACCCGGACGGCACCGGGGAGCTGCTGGAGATCCCGGCCGGCGCCCCGATCGGCGTCGGCGGGGTGCCGTTCGTCGCCAAGACCATCGAGGTCACGGACGGCTCGATGCTGGTGCTCTGCACCGACGGCCTGGTCGAGGTCCGGGGCGGCGACATAGGGGCGGGGCTGGCCGCGCTCTGCGGCAATCTGATCGACCCCCGGCAGAGCCCGGAGGAGGCCTGCGACGTGGTCCTCGACCGGCTGCACTCCGACGACCGCAAGGACGACGTCGCGCTGCTGGTGGCCCGCTTCGACGGGGTCGCGCCGAGCGAGGTCGCCACCTGGGACCTCACCGTCGACCAGCGCGAGGTCGGCCGGGCCCGCGCCCTGGTCCGCGAGCAGCTGGCCGCCTGGCACCTGGAGTCGATCGGCGACACCGTCGTGCTGCTGGTCAGCGAGCTGGTCACGAACGCCGTCCGGGTGGCCCGGGACCGGGTCCAGCTCCAGCTGATCCGGGTCGACAAACTGCTGGTCGAGGTCAGCGACGACAACCACAACCTGCCGTCGCTGGAGCCCGCCGAACAGCTCGGCGAGACCGGCCGGGGCCTCACCCTGGTCACCAAGCTCGCCGAACGCTGGGGCACCGCCCGCAAGGCGGTCGGCAAGGTCGTCTGGTTCGAACTGCCGCTCTGAGCGCCCGGGCGCCGCGCGCGGCGAAGAACCACGGAGCCGTGAACGACAGGAGCCCGCGGACCGTCCGGTCCGCGGGCTCCTCGCGCTCGTCGTACGTACTGCTCGGCCCCGCTACGGCACGGCCGCGCCGGCCGGGGTGCGGCGGCGAACGTCCGCGGCCGCCGCCTCCAGTGAGGCGGTGGCCGTCGCCACCACGTCCGCCGCGCCGACCCCGGCCAGCACCCGGGGCCAGAAGTCCCCGAACACCTCCACCGAGACCGCGATCAGCAGCGCCGCTATCACCGCGACCACGTGCTCCATCCCGGCCAGGTTCGGCAGCACGATCGCCTCGCCGACCATCGTCGCCACGACCAGCCCGGCCGTGAACCAGGCCCGGCAGCGGAACGCGACGCAGATCGCCAGCGCCACCACCGCGGCCGAGGGCCCGGTGTCCCGCACGTGCGCGACCCACTTCGGGAACCCGAAGAGGTGGTCCGGGCCGATCGCCACCCCGACCCGGGCGAACAGCGTCCCGGCGAGGGTGCAGGTGTAGGCGACCACCAGGGTCAGCCGCCGGCCGAGCACGATCTCCGCGATGCCGAAGACCACGAAGACCTGCGCCAGCGCCCCCCACACCGGCAGGTCCAGGGCCGGCACGTACAGCGACAGCGGCGTGCGCAGCAGCGAGACGTCCAGCGGCAGCGCCGCCTTGACCACGCCGATCCGGGTGACGAACTGCGCGCCACCCGGGAGGTGCTGGACGATGCTGAACAGCAGGATCAGGCAGGTCGCCGCGGTGGCCAGTGGAACGGCCGCGAACTTCTTCCGCGCGACCTGCTCCCGGACCGTCCCGAACAGCGCTCCCCACTCGGCGACAGCGGCCTCTTTGGCAATAGCCACCGGCCCCTTTCGCACGCCCCCCGCGTGGGTCCTCCGCATCACAACCGGTTCTCCGAATCCCCGTTGGCGCAAGCGCCTTCTCGACTACCTCCACATTAGAAGCCGGTTAACGAATCCACATCGGCAATTGTGCGGATCCCAGTCATCCTCAAGGGGGAGAAACATCCATGAGATCCCCCCGGACGGCTGCCCGGCCCCCTCCGCCCCCCGGCGGAGGGCTACCCCTGCCCGTCCTGTGCCGCCACCGGCACCCGGGGCTCCGTGCCGGACGGTCCCTGGTGCCGGCGACGGAACAGCGCGGGCAGGCTCGGTGCGGTGATGAAGCCCTCGGCCCGGGCGCTGGCGATGCCGATCCGCGGAATCTCGCTGCTCTTCTCGAACAGCAGATAACGCGGCTCCCAGATCGGCCGGTACTTGGCGTTGGCCCGGTAGAGCGATTCGATCTGCCACCAGCGCGAGAAGAAGCCGAGAACGGAGCGCCAGAGCCGCAGCACCGGTCCCGCCCCGAGCTTCGAGCCCCGTTCGAAAACGGAACGGAACATGGCGAAGTTCAGCGAGACCCTGGCCAGGCCGACCTCGCCGGCGCGCTGCAGGAGTTCGATCACCATGAACTCCATCAGGCCGTTCTCGGTGTCCCTGGCCCGGCGCATGAGGTCCAGCGAGAGCCCGTCCGCACCCCACGGCACGAAGCTGAGCAGGGCCTTCAGCTCACCCTCGCCGTCGTGGCACTCCAGCATCACGCAGCGCCCGTCGCCCGGGTCGCCGAGCCGGCCCAGCGCCATCGAGAAGCCCCGCTCGGTCGCGCCGTCGCGCCACTGGTCGGCCTTGGCCACCAGCTCGGCCATCTCGGCCTCGGGGATCTCCTCGTGCCGGCGGATCCGCACCGTGTAGCCGGCCCGCTTGACCCGGTTGTACGCCTGGCGCACCACCCGCATCGCCCGGCCGTCCAGCGAGAACTCGTCGAGTTCGACGATCGCCTCGTCACCCAGCTCCAGCGCGTCCAGCCCGTGCCGGGCGTAGATCACCCCGGCCTCCTCGGAGGCGCCCATCACGGCCGGCGCCCAGGCGTGCTCGCGGGCCTCGGTCAGCCAGGCGTCGATCGCGCCGGGCCAGGCCTCGGGGTCACCGATCGGGTCGCCGGAGGCCAGCGAGACGCCGCCGACCACCCGGTAGGTCACCGCCGCCTTGCCGCTCGGCGAGAACATCACCGCCTTGTCCCGGCGCAGCGCGAAGTAGCCCAGCGAGTCCCGCCCGCCCTGCTTGTCCAGCAGTCCCCGGATCCGCTCCTCGTCCTCCGCGGTGAGCAGCTCGGTGTTCCGCGGGCTGCGGAAGGCCACGTACAGGACGAGCAGGAAGAGCACCGCGCCCATGGCGTTGATGACCGCGTTCACCCAGGTCGGCGCGTCGATGACGGAGCGCAGGTGCTCGGAGGGGGTGATGGTGATCATCCGGCCGACCGAGTAGCGGAACATGTCCCAGAAGTCGGCCGCGCCGTGCAGGTTGTTGGTCAGGGCGACCAGGGCCGCGCCGACCACCCCGCCGAAGCCCAGGCCGGCCACGAAGGTGGCGGCGGCGGTCTTCGGGTTGGAGCTGTCGCCCTTGGAGGTGAACTCCTTCCGCCCGACCAGCAGTGCCAGGACGAATCCGCAGGTCAACACGGTGGAGACGTAGTTCAGCGGGTGCTTGGTGAAGCCCCCGTCGGGCAGCGTCATGGCGAGCAGGTAGAGCACCGCGAACAGACCGGCCAGCGCGGTGTTGAAGATCCAGGCGGCCCGCTTGCGGCGCCGCATCGCGATCGCCAGGAAGACCGAGAGCACCGCGCTGCTCAGTCCGGCGGTCATCAGGTAGGGGGTGAAGTACTCGCCCTCGTTGTGCGTCTCGACCTGGTCCCGGAACGGGGCCAGGAGCACCGTGACGAGGTTCAGCAGGGCGATCAGCCGCAGGTACCAGACGGTCGCCGTCGCGGCCCGCGGGCGCCAGCGCGCCATGAGGGCACCGGACCCGGATCCGGTGGGGGAGGTGGACGGCTCCGGCTTCACAGTGGACGACACAGCTCAATTCCAAACGATCAGATGGTGGGCCGCATCCGCACGCGACCCGGCCGGCCACCCACCCCGGCCGCGGACCGACCGAACGGCAGCCGATTCCCATGGTTCCCCACCATCGGTGAGAATCGCGTGAACCAGGCAGCGGATTCACACCCCCGCCGTTCGGCGGGGGTTGCCCGGGAGGCCGGGCCCGGCGAAGCCGCCGGTCAGGCCCTACTCTCGATTCCAGTCATGCGGACCGGCCCGAGCCGTCCGCCGAACCGAGGAGAGACCCATCACCACCACCCGCGTGCTGATCGTGGACGACGAGATCCTGGTCCGGTCCGGGCTGGGCCTCATCGTCGGCTCCGCCCCCGACCTGGAGGTGGTCGGCGACTGCTCGGGCGCGCAGACCGAGGAGTACGTCCGGCGGCTGCGTCCGCACGTGGTGCTGCTCGACATCCGGATGCCCGACCTGGACGGCATCTCGGTGCTGCGCCGGCTGCGGACCCTGCCCGATCCGCCGGCCGTGGCGATGCTGACCACCTTCGACACCGAGGAGCACATCGGCACCGCGCTGCGGGCCGGCGCCTCCGGCTTCCTCCTCAAGGACACCGCCCCGGACCAGCTGGTGCACGCCGTCCGGGTGCTCGCGGCCGGCGGCAACATCCTCTCCCCGACCGTGACCCGCACCGTGATCGGCGGCTACGTGGACGGCGGCGGCCCGGACGCCGAGGCCGCCACCCTGGCCCGCACCCTGACCGGCCGGGAGCTGGACGTGCTCGCGCTGCTGGGCGAGGGCCTGTCCAACGCCGAGATCGCCGACCGGCTGTTCCTCGGCACCGGCACGGTGAAGGACCACATCAGCGCGATCCTCGGCAAGCTCGGCGCCGCCAACCGGGTCCAGGCGGCCGTCGTCGCCCACCGGGCCGGGCTGGTACGGCCGAAGCCGAGCGACGGGGCATGAGCGACCCCTCTCCCGCACGACGTCTTCCGGCCGGGTTCACGGCGCCCTGGCTGATGATCCTGCTGCCCGCCGTCTACTCCCTGATGGACGCCGCCCTGGTGGCCCGCGGCGCCCCGCTCTGGCAGACCCTGCTGTCGGTCCTGGCCGCCGTGGCGCTGCTGTGGCGGCGCCGCTTCCCGGTCACCGTGCTGCTGCTGACGATGCCCGGCAGCTACCTCGACGACATCTGGCTCGCGCCGATCACCGCCGTCTACACGGTCGCGGCCGAACGCCCCCACTCCCGGGTGGTGATCCCCTGCGCCTCGCTCTTCGCGCTGGTGGAGTTCTTCCACTGGCCGCTCTCCGAGCAGTCCTTCGAGCCGACCCGGGACACCGCGCTGTACGTCATCCAGTCCGTGATGCTCGCGGCGGGCCCGGCCGCCACCGGTCTGCTGTCCCGGACCAGGCGCGAGCTGGCGGCCCGGCTGGACGAGCTCACCCGGGGCCAGGCCCGGGAGAGCCGGCTGCTGGCCGACCGGGTGCTCGCCGAGGAGCGCGGCCGGCTCGCCCGGGAGATGCACGACGTGGTCTCGCACCAGGTCAGTCTGATCAGCATCCAGGCGGGCGCGCTCCAGGTGTCCACCGCCGACCCGGCGGCCGCGGGTGCCGCGTCGACCATCCGCGAACTGTCCGTGCGCACCCTGGAGGAGCTGCGGCAGATGGTCGGCGTGCTGCGGGCCGGCGGCCCGAGGACCGGCGCCCCGCTGACCCCGCAGCCCAGGCTGGCCGACCTGCCCCGGCTGATCGAGGAGAGCGGACTGGCCGCCGACACCGAGCTCGCGCCGGGCGACCGTCCCTGGCCGGAGGCGGTCGAGCGGGCCGCCTACCGCACCGTCCAGGAGGCGCTCACCAACATCACCAAGTACGCGCCGCAGGCCGCGGTGCACGTCCGGATCCGGGCCCGGGGCCGACGGCTGCGGGTCGAGGTGCGCAACGACGCCCCGCCGGTCCGCCCCGACCGGATCCTGCCCGGCGGCGGTCACGGCCTGGTCGGCCTGCGCGAACGCGCCCAGCTGCTCGGCGGCTCGCTCGACGCCGGCCCGACCGCGGACGGCGGCTTCGAGGTCCGCGCCGACCTCCCGGCACCGTCCTCCTGAGACCGGCCCGCCCGCCGCCCGTGCGCGTCCCGGTGCCCGTGCGTGTCCGGTGGCGGCGCCGGGGAACAAAAAAGCCCCGCAGATCCGAAGATCTGCGGGGCTTCGCTGTGCGCGAGGGGGGAGTTGAACCCCCACGCCCTTTCGGGCACTGGAACCTGAATCCAGCGCGTCTGCCTATTCCGCCACCCGCGCATGGGTGTTTTCACCGCTTGCCGGTCGATCAGCCGATCCGCTCGGTACCATGTGGCCTTCGCGTTTCTTCGATCGGGCCACCCGTTGGGCGCCCCTTCCGACATGCAAAACAGTAGCACGACCTGCGGGTCACCTCCGAATCCGTTCCGGGGGAGGCGGAGCGCATCCGAACGGATGCCCGGCGAACAGGCGAGCGAGGGATGGCGGGCCCGCCGGACGGGTACCCCTGGCATGCTGCCGCCCGCATGCGTCACCCTGTGTGTCCGAGCCCACCCCCGGGCACCACGTGGTCCGGGAACCGTACGGATGGCCCCGGCGTGGATACGATCAGTACGGAAGTACCGCAAGTAGGCGCGACCGGATCCCCCCGGAAACCGGTCGGCAGGCAGGCGAACGAACCCTGGAAGGGGGTGCCCCATGGGAGTGCTGAAGAAGTTCGAGCAGCGACTTGAGGGTCTCGTCAACGGCACCTTCGCCAAGGTGTTCAAGTCCGAGGTCCAGCCCGTGGAGATCGCCGGAGCGCTGCAGCGCGAGTGCGACAACAACGCGAGCATCTGGAACCGCGAGCGGACCGTCGTGCCCAACGACTTCATCGTCGAACTCAGCCCGCACGACCACGAGCGGCTGAGCCCCTACTCCGGGCAGCTGGGCAACGAGCTCGCCGGCATGGTCCGCGAGTACGCCGAGGCCCAGCGCTACACCTTCATGGGCCCGCTCCAGGTGAACCTGGAGAAGGCCGACGACCTCGACACCGGGCTGTACCGGGTGCGCAGCCGCACGCTCGCCGCGGAGGAGCCGCAGCAGCAGGCCCCCGCGCAGCCGACCCAGCCCGGCTACGGCCGCCCGCCGGCCGCTCCGGCCCCCGGAGCGCCGTGGCAGCAGGGCGGCGCCCAGTACGCCGCGCCCCCGCCGCCCCCGGCCGCGCCCCCCGCGACCCCGCCCGCGCAGACCGCGCCGGCCGCCCCGGCCGGCGGCAATGTGCGCCCCTTCCCGGGCGCCGGCCACGGCACCTCGACGCGGCGCTGGATCGAGGTGAACGGCGCCCGCCACCAGATCTCCGGGAACGCCTGCGTGCTCGGCCGTTCCACCGAGGCGGACGTCCGCATCGACGACCCCGGAGTGTCCCGGAAGCACGCCGAGATCCGCCCCGGCACCCCCTCGATGGTGCTGGACCTGGGGTCGACGAACGGCATCGTGGTGGACGGGCAGCACACCCAGCGCGCTACGCTCCGCGACGGCTCTCGAATCGTCGTGGGCTCCACCACCATCGTCTACCGACAGGTCGAAGGGTAGAGCGGGCGCGGTTATGTCAGAACTGACCCTCACGGTCATGCGGCTGGGCTTCCTGGCCGTGCTGTGGCTGTTCGTGATCGTCGCGGTCCAGGTGATCCGCAGCGACCTCTTCGGGACCAGGGTGAACCCCAGGTCCTCCCGCCGGGGCGGCGGTGCCGCCGCGGCGGCGACCGCGGCCGGTGCGGCCGGGCGGGCCCCGCAGGGCCAGCCCCCGGCCGGCGGTCCGCCGACCCAGGGCGGCGGGCGCCGTCGCGGCGCCCCGACCCAGCTGGTCGTGGTCCAGGGCTCCCTGGCCGGGACCACCGTCGCGCTGCAGGGCCAGACCATCACGCTGGGCCGGGCGCACGACTCCACCATCGTGCTGGACGACGACTACGCGTCCTCCCGGCATGCCAGGATCTATCCCGACCAGACTGGGCAGTGGACGGTGGAGGATCTAGGCTCCACCAACGGCACCTATCTGGACCGTCAGCGCCTGACCGCGCCGACCCCGCTCCAGCCGGGCATGCCGATCCGTATCGGCAGGACCGTCATCGAACTGCGGAAGTAGTAGCGCATGAGGGACAGCATCCCGTCCATGACCCAGAGGGGGGCACAGGTCGCATGACCCTGGTGCTGCGCTTCGCCGCCGGCTCCCACAAGGGACTGATCCGAGAGGGGAACGAGGACTCCGGCTACGCCGGCCCGCGGCTGCTGGCCGTGGCCGACGGCATGGGCGGGGCGGCGGCCGGTGAGGTCGCTTCCTCCGAGGTGCTCGGCTCGATCGTCCGCCTGGACGAGGACGTGCCGGGCGCCGACCTGCTGACCCTCCTCGGCGACGCGGTCCAGGGCGCCAACGACCGGCTCCGGCAGATGGTCGACGAGGACCCTCAGCTCGAGGGCATGGGCTGCACCCTCACCGCGATGCTGTGGACCGGTCAGCGGATGGGCCTGGTCCACGTCGGGGACTCCCGCGCCTACCTGCTGCGGGACGGCTCGCTGGTGCAGATCACCCAGGACCACACCTGGGTGCAGCGGCTGGTCGACGAGGGCCGGATCACTCCGGAGGAGGCCGAGACCCACCCGCAGCGCTCGCTGCTGATGCGCGCGCTCGACGGCCGGGGCCAGGTCGAACCGGACCTCTCGATCCGCGAGGTGCGGGCCGGCGACCGCTATCTGATCTGCTCCGACGGCCTCTCCGGCCCGGTCAGCCACCAGACCCTCCAGGACACCCTGGGCAGCTACTACTCGCCCGAGCAGACCGTGCAGGAGCTGATCCAGCTCGCGCTGCGCGGCGGCGGCCCGGACAACATCACCTGCATCGTCGCGGACGTCCTCGACGTCGGCGCCACGGACACCCTGAGCGGCCGGTTCAACGACGTGCCGGTGGTGGTCGGCGCGGTCGCCGAGACCCCGCCGTCCTCGGCCGCCGCGGACCAGTCGATCCGCGACACCCCGGCCGGCCGCGCCGCCGGTCTCGGCCGCGGCCCGCAGGGCGCATTCGGCCCCGCCGAGGGCTACGGCGCCGGGCACCCCGACGCCGGGTTCGGCCCGGCCGGCGGCTACGAGGGCGGCTACCCGGAGGGCGGCTCCGCCGAGTCCTCGGTCCACGGGACCGAGGACTACGACGACGACGCGCCCCGGCGGCCCCGGCGCAAGAACCGGGCGCTGGCGTTCTCGCTGGTCGGCCTGGTCACCGTGGGCCTGCTGGGCGCGGGCGGCTTCTTCGGCTACCAGTGGACCCAGAGCCAGTACTACGTCGGCGCCGAGGGCGACCACGTCGCGGTCTTCCAAGGCGTGAACCAGAGCCTGGCCGGACTGAGCCTGTCCTCGGTGCACACCCCGTACAAGGACATCGAACTCAAGTTCCTGCCGCAGGACCAGCGCACCCATGTCACCAACACCATCTCGGCGAGCAGCCTCGGCGACGCCGACGACAAGGTGAAGAAGCTGGGCGAGCAGGCGGCGTTCTGCCGCCGGGTCTCCGACGTCCGGGCCACCGCCGGCAGCCTGTCCACCCCGGGCGGCACCCCGGCGACCGGTCAGCCGACCCAGCAGGCCGCCGCCGGGACCGTGGCCACGCACGCCGGGTTCCTGGCGGCGACCACCGCGCCCAGCCCGTCCGGGAGCGGACGCGCCCCGGCGGCCGGCGTCCCCACCACGACCACCCCGAGTCCGAGCACGCCGAGCACCACCGCCCCGGCCCCCGTCGTACCCAGCCAGGGTGCCGCGGCGCCGGCGGCCCCGCAGAGCGACCTGCCCGGCCTGAGCGACGAGGAGCGGCAGCGCGCCGACTCCTGCCCGAAGCCGTGACGGACGCGACCCGACATAGGCCCGGCCGGTCGTCCGAGGGCGGCCGGCACCTGAGCGAGCGAAGCGACAGAGCCATCGAGAAGCGCGTGTGGGCGGATGCCCCGGCCGAGCGGAGCGAGGCGGGAGCATGAGTACCTTCGATGTGAGCAGCGATCCGAACAGCCGGTCCGCCGGCGTTCCGGCCGACCGCGCGTCCTCGCGGCGCCGCCGCAACACCACCATCTCGCCGCAGGCGACGCCGAACCGGCGCAACACCGAGCTGGCGATGCTGGCGTTCGCGGTGCTGCTGCCGGTCCTGGCGTACGCCAACGTGGGCCTGGCGATGGACGACAAGCTGCCCGCCGGGATGCTCGGCTACGGCCTGGGCATGGGCGCGCTCGCCCTGATCGCGCACCTGCTGATGCGGAAGTTCGCGCCGTACGCGGACCCGCTGATGCTGCCGATCGCCACCCTGCTGAACGGGCTGGGCGTGGTGATGATCTGGCGCCTGGACAAGGCCGGGCCGCTGCTGCACAACAACTTCCCGGCCGCCTCCAACCAGCTGATGTGGTCGGGTCTGGGCATCGCGTTCTTCATCGTGGTGATGGTGTTCCTGAAGGACCACCGGGTCCTGCAGCGCTACACCTACATCTCGATGGCGGTGGCCCTGGTGCTGCTCGCCGCGCCGGCGTTCTTCCCGGAGCGCAAGGAGGACCTCGGCGCCAAGATCTGGATCCGGATGGGCGCCTTCTCGATCCAGCCCGGTGAGTTCGCCAAGATCATCCTGACGGTGTTCTTCGCCGGCTACCTGATGGTCAAGCGCGACGCCCTGGCGCTGGCCAGCCGCCGCTTCATGGGCCTGTACCTGCCGCGCGGCCGCGACCTCGGCCCGATCATCGTGATCTGGCTGCTCAGCCTGCTGATCCTGATCTTCGAGAACGACCTGGGCTCGTCCTTCCTGTACTTCGGCCTCTTCGTGGTGATGCTCTACGTCGCCACCGAGCGGACCAGCTGGATCGTCGTCGGCCTGCTGATGTCGGTCGGCGGCGCGGTCGCGGTGGCCTCCACCGCCAGCCACGTCAAGACCCGCATCGACGCCTGGCTCGACCCGATGGCCGCCTTCGAGCCGAAGCACCCGCCGGGGGCCACCGAGCAGATCGGCCAGGCGCTGATGTCCTTCGGCTCCGGCGGGGTGACCGGCTCCGGCCTCGGCCAGGGCCGCTCCTGGCTGATCGACTTCGCCGCCAAGAGCGACTTCATCCTCGGTTCCTTCGGCGAGGAGCTCGGGCTCACCGGCATGATGGCGATCTTCATGCTCTACGCCCTGCTGATCCAGCGCGGTCTGCGCACCGCGGTCGCCGCCCGCGACCCCTTCGGCAAGCTCTTCGCGGTCGGGCTCTCCTCCGCGATGGCGCTGCAGGTGTTCGTGGTCGCCGGCGGTGTCACCGGCCTGATCCCGCTGACCGGTATGACCATGCCGTTCCTCGCCCAGGGCGGGTCCTCGGTGGTCGCCAACTGGGCCCTGGTCGCGATCCTGCTGAAGATCAGCGACAACGCCCGCCGTCCCGGGGTGGAGCCCACCCCGACGCCCGAGATCCAGGGGGGCACCGCCTCGTGAACAAGCCGATCCGCCGGGTCTCGATCTTCTGCCTCGTGCTGATCCTGGCCCTCATGGTGCGCACCAACTGGGTCCAGGGCGTGCAGGCCGACGCCTGGGCGGGCAACAAGTACAACAAGCGGCAGGTCTACGACCGCTACGCCTACCCGCGCGGCAACATCATCGTCGACGGCCAGCCGATCACCCAGTCCACCTTCGTGGACGGCCTGCGCTACAAGTACAAGCGGTCCTGGACGGACCCGCAGATGTACGCCCCGGTCACCGGCTACTCCTCGCAGGCCTTCGGTGCCAGCCAGCTGGAGCAGCTGGAGGACGGCGTCCTCTCCGGCAGCGACGACCGGCTGTTCTTCCGCAACACCCTGGACATGCTGACCGGGGAGCAGAAGCGCGGCGGCGACGTCGTCACCACGATCAACTCCAAGGCCCAGAAGGCGGCCTTCGACGGGCTCGGCAACAAGAAGGGCGCGGTCGTCGCGCTCGACCCGAAGACCGGCGCGATCCTGGCCCTGGTCTCCACGCCGTCCTACGACCCGGCGAGCTTCGCGGGCAACGAGTCCACCGACTCCAAGGCCTGGACCGACCTCAACGCCGACCCGAACAAGCCGATGCTCAACCGGGCGCTGCGCGAGACCTACCCGCCCGGCTCGACCTTCAAGCTGGTCACGGCCTCGGCGGCGTTCGAGAACGGCCTCTACCAGAACATCGACGACCAGACCGCGACCCCGGACCCGTACACCCTGCCGGGCACCAACTTCGTGCTGAAGAACGAGTCCGACCGGGAGCAGTGCGGCAACGCCACGATCAAGTCCGGCATGGACCAGTCCTGCAACACCGTCTTCGCCAAGATCGGCGCCGACCTCGGCAAGGACAAGATGCGGGTGCAGGCCGAGAAGTTCGGCTTCAACAGCACCGTGGACACCCCGATCCGGTCCGAGAAGAGCGTCTACCCGTCCAACTCCACCCCGGACGGCACCGCCCAGGACTCGATCGGCCAGCACGACACCCAGGCCACCCCGCTGCAGATGGCGATGGTCTCCGCGGCGATCGCCAACAACGGCTCGCTGATGCAGCCGTACCTGGTCGCCGAGGAGCGCTCCGCCTCGCTGACCACCATCTCCAAGCACAGCGAGAAGCAGTTCTCGCAGCCGATCAGCCCGGCCACCGCGCAGAAGATGCAGGACCTGATGGTCTCGGTGGTCGAGAACGGCACCGGCAAGAACGCCAAGATCCCGGGCGTCACCGTCGGCGGCAAGACCGGTACCGCCCAGCACGGCGAGGGCAACGCGGGCCTGCCGTTCGCCTGGTTCACCTCCTACGCCAAGGCCTCCGACGGCCGCACGGTCGCGGTCGCGGTGGTCGTCGAGGACGGCTCCAACAACCGCGACGGCATCAGCGGCGGCCGGCTGGCCGCTCCGATCGCGAAGTCCGTGATGCAGGCCGTCCTCGGCAAGTGACGGGAACCGTGGCAGGAGCCGCGGCGGGAGCCCGCGGCGGGTGAGGGAAATGTCACGATCGGCACCCCCGGTCCGGATACCGGTCTGATATCGGCCTGCGGCCGACTCGGGTCCGGTACGGTCCGACCGGTAGCGTGTCCGCAGCAGCGGGTGTACCCGTTGCCGTCCGTGCGGTGCCGAACCGGTCCTGACCGCAGAACCATCCGGGGCCCGGGCGGCGTCACAGGGAGCGTGCGGGGACACCTACGTCACAACCTCACCGGCGGGTGAGGGAGAGGGTCGCAACTATGGAAGAGCCTCGTCGCCTCGGCGGCAGGTACGAGCTCGGCGGCGTCCTCGGGCGCGGCGGCATGGCCGAGGTGTACCTCGGCCATGACACCAGGCTCGGCCGCTCCGTCGCCGTGAAGACGCTCCGGGCCGACATGGCCCGCGATCCGTCCTTCCAAGCCCGATTCCGCCGCGAGGCACAGTCCGCGGCCTCGCTGAACCACCCCGCCATCGTCGCCGTGTACGACACCGGCGAGGACTACATCGACGGCATCTCCATCCCGTACATCGTGATGGAGTACGTCGAGGGGTCCACGCTGCGGGAGCTGCTGCACTCCGGCCGCCGGCTGCTGCCGGAGCGCGCGCTGGAGATGACCATCGGCATCCTCCAGGCCCTGGAGTACTCGCACCGGGCCGGCATCGTGCACCGCGACATCAAGCCCGCCAACGTCATGCTCACCCGCCAGGGCAACGTCAAGGTGATGGACTTCGGCATCGCCCGGGCGATGGGCGACGCCGGCATGACGATGACGCAGACCTCCGCCGTCATCGGCACCGCCCAGTACCTCTCCCCGGAGCAGGCCAAGGGCGAGCAGGTGGACGCCCGCTCCGACCTCTACTCCACCGGCTGCCTGCTCTACGAGCTGCTCACGGTGCGCCCGCCGTTCGTCGGCGACTCCCCCGTCGCGGTCGCCTACCAGCACGTCCGGGAAGAGGCGCAGCCGCCGTCCGTCTTCGACCCCGAGGTGCGCCCCGAGGTCGACGCGATCGTGCTCAAGGCGCTCGCCAAGGACCGCGACTACCGCTACCAGAGCGCCGACGAGATGCGCGACGACATCGAGCGCTTCCTCGACGGCCTGCCGGTGGCCGCCGCCCAGCAGGCCGCCGCGTACGGCATGGGCGCGGCCGGGTACGGCTACGACCAGAACGGCTACCCGCAGCACGACCCGTACGGCCAGACCAACCTGCTGCCGCAGCAGGTCCCCGGCGGTCCGACCACCGTGCTGCCGCAGGCCGCTCCGGCGGGTTACGCCGCCCAGCCCCAGCCCGGTTACGACGACGGCTACGGCCAGACCTACGCCGGCGCCCCCGGGGCCGGTGGCAGCGACGGCTACGACGACGGCTACGGCCGGGCCGGCCGGCGCGGCGAGGAGCCGCCGAAGAAGAGCAACACCTCCTGGATCGTGCTGGCGGTCGCCGCCGTGCTGGTCCTGGTCGGCACCTTCTTCGTCGCCCAGGCGATGTTCGGCAACAAGAAGGGCGGCGAGGACAAGAAGGAGGCGCCGAAGATCGCGGCGCCGGGCCTCGTCGGCAAGACCCTGGCCGAGGCCAAGGCGCTCGTCACCCAGGCCGGTCCCAAGCTGGTGCTCGCCGAGGGCGACCGGATCGCCTGCCCGGACGCCAACGTGAAGAAGGACCAGGTCTGCACGCAGAACCCGACGGCCGGCAACCAGGTCGCCGAGGCCGCCACGATCACCGTGCAGCTGTCCTCGGGTCCGGCGAAGGCCACCGTGCCCAACGTGGTCGGCAAGTCCAAGGAGCAGGCGACCAAGGCGCTCACCGACGCCGGCTTCACCAATGTGACGACGGACTACAAGGACGACGACAACGCCCCGCTGGACCAGGTGCTCACCCAGGACCCGGCCAGTGGCGCCGCCGACCCGACCGCCCCGGTCAAGCTGATCGTGTCGCAGGGCAAGGCCAAGATCAACGTGCCCAGCGTGGTCGGCCAGCAGAAGGAGGCCGCGGAGGCCGCGCTGACCGGCGCCGGCTTCCAGGTGGACTCCTCGAAGACCCAGACGACCACCGATCCCGCCAAGGTCAACACGGTCGCCTCGCAGAACCCGGCCGGCGGCAAGCAGCCGGCCAACACCAAGATCACTCTGACCATCTTCAAGGCGCCGGAGAAGGTCTCGGTCCCGCCGCTGCAGAACGTGCAGCTCAAGGAGGCCATCAAGACCCTCCAGGGGATGGGCCTCCAGTACACCGTCGTCCAGGGCCCGCAGGACCCCAACGCCACGGTGATCGCCTCCAACCCGGCGGCCGGGACCCAGGTGGACCCGAACACCTCGATCGGGCTGATGACCAAGGCGGTGGATCCGCCCAAAGGGGGCGACACACCGACCCTCCCCGGGATCCCCGGCCTCCCCACCCCCAGCAACACCAAAGGGGGACCCAACAACTAAGCCCTGGTTCCCCTGGTTCTGAGCCCCTCGGGGCCGGACCGACCGGCTGAGTTGTTCCCGGCAGTGAACGCCCGAGGGCCCGTCGACACCGCGTCGACGGGCCCTCGGGCGTTCACCGGGGCCTTGCGGGCCGCTCCCCGGCCCCGTCCAGGGCCGCCAGTGGCCCGCAGAAGCCCACGGAGGGCCTGCCGGGCCCCGGAGACGCGCGAAGGCCCCCGGGGCGTCCCCGGGGGCCTTCGCGCGGGCCTCAGCGCTGCCGCAGCTCGGCGGGCGGAGTGCGCGCGGCGTCCATGTCGTCCACCCGCACCAGGCTCCCCCAGACCGCCATCCGGTAGCGCGAGGTGTAGACCGGGGTGCAGGTGGTCAGCGTGATGTACCGGCCCGGACCGGTGTAGCCGGAGCCCTTCGGCACCGGGGCGACGATGCCGGTGTCGTACTTGGACGTCTCCGGCAGGGTGCTGTCGACCCGGTAGACGTACCACTTGTCGCGGGTCTCGACCACGATCGCGTCGCCCTTGCCGACGGCGTCGAGCTCGTGGAACTTCGCCCCGTGCCCGTCCCGGTGTGCGGCCAGCGCGAAGTTGCCGGACTCGTCCCAGGGCATCGCCGAACGGTACGGCTGCTCGTACACCCCGGCCACGCCCTCGGCCAGGGTCGCCGTGTCGGTGCCCATCCGGATCATCACCTGGTAGTCCCGGCCCATCGCCGGGACGTGCAGGAAGCCGACCCCGTCACCCGCCGCGTAGGACGGCGCGGCGGCGCCGGCGGCAGCGGCCGGCCCGGCCGACGGACCGCCGGACGGGGGAGCGGCCGGGGCGCCGGCCGCCCAGGACTCGCGCAGATGGTCCGAGGCCGCCGAGGCGGAACGGTCCGCCAGCACGTCGGTCCACCACAGCGAGTAGGTGACGAACAGGCCGAGCACCAGCCCCAGGGTGATCAGCAGCTCGCCGACGACGCCCAGGACGGCCAGTGCCCAGCCGCCCCGCCCGCGGCGTCGACGGGGTCCGCCACCGGGTTCCGGCTCGGACGACGGAGCGGCCTCCTCGGCCACCGGCTCGGTCCCCTGGGTCACGTCTCTCCCTCTGTCGTCGCCCGCCCGCCGGGCGGTCAGCCCCCCGCGAGGGCGGCCGGCTTGCCCTGGCTGCGCGGCCTTTCCTCGATCATCTTGCCAAACACGATCAGGCGCGCCTTGGAGCTGAACTCCGGGGTGCACGTGGTCAGCGTGATGTACCGGCCCGGACCGCTGAACCCGGAGCCGTTCGGCACCGCCTTGATCACGCTCACATTGGACGGCGGCGTCTCCGGAATGCCCCCGGTGACCTCGTAGGTGTAGTACGCGGTCGCGGTCTCCACCACGATCTTGTCGCCCTTGCCGAGCTGGTTGATCCGGCGGAACGGCTCGCCGTGCGTGTTGCGGTGCGCGGCCAGCGCGAAGTTGCCCGCCTTGTCGGCCGGCATGCCGGTGCCGGTGTAGTGCCCCACCAGGCCCTTGTCGAGCACGGGGGCCTTGGCGGTGCCCTCGGCGATCGGGAACTTCTGACCGAGCTTCGGCAGGTGGATGATCGCGAAGCCCTTGCCGGGCTCGAAGGTCTCCGGTTTGGCCGGGTCCGGGGCCGGCTGTCCCGGCGCCGGGGCGCCCTGGGCCGGGCCCGCGTCGAACTGCTGCTCCAGCTGGTTGCGGGCACCGTCGGCGGCCGCGTCGGCCTGCACATTGGTCCACCAGAGCTGGTACGAGACGAAGAGCAGCATCACCAGGCCGAGGGTGATGCACAGCTCCCCGAGGAAGCGGGCGAAGACCACCGCCGCCGATTCCTTGGCCCGGGGAGCGGTCGCGGCCCGGCCGCCCGCCCGGCGCCGGCCGTGCCCCTGCGCGGCGCGGCGGCGCTCGGCCCGGCCGCCCGGGGCGGGCTGCCGCGGTTCACCGGCCACGGCGGCCATGGTGACCGTCTCGGCGGCGGCGAGCACCGTCCCGGCCTCGTCCGGCGCGGCCGGCGCCGTCAGCGCCGCCTCGGCCGGCACCGGCGCGACGGGCGGTGCCGCCTGCTCGTAGACGCCCCAGCCGTCCTCGGCCCCGGGCTGCGCCGGCCAGGCCCGGTGCGCGCCGGGGCTCCCGTCCCGGTCCAGGCCGTGCTGGACCGGCTCGGCCTGGTACGGGTCGTAGGACTGGTACTGGCCCTGCTGGGGCTGCTGGCCGTACTGGCCCTGCTGAGGCTGCTGCTGGCCGAACTGGCCCGGCTGGGGCTGGTGGGGCTGCTGCTGGCCGTACTGGCCGTACTGGTCCTGCTGCGGGTACGCGCCCTGCTGCGGGTACGGTCCCGCGCCGCCCTGCGGGTACTGCTGCCCGTACGGATCCTGCTGCCCGTACGGGTCCTGCTGCTGCCCGTACGGGCCGGGGTGCTGCTCGAACGGCGCCCCGACGCGGTACGCGTCACCGCCCTCCGGGTCCGCCCCCGGCTGGTATCGCCCCTCCGGACGCACCGCGGTCACGCCGCTCAGCCCCGGCCGATCACCGGGGCGAGCCCGGCCGACCGGTCGACGGCCCGCGGGTCACCGCACTCGGCCAGCCAGTTGGCGAGCATCCGGTGACCGCCCTCGGTGAGCACCGACTCCGGGTGGAACTGCACGCCCTCCACCGCGAGCTCCCGGTGGCGCAGCCCCATGATGACGCCGCTGCCGGTCCGCGCGGTGACCACCAGCTCGTCCGGCACGGTGGCCGGCTCGACCGCCAGCGAGTGGTACCGGGTCGCGGTGAGCGGCGAGGGCAGGCCCGCGAACACGCCGCCGTCCTCGTGCTCGACCAGTGAGGTCTTGCCGTGCAGCAGCTCCGGCGCCCGGCCGACCACCGCGCCGTAGGCCACCGCGATCGACTGCAGGCCCAGGCAGACGCCGAACACCGGCAGGCCGGCCCGCGCGCAGTGGTGCACCATCTCGATGCAGACGCCGGCCTCCTCCGGGGCGCCCGGGCCGGGGGAGAGCAGCACCCCGTCGAAGCCCCGGTCGCCGTCGCGGCGCACCGCGTGCTCGACGGTCACCTCGTCGTTGCGGACCACCTCGCAGGTGGCGCCGAGCTGGTAGAGGTACTGGACCAGGTTGAAGACGAAGCTGTCGTAGTTGTCGACGACCAGGATGCGGGGCTGGGTCGGCCGGGAGGTCATGGGCGCGCGTTCTCCGAGGGGTGCGGGGACCGGGACGGGACGGGGCGGGTCGTCGGGTCAGCCGACGGCGCCGTCGCCGTTCCCGTCCACTGTGACGTCACCGAAGGGGAGCAGCGGTTCCGCCCACGGGAAGATGTAGGTGAAGAGGAGGTAGACCAGTCCCAGCACGACCAGCACCGAGATCGCGGCCTTGACCAGGATGTTCCCCGGCAGATGACGCCAGATCCAGCCGTACATGGTGCTCCCTCGACGTATTGGACTGGGGTCAAGAGTAGACCCGGCCCCCGGTGGCGGTCCGCTACTGGCCGGTGGCCGAGCGGAGGTCCGCCGTGCCCGAGTAGCCGGGCAGGGCGAGGTCGCCGCTCTCCTGCAGCTTCCAGCCCAGGCCGTAGGCCTGCACGTACTTCTGGTAGGTGCGGATCGAGGGGTCGGTGTCGACGGCGGCGCGCAGCGCGTCGGTCCGCCCGACCGCCCTGACCACGTAGGGCGGGGAGTAGACCCGGCCCTGGAGCAGCAGGGTGTTGCCGACGCAGCGGACGGCGCTGGTGGAGATCAGCCGCTGGTCCATCACCTGGACGCCCTCGGCGCCGCCGCGCCAGAGCGCGTTGACCACGGCCTGGATGTCCTGCTGGTGGATGACCAGGTCGTTGACGTCCGGCTCGCGCACCCCGGGGACGCGCGAGGTGGCGTTCGGCGGGGCGTCGTTGAGGGTGACGGTGAGGCCGGGGCCCTGGAGCGGCTCCAGCGCGGCGGCCTGTTCCAGGGCGCCCAGCCGGGCGGCGTCGGCCGGGCTGCCGCCCTGCTGCTCGGTGAGCCGCTGGGAGCGGTCCTGGAGGTCGGCGAGCTGGGCCTGGGACTGCTGGTTCTGGGCGCTGCGCTGCCGTATCACGTCGGAGAGGCTGAGCAGCGAGTTGTCGGTGCGCAGATCGGTGCCGCGGGCGGTCTGCGCGCTGATGTAGAAGAGCAGTCCGGCGAGCGCGAAGACGGCGCAGGTCAGGGCACGTCCGACAATTCGGGTGCCGGAGACGCGGGTACGGACGGGCCGAGGGGGAATCGACAAATTAGGCACCGTACCCTTATCTCCTTCGGACCCGCCGAGCCACTACGCTAACGGACGCCGCCACACCACCGTGAACCCCTGCGCGGTCACAGCGCATCGACAGGAGAGCTCCTCGTGCCGAAGTCCCGACTCCGCAAGAAGTCCGACTACACGCCGCCGACCACGGCGACGGTGAAGATCAGTTCGGGCCGCGGCTGGGTTGCCCCCTTGATGTTGGCGCTGTTCCTGATCGGTCTGGTCTGGATCGTCACCTATTACGTGACGAGTGGCAGCTGGCCCGTCGAGAGCTGGCGGAACTGGAACATCCTGGTGGGCTTCGGCTTCATCGCGGCGGGCTTCGGCGTCTCCACCCAGTGGAAATGACGTTCGGGCCCCGGCCCTGAGTTCCTCCACCGCCGCCCCGGCACGGTTCGACCCCGGGGCGGCTTCGTGGTGCGCCCGGACGGCCGGGCGGAGCCATGAGCCTCGCGGTTATCCGCTTATCTCGTTTATCCACATGGTTATCCACACTGGGGAAAAGTCCTGCGGGCCTGTGGATAACTTGCGCCGGGGGCGCTTTCCACACCGCCGCGCGCCCTCCCTCGAATTCGGGATACCCACAGCGGGACACGCGTAGAACGGCCGCCCGCACCCATCACCGGGCACCGCCTGTGCACAACCCCGCACCCGCTGTGGACAACCGTGCGGCCGTCGCACCCCTGCGCGTACCGTCCGGCGCACCCGTACGCGTACCGTCCGGCGCTGCCGGGTCACCCGCCGTAGGCGGCCATCCCGGCCAGGAGCATCACCAGCACCAGGCCCGCCACCCCCGCCAGCGTCAGCCCCTGCACCGCCGCCCGGTGCGCCCGCGGCGCGTACATCAGGCCGGCCGCGGTGAGCATCCCGGCGACCAGGCCACCGAGGTGGGCCCGCCAGTCGATGCCCTGCACCGAGAAGGTGACGATCAGGTTGAACACCAGCAGCGCGACGATCGGCCCGAGCGGCGCCCGCACCCGGCGGTACAGCACCACGGTCGCGCCCAGCAGGCCGAAGACCGCGCCCGAGGCACCCAGCGACCGCATCGAGTCGCCCGCCACCAGGAACGCGAAGGCGCTGCCGGCCAGCCCGGAGAGCAGGTAGAGGGCGAGGAACCGGATCCGCCCCAGGGCGGCCTCCAACTGCGGTCCGAGCACCCAGAGCACCAGCATGTTGGTGGCGATGTGCCAGGGCGCGGTGTGCAGGAAGACGGCGGTCAGCAGCCGGTACCACTGGCCCGGGCCCTCGGCGACGCCGTTGGTGAACGGGTACGAGGGGTCGGGGGCGAAGCTGCGCAGTTCGAGGTCGTAGGCCAGCCACGGCGTGAGCACGTAGGCGGCCAGGACGAACACCACCAGGTTGATGCCGATCAGCGCCTTGGTGACCAGCGGGTCGCCGCCGGCCGGGCGTCCGCCGAACCGGGTGGTCGCGCGCCGGACCTGCCGGCCGCCCTCCTGGACGCACTCGGGGCAGTGGAAGCCCACCGAGGCGTTCACCATGCACTGCGGGCAGATCGGCCGGCCGCAGCGCGAGCAGCCGATGCCGGTCTCCTGCTCGGGGTGCCGGTAGCAACGGGCCGGACCGGGCCCGCCCTCGGGCTCCGGAGTCCGGTCGATCGGCGGCCTGGGCTCGTCCGGGAGCATCGGCTATCCCCTTCTGCCACGACTTGCTGCGACGACACGTGCGCGCTCCCGACGGGGACCCGCCGGAACCGCCAGCCTACTGCGGCCCTACCCGCGTCCGACCGGCCCACGCACCCCCGCCCCGGACGGCTTCCCGCCCTGGCGTCCGGCCCCGCCGCCCCGGAGCGGTGCCCCGCGTACGGCCCACTCCGGCATGCCGTCGGACAAATAGGGATGCATGATCAGCATTCAGGTGGATATGTGCATATAGGACGCCACCAGGAGGAGAGACTCTCGTGACCCGTTTGGACTCGGCCCGTGAGACGGCCGGCAACTTCGCGGACAACGCCCGGCAGCAGGCCTCCCAGGCCGCCCACACCGCGCGCGTCCAGTACGACCGGCACATCGCCCCCCAGGTCGGTCACGCCTTCGCCAGCCTGCCACCGGAGGCCCAGCAGAACGCCCTCAAGGCCCTGCACCGCGCCCAGGAGAAGGCGCTGGCCGCCCGCCTGTCCGCCGCCCGGGCCGTCGAGGAGGCCCGCGCCACCGTCGCCCCCCGGGTCGTGCACGCCGTCGAGGAGGCCCGCGCCACCGTCGTCCCGGTGGCGCAGGAGGCCCAGATGCGCGGCGCCGCCGCCCTGACCGCGATGCGCGGCAACGTCACCTCGGCCGAGATCGGCGACCTCGCGGCCCGCAACGCCCGCCGGTCCTGCCGGAGCGGCTGGGCCACCGGGCTGGCCGTGGCCGGCGTGGTCGCGATCGGCAGCGGTCTGGTCGCCTGGCAGTGGTGGCGGCACCGCAGCAACCCGGAGTGGCTGGTCGAGCCGCCGGCCACCGCCTCCGCCGGCCCGGTCGGCGCGCACGCCTCGGGCACCGGCGGCAGCGCCGTGAACGGCTCGGCGGACACCCCGGCCGGGGTTGCCCCGGCGGAGGACCGGCCCGCGCCGGACCCGGCCCGGGACCATGCCCAGGCCCACGGCGACGACGACCGCCCCAAGCCGCACGACCCGCGCAAACCGCACTGAAAAAGCCCGGCGGCCGCCGACCCGAACTCGGGTCGGCGGCCGCCGGGCCGTCCACACGCGGTGGACACACTGTGGAGCTTAGGAGACTCGAACTCCTGACATCTGCCTTGCAAAGGCAGCGCTCTACCAACTGAGCTAAAGCCCCGAGGTGGCACCATGCGCACCACCGGGCACAAGCGTACCCGGTCCCGGTGCGAATCCGGCGCCCCGTCCCGGCTCTCCTGCCGTGCGGGGCCGGGAACGTCCGGCCGACCCGGTCGTCAGACCGGGCCGACCGGCCCTGGAGGCACCGTCCGGCACCTCCGAAGACTGTCGATCGTCAGATCGTCCGGGGCCTCAGCGACCGGCCGGGACCGGGTCGGTGGCCTCGGTCCACAGGTCCTGCTCGGCGCGGTCCGCCTGGACCTGACGGTAGACAAAGAAGCCGCCGAGGGCGACCAGGGCGACCAGGAGAAGCTTCTTCACCGCGGGACCTCGTCCTTCTTGCGTTGACGGACTCAGCAGCCGTGCGCCGATCGTTCCGATCGGGCCGACGAGTCCATGGTTTGTTACGAGCACGAACGGGCTGTCGGCTGGCCGGACTGCCCTTGCGGCCGATGATACACACCGGTGTCCCAATCGTGACCAGCCACCGCTGCCTCCAACCGACCCGTCCGGTCGGAGGATTGACGCCACACCTCCTGTCGTACGTTCCGCCCGGCGCAGACCCTCCGCAGGGCCGTCACCGTTCCTGCCCGAGCGGCCCCGGCACCGGGCCGGAAGCCCGGTCGGGAGCGGGCGCGGACGCCGGAGCGGGAGCCGGGGCGGACGCCGTCGGCGGCACCACCACCGCCACTCCGCCCGCGAGGTCCACCCTGGTGCGCGGCGGCGCACCCTCGCCCTCCTCGTCGCGCAGCATCAGACTGCTCTGCCGCTCGTCGAGCTGGTGCTGCTTGCCGGCCGCGAACTGCGCGTGCAGCTGCTCGAAGCCGGTCGCGGATATCTGTCCCTCCCGGCCGGTCCCCCGCCAGGGCACCAGCCGCGACCGGCGCGCCCGCAGGGCCAGCTGGTCGACGAAGGACAGCGCCACCAGCACGCAGACCAGCCCCGGAATGGTCATCGCGAAGACCATCGCCATGTGCGCCACCGCCTCGTCCGTCGGAAGCCACCGGGGGAGTCCCGGCCCCGCCCGGTACAACACCCGGGCGGGGCAGGTGGTTCCGGCTCCGGGCCGGGAAAACGCCGAAGGGCCCGGAGCATCGCTCCGGGCCCTTCGCGGTGGTGGGGCTAACAGGACTTGAACCTGTGGCCTCTTCCTTATCAGGGAAGCGCTCTAACCGTCTGAGCTATAGCCCCTTGCCGCACTGAAAGATTAGCGGACCGATCGCCGATCCCCCAAATCCGATACGCCCGGCCCTCCACCGGCGCCCTCCGGGAGCGGCAGGTCGGAGGCGGTGCCCGCGGCGGACAGCCATTCGGCGCGGGTGGCGGGCAGCCGGGCCGCGCCGTCCGCGCCGGTGCGGACCGCGAGGACCTGGTTGACCCCGATCCGGTTCTCCTCGAAGGCCAGCGCGGAGGCCGCCATGTAGAGCCGCCAGACCCGGGCCCGGCCGAGGCCGACCAGCCGGACCGCCTCCGTCCAGTGCGCCTCGAGATTGGCCACCCACTCACGCAGGGTCAGCCCGTAGTGCTCGCGGAGCGACTCGACGTCGCGCACCTCGAAGCCCGCCGCCTCCAGCCTGGACACCGTGGACCCGAGCGGGGACAGCTCGCCGTCCGGGAAGACGTAGCGGTCGATGAACGGACTGGGGCGGTACGGCTCGCCGGGGCGGTCCGGCCGGCGGGCGATCTGGTGGTTGAGCAGCCGGCCGCCGGGCGCCAGCAGCCGGTACAGGTGCTCCGCGTACACCTGGTACTGGGCCTCGCCGACGTGCTCGGCCATGCCGACGCTGGAGATCGCGTCGAACGGGCCGTCCGGGACCTCCCGGTAGTCCTGGAGCCGGATCTCCACCCGGTCCGCGAGGCCCGCCTCCTCGACCCGACGGCGGGCCAGCGCCACCTGCTCCGCGGAGATCGAGACCCCGACCGCCGTCACCCCGTAGTTCCGGACCGCGTGCAGCACCAGCGAGCCCCAGCCGGAGCCGACGTCCAGCAGGCGCATCCCGGGCCGCAGGCCGAGCTTGCGGCAGATGAGGTCCAGCTTGGCCTCCTGGGCCGCCTCCAGACTCCTGGCGGCGGGCTCCCAGTACGCGCAGGAGTAGACCATCGACGGGCCCAGCACCAGGGCGTAGAAGTCGTTGCCGACGTCGTAGTGGTGGTGGATCGCGGCGCGGTCCCGGCTGCGGCTGTGCGCCCGGCCGCGGCCGTCCGGCGCCTCCTCGGCCGGCGGGGCCGGCTGGGGGCCGATCGCACCGGCCCGGAGCAGGGCGCCGGCGGCGCGGCGGCCCCTGGCGCCCAGCACGTCACCGGGGCCGAACCGCAGCTGACGCACCTCCGGGAGTTCGGCGACGTGCGCGACGGCGCGCAGCACCTCGTACAGGTCGCTGCCCGGGGCGACGTCGAGGTCGCCCGCGACGTAGGCACGGGCCAGGCCCAGCTCGTTCGGCCGCCAGAGCAGCCGGCGCAGCGCCCGACGGTTGCGCAGCACCAGGGTGGGTGCCCCGGGCGGGCCGGCGGCACTGCCGTCCCAGGTCTGCAGTCGCAGGGGCACCGTGACCCCCAGCAGCCCGTCCAGGGCCTCGACCAGTCGCCTTGCGAGCTCCGCCACCGCGCGCCTCCGTCCTGCTGTCCCTGTACGGCCGTACCGGTCCCGACGGGTGGGTCCGGGAGGGACCGGGAGGCCTGCGGCGGCCGGGAGACGCGGAACGGGCTGACCAAGCTAAGCCCACCACCCACCCGACCCGTCCGGGAGGCGCGCCGCGCACCGCGGCTGTCACCCGAAATGCCGACGGGCCCCACCGGCTGCAACAGCCGGTGGGGCCCGCTGATTCCGCCCCTGGACGGAAACGCCCCGTGCGGGGCGGGAACTGAGCCCGGGTCACGCCCGGACGGTCAGTCCTCCTCGGCCAGGGTGAGCTCGATGCCGCCGGTGAACCCGGCCGCCGCGTTGTAGATGAACGCCGAGAGCGTGGACAGCGCGGTCAGCAGCACCACGTCGACCACGGCGATCAGCGAGGTGAAGGTCATCACCTTGCCGAAGCCCACGTAGTCCATCAGGTTCAGGCCGCCGCCGTTGGTGTCCGAACCGGTGACGTCCTTCAGCGTCTTGGCGAGCGAGTCGAAGACGCCGAGCGAGTCCAGCGTCATCCACAGCACCGCGGCCGCCACGATGATGATGATCCCGACCGCCAGCGACAGCAGGAAGCTGACCTTCATGACCGACCACGGGTCGGCCTTGGTCACCCGCAGCCGGGCCTTCCTGGTCCGTCCCAGACCGCCCGCGGCCGCCGGCGGGGCGGCCGGACGGCGGGTACCGCCGGCGGGCGTCCCGCCGGGCGGGGTCGGGCCGCCGCCGACCCGGGTGCCCCGGGGCGGGGTCGGCTGCCCCTTGGTGTAGGTGGTCGGCTGGGAGAACCCGCTCCCGCCACCCGCCGGCGCACCCGGCGGCGGGGCCGGCTGGCCGCCGTACCCAGCACCGCCCTGGCCCACACCGCCCACCGGGGGCATCAGCGAGGTGGACGCGGCCGGGTGCTCGGCCGGCGGCTGCGGCACGCCGTACCCCCCGCCGCCCTGTGCTGCGCCCGGACGGCCGCCGGTGGCTCCTCCCGCAGCACCCGTGGCTCCACTCACTGGTCCTCCCGCACTTCCCACCAGGACGGCCGCACCGCCCTGCTTCGTCACTCGTCAGCCAGCGCCCGGCGGGATTGCCCGGTACTGGTCGTCGGCCGGTACCGGCACGTCGCGCACATGTGTACGGACGCGACGGTACCGGCCGACGCGGTACGAGGTCAGGCCTGGGCGGTCTGCTCGCCCGGCGCCGTTCCCGTACCTTCGGCCGCCTCGGTGGATCCGGTGGACTCGACGCCCACCTCGTCCTCGACCGACTCCTCGTCCTCGGCCTCCGCGTTGCGGGCCATGCCCACGACCGCATCGCGCTTACCCAGGTTGATCAGTTGGACGCCCATGGTGTCACGTCCGGTTTCACGAACCTCGGAAACCCTCGTACGGATCACCCCACCGGACAGGGTGATCGCCATGATCTCGTCGCTCTCGTCCACGACGAGGGCGCCGACCAGCGAGCCCCGGCCCTCGACGATCTTCGCCGCCTTGGTGCCGTAGCCGCCGCGTCCCTGGACACGGTACTCGTCCACCCCGGTGCGCTTGGCGTAGCCGCCGTCGGTCGCGGTGAAGACGTAGGTGTCCGGGCGGACCACGTTCATCGAGAGCAGTTCGTCGTCCTCGCGGAAGGACATGCCCTTGACGCCCGAGGTGGCGCGTCCGGTCGGGCGCAGCGCGTCGTCGGTCGCGGTGAAGCGGATCGACTGGGCCTTCTTGGAGACCAGCAGCAGGTCGTCCGCGGCGGAGACCAGTTCGGCGCCGATCAGCTCGTCGTCCCGGCCCTCGTCGTCCTGGCGCAGGTTGATCGCGATCAGACCGCCGGAGCGCGGGGAGTCGTAGTCCTTGAGCGGGGACTTCTTCACCAGGCCGGCCCGGGTGGCGAGGACGAGGTAGGGCTTGTCCTCGTAGGTGCGGACGGCCATCACCTGGGCGATGTGCTCGTCCGGCTGGAAGGCCAGCAGGTTGGCCACGTGCTGGCCGCGGGCGTCGCGCCCGGCGTCCGGGAGCTCGTAGCCCTTGGCGCGGTAGACCCGGCCCTTGTTGGTGAAGAACAGGATCCAGTTGTGGGTCGTCGTCACGAAGAAGTGGTCGACGATGTCGTCCTGCTTGAGCTGCGCGCCGCGCACGCCCTTGCCGCCGCGCTTCTGCGAGCGGTAGAGGTCGGAGCGGGTGCGCTTGACGTAGCCGCCGCGGGTGATCGTGACGACGATGTCCTCCTCGGCGATGAGGTCCTCGATCGAGAGGTCGCCGTCGGAGGGGATCAGGGTCGAGCGCCGCTCGTCGCCGTACTTCTCGACGATCGCGGTGAGTTCCTCGGAGATGATCTCGCGCTGGCGGACCGGCGAGGCGAGGATCGCGTTGTACTCGTCGATCTTGCGCTGCAGCTCGTCGTGCTCGTCCATGATCCGCTGCCGCTCCAGGGCGGCCAGCCGGCGAAGCTGCATCTCCAGGATCGCGTTGGCCTGGAGCTCGTCGATCGAGAGCAGCTGCATCAGGCCGCTGCGGGCGGCGTCGGCGCTGGCCGAGGCCCGGATGAGCGCGATGACCTCGTCGATCATGTCCAGGGCGCGGAGCAGCGCGCGCAGGATGTGGGCGCGCTCCTCGGCCTTGCGCAGCCGGAAGGTGGTGCGCCGGACGATGACCTCGACCTGGTGGTTGACCCAGTGCCGGATGAAGGCGTCGAGCGACAGGGTGCGCGGCACGCCGTCGACCAGGGCCAGCATGTTGGCGCCGAAGTTGGTCTGCAGCTCGGTGTGCTTGTACAGGTTGTTCAGCACGACCTTGGCGACCGCGTCGCGCTTGAGCACGACCACCAGGCGGGTGCCGGTGCGGGACGAGGACTCGTCGCGGACGTCCGCGATGCCGGCGACCCGGCCGTCCTTGACCAGGTCGGCGATCTTCAGCGCGAGGTTGTCCGGGTTGACCTGGTACGGCAGCTCGGTGATGACCAGGCACTGGCGGCCCTGGATCTCCTCGACCTCGACCACGGCGCGCATGGTGACCGAGCCGCGGCCGGTGCGGAAGTAGTCGTTGATGCCGCGGTGGCCGACGATCAGCGCGCCGGTGGGGAAGTCGGGGCCCTTGATCCGCTCGATCAGGGCGTCCAACAGCTCCTCGTTGGAGGCGTCCGGGTGCTCCAGCGCCCAGAGCGCGCCGGAGGCGACCTCGCGGAGGTTGTGCGGCGGGATGTTGGTGGCCATGCCGACCGCGATGCCGGTGGCGCCGTTGACCAGCAGGTTGGGGATGCGGGCCGGCAGGACGGTGGGCTCCTGCGAGCGGCCGTCGTAGTTGGCGGCGAAGTCGACGGTGTCCTCGTCGATGTCGCGCATCATCTCCATGGCCAGCGGCGCCATCTTGCACTCGGTGTAGCGCATGGCCGCGGCGGGGTCGTTGCCCGGCGAACCGAAGTTGCCGTTGCCGTCGACCAGCGGCATCCGCAGCGACCACGGCTGGGCCAGCCGGACCACGGTGTCGTAGATCGAGGTGTCACCGTGCGGGTGGTAGTTGCCCATCACGTCGCCGACGACGCGGGCGCACTTGTAGTAGCCCTTCTCGGGGCGGTAGCCCCCGTCGTACATCGCGTACAGCACCCGGCGGTGGACGGGCTTCAGGCCGTCGCGCACCTCGGGCAGCGCCCGGCTGACGATGACGCTCATCGCGTAGTCGAGGTACGAGCGCTGCATCTCGGTCTCGAGCTCGACCGGCTCGATGCGCATGGTCGCCGTGGCGGCGGCCTCGGGGGTCTCGGGCTGCTCGCCGTCGGGACGGTTGTCGTCGACCACTGGTGGTCAGTTTCCTTTCACGCGGACTGGTACGTGCGGGGCCTGCGGGCAGGCGTCACACGTCCAGGAAGCGGACGTCCTTGGCGTTGCGCTGGATGAAGGAGCGGCGGGCCTCGACGTCCTCGCCCATCAGGACCGAGAACAGTTCGTCGGCGCGGGCGGCGTCCTCCAGGGTGACCTGGAGGAGCAGGCGGTGCTCGGCGTCCATGGTGGTGACGCGGAGCTCCTCGGCGTTCATCTCGCCGAGACCCTTGAACCGCTGGATCGCGTCGTCCTTGGGCAGCCGGCGCCCGGCCTCGACGCCCGCCGCGATCACGGCGTCGCGCTCGCGGTCGGAGTAGGCGTACTCGAAGTCGTCCTTGCCCCACTTGATCTTGTACAGCGGCGGCATCGCGAGGTACACGTAGCCCGACTCGACCAGCGGCCGCATGAAGCGGAACAGCAGGGTCAGCAGCAGGGTGCGGATGTGCTGCCCGTCGACGTCGGCGTCGGCCATCAGCACGATCTTGTGGTACCGCAGCTTGGACTCGTCGTAGTCCTCCTGGATGCCGCAGCCGAAGGCCGAGATCAGCGCCTGGACCTCGGTGTTCTGCAGCACCTTGTCGATCCGGGCCTTCTCGACGTTCAGGATCTTGCCGCGGATCGGCAGGATGGCCTGGGTGCGCGGGTCGCGGCCCTGCTTGGCCGAGCCGCCGGCGGAGTCACCCTCGACGATGAAGATCTCGCACTCGGACGGGTCCTTGGACTGGCAGTCGCTCAGCTTGCCCGGCAGCGAGGCGGACTCCAGCAGGCCCTTGCGGCGGGTCAGGTCGCGGGCCTTGCGGGCGGCGACGCGCGCGGTGGCGGCCTGGATGGACTTGCGGATGATGTCCGCGGCCTCGTTGGGGTTGCGGTCCAGCCAGTCGTTCAGCTGCTCGTGGACGACCCGCTGGACGAAGGTCTTCGCCTCGGTGTTGCCGAGCTTGTCCTTGGTCTGGCCCTCGAACTGCGGCTCGCCGAGCTTGACCGAGATGATCGCGGTCAGACCCTCGCGGATGTCCTCGCCGGAGAGGTTGTCGTCCTTCTCGCGGAGCAGCTTCTTGTCCCGCGCGTAGCGGTTGACCAGGCCGGTCAGCGCGGCGCGGAAGCCCTCCTCGTGGGTACCGCCGCCGTGGGTGTGGATCGTGTTGGCGAAGGAGTAGACCCCCTCGGTGTACGAGGAGTTCCACTGCATGGCGACCTCGACCGAGATCGCCTTGTCCTTGTCCTCCGCCTCGAAGTCGATCACCGAGGGGTGGACCACGTCGCCCTTGCGGGAGTTGAGGTGGGCGACGAAGTCGGCGATGCCGCCGTCGTACTTGTAGGTGACGGAGAGCGGCTTGCCCTCCTCGTCGACGTGCTCGGGGCGCTCGTCGGTCAGGGCGATGGTGAGGCCCTTGTTGAGGAACGCCATCTCCTGGAAGCGCCGGGACAGCGTCTCGAAGGAGTAGACCGTGGTCTCGAAGATGTCCGGGTCGGCCCAGAAGGTGACGCTGGTGCCGGTGAGCTCGGTGGCCTCGTGCTGCGACAGCGGGGCGGTCGGCGCGCCGACCTTGTACTCCTGGGTCCAGCGGTGGCCGTCGGTGTGGATCTCCACCGCGAGGCGGGTGGACAGCGCGTTCACCACCGAGACGCCGACGCCGTGCAGACCGCCGGAGACCGCGTAGCCGCCGTTGCCGAACTTGCCGCCCGCGTGCAGGACCGTCAGCACGACCTCGACGGCGGGCTTGCCCTGGCCCGGCATGATGCCGACCGGGATGCCTCGGCCGTTGTCGACCACACGGACGCCGCCGTCGGCCAGGAGGGACACGTTGATGGTGTCCGCGTGTCCCGCCATCGCCTCGTCGACGGAGTTGTCCACGATCTCCTGCACCAGGTGGTGCAGGCCGCGCTCGCCGGTGGAGCCGATGTACATGCCGGGGCGCTTGCGGACGGCGTCGAGGCCCTCCAGCACCTGGATGGCGCTGGCGTCGTACGACCTCTCGGCCTGGTCGGTCTGGTCTGGGATCTGGCTGGGGTTGCCGGAATCGGCCACGAAGCGCCCTCTCTGGCACAGCACGGGCCGCATCCCCGCTCCCCTACGGGCGGGCGTGCGACCACGGCGTTTCGACTCGGTTGCCACTAGCAACAGTGTTTGCCCTTCAGTCTACCGGTACGACTGACATCGATGGGCGTTTGGCAGCCTCTGAGGGCAGAAATGCCGCCCTGAATCCCCTCGGGACATGTCCCGATACTCGACCGGGGGGCTCAGAGCGCCTGGAAGGGCCGTCAGGGGTTCCGGAGGATTACGGTCCGCTCCTTCCCGGCACCCTCCGGGGTCACCCCCAGGTGTCACCCGGCCCCTTGCTGCCGGGGGCCCGCAGCCGGCCGTAACCGCGCACCGGGGCGGCCGGGCCGAGCACCTTGATCGTGCGCACCGTGCCGTGGCCCAGCTCGTGGTTCAGTCGTGCCACCAACTGTCTTGCCAGCCAGCGCAGTTGGGTCGCCCAGGCGGTGGAGTCGCACTGCACCGTGAGCACCGCCGCCTCGTCGTCGTAGGAGGTCGGGGTGCAGTGCGCGGCGATGTCGGGCCCGACGATCTGCGGCCACCGGCCCATCACCCCGCCGACCGCCGCCGAGGACTCCCAGCCGCGTTCGGTCAGCAGCCGGTTGAGCGCCGCCCCCAGCGGCACCGGGTCACGGCCGTCCGAGCGGGCCCCGCTGCGCAGACCGGTCCGCTTCGCCTCGCGCTTCTCGCGCACCTGCTCACCGCGCTGGCGGGCCTGCGCCCGGGCCGCCCGCAGCGCCGAGCGCGCCAGATCGGCACCGGTCGGCCCGGGGTGCTCCGCCGACTCGCTCACGGCGATCTCCTTATCCCCACCCTGTGGACAACGGTGAGCCGTCCAGCGTACGGGAGCCGGACGGGCCCGGGCGGCGCGGGTGGGTGTCGTACGGAGCCGTCCGGAAGCGGCCGGAAGCGGCCGGGACCGGCCCGGGCGGCCTCCGGCGGGGCGGGTGCGGCGGACGGCGAACGGCGGGATCAGGCGGTGACGCGCTGGACCGCGCCGTCGGCGACCGTGTAACGGGCCCCGGCCAGCGCCTTCGGCACGTCCTCGGCGACCGCCGCGGTGACCAGCACCTGCTCGCCGCCGGCCACCAGCTCGGCCAGCCGGTCGCGGCGGGTGGCGTCCAGCTCGGCGAAGACGTCGTCCAGGATCAGCACCGGCTCTCCCCCGTCCGAGCGCAGCAGCTCGTACGAGGCCAGCCGCAGCGCCAGCGCGAACGACCAGGACTCGCCGTGGCTGGCGTAGCCCTTGGCGGGCAGCGGACCGAGTCTGAGCAGCAGCTCGTCCCGGTGCGGGCCGACCAGGGTGATCCCCCGGTCGACCTCCTGCTTGTGGACCGTCCGCAGCGCCTGGAGCAGCTGCTCCTCGGCCTCCTCGCGGCTGGTCGGCAGCTCGCCCTCGAAGGAGCTGCGGTACTCCAGCGCGGTGTCGCCGCCCCCCGGCGCCAGCTGCCCGTAGGCGGCCCGGACCAGTGGCTGGAGGGACGCCACGAGCTGCAGCCGGAAGGCCGTGAGCTCGGCCCCGGCCCGGGCCAGATGGCCGTCCCAGACCTCCAGGGTAGAGAGGTCGGCGCCCTTGCCGCCACCGGCCCTGCGGGCCATCGCGGCGGTCTTCAGCAGGGCGTTGCGCTGCTTGAGCACCCGCTCGTAGTCCTGCCGGACCCCGGCCAGCCGGGGCGCGCGGGCGGTCAGCAGCTCGTCCAGGAAGCGCCGGCGCTCGCCCGGGTCGCCCTTGACCAGGGCGAGGTCCTCGGGGGCGAACAGCACGGTGCGCAGCAGGCCCAGCACATCGCGCGGGCGGACGTTGTCGGAGCGGTTGATCCGGGCCCGGTTGGCCTTGCCCGGAGTGATCTCCAGCTCGACCAGGGTGGAGCGCCCCCGGTCGACCACCGAGGTGCGGACCACGGCGCTCTCGGCGCCCAGCCGGATCAGCGGGGCGTCGGTGGCGACCCGGTGGCTGCCCAGGGTGGCGACGTAGCCGACCGCCTCGACCAGATTGGTCTTGCCCTGGCCGTTGGGGCCGACGAACGCCGTCACGCCCGGGTCGAGGGGAACCTCGGCCCGGGCGTAGGAGCGGAAGTCGGCGAGCGACAGGTGCGCGACGTGCATGGCGGTGGACTGCGCTCGCCTTCTGTGGAGAAGCCTCGGATCCTGTGGAGAAGCCTCGGGACTACTTCGACTCGACCGCGTGGCCGCCGAACTGGTTGCGCAGCGCGGCGATCATCTTCATCTGCGGCGAGTCGTCCTGGCGGGAGGCGAAGCGCGCGAACAGCGAGGCGGTGATCGCCGGCAGCGGGACGGCGTGGTCGATCGCGGCCTCGACGGTCCAGCGGCCCTCGCCGGAGTCGGCGGCCCAGCCCTTGAGCTTGGCCAGGTGCTCGTCGTCGTCCAGGGCGCGGACGGCCAGGTCGAGCAGCCAGGAGCGGATCACGGTGCCCTCCTGCCAGCTGCGGAAGACCTCGCGGACGTCGGTGACCTCGGGGGCGGCCTCCAGCAGCTCCCAGCCCTCGGCGAAGGCCTGCATCATCGCGTACTCGATGCCGTTGTGGACCATCTTGGCGAAGTGGCCGGCGCCGACCGCGCCCGCGTGCACCGAGCCGAAGTCGCCCTCGGGCTTGAGCGCGTCGAAGACCGGCTTGACCAGGGCGACGTGCTCGGCGTCGCCGCCGTACATCAGCGCGTAGCCGTTCTCCAGGCCCCAGACGCCGCCGGACACGCCGCAGTCGACGAAGCCGATGCCCTTGGCGGCCAGCGCCTCGGCGTGCTTGATGTCGTCGGTCCAGCGGGAGTTGCCGCCGTCGACGACCACGTCGCCGGGGGACAGCAGCTCGGCCAGCTCGTCCACGGTGGCCTGGGTGGCGGCGCCCGCCGGGACCATGACCCAGACGACGCGCGGGCCCTTCAGCTCGGAGACCAGCGCCTGGAGGCTCTCGACGTCGGAGACGTCGGGGTTGCGGTCGTAGCCGATGACGGTGTGGCCGGCGCGGCGGATCCGCTCGCGCATGTTGCCGCCCATCTTGCCGAGACCGATGAGGCCGAGCTCCATAGCCAAATCCTTACCTGTGGTGACGTCTCTGCGGGCGGCGCCGTTGCCGCGCTTCCTTGAGCCTACGTGCTGGAGCGCGAGCGCCTCCCCGCGATCGGGGCCGACCGGGGGAGGCTTCCACAGGTTTGTTCACAGGGCTGTGGGCGAACGGCCCGGCGGACCGGGATCCGGCCGGTGCGCGGACCCGGCCGGAGCGCCCGGCCGGGTGTCCCGGGCTCAGCCGGAGAGGCGGACCGGCATGATCAGGTACTGGTACGCCTCGTCGGCCTCGGCGTCCACCGCGGCCTTGCCGCTGAGCAGCGCGGGCTTGGTCGGGGTGGTGAAGCTCAGCTGGGCGAAGGGGGAGTCGATGGCCTTGAGGCCCTCCTCCAGGTAGCCCGGGTTGAAGGCGATCGAGATGGCGTCGCCCTCCAGGGAGGCGTCGATCCGCTCGGTGGCCTGGGCGTCGTCGCCGGAGCCGGCCTCCAGGGTGAGCACGCCCTCCTCGAAGTTCAGCCGGACCGGGGTGTTGCGCTCGGCCACCAGGGAGACGCGCTTGAGCGCCTCCAGGAAGGGCTGGGTCTGGATCGCCGCGATCGCGTTGAACTCGGTCGGGAAGAGGCTGCGGTACTTGGGGAACTCGCCCTCCAGCAGCCGGGTGGTGGTGCGCCGGCCGGCTCCCTCGAAGCCGATCAGGCCCTCGCCCGCGCCGCCCGAGGAGAGCGCGATGGAGACGCTGTCGCCGCTGCCCAGGGACTTGGCGATGTCCTGCAGGGTCTTGGCCGGGACCAGCGCGACCGCCGAGATGTCGGACTGCTCGGGCTTCCACATCAGCTCGCGGACCGCGAAGCGGTAGCGGTCGGTGGCGGCCAGGGTGATCCGGTCGCCCTCGATCTCGACCCGGACGCCGGTGAGCACCGGCAGGGTGTCGTCGCGGCCGGCGGCGACGGCGGCCTGGCTGACCGCGGAGGCGAAGACGTCGCCCGGGACGGTGCCGGTCGCGGTCGGCATCGCCGGCAGGGCCGGGTACTCGTCCACCGGGAGGGTCGGCAGGGTGAACCGGGAGCTGCCGCACACCACGCTGACCCGCTGGCCGTCGGTGGAGATCTCCACCGGCCGGTTGGGCAGGTTGCGCGAGATGTCGTTCAGCAGCCGGCCGGAGACCAGCACGGTGCCGGCCTCCTCGATGTCGGCCTCCAGCCCGACCCGGGCCGAGACCTCGTAGTCGAAGCCGGACAGGGCCAGGCTGCCGTCCTGCGCCGTCAGCAGCAGGCCGGCCAGCACCGGCACCGGCGGCCGTGCCGGGAGGCTGCGAGCAGCCCAGGCCACCGCCTCCGCGAGGACGTCACGCTCCACCCGGAACTTCACCGGTAACCGCCTCCTGGATCGAGCGCTCCCGCTCGCACGTCTGGTTCTTCTGATCTTGGTCTTCGCCGCGGCTGTCCGCCGAGCTCCGCCGCTCCGCTTCCAGTCGCCGAGGACAGTCTGACGTACTCCACCGACAGACGGGGCAGACGGGCGGAAGCAACTCGAACGGATGTCGGTGCCCGGTTGTCCACAGATTTCGGGCCCACCTGCTTTTGAGCAAGTCCATGGGTCTATAGGTGTAGTGGTAGTAGTAGGGCCTGTGGAAACCGTGGATAACCCTGTTTTAGCAGGTCAGGCCCGGTTTTTTGTCCACAGGACATGTGGACGGCGGCTGTGGACGAACACGGCCCGCTGTGGACGGCGGAGCGTTACCCACAGGGCACGCTGGGTATCCACAGGTTATCCCCAGCTCCGTCCCCAGATCCGGACCCGGTTATCCACGGGCCCCGGTCAACTTTTCGTGACGCCTTTCACACCTGGGCATGAACGCCCGCAGAAGGTTGTCGAACTGTGGACACAGCTGTGGACAACCTGGGGACAACCTCCCTCTTCCTGGGGACAACCGGTGGACAACCCGGACGGCCCAGTGACGGGCCGCCAATTGTCCACAGCCTGTGGACAACGGTTGTGCACAAGTCCACAGGCACCTGACCTGCGCGGAAGAGCGTAGCGGCGGCGGCCCTGTGGAGGAATTCTGGATAACTTCCGGCCGGCGGCCCTGTGGACAGTGGAGAACCCGTCCTGCCTGTGGATTTCGGCCTCGCGCACCCCGGGCGTTCGAATCCCTGGTCAGATGTTCGGCGCGGGCCCCGGACTGGCGGAGCGTCCGTCTCCGGCATCCCTGCCCCGCCGACCGGCGCCGCACACCTGTGGATATGCCGAAAGGGCGTCAGGATCGCTCCTGACGCCCTTTTCCGGCCACCCGTCGCCCGATCCCGGGGACGGGCGACGAAGTCAGCTCTTGATGCGGTTGGTGAGCTCGGTGACCTGGTTGTAGATCGAGCGCCGCTCCGCCATCAGCGAGCGGATCTTGCGGTCCGCGTGCATCACCGTGGTGTGGTCGCGGCCGCCGAACTGCGCGCCGATCTTCGGCAGCGAGAGGTCGGTCAGCTCGCGGCAGAGGTACATGGCGATCTGACGGGCCGTCACCAGGACGCGGCTGCGCGAGGATCCGCAGAGGTCGTCCACGCCGAGGCCGAAGTAGGCCGCGGTCTGCTGCATGATCACCTGGGCGGTGATCTCCGGTCCGGCGTCCTCGTCACCGCCGGGGATGAGGTCCTTGAGGACGATCCCGGCCAGCTCCAGGTCGACCGGCGCCCGGTTGAGGTTGGCGAAGGCGGTGACCCGGATCAGGGCCCCCTCCAGCTCCCGGATGTTCCGGGTGATCCGGGACGCGATGAACTCCAGCACGTCGGCCGGGGCGTTGAGTTGCTCCTGGATCGCCTTCTTGCGCAGGATCGCGATCCGGGTCTCCAGCTCCGGCGGGGTGACGTCGGTGATCAGTCCCCACTCGAAGCGGTTGCGCAGCCGGTCCTCCAGCGTGGTCAGCAGCTTCGGCGGCCGGTCGGAGGAGAGCACGATCTGCTTGTTGGCGTTGTGCAGGGTGTTGAAGGTGTGGAAGAACTCCTCCTGCGTGGACTCCTTGCTCGCCAGGAACTGCACGTCGTCCACGAGCAGGATGTCCATGTCCCGGTAGCGCCTGCGGAAGGTGTCCGCCTTGCCGTCCCGGATCGAGTTGATGAACTCGTTGGTGAACTCCTCCGAGGACACGTACCGCACCCGGGTGCCCGGGAACAGGCTGCGCGAGTAGTGCCCGATGGCGTGCAGCAGGTGGGTCTTGCCCAGCCCGGACTCGCCGTAGATGAAGAGCGGGTTGTACGCCTTGGCCGGGGCCTCGGCGACCGCCACCGCCGCCGCGTGCGCGAAGCGGTTGCTGGCGCCGATGACGAAGGTGTCGAAGAGGTACTTGGGGTTCAGCCGCGCGGCCGGCTCGTCCTTGCGGGACCCGCCGGCGGGCGGTGCGCCGGGCGGCGGGGGAACCCCCGGCACCGCGGGCCGGTCGGTGGCGCGCTCGGCCGGGGCCTTGTCCGCGGGGCGCGCGGCGGGGCGGCCGCCCGGGCCGCGTCGGCCGGCGGCGGTCCGCGGGTGCTCGCCGGGGCCGGGGCCGTAGGCACCGCCGAAGAGGTCGCCCTGGGTGGTCGAGGACGGCGGCAGGGCCCTCGGCGCGGGCCGGTCCATCGGCTCGTCGGGCTCGCGGTAGCCGGGCTGCTGCTCCTGGTAGCCGGGCCAGACCGGGCCGGCCGCCGGGCCGCCGTAGGGCGCGGGGCGCTGCTCGTAGCCGCCGGTGTCGTAGCGGGGCCGGTCGTAGTCGGACTCGTAGGGGCGCGGGTAGCCCGGGCCGCCGTAGTGGCCCTCGTCCTGCCCGTGCCGCTCGTCCTGCCGCGCCCGGTCGTCCTGCCGGTGCCGGTCGTCGTGCCGCTGCCCGCTGTCGTGCCGCTGGCGCTCGTCGTGCCCGTGGCGCTCCTCGGGCTCGTCGTGCCCCGAGGGGCTCGGGTACGGCTCCGCGGGCGCCTGGGCGGCGGGGGCGGGCATGGTCGGCATCGCGTTGGCGTCGACCATCACGGCGATCCGCACGGGGCGGCCCAGCTCGCGGGAGAGCGCCTCGGTCAGCTGCGGCAGCAGCCGTCCCTCCAGCACCTGCTTGGCCCGCTCGTTCGGGGCCGCCAGCAGCGCGGTGTCGTGCATCATCCACATCGGCTGGGTGCGTTCCACCCACTGCTTGTCCATCTCCCCGACGTCCGGGTCGCCGACCAGCCGCTCTACGACCCTCGCCCAGACCGGGACTAGGTCGCTGTTGACATCAGCCACTGGTGCACGCTTTCCAATGAACAAACCAGACAAGTCCTGCAACGGTAGTCAGCGAACAGAGCGGGATCAAGTCGTTGTCCACAGGCTGTGGGCAAACCGCCCCCGGGCGGCTGGTTTGACCCTCGTGCCCCGTCCCGCGTACCGTAACCAGGTCGAGTTGTCGATGGCCGCTGCCGCATGTCCGCGGGTCCACCCGCTCCATAAGGCGCGCAGCACGGGCGCCGTGGATTGCCCCAAACCCCAGCCGAACTGGGGTGATGGGCCGGATTTCCGTAATCGGGGAGATCACGCGGACGCACGGTGACGGCCAAGCGATCACCCGTCATCCTACGATTCACCTCAGGAGCCCCCGAGTGAGCAAGCGCACCTTCCAGCCGAACAACCGTCGTCGCGCGAAGACCCACGGCTTCCGACTGCGTATGCGTACCCGCGCCGGCCGCGCCATCCTGGCTGCCCGCCGTGGCAAGGGCCGCACCAGCCTGTCCGCCTGATCCGCACCAGAGTCTGCTGTGCTGCCCTCCGAGAATCGGCTGCGGCGGCGCCAGGACTTCGCGACCGCGGTCAAACGCGGTCGTCGGGCCGGTAAGCCCCTGCTGGTCGTCCATCTCGCCAGAGAGGACGGTTCCGGGGAGCACACCGACCGGACCAGCGACATCCGCCCGCACGTCGCCGAGGGGACTCCTTCGGCGCGTGCGGGTTTCGTCGTGAGCAAGGCCGTCGGCCCGGCGGTCACTCGCAACCTGGTCAAGCGCCGGTTGCGGCACCTTGTGCGTGATCGTCTGTCCCGGCTGCCCGCCGGTAGCCTGATAGTGGTGCGTGCGCTGCCTCCGGCCGCGTCCGCCTCGTACCAGGAACTCGAACGTGACCTGGACGCGGCGCTCAAACGGCTGCTCAAGGCCGAGCATGCTGTTTCGGCGCCGACGGGAGCAGGTCGATGAAGTACCTGCTGATGGGTCTGATCAGGGTCTACCAGTGGACCATCAGCCCACTGCTCGGTCCGGTGTGCCGCTACTACCCCTCCTGCTCGCACTACGGCTTCGAGGCCGTGCGGACGCACGGAGCGGTGAAGGGCGGCGCACTAACCGTGTGGCGCATCCTGCGCTGCAATCCATGGACGCCCGGTGGGGTCGACCATGTCCCGCCGCGCAAGCATCCGGTGTGGCACCGCCGGCTGCGGGACCGGCTGAAGGGCCGGTCCGCCGCCGACCAGCCGGTGATCATGCCCCCCGCCGGTCCGGACCCACAGGGCCCGGCGACCATTGGCCCTGTGGGGCCGATTCCAATGTCCAAGGAGCCTGACCGGTGACCTTCTCCTTCCTCAACCCCTTGTACACAGCGGTGTCCTGGATCATCGTCCAGTTCCACTCGCTGTACAGCCACGTCTTCGATCCGAACGGTGGCTGGGCCTGGGGTCTGGCCATCGCCTCGATGGTGGTCGTCATCCGGATCTGCCTGATCCCGCTCTTCGTGAAGCAGATCAAGGCGACCCGGGCCATGCAGGCGATCCAGCCGAAGATGAAGGCCATCCAGGAGCGGTACAAGAACGACCGCCAGCGCCAGTCCGAAGAGATGATGAAGCTGTACAAGGAGGCGGGTACCAACCCGTTCTCCAGCTGCCTTCCGATCATCGTGCAGGCGCCGTTCTTCACCGCGCTCTACGGCGTGCTCGCCAAGGTCGCCGACGGCAAGCCGATCGGCGTGATCGACGGCACCCTGCTGGAGAGTGCCCAGCAGGCCCACATCTTCGGTGCCCCGCTCTCGGCGACCTTCGTCGGCAGCAGCGAGGTCAGCGTCAAGATCGTCGTCGCCGTGATGATCATCCTGATGTCGCTCTCGCAGTTCATCACCCAGCGCCAGCTGATGACGAAGAACATCGACCTCACGGTGAAGACGCCGTTCATGCAGCAGCAGAAGATGCTGATGTACGTCTTCCCGATCATGTTCGCCGTGATGGGCATCAACTTCCCCGTCGGTGTCCTGGTCTACTGGCTGACCACCAACATCTGGTCGATGGGCCAGCAGCTGATCGTCATCCGCAACAACCCGACGCCGGGCAGCAAGGCCTGGGACGAGCGTCAGGACCGGCTGAAGAAGCAGGGCCGGCTGAACCCGGACGGCTCGGTGATCCAGGGTCCGCTCTGGGGCCTGCTGCCGGCGAAGAAGTCGGCCGCCACCGCCGAGGCCGTGGTGGAGGAGTCGGTGCAGGTGCGCCGCCAGCAGCCGCGGAAGCAGACCAAGTCGCAGCGCCAGCACGGTGCCGGCCAGCCGGCGAGCCTCACCAAGGACGCCCCGGCCGAGCAGCCCGCGGACTCGGTGCCGACGGACTCGGCGTCCGCGGACCAGACCGACACCGCGAGCACCGGTGCGGCCGGTACCGCCAAGCAGACCGCGGCCCGTCCGGCGGGCGCCAAGCCGGCCGGGACCCGTCAGCAGGGCGGCCGACAGCAGCCCAAGCGCGGCGGGCAGCGGCCGAAGAAGAAGTGACCGGCCCGGTCCGAACCGCCTCCGCGGCCCCCTGAACCTCGTTACCGGCCCACCAAGCGGGCCCATCCCCGAAGGAGTCCATCAGTGACGGAAGGCACCACCTCCGCCGTCGAGGCCGAGGCCGAGGCCGCCCCCGGCGCCGACGAGAACATCGTCGTCCGCCTGGAGCAGGAGGGCGACATCGCGGCGGACTACCTGGAGGGTCTGCTCGACATCGCCGACCTCGACGGTGACATCGACATGGACGTCGAGGGCGACCGGGCCCTGGTCTCCATCGTCAGCGACGGCAACGACCGGGCCCTGCATCGGCTGGTCGGCCAGGACGGCGAGGTGCTGGAGGCGCTGCAGGAGCTGACCCGGTTGGCCGTCCACCGGGAGACCGGCGAGCGCAGCCGCCTCATGCTGGACATCGCCGGCTTCCGGGCCCGCAAGCGCACGGAGCTGGCGACCCTCGGGTCCCAGGCCGCGGAGCAGGTGAAGAGCTCCGGGGAGCAGGTCAAGCTGCGTCCGATGACCCCGTTCGAGCGCAAGGTCGTCCACGACGCGGTGGCCGCGGCCGGTCTGCGCAGTGAGTCGGAGGGCGAGGAGCCCCAGCGTTGCGTGGTCGTGCTGCCGGCCTGACGGCCGGGCGACCGCCGGCCGCCAGGGCGGCCGGCATGCGACACCAGGACCCGACCCCGTCCGCCACGCGCGGGCGGGGTCGTCGTCCCTTCGCGGGGCGCTGGCCCGGCGAGAGATGTTTCACGTGAAACGGTGCAGGAGCGGGTCGGTGGATCCGGGGAGCGGAGAGGTCGAGATGGACACGGAGAGCGTGCCTGCCGGAGAGCCGGAGTCGGGGGCCGGTGGTCCGGACGCCGGGAGCGCGCCCGCGGGCGGGCGGCCGGCGGTCGAGCCGCCGCCGGCTCCGCCGGCCGTCGCCCGGGAGGTCTTCGGCGAGCGGTTCGACGCCGCCGTCCGCTACACCGAGCTGCTGGCGACCGAGGGCGTGACCCGGGGGCTGATCGGCCCGCGCGAGGTGCCCAGGCTCTGGGACCGCCACGTGCTGAACTGCGCCGTGCTCGCCGAGCTGCTGCCGGCCGGGACGACGCTGTGCGACGTCGGCTCCGGCGCCGGGCTGCCCGGCATCCCGGTGGCGCTGGCCCGCCCGGACGTCTCGGTGACCCTGCTGGAGCCGCTGCTGCGCCGGACCACCTTCCTGGAGGAGGTGGTCCGCGAGCTCGGTCTGGAGAACGTCACCGTGCTCCGCGGCCGGGCCGAGGAGATGGTCGGCAAGGTCGCGGTGGAGGTGGTGACCGCCCGTGCGGTGGCGCCGCTGGAGCGGCTGGCCGGCTGGGGCCTCCCGCTGCTGAAGCCGTACGGCCAGATGCTGGCGCTCAAGGGCGACAGCGCGGAGCAGGAGCTCTCCGACTCGCGGGCCGGGCTGGCGAAGCTCGGCGGGGTGGAGTGGTCGGTGATCTCGGTCGGCGACGGCACCCTGGAGACCTCGACCCGGGTGATCCAGGTCAAGGTCGGCGAGAGCCCGGGCGGTGTGCGGGCGGCGACCCGTCGGGCCAAGGCCGCGGCCAGGGCCGGCCGGGCCGGTGCCGGTGGCGCGACCCGCGGCGGCGACCGCACCCGCAACCCGCGGCGGCGTCCCCGCTGACACCCGGGTGTGACCCGACACGGGCGGGTGGTCCTCGGACCACCCGCCCGTGGTCGTTCCCGGCCCTCGCCGAGCCCGTCCGACGTTCCGGTGACGGGAGGGCGGCCGGCGGGACGACCAGAGGTTCACCGGAGTGTCGCATCGTCAGAATTCCGACATTGCGGGCATGGTGTTTCACGTGAAACGTCGCTCTCTGCTCTCGGGAATCCTCGCCCGCAGCCGGGCGGTGACTGTTGCCGCTCCGGTTTCACGTGAAACACTGAGTCCCATGCAGGACTCGGAGACCATCGACCAGATCGATGACACGCCCATCGCGCGTGCCGCCCAGGCTGCGGTCCAGGCCATCGGCCGAGCGGGCGAAGGACTGCCCCGGCCGGCCACCACCCGGGTGATGGTGGTGGCCAACCAGAAGGGCGGGGTGGGCAAGACCACCACCACCGTCAACCTCGCCGCCTCGCTGGCCATGCACGGGCTGCGGGTCCTGGTGGTCGACCTCGACCCGCAGGGCAACGCCTCGACCGCGCTCGGCATCGACCACCACGCCGAGGTGCCCTCGATCTACGACGTACTGGTGGAGGGCAAGCCGCTGGCCGACGTGGTCCAGCCGGTGGTCGAGGTCGAGGGGCTGTTCTGCGTCCCCGCCACCATCGACCTGGCCGGCGCGGAGATCGAGCTGGTGTCGCTGGTCGCCCGCGAGAGCCGGCTGCAGCGCGCCATCGCCGCGTACGAGCAGCCGCTGGACTACATCCTGATCGACTGCCCGCCCTCGCTGGGCCTGCTGACGGTCAACGCCCTGGTCGCCGGCCAGGAGGTGCTGATCCCGATCCAGTGCGAGTACTACGCGCTGGAGGGCCTCGGCCAGCTGCTGCGCAACGTCGAGCTGGTCCGGGCGCACCTCAACCCGGCGCTGCACGTCTCCACGATCCTGCTCACCATGTACGACGCCCGGACCAGGCTGGCCGCCCAGGTCGCGGAGGAGGTGCGGACGCACTTCCCGCAGGAGGTCCTGCACACCGCGATCCCGCGCTCGGTCCGGATCTCGGAGGCGCCCAGCTACGGTCAGACGGTGCTCACCTACGACCCCGGCTCCACCGGTGCGCTCTCCTACCTGGAGGCCGCCCGGGAGCTGGCGCTGCGGGCGGTGTCCGCCGCGGGCGGCGGCTCGTTGGTGGGGCAGCAGCGGGACGGTTCGGGGCAGCAGGGCGCCCCGGTGGCACAGCACGGTACGACGGAGGGCAATCGGTGAGTGGTCGCAGGGGTCTGGGACGAGGGCTCGGGGCGCTGATCTCCCCGGTGGCCCCGACAGCCGGAGGAGCCGGGGGCGCGGCGCAGCCCGCGGCCCCGGTGGTCCCCGGCGCGGCATCGCCCACGGCGGTGCCGACGCTGCCCTCGGGCCGGGGCACGCTGGCGGCCAAGGCCGCCGCGGAGAGCCTGCGGGAGCAGGCCGCCGCCGAGGCGGAGCTGGCCCGGGTGGAGGGGGCCTACTTCGCCGAGCTGCCGCTGGACGCGATCACCCCCAATCCGCGTCAGCCGCGCGAGGTGTTCGACGAGGACAAGCTGGCCCAGCTGGTCGCCTCGATCAAGGAGGTGGGCCTGCTCCAGCCGGTGGTGGTGCGCCAGTCCGCCCCGGGGCGCTTCGAGCTCATCATGGGCGAGCGGCGCTGGCGGGCCTCCCGGGAGGCCGGGCTGGAGCAGATCCCGGCGATCGTCCGGGCCACCGAGGACGACAAGCTGCTGCTGGACGCCCTGCTGGAGAACCTGCACCGGGCGGAGCTCAACCCGCTGGAGGAGGCGGCCGCCTACGACCAGCTGCTGCGGGACTTCTCCTGCACCCATGACGAGCTGGCGGACCGGATCGGGCGCTCGCGTTCGCACGTGTCCAACACCCTGCGGCTGCTGAAGCTGCCGCCGGCGGTCCAGCGGCGGGTGGCCTCGGGGGTGCTCTCCGCGGGCCACGCCCGGGCACTGCTGGGGGCGCCGGACCCGGAGCGGCAGGAGGAGCTGGCCAAGCGGATCGTCGCGGAGGGCCTCTCGGTGCGGACCACCGAGGAGATCGTCGCGCTGATGGACCGGGAGGAGCGGCCCAAGCGCCAGGCGCCCAAGGCCGGGAAGATCCTCTCGCCGGCCTTCAACGATCTGGCGAGCCGGCTCTCCGACCGCTTCGAGACCCGGGTGAAGGTCGAGGTCTCGCAGCGCGCCGGCAAGCTCGGCAAGGGCAAGGTGGTGCTGGAGTTCGGCTCCGTGGAGGACCTGAACCGGATCCTGGACAGTCTCGCGCCCGGTGAGGACGGACTGCGGCTGTCGCAGGGCTGAGCCGGGCCGATCGCGGCACGCGATGGGTGCATGTTCCACGTGGGCGCTGTTTCACGTGAAACATGCACCCATCGGCATTCGGGGGGAACGCTCGACTGTGGAGTGGACGAGGAGGTGCGGGGCATGGGACGCCGGATCGTTCCGTTGACGCTGGACAACCTCGCGGACCTGCCGTCGACCTGTCGCTCCTGTGTGTTCTGGGAGCTGGACCCGGTCAGCGGCCGGGCGGCGGTGGAGTCCGGCAAGCCCGAGCTGGAGAAGGAGGGGTGGATCTCCGCGGTGCTGCTGGAGTGGGGGTCCTGCGGCCGGGTCGTCTACGTGGACGAGCAGCCGGCCGGGTTCGTGCTCTACGCCCCGCCCGCGTACGTGCCGCGTTCGCAGTCCTTCCCGACCAGCCCGGTGGCCTCGGACGCGGTCCAGCTGATGGTCAGCCGGGTGCTGCCGGGCTTCCAGCGGCAGGGGATCGGCCGGGTGCTGGTGCAGACAGTGGCCAAGGACCTGCTGGGCCGGGGGTTCCGGGCGATCGAGGCCTTCGGGGCGGTGGGACGGCAGCCGGTCAGCTGTGTGCTGCCGACCGAGCACCTGCTGGCGGTGGGCTTCAAGACGGTCCGCCCGCACCACCGCTACCCGCGGCTGCGGCTGGAGGCGCGGACCGCGCTCTCCTGGCGGGGGGACGTCGAGGGGGCGCTGGAGCGGCTGCTGGGCGGCGGTCGGAAGGAACCGGCGCTGCGGCCGTTCTGAGTGGTCGCGCGGGCCCGGAGCCGGAGGCACCGGGGGACGGGGACAACGGACGAGGGCGGGACTCCCGGTGGGGAGTCCCGCCCTCGTGGCGTTCCGGGGGACGGACCTAGATCAGGCCGTCCAGCTCGCGCAGCAGCGCGGCCTTCGGACGGGCACCGGTGATCTGCTTCACCGGCTCGCCGTTCTTGTAGAGGATCAGGGTCGGGATGGAAATCACGTTGTACGTCGCGGCGGTCTGCTGGTTCGCGTCGACGTCGAGCTTGGCGATGGTGAGCTTGTCGCCGTGCTCGGCCGCGATCTCCTCCAGGACCGGGGCGACCTGACGGCACGGGCCGCACCATTCGGCCCAGAAGTCGACGAGAACGGGCTTGTCGCTCTTGAGGACGTCCGCATCGAACGTCGCGTCGGTCACGGTGGTGGTGGCGCCGGCCACGGTCACTCCTAGGGGTCAAGCGGGCGAGGGGCTGCCAGGTCTACAACACCGCACGGGGCGGATCTGTTTCGTCCCGGCGGGGACGGGTGTGTTCCACGTGGAACACACCCGTCCGGACGGTGGATCGCTTCGGGTCAGACCGCGACGGTGGCGGCCTGGGCCTCCAGGTCGGCCAGCGAGGCCAGGTAGCGCTCGGCGTCCAGGGCGGCGGAGCAGCCGGTGCCGGAGGCGGTGATGGCCTGGCGGTAGGTGTGGTCGACGACGTCGCCGGCGGCGAAGACACCCGGGATGTTGGTGCGGGTGGAGGGGGCCTCGACCTTGAGGTAGCCCTCGGCGTCGAGCTCCAGCTGGCCCTTGAAGAGCTCGGTGCGCGGGTCGTGGCCGATCGCGATGAACAGGCCGGTCACGGGCAGCTCGCGCAGCTCGCCGGTGGTGGTGTCGCGCAGGGTGACACCGGTCAGCTTCGGGTCGCCGTGGATGGCCTCGACCGCGCTGTCCCACTCGAAGCTGATCTTCTCGTCGGCGAAGGCGCGCTCCTGCATCGCCTTGGAGGCGCGCAGGGTGTCCCGGCGGTGGATCACCTTGACGCTGCGGGCGAAGCGGGAGAGGAAGGTCGCCTCCTCCAGGGCGGTGTCGCCGCCGCCGACCACCGCGATGTCCTGGTCGCGGAAGAAGAAGCCGTCGCAGGTCGCGCACCAGGAGACGCCCCGGCCGGACAGCTTGTCCTCGTTGGGAAGCTCCAGCTTGCGGTGCTGGGAGCCGGTGGTGACGATCACCGCGCGGGCCTTGTGGACGTTGCCCTCGGAGTCGGTGACGGTCTTGATGTCGCCGGTGAGGTCGACCGAGACGATGTCGTCGGGGATCAGCTCGGCGCCGAAGCGCTCGGCCTGGGCCCGCATGTTGTCCATCAGCTCGGGACCCATGATGCCGTCCCGGAAGCCCGGGAAGTTCTCGACCTCGGTGGTGTTCATCAGCGCGCCACCGGCGGTGACGGCACCCTCGAAGACCAGGGGCTTGAGGGAGGCGCGGGCCGTGTAGAGGGCGGCGGTGTAACCGGCGGGGCCGGAACCGATGATGATCACGTTACGGACGTCGCTCACTGCATCTCCTGGTTCGCATCGCGACCCGCGTTTGCTGCGGGGAGGGCGGTCCTGCTCCGCCGCCCGGGACAACGACTGACCAGTGTCTCGCATTCCCAGGGGGATCAGTACCAGCCGACCGCACTGTGGGAGTGTCGCGCGGCCCGGGGCATGGATCGCACGGGAACCACCGGTCAGGGTCGGGGGACGGTCAGATGGCGCAGAACCGGTCCGCAGTCCGGGGCGCGGAGGTAGACGTCGAGCAGCCCGGGGCTGCCCGGCAGGGCGTACACCAGGAGGTCCGCGGCCGCGCCGGCGTAGCTGCCCCGGTCGGTGGCCAGCAGGGCGGCGGTGCTGGGCGGCGGGCAGGCCGGGGTGGAACGGTTGCCGCCGACGAGGCCCTGGTCGCCCTCCGCGGGCGGTACGGCGGTCGCCCCGGGGGCCTTCGAGGACTCGGTGGCGGGGTCCGAACCGGCCCCTGAACCGGGGACGGATCCGGGGCCCGATCCGGGGCCCGCGGAGGGCTTGACCGGGCGGGCGGTGCCGGAGGCGGCGAGCAGCTGCCCGACCTGGGCGGCGAGCAGGTCGTCCCGGTAGACCGTGCCGTCGGGGGAACGGTCGGTCCTGGCCCCGGCGGCGGAGCTCTCCGGGGCGGCCGTGCCGGCGGCGGGGGTGGCCGCCGCGTCGGCGGTGGCGCTGAGGTCCTGCCGCCCGGAGGAGGACAGGGACAGGAAGGCGCCCCCGAGGCCGAGGACGAGCAGCGCGGCGGCCGAGCCGAGCAGCAGGCCCCTCCGGCGCCCGCGCCGGGCGCGTCCCGGGCCGGTGCCGGCGGCGGGGCGGGCCGGAGGGGCCTTCGGCGGGGTGCCGGGCGCGGGTCGGGCGGCGGGCACGGCCGGCGCCGCGGCGGGCGCGGTGGCAGGCGTGGGCGCTGCGGCGGCGGCCGCCAGGGCGGCGTCGATCCGGGCGGCGACGTCGGAGGGCAGGGCCGGGGCCTCGGCCGCGCCGAGCAGGTCCCGCACCTCGGTGAGCGCGTCGACGGTCTCCCGGCAGTCGGCGCAGCCGGCCAGGTGCTCCCGGAGCGCCTCGGCCTCGGCGGGGGCGAGCAGGTCCTCGGAGAGGTCGGCCAGCTCGTCGACCGAGGGGTGCGGTCCGGCGGTGGGGTCGGGGGAGGAGGGCGGTGCCGTCATCGCGTGCTCGCGTCTCCTTCCAGAATCGGCCGGGCCGGATCGGGGGCTGTTCCTGTGACGGTGCGACGGCCGGGTGGGTTCCCCGACGGTCGGGAGGTGTCGTCCGAGGGCGGTGTTTCACGTGAAACACCGCTCCCCCGCGAACCCGGTCCCGGCTCCTCGCGCAGGTGCCGGACGAGCGGCAGCAGCCGGGCCCGGCCCCGGGCGCAGCGGCTCTTCACCGTACCCACCGGCACCCCCAGCAGCTCGGCCGCCTCGGCGACCGGATAGCCCTGCATGTCGACCAGGACCAGCGCGGCCCGCTGCTCGACCGGAAGCTCGGCGAGCGCGGCGGACAGCTCGCGGTGCACCTCGGCGCGCACCACCGGGGAGTCGGCCGGTTCGGCCGAGCCGACCAGGGCGTCCAGCCGCTGCGGATCGTCGTCCAGCGGCTTGGTCCGGCGGGTGGCCGCCCGGCGGGCGCGGTCCAGGCAGGCGTTGACCACGATCCGGTGCAGCCAGGTCGTGACGGCCGAACGGCCCTGGAAGGTGTGGGCGGAGCGGAAGGCGGAGACCAGGGCGTCCTGGAGGGCGTCGGCGGCCTCCTCGCGGTCGCCCAGGGTGCGCAGGGCGACGGCCCAGAGCCGGTCCCGGTGGCGGTTCACCAGCAGGCCGAAGGCCTCCCGGTCGCCGCCGACGTGCCGGGCGAGGAGCGCCGCGTCGTCGTCGGCCCGCTCCGGTCCGTCCTGCGCCACGTCCACCCCTCGTCGTTCGTACCCCGCCACCGCGCTCGGCGGGTCAGCCGAAGACCTTCACGTCGCCGAGGAAAGCCTGGTACTTGCCCGGGTTGGGACCGCCGTCCGGATTCTTGGACAGGTTGGTCAGCCAGATCAAGAGATAGCGGGTGGTGACCGGGCTGTCCAGGTTGTACTCGACCGCGGTGCCGGCCTTCTTCCCCAGGACGGTGAAATCACCCGGCTTGGCGGTCTGCGCGTTGCCGACGTTCTTGCCGGGCATCCGGAGCTCGGCCGTGGTGGCGGTGCTCCACTTGAGGGTCACCTTGGAGACCGTCTGCGCCGAGCCGAGGTCGAGCAGCAGCCCGGTGCCCTCCTTGGTGCCGGGCTTGGACCCGAACGCGTCGTTGTACCAGTTGGTCTGCCACTCGCTGGCCGGGTCGTCGTCGATGGCCTTGGGCAGGCTGGCCGCGCCGTCCGCCTTCTCGCCCAGCGGGTTGTAGGACACCGCATCCTTGACCGGGATCGGAGCCGGGTCGTGGGTGGCCGCGTGGGCGGTGGGGGTGGCGGAGGTGGAGCTGGCCTGGGGGGAGGCGACGGCCGTGCTCCCCGTGCGCAGGTTGTCCACCAGCTGCCAGGAGGCGACGCCGATGGCGCCGAGGGCGACCGCCGACGCGGTCACCTTGACCACCGTGCGCAGCCGTCGTCCGCTGCGCCGCACCGGGGCGGCCACCGGGGCCGGCGCGGTGCCGGGGGCGGCGACCACCCGGGTCGGGTTGGGCGCGGTCGGCAGCGCGTGGGTGTTGTGGCGCGGCGGGCTGGTGAAGGCCGGCAGCTCGGGCTGGGGCGGGCGGATGCGCGGCATCAGGGCGATCGCGCGGGCCAGTCCGTCGGGGGTGGTGATCGGTTCGGCGTGGTGCGGGGGGTGGTCGAGCAGGGCTCTGGCGGCCAGCTCGGACAGGCCCTTGTGGACGCCGGCGCGGACCTGCTCCGGCGCCACCTCGCGGAGGTTCCTGGGCAGGCCCTTGAGGTCGTAGCGGTCCTCGGGGTAGGGCCAGCGGTGGGTGAGGGCGGCGAACAGCAGGGCGCCGATGGCCCGGGTGTCGACGCGCTCGGCGTCCTCCCCGCCGCCCTCGACGCCGAGGCCGCGCAGCGCGGCGTCCACCGCGATGCCGTTGATCCGGTACTGGCCGCTGTCGGTGCGCAGCACGCAGCGCGGGGTGAGCCGCAGATGGGCCTGGCCGCGCCGGTGGGCGGCGGCCACCGCGTCGGTGACCTGGCGGACCATCTGGTAGGCCTCGTGCGGCTCCAGCGGGCCGTCGGCGAGCAGCTTGGCGAGGTCGGAGGCGTGCGGCAGCCACTCCCGCACCACGTAGACCAGCTCGCCCTCCTGGACGGCGTCCAGGACCTGGACGAAGCGCGGGTCGCCGAGCAGGGCGGCGGACTTGGCGGCGGCGAGCACCTTGCGGGCGCGCTGGTGGCCGGAGGCCATCAGGTGGACGCCGACCGCCCGGCGGAGCTTCTCGTCGACCGCGCGCCAGCTGCTGAAGGTCTCGGTGGAGGAGATGCACTCCTCCAGCCGGTAGCGGTGGCCGATCATGTCGCCGCTGCGCCGCTGCGGGGCGGGCAGGGTCTGCGGCAGGGTGGCGGTGTCCCGGGGGTCGTGGGTCGGCTGCGGGTCCCGCGGGGGGCGCTTGGCGGGTGCGGCGGCGGCCGGGGCGGGTTCGGTTCGGGTGGCGGCGGCGTCGCCCGAGGCGAGTTCGGCGGCGATCTCGGAGACCGACAGCGGGGCGGTCGTCTCCGGGGTCGGCTCGCCCGGGGCCGGAGCGGTCGTGGCGGGGGTGCTCGCGGCCGGAGCGGCCGGAGTGCTCGCGGTCGGAGCGGCCGGAGTGCTCGCGGTCGGAGCGGCCGGGCGCGCGGCCCGGGTCTCGCCGTCGGTGGTCCCGGCAGCCGCGCCGCTGTCGGTGCCGCCGCCGTCCTTCTTCGCGGGGGAGCCGGCCGAGGTGGCCCGGGCCGTGCCGTCGGCGAGTTCGTCGATCGCCGCCGCGAGCGCGGCCTCGTCCGCCGCCCCGTCAGCTGCCGATGTGTCGACGACCGCCTTGGTGCCATCAGCCACCGTGGTCCTGCCTCCCCTTGTGTCGCCCCGGGCCTGAGAGAGAGTCGTTGGAGCGCATCGGCGGGTGACTCCGGTGCTCCAGGACAATTGTGCCCACTGTTCTCCACCGGGTACGACCGCCGAAAGGTCCGCGCGGTTGCCTGATGGTGGAGAGATGTGGTGCAGATCCGACGTCGGGCCGCCCTGCCGGTCCCGGGACGACCCGGGGCCCGGTGGCGGCCCGACCCCGGTTCAGCGGCCCAGTCGGCCGCGCACCATACCCAGCATGGCGTTGAGTTCCTCGATCCGCAGCCGCTTCGCGATGATCACGAAGACGGCCAGCTGGAGTCCGCCGGCCAGGACGACCGTCAGCACCGCGCCGGCCCAGCCGCCGACGACCCTGGTGACCGCCAGGCTGACGGCCAGACCGACCACCGCGGCCGGGACGGAGGCCGTCGTGAGGCGGGAGTAGGTCTTGCCGATCCGCTTGGTGTCCAGCCCGCCGATCTTCTTCTTCAGCTTGGGCACGGCGACCGTCACTCCGATGGCGTACGCGAGGCCGTAGCCGAACGCCATCCCGGTGACCGTCCACTCCGGGGGCAGCAGCACCCAGCAGAGCAGCGAGAAGCCGGCCTGGCAGGCGGCCACCCACACGGTGTTGGAGAACGGGGTGCGGGTGTCCTCGTAGGCGTAGAAGCCGCGGAGCATCACGTACTGCGCCGAGTACGGGATCAGGCCGAGGGCGAAGGCGGAGAGCATCAGGCCGACGTTGCGCGCGTTGTCCAGGGCGGTGTCCCCGCCGCCCACCGCGTAGATGGACTGGCCGATGGCCGGACCGAGCGCCAGGAAGAGGAACGCGGCCGGGACGACCGCGACGGCGGTGGTGCGCAGTCCGTAGGAGATGTCGTCGCGGACGGCGCCGGCGTCCTCGTCGGCGGCCGCGCGGGACAGCCGGGGCAGGACCGCGCTCATGATCGAGACGGTGATGACGGCCTGCGGGAGCTGCCAGATCAGCAGCGCGTTGGAGAAGGCCGCGAGGCCGACGCCGCCGTGGCCGCCCGTTTCGGCGTCGGCGCCGGCGGCGGTGGCCAGCTGGGTGATGACCAGGTAGCCGGCCTGGTTGGCGAGGACGAAGAAGAACGTCCACTTGGCCAGCCGGGCGGCCTTGCCCAGGCCGTGCCCGCGCCAGTCGAAGCGCGGCCGGAAGGAGAAGCCGGCCGCCCGCAGGTACGGGATCATCGCCAGGGACTGCACGGCGAGGCCCACCAGGGTGCCGATGCCGAGCAGCCGGACGCCCTCGGGGCTGATCGTCTCCGGCTTGACGTGGGTGCCGTCGAAGCCGCCGTAGACCCAGATGTAGGCGCCGAAGGTGAAGATCACCACGAGGTTGTTGAGGACCGGGGTCCACATCATCGCGCCGAACCGGCCCCGGGCGTTGAGGATCTGGCCCATCACCACATGGATGCCCATGAAGAAGATGGTCGGCAGGCAGTACCGGGCCAGGGCCACGGTGGTGTCCGCGCGGGCCGGGTTCTCCATCATCGGGTGGGCGATCAGCTGGACCAGCACGGGTGCCCCGAGCACCGCCAGGAAGACCACGCCGGCCAGGCCGACCATCACCAGGGTGAGCAGCCGGTTGGCGTAGGCGGTGCCGCCGTCCGCGTCGTTCTTCATGCTGCGGACCAGCTGCGGCACGAAGACGGCGTTCAGCGCGCCGCCGCCGATCAGGATGTAGAGCAGGGTCGGCAGGGTGTTGGCGGCGTTGTAGGAGTCACCCATCACGGCGATGCCGATCGCGCCGGCGATCACCATGGTGCGCAGGAAGCCGGTGCCCCGGGAGACCAGGGTGCCGGCCGCCATGATCGCGCTGGAGCTCAGCACCGAGGCGATCTTGCCGCCGGCCGCGGGCTGCGCGGCGGGGGCGGCCGGAGCGGCGTCCGCGGGGCGGGCGTGCTCCTCGGCCGCGAGGTCGGCGAGCGGCTCCACGGCGGGCGGCAGCTGCACCGCGGCCACCTGGAGGGTGGCCTCCTCCTCGGAGAGCGGCGGGTCGAACTCGATCGGTGGGACGAACGGCCTGGCGCCGTCCTGCCCGCCGTGGCCGTACGGGGCCTGCGGCCCGTGCTGCGGCGCGTGCTGTCCCGGGTACGCGCCGGCCGGGGGGAACGGCGCGGGCGGGACGGCGGCGGCCGGCGGCTGCGCGCCGGGCTGCTGCACCGGGTGCTGCTGGGCGGAGTGCTGCTGGGGGGACGCCTGGGCCGGCGGGCGCGGGGCCTCGGCCGTGGTCCGGGCGCCGCCGAACAGCGAGTCCACCCCGACGTACTCGGTGGACTCCGAGTCCCAGGCGGAGTGCGCCGGTCCGGGCTGCCACTGCTGCTGCTGTCCGCCCCAGCCCTCGGCCGGGGGAACCGCCGCCGCGGGGGCGGCCGGAACGTGCTGCTGCTGGGGCCGGTCGTCCCGCCAGTCCGCCCCCGCGGGGGTGTCCCAGCCGGGCTGGACCGGGGGCACCGGCGGGCCGAACGGCGTCGGCGGCACCGGCGCCGGGTAGTCGCCGCCCTGCGGCGGCAGCTGCGGCGGCACGTCGTACGCGGCCACCGGCTGCTGCGGCGCGGCGGGCGGGGCGGTCCGCAGACCGTACGGGTCCGGCTCGCCCGGACCGTCGCGGTACGCGTCGGCCGCGTACGGGTCCTGGGCGTAGGTGTCGGCCACGTACCAGTCGCCGGACGGCGACTCGGCCCCGGGGCGGCCCTCTCCGCGGCCCGGAGGCCGCTCCTCGCTGCGCCCGGTCATGTCACCTCTTCGCTGTCGTGGGGAGGCCGCTCCGGAGTCGGGCGGTATCGGCGCTGTCAAGGACCAACCTTCTCATCACTGGTGGCCCGATCCCGGCCATCCGCGCTGCTGTCGCGCGGTGTCCGCGCCGCTCCGCGTGGTTCCGGCCGTTCCGGGCCGGCCGGGCGGTCCGCCTCCGCGGCGCCGGCGGCGGCCCCGGGGCCGTCCCCGCCCTCGCCCCGGCCGGGTCCGTCGGTGCCGTCCGGGCCGCTCCCGCCGTCCTGCGGGGCCAGCGGCGCGTCGCCCTCGTCGCCGTGCGCCACCCGCCGCTTGCGCTGGCGGACGAACCGCAGCGCGGCGAGCAGGAGCAGCAGCGCGCCGCCGCCGAAGACGTAGAGCACCCCGTTGGTCACGGAGGTGACCTGGACGGTGAAGGTCACCGGCTCGCCGTACTTCTGCGGGTTCGGCCCGGTGGTGTAGAGCTGGGCGGTCATGCTCACCGGCCCGTTGTTCTTCGCCTCGGCGGGGAAGCGCAGGGTGACGCTCTGCGAGGCGGGCAGCACCAGTTCCTCGGTCGGCAGCTCGACCCGGAGCCGGTTGGGCTGGGCCGGGGTGAGGACCAGCTTCAGGTTGGTGACCGTCTGGGTCAGGTCGTTGCGGACGCTGACCTGGAGCACCCCGGTGTCGCCCGCGAAGGTGATCTCCCGCTTCGGCGGCACCTTCACCGCGCCGGTCAGCTCCTTGAGGTAGCGCTTCACGCCCTCCCGGTAGTCGGCCCCGGCCGAGCCCTCGGTGCGCCACTCGGTGGACAGCGAGCGGACCATGGCCGCGCTGAACGGGCCGCGCACCCGCTGCGGCAGGGTCAGCACCCGCATCAGCGTGTCCAGGTCGGTCTGGATCCGGGTGGTGGTGGTCAGGTCGAACGCGGACAGCTCCGAGTCGCGGGCCCGGGCCGGGTAGTCGCCGGGGGCCGGGACGGTCGCGTTGGCCTTGGGGTCCGCCGGCAGCTGGGCGAGGGCGTCCAGCTTGACCGGCTCCACCCACTTGCCGTCCTGGGCCGCCTGGAGGGCGGTCGCGAGCACCTTGGCGCCGTCGGCGTCGAGCTCGCGCGGCGGCATCACCAGCAGGCCGCGCGGGTTCTGCGGCTCCTGGCGGGAGATCACGAAGGTCTCGGCGAGGAACCGCTGGACGGCCCGGGTCTGCTCCTCCTGGGTCGTGAGCCCGCCTTCGAACAGCGAGGAGATCAGCTGGTCGGCGACCAGCGCGGTCTGCCCGTTGCCGATCTGCCGGGTGGCCGAGGGGGTGTACTTCAGGGTGTCGGACTCGGGCATGCTCCCGCCGTTGACCAGCACCAGGTTGTTGCCGGTGCGCTGGGCGACGCCGGCGATCCGCTGGTCCAGGTAGCCCCGGTAGGGCCAGGCGACATCGGCCCGGGTGTCCACCGACAGCCGGCCCTCGACGGTCAGCTGCCCGGCGGTGGCCGCCTTGCCGAGCGCGGTGTCGATGCCCTCCAGCTCGGGGGCGTTGTGCGCGATCGAGGCGAGGTCGGGATCGGCGTACGGCAGCGCCACCACCTGGCTGCCCGGCTTGGCCACGGCGGCCCGCAGCTTCTCCAGCCAGGCGGTGGCGGCGGCGGTGCCGGTGCCGGGGACGGTGTTGTCCTCCTTGGCCGCGTTGCCCGAGGTGCCGGGCTTCTGCACCACGTAGCGCTTGGTCATCGCGAACGCGGTGTCCAGCAGGTCCGGGTCCACCACCCAGGTCAGCCCGGTCAGCGCGGCGCCGGTGTCGACCAGCGCGTACAGCCGGCCGCCGGGGGCGAACTCGGTGGCCAGGCTGTCGTCCCGGAGCACCGGGACGGTCTGGTCGTTCTCGGAGAGGGTCTGCGCGGCCAGGACCGGGGCGTGGACCAGCGGCCAGAGGGTGGTCACCTTGGACGGCTGGGCGTCGGCCGGGGACGGGTTGTAGGGCAGGAAGCTGCGGGCGATGCCCAGCGGCCGGTCGCGCTGGTTGTCGGCGGTCGAGCCCCAGACGTCCACCGCCAGCTCGTACACGCCCTCGCCGGAGAACTGCAGGTCGGCGACGGCGACGCTGAGGGTGTACGGCTGGCTCTGGCCGGGGCCGAGCTCGTTGAGGGCGTACTGCGGGCTGTCCATCGAGATGCCGTCCGCGTTGAGCGGGACGCTCCGGGAGGACACCGAGGCGAGCTCGCTGCGGGTGGTGAGCGGCTTGCTCGGCCAGGGGCGGCGGACGGCCGCGTGCGCGGACTTCAGCACCGACCTGCCGGCGTTGGTGACGTGCCCGGTGATCGTCACGGTGCCGCTCTGGACGGCGACCGGCTTGCTCACCGACTCGATGGTCATGGTCACCGGGAGTTCGGCGCTGACCGCCGTGTCGGCGACCGGCCTGGTCCCCCCGGCCGGGGCCGCGCCGGCGGAGCCGCCGGGCAGCGCCGAGGCGAGCACCAGCGCGGCGCCGAGCGCGCCCGCCAGCCGCCGGACGGTTCGTCCCAGGACCCGCCCGGGGCGCCGGTCCGGCTCCGGACCGGGGTGCCGTGCCGGCTCACTCACGCGGTTCGCCCTCGCTCACGGGTTCGCCCTCGCCGTTCTCGATCGCTGCTGCTGCTGCCGTGCTGCTGCGGATGTTCCGTCGGCCGTGGGATGCCGTGAGGAGCAGCCGTGAAGAAAATGTGGTGGCCCGGTGTCCCGGTGGCCGTGGCGGCGCACAGCACCGCGGCCCGTGCTCGGTGCATCCGGACTCGTTCCACCGGCATGGTAACGATGTGGTGAGGGGTGCGGTGTTGCGGGCCGGGGAGTGAGCCGGTGGAAACACGCGGGCGACGGGGCCGTCGGGCCACGTACCCTTGTGAGCCGTGTCCACTGCCAATGAGCCCACCGCCCACCCGACCGGCGCCCATCATTCCAGTTCCGCCGTCCAGGTCGTCCCCGGCCTGAGCGAGGCCCAGACCCTGGGTCTGCAGGAACTGCTGCGGGTCTCCCCGGTCGCCGACGAGATCGCCCGCCGCTTCCAGGCGGCCGGGCACCGGCTCGCGCTGGTCGGCGGCTCGGTCCGGGACGCCCTGCTGGGCCGGCTCGGCAACGACCTCGACTTCACCACCGACGCGCGTCCGCAGCAGGTGCTGAAGCTGGTCAAGGGCTGGGCCGACGCGGTCTGGGACGTCGGCATCGCCTTCGGCACGGTCGGCGCGCGCAAGGACACCCCCGAGGGCTCCTTCCTGATCGAGATCACCACCTACCGCTCCGAGGCGTACGACCGCACCTCCCGCAAGCCCGAGGTGAGCTACGGCGACACCATCGAGCAGGACCTCGTCCGCCGCGACTTCACGGTCAACGCGATGGCCGTCGACCTGCCCGGCCGGGCCTTCGTCGACCCGCACCGCGGCCTGGACGACCTGGAGGCCCGGGTGCTGCGCACCCCCGCCACGCCCGAGGAGTCCTTCTCCGACGACCCGCTGCGGATGATGCGGGCCGCCCGGTTCGCCGCCCAGCTGGACTTCGAGCCGGCCCCCGAGGTGGTCGCGGCGATGACCGCGATGGCCGAGCGGATCACCATCGTCTCCGCCGAGCGGGTGCAGGCCGAGCTGAACAAGCTGCTGCTGGCCGCGCACCCGGTCAAGGGCCTGCGGCTGCTGGTCGACACCGGCCTGGCCGACCACGTGCTCCCGGAGCTGCCGGCGCTGCGCCTGGAGCGGGACGAGCACCACCGGCACAAGGACGTCTACGAGCACTCGCTGACCGTCCTGGAGCAGGCCGTCGACCTGGAGCGGGAGGGCCCCGACCTCACCCTGCGGCTGGCCGCGCTGCTGCACGACATCGGCAAGCCGCGCACCCGCCGCTTCGAGCAGGACGGCCGGGTCTCCTTCCACCACCACGAGGTGGTGGGCGCCAAGATGACCCGCAAGCGGATGCGCGACCTGAAGTACTCCAAGGAGCTCACCGAGGACGTCTCGCGGCTGGTCGAGCTGCACCTGCGCTTCCACGGCTACGGCGGCGGCGAGTGGACCGACTCGGCGGTGCGCCGCTACGTCACCGACGCCGGCCCGCTGCTGGAGCGGCTGCACAAGCTGACCCGCTCGGACTGCACCACCCGGAACCGGAAGAAGGCGGCCGCGCTCTCCCGCACCTACGACGGGCTGGAGACCCGGATCGAGGAGCTCAAGGAGCAGGAGGAGCTGGACGCCGTCCGCCCCGCGCTGGACGGCAACCAGATCATGGAGCTGCTCGGCCTCAGGCCCGGCCCCTCGGTCGGCAAGGCGTACAAGCACATGCTGGAGCTGCGGCTGGAGCACGGCCCGATGGAGCACGACGCGGCGGTCGCCGCGCTGCGCGACTGGTGGGCCGCCCAGCAGTAGCGGGCGCGGTGCCGCGAGGGGTGGTCCCGGGTCCTCCCGGGGCCACCCCTCGTCCGTGCGCGGGCGGTCGGCGCGGCCCCGCGCCCGGGCCCGCGCGCCCGGCTCAGAGCTTCTTCAGGCAGAGCACGAAGCTGAGCGCCTCGGTGCTGGAATCACGGGTGTAGGTGCTCTCGGCACCGGTGACGTTCTCGCAGGCCTTGTCGTTGTCGCTGGTCCCGTAGACCTTCTTGAGCACCTTGTACTGGGCCTTCGGGTCGTTGCAGGGCAGCATGGTGATCCGCGGACTGGCGTCGTGGGTGGCGGTGGTGCCGTTCTCGTTGCGCAGGCAGTCGCCGGCCTTGGCGGTGTCGATGTCGCTGGCCACCTTGGTGGCGGACGGCGTCGGCAGGGTGATCGTCGGCACCGGGACCGCCGGGACCGTCGCCGCCGGGACGGACGGGGCGGTCGGCGAGGGGAAGGCCGGCGTCGGGAAGGCCGGCACGGTCACCGAGGGCATCACCAGCGGACGGTAGGGGTCGTCGTGCTTGGTGGAGGCGAAGAGCGCGCCGGTGGCGATCAGGACGATCCACGAGACGATCCCGAGCACGGGCAGCAGCAGCATGAAGATGTGCGGCCGCTTGGTGAGCGGCACGCCCGGGTCCAGCTGCGGCCCGTGGGTGCCGGGCGCCGGCGGCGGCAGGTCCTTGATCCTGTTGTGGGCGGCGAGGTTCCGCAGCAGGGTGACCACGGTGAAGATGCCGGAGAGGTAGCTCCACCAGCCCTGCACCAGGGTGCGGGCGGACATGTCGCGGACCACGGCGGTGCCGCAGGTGCGGCAGAACGGTCCCGGCTGCTTCAGGAACCGCATGATGATGATGATGCCCTGGTGGCCGCGGACGGTGGTCTCGACGGCCGGGAAGCCGCCGCAGAACCGGCAGACCGGACCGCCGTGCGGGGCGTAGCCGGCCGGTGCGGGGTAGCCCCCGGCCTGCGGCGGGTACGCGTAGCCCCCGGGCGGGGCCTGGGCGGGCGCGCCGTAGCCGGGTGCGGCCGGCGGCGGCGGTGCGGCCGGGTAGCCGTAGCCGGCCGGGGCGGGGGCTCCCGCCGGCTGCGGGGCCGGCGGGCCGGCGTACGGGTTGCCGGTGGCGTACGGGTTGGCGCCGTCGGCGGGCGGCGGCGAGCCGTACGGCATCTGGGGCGGAACGGACAAGGGGATCCCCCGGGGAAATTCAGGTGGTGGACGGTCAGGACTTCTTGACCGGCGGGACGCCGGCGAGCGGGCCGAGGCAGAGCACGTAGCGCTTCTTGTTCCAGCGGCGGCCGCTCTTGCCCGAGACGGTGCTGGTGGTGCCCGCGGTCTCGCGGCACCTGCCGGTGTCGGTGGTGGACTCGAACTTGGCGAGCACCTTGAAGTTCGCCTTGCCGTCGGTGCACTTGACCACCGAGACGTCGCGCGAGCCGGAGGCCTTGACGCAGTCTCCGGCCTTGGCGCTGCTGACGCTGGGGTCGCTGACGAAGTAGCCGACGATCAGGGCGATCACGCCCAGGACCAGGCCGACCGCCTTCAGCCGGGCCTTGCCGCGGCCCTTGGCGGCCGGCCCGGGGTGCGGCGGGGCCGGCGGGTAGCCGTGCGGCGAGGCCTGCCCGTACGGACCGGGCGCCTGCGGGGCCGGCGGGTACGGCGCGGGCGGGTAGGGGCCCTGCGGATGGACGGGCTGCGGGTGGACGGGCTGCGGGTAGGGCTGGGCCGCCTGCGGCGCACCGGGGTAGCCGTAGCCGGGCGGGGGCGGCGGGGCGCCGTAGCCCGCGGGCACCGGCTGCGGCTGGCCGTACGGCTGGGGAGCCGGGGGACCGTAGGGCTGCGGCGCGGCGCCGTAGCCGGGAGGCGGGCCGTACGGACTGGGCGGTGTGCTCATCAGATTGTCCCCCGAGACAGAGTGCTGCCACTGCGACAGATCTGACGTACCTTAGCGACTCGGAACGACGCCGCCGGGGCGCAGGGGCCGCCCGGGCGGACGGCCGTGGTCAGCGGGCCGGGTCGCCGGGGAGCGGGCCGGTACGGCGGGCCGCGCGCAGGTAGAGCGCGGCCGAGGCCGCGTACACCAGGGCGACGCCGGCCACGACCGTGACCGAGCGGCCGGAGAGCGGCAGCACCAGTGCGGTGACCAGTGCGGCGGCCACGAAGGCGACGTTGAAGAGCACGTCGTAGATGGCGAAGATCCGGCCCCGGAACTCGTCCTCGACCGACTCCTGCACCACGGTGTCGGCGCAGATCTTGGTGCCCTGGGTGACCACGCCGAGCAGCAGTGCCGCGATCAGGCAGGGCACCAGGCTGAAGCCGAGGCTGAGCACGGGCACGAAGACCACCGGGGCGGCCAGACAGAGCGTCATCCAGCCGGCCAGCCCGAGCCGGCGGCTGCACCAGGGGCTGATCACCGCCGCGATGAAGAACCCGGCGGCGGAGAGGCCGACCGCCTGCCCCAGGGTGGCCAGCCCGGCCGCGCTGTCCGCCGGGTCGTTGAAGGTGTACCGGGCGAGCATCACCACGACGACGATCAGCACGCCGTAGCAGAACCGGGCGGCGGTCACGGCGGCCAGCGCGTGCGCCGCCGGGCGGCGGTCCCGCACCAGATGGGTGACGGCGGCCCGCAGCTCGCGGGCGGCCTGGGCCAGGGCCTGGCCGATCGCGGGGCGGCCGGGGTGGTTCCCCGGGCCGAGCAGGTCCTTGTCCATCCGCAGCGCGGCCAGCGCGGCGGACAGGTAGAGCAGCGCGGCCAGGCTCACCAGGGCGGCGTCGGCCCGGGGGCCCGGCGCCATCACCTGGTGCAGCAGGAAGCCGAGGCCGCCGCCGCAGGCCGCCGCGACGGTGCCCAGGGTGGGCGAGAGCGCGTTGGCGGTCACCAGCTGCTCGGCCCGCACCACCCGGGGCAGCGCGGCGGACAGTCCGGCCAGGATGAACCGGTTGAGCGCGGTGACCAGCAGCGCGGAGGCGAAGAAGAGCCAGGTCGGCGCCTGGACCAGAAGCAGTCCGGCGGTGAGCAGGCCGAGCCCGAAGCGGGCCAGGTTGCCCAGGTAGAGCACCTGCCGGCGGCGCCAGCGGTCCAGCAGGACGCCGGCGAAGGGGCCGATCACCGAGAACGGCAGCAGCATCACGGCCAGCACCGAGGCGATGTCGGCGGGCGAGGACTGCTTCTCGGGGGAGAAGACGACGTAGGCGGCGAGCGACACCTGGAACACGCCGTCGGAGAGCTGGGACAGCACCCGGGCGGTCAGCAGCCGCCGGAAGTCGCGGCCCCGGAGCAGGCCGAAGAGCGTGGCGCGGTGCGCGGCACGGTGGGTACTGCCGTTATCGGTGATCGCCACCCGCTCAGGGTGCCATGGATCCGGGCGCTGTTTCACGTGAAACATTCCCCGGGAAAAGGTGAACGGGCCCGCGGTCGTGGACCGCGGACCCGTTCGGTGCTCAAGGACTCAGCACGGGGCGGAGCGAGCTCAGCGCTCGACCTCGCCGCTGATGAACTTCTCGACGTTCTCGCGGGCCTCGTCGTCGAAGTACTGGACCGGCGGGGACTTCATGAAGTACGAGGAGGCCGAGAGGATCGGGCCACCGATGCCGCGGTCGAGGGCGATCTTCGCGGCGCGCACGGCGTCGATGATGACACCGGCGGAGTTCGGGGAGTCCCAGACCTCGAGCTTGTACTCGAGGTTCAGCGGGACGTCGCCGAACGCGCGGCCCTCGAGGCGGACGTACGCCCACTTGCGGTCGTCCAGCCAGGCCACGTAGTCCGAGGGACCGATGTGGACGTTGTTGGCGCCCAGCTCGCGGTCGCGGATCTGCGAGGTGACGGCCTGGGTCTTGGAGATCTTCTTGGACTCCAGGCGCTCGCGCTCGAGCATGTTCTTGAAGTCCATGTTGCCGCCGACGTTCAGCTGCATGGTGCGCTCGAGGACGACACCGCGGTCCTCGAACAGCTTGGCCATCACGCGGTGCGTGATGGTGGCGCCGACCTGGGACTTGATGTCGTCACCGACGATCGGCACACCGGCCTCGGTGAACTTGTCCGCCCACTCCTTGGTGCCGGCGATGAACACCGGGAGGGCGTTCACGAAGGCGACCTTGGCGTCGATGGCGCACTGGGCGTAGAACTTGGCGGCGGCCTCGGAGCCCACCGGCAGGTAGCAGACCAGGACGTCGACCTGGGCGTCCTTGAGGGCCTGGACGACGTCGACCGGGGTCTCGTCGGACTCCTCGATGGTCTCCCGGTAGTACTTGCCGAGGCCGTCGAGGGTGTGACCGCGCTGGACCGTGATGCCGGTCGGGGGCACGTCGCAGATCTTGATGGTGTTGTTCTCGGACGCCGTGATGGCGTGCGCGAGGTCCTGGCCGACCTTCTTGGCGTCGACGTCGAAGGCGGCGACGAACTGCACGTCACTGACGTGGTAGTCACCGAACTGGACGTGCATCAGCCCGGGGACCTTGCCGGCCGGGTCGGCGTCCTTGTAGTACTCGACACCCTGCACCAGCGACGTGGCGCAGTTGCCCACACCCACGATGGCTACGCGAACCGAACCCATTCCCGGTTGCTCCCTGTGATCTCATGAGCGCCGCCGAAGGTCGGCGGTACTCGTCCTGCTTCTTCGATGACTGCAAACGGGCGCATGACGCGCCCACTCCTGCCGCGCGCACGGGGCTGACGCGGTCTCAGCGCTCCTGGGCGGAACGCCCCGGGCGGTCGTGCGGTGGCCCGGGCGGGTCCGCGGACCCGTCCTCCTGGCCTCGGCCGTCCGAAGTCTGGGGTACTGCGGAGCCGGTCCCGTCGGCGGGCGCCCCGGTCCGGCCGGAGCGGTTGGCCCGCTCGGTCTCGATCAGCTCGTTCAGCCAGCGGACCTCGCGCTCCACCGACTCCAGTCCGTGCCGCTGCAGTTCGACCGTGTAGTCGTCGAACCGCTCGCGGGCCCGGGCCAGCGAGTTGCGCATCCGCTCCAGGCGCTCCTCCAGCCGGCTGCGGCGGCCCTCCAGGACGCGCATCCGCACGGCCCGGTCGGTCTGACCGAAGAAGGCGAAGTGCACACCGAAGTGCTCGTCCTCCCAGGCGTCCGGGCCGGCGTCGGCGAGCAGCTCCTCGAAACGCTGCTTGCCCTCGGCGGACAGCCGGTAGACGATCTTGGACCGCTTGCCGTTGAGCGCGGTGGCCGGCACGTACTCGACGTCCGGGTTGTCCTCGACCAGGAAACCCTGGGCCACCAGGCTCTTCAGACAGGGGTAGAGCGTCCCGTACGAGAAGGCGCGGAACGAGCCGAGCAGGACATTGAGCCTCTTGCGCAGCTCGTAACCGTGCATCGGGGCGTCGTGGAGCAGTCCGAGAACGGCGAACTCCAGCACTCCTGAGCGTCTGCCCACTGCCTTCGTCCTCCCCTCTCCGGTCGGTCCGCGACCCGCCTCGATCGGCGTTATGCCGTTCCGATGTATCGGCTCGATATATCGAGAACAGTAAGCCTGGGTCCGCGCAGGGGCAAGGGGGACGCGCGTGAAGGTGATCACAAGACGACGCGCGGGTGTGCTTGGCAACGGGCGTGTAATGATCTGTTGCCGTTTTGCGGTTATTGGCGATTGATGCCCGATTAGTTCGGATTCGGAGCTGCGTACGCTGTCGCGTGTGCACGAGGACCACCTCCGGGGTTAGGGCGGTTACGGGCATCGGACGTGGACCCTGCCTTCAGGCTCGACCGGCCTGGCGAGGAGTAGCTGGAAGATGAGCGAACGACGGCGCAGGTCGCCCGGCGGCGACGGTCGCCCGCCGGGTGACGGCAACGGACGGTCGGAAGGAGCCGGGCGCGACGAGCTGGGCTCGGCGGGTCTGGGCCGACGGCGCCCGCCGGGTACGCGGGACACCGCCCAGCAGCCCCGGATGACCCGTGCCGAGATGCGGAAGGCCGCCCAGAAGGGCGGGCGCCGCGGGGACGGGACGGCCGCCGGTGGCGCGGCCGCCGCCGGGGGCGGCACCCCCGGCAAGAAGCGGTTCATCGACTACCCGCGCTTCGGCAAGCAGGGCGTCCGCCGCTGGCTGCCCTCCTGGCGGCAGTGGCTGAGCGCCGTGCTGCTCTTCGCCGCGGTCTGCGTGGGGGCGGTCTTCTACGTCTACCAGAGCACCAAGATCCCGCCGCTGAACGCCCTGGTGAACGACCAGAACAACATCTACTACTGGGCCGACGGCACCGAGATGGTCCGCAAGGGCGAGACCAACCGGCAGATCGTCGAACTGGGCGACATCTCGCCCAACCTCCAGAACGCGGTCATCGCGGCGGAGAACGAGACCTTCCGCACGGACAGCGGCATCGACCCCAAGGGCATGCTGCGCGCGGTGGTCAACATGGCGAAGGGCGGCCAGACCCAGGGCGCCTCGACCATCACCCAGCAGTACGTCAAGAACGCCTATCTGACCCAGGAGCAGACTCTCAGCCGCAAGGTGAAGGAGTTCTTCATCACCCTGAAGGTCAATCAGGAGTACGAGAAGCCCGACATCCTCAAGGGCTACCTCAACACCAGCTGGTTCGGCCGGGGCGCGACCGGCGCCCAGGCCGCCGCGCAGGCGTACTACGGCGTCAACGCCAAGGACCTCGACCTGTGCCAGAGCGCCATGCTGGCCGCCCTGCTCAAGGGCGCGTCGTACTACGACCCGACCATCAAGGCGAACCAGGCCCGCGCCGAGGAGCGCTGGAAGTGGATCCTCGACCGGATGGTGGAGACCAAGAACACCACCGCCGAGGAGCGGGCGAAGTGCACCGCCTTCCCCACCCCGATCAAGCAGGTCCCGTCGGCCAATATGAACGGTCAGATCAGCTACATGGTCGAGACCGCCAACAAGTACGTGATGGCCAAGGACCCGACGATCGACCAGCGGGCGATCGACAAGGGCGGCTTCAAGATCTACACGACCTTCCAGAAGGAAAAGGTCGACGCCCTGAAGAAGGCCGTGGACGACGTCAAGGCGGAGACCCTCAACGTCCAGAAGCGCCCGAACAACGACAACTTCGTCCAGTTCGGAGCCTCCAGCATCGTCCCCGGTGACGGCGCGATCGTCGCCATCTACGGCGGCGAGGGCGTGGAGAACGGGAACTTCGGCAACAACGCCGACGCCCAGGGCGTCCAGGTCGGCTCGACCTTCAAGCCCTTCGTGCTGGCCACCGCCATGCAGTCCGGCGTGCTGACCGCGACCGACGACAAGGGCAAGCCCAAGCGGATCAACGCCGACAGCCGCTACCTGTCCGACGACCTCTCGGAGATCCGCAAGCCGGACGGCTCGCTGCTGCTCGGCGACGACGGCAAGCCGTACCGGCAGAAGAACGAGGAGAAGGGCAAGCGCGGCTACGTCTCGCTGCGGATGGCCATGCAGTACTCCTACAACGTGCCCTTCGTGCAGTTGAACCAGGACGTCGGCGGCCAGAACGTGATGCAGATCGCCGAGGCGCTGGGCATCCGCAAGGAGAGCATCGAGAAGGAGTCGAAGACGGCGACCTTCCCGCTCGGCGTCTCCACCGTCAGCCCGATCCGGATGGCCGACGCCTACGCGACCTTCGCCGCCAGCGGCAAGCAGGCCGAGCCCTACTCGGTCACCAAGGTCCTGGTGGACGGCAAGGAGCGGGCCGGCTTCGGCAAGCACGAGACCAAGCAGGCGGTGGAGGCGGTGGTCGCCGACAACATCACCGACGTGCTGGTGAACGTGGCGCAGAACGGTACCGGTAAGAAGACCAACACCCTCGGCCGCCCGGTGGCCGGCAAGACCGGTACCACCGACGAGAACAAGTCGGCCTGGTGGGTCGGCTACACCCCGCAGCTGGCCACCAGCGTGGCGATGTGGCGCGAGGACCCGAACGCGCACGAGCGGCTCTCGCTGAACGGCACCGGCGGCAAGGACTCGGTGCACGGTGGTGACGTCCCCGCGGACGTCTTCACCCGGTACATGAAGGCCGCGCTGGCCAACGAGAAGAAGCTGAACTTCCCGACCCCGCAGCCGGTCGGCTCGCAGGTCGACTCCTCGGGCGCGCCGAGCACGGCGAGCGCGGTGCCGACCCCGACCACGAGCGAGACCGTGACCGCTCCCCCGGTCGACCCGAACGCCGGTCAGCCGACCCAGCCGCCGGTCACCCAGGGGCCGGCCTGCGTCCCGGGCGTCGACTGCCCGGGCACGGTGCCCACCCAGCCCGGCCCGACCAAGACCAACCCGAACCCGGGCGGCGGGACGACCGGTGGCGGCGGTACCAACGGCGGCGGTACCAACGGTGGCGGCACCAACGGCGGCACGACCGGTGGTGGCGGTACCAACGGCGGTACGACCGGCGGTGGCGGTACGACCGGCGGTGGCACCACGCCCTCGCCCAGCTGCCTGCTCGGTCCGATCGGCTGCAGCACGCCGACCCAGCCGACGACCCCGACCACCGACCCGGGCGGCGGGGCCGGCGGCGGTGCGGGCGGTGCGACCGGTGGCCCGACCACCAGGCCGCCCAAGCCGTCCACCTCGCCCTCGCCGGGCGGCGGCAGCGTCGCGGTGCCGTAGGACACGGTGACCGGAACGGCGGTGGCAGGCTCTCGGGAGCCTGCCACCGCCGTTTCGCCGTATTCGGAGCGATTCGTGCCGGTACCCGGGCCCCGGGAGGGTGGCCGGGGCCGGTCCCGGCCACCGGGGTCCGGGGAAAAGGGGCAGGGGCCTCCTCGTACGGGCGGGCGGGGTGCGGCAGGATGTCCGCCATGACGTCCAGCACTCGTGAGGAAGAGGACCGGGCCGCGCCGGCGGCCGGTCCGCAGGCCAACACCGTGGTGGTGCCGGCGGACGAGGACCCGGTCGCGGCCGCCGGCAGCGAGGTGATCGGCGGTCCGCCCGGACGGCGCGCCCTGCTCGGCGTCTCCTGGTGGATCCCGGCCCGCTTCCTGGCGCTGGTGGTGATCGTGGTCTCGGTGCTGGGCATGGCGCAGAAGCTGCCCTGCTACAACGCCGCCTGGTTCCAGCCCGGCTCGCCGCAGTACGTGCACGCCTGTTACAGCGACATCCCGCACCTGTTCTCCGGGCGCGGCTTCGCGGCCGGACTGCACCCCTACGTGGACCGGATCCCGGGCACCTCCGGGGATCTGCAGTTCCTGGAGTACCCGGTGCTGACCGGCCTGTTCATGCAGGTCTCGGCCTGGCTGACGCCCGGCGGCGGCGCCCTCCAGGACCAGGAGCGCTGGTTCTGGACCATCAACGCGGGCCTGCTGATGGCCTGCGCGGTGGTCGCCGTGGTCGCGCTCTCCCGCACCCACCGGCGCCGCCCCTGGGACGCGCTGATGTTCGCCCTGGCGCCGGTGCTGCTGCTCAACGCCACCGTCAACTGGGACCTGCTGGCGGTCGCGCTGGCCGCCGTCGCGCTCGCCTGGTGGTCCGGCTCGCGACCGCTCTGGGCCGGTGTGTTCATCGGGCTCGCCACCGCGGCCAAGCTCTACCCGTTGCTGCTGCTCGGCCCACTGGTGGTGCTCTGCTGGCGGGCCGGGCGCGGGCGCGACCTGCGGGCACTGCTCGGCGGCGCGGTCGGCGCCTGGCTGCTGGTCAACCTGCCGATCATGATGGCGAACTGGCAGGGCTGGTCGACCTTCTACGTCTTCAGCAAGCACCGCACCGAGGACTACGGCTCGCTGTGGCTGATCCTGATGCAGAACCGCGGCGTCGGACTGGCGAACCTCGACACCTTCATCGCCGTCCTGATGCTGCTGAGCTGCGCGGGGATAGCGTGGCTCGGGCTCGCGGCGCCCCGCCGGCCGAGGGTGGTCCAGCTGGCCTTCCTGGTGGTGGCCGCGTTCGTGCTCCTCAACAAGGTGTACTCGCCGCAGTACGTGCTCTGGCTGCTGCCGCTGGCGGTGCTGGCCCGGCCGCGCTGGCGGGACATCCTGATCTGGCAGGCCTGCGAGGTGCTCTACACCCTGGGCATCTGGTCCCACCTGGGCTTCGTCACCGGCGCCAAGCAGCACGGCCTCGGCGAGTCCTGGTACCACTTCGCGATCGTGCTGCACCTGCTCGGCACGCTCTACCTGGTGGGCCTGGTAATCCGCGACATCCTGCTGCCGGACCGCGACCCGGTCCGCTGGGACGGCAGTGACGACCCGTCCGGAGGGGTGCTCGACGGGGCCCCGGACGTGTTCGTGCTCGGCAGCGCCCGCCGGCTGCGCGAGGAGGAGAGCTACGCCGGGTACGCGCCGGCCGGCCCCGAGGCGTGGCTGGAGGAGCCGCCCGCCGCGGAACCGGCCGAGAAGGTCTGACCGGGTCGGCCCCCGCGGGGGCCGACCCCGGCCTCAGCGGTCGACCACGCGGTCGAAGTGCGTGGTGGTGTGCCGGACCTGGAGGCCCAGCTCGTCGCCGATCACCGGCGGCTCGCTCTCGCCGTCCAGGAGCAGCAGCGACACCTGCATGTGCGGCGGCTCGGCGAACCAGAGCTGCTTGCCCGCCCAGTGGTACGGCGACTTGGTCTTGTTCACGGTGGCCAGACCGGCCCGGGCGATGCCCTTGGCCCGCGAGGACATGCCCTGGACGTACTTGGGCGCCTCCAGGCCGATGCCGTGCGCGGTGCCGCCCGCGACCACCAGCAGGTGGCCGTCGGCCGGCGCCGGGTGCTGGCGGTAGCCGTAGCGGTCGCCCTTCTTGACCGGGGTCACGTCCAGCACCGTGGCCCTGACCTCCAGCGCGCCGTGGTCGCCCAGCCAGAGCCGGGTGCCGATCCGGGCCCGGAAGACGGTGCCGGGGAAGCGCTGGGCCAGCTGCTCCATGCCCGCCGCGCCGAGGTGGCTGACGAAGACGGTGTGCACCGGGAGACCGGCGGCCCGGGCGGTCTCCACCCAGTACGCGACCTCGTCGACCGGGCTGGAGCCGTCCGGCCGGTCCATCGGCAGGTGCAGCGCCAGGCCCTCGAAGGCGATGCCGTCCAGCTCGGCGGCGACCGCCGGGAGGTCGGCCGCCGAGACGCCGTGCCGGCGCATGGTGGTCATGCACTCCAGCACGACCCGGGCGCCGTGCAGCGCCCGCACGCCGGCCACGTTGGCCACCGTCCGGATCACCCGGGCGTGCGGCAGCGGGAGCGCCTCCTCGCCCACCCGGTAGGGAGTGAGCACCAGCAGCTCGCCGCCGTACCAGTCGGCCGCGTCGGCGGCCTCGTAGGCGGTGCCGACGGCCAGCACGCCGGTGCCGAGGAGGGTCGCCTCCTCGGCCAGGCGGTGGTTGCCCAGTCCGTAGCCGTTGCCCTTCGCCACCGGCACCAGGCCGGGGAACTCGGCCAGGACGGAGCGCTGGTGGGTACGCCAGCGTTCGGTGTCGAGATAGAGCGACAGCGTCATCGGGTCATCTCCCAGGGGGTGTTGGGCACGGCGGCTCGGGGGCTCGGCGGGGTGCTGCTCAGCGGCGCGACATGTAGAGGTCGAGGGCCTTGTGCAGCAGCTTGTTGAGCGGGAAGTCCCACTCGCCGAGGTACTCGGCGGCCTGGCCGCCGGTGCCGACCTTGAACTGGATCAGGCCGAACAGGTGGTCGTTCTCGTCCAGGGTGTCGGAGATGCCGCGGAGGTCGTACACACCGCCGCCCAGTGCGTAGGAGTCGCGCATCATCCGCCACTGGATCGCGTTGGACGGCTTGACCTCGCGCTTGTGGTTGGCCGAGGCGCCGTAGGAGTACCAGACGTGCTCGCCGACGACCAGCATCGTGGTCGCCGCCAGCGGCTCGCCCTCGTGGTAGGCGATGTACAGGCGCATCCGGTTCGGGTCCTCGGCGGTGAGGGCGTTCCACATGCGCTGGAAGTACGACAGCGGGCGCGGGGTGAACTTGTCGCGCTCGGCGGTCACCAGGTAGAGCTGGTGGAAGATCGGCAGCTCGTCGTAGCCGCCCTGGACCACCTCGACGCCGCTCTTCTCGGCCTTCTTGATGTTGCGGCGCCAGAGCTGGTTGAAGCCCTTCTGGATGTCGTCCAGCGAGCGGTTGGCCAGCGGCACCTGGAAGACGTAGCGCGGCTGGACGTCGCCGAAGCCGGCGCCGCCGTCCTCGCCCTGGAGCCAGCCGGCCTTGCGCAGCCGGTCGGCGACCTCGAAGGCGCGCGGCTCGTACCAGTCGGCCTCGATGTCGCGCAGGCGCTTCGCCTCCTTGCCGGCGATGGCCTCCTTGATGGTCGGGGCGTTCCAGCGGCGGATGACCACCGGCGGGCCCATCTTCACCGAGAAGGCGCCCTGGGACTTCAGGTGGGCGAGCATCGGCTGCAGCCAGCGGTCGAGGTCGCGGTCGAACCAGTCGATCACCGGGCCCTCGGGCAGGTAGGCGAGGTAGCGCTTGACCTTGGGCAGCTGGCGGTAGAGCACCAGGCCGGCGCCGACGAGCTGGTTGTTCTGGTCGAACCAGCCGATCGACTCGGTGCGCCACTCGGCCTTCACGTCGCCCCAGGACGGCACCTGCATGTGGCTGGCCGAGGCGCGGCTCCTGATGAAGGCGAGGTGCTCCTCGCGGGTGATCGTCCTCAGGCGCAGGCTCATGCTCGGTGCTCCTCGTCGGTCGGGCTGCGGTGGGCCCCGTGTTCTCGGGCTGACCCTATCGTCCGGGGTTCCTCCGGCCGTGGGTCCCGTCGGCTGCTGGGCTCGCCGCGGTGGATCTCGTCCGCCGCGGGTCGTCCGCCGCGGCCGTCTGCTGCGGTGGTCTGCTGCGGTGGTCTGCTGAGGGCACGGCGGCGCCCCCGCGGCGTACCGGTCCGTCGAAGACAGATACGCCGCGGGGGCGCCGGGGGTTCCTTACGGGGTGGGGCTAGCCCCAGAGCCCGCCGCGGGCGATACCGAGGTAGAAGCCGATCGCCGAGGCGCCGAGCGTGATCATCAGGACGAAGCGCTCGGCCGTGGTCACGGAGATGTACATCCCCAGCAGGCCGGTGACGATCCCGAACAGGCCGGTCCACGAGGTCAGCAGATGCAGGTTGTGGAAGAACGAGGTGGTGAAGGCGATCACGCCCAGTACGGCGGTGACGCCGACCAGGGTGTTCTCGCGGGGGTGCGGGTGGCCGTCGGTGTTCAGGGTGAGGGCAGGCATGCGGTGGACGGTCTGGGCCATGTGTCCCACCTCCTGGCGTGGAGACGAACGAGCAGGAAACCCGTTCCGTCCAGATTGCGGCGGTTGGGTCGGTCTCACAACCCCTATGCGTTTTGTTCGTCCGTCCGGGTGCGGGTAGGGTGGGTCGTCTGCACTGGTGTAGCTGTGCCCTCCGCTGCCCTCTTTCGGGTGAACGGGGACGGGCTGTCCGACCCGGCCGCTACGGTGGCCGAAGTCGGCACTGCACCGGTGTCGACGCTGCACAACCCTCCTGCCACGGAGAGACCGTGGCCGTTGAGTCCAAAGGAGGTGGGTTACTCATGCGTCACTACGAGGTGATGGTCATCCTCGACCCCTCGGTCGAGGAGCGCGCCGTTTCCCCCCTGATCGAGAGCTTCCTGGCTGTCGTCCGCAACGCGGGCGGCAAGGTCGAGAAGGTCGACACCTGGGGTCGCCGCCGTCTGGCCTACGAGATCAACAAGCAGTCCGAGGGCATCTACTCGGTCATCGACCTCCAGGCCACGCCTGAGGTCGTCAAGGAGCTCGACCGCCAGATGGGCCTGAGCGAGTCGGTTCTGCGGACCAAGGTCCTGCGCCCGGACACCCACTGAGCCACCTCTGAGGCCTTCGGGTCTCGGGTAGCTCGCGTCCGCTGTTTCACGTGAAACAGCGGTGAACGGACATCTTCCCGAGAGGTCATCACCACATGGCAGGCGAGACCGTCATCACCCTCGTCGGCAATCTCGTCGACGACCCCGAGCTGCGCTTCACCCCGTCGGGTGCGGCGGTCGCGAAGTTCCGCATCGCGTCCACCCCCCGCACCTTCGACCGTCAGACGAACGAGTGGAAGGACGGCGAGAGCCTCTTCCTCACGTGCAACGTCTGGCGGCAGCCGGCGGAGAACGTGGCCGAGTCGCTGCAGCGCGGCATGCGCGTCATCGTGCAGGGCCGACTGCGCCAGCGGTCTTACGAGACCAAGGAAGGCGAGAAGCGGACGGTCTTCGAGGTCGAGGTCGACGAGGTCGGTCCGAGCCTGCGCTCGGCGACCGCGAAGGTCACCCGGGCCAACCGGTCCGGTGGTCCCGGCGGCGCCCCCGGCGGCGGCGGCTTCGGCGGCGGCCCTCAGGGCGGCGGCCAGGGCGGCGGCAACTGGGGCGGCGGTGGCGGCCAGCAGGGTGGCGGCTGGGGTGGAAACTCCGGTGGCCAGTCCGGCCCCTCCGACGACCCGTGGGCGTCCAGCGCTCCCTCTGGTGGAAACCAGGGCGGCGGCAGCTGGGGTGCCCCGGCCGGTGGCGGCTTCTCGGAAGAGCCCCCGTTCTAAGAGCTGACAGATTTCGTGCGGCCAGGGGCCCGGCGTCGTGAGACGCCGGCCCGGTCGTGAACCCAATGGAGCACACAATGGCGAAGCCGCCTGCTCGCAAGCCGAAGAAGAAGGTTTGCGTCTTCTGCAAGGACAAGGTCAACTACGTTGACTACAAGGACACGAACCTGCTGCGGAAGTTCATCTCCGACCGTGGCAAGATCCGTGCCCGCCGGGTCACCGGCAACTGCACCCAGCACCAGCGTGACGTCGCCACGGCCGTGAAGAACAGCCGTGAGATGGCGCTGCTGCCCTACACCAGCACCGCGCGCTAAGAGAGGGTGACCGAATAATGAAGATCATCCTCACTCACGAGGTGCCGGGTCTCGGCTCCGCCGGCGAGGTCGTCGAGGTCAAGGACGGCTACGCCCGCAACTACCTGGTCCCGCGTGGCTACGCCATCCGCTGGACCAAGGGTGGTCAGAAGGACGTCGACGCCATCCGTCGCGCCCGCAAGATCCACCAGATCCAGACCCTCGAGGCCGCCAACGAGGTCAAGGGCAAGCTCGAGGGCGTCCAGGTCAAGCTGGCCGTTCGCTCGGGCGACGCCGGCCGTCTGTTCGGCTCGGTGACCCAGGCCGACGTCGTCGAGGCCATCAAGGCCGCCGGCGGCCCGGCGGTCGACAAGCGCGCCGTCGCGATCGCCTCGCCGATCAAGACCGTGGGTACCCACAAGGTCTCGGTCAAGCTGCACTCGGACGTCCAGGCCAACCTGGACATCGCCGTCGTCGCCGCCTGATCAGCGACAACGCCGTAGCAGTGGCCGCAGGGCCGGTCTCCCCCTCGGGGGAGGCCGGCCCTCGGTCGTTCCGGGGGCCGGCCAGGTACGGCGCGGTGCTCCCGGGCTCTGCGGGGGCCGGGGTCTCGGCTCCGGACGGCGCCGGGCCGGGGGCTCAGCTCCGGACGGCGCCGGTGACCAGCCACTTGCCGCCCCGGGCCCGAACGACCAGGAAGCCCGCGCGGACCAGCATGAAGAGGTTCAGCGCCCACCAGAGCCCGGCCAGACCGGTGCCGCTGGCCGGTACCGCGAGCGCGGCCGGGGCGAACACGACGAGCGTGGCGAGCATCGCCAGGGCCAGGTAGGTGCCGTCCCCCGCGCCCATCAGCACGCCGTCCAGGACGTAGACCAGTCCGGAGACCGGCTGGCAGAGCGCGAGCAGCAGCAGGACGGTGTTCAGCTCCTGCTGCACGGCCGGGTCCGGGGTGAACAGCGGGACGTACAGCGGCCGGGCGACCACGACCAGCACGCCCAGCACCGCCCCGGCGCCGACGCCCCACTCGATCATCCGCCGGGTGGCCGCCCGGGTGCCCGGGACGTCCGAGGCCCCCAGGTAGCGGCCGATGATGGCCTGGCCGGCGATCGCGATGGAGTCCAGCGCGAAGGCGATGAACAGCAGCACCGTCATCGCGATCTGGTGGGCGGCGATCTCCTTGTCGCCGAGCCCGGCGGCCACCGCGGTGGCGATCATCAGGATCGCGCGCAGGCTCAGGGTGCGGACCATCAGCGGCCCGCCGGCCCGGGCGCTCGCGCGTATCCCGGCGGCGTCCGGCCGGAGCGAGGCGCGCTCCCGGCGGGCCCCGCGCACCACCACGAACACGTAGACGGCGGCCATGCCGGTCTGGGCGATCACCGTGCCCCAGGCCGAGCCGGCCACCCCGAGCCCGGCGCCGTAGACCAGGCCGACGTTCAGCCCGAGGTTGGCGGCGAACCCGGCCACGGCCACGTACAGCGGGGTCCGGGTGTCCTGGAGGCCGCGCAGCACTCCGGTGGCGGCCATCACCATGAGGACGGCCGGGATGCCGAGCGCGCTGATCCGCAGATAGGTCACCGCGTACGGGGCGGCGGTCGCCGAGGCGCCGAGGGCGTCGGCCACCCGGGGGGCGAGCAGCAGGGTCAGCGCGACCACGGCGGCGGAGAGCGCCAGGGCCAGCCAGATGCCGTCGATGCCCTGCTGGATCGCGGCCCGGCGGTCCCCGGCGCCGATCCGGCGGGCGACCGCGGCGGTGGTGGCGTAGGCGAGGAAGACGAAGACCCCGGTCGCGGTGGTGAGGGCGGCCGAGGCGACGCCGACACCGGCCAGCTGGGCCGTGCCGAGGTGGCCGACGATGGCGGAGTCGGCCATCAGGAAGAGCGGCTCGGCGACCAGGGCGCCGAAGGCGGGGACGGCGAGGGCGAGGATCTCCCGGTCGTGGCGGCGGCGGTCGGCGGTGAGGGTCATGGGGTCCAGGCTACTCATCCACAGGTAAGTGCCGCCAGGGGATTGCACAGCTTACTCGTACGCCTGGGCGACTGGGCCGTCCGGGTCTGTGTCCACCGCCACCCGACTGTGTGTGAAGAATTTCTCATGCACAGGCCCTGGAGGAGGGAATCCCAGGTCAGCGAGTTGACGGTGGATCGATGGTCTGGTTATCCACAGGGCTTTCCACAGGGGCGTCCACAGGTTTGCGGTACTTCTCCACAGCCATCGGGCGCTCGTCCACACCCCCTGTGGATAACCGCCTTGGCCGAAAGGCTCCCGGCGCCTTAGCGTGGGGCCTCCGGCCGACACTCCCACCCGCCCCGGCGTCCGATTTGTCGGTGCGGTGGCGTAGAAATGCGGTGGCGGGGAGTCGGGCTCCGCTCCCTCCCGGCCGCCACCGGCAAGGCCCGCTCCAACTCGCACCACTCGCTGATCGGGGAACACGCGTGACCGGCCCCCAGTACGACGACCACGACGCCCCGCCCCCGCCGGAGGACGACTGGCAGGGTGCCGACGACCCCTTCCCGGTCGGTGCCTTCGCCGACGCCCCCTTCCCGGACGGTCCCGGCGACCGGCTGCCGGTCTCGCGCGCCCGCGGCAACGGCCAGGGCAAGGGGGAGGGCGGCGGCTTCCAGAAGGGCGGCAAGGGCGGCTCCGGCGGTTCGGGCGGTTTCCAGCGGGACGGCAAGCGGCGCCAGGGCGGCGAGGACGAGCGCTCCGGGGAGGGCGGCCTGGAGGGCTTCGAGCGGGTCCCCCCGCAGGACCTCGCGGCCGAGCAGTCCGTCCTCGGCGGCATGCTGCTGTCCAAGGACGCCATCGCCGACGTGGTCGAGGTGCTCAAGCCCGCCGACTACTACCGCCCCGCGCACGAACTGGTGCACGGCGCGATCCTCGACCTGTACGCGCGCGGCGAGCCGGCCGACCCGATCACCGTCGCCGGTGAGCTGACCAAGCGCGGCGAGCTCCAGCGGGTCGGCGGCCCCGGCTACCTGCACACCCTGGTCAACTCCGTCCCGACCGCCGCCAACGCCGAGTACTACGCGCAGATCGTGCACGAGCGCGCGGTGCTGCGCCGGCTGGTCGAGGCGGGCACCCGGATCGCGGGCATGGGCTACGCCGCCGAGGGCGACGTCGACGAGATCGTCAACGCGGCCCAGGCGGAGATCTACGCCGTCACCGAGCAGCGCACCAACGAGGACTACGCGCCGCTCGCCGACATCATGGAGGGCGCCCTCGACGAGATCGAGTCGATCGGCTCCCGCAACGGCCAGATGTCCGGTGTCCCGACCGGCTTCGCCGACTTCGACGCGCTCACCAACGGGCTGCACCCCGGCCAGATGATCGTCATCGCGGCCCGTCCCGCGATGGGAAAGTCCACCCTGGCACTGGACTTCGCCCGGGCCTGCTCGATCCAGCACAAGCTGCCGAGCGTGATCTTCTCGCTCGAAATGGGCCGCAACGAGATCGCCATGCGTCTGCTCTCCGCCGAGGCGCGGGTGGCGCTGCACCACATGCGCTCCGGCTCGATGACGGACGACGACTGGACCAGGGTCGCCCGCCGGATGCCGGACGTCAGCGAGGCGCCGCTGTTCATCGACGACTCGCCGAACCTGTCGATGATGGAGATCCGCGCCAAGTGCCGCCGGCTCAAGCAGCGCAACGACATCAAACTGGTCGTCATCGACTACCTCCAGCTGATGCAGTCCGGCGGCTCCCGCCGGGCCGAGAACCGTCAGCAGGAGGTCTCCGACATGTCGCGAAACCTGAAGCTGCTGGCCAAGGAGCTGGAGGTGCCGGTGATCGCGCTGTCCCAGCTGAACCGTGGTCCCGAACAGCGCACCGACAAGCGGCCGATGGTCTCCGACCTGCGTGAGTCCGGCTCGATCGAGCAGGACGCGGACATGGTCATCCTGCTGCACCGCGAGGACGCCTACGAGAAGGAGTCCCCCCGCGCGGGCGAGGCCGACCTCATCGTCGCCAAGCACCGCAACGGCCCGACCGCGACCATCACCGTGGCCTTCCAGGGCCACTACTCGCGCTTCGTCGACATGACCCGCGACTAGGGGTTGTCGGACCCCGGCCCGCCCCGGCCCGCCCCGGGGCGGTACGGACGGCTCAGAGCGTGACGGTGGCCCGGAAGACGGTGGCGTCGGTGCCGGTCAGCCGGACCGGGGCGCCGGTGGCCGGGAGGAAGGCGGATTCGCCGCGGGCCAGCTCCAGCGTGCCGCCGTCGGCCGAGGCCAGCCGGGCCGCGCCCGCCGTGCAGAGCAGGATCTGCGGCGCGTCGCCGAGCAGCGTCCGCTCCGCGCCGTCGAGGACGAAGCGGGAGAGCCGGAACTCGTCGATCGGCACGGGGTAGAGCTCCTCGCCCGGCGTCCCGTCCACCGCGACCGGCAGCAGCGGCTCCGGCGCGGTGGCGGCGAACACGACCACCTTGAGCAGCTCCGGCACGTCGATGTGCTTGGGGGTGAGGCCGGCCCGCAGCACGTTGTCCGAGTTGGCCTGGAGCTCGACACAGACGCCGTGCAGATACGCGTGCGGGACGCCGGCGCCCAGGTAGAGCGCCTCGCCGGCGCGCAGCAGGACGTGGTTGAGCAGCAGTCCGGCGATCAGCCCGCGGTCGCCGGGGAAGTCCCGGGCGATCCGGACGTACGGCGCGTACGGCCCGTCCGGGTCCTCGGCGGCCGCCTTGCCGATCGCCTCGGCGGTGTCCCGGACCACGGCCGCGGCGGCCGGGCCCTCCAGGCCGAGCGCGGCGGCCAGGGCGCCGCTGAGCGCCTCGGACTCGTCCTCGGCCCGGAGCGGGGCGATCACCGGCTCCAGCGCGGGGACGCCGAGACCGGCCAGCAGAGCGGCCGCGTCGGCGGGCCGGCGGAAGCCGCACAGCCCGTCGAAGTCGCCCAGGGCGCAGATGAGTTCGGGCTTGTGGTTGGCGTCCCGGTAGTTCCGGTGCGGGGCGTCCAGCGGGATCCCCAGGGCGTTCTCGGCGGCGAAACCGGCCCGGGCCTGGTCGAGCGAGGGGTGGGCCTGGATGGAGATCGGGATGCCCGGGGTGAGGACCTTGAGCAGGAACGGCAGGGTGGGCCCGAACCGGGCCACCGAGGCGGCCCCCAACTCGCCCTCGGGGTCCGCGGCGATCAGCTCGTCCAGCCGGCGCGGCCCCTCGCCCCGGTCGGCCCGGGAGGGGTCGCCGGGGTGGGCGCCCATCCAGAGCTCGGCCTGCGGTTCGCCGGTCGGCTCCTGCCCGAGCAGCTCGGGGAGCGCGGTGACGGATCCCCAGGCGTACGGGCGGACGGTGTTGACGAGCTTGTCCATGGGCGCGGTCCTGCTCCTTTGCTGCGGTGGGCTGGCGGGCCTCGCCGCCGGGCGGCGCCCCGCGGGCGGTGCCGACGGTGGGCATCCGGGCAAAGGCCGGGCATCGACCCTAGCCGACCGGTGCCTCCGCAGGGGAAACGCCGGAGGCCGGTGGGGAGTGCCTCGGGCGGCGGGTCGGTGGGAGAACGCGGTAGTAGGATGCCAGGACCCAGTGTTTTCCACAGTGTCCCCCAGTCGGCGGGTGCCGGCCGGGACTGTGTGTCCTGATGAGTGCGGGCAACGGTGACTGGCACTTCCCGCCACCGGCCGAGAGGTTAGTACGTGACCGTCAACCAGCAGAGTTTTGCTGATCTCGGCCGGGTGCTGGTGATCATCCCCACCTACAACGAGGTGGAGAACGTCGAGCGCATCGTCGGCCGGGTCCGCGCCGCCGTCCCCGAGGTGCACATCCTCGTCGCCGACGACAACAGCCCGGACGGCACCGGTGAGCTCGCCGACAAGCTGGCGGCCGAGGACTCCCACGTGCGCGTCCTGCACCGCAAGGGCAAGGAGGGCCTGGGCGCCGCCTACCTGGCGGGCTTCCGCTGGGGCATCGACGAGGGCTACGACGTGCTCGTCGAGATGGACGCCGACGGGTCCCACCGGCCCGAGGAGCTGGACCGGCTGCTGACCGCGCTGCGCGGCGCCGACCTGGTGCTCGGCTCGCGCTGGGTGCCCGGCGGCCGGGTGGTGAACTGGCCGAAGTCCCGGCTGCTGCTCTCGCGGGCCGGCTCGACCTACTCGCGGCTGATGCTCGGCGTGCCGATCCGGGACGTCACCGGCGGCTACCGGGCGTTCCGCAAGGAGACCCTGCTGGGCCTGGGCATGGACGAGGTCGCCTCGGCCGGCTACTGCTTCCAGGTCGACCTGGCCTGGCGCACCGTGAAGGCCGGCTTCAAGGTGGCCGAGGTGCCGATCACCTTCGTCGAGCGGGAGCTGGGCGCGTCCAAGATGAGCCGGAACATCGTGGTCGAGGCGCTCTGGCGGGTGACCTCCTGGGGCGTCGCCGACCGCTTCGCCCGGCTGACCGGCAAGAAGCGCTGACGCCGCCGGGCCACCCGGACACGTGAGCGGGAAGGCGTGCCCCTTCGGGCGCGCCTTCCGCGTTTTCGGCGTGCCCTGCTCCCATGCTGTAGGGCGCGAGGCCCGGTCGTGCCGGGGGCCGCCGTACTCGCCGCCACCACACACCACACACCACCACCGCCACACACCGCCACCACCGCCGAGCCGGACCGAGACCGGGGCAGCCGAACCAGAGGGAGCAACCAGTGACGCCGTCCCCGTCCGAGCAGAACACCGCCGAGGCGCCGGTCCGGCCGCTGGAGGTGGCCGTCTTCACCGGCCCCGAGTCGGCCTTCTTCGCCACCTCCACGCTGATCCTCGGCGAGCGCACGGCGATCCTGGTCGACGCCCAGCTCACCCGCAGCGCCGGTCGCGAGCTGGCCGAGTGGGTCGCGGGCAAGGGCCGCCGGCTGCTCGCCATCGTGGTCACCCACCACCACCCCGACCACTACTTCGGCGCCGAGGAGGTGCTGCGGCTCTTCCCGGACGCCCGGCTGCTGGCCGCGCCGCCGGTCGTGGACGGCATCCTGCGCACCGCCGCCGCGAAGGTCGCCCAGTGGAAGCCGGTGTTCGGGGACGACATCCCGGACCACCCGCTGGTCCCGGCCCCGCTGCTCCCCCAGCCGCTGATGATCGACCGGCAGGCGATCCCGGTGCTGCTGCTCGGACAGGGCGACTGCGACGGCTCCACCGTGGTGCACGTGCCCAGCATCCGGACCGTGATCGCCGGCGACTTCGTCTACAACGGCACCCACGTCTGGACCGCCGACACCACGCCGGAACGCCGCACCGAGTGGATCCGCAACCTCGGCCGGATCGCCGAGCTCGGCGTGGAGCGGGTGATCGCCGGACACCGCGCGCCCGAGCAGGGGGACGACGCGGCCCGGGTGCTCGCCTTCACCGGGGAGTACCTGCAGGACTTCGACCGGCTGCTGGCCGAGCACCCGGACGACGCGGAGGCACTGGCCGCGGCCGTGAACGAGCGGTACGGGGAGCTGACCCTGCCGGCCGTGCTGGAGCTGAGCGCGGCCGCCAACACCGCCGCCGCCCCGGCCGCGGCCGAGGAGGCCGGCGACGTCGCCGAGGAGGCCGCCGACGCGGCCGAGAAGGACACTGACGTCGCCGAGGAGGACGCCGTCGTCGCCGAGGAGGACGCGGAGGAGGCGGCGGACGCCGAGGAGGCGGCGGGCGCGGGCGACGGGGAAGCGCCCGGCCGTACCGCCGGCTGAGCCGACGGCGGATACTGGCGGCATGACGCCGTACGACGTGATCGTCCCGGCCGGGGGAGCCGCCCGTCGGCTCGGCGGCGAGGACAAGCCGGCCCTGACCGTCGGCGGCACCACCCTGCTGGACCGGGTGCTCGCCGCCTGCGCGGACGCCGGGACCACCGTGGTGGTCGGCCCGGCCCGGCCCACCAGGCGCCCCGGGGTCCGGCTGACCCGCGAGCGGCCGCCCGGCGGCGGACCGGTGGCGGCCGTCGCGGCCGGTCTCACCGAGGTCACCGCCGAACTGGTGCTGCTGCTCGCCGCCGACCTGCCGTTCCTCGACGAGCGGACCGTCCACCGACTGGTCACCGCCCTCGACGAGGCCGGGCCGGACACCGAGGCGGCCGTCCTGGTCGACGCCGCCGGCCGCGACCAGCCGCTCGCCGCCGCCTACCGCACCGCCGCCCTGCGCACCGCGCTGGCCGCCGCCGGGGACCCCGCCGGCCTCCCGCTGCGCCGCCTCACCGGCTCCCTGCGCACCCTGCGGCTGGCCGACACCGACGACGTCACCTACGACTGCGACACCTGGGAGGACCTCGCCCGGGCCCGGGAACGCGACGGCCGGTAGCAGTCCCGACCCCGTTCCTCACCCCGCCCGGCACCCGGGTGTGCGGGAAACGACGCGCGGCGCTCACCGGGCAAACATCCCGGGGAAACCGCCGATCAGGCAGCATGTCCGCATGGAGCGCACGCTGGATGACTGGATCGCCGAGGCCTGTACCGAGCTGGGCATCGACCTGGACGTCGACGTCAAGGGTCTGCTCGACCTGGCCCGGGTGGTCGCCCACGGGGTGGACCGGCCCGCCGCCCCGCTGACCACCTTTCTGATCGGGTACGCCGCCGCGCAGGGCGGCGGTGGGCCGGAGGCGGTCGCCGAGGCGTCCCGGCGGGCCGCCGCGCTCGCCGAGCGCTGGGCCGCCGCGGCCACGGACCAGGGACAGCCGTGAGCGCGGTGGAGGACCTCGTCGTGCTCGACCAGCCGCCGGCCCCGACCGGCCCGACAGGCTGGGCGGCGGCCCGGGAGACCGCCCGCCGGGCCGGCCGGCCCGGGTCCGCGCCCCCGCGCGTCCCGCTGGCCGAGGCGCTCGGCCGCACCCTCGCCGAGCCGCTGACCGCGCTCACCGACCTGCCCGCCTTCGACACCTCGGCGATGGACGGCTGGGCGGTGGCCGGCCCCGGCCCCTGGCGGGTGTCCGGCCGGCTGCTGGCCGGGCGGCCCGCGGATGGCCCGCTGGCCGACGGTGCCGCCGTCGAGATCGCCACCGGTGCCCAGCTCCCCCCGGGCGCCACCGCCGTGCTCCGCCGCGAGCACGGGGAACCGGACGGACCGCTGCTGCGCGAGCGCGCCCCCGGCGCGCTGACCACCGGCCAGGACGTCCGGCCGCGCGGCCAGGAGTGCCGTCGCGGCGAGGAACTGCTCCCGGCCGGGACCAGGATCGGTCCGGCCGTGCTCGGCCTGGCCGCGGCCGGCGGCCACGACCGGCTGGCGGTGCACCGCCGCCCGGTGGTGGAGCTGCTGGTGCTCGGCGACGAACTGCTCGGCTCCGGACTGCCCCGGCCCGGCCTGGTCCGGGACGCGCTCGGTCCGCTGCTGCCGCCGTGGCTGCGGGCGGCCGGCGCGGAGACCGGCGAACCGCGCGCCGTCCGCGACGACTTCGGACTGCTCAGGGACGCGCTGCGGCACTCCACCGCCGATGTGGTGGTCACCACCGGCGGGACGGCGGCCGGTCCGGTGGACTTCCTGCACCGGGCGCTCGCCGAGGTGGGCGCCCGGCTGCTGGTGGACGGGGTCGCCGTCCGCCCCGGCCATCCGATGCTGCTGGCCGAACTGCCCGGCGGGCGGCACCTGGTGGGCCTTCCGGGCAATCCGCTGGCCGCGGTCGCGGGGGCGGTCACACTCGCCCTGCCGCTGCTGCACGCGCTGGCCGGGCGCGGTCCCGGCGAGCCGGTCCGGGCCGTCGCGGTCGCCGCCCTGCCCGGGCATCCGGTGGACACCCGGCTGCTGCCGGTCCGGCGGACCGCCCACGGGGTGGTCCAACTCCCCTACGACGGACCGGCGATGCTGCGCGGGGTCGCGCTGGCGGAGGCGCTCGCCGTGGTGCCGCCGGGCGGCGCGGCGGCCGGCACCGCGGTCGAACTGCTGGAGGCACCGTGAGCGCCGGCGGGGGACGGGGGTTCGGCCGCTTCTCCGGCCGCGCCTCGGCCGAGGCGGAGTCCTGGGCGGACGCCGGGATCGTGCTGCCCGCCCGGCGCAGCGCCCCGGCGCTCCGGCAGGTGGGTTTCCGGCTGCTGCTGGCCCTGGCCGTGCTGGTGGCCACCACGCTGATCGTCTGGCTGGACCACGAGGGCTACAACGACAACGCCGGGGGCGGGGTGAGCCTGCTGGACTCGGCCTACTACGCCACGGTGACGCTCTCCACCACGGGCTACGGTGATATCACGCCGTACAGCGACACCGCCCGGCTCACCAACATCTTCGTGATCACCCCGCTGCGGGTGCTGTTCCTGATCATCCTGGTCGGCACCACCCTGGAGGTGCTCACCGAACGCACCCGCCAGCAGTGGCGGTTGAACCGCTGGAGGTCCACCGTGCGCGAGCACACCGTCGTGATCGGCTACGGAACCAAGGGCCGCAGCGCGATCGACACCCTGCTCCTGCAGGGGGTGCGCAAGGAGGAGATCGTGGTGGTCGACCCGCAGCGCAAGGCGGTCGACCAGGCCGCCCAGCACGGTCTGGTGGCCGTGCTCGGCGATGCCACCAGGACCGACACCCTGCTGCGGGCCGGACTCCCCACCGCCGCCCGGGTGGTGGTGGCACCGGAGCGGGACGACACCGCCGCCCTGATCACCCTGACCGCCCGCCAGCTCACCCGCACGGCGACCGTGGTGGCGGCGGTGCGCGAGGACGAGAACGCCCCGCTGCTGCGGCAGAGCGGCGCCGACGTGGTGGTGACCAGCTCCAGCGCGGCGGGCCGGCTGCTCGGGATGTCGATGCTCAGCCCGCACACCGGCGCGGTGATGGAGGACCTGCTCACCTACGGCGACGGCCTGGACGTGGTCGAACGCCCGGTGACCCGGGCCGAGGCCGGGCACAGCCCGCGCGAGTGCGAGGACCTGGTCGTCGCGGTGGTCCGCGGCCGACGGGTGATCAACTACACCGAGCCGGAGGCGCAGACGCTCCAGCTCACGGACCGGGTGATCGTCATCAAGTCGGCCTCCCCGGCGTAGGGTTGCCCGTCCGGCGGGCCCGGTCGCGGTCCCGTCCGGCGGGTTGGACGGCGCTCCGGCCGTCGGGGCGCAGTAGCGTCGGGCCCATGCATGCGATGACGATTCCTGAACCCGGCGGGCCCGAGGCGCTGCGCTGGGCGGAGGTGCCGGACCCGGTGCCCGGGGAGGGCGAGGTCCTGGTCGAGGTGGCGGCCACCGCCGTCAACCGCGCCGACCTGCTCCAGCGGCAGGGTTTCTACGATCCGCCGCCGGGCAGTTCGCGCTATCCGGGCCTGGAGTGCGCGGGCCGGATCGCCGCGCTGGGGCCCGGGGTGGCCGGCTGGGCGGTCGGCGACGAGGTGTGCGCGCTGCTGGTCGGCGGCGGCTACGCGGAGCGGGTCGCGGTGCCGGTCGGCCAACTGCTGCCGCTTCCGAAGGGGCTGACGCCGGAGCAGGCCGCCGCGCTGCCGGAGGTGGTCTGCACGGTGTGGTCCAACGTCTTCCTCACCGCGCGGCTGCGGCCCGGCGAGATGGTGCTGGTGCACGGCGGCGCGAGCGGCATCGGGACGATGGCGATCCAGCTGGCCAAGGCCGTCGGCGCCCGGGTCGCGGTGACGGCGGGCGGCCCCGAGAAGCTGGCCCGCTGCGCCGAACTGGGCGCCGATGTGCTGATCGACTACCGCGAGCAGGACTTCGTCGAGGTGCTCGGGGAGGCCACCGGCGGCGCCGGGGCGGACGTGATCCTGGACATCATGGGCGCCAAGTACCTGTCGCGGAACGTGGACGCGCTGGCGGTCAACGGCCGGCTGGTGATCATCGGGCTGCAGGGCGGGGTGAAGGGCGAGCTGAACCTCAACACGCTGCTGCGCAAGCGCGCCGCGGTGATCGCGACCAATCTGCGCGGCCGGCCGCTGGCCGAGAAGGCGGCGATCGTGGCGGCGGTGCGCGAGCACGTCTGGCCGCTGGTGGAGTCGGGCGTGGTCCGGCCGGTGGTCGACCGGGTGCTGCCGCTGGCGGAGGCGGCCGAGGCGCACCGGGTGCTGGAGGGCGGGGCGCAGGTCGGCAAGGTGGTCCTGAAGGTCTGAGACCGCGGGTCCGGCGGGTCCGGGGGCCTGTCGGGCGCCCGGGCCCGCCGTACGACATGCCCGGAATGTCGGACTGTGTGAGTCTGGACGGGAGCTGTCCCGCCGCCGACCCCGCCCAGCGCGGTCGGCCGTCGCGGAAGGACCTCGACCGTGCCCGCACCCTCGTCCGCGTTCCTCGGGCCGCTGCCCGCGGCACTGGCGCCGCACCCTTCCCCTTCTCCCCGTCGCAACGGTTCTCCCGGTCGCAACGGTCGGCGGCTGCTGGCGGTGGCGGTGCTCGGGCTCGCCGTGCCGCTGGTGCTCGGGCCGGCCGCGATCGCGCTGCCGAGCACGCCGACCGGTGCGGTCGGTGCCGCTCCCGTCCCCGTCGCCGCCCCCGAACCGTCGGAGCGGCCGGGGGCCCCGGCGCCGTCCGGGTCGGCGGGGCCTTCGGACGGGCTCTCCCCGGTGGCCTCCCCGGAGCCCCGGCCGGAGCCGGAGCCGGACCCGCGGCCACAGCCGCAGCCGCAGTCGGAGCCCGATCCGGAGCCCGAGCCGGAGCCGCAGCAGGAGTCGCAGCAGCCGTCCGCCGGTCCTGAGCCGGAGCCGACGGCCGTCGCGGAGACCTCCGCCGAGCCGGCCGCGTCCGAGCCCTCCCCCGCCGAGCCGTCCTCCCCGGGGCCGGCCGCTTCGGCGTCGCCGTCCTCGGTCGTTCCCGCCGCCACGGCGGTGGCGTGGCAGACGGTCGGCCGGGTCCGCCCGGGTCCCTCCTGGGCCGACCGGGAGCAGCGCCACGGGCGCCACCGCCCGGCCTCGGCGCCCGAGCGCGCCGGGTCGGCCCCCGAGGGGGCGCCGGACCTGGGCCGGGCGCGGGCGGCCGAGCAGGCGCCGGAGCAGCAGGTCGCCGCGGCGGACGCCGCCCCGGGCCCGGCGGCCGGGGGTGCCGACGGCGCGGTGGAGCAGGCCGTGCCGGACGACGGCTCCGGCGGCGAGACCCTGGCACTCGGCCGGCCCGGGCCGCAGGCGGTGCTGGTGGGCCCGGCCCTGCTGCCCACCCGCTGGGACGACGCGGCCACCCGCCAGCTCCCGCTGGGAGCCGGTCTGGGCCTGATCGGCTGCGGTCTCGGCCTGATCGGCCTGCGGCTGCGTCGGCACTGACCGTCCCGGCGGGCGGGGCCGGGCAGGGGCGTCCCGGTGCCCCGGGCCGCAGCGTCGGTCCCGGTCCGGCCGCGTCGGCACTGACCGCGTCCCGGCGGTCGAACGCGCGCCGGACCGGCCGGACCGGTGCTCGGACAGGGGCGTCCCGGTGTCCCGGACCGGGGGCGGACTGAGTATCCGTACGGATACCGCCGCCCCGCCCCCGGGCGTAGCGTCGTTCCCGGTCGCGTTCGCGGTCGCGGGCGCGCGGCCGGTCGTGGCACCGGCGGCGGGACGGGGCGGGGCGGGTGGGTCGGGGGCCTCCTCCCCGGCAACCCCAGTGAGGGAGAATGTGGTTCATGACGAATCCGATGAACGAGTACTCGTCGCAGGACTTCCACCAGGCCATGGGCGGGCAGTCGCAGGACGGCCAGAAGGTGCTGATCGTCGGACCGGACGGGCTGCCGGTGGGTTCGGCGACGGCCGGCCCGATGGGGGACGGCGGCGACGGTCCGCGTGAACTGCCGGTGACCGAGATGGTCGAACAGCCCGCCAAGGTCATGCGGATCGGCAGCATGATCAAGCAGCTGCTGGAGGAGGTCCGGGCGGCTCCCCTCGACGAGGCCAGCCGGGCGCGGCTGAAGGACATCCACGCCAGCTCGATCAAGGAGCTGGAGCTGGGCCTGGCCCCCGAGCTGGTGGCCGAGCTGGAGCGGCTGTCGCTCCCGTTCACCGAGGACTCGATCCCGACCGAGGCCGAGCTGCGGATCGCCCAGGCGCAGCTGGTGGGCTGGCTGGAGGGCCTGTTCCACGGCATCCAGACCGCGCTGTTCGCGCAGCAGATGGCGGCCCGGGCGCAGCTGGAGCAGATGCGGCGGGCGCTGCCGCCCGGCCTGAACGGTGGGGAGCCGGAGGGGGACGAGCCCGGCGAGGGCCGGGGCATCCGCTCCGGTCCGTACCTGTAGCCGCCCCGCTCGCAGGCGTCCGCGCACCCGTGGACGTCGGCCGTACCCGTACCGCCGAAGCCCCGACGGGGCGGCACGGCACGGGGCACGGTCGGCCGTCCCGGCGGCGCGGGCACTACCGACCGGTACCGGGTCGCGACCTGGACACAGTGTCGGCCCTGGGCCGTTCGGTGTCCGCGCGAGCCGATACCCTGACCCCCTGTCGCAGTCCGGGCGAGCGTCGCGGCAGGGGTCGGGCAGGCCAGCGGGCCGGGCCCGGAGAACACGCACGGACGAGACCGAATGTCACGGTCGCGGCGGTACGGCCGCGCCGAGGGGGAGCAGAGGACCATGAGCGAGCACGGCAACGCGGCGGCCGAGGGCTACTCCCTGGGCAACGGGCGGTACGTGCTGCAGCGGGTGCTGGGCGAGGGCGGCATGGCCTCGGTCCACCTCGCTTACGACAGCGTGCTGGACCGGCAGGTCGCGCTGAAGAGCATGCACGCCGAGCTGGGCCGGGACGACTCGTTCAAGGAGCGGTTCCGCCGCGAGGCCCAGGCGGTGGCCCGGCTGGAGCACCCGAACATCGTCACCGTCTACGACAGCGGCGAGGACATCGCCCAGGACGGCTCCAGCACGCCGTACATCGTGATGCAGCTGATCGACGGCAAGGGCCTGCGGGACGCCATCAACGAGGCGGTCGGCCAGCACGGCGCGATGCCGGTCGAGGAGGCGCTGCGGGTCACCATCGGTGTGCTGAACGCGCTGGAGGCCTCGCACGACATGGGCCTGGTGCACCGCGACATCAAGCCCGGCAACGTCATGTTCGACCGCAAGGGCAACGTCAAGGTCATGGACTTCGGCATCGCCCGCGCGCTGGAGAGCGGGGTCACCTCGATGACCCAGACCGGCATGGTGGTCGGCACCCCGCAGTACCTCTCGCCCGAGCAGGCGCTGGGCAAGCCGGTGGACGCCCGCTCCGACCTCTACTCGGTCGGCGTGATGCTGTTCGAGATGATCACCGGTCAGCTGGTCTTCGACGGCGACTCGGCCTTCTCGATCGCGTACAAGCACGTCCAGGAGGAGCCGCCGGCGCCGTCCACGCTCAACCCGCGGCTGGCCCCGGCGGTCGACGGGTTCGTCGCGACGGCGCTGCGCAAGGACCCGGCGCACCGCTTCCCGAGCGCGGCGGCGATGCGGGACGAGGCCGAGCGGCTGATCGCGGCCGGCAAGGGCGGCGGCAGCCCGCTGGCGGCCAGCAACCCGCTGGTGATCACCGACGGTCCGCGGTCGGTGCACGCCGCGCCGCAGGCGCCGCAGACCCCGCAGCCGTTCGCGCAGCCGCAGCCCTTCCAGCCGCAGCCCTTCCAGCAGCACGCGCAGCCGCAGGCCTTCCAGACGCCGCCGCCGGCGTTCCAGGCGCCGCACACGCCGCACCCCTTCCCGCAGCCGCAGCCGTTCCAGACGCCGCCGCCGGCGTTCCAGGCGCCGCACACCCCGCACCCGTTCCCGCAGCAGGCGCACACCCCGCCGCCGCACCCGATGCCGGCGCCGCCGTTCCAGCCGCAGCCGGTGCCCGCGTCGAACAGCGGTGGCTGCTCGACCGCCCTGGTGATCATCGGCATCATCGTCGGGGTGATCGTGCTGGCGGTCATCATCATCGCGATCGTGGTCAACCGGGCCGAGGACACCTCGAAGAGCGGGTCGACCAGGGGCGTCTCGGGCGCGGCGGCCACGGTGCTGCGACTGGACGGCCAGGCCGACCGGAATGGCCTGCTCTGACGGATTCCACCCGGAACACGCGTGCTCCGGGGGTCGGCCGGAGGCGGTAGCGTTCGGGGACACGAGCGACAGGGCACCGCGATCCGAGCGAAGGCCCGGGGCGAGGAGCGATGGCACAGACGCAGCATCCGGACGACGACGGGGCCTGGGCGACCGGTCCGGGCGGCGGGGCCCCCAGGATGCCCGAGCCCGGTGGCGACGCGGCCACGACCGCGCTCCCGCCGTACGGCGGCCCGCAGACGCCCGGCCGGGGCACCGCCGCGCCGCTGGGCACGGTCGGTGACGGCCGCTACCGACTGACCCACCGGCTCGGCCGGGGCGGCATGGCCGAGGTGCTCGCCGCCCAGGACGTCCGGCTCGGGCGGACCGTCGCGGTGAAGCTGCTCCGCGGTGAACTGGCCCAGGACGAGATCGCCCGGCTCCGCTTCACCAGGGAGGCGCACGCCGTCGCGGCGCTCAACCACCACGCGATCGTCGCGGTGTACGACACCGGCGAGGAGTACGTCGGCGAGGAGTCGACGCCGTACATCGTGATGGAGCTGGTCGAGGGCCGGACCGTCCGCGAGCTGCTGGTGGACGAGGAGGAGCCGCCGGTCGACCAGGCGCTGATCATCATCGCCGGGGTGCTGGAGGCGCTCGCCTACAGCCACCGGCACGGCATCGTGCACCGTGACATCAAGCCGGCCAACGTGATCATCACGACCACCGGCGCGGTCAAGGTGATGGACTTCGGCATCGCCCGGGCGCTCACCGGCACGGCCTCGACCATGACCCAGACCGGCATGGTCATGGGCACCCCGCAGTACCTCTCGCCGGAGCAGGCGCTGGGCAAGCCGGTCGACCACCGCTCCGACCTGTACGCGGCCGGCTGCATGCTCTACGAACTGCTGGCGCTGCGGCCGCCGTTCACCGGCGACACCCCGCTGTCGGTGGTCTACCAGCACGTGCAGGACATGCCGGTGCCGCCCTCGCAGGCCAATCCGCGGGTCCCGGCCGGCCTGGACCACCTGGTGCTGCGCTCGCTCGCGAAGAACCCGGACGACCGCTTCCAGGACGCGGACGAGTTCCGCGCGCACATCGAGCACGCGCTGCGCGAGCTCACCGGCGGCACCGGCGGCTGGCCGCTCGGCGCGACGGCCGGGCTGGCCGCGGCCGGCCAGGGCCACGGCGGGATGCCCCCGCTGGGCGCGGACGAGACGGCGGTGCTCGGGGCGGGTGTCCCGGGCGACCCGACGGCGATGCTGCCGTACCAGGTGCCGGGCGGCCCGCACACGCCGTCCTCCGGCTACCCGTCCTACGGCGGCGGAGGCGACGGTCCGGACGACGGGCAGGGCGGCGGACACGGGCGCGGCGGCGGCCGGCGCGGTCCGTGGCGCTGGGTGGCCGCCGTCGTGGCGGTGGTCGTCGCGGCCAGTGCGGGCATCGCCATGGCACTGAGCGGCAACGACAACGGCGGAGGCGGCGGCGGGAAGCCGAGCGACCTCGGCCCGAGCACCGGGGTGGTGTCGACGGCGCCGGAGGCGACCACGCCCAGTTCCGGTTCGACCACGACCACGGCCCCGAGCGGCCAGAACTCGCGTCGTCCGCAGCAGCCGCAGACGACCGACACCACCAACAACGGCGGCAACCAGACCCAGCCGCCGAGCCAGCCGACCGGAAAGCACTCCAGCAGCCCGGCGGCGCCGACACCGAGCACGACCGGCAGCAAGGCGCCGAGCCCGAGCATGTCGGCGTCCGGGACGGCCAGTGCTCCGCCGACCAACACCCCGACCACGGGGACGGGCGGCGGCGCGACGACGCCCCCGGCCACGGCCCCGCCGGCGACCAACCCGCCGCCGACCGGCGGCGGCAGCCAGACGCCGCCGGCCGGGGGCGGTGCCGGGGTGCCGCCGCGCGGCACCGTTCCGAAGCCGCCGACCGGAGCGCCGGTCACCCCGGCCGCTCCCTGACGGATCCGGCCCGCCCCCGGCCGTGATCGGCCGAGGGGGTCCGGCCGGCCGTTCCCCGTGCGGGTCCGGTAGGCCGTTCCCCGTGCGGGTCCGGCCGGCCGCGGGGTCAGTTGGCGAAGGCGTCCAGGACCTGCTCGTACTCCTGGCACCACCACGCCAGCTGGCCCGCCGAGGCGGGGTAGAGCGGGTCGGCCCGGTGGTCGCCCCGCTGGTAGCGCCACTGGAGCATCCAGAAGTCGTTCAGCCGCTCCCACCAGACCCGGTGGGTGGCGGCGGCCAGGTGCTCGGCGGTGGCGGCCCCGGTGGCCCGGTAGGCCTGGGACCAGTGCCGGACCCGGACGAGGTCCAGCACCCCGGTGACGCGGTCGTTGAGGACCAGGGTGGCGGCGCGGACGGCCTCCTCGGCGCGCGGCTGGCGGCCCAGCTTGTCCCAGTCCAGGACGGCCGCGATCCGTCCGTCCCGGTGCAGCAGGTTGAGCCCGTGGAAGTCGCCGTGGGTCCAGCCGGTGGGTGGGGCGGCGCCCGGGGCGGGACGCCGGTGGGCGTGCTCGGCGAGCAGCTCCAGCCGTTCGTCCAGCCGGCGCTCGACCAGCGCGTCCAGTTCGCCGTGCGGGTGGTGCTCGCGGGCCCGTTCGCGCAGGTCGTGGGCGAGCGCGGAGCTGTCGAGCGGATCGGCGCTGCGGTAGCCGGAGGGTTGTGCGACGGGCGCGCAGACCTCGTCGAGGGCGCCGTGCAGCCGGCCGAGCAGCGCGCCCAGCTCGGCGCACTGCGGCGGGGACAGCTCGGTCCCGTGGCGGTGCCCGCCGTCCACCCAGGGGAAGAGGGCGAACAGCCGGCCGCCGAACGGGGCGATGGTGCCGGTCCGTTCGGCGAGGGCGAGCGGGGGCTCGACGGGCAGGCCCAGGGCGGCGAGGGCGGCCATCGCCCGGTGGTGGGCGGCGACCGCCTCGCGGCCGGCGGTCGCGGCGTCGACGTAGCACTTCAGGAAGTAGCCGCCGGCCTCGGTGGTGACCCGGTAGCCGCGGTTCAGCAGGCCTTCGGCGACGGGTTCGGCGGTGAGCAGGCGGCCCACCCGGTAGCGGCGCAGGACCTCGGCGAGCGCCGCGTGGGGGACGGGAGGGCTGAGCGTTCCTATCGGGGGTGCGGTGAGGTCGGGACGGGCTGGTGCACAGGCAAGGGTCTGGCTGAAAGTCACAGCCAGAGGTTAGGACCTCTCGGCGGGGGTCCTTGACAGGTCGTCAGTTGTGTGCTTCGCCGTATCAGTGCTGCTGGTCCGCCTGGTGCCGCGCCACGAACGCCGCCGCCTGGGTCCGTCGCTCCATCCCCATCTTGGCGAGCAGACTGGAGACGTAGTTCTTCACCGTCTTTTCGGCGAGGTGCAGTTCATTGCCGATCTGACGGTTGGTCATCCCTTCGCCGATCAGGTCCAGAATGCGGCGCTCCTGCTTGGTGAGCTGGGAGAGCCGTTCGTCCTCCTTCTCGCCGCCGTCCCGCAGCCGGGCCAGCACCCGGCTGGTGGCGATCGGGTCGAGCAGTGACTTGCCGGCCGCGACGTCCCGGACCGCGGTGATCAGATCGGTGCCGCGGATCGCCTTCAGCACGTAGCCGGAGGCACCCGCCATGATCGAGTCGAACAGGGCCTCGTCGTCCGAGAACGAGGTCAGCATCAGGCACTTGATCTCCGGCATCCGGGACCGGATCTCCCGGCAGACCTCGACGCCGTTGCCGTCCGGCAGCCGGACGTCGAGCACCGCGACATCGGGGTGGACGGCGGGGATCCTGGTCAGCGCCTCGGCCGCGGTGCCGGCCTCGCCGACCACCTCGATGTCCTCCTCGACGGAGAGGAGTTCATGGACACCCCGCCGGACCACCTCGTGGTCGTCGAGGAGGAATACCGTGATTTGTCCGTTATCAGTCACGCGCAAAGCCTCCCATATCACCCTACGAAAGACCTCCCGCCCGTACCGCGCCGGGGTCACGATCCGGCCAGAGCGGTCGAAACCGATGCCGGTAACCCCCTTACGCCGGAGCCTCCGCCCGGATAACGTGCGCTGGTGTCCTGAACGCGACCGAATTGAGAGCTGCGCCACACGCGCGGTTTGTAGACCCCGAACAAGTAGGACGTCCTAGCGCAGACGCGTCGAGGACGGACGCTGGGTAACGTTCTCGTGAGGGACGCCGTCGGAAAAGGATCACCACCTGCCCCGCTGCGGGTGCGCACACCCACGCGCGCCCCGCGAGGCGGTGACCGGACCGGTCACCGGCGACCCCGGGCGGCCGGACAGACCGAGGAGTGAACGTGACCGTCAAAAGCACGGCGAGGGCCCGCAAGAAGGCTGCCCCCGGCGTCCGCGCCACGGCCAAGGACGCCCAGCCGGAGCTCGTACAGCTGCTCACCCCGGAAGGCGAGCGGGTCGAACACCCGGACTTCCCGCTCACCGTGGAGGCGGACGAGCTCCGGGCCCTCTACCGTGACCTGGTGCTGGTGCGTCGCTTCGACGCCGAGGCGACCTCGCTGCAGCGCCAGGGCGAGCTGGGCCTGTGGGCCTCGCTGCTGGGCCAGGAGGCGGCCCAGGTCGGTTCCGGCCGCGCGATGCGACCGGGCGACTACGCCTTCCCCACCTACCGCGAGCACGGCGTGGCCTGGTGCCGCGACGTCGACCCGCTGAACCTGCTCGGGATGTTCCGCGGTGTGAACCACGGCGGCTGGGACCCGAACGAGAAGAACTTCCACCTGTACACCATCGTGATCGGCGCGCAGACCCTGCACGCCACCGGATACGCGATGGGCATCACCAAGGACGGCGCCGACGACGCGGTGATCGCGTACTTCGGCGACGGCGCCTCCAGCCAGGGCGACGTCAACGAGGCCTTCACCTTCGCCTCGGTCTACAACTCGCCGGTGGTCTTCTTCTGCCAGAACAACCAGTGGGCGATCTCCGAGCCCACCACCACCCAGACCAAGATCCCGCTGTACCGCCGGGCCTCCGGATTCGGCTTCCCGGGCATCCGGGTCGACGGCAACGACGTGCTGGCCTGCCTCGCGGTGACCCGCTGGGCCCTGGAGCACGCCCGCACCGGCAACGGCCCGGTGCTGATCGAGGCCTTCACCTACCGGATGGGCGCGCACACCACCTCCGACGACCCGACCCGCTACCGGGCGGCCGACGAGACCGAGGCCTGGAAGGCCAAGGACCCGATCACCCGGCTCCGCACCCTCCTGGAGAAGGAGGGCCTGGCCGACGAGGAGTTCTTCGCCTCGATCGAGGCCGAGAGCGAGCAGCTCGGGCTGCGGGTGCGCGAGGGCGTGCGCAGCATGCCGGACCCCGACCCCACCCTGATCTTCGACCACGTCTACGCGGAGCCGCACGCGCTGGTCGATGAGGAACGGGCCGAGTACATCGAGTACGCGGCCTCCTTCGAGGCGGGGGAGAACCACTGATGGCCGGCCAGCTCAGCATCGCCAAGGCGCTCAACGGGGCGCTGCGCAAGTCGCTGGAGAGCGACCCGAAGACCGTCCTGATGGGCGAGGACATCGGCAAGCTCGGCGGCGTCTTCCGGATCACCGACGGCCTGCAGAAGGACTTCGGCGAGGACCGGGTGATCGACACCCCGCTCGCCGAGTCCGGCATCATGGGCACCGCGATCGGCCTCGCGCTGCGCGGCTACCGCCCGGTCGTGGAGATCCAGTTCGACGGCTTCGTCTACCCGGCCTTCGACCAGATCGTCTCCCAGCTGGCCAAGATGCACGCCCGCGCGCTCGGGCACGTCAAGATGCCGGTCACCGTCCGCATCCCCTACGCGGGTGGTATCGGCGCGGTCGAGCACCACAGCGAGTCGCACGAGGCGTACTTCGCCCACACCGCCGGTCTGCGGGTGGTGACCCCGTCCAACGCGCACGACGCGCACTGGATGCTGCGCCAGGCCATCGAGTCGGACGACCCGGTGATCTTCCTGGAGCCCAAGCGCCGCTACTGGGACAAGGGCGAGGTCGGCGACTCGGCCGACCTGGGCCTGCACGACGCGCGGATCGTCCGCCCCGGTGCCGACGCCACGCTGATCGCCTACGGGCCGATGGTCAAGGTCTGCCTGGAGGCCGCCGCGGCCGCCGAGGAGGACGGCCGCCGGCTGGAGGTCGTCGACCTCCGCTCGCTCACCCCGGTCGACTTCGCCGCCCTGGAGGAGTCCGTCAAGCGGACCGGACGCGGCATCGTGGTGCACGAGGCCCCGGTGTTCCTGGGCATGGGCGCCGAACTGGCCGCCCGGCTCACCGAGCGGTGCTTCTACCACCTGGAGGCGCCGATCCTGCGGGTCGGCGGCTACTACGCGCCGTACCCGCCGTCCCGGGTCGAGGAGTCCTTCCTCCCCGACCTGGACCGCGTGCTCGACGCCGTCGACCGCGCGTTCGCGTACTGATCCCGGGGAGCGCTGATGACCACCGAAGTTCGCTCGCTCCGCGAGTTCAAGATGCCCGATGTGGGCGAGGGCCTGACCGAGGCCGAGATCCTCAGCTGGTACGTCAAGCCGGGTGACACCGTCACCGACGGGCAGGTCGTCTGCGAGGTGGAGACCGCCAAGGCCGCCGTGGAGCTGCCGATCCCGTTCACCGGGGTCGTCGAGCAGCTGTTCTTCCCGGAGGGCGCGACCGTCGACGTCGGCACCGCGATCATCTCGGTCGCGGTGGCTGGAGCGGCGGGGGCGCCCGTCGCCGCCGCTGCCGTCGCCCCGGCGGTCGCCCCGGCCCCGGCGCCCGTCGTCGAGGCCACCGAGGCGCCCGAGCCCGAGCGGCGCGAGGTGCTGGTCGGCTACGGTCCGCGGACCGGCGGCAGCCAGCGCCGGGCGCGGCGCACCACGGTCACGGCCACCGCCACGGCGGCCGTGCCGACTCCGGCGCCCGCTCCGGCGCCCGTCGCGGCCCCGGTGCCGGTGGCGGCCGTCGAGGTGTCCGGTGACCGGCCGCTGGCCAAGCCCCCGGTGCGCAAGCTCGCCAAGGACCTCGGGATCGACCTCCGGGCCGTCACCCCGACCGGTCCGGACGGCGTGATCACCCGTGACGACCTGCACGCCCACGCGGCGGCCGCCGCCGCCCCGGCGCCGGCCCCCGTCGAGGCCCCGGCCGCCGAGCCGGCCGTCGCCGCCCCGGTGTCGACCGCCGTGGTCCTGCCCGGCGCGGGCGACGTCCGGGTGCCGATCAAGGGCGTCCGCAAGGCGACCGCGCAGGCGATGGTGGCCTCGGCCTTCACCGCCCCGCACGTCACCGAGTTCGTCCAGGTCGACGTGACCCGGACGATGAAGTTCGTCCGCCGGCTCAAGGAGAGCGGCGAGCTGGGCCGGGACGTCCGGGTCAGCCCGCTGCTGCTGGTCGCCAAGGCGCTGCTCACCGCGGTCAAGCGCCACCCCGGGATCAACGCCCAGTGGGACGAGGCGGCCCAGGAGATCGTCATCAAGGGCCAGGTGAACCTCGGCATCGCCGCGGCCACCCCGCGCGGTCTGATCGTCCCCAACATCAAGGACGCCGGCGCCCGGACCCTCTCCGGCCTGGCGGTCTCGCTCGGCGAGCTGATCGAGACGGCCCGCCAGGGGAAGACGGCGCCCGGCGACATGCAGGGCGGCACGATCACGATCACCAATGTCGGCGTCTTCGGCGTCGACAGCGGCACCCCGATCCTCAACCCCGGCGAGGCGGCCATCCTCGCCTTCGGGGCGGTCCGGGAACTGCCGTGGGTGCACAAGGGCAAGGTCGTCCCGCGTCAGGTCACCACGCTGGCCCTCTCCTTCGACCACCGCTTGGTGGACGGCGAGCTGGGTTCCAAGGTGCTGGCCGACATCGCGGGCATCCTGGAGCACCCGAAGCGCCTGATCACCTGGGGCTGAGCCACCGGGAAGACATGAAGGGGCCCGACTCCGCACCGCCGTGCGGAGTCGGGCCCCTTCGTTCTGCGGTCCCGGCGGGGCTCAGGACCAGGCGGTGTCGTCGTCGGTGCGGTCGACGGCGGTGGTGTGCCGGCGGGTCTGCCCGTGGGTCTGCTCGTACATGGCGCGGCTCCAGGTTTCGTCCTCTGATGTGTGGGACGTCCGACTCCGGGCGGGGTTGTCGCCGTTCCGTCGGGAATTCCGCAGCACCCACGGCGGAGGCCCTCCCCCGGCGCCGGTGCGGCGCGGAGGAGGGCCCCGGAGCGGTCCGTCGTTCGTGGACGGCGGCGGCGTCCGGGTCAGCGCCGGGCGCGCAGTCGGCGGACGGTGAGCACCATGCCCGCGCCCAGCGCGGCGACGCCGGCGGCGATGCCCGCGAGCAGGCCGTTCGGGGTGTCGGCGCCGGTCTGGGCGAGCTCCGGGGTGCCGGCCGGCGCGGTGGTGGCCGGGGCGGCGGAGGGGGTGCTCTTCGGTGCGACGGGCGCGGCCGGGGCGGGCTTCGCCGTCTCCTTGGCGGGCGCCGCGTCGGCGGCCGGCTTGGCCGTCTCCTTGGCCGTCTCCTTGGCGGGGGCCGGCTTCGGGGCCGGGGAGGCCTTGGGGTCGGCGGGCTTGGCGGTGGTGGTCGGGGCGGGCTTGGACGTCTCGGGCAGGTCCACCAGGAAGGTGCGGCCGGCACCCCTGCCGTGCTGGACGGAGCCGACCTCCACCGCGGTGCCGACACCGAACGACTTCACACGGGCGGCCTTGTCCAGAAGCGTGACCCGGAAGCGGAAGCTGGCGGTCCGACCGTCCGCGAAGTCCTGGATGGTCAGCGAGCTGGTGTCCGCGACCATCGCGGGGCCGCAGGGCTGCTTGAGCGCGAGCTTCTTCCAGCCGTTGGGCGTGGCGGCCTCGACCGTGTACTCCGAGAGCCTGTTGCCGGACTTGCTGTCCACGTAGAGCACCGGGTGGACATCCCGGTACGGGGCGCCGGTGGAGTTGTTGACGGCGATGGTGACCTCGACGGGCTTTCCGGCCGTGGCGCTCTGGCCGTCCTCCTGGGGGTTCGTGAAGGCGACGGAGATGTCGCCGTGGTGCTCGGCGGCCCCGGCGGCCGCGGCCCCGCCGGCGGCGGACACCGACCCGGCCCCGTCGCAGGCCCAGGACGACTCGGCGGTCAGCAGCTGGACGGAGCCGGCGAGCAGGACGGTGGCGGCGACGGCCGCGACGCGGCGGCGGACGACGGTGTTCTTCGCGGAAGCGGGCATGATGGACGTGCGCATGACAGGACCCCCCAAGGTCTGGTGTCGTGATGGTGGTGAGTGGTTTCGAAGGTGGCCGGATCGCCCCGTCGCGTCGGAAGCGCCCCCCCGGCCTGGCCGGTCATGCTCTCTCCCGCGTCCTTCGCTGGTACAGACAGCGATCCGGGGGTGGCAGTTCCAGGACGAACCAAAGATTCTCATGACTATTTTCGGTGATTCCAAGGTCACGGCTGGTGATCGAGAACCGCCTGGTTGGACTCATAGGTATGACTGGTCAGATCCTTGTCGTTCGGCCAGCTCGGTGACTTTTTCGCTGTTCCGTGAGGACGACACGCCGGGGCGGGTACGTCTTCGCGTCCACCACCCGGGCGACGCGGGTGACCGGAACGTCGAGGACGCACCCGTATGCCGCCTGGCAACCCTGGCCGGATCGTCCGGAGTCTGGCCGCGCTCGTGCTGGTGTCCACCGCCGTACTCCCGGCCGCGCTCGAACTGGCCGGCCCCTCACCGTTCGGGGTGATCGGGGCCGGTGCCCCGGCCGACCGCGCGGTCCCACCGCACACCTCGGCGCAGCACGCCGATCTGCGCACCGCCGGGGACGCGCCGACCGTCGACATACGGCGGACCGGCGACCCGGCCAACCGGATCACCCTCGTCCTGCTCGGCGACGGCTACACCGCCGAGGAGCAGGACGTGTTCCGCGAACAGGCCGACCGGGCCTGGCGCGCGCTGATGGAGATCGAGCCGTTCCGCAGCTACCAGGGGTTCTTCAACATAAGGCGGGTCGAGGTGGTCTCCCCGGTCTCCGGCATCGCCGAGACCGAGAGCCGCGGCCGCAGCCCCGCCACCCCGCTCGGCATGCACTTCTGGTGCGAGGGCACCGCCCGGCTGCTCTGCGCCGACGAGGACGCGACGGCCCGGTTCGCCGGGCGCGGCGAGGGTCCGCAGTACCTGATCGCGCTGGCCAACTCCACCGAGTACGGCGGCGCCGGCGGCACCGGGGTGACCACCCTGGCCGGCGGCAGCCCCGACGCCGGCCGGATCATCCAGCACGAGATCGGGCACACCGTCGGCGACCTCGGCGACGAGTACGACAGTGCGCCCGACGACGCCGACTACCCCAACCTCTCCACCGAGAACGCCGACGACATGCGCCGCAAGCAGTCCAAGTGGTGGCGCTGGCTCGGCGCGGAGTCCCCCGACGGCGCCGGGACCATCGGCGCCTACCGCAGCGCCAACGGCATCTACCGGCCCACCCCGGACTCGGTGATGCGCACCCTCGGCGGGGCCTACAACCTGCCCTCCCGGGAAGCGATCATCGAGGAGATCTACCGCCGGATCCGGCCCACCGACACCGCCGTACCGGCCCCCGGCGACGTCACCGGCCGCCCCCGGCTGGAGGTCCGGCCGGTCCCGCTGACCGGTGCCCGGCAGCTGCGGGTGGACTGGACGGTGGACGGCGTCCCGGTCGAGCCGCAGGCGGCCGACCGCAGCTGGCTGGACACCGCGTCCCTGCCGCTGGAGCCCGGGCACGCGGCGACCGTCACGGCGACCGTCCGGGACACCACGGACTGGGTGCGCGACGAGGCCTTCCGGGAGCGCTACATGACCCGCTCGGTCTCCTGGACGGTGCCCGGCTGAGGCGGGGCGGGAGGCGGACCGGGGTGGCCCCCACCCCTGGGCATCCAATGATGGGATGACTAATCTGGGGCCACTATGACCGTGGAGCCAGCCCGTTCAGCCCGCCCCCTGTCCGCCTCCGCTCCTCGCGCCACAGCCGACCGCACCGGCGGCCCCGACGCCGCCCCCCGGCAGCCGCCCGGGGGCCGGGCCGCCTGGATCGCCTGGTCCATCGGGGCCAGCGTCTACGTCCTGGCCGTCATCCACCGCACCAGCCTCGGCGTGGCCGGCCTGGACGCCGCCGACCGCTTCGGCATCGGCGCTCTCCACCTTCTCGATCCTCCAGGTCCTCGTCTACGCGGCCATGCAGATACCCGTCGGCGTGCTGGTCGACCGGTTCGGCCCGCGCAAGGTCCTGCTGCTCGGCGTCCTGCTGCTCAGTACCGGCCAGCTTGCCTTCGCCTTCTCCGACGCCTTCGGCCCCGCGCTCGCCTCCCGGGCCGTGCTCGGCTGCGGCGACGCCATGACCTTCATCAGCGTGCTGCGGATCGCCGCCCGCTGGTTCCCCGCCGCGAAGAACCCGCTCGTCGCCCAGCTGACCGGCCTCGCCGGGATGAGCGGCAACCTGGTGACCACCGTCGTCCTCGCCCAGGCGCTGCACAGCGAGGGCTGGACGCCCACCTTCACCGCCATCGCCCTGCTGGGCATCGCGGTCTTCGCGCTCGTCGCGCTCTTCCTCCGCGAGTCGCCGGAGGGCCCCGCCCCGGCCGCCCCGGCGGACGGGCGGCCCCGGGCCGCCGTCGGCCGACAGGTGCGGGACGCCTGGCAGGAGCCGGGCACCCGGCTCGGGCTCTGGATCCACTTCACCACGCAGTTCCCCGGCAACGCCTTCGGCCTGCTGTGGGGCCTGCCCTACCTGGTCCAGGCCCAGGGCATGACCCGCACCGAGGCCGGCGGGCTGCTCACCCTGCTGGTGCTCGCCAACATGAGCTTCGGCTTCCTCTTCGGCCGGCTGCTCTCCCGGACCTCCCGGGCCCGGATGCCGATCGTGCTCACCACCATCGGCGTCACCTCGCTGCTGTGGGCGGTGACCCTCGCCTGGCCCGAGGGGCACCCACCGCTCTGGCTGCTGGTCGCGATCATCCTGGTGATGGGCAGCAACGGCCCCGCCTCACTGGTCGGCCTCGACTACGCCCGCGCCCGCAACCCCGTCGAGCGCCTCGGCACGGCCTCCGGCATCGTCAACATGGGCGGATTCATCGGCACGATGATCACCCTGTTCGGCATCGGCGTCCTGCTCGACGTCCTGACCCCGGCCGGGGCGGACGGGTACTCGGCGAGCGCCTTCCGCTGGGCGTTCTGTTGGCAGTACGTGCCGATGGCGGTGGGCACGGTGATGATCCTGCGGCTGCGGCGGAGGCTCTCGGCGGTGGCGGCGTAGGGTTTTTGACCTGCGGAAATGGGGGTAACCCTCAGTCTCACTGATGGTTACCCCCATTCTCGTCAGCCTCGGTACTCGCGCATGAACTCGGCGATCTGCGGTGGTGTGCCGAAGATCCGTGCACCGTGCATCTCCACGAGTACGTTCTCGTGGCCGCCGACGGGTGTGGCTCCGGGTTCCGGCCCGGACCGGGCCTCGTCCCGCATCCGGACCAGGTCCACGATCCGCAGCTTCGGGCAGCCCGGGACGACCCGGCTGCCCCGGATCCCGACGTGCTCCCCGCCCGGGCACTCGAAGTACGGGCCGAACGGTGGCCCGCTGTCGTCCTGGCCGGGCAGCCGGAGACGCATCTCCCCGTGTTGGCAGTGGACCGTGCCGTCGGAGTGGACGGTCAGGCCCGGCCAGTCCTCGTGCTCGATCCGCGCGACGACGTACACCTGCTGCCCGATCGCCTCGCTGAGCGTCTCCGCCATCCGCCGCTGCTGGGTCGGGATGTCGGTCTCTCCGTGCCGGACAGAGGGGAGAAGATCACCGCTGACCCACTCCTGGAACGGCTTGGCGCTCGGTTTGTTCGAGCGCATGATCAGCTTGTAGAGGCCGGCTTCGCTGACCACGTTCAGCAGTGGATTGCCGCGCTCGTAGGGTTTATCACCTGGGGAAACGCGATTAACCTTCCCGAAAGTTAGGTTAATCGCGCGCGAGTTGACGACTCGTGTGTGTTCGAGTCCGACAACCTGACGGACCCGGCTCGGGTTCATGCGACCTAGCACTGTGCACACGTCCGCCGTGACGAACCACGGCTCGCCGTCGATCATCACGACCCTGATCGGCTGGCCCGTGACCGGGAAGCTCGACCGGACCAGCTCCATCCGCCCCTGCACCGTCTGTTCGTCGTCCATCTGGACGCCCCTCCTTCTTCCGGGTGACGCTGCCCGGAACAACGACGGCGAACAGGGGGGGGGTATTGGTTCCAACATGGCGTACGGGAGCACGAGGCGCACTCGCCCGGCGCGCACGGTCCGTGTACGCCGGGCGAGTGAACGGAAGGACTACGGGGTGACGGAGAAGTTGGCCAGGACCCGCTCGGCGAGCTCCCGGTCGCCCTCGACGATCACCGAGCCGGGACGGCCCCGGCCGCAGGCGAGGCGGACGTAGGTCTCCCAGTCGAGGGTCAGCTGGACGTCGGGGGCCAGGCTGATGGACTCGTCCACGCTGCCGCGCCCGGAGGAGTCGACCCGGACGGTGCGCAGGAACTCGACCGGCCCGGTGACGTCGACGACCACGGTGCTGCCGGCCGGGGCGCCGACCCGGTTGGCGACGACCTTCGGCAGGCCCTGGAGCAGGACGTCGCGGGAGACCAGCGCGGCCGGCGAGTCGAGGTTGCCCGGGGTGCCGAGGGCGCGGCGGAGGTCCTGCTCGTGCACCCAGACGTCGAAGGCGCGCAGCCGGAGCAGCTCGTGGTACGGGATGTCGCGGCTCTGCGGGCCGGCCGGCCAGCGGACCGGCTCGTTCGGCATCTGCTTGGCGTTCCGCAGCGCCCGGGAGCGGCGGATGATCGTGTAGTCCAGTTCGCCGGTCATCTCCAGCGCGGTGTGGCAGCGGCGCTTGTCGACGGGCAGTTCGAGGTAGCGGGCGGCATCGGTGGTGACGTGCATCAGGTCGCGGGGCAGCGAGTGGATCGGGCGCGGGTCGCCGAGGAGTTCGGACTCGACGGCGATCACGTGCGAGACGACGTCGCGGACGGACCAGCCGGGGCACTCGGTGGCCCGGTTCCAGGAGCCCTCCGGGAGGGGGGCCACCAGTTCGGATATCGCCTCGATGGACTGCGTCCACGCGTCGGTGTACGCCTGCACGGTCTGGTTGTCCGTCACGGGAATCTCCGGCCCTCCGTCAGCTGCCTTGCCACGCGTGTCCGCGCGTTCCGGGACCGGCCGGGAAGGTCCGGGTCCCGGGCGCACACGCTAACCGCACGTTACGCTGCCCGGTGAGAGCAGGGCAGCGCTTTCGGGTGACGATCGTAGGACTCTTGCCGTGGACGGTGGTACTGTGCGCGCTTCATTGATCCAACTCGTGGTCTCCGACACGGAGCCCCCGGCCGAACGGCGGGCCCGAGCGGCCGCCCTGGTACGGGCCCAGCAGGGATCCGACCTGGTGGTCCTGCCCGAACTCTGGGCGCTCGGCGGCTTCGCCTACGACCTCTGGTCGGACGGCGCCGAGGCGCTGGACGGGCCGACCTCGGACGCGATGGCGGCGGCGGCGAAGGCGGCGGGCGTCTGGCTGCACGCCGGTTCGATCGTCGAGCGCGATCCGGACGGGCCGATCTACAACACCTCCCTGCTGTTCGCCCCGGACGGCGAGCTGGTGCACACCTACCGCAAGATCCACCGCTTCGGCTTCGACAGTGGCGAGGCGGTGGTGATGGGTGCCGGGCAGGAGATCGTCACCGCGGCCACCGACGTCGGCACGCTGGGCCTGGCGACCTGCTACGACCTGCGCTTCCCGGAGCTGTTCCGGGCGCTGCTGGACGCCGGTGCGCAGGTGCTGGTGGTCCCGGCGGCCTGGCCGGCGCGGCGGCGGGAGCACTGGACGCTGCTGAACCGGGCGCGCGCGGTGGAGGAGCAGGCGTACGTGCTGGCCTGCAACACGGCCGGCACGCACGGCGGGGTGGAGCAGGCCGGCCACAGCATCGCGGTGGACCCGTGGGGCCGGGTGCTGGGCGAGGCGGGGCCCGGGGAGGAGGTGCTGACCGTGGAGTTCGATCCGGCCGAGGTGGCCAAGGCCCGGGCGGAGTTCCCGGTGCACCGGGACCGGCTGCTCGGCATCCCGGCGCCGGTCCAGCGCTGACGGCACCCCCGGAGGGGCCGGAGCGGGGCACGGGCGGGCCCGGAGTGCGGACCGGGCGGGCAGGGCGCGGGCAGACGCATGTGGGGGGCTTGTACACAGCCGTGTCCTTTTTGAGAAGATGAGCCCTCGTCGTGTTACCAGCCGTTCTTCCGCCGGTCTGTCCCGTCAGGCCGCCAGCCCGCCCGAGGAGGTCGCGCGCATGTTCGGCACCGGCGCGGGCGGCAACCGTCCCGTGATCCAGCGCAACAGCCTGCGCGAGCAGATCGCGGGCGCGCTGCGCGAGGAGATGATGGCCGGCCGGCTGGCGGCCGGGCGGAACTTCACCGTCAAGGAGATCGCCGAGCTCTACGAGGTCTCGGCGACCCCGGCCCGCGAGGCGCTGGTCGACCTCTCCGCGCAGGGGCTGCTCCGGGCCGAGCACCACCGGGGCTTCACCGTTCCCGAGTTCGGCTGGGACGACTTCCGGGAGATCTTCGAGTCCCGGGTGCTGATCACCGACAGCTACTTCCGTCGGCTGGCCGTGAACCCCGGCCCGCCGGACGACAGCCGGCTGCCCTCGCTGCGCCGCCGGGCGGACGCCGCGGTGCGGGCGGCCCGGGCGGGCAACCTGGACGTGATGGTGGGCTGCGACCGCCGGTTCTGGCAGGAGGTGGCCGGCCTGCTGGGCAACCGCCGGATCGCCGACTACCTGGACTGGCTGCGGGTGCAGTCGTGGATGTTCGCCGCGCGGTACCTGCGGTCGATGCCGCAGCTGGGCGGCGTCTGCTGGGACAGCCACCTCGATCTGGTGGACGCGATCGAGGCGCGCGACGTGCCGCGCGTGCACCGGATCGTCTGCGAGTACAACCTCTTCACCGTCGGACTGCTGGCCGAGCTGGCCGGGCAGCAGGTGGAGTCGGTCGGGGTGCTGCCGCTGCTGACCGGTCGCCCGGTCGCCGCCCCGGGCGGTCCCGGGGCCGAGGACGGGCCGGCGGCGGCCGGGGCGCCCCGGACCGGTGAGGACGCGGGGGCGGGGAGCGCTCCGCGGCCGGAGGGCGCCGTGCAGACCCCGAGGAGCCGGGGGAGCCAGGGGAGCGCCGGGTCGGAGCAGTCGGAGCCGGGTACCGCGCACCACCCGGCGGAGCCGGGCCGGGAGCGCGACCTCGGCCGCGAGCTGGGCCGTGAACTGGGCCTCGGCCTCGGCCTGGTGCCGCAACCGAGGTCGGTCCCGTACGGACGGTTCGGCCGCCGCCTGCCCGAACCGCCGTCCGGCCAACTGCCCGAGGGACGGCCCGATCCGCATCGCGCGCCGGGCCGGTAGGGTGGGCGGTCGTTCGTCCCGGCCGCTCCTCGTACCGACCGTCCGGGTACCGACCCCCGTCCATCCGCCGTCCGCCGCCGCGCGGCCGGTTCCCGCCGCCCGGAGAGGAAGAGCCGGCCCATGGCCTGCGACCTCTGGCTCGTCCCGCTGGTGGACGTACTGAGCCACAGCCCCGACAACCCGTTCCGGGACGACCTCGCGCTCTACAACCAGGTGCTGGCCGAGAACGGTCTGCCCGAGATGCCGGTCTACCGGTACGTGCCGGGACTCAGCGGGGCGGTCGAGCCGATAGCCGCCTTCGACTACGACTCGCTGCACTTCCTGCGCCGGGCCTACCTGCTGGGCCTCACCGGCCTGGACATCACCCCGGTGGACGCGCTGGGCGGGGACTACGAGCAGCTGCTGGAGATGTTCGAGAGCAGCGCCGAGCAGTCGCACCTGGTCTGGCACTTCGACCACGCCGGCGCCTACGTGCCGATCGAGTTCGCCGCCCCGCTGGTGGAGGAGTCGCTGCTGGCCTCGGGCGGACCGCTCGGCTCCAGCCACGGGCTGCTGCGCGAGCTCCAGGCCGTGGCCCCGGCGCTGGGCATCGACCCGCTCGACCCGCCGGCGCCGACCAGGCCGCTCGGTCCGACCGGTCTGGAGCAGCCGTTCGGTCCGCCGCTGGACGACCTGCACCCGTTCGCCCGGGAGCGGCACGCCTGGGCGGGCCTGTACGCGGCGGCGACCCGGAGCCTGCACCAGGGCTCGATGATCGTCTTCGCCTGAGCCGAGCCCGAGCCTGAGCCGAGCCGGAGTCGATCCCGAGCCCGAGTTCGGCCCCGAGCCGATCCCGATCCCGAGCCGATCCCGAGTTCGGGCCCGAGCCGGAGTCCGGGCCCGAGCCCGGACCGCCCGCCCGCCGCTACCGCAGCGGGCCCTCCGGCGGCCGCTGGCGCGGCATGGTGGGCCTGGCCCCCGGCGGCGGCAGCACCCGGACCTGGGCCCCGACGCCCGGCTCGGTACGCCCGCCCCAGCTGCCGGAGGCCTGGGTGGGCAGCCGGGTCATCCCGGCCCGGAACTCCAGCATCCACTCCGAGGTCTCCGTGCGGACCATGTCCGAGACGTCCTCGCAGAACCGCCGCAGCACCCCGAGGCACCGCTCGGCGGCCTCGCCCGCCGTCCCCTCGGTGGGGCCGAGCACCTCCCGGACGCACTCCGAGGCCCAGTCGAACTGGAAGGCCTCCAGCCGGCGCTGCAGCGCCTGCGCGGTGGAGACGTCGCGCATCCAGCCGGAGGTCAGTCCGAACGCCCGGTCCGCGCCGTAGCAGGCACCGGCCAGCGCCAGCCCGACGTAGCCCCAGTCGGCGGCGTGGGCGACCGTCCCGGTGAGGTCGACCAGCGGGGCGGTGACCCCGCCGACCGCGAAGCCGGTCGTGCCGAAGCGCAGCAGCCGGGCCCAGCGGCGCTTCCAGATCCGGTCCCGGCGGTACCAGTCGATCGCCTCGACCGCCCGCTCCTCGGACCAGCGGTACAGCTCCTCCAGCCGCTCGGCGGGCTCGCCCCAGTCCCCGAGCGGGAACTGGCGGGCGCTCAGGTCGGACCGGCGGCGGGTCGACGCGCGGGGCGCGAGGGTCGCGGCGGGCGGATCCTCCTCGCCGATCTCCTTGCCCCAGGCACTCTCCTCGGGCTGCATTTCCGGCTGGCTCACCTGTGGGGCTCCCTGTGGCGGGCGGACGGCTGGTCTGGCTGGTCCCGACTCTGCGCGGACTGACGTGTCGTCGGCCTGACGGCCGGTGAAACGCCGGACAACGCGCCGAACACGCCGCCGTTCCGGGGCGGGTGCGGTGTCCCGGGGCGGCACCGCCGGCGGGTCGCCGACGGTGGTCCAACAGCACTTCTTACCGCCAAATGGCTGACCGTGGGGGCGCTTCACCAATGATCGTTATCGGATTCGGCCACCGGATCCCGAGGTGGGAGGGTTGCGGCGGTCGGCGGGATTTCACCCGTCCGAGGGAGCCGTCGGTGACCCGCTGTCCTGACCCGGGCACCGAGGGGCGACTCCGGCACCCCCGGACTGGACGATCCTCCGAGGCCGTGCGTGTACCCGACCCCCTCGATCGTCTCTTCCTACGGGACCGGAGAGCGGCCGGAACCGGCCACCGACTACCCTTACCCAGCGTGAAGGTCCTCGTCATCGGCGGCGGCGCCCGCGAACACGCCCTGTGCCGCTCTCTGTCCCAAGATCCCGCCGTGACCGAGCTGCACTGTGCCCCGGGCAACGCCGGGATCGCGCAGGTGGCGACGGTCCACCCGGTCGACCAGCTCGACGGCGCGCAGGTCACCGCGCTCGCCGTGCGGCTCGGCGCCGAACTGGTCGTGGTCGGCCCGGAGGCCCCGCTGGTCGCGGGCGTCGCCGACGCCGTGCGCGCGGCCGGCGTCCCGGTGTTCGGCCCGTCCGCGGAGGCCGCCCTGCTGGAGGGCTCCAAGGCCTTCGCCAAGGACGTGATGGCCGGCGCCGGCGTACCCACCGCCCGCTCCTACGTCTGCACCACCGGTGCCGAGGCCGCCGAGGCCCTGGACGCCTTCGGCCCGCCCTACGTGGTCAAGGACGACGGCCTGGCCGCCGGCAAGGGCGTCGTGGTCACCTCCGACCGCGCGGAGGCGCTGGCCCACGCCGAGGCCTGCGAGAGGGTGGTGATCGAGGAGTACCTGGACGGTCCCGAGGTCTCGCTGTTCGCGATCACCGACGGCATCACCGTCCTCCCGCTCCAGCCCGCCCAGGACTTCAAGCGCGCCCTGGACGGCGACCAGGGGCCCAACACCGGCGGCATGGGTGCCTACTCGCCGCTGCCCTGGGCCCCCGAGGGCCTGGTCGAGGACGTGCTGGCGACCGTGCTGCAGCCGACCGTGGACGAGCTGCGCCGCCGCGGCACCCCGTTCTCCGGCCTGCTCTACGCCGGTCTGGCGCTGACCTCGCGCGGCACCCGGGTGATCGAGTTCAACGCCCGCTTCGGCGACCCGGAGACCCAGGTCGTGCTGGCCCGGCTGCGCACCCCGCTGGCGGGCGTGCTGCACGCCTCGGCCACCGGCACCCTGGACCAGCTGGAGCCGCTGCGCTGGGACGAGGGCGCCGCGGTCACCGTGGTGATCGCCGCCGAGGGCTACCCGGCCGCGCCGCGCACCGGCGACCCGATCGAGGGCCTGGCCGAGGCGGAGGCCGCCGACGGCACCGCGTACGTGCTGCACGCCGGGACGAAGGCGGACGGCGACCGGGTGCTGAGCGCCGGGGGCCGGGTGCTGTCGGTCACCGCGACCGGCGTCGACCTCGTCGAGGCGCGCGAGCGGGCGTACCGGTCGGTCGGGCGGATCTCGCTGGCCGGCGGTCAGCACCGCGGGGACATCGCCCTGAAGGCCGCGCAGTAGCGGCCGCCCGCCCCCGTTCCGTCCCCGGGCCCCCGGCACGCCTCCGCGCGCCGGGGGCCCGGGCGTTCCGGACCGCGCCCGGCCGCCCCGGTGGCGCCCCGGCGGCGGCCGGACGGCGACCGTCGGCGCGGCTCCGCGGGCCCGCCCCGCGCGAGCCCCGGCGCGGACGCCCGGCGGGCCCCCGGCACCCTCCCCCGCACCCCGGGACAACCCCCATGGCCGCAGCGCCCCCCGGCGTTTCCGGGCCGGGTGGGACGGGAGCGACACCCGGTGCCGCCACACCGTTCGGTCCCCGGAATCCAGCCCATCGAGTGACAGCGACCGCATCCGGCTGACGTAACCGGCCGCCCGGCCTTATGGTGCGCTGGACCACGGCACCACAGGTCGGGCCGCTTCCGGCCGCCGCCGGGTAAGGGTGGTCGTGCGGGGGGATGCTGGACGGCGTCCGGCCGGACCGGACCCGCCGGGCGCTTCCCGGGGGCGGCCGTCCGGTTTTCGGGCGGTGTCACCGGGACGAGTGGAAACCGGGGCGATCCGGAACACCCACCCGCACCCGGGCGTCGAAAATGTCGGAAGCGCCACGCAGCATGTACTACCGGGGCTCGGACACCACCGTTTCCCGGTCGGAACTGATCGTTTCGAATCGGCTCAGGGCCCCGTCACGGGTGTCCCGGGGCTCCGAAGGGGGTGCCGCACCGTATGGCCGCTGTCGACACCGCGCGCGCTCACGCCCAGGCGGTCCTGCGGATCCGAGGGCTCGCCCTGGCCGCCGCCGCGCTGCCCGCCGCCACCGCGGTGGTGCTGCTCGCCGGCCGGTTCACCGGGCGGATCGGTGCCCCCGGCTCCCCCGACGGGGCGGGCTGGGACATCGCCCGCTGGACGGTCTGCGCGGTGGCCGCGCTGACCCTCCTGGTGGCCGGGCTGGCCGCCCGCGCCTACCGCCGGGCCGTCCCTCCGCAGACCCCGGCCGTGCCGCTGGACCGCGCCCAGGCCCCCGAGCTGTACCGGCTGATCGACGAGCTCGCGGACCGGCTGGAGGTCCCCGCGCCGTCCGCCGTGGCGCTCACCCCGGACTGCGACAGCTGGCTGGAGGACGTCCCCGCGCCGAGGCCCCGCCGCTCCCGGGCGGCCGGCCACGAACCGACCGCCCCGGTACTGGTCGTCGGTTCGCCGTTCCTCTGGTGGATGCGCGCCGGTGAGCTGCGGGCCCTGCTCGCCCCGGTGGTGGCCGGCACCGCGGCCGCCGCGGACCCGGAGATCGCCGCCGCCCGGCACTTCCTGCGCTCGCTGGACGCCAGCCTGGACGCCGGCCCCGCCGACGGACCGGCCGGCCTCCCCGGGGGCTGCGCCCCGCGCCCGCCCCGCCGGGGCCCGGTCGCCCTGACCGACCGCCTCACCGACCGGATCACCCGCCGGCTGCTGGGCGCCTGCCGCGAGCACGCCGCCGAGCTGGAGCGCTCCGTCGCCGGCTGGGCCTCCGAGCAGGCCCGCGGCGTCGACTACGGCCTGCGGATCGCCGCCCAGGAGCAGGTCGGCCTCGCCTACGCGGGCTGGGACCGGCTGCTCACCCGGGTCGCGCTGCCCGCCTGGCGGCTCGGCCGGCACCCCGCGCACCTGAACGCCGGAGTGGTGTCCGCGCTCACCGAACTGTCCCGGCGCGACCGGCTGGCCGACGGCTACAGCAGCCGGCTCGGCGACCGCCCGGCCTGCGACCTGCTGGAGGAGCCGGGCGAGGTGGACGCCGCGGTCTCCCGGCTCGCCGCCGAGCTGTTCTTCGGGGCGCCCGCCTCCGGTGCCTGGCGCGAGCTGGAGTGGGTCGACTACCCGGCCGAGGTGGTGGACGCCGGCTGGCGGGCCCGCGCCGCCGCCCTGCAGTCGGCGCTTGACCTGCTCGCCCCGCAGGCCCGCCCCGGCGCCCCGACGCTGACCCGGCTGCTGGGCCGGCTGGCCGACGGCGACGGCGAGCGGCTGGCCGCCGCGCTCGCCGCCCAGCTGGCCCGCACCACCGCGCCCGCCCCGCTGCTCGAACCGGTCCGGTCCGGGCGGGACGTCCTGGTCGACCACGTCACCGCGATGGTCTGCTGCGCCGCCGTGGACACCGCGGGCGCCGTCCCCGGTCTCGACTGGCTGGACGGCCCGGTGCTGCTGCTCGGCGGGGTCCGCCGCACCGACCTGGCCGAGCCGGTGGCCCAGGCCGTCGAACAGGGCCAGGACGGGCCCCTGCGGGCCTGGCTGGACGCCGCGGACGTCCGGCTGGAGAAGCCGGTCCGGCTCTGACCCCGCCGCCGACCGGCCCCTCGGGGGCGCGAGCTCCGAAGGTGAGCGCCCCCGGTCGGACCGGCCGCCCCGGGTCTTCGCAGGCCGGAGGCCGTCCGTCCGTCGGCCCGGAAGATTCCCGCCACTAGTTGCTACCGTGGGGTGACGCAGCGCCAGCACGGTGTGGTGTATTAGACCGCACGCACATCCGGGAGGCACGTGCCAACCGGCGAAGGTGCACCTGGGAGGGGCGCGCGTGGGGACCGAACTCAACCGCCGCTGGGAGTCCGGGACGCACGCGCACAGCGTCTCCGACCCCTTCGGTCAGGGCCCGCTGCCCTGGCTCCGCAGCCCGGACCAGTACGTCGCCGGTGCCGAGGGCGACGAGGTGCCCTGGTACGTCTCGGTGGACGCGCCCGGGCAGCGCCCGCTCTCCGCCGGGGTGCGGGGCAGACCGGCGGTCGGCAGCCCGCTCGGCGCGAACGACGAGGAACAGCAGATCAAGGGCTTCGCCTCGGCCGGGGTGGTCCGCCCCGGCGGCTCGGTGGACCTGCGGGTCACCGTCAACCCGCCCCGCGAGTTCACCGTCGACGTCTTCCGGATCGGCCACTACGCGGGCGACGGCGCCCACCACATGACGTCCAGTCCGCTGATCGCCGGGATGTCCCAGCCGGCCCCGATGGTGGTCGGCCGGACCGTCTCCTGCCACCACTGGTGGCACACCTGGCGGCTGCAGATCCCGCAGCACTGGCGGCCCGGCGCCTACGTCGCCGTGCTCACCACCGCCGACATGCTGCACCGCAGCCACATCCCCTTCACGGTGCGGGACTTCGAGGACCAGAACCGCTCCGCCGAGCTGCTGCTGGTGCTCCCCGACGTGACCTGGCAGGCGTACAACCTCTTTCCCGAGGACGGCCGCAGCGGCGCCAGCCTCTACCACGCCTGGGACGGCGGCCGGCTGGTCGGCGAGCCCGAGGCGGCCGTCACCGTCTCCTTCGACCGGCCGCACGCCACGGCCGGGCTGCCGCTGCACGTCGGCCACGCCTACGACTTCATCCGCTGGGCCGAGCGCTACGGCTACGACCTCTCCTACGCCACCGCCACCGACCTGCACGCCGGCCTGGTCGACGCCTCCCGGCACCGGGCGCTGGTCTTCCCGGGCCACGACGAGTACTGGTCCGAGCCGATGCGCCGCGCCGCCGAACGGGCCCGGGACGGCGGCACCTCGCTGGTCTTCCTCTCCGCCAACACCATGTACTGGCGGGTCGAGCTGAGCCCCGGTCCGTCCGGGGAGCCCAATCGGATGCTCAACTGCCGCAAGCGCCAGAAGGTCGGTCCCGGCAGCCCGGCGGCCGGGGTGCCCGGCGCCGCCAGCGCGCTGTGGCGCGACGCCGGCGAGCCCGAGCAGCACCTGCTCGGGCTGCAGTACTCCGGCCGGGTCGCCGCGCCGGTCCCGCTGGTCGCCCGGCACACCGCGCACTGGCTCTGGGCCGGCACCGGCGTCCAGGAGGGCGAGGAACTGCCCGGGCTGGTGGCCGGCGAGGCGGACCGCTACTACCCCAAGGTCGCCCTGCCCGAGCACAGCGAGCGGGTGCTGCTCGCCCACTCCCCGTACCGGGACCTGTCCGGCCGCACCCGGTACCAGGAGACCTCGCTCTACCGGGCGCCCAGCGGCGCGTACGTCTTCGCCGCCGGCACCTTCGCCTGGTCGCCCGCGCTGGACCGCCCGGGGCTCACCGACGAGCGGATCCAGCGGGCCACCGCCAACCTGCTGGACCGGCTCTGCAAGAACGGCTGACCGCCGCGGCCCGGGGTCCGGCCCCCGGGCCGGGCCGGTGCCCATGACAGACTCGACCCCAGTGACCTCCCCTTTCGCGCCCCACGCCCGCGAACGACCCCTGAGGACTGAGACGATCTTGAGCGGATTTGTCACCAAGCCCGAGCCGGTCCAGGTGCCCGGCCTGGTCCACCTGCACACCGGCAAGGTGCGCGACCTGTACCGCGCCGAGTCGGGTGAGCTGGTGATGGTCGCCAGCGACCGCACCTCGGCCTACGACTGGGTGCTGCCCAACGAGATCCCGGACAAGGGCCGCATCCTCACCCAGCTCTCGCTGTGGTGGTTCGAGCGGATCGCCGACATCGTGCCCAACCACGTGGTCTCCACCGAGGTCCCGGCCGGCGCCCCCGCCGACTGGAAGGGCCGGACCCTGGTCTGCCGCAGCCTGGAGATGGTGCCGGTCGAGTGCGTCGCCCGCGGCTACCTGACCGGCTCCGGCCTGGAGGAGTACCGGGTCTCCCGCACCGTCTGCGGCATCGCGCTGCCCGAGGGCCTGGTCGACGGCTCCGAGCTGCCCGCCCCGATCTACACCCCCGCCCTCAAGGCCGAGGTCGGCGAGCACGACGAGAACGTCACCTACGAGGAGACCGCCCGCCGGATCGGCGCCGAGCTGGCCAACCAGCTCCGCCGGACCACCCTGGACGTCTACTCCCGGGCCCGGGACATCGCCCGTGACCGGGGCATCGTGCTGGCCGACACCAAGTTCGAGTTCGGTCTGCTGGACGGCGAGCTGGTGATCGGCGACGAGGTGCTCACCCCGGACTCCTCGCGCTTCTGGCCGGCCGACGAGTGGGAGCCGGGCCACCCCCAGCCCTCCTTCGACAAGCAGATCGTCCGCGACTGGCTGACCTCGCCGGCCTCCGGCTGGGACCGGAAGAGCGAGCAGCCGCCGCCGGAGCTGCCGGCCGAGGTGCTCGACCGGGTCCGCGCCAAGTACGTCGAGGCCTACGAGCGGATCACCGGCCTGACCTGGGTCTGAGACCGGGCGGGCGCCCGCGGGCCGGCGGTCAGATCCAGCCGTGCTCGCGGGCGATCCGCACCGCCGCGTGCCGGTTCTCCGCGCCCAGCTTGGCGACCGCCGAGGACAGGTAGTTGCGCACGGTGCCCTGGGAGAGCGAGGCGCGTTCCGCGATCCCGGCGATCGAGGTGCCGTCGGCGGCCAGCTCCAGCACATCGGTCTCGCGCGGGGTCAGCGGCGTCTCCCCGGCGGAGATCGCGTCCGCCGCGAGCTCCGGGTCCACGTACCGGCCGCCGGCCCGGACGGTCCGGATGATCCCGGCCAGGTCCGCTGCGGAGACGGTCTTCGGCAGGAAGCCCCGGACCCCGACCTCCAGCGCCCGCTTCAGGTAGCCGGGGCGGCCGTGACCGGTGACGATCATGCAGCGGCAGTCCGGCAGCAGCGCGCGCAGCCGGGTGGCCACCTCGATGCCGTCCAGACCGGGCATCTGGAGGTCCAGCACCGCGATGTCCGGCCGGTGCGCCTCGGCCATCGCCAGCGCCTCCGGGCCGGAGGCCGCCTGGGCGACCACGGCGATGTCCTCCTCCAGGGCCAGCAGCGCGGCGAGCGCGCCGCGGATCAGGTGCTCGTCGTCGGCGAGCAGGACGCGGACGGGCGCGGGGTCGGTCATCGGCGGGCCTTCCGTACGGCGGGGGTCAGAGCGGGACGCTGGCGAGCAGCCGGAAGAGCCCCGGCCCGGCCTCCGGGACGGTCAGCTCGCCGTTCTGGGCGGCGAGCCGTTCCCGCAGGCCGCTCAGGCCGGTGCCGCCGCCCTGGGAGGGCAGCGGTACGGCCGGCACCCCGTCATTCTCCAGCTCCAGCAGGACCCGGTCGCCCTCGCGGCGGAGCCTGATCGAGCAGTGGCCCGCCTCGCTGTGCCGCAGCACATTGGTGGTGGCCTCGCGGATCACCCAGCCGAGCACCGACTGGACCGCCTCCGGCAGCGCCTCGGCGTGCTCGCCGAGGTCGATCTCGCAGGCCACGTCGGCGGAGCGGAGCACCGCGCGGGCGCCGACCGCCTCCGCGTGCAGGGCCGCCGTGCGGTAGCCGCGGACCACGTCGCGGACCTCGCGCTGGGACTCCTGGGCGATCTGCTGCACCTCGGCCATCTGCTCGGCGGCCTCCGGTCGGCCGCGCCGGGCCAGCTGGACGGCCAGCTCGCTCTTGAGCGCGATGGTGGTGAGGTTGCGGCCCATCACGTCGTGCAGGTCGCGGGAGAACCGCAGCCGCTCCTCGGCGACGGCCAGCCGGGCCTGGGCCTCGCGGGCGGTGTCCAGCTCCTGGACCACGGACTGGAGCCAGGCGAAGCTGCGGCAGCTGCAGCCGATGAGCAGCATGACCAGCCCGCTGCCGGTCAGGACCCCGAGCGAGGTGCCGAGGGCGGCGCCGGTCAGCAGCAGCGCGGGGAGGACGGCGAGCAGCGCGGCCGCCCCGGCGAGGGCCGCCCGGAGCGGACGCAGCCCGACCGAGGCCGGGCCGAAGGCGGAGAAGAGCATGGTGCTGGCGACCGGGGCGGTGAAGGACACCAGCTCCCCGCCGTTCGCCGTGTCGACCCGGGGGCCGAGCAGCAGCAGCGCCCAGGAGCCGGCCACCGCGAGGCCGCCGTTGAGGGCGAGCCAGCGCAGGTGGTCGGTGGGCCGGTTCAGGTAGTGGTCCAGCGAGGTGCGGTAGGCGCGCAGGGTGACCAGGGTCTGGGCGAGGCCGAGCACCAGGGCGACCCTGGAGGCCGGGTCGCTCCCGGAGTCCGGGTCGGCCAGATTGATCATCACGGTGAGCGGCAGCGGAGCCAGCGCCATCAGGTAGAGCGACCAGCGGAGGTAGAGCTCGGAGCGCTGGGGCTTGGAACGGCCCCGCCACGCGCGCACCGGATTCACGACACCCATCTCTTCCGCTCCCCGTTCCGTCATGATCGTGCTGCGGCCTTCTTATCAGAGGTCGAACGGGGAGCGGGCCTTCGGATCTGTACCGGGCGGACGGACGCTCAGCGGCGCGGCTCCCAGCGGAAGTACCGGACGGCGCCCCAGACCGCGAGGGCGAGCCAGACGCTCCCGGTCACCAGGTGCGGAGCGGCGGTGGCCCAGGTCCCGGCGAAGCCGGTCGGGGCGGCCGAGCCGTCGGTGCCGAACCAGCCGACCCGGACCAGCTGGAAGGCCGGGGTGGAGGGCAGCAGCCGGCAGATGTCGGCGAGGCGCTCGGGCATGACCTCCAGCGGGACGAACAGCCCGGAGCCGAACTGGGTGAGCAGCAGGACCGGCATGGTGGTGATGCCGGCGCTCTCCACAGTCCGGGTGAAGGCGCTGGAGACGGCGGCCAGTGCCATCAGCGTGGCGACCGCCAGGGCCAGGCCGACCACCAGCAGCAGCGGGTTGACCGGTGCGGTGAGGTGCAGGGCGGCGGCGCCGACGACCCCGATCACCCCGCACATCAGCAGGGCCAGGCCGACCGAGGGGACGGCGGTGCCGACCAGGATCTCGAGGTCCCGGGCCTCCCCGGTGCGCAGCCGCTTGAGCACCAGCTCGCCGCGGCGGGCCACGTAGGCGGCGGTCAGGTTGTAGTAGACGACGAAGGCCAGCACCATGCCGACCGCGCCGTTGACCAGCAGCGAGTCGACGTCCAGCCCGGGGCTGCTCTCGGCCTGCTGGTCGAGCACGTTCTTGAGCCCGCCGATCAGCAGCACCGGCAGCAGGAGGGCGGTGAACAGGGCGGTCCGGTTGCGGAGCAGCAGGACCCCCTCGGCCCGGCCGAGGGCGAGCAGCCGGCGGACGACGGTGCTCCGCGGGCCGGTGTCGGAGGACCGGGTGCGCTGCGGACCGGCGGTGGTGGTGGCGGTGGTCATCGGGCGAGTCCGATCAGCTTGCGGCGGGCGGGGGGAGCGGCGGGGGTGTCGGCGGGGGGCCGGTGGCCGGCCTCGGAGGCGATGGCCAGGAAGGCCTCCTCCAGCGAGGCGCTGCGGGCGTCGAGGGCGCCGAGCGCGATCCCGTGCCGGTCGGCCCAGCCGAGCAGCTCGGTCAGGGTGGCCTGGAGGGCGGGTGTCCTGACGCTGACCTTCCGGCCGTCGACGGTGACGGTGGCGCCGGCCAGCGGCGGGAGGGAGGTGCCGGTGAACGCGGGGAGCTCGAAGCCGATCCGGGACGGGCGCCCGGCGATCACCTCGGCCACCGTGCCGGCCGCGACGATCTGTCCGCCGTGCATGATCGCCAGCCGGTCGGCGAGCTCCTCGGCCTCCTCCAGGTAGTGCGTGGTGAGCAGCACCGTGGTGCCCTCGGCGCGCAGCTCGCGGACCAGCTGCCAGACGGAGGCGCGGGCCTCCGGGTCGAGGCCGGTGCTCGGCTCGTCCAGGAACAGCACCTCGGGCCGTCCGAGCAGGGCCATCGCCAGGTCGAGACGGCGGCGCTCGCCGCCGGAGAGCTGCTTGACCCGGACCCCGCGGCGGTGGCCGAGGCCGACCAGCTCCAGCGCCTCGTCCAGGGGGCGGGCGTGGCTGGTGATGCCGGCCCAGGCGCGGCCGGTCTCGGCGACGGTGAGGTCGCCGGGGAAGCCGCCCTCCTGGAGCATGATGCCGATCCGGGGGCGGACGGAGGCCCGCTCCCGGTACGGGTCGTGCCCGAGCACCCGGACCCGGCCCCCGGTCGGGACGGCGAGGCCCTCGACGAGTTCCATGGTGGAGGTCTTGCCCGCCCCGTTGGTGCCCAGCAGGGCGAACAGCTCGCCCCGGCCGACGGTCAGGTCGACGCCGCGGACCGCGTGGTAGCGGTTACTGCCGGTGCCGTAGTGGCGGTGCAGGTCGGTGACCTCGATCACGTGGTCGCCGGCGGCGTGGGGCTGGCTCGTTTCCATGCCCCAAGCCTTCCGCCGACCGGGCCGCGCGGGCAGTGCGCGGTCTCACCGGAACCCGGTGCGGATCCACGGGTGGGCGATGACAAATGTCATGGGTGCCTCCCGGATTCCGCCGGGAGCGGGAAACGCCGAAGGGCCCTCTCTTCCGAGAGGACCCTTCGTACTGGAGCGGACGACGAGATTCGAACTCGCGACCCTCACCTTGGCAAGGTGATGCTCTACCAACTGAGCCACGTCCGCAGGATGTAACTATTGAGTTGTACTGTGCTCGCTACTGCGAGCGGACGACGAGATTCGAACTCGCGACCCTCACCTTGGCAAGGTGATGCTCTACCAACTGAGCCACGTCCGCCTGGTGCCTGAGGCACCTGCCGCCTCTCCGGATCTCTCCGTTGCGGCGACGAGGAATACTCTACAGCATCTTTCGGGGTGGTCGCCCCACCCTTCTGCCGAGGGCGGGACGACCGGGACCGGGTGGTCAGTTCGCCTCGGCGAAGGACTCGTAGACGTGCTTCGGGATGCGGCCGCGGGCGGGCAGCTCCATGCCGCGGGACTGGGCCCAGGCGCGCACGGCGGCCGGGTCGGGGGTGAGGGCGGTGCGGCGGAAGGACTTTCCGGTACGGCTCTGGCGGCGGCCGGCCGCGACGAACGGGGCGAGGGCCTCCCGCAGCTTTTCCGCGTTGTCCACGGACAAATCGATCTCGTACGACTTCCCGTCGACGCCGAAGTGGACGGTTTCTGCGGCCGCGCCGCCGTCCAGGTCGTCGGAGAGCGTGACAACTACACGCTGAGCCATGGGTGTCAATCCTCTCGGGCAATTCGGCCGACAAGGGTGCGGGTGCGCCCCGGGGCCTGATGTGCACCCTTCGCGCAAGCGCATACGGGCAGGCCGGATGGCCGTGCCGGATACGCAGCACTCGCCGCGGCAGGTGGCCCTATTCTGCACCCGAAGCGGGGAGAAATCGAAGAGTCCGGCTTTCTTTTCCGGATATTCACGTGTCTTCGCCGGGTGCCGGATACCCGTGCACTCGACTGGCCGATCTGTCCGGAGTGCCGGTATTCGGGTGCTCTTCGGTGGTTCTCGCGGGGGTTCCGGAATCCGGCGAAAAGGGGCACCCGGCGGGGGGTGGCGGGCAGGTGGAGCCCTTGTGGCGTAAGGGTCGTCGGTCTACGCGCGTCACCGTCCCCGGCCAGCAAACACGCTCGAAACCCCCGGTAGTCTGGAGTTCCCCCGCCTCACGAAGACACCACCGGGAGTGCCAGTGGCACGCGTCGTAGTCGACGTCATGCTCAAGCCGGAGATCCTCGACCCCCAGGGACAGGCGGTGCAGCGCGCACTGCCCCGTCTCGGATTCACCGGGATCTCCGACGTCCGCCAGGGCAAGCGTTTCGAGCTGGAGCTGGAGGGCCCGGTCGACGACGCCGCGCTCGCCCGTATCCGCGAAGCCGCCGAGACCTTTCTCGCCAACACCGTGATCGAGGACTTCACCGTCCGCGTCGAGGAGGACGGCAAGTGACCACCCGCGTCGGCGTCGTCACTTTCCCCGGCTCCCTCGACGACCGCGACGCCCGGCGCGCGGTCCGCCTGGCCGGCGCCGAGCCGGTCGCCCTCTGGCACCGTGACAAGGATCTCCACCAGGTCGACGCCGTCGTCCTGCCGGGCGGATTCAGTTACGGCGACTATCTGCGCTGCGGTGCGATCTCCCGGTTCTCGCCGGTGATGGAGACCGTCATCGAGCAGGCCCGGCTGGGAATGCCCGTTCTCGGTATCTGCAACGGCTTCCAGGTGCTGTGCGAATCCCACCTGCTGCCCGGCGCGCTCACCCGCAACGACTCGCTGCACTTCGTCTGCCGCGACCAGAAGCTGCGGATCGAGAACAACGGCACCGCCTGGACCCGGGATTACACCCCCGGGCAGGAAATCGTCGTGCCGCTGAAGAACGGCGAGGGCCGCTTCGTCGCCGACGAGCGGGTCCTGGACGAGCTGGAGGCCGAGGGCCGGGTGGTCGCCCGTTACCTCGACGTCAACCCCAACGGTTCGTACCGTGACATCGCCGGCATCACCAACGCCGCCGGCAATGTCGTCGGTCTGATGCCGCACCCCGAGCACGCCGTGGAGCCGCTCACCGGTCCCACCACCGAGGGCCTGGGCTTCTTCACTTCCGTACTGAAGCAGCTGGTGAACGCCTGATGAGCCTCGACACCGTCAAGAACGCCGAGCAGACCCCGGACGCCGCCCAGCCCTGGGCCGAGCTCGGTCTCAAGCAGGACGAGTACGCCCGGATCCGGGAGATTCTCGGCCGCCGCCCGACCGGCGCGGAACTCGCCATGTACTCGGTCATGTGGTCGGAGCACTGTTCGTACAAGAGCTCCAAGGTCCACCTGAAGCAGTTCGGCGACAAGAAGCCCGAGACGGACGCGATGCTCGTCGGCATCGGCGAGAACGCCGGTGTGGTCGACGTCGGCCAGGGTTACGCGGTCACCTTCAAGGTCGAGTCGCACAACCACCCGTCGTACATCGAGCCCTACCAGGGCGCGGCCACCGGCATCGGCGGCATCGTCCGCGACATCCTCGCGATGGGTGCCCGCCCGGTCGCCGTGATGGACCCGCTGCGGTTCGGCGCGGCCGACCACCCGGACACCCGGCGCGTGCTGCCCGGCATCGTCGCGGGCATCGGCGGCTACGGCAACTGCCTGGGCCTGCCGAACATCGGCGGCGAGGTCGTCTTCGACTCCTGCTACCAGGGCAACCCGCTGGTCAACGCGCTCTGCGTGGGTGTCATGAAGCACGAGGACATCCACCTCGCGCAGGCCTCCGGCGCCGGCAACAAGGTCGTCCTGTACGGCGCCCGCACCGGCGGCGACGGCATCGGCGGCGTCTCGGTGCTCGCCTCCGAGACCTTCGACGACAGCAAGCCGGCCAAGCGCCCGGCGGTCCAGGTCGGCGACCCGTTCCAGGAGAAGCTCCTGATCGAGTGCACCCTGGAGATCTTCCGGGAGAAGCTGGTCAAGGGCATCCAGGACCTCGGCGGCGCCGGGCTGTCCTGCGCCACCTCCGAGCTGGCCTCGGCCGGCTCCGGCGGCATGCGGATCGACCTCGACACGGTGCACCTGCGCGACCACACGCTCTCGCCCGAGGAGATCCTCATGAGCGAGTCGCAGGAGCGCATGTGCGCGATCGTCGAGCCGGACAAGATCGACCGCTTCCTGGAGATCTGCGAGAAGTGGGACGTCATCGCCAACGTCATCGGTGAGGTCACCGACGGCGAGCGGCTGGAGATCTTCTGGCACGGCGAGCTCGTGGTGGACGTGCCCCCGCGCACCGTCGCCCACGAGGGCCCGACCTACCAGCGTCCGTACGCCCGCCCGAGCTGGCAGGACGCGCTGCAGGCCGACGCCCCGACGGCCGAGCGGCTGGCCCGCCCGACCACCGGCGAGGGCCTCAAGGCGGACCTGCTGAAGCTCGCCTCGCACCCGAACCAGGCCTCCAAGTCCTGGATCACGGACCAGTACGACCGGTACGTGCTCGGCAACACCGTGCTCTCGCACGGCGAGGACTCGGGCATGATCCGGATCGACGACGAGACCAACCTCGGCGTCTCGGTCGCCACCGACGGCAACGGCCGCTACACCAAGCTGGACCCGTACACCGGTGCCCAGCTGGCCCTCGCCGAGGCGTACCGCAACGTCGCGGCCGGCGGTGCCAAGCCGCTCGCCGTCTCGGACTGCCTCAACTTCGGCTCCCCCGAGGACCCGGACGTGATGTGGCAGTTCGCCGAGGCCACCCGCGGTCTCGCCGACGCCTGCCTGACCCTGGGCACCCCGGTGACCGGCGGCAACGTCTCGCTGTACAACCAGACCGGCGAGGTCGCCATTCACCCGACCCCCGTGGTCGCGGTGCTCGGCGTCATCGACGACGTCACCCGCCGCACTCCGATGGCGTTCGCCGAGGAGGGGCAGCTGCTCTACCTGCTCGGCGACACCGAGGACGAGCTGGGCGGCTCGGCCTGGTCGCAGGCGGTCCACGACCACCTGGGCGGCCTGCCGCCCAAGGTCGACCTGGAGCGCGAGCGGCTGCTCGGCGAGATCCTGATCGCCGGCTCCCGGGACGGCATGGTCGACGCCGCGCACGACCTCTCCGACGGCGGCCTGGGCCAGGCGCTGGTGGAGAGCTGCCTCAAGGGCGGCCGGGGTGCCCGGATCGTCGTGCCCGAGGGCCTGGACCCGTTCGTGTTCCTGTTCTCCGAGTCGGCCGGCCGCGCTGTCGTGGCCGTGCCGCGCAGCGAGGAGCTCCGGTTCAACGACATGTGCACCGCGCGGGGCCTGCCGGCCGTCCGCATCGGTGTGGTGGACGGCGACTCCCTGGACGTCCAGGGGCAGTTCACCGTCCCGCTGGCGGAGCTGAAGGACGCCCACACCGGCGTCATCGAGGCCCTGCTGGCCTGATCGGCAGCACGGCCGCCCGAGGGGCGGACGGTCCTTCCCGGACCGTCCGCCCCTCGGCGTATGTTGGGCCCCATGCCTGCCAAGTCCCGTACCTACCAACCCGCGAAGGTGCGCGCCGCGCTCGCGGCGCAGACCGGGGCGCTGCGCGACGCCGTCCGGGGGCTGTGCGAACGCCCCGACGCCGAGCAGTGCCTGGCCCGGCCGACCCGGCTCGGGGAGTGGCGGGTGCGCGAGCTGCTGGCGCACCTCGCCGTCCAGATCGAGTGGCTGCCGGCGCATCTCGACGATCCGGTGGAGGGCCGGGCGCCGCTGGACCTGCCGCGGTGGGCGGAGCGGGTCGGCGCCCTCGCCCCGCTGCTCGACGAGCAGGCCAGGGCGCGGTCGGCGGAGGGGTTCGACGGTGACCCGGCCTCGGTGGCGGCGGCCTTCGACCGTGCCGCCGACGCGCTGCTCGGCGCCCTGGCCCGGCCGGAGGCGGCCGATCCGGCCCGGCGCTTCGAGATCCGGCTGGGTTCGATGGCGCTCACCGAGTTCCTGGTGACCAGGCTGGTCGAGACCGTGGTGCACGCCGACGACCTGGCCGAGGCGCTCGGCCCCGACGCCTTCCCGCACGACCGGCAGGCGGTGGCCGCCGTGACCAGGATGCTCGCCGACGCCTTCGCCGAGCTGGTGCCGGGCGGCGCGGTGGAGCTGCGGGTGCCGCCGTACGCGGTGGTGCAGGCCGTCGAGGGGCCGAGGCACACCCGGGGCACCCCGCCGAACGTGGTCGAGACCGATCCGCTGACCTGGATCCGGCTGGCCACCGGCCGCGCCGACTGGGCGGAGGCGGTCGACTCCGCCGTGGTGTCGGCCAGTGGCGAGCGCAGCGACCTGCGGACGTACCTGCCGGTACTGGGCTGAGCGGTCCCGCTCCGGCCCGAACGACCGGCCCGAACGACCGGCCCGAACGACCGACCCGAACGACCGGCCCGACCGGCCCGAACGACCGGCCCGACCGGCGCCGGCAGGCCTCAGGGGACGGCGGGACCGCTCAGATAGCCGCCGTCGGCGCTGTACGGCCAGGCGTTGGCCGTACAGCCCTTGAGACCGTAGATCTGCTGCATCATCGCGGGCGCGGGCTTTCCTGGGCCGGGGCAGCCCTCGTGGCCGTGGCCGATCCGGTGGCCGACCTCGTGGTTGATCACCAGGGCGCGGTACTCGTCGATGGGACCGCTGAACTGGGGCGAGCCGATGGTCCAGCGCTTGACGTTGACCACCACCTGGTTGCCGACGTTGCAGTTCACCTCGCCGTGGGTGTCCAGTCCGGCCGCGCCGCAGATCCGGTCCACGGTGGCGGCGGAGGCGATCTTCACGGTGAAGTCGTAGGCACCGGAGGAGACGAGCTGGAAGCCGTTCCGGCGGTCGTTGGTCCAGCCGCGCTTGTCGGCGAGGATGCCCTGGATCTGGGCGGCGGAGGCCGTCGGGTCGATGCCGATGCCGTCCTCGACCTCGACCCGGTAGCGGCGGACGGTGCCCCGGCCGACCGGGTCGGCGGAGCCCTGGGCGACGGTGAAGGTGCCGGCGCCCTTGGCCGGTGGGGTTTCCGGGCCGCCCGGCTGTGGGGTCGCGGCGGGCGCGGGCGGAGCCGCGGGGGCGGGCGGGGCGCTGGGCGTGACCGGCGCCGGGGCGGCGGCCGCCGGGGGCCCGGACGGCGGCGCCGAGGGCACCGGGGCGGCGGGCGTGGACGCGGGCGGGGCGGCGGCGGTGCCGTCCGGCGGGGCGACCCTGGCCTGGGCGGTCCGGTCGGCGCCGGGCAGGGCGTCGGGGCGGTTCAGGGTGAACAGGGTCCCGCCCAGGATCAGCACCGCGGCGACCAGCGCGGTGAGCATGCCGGGCCCGAGCCGACGGCGGGGCGGGCGCCTGCGGCGGGAGCCCGCCGCGCCGCGGGGCCGACCGCCGGATCCGCCCGTGCGGCGCGCTGGGCGCCCCCCGGGGCGTGCGTCGGTACGGGAACGGCGGGCGGGACTGCTTGCGGGCACGCTGGGGCTTTCTGTCGACCCGTGGGGCCGCGAAACCTCGAACTGACGTGCGCGCCCCCCTGGCCAGCCCACCCTGGCATGGCGGACCGGTGAATGTCCACGTACGGGATGTGCACAGAACGGACAAAAACCGCCCCCGGTGTCCTGTCGGGCACCGGGGGCGGCGGGTCACGAGCGGTCGGGGCACCGACCGTCGGGCGTCAGCCCAGGGTCGCGGCGGCAGTCGGCGAGCTGTCCCGGAGGAACTGCGAGCAGCGCTCCGCCTCCTCCTTCTCCTCGATCGCGGCGGCGGCCCGGCCGAGCGCGTGCAGCGCCCGCAGGAAGCCGCGGTTCGGCTCGTGCTCCCACGGCACCGGGCCGTGGCCCTTCCAGCCGCTGCGGCGCAGCGAGTCCAGGCCGCGGTGGTAGCCGGTGCGGGCGTAGGCGTAGGACTCCACGACCCGGCCGGCCGCGAAGGCGTCGTCGGCGAGCTGGGCCCAGGCCAACGAGGAGGTCGGGAACTTCGCGGCCACCTCGGCCGGGGAGGCGCCGCCGGCCAGCAGCTCCAGCGGGCCGGGCTCGGCGGGCAGGTGCGTGGGGGCGGGACCCCCGAGGAGGTTCTCGTGAATGCTCATGCCCCCCAGTGAACCACCGGGGGGCACGAGTGCAGGACCACTGGGGGCAGGGCCCGCTACTTCAGGCGGTTGCCCGCCGAACGCAGCTGCTGGGCGGCCTCCAGCACGCGCGCGGCCATGCCGGCCTCGGCGAGCTTGCCCCAGGTGCGCGGGTCGTAGGTGTTCTTCCGGCCGACCTCGCCGTCGACCTTCAGCACGCCGTCGTAGTTCTGGAACATGTGCGCCACGACGGGGCGGGTGAAGGCGTACTGGGTGTCGGTGTCCAGGTTCATCTTCACGACGCCGTTCTCCAGCGCGGTGGCGATCTCCTCGGCGGTCGAGCCGGAGCCGCCGTGGAAGACGAAGTCGAACGGGTCGTTCTTGCCGTACTGCTTGCCGATCGCGTCCTGCAGCTCGCGCAGCAGCTCCGGCTTCAGCACGACGTTGCCCGGCTTGTAGACGCCGTGCACGTTGCCGAACGAGGCGGCCAGCAGGTAGCGGCCCTTCTCGCCCAGGCCCAGGGCCTCGGCGGTGCGGACGGCGTCGTTGACGGTGGTGTACAGCTCGTCGTTGATCTCGTGGGTGACGCCGTCCTCCTCGCCGCCGGTCGGGGTGATCTCGACCTCAAGGATGATCTTGGCCGCGGCGGCCTGGGCGAGCAGCTCCTGGGCGATGGCCAGGTTGTCGCTCAGGGTCTCGGCGGAGCCGTCCCACATGTGCGACTGGAAGAGCGGGTTCTGGCCCTTGGCGACGCGCTCGGCGGAGACCGCCAGCAGCGGGCGGACGTAGCCGTCCAGCTTGTCCTTCGGGCAGTGGTCGGTGTGCAGCGCGACGGTGATGTCGTACTTGGCGGCGACGATGTGCGCGAACTCGGCGAGGGCGACGGCGCCGGTCACCATGTCCTTGTTGTGCTGGCCGCCCAGGAACTCCGCGCCGCCGGTCGAGATCTGGATGATGCCGTCGCTCTCGGCCTCGGCGAAGCCGCGCAGCGCGGCGTGCAGGGTCTGCGAGGAGGTCACGTTGATCGCCGGGTAGGCGAACTTGCCCGCCTTGGCCCGGTCCAGCATCTCGTTGTAGATCTCGGGAGTTGCGATGGGCATGCGAATCCGCTCCTGTCGGTGTGCGGCGTACGGACGGTGCTGTCCGACGCTGTGTACGCCTGGTGACGACTCCGGGGTACCGGGGCCGGTGCGCGGCTCTGCGTGCGGCTTGACCGGTACCGAGGTCAGAGGCAGCGGCCGCGGAGCGGCGATGAGGGTGTTCGCCACCGCGGGCCGGTCGCCGGTGCCATCCTCCCAGAATGCCCACCGCCTCCACCATGCGGCCCGCCAGTCGGGACGGCCGCCCCCGGCAGCCCGCCGTTCGGAGGCCGTGCCCCGGGCACGGCGGTGACGTGCGACGAAAGGATGAGTACCCACCGACCCCCTGGGGCGAGGCTCGAACAAAGACGGGCCCGCTATCCTGCGGCCGTGGACTACAACCAGCTGGCCGTCAATCTGCTCGACGCCAAATCACTGATCTCGTCCCTCGGTGCGATCGGGCTGATCGCGATCATCTTCGCGGAGACCGGCCTGCTGGTCGGGTTCTTCTTCCCGGGTGACTCGCTGCTCATCATCGCGGGTGTCGCCGCGTCGAGCGCCGCCTCGTCGGTCCTCGGCGAGGGCCACCGACTGCCGATCGCCACCCTGCTGATCGGGGCGCCGATCGCGGCGATCGCCGGGGCCCAGCTCGGGCACCAGATCGGGGTGAAGGTCGGACCGAAGATGTTCGACAAGCCCGAATCGAAGATCTTCAAGCGCGAGTACGTGCAGAAGGCCGAGGAGTACTTCAACCGCTTCGGCCCCGGCAAGGCCGTCGTGCTCGCCCGTTTCATGCCGATCGTCCGGACCTTCCTGAACCCGGTCGCGGGCACGCTGGAGATGCCGGCCAGGACCTTCTTCCTCTGGAACGTCGTCGGCGGCGTGCTGTGGACCGAGTCGATGCTGCTGATCGGCTACTTCTTCGGTGACGCGCTCGCCCCGGTGATCGACAAGTACCTGATCCCGGCCGTGCTGCTGATCGTGCTGCTCTCCATCTCGCCGATGCTGGTCGAGGTGCTGCGCGAGCGCCGGAAGAAGAAGGCCGCCGGTCCGGAGGCCGAGAACGCCGACGCCGACGCCGTCCAGGCCGGCGGCGGCCGGCACCGCCGCGGCTGAGCCTTCCACCCAGGACAACGGCCGGGGCCCGGCGCTGTTTCACGTGAAACAGCGCCGGGCCCCGGCCGTTCGGTCGTGCGGGGAGCCGGGGCTCAGAGGCCCAGGTCGTCCAGGTTGTACGCGGTGACGTAGGGCAGGCCCTCGGCCTCGACCGCGGCGGCGCCGCCGCGCTCGACGATCACCGCGACGCCGACCACCTCGGCGCCCGCCTCGCGCAGGGCCTCGACGGCGGTCAGCACCGAGCCACCGGTGGTGGAGGTGTCCTCGACGGCCAGCACCCGGCGGCCCTTGACCTCCGGGCCCTCGATCCGGCGCTGCAGGCCGTGCGCCTTGCCGGCCTTGCGGACCACGAAGGCGTCCAGCTCACGGCCGCGCGCGGCGGCGGCGTGCAGCATCGCGGCGGCGACCGGGTCGGCGCCCAGGGTCAGCCCGCCGACGGCGTCGTACTCCAGGTGCGCGGTGGCGTCCAGCATCACCCGGCCGACCAGCGGAGCGGCCTGGCCGTCCAGCGTGATCCGGCGCAGGTCGACGTAGTAGTCGGCCTCCTTGCCGGAGGAAAGGGTGACCTTGCCGTGGACGACGGCCTTGTTCTTGATCTGTGCCAGCAGGGCGTCGCGGTCGTTGCTCATGGACATTCAGTCTAGGGCCTGTATTCGGGCCCCCGCCTGCGGTGCGACGCCGGGGCACCCACGCCCCCGGCCTTCGCTCGGGGGGAGACGCCCCGCCCGCCCTCCGGGCGGACGACGGGGGTCCGAAGGCGGACCCTGAGCCTGCCCCGGCCCGGGGCCGGTCGGCGGGTGGCGGGTCAGCGGCGGCGGCGCAGGGCCCTGACCAGCACGACGGTGCCGCCCAGCAGGGCCACTCCGCCGCCGATCATCCACGGCACCGTGCTGCGGCCGCCCACTCCGGGGACCACGATGCCGCCGGCGTCGCCGCCCCAGCGGGAAGCCGCCCGGGCGCGGGCGCTGCGGGCCGGCAGGGCGGGGGCGTACGGGCCGCGCGGCGGGGCGTGGTCGACCTCCTCGGCGGAGCGGCCGACGATGCTGCGGCGGACCGGGCCGCCGAGCACCGGCTCCGGCTCGTAGCCGAAGGGCGGCTCGGCGGGGAGTTCGGCGGAGACCTCGCGCTCGGTCCCGGCGGCGGGCGCGTCGGCCCCGGCCCCGCCGGCGGCGGGCTCGTCGACGTCGTCGGCCTCGTCCGGGTCGCCCAGCGGCAGGCCGAAGCGCTCGGCGTCGGCGTCGGAGAAGGCGATGAGGTCGGAGAGGTCGTCGTCGAGGTCGTCGCCGGGCTCGTCCTCGCGGTCCTCGTCGAGGGCCTCGTGGCGGTTCTCCAGGAACACCACCGTGGCCGAGTCCTCGGAGTCCTCCGGGGAGTCGGAGTCGCCGGTCTCGTCGGTGTCGTCGGTGTCGTCGGAGGCGTCGGTGTCGTCGGAATCCTGGACGTCCTCGGCGGCGTCCGGCTCGGTCCCGGTGACGGTGTCCGCTCCCGCGTCCGCGTCCGCCTCCGCGTCCGTCCCGGTCCCCGTCCCGCCCTCGGCGTCGCCGTCCGCCTCCGCGGTGCCGTCCGGCGAGGCCAGGGCGGCGGCGAAGCGGTCCAGCAGCCGGCGCCCGGCCGCGTCGAGCGTCTCGCCGTCGAACTCGGTCAGCCGCCCGGTGGCACTCAGGTCACCGGTGAAGCGCACCACCGAGGTGCCCTGCTCGGTGCCCTCGGCGACGCTGATCCGGACGGTGGCGGTCGCCTCGCCGCTGCCGCGCGCCTCCTGGCCCTCGGCGAACGCGGTCAGCACGCCCTCGCGGCCCTCGATCAGTGAGAGCACGCCCTTGTAGGTGATGCTGGAGGTGCCGATCCGAAGCTTCAGCCGGCCCCCGATCTCCTCCGCCGGGCCACCGCCGACGGCGGCCGGTTCGGTGCTCAGCCCCGGCACGGAACGCGCCAGCAGCGCCGGATCCTGCAGGGCCTGCCTGACCTGCCCGGCCGGCATCGGGACGACAACCTCATGCTCCATGCCACGGAGCCTACCGACCGAACCCGCGCCCGGCCCCGCCCTGTCCCCTACCTGTCGCCGTGGCTCGTCCGCCCGCCGCCCGCCCGCCGCCCGGCCGTCGACCCCCGAGCGCCGGGGGCCGACGGGGCGGCGGATCCGGTCAGCGCGGGCCGAGCAGGGTGAGGGCGGCGGGCGGACGGAGCGGCCGCAGCGCGGTGAGGCGGGCGGCGGAGGCGCGCAGGCCGTCCGCGGTGAGGGCGCGGGGCGGCGGTGCGTCTGGGGAGAGGGTGAGCGGCGGTTGGGCGGCCGCGGCGAGCAGGAAGCTCTGGCTGCTCGCCGGCCCCGGCCGGCAACTGGCCGTCGCGCCGCCCGCGACGGCGTACGGGACGGTCCGCAGCCCGGCCGCCCGCAGCCCGGACTCCACCTGCCACAGCCCCTGCCGCCCGGGCTGCTCCTCGCCGCCGCGCACGGCGAGCCGTCCGCCCGGGGCCAGCAGCCGGGTGGTGAGGCCGTAGAACTCCTGGGAGTGGAACTTCACCGGTCCGCCGTCGGCGGGGGCGGGCAGGTCGGCGAGGACCACGTCGAAGGACTGGCCGGGCGAGGGCCGGACACCGCGCAGCCAGTCCAGCGGGTCGGCCTCGGCGGTGCGCACCCGGGGGTCGTCCAGGGACCGGCCGGAGAGCGCGGCGAGGCCCGGGTCGGTGCGGGCGAGCCGGGGGAGCTCCGGGTCCGGGTCGACCACCAGGACCGAGCGGACGCCGCTGTGCCGCAGCACCTCCCGGAGCGCGAGCCCGTCCCCGCCGCCGAGCAGCAGGACCCGTCCGTCCGGCCCGGCGGCCATGGCGGGGTGGACGAGGGCCTCGTCGCCCCGGTAGGCGTCCGGTCCGCAGACCGCGAGCCGGCCGTCGACGTACAGCCGCAGCGGGCCCTCGGCCGGGCCGGTGAGCACGATCTCCTGGTCGCGGTTCTGGCTGACGGAGCGGATCTGCCCGCCGTACAGGGCCTGCCGGGCCGCCCGTTCGACCGCGCCGGACCACAGGGCGGCCGAGGCGAGCAGGGCGAGGACGAGCGCGCAGCCGCCCCAGAGCAGCCGCCGGGCCCGGGGGTCCGGTTCCTCGCGGAAGAGCCAGAGCACCAGGGCGCCCCCGGCGACGGCGTTGACGGCGCCGGTGACCAGCGCGCCGCTGCCGGGGCCGAGCAGGGGCAGGATCAGGAACGGGAAGGCGAGGCCCCCGATCAGCGCGCCCACGTAGTCGGCGGCGAAGAGGTCGGCGGCGGCGCGTCCGGCGTCCTCGCGGCGGATCCGCTGGATCAGGGTCATCAGCAGCGGGATCTCGGCGCCGATGAGGACGCCGATGAGGCAGGTCAGGCCGACCATCGCGGCCTGGTAGCGGCCGATCCAGGCCCAGCAGGAGTAGAGCGCCAGTACGGACAGGCCGCCGGTGAGGGCGAGGGCGCACTCGACCAGGGCGAAGGCGGTGGCGGGCCGTCGGGTGAAGCGTTTGGCGAGCAGCGAGCCGAGGCCCATCGCGAACACCATGACGGAGAGCACGACCGAGGTTTGGGTGACCGAGTCCCCGAGCAGATAGTCGCCGAGGGCCACGAGTTCCAGCTCGTAGACGAGTCCGCAGGCCGCGCAGACGAACGCGGCGAGCAGCACCACCGCCCGGGCGAGCTCGGGGCGGGCACGCAGGCGGGACCGACGGCGGGCGGGCAGGGAGGTCAGGCTCCGCCCGGGCCGGGGTGGGCTGCCGTCGTCGAGGTCGAGGCCCGGCTGTGCGGGGGGCGGACCGACCGGATGATTGATCACGAACAAACGCTAGGCGACGTTCGGGACGGACGGCTGCGCCCATTCGACGGACAGGGCGGTATCGCAGGTTGACGAATCGTTCCTGCGTACGAATGGAGGCACACGGCCGGGGCTATCGACGGCCGGGTGGGGCCGGTGCCGGTCATCGGGCGACCACCAGCGAGGAGCGGGTGCAGACCAGCCGCCCTTCCTGCGGATAGGCGTGCCAGGTGCGCCAGAGCAGGCGGTCCACCCCGCCCTGGGTGACCAGCGCGGTGAAGGCGCTGGGGTCGCCGGGGAAGACGCCGGCCAGGCCGCGCGGGTGGCCCTCGACCAGGGCGAGCAACTCCTGCGCGCGGGCGGCGAAGTCGTGCGGCGGGAGGGCCTCGATCCGGGCCGCGAACTCGTACTCCCAGCCGTCGACCTGCTTGGCCACCCGGGCGGGCAGCGGCGTCCGGCGGCCGGGCAGGCAGGCGACGGTCTCCAGGCAGTGGCCGGGGCCGGCGGCGATCACCACCTGGTGGGAGGCGCCCAGCAGACGCAGCTGGAGGGTGCCGGACGGGCCGGGGTGGCCGGGGTGGCCGGGGCCGTCGAGTCTCAGGTCGCGGACCGCGAGGGCGGGCAGCGGCTCGCCGCCCAGGCACCAGGCCAGGTCACCCGCGCGGGTGTCCGTGTAGGAGGTCTGCAAAGTGGTGAGCATGCTCGGCTCCGCGTTTCAGCTCCGTGCGCGCCCTCCGAGCAGCAGCGAGTGGGCCCGGGTCAAGGCGGGGCTGTTCGTGGCTGTGCGGTCCAGGGCGCGGCCGACCGTGGAAGGAAGGATTCCGGCTGGAGATTCAGCAGCAGAGAAGCACGAATACGCCGGGTCCGTCGGTGATTTACCCAACTTTGTCAAGCATTCACCGTTTCGAGCACATCGGCTTCGCTGCTCTGATCGACCCGGTGTGCGACTGTGCACCGCGCGCGCCTTTCGCCCCGGCCCGCACGCCGTGTGCGCGGCTCGCACGCTGTTCGCACTACGCGTGCGCCCTCGCCCCGGACCCGCCGGGCGCACGGTAGCAGCCTCCGGCGGAACCCTGCCGCGCAGGCACGACGGATTGCCCGGCAGGCAGTAAATCCACCACCTGCCGGGAGAATTGACGAATCGTCAGGACGTGCGAGAGGTCCGGTCGACGGGACGGAGCCGGGTCAGTCGGTCGACCGCCTCCTCCAGCACGTCCACCCGCTTGCAGAACGTGAAGCGCACCAGCGGGCGGCCCGCGTCGACGTCCTCGTAGAAGACGGCGTTGGGGATCGCCACGACCCCGCAGCGCTCGGGCAGGCCGCGGCAGAACTCGATGCCGTCCTGCTCGCCCAGCGGGGTGATGTCGGTGGTGACGAAGTAGGTGCCCCCGGGGCGGAAGACCCGGAACCCGGCCGCTTCGAGGCCGTCCGAGAGCAGGTCGCGCTTGTGCAGCAGATCGGCGCGGAAGCCGTCGAAGTAGCTGTCGGGGAGGGCGAGGGCCTCGGCGACGGCGTACTGGAACGGGCCGGCGCTGACATAGGTCAGGTACTGCTTGGCGGTGCGGACGGCGGCGACCAGCTCGGGCGTGCCGGTCACCCAGCCGACCTTCCAGCCGGTGAAGGAGAAGGTCTTGCCGGCCGAGGAGATCGAGACGGTGCGCTCGCGCATGCCGGGCAGGGCGGCGATCGGGTGGTGGGCGCCCTCGAACACCAGGTGCTCGTAGACCTCGTCGGTGACCACCAGGAGGTCGCGCTCGACGGCGAGTTCGGCGACGGCGGCGAGCTCCTCGGGGGAGAGCACGAGACCGGTCGGGTTGTGCGGCGAGTTGAGCAGCAGCAGCCGGGTGCGGGGGGTGACCAGGGAGCGCAGCCGGTCCAGGTCGGGGCGGAAGTCGGGGGCACGCAGGGTGAGCGGGACCCGGACCGCGCCGGCCATCGCGATGCAGGCGCTGTAGGAGTCGTAGAACGGTTCGAGGGCGATGACCTCGTCACCGGGCTCCAGCAGGGCGAGCAGGGCGGCGGCGATGGCCTCGGTGGCGCCGGCGGTGACCAGCACCTCGGTGTCCGGGTCGTAGGCGAGGCCGTAGCGGCGCCGCTGGTGCGCCGAGATCGCGGCCCGCAGCTCGGGGACGCCCGGGCCGGGCGGGTACTGGTTGCCGCGCCCGTCGCGCAGCGCCCGGACGGCGGCCTCGCGGACCTCCTCGGGACCGTCGGTGTCGGGGAACCCCTGGCCGAGGTTGATCGAGCCGGTGGCGGTGGCCAGCGCGGACATCTCCGCGAAGATCGTCGTACCGAGCCCGTCCAGACGACGGTTCAGCAGCGGCCTCGCACCCATCACGGCTCCTCGTACCTCGGTGTCGGCGGTGGTCGGGCCCGTCCCGGGGCCCGGTCGGGCCCATCCTGGGGCCGGAGGGGCCCCGGGGACAAGGACGGCCCGCCACCGGGCGTCGGTGGCGGGCCGTGAGCGGGGGTTCCCCGCGGGCTCAGTTCTCCTCGGAGCCGTCGGCGGAGGGCTTGTCCTCGCCGCCCTCGCCCTCGATCTCGTCCTGGAGGCCCAGCCGCTCGACGATCCACTGCTCGAAGCCGACCGCGGCCTGGGTCCAGTTGGCGGTGGTGGTGACGAAGTAGTCCAGGTTGACGCCGGTGCCGACGATCATCTGGGCCTCACCGATCAGCCGGACCACGCCGTCCTCGTGGGTGTGGGTGTAGACCTTGGGCCACAGGGTCTCCCGGTTCCACTCGTCGATCAGGTCGAGGATCTCGCCCTTCTTCTCCAGCGGGTACGCGCGGTCGTAGAACGCCCGGACCGCGAAGAGCTCCTTCTGCTCGCCGCGGAACATGTAGTAGACGCGGAAGCCCTCCCAGGGAGCGGTGAGGTCACCCTCCTCGTCGACCACGTGCTTGAGCTGCATCTGGTCCAGCAGCTGGCCGACCAGGGCCTGGTCCGGGACGATGATCGGCGGCGGGCCGGCCGGTCGGCCGCCCTGACCGCCGGGCTGACCGCCCTGCGGCGCGCCGAAGGACGGGATGGACGACGGGTCGATGCTCATGGGGTCCTCTTCCTCAGTGCACGTGGTGGTCGGCAATGAGAGGCCGCCCTTCCGAGTCCATCCTGCCTCATCCGGGCCCCACCTCACAGGGGTGCCCGCAAGAGGCGACGGCATGGCCGGATCATGGTGCGCCCCCGGGTGATCCGGGGGCGCGGCGGGCCCGGTCGGCCGGTCCCGGAGGGTCATTTCTCCAGTGGTCCGCGGGCACGCACGGTGAGCCGGTCGCCGGTCTCGTCCCGCTCGACCAGCACGGTGTCGCCGTCGTGCACCTGGCCCGCCAGGATCGCCCGGGCCAGCTGGTCGCCGATCGCGGACTGCACCAGCCGGCGCAGCGGCCGGGCGCCGTACGCCGGGTCGTAGCCGGTGAGCGCCAGCCAGTCCCGGGCGGCGGCGGAGACCTCCAGGTCGAGCCGCCGGTCGCGCAGCCGCTCGGCGAGCCGGGCCACCTGGAGGTCGACGATCCGGGTCAGCTCGGCGGTGCCGAGCGGGTCGAAGACCACGATGTCGTCCAGCCGGTTGAGGAACTCCGGCTTGAAGGCGGACCGCACCGACTCCAGGACGAGGTCCTTCTTCCGCTCGTCCGGGGTGGTCGGGTCCACCAGGAACTGGCTGCCCAGGTTGGAGGTGAGGATCAGGATCGCGTTGCGGAAGTCCACCGTGCGGCCCTGGCCGTCGGTGAGCCGGCCGTCGTCGAGCACCTGGAGCAGCACGTCGAAGACCTCGGGGTGGGCCTTCTCCACCTCGTCCAGCAGCACCACGCTGTACGGGCGGCGGCGGACCGCCTCGGTGAGCTGGCCGCCCTCCTCGTAGCCGATGTACCCGGGCGGGGCACCGACCAGTCGGGAGACGGAGTGCTTCTCGCCGTACTCGCTCATGTCGATGCGGACCATCGCCCGCTGGTCGTCGAACAGGAAGTCGGCCAGGGCCTTGGCGAGTTCGGTCTTGCCGACGCCGGTGGGGCCGAGGAAGAGGAAGGAGCCGGTCGGGCGGTCCGGGTCGGCGATGCCCGAGCGGGTGCGCCGCACGGCGTCCGACACGGCCTGCACGGCCTCCGGCTGGCCGATCAGGCGTCGGCCCAACTCCTCCTCCATGCGAAGGAGTTTGGAGCTCTCGCCCTCCATCATCCGGCCGGCCGGGATGCCGGTCCAGGACGCCACCACATCGGCCACGTCGTCCGGGCCGACCTCCTCCTTGACCATCGAGTCGGAGGTGTCCTCGCCGGCGGCGCGCTCCTGGGCGTCGGTGAGCTCCTTCTCGGCGGCCGGGATCTCGGCGTACATCAGCTTGGAGGCGCGCTCGAAGTCGCCGTCCCGCTGGGCGCGTTCGAGCGCGCCGTGCAGGTCCTCCAGCCGCTCCTTGAGCTCGCCGACCCGGTTCAGGCTCTTCTTCTCCTGCTCCCACCGGGCCGTGAGCACGCTCAACTGCTCGTTCTTGTCGGCGAGATCGCGGCGGAGCTTGGCCAGCCGGTCGACCGAGGCCGGGTCCGACTCCTTCTCCAGGGCCAGCTCCTCCATCCGCAGGCGGTCGACGGAGCGCTGGAGTTCGTCGATCTCGACGGGCGAGGAGTCGATCTCCATCCGCAGCCGGGAGGCCGCCTCGTCGACCAGGTCGATCGCCTTGTCCGGCAGGAACCGGGAGGTGATGTACCGGTGCGAGAGGGTGGCCGCGGCGACCAGCGCGGCGTCCGCGATCTGCACCTTGTGGTGCGCCTCGTACCGGCCCTTGAGGCCGCGCAGGATGGCGATCGAGTCCTCGACGTTCGGCTCGCCGACCAGCACCTGCTGGAAGCGGCGCTCCAGGGCCGGGTCCTTCTCGATCCGCTCGCGGTACTCGTCCAGGGTGGTGGCGCCGACCATCCGCAGCTCGCCGCGGGCCAGCATCGGCTTGAGCATGTTGCCGGCGTCCATCGCGGAGTCGCCGCCCGCGCCCGCGCCGACCATGGTGTGCAGCTCGTCGATGAAGGTGACGACCTGGCCGTCGCTCTGCTTGATGTCGTTGAGGACGGCCTTCAGCCGCTCCTCGAACTCGCCGCGGTACTTGGCCCCGGCCACCATCGCGCCGAGGTCCAGCGAGACCAGCCGCTTGCCGCGCAGCGACTCCGGCACGTCGCCGGCCACGATGCGCTGGGCCAGGCCCTCGACCACGGCCGTCTTGCCGACGCCGGGCTCGCCGATCAGCACCGGGTTGTTCTTGGTCCGGCGGGAGAGCACCTGCACCACCCGGCGGATCTCCTGGTCCCGGCCGATCACCGGGTCGAGCTTGCCGTCCCGGGCGGCCTGGGTGAGGTCGGTGCCGTACTTCTCCAGGGCCTTGTAGGTGCCCTCGGGGTCCGGCGAGGTGACCCGGGCGCTGCCGCGGACGTCCTTGAACGCGGCCAGCAGCGCCTTGGCGGTGGCGCCCTGCCGCACCAGCGGCTCGGCCACCGCCCCGCCCTCGGCGGCCAGGCCGACCAGCAGGTGCTCGGTGGAGACGTACTGGTCGTCGAGGTCGTCGGCGCGCTTGCCGGCCTCGGTCAGCACGGCCATGGTGTCGCGGGCCAGCTGCGGCGCGGCGACGGTGGAGCCGGAGGCGCTGGGGAGCCCGGCCAGCTGCCGGCGCGCCTCGGCGTCGATCGCGGACACGTCCGCGCCGACCGCCTCCAGCAACGGTTTGGCGATGCCCTCGGGCTGTTCCAGCAGGGCGATCAGGATGTGCACCGGTTTGACGTCCGGGTTGCCGGCCGCGCCGGCCTGCCGGATCGCGGCGGACAGGGCGTCCTGCGTCTTGGTGGTGAACTTGCTGGCGTCCACTGCTGGGGGGTCCTCCCTCGTCGAGCTGATGTCTGCTCTCTACAGCATGCACTAAGTTGAGTCTATTCCGCTCAACTTTTGCGTGAACGGTCGGGGCGGGCCCGCAGAACGGGCCGCTCGCTCCGCGCGGCCGCCCCGGTCGCGCCGGCCGCCGTGCCCGTCCCGGTCGGTGGCCGGGCCGCCGACCTCGGCGGGAGGCTCCGCGCCTGGGCCATCCTCGCCTGGTGCGTCCCCGCCGTCCGCCGGGTCAGCGCCAGCAGGTCCCGGGCCGGTCCGGTCGGCCGCTGCCCGGACGGCCAGACCGCCCGCAGCGGCCGCCGCAGGTCCAGCTCCTCCGCCAGCCGCACCGCCACCAGCCGCCGGGTCGCCAACTCCTCCACCACCGCCAGCTCGCTCAGGCAGACCGGCCCGGCGCCGGTCATCGCCGCCGCCTTCAGCGCCGTCGACGAGGCCAGCTCCAGCCGGGGCGGCGCGGCGCCGCCGTACGGGGCCAGCGCCATCTCCAGCACCTCCCTGGTTCCCGAGCCCGGCTCGCGCAGCACCAGCGGGGTCGCCGAGAGCTCCGCCCCGGACAGCGGCGCGCGCCGCCGCGCCCACGGATGGTCCGGCGCCACCACGACCACCAGCCGGTCCGCCGCCACCACCGCGCCCGCCAGGCCGGCCGGCGGCAGCGGCCCCTCGACGAAGCCCAGGTCGGCGTCCCCGGCCAGCACGTGCCCGGCCACGTCCGCCGAGTTGGCGGTGCGCAGCGTCACGGCCGTCCCCGGATTGGTCGCGTGCAGCGCCAGCAGCCAGCCCGGCATCAGGTACTCGGCGACGGTCAGGCTGGCCACCACGGTCAGCCGGGCGTCCCGGCGCTCGCGCAGCGCGTCGATCCCGGCGTCCAGCGCCTGCGCCGCCTCCACCACCTGCCGGGCCCACTCGACCACCAGCCGGCCCGCCTCGGTGGGCCGGGAGCCGCGCGGGGAGCGCTCCAGCAGCGGGACGCCGATCTGCCGCTCCATCCCCTTGATCCGGGCGCTGGCGGTCGGCTGGCTCACCCCGATCTCGGCGGCGGCCCGCCCGACACTGCCCAGCCGGGCCACCGCGAGCAGCAGCTCCAGGGCACCGATTTCGGGGACGCGCGGGGAGAGGGGCATAGATTCAGGCTATGCCCTCATAGAGCGGGCGGCGCTACCGGCGGCCGACCTCCCGGGGGACGGTTGATGCCATGGTCACCCTGCTCAGCGCCGCTCCCCCCTTGTCCGTCCGGGCCCGTCTCGCCGACCGGGCCCGCCGCCTCGACCTCTCCCAGCTCACCCCGAACTGGTACGCGGTGGTCATGGGGACCGCGATCGTGGCGAACGGCGCGGCGGCCCTCCCGGTCCGGTGGCCCGGCCTGCTGGGGTTCGCCGAGGTGGTGTGGGCGCTCGGACTGGCCGCCCTGCTGCTGCTCGGCACCGCCCGCGCGGTCCACCTGACCCGGCACCGCGAGGCCGCCAGGGAGCACCTGCTGGAGAACCCGGCCACCGCCGTCTTCTACGGCTGTCCGCCGATGGCGCTGCTCTCGGTCGGCCTCGGCACCCTGACCGTCGGCTCCCGGGTCCTCGGCACCGGCCCGGCCGTCGCGATCGACCTGGTGCTGTGGACGGCGGGCACGCTGTACGCGCTGGCCGTCGCGGTCGGCATCCCCTATCTGATGATCACCCGGCACAAGGTCTCCCCGCTCGGGGCCAACCCGACCTGGCTGCTGCCCGTGGTCGCCCCGCTGGTCGCCTCCGCCGCCGGCCCCGCGCTCGTCCCGCACCTGCCCGCCGGCGGCGCCCGGGAGGCCCTGCTGTACGGCTGCGCGACGCTGTTCGGGATCGGCCTGCTGGCCACCCTGGCCCTGCTGCCGGTGGTGCTCACCGGCCTGGTGCACAGCAAGCTCTCCGCCCTGGCGCTCACCCCGACCCTGTTCCTGGTGCTCGGCCCGCTCGGCCAGTCCACCACCGCCGTGCACCAGCTCGCCGACGCCGCCGGCCCGGTCCTCCCCGGGCTCGCCCCGGTCGCGCTCCCGCTGGCCGAGCTGTACGGCGTGGCCGTGATCGGCGTCGCGATGCTGTGGCTGCTGCTCGCCCTCGCCGCCAATCTGCGCGCCCGGCGGGCCGGGATGGGGTTCGGGATGACCTGGTGGGCGTTCACCTTCCCGATCGGCACCTGCGTCACCGGGGCCGCCGCGCTGGCCCGGCACACCGGCTTCGCCGGGTTCACCGGGCTCGCCGTCGGCCTGTTCGCGCTGCTGCTGGCGGGCTGGGCGCTCGCGGCCGGCGGCACGGCCCGCGCGCTGGCCGACGGACGGCTGCTGGCCCGCTGAGGCCCGCCGGGACCGGCCCCGACGGCCCCGCAGTACCGCCGCCGACGGCCTCCCGCGTCCGGTTTTCCGGACTCCGCGCGTCCGCCACCGACCGGACGGGCGGTCGGAGAACTTCCGCCACACCTCGCTGACCTGGACCTTCGCAGGAACCGGCAGCGACCCGCGGCGGTCGGGGCCGGTCCGGTGCTGCAGGTTTCTGCAATTGCGAGAACATGCAGCAGGGCGGCACTTGTTCACCGGCCGTCACGCTGTGAGGGTGGAGCCACGCCAGGTCGACCGGGCAACCGCAGCCCGACGACGGTGACTTGCTCTTCATTGCTGGATGCGACCGGCACGTCCGCACGTGCCTGCATATCGGGGGGGAAGAGCGCCGGCCGGGACGCCATGTGTGGTGATGGCCCCCGGGACCGGAGCCGGCGAGGCGTTGCTGCTCCGCCTCGCCGGAGGCACTGTGACCGCGGCGTGGACCGACGGCTCCCCGGACCCGTGTGCGACGGCACCCGGGGTCCGGGGGCCCGTCGGTCCCCAGTAGCGTGAGGGCCACCGGCCGCCGCGCGGCGCGCGAGGAGCACCAGACCCCCGAGAGAACCCGGCAGGGAGCGTTCGACGTGACGTTCGGAGCGACGGCCGATCCGAAGGACACCCCGGGCGGCACCCCTGACGGCGAGGGCACGACCGGCACCGGAGCGACCGCCGGCGAACCCGACGAGACCGCCCGCGGCCTCTACCTGGCGATCCTCGCCGACGGCGGCCGCATCCGCGTCGCCGACGTCCCCGAGGCCGACCGGGAGGCCGTCCGCCGGCTGGTCTCGATCGGCCTGCTGATGCCCAACCCGATGGACGCCTGCTACACCGCCGTGAGCCCCCGCTCGGTCAGCGACCGGCTCGGCGCCGAACTCCGCAGCGAGGCCACCCGGCTCCTGGTCCGCGCCGAGAACCTCCCCGGCACCCTGGACGCCCTCACCCGCGCCTACGACGCGATGCCCCGCCCGCCCGAGCGCTCCGGCGGCGCGGTCTACATCGAGGGCCACATCCACATCCGGCACCGGATCTCGCAGCTGGTCTCCGACTGCCGCACCGAGGTCCTCACCGCCCAGCCGGGGCCCCGCCCGGCCGACGCGCTCAAGATCGCGATCCAGCAGGACGTCCAGCTGCTCCGGCGCGGGTGTTCGCTGCGCACCATCTACCAGCCGGTCGCGATGTCCGAACCGCCCGCCCTCGCCTACGCCGAGGAGGTCACCCGGCGCGGCTCGCTGATCCGGATCCTGGACGAGCCCATCCAGCGGCTGATGATCTTCGACCGCTCGGTCGCCGTGATCTCCGCCTCGGACGACCACAGCACCGCCGCGTTCATCACCGACCCGGCCGGGATCGCCTTCATCGTCAACGCCTTCGAGCGCGACTGGTGCCGCGCCGACGCCATCGGCCGCTCCGCCGCGCCCGGCCGGGGCGCCGCCCACAGCGCTCCCGAACGCGTCGGCCGCCTCCTCGCCCGGGGCCTCACCCAGCGCGCCGTCGCCACCAGGCTGGGCCTGAGCGAACGCACCGTCGCCGCCCACATCTCCCGCCTGCGCGACCGCTACGGTGCCCAGACCCTCTTCCAGCTCGGCTGGCTGATGCGGGGCGGGCGTGACGACGGCTGACCCCGCCGTCGTCACGGGCTCGGGGGCGCTGAACACCTCCGGCTGCGGCCGCCGGGAGCTCCGCCCGTCCGTGCCGTGCGAGGGCGGCCGGGGCGCGGAGATCGACGCCGGCGACTCCGCCGCGCCGGAACGCCCGGTCGAGCCGGGACCGTCGGTGGTGGACGCCTCCTGCGGCCCGGTCGGTCCGCGGGCGGTCGCCGACCGGATCGGGGCGGGGGACCGTTCGACGGGAGCCCCGCCGACGGCCGAGGGCGTCGACCGGATCGCGCCCCCAGCCGGTTCGGCGGGGAGCGCGGGTCCCGCGCGGCGGGCGGTCGCCTCGCGGCCGGGGCGCAGCGAACGGACCGTCACCGCTCGCACCGCCCGGCCGCGGGAACGCCACGACGCGGGGAAGCCGTTCCGGCTCGGCCGGCGGACGCCGGAATCCCGGACGGGGACCGGTGCCTGACCCGCGATCAGCCGGCGGCCGCGCCGGTGGGCCAGTAGCCGGTCGGGCCGACGGCCGGGGGCTGCTGCCGGGGGACGGTGAACTGCTCGCCGGGGGCGGTCCAGAAGCCCTCGCGCAGGGAGAGCGCCATGCCGGCCCAGTCGAGGGCGGTCTCCACGGTGTGGTGGAGCGCCTCCTGGGACCAGGTGTCGTCGAAGACCAGCGGCAGGACGGGGGCGACCTGCTCGATGGTGGCGATCAGCGGGTTGTGGGTGATGGCCTCGTCCACCAGCAGGACGATCGGCTTGCGCAGGGCGGACGCCCAGCCCAGCTCCAGGCTGACGCCGGCGGAGAGCGGTGCGCCCACGTAGGCGAAGACCAGGTCCGCGGACTGCAGCGCGCGGAAGTCCGACGGCACCCGCGGCTCGGGGGCGCGCCCGGCGACGGTCCAGGCGTCACTGTGGTGGGCGCTGTAGACGGCGGCACCACTGCGGAGAAGGGTGGTGCGGAGGGTCGTCAGCCGCGTCCGGCTGGCGAGAGTCACCACGCTGTCCGCCGGCCCGGTCAACCGCATCAGCGGCGCGGCCAGGAAGACTCGTGCACGCCGACCCTCGTGGGCCTGGCTGTCATGGTGACGCAGGTAGGGCTCAGTCATGTCGACTCCGGGGAGTGGCTGATCGGGTTCACCAGGTCCGGCAGGGTTGGGTCAGGGGTTCCGATCGGCGTGGCTGCGGTCTCCGCTCGAGGGGCGGGGCCGAATGGTGAATTGAAGGTACATCGGCAAGTGTGGTGAGCTTGCCGGGACCATCGGGAGCGAACTGATCGTCCATCGTGCGGGGCGGCCGAGTCCACTGCTTCGAGGTGGCATCTGACTGCCTGGCATGGAGATGACGCACTTCTGCGCAGGGGGCATGTGGCGCGCGCGTTCGAGCTGGGGCATTATGTGGTCGATTGCTCAGCTGTTCCCATTGCTCGATACCTTGCGACTACTCAGGAAGGCGTGATCGCATGCTTCGCCTGCGCCGGCACGTTCGCATTGTGGCGGCTTCGATCGCTGCCGTTGTAGCAGTATTGACCGCGAGCAGCCAGATTGTCTCGGCAGCTTCCGGCCAGCGGCCCGCGTCGCACAGCCCCGCGTCCTCGGAGCTGCGGACGCTGGCACTGACGGACAGCGACAGCAACTGGACCTGAGCCGGTCCGTCGGGGGGCTCGCCGGGTCAGTCGGTGACCTGGTCCAGCCCGTCCGGCCGGCTCTCGGGGTGACCGTGCTGAGGGGTTCGGGCCAGCACGTATCCGAGCTGGAACAGTGAATCGACCTTGTAGTCCTCCCGCATGTCCGCTATGTGACGTGCGAGGGTGCGTTCGCTGATGCCGAGACTCCTGGCTATGACGCGGTGGCTGGTGCCCTTCAGCAGCAGATCGATGATCGTCTGCCGCAGGCGTGAGATGACTTCCTGGGGTACCGCTCGGGCGCCGTCGAATTCGAGTGCGCGGTTCCAGTTGCGCTCGAAGATGTCGGAGACCAGATAGCTGATGATCGCCCTGTCGTGAATGAACGCGGCCACATTCAGGTCGTCGGCGACGGGAATGATGGCGGTCCGCCGGTCGACGACGATGAGTCGCGTATAGGGCTCGTCCAGCGTGCGGACTTCCCCGCCCCCGTCCGTGATCGCCAGGACGTAGTCCCTGGTGGCCGGGTGGTAGCGGGTGCTCGGGTGGTAGATCGTCCGGAACGAGGCGCCTCTCTGGAGGAGGGCCAGGTCCCGGTCCCGGCTGCTGGCGAGGGCCTCCGGGGGGCGGGGACCGCCCGGCTGCGCGGCCAGGAACTCCTCGGTACAGCTGGTGGTCAACTGGCCCAGCCGTTGGTTGATCAGCACTTTTCCGCGCACGTACTCGATGCTGCCGCCGGTCTGCTTCGGCGTGTGGAAAGCCTCGGTCAGGTCCTTCAGGTCGATCGGCAGTGCCTCGGCCCGGGAGAGCAGGTCGAGGGCCCGGCGCTGCCAGGAGGCGATGAGCCCGGACGAAAGCTGCTGGGGGTCCACGGCGACGAGGACGTGGGGATCGTCCGTGTCCGGCACCACCAGGCCGATGTCGAGAAGCTCCTGAAGGTACTCGGCGTCGGCGGCCTCCCGGTTTTCGGGCATCAGGCGACCGTGGGTGTGCAGGATGTCGAGATACAGCTTGCGCGCATTATCCGAAAGGACGCCGAGACCGCCTGAAGTGAGTCCGGGATCGGCCGGGTCGCTCATCTGCGGCTCCCTGGTGTCGGATAGGGCTGTGTGAAGCCGGGGCTCCGACTTCGACGGGGATCTTGGACAGAGCCTTCGAGGGCCGGCATCGGTGTTTCTCGATCTGCTGTTGCCTGCACCGAGCACTCTCTCACCAAACGCCGCGCCGCCGGCACCCCCCGGCCAGGGGGAAACCGGCGGCGACGGTGCCGCGGCGCGGGAGGTCAGCGCTTGGGGCGCCAGACCACCAGGGCGCTGGAGTGCGGGGTGGGCGGCTGGTAGGGGACCAGGTCGCGGCGGTAGGAGGCGTGGATGGTGGCCTCGCGCTGCTGGAGCGCGGTGGCCGCGCCCTCCAGGGAGTCGGCCAGTTCGGCGATGCGGGACTGGAGGGCGGTGACCTGGTTCTCCAGCTCGATGATCCGCTTGATGCCGGCCAGGTTGATGCCCTCGTCCTGGGAGAGCCGCTGGACCTCGCGCAACTGCTGGATGTCGCGCGCGGAGTAGCGTCGGCCCCGGCCGGCGGTGCGGTCGGGGCAGACCAGTCCGAGCCGGTCGTACTGGCGGAGGGTCTGCGGGTGCAGACCGGAGAGCTCGGCGGCCACCGAGATCACGTAGACCGGGGTCTCCTCGGTGAGCACGTAGTGGGGCTGCGGGGCGCTGCGGCGCGTGGTGCGACGGGCGCCGCCGCCGGGAAGGCCACCACCGGGAAGGCCGTCACCGAGGCCGGGTCCGATGGGTTCGTCGGGGATCATCTGGTCGTCACGCTCCCTTCGCCGCTCTGAACAGGGCGGCTCGTGGGTCGTCGGAGGCGGTCGCCTCGCGGTACTGCTCCAGTGCGGTCAGCGCGTCGCCGGTGACGGTCTGGGGCACCACGACCTCCACGGTGACCAGCAGGTCGCCGCGGGTGCCGTCCTTGCGGGTGGCGCCCTTGCCGCGGGCCCGCAGGGTCAGGCCGTTGGCGCTGCCCGGGGGCAGCTTGAGCTTCACCGACGGGCCGTTCAGGGTCGGCACCTCGATGGTGCCGCCGAGGGCGGCCTCGGGGAAGGTGACCGGCACGGTCACGGTCAGGTTGTCGCCCTTGCGTCCGAAGACGGGGTGCGGGTCGACGTGCACGGTGACGTAGAGGTCGCCGGGCTGGCCGCCGCGCTCGCCCTGGGCGCCCTTGCCCTTGAGCCGGATCCGCTGGGCGTCCTGGACACCGGCCGGGATCCGGACCTGCATGGTGCGGGCGGAGCTGGCCCGGCCGCTGCCGTGGCAGTCGGTGCACGGGTCGTCGACGATCATGCCGCGGCCGCGGCAGTCCCGGCAGGGCTCGGAGAGCGCGAACGCGCCCTGGCCCCGGCTCACGGTGCCGGAACCGACGCAGGTCGGGCAGACCCGCGGGGTGGTGCCGGACTTGGCGCCGGTGCCGTTGCAGAGACGGCAGGGGGCCTGGCTGGTCATCCGCAGCGGGACGGTCGCACCGTCGACGGCCTCCTCGAAGGAGAGCGTCACCTCGGTTTCGACGTCGGAGCCGCGCCGCGGCTGGGCCTGCCGGCCGCCCCGGTTGAAGAGGCCGCCGAAGACGTCGCCGATCCCGCCGCTGCCGCCGCCGCCCTGGCTGCCGTTGAACAGGTCGCCGAAGTCGAAGCTGTAGCTGCCGGTGCCACCGGGGCCGCCGGAGCGGAAGCCGCCGTTGGCGAAGAGGGTGCGGGCCTCGTCGTACTCCTTGCGGCGCTTCTCGTCGGAGAGGACGTCGTAGGCCTCGGAGATGTCCTTGAACCGCTCCTCGGCCTTGGTGTCGCCCTTGTTGGCGTCGGGGTGGAACTCGCGCGCCAGCTTGCGGTAGGTCTTCTTGATCTCTGTGGCGCTGGCGTCCTTCGGCACGCCGAGGACCTTGTAGTAGTCCTTCTCCACGTAGTCCTTGCCGCTCATGGCCGACGCCACCTCCCGAGGTCCATCGTCACAGTGCTGTCAACGGTCGGAACCCGGCCAGTGGTGCCGGGGACCCTCGACAGCGCGCTGCGGAGCCGTCCGCCGTACTGGCCGGCGTACGACTCCGCAGCGCAAAGGTTGTCAGCTGTCACCGGTGGTCAGCTGTCCGAGCCACCGTCGGCCTGGTCCTTCTTCTCCCCGCCCTTGGCGGTGTCGGCGTCCGGGCCGGGCGCGGTCTGGGTGCCCGGCTGGGGCTCCGCGACCGCGACCATCGCCGGGCGGATGATCCGCTCGCCGATCCGGTAGCCGGGCTGGAGGATCTGGACGCAGGTGTCCTCGGTGACCTCCGAGGAGTAGCTGTGCATCAGCGCCTCGTGCATGGTCGGGTCGAAGGGCTCGCCCTCCTTGCCGAACTGCTGCAGGCCCAGCTTGGCGACGACCGTCTCCAGCGACTCGGCGACGGACTTGAAGCCGCCCGTCACCTCGCCGTGGTCACGGGCCCGGCCGATGTCGTCCAGGACCGGGATCAGCGACTCCAGGATGTTGGAGACGGCGATCTCGCGGACCGTCAGCCGGTCGCGCTCGACCCGCTTGCGGTAGTTCTGGTACTCGGCCTGGAGGCGCTGGAGATCGGCGGTGCGCTCGGCCAGCTGCTTGGCCGTGGCGTCCCCCGAGGCGAGGCCCGCCTCGGTGCCCTCGGCACCGGCGGAGGCGGCCTCCTCGGCGGCCTTGATCACGGCCTCCTCGGCGGCGGAGTCGTCGCCGGGCTCGGCACCCTGCGGCTTCTCCGTCATGCCGCACCGCCCTTGGGCTTCTCGTCGTCCACGATCTCGGCGTCGACGACGTCGTCGTCCTTGGCACCGGCGTCACCGGCGTCGCCGGCCGCGCCCGCCGCACCGGCGGCGTCGGCGTTGGCGTAGAGCGCCTGGCCGAGCTTCTGGGCGGTGGTGGAGACCTTCTCCGAGGCCTCGCGGATCGCCGCGATGTCGTCGCCCTTCAGGGCCTCCTTGAGCTCGCCGATGGCGGTCTCGACCTCGGTCTTGACGTCGGCCGGGAGCTTGTCGGAGTTGTCGGCGATGAACTTCTCGGTGGAGTACACGAGCTGCTCGGCCTGGTTGCGGGTCTCCACGGCCTCGCGGCGCTTGTGGTCCTCCTCCGCGTACTGCTCGGCCTCGCGCATCATGCGCTCGATGTCGTCCTTCGGCAGCGCGGAGCCACCGGTGACGGTCATCTTCTGCTCCTTGCCGGTGCCGAGGTCCTTCGCGCCGACGTGCATGATGCCGTTGGCGTCGATGTCGAAGGTGACCTCGATCTGGGGCAGGCCGCGGGGGGCCGGCGGCAGGCCGGTCAGCTCGAACATGCCGAGCTTCTTGTTGTACGCCGCGATCTCGCGCTCGCCCTGGTAGACCTGGATCTGCACGGACGGCTGGTTGTCCTCGGCCGTGGTGAAGATCTCGGAGCGCTTGGTCGGGATCGTGGTGTTGCGCTCGATCAGCTTGGTCATGATGCCGCCCTTGGTCTCGATGCCGAGGGACAGCGGGGTGACGTCGAGCAGCAGGACGTCCTTGACCTCGCCCTTGAGGACACCGGCCTGGAGCGAGGCGCCGATGGCGACGACCTCGTCCGGGTTGACGCCCTTGTTGGCGTCCTTGCCGCCGGTCAGCTCGCGGACGAGCTCGGCGACGGCCGGCATCCGGGTCGAGCCGCCGACGAGGACGACGTGGTCGATCTCGGAGAGGGCGATGCCCGCGTCCTTGATGACGTTGTGGAACGGGACCTTGCAGCGCTCCAGCAGGTCCGAGGTGAGCTGCTGGAACTGGGCCCGGGTGAGCTTCTCGTCCAGGTGCAGCGGGCCCTCGGCGGAGGCCGTGATGTAGGGCAGGTTGATCGAGGTCTCGGAGGACGAGGACAGCTCGATCTTGGCCTTCTCGGAGGCCTCGCGCAGACGCTGCAGCGCCATCTTGTCCTTGGACAGGTCGACGCCGTGGCCGGCCTGGAAGACCTTGACCAGGTGGTCGACGACCTTCTGGTCCCAGTCGTCGCCACCGAGGTGGTTGTCACCGTTGGTGGCCTTCACCTCGACGACCCCGTCGCCGATCTCCAGCAGCGAGACGTCGAAGGTGCCGCCGCCGAGGTCGAAGACCAGAATGGTCTGGTCGTCCTTGTCCAGGCCGTAGGCCAGGGCGGCCGCGGTCGGCTCGTTGACGATGCGCAGGACGTTGAGGCCCGCGATCTCACCGGCCTCCTTGGTCGCCTGGCGCTCGGAGTCGGAGAAGTACGCCGGGACGGTGATGACGGCGTCGGTGACCGTCTCGCCCAGGTAGGACTCGGCGTCGCGCTTCAGCTTCTGCAGGATGAAGGCGCTGATCTGCTGCGGGTTGAAGTCCTTGCCGTCCAGCCCGATCTTCCAGCTGGTGCCCATGTGGCGCTTGACCGAGCGAATGGTGCGGTCCACGTTGGTGACCGCCTGGCGCTTGGCCACCTCGCCGACGAGCACCTCGCCGTTCTTGGCGAAGGCGACGACGGACGGCGTGGTCCGCGCGCCCTCGGCGTTCGTGATGACGGTGGGCTCGCCACCCTCCAGAACGCTGACGACCGAGTTCGTCGTGCCGAGGTCGATGCCGACCGCGCGTGCCATCGTAAATACCTCCACGGAAGAGTTGAGCTTTACAGGCTCAAGGATGCATGACGGGCCGGGACGCGTCAACAGCTATGAGTCCGGAGCGCTCAACTTTGGTGAGCCGCGGACGGCTGCGGCGGCCGCCGGGACACGGCCGGGGTGCCCCCGGGCGTGCGTTCACGTGACTGCCGCCATACCTTGAGCATCTTCAGGAGAAGTGGTGCCCGGCGGTAATGTCCGGGCCGTCGGCCCAGGAAGTTACCGACGAGTACACTGCCCCGGAGACACCGCACACCCGTAACAAGCAAGCCGCAGGAGACGGAGAGCCGATGCAGCTAGCAGCGATCGTCATCTCGCTGGTCACGTTCGTGGTCGGCACCGCGCTCGCCGCTCGTGCGGCGCTGTACATCTACCGGGTGGTGCGGACCGGCCAGCCGGACGCCGCCCGGTTCGGGCAGCCCGCCCAGCGGGCGAAGACCGTGGCGGTCGAGTTCGTCGGCCACACCCGGATGAACCGCTGGGGGATCGTCGGCGTCGCCCACTGGTTCGTCGCGGTCGGCTTCTTCACCCTGGGCCTGACCCTGCTCACCGCGTTCTTCCAGCTGTTCGACGCCGAGTTCGTGCTGCCGGTGCTCGGCGGCTGGCTGCCGTACGAGCTCTTCACCGAGCTGGTCGGCACCTTCACCACGCTGGGCATCGCCGCCCTGATCGTGATCCGCCTGCTGAGCCTGCCCGGCCGGGCGGGCCGCAAGTCCCGCTTCGCCGGCTCGATCGCCTGGCAGGCCTTCTACGTCGAGTACACGATCCTCGGCATCGGCCTGTGCATCATGATCCTGCGCGGCCTGGAGGGCGCGCTGGAGGGCGTCGGCTCCTACGAGGCCAAGTACCTGATCTCCTACCCGCTGGTGGCGGCCTTCCGCGGCCTGTCCCACGGGACCCTGGAGAACCTGGTCTACGTCTTCGCGATGCTGAAGATCTGCACCTCCTTCGCCTGGGCGATCACCATCGGCATCAACCCCTCGATGGGCGTCGCCTGGCACCGCTTCCTGGCCTTCTTCAACATCTACTTCAAGCGCGCGGAGGACGGCTCCACCGCGCTCGGCGAACTGCGCCCGATGACCAGCGGCGGCGCGCCGATCGACTTCGAGGACCCGGCCGACGACGCCGTCTTCGGCGTCTCCCAGGTCGAGCACTTCTCCTGGAAGGGCATCCTCGACTTCTCCACCTGCACCGAGTGCGGCCGCTGCCAGTCGCAGTGCCCGGCCTGGAACACCGGCAAGCCGCTCTCGCCGAAGCTGCTGATCATGAGCCTGCGCGAGCACGCCTTCGCCAAGGCCCCCTACCTCCTGGCCGGCGGCGGCAAGGACGCGGAGGGCGAGGAGAAGGCCACCGCCGAGCAGCTGGCGGACGTCCCGGCGGCCGCCCTGGCCGAGGCCGAGCGCCCGCTGATCGGCACCGCCGAGGAGAACGGCGTCATCGACCCGGACGTGCTGTGGTCCTGCACCACCTGCGGCGCCTGCGTCGAGCAGTGCCCGGTCGACATCGAGCACATCGACCACATCGTCGACATGCGCCGCTACCAGGTCATGATCGAGTCCTCGTTCCCCACCGAGGCCGGCACCATGCTCAAGAACCTGGAGAACAAGGGCAACCCCTGGGGCATGGCCACCAAGGCCCGTCTCGACTGGGTGAAGGAGCTCAAGAAGGAGACCGGCATCGAGGTGCCGGTGATCGGCGAGGACATCGACCCCGCCGAGGTCGAGTACCTGTACTGGGTGGGCTGCGCCGGCGCCCTGGAGGACCGCGCGAAGAAGACCACCAAGGCCTTCGCCGAACTGCTGCACACCGCGGGCGTGCAGTTCGCGATCCTCGGCAAGGAGGAGTCCTGCACCGGTGACTCCGCCCGCCGCCTGGGCAACGAGTTCCTCTTCCAGATGCTCGGCGCGCAGAACGTCGAGACCCTGAACGCCGCGCTGGAGGACGCCCCGGTCAAGCGGATCGTGGCGACCTGCCCGCACTGCTTCAACACCATCGCCAACGAGTACCCGCAGCTGGGCGGCCACTTCGAGGTCATCCACCACACCCAGCTGCTGCAGCACCTCATCGACGAGGGCAAGCTCGTGCCGGTCAACCCGGTCGAGGGCCTGATCACGTACCACGACCCCTGCTACCTGGGCCGGCACAACAAGGTCTACAGCCCGCCGCGCGAGATCATGGACAAGGTCCCCGGTCTGCGCCAGCAGGAGATGCACCGCCACAAGGAGCGCGGCTTCTGCTGCGGCGCCGGCGGCGCGCGGATGTGGATGGAGGAGCGCATCGGCAAGCGGATCAACACCGAGCGCGTGGACGAGGCGCTGTCCCTCAACCCCGACATCGTCTCCACCGCCTGCCCGTTCTGCCTGGTCATGCTCTCCGACTCGGTGAACGGCAAGAAGAACGAGGGCGCGGCCAAGGAGCACCTGAAGGTCGTCGACGTCGCCCAGCTGTTGCTCGACTCGGTCAAGGCGGTCCCGCCGGCCGAGGCGGAGGAGCCGCAGACGGTCGACGCCTGAGCGGCGTCCCGCCCGACGGGGCCGTGAACCGGCCCGGTTGTTCGACAGTTCTGCAACAACCGCCCGGCCCGGGGGGTGCCACCGGCATCCGCCCGGGCCGGGTGTTTTCCGGCATCCGCCCGGGGTTTTTCCGGTGACGGCCCCGGGCTTTCCCGGTGACCGCCCCGGGTCTTCGCGGCCGGCGCCCGGTCCCGTCCCGGGCGCCGGGGGCAGGACCACCGCGCGGCGCTCCTGTCAGAAGGAAATACAGTAGGCGCCGGACCGGCCGTGAGCCGGTCGATCCGTTCCGGCCCCCGGAACGGCGTACACCACACCGACGGAGGTATCGGCCCGCCGGGCCGGGCCGCACAGAGCACAAGGGGAACAGCGCAGACCATGACCGAGGCGATCATGCTGGTCGGTGGTAAGGGCACGCGACTGCGTCCGCTGACCACCCACACCCCCAAGCCCATGCTGCCGGTGGCAGGCGTCCCGTTCATCGCGCACCAGCTGGCGCGCGCGGCGGCGGCCGGGGTCACCCGCGTGGTGCTCGCCACCTCCTACCTGGCCGAGGTCTTCGAGGACCACTTCCAGGACGGCACCCCCTACGGCATCGAGCTGGTCTACCTGACCGAGCGCGAGCCGCTCGGCACCGGCGGCGCCATCCGCAACGCGGCCACCGGGCTCACCTGCGGCCCCGACGAACCGGTCCTGGTCTTCAACGGCGACATCCTCTCCGGCGTCGACATCGCCGCCCTGCGCGACGGCCACGTGGCCGCCGGGGCCGACGTCACCCTGCACCTCACCCGGGTCGAGGACCCGCGCGCCTTCGGCCTCGTCCCGACCGACGAGCACGGCCGGGTGCTGGAGTTCCTGGAGAAGCCGGAGACGCCGGAGCAGATCGTCACCGACCAGATCAACGCCGGCTGCTACGTCTTCACCCGCTCCGTCATCGACCGCATCCCGACCGGCCGCGAGGTCTCCGTCGAGCGCGAGACCTTCCCCGAGCTGCTGGCCACCGGCGCGCTGCTGCGCGGCGTCGTCGACACCTCGTACTGGCTCGACCTCGGCACCCCGGCCGCCTTCGTCCGGGGCTCGGCCGACCTCGTGCTCGGCAAGGTCGACTCGCCCGCCGTCCCCGGCCCGACCGGCGACGCCCTGCTGCTGCCCGGCTCGACCGTCCGGCACGGCGCGGTGCTCAGCGGCGGCACCGTGGTCGCCGAGGGCGCGGTGGTCGAGGCCGGCGCGATCGTCGAGGGCAGCGTGATCCTGCCCGGTGCCGTCATCGGTGCCGACACCCTGGTCAAGGACTCGATCGTGGGCGCCTTCGCGACCGTCGGCGACCGCACCGCGCTGGACGGCGCGGTGATCGGTGACGGCGCGATCGTGGAGTCCGACAACGAGCTGCCGAACGGCATCCGGATCGCCTGCGGCACCCTGCTGCCGGTCGGCGCGGTCCGTACCTCGGCCGGCCCGGGCGGGTGCCCGGCCGGTACCAGCGCCGCGGCCTCGGTGCACGGGCCGAAGGTGGCCGTGGGGCAGTAGCGCGCCGCCGTGACCCCTGCGGCGGTGGGGCCGTGACCCCCGCGGCGGTGGGGCCGTGACTCCGTTGCGGTGGCCGTGACTTCGCGGCGGTGGCCGTGACTTCGCGGCGGTGGCCGTGGTCCCGCGGCAGTAACAGGCTCGCTGCAAACCGGACCCGGTCCGGTGCCCGGCCACCGGGGTGCCCGCCGGGCGGGTACCTTCGGAACGTGGCTGGCAATCGATACGACAGCGGTCAGGGCGCCGACCCCCGTGGCGGATGGTCGGCGCCCCCGCAGCAGCAGGCGGCGCCCGGGGGGTACGGGCAGACGGACGGACCGGAGTACTTCACCGGTCCGCAGCAGGGCCCCGGCGGCCCGTCCGCCCCGCAGGGCCCGACGGACCCGTACGGTCCCGGCCCCCGCTCCCCGTACGCCTCGCAGCAGGACCCGTACGGCGGGCAGCGGGGGCCGTACCCGGGGCAGCAGCCCTACCCGGGGCCGGGGCAGCCGGGGCAGCCCTACCCGGGGCAGCCGGGACAGCCGGGGCAGCCGGGGCAGCCGGGGCGGCCCTACGGCGGGCCTCAGCGGGACCCGTACGCGGCCGACCAGCCCGGTCACACCCGGGCCTTCCCGGTCGGCGCCGACCCGTACGCGGGCGAGCCGTCCTCCTACGCCCCGGAGCAGCCGCCGTACTCCGACGGCTACGGGCAGCAGGGTGAGGCCCAGGGGTACGGCGACGACAACGTCGCCGTCTACCGGGCCGGCGGCCAGTCCGCGCCGCAGGCCACCGGGCCCAGGCCGAGTTGGCGCGAACTGCTGACCGGGCTCTTCCGCACCCCCACCGCGATCTTCGACCGCACCCGCGACCACCAGGTCTGGCTGCCCGCCGTCACGGTCTCCCTGCTCTACGGCGCCCTCGCCGTGCTCGGCCTCGGCATGACCCGCGACGACGTGGTCAACTCGACCTTCACGGTGGCGCTCACCGCGCTGCTGGCGGCGGCGATCGGCTTCACCCTGGCCGGCGGCATGCTCGGCGCGGTCACCTACGCGCTGGCCCGGCAGTTCGGCGGCGACGGCCCGTGGCAGTCCACGGTCGGCCTGGCCGTGCTGATCGGCTGGGTCACGGACGCGCCCCGGCTGGTGCTGGCGCTGGTGCTGCCGGCCGACAACCTGCTGGTCCAGGTGGTCGGCTGGGCGACCTGGCTGCTCTGCGCGTTCCTGCTGACCAGCATGGTCCGCCGGGTGCACGACCTGCCCTGGGGCAAGGCGGCCGGTGCGGCGGCGCTGCAGCTGCTGGCGCTGCTGGTGCTGATCAAGCTGCCGACCCTCGGCTGACCCCGTCCCCCTCCCGGGCGCGCCCCCGGACCTCGGGGACAATGGAGCACGGGCCTCGCCTCGCGGGGCCCGTTGCCGTTGCCCGGGCCGTCCCGCTCGGGCCGCGCTGTTCGTCCTGTCCAGTACACCCTCACCCGCACGGAGCCAGGCATGACCCTCCCCACCACGCACGTCAGCTTCCCGGCCGGGGCGGTGACCGGCGAGTCGACGGTGCTCGCGGTGCACCCGCTGGACGGCGGCCGGTACGCCGTGGTCACCGGGGCGACGCCGTTCCACCCGCTCGACCACACCTGGCCCGACCAGCCCGCCGACCTCGGCACGCTCACCGTGGACGGCGTCGAGCTGGCCGTCGTCGACTGCCTCACCGGCGCGGTCGGCCCGGACGGCGGTCAGGTGCTCGTGGGGGCCGACATCCCGGTCCGGCGCGGCGACGAGGAGTGGTCCTGGCTGGTCCTGCACGTGCTCGCGGCCGACCCGGGCGACATCGTCGGCCGGACCGCCGCCCTCGCCGTCGACGCGGGCCGCCGCGGGGCGCTCAGCGCCTCCCACAGCGGCTGCCACCTGCTCGCCCTCGCCCTCAACGAGGCGCTCGCACCGCGCTGGCGCAAGGACCCGGGCCGCACCGACGCCTTCGGCCACCCGGACTTCGACAGCCTCGCCATGGCGAGCTCGGTGATGGACACCGAGGCCAGCACCGACACCTACCGGCTCGGCAAGTCGCTCCGCAAGAAGGGCTTCACCGCCGAGGCCACCGAGGAGTTCCCGGCCCTCGCCGACGCCCTCCCCGAGCTGACCGAGGCCGTCAACCGCCGGCTGGCCGGCTGGGTCGCCGCCGACGCCGCGGTGCGCATCGACGTCCCCGGCCCGGAGCTGACCGCCCGCCGCGAGTGGAACTGCGAGCTGCCCGAGGGCGCGGCGCGGATCTTCTGCGGCGGCACCCATCTGCACCACCTGGGCGAGCTGGCCGAGCTCCGCACCGAACTGCGGCTCTCCGAGGACGGCAGCGAGCTGGTCGCCGTCACCCGCCCGAAGCGGGCCTGACACGGCGGCGGGCGGCCACCCCGTCCAGGGTGGCCGCCCGCGCCGTTCGTCGTTACCGCTTCGTCGTTACCGCTTCGCCGTGGCCGTTTCGCCGCTACCGCTTCGCCGCTCAGACCTCGGAGCGGTGGAAGTTCAGGTAGGAACGGGACGGCGTCGGGCCGCGCTGCCCCTGGTAGCGCGAGCCGTACCGCTCCGAGCCGTACGGGTGCTCCGAGGGCGAGGAGAGCCGGAACAGGCAGAGCTGCCCGATCTTCATCCCCGGGTAGAGCTTGATCGGCAGGGTCGCGACGTTCGACAGCTCCAGCGTGACGTGCCCGCTGAAGCCGGGGTCGATGAAGCCCGCCGTGGAGTGCGTCAGCAGACCGAGCCGGCCCAGGCTGGACTTGCCCTCCAGCCGCGAGGCGACGTCGTCGGGCAGCGTGATGACCTCGAAGGTCGACGCCAGCACGAACTCGCCCGGGTGCAGGATGAACGCGTCGTCGCCCTCCGGCTCGACCAGCCGGGTCAGGTCCGGCTGCTCCTCGGAGGGGTCGATGTGCGGGTAGCGGTGGTTCTCGAAGACCCTGAAGAAGCGGTCCAGTCGTACGTCGATGCTCGACGGCTGGACCATCGCGGGGTCGAACGGGTCGATCACCACGCGGCCCTTGTCGATCTCGGCCCGGATGTCCTTGTCAGAGAGCAGCACGCTTCGAGGTTACGTGCACGACGCGGCCCCGGACGAATCGCCCGGGGCCGCAACCGTCACATCTCTCCCACGACCGCCCTTGTCAGGCGAGGAACTCCGCGGCCTCCAGCCGCAGCGCCCGGGCCAGTTGCGGCTCGGACAGCTCCCGTACGTCGGCCAGCACCGAACTCCTCAGCCGCCCGCACTGCGGGCACCGGATCAGCCGACCCGGTCCCAGCCGGCCGGCGCCGAGATTCTGCATCGGGAACGTGGTGGTGCTGAACAGGTGCCCCTCGGCACAACGAACGACGGCGCGCTGCTCCATCGATCCCCTTCCCATCCTTACCCCGGTACTCACCCGTACTCGTCGCCCCGAACGGCGGAGCCCCGGGACCAGCGTCACATTAGGGGAAGTTCCGGACATTCCACACCAAGGCTCGCCGCCCGCACCCACCGCCGGGGCAGTCTCACGCGGCCCACACAGTACGCCTCCACCCCGACCCCGCGCGGCTCCGCCACGACCTCCGGCCACCTGTGCAACGACCGTCACGGATGGGGTACAGTGAGGACAGATCGAGCGTCTCTGACGACTCGTCAGGCGGGCGTAGTTTAATGGTAGAACATGAGCTTCCCAAGCTTATAGCGCGAGTTCGATTCTCGTCGCCCGCTCCAGTAGTAAAGGCCCAGCTCAGGGACATGATCCCCGAGCGGGGCCTTTTGCGTTTCTGGGCTCCCGTGCCCCCTGTGTGCCTCTACGGCCGGTCGGGCGGTGTCGTGCCCCGACCGAGAGCATCGTTGATCGCGGCGCCCATGCCGGCCGCAATCTTTTTTGTCCCGCTCGCTGGTCGCGTGCTGGTGGATCAGCGCGGCCCGGACGGAGGTGTGCCCTATGCGAGCCAGTGTTGCCGAGGAATTAGGTTGCGTGGCGCACGTCAACCATGCGCATACGAATCTATTGCGCGCGGGCGTAGTTCAGGATCCAAGCAAGTCTGTGGGTGAGGGCTTCCAGTCCGCGGGCAACTGGTCAGTACAAGCTGCGTGGAGTTGTAAGGGCAGCGCGAGCGTGAAGGGTGGATCGGGCAGACCACCTCATCGAATTCAAGCCGGAGGCGGTCGAGGGCAGATACGCGTGGTTTCAGGAGAGTTGAGACAGTAGGGCGAGAGGTGACCGTTACGAGTTTCGCTGCTTGTTCAAGGGCGCGCAGCGCGCGGCCTGCTGCTCGCCGCCGCTCCTGTCTTCGCCCCGCTTCGGGGGCGTCCGGTCGTGCCCGTCGAGCGTGCGGCCGGGGGATGCCGAGGTTGGAGCCCCCGGGGCTGGGGGCGGTCGGCTCCACGGTTTACCCACCTCCCAGGCTCGGGGCCCGAGTCGAGCAAGAACGGGGGCCACTCGGCCGAATTGCGGTCAGGCCCAGAGAGTCCTGACCGAGTCGCAGCAGCTTACGGCCCTCCGATCATGCTCGACCCCAAACCAGGCAGGACACCGGCCAAAACCGCTCCACCACCCGAGCGGTAACGTGCGAGCGGCGACGTGCTGGTTCACAACGTGGGGGATGCATGAGGACGAGTGGTGGAGCTGACGGCCCTGTCCGGGTCTTGCGGCCCTTGCGTGTCGCGGGGATTGGCCTGCTGCTGGGTGTCGCAGCGTTCGGAGAGCGGCTACCAACATGGCGCGGTGACCGCTACTACATCTTCTGTCACGCTTCGTCCTCGGTTGACCGCATCACTCACGTGGCCCTGTTTCTCGTGCTGCTGGCCTGTACATCGGCGGTGGTGGGCGGCATCGCTCTTGCGCGGTTCAAGCCCCGAACAGCGGTCCCAGCTGTTTCCTGCCTTGTCGCTGTCGTTGCGCTTTTGATGGCTGCGGATGGCGTCGACGCCTATGGCGAACGCGAGGCCCAGAAAGTAGCGGCCCAAGGGCGAGCGGAGAGCACGTGCGACTACGTGGTGCCCATTTACTCGGTGACGCCGGGATGGTTCTGGTGGTGATCCGTGCCACCCGTCCACGCTGGCCGTTCTCGTGGACCCAAGCTTGAAGCGCGAGTTCGATTCTCGTCGTCCGCTCCATAGGTAAAGCCGCAGGTCAGCGACCTGCGGCTTTCGTGTTTCCCGGGCCGGTCCGGGCCCGGGGGGCTGTCGGCCGTGGTTCGGCGGCTCCGGGCGTCCACCGGGCGGACCCGGTATCCAGGTGCGCGGTGATCAGTGCGCCCAGGAAGTGGAGGGAACCCGGTGCCAGCTGCGGGAGCAGCGGCACCGCCTGGGCCCAAGCGCCGTCCGCGAGTGAGGCGTGGAGGAGCCCCCGGGCTGCCGCCCTGTCCGTGTCCCTGCCGCCGAGTGCATGGGTGAGAGCGAGGCAGAGCTCCAGGGTGCCGTTCTCGGGTTCCTCGACCGGGAGAGCTGCCGGTGTCCCCGCCAGGACCCGTGCTGCGGCGGCCAGTGCGGTGGCTCGTGCTGTCGGGGTTGCTGCCGCGTCGGCGGTGCGGCGGGCGGCCGCGGTGTCGCCGTCGAGGGCACTGAGGAGAGCGAGTTCGGGGTGGGGGGTGCGTTCCGGACGGAGGGAGCGCAGCCATGCGTCCGGCCCGTCCGGGGCACGGGCCTGCGGGGGTGTGCAGCCGAGGCGGTGCAGCAGGGAGAGGACCACCGCGGAGTCGGTGTCCCAGGACTGACAGGGCCGGTTCGTGAACTCCGCGGCGAGTGCGATGGCCCGGGCGAGCTCCGGGCCGGGACGCCCCGGGTCGGGGAGGGTGAGCAGGAGCGCTGCCAGGGAGGGGAGTTGGCCGATCGGGCTGCCGGCCTCGATGCGCCGTTGCGCCAGCCGCACCGCGGGTGCGACGAGCTCGGCGGCGCGCTCCGGGGCGTTCTGGGCGAGTCCGGCGGCGACCAGGAGCAGGGCGCGTCGCGTCCGCCCGGCGCGGACGGAGGAGGGGGTCGTGGTGTCGGCCGGGTCCTCCGTACGGGCCAACGACACTGCCGCGTCGGCAGCCCCCGCATGGGCGAGGGCCTGGGCGACTGCTGCCCGGACGGCGAAGTGCGGGGTGCGCGGCATCAGCCGGGCCGCCTCGCGGGCGTACGCGGCCGCCTCCGCTGTGCGGCCACCGAAGGAGCAGCCCAGGGACAGTGCGGCGTACTGCCGGGCGCAGGGCCGGACGAGGCGCTCGGCCTGCGCGAGCTCTCCGGCGGTGCCCAGGGCGCGGATCAGGTCCTCCGTCGAGCCGCTGCACAGGACGACCGGGGCCGTGGGGAGCGATTCGTCGAGGGCTGCCGCCACCTGCTCGCGTCCGAGTTCGAGGTTGCCGCTCTGCAGCAGTTGCTCCGCGTACTGGAGGCGGGTGACCGGGCGGGGGAGCGCCTCGGCGTCCTCGGCCGGCGGCTTCGGGGCGGGCACCTGCTCCGGGGGAGGAGAGCGACGGGTGGTCCGGGCGCCGCTGCGGGCGGCTCCGGTCGCACGCCGCTGAGCCGCCAGGGCGTCGCGTCGGGCGTCCTGCTCCCTCCGCCGGTCCAGGCGCTGTTCCTGCTGTGCCGCGAGGCGGGCCGTGTCCTCGGCCGCGACCCGCGCGGCGACCGCCGCGAGGAAGGTTTCCGCCCGTTCGAAGAGGTCGTCGTCGAGTACGCCGGTGCGGACTCCCCGGGCGAGTGCGGTCACGAGCAGTACGGCATCGCGATGGGGTGTTCGGCCGAGGCCGATCGCGGTCTCGGCGCGGGCCATGCGTTCCACCGTGGCGGAGAACTCGCGGCCCCGGTGGGCCTGGTCGGCGGGGGTGGGATCCAGCCGGACCAGTGCGGTGAACAGTCGGTCCCGCGCGGCCCTGAGGACGGCCTCGGCCGGGATGCGGCGGCCGGTGGTGGTGGCCAGGGCGTGGGATCCGAGCGCGAGCACGTCCACGACGGCGAGTCCGTCGACGAGGGTCAGGTTCTTGCAGAGGGCTTCGATACGGTCCAGGTTCGGGATGCTGCGGGACACGGAGAGGCGGGCGATGGTCGCCCAGATGTCCACGGCGACCGCCTGGGCCCGGGGGGTGATCAGGCCGAGGTCCTCGGCGTGTTCCTCCAGGGCCTCGACGAAACGCCGGTCGCCGCCCTCGGCGAGGAGCTCCGAACCCCGGACCAGTGTGTCCAGGTCGGCGGCACCGCTGAGCAGCACGGCCCGGTACAGCGCCCTGGCCTCGGTCCTCCGGCCGGACGACGCCAACGCGTCCGCCGCCCCGGCCACGTCCGCGCAGGCATCCTGGAAGACGCCTCCGGCACGCGGCGTGAAGCGGCCCGCGCGCACCGTCCAGTCGGCCGCTTCCAGGGCGATCGCGGTGGCGTCCGGGTGCCGGGCCCCTGCTGCCTCGACCGCCACCTGGGCCAACCGGGCGGCCCGCCGTACGAGCTGCGGCTCCGAGCGGGCCACGCTGCGGGCACGGGGCACGTCCCCCAGCCGGGCGAGGAGGACGGGTGCCCTCGGCGGGACCTCCCCCACGCGGCGCTGCATGAGGTCCAGCGATGCGGCCAGTCGGACAGCAGTGTCGATGCCGGGTGGTCCGGGAGGGGCGGCTCCGGCGGGACCGCCGCTGAAGGAGCGCAGCTGATCGAGTGCGAGCCGAGGCCCGAGCGTACCGGCGACCCGTAGCTGTCGTGACGGGTCGAGCAGGACGTGTCCTCGTTCGCCGAGGTCGGCCGACGGTCCCGGCCACTCTGTCAGCAGGTACGGTGGAGCGCCCTCGGGCCAGCCGGCCGCGTGCCAACGGTTCGCCCAGGCCCGGAGTCCATGGGTGAGGCGGTCGGTGAGCGGCCGGTCCCAGCCCGCGCGGATCGCGTACGCCATGTTCTGGTGGCTCAGCAGGTAGGTGCCGGCGGAAGCGTCGTTCGAGATGATGCAACGATGCCTCCTGCCGCCCAACAGGCCGGTCAGCTCTTCGACGGAGGCGCCGGCCAGGTCCGCCAGGTCGGACGCCCGCAGGCCGCCCCCGTCGTCGGTCAGGGCGAGCAGATCGGTGACGGCCCGGCCCAGGCCGGTGGCGCGCAGCCGTTCCAGGTCGGCGAAACCCGTCTGTTCGACCTCATAGGCCCGGTCGCCGATCAGGAGCGGGCGAAGACACTCACGCAGGCGCAGCGGATGCCCGTCCGGGACGTCGGCGGGGAGCGGTCCGCTCAGCCGGCTGGAGACGACGATGCGGACGTTCGCCGGGGGATCGGCCGGGAGCAGGGCGGCGATGCTCCCGGTTGCGGCCGGTGGTGCTCCGACGGCGGGCCAGGCGAGGTCCTCGTCCAATCCGTCGACCAGGAGCACGAGTTGCCGCCTGTTCTGTCGGCTCCTCGCGGTTGCCTTGGCCAGAAGGTGGGCGAACCTCGCTTCCTCGGACCGCTTCCTGCGGGGCGCATCCACCTCGAACTGCTCGCCGAGGGCCTTGAGGAACCCGCTGCGGGAGTTCGTCCCGAGCGCATCGGACAGGACGCAGCTCAGGACATCGGCGTTGTCACGCGGCGGCGACCAGGCGGTGAGCAACGCTGTTTTGCCGACCGGAAGTTCGTTGTGCCACCACAGGTACGAGGGGGCGTGCGGCGACCGGTCCGCGACGAACGCGTCCATCGCTGCGCGTTCGCCGGTTCTGTTGCGCTGGTTCGGGGCGGTCGGTGATTCGCTCCGGGCCTTGGAGGTCTCCCCTTGAGCTGCTTCGAGAACGGCCTCCCATTCCTCGCGGGAGTGGAGGGCCGGGCCGTACAGGCTTTTGGGGCCGTCCAGTCGGTCGACCAGGCTCCAGAAGGCCGCCGTGGCGTCCGGAGCGGCCTCGCCCTGGTGCCAGTGCCGGAGTGTCGACTCCGGCAGCGCATCGTTCGGAACGAGTCGGGCAGCGGCCCGCAGGCCGACACCGCGCGTGGCGAGCAGGTTCCGCAGCATGAGGCCAAGACGTCGGCGTGCTTCCCCGGGAGCTGATTCCCTGACCAATTCCGCTCCCGCGTCGGTGAATAAAGGGCCGCTGAGCTGCGGATACCTGGCCAGGAGGTGGAGGCGCACCAGCACTCCGCCGGAAGCTGGGCCCATCGACCACGGGCCGCACACGGCCCCCGACCGAAGGACCTCGCCATGACCGTGCTTTCCGTGCTGACCCAGGACGCAACCGCCGCCGCCGTGCTGGCCGCTGGAGCCGGTCTGCTGTACGGGATCGTACTCGCGATCGTCGCCCTGGCATCGGTCCTGGCCCGCACCTCGGCCCGCCGCCGCGACGCCCGCTCCACCCTGACCATCCTCACCCGGCGCCGTCGGCCCCGTTGAGGCAGCGCTCGTAGCGCAAGAACATGCACTGACTGCTGTCTATTTCCCAGAACTCGACAGCAGTCAGCAGCAGGCTGACGATGCAACACGCTGGGCGATCAGCCTGCGCGTTGGAGGTGGCGGCTTCTGGGAGACTTGCAGGCGTGCGGAACGTGGGACCGCGGTCTCGGCAATGTCTGCCCCGGGCATCGGGGTCGGCATCGTCGAGACGAAAGGACATGGGATGTCTGCGGGATCACGCAATTGGAGCTGGTGGAGCGAGCTGTTGCTCATCTGGTTCGCGTCGGTTGCATCCGCACTGACAGTCCAGTTGCTGAACCACCTTCGGTAGAAGGTGGGCCGCTCTCGAAGCACCGAGAGCTTCGAGAACGGCTTCCAGCCTGGCTGTTGGGTCCCGCCCCGCTCGAACGGGGTGGGACCCGACTCGGAGCGCAGTGGCATCCGGTATCAGTCGGGCTGGACGGCCGATTGAATCGGCAGTGTCTCAGTCTACGGCTCGCCTTCTTCACCTTGTGGGTCGGGTGCAGACGTGGTGGCATCCTGACCGCGTTGCGGAAGAGGAACTCCCGCATCCAGCGGGAATGGCCCGTCGACGGCAGCAGCAGCTTGCTGGGTAGGGTTTCCCCGCGTGTGCGGGGCCGGTCCGGTGCTCGGTTGCCCCGATTCGGGCAGCCGAGTAATCCGGTCGTTCCAGCTACACGGTCCGATCCCGGGTGCTAGCGTCTGATTCAACGCGGGATTGCCGATTCCCGTTCCAAGAAGCCAAATCATATGAAGTGATGGGCAGATCCTTGCCGCGAACGCATCCTTCGGCCCCGGTTGAGCCGCGCCTCACTTGGGACCCCAGGCGAGAGCCGTGTATTCCCGCTGTTGCGTCCGGCGGCGAGACGGTCAAGCTTTCGTTGTGCGAACTCCTTGACGAAGCAGACAGTTTGACGACAATTGACTGTCGCACTCCCGGTGAGACCGTGGCCGTCATCGAGTTTCTCATGGCCGTCTGCTTCGCCTCCCGTATCTGCCCCGCCACCCCGGAGCAGTGGCGGGAATGGCTGTATATCGAAGGCAGTCTCCGGGCAGCGGCCGTATGGCTGGCCGGCGAGCCGAACGAGCATTGGGACCTGTTCCACCCCGAGACGCCCCTCAGCCAGAACTCTCTCCTTGCCGGCTCGTTCGAGGAGAGCGGCACCGGTACGGCGCAGTTGGTCATCGAGCGGGCCGGGGACTACAACCAGTTCTTCGACCACCACCACCTGGAGGACGGCGAGCCGCTCGCCGCGGCCGATGCCTTTCGGGCCGTCCTCACCCAGCATGTGTACGGGACGTACGGGCGGGCGAGGATCACCGGGAAGATACTCGGACCCACCGTCACCAATCTGGCCACCGGTCGGTTGCAGGGGCGGATCCGCGTCGTTCCGCTCGGGCGTACGTTCGGCGAGACCATGCGGCTCAACCTCTATCCGCTGGAAGGGGACCCAGGCGGGCTCAACACCTCGTGGACCAGTGGTTCCGTCACTCGACGGGACTTCGACGCGAAGGCCTGTCCCCGGGTGCCGGAGGGCCCCGCCGATCTGCACAGCGCACTTGGCCGCTCCGTCCTGCTGCGGCCGACCCGCGATGCGGACGGCGCGATCGTGGTCGACCGGGTGCTGGTCGGCGCCGGTGAGGTACTGGACCTCGCCCCGGAGCCGCACCTCCAGGACGCCGTGTTCAGCCGTACCACCGCAGGAGAGGTCAAGCCGCTGTGGCCGTCGCCCACCCGTGCCCTCTGGCAGGAGGCGCACGCGCTCTACAGCGCGGTGAAGGAGGGGCAGCCGGGACTCTACGAGCGGCTGCGCTCCCTGTTGCCCGACAAGGAACGCCACGCCGAGCCCTACCAGTTGTGGGCGGTCGGCCTCATCTCCAACAAGACCCTGCCGGTCTCCTGGACGGACGGCTACTTCCCGTACGCCCCAGCCATGGAGGCGCACCTCTATCGGGCCTCCCTGCGGGGCTCGCGTATCGCCGAGTACCTGGCGTGGAGCCTCAAGCGGGCAGCCCTGCGCGCCTCGGAGCGGCTCCACCCGGCGATGGGGCCGGCTGACGAGGTCCGGCAGATGTCCCGGTTCGACGCACGGTGGATGTTCTGGCCGGAAGCGGCGAAGCCCTTCGAGCACTTGCTGGACACGGTGATCGACGAGGCCTTCGACAACCCCGACGATCCGGTGGCGACTCCTCTCGAGGAGTACGCACGGACCCTCACCGACCTGGCCCGCACCTACCTGCTCTACCGCCTGGACACCCTCCCTCCCAACCAGCGCGGCTTCCAGGCCAGGGCCGAGGCCCTGCAACTCTTCGAGACCGACATCGGCCACCCCAAGGCCCCGGCCGAACTCCGGGGGGAGACCGCCCATGACTGAGGTCAATCCCCGCGACGGCCGCCCCGTCGAGGAAGCCTTCCCGCACGACAGCGCCGCCCTCGTCGCCTGGCTCACCACCCTGGTGCGCAACCGCGAGTACGGCACGCTCGCCGACCTGCGTCGTGCCAGGGGCAGGACGAACGCGCACATCCGGGCCGGCTGGTACGGCGGCGAGGCCCACCGCGACCTGTTCGAGCAGATGGCCTTCCTTTTCGCGCTCTACCACCAGGGCCGTTCGACGCCCGCCTACGGCTTCGGCAGCCTCGGGACGGCTGCGGCGCGCATCGGTGACGGGGTCGGCCGGGGCCCGGCCAATCCGGGTGCGCAGCGGCTGGTGGACCGGGTGGTGGTGAGCCGACGGGTGCCTTGGCGGCATTTGCAGCACGCTGTCGTCCGGCTTCGGTCCTGCGACCAACTGCCGCCGTCCTGGGCCGAGCTCACCGAGGACCTGATCCTCTGGAACGACCGCAGGGCCCGTATCCCGTACCGGTGGTCGGTGGACTTCCACGCTCCGTTCCACCGGGGCCGGACGCCCGGGAGTACGCGACAGGACTGACCGGCCCAGCCCGGCCCGGGCCCAGCCAGACACGACACGTGCACCACTCCGACCGATCAGAAGGACGCGACCGCGTGACCGCAGACGCCCGAAGCCCGTTCCTCTCGCTCCACCTCCTGGAGACGCTCGTCGCCGTGCTCCCGGTCAGGGACGAGAACGGTCAGCCCAAGTCCCTGGTGTACGGCGGGTTCGAACGGCACATGATCACCAGTCAGGCCCGGCGGCGCGCCGAACGGGTCTACGCCCGCAACCGCGCCAACGCGGGGATCGGCGCCCTCGGCGGGCGGAGCATGGGGACCCGGACACGGGAGTGGGCACTGCTCACGGCGGCCGAACTGGCGTCCGGGCACGGATGGGACAAGGAAGAGGCGCTGATCACCGCGCGCGCCGTGATCGAGGCGAGCGGACTGAAGTTCGGCGACCCGGCGAAGAAGACGGTGGCGAACCTGACCAAGGTGCTGATCTTCGCGCCCGCCGACGCCGGGACCAGGATCGCCCGGTACATCGCCGCCAACGCCGACGAACTCCGGCTGTGGCGCGACAGCTATCTCGCCGCTCAGAAGAAGCCCGCCAAGAAGCCGCGCCGCAGCGCGGCGACGAGCGGGGAGGAGCCCGAGGGGCAGGAGGCCGAAGCCGGCGCGGCGTCCGGCACCGCCGGCCTTCCCGCTCTGCCGAAGAGCGCGCGCGACGCTGTCCTGCTCGCCATCGCACCCCGGGACGCCGTGGACATCGCCCTCTACGGGCGCTTCCTCGCCGAGATCGCCGACTCGCCCAATGTCGACGGCGCCGTGCAGACCGGTCACGCGTTCACCGTGCAGGCCGCCGAGCAGATCGAGGACTTCTACGCAGCGGCGGACGACGCCAAGCTCGACCGGCGGCGCAACGCGCTGAGCTTCCTCGACACGGCGGACGACGCGGGCGCGGGCATGACCGGGTACCAGTCGCTGATCTCCGGGACCTTCTACCGGCACGCCGTCCTGGACCGCCGGCAGCTGCGCGCCAATCTCCGCCGGGCCGGCATGGAGGCCGCGGAGGCGGAGGAGGCGGCGACCGCGGCGGAGGAGGAGTTCGTCCACGCGTTCGTGGAGGCGTTCCCCGAGGCGAAGAAGAACTCCACCGCTTCCACCGGATCGCTGCCGGCCCTGGTGCTGGCGTTCGAGGGCGAGCGCCCGTACAACTACGCCGCCGCGTTCCAGAACCCCGTGGACGAGAACCCCGAGAGCGACGGCGGCGAGGGTCCGGCCGGGCAGGCGGCGGTCCGGCGGCTGATCCGGCACCATCTGTTCGTCAGCAAGCGGCGCGAGGACCTGCGGTCCGCCCGCGTCCTCACGTATGCCCCGGAGATCGCCGACCTGCTGGATGCCGCCGAGCTGACGGGGGTCGTGGACGTGGTGGACTCCGTGAAGGGCCTCACGCCGTGATCGACGCAGCTGCCCCGGTGGCGGAGGCGGGGGAGGCACCGCAGCACGTGCTGCTGATCCGGTTGGCCGGGCCGCTGCAGTCCTGGGGCATCAAGGGCCGGTTCGCCCAGCGCGACACCCACACCCGGCCCACCAAGTCGGCAGTGATCGGGCTCTGCGCGGCAGCTCTCGGCCTCGACCGGGAGGACCCGCTCGACGAACTCGGGTCCGTCCTCTTCGGAGTGCGCGCCGATCGTCCCGGAACACCGGTGCGGGACTACCACACCGTCGGCGGCGGGACCTATCCCGTCCGGCCCCGCGACCTGGTGACCGACCACCGCAGGGCGGCGGTGGTGGAGGCGCTCGGGGAAGCGGTCGGAGACACCGGCGACGGTGCGACCGCATCCTTCGGCAGCCACGCGCTGGCCTCCTGGTACGGCGCGCCGAAGAAGATCGCGGCGGACCCTCGCTCCGGTGTGCTGGTCGCGGGGGAGGTGAGCCGGCACGCCATGATCACCGAGCGCTGGTACCTGTCCGACGCGGCTTTCCTCGTGGGCCTCCAGCACGCCGACCGCGCCCTGCTCGAACGGATCGCGCACGCGCTGGAACACCCGAAGCACCTGCTCTGGCTGGGCCGCAAGTCGTGTCCGCCCTCGGGCGACCTCTTCGTCGGCCTCACCCCCGGCACCCTGCCGGAGGTCTTCGCGGGCAGGGCCCTGCTCCCGTCCGCCGACGACGGCGAACGGGTCCCGTCGCCGGAGAACGGCGGGACCCGGTGGGCCTGGATCGAGAGCCCGCAACCGCTGCCGGGCGTCGGGCCGGTCCGCGACCAGCCCGGGCGGTTCCTCGCCGACGGCCCCGTCCACCGGCAGCGCTGGGAGTCCCGGCACCGCATCACGATCGCTCCGAACGCCACCGAATGGGACATCATCCCGTGAACAACCCCCGCAGCACCGAGCCCGTCCCCGCCGGGAGGGCTGCCCGGTTCGTCACCACGCACACGCTGATCACGCTGGACGCCAGGCACCCCTTCACCGCGAAGTCCCTGATCGACGCCCAGGACATGCACCGGACCGTGATGAGCGGATTCCGGGGCTGGGTGGAGGACGGCAGCCGGGACGCCCGGGCCCAGATGAAGGTGCTGTCCAGCTGGACCGTGGACCTGCGCAGTGCCCGGCTCTCCCTGGTCGTGCAGTCCGCCGTCCCCGGAGACTGGAGCGGCCTGCCCCGTGCGGCCCTGGTCGAGCCGCCGCACAGCCTGGTGGTGGACCGCACCTTCCGCACCGGTGACCGGCTCGACTTCCGTACCGTCGTCAACCCGGTCAGCAGCCGACCGGCCGGGCCACCGACATCCGGTGGCGGCAGTACCGGAGGCAGGGGTGTACGGGTGTCGCACACCCGCCCGGACCATGTGAAGGCATGGTTCGCCCGCCGTCTCCAGCCGGCCGGGGAACCACCGGTGGCCCCGGACGGCGTGGTCCGGTTCGGCGCGGACGCGGACACCGAGAGGCTGGCTCTCCGTATCCTGCCGAAGGTCTCCAGCCAGGGGCCCCACAAGGGCCTGCTCATCACCCGGGCCGAGGTTCGCGGCACCCTGACCGTCACCGACCCGCAGGCACTCACGGCCGCGCTCACCCAGGGCGTCGGCCATGCCCGCGCGTACAGCTGCGGGTTGATCCTGGTCCGGTGACGCCCTGCCCGGTGGCGCGGTCGAGCGCGCTCGACGCCCACCGGGCGCGGGCCGGGACGGTGGTGGGGGTTCGGATCCTCCCCCGGTGGTGGGGTGGTCGGAGGTCCTTCGGCGGGGTGGTGGGGCAGGCTACCGTGGGGCCGGATGCAACAGGTCGGGGCATTGGAGAACCTCTGCCTCACGGAGGACCGGGGGTGGGGGCGGTGGATCCGCTGTCGTTGTCGATGGTGACGGCTTTCCTGGGTGCGGCCGGGGCGGGGATGGCCAACGAGGCGGGGAAGCGGGCCTGGGAGACGGTGGGCGGGCTGGTGGCCCGGGTGGTGGGGCGGGAGGTGCCGGCGCCGGTGGGGGAGGCCGAGCGGGAGGCGGTGGCGGGGCTGCTCGTGGCGGAGGCGTCGCGCAGTCCCGAGCAGGCGAGGGCGCTCGCCGCGGTGATGAGTGGCAGGGGTGCCGGCGGGGCGGCGGCGCACGGGGTGCCGCGGCTGTTGCCGGCCTCGGCGCGGTTCTTCACCGACCGGAAGGGGCCGTTGGCGCTGCTGGACCGGGAGGCGGACCGCAGGCCCGACGGTCTGCCGAAGGTGGCCGTGCTGCACGGTCCGGCGGGGATCGGTACCAGTGCGCTCGCCTTCCACTGGGGCGGCCGCGAGGCCGGCCGGTTCCCGGACGGGACCTTGTACGCGGACCTCCGGGGCGGTTCGGCGAGTACCGCTCCGACGGCCGCGACGGTCCTGCGGCACTTCCTGCTGCGCCTGGGCGTGCCGGCGGAGTACGTTCCGCCCGCGGTGGAGGACCGGGTCGACCTCTTCCGTTCCCTGTTGTCCGGCCGGCGGCTGCTGGTCGTGCTCGACCACGCGCAGTCGGCGGCCCAGGTCGATCCGCTGATCACCGCGGCGCCCGGCGTGTTCACCCTGGTCGTCGCCCGTCGTCCGCTCACCGGGCTGGACGCGGTCGCCGTCTCCGTCGGGCCGCTGTCCGACAAGGACGCCAAGCGGCTGCTGGCGGAGCTGGCGGGGCGGTCCGCGATGGCGACGGCCCGCGCCGCGCTTCCCTCGGTGCTGGAGCGGTGTGCCGGATCCCCGTTCGCGCTGCGGGCCGTGGCCCCGTACCTGGCGACGGGGTCGTTGGGCGCCGACGAGCGGGCGGACTCCCCGAGTTCGCTGCCTCCGGTGCGGGCGGTCGCCGAGGAGGCCTACCGGCGGCTCGGGGCGGAGGCGGCGCGGATCTACCGGCTCGGGTCGCTGCGGCCCTGGCCCTCGCTGAGCGCGGCCGCGGTGGCGGCGACGGCCGAGGTCCCGGAGGAGGACGCGGGGCGGGCGCTGGCCGAACTGGCGGAGCTCCAGCTGCTGGAGAGCACCGGGGACGGTCGCTACCGGTACCGGCCGGCGGTGCGTGCGCACGCGGAGGAGGCCGCGGCCCGCGAGGACGGCCTGGCGGGTTGCGCGGCGGCCGTGGCCCGCGCCGCGGACTGGTACCTGCGCTTCGCCGTCCGTGCCGACTACGCGGCGTTGAAGGAACGTTGGCACCTCGGCCCGCTGTACGCCGAGCTGGGTCCGGGGCCGTACGAGGACGAGGGCGCAGCGGTCGCCGCGCTGGTCGCCGAGGCGGGCAATCTGGTGGAATCCGTGCTCGCCGCCGAGGAGTTCGGCCGCTTCGACACCGTGTGCCAGACCGTCGAGGCGCTCTGGGCCGCGCAGTTGAAGGCCGGCTGCCACGATGTTCTGCTGCCCGCGCTGAGGGCCGGGGCCCGTACGGCCGGCCGGCACTGCCCCGGGACTCGGACGGCCGGCCGGATGCGCATCCAACTCGCCTTCGCCCTCATGGAGTTGCGGCAGGACGAGGAGGCGGAGCGCGAGCTGCTGTCGGCCGCGTCGGACGAGGCCCTGGCCGGGCACGCGCGCGGCCGGGCGACGGCGGTCGAGTCGCTGGGGCTGCTGCGGCTGCGGCAGTGGCGGTTCCGGCAGGCCCTGGAATGCTTCGAGGAGGCGGACGGGCTGCTGGGTCGGATCGGCCCGGCCGACGACGGCGCCGCCGATGTGCCCCGGGCCCGTGCGCTGCTGCACCGGCACCGGGGGCGGGCGCTGAGGGGGCTCGGCCGGTTCGACGAGGCGGATCAACGGCTGGCCACGGCAAGGGAGTTCTTCCGCGAGAGCGGCGAGCGCTACAACACCGCCCGGGTGCTGACGGATCTCGCCGAGCTGCACCTCGACGCGGCCGACCGCAGCGGGGCGCTGCCACTGGTCGACGAGGCCGTGGCGCTGCTGAGCAAGGAGAACGCCACCGTCCACCTCACCTACCTGGCCGGGCTGCGCGCCCAGTGCCTTCCCGGTCGATCGTGATGCGGACCCGCGCGAGGTGGGTGCCGGTTGCGACGGTCAGGGTGGTGGGCGCCGGTGCCACGGCCGCGGGGCCGGAGTGCAGTCGTGCGAGCAGCGCCGAGGCGTGCACGGCCGGGTCGCCCGCGCTGTCGGAGGTCAGCCGGCACCGCAGTCCGCCGCGGTGCAGCACCTCGCACTCGCGGGGGCCGGTGATGTAGGCGGCGAGCGAGGCGGACCGGTACCGGTCGAGCACCTCGGCCGCCCACTCCCCGGGCGAGCCGAACCGGGGGTCGTCGGCCTCGCCGTACCGGAGGACGATGTCGGCCGACTCCAGCACGCCGGGATCGAGGGTGTCCTCGTGCACGGCGAGGTGACTCCCGGCCTCACCCTCGGCCCCGGCGCCCTCGGCCCCGGCGTCGTCGGGTTCGTGCCGGGGTTCGGCGTAGCGCCGGACGGCGACGGTCCCGTCCGCGGCGGTACGGGTGTGGACGAGCAGGGGCGCGGTGCGGAGCGGCGGCTCGTACGGCGGCAGCGGCAGCGGGTCGAGCACGGCCGGGGCGGCCGGCTCGGTGATGCCGATCAGCCGGTAGAAGAGGCCGCGGAGCAGGGCCGCGGACTCCCCCGGGGCCGAACTGGTCAGCTCCGTCGGCCCGTTGGCGGGGCGGTGCTCGGACAGCAGCCGGTCCAGCTGGGGCGGCAGCGCCCGGTACGGATCGAGCCGGGGCGCGGACCGCACGAACGCCGCGACGGGTGACTCCGTCCCCAGGGCCTCCGGGTCGGCGGCCCCCAGCAGGACGGGGGTTCCGCAGGCGGCGGCGTAGTAGCTGACCGAACCGAAGTCGCCCAGGACCACGTCCGCGGCGATCAGTGCCTGGCGCCAGCCTTCGAGCGGGTCGACGAGGGCGAGCCCGGCCCGACGGGCCCGGTCCAGCCAGAGACGGATCTGGCCGGGGCCGTGGCCGTGCCAGATGTTCGGGTGGAGGACGGCCGCCACCCGGTACTCGTCGGCGGGGAGTTCGGAGGTCAACCGGGGCAGCAGGAGCGGGAGGACGTCCTCGGGGCCGGAGTCACCGAAGAGCGAGGTCGGGTTCCAGGTGGAGTTCAGCAGGACGAGGCGCTGCCCGGGATGTACCCCCAGCGCCCGCCGGTACCGGTCCCGGTGCTGCCGGGCGGCGAGGATGCGGTCGAAGCAGGGATCGCCGGCCAGTACGGCGGTCGGCAGGGCCTCGGGACAGGACCTGGCGAGCCGGTCGATCTGCTCGGGGTGGGAGAAGACCATGGCGTCCGCGATCGGGGCGCCCGCGGAGGTGAGGATCCACTCCGGCCCGAGACCGAACACGGTGTCCGGTGTCCGGTGTCCGGTGTCCGGTGTCCGGTGCGGTGAGCGTCTTATTGTATCCGACACCGTGCGAGAGGACCGTCAACGTGCCTTTGAGCTGGTCGAGTTGCCCGCCGAAGCTGGCCGATATCGCCAGGTCCGCGGGGGTCGAGAGGGCCTGCTCCCAGGGCAGGACCGGGACGCCCACCGAAGCCAGCAGCTCCGCCACGCCCGACTGGAACGGCGACGAACCGGTGCAGGTCGCCAGTACCTGGATCCGCAGGTCGTCGCGGAACAGTGGAAGCACATCGATCAGCCGCGTCGCCGCCGTCACGTTGTGGACGACCAGCAGGACCCGCCGGCACCGTCCGCGAGTGGCCCACCGGGCCGCGTCGGGCCCCACCGGTACGCGAACCCAGTGCTTCAGGTCCTCGCCCACGCTGTCTCCCAGCCCTTCCGGTCCGAGTCCCCTGCCGCCGTCGTGTCCGATCTTGGAGTCGGAACTTCCAACGTATCGCGTCGAGGGGTGAACCCCCGGCCGTCCGGTCGCCGCAGCCGCCCGAGCCGCCCGGGCCGCCCGAGCCGTCAGGGGCGGGGGTAGAGGCGGAGGAAGGCCTGGACTCCGGTGGTGACGGTGGTGTGCAGGGCGGCGTCGGAGATGGGGACGGCGCCGTAGAAGGACTGGTCGGCCGCGCCGCTGAAGGTGAGCAGGGTGAAGTGGGTGGCGGCGAGGTCGGGGTCGCCGAGGGTGAGCAGGTCCTGGGAGGCGAGGCGGACGAGGTGGTCGGCCAGGTCGCGCTGGGACGCGAGCGGGCCGGCGGCGAGCCAGGCGGCGAGGACGTCGGGCGGGATGTTGCCGGCCTCCGCGCGGATGGTGCGGCCGAGGGCGTAGTGCTCGCCGGCGGCGAGGACGGCCTTGGCGCGGTCGACGGCGAAGGCCGTGAGATCGGCCTCCAGGTCGACGATCTTGTGCAGATGGCGGTCGGCCAGGCCGGCGATGATCTCGGTGAGTTCGCCGGCGGTCTCCAGGGCGACGGAGAGGAAGAGCTTCTCCTTGTCGCCGAAGTGGTTGTAGATGGTGCGCTTGGACACGCCGGCCTCGGAGGCGATGGCGTCGACGCTGGCCCGGGTGTAGCCCTCGCGGCCGAACACCGTGCTCGCCGCGCGGGCGATGGCCCGGCGCTTCTCGGGCATGCGGCGTGAGCCGGTGGTCGGTGCCGGGTTCGCTGTGCTCATCGGGCGGGTTCCCCTCCTCGGCGTGTTGCACTACCCGGTGCAGTTTACCTGGAGGGGTGTGAAGTGCGGACGGTGGTGAAGGCCGAAAAAGGGATGCCATGACGGAGAGCGGCGGACAGAGTGGCGGACGGAGCGACGGGCGGGGCGGCGAAAAGGGCTCCGGAAGAGGTCCGCAGGAGGTCCGGAATGGGCTCGGAAAGCAGGGAGGCGCGGAGCGAGTCCCCCGGACCCGCTCCGCGCCGCGTCGACGCGCGGCTGTTCGCCGCTCCCCCCGACCACCCCGGACTCCACCGTCCCCCCTGGCAGCACTCTCCGGCGAGAGCGTTCCGCACAGGCCCGGCAGGCCCCCTTTGCTGTGGGGCGTCGTTGATCGTTACGGTAACAAACCGCATGGTTGGTTTGTCAATACCTCTCATCCATGAAACATCCACAATCGGGGATGGCCGTCCGGTTGGCAAGAGGTGCCAAGGGACGGCCGGGGACAGCCGGAAGCGGCTGATGGGATCGGTCGTTCGGGTGCCGGGGGATCCGGGGCGGAGGTTGCGGCCCGGCGGTTCGGAATACCGATATTCCGAACGGATTGTCGGTATTCGCTGGCGTCAGCGCAGCAGGCGGCGCTCCTTGGCGACCGCCACCGCGCCCGAGCGGGTGTCGACGCCCAGCTTGTCGTAGATCCGGCCCAGGTGCGTCTTCACCGTCGCCTCGCTGATGAACAGCGCCCGGGCGATCTCCCGGTTGCCGAGCCCCTGGGCGAGCTGGGCGAGGATCTCCGTCTCGCGCTCGGTGAGCTGCGGCGCCGGGGCCCGCATCTGCGCCATCACCCGGGAGGCGACCGGCGGCGAAAGGACCGTGCGGCCCTGGGCGGCCGAGTGCACCGCGGCGAACAGTTCCTCCGGCCGTTCGGCCTTCAGCAGATAGCCGGTGGCGCCCGCGCCGATCGCCCGGGTGATGTCGGCATCGGTGTCGTACGTGGTCAGCACCAGGACGTGCGGTGCCTCGGGGGCGGCGGTGATCCGCCGGGTGGCCTCCACCCCGTCGATGCCGTCGCCGAGCTGGAGGTCCATCAGCACCACCTGCGGGGCCAGTCGGGCCGCGAGCTCGACCGCCTCCTCGCCGGTGCTCGCCTCGCCGACCACCTCGATGTCGCCGGCGCTGGCCAGCAGGGCGAGCAGACCGGCCCGGACCACCGCGTGGTCGTCGCAGACCAGCAGCCGGACCGGGGACGGGGCGGGGGTGGGGTTCATCGGACGGCTCCTGGGCCCTGGCGACGGTCGGTGGCATCGGGGGCATCGGGGGCATCGGGGGCATCGGGGGAATCGGGAGCGAGGGGAACGGCGGGGGTGAGCGGAACGGCGGGGGTGAGCGGAACGGCGGGGGTGAGCGGGACCGCGGCCGAGACGACGGTGCCCTCGCCGGGGGCGCTCTCCACGGTCAGGGTCCCACCGAGCTGGCGCAGCCGGGCCCGCATGGCGGGCAGGCCGTGGCCCCGGCTCCCGGCGGGGGCGGTGTCGTCGGGGGAGAAGCCGCGGCCGTCGTCGGCGATGTCCAGGACGGCCTGGTCGCCGAGGAAGGAGAGGGTGAGGGCCGCGGCCGAGGCCCCGGCGTGCTCGCGGACGTTGGCGAGCGCGCCCTGGGCGATCCGCAGCAGCGCGGACTGCGCGGCCGCCGGGAGCGGCACCGGCGCGCCGTCCAGGTGGAAGCGGACCGGCAGCCCGCTCTCGGCGGACTCCCGTTCGGCGAGCGAGCGCAGCGCCCGGTCGAGAGTGCGGCCGTCGGCGAGTTCGGCGGGCGCGAGGTCGTGGACGAAGCGGCGGGCTTCGGCGAGGTTCCGGGCGGCCACCTCGGCGGCGGTCCGGACGTGGCCCCGGGCGGTCGCCGGGTCGCCGTCCCAGGTGCGGTCGGCGGCCTGGAGCAGCATCTGCTGGCTGGAGAGGCCCTGGGCGAGGGTGTCGTGGATCTCCATGGCGAGCCGTTCCCGCTCGGCCAGCGTTCCCTCCCGCCGTTCGGTGGCGGCGAGTTCGCGCCGGGTGCGGACCAGGTCGGCGATCAGCGCCCGCTGCCGTTCGGCCTGCCGCTCCATGTAGAGGAAGACACCGGTGGCCAGTGCGGCGACGGCGGGCGGCAGCAGCAGGAGGTTGGCGTCGGTCGCGCCGGGCAGCCGGACCTCGCCGACCACCACCAGCAGGGTGAGCGCCGCCACCAGGGGGATGGCCGCGCGCGTGGGCAGGGTGCGCAGGGCCGTGTAGACCAGCGGCACGGCGCACCAGGAGAAGCTCGGCGCGAGCAGCACCAGGACCACCCAGAGCACGGTCACCACGGCCAGCGGCCAGGCGGGTCGACGCTGCCCGGGGGCGGGCGGGCGGCGGTGGGCGAGCCAGGAGCCGAGCGGCTGGACGACGGCCAGCGCGATGCTCAGGCCGAGCACCCAGGGGATCCGCGGACTGCCCGGGTGGTGGGTGAGGAAGCGGCTCAGCGAGGTGGCGAGCAGCAGCAGGAACGCGGAGTCGAGCAGGACGGCCAGCCGGCCGGCGTCGGGGTCGAGCGGGGGGCCGGGGTGGTGCACGGGGCCGCTCCTCGCTCGTTCGTTTCCGGTGGCCGGTGGCCGGTGGCCGGTGGCCGGTGGCCGGTGGCCGGTGGTCCGCACGGTCCGTCGCGGTGCCGGCCGAGGCCCCGGCCGGGGCGATCCCTCGATGGTGACCCGTCCGGTCCGGGGACGCATCAGCCGATCGGCTGACGGGTCCGTCGTCCATCATGCCCGCGGGAGCTGTCCGGACCGCCGATGCGGTGGCGGGGGCCGTCGCCGGAGGATCGATTCCGTTCCCAGCGACACCATCCGACGAGGAGCCGGACCATGAAGAAGATCTCCGTTCGCACCAAGGTGCTGACCGGTACCGTCGCCGCCGCCGCGCTGGCCGCCGCCACCCTCGGCGCCGTCTCGGCCAGTGCCGACGCCACCGACACCCCGTCCGTCGCCGCCGCCGCGGTCAAGGCCGACACCCAGAACAAGAACCTCGCCCAGACCACCGGTCTGACCATCGACGCCGCCACCAAGGCCGCCCAGGCCACCCTGGACGCGGCGGCCAAGGCCGGTCAGAAGGTCTCGGTGGCGGTCGTCGACCGTGACGGTGTCACCCGGGTGCTGCTCAAGGGCGACGGCGCCGGCCCGCAGTCGCCGGAGTCGGCCGTGCGGAAGGCCTTCACCGCCGTCTCCTGGAACGCGCCCACCTCCGAGCTGGCCAAGCGGCTCGCGCAGGCGCCGAACCTGAAGGACATCCCGGGCACCCTGTTCCTGGCCGGCGGTGCGCCGGTGCAGTCGAAGGGTGCGCCGGTCGCGGGTATCGGTGTCGCGGGCGCCCCCAGCGGCGACCTGGACGAGCAGTTCGCGCAGGCGGGCGTCGAGGCGCTCGGCAAGTGACACCCGGCGGGTGAAGGACGCGGGGCCGGAGCACGCGCCGGAGCGGACCCCCGACCGCTCCGGCGCGCACCGGCCCGCTTCACCCGCAGCGCGCCCGCGTCCGCACCCGCGGCGCGCCCGCACCCGCAGCGCGCCCGCGCCCGCACCAGCGGCGGGCCCGTCCGGGTGGCGGTCGGGGCTTCGGCAGCCCCGGAACGGCCCCCCGGCCGGTGCCCCACGGGCTCCCCGTACGGGTGAAGGTCACCCGGGTCGTCGCAGAACACGGGCACTTTGGCCGAAAAGCCGCTGCCGCTGTCGGTGCCGCGTGGCAGGCTTCCCGCTATGACGGCGTGGACCCTCAACGACATCGAACGTGCGATCCGCTCCTCCTGGGGTGTCGACACCTGCGCGCCCGAGGACCAGGCCCACTGGCGTCCCGACAATCCCGCCCACGGCCAGTGCCGGGCGACCGCCCTGGTGGTGCACGACCTGCTGGGCGGCGAGCTGATGATGGGCGAGGTGTACGTCGGCGGGGTCCGGACGGACCTGCACTGGTGGAACCGGTCCGCCGCCGGTGCCGAGGTCGACATGACGCGTTCCCGCTTCGGCCCGGACGAGGAGGTCGGCCCCGGCCGCCCGGTCGCCCGCCCGCAGCGTCCGGGCCGGCTCCAGGTCCAGTACCAGCTGCTGCGCCACCGGGTGGCCGCGCGGCTGGAGGCGGTAGCGGCGGACGGGCACCGCGCGGCGGCCGCCTGACCGCACCCGGCCCGAGGGCCCTCGGCCCGACGGCCCGGTCGCCCGACCCCCCGTGAGCCCGATCAGGTCGGCCGACGGGCCGACGGGCTGACGTACAGTCGGTTGCTCGTGGTCGGACGACCGGTCCGTCCGCCGGGCGACAGCGGGAGTGTGCGATGAGCGGGACGACGGTCGGCTTCGTCGGACTGGGCGCGATGGGCCGGGGCATGGCCGGCAGCCTGCTGCGGGCCGGGTACACCGTCCGGGTGTGGAACCGCTCGCCCGAGCCGGTCGCCGAGATGGTCGCCCTGGGCGCCGAGGCGGCCGAGGGCCTGGCCGAGGTCTTCGCGGCCGACGCGGTCGTCTCGATGCTCGCCAACGACGAGGCCGTCGAACGGCTGCTGCTCGACCCGGTCCTGCTGGTGGGTGCCGCGGCCACCCTGCACGTCAACATGGCCACCGTCTCGGTCGGCCTGGCCGAGCGGGCCGAGGCCCTGCACGCCGAGCACGGCATCGGGTACGTCGCCGCGCCGGTGCTCGGCCGTCCGCCGGTGGCCGCCGCCGGGGAGCTCAACATCCTGGCCGCCGGGACCCCCGGGACGCTGGCGGCGGCCGAACCGCTGCTCGCCGCGATGGGCCGGCGGGTCTGGAACTTCGGCGAGCGCCCGGCCCAGGCCAACACCGCCAAGATCAGCACCAACTTCCTGCTGGCCTGCGCGATCGAGTCGATGGCGGAGGCGTGCAGCCTGGCCGAGGCCAACGGGGTCCGGCCGACCGATCTGATCGAGATGCTCAGCGGCACCCTCTTCCCCGGCCCGGTCTACTCCGGGTACGGCGCGATGGTCGCCGAACGCCGCTACGAGCCCGCCGGGTTCAAGCTGCCGCTGGGGCTCAAGGACGTCGACCTCGCGCTCACCGCGGGCGCCTCGGCGCGGGTGCCGCTGCCGTTCGGCAGTGTGCTGCGGGACGCGTTCCTGGACGCGCTCGCGCACGGGGACGGCGAGAAGGACTGGGCGGCGGTCGCGGCGGTCGCGCGCCGACGGGCCGGGCTCCCGGCGTAGCTCCCCCGCGAGGCGCACTTTCCCCCACCGTGTACCAAGCACCCGCAACCCCCGTACGGCGGAGGGCAAAAGGCCCTTTCCGTCGCAGAGTCGGTCCAACCGGACAGAAAACGCCCTGGTGCCGTTCCAAACCGGCACCCACCTTCCGGGACGGCGGGGGCCTTCGGTAGTCTCCGTCGGACTTTCAGCCTTCGCGGGGGGATCGCGGCTCGGACAACCGCCGGGTCCACCCGCGCTCCCGGGCCGCGCCCGGACACTCTCGTGAGGTTTCCCTTGTCCATCTCCATACCTCGCAGTCTGGCCCTGGCCGGCGCCGCCGCGCTCGCCGCCTCGATGGCCCTCACCGGCGCCCAGGGCGCTGTCGCCGCCGCCACCGGCTCGCCCTCGGCCTCCGCCGCGCCGCAGGCCGACAAGGCCGCCCACCGCCAGCTCGACCTGTCGCTGGACGGGGTGCCGGGCACCTTCGTCGCCGGTGGCGATTCGAAGCAGTTCAGCTTCACGATCGACAACAACACGAAGACGGACTTCGTCTTCTACCCGCTGCTCAAGTTCAAGAACGCCCAGGACACCCTGGAGGCGAAGGACCTGAAGGTCGAGTACCAGCTGCCCGAGGCGCTGGACAAGACCAAGGCCTGGCACCCGGCCGGGGCCGCGCCGGGCGCCGAGTCCGACGACGACGGCGTGCTGTTCCTGCTCGCCAAGCTCCAGGGCGACGGCAACCCGGACTTCGAGGACTCGCTGCTGGCCGTCACCAAGGGCAGCAGCCTGACGGTCGCCGTCCGCGTCACCGTGGCCAAGGACGCGCCGCGCGGCAACGCCGGCGTGGTGCCGGTGGTCTTCTCCGCCGAGGCCGAGGGCAAGAACCCGACCGGCGAGGCCGAGTTCAGCTGCGACGGCATCCGTGGCAAGCGCTTCAAGATCGTGGCCGAGGGCCCGGTCAAGCCGAGCCCGACCGCCACGCCGTCGACGACCAAGCCGACCACCCCCAGCACGAGCCCGACGGTGAAGCCGACCGGCAGCCCGAGCACCAGCACCTCGCCGTCGCCGAGCGCGTCGACGACCCCGAGCACGCCGGTGACCCCGTCGACCTCGGCCACGCCTTCCACGACGGCCACGCCGTCGACCACGGCGACGCCGTCGACGACCGCCACCCCGTCCACCACGGCGACGCCGTCGACGACGCCTTCGACGACGGCCACCCCGTCGGCGACCGCGACCCCGTCGACCTCGGCCTCGCCCTCGGAGAGCGCCACCGCGACGCCGAGCGGGAGCACCTCGCCGAGCGCGCCCGCGACCGCCGCCCCGTCGAGCCCCGCGCCGACCCAGGACGACGCCGCCGGGCCGATCGACTTCCCGGTGAGCGTTCCGAAGATCAAGCCGCTGCCGATCACCCCGGCGGGCGTCGCCAAGGCCAAGTCCAACGCGGACAAGGCGCTCGCCACCACGGGTGGCGGTGACGACACCACCGCCATCGCGATCGCGGGCGGCGCCGTCCTCGCGGCCGGTGTCGGCACCCTGGTCGTGCTCCGCCGCCGCCGCACCGCGCAGCAGGGCTGAGCCCGGACCGCCCCGGCACCGCGCCGAGGCACACCGCCTGAAGCGGACCGCCCGTGACCCCGTACCCCGGGGGCACGGGCGGTTCCGTTCGGTCGCCTAGGATGACCGGCCGAGGGGGCGGCACGGCGGACGAGGTACTGGGGTGCGTGGAACGGGCGCGGGGCGCCGGGAGCGGTCGGGGCGGCCGGGACGGGCCTGGACCGACTACGAGGCGGCCACCGGCCGGATCGCGGGTCTGCCGGTGCGCAGACACCACGTCCTGCTGCTGGCCTGGACGGTGCTCTGGTTCCTGCTGGTCGAGCCGAGCGGCGGCTTCTCCTGGCACTACCTGCGCCAGGGCGAGGAACTGCTCTTCAGCGACCGGTCGGACGGCGGTCTCGCCCTCTACGCCCACCACCCGGAACTGCAGATCGGCCCGGTCAGTCTGGCCGTGGCCCGGCTGTTCGCACCGTTCCCGGGGCACGCCGGCGAGGTGCTGGCCGAGGCGGTGATGTCCGGTCTCGGGCTGGCGATGCTGGTCCTGGTGGGCCGCACAGCCGCCCAGTACCACCTGGGCACCGGCACCAACCACCGTCGGCTCCAGCAGCGGCTGCTGGTCGCGGGCCTCGCGTTCATCCCGATGTGGGTCGAGGTGTCGGTCCGCTTCGCGCACCTGGACGACGTGCTGGCGCTGTTCTTCACCACCCTGGCCGCGCACGAGCTCAGCCGGGGCCGGGCCACCTCGCTCGCCGTGTTCCTGGCGCTGGCGGTGGACTCCAAACCGTGGGCGCTGGCGTTCGCGCCGCTGATCCTCGCCCTGCCCAGGGCCAGGTGGCTGCGGACGGGGCTCTGGTTCGCCGGGCTGGTGGCGGTCGCCTGGCTGCCGTTCTACCTGGGTGACCTGGACACCGTGGCGGCCGCGAAGTTCACCATCCCCAACCAGACCGCCTCGGCGCTGCGCTGGTTCGGGGTGACCGATCCGACGACGCCCTGGTGGGACCGTCCGGCGCAGTTCGCGCTGGGACTGGGCCTGGGCAGTCTGGCGGTGTGGCGCGGCCGCTGGCCGGCCGTCGTCCTGCTCGGGGCGGACGCCCGGATCCTGCTCGACCCGAGCGTCTACACCTACTACACCGCGTCGATCATGCTCGGCACGCTGCTCTGGGACACCGTGGGGCAGCGGCGGCTGGTGCCCTGGTGGAGCTGGATCGCGCTGGTCGCGCTGTACGGGGGCACGCTGTTCCTGCCGTCCGACCCGGCGCGCGGACTGGTCCGGCTCGCCTTCGTGGTGGTGTCGGCGGGGTGCGTGCTGCTCCTGCCCGCCCAGCGGCGGCGCGGCTCCGGCCGCCGTCCCCCCGGCCGGGGCGGTCCGGACGGCGGCCCCGGTGGCGGCCTCCCGCAGCAGCGGACGGGCCGGCGGCGGAACGGCCGTCGACGGACCGCGCCGCCCCCGGCGCCCAGGCCGACGGCGAGCGTCCAGGCACCCTAGGGTGCGGGCTCCCGGCCGTCGAACAGCAGCGCCGCCAGGCCGATCCCGGCCGCCGCTCCCGCGCACTGGGCGAGGACGAAGCCGGGGACCGAGCCGGGCGCGATCCCGGTCCAGCCGTCGGTGAGCGCCCGGCCCAGGGTCACGGCCGGATTGGCGAAGCCGCCCGAGGAGGTCGACCAGCAGGCCGCGACCACCCAGAGCCCGACCAGCCCCGGGACCAGCCGTCCCCGCCCGGCGGCCGTCGCCCCGGTCACCACCAGCAGCAGGGTCCCGGTGGCCAGCGTCTCGCCGAGCCACAGCGCGCCGCTCCCGCGCGGCAGGGCCGACGGCCGGAACGCGGGGTGTCCGAACATCGCGTCGGCCAGTCCGGTGCCCGCCACCGCGCCGACCGTCTGCGCGACGGCGTACCCGACCGCCTCGCGCAGCGGCAGCCCGGCGGGGGTGCCCCGGCCGGTCCACCAGGCACCCGCGGTGATCAGCGGGTTGAGGTGCCCGCCGGAGACCGGGCCGAACAGGGTGATCAGCACCGTCAGGGCCGCCGCCGAGGCGCCGACGTTCGCCAGGAAGCGCAGCCCGGCGTCGGAGGTCAGGGCGTCCGCCTGGTGGCCGGAGCCCACCACGACGACGGCCAGCAGCGCGGTGCCGACCAGTTCCGCCGCCAGTCGGCGGCCCGGCGGAGGTGCGGCGGCCGGCGGGGAACCGGTCGCCAGGACGGCGGTCGGCGGGAAGTCGGGCTGCGGGGAGTTCGGCTGCGGGGAATCGGGCTGCGGCAGGGCCGGTGGCGGGGAGTCGGTCGGCGGCGTCGGCCTCGGCAGTGGCGTTCCGGACGGTACGGGCGTGGTCACGCGCACATGCTGGTGGCCGTCCCCCCGTTCCGGCAATTGGCCGGACCCCACAAACCGGCGCCCGCCCGGCCCGGCCGGATCGGAGACTCCTCCACCGGCACCCGACACTGGACTTGACCCTCACGCAACGGGAGGAGGCAGGGTCGTGGTCAGCAGAAAGGGAGTACCCCGATGAACAGCGGAGACGAGGACGGCCGCACCGGCCGTACGGTCGGCGCGGTGGCGCGGATCGCCAAGGTGACCGTCCGGACCCTGCACCACTACGACGAGATCGGCCTGCTGTCCCCCCGGGGCCGGACGCCGGCCGGCTACCGCCGGTACGACGAGGCCGACCTCGGCCGGCTGCAGCGGATCCTGTTCTACCGCGAACTCGGGTTCCCCCTGGAGGAGATCGCGGCCGTTCTGGACGACGACTCGGTGAGCCCGAGCGAGCACCTGCGGCGTCAGCACCAGCTGCTGACCGACCGCATCGCCCACCTCCAGAAACTGGCCGCGGCCGTCGAACACGCCATGGAGGCAGAGAAGATGGGGATTCAGCTGACCCCGGAGGAGAAGTTCGAGCTCTTCGGCGAGCACTACCGCGAGGAGTGGGAGGCCGAGGCCGAGCAGCGCTGGGGCGACACCCCGGCCTGGGCGGAGTCCCAGCGCCGCACCGGCGGCTACGGCAAGGGCGACTGGCAGCGGATCAAGGAGGAGGCGGACGCGCTCAACGCCCGCCTGGCCGAACTGTTCACCGCCGGCGAGCCCGCCGACGGCGGCCCGGCGATGGACCTCGCCGAGGCGCACCGGCAGCACATCCGCGACAACTTCTACGACTGCACCTACGAGATCCACCGGGGCCTCGCCGGGATGTACGTGGCCGACCCGAGGTTCACCTCGGTCTACGAGCAGCTCGCCCCGGGCCTGGCCCAGTGGCTGCACGACGCCATGCTCGCCAACGCGGCCTTCCGTACGGGTGGGCAGGGCTGACTCCGGGCGGCGCGGGGGCCGGGCCCACGGGGGACCCGGGCCCGCGCGGGGGCCGCGCCGCGCCGCGGGGTCCCGTCGCGCCGAGGGCTCACGCCGCGCCGCGGCCGAAGGAGCGGCGGTAGGCCGTCGGGGAGGTGCGCATGACGCGCCCGAAGTGGTGTCGGAACGTCGCGGCGCTCTCGAACCCCACCGCTCCGGCGATCTCCTCGACGGTGCCCTCGGGCGCCTCCAGCAGCGGCAGGCTGGCCGCGACGCGCTGGCTGATCACCCAGCGCATCGGACTGGTGCCGTTGCGGGCGGTGAAGTGACGCAGGTAGGAGCGGTCGGACATCCGGGCGGCCCGGGCCAGCCCGGTGACCGTGAGCGGGTCGGCCAGGTGGTCCAGCGCCCACTGCATCGAGCGGGCGACACCGTCGTCCTCCTCCTCGACCGGCCGGACGGCGGCCTCGATGAACTGGGCCTGGCCGCCGTCCCGGTGCGGCGGCACGACGAACCGGCGGGCCACGCTGTTGGCGACCCTGGCACCGTGGTCGCGTCGGACCAGGTGCAGGCAGAGGTCGATCCCGGCCGCACTGCCGGCGCTGGTCAGCACCGATCCGTTGTCCACGTAGAGCACGTCCGGGTTGACCCGGACGGCCGGGTGGCGCTGCCGCAGCAGTTCGGCGTACCGCCAGTGGGTGGTGGCCTCGTGGCCGTCGAGCAGACCGGCGGCGGCCAGCGCGAAGGCCCCGGAGCAGATCGAGACGATCCGGGCGCCGCGCTCGTGCGCGGTGCGCAGCGCCTCGACCAGGGCGGGGGAGACCGCCCCGCCGAAGGCGTTCGGCACGCCGGGGACCACCACGGTGTCGGCGGCGGCGAGGTCGTCGAGGCCGTGTTCGGCGGTGAGGGTGAACCCCCCGACCGAGCGGAGCGGTGTGCCGGGGCGGTCGGCGCACACCCGCAGCCCGTACCAGGGGGCGGCCAGCAGTCCGCTCAGCTCGGGCCGGGCCAGGCCGAACACCTCGACCACGACGCCGAGTTCGAACGGGGTCATGCCGTCGAAGGCGTAGACCGCGACCTCGTGCACCGGCTCCGGCCGCCGTCCGATGCTGACGGCCACCGGGCCGGTGCCGGTGCCGGAGGCCGGGTCGGCGGCCGGGTCGGTGACGGCGGTGACGGCGGTGGCGCCGACGGCGGTCGTCGGACCGGTCGGGTACTGCTCGGCCATGGGACCCCCTGCGGACGGGTGGTGGCGGAATTCCGGTGAGTGTAGCCGTTCCGGCCAGTTCGAAATTTCCTTCGAAGCACCCACAACTCCTGGCGAGGATGGGCGTCTGAAAGGGTGAGGGCCGATCCGGCGCGGGCACGACCGCACCGGTGCCGGGTCTCGCTCAACCGGCCGAGTCCGACTACCACGGGGAACCCACCATGCGTCCGTCCACTGTCCGGCGTCTCGTCAGGACCGTTCCGCTGGCGGCCGTCGTCGCCGGTGCGGCCGGCTACGCGCTGCTTCCGGCCGAGGCCGGCGCGGGCGCCCGGCCGGCCCGGTCCGCGGCTGCGGCACCCTCGGGCGTGGCACTCGTCGCACCGGTGGCCGACGCGCGGTCCGCCCCGGAGGGGACGTCGCCCGCGGCGGCGTCGGCACCGGGTGCGACCGCCCCGGCCGGGACGCCGGGCCCGGCGGGCAGCACGTCGGCCGTACCGGCGGGATCCGTCCCGGCCGCGCCGACCGCGCCGGCCACCGCGAACGGGCCGGCGTCGGCGAGCGCCTCGGCGTCCGCCGCGCCGAAGCCGGCCGAGCCCCCCAAGGACGTGCCCGTGCCCACCGGGACCGCCCGCCCCGCGAGCCCCACGACGGGTCCCGCCCCGGTCACCACTCCGAGCGGTGGCCCGGCGCCCACCACCGGCGCCACCCCGAACTGGCCGGAGGAGATGCCCTCCGCGGTCGGCGAGCGGGTGGACGTCGCGATCCGCTCGCTCAGCGGGGCCTGGGAGATCCGCGGCGGCGGCAGCTACTTCGAGTTCGAGGTGACCTGGAGCAACGCCACCGACCGGCGCTTCGACGAGATCGTCCCGGTGGTCCGGGTGCTCCCGTTCGACTACCCGGCCGCCGTGGCGCGGCTCGGTGCGACGGCGAAGGGCATGCTGGACCGCAAGGACATCGACGAGTGGCGCGAGGTCAAGCCGGACCAGAAGGGCGTGGACAGCGGGCCCCAGCAGGGGGCGTTCGCACTCGACCCGGGCGAGAGCCGGGCCGTCCGCTACCGCCTGACCCTGGGGGCCGACAGCATGTCGGGCCGGCTGCCGATCCAGGCCGACGCCTACGTCGGGCGCGGGGCCAAGGCGGTGTCGGTCGGCGGCACCCAGGCGCGGATGAACGTGACCACGGGCCAGCCGGTCCTGTTCTCGGCGACGAAGGCGACCGACATGACCGTCGGCCGGATCCCCTCCGAGCTGCGGGTGGAGCTGTCCAACCTGGACGCCACCGGCAACCACCTGGTGGTCCCGGTGGTCAGGGTGACCGACCCGCTCGGCCGGAACACCACGCACGGCCTGGTGCCGGGCGACCTCTCCGCCGAGGTGCTGGTGAACGGCGAGTGGCGCCGGCTGTCGGGCGCGCTCGACGCCGACGGCCAGGTCCGCTTGGACACCACCGTGCTGACCCGGGTGCTGGTGCCGGGCGAGACGGCCGTCTACCCGTTCCGCTTCAACCTGCCGAAGGGCTGGAACGCCGGCAGCGGGCTGGAGTTCACGGTCGGCGGGACGGCCGACGGCGGCGCCCTCCCGACCCAGAAGGCCCGGCCGAGGATCACCTGGATGGCGGAGGACACGCCGAAGGCGACCTCCTAGCGCGTGTCGTCCGGACCGCGCCGGACCGCGCACCGACGGTCCGGCGCACGACCCGGCGAACCGGCGTCCACCGGCCGGCGCACGCCAGGCCCGGTACGACGGGCCGGTACGACCTGCTCGGCGGGCCCGGTCGTCCGACCGGGCCCGCCACCCCATTGACGATGTCCTGACGCACCGGCGGGAGCCGGGCCGCGGTCGGGGGGAAAGCGAAGACGGATGTCCATGGCCATCGGGCGGGCCGCCCAGGCCGCCCAGGAGCGGGGGTTCGGCCTCCGTCGGCTGCTGGCGCTGCTGTTCGGGGCCCGGGAGACGCAGGGCGCGGGCGAGATCCTCGACGTCCCGGTCGCCGCGCAGACGGCCGGCCAGCGCCGGGCCGGGTTCCGGCTGCTGGCCGGCGGTGGCCGGACCCGCGAGGCCGGGCCGACGCTGACCGAGCTCTACCTCACGCACCGGCTGAGCCTGGTCCGGCTCGCCGTCCTGCTGGTCGACCATCAGGACCAGGCCGAGGACGTCGTGCAGGAAGCTTTCGCCAAGCTGTACCAACGGCACGGAGACGAGCTCGACGACCTCGACAACGCGCTGGCCTATCTGCGCACGGCCGTGGTCAACGGGGCGCGCTCGGTGCTGCGCCGCCGCCGCACCGCCCGCGAGTACGTGCCGCCGCACGAGGCGGACGCGCCCTCGGCGGAGGACCACGCCGTCCTCCACGACGAGCACCGGCGGGTGCTGGTGGCCCTGCAGGAGCTGACCGCGCGCCAGCGCGAGGTGCTGGTGCTGCGCTACTGGTCCGACCTGTCGGAGTCGGAGATCGCCGAGATCCTCGCGGTGTCGCGCGGCACCGTGAAGTCCACCGCGAGCCGGGCCCTGGACGCCCTGGAACGGAAGCTGGGGGACGCCCGATGAGCGACGACCGGCGTCCCACGTCCGACCACGAACCGACCGGCGACGCGCCCGACCCGCAGCGCCCCGCTCCGAAGCGCCCCGACGGCGACGGCCCGAAGCGCCCCGCCCCCCAGCGCCCCGACAGCGACGGCTCGAAGCGCCCCGACCCGCAGCGCCCCGACGGGGACGGCCCGCGCGGCAACCGGGGTGCGGCGGGCGGCGCCGGTACCGGCGTCACCGCCCCGGTCGGCGGCGAGTCGCCGATGGAACGGCGGCTCCGGGAGGCCCTGGCCGCCCGCGCCGCCCGGATCACTGCCCAGGACCTGCGCCCGGCCGATCCGCCGAAGGGGCCCCGCAACCGCAGGCGGCCCGCCTACCTGGTGGGCCTGCCCCTGATGGGGCTCGCCGCGGCCATGATCGTCGGCGTGCTCACCGTCCCCAGCGACACGCTCGCCGACAAGGGCGACGACGCGCCGGCGGCGACGATGAGCGACGACCCGGTGCCGACCCGGGGCGCCGACGGGGCGTCCCCGACCGGCTTCCCCGCACCGCCCGCCGACGACCCCGCCCAGCCGGTCGGGGGAGCGGCCCAGGGGACGTCCGGAGACCCGTCGGCCGCCGCCCCGGGCACCGCCGCCGGGGCCGGCACCGGGACCGCGCCGATCCTGCCCCACCAGGAGGGGGAGGCCCCCGCACCGCCGGGGACCGGGGCGGGAGCACCCTCCCCGCCGCCCGGTGGCGCGGCGGCCGGAGGGCAGTCCGTCCGACCGTCCTCGGCGGCGCCCGCGCCCTCGGGCACGGTCCGCCGGGGCGACGGCGTCGCGCTGAGCTTCGAGGGCCTGACGGGGACGGAGGCGATCGTCGGCGCCGGCCCGACGACCTTCTCGGTGATCTGGCGCAACACCACCCAGCGGCTGTTCGACGCGGTGGCCCCGGTGGTGTCGGTCCGGACGCTCACCGGCGCCGTCCGCTCCGGCCGGTCGGTGCGCGGCCGGCTCCAGCGCGAGGAGGAGGGCGGCGGCTGGACGGATGTCCCGCTGACCGTGGGTTCGGGCGCCTACCTGGCCTCGGGCGACGCGGCCGCGTTCCCGCTGGGCCCGGGGGCCTCCCGGACGCTCCGCTACCGGCTGGACCCCTCGATCGACAGCGCGGAGGGGACGCTGCTGATCGAGGCCCTGGCCGTGCTGTCGACCACGCCGGAGCGGTTCGAGGAGGGGTCGGCGCTGGCGCCCCTGCTGCTGACGAGCGCCCCGGCGGCCAGCCGGATGGCGCCGGAGCTGAGGCTCAACTTCACGCCGAGCGACGGGGTGGCCGGCGGGCGGCCCAGCGCGTTCGCGATCACCATCGCCAATCCGGGGGCGGCGCCGCTGGCCTCGGTGGTGCCGACCCTGGTGCTGACCGGCGCGGACGCGGCCAGGGCCGTCGTCGAGACCAGGTACGGCGCCGGCGTCGGGGTCCGCCGGCTCCCGGTCGCGCCGGACGGCAACGGGCAGCTGGTGGTCGACACCTCGCTGCTGGAACGGCTGATCCGTCCGCACGAGTCGAAGTACCTGGAGTTCCAGGTCAGCGTCCCGGAGGACTGGAAGCCCAACGCCGACTTCGCGGTGGTCGTGGGGGCCAGGGGCGACGGCCGGGACGCGCCGCCGGTGGTGATCCAGCCGAGGTTCACGGCGGCGGCCGACTCCTGACCGCCCGGGCCCTGACCGCCCGGGCCCGCGGCTCGGCGGCCGCCCACCCGCGACGAGGCCGCGGCGGTCCGGCCCCCACCGCTCGGGGGCCGGACCGCCGACGGCCGGGTCGTCCGGGGCGCGACCGCCCCGAGGTGTGGTTCGTCAGCCCCGGTCGAACGAGGCCATCCACGCCTCGACGTCCTCGGCCCGGCGCGGCAGGCCGGCCGAGAGGTTCTCGTTGCCGTCGGCGGTGACCAGGATGTCGTCCTCGATCCGGACGCCGATGCCCCGGTACTCCTCGGGGACGGTCAGGTCGTCCTGCTGGAAGTAGAGACCGGGCTCGACGGTGAGCACCATGCCCGGCACCAGCAGCGCGTCGACGTGCTCCTCGGTGCGCGAGTGGGCGCAGTCGTGGACGTCCAGGCCGAGCATGTGGCCGGTGCCGTGCAGGGTCCAGCGGCGCTGCAGACCGAGCTCCAGCACCTTCTCGACGTCGTACGCCGAGGCGTCCAGCAGGCCCCAGGCGAGCAGCCGCTCGGCGAGCACCCGCTGCGAGGCGTCGTGGAAGTCGCGGAAGCGGGCGCCGGGCTTCACGGCCGCGATCCCGGCCTCCTGGGCGTCGTAGACCGCGTCGTAGATCTTCCGCTGGAGCTCGTCGAAGCGCCCGTTGATCGGCAGGGTGCGGGTGACGTCGGCGGTGTAGAGGGTCTCCGTCTCGACCCCGGCGTCCAGCAGCAGCAGCTCGCCGGGGCGGACCTCGCCGTCGTTGCGCACCCAGTGCAGGGTGGTGGCGTGCGCGCCGGCGGCGCAGATCGAGCCGTAGCCGACGTCGTTGCCCTCGACGCGGGCGCGGCGCCAGAAGGTGCCCTCGATCCAGCGCTCGGAGGTGGCGACGGCCTGGCCAAGCTCGCGCACGCAGTCGGTGAAGCCGTTGACGGTGGCGGCGCAGGCGGCGCGCAGCTCGCCGATCTCCCACTCGTCCTTGACCAGCCGCAGGCCGCTCAGGAACTCCTTGAGGCGGGCGTCCTCGTCGGCGTCCAGCACGTCGGCGAGCGCGGCCTCCAGGCCGGCGTCGTAGCCGCGCACGATCCGGGTCGGCACGCCGTCGGCGGCGCGGTCGGCCAGCTCGTCGGCGGCCTTGCGGACGTCGCGGACCGGCAGGCCGAGCAGCTGCTCCTGCTCGGTGAGGCTGTGCCGGCGGCCGACCCACAGCTCGCCGTAGCCGTCGAGCCAGAACTCGCCGTTCTCGCGGTCGGAGCGGGGCAGCAGGTAGAGGACGAAGTCGTGGCCGGTGGCACCGGTGGGCTCGGCGACCAGCACGGCGTCCTCGGTGCGGTCACCGGTGAGGTGCACGTACTCGCTGGACGCGCGGAAGCCGTAGTCGGTGTCGTTGGAGCGGATCTTGAGGGTGCCGGCCGGGACGACCAGGCGCACGCCGGGGTGGGCGGCGGAGAGCGCGGCCCGGCGGTCGGCGGCGTAGCGGGCCTGCGGGACCGGGGTCAGGCCGTGCAGCTCGGTGTCGGCCCAGCCGGACTTCATCGACGCGGCGAGTTCGTCGGAGACCTCGGAGTAGAGGCCGTTCTTGCGGCCCTTGAACTGCTGCGGTTCCTCGTCGCCGCCGATGGCCTCGGGGTTCTCGGCCACCGCCGGGGTGCGGTCCTCGGTCACGTACGTCGCCTCCTTGCGCGTGGTGCCGCCCGGGGCGTGTCGGATCACGACACGGGTGGGCGGCCGTGCGTCCATGGTACGGACGCCCGGCCGTTCACCCGTTCGGGCCTTCACCCGTTCGGGCCGGGCCTTGCGGCGCACGGGCGGCACCGGGGCGGGACGGCGGTCGGCACCGGCCGGGTGCCGACCCCTGCACCGGTGCCGGCGCCGTCACTCGAAGCGGGCGGCCAGCAGCATCAGGTCGTCGGTGGCCGGAGCCGGGGCGCCGGGGCGCCGGGGGGAGGAGCCGCCGTCCCGGCCGGCGGGGTCCTGGCCCGCCGCGCGGCGGTCGGCCCGCTGCCGCCGGTCGGCGTCCCGCTCGGCCGCGGCGGCCAGCAGGTGGGCGCAGAGCCGCTCGGGGTCGGTCCGGACGTCCCGGGGGGCGTCGGCGGCGGCCCGGCGCAGATCGGCCTGTCCGGAGTGCAGGGTCTGGCCGAAGCGGCGGGCCAGCCCCTCGGTGTAGAGGATCAGGGTGTCCCCGCGCTCGGCGGTGAACTCGACCCCGGGCGCCTCCCAGCAGGAGAGCATGCCGAGCGGGGCGGAGAGCGAGGTCTCGACGAACTCGGCGCCGTACCTGGTGACCAGCACCGGCGGGCAGTGGCCGGCCCCGGCCAGGGTGACCCGGCGCTCCTCCGGTTCCACCCAGGCGTAGACGGCGGTGGCGCTGCGGGTCGGCTCGGTGGTCTTGAGCAGCAGTTCGAGGTCGCCCAGGACGGACACCGGGTCCTCGCCCTCCAGTACCGCGTACGCCCGCAGCGCGGCCCGGACCCGGCCCATCGCGGCGGCCGCGCCGGGCGCGGAACCGGGGCCGGCGCCGGGGCCGTCGCCGGAGACCGAGCCGACGGTCAGCCCGACGGTGCCGTCCGGCAGCGGGATCGCGTCGTACCAGTCGCTGCCGCAGGAGCGGTCGAGTCCGGCCGGGACGAGCCGCGCGGCCAGCCGGAGCCCGCCGGGCTGCGGGAGGCGGTCGGGCAGCAGGCCGCGGCGCAGTGCCTCGGTGGTGCGCCGGACCTTCTCCGCGTCCAGCTGCTTGGCCAGCAGCGGCGCGGCGACCTCGGAGTAGCGACGGGCCAGTTCGCGGCGGCGGTCGGTGGGGTCGGCGGGGCCGTCGTAGAACCACAGGGCGGCGGCCAGCGGGCCGTCCTCCTCGGTGGCCAGCGGCAGGCCGTAGCAGCCGCCGAGGCCGAGCTGCCCGGCGAGTTCGCGCAGCCGGGCGCCGATCGCCGGGTCCTCGGCGAGGTCGTGCGACCGCACCTCGGCGGGCCGGTCGTGCTCGCGCAGCAGCCGGGCGAGCAGGCTCTGGTCGGCCGGGACGGTCTCCAGCGCGCCGAGGCTGGCGCGGTCCAGGCCGAGCCCGAGCGGCTGGCTGGGGCCGCCGCCGGGCAGCACGGTGACCAGCAGGGCGCGGTCGGCGCCGAGCAGCGCGGTGCCGGAGGCGAGCACGGCGTCCAGGGTGGCGGCCAGGCCGCGGGCGCGGGCGAGCCGCTCGGTGTGCTCGTGCAGGCTGGCGAAATCGGACAGCCGTCCGGCCAAACGGTCCTGCGCACCGGTCGACGCCGGAGCCGTGCCGTCGGGAGCGGCGTCCGGTGCGCCGGGGGCCGGGGGCGCGCCGTCCTCGGGGCGGCGGTCCGGGCCCTCGGGCCGTCCGGGGGACGGCTGGCCGGCGGCGGCCGGGGCCGGGGCGGCGCCGTGGAAGCCCGGCGGGTCGAGGACGGAGAGCCCGCTGGTGCCGCCGGGCTCGACCGGCTCGGAGGACGCCGACGGTGGGGGGGACTCGGTCATGCCGCCACTCCTGACGCGGTGGTACGTGTCACGCGGATCATGCGGAACCCCCCGGGAAACGGCCGTTCTGGAGCGAGTACGGCCAAAGGGGCGCGTTTCGCCTCGATTCGCTACTACTCGTCATTGATCGACAGCAATGCCACCACTTCTACACAGGCCATTCGGGGCATGTCCAGAGTCATGACAAGGCGGGTGGCCGGTTCCGGGCCTGGTGGGCCCGGTCGGGGGGCGCGTTCTGCTCCGCGCGCGCCGGTCGGTCGCGCCACGGTCCGGCGGGGCGCGACGGCTCCGCCCGGCGGGCATGGAGCGGCCGGTGAACGGGCAGAACCGAGGGGACGGTTCCGGCGGCCGTCCGGATCGTATGCCTTTACCGCCGGCCGGCCGGGCCGGCCGGAAGCGACTCACTCGTACGGTGGAACCAACCGCGCCCGGGCGGCGTCCATCCGGTCGCATACGGGATTCTCGTTCCAAGGGCTGTTCTATTCCGCGGCCCTTTCACATCGTGCTCCACCGCGTGCTCCAGGCCCGCGCCGCAGTTCGCACCGCCGTCCGCACCGCCGCTCGCCCTGCCCGCCGTTCGGCCCCGGCCCGGCTCCCGGTCCGTTCCCTCCGTCCGGTTCGCGGGCCGTCCGGCGTCCCCGGCCGGTGGCGGCGGCCGGCCCGGCGGCCGCGGGTCGGAGCCTTCGAGCGGTCACGGAAAGGAACGGGTGCCAATGCGTGACAACCCACTGCGCGACGACCCGAGGAACCGGTCGGCGGCCCGGGCGGCCCGGCTGGCCGGGGCCCTGTCGGCAGCCACCGAACACCGCTGGCCCGTGGTCCCCGGAACCGTCCTGCTCGCCGGCGGAGTCTGCTCCTGCGGCGACCCGGACTGCCCGGTGCCGGGGGCCCACCCGCACGACCCGACCCTGCTCGCGGCCACCACCGATGCCCGGATGGTGCGTTGGTGGTGGGAGCGGCGCTGCCCCGACGCCCCGGTGCTGGTCGCGACCGGCCGGACGGTCTCCGCGGTCAGCCTGCCGGCGGCGGCCGGGGCCCGCGCGCTCGCCTATCTGGCGGCGCTCCGGCTGCGGCTGGGCCCGGTACTGGCGATGCCCGACCGCTACGCGATGCTGGTCGCCCCCTACTCGCTCGACGCGCTCGGCGAGATGCTCGTCCAACTCCCCTGGGTGCCGGGCTCGTTGCGCTACCACGGGAGTGGCGGATTCCTGCCGCTGCCGCCCGGTGGCGGGGCCGGTGACCGGGTGCGCTGGGTGCTGCCGCCCCGTCAGGGCGCCGACGGCGGCGTCTGGCTGCCCCAGGTCGGTCCACTGCTGGGCGAGTTGGTGGACGCGGCGGTCCAGCTGGACAGTGGCCGCTCGGCCTACTGACGGCGCGGCCGGGCCGCTGCCCGCGCGGTGCGACCGGGGCGCCCGGCGTATCGATCGGGCACGGCCGACCCGCCTTGGCGTGGGATGTTCGGAAAAACAAAAGATCCGGCCGCTGGCGACGGGGGATGCACCAGCGACCGGACTCTTTAGACAGTAACAAGGATCCGCGCCCGCGCCAATTTCCAAGACGCCGTCGCAGCCCGGAAATTGCGGGTTACGGGCGACAATGTGACGCGTATCACGTCGAACGGGCGGGTGGCCGCGTTCCTTGCGACCCGCCTTTAGTTCAGGGTGACCTGACGGTTCACCAGGTTGGCGCGGGCCCGCCGCTCGTCCGCGGTCAGCGGGGCCGGGTCGGCCAGCGTCGCCGCGAGGAGCTCGGCGAACTCGGCGGCCGGCTTCTCGCAGTCGGCCGCGGTCATGTCGACCGGCAGGTCCCAGACCGGCACCGTCAGGCCGTGCGCCCGGAACGAGCCGACCAGCCGGGTGTCCGGGCCGAGCGAGGACTTCTCGGCGGCGGTCAGCCGGGCCAGGGCGTCCAGCAGATGCTCCTCCGGCACGGTCATCACCCAGCGCAGGTGGTTCTTGTCCGGGGTGCCGCACCAGTAGGCCGAGTCGAGGCCGGCGAGCTTCTCGGTCGGGATCGCCGAGGCGTTGGCGCGCTCCAGCGAGGCGGCCACCTCACCGGTGGCGGTCTCGGCGTCCTCCAGCCAGAACTCGAAGCCGGTGTGCACGGCCGGCTCGAAGGCGGCGGCGGGGTCCAGCAGGTCCTGCAGGCGGCGGCCGCCCGGCACGGTCCGGCGGGCCGGCACCGGCGAGCCCGGCTCGGCGGCCAGGGCCAGCTCCAGGGCGTCCCCGAGGTCGCGGCTCAGGTCGCCGGAGGAGGACTGGGTCTGCAGGCCCAGCAGGATCGAGCCGTCCTGGCGGCGCAGCGCGGGCCAGGCCAGCGGCAGCACGGTGGCCAGGGTGACCGACGGGACCTCGCCGTTGGCGCTCTCGGCGACCCCGGCGGCCAGCGTCAGCGGCACGGTGGCGGCGGGCACCAGCTCGCGCAGCGCCACCCAGTCCGCCTCGCCGGCCAGGCCCTCGAACGGGCGGTGCACGAGCTCCTGGACCGCGTGCGAGGCCTCGCGGCCGTGGCAGGCCTTGTAGCGGCGGCCCGAGCCGCAGGGGCAGTCCTCGCGGGCCCCGACCACGGGGATGTCGCCCGTGACGGCGGGGGTGGACTGGCTGCGCTGCGGCGCCTTCTTGGCGGCCTTCTTGCCCATGGTGCGGCTCTCCCGGGAACGGTGGTGTTGTGCTCCGGGCAGCCTACTGACGTTCCCCGGGAGTGTGGCGCACACCGGGACGCGGGCACGGCCCGCCGCCGGGCGGGGCCGGGCGCCGACCGGCCGCGCGGCGGGCGCCCGCGCGGTCCGGAGCCGTCCGTCGGCCTCAGGCCTCCCGGTGTCCGCCGGCCTCAGGCCTCCCGGTGTCCGCCGGCCGTCCGCCGGGCGTGCCGGGCCCGGGCCGGCAGGGCCGCCCACACCGTCACCTCGCCCGGGGCGTCGCGCACTCCCCAGTCGCTCGCCAGCTGGTCCACGATGCTCAGCCCTCGGCCGCCGTGCGAGGTCAGCGAGGGGCTGGACGGCGACGGCCGGGTCGGCGAGCCGCCGTCGGTCACCTCCAGGGTGAGCACCCCGTCGGCGTGCATCTGCCAGCGCACCAGTACGCCGCCGCCGTCCGTGTCGGGCTCGCCCGGGGCGGCGGCCGGAGCCGCCGGGCCGACGGCCCGGGACGGTCCGCCGACCAGCAGCGGTTCCGCCGCCTCGGCACGGGCGCCCCGGCCGAGGGCCGGCAGCGGCCCGAGCGGCCGGGCGTAGCGACAGGCGTTGCTCAAAAGTTCGGAAAGGATCAGAACAGCATCATCAATGACCGGTTCCGGTATCTCCCGGTCTCCCAGATCTCGACGCAGTCGGCGCCGTGCGACCCCGACACTCGCTGGGCCGTGCGGCACTGCCATGGTCGATGAAGTCGGCACTTCACGCGCCACCATCAACGCCACCCCCGGACCTCCTTCAGCGTATGCCGAGGGATGGATGCCCCTTGGCAATACGTCGGAAACGACCGCGCGGCGATCCCGCGCGGTCATTTCAGGCCGGTGTACCGAGGGTGCGCGACAGGTGATTCCGCGCTCACCCTCCGTCGTGAAACTGTATGAATTGCGGCAGAAATCGTTGCCGAAAGGTTTGAGTCCCTACCAAGACGGTCAGCTTGTCACGGTGGTTGAACGGTTCACCACGGCTTCACGGCCTGCCCGTGCGCCACGGCACGGCTCGACGCGGTACAGCGCTGCCCGACTCGGCGCGCCGCAGGACGGCGGACCGTCACCGGCCGAGCTGGGCCAGGACCTCCGCCGGGCGGTTGGTGATGATCGCCGACACACCGAGCTCCAGGCAGAGCTCGACGTCGGCCGGATCGTCGACCGTCCACACGTGCACCTGGTGGCCCAGTTCGAGCAGCCTGGTCACCAGCCCCGGCCGGGCCCGCACCAGGTCCATGCCGGGACCGGCGATGCGCGCCCCGCCCGGCAGCGCCGCGCCGGGGCGCAGCCGCCCGCGCAGCACCAGACCGCGCTCGAACAGGAACACCCTCGGGTACTGCGGCGCCGCGGCCGCCACCCGGGCCAGCGCGACGGAGGAGAAGCTCATGATCCGGGCGTTGACGCCGTGGCCCGCGCCGGTCCCCGCCGCCTCGGCGCCCCGGCCCCCGGCCCCGGTCGCGCCGCCGATGCCGAACCGGTCCAGCATCCGCAGCAGCTCGGACTCCACCCGGCCGCGGAACCGCACCGGGTGCTTGGTCTCGATCGCGAGGTCCACCGGCCGCCCGGAGTCCACGACCAGCTCCAGCAGGCTCTCCAGCCGCAGCACGCCGCGCAGCTCCGGGTCCTCGCTCGGCCGGCCGGTCTTCCAGGCGCCGAAGTCGTGCGCCTCCAGCTCGGCCAGGGTCATCGCGGAGACCGTGCCCCGGCCGTCCGAGACCCGGCCGATCCGCCGGTCGTGCACGCAGACCAGCTGTCCGTCGGCGGTCACCCGGACGTCGCACTCCAGTGCGTCCGCCCCCTCGGAGAGCGCCCTGCGGTAGGCGGCGAGGGTGTGTTCGGGCAGGGCGTGCGAGGAACCGCGGTGGGCGATCACCTGGACGGGCCGAGTGGTGCGGGCCGTCACGGGCGAGACATCAGGGCTGGTCACGCCCTCCACGATAGGCGGCGGAAGTGACACGGAGGCGACGTCGGCCCCAACCCGGAGGGCCGACTTCGTCACTCCGTCGCGCGGCCGGGGTCGTTCCGGCCGGTGCGGCGGCCGGTGCCGGGGCCGGTACCGCGGCCGGACTCTCGCGGTCGTTCCGCGGTCGTTCCGAGCGGCGTTCCACCGGTGTTCCGTGGGCGTTCCGAGGTCGTTCCGCCGGAATTCCACGGGCATTCCGCGGCCATTCCGGCGGCACCTCGCCGCGGCCCCCGCCGCGACCCTTCCGGCGGCCGCCCCGGCCCCGCCGGTCAGCGCGTCTCGGCGGCGGCCCGGCCCCGGGTGAACGGGGTGAGCGCCCAGGTCGCCAGGGCGGGCACCAGGAAGCCGAACAGCGAGGCCGAGGTCCACTCCTGCGGGGTGAAGTGCAGCAGCTCCTGCGCGGACGTCCAGAAGTCCGTCCACCAGCCGGCCACCGCGGTCGGCGCGATCAGCTGGTAGACCGCGAAGCCCAGCGCCCACGGCAGCAGCATCAGCCAGCGGGACGGTGCCTGGTCCGACAGGTCCCAGCCGCGCCGCCCGGCGCCGAGGAAGTAGTCGACCGCCAGCACCGCGAACATCGGCACGAAGACCGAGCCGATCAGCCCCAGGAAGGCGTAGTACGAGTCGGTGAACGCGGTGATCTGCAGGGCGAGCACGGTGATCAGCGCACCGGTGCCGCCGGTGAGCACCCGGCGGTCGACCTTCGGCAGCAGGTTGTGGATCGACATCGCGGTCGAGTAGACGTTCGCGAAGGACTGGTCGGTCTCGCGCAGCACCAGCACCAGCAGGAACAGCCAGCCCGCCCAGACGCCCAGGAAGGAGTCGAAGATCCGCTCGGGGTCGCCGTCCGCCTGCAGCAGCGCCATCAGGCCGAGCACGTAGCACCAGACCTGCGCCACCGTGTAGCCGGAGAAGCTGCCCCAGAACGCCGAGCGCGGGGTGCGCGAGTGCCGGGTGTAGTCGGCGGCGAGCGGGACGAAGGAGATGGACACCGCGATCATCGCGTCCGTCGCCCGCAGGAAGCCGTGCCAGTTGCCCGCGCCCGGGTCGGCGACGCCGTTTCGGCCGAGCTGGACGGTGAAGTAGACCATCGCGACCGCCACCGCGACGGCGACGAAGCGGCGCAGCACGGCGATCGCGCCGAGCGGCCAGATGGTCAGCGCGGTGGTGATCGCCCCGGCCAGCACGACGAAGAGCCAGCGGTAGCCCTCGGTGCCGACGACGGTCTGCGCGCCGAGCGCGATCGTCAGCAGCTCGTACACGCCCCAGCCGATGCACTGGACGATGTTGAGCACCGTCGGCACGTAGGACAGCCGGGTGCCGAACAGTCCGCGCAGGGTCGCCATGGCGGGCGCTCCGGTGCGGGCGCCGATCAGCGCCGCGACCCCGAGCATCGCCGTGCCGACCACGGTGCCGGCCACGATCGCGGTCACCGCGGCGGCCAGCGACAGCTCGCTGCCCTTCGCGCCGAGCACGGTCGCGGCGGTGGTGAAGCCGATCAGCGAGACGCCGAGGTTCATCCAGAGCGCGAAGTGGTCGCGGAAGCGGAGGGTGCGGGGAGGCTCGGTGTCGAGCACCAGCGGGGCCTCCACCCGGGCCGGGGGCTCCAGGACGGCGGTGGCCGAGGACGGGGACGACGAGGACGTCGAGGCAGGCGGCATGGCCGATATCTCCCTACGCCGGCATTACCCGGACAGGTTCCGGCGGTCTGCGCCCCCTCGACGGTCCGTCCACGGATCCCGTGGCGTACGGTCGACCGGCGCACTCTCAGCCTGGTGGGTCCAAGCTCCCGCGTGTCAGTTCGGAGCGACAGGCTAGCGGGCACGGGGAGGAACGCCAAGGCCAGGGGGTCGGACGGGCGGCGCTCGGGGCGTCCGTCTGGTCGGGCTAAGGATTCTTATGAGTTCTTCAGAAGGCTCCTTACGGCAATCGAATCGAGTGTGCGAAAAACTATGGTTGTTGGTCCTGTCAGCGATGGAGGTCGTCCGTGAGCACCGAGCGCGAGGTTGGGTCCACCGGGCCGCAGGGGGAGCAGCCCTCCGGCGGCCAGGGGGTGGTGGGTTCCCCGGCTGACGGTCCGGCGCAGCAGAATGCGGCCGGCCCGTCCCCCGCTGCGGAGCAGTCGGCTCCGGCCGCCGAGGGGGGTTCCGGCGGGTTCACGCCCACCGTGGCCTTCGGCAAGCTGACCGCCCCCGAGCCGGCGGTCCCGCCGGCCCCGGTGCCGGCGCCCGCCGCACCCGCCGCACCCCAGGCCGTCGAGCCCGGCTACCTGGACGCCCCGCCGCCGGTCCTGCCGCCGGCCCCGGCCCCGGCCGCGCCCGCCGCCGCCCCGGCCGCCCCGCACGGCGGCAACCCGTACGCGACCCCGGCCCCCGGCACCCCGGTGCCCCCGGCCCTCGCCGCGCACGACCCGTACGCGGCGCCGTCCGCCCCGCACGACCCCTACGCGGCGCCCGCCGCGGCCCAGCCCGACCCGTACGGGACGCCCGCCGCCCCGCCGGCCCCGGGCGCCACCGGGCAGCACCACCACCCGTTCGGCGCAGGCCAGCCGCTCGGCGGCTGGGGCTCCCACGACATCACCCCCGGCGCGCCCGGGGCCCCCGGTGGTCCCGGCGGTCCGCTCGGCTACCCGGGAGAGTACCCCGGCGCCGGCGGCCCCGGCGGCCCGCGCAAGAAGCGCGGCGGCCTGATCGCCCTGGTCGCGGCCGTGGCCCTGGTGGCCGGTGTGGCGGGCGGCGCGGTCGGAGTGGCCGTCGCCGACCGCGACGACACCTCCGTCAGCGCCAAGGCCGACCGCAGCTCCACCACGGTCCAGGCCAACAACACCCAGAAGAACGAGCCCGCCCCGGGCTCGGTGGCCGGCATCGCGCAGAAGGCGCTGCCCAGCGTCGTCACCATCAAGGCCCAGGGCAACGGCGAGTCCGGCACCGGTACCGGCTTCGTCTTCGACACCGAGGGCCACATCCTCACCAACAACCACGTGGTGGCGCCCGCGTCCACCAGCGGCGGCAAACTGACCGTCAAGTTCGCCGACGGCAGCTCCTACGGCGCCTCCGTGCTCGGCCGCGCCGAGGGCTACGACGTCGCGGTGATCAAGCTCGACAGCCCGCCCAAGGGCAAGCTGACGCCGCTTCCGCTGGCCGACTCCGACAAGGTCAACGTCGGCGACTCCACCATCGCCATCGGTGCCCCGTACGGCCTGGAGTCCACCGTCACCACCGGCATCATCAGCGCCAAGGACCGCCCGGTCGCCTCCGGCGACGAGACCGGCGCGCAGGCCTCGTACATGAACGCGCTGCAGACCGACGCCTCGATCAACCCCGGCAACTCCGGCGGTCCGCTGCTGGACTCCTCGGGCGCGGTGATCGGCATCAACTCCGCGATCCAGTCCAACGCCTCCAGCAACGGCCGGGCCGGCTCCATCGGCCTGGGCTTCGCGATCCCGGTGAACCAGGCCAAGTGGGTCGCGGACACCCTGATCAAGACCGGCAAGCCGGTCTACGCCAAGCTCGACGTGCTGCGCAACGACGACTACAAGGGCGACGGCGCGCAGATCCAGACCCGCGACATCCAGGGCCAGCCGGCCGTCACCCCCGGCGGCGCCGCCGACCAGGCCGGCCTCAAGCCGGGCGACGTGATCACCAAGCTCGGCGGCAGCCCGATCGAGAACGGCCCCGCCCTGGTCAGCAAGATCTGGACGCACAAGCCGGGCGAGACCGTCGACGTCGAGTACACCCGCAACGGCCAGACCGCCACCACCAAGGTCACCCTCGGCACCCGCGTCGGCGACTGACCCCTGCCCCGGAAACCCGGTGCACCGAACCCCACCGGACCCGTTAGGCTGACCTCCGCCTGGAGAGCTGCCCGAGCGGCCTAAGGGAACAGTCTTGAAAACTGTCGTGCGGTGACCCCGTACCGTGGGTTCGAATCCCACGCTCTCCGCCGGTAGGAGAAGAACCACCTGCTCAAGGCGGGTGTCGACCTCAGGGTCGGCACCCGCCTTTGTGCTTGTCGGGGGTGGGGCGGGTGGGGAGGTGCCCCGTTTTCACCTGAACGGGGGGTTTGTGGGGGAAACGTCGTTCCGGGGAGGGCCGGGTCTCGTGTGTTCGGGCGTAGAGGGCGAACTGCCCTGGGCCCGGCAAGGAGAGACGGATGGCCTGGTACCCCGGCGCGGAGAAGATGGAGCTCCAGCCAGAGTCGGACGAGCAGCCGGCGATCACGCCGACGCAGGTGATCTTCCACAGTGTGGCGGCGCCGTGGACGCCGCGGCGGATGTACGAGTACTGGCGGGACTCGACCAACCTGGAGTCGCACTTCGGGGTCGGATACGACGGCGGCGTGGGGCAGTTCGTCGGCACCGAGACGCGGGCCGACGCCAACATGGGCGCCAACCGCAGAACCGACGGCACCGGCGCGGTCAGCGTGGAGACGGCCAGCGACGACGCGAGCACCGACCCCTGGACGGACGCCCAGGTCGCCGCCCTGGTCGCGCTCGGGGTGTGGCTGCACCAGCGGCACGGGATCCCGCTGCGGGTCTGCCCGCGGTGGGACGCGCCCGGCTTCGGGGTGCACCGGATGTTCCCGGAGTGGTCGGACGGCGGCACGGCCTGCCCGGGGGACGTCCGGGCCCGGCAGTTCCGCGAGGTGGTGCTGCCCGGCATCGTCGCCGCGGCCGGCGGCGCGCCGGTGCCCACGCCGCGCGGGGACTCCGGACCGGCCGGCGACACCGGGCCGGCCCGCTACCGGGTCACGATCAACGGGCTGGAGTACGGCTACGGCGCGCACGGGCCGCAGGTCCGGGAGGTCGGCGAGGCGCTCGTCCGGCAGGGCTTCGGCCGGCACTACGCCTCCGGTCCGGACGAGGACTGGCGGGACGCCGACACCCTCAACTACCAGGACTTCCAGCACAGTCTGGGGTACTCGGGGTCGGACGCCGACGGCGTGCCGGGCGAGGGGTCGCTGCGCCGGCTGCTGGGCCGGCTGCCCTCGCCGCGCCGGGTGTCGCTCGCCCACGTGGTCGCGGCCGCCCGCACCGACCCGGGCGCCGAGCAGGGGCACCAGACCTACGGGGGCGAGGTGCGGATCGTCGAACAGGCCCTCGCGGACGAGGGCTTCCTGGAGCAGCGCTGGGTGGACGGCTCGCTCGGGACCCGGACGGTCCAGGCGTACGCGGCCTTCCAGCGCAGCCTCGGCTACGCGGGGGAGGACGCCAACGGGGTCCCCGGCCAGCGGAGCCTGCGCACGCTGGGGGACCGCCGGGGGTTCGACGTGACCGACTGAGCGCCGCCCGCCGGGGACGGCGAAACCGGCGGTGGCTGGATCCTCCGGGCACGGGGCTTGACCATGACACCGTGTGAGGGCCTGCACTGGAGGGACCATGTTGAACATCGGAGACTTCGCCAAGCACGGCCGGGTGTCGGTCCGGATGCTGCGTCACTACGACGCCATCGGGCTGGTCCGGCCGGCCCGGGTCGACCCGTCGAGCGGCTACCGCTGCTACGAGGCGGCCCAACTCGCCCGGCTCAACCGGGTCATCGCCCTCAAGGAGCTCGGCTTCACCCTGCACCAGGTGCGGGCCGTGCTGGACGAGGAGGTGGACCCGGCGGAGCTGCGCGGGATGCTGCGGCTGCGGCGGGCCGAGCTCGCCGCGGCCATGGCCGCGGACGCCGAACGGCTGGCCCGGGTCGAGGCGAGGCTCCGGACGATCGAGAGTGAGGGGACCATGTCCGCACAGGACGTCGTGGTGAAGCCGCTGCCGTCGGTCCGGGCGGCCGAGCTGGCCGGTGTCGCGGCGAGCTACGAGCCGCAGGACATCGGGCCGGTGATCGGCCCGCTGTTCGAGGAGCTCTGCGGCCGGCTGGCGGCGGCCGGTCTCGTGGCCGCCGGTCCGTCCGTCGCCCGGTACGAGGACACCGGGGACGGCGACGGCTCGGTGCTGATCCGGGTCGCGGTGCCGGTCGCGGCCGGGACCACCCCGGCCACGGGCGAGGAGCACGGCTTCGCGGTGGTCGACCTGCCGGCCGTCGAGGCGGCGGCGACGGTGGTGCACCGGGGCTCGATGGACGAGTCGCTGGGCTCGTTCCAGGTGCTGGCGCGGTTCGTCGAGGAGAACGGCTACCGCTCGGCCGGCTACGCCCGGGAGCTCTACCTGGAGTGCCCCGAGGACCCGGCGGGCTGGGTGACGGAGCTGCAGGAGCCGGTGGTGCGCGCCTGATCCGCGCCCGACGGCCCGGCGTTTGCCCTGAAGCCGGTCGAGGGTCCTAGCGTCGGCGCGCATGACGACCACGGGTTCCCTCGCGACCGGCGCCGACGCGGCCGATCCCTCCGCCCCGGCCCGCCCGGGTCGGCCGGCGCTGCCTGCGCCGTACCTGCGCTGGCTCGCCGGCGCGCAGCTCGGGGCCCTGGGCGACGCCGCCCTCGCCTTCGCCCTGGGCTGGGCCGCCGCCGCGCACGGCGGGGCCGCCGCCGGACTGGTGCTCACCGTGATCACGGTGGCCCGGACGGCGCTGGTCCTGCTCGGCGGCGCGGTGGCGGACCGGCTGGGCGCGCGCCGGGTGATGCTCGCCGGGGACGCGGTGATGCTGGCCGCGACGCTCGTACTGGCGGCCTCGGCCGGACTCCGGGGCAGCCCGCTCGGGCTGCTGCTGCTCGCGGCGCTGGTGATCGGCGTGGTGGACGCGTTCTACCTCCCGGCGAGCGGGTCGGTGCCCCGGCTGCTCGTGGCCGCCGAGCAGTTGCCGCGGGCCCTGGCCCTGCGGCAGGCGGGCGGTCAGCTCGCCGCCCTGTTGGGGGCACCCCTCGGCGGCGCGCTGGTCGCGGCGGGCGGGCTGCCCGCGGCGGCGCTGGTGGACGCGGCGAGCTTCGCCGTCCTGCTGCTGGTGCTGCTGTTCCTGCCGGTGTCCGACCCGCGCCGGGTCCCGGCGGCCCGCGCCCGTGCCGGCACCGGCGCCACCACCGGCACCGGTGCCGGCCCGGACGAACGGCCCGGGCTGCTGCGGGAGGCGGCCGCCGGGGTGCGGCTGGCGGCGGGTGACCGCTTGCTGCGGTCGGCACTGCTGCTGGCCGGGGCCGCGGCCGGGGCGGTGCTGCCGGTGGTCTCGCTGCTCGGACCGCTGCTGGCCCGGACCGCCGGGTGGGGCGCGGGGGCGGCCGGTCTGGTGGCGGGCGGCCAGGGGGCGGGCGTCCTGGTGGTCGCGGCCCTGCTCGCCCGCCGGGGCTCGGGGGACGGCCGGCCCCGGGGCGGGGCGGGTGCGGCGGCCGGGCTCTGCGCCGCCGCCGCGGGCGTCGCGCTGCTGGCCGCGGCGCCGGTCCCGGCGGTGGCCGCGGCCGGCGGGCTGCTGACGGGCGCGGGGTCGGGGCTGTTCGTCGGCCGACTCGCGCCGCTGCTGCTGGGAGCCGCGCCGGACACCCATCTCTCCCGGGTGCAGGCCCTGCTGACCCTGGTGCAGAGCGCCGCGCTGGTGCTCTCGACCGGGGCGCTCGGCCTGCTCGCCGACACGGCCGGACCCCGGCTGCCGATCGCCCTCTGCGCGCTGGCCGCCGGCGCCGCCGGGCTCCTCGCCCTGGCCTCCCCGGTCCTGCGCCGGTCCTGACCGCCCCGGGCCTGAGCCGGGCCCGACCGCCCCGGGCCCGACCGCCCCGTGGGTACTTGCCGCTCGGGCGGACGGCGGGCAGAGTGCGAGTCCGGGACGGGCGGCGGAGGGCGGAAGCGGCGATGAGTGACCTGACGGACCGACTGGCGGAGGGCCTCCCGCCCGGGGCGATGGCCGTGGACCCGGACGTGACGGACGCCTACCGGCACGACATGGCGGACTTCTGCCCGGCCGGAACCCCCGCCGTGGTGGTCTTCCCGGAGACGGTCGAGCAGGTGCAGCACGTGCTGCGCACCGCCACCGCGCTGCGCGTCCCAGTGGTCCCGCAGGGCGCCAGGACCGGTCTGTCCGGCGCGGCCAACGCGGTCGACGGCTGCATCGTGCTGTCGATGCTGCGGATGAACCGGATCCTGGAGATCGACCCGGTGAACCGGATCGCCGTGGTCGAGCCGGGGGTGGTCAACGCCGAGCTCTCCCGGGCGGCGGCCGCCTCGGGGCTCGCCTACCCGCCCGACCCGTCGAGCTGGGAGTCCTGCACCATCGGCGGCAACATCGGGACCGGCGCGGGCGGGCTCTGCTGCGTCAAGTACGGCGTGACCGGTGAGTACGTGCTCGGCCTCGACGTGGTGCTGGCCGACGGACGGCTGCTGTCCACCGGCCGCCGGACGGCCAAGGGCGTGGCCGGCTACGACCTGACCCGGCTGCTGGTCGGCTCCGAGGGCACGCTGGGGGTGGTGGTCCGCGCCGTGCTGGCGCTGCGGCCGGCCCCCGCCCCGCAGCTGGCGCTGGCGGCGGAGTTCCCGAGCACGGCCTCGGCGGGCGCGGCGGTCTGCGAGGTGATGGCGCGCGGCTTCACCCCCTCGCTGATGGAGCTGATGGACCCGGTGAGCGTGCGCGCGGTCAACGAGCTGGGGCGGATGGGCCTGCCGGAGTCGACCCGGGCGCTGCTCCTGGTCGCCTTCGACGGCCCCGACCGGGTGGCCGAGCTGGCCTCGGTCGGCGAGCTGTGCCGGGCGGCCGGGGCGACCGAGGTGGTCCCGGCCGAGGACCAGGCCGAGTCCGAACTGCTGCTGGAGGCGCGCCGGCTGGCGCTGCCCGCGCTGGACCGGCTGGGCACCACGATGATCGACGACGTGGCGGTGCCGCGCTCACGGCTGGCCGAGATGCTGGAGGGGGTCGCGGCGATCGGCGAGCGGCACGGGCTGACCATCGGCGTGGTGAGCCATGCCGGGGACGGCAACACCCATCCGATCGTCATCTTCGACGCGGCGGACCCCGAGCAGTCGGCCCTGGCGCAGCGCTCCTTCGACGAGATCATGGCGCTGGGGCTGGAGCTGGGCGGGACGATCACCGGGGAGCACGGGGTGGGGCTGCTCAAGCGGGAGTGGCTGGCGCGGGAGCTGGGGCCGGTGGCGATGGAGCTGCAGCGGCAGCTGAAGGCGGTCTTCGATCCGCTGGGGATCCTCAATCCCGGCAAGGCGGTTTGACCGCCCCCCGGGGCCGGGCACCGAAGGTATTGTTCTCCGGATTTTCAGACTGTCGCAGGATGGCCGGAATTATCGACACGGTAGCGTGACCGCACCTGGCGGGGGCGTGTTTGTTCCGCCGCACGCCAGGGTGGTGCGCCGGGTTGTCCGTGTGCCCCCTTCACGCCTCCCCTCGATCGCTCGGTCGTGTCCGACCGTTCGGGCGACATCGCAGGTCGGCGGCGGTGTGTCGGCGGGCTTCCAGGATCGGCCGCAGTTATGCGCGGGGCTGCTGGATATCACGCTAAAGGGCGAAAAGGGCACCGGGAGGTGGTGCTTTGTCGATTTGTTGCGGAAGTCTGTGACCCGGCGTCGCAGCCCGCAGGTGTTCGTCTGGCCGGCGAACTCCCGCACCCATTGCACGATTACCGTTTCTTGGAGGCTCCCATGGCTCGCAACCGAATCCGCCGTACCGCCGGTGTGCTGCTCGCCGCCCCGCTCGCGGCCGGACTGCTGCTCGCCGGTGCCGGCGCCGCCGCCGCCGACAACGGCGCGCTCGCCAACGACGGGTCCAACAGCGGTGTGGTGTCGAACGTCGGGACGGGCAACGTCTTCGGCTCGGTCGACGGGAACTACATCTCCAACCAGCAGACCGCGACCGGCTCCGGCGCCTCGAACCAGGCCAACACCCTCGCGGTGAAGGACAACTCGGGCACCATCCTGGCCGGCCAGTCCAACAAGAACTACAGCATCGTCTTCGCGCCGATCTTCGGCTGAGCACCCGGGCGATCGGGCACCGGGGAGCCCCGGGTGCCGGCACCGACCGGGAGCCGTCGACGGCGGGGGCGCCGTCGACGGAGCACCGGGGCCGGCCGGGGCGGACGCGGGTGGGTTGAGCACCCGCGACGGGTCCGGAGCGGACCGCGAAGCGGATCGGAAGAAACCGCGATCGGAACGGATCGCACAGCGCGCAACCGGGCAGCGGAAAGGGTCACCGCGAACCGGTCCTGTGGGCGGCACCGAGTTTCGGTGCCGCCCACGGGCGTATCCGGGCGTGTCCGGACGAGCCGGGCACGCCCGGCCGCGCAGGGGGGCGGGCCGGGCGTCCCCGGGGGCGTCCGCGGGCGGACCGGTGCAGGGCCCGCGCCCTGACTCGTCACCGTGCGGCGGTACGGTTGCGCTCCGACAGTGCACCCCCGAGCCCGGCGCCCCCCGGTGGCCCGTCCGGCGAGGGGCTGCGGCGGCGGCAACCGGAAGGAAGGGCGCGATGGCAGCCGAGGACGAGGACCTGAGCGGCCCGGGCGGGACGACGCCCGCACCCGGTCCCGGGTCGGGCCCGGAGCCGCGCCCGGAAACGCGGTCCGAGCCCCGGTCGGTGCCCGAGCTGATGCTGGGCCGTCCGCCGATGGCCCGCCCGCTGCCGGGCTTCGACACCGGGGCGGCCCCGGCCGAGCCCGGCCCGCTGTTCGTCGACTGGCTCGCCACCGCCCTGGACGCCGGGGTGCTGGACCCGCAGGTCTTCACCCTCTCCACGGTCGACGCCGACGGCCTGCCGGACGCCCGCGTCCTGGTGCTGCGCGACGTGGACGCGTCCGGCACCGGCTGGGTCTTCTCCGCCGCCGCCGACAGCCCCAAGGGCCGCCAGCTCGCCGACCACCCGGCCGCCGCGCTCACCGTCTACTGGCCCCGGCTGGGCCGCCAGGTGCGGGTCCGCGGCACCGTCGAACGGGCCGCCGACCTGGTCGCGGCGGCCGAGTTCGCCACCCGCTCCCCGGACGCCCGGATCGGCGCGCTGGTCGGGCGGCAGAGCGAACCGCTGGCCTCGCCGGCCGAGTACGAGGAGGCGGTGGCGGTGGCCCGCCGCCGTCTGGAGGCCACCCCGGACGCGGTCGCCGCCGGGCACGCCGTCTACACGCTCTGGGCGCACGAGGTCGAGTTCTGGCAGGGCGAGGCCGAGCGCCACCACGTCCGCCTCCGCTACACCAGAACCGGACCGGTGCTCACCCCGGAGTGGTCGCGCACCCTGCTCTGGCCCTGACGCGGCCGGAGCACCGGAGGTGTCCGGAGCGCCACGGCGGACGGCCGGGGCACGCATCAGGTCGATGCGCGCCCCGGCCGTCGGTCGTCCTGCTCGTTCCGCTGATCCCGCTCGTCCCGGTGCCGTCCGGTCGACTCAGCGCCGCCCGGTCAGGGTGGCCCCGACGCTCGCCACCACCACACAGCCGATCCCCGCCAGCTGGGCGGCGCCCAGCAGCTGTCCGAGCACCACCAGCCCGACCAGCGCGCTGACCGCCGGCTCCAGGCTCACCAGCACGCTGAACACCCGCTGGGGCATCCGCCGCAGCGCGGTCATCTCCAGCGCGTAGGGGATCACCGGCAGCAGCAGGGACACCCCGGCGACCGCGAGCAGCAGCACCAGCGGCGAGGCGTCCGGCGCCGACAGTCCGTCCCAGGCCTCGCCGAGCCCGAACGGCGCCACCACCAGCGCGCCGACCGTCATCGACACGGCCAGCCCCTGGAAGCCCTGGAACGCCGCCCCGACCTTGTCCGTGAACAGGATGTACGCGGCGTAGCAGGCCGCCGCCCCGAAGGCGCAGAGCAGGCCGACCGGGTCGAGTCCGGTCCCGCCCTCCCCGCCCTCGCCGAGCAGCGTCAGCAGCGCCACCCCGCCGGCCGCGAGCAGCGCCCAGAGCAGGTGGCTGGCACGGCGGGCGAAGAACAGCGCCACCGCGAGCGGGCCGAGGAACTCGATGGTGGCGGCGGTGCCCATCGGCAGCCGGTCGATCGCCCCGGCGAACAGCAGGGTCATCCCGGCCGAGGCCATGCCGAGCAGGCCCGCGGCGGCCAGGTCGCGCGGCCGGAGCCCGCGCAGCCGGGGCCGGGTGACGGCGAGCAGGACGACCGCCGCGAAGCCCAGCCGGAGGAAGGTGGTGCCGCTGACCCCGAGCGGGCCGAACAGCGGCTTGGAGAACGCGATCCCGGTCTGCACCAGGAACATCGCCGTCAGACAGAGCAGCGGCGCCGGGATGCTCTCCGGGCGCCGCAGGAAGTTCGGGAACCGTCGGCCGGACGGTCGGCCGGTTCGCGGGTCCGGTGGCAGCCCCTCCGCGGGCGCCCCGCCTCGTCGCCATCCGCCCCGCTCGCCGGCGGGCTCGCCCTTGGGGGCGGGCGGCATGACAAGCGCCTCGGCGACGGCGGCGGCCGTCGTCGGGGCGGAGGTTTCGCTGAGGTGGGGCGTGGGCATGGAGGTGAGTTTGCCGTAAGGAGCCACTGGGCAGCAAGCTCGTTACAAATATCGGGACGGATACGGACGGGTGCGTCCGAAAGGGTGGGCTTTTCCGGCGTGCACGGCGCGGCTGCCGCGGTTGTCCGACGTTCCGTCAGTATCAAGGCGGCGTGCGCTATCTCCGCCCCGCGGCCCTCGCCGCCGCCTCCTTCGTCCTGCTGCTGGCCGCCGGCGGTCCGGGCGCGAGCGCCGACGAGACCGCACCGGTGGTCACCGCCGCCCCCCGGATCCGGGCCACCGTGCTCCCCGACCGGTTCGGCCCGCCCGCCGCCCGGGCCCGGGACCTCTTCACCGGCGCGGCCTTCGACGCCTGCACCGCGCCGCCGCTGGAGACCATGCGGGCCTGGCGCGACTCCTCGCCGTACGGGGCGGTCGGCATCTACACCAGCGGGAGCCAGCGCGGCTGCGCCCAGCCGAGGCTGGGCGCCGACTGGGTGCGGCAGGCCAGGGCGATGGGCTGGCGCTTCCTGCCCGTCCACGTCGGCCTCCAGGCCCCGTGCAGCGAGCTGAGCCGCAAACCGAAGCGGATCGATCCCGCCCGGGCCGTCCAGCAGGGCCGGGAGGAGGCGGTCGAGGCGGTCCGCGGCCTCGACGCGGTCGGGCTCGGCAAGGGCAGCCCGGTCTTCCTGGACATCGAGGCCTACCCGTCGCGCGACCCGGCCTGCGGGCAGGCCGTGGTCGACTTCACCCTCGGCTGGACCCAGGCCCTGCACCTGGCGGGCTACGGCTCCGGCTTCTACTCCAGCCTCGATTCCGGCATCGCCGACCTCGCCGCGGCCGCCCGGGCCGGCAGTACGCCGCTGCCCGACACCCTCTGGTACGCCCGCTGGGACGACCGGGCCGACACGGCGGGCGGCGGGGCGCTCGCCCCGGACCTCTGGGCCCTGCGCCAGCGCGTCCACCAGTACCGGGGCAATGTCGAGGAGACCTACGGCGGCGCGACGCTCACCGTCGACCGCAACCAGGTGGACGCTCCGCTGGCCGGCTGAGGCGGCGTCACTCCCGCAGGGCGAGCCCCAGGAAACCCAGGCCGCCGCAGTGGCGGCAGGTCTGCGGGATGAGTCCGGTGCCGGTCCGGCCCGCGCGCAGGCCCATCCGCGCCTCCGTCCGCACGCCCTCCGCGCAGCACGGGCACGGCATCCGGGGCCCGGTCCGCAGCGGCCCCGCCGGTCGGTCGTCACGCCCGTCACCCATGCCCCCAGTATCCCGCCCGTCCCGGCGGCCGTGATCGGGGCAACTGTGCCGGAATGCTGACAGCGGGGGTGCGGCGCGGCACAATCGGGCTCTACTGCCCCGTATTACCGCCCAGTAGCCGGTCTCCGGCCGGGCCGGGGGCCCAGCCGGCCTCCGGTCGGGCCGGGGCAGCACCGCCGCAGTGCAGCCCAGGTCGAGGAGGACCCGTGTTCAGCACGATGCAGGACGTTCCGCTCACCGTCGCCCGAATCCTCGAACACGGGGCGACCGTCCACGCCCGCTCGACCGTCACCACCTGGGACGGCACCGGACCGGTGGTCCGGACCTACGCGGAGGTCGGGGCCAGGGCCGCGCGGCTGGCCTGGGCCCTGCGGGACGAGCTCGGCGTCACGGAGGACGACCGGGTGGCCACCCTGATGTGGAACAACGCCGAGCACCTGGAGGCCTACCTCGCCGTACCGGCGATGGGCGCGGTGCTGCACACCCTCAACCTGCGGCTCCCCGCCAACCAGCTGTCCTTCATCGTCGACCACGCCGCCGACCGCGTGATCATCGTCAACGGCACCGTGCTCCCGCTGCTGGCCGCCGTCCTGCCGAGGCTGGCCCCGACGCTCAAGCACATCGTGGTCAGCGGCCCGGGCGACCGCTCGGTGCTGGCCGGCTTCGCGGGCGGCGTGCACGACTACGAGGAGCTGATCGCCGACCGGCCGGCCGAGTACCCCTGGCTCACCGACATCGACGAGCGCCGGGCCGCCGTGCTCTGCTACACCTCCGGCACCACCGGCGACCCCAAGGGCGTCCTCTACAGCCACCGCTCGGTCTACCTGCACTGCCTCCAGGTCAACACCGGCGACAACTTCGCCTTCACCCCGCGCGACACCGCCCTGCCGGTGGTGCCGATGTTCCACGTCAACGCCTGGGGCATCCCGCACGCCGCGTTCATGTCCGGCGCCAACCTGCTGATGCCGGACCGCTTCCTCCAGCCCCGGCCGATGGCCGAGATGATCGCCGCCGTGCGGCCCACCGTCAGCGCCGCCGTGCCGACGATCTGGAGCGGGCTGCTGGACGAGCTGGACGCCGGCGACTACGACACCTCCAGCCTGCGGATGGTCGTCATCGGCGGCTCGGCCTGTCCGCCCTCGCTGATGAAGGGGTACGAGGAGCGCCACGGCATCCGGGTCATCCACGCCTGGGGCATGACCGAGACCTCGCCGCTGGGCTCCTTCGCCCAGCCGCCCGGCGGCCTCACCCCGGAGGAGGAGTGGCCCTACCGGGTCAGCCAGGGCATCTTCCCGGCCTCCGTCGAGGCCAGGCTGATCGGCCCGGGCGGCGAGCGGATGCCGCACGACGGGGTGTCGGCGGGCGAGCTGGAGGTGCGCGGCCCGTGGATCGCGGGGGCGTACTACGGCGGTGCCGGGCAGGACCCGGAGCGCCCGGACGACAAGTTCTCCGAGGACGGCTGGCTGCGCACCGGCGACGTCGGCACCATCACCCCGGACGGCTACCTGACCCTCACCGACCGGGCCAAGGACGTGATCAAGTCCGGCGGCGAGTGGATCTCCTCGGTGGACCTGGAGAACCACCTGATGGCGCACCCGGAGGTGGCCGAGGCCGCCGTGGTGGCCGTGCCGGACGAGAAGTGGGGCGAGCGCCCGCTGGCGACCGTCGTGCTGCGGCCGGGCGCCACCGTCGGGCTGCCGGAACTGCGGGCCTTCCTGGCCGGGCGGATCGCGTCCTGGCAGCTGCCCGAGCGCTGGGCGCTCGTCGAGGCGGTGCCGAAGACCTCGGTCGGGAAGTTCGACAAGAAGGTGATCCGCGCCGACTACGCGGAGCAGAAGCTGGACGTCACGCTGCTCGGCAAGGAGTGACACCCGGCGGGACACCCCCGCCGGAACCGCCAGGGCCGGCCGCCCCCTGAGGAGGGGGTGGCCGGCCCTGGCCGTTCGTTCTCGCGTGCTCAGCCGGCGGCGGCGACGCCCGCCTCGCCCATGGCGCCGATCCGCCCGAGCAGGTCGACGATCCGGGACTGCACGTCCTCGCTGGTCGAGCGCTCGGCGAGGAAGAGGATCGTCTCGCCGGTGCGCAGCCGGGGCAGCTCGCGCGGGTCGAGGTCCACCGAGGTGTAGACGACGAGCGGGGTGCGGTGCAGCCGGTCGTTGGCGCGCAGCCAGTCCAGCAGGCCGACCCGGCGGCGGCGGATCTGGAGCAGGTCCATCACCACCAGGTTGGGCTGGACGCTGCTGGCCCGGGCGACGGCGTCGTTCTCGTCCACCGCGTGCTCGACGTGCATGCCGCGCCGCTCCAGGCTGCCGATCATCGCGACGGCGATGTCCGGGTCGCTCTCGACCAGCAGGACGCGCGGGGCGTGGTTCTCGCCGTCGCGCGGGGCGAGGGCGCGCAGCAGTACGGCCGGGTCGGCGCCGTACGCGGCGTCCCGGGTGGCCTGGCCGAGACCGGCGGTGACCACCACCGGCACCCGGCTGTTCAGCGCGGCGGTGCGCAGCGACTGCAGCGCGGTGCGGGTGATCGGGCCGGTCAGCGGGTCGACGAAGAGCGCGGCGGGGAAGCCGGAGACCTGCGCGTCCACCTCCTCGCGGGAGCGGACGATCACCGGGCGGTAGCCGCGGTCCTGCAGCGCCTGGCTGGTGGCCGGGTCGGGCTCGGGCCAGACCAGCAGCCGACGCGGTCCGCCGTCGGGGGCGGGCGCGGGCACCGGGCGCTCGACGGTCGTGCCGCCGCCCGCCGGGGGGAGCGGCAGGGCCGCCGGGGCCGTCGGCGTGGGCGCGGCGGGCAGCTCGGCCATCGGTCTCGGCGCGGTCCGGCCCTCGGCGGGGGCCGGCGCGGGGACGGGCGCGACGGCGGCGACCGGGCTCATCTGGGCCCCCGGCCCCGATCCGCCGGGCACACCGGGCAGGCCGGTGCCGCCGAGCGGGCGCGGCGGGGCCAGCTCACCCAGGCCGGTGCCGACCGGCCGAGGTCCGGCACCGCCCTCGCCGCTCTCGGAGCGGTCGCCGTCCGGCAGCGCCAGGGCCGCCGACGGCAGTGCGGGCAGTGCGGCGGGCGCGTTCGCTCCGGCGCCGTCGGGCGCGGCCGGGCCGCCGTTCTCGCCACCGGGACCGGGCGGGACGGCCAGCCGTCGGCGGCGGCCGGTCGGCGTGGGACCGGCGGCCTCGGCCGGAGCCGGGGCCGGACCGGCCGGCAGGGCGTGCTCCAGTCCGGGGTAGACCGGGGCCTCGGGCACGCCGGGCAGGGCGAAGCCGCCGGAGGAGTCCTCGTTGCCGGGCAGCGCGCGACGGCGCCGGGACGGCCGGGGCTCGGTGCCGGACTCGTCCGGACGGCCTGCGGCGTCCGGACCGACCGAGCCGTCCCGGTTGCCCGGGTTCTCCTGACCGTCCTGGCCGGCGGCCGGCTCCTCCGGGGAGGGGCCGGGGCCGAGGGCGATCGGGGTGCGCGGACCGGCCGGGGCGTCGGCGGTCCGGCGCTCGACGTCCGCGCCGGTGGCACCGTCGCCGGGGTCCCGGTCCGGGCGTCCGGCGTCGACCGGAACGGCGTAGGCGGTGCCGGAGCGGCCGTCGTCCTTGCCCCAGGGGTCGCTCTGCGGGTCGTTCGGGCCGCCGAGGCCCTGCCGCCCGTACGCGGGGTCGTTGCCGGTGCCGTTCCACTGCTCGGGGACGGCGCGCTCGATCCGGGCCGGGGCGTTCGGCCACTGGTCGGCCGGGATGTCCGGGTGGGTGCCGGGGGCGGGGGCGTCCTGGGCGGCGTCGAGGTCGGCGGTCGGCTGCTCGACGGCGGGGCGCCCGCGGCGGCCCCGGCGCTGCTCGACGACCGGCGCCGGGTCGGTGCCGGGCTCGGTGGCCGGGTCGGCCGGCGGACCGTCGGGGGCGGCGGTCGCGGAGTCGCCGCGCCCGCCCTCCCGGGCGGTGCCGTCCGCCGGGGTGGCGGCGGAGCCGCGACCGGCCCCGGGCCCCGCCGTACCGGGACCGCTGGCCGGGGCACTCCCGGCCGCCGGCTCCTCGGCGCGCGCGGTGGGCAGCTGCGGGATGCCCGGCAGATCGGGCAGGACGGCGCTGTCGCTCTCCTTCGGCCGGTCCGAGCGGCCCTCGGCACCCGCGCGCTCGGCGGCGGCCTTCGCGGCGACCGGGTCCAGCGGCAGTTCGACGACATAGGTGGTGCCGGCGCGGCCCGGCAGCTCGTGCGGCTGGAGCACCCCGCCGTGGCGCTCGACCACCGCGCGGGCTATCGGCAGGTGGACGGGGCTGCCGCCGCGCCCGGGGCCGCGGATCTCCACCCGGGCGACCTCGCCGCGCTGGGCGGCGGCGAGCACCACGGCCGGGGTGTCGCCCGCGCCCGGCGGCAGGGCCGGGGTGCCGGGGGCGGCGAGCCCGGGGGAGGGCAGCTCGGGCTCGGCGTCCAGCGACAGGCCGACCCCGCTGACGTCCGCGACCAGGTGCGCCAGCGCCTGGGCGAGCCGCTGCTCGTCGGCGATCACCTCGACGGCGGCCGCGTGCACGGAGAACCGCACCCGCCCGGCGCCGACCAGCTCGCCCGCGTGCTCGACGGCCCGCCGGACCACCTTGTCCAGGGCGACCGGGACCCGCTCGGCGGGCTTCGGCCCGCCCTTGCCGTCCGCGTCCGCGGTGGCGCTCTCGCCGGCCTCGGAGCGCTGGTGGGCCAGCACACCGTCGATCAGCTTGCCGAACCGGCGGCACTCGTCGGCGAGCCGGCGCAGCGTCCAGTTGGCCTCCGGCCAGAGCTGACCGGCCGGGTCGGCGGCCAGCGCGTCGATCCGCCGGTGCAGCGCGGTCAGCGCGCCGCCGAGCTCGCTCTCCAGGACGGCGGTGAGGTGCTCGTTGCGGGCGACCAGCGCGAGTTCGCGGCTGCGGTCGGTGAAGGTCATGACCGCGCCGACCAGCTGGTCGCCGTCCCGGACCGGGGCGGTGGTGAGGTCGACGGTGACCGGCCGGCCGTCCTTGCGCCACAGCACGGTGCCGCGCACCCGGTGCTTGCGGCCGGAGGTCAGGGTGTCCAGCAGCGCGGACTCCTCCAGCGACAGCGGGGTGCCGTCGGCCCGGGAGTGCTGGATCAGCGGGTGCAGCTCACGGCCGCCCAGCTCGCTGGCCCGGTACTCCAGGATGTGCGCGGCGGCCGGGTTGACCAGCACGCAGCGGCCTTCGAGGTCGACGCCGAGCACGCCCTCGGCGGCGGCCCGCAGGATCATCTCGGTCTGCTTGTGCTGGCGGCGCAGCTCGGCCTCGACGCCGAGCCGGCCGGTCAGGTCGCGGACCAGCAGCAGGAGCAGGTCGGAGGAGCGGGAGCCCTCGCGGTACGGGTCGTAGGGGACCAGCGAGGAGACGGCGTAGCCCCGGCCCTCGCCCGCGCCGGAGCCGTCGTCGTCGAAGTCGTTGCCGGAGACCTCGACCGGGAAGGTGCTGCCGTCGGTGCGCCGGGCGGTCATCCGGACCGGGCGGTCGAGGGCCTCGTCCTCGCTGCTGGCCGGGCGCATCGAACCGGGGATCCGGCTGGGGTCGAACTCCGGCAGGAGGTCGAGGACGCCCATGCCGACCAGCGAGGTGCCGGGCGCCTGGAGCGCCTGTACGGCCGCGGTGTTGGCATCGACGACCGTGCCGTTGCTGTTGACCAGCAACAACGCATCGGGCAGGGCGTCGAGTATGGCGGCGAGGCGAGCAGCGCCTCGGATCGGCCTGCTGCTCACGTCGACAGGTCTCCTCGGCTTCAGGGCAGCTCACTCCGGAGAGGGCAGTATCTCATTCTTCTTTGCGGCGGGGACGACCCGCCTAGTAACGTTGTCGGCGGTTGGTGCCGGGCCCCCGGGTTGTGGCATCATCACAGGCACAGGGAACGGGTCCGCGCACGCGGGCTTGGTCCATGTGGAGGAGGCTTCGCCTAGTCCGGTCTATGGCGCCGCACTGCTAATGCGGTTTCGGGGTTATTCCTGATCGAGGGTTCAAATCCCTCAGCCTCCGCAGCCGGGAGCCCCGTCGACGATCTTGTCGGCGGGGCTCTTCGCATGTCCGGGGCGCGTCGGCCCGGGGCGCCCGAGGTGCCCGGATCAATCGATTTCGTCCCGCGCCGCAGGTCATGTAATGTTGTCCCCGCACCGCCCCGCTGGCAACGTTCACCAGGGCGAGCGCTCATAGCTCAACGGATAGAGCACTTGACTACGGATCAAGAGGTTGCAGGTTCGAATCCTGCTGAGCGCACCAAACCCCGCAAGACCGGATCCGTCCGGCCCTTGCGCTCATAGCTCAACGGATAGAGCACTTGACTACGGATCAAGAGGTTGCAGGTTCGAATCCTGCTGAGCGCACCAGAAGAGAACCCCCGGCCCTGGTGGCCGGGGGTTCTTTCGTTTCCGTGATTCCGCTGCCCCTGCTTCTGTCACTGCCCCTGCCCTGCTCCGGGCGGGCGTGGGCCGCCCGTCCCGCGCGGGGGCCAATGGGTGGAATGCGGTTCTTTCGGGTACATCCCGTCCTGCCGGGGGCCTGAGGCTGCCAATCGGGTGTCATACGGCCAACAGTGCAAGTGTCGCGGTATGACCGGACCAGGATCGTGATTCCGTTTTGTCACATCTTGTGTCCAGACTGCCCGGTCATCCAGGCCGCCCGGCAGCCGATGTGAAGGAGAGCCGGATGAACCGACAGTTCCCGGCTGCGGCCGGTACCGCCGCGGTCCTGGCGGCCGGGCTGCTGATCGGTTGGAACCCGCCGCCCTCGGCCGCCCAGCAGACCCCCGGCAGCTGGAGCGCCGAGCGCGGCGCGGTGCTGCCCTCCGGGCTCTCCGTCCGACTGGACTTCTCCGCCGACCCCGGGATGTCGGTCACCGCCGGCCCGGGGAAGCTGGCGGACCGCGCCGGCGGCGGCCGTTCCCGCACGCTCTACGCCGACGGACTCCGGCCCGGAGATCCCGCGCAGTCCTTCCGGATCTCCGAGGACCGTCCGCAGACGGACGGTTCCTGGCGCACCGTCGGAACGCTCCGGCTGGCCTTCTCCCGGGCCGTCCGCAATCCCCGGCTGCACCTCAGCGGGCTCGCCGGAATCACCACCGGGAAATCGGGTTCCACCGGCACCGCGACCAGACTCGTCCTGACCGGCGGCTCACCGGCCGCCCCCACCCTGGTCAACCGCACCGACTGGCCCGGCTGGACGGTCGACGGCAACACACTCGCCCCCGCCCGGGCCGACGGCGGCGCCGACGGCGACCCCGGCTCCGCCGCCGAGGGCAGCCTGGAGCTGGCCGGGACCTTCCGCACGGCGGTGTTCCGGGTCGAGCGGCGTTCGACCGCCCGGGCCGGTTCCACCACCGCCCCGGCCCCGCTCACCCAGGCTTACACGGTCACCCTCGACGAGGGGGTCGGCACCGCCCCGCAGGGTTACGGCAACGCCTCCCACCTGCTCTCCGACCTCTACCTGGGCGGTGACGCCGCCACCCAGGGGGCCAAGGCCGACGGGCGGCCCGGCTGGCTGTTCCGGCGGTCCGACGCCGGGCGGGCGGACGGCGGCACCGGTGGCGGGGACGGCGGGACGGGCGGCGGGGACGGGTCCACGGGCGGCGGCAGCGGGGAGGGCGGCGGGGCCAATCCGCCACCGCCGCAGCTCCAGCCCGGCCGGGGCGAGTACCAGGGCGCCGACCCGGCCGTCGGTTACCCCGCCGAGGCGGCGATCGGCCACGACTACCGGCTCACCGTCCCGGTCGCCGTCGGCGACTCCTCCGCCACCCTGGCCGGCTGGGTCGACTTCGACCGCGACGGCCGCTTCGACCCCACCGAGCGGGTGCAGACCGAGATCGCCCCCGGCGAGCGCAGCGCCTCGCTGGACTGGACCGTCCCCGCCGACGCGGCCTCGGGCGAGACCTGGGCCCGGCTGCGGATCGGCCGGGACGCCGCCCAGCTGGTGCCGGCCGGCGGCTTCGCCGACTCCGGCCAGGTCTCGGACCAGCGGATCAGGCTGACCGTCGGGGCCGCCCGCCCGGAGATCGCCGAACCGGTCGACGGCACCACCCTCGCCGACGCCCGACCCCGGTTCGCCGGCGAGGGCGCGGTGGCCGGCGCCACCGTCGAGATCCGCGAGGGCGACACCGCGCTCTGCCGGACCAGGGTCGCCCGGGGCGGCGACTGGTCCTGCCGTCCGGACACGGCGCTGGCCCCGGGCCCGCACAGCCTCACCCCGGTGGAGACCACCGGCGGTGGCGTGGTGCTGCGCGGCGAGCCGGTGCGGATCACCGTCAAGACCGCGCCCCCCGGCGCTCCGGTGCTGACCCTGCCCGAGTTCACCAACGACCCGGGGCTGCAGCTGACCGGCACGGGTGAGCCGGGCAGCACCGTGACCGTGGTCGACCGGTCGGCCGGAACGCGCGAGGGGGCCGTCGGGGGCGGCGGCTCCGGCGCTCAGGGGACCGACCTGTGCAGCACGGGGGTCCGGGCCGACGGCGGCTGGTCCTGCCTTCCGGTGGAGAACCTGGCGGACGGTCGGCACCGGCTCACCCCGACCGCCGCCGACCCCGCCGGGAACCGGACCCCGGGCCGGGCGGTCGAGCTGGTCGTCGACACCGTGCCGCCGGACCGTCCGGTGCTCACCGCGCCGACCGCCGGGGAGACCCTCCGGGTCGCCAGGCCCCGGCTCGCCGGGAGGGCCGAACCCGGGGCCCAGGTGCTCGTCACCGCGCGGCCGGAGCGCGCCGCCGAGACCGCGCGGATCGTCGCCTGCGGGACGACGGCGGCCTTCGACGGCAGCTGGGCGTGCACGGCGAACCGTGATCTGCCGGTGGGGGAGCAGTGGCTGGTCGTCACCGCGACCGACCTGGCGGGGAACGGGACGGCGGCGGAGGCCGTGGCGGTCACCGTCGCTCCGGCGGGCGGGGCGGTCACGCCCGCGCCCACGCCCGCGCCGGAGGCCACGCCGGACGTGACTCCCACGGCGGCGCCGTCGGTGACTCCCGCGGTGACCCCGTCGGCGACTTCCGCGGTGACCCCGGCTCCGACGGCGAGCGCTGTCCCGACGCCTTCGGTGACGCCCACGGCGGTGCCGGTCGTGCCGTCGGCCTCGCCGTCCTCGGCCGAGCCCACGACATCCGCGCGTCCCACGCCCGCGCTCTCCCCGTCCCCGACGGCCTCGCCCTCGGTGCCGGTGTCGCCGACCCCGGTGGTGCCGTCGACCCCGTCCGTTCCCTCCACTCCTTCGGTGCCGTCGCCGACCGTCGCCGAGCCGGTCCTCGATCCTGTCCTCGTCCCCGTCCCGCCGGGGATGCTGCCGATCGTCGTACCGCCGGTCACGGAGGTGGTGGGGGCGCCGGTGGCGGCCTCGCCCTCGCCGGCCGCGGCGCCGGTGACGGTGGCTCCGGTCGCCGGCGGTCCGTCCCCGGCCGCGTCCGTCCCGGTTCCGTCCACGCCGTCCACGCTGTCCACCCCGTCCCCGACGGCCCCGCCCTCGGTACCGGCCCCGCCCTCGGGACCGGTGTCGCCGACCCCGGTGGTGCCGTCGACCCCGTCCGTTCCCTCCACTCCTTCGGTGCCGTCGCCGACCGTCGCCGAGCCGGTCCTCGATCCTGTGCTCGGTCCGGTCCCGCCGGGGCTGCTGCCGGTCGTCGTACCGCCGGTGGCTGCTTCGCCGTCGCCGTCGCCGACGGCGGCGCCGGTGGCGGTGGCTCCGGTCACCGGCGGTCCCTCCCAGGCCGTGTCCCCGACCGCTTCCGCCCCGACATCCCCGAGCCCGAGCGTGAGCCCGAGCCCGAGCCCGAGCCCGAGCGTGACCGCATCCGCGAGCCCCGCCCTCACCGCTGTCCCTACTCCCACGGCCACTTCCACCACCGCCGCGACCCCGAGCCCGACCGCGACGGCGGCCGCCGTCCCGGCCGGTGCGGACCCGGATCCGGCGGACGTCTCCGCCCCGGACCGGGACCGTTCCGACCGGGCCCGGGGGCCGGCCGCCCCGCCCGAGCGCGGACAGCAGCGGGCGGCCGAGCCGGTGGACCCCTCGTCGCCGGTGGCTGCCGACCGGCAGCGGTCGGACGCCTGGCGCGGTGCGTTCGCCGGGATCCTGCTGGTGCTCACCGGGATCGGGCTGATCACCCGTCGGGTGCTCGCCCGGGGTACCGGGGCCAGGCGGCGCTGAACCGCTCCCACCATCCGCTCATGTGCCTGCGCGTCAGCTCCGGCTTCGGATGATTCGTCAGGAAATGTCGACACACATAAGCTCAAATGTCGCATTTGATGACGTATGAACTTAGCCTGACTCTGGCACTGCCCGTCAGATCCGGGCCGCCCGTTGCGCGACACACTGAACCTGAGGATCCGTGCATGGACGTCACCCGCGACTCTTCGCAGCGACCCGACCACCTGCCCAAGGCCCTTCCCCCGGCACTGCCGGAACGTTCCGCCTCCGGCTCCAGCCCGCTCGCCAAGGTGTTGCGGACGTCCGGACCGGCCGACAGCGGTCCACCGACCACTCCGCTCGCGGTCCTCCCCGGGCCCGCCGGATCCTCCGCCGATCCGCGCGATCCGCTGGAGGCGGCGGAGCCGGCCGCCCGCACGGTTCAGGTGGCCCCGCCGCCACTACCGGTCGGGGACCCTTTCCCGGTCGCGGAGGCGGTCCCGGCCGGGACGCCGGCCGCCGCCACCTCGCGCCGGCCGCCGCGCGCCGACCAGGCGCTCCGCGAGCGGAACGCGGCCGGCCTGCCCGGCTGGCTCGCGCTGCTGGCGCTGCTGCTCGGCGCGGCCGCCGTCCTGCTCGTACTGGTGCGCGACGGAGTCGTCCCGCACTGGGACGCGCTGCCCGATCTGCGCGCGGACGCCGTCCGCGCCAGTGGCCGGGCCGAGGTGACCACCCGTTCGGTCGCCGCCGTGACCGCCGCCGGGCTGCTCGTCGTGCTGGCGCTCGCCGGGTTGCTGGCCAACGCCGGCGGCGAGACCCGGGTGCTCACCCGCTGGGGCCGCTACCGGGGCACCGTCCGCCGCACCGGCCTGGTCTGGGTGAACCCGCTGCTGCGCCGTCGCCGGGTGGACGTCCGGCTGCGGCACTGGCGCAGCGAGCCGGCCAAGGTGGTCGACCGCACCGGGACGCCGATCGTGGTCCGGCTGCTGATCGTGTGGCGGGTCAAGGACACCGCCCGGGCGGTGCTGGCGATCGAGGACCACGAGAGCTATCTGCGGGAGCAGGTCCAGGCGGTGCTGACGCGGACCGCCTCCATCCTGCCCTGCGACAGCAACGCGGCTCCCGGACCGGCGCTGCGCGACGGCCAGTGGTTCGCCGACGAGTTGACCCGGGCGCTGGCCGCCGAGGTGGCCCCGGCCGGGCTGGAGGTCTACTCGGCGCAGCCGCTGGCGCTGGACTACGCGCCGGAGGTGGCCGAGTCGATGCGCCGGCGCCGGCTGGCCGATCTGGACGCGGGCCTGCGCACGGTGCTGGTGGACGACGCGGTGGAGGCGGCGGCGCTCGCGGTGCGCCGGCTGGAGCGGGCCACCGCGCACGAGCTGGACGAGGCCGCCCGGAGCGCGCTGATGGAGCACCTGCTGGTCGCCTTCGTCGCCCCGGCCGGAGTGGCCGCCTCGGTACCGCCCCCGGCCGCCCGGGCCGGGCGGAAGGAAGGACGACCGGCATGAGGATAGCCAGCGGCACGGACGTCGGCCTCGCGTTCGCGGAGGGGACCGCCGACGGGTTCGCCGAGCTCGACGCGTTCGACGGATTCGGCGGTGTCGACGCCGACCGGGGCACCGAGGGCCAGGACGGTTTCGAGGGCCTCGACACCCAGGACGGTTTCGAGGAACGCCTCGGCGGCGCGGGCTGCGGCTGCCCGCACTGCGCGGCCCGGCCGCGCACCGCCCGAACGGCTCGGCCGTCCGGGGGCGCCCGAATACACCGGGCGGTGCGCACCGCCTGCCTGGCCACCACCGTGCTGGCCGGTGCCGGGGTGGTCGGACTGACCGCCGGTGCCGGGGCCGCGCAGGCGGCGCCGGGCAAGCAGGGCTGGGACGGTTCCAAGTACTGGTTCAAGAACGCCCGGGGCGAGTGGCGCTGGACCGGCCACTACAGCGTGTACCTGAAGGCCGTGGGCGGCTCCGGCTCCTCGCCCTCCGCCGGTGGCCTGTCCACAGCCGTTGTCCCGACCGGCTCCACGGGTTCCACCGGCTCGACCGGCTCGACCGCGCCCACCGCGCAGCCGGTCGTTCCCGAGGCAGCCGTCCGGTCCGCCGGACCGCGCCAGGGCTGGGACGGTTCCAGGTACTGGTTCAGGAACGCCCGGGGCGAGTGGCGCTGGACCAGCCACTACGACATCTACCTCGACCGCACCGGCGGGTCGGGCGGCGGGACGCAGACCCAGGACCGGATCCCCTCCGCGGACCGGGCGGAGTCGGTGATCGGCTACGCGCTGGCCCAGCTCGGCAAGCCCTACGTGTGGGGCGGCGACGGTCCCTCCGGCTACGACTGCTCGGGGCTGGTGCAGCAGGCCTTCCGGCGGGCGGGCGTCAACCTGCCGAGGGTGGCCGACGACCAGTACGCGGCGACCACCCCGATCGCGCAGGACCGGCTGCGCCGGGGCGACCTGCTCTTCTGGTCGGACAGCGGCCGGGCCTCGGGGATCCACCATGTGGGGATCTACCTGGGCGGCGGGAAGTTCGTCGAGGCGCCCCGGCCGGGGAAGACCGTCCGGGTGTCGGTGATCAGCAGCGGCTTCCTGCCGACCCACTTCGGCCGCCCGTGACGGCGGCGGCCCGCGTCGTCCACAGCCTGTGGACGACGCGGGCCGCGGGGGCGACGGTCAGGCGGAGGCGTCGTCCAGCAGCGCGATCTGCGCCGGGGTGAGCTCCAGCGCGGCGGCGGCCAGCAGCGGCGGGAGCTGGTCGACGGTGCGGGCGCTGGCGATCGGGGCGGCGACGGTCGGCCGGGCGGCGAGCCAGGCCAGGGCGACGGTGGCGAGCTCGACCTCCTGCTCGGCGGCCACGGTGTCGAGCGCCTCCAGGACCTTGGGGCCGCGCGGGCCGTCCAGGTAGCGGCCGGCCCCCTCGGCGCGGGCGCTGGTCACCGAGGTGCCGCCCGGGCGGTACTTGCCGGTGAGGAAGCCCGAGGCCAGCGCGTAGTAGGGGACGGTGGCGAGGCCGTGCGCGGCGACCACCTCGGCCAGCGGGCCCTCGAAGGTGCCGCGGGAGACCAGGTTGTAGTGCGGCTGGACGGCCACGTACTTCGCCAGGCCCTCGCGCTCGGCGAAGGCCAGGGCCTCGGCGAGCCGCTCGGCGCCGATGTTGGAGGCGGCGACGGCGCGCACCTTGCCCTCGCGCACCAACTCGTCCAGGGCGGTGACGAACTCCTCCACCGGGGTGTCGTCGTCCTGGTGGGTGTAGTAGAGGTCGATGTGGTCGACGCCGAGACGGCGCAGGGAGCCCTCGGCGGAGGACTTGATGGTGGCCGCGCGCAGCCCGCGCGCCTCGGGGTGCAGCCCGACCTTGGTGGCGACCACGACGGAGTCGCGGTTGCCGCGACTGCGCAGCCAGTTCCCGATGATCGTCTCGGACTCGCCGCCGGTGTTGCCCGGGACCCAGGAGGAGTAGGTGTCGGCGGTGTCCACGAAGTTGCCGCCGGCCGCGGCGTAGGCGTCGAGGACGGCGAAGGACTCGGCCTCGTCGGCGGTCCAGCCGAAGACATTGCCGCCGAGGGAGAGCGGGAACACCGAGAGCTCGGAGTCACCGAGCTGCGCGTAACGGGGGGCGTCGCTGCGGGAATCGGTCATGGTCCGAGTCAACCCGATCGGTGGGGCGGGCATTCCGGGGTCGTGGGGGACTTCACATGCTTGTCGCACTGTCGTAGTGCGGAGACCGGGTGTCGGGGCGGTCCGCGGATTCGTTAGAGTCCCTGCCATGGCTGACAACGACTACGACCCCGCCGGCAGCACCCAGATGTTCCGGGCCTTCGTCGACGAGACCCCGGCACCCCAGGCGCCGGGCTCCGTCAACACCTACGGCGCCAGCGGCGGCCGTACGGGCAAGATCGCGGCGATCGCCGTGGCCGTGCTCGTGGTGGTGGGTGCCGTCATCTGGCTGGCGGTCAAGTAACCCTCGTGGCTGCTCGCCTGGCGGACCGGCGGCCGCGCGGCCGCCGTCCCTGCGTCAGCAGGGCTTCCGCCAGGCGTCCAGTTCGAGCTTCTTCTGCATCGAGCTGAAGCCCAGGGCCTTGGTCTTGGCGCAGAACCGGTCCGTGCCGAGCTTGTACTCGACGTGGAACACCGCCTTGCCCGCCTGGATGAAGGGCGAGAGCCGGCCGCACTCGTCGAACTGGGCGCACTCCTCGTTCACCGCGAAGTCGAAGTCGCCCAGCAGGGCGGGGACCTGCTCCAGGTCGTTCTTCAGGCCGATCGCCAGGCCGCGGTCGTGGGCGAGCCCGGCGAGCATGCGGTTGTAGCGGAGCTGGTCGTCCGGGGTCAGCGGGAAGCCGCTCTTCTGGTTGTACGCCTCGATGGTGTCGGGTTCGACGGCGTCGAAGCCCTTCTGCCGGCACATGTCGAAGCGGGCCGCCATCAGCGGCTTCAGCTGGTCGAGCTTGCGGATGTCGAACCACTTCTCGCCCTTCCAGCCGTTGCTCGTGCCCTGGAGGGCCTGGGAGAAGGCGGCGGCGTCGGGGCGGAAGTCCTCCCAGGAACCGGCGTTGATGTAGCAGATCACCTTGCGGCCCTTGGCGTGCAGCGCGGCGACCACGGAGGCGTCGGTCTCGAAGCCGTCGATGTCGTAGACCGGGACGTCGACGGACTGGTCGACGCCGCCGCCGAGTTGCCACTGCCAGGCGAGGCCGGGGGTGGGCTGCCAGCGGGCCCCGGCGGGGGCGGCCGGGGTGCCCGGCGTGTTCGGGGTGCCGGGGGCGGCCGGAGTGCCGGGGGTACCGGGTCCGGTCGGGGTGCCGGGCGTGACCGGGTGGCCCGGAGTACCGGGAGCGCTGGGGGTGCCCGGCACGGAAGGCGTGCCCGGGGTGCCGGGCGGGACCGACGGGGTGCCGGGGGCCGGCGCCGTCGGCGAGCCCGGGTCGGCGGGGGAGGACGGGGCGTCCGGGGTGCCGGGAGTGCCCGGGACGGGGGCGGCGGTGGCCGCCGGGGGCTGCGCGCCGGTGGCGTCGGCCGAGGGGTCGTCCTCGTCCTCCGAACCCGAACTGCTGCACGAGGTCGCCAGCAGGGCGACGGCGGTGGCAAGGGCGAGGGCGGCGGCCAGGGGCCGGGTGCGGCGGGTCACGGTGCTCGAACTCCGAGTGGGGTCAGGTGGGTTCGGTGACGGGCCGACCGACGGTCAGCTCGTGCGGCAGGGTGCGCCAGGGGTTGTCCCCGGTGCCCGGTACGGCGCAGCCGACGCCGGCCCGGCGGGCGGCGATCAGTGCGACCGCCTCCCCGGAGCGTTCGACGGGCACGTCGTAGACCAGGTGGCAGAACCGGGCGGCGGCGTGCCGGCCGGTCCACAGCGGCAGGGCCAGCTCCTGGTACGCCGACCAGTCGCCCTCGAAGGTGACCAGCAGGTCGGCCAGGCCGACCTCGGCGTAGCCGGGGTCCGGGTGGTCGCCGTGGCCGAACACCACGGTGGTGCAGCCGGCGGCGCGGGCCGCGGTGGCGAGGCGCCGGTAGTGCGGCAGCGCGCCGGGCGCGGCCGACACCTGGTCGAGGTAGACGCCGGTGATGCCGTGGCGCTGACGGTAGGTCAGGATGTCGTTCACCACGGCGGCGTGCGGCCGTCGGCCGTAGTCGGTGTCGGCGTAGCCGAGCAGCGGCAGGCCCGCCTCGCGGAGTTCCTCCGCGGCCTCGGCGAACACGTGGTCGGGGTCGCCCGGACCGTCGGCGAGGTTGAGCACGACGGCGGCGATCCGCTTCGGGTCGGCGGCGGCGACCGCCTGCCAGGCCGCCGGGTCCACCGCGGGGTGGACGTACAGCGGCACCAGCAGGCGGCCGTCGTGGTGGCTCGCGCCCGTCATGCGGTGACCAGCGGTTCGGTGGAGAGCCAGAGGTCGCGCAGGGTCTCGTCGAGCCCGGTCTCCGGGTGCCAGCCCAGTGCCGCGGCGGCGGCCGACACGTCGGCCTGCTGCCAGGACACGGCGGCCGAGCGCTCGGAGCCGGCGCCGCTCTCGTCGATCCGGCCGGCGAAACCGGCCGCCGCGACCAGGCCCTCGGCGATCGCCCGGACCGGCCGGGCCTGCCCGGAGGCCAGGTTGAGCAGCCGCGGCAGCGGACCCTCGGCGGCCACCGCGAGGGCGACCGCGCGGGCGATGTCCCTGGCGTCGACGAAGTCGCGGTGGGCCGAGAGGTCCCCGACCCGCACCACCCCGTCGGTGCCCTCCGGCGCGGCCCGGCGCAGCTCGGCGGCGAGCCGGCCGGGCAGCGAACCGGCCGGGGCGCCGGGGCCGACCGGGTTGAACACCCGGAGCACCACGGCGTCCAGCGGCGAGCCGGCCACCGCGAGGGAGCCGGCCAGCTTGGTGGCGCCGTAGACGCCGACCGGTCGGGCGTCGGCGTCCTCGGCGAGCGAGCTGCCGGGGGCGCAGACGCCGTACTCGCCGGCCGAGCCGATGTGCACCAGCCGGGCCTTCGGGGCGCCCTGTTCGAGCGCCTCGCAGAGCACGGCCGGGCCCCGGGCGTTGACCTCGGCGAGCTTGACGGCGCTGCCGGCCACCGCACCCGCGAAGTTGACCACCGCGTCCGGGGCGTGCGCGGCCAGTTCCTCGCCGAGCGGGCCGGCCTGGGCGGTGGCCAGGTCGAGCCGCAGGTCGTGGTCCGGCCGCCGTCCGGCGGTCAGGACGGTGGCACCCGGCAGGGACCGCAGGGCGGTGGCGGCGTGGCGGCCGAGGAAGCCGTCGGCGCCGAGCAGCAGGATCCTCACGCGGCCCGTCCGTCGTTCTCGGGGCCGGTGGGCACCGCGGCGGCCGACTGGCCGTCGGCGGCGTCGACGGCGGTGCGGGCGGCGGGGACCGACCGCTCCTGGCCGTTCGGCACCGCGTACAGGCCCTCTCCCGCGACGGGACCGGCGGTGGCCGGCTCGTCGGGGAGCAGCAGCGAGCGGTTGAGCGAGAACTCCGCGTTCGCCCGGTCGTAGTCGTCCGGGCGGCCGATGTCGAGCCAGTAGCCGTCGAACTCGTAGGCGGACGGCGGGGTCTTGGCGGCGAGCAGGTCCAGCACCAGCTCGTCGAAGCCCAGCGGCAGCCCCGGGGTGTACTTGGCGAGCGCGGCGCGGGAGACGCCGTACACGCCCATCGAGACCCGGTAGTCGATGCTCGGCTTCTCCTGGAAGCCGGTGATGGCACCGTCCTCGGCGGTCAGCACGCCGAAGTCGATCTTCACCTGGCGGGCGTAGGTGGCGATGGTGAGCGGGGCCCCGGACGACTCGTGGTGCTTGAGCACCCCGGCGAAGTCCAGGTCGGTGAGGACGTCGCCGTTCATCACCAGGAAGTTGTCCGGCAGCCGGTCCTGCATGGTGAGCAGCGGACCGAGGGTGCCGAGCGGGCTGTCCTCGACGGCGTAGCCGACCCGCAGCCCCCACTGGGAGCCGTTGCCGACGTAGGCGCGGATGATGTGGCCGAGGTGGCCGATGGCCAGGGTGACGGTCTGGAAGCCCGCGGCGGCGAGCTGGCGCATCACGATCTCCAGGATCGCGTGCTGGTCGCCGATCGGGACGAGCGGCTTGGGAAGCGCGGTGGTGTACGGGCGGAGTCGGACGCCCTTACCGCCGGCCAGGATCACTGCGTGCATGGTGGTTCCCCCACGGAAGTCGATGCGACAAGGGACCTTCGGTGCCGGGAGCGGCCGGAAGGCGGGACCGGGTCAGACGTTGTAGATGTCGGTCTTGTAGCGAGCCAGGTTCGACGGGTCGCGGAAGAACTCGATGGTCTGCTCCAGCCCCTCCTCCAGGGAGTACTGCGGGGTCCAGCCGGTGGCGGCGCGCAGCCGGGTGGCGTCGGCGACCAGGCGCATGACCTCGGAGTTGGTCGGGCGGATGCGCTGCTCGTCCTCCTTGACCGTGACGTCGACGCCCATCAGCTTGCCGACCAGGGAGACCAGGTCACCGACCGAGATCTCGCCGCCGGTGCCGGCGTTGAAGGTGCGGCCGACGACGGACTCGGCGGGGGCGGTGCCGACGGTGCGGAAGGCCAGCGCGGTGTCCTTGACGAACATGAAGTCACGGGTCGGGCGCAGGTCGCCGAGGGTGATCTCGGTCTCGCCGGCCGCGAGCTGGGCGATCACGGTCGGGATGACGGCGCGCATCGACTGGCGCGGGCCGAAGGTGTTGAACGGGCGCAGGGTGACGACCGGGGTCTCGAAGCTGGCGTGGTAGCTGTCGGCCAGCCGGTCCCCGCCGGCCTTGGAGGCGGCGTACGGGGACTGGGTGTTGATCGGGTGGTCCTCGGAGATCGGCACGGTCTGCGCGGTGCCGTAGGTCTCGCTGGTCGAGGTGTGCACCAGACGGGGGATGTCGAGGTGGCGCACGGCCTCCAGGACGTTCAGGGTGCCGGTGACGTTGGTCTCGATGTACGAGTGCGGGGCCTGGTAGGAGTACGGGATCGCGATCAGGGCGGCCAGGTGGTAGACCGCCTCGGTGCCCTTCACCAGGCCGTTCACGGAGCCGGGGTCGCGGACGTCGCCGAGAACGATCTCGACGGAGTCCAGCACCTCCTTGGAGAGGGTCTCCAGCCAGCCGAAGGACGAGAACGAGTTGTACTGGACCATCGCGCGGACATGGTGCCCGTCGGCGACCAGGGCCTCGACGAGGTGGGAGCCGATGAAACCCTCGGCTCCGGTGACGGCGACGCTGCTCATGGTGATTCGCTTCCTGTGTCTTTCGGGGACGTGTACTGCACGGACCGGCCGGGTGTGGTGACGGTGGTGACCCGGCCGGAGGTGGTTCGGTCGGTGCTGGTTCCGTGGTGCGCTGTTCAGCTGTTCAGCGGTGCCGGTTCAGCGGGCCCCGCATCAGCGGTGCTTGGTGGTGCGGCCGAGCACGGGCCCGGCGAGGGCGGTGAGGACTGCCGCCGCGGCCCCGCAGCCGATCAGCTGCAGGACGGTCGGGTCCGCACCGGTCAGCAGTCCGGCGCACTCGGCGCCCGCGGCTGCCAGACAGATGAGGGCGGTGCTCCAGCTGAGCCCGAAGGCGTTCAGCAGCAGCGCCAGCCAGAGCGAGCCGCCCAGCAGCAGCAGCGCGCCGAGCTCCGGGACGCCCAGCGCCGGGGCGCCTGGCCAGAGCACGGTGGCGGCGGCGTCGAGGGCGGCCACGGTGGTGAGGTAGATGAAGAGGCAGCCGAGCAGCACACCGCCGGTGCGGCGGGCGAACTCGACCGGGGTGTGACTGGTGCGCAGCGCGGCCACGGCCATCGCCCGGTAGCGGAAGAGCAGCCACTCGGCGAGTCCGAGGCTCAGCGTCAGGGCGATCATGGCCGGCCCCGTCGGGCTGGTCGAGACGCCCTCGGCGCTCCCGGTGCGCACCGCCTGGTGCACGGTGACACCGAGTCCGGCGATCAGGGTCAGGGTGCCGACCGCGAGGCCGAACAGCAGGTGCGGGAGCTCCTTGAACAGCGGCAGCCGCAGCGGGACCGGTTCGGCCTCGCCGCGTCGGCAGCGCAGCAGTTCCCGGGCGGCGAGCCAGACCGCGAGGCCGAGCGAGGCCAGCAGCACCGCGGTGCGGACGACCTGCGGCACGTCGACGGCGAGCACGACGCCCGCTCCGACGGCCGACGGTGCCAGCGCCAGCAGCAGGAACTTCTCCCGGCCGAGCACCAGCAGCACGGTGGCCGCCGCGAGGTAGCCGGACTGTCCGGCGGCGAAGCACAGCGCGCCCAGCGGTCCGCCGACGACATAGCCGGCGACGGCCGCGGTCAGCGCGCCGAGCGGCGCCCCGATCGCCAGGCAGGCCGCGGCCGACCGCCGCCGCCCCCGGCCCAGCCAGGCGTAGGAGCGGTGGGCCAGGGCCTGGTTCCAGGACCAGCTGACCAGGGTCGCGACGGACAGCGCGAGCATGCCCGAGGGCAGTCCGAAGCGCATCCGGTCGGCGGCGAAGAGGTTGGCGCCGAGCAGGTAGCCGAGGCCGGGCAGGGCGAACACCAGGCCGCGCACGACGCACCGCCAGGGGTCGGCCCGCCAGGGGTTGGCGAACTCGGCACTCGGTCCGGGGTAGCGGCGCTCGACCCGTTCGAACAGCTCCTCGGCGAGGGTGAAGGAATCGGGGCGGCCGTACAGCAGGGCCGCCTGCTCGTCGGAGAGGCCGTCGGACTCCAGGATGGCCGCGATCTCGTAGGGGTGGACCGCGTCCGCGCAGATGTCGCGCAGCCGCTCGGCGAGCTCGTCCAGCGGGTCGGCGGAGAGGTCGAGCTGCTCCGGCACCGGTGGGCGCTGGGGCGGCAGGGTCGGGCGGCGTCGCTTGAGCGGCAGCACCCGCAGCTGGACGGTCTCGTCGACCGCCTCGCCGGGAACCAGCCGCAGGGGCCCGCTCATGCGGTCACCTCGCGATACGCGCGCCGGTCGATGATTCGCTCGGTGCCCTCGCTCATGCGGTCACCTCGCTGCGCTCCTGCTCGGCCGCCTGCTCCCAGTCCGGGTCCGGCGGGCCGTCGGTGACGGCGACCACGCCCTCGGGGAGCCAGCGGGCGGTGCCCAGCAGCTCGGTGTAGATGCCGCGGAAGCCGTCGATGTTCTGGCGGAGGGTGAACTGGTCGATCACCCGCAGCCGGGCCTGCTCGCCGAGCCGGGCCCGGCGCTCCGAGTCGCGCAGCAGCTCGATCGCGGCCGCGGCCATCGGCTCGGGCTCGCGCGGGGGGACGACCAGGCCGGTGTCGCCGACCGCCTCGCGCACACCGCCGACGTCGGTCGAGACGGTGGCGCGGCCGCAGGACATCGCTTCGATCAGGGTGAACGGGAAGCCCTCGCTGATCGAGGAGAGCATCACCACGTTCCCGGCCGCGTACGCGTCGGTGATGTCGGCGACCCGGCCCTCGAAGACCACCGAGTCCCCGGTGCCGAGTTCGGCGGCCAGCGCCTCGCACTTCTCGCGGTACGCCTCGCCGCCCTTGGGGGTGCCACCGAACAGCCGCAGCCGGGCGTCGGGTATCTCGCGCCGGACGATCGCGAACGCGCGTATCAGCGTTTCGAGGTCCTTGATCGGGTCGACCCGGCCGGCCCAGCTGAGCGTCGGGGTCTCCGGCTCGGGACCGGCGGGCGGGAAGGCCGCCGGGTCGACGCCGTTGTACACGGTGCGGATGTGCGTGGAGGGCGTGCCGCCGCGCTCCTCCCAGCGCCGGTTGTACCGGTTGCCGGGGGTGACCAGCGCGGCCCGCCGGTAGCTCTCCTCGGCGAGCATCCGGTAGAAGCCGAGCAGCAGCGCCTTGACCGGCCAGCGGTACGGGCCGGTGCGGTAGCCGAGGTAGCGCTCGCGCAGGTAGATGCCGTGCTCGGTCAGCAGAAACGGTACGCCGTACTGCTGGGAGGCGATCAGGCCCGGCAGGGTGGCGAGGCCGCCGCTGGCGGCGTGCGCCACGCCGTCGCGCGGCGGCTCGACCGAGAGCGGCCGCAGGGCGTGCTCCAGCAGGTCGGTGGCGTTCAGCGCGTCGTGCATGGTGGGCCGGGAGACCGCGGTGGTCAGGTACTCGCGGGTCCACACGTGCTGCAGGGTGCGCAGGGCGCGCTCGCTGCGCAGCGCCGGGCTGAGCAGCCCGCGCCGGGCGAGGTCGGCGAAGCCGTACAGCTCGGTGCCGAAGTGGGTGGTGTAGACCGGGTCCAGGATGGAGTGCAGGAAGCGCTCGTACGCGTTGAGGAAGCGGCGCATGTCCTTGCCCCGCGGTGCCTTGCCCTCCGAGGCCGGGCCCCACAGCGGGGCTGTGGTGACCGACCGCACGTTGGCGGGCAGCTCCCAGGCCAGTGCTTCGTGTCCGGTACCGGTGACGGCGATGATGTCGAACTCGACGTCCGGCATGCCCTGTACGAGTTGGTCGCACCAGACACTCACACCGCCGTGCTGGTGCGGGTACGTCCCCTCGGTGAGCAGGGTGACGCGCATTCCTGTCCCCCCTCCTGTTCTTGCCTCAAGCTCCCGGCCGATGCGGCCGGTGGGTGGTGCCGGTGGCGGGCCGGGGGAGCCGACCCGCCACCGGGTTCACCTGTCTAGCGGGTGCCGGACGTACCGGCGGTCTTCTTGACGGGTTCGGCCTTCCCCCCGGAGGCCTTGCCGTGCTGTGCGGTGTCGCCCTTGCCGGCGGCCTTCCCGGTGGTACCGGTCGCCTTACCAGCAGTGGTACCAGGAGCGACGTTCTTGCCCGCCACCGGGGCCCCACTACCGGGGACCAGGGTGGGCGCGTCGGTGCGGTCGGTGTCGCCCGGACCGGCCGGGACGGCGTCCGCGGTGCCCTGCGGGACGACCTTGGTGTCGGCCGGGGCCGGAGCCGCGACGGACTTGGCCGCGACCGACGGGCTGACCGGAGCCGGGGCGGCCGGCGCGGCCGGCAGCTGCAGCTGGACGGCGCTCTGCAGCTGGCCGGGCTTGACCCAGCCGGACAGCGAGCCCGCGTAGGCGGTGCCGAAGGCGGCGGTGCCGATCGCGAGCTGCTGGACCGTGCCGGTCGGCATGGTGGCCTGGACCTGGACGCCGGACGGGGCGCTGACCCGGACCGCGTTGCCGACGCGGTAGGCGGTGACCTGGCCGTTGCTGACGGCGCTGCTCCAGGCCGCGCGGCGCTGGAACTCCAGACCGAGGTCCTTCTGCGCCAGGTTCACGACCGGGGTGTTGTCGGCGTGCAGCGAGCGGTAGGTCGAGAGGACCTTCTCCAGCACCGGGTAGACGATCCGGTCCTCGGACAGGTTCGACTGGTGGATGAAGTGCGGCCGCGGGTCGTTGTTCAGCACGTGGCCGAGGTCGATCCGGGCCTCCAGCGGCACGATGTACGACTGGTAGCCGGTGTTCACGTCGAGCGGGGTCGGCAGGCAGGTGGAGTTGGCGTTGTTCTCGCAGACGCCGCTGCCACCGTTGGCCGCGCTGGTGTAGATCCAGTTGTACTCGTCGGTCTCCTCCTTCGCCGTGGCGGCGTTGTAGAAGACGTTCATCGGGTACCGCGGGACGGTCAGCGCCGCGCCGACGGCCCGCTGGGCGGGCTCGCGGGAGGCGTCGCTGGCGGTCCACTTGACCCCGTTGGCGGCCAGCGACGGGGCCAGGTACGGGTTGTCGCTGGTCTCCTGCGGGGCGGTCAGCAGACCGGAGTGCTCGCCGGTGACGAGCTCGGACTTGTCCAGGGCCAGGCCCCGGGCGGCCGCCCAGTCGAGGTTGTTCTTGATCTGGGAGGTGATGGTGGCCTGGTCGACCCAGACGGTGCTGCCCGCGGCGTTCTTGGTGCACTTCCACGGGACCACCGAGACGTCCTGGAGGCAGCCCAGGTACGGGTGGGTGTAGGTGTGGTTGACCCAGCGGTAGCTGCTCTGGTCGGCGATCATCTGGTCGACCACCGGGTCGGTGGTCGTCTCGTGGTCGGCCTTCCAGTCCTCGCTGCCACCACCGTTGAACACCATGTCCATGGTGAAGTTGTGGTCGAGCTGCCACTGCTTGGCGAACTGCGCGTCGGCGACCGTCATCCGGATCGGGTTGGCCGTCTCCGGGGTGCCGGGCGGGCAGGTGACGTCACCGGGGGTGCACTTCAGCACGGTGTCCCAGCGGTCGTCGGCCAGGAAGACGTCGTCGACGTGGGCCGCGAAGTAGTTGCGGTCGTAGCCGAGGTGGACGCCCTGGGTGATCCAGTCGACGATGCCTCGGGCCAGCAGCCGGTACTGCTGCTGGTACTGGTTGTAGACGAAGGTGACGACCAGTTCCTTGCGGCCGTCGTGGGCGTACTCGCCGACCAGCGAGCCCTTGGCGGTGCTGCCGGGTATCGGCACCTCGACCAGCGGCGTGAAGCTGGAGCCGGCGGGCAGGTCGGTCCTCGGAGTGGACAGGTAGCCGTAGCTCTCCGAGATGGCCGGGTCGTTGTCCTCGAAGGGTATGGTGCCCTTGAGGTACCCGAACGATCCGCCCAGGCCCGAGGCGGTGACCTGGCCCTGGAAGCCGTCCAGGGTGCCCATGTAACCCGGGTTGACCGCCCAGTTCAGGCCGACGTCGGGACGGGCGTAGGTGTAGGCGTCGACCTGACGGACACCGAACGCCGCCTCGTACGCGGCGATCGCGGCCATCTCGGCCGAGCCGGCCGTGAACGGGTTGTCGTTCGGCAGGACGATGCCCTGGTACTTGCCGCGCGGCTGGCCGTTCAGCGTGTCGCTGAGGAAGGCCGCGTCGATCACCGGACGGCCGGCGTCGTTGAGATCGACGAGCTTGTACGGGGTGCCCTGGCTCTTGAGCTCGGCCGCGATGGCGGCCGTGGCCGGACCGCCGTCGCTGATCACCAGCACGGTGAGGTCGATCCGGGGCGTAGTGGTGGCGCCGTGCGCGAGGGACGACTGCAGGCCACCGGCCAGCAGAACGGCTGCCGCGCAGGCGGCAACTCTTCGGGTCGCTCGACCCATGTTGTCTTTCCTCCCCTGGGCAGGGCGCTCCGCTGCTCGCGTTCACCTGCCCGTAGCTGTTCGAGGGCAGCAGGCTGCCCGCCGCCCATCCTGGTGGAACTTGCGTTCCTGGCGGGACCGAATGGGCAGGAGTGCAGCGAATCTGTTACCAACGTTCATGGTCGGGCCATGAGGGCGCTGATTGTGGCCGAAACCGTGCCGACTGCGCAAATAATCAATTAAAAATTAAAGCCTGGAACCGAGCGTTACCGCTGCTCACCCATCGTGTGAGCCGACGGATGAACCGGACCCTACACTGGCCGCGTTGCCCGTGACACTCTTGCACATCCTGCCGTTTTGATGGGCAGGTTCATGCAATATCGCTCACGGTTGTGCCATGTCACCGTCCGAATATCCAATGGGGGGCGCAGCGTGACCGATCAGCCGACCGGGGCCGCCGATTTCCCGGCCGCCCGCAGCCTGGGCCTGTTCGGTGCCGTGAACGCCCGCGACCTCGGCGGCTACCGCACGTCCGAGGGGCTGGTGCTCCGGGCCGGCGTCGCGCTGCGCAGCGACGGCCTGCACCGCCTCACCGACGAGGACCTCGGGCGGCTGGCGGGGCTGGGCCTTCGCCGGATCGTCGACCTGCGCAGTCGGGACGAGGTCCGCGAGGCCGGGGCGGACCGGACGGCCGACGGCATGACTCTGCATCACCTGCCGGTTTTCGCGGCGGACTTCGACATCCACGCGACCCTGCGCTCGGCGCTGTCCGAACCGGACCCGGCCGGGCAGCGCGCCCTGCTCGGCGACGGGCGCGCCGGGGCGATGATGACCGGCCTCTACCGGTGGTTCGTCACCGATTCCATTGCCCGCGAACAATTCGCCCGGGTGCTGAGGCTCCTGGCCGAACCGGGTGCCTCGCCGCTGCTGTTCCACTGCTCGGCCGGAAAGGACCGGACGGGGTGGACGGCGGCGGTACTGCTGACCGCTCTGGGGGTGGACCGGGAAACGGTGTTCACGGATTATCTGCTTACCAACGAGCGTTCCGCCGCCGTGGTCGGGACCGTCCTGGAGAGTCTGCGGGTCCGCGGTCTGATGAGCGAGCCGGAGCTGCTGCTTCCGGTCTTCCGGGCCGAGCGGCACTACCTGGCGGCGGCCTTCGAGGAGGTCGGGGCCGGCTGGCCGGACTTCGACGCGTTCTGGGTGGACGGCCTCGGGCTGGACGCGGGCGTGCTGGCGGGCCTGCGGGCCAATCTGCTGGAGCCCGGCGCGCCGTCGGACCTCGTGGCCCCGGTGGGCGCGACGGCCCCCCGGGCGGCCGCGGAGCCGCCCCTGGGCGCCGGCGCGCCGGAGGCCTGAGCCGGCCCCCGGCCCACTGCCCGACGGCCGGCCCGGCTCAGCCCTCGGTGGTCAGGCCCGCGCGCAGCTGGGTGAGGGTCTTGGTGAGCAGCCGGGAGACGTGCATCTGGGAGATGCCGATCTCCTCGCCGATCTGGGACTGCGTCAGATTGCCGAAGAACCGCAGCATGATGATCCGGCGCTCGCGCGGCGGCAGCTTGGCCAGCAGCGGCTTGAGCGACTCCCGGTACTCCACGCCCTCCAGCGCGAGGTCCTCGTAGCCGAGCCGGTCGGCCAGCGGGCCCTCGCCGTCCTCGTCGCTCGGGCTGGAGTCCAGCGAGCTCGCCGTGTAGGCGTTCCCGACCGCCAGGCCCTCCACCACGTCCTCCTCGCTGACGCCGAGGCAGGCGGCCAGCTCGGCGACGGTCGGGGAGCGGTCGAGCCGCTGGGCGAGCTCGTCGCCGGCCTTGGTGAGCGCCAGCCGCAGCTCCTGGAGCCGCCGGGGCACCCGCACCGACCAGCTGGTGTCGCGGAAGAAGCGCTTGATCTCGCCGACCACCGTCGGCATCGCGAAGGTCGGGAACTCGACCCCGCGCTCCGGGTCGAAGCGGTCGATCGCCTTGATCAGGCCGATGGTGCCGACCTGGACGATGTCCTCCATCGGCTCGTTGCGGCTGCGGAACCGCGCCGAGGCGTAGCGGACCAGCGGCAGGTTGAGCTCGATGAGGGTGTCGCGGACGTAGGTGTGCTCGGTGCTGCCCGGATCGAGGGCGCCCAGCCGCACGAACAGCGAGCGGGAGAGCGTCCGGGTGTCGAGTCCGGAGGCCGGCGCTCCGGCGTCCGGCGCGGCTCCGGTGTCCGCCGCGGCCCCGGGGCCCGGCGGCGTCCCGACGTCCGGCGCCGTTCCGGAGTCCGGTGCGGTCCCGGCCCGCTGGAGCGGGATCTGCGCGGCGGAGGCCGCTTCAGCGTGGATCTCCGCAGTGCCCAGGTCTCCGGACATGCACCCACCCCCTCGTGACTGACGGTCCAACGGGTGCCGCCGGGGGAACGTTCCCGTGCTCCCGGCCGGCCCTCTTCCCCCCTCCATACCGGCTCACGCTCCCCGGCAAACCCGAACGTCGCAAGATGTCACGCGGTGGTGACGCCCCGTTGTCGGGCCGTGACGCGGCGGGCCGGTCACTCGTCCCAGGAGTTGCCGGTCCTGAGCCTGGTCAGGATCCGGGACAGCAGCCGGGAGACGTGCATCTGGGACATCCCCAGCTCGGTGCTGATCTGCGACTGCGTCAGATTGGCGAAGAAGCGCAGCATGACGATCCGTCGCTCCCGCTCGGGCAACTGGACCAGCAGGTGGCGGACCATGTCCCGGTGCTCGACCTCGGCCAGCGCGGAGTCCTCGTAGCCGAGCCGGTCGAGCAGGGCCAGGCCGCCCTCGTGCTCCTGGGCGGCCTCCAGGGAGGCCGCGTTGTAGGCCCGCCCGGCGTCCAGGCAGGCCCGGACGTCCTCCTCGGGGATGCGCAGGCTGGCGGCGATCTCCGGCACCTTGGGAGTCCGGCCGTGGGTGACGGTGAGCTCCTCCATCGCCCCGCTGACCTGCACCCAGAGCTCCTGGAGCCGGCGCGGGACGTGCATGGTGCGGACGTTGTCGCGGAAGTAGCGCTTGATCTCGCCGAGGATGGTCGGCAGCGCGTAGGTCGGGAACTGCACGCCCCGGCCGGGGTCGAAGCGGTCGATGGCGTTGATCAGCCCGATGGTGCCGACCTGGACGACGTCCTCCATCGGCTCGCTGCGGCTGCGGAAGCGCGTGGCGGCGTACCGGACCAGCGGGATGTTGACCTCGATCAGCGCGGCCCGGACCCGTTCCCGTTCGGGGGCTTCGGGAGGCAGCTCGGCCAGCCGCTCGAAGAGCACCCGGGTGAGGGTCCGGACATCGACGGTGGGACGTCCGCCGGGCCCGCGCAGGCCGTCCGGGCGGAGCTCTCCGGCCGGGCTGATCACGGTGGCGAGCACCTCGTCGTCCGGTGCGCTCCCTGGTGTCCGCACGGACACGTCACCCCTCCCAATGTTGACAACGGTGGGACCTGCGGACCGGGTGCCCTTTTTCGTTCCTCACCTCACCATGTCCGGCAAAACCGGTCATAGCATCACAAGGCGGGCGCATGTCGGGCAAGTACCGCGCAGAGGTGTGTTGGTGCGGAGCCCGGTGCCGGGCGGTCCCGTGGGAGGGGTGGGCCGGGGACGGTTCCTGGACAGAGCAAGGCGCCCCGCCCGGGTGTCGGGCGGGGCGCCGCGGGCCGTCCGGGGGACGCGCCGGCCGGGGCCGGGGCCTCCGGAGGAGGGCCTGCCGGGGTCAGACCTCGATGTCGGCGATCACCCAGGTGGCGAACTCGCGCCACTGGGCGGCCGCGGCCTGGTGGGCGGGGTGGGTGAGGTACGCCTGGAGGGCGTCACGGTCCTCGACCAGGCTGTTGATGGCGTAGTCGTGGGCGATGTCGCGGTCGGTGGTGTTCCAGCCGCACTCCCACTCGCGCAGCTCGGGGACGACCGGGCCGAGCCCGGCGAAGGCCTCGGCGCCGGCGAGCGCGCGCTCGTCGTCCTTGCTGACGCCTTCGTTGAGCTTGAACAGGACCAGGTGGCGGATCACGGTGCCGCTCCTCGCGGACGGGGTCGGATGTCGGGCCCACCGTAGCCGGTGGGTCCCGGACTACTTCACCAGGCCGGTCATGAACGTGCCGATCGCCTTGGCGGCGTTGGAGATGCCTTCGAAGCCCAACTGCACCAGCTCGGCCGAGCGGGCCGGTGAGGTGATGATCGTGTAGAGCACGAAGATGAGCAGGAGGACCATTCCGATCTTCTTCGCCTGCGCCATCCGGTGACCTTCCTCCCTGCCGTGGGCCGCCGCCGTTCGGTCCCCGAGCGGCCCGTGCAACGGGCAGCTTATCCACCCGGACGGTCTATCAAGTGTGCGACGCGTTCACCCGGCGGGACGAAGGTCCCCGGGACAGGGGCCTTTCTCCGGGTGCCGCGGCCCGTCGCGGACGGCAGGATGGTTGATGTACCGAGGGATCTGGCAGGAATCACCGGTACATGGATCCGGAGCCCCCGCTGTGGGACCGGGCGCCGCGACTTCCCCCCGACGCGGCTCCCGGTTGTGGGACTCCGCCTGGGGGAGCGGTCAGTCCCCCCGAGCCGCTCCCCCCTTCCAGGCTCCGTACTCGACAGGCGTTGGTGGTCATCGGCCGACGGGTACGGAGCCCTTTTTCGTGCCCGGACGCGGACGCCCGCCCGCGTCCGCGTCTGTGTCTGCGTTTGCGTCCGGGGAAGCCGGGTCCGGGGAGTCCCGCCCGCTCCCGGCGGGCGGGAACGCCCTGCGGTGCGCGGGAACGCCGAGAGCCCGTCCGGATCTCCGGACGGGCTCTCGGTCTGGCTGGCGGTAGCGGTGGGATTCGAACCCACGGTGAAGTTGCCCCCACACACGCTTTCGAGGCGTGCTCCTTTGGCCGCTCGGACACGCTACCGAGGGGAACTCTACCGGACGGGTGGCGCGGGAACGAAATCCGTGTCCGGGGGCGGCCGCGGGGCGCTGGTCAGCGCTGGGTGTCGAAGAAGGCGCGGAGCTGTGCGCCGCATTCGTCGGCGAGGACGCCCGGGATCACCTCGGGGCGGTGGTTGAGCCGCCGGTCGCGCATCACGTCGAAGAGCGAGCCGGCCGCGCCGGCCTTCTCGTCGAGGGCGCCGTAGACCACGCGGTCGATCCGGGAGAGCACGATCGCGCCCGCGCACATGGTGCAGGGCTCCAGGGTGACGACCAGGGTGCAGCCGCTCAGCCGCCATTCGCCGACCCTGCGCGCGGCCTCGCGGACCGCGACCACCTCGGCGTGGCCGGTCGGGTCGCCGACGGCCTCGCGCTCGTTGTGGCCCCGGCCGATGATCCCGCCGTCCGGGCCGAGGACGAGCGCCCCGACCGGGACGTCCCCGGTGGCCGGCGCCAGGGCGGCCTCGGCGATGGCGAGGCGCATCGGCGCCGCCCAGCGGTCGCGGACCGGATCGGGGCGGACGGGAGCGGGCAGCGGCGGGATCGGTCGGACGGACTGCATGGCATCCAGTGTCGGGCATGTCGGGGGCCCGGTGGTCCGGGCGGTGGACACGGGGCGTTACCGGACGGCCTCCAGGACCTCGCCGCAGCCGAGCGCCTCGGCGATCTCCTCCAGGGCGTCACCGGGCACCGCGCCCTCGCCGCTGAGGGAGAGCAGGGCGTCCGCGGCGAGTCCGAACTCGGTCAGCAGGTGGGCGTCGCCGAGCGGGCCGACCGGGACCCCGTTGTGGCCCTCGCCGTCCTCGTCGTCCTGCTCCTCGGCCTCGGCCTCCTCCTCCAGCTCGGCGACCAGGTTGTCGAGGTCGCCGAACTCGCTCTCGCCGGCCTGGTCCACCAGTTCGTCGGTGAGCACCGAGCCGTAGGAGCTGCGGGCGGCGGCGGCGCCGTCCGACACGAAGATGCGCGGGTCCTCCTCGCCGTCCACCCGGACGATGGCGAACCAGGCGTCCTCCTGTTCGATGAAGACCAGGACGCTGTCGTCGTCCTGGGCCGCTCCGCGGGCCAGATCGGCCAGGTCGGCGAGGGTTTCGACGGAGTCCAGCTCCGTCTCGCTCACATCCCACCCGTCCTCGGAGCGAGCAAGCACTGCAGCGAAGTACGCCACCAGGGACACTCCCAAGATCTCGTCTCGGCTGTGGCGCGCTCGGGCGACGCGGAACTGGCCGCCCCCGCGCCAGAGGCGGCCCGCTGTTCGGACCGTCCCATCGGAATCGTGACAGAAAGCCAGGCTCTGCGGGGGGTGTTCTGCAGCGCGTCTTTGCAGGTCGTGTCGGAAGGGTTGGCCGCCGGACGGTGTACGGCGACGGGGTGGCAGCGGGACTGTGGAGAACCCGTGGAGAGCCCGTCAGATCCGGAAGGTTCGCATCCGCATGGCCTCGCGCATCCGGCGTTCCTTGGTGCGGCGGGGCTGGACCCGCTCGCGCAGTTCGCGGGCCTCGGTGAGTTCGCGCAGGAAGACAGCGCGGCGCCTGCGGCGCTCCGCCTCGGTCTCCGGACGGTCCGGGGGCGGGCCCGAGAGGCCGCCCGACGAGGTCGAGGCCCCGTCCGCCGAGCCGTTCCCGTGGTTCGGGTTGCTCGTCATAGGACCTGACTTTCCCAGATCGGCCGGGTTGATACCACAGGAGGCCGTTCCGTCCGGACATTCGCGGTGCGTCACCGCGCGTCACGGCAGAGTGAGCACCGGCCCGGGCGGCGCGCGGCGCGGCCTGGCACGGCGTGTCGTACGGGCGTCCGGGCGCGGGCTAACCTCGACGCATGCGGATCCACGTCGTCGACCACCCCCTGGTCGCCCACAAGCTCTCCACCCTGCGCGACGAGCGCACCGACTCGCCGACCTTCCGTCGTCTGACCGACGAGCTGGTGACCCTCCTCGCGTACGAGGCCACCCGGGACGTCCGCACCGAGGAGGTGGAGATCACCACCCCGGTGGCCGTCACCACCGGTACCCGGCTCTCCTACCCGCGCCCGCTGGTGGTGCCGATCCTGCGCGCCGGCCTCGGCATGCTGGACGGCATGACCCGGCTGCTGCCGACCGCCGAGGTCGGTTTCCTGGGCATGGTGCGCAACGAGGAGACCCTGGAGGCCTCCACCTACGCCACCCGGATGCCGGACGACCTGTCCGGCCGCCAGGTGTACGTGCTCGACCCGATGCTGGCCACCGGCGGCACGCTGGTCGCGGCGATCCGGATGCTGATCGAGCGCGGCGCCACCGACGTCACCGCCGTGGTGCTGCTGGCCGCCCCGGAGGGCGTCGCGGTGATGGAGCGCGAGCTGTCCGGCCTGCCGGTCACCGTGGTCACCGCGGCCGTCGACGAGCGGCTGAACGAGAACGGCTACATCGTCCCGGGCCTCGGCGACGCCGGCGACCGGCTGTACGGCACGGCGGGCTGAACCCGTCCGGACACGGATGCGACGGAGCCCCCCGGTACTGGACCGGGGGGCTCCGTCGTGCGTGCGGGGGGTGCGTGCCCGGATCCGTGCCGGGATCCGGGGCGGGGTCAGCAGTTGCCGGTGCTGCTGGGGGCGGGGACCGGTCGGGTGGCCAGGGCCAGCGCGGCGGCGGCCTGGGTGTCGTCGAGCAGGGTGTTGTAGCTGTCGCCGATGACGAAGTCCACGGTGCCGTCGGTCCGGGCGTCGGCGGTGCTGGTGGCACCGGCGATCACCGAGCCGACCAGGGTGGACGCCCCGGCGCCGGCCGGGCCGGCGACCACCTGGGCGGTGCCGGGCACCTTCTTGTCGAGCTCCGCCGGGGCGTTGCCGACCTTGCCGATGGTGAAGCCGCGCTTCTTGAGCTCCTCGGCGGTGCGGGCGGCCAGACCCGCCTTGGCGGTCGCGTTGTAGACGTTCACGGTGACGGCCGCGGGCTGCGGGACCGCCGCGGGGTCGATCGGGGCGGCGGCCGTGCCGGGCACGGTCGGCGCCTCCGGGGTCGGGGCGGCCAGCGGCTTGCCGGAGGGGCCGGCGCAGGCCTGGGCGGAGGCGTTCTTGCCCTTGCCGCTGAAGATGTCCCAGAGCTGGACGCCGCCGAGGCCGATCAACGCCAGCGCGAGCAGTGCGCCGAGCAGCGCGAACACCTTGCGGCTCTTCTTCGGTGGGCGGCCCAGCCGCGGATACGCGTTGCCGGTGATCCGGTACTGCTTCCCCTTCAGACCTTGGGGAGTCAACATGCTCACGGTTTGTCTCCCCCTCGTGCCGGGGCGGGGATCGGGTGAAGGTGGGACGCGGCGTCGCGGGAAGGCGATCGCGGCCGTAGTCAGCAGATTAGTGCCGTACTGCCGCGAAGGTACTAAACGATCATCATCCGGAGTACTCCGGGACCCGAATGGCGGCACCCCGGTACGAACGGACCGCCCCCCGGTACTGACCGGAGGGCGGTCCGACACGTGCGGCCGGGTGAACCGACCTGGTGGTCATTCCATTTCGAGGACACGGGCGTGCAGCACCTGGCGCTGCTGGAGCGCGGCGCGGACCGCGCGGTGCAGTCCGTCCTCCAGGTACAGGTCCCCGTGCCACTTCACGACGTGCGCGAAGAGGTCCCCGTAGAAGGTGGAGTCCTCCGCCAGGAGGGTCTCCAGATCCAGTTGTCCCTTGGTGGTCACCAGCTGGTCGAGTCGCACCGGGCGCGGGGCGACGTCCGCCCACTGGCGGGTGCTGGTACGGCCGTGATCCGGGTACGGCCGACCATTGCCGATGCGCTTGAAGATCACACGGAAAGCCTACCGTTTGGGCGGCGGATGGCCCAGCAGCCGTGGCGTCGCCACGCGCACCGGTGCGAGCTGCGGGCGGGGGATTGCGGCTGTTTCATGGGAAATGTCGTGTAGATCCCTCGGGATCGATGCCCGTTCCTCCGGCCCGCGGGGCCGCCGCACCGCCCGGGAGGGTGCCCGATGTCCGCTCTCGTTCCGTCCGCCGTCCGGGAGATCGCCGACGGGTACGCCTTCACCGGGCCCGCGCTGGACCTCGGCGCGGTGCTGCTGGACGGCACCGCGTACGCCGACGCCCCGGTGCGGGTGCCGCTCGCGGTGCTCAACCGGCACGGGCTGGTGGCGGGGGCCACCGGCACCGGCAAGACCAAGACCCTCCAGCTGATCGCCGAGCAACTGTCCGCCCAGGGCGTGCCGGTGTTCCTCGCCGACATCAAGGGCGACGTCTCCGGCGTGGCCGCGCCCGGCGAGCCGGGGGAGCGGACCGCCGCCCGGGCCGCCGAGGTGGGCCAGGACTGGCGGCCGCAGGGCTGTCCGGCCGAGTTCTACGCGCTCGGCGGTCTGGGCAGCGGCATCCCGCTGCGGGCGACCGTGACCAGCTTCGGCCCGCTGCTGCTGTCCAAGGTGCTGGACCTGAACGAGACCCAGGAGTCCTCGCTCGGCCTGGTCTTCCACTACGCCGACCGCAACGGCCTGGAGCTGTACGACCTGAAGGACCTCACGGCGGTCATCACCTTCCTCACCTCGCCCGAGGGCAAGGAGGAGCTGAAGGGCATCGGCGGGATCTCCGCCGCCACCGCCGGGGTGATCCTGCGCTCGCTCACCCTGCTGGAGAACGAGGGGGCGGGGGCGTTCTTCGGCGAGCCGGAGTTCGACACCGCCGAGCTGCTGCGGACGGCGGACGGGGGCGCGGGCGTGGTCTCGGTGCTGGAGCTGCCCGCGGTGCAGGACCGGCCGAGGCTGTTCTCGACCTTCCTGATGTGGCTGCTCGCCGACCTCTACCAGGAGCTGCCGGAGGTCGGGGACCTCGACCGGCCGAAGCTGGTGTTCTTCTTCGACGAGGCGCACCTGCTGTTCAAGGGCGCCTCCAAGGCCTTCCTGGAGGCGATCACCCAGACCGTCCGGCTGATCCGTTCGAAGGGGGTCGGGATCTTCTTCGTCACCCAGACGCCGAAGGACGTGCCGGCGGACGTGCTGGCGCAGCTGGGCAACCGGGTGCAGCACGCGCTGCGGGCGTTCACCCCGGACGACGCCAAGGCGCTGAAGGCGACCGTCTCGACCTTCCCGAAGTCGCCCGCCTACGACCTGGGGGAGGTGCTGACCTCGCTCGGGACCGGTGAGGCGGTGATCACGGTGCTGTCCGAGAAGGGCGCGCCGACGCCGGTGGCGGCGACCAGGCTGCGGGCGCCGCAGTCGCTGATGGGGCCGATCGCGCCGGCGGCGCTGCAGGCGGCGGTGGACGGGTCGGCGCTGGCGGGGAAGTACCGGGACGCGATCGACCGGGAGTCGGCGTACGAGAAGCTGGCGGCGCGGGCGGCCCGGCCGGAGGCGGAGCCGGTGCCGGACCCGGTGCCGGACCCGGCGTCCGCGGGCGGTGCGGAGCCCGCGCGCGAGCGGTCGCCGGAGCGCTCGTCGGGGCGGTCGCCGGAGCGGGCGCAGGAGGGCGGCGGCGGGCTGCTGGGGTCGCTGATGAGCAACCCGGCGCTCAAGTCCTTCGCCCGGTCCGCCGGGACGCAGCTCGGGCGGGAGATCTCCCGGAGCCTGTTCGGGACCTCGCGGCGGCGCCGGTGAGGGGCGGGTGGGGCCGTAGGCGGAGGGCCGGTCGGGGCCTCGGTGAAGGGCCGGCCGGGACCGTCGATCGGGGCCCGGCCGGCCCTCAGGCCAGCGCGGCGCCGATCCGGTCCAGCGAGGACAGCCGCATCAGGCCGTAGTGGTAGAACTCGACCTCCGGCACGCCCAGGTCGCGGAGTACGGCGATCTTGGCGGCGAGGTCGGCGGGGCCGTCGCAGTCCGAGGCCATCGGCCGCAGGATCACCGCCATGTCCTGGGGGCGCACCCCGTGCAGGGCGAAGGCGGCGACCTTCTCGCGGACCGCCTCGGGCGTGCGGGCGTAGCCGAGGGTCTCGATCTGGTGGGCGGCCTTCGCCAGCCCCGGCAGGTCGATCCCGGACAGCCAGCCGGTGCCCGGGCCGCCGCCGTCCATGAAGCTCAGCCGCATGCCGTGGCGGGACGCCTCCTCGGCGAGTTCGGCGGCCAGCGAGGTCACCGTCGCGGCCGAGGCGTCCACGTAGGCGGCGACCGCGCCGTCCGCGAGCCGGTCCAGCGCGGCCGGTTCGGCGGCCGCCGCCTCGTCGGCCAGTCGGCGGCGGACCTCGGCGCGGACCGTCGCGGCCACCTCCTCGGCGGGGACGCCCGCCCGGACGGCGGCGGCCCGGCAGTGCGCGCAGAAGCAGATCCCGAGCAGCGCCTCGGCGGCCGCGCCCAGCTCCTCGAAGTACCGCTCGTGGTGGTAGCCGTGGCGCAGGCCGTGGAAGTGCAGCGACTCCGCCCGGATCGCGTCCACGCCGTACCGGGCCAGCTCGGTGACCAGGGTGCGGGCGTACTCGCGGACCTCCGGGTGGGCCGGGCACAGCTCGGTGAGGTGGCGGTCGCCGAAGGCGTTGGCGGGGGCGCAGTCCGGGTGTTCGAAGCCGAGCCGGTCGTTGTGGCAGAAGACCGTCCACGCGTGCAGCTTCAGGCCGCGCCGGCCGGCCTCCGCGGCGGCCTCGGCGAAGGGGTCGCGGTCGCCGATCGCGGTGGACGGCGTGGGTCGCAGCCGGCGGCCGGACCAGCGGGCCGGGTCGGGGCGGAAGTACGCCGCGCCCGGCTCCAGGTAGCGGATCACCCGGTGGGGGTTGTGCGGGAAGACGTCGCGGGCCTCGTGGTAGACCGAGGCGAGGGTGACACCGCCGACCCCGGCCCGGTCGGTGAGGTTGCCGAAGAAGGTGTCGGCGCCCTCGTCGAGGAGGTCGGTGGCGAAGGCGAGGACGGACGACTCCACGGTGCGGCTCCGGAGCAGGGGGCGGGTGCCCGCCCACGCTAACCGGCGGGGTGCGCAATGGTCTATACCTGGCTGCGACGGCGCGCCGTTTCGGCCGGTCGGAGCGGGTGCCGGGAGGGAAGCAGGGGATGCCGGGGGGATGCGGGGGGATGCCGTGACGGGGTGCCGGTCGCCGGGGCTCAGATGCCGAGGTCGTCGAGTTCCTTGAGCAGGGCGGAGGCCGGGCTGCCGGGCGTCGTGCCCGGGCCGGCCGCCGCGGGCGCCTCCGGGGCCCGTCGGGGCCCTCGGTCGCGCAGCAGCCAGGCGCCGAGGAGTCCGCCGGCCAGTCCGCCGAGGTGGCCCAGCCAGCTGACCCCCTGGGCGCCGGGCAGCACGCCCAGCAGGAGGTAGGAGTAGAGCGCGGCGACGACCACGCCGATCGCCGTGTCCACCAGGTTGCGGTCGAAGATCCCGCGCAGCACCACATAGCCGAAGTACCCGTAGACCACGCCGCTGGCGCCCGCGGTGACGGCCTCGGGGCGCTCGAACCACCAGACCGTCAGACCGCTGGACACCACGATCAGCGCGGTCGCGAGCAGGAAGCGCCTCATGCCCCGGTACGCGGCCAGGAAGCCGAACGCGAACAGCGGCCAGGAGTTGGCCTCGATGTGCTCCCAACCGAAGTGCAGGAACGGCATGGTGAGCAGGTCGGGCAGTTCGTCGAGCCGACCCGAGCTCATGCCGTACTCGTAGGAGAGCCGGTAGTCGTCCAGCCAGTTCGCCACCTGGACCGCCCAGATGACGGCCAGCACGCCGAGCATGGTGAGGAGCGCGGCGCGGGAGTCGCGGAGCAGTCGGGCGGATCGCGGAGCCATGTCCCGACTGTAGGGCCGCGCCGGGCGGTTGGTCACCCCACTAAGGTGAATCCTGTCCGACGGCCCGCGTCAGGGCCCGGGCCTCCCGTTGTCCCGCCGTGCCGAGAGGTGACCCTCCATGAGTGTGCGTCCGCCGCTGCCGTACGAATTCCTGCCGCAGGTGCCGTCCTTCGAGCTGACCAGCGAGGACGTCGCCGAAGGCGGCACGCTGGCCCAGGAGTTCGTCCACGCCGGGGGCAACCTCTCGCCGCAGCTGGCCTGGTCGGGCCTGCCGGAGGGCACCCGCTCGATCGCCGTCACCTGCTACGACCCGGACGCGCCGACCGGCTCCGGCTGGTGGCACTGGCTGGCGCTGAACCTGCCCGCCGACACCGCCGGTCTGGCGCGCGGCGCCGGGGCGTCCGACGGCGACCTGCCGGGCGAGCGCTCCTTCCACGGGCGCAACGACTTCCCGGGCAACCAGTACGACGGCGCCGCCCCGCCGCCCGGGCCCGCGCACCGCTACGCGTTCGCCGTGCACGCCCTCGACGTGGACGCGCTGGACGTCACGGCCGGGACCCCGGCGGCCCAGATCGGCTTCCACATCACCTTCCACACCTTGGCGCGGGCCGTGCTGACCGCCGAGTTCGGGGTCTGAGGACCGCTTCCGACCGACGGCGGCGCCGTCGCCCGTGCGACCTGCGGGCGGCGGCGCCGTCCGTTTCCCCGGGCCGCTTTCCGTCCCCGTCCCCGCCCCCTGACCCGCCTCAGGCCGGGTCGGCGGCGCGGCCGGCGCGGTCGGCGAGGGTGCGCAGGTGGGTCCGCAGCTCGGGCGGCGAGTGCACCTCGAACTCGCAGCCGACCATCAGCAGGCGCATCGCCAGCCATTCCAGGGAGTCGGTGCGGGAGCGCATTCGGCAGCTGTGCTCGTCGATCGGCTCCACCTCGGTGTCGCCGTAGCCGCCCAGGCGGTGCCGGGCGTCCTCGGCGGGGAGCCGCAGGGTGGCGTCCAGGGTGTACGTCGAGGACTGTCGGCGGAGCTTGCTCGCGACGTACGCGGCGGCGTCCTCGGCAGGGAGTTGGCGCGGGGTGAAGCGGGCACCGGTGGCGAAGGGGTCGCTGACCCGGTCCACCCGGAACAGCCGCCAGTCGTCCCGGTCGAGGTCGAAGCCGACCAGGTACCAGCGGCGGCCGGCCGAGACCAGGCGCTCGGGCTCGACCTGGCGGCGGGTCTCGGCGCCGTTCCCGGCCCGGTAGCCGAAGCGCAGGCGCTCGTGGTTGGCGACGGCGTTGGCCATCACGGTGAGGTCCTCCGGGTCGACGGTCGGACCGTCGCCGCCGAGCAGCGGGAGGGTGGCCCGGTCGAGGGTGGAGACCCGGTGGCGCAGCCGGGAGGGCAGCACCTGGAGCAGCTTGCCGAGCGCGCGCACCGAGGCCTCCTCGATGCCGACCACGGCGTGTCCGGCGGCGGCGCGCAGGCCGACCGCGATCGCCACCGCCTCCTCGTCGTCCAGCAGCAGCGGCGGCATCGCGGTGCCCGCGACCAGCCGGTAGCCGCCGACCGGGCCCATCGCGGCCTCGACCGGGTAGCCGAGCTCGCGGAGCCGGTCGATGTCGCGGCGGATGGTGCGGGGACTGACCCGGAGCCGTTCGGCGAGCTCGCTGCCGGGCCACTCGCGCGGGGTCTGCAGCAGGGAGAGCAGGCTGAGGAGTCGTGCCGGGGTATCGGTCATGAGGTCCAGGGTGCCGGAAGTCGAGGCCAGGATCTGACCTACATGCTTCCTAATGTGGTCCACGTGCTGATGAGGAACGGCGACGAGGAGCGTGTGGTGCAGAAGGATTCGGGTTCGGGCGCGGGGGCCGGACCGGTGCGGGTGTCGGACCGGCGGAGGTGGATCGCGCTGGCGATCGTGATGACCGCCTCCTTCATGGACCTGGTGGACGTCACGATCGTGAACATCGCGATCCCGAGCATCCAGGAGTCCACCGGGGCGTCGTTCTCCGCCGTGCAGTGGGTGACCGGCGGGTACGCGCTGGCCTTCGCGATCGGGCTGATCACCGGTGGCCGGCTGGGCGACATCCACGGCCGGAAGCGGCTCTTCCTGATCGGCATGGCCGGCTTCACCCTCGCCTCCGCGCTCTGCGGTCTCGCGAGCGGCCCCGAGGTGCTGGTCGCGATGCGGATCCTCCAGGGCGGCACGGCGGCGCTGATGGTGCCGCAGGTGCTGTCCATCGTCCACGCGACCTTCCCGGCGGAGGAGCGCGGCAAGGTGTTCGGCCTGTTCGGCGCGGTGGTCGGGCTGGGCGCGGTCAGCGGACCGCTGATCGGGGCGCTGCTGACGGAGTGGGACGTGCTGGGGCTCGGCTGGCGGCCGATCTTCCTGATCAACCTGCCGGTCGGGATCGCCGGTCTGGTGCTCGGCCGGATCTACATCGGTGAGTCCAGGGCCGAGAAGGCGCTCCGGCTGGACCTGCCGGGCGTGCTGCTGGCCAGTGCCGGACTGCTGATGCTGATCTACCCGCTGACCCACGGCCGGGAGGCCGGCTGGCCGCTCTGGGGCCACCTGGTGATGGCCGGGAGCCTGCCGGTGTTCGCGCTGTTCGTGGTGTACGAGCGGTTCAAGACCCGGCGGGACGGCTCGCCGCTGGTGGAGCTGTCGCTGTTCCGGGTGAAGTCCTTCGCGGCGGGCATCGGTGTCCAGCTGACCTTCGGCGTGGTGTCCGGGATCTTCTTCCTGGTCTGGACCCTCTACATGCAGCTCGGCCTGGGCTGGAGCCCGTTGAAGGCCGGCGCGACCGGTATCCCGTTCTCGCTCGCGGTGTCGACGGCGGCCGGGGTCTCGGTGCAGCAGCTGGTGCCCAGGTTCGGGCGGAAGGTGCTCCAGGCGGGGGCCCTGGTGATGGCCGTCGGCGTGCTCGTCTACATCGCCGAGGCACACCGGTACGGCACCGGCATCGCGCCCTGGCAGATGGCGCTGCCGCTGGTGGTGATGGGGGCCGGGATGGGCCTGATCGTCGCGCCGATCACCAACGCGGTGCTGGCGGAGGTCCCGCAGGAGCACGCCGGTTCGGCCTCCGGGCTGATCAACACGGTGAACCAGGTGGGCCTGGCGCTCGGCCTGGGGCTGGTGTCGGTGGCGTTCTTCGACGCGGTGCCGGCCGGGGCGGCCGCCGGCCCGGCGTTCGTGGGCGCGTTCCAGCACGCGATGTGGTGGGTGCTGGGGGTGCTCGCGGTGGTGTTCCTGCTGATGTTCGCGCTGCCCGGGCAGCGGCAGGCGCAGGCCGCTCCGGCCGCCGCCGAGGAGGCCGAGCGGGAACTCGCCCTGGTCTAGGCCCTCTCTTCGGGTCGTCCTGTGCCGAGGGGCCGTCCTGTGCCGAGGGGCCGGAGAGACGTTTCTCTCCGGCCCCTTCCGCACACCCGGCGCCCGACGGGAGCGGCGGAGGCTCAGGCGCGGACCTTGGTCCTCGCCCGGGCGTCCTTCGCCGCCTTCTCCTCCTTGGCGGCCAGCTTCAGTTCCTGCTTGGTGGCGCGCACCCGCTCCAGCGACTCGGGGCCGGTGATGTCCGCGACCGAGCGGAACGCGCCGTCCTCGCCGTACGCCCCGGCCGCCTCGCGCCAGCCCTCCGGCCGTACGCCGTACTGCTTGCCGAGCAGGGCCAGGAAGATCTGCGACTTCTGCTTCCCGAACCCGGGAAGGGCGTTGAGCCGGCTGAGGAGTTCCCGCCCGGTCGCCACGTCCTTCCAGAGCGCGGCGGCGTCCCCGTCGTACTGCGCCACCAGGAACTGGCAGAGCTGCTGCACCCGTTTGGCCATCGCCGCCGGGTACCGGTGCACCGCCGGCTTCTCGCAGAGCAGCGCGACGAACTCCTCCGGGTTGTACGTGGCGATCTCGTGCGCGTCCAGGTCCTCGTGCCCCAGCCTCCCGGCGATCGTGAGCGGTCCGGTGAACGCCCATTCCATGGGCACCTGCTGGTCCAGCAGCATCCCGACGAGCGCGGCGAGCGGGCTCCGCCCGAGCAGTTCGTCGGCCTCGGGCTGCTGCGCGAGCCGCACGGTGACGTTCATGGGCTGACCTCCTCGGAGCATGGACTCGGGTCGCGCCCAGTCTGCCGGGCGGGCGCCGAGGGGGCCGCGTCAACACGCCATGACCAGCTGATTCCTTGGAAGCGCGGGTTGGTTCGTCGGCGGACTTCTGTGCGCCGGCGGCGCCGTCACTCCAGACCGAGGGTCAGATGGGGGTAGCCGAGCCGGATCCGCTCCCCGAGCCCGGCGCCGGGTGCGAGGCCGAGACCGTCGATGAACGCCTCCAGCCGGGCGGTCGCCCCGGCGACGGTGTCGGCCTCCCCCTTGAACTCGAACTCGACGAACTCGCCCAGCCCGGCGACGCGGTCGAAGGCCACCGCGATCCCGTCGACGTGCCACTCCTCGCGGGTCTTGTCCACGACCGTCAGCTCGGTGAAGTCGAGCGAGGCGAGCAGCCGCCGCACCGCCTCCGCGTCGCCCACCGTGCTCTCGTACTCGTCGCAGTGCGTCTTCACCGGCGAGGCGATCGGGTGGAACCGCTTGAAGTTGACCGAGGCCGAGCCGTCCTCGACCCGCACCCGCAGCCACTCGGAGACCACCTCCTGACCGAGGAAGTCCCGGTGCGGCGCGTTGTAGTACGTGTCGACCTGCCGGGTCGGACTCCCCGGCCGCGCGCCGAGCGCGGCCAGCCGCTCCTTCAACCCGTCGGCCGGGCCGACGAGTCGGAACTTCTGCTCGACCTCGGTGTACTCCACGGCGGTGCGCCCCTGTCGGTCGGGATCTCGGACGGCGAACGGCGAACTCGCCGGTGCGGCAGGCGCGGTGACGGCCCGGTCCGGCGCGGTCCGAGCGTAGTGGTCCGAGGGGACCGACGGGACCGGGTGGATGGGGTGGAGCCGACCAGTCGTACGAATGATCCATTTGCGTCAAGTGAGTTGATCAAGTGTTCGATCGAACTGGGCTATCTCATATGACTGTTCCGGTTCTCCGGCTGAGAGCGGTGGAGTCGGGTAATGCTGTGTCGGCCCCGTCGACGCGTCCAGAAAGGCTCGCCCGGTGTCCCAGCCGTTCGAACTGCCCTCCTTCTACGTGCCGCACCCGGCGCGGCTCAATCCGCATCTCGACGAGGCCCGGGCCCATTCCTCGGTGTGGGCCCGGGAGATGGGCATGCTGGAGGGGTCGGGCATCTGGACCCGGGCCGACCTGGACGCCCATGACTACGGGCTGCTCTGCGCCTACACCCACCCCGACGCCTCGGCCGAGGTGCTGTCGCTGGTCACCGACTGGTACGTGTGGGTGTTCTTCTTCGACGACCACTTCCTGGACGTCTTCAAGCGGACCAACGACCGGGTGGGCGGCAAGGCGTACCTGGACCGGCTGCCGTTGTTCATGCCGGCCGATCCGGCCGCGGAGATGCCCGAGCCCACCAATCCGGTCGAGGCCGGGCTGGCGGACCTCTGGCGGCGGACCGTGCCGGCGATGGGCGAGGACTGGCGGGCGCGGTTCGCCGAGAGCACCCGGAACCTGCTCAACGAGTCGCTCTGGGAGCTCGCGAACATCGACGCGGGCCGGGTCGCCAACCCGGTCGAGTACATCGAGATGCGTCGCAAGGTGGGCGGCGCGCCGTGGTCCGCCGGGCTGATCGAGTACGCGGCCGGGGCCGAGGTGCCGGGCGCGGTGTCGGGGTCGCGGCCGCTGCGGGTGCTGATGGAGGCCTTCTCGGACGGCGTCCACCTGCGTAACGACCTGTTCTCCTACCAGCGCGAGGTCGAGGACGAGGGCGAGCTCAGCAACGGCGTGCTGGTGCTGGAGAAGTTCCTGGAGTGCACGACGCAGGAGGCGGCGGACGCCGTCAACGGCCTGCTCACCTCGCGCCTCCAGCAGTTCGAGAACACCGTGGTGACGGAGCTGCCGCAGCTGTTCGCCGACACCGGGCTGGACGCGCACGAGCAGGCCCGGGTGCTGGCGTACGTCAAGGGGCTGCAGGACTGGCAGGCCGGCGGGCACGAGTGGCACATGCGGTCCAGCCGGTACATGAACGGCGGCGGCGCGGCGGCGGACGCGGCCACCTGGTGGGACCCGTTCGCGATCGGCGGGGTCGGGACGTCGGCGCTGGACGTCCTGCGGTCCGGCGGGGCGCTGGGTGATCTGGCCGAGGAGCTGGGCTCGTTGAGCCGCACCGGGCCGGTGACGCGGGACTGGGCGCCGACGGTCGGGGAGTCGCCGGTGGCGGCGCTGCTGGGCGCGCTGCGGGGGGCCGGTGCCTCGCTGGAGTCGCCCGGGACGGGGCTGATCGGCGGCTCGCGCGGGGACGTCGAGCCGGGGGTGCGGCGGGCGCGGTCGCACGCGCACGTGCCGTTCCAGGCCGTCGGGCCGTCCCGGCTGCCGGAGTTCCGGCTGCCGTTCACGGTCGAGCCGAACCCCTGCCTGGAGGCCTCGCGGCTGCACACGGTCGAGTGGGCGGGCCGGATGGGCCTGCTGGAGGCCCGGGCGGGAGACCCGACCGCGGGGGTCTGGAGCGCGGCGGACGCGGCCGACTACGACCTCGCACTCTGCGCGGCCGGCATCCACCCCGATGCCAGTGCCGACCAACTCGACCTCACCACCGACTGGTTGCTGTGGGGGACGTACGCCGACGACTGGTTCCCGAGGGCGTTCGGCCGGACCGGCGACCTGGCCGGGGCCAAGGCCGCGCACCAGCGGTACCTGCTGCTCATGCCGGTCGACGGGGAGCCGGGCGCGGAGCCGCTGAACGCGCTGGAGCGCGCGCTGGCCGACCTCTGGGAGCGGACCGCCGGCCCGATGACGACCGAGGCGCGGGGGAAGCTCCGCGATGCCGTGGAGGCGATGCTGGAGAGCTGGCTCTGGGAGCTCGACAACCAGATCCAGAACCGGATCCCGGACCCGGTCGACTACCTGGAGATGCGGCGCGCGACCTTCGGCTCCGACCTCACCATGGCCCTGTCCCGGCTGGCGCACGGGAAGGTCGTGCCGGAGGGCGTCTACGGGAGCGGCCCGATGCGGTCGCTGGAGAACGCGGCCGCCGACTACGCGGCGCTGATGAACGACCTCCACTCGTACCAGAAGGAGGTGGAGTTCGAGGGCGAGGTGCACAACGCCGTCCTGGTGGTGCAGAACTTCTTCGACTGCGACTACCCGGCGGCGGTGCGGATCGTCGACGACCTCATGCACTCGCGGCTGGACCAGTTCCGGCACGTGGTGGCCGAGGAGTTCCCGGTGCTGTTCGAGGACTTCGACCTGGACGGCCCGGCCCGGGCGACGCTCGCCGGGTACGTGAAGGAGCTGGAGAACTGGCTCGCCGGGATCCTGGTCTGGCACCGGGACTGCCGCCGGTACCGGGAGGAGGACCTGCTGCGGCACTTCGGGCGGGACACGGCCGGGGCGGTGGCGGAGGAGGCGGTGGAGCCGGCCGGTGCCGCGGTGGGCGCGCTGCTGACGCGGCCGACCGGGCTCGGGACTTCGGCGGCCTCGGTGGCGGGCGGCTTCGGCCGGGTCGCGGTCGGGTCCTGAGCAGGCCGACAGACCGGAGGCCGGCAGGCCGGAGGCCGGCAGGCCGATCGGACGGCTGCGGCGGCCCGCCGGGGGACTGGTCCTCCCGGCGGGCCGCCGGCCTCTTGACGCGCGCGCGGGCAGGGTACTGGCTAGGGTGGCGAATCGGGACAAAACGCCACACGAGAGGCTTTGCCATGCCCGTGCTACCCGAGGGAACGCCCTGCTGGGCCGACGCGATGTTCACCGACCTGGAGGGCGCGAAGGCCTTCTACGGCGACGTACTCGGCTGGACCTTCGGTGAGTCCTCCTCCGAGTTCGGCAACTACACCCAGGCCTACTCCGACGGCAAGGCGGTCGCGGCGATCGTCCCGCCGATGCCCGGCCAGGACGGGACCGCGGTGTCCGCCTGGTGCCTCTACCTCGCCTCGCCCGACGCCGCCACCACCGCCGAGAAGATCCGCGCCGCCGGGGGCGAGGTCCTGATGGGCCCGATGGCGGTGGGCGACTTCGGCTCGATGGTGATCGCCAAGGACCCGGCCGGGGTCGTCTTCGGCGTCTGGCAGGCCGGTACCCACGAGGGCTTCGAGAAGCAGGGCGCGTCGGGCGCGTACACCTGGGCCGAGGTCATCACCCGCGACGAGACCGCCGCCGACCGCTTCTTCCCCGCCGTCTTCCCCTACGCCGTGAAGCGGATGGACTCGGAGCAGGTGGACTACAAGATCTTCCACGTCCGGGAGCAGCCGGTGCTCGGCCGGATGCTGGCGGGACCGACCGATCTGCCGGCCGAGGCGCCGAACTACCTCAGCGTGTACTTCGCCGTGGACGACTGCGACGCCACCGTCGCCAAGGTCACCGACCGCGGCGGCAAGCTGTACTTCGGCCCGATGGACAGCCCGTTCGGCCGGTTCGCGGCGGTCGGCGACCCGCAGGGCGCGGCGTTCGGCGTGATCGACCTCGGTCGGACGGCCGGCGACATGCCGGTCATGGTTGCGGAGTGAGCGCGCCGGAGTCGGCGGGGGCGGCACGGTCGGCGGGGACGGCCGGGCTCGACGGTGAGCGGGCGGACCTGCTGCAGACCCTCGACAAGCACCGGGGGTTCCTGCGCTACACGGTCCGCGACCTCACCGACGAGCAGGCCGCCCGGCGCACCACGGCCAGTGAGCTGTGCCTGGGCGGGCTGATCAAGCACGTGGCCGGGACGGAGGCGGGCTGGATGCGGTTCGTGGTCGGCGGCGCGGACGCGATGGTGTCCGACCCCGGCGACTGGGAGGCGCAGTTCAGGATGGCCGAGGGGGAGACCCTGGCCGGGCTGCTCGCCGGGTACGAGCAGGTGGCCGCGGCGACGGACGCGCTGGTGGCGGGCCTGCCGGACCTGGACCTGGCGCATCCGCTGCCCGCCGCGCCGTGGTTCGAGCCCGGCGCGGTCTGGTCGGCGCGGCGGGTGCTGCTGCACATCATCGCGGAGACGGCGCAGCACGCCGGGCACGCCGACATCATCCGGGAGTCGCTGGACGGGGCGAGGACGATGGGCTGAGGGGCGCCGTCCGACGGCGGCGGGGTGGGGGCGGGGCCGGGCCGGGTCAGACGGGCAGGGGTTCCACGCCGAGCAGCTCGCGCAGGGCCCGCTCGCCGTCCGGGGTGACCCGCAGCGCGCGGCCGGAGCCGATCCGCTCCACCCAGCTCCGGTCCAGCGCCGTCCGGCAGAGCAGCGCGCCGAAGGCTCCGCCCAGGTGGTTGCGCCGCTCCGTCCAGTCCAGGCAGGTGCGGACCACCGGGCGGGCGCCGGGGCGTCCGGCCCGGGGCGGCAGCTCGGCGCCCAGGTCGGTCAGCCAGGCCCGGCCGGCGGCGGTCAGGGTCGGGCCGTCCTCCTCCGTCACCAGGCCGCGGGCCAGGACGGCGTCGCCGACCGTCACACCCAGCCGGCCGGCGAGGTGGTCGTAGCAGGTCCGGGCGCGGGCCTCGGCGCTCAGCCGGGTGCTCTCGCGCAGGGAGCGCGGGGCGGGGGATCCGGCCGGTGTTCCGTCCGGCGTTCCGGTCGGGGGCGTGAAGGCGGAGAGGTCCTCGATCAGCGTGGCGACCTCCGGTCCGGCCAGCCGGACGTAGCGGTGCCGGCCCTGCCGTTCCTCGGCCAGCAGCCCGCCCTCGATCAGCCGGGAGAGGTGCTCGCTGGCGGTGGACGGCGCCACGCCGGCCTGCCGGGCGAGTTCGCCGGCGGTCCAGGCGCGGCCGTCGAGCAGGGCCGTGCAGAACGCGGCCCGGGTGGGATCGGCGAGCAGGGCGGCCAGTCGGGCGAGGGACATGGGTCCATGGTGCCCCCGGGACGGTTCGGCGGGCGCCGAAACGTCGCGGTCCTAGGGTCGGTACCCCGGGATCACCGCTTTCGACGCCCGAGCCGGTGGGGCCGACCCGATCCCCGTCCGTACGAGAGGACCGTCCGATGAGCACCGCCCCGTTCGCTGTCCCGCCGGCCACCCCGTTCGCCGCGCTCCACCGCCGCCCGGGCGAGCCGCTGCTGCTCCCCAACGCCTGGGACCACGCCTCCGCCGCCGTCCTCGCGGAGCAGGGCTTCGCGGCGATCGGCACCACCAGCCTCGGCGTCGCGGCGGCGGCCGGGCTGCCCGACGGTGCCGCCGCCACCCGGGACGAGACGCTCCGGCTGGCCCGGCGACTCGGCCGGTCCGGGCGCTACCTGCTCTCCGTCGACGTGGAGAACGGCTTCAGCGACGATCCGTCCGAAGTCGCCGCGCTGGCCGTGGAGTTGGCGGAGTCCGGGGTGGTCGGCATCAACCTGGAGGACGGTCGTCCGGACGGCACGCTCACCCCCGCGAGTGTGCACACCGCCAAGATCGCCGCGATCAAGGCCGCCGTGCCGGCCCTGTTCGTCAACGCCCGCACCGACACCCACTGGCTCGCGGTGCCGGATCCCGCCGAGGAGACCGACCGCCGGCTCGCCGCCTACGAACGGGCGGGCGCGGACGGCCTGTTCGTCCCCGGGCTGGCCGACCCGGCCGCCGTCGCGCGGATCTGCGGCACCGTCACCGCCCCGCTGAACATCCTCTGGTCCCCGACCGGCCCCACCCTGGCCGAACTCGCGGCCCTCGGGGTCGCCCGGGTCAGCCTCGGCTCGCTGCTCTACCGGACCGCCCTCGCGGCCGCCGTCTCGACCGCCCTCGCCGTCCGCGACGGTGCTCCGGCAGCCGCGGCCGGGACTCCCGGGTACGCCGCCGTCCGGTCCCTGTACGCCGACGGGCGGTGAGGGCGGGGACCGGCCTGCGACGACCCGGCGGAGCCGGGCGTCAGTCGTCGGTGAGGTACCGGCGGCCGGGTATCTGCTCGAAGATCAGGTTGGTCCGGGTCTGCGCCACCGCCGGGTGGGTGGTGAGGTGGTCCACCACGAAGTCGCGCAGTTCCTCCGGTCCGGCCACGCCCACGTGCAGCAGGTAGTCGTCGGATCCGGCCATGTGGAACACCGCCAGGACGCCGGGCAGGTCGGGCGCGGTGCTGCGGAAGCTCTCGTTCTGCTCACGGGTGTGCGCCCGCAGCCGGACCGAGATCATCGCCTGCAGCGGCAGTCCGATCGCCGCCGGGTCGATCTCGGTCCGGAAGGCACGGATGATGCCGCGTTCGCGCAGGGTGCGCACCCGCGCCAGGCAGGTCGAGGGGGCGATGCCCACGGCCTCGGCGAGCGCGTTGTTCGGCGTGCGGGCGTTCTCGGCGAGAACACGCAGGATCGCGCGGTCGATGTCGTCGACGGACGCCCGGTGGGCCTGCGGAAAATTCGGCACGTCGCCCAGAGTCGCCGACCCGGCCGCACATTGGCAAGACAAACATGATCGATTTCGAATCTTGTTCGGAAGACTATCGCCGAGGTGCGGAGAAGTTCCATTCTGGCGGGTGAGCGGCCCCGGCCGACCCCCGCCCAGCGAAACCGGAGCGCCGCGCCCATGAGCCCCACCACCGTCCCCGCCCCACCGCTCCCGGCACAGGCCCCGGCCCCCTTCGCCGACCTCGACGCGGAGCCGGAGCACGGGGACTTCGCGATACCCGCCGAGGGGCTCACCGACGGCGAGCGGCTGCGCGCGCTCGACCGGATGGACGGCTACCTCACCCGCAAGCGCCGGAACCTGGTCGGCTACCAGGCCACCCAGGAGCTCGCGGGCAGCGCGCTCGACCTCGCCCGGTTCATGCTCAGCAACATCAACAACCTCGGCGACCCGTTCCAGAGCGGCGGCTACAAGCCCAACACCAAGGTCGTCGAGCGCGCGGTGCTCGACTACTACGCGCGGCTCTGGCACGCGGGGCCGTCGTACGACCCGGCCGACCCGGAGTCCTACTGGGGCTACATGCTGTCCATGGGCTCGACCGAGGGCAACATGTACGCGCTCTGGAACGCGCGCGACTACCTGACCCGGCCCGGCGCTCCCCGGCCGGTGGCCTTCTACTCCGAGGACACCCACTACTCGTTCGCCAAGGCCGTCCGGGTGCTCGGTGTCGACACCTTCGCCGCCGTGGGCGAGGCGGACTACCCCGGTGAGTGCCCGCTCGGCGGGGACTGGTCGGCCGAGGTGCCCTCGACGCCCGGCCCGTCCGGCCGCTCCTGGGACGGAACCGGGGCCGTCGACGTCGAAGCGCTCGCCGTGCTGGTGGAGTTCTTCGCGGCGAAGGGGCACCCGGTCTTCGTGAACTTCAACCTCGGCAGCACCTTCAAGGGCGCCCACGACGACGTCCGGGGCGCGTGCGAGCGGCTGCTGCCGGTGTTCGAGCGGCACGGGCTGCTGCCGCGCGCCGGGGACGACGCCCGCCGGGGCTTCTGGATCCACGTGGACGGCGCGCTCGGCGCCGGCTACGCGCCGTTCCTGCGGATGGCCTCGGCGGACCCGGCGTTCGGCTGGACGCCGGAGACGGAGCTGCCGGAGTTCGACTTCGGCCTCACCCTGCCGATCCGGGAGTCCGGTGAGTCAGGGGAGTCCGGGGAGGTCAGGGACGTCGACATGGTCGCGTCGATCGCGATGAGCGGCCACAAGTGGGCCGGTGTGCCGTGGCCGTGCGGCGTCTTCATGACCAGGACCAAGTACCAGCTCGAACCGCCGACCCAGCCCGAGTACATCGGCGCCCCGGACAGCACCTTCGCCGGCTCCCGCAACGGGTTCTCGCCGCTGGTGCTGTGGGACCACCTGTCCCGGCTCTCCTACCGCGACCAGGTCGACCGGATCCGCCGCTCCCAGGAGCTGGCCGCGTACCTGGAACGCGGGCTCCGCGAGCTGGAGCGGGAGACCGGCGCCGAGCTCTGGCCCGCCCGCACCCCGGGCGCGATCACCGTGCGCTTCCGCAAGCCCGGCCCCGCTCTGGTGGCCAAGTGGTCGCTCTCCTCCGAGAACGTCCTGACCACCCCCGGCGACCCGGCCGGCCTGCGCGGCTACGTCCACGTCTTCCTGATGCCCTCGGTCGACCGCGCCAAGCTGGACGCCCTGCTCGCCGACCTCGCCCGCGACCCGGTGATCCTCGGCACCGAGTGACGTCCGGGTCGCCCCGGGCCCGCCCTAGGCCTGGTCGCCGCCGCCCGTGCGGGCGGTGATCAGGCCGGACTCGTAGGCGGCGATGACCGCCTGGGCGCGGTCGCGGACGTCGAGCTTGCCGAAGATGCTGGTGATGTGGTTCTTCACCGTGGAGTGGCTGATGTCCATGGAACGGGCGATCCCGGTGTTGTCGAGGCCGGTGGCCATCAGCCGCCAGACCTCCACCTCGCGCGGTGTGAGCTCGCCCGTCACGGCGGCGGCGGGCGGCGGCGGGGTGGTGTCGAGGGGGGCCCGGACGTAGGTGGAGATCAGCCGGGAGAGCAGGCGCGGCGCGACCACGGCCTCACCGGCGTGGACGGTGCGGATCGCCGCGCCGAGGTCCTCCGGCGAGACGTCCTTGGGGAGGAAGCCGTGGGCGCCGGCCCGCAGCGCGGCCACCACGTACTCGTCCATGTCGAAGGTGCTGAGCGCCAGGACCTTGCAGTCCGGCAGGGTGCGGGACAGCTCCTCGGTGGCGCCGACGCCGTCCAGGACGGGCATCCGGATGTCCATCACCACGACGTCGGGGCGCAGCCGGTGGGCGAGGGCGACGGCCTGTTCGCCGTCCTCGGCCTCGCCCACCACCTCGACGGTCGGGTCCGGCGAGAGGATCAGCGACAGACCGCGCCGGACCAGCGGCTGGTCGTCGACGAGGAGGACCCGGATCGGGGGCGTCGTGGTGGTCATCGGGTCACCTTCCCGTGCTGGACGGCCGCCTCTGCGGTCTCGTCGGGGGCCAGCGGCAGTTCGGCGAGGACGGCGAATCCGCCCTCCGGCCGTGGACCGGTCCTCAGTGTGCCGCCGTGCAGGGCGACCCGTTCGCGCATGCCGATCAGGCCGTACCCGCCCCGCTCCCCGGCGGCCGGGCCGGTGTCCGGCGACGCGAAGCCCGCGCCGTCGTCCCGCACCTCGACGGTGATCCCGTCCGGGCGGTAGCCGATCCGGACGGTCGCGCGGGCCGGTCCGGCGTACTTGCGGGCGTTGGTGAGGCCCTCCTGGACGATCCGGAACACCGTCAGGCCGAGGGTCGGCGGCAGCGGCTGCGGGGCGCCGCGGACGCTGAGCTCGGTGGGCAGTCCGGCCCGGCGGGACTCCTCGACCAGCCGGTCGAGGTCCTCCACCCCGGGCTGGGGCGAGGGCGGGGCGGTGTCCGGTTCGTCGCCGGCCCGCAGGACGTTCAGCAGCTGGCGCATCTCGCGCAGGGCCAGCCGGCCGGAGGACTCCAGGGTGACCAGGGCGTCCCGGACCACCTCCGGGTTGGCGAGGTTGGCCCGGGCGCCGCCCGACATCAGCTGCATGGTGGTGATGTGGTGGGCCACGATGTCGTGCAGCTCCCGCGCGATGCGGCGGCGCTCCTCGGCCACCGCGCGGTCGGCCAGCAACTGGCGGTTGGCCGCGACCTCGCGCTGCCAGCGCGAGATCGCGAGGCCGCCGGCGGCCACCAGCGCGGTGGAGGCGGTGGCGGCGATGGCCTCCCCCGAGCCCGGGACGCCGAAGCCGCTCTGGCTGATCATGGTCGCCAAGGCCGTCGCCGCACTCGCGGCGGCGGTGGCACGACCGCTGCAGTGCCGGGCGACCGAGTACACGGCCACCGTGAGGACGGCGCCGAAGTGGGCCCCCATCGGCGCGAGTGCGTTGGCCAGGCTCCCCAGCACCAGGACGGCGGCGAGCGTCCCCAGCGGGCGGTGGCGCCGGGCGACCAGCGGCAGGCCCGACAGCAGCAGGACGAGGAAGCCCGGAACGCTGATGCCGCGGCCGCCCTCGACCTGGTTGAAGAGCAGGTAGGCCACCAGGTCGAGCAGGCCGGCGCCGACGGCCACCAGCCCGTCGGTGTGGCTCCACGGGGTGCCGTCCGCTGTGCCGGGCGGGTTCCCGGGCGGACCCCCGGCCTCGCCCGTGCCCGCTGCGGGGCGCTGACGCCCGTCCATCTCGGTCCTCCCGGGCTGATCAGCCATGACGCCCCCATTCTGGCACCGGCCCGCCGGGCCGGGCGTGGTCCCCGGGGCCGAGAGCCGGAGGCCGGGCCCAGGACCACGGTCCCGGGTCCGGGCGGGCCGGGGGAGCAGGACCCCCGACCCGGATCGTCCGTCGCCCCGACGCCGGACCCCCCTTCCGCCTGATGGTCTTGGAACAGGCCGGGAACCCCCGGTTCCCAAGCCGACGTTCGCGTCCAGCCACCGGAGGGCAGCGTGATCCGCGCACTGACCCGTTTCTCGACCAGGAACGCGTGGAAGGTCATCGCCCTCTGGGCGGTCCTCGGCGTCGGGCTCACCCTGCTGAGCCCGATGCTGATGTCCCGCGTCACCCAGTCGCAGAGCGGCGACTTCCTGCCCGCGAGCTACGACTCGGCGGCGGCCCTGCGGATCGCCGAGGAGAACTTCGGGATCGACCCGGACGCCACCACGGTGACGGTGCTGGTCGCCAGGACCGACGGCAAGGCCCTCACCCCCGCCGACGAGAAGCGGATCGGGGCCGAGGCGGCGAAGCTCGGCCAGCGCCGGGTGGAGATGCCCAAGATGAAGGACGAGCCGAGCTTCCTACTGCCGGACCGCTCCCAGACCCCCAAGGTCGCCCCCGCGATGGTCGCCCCCGACCGGAGCTTCGAGCTGCTGAGCGCCGAACTGACCGGCAACGCCGGGGACGACGGGGTCCAGAAGGTCTACCGTGCCTTCCGGGACGCCACTCGCGCGCAGTTCGCCGAGGCCGGGATGCGCACCGGGTTCACCGGTGGCCTGGCGGAGGCCGCCGACTCGGCCGACGACAACCGGACCGCCACCAAGGTCGGCGGGGCCCTGGTGATGGGCCTGATCGTGCTGCTCAACGTGCTGGTGTTCCGCAGCGTGCTGGCCGCCGTGCTGCCGCTGCTCGCCGTCGCCTTCATCGGTGGCGTGGCCGGCGGGGCCGTGGCCGTCGCCGCGTCGCTGACCGGGCTCAAGCTGGACGCCTCCACCCCGGGTCTGATCTCCGTGGTGCTGCTGGGCATCGGGATCGACTACCTGCTGTTCCTGCTCTTCCGGTTCCGCGAGCACCTGCGGTCCCGGCCCGAGCAGCCCGCCCGGGAGGCCGCCGCCGAGGTGGCCGGACGGGTCGGTACGGCGATCACCTCCGCCGCGCTGACCATCGTGGCCGCCTTCGCGACCCTGGGTATCGCCAGCTTCGGACAGTTCCGCTCGCTCGGCCCGGCCATCGCGGTCGCCGTCCTGGTGATGCTGCTGGGCAGCCTCACCCTGATGCCCGCCCTGCTCGCCGCCTGCGGCCGCAAGATCTTCTGGCCGTCCCGGAGCCTGCGGCGGCAGCCGCGCGAGGGTGTCGCCGCCCGCTTCGGCGCGCTAATCGCCCGTCGGCCCGCCGCGATGCTGCTGGCCTCCGTCGCGCTGCTCGGTGCCCTGGCCGCAGGGACGGTCGGCATCACGATGGACTACGGCCAGGGCGGCGGCTCCAAGACCGCTGCGGCGGCCACCGCCACCGAGATCTCCCGGGCGCTGCCGGCCGGCGTGTCCGACCCGACCAGCGTCTACGTCACCGCCGCCGGCGGCGGCACCGTGGACCCGGGCAAGCTGGACGGCCTCTCCCGCGCCCTCGGCAAGGTCGAGGGGGTCGGCCAGGTCGGCGGCACGGTGCTGAGCCCGGACGGCCGCGCCGCCCGGATCGACCTCTACCTGACCGCCGACACCCAGAGCGCGAAGGCCCGCGAGCTGGCCTCCGGCCCGGTCCGCGCCGCCGTCGCCGCGAACACCCCGGCCGGCGCCAGTGCCCATGTGGGCGGCACGGCCGCGATCTTCGCGGACATCTCGGTCGCCGTCGACCACGACCTGGCCGTGGTCTTCCCGGTCGCGGCCGCCCTGATCGCCCTGATCCTGCTGCTGCTCCTGCGCAGCCTGCTGGCCCCGCTGGTGCTGATGCTCGCGGTCGGGCTCGGCTTCGCCGCCACCCTCGGCGCCTCGACCCTGGTGTTCCAGCACCTGCTGGACAAGCCCGGTGTCAGCTTCACCCTGCCGCTGGTGCTGTTCCTGTTCGTGGTGGCGCTGGGCACGGACTACAACATCCTCATCACCGACCGGATCCGGGAGGAGATGGAGCAGCCCGGCCCGGTCCGCGGCGCCGTGGCCCGCGCCGTCCGCCACACCACGCCCGCCATCGCCACCGCGGGCCTGGTCCTGGCCGGCTCCTTCGCCACCCTGGCCACCACCCCGGGCAGCGAGCAGGTCGCCTTCGCGCTGACGCTCGGCATCCTGCTCTCGGCGCTCGTGCTCTCCCTGGTCCTGGTGCCGGCCATGGCCGCGCTGCTCGGCCGCGGCCTCTGGTGGCCGCTGCGGACCGCTCCGCGCCACGCGTCCGCCGGGGCGGAGGCGGGGGCACCGGACCGGGAGCGCGCCCCCGAGCGGCTGAACGCCTGAGCCCGGGGAAACCCCGATACCGCCCCCGGTCCCCGGCCTGCCCCCGCAGGCCGGGTGCCGGGGGTCACGTCGTCTCCGCCTCCTCCGCGCCCGGCAGCAGCCGCCGGTAGGCGACGCCGAGTTCGGCGATCCCGCGGGCCAGTCCCTCGCACCCGACCGTGGCGTAGCTGAGGACCAGGGCCGGCGCCCGGCCGGTGTCGGTGAGGGTGTGGAAGCGCCCGCCGCGGATCAGCACCGAGCGGCCTCGGGCCGCGCGGATCAGGGCGTCCTCGTCCACGGCGGGCGGCAGTTCGAGGTAGGCCTGCAGGCCGCCGTCCCCGCCGAGCACCCGGGTGCCGGGCAGGTGGCGGGCGACCTCACGCCGGACGACCTCGCGGCGCCCGCCGAACTCCGCGCGCAGGCGCCGCTGGTGACGGTCGAGCCCGCCGGTGTCGATGAAGCGGGCGAAGGCGAGCTGCTCGATGCCGGAGCAGCCGATGTCCCAGCCCGCGCGGACGTGCTCCAGCGAGGCCATCAGCTCGGACGGCGCGGCGAGCCAGCCCAGCCGCAGCGCGGGGGCGAGGACCTTGCTGGCGCTGCCCGCGTAGACGACCCGGTCCGGCGCCAGGCTCTGCAGGGCCGACGGCTGGCCGGAGCGGCTCCGGTAGGCGTTGTCGTAGTCGTCCTCGATGACGTAGCCGTCGACCGACCGGGCCCAGGCGATCAGCTGTTCCCGGCGGGCCCGGCTCAGGCACGCGCCGGTGGGGAACTGGTGGCCGGGGGTGGTCAGGACCGCACGGGCGCCGGACTGTTCGAGCAGGTCGACGCGGATGCCCTCGGCGTCGACCGGGATGCCGACCGGCCGGATCCGGGCACTCGCGATGAACTCCCGTTCGCCGGGGTGCCCCGGGTCCTCCACGGCCAGGGTCCGGTGGCCCCGGTCGCCGAGGACGCGGCAGAGCAGGGCGAGTCCCTGGGCGAAGCCCGAGGTGATCATCAGGTCCTCGGAGCGGGTGCGCACCCCGCGGACCCGGCCGAGGTAGCCCGCCAGGATGTGACGGGTCAACGGAACGCCGGCGGGCGGGGAGTAGCTGAGCTCGCGGTGGCCGGCGGCGCCCAGCGCGACGGTGACGCAGCGGATCCACTCCTGGCGCGGGAAGGCGAGCAGGTTGGAGGTGCCGGTCCGGAGGTCCCAGGCGGCCTCGGCGCCGTCGCCGTCCACCGGGGCGGAGGCGGAGGTGGCGGCCGCGGCGGTGAGGGCGGAGGAGACCGGGGCCAGGCCGCCGCCGTCCTCGGCGACCGAGGTGCCCGAGCCGCGCCGGGTCACCAGGTAGCCCTCGGCGGTGAGTTGTTCGTACGCCTCCACCACCACGCTGCGCGAGACGCCCAGGTCGGTGGCGAGCTGGCGGCTGGAGGGTAATCGGGTTCCGGGGCGCAGGGTCCCGTCCTCGACCAGGCGACGTACCGCGTCACGCACTTGGAGTGCCAGTGGGACGCGGGAGCCGCGATCGACGTCGAGGGCCAGATGCCAGGCCAAGTGGCCTCCTGTGCAGAGGGTGAAGTGGTATGGACCGAGCATTGTCACATTTGATGGACTCGTTCCGCACAGGCAACCGCCGCGCGGGAACGCGCGAGGGGCCCGGGGCCCGTCGCGGGGGCGGCAGGGTCGTCGACCGGGCGTCGTCGGGTGGCCGAGTGGACGGAAGTGGCACCAACAGATGTCCGGGAATTGGCCGCAGTCGGACGCGGCCCGCTCCCTATCGTCGGTCAGGTCATCAACCCAGCTCGGACGCGAAGGACTCACCTCATGGACCGGACCAGCGCCCTGAAGGTCATCGTCGACGAAAGCCTTCTGGCGCGGGTGCCCGGCTACGTCCTCGGACTGATCGCCGTCCCGGCGGTCGACGTCGCGGCGGCCGCGGCGGAGGTCGACGACCTCCTCACCGCCGCCGAGGACGCCGTCCACGGGCTCTCCCTGGGCAAGGCGGAGGTCTCCGCCCTGGCCCCGATCGCCGCCTGGCGGGACGCGTACCGCAGCGTCGACGTCAACCCCAACCGCTTCCCCTGCGCGGCGGAATCGGTGCTGCGGCGGGTGGCCAAGGGCGACCGGCTGCCGCGGATCAACGCCCTGGTGAACCTCTGCAACGCCGTCTCGCTGGACAGCCGGCTGCCGGTCGCCTCCTGCGACGTCGGCGACATCACCGGGGAGCTGGCCGTCCGGCTGGCCCACGGCAGCGAGACCTACCTGCCGTTGGGCGCGCCGGAGGCACCGGAGCACCCGGAGCCGGGCGAGGTCGTCTACGCGGACACCCAGGACCGGGCGCACTCGCGGCGGTGGAACTGGCGGCAGAGCGAGGTGATCAGGACCGACGTCGGCCGACGCCGGCTGCTGCTCACCGTCGAGGCGGTGCACGAGGGCGGGCGCGCGGACGTGGAGCGGGCGCTCGACCGCCTCGCCGCCGCGCTCGACGCGCTCGGGGCGGTGCGTCAGCGGCCGGTCGTGCTCGACGCCGCCGGGCCCGGGGCCGAGTTGTTCGGGCCGGAGCCGTCCGGGGCCGAGCAGGACGTGCCGGAGCAGTCCGGGTCCGAGCGGTCCGTGCCGGAACAGCCGGCAGCGGAGTCGGCGGCCGGTCCGTCCGTCGTCGCGGGTTGATCGTCGTGGGAGCCGGCCCCGGTGCCGGACCGACCGCTACCTCCAGGAGAACCCGATGAACCCCGCGATTCTGATCGTCTACCGCCCCGCCGCCGGCCGCTACCTCGCGCAGTTCCGCAGCGTGGTCGAGGTCGCCACCGAACTCGGCCACCACCCCGTCGTCCTGGTCCCCACCGGTGAGGTCCCGCCCGAGGTCGAGGGCCTGACGGTGCGGGAGGCCGACCTCGACTCCACCCCGGCCTTCCGGGCCGCCGTGGACGCGATCGCCGCCGAGCACCGGCTGGTCCGGATCTTCCCGCTGTTCGAGGGCGACGTCCTGCCCGCCGCCCGGTCCCGCCGGGACCACGGCATCCCCGGGCTGACGCCGGACCAGGCGCTGAACTTCCGCGACAAGAACGTGATGCACCGCCGAGCCGAGGAGCTGGGCGTCAAGGTGGCCCGCTCCTGCCGCCCCGACACCCTGGGCGCGGTCGAGGAGTTCGCCGCGCGGACCGGCTACCCGCTGGTGATCAAGCCGTACGCGGGCTGGGCCTGCGGCAGCACCTACCGGGTCGACGGGCCGGAGCGGCTGGCCGAGGTGTGGGAGGAGATGGGCGACGACCGGCACGAGTACCGGGTCGAGGAGTTCGTCCGCGGCACCGAGTTCCATGTCGACGCGCTGCTCCAGGACGGCGAGGTCGTCTTCGAGCAGTTGTCCCGCTACACCTACTCGGTGCTGGAGTACCGGGACGAGCCGGGCGGCACCATCTCCCGCAAGCACGACCTCAGCAAGCACGAGCAGCGGATCCTGGAGCTGAACGCCGCGGTGCTGCGCGGCTTCGGCATGCGCACCGGCGTCGCGCACGTCGAGTTCTTCCTGGACGAGGACGGCGAGGCGGTGTTCGGCGAGGCGGGCGCCCGGGCCGGCGGCGGTTCGATCGTCCCGGCGATCCAGGCCGGTCGCGGCATCAACCTGGCCGGCGAGTGGGCCCGGCTCGAACTCGACCCGGACCACCGCACCGAGGCCCGGCTCGGCCCGGAGATCGGCACCGAGTACCTGTCCTCGGGCGAGTACGGCCGGATCACCGGGATCAGCTCGCCCGCGGACCTCAACGCGCTCGACGGCGTCCTGGACGCGGACGTCTGGAAGGCCGTCGGCGACGTGCTGGCCCCGCCGGTCGCCTCCAACGACGTGCTCGGCTGGTACGTCTGCGAGGGCAGCGACTACGACGACGTGCTGGCGCGGTTCCGCACCGTCCGGCAGGCCTTCCGGGTCGAGACCGAGTCGGCGGTCTGAGCGGGATGGCCACGAGCACCGGAGAAGGGGCCGCCGCCGCCCCGAAGGCCTGGACGGCCAGGTTCAAGGAGTTACCGCTCCCGCTGCGGGTGCTGTTCGTGACGTCCTTCGTCAACCGCGCGGGCATGTTCGTCTTCCCGCTGCTCGCCGTCTACCTGGTGCGCAGCAAGGGCCTCGGCACGGCCGAGGCGGGCCTGCTGATCTCGGTCGGCTCGACCGGCCTGCTGGTGGGCTCGCTGCTCAGCGGGCCGGTCTGCGACCTGCGCGGCCGCCGGGACGCCCTGGTCGCGGCCCTGGTGCTCAACGCGGTCGGCTACCTCGGCCTCGGCACCCTGGACGGCGCGCCCTGGACGTACGCCCTGCTGCTGTTCGTCGCCCTGGTGGGGATGGGCATGTTCGGCCCGGCGGCCAACACCCTGATCGCCGACCTGGCGACCCCCGAGCAGCGGCCGTTCTCGTACACGGTCAGCTACATCGGCAACAACCTGGGCATGGGCATCGGCCCGCTGCTGGGCGGGGTCGCGGCCGCGTACTCGTACCACGTGATGTTCGCGGGCAACATCGTCGTCGGGCTGCTGTGCGCGGTCGTGATCCGGATCTGGGTGCCCCGGGACACCAAGTCCGGCACCGCCGCGCCCAAGGCGGCCGGCGGCGGCAGGCTCCGGCTCGGCGGCGTCCACGGCCACGTGCTGTGGATGGTGCTCGCCTCCTTCTTCTACGTGGCGCCGCTGATCGGTCTGGAGTACGCGCTGCCGCTGGCCGTGACCACCGAGCTGAACGCCTCGGCCGGGCTGGTCGGCGTGGTGTACACGGTGAACAGCGTCGTGGTGGTGGGCCTCGGGCTCCAGCTGGAGAAGCGGATCGCCAGCTACCCGATCCGCACCCTGCTGCTGGTCGCCGGGGTGCTGTGGGCGCTGGGCCTGGCCGTGCTCGACTTCGGCTTCTCGCTCGCGGCGGTGCTGGCGTCCACCGTGGTGTGGACGCTCGGCGAGATCATCGCCTCCGTGGTGGTGCCCACCTACATCGCCGACCACGTCGACGAGCACCGGGTCGGCCGCTTCATGGCGCTGAACGGCTTCGTGCTGGGCCTGGCCCGGCTGGTGGTGCCGTTCGGCCTCGGGCTGATCTGGCAGAACCACGGCGCGCGTCCGGTGCTGCACACCATGCTGGTCACGCCGCTGGTCGGTATCGCGGTGTTCGCGGTGCTCCGGATCCGGTCCTCGGCCGCGCCGGCCGCCGCCCCCTCCTCAGCCTCCTCCTCAGCCTCCGCTTCCGTCGAAGCCGGACCCGGACCGGCCGATGCCGTCCGCTCCGGCGCCTGAACCGTGTGACCGTCCGATCGACCGCCGTATCCATGCATTCCGGGAGGGCCCGATGATCACCAAGTTCTTGCTGCCCGAGGACCGAATCCCCACCACCTGGTACAACGTGCTGGCGGATCTGCCGAAGCCGGTGCCGCCGATGCTGCACCCCGGGACGAGGGAGCCGCTCACCCCGGCCGACCTGGCGCCGCTGTTCCCCGAGTCGCTGATAGCCCAGGAGTTCAGCACCGAGGCCGAGATCGACATCCCCGGCGCGGTGATCGACGTCTACCGGCAGTGGCGGCCCAGCCCGCTGGTCCGGGCCCACCGGCTGGAGCGCTCGCTCGACACCCCGGCGCGGATCTACTTCAAGTACGAGGGCGTCAGCCCGGCCGGCAGCCACAAGCCCAACACGGCGGTGCCGCAGGCGTACTACAACAAGCAGGCCGGTGTGGAGAAGCTCACCACCGAGACCGGCGCTGGCCAGTGGGGCAGCTCGCTCGCGATGGCCTCCGCCTACTTCGGCCTCGAGTGCGAGGTCTTCATGGTCAAGGTGAGCCACCAGCAGAAGCCCTACCGCCGTGCCCTGATGGAGACCTTCGGGGCGACGGTGCACGCCAGCCCCAGTGTGCTCACCGACGCCGGCCGGGCCGCGCTCGCCGCCGACCCCGACGCCAGCGGCAGCCTGGGCCTGGCCATCTCCGAGGCCGTGGAGGCCGCGGTCAAGAGCGGCGGCCGGGCCAAGTACGCGCTCGGCTCGGTGCTCAACCACGTGCTGACGCACCAGACGGTGATCGGCCAGGAGGCGCTGCTCCAGATGGAGTTGGCGGAGGACTACCCGGACATCGTGATCGGCGCGGCGGGCGGCGGCTCCAACTTCGGCGGCCTGGTCCTGCCGTTCCTGCGCGAGCAGCTGCGCGGCGGCCGCTCGGTGCGGGCGCTCGCCGTCGAGCCGGCCTCGTGTCCGACCCTCACCCAGGGCCGCTACGAGTACGACTTCGGCGACACCGCGGGCCTCACCCCGCTCACCATGATGCACACCCTCGGCCACGACTTCGTGCCGCCGAGCATCCACGCGGGCGGGCTGCGCTACCACGGCATGGCGCCCATCATCAGCGCCCTGAAGGACCTCGACCTGCTGGAGGCGCGGGCCGTCCCGCAGACCGCCTGCTTCGAGGCCGGCGTCCTGTTCGCCCGCAACGAGGGCATCGTCCCGGCGCCGGAGTCCACCCACGCGGTGCGGGCGGCCATCGACGAGGCGCTGGCCTGCAAGGAGAGCGGCGAGGCCCGCACCATCCTGTTCACGCTGTCCGGCCACGGGCACTTCGACATGCAGGCCTACACGGACTACTTCGCCGGAAAGCTCAAGGACTGACGAGAACGCCCAAGGACCGACAAGAACGATCCAGGACCGGCGAGAAAGCTCAAGGACTGACGAGTACTGAGCGGTGACAGGCGGGCGAACAGCCGGACGGGCCCTCGCACCACGGGCCCGTCCGGCCGCCCGCCCCCGTAGGGGCAGACTACGAGGGGGAACCACGTGCAAGGATCAACTCCGACTCCGATCGTGCTCGGGATCTGCGGCTCCGAGCGGCCGGGCGGCAACACCGACCTCGCGTTGGAGTACGCCGGCCGCCTGGTCCGCGAACGGGGCGCCGAGTTCCGGACCGTCCACCTGCGCGAGCACCGGATCTCGCCGTGCAGCCCGTGCGGCGACTGCAACCAGCGGACCACGCCCTGCGAACTCCGCGACGACATGCCCGCGATCGTCGAGCAGATGAAGCAGGCGGACGCCATTGTCTACGCGACCCCGGTGCACGGCTTCGGCCCCGCCCATCTGATGCAGATCTTCATCGAACGGGCCGGCGTCGGCTTCCTGCGCTTCGACCGTCCCCTGGCCAACAAGGTGGGCGGCATCATCGTCGTCTCGCGCCGGTACAGCGACGCCGCGGTGCACAGCCAACTGGTCGACAACCTGCTGCTCAACCGCATGATCCTGGTCGGCAGCGGCTTTCCGGCGCTGCTGCGCAACACCTCGCCGCAGCCCCAGCTCCAGGACGCCGAGGGCCTGGAGGCACTGGAGCGGATGCTCCACCGCATGATCGACATGACCCAGCTGCTCCGCCGCAACCAGACGGCCGACGGCCGGCCCGTGCTGCCGGTCGAGGACCGCAACGAGCGCGTCTCCCGCGCCACCCGGGTCGTCCTGCCGGGGCAGCGGACCTCCTCGGAGAAGCAGGTCAGCTGAACCGCCGTCGATCCACCGATATCCCTTTTCCGACGTGTTGTTGAGGAGTGCCATGTCCACCGAGACCGAGACCGGCGACCAGCAGGGAAGCCAGACCGGGGACCCCGTCCTGGTCGGCGTCGACTTCGACCTGATCCCCTGGGAGAAGTGGCAGAAGCCGGGCGCCGAGGGCCGGGTGAAGATCGCCTACACCCAGGGCCTGCGGGTCCGCCTGATGGAGCTGCCCGCCGGCTTCGACGAGCACGAGTGGTGCCACCGCGGCCACCAGGGCTATGTGCTGCAGGGCGAGTTCACCATCCACTTCGAGGACCGCTCGGTGCCGTGCCGCCCCGGCATGGGCTTCGTGATCCCGGACGACGAGAAGCACCGTTCGCAGGGCGCGCAGGGCGAGCCGACCGTCGTGTACGTGGTCGACAAGGTGGTGCCGACCGCATGAGCGCCGACCGTACGGCGGCCGACCCGTCGTCGCCCGCGATCGACCCCCGGATCGAGGAACTGCGGCTTTCCGTCGACGCGCTGGACCGGCGGATCGTCGGGCTGCTGGCGGAGCGCACCGCCGTGGTGCGGGAGCTGACCGGGTTCAAGCGGGACGAGGAGACGGTCCGCTCCCCGGGCCGGGTCGAGCAGGTCGTCGCCAAGGTCCGGGGCCTGGCGGAGGAGCACGGCATGCCGCCGGGCATCGCCGAGGCCACCTACCGCACGCTGATCGACGAGCTGACCGGGATGCAGATGGTGCTCCTGGAGGAGCGCCGGGCCGCCGCCGCGGCGGCCGCCGCCGGCTCCGCGGCCGCCGCCGGGGAAGGGCCATGAGTCGTCGGCACCCGGCCGACCTGCGGGCGGCGCTGGCCGCGCTGGACCTGATGCCAGGAGAACTGGTCCGGGTCCGGGAGGAGGTCCCGGCCCGGTTCGGGGTCTCCTCCCGCTACGCCCGGTGGGCCGGCGCCCCGGCGGCGCCGCCCACCGGCCCCGGCCCGGCCGTCCTGTTCGAGCAGGTCACGCCGTCGGGCGGCGCGGCCGAGGACGGCGGGAGCGGTACCGGTGGGGCCGGTACCGGTGGGGCCGGTACCGGTGGGGCCGGTGACGGCGGGAGCGGGGACGGCGAGCAACCCGATGCCAGCGCCGTCCTGATGGGCCTGTACGGGACCAGGCGCCGGGCGGCGGCCCTGCTCGGCGCCACCCCCGCCGAGCTGGCCCACCGGCTGCTGGACGCGGTGGCCGCACCGCTGCCGCCGGTGCCCGCCGCCGACCCCGACCGGTGGGCCCGCAGCGACCGGAAGCCGGACCTGACCACGCTGCCCGTCCCGGTGCTCACCGACGAGGACGCCGGCCCCTACCTCACCCTCGGCGCCGTGCTGGCCACCGATCCGGCCACCGGCGTGCGCAACCTGTCGATCCACCGGATGTGCGTCCAGGGCCCCGACCTGCTCACCATCTGGATGGTGCCGGGGCGGGACCTCGAACAGGCCCACCGCAACTCCCTCGCCGCCGGACGGCCGCTGCCGGTGGCGATCCACCTCGGCCTCGGCCCGGCCGTGCTGCTCGCCTCCTGCTGCCCCACCTCGCTCGTCCCGACCGGGACGGACGAACTGGCGGTGGCGGGGGCGCTCGCGGGAGCCCCGGTGGAACTGCTGCCCTGCCGCACGGTGGACGCCGAGTACATCGCCCACGCCGAGTACGTGCTGGAGGGCGAACTGCTGCCGGACACCATGCCGGAGAACCCGAGGGGCACCGCCGCCACCCCGGAGTTCCTCGGCTACCAGGGCACCGCGCACCCGGCCCTGCCGACCGTCCGGATCACCGGGATCACCGCCCGGCGCGGCCCGATCCTCCAGGCGGTCTCCGGTCCGGGCCACGAACAGTCCGTCCTGCTCGGCTTCGGGATGGAGGCGGCCGTGCTGGCCGCGCTGCGCCGCCGCGGTGCCCCCGTCCGGGCGGTGCACTGCCACACCGCCGGCGGGGGGCAGTTGATGGTCGTGCTCCAGTGGGCGGCCAAGCGCTCGGCCGAGGACGACGCGCTGGTCCGGGAGGCCTCGCAGGCCGTCCTGGAGGAGTTCCGGATGGCGAAGCTGGTGCTGTCCGTGGACGAGGACGTCGACCTGGAGTCGGACCAGGACCTGTGGTGGGCGATGGTCACCCGGTGGCAGGCCGACCGGGACCTGCTGGTCCTGCCGGACCGGGAGGGCTTCCCGCTCGACCCGACCCAGTCGGTCGCCTACTCGCCCGCGCTGTCGGCGGACGGCCGTACCGCGAAGGCGGTGTTCGACTGCACCGTGCCGTACGCGCAGCGGCGCCGCTTCCGCCGGGCCCGGTTCACCGACGCGCCCGGCTCCGGCTGACGGGCGGCCCGGCGGCCGTGGCCTCCCGGACCGCCTTGGTCGCCCGGGCGGCCGTGGCCTCCCGGACCTCGGTGGCTTCACGGACCGCCGCGGCCAGCAGCGCCGTGCCCTCGGCGATCCGGGTGCCGGGCAGGGCGGCGTAGCCCATCAGGAAGGTCGGCTCGGCCGGCGGCTCCCGCACGAAGTACCCCGAGGCCGGGTACACCCGCACACCGAGCGCCGCGGCCCGGCGGACGATCTCGTCCTCGCCGACGCCGCGCGCCCCGGTGAGGGCGACCAGGACGTGCAGGCCGGCGGCCGCCCCGGAGATCCGCACCTCGGCGCCGAAGTGCGTGTAGAGGCCGTCCAGCAGCGAGCGGCGGCGCTCCCGGTACAGCCGGGTCATCCGGCTGACGTGCCGGGCGTAGGCGCCGGTGGCGACGAAGTGCGCCAGCGCCTCCTGGTCGACCGTCGGGGTCAGCCGGTCGGTGATCCACTTGATCCCGAGGAACGGCCGCACCAGACGCCGCGGCACGATCGCGTAGCCGATCCGCAGCGCCGGGAAGAGCGTCTTGCTGAAGCTGCCGACGTAGACCACCGTGCCCTGGTGCCGGGCGGCGGCCAGGGCCGGCAGCCGCTCGGCGGCGAAGGTGAACTCGTTGTGGTAGTCGTCCTCCAGCACGGTCGCCCCGCGCCGCCCGGCCCAGGCCAGCAGGGCCCGCCGCCGGTCCTCGGACATGATGAACCCGGTCGGGAACTGGTGCGAGGGCGTCACGTAGACCAGCCGCACTCGGTCCGGGTCCTGGCCGTGCGCCCGGACGTGGGCGTCGATGTCCGCGACCCGCAGCCCCTCCTCGTCCACCGGCACCGGCACCACGGTCCCGGCGGTGGAGCCGAAGACCTGGCGCAGCACGGTGTGGCTCGGGTCCTCGATCACCACCACGTCGCCCGGGCCGACCAGCAGCCGGGCCAGGATGTCCAGCGCCTGGGTGGCCCCGCTGGTCACCAGGATGCTGTCGGGCGAGGCGTCCAGCGCCCGGCTCTGCCGGACCAGGGTGGCGATCTGCGCCCGCAGCGCGGCGGAGCCCTCGGCGGGCCCGTACCCGAGCGCGGCGACGTCCGCCCGCGCGTACGCCTCGTGCACGGACTGCCGCCAGCGCGAGACCGGGAAGTTGGCCAGTGCCGGGGTCCCGTGCCGGAAGTCCAGTGCCGTACCGGCCTGTTGCATCGGCGGCGGCTCCCACGGCTGCCACAGCGCGTCCCCGCCGTCGGTGGCGAGCGGCGGCTGCGGCGCGAGCGCCGTCCGGGCCGGGCCGGGCGCGGCGCCCTCCCCGGCGGCCCGCTCCGCCACCCTGGTGCCCGATCCCCGGCGGGCCGTCAGCAGGCCGTTGGCGGTGAGCAGTTCGTACGCTCGCAGGATCACCGTGCGCGAGACCCCGAGCTGGGCGGCCAGCTCCCGCGAGGCGGGCACCGCCTCCCCGGGCCGCAGCCGCCCCGACCCGACCAGTCCGGCGATCCCGTCGCACACCTGCTGCTGCAGGGGCGTCGCACTGCCCCGGTCCAGCACGATCAGCAGCTCCGACGATCCCACGCCTCTCCCTCCGGCCCCGTTTTCCCGAAGTGTCGCATGCACGACACCCCGTGGGGCCGGAGGGAGAGCGGGCGCGCCCCTGGCCCGCCTTCCGCCCGATCGGCCGAGCAGGGGCCTCGGCCGAGCAGGAGTTCCGCCGCCGGGGTGCGGTTCCCGGTCGCCGAGGCGCCGGCCATCGCGGAGGAGGCCGTCGCCGCACTGGTGCCGGGCGGTACCACCAGCAGGAGGAAGTGGTCCTGGAAGCCGCGGGTGACGCTGATCGTCGCGTCGCTGCCGGTGAACCAGTTGATCCTGACCGTCAGGCCGTTCGCGGCGACGGAGCGGGGCACGCCGTCCCAGGCCGAGCTGTCGAGGCCGACCCGGACGATGCGGCCGAAGTGGGCGCCCAGCGCGGTGATCAGGTCCGGCAGTTCGGCGGCGATGCGGTTGCTGCGGGGCCACCAGGCGCCGTCGAAGACCCCGTCCCGGGACATCGTCGGTTCCAGCAGCAGGCGGGGCAGCAGCGGCACACCGGGCACCGACCACCGCCCGGCGGAGACGGGGAGAGGGATCGGCATCATCGGAGGCCGCCAGTCCGGTCCACGAGGGACCCGTCATGACCCAGGGCGACGTCGACGCTGATGCCGGTGTGCGGGATGTCCTCGGTTGTTCTCCACGGTACTCCGCGGCGGTCCGCTCCGGGCTGCTCCGGTCCGTTCGGATCCGGTCCGCTCCGGTCCGCTCCGGTCTGCCCCGGTCCGCCCGCCGTCGGAGTAGGGTCGTAGACATCCAGGGCATGACGCATTCCGGTACCCGTTCCGGCTTCGTTCTGGGTGAAGGGCGATCCGGTGGCCCCCGGTGGGCGACCGGAGACGGGACCGGTGAACACCGTGACCACCTACTCCCCGCACACGGACGTGACCACCAGCTCCCCGCGGACGGAACGGCCCGGCCACGGCCTCACCGTCGCGGACGCCATGGAACCCTGCGAGTACCAGATCGCCGACGACAGCACCGTCGACCAGGCCGACGACATCCTGCACGGCGCCGACATCGAGTACCTGCTGGTCCGCGACCACGACGGCCGGTGCGAGGGGCTGGTCACCCGCACCGGACTGCACCCCTTCCTGGAGCGCGCCCGGTCCACCGAGCGCACCGCGATCAGCGCGACCGCCCACCAGCGCGGCCCGTTCGCCTGGCCGACGATGGGCCTGGCCCTGGCCGCGATCGCGATGCGGATCAAGCACCTGGCGGTCTGGCCCGTCGTCGACGAGGACGGCTACATCCTCGGCGTCCTCACCGCGGACCGCGCCTCCGGCCTCCTCGTCACCGGCCTCCTCGCCACCACGCCGACTCCGTGATCGGCACCGTCTAGGACAGAACCTGTCCTAGACGGTGCCTACTGTCTCTCCCGAAGGCAGTGACCGGAACGGTGTTGGGGAGGGATCCGCCGTGATTCTTGTGATCGGCGCGACCGCGCACTTCGGGCGGCAGACGGTGGAGGCGCTGGCGGGCGCCGGGCGGAAGGTCCGCGCCCTGTCGCGGACCCCCGAGAAGGCCGGACTGCCCGAGGGCGTGGAGGTGGTGCGCGGGGACCTGGCCCGGCCGGAGACACTCGGGGCCGCGCTGGACGGTGTCACCGAGCTGTTCCTGGTACTGCCCTACGGCCTGGACGTGCGGCCGCTGCTGGACCGGGTGCGGCAGGCGGGAGTGCGGCAGATCGTGTTCCTGTCCTCGGGCGCCGTCGTCGACGGCGCGGACCCGCAGCCCGATGTGATCGGCGCCTACCACGCGCGGGTGGAAGAGGAGATCACGGCGATGGGCATCGACCGGACGTTCCTGCGGCTGTTCTTCCCGGCGATCAACTCGCTGGCCTGGGCCATGCAGCTGCAGGGCGGCGGCGACGTCCTCCGCGGCCCGCACGCCGCGGCCGCGGCCTCGTCGGTGCACGAGCACGACGTCGCCGACGCGGCCGCCGCCGTGCTCGGCAACCCCGAACACTTCGGCCGGGTGTACGAGTTGACCGGCCCGCAGTCGCTCACCCAGACCGAACAGGTCGAGACGCTCGGCCTGGTCCTCGGCCGCGAGCTGCGCTTCGAGGAGGTGCCCGCGCCGGCCGTGCGGCAGCAGCTCAGCCAGTTCATGGACGCCGACTTCGTGGCCGCCCTGCTGGACCTGATGGCCGACACGGTCGGCAGGCCGGCCCCGGTCAACGACGCCGTCGAGCAGCTGACCGGTCACCCGCCCCGCCCGTACACCCAGTGGGTCACGGACAACCTGGCCGCCTTCCGCTGACCACTCGCCCCGGCGGAACGCCGAAGGGCCCGACCGCGCTCGCGGTCGGGCCCTTCGTGGCGCTCGCGGTCCGTCCGCCCGCCCCCGCTGCCCGGTCCGCTACTCCGTCCGCAGGACCTCCGCCACGGGTGCCCTCGCCGCACCCCGGGACGGGAGGTAGGCCCCCAGCGCGGCGATCACGGAGCCGGAGAGGACCAGCAGCCCCACCGTCGGCCAACTCCACACCTGCAGAAGCGAGTCCGGCAGATCGAGCCCGGTGCCGCGTCCGGTCAGCGGGACCACGATCCGGTGCGCGAGTATCCCGAGCGGCGCGCCGACGATCCCGCCGACCGCCCCGATCGCCGCCACGGACGTCACCGTCATGGCGATCACCTGGCGCGGCGTCATGCCGATGGACTTGAGCATCCCCAGGTCCTTGCGCCGCTCGCGGGTGTTGAGGAGCACCGTGTTGAACACGCCGAGGCCGGAGACGAGGACCAGCATCAGGGTGAGGGTCGACACCACACCGATGACGACCTTCTCGACGGTGTCGGCGGCGCCGTTCACCGACGCGTTCAGCCCCGGGTCCGTGCCGGCCGCCGCGGTGGCGTAGGCCTGCGCGTCGGTGCCCTTCGTGAGCTGGACGGAGAAGCCCTGGGCGCGCTGGACCGGAGTGAGCGGGACGAAGCGGTCCCAGTCGAGGGTGGTCACGTCCCAGCCCTCGGTGGTCTCGCCGACGATCCTCTGCGGCTGCGGCCCGTCGCTGGTGTCCAGGGTGATCGTGTCGCCGAGGGACACCTGGTGCCGGTGCCAGAACTCGGACGACACCACCACCTCGTTCGGCCCCTCGATCCAGCGCCCCCGGACGAGGTCCGGGTGCAGCTCGGCCGTGTCGCCCGTCTCGACGCCCACCCGGACGATGTCCGGCGAGCCGGTCATCCGGGTTTCCGCCACGCTCCGCGCGGACACGTGGGCGGTGCCGGGCAGCGCGCGCAGCAGCGCGAGGAGCTGGTCGTCGGAGTGGGTCGGGCCGGGCTGGTTCCACTTGGGGTCGTTGAGGTCGACGCGCACCTGGACCCGGTCGGCCCGGTCCCGCAGCTTCCCGAACTCGACGACCGAGGTGGAGACGCCGATCGCCATCGTCACCGTCATGACGCCGAGCACGACCGTCGACAGGGTCAGGGCGGTGCGGCCGGGCCGGGTGAACGGCCAGCCCAGGCCCAGGCTCACCGGGCGCGGCAGCCGGGACCCGCCGAGCCTGCGCTGGACCGCCAGTCCGCGTCCGGTCCGCGGGGCGCCGCCCGCGCTGATGGCGACGGCAGCGGGGAGGCGGCGGGCGCGCAGCGCCGGGACGAGCGCGGACAGCGCGACCAGGAGCGGCATCCCGATCAGTACCACCGGATGGACCCAGCTCGGGACGGTCGCCCTGTCGACGACGAGATCGTTGCCGAAGATGCCGAAGAACGCCTGGCGCACCAGTTTCCTGCCGACGAGGCCGCCGATCACCGAGCCGAGCAGGCTGCCGATCACGGCGGGGACGGTGACCATGACGAGGTAGACCGCCGTCACCTGGTTCGGTGTGAACCCGAGGGCCTTGAGGACGCCGATGTGCCGGAAGCCCGAGACGACCGCGCCGCTGACGACGTTGCCGACGATCAGGACCGAGACGATCAGACCCAGCACGCCGAAGACCGTCAGGAACGGCACATAGGTGTTCGGGCCCTTGGCGAGCTCCGCCTTGAGGGTCAGGTAGGAACCGGTGCCGGTCAGGGCGTCCGACGGCAGGCCCTCGGTGGCGGCGGCCGTGCCGGCCTTCAGTGCCGACTCGGAGCCGGCGTCCTCGAAGCGGTACATCATCTGGAACGAGGCCGGGCCCAGGGCGCGGGCCTGGTCGGGGGTGACCCAGCCGCCCGCGGACCGGCTCGCCGAGGCGGCGTAACCGACGACTTTCAGCCTCACGCCGTCCGGGGTGACGACCTCGTGCTCGGACCGGATCTCCGCCCGGCCGAGGGACGCGGGCGCGTTCAGGACGATCTCGCCGGGGCCGGACGGCCAGCGGCCGGAGCTGAGTTCGAGGGTGTCGACCGGGGTGTCCGGCCGGTCGCGGCCGACGACGGTGAACGAACCCGACATCCCGACCGGGTGGTCGCCGGTCTCCGCGGGCGAGTGGAGGACGGCCATGGGGTACGGGCCGGCGACGGCCTCGACGCCGGGGGCCTTCGCGGCCCGGTCGAGCTGCGCCGCGGTGACCTTGGAGCTGTCGAACTCGGCGACGACGTGCGCCCCGTTCGCGGCGTCGTAGGCCCGGTCGAAGGGGCCCGAGACGGCCGCCAGCAGGCCCAGCGTGGCGATGGCCATGGCGCTGGAGACCATGACGACGACGCCGAGGACGAAGGTCTGGAACCTGCGCCGCTTCACGGCCGCCCGGGCGGCCCGCCAGACGGCGCTCATCGGGCGACCGCCGTGGCCGTCGGGGCCGCCGCGTCCGCCGTGGTCGTCGTGGTCGTCGTGGGCGCCGTGGCCGTCGTGGTCGCCGCGCCGTTCGTGCTGCTGTCCCGGGCGATGCGCCCGTCCGCGACCTCGACGATCCGGCGCGCGCACCGCGCCGCGAGCCGCGGGTCGTGCGTGACGACCAGGAGCGTCTGGCCGAGCCCGTTCAGGTCCATGAGCAGCTGCGTCACCTGGTCGCCGGAGCGGCTGTCCAGGGCGCCGGTCGGCTCGTCGGCCAGCAGCAGCGCCGGCCGGTTCATCAGGGCCCGTGCGGTGGCGACCCGTTGCCGCTCGCCGCCGGACAACGAGGCGGGGTAGACGTTCCTCCGGTCGGCGATGCCGAGTTCGCCCATGAGCTCCAGGGCGCGCTTGCGGGCCACCGTGGCCTTCAGGCCGACCAGTTGTCCGGACAGGGCGATGTTGTCCAGGGCCGGCAGGTCGTCCAGCAGGTTGAAGAACTGGAAGATCATGCCGACCCGGCGGCGGCGGAACAGGGCCAGGCCCTTCTCGTCGAGCCCGACCAGGTCCTCCCCGCCGACGACGACGGATCCGCCGGACGGCCGGTCCAGCCCGGACACCATGTTCAGCAGCGTCGACTTCCCGGAGCCCGAGGGCCCCATCACGGCGACCGACTCGCCCGCGCCGATCGTCAGCGAGACGCCGTCCAGGGCCGCGTAGTCGCCGAAGTCCTTCCGCACGTCCGTGAGTCGGACGACGACGTCCCGTTCCTCGTAACCGCCAGTGTTGGTCATGGCGAGAACACTGCCGATCGCCCTGGTCGAGCGGCATCGGAGCGTCGTCGGCATCCCGGGGCCGGGACAGCGACCCAGGGTGTACACCCTGGGTCCGATGCCGCCGGACGATCACGCGCCTACGATCGCGCCATGCCCACGACCCCACCCGCGACGCTGCTCCACCGTGTGACCCCCGGCGCGTGGACGGCGCTCGCCTGGTGCGTGTCCACGCTGTACTCGTTCGTCGTCCAGATCCGTTGGCCGGGCGAACAACTGCAGCCGTGGGGCGAGAAGAGCCACCGCATCGAGCCGTTCGCGATGAGCTTCGGCGAGCAGGCGATGCTGCTGCTCGCCGCCGCCCTGACGGTCGGTGCCTGCCTGCTGCTGACCCGCCAGGCGCTCGTCTCGACGACACTGCTGGTGCTCGGCGCGCTGGTCCTGACCAACGGCCCGCTGCACACGACCAGCATCGCGCCCCAGCAGTACCTGCCGGTCTGCGTGGCCCTCTGCTTCGCCGCCGCCACCGAGGCCCGGCGGACGTCGCTGTGCTGCGCCGGGCTGGCCCTGGCCGGGCTGCTCGGCTACGTCGGCACCCGCCTGGCGCTGGGGTTCCGGGTGGGCACCTCGATCGAGGCCGTCGTCCTGATGATGGTCGTGGTCGCCTGGGTGGTCGGGAGTTCGCGACGGCAGGAGCGCGAGCACACCGAACAGATGCGTTCCCGGGTCGCCGAGCAGGCGGTGACGGCCGAGCGGCTGCGGATCGCCCGCGAGCTGCACGACATGGTCGCGCACAGCATCGGCGTCGTCGCGATCCAGGCCGGGGCCGCCAGGCGCGTCATCGAGACCCAGCCGGAGGGCGCCCGCAGGGCCCTCGGCGTCATCGAGGAGACCAGCCGGGAGACGCTCGCCGGGCTCCGGCGCATGCTCGGCGCCCTCCACGACGCCGAGTCGGTCGGCGCCGGCCGGCCGCTCGCCGGGCTCGGGGACGTCGACCGGCTGGTGGAGAACGTCCGCGACGCCGGCCTCCGGGTGGACGTCGAGTGGCGCGGGGAGCGGCGTCCGCTGCCGCCCGAGGTTGACCTGTCCGCGTTCCGCATCATCCAGGAGTCCGTCACCAACGTGGTGAAGCACTCCAGGACGCGGCAGTGCCGGGTCTCCGTGGAGTTCCGGCCGGGCGACCTGTCCGTGGTGGTCGTCGACAGCGGCTCCGGAACCGGCCGGGGCGAGGGCACCGGCTACGGTATCGCCGGAATGCGCGACCGGGTGAAGCTGCTGAACGGCGACTTCACCGCCGGTCCGCGCCCCGAGGGCGGCTACCGCGTGACCGCCCGTCTCCCCGTCCCGATGGAGGTCTGATGCCGGTCCGCGTCCTGCTCGCCGACGACCAGCCGCTGATCCGCGCCGGCCTGGTCATGGTGATCACCGACATCCCGGACATCGAGGTGGTCGGCGAGGCCGGCAACGGCGCCGAGGCCGTCCGGCTGGTCCGGGAGCTGGCCCCCGACGTCGTCGTCATGGACATCCGGATGCCCGGCATGGACGGCATCGAAGCCACCCGGATGATCACCAAGGAGGCCGGCGCCCCGCACGTCCTCGTCCTGACGACCTTCGACGACGACGACAACGTCTACAACGCCCTGCGGGCCGGGGCCTCGGGGTTCCTCGTCAAGGACATGGCCCTGGACGAGATCATCTCGGCCGTGCGGGTCGTCGCCGCCGGGGACGCCCTGATCGCACCGAAGGTGACCCGCCGCCTGATCGAGGAGTTCGCCGCCCGCCCCCAGCACCCCGCCACCCCGCGGCCCAAGGAGATCCAGGGCATCACCGACCGCGAACTGGAGGTGCTGACCCTGATCGGCCGGGGCCTCTCGAACGCCCTGATCGCCGAGACCATGTTCATCAGCGCCGCCACCGTCAAGGCCTACGTGACCCGCCTGCTCGCGAAGCTCGACGCCCGCGACCGCGTCCACCTCGTCATCCTCGCCTACGAGCACGGCCTGGTCTCCCCGACCGGATAGCCCGCAAGAACCCGTCGGCCCCCGGTGCCCCCGGTGCCCCCGGTGCCCCCGGCGTCCTCGGGGCGCCGGGGCAGGCCCGGTACAACGCCGAAGGCCCCGACCGGTTTCCCGGTCGGGGCCTTCGTGCTGCCATGGCTGGCAGAGGCGGAGGATACGAGATTCGAACTCGTGAGGGGTTGCCCCCAACACGCTTTCCAATTCTCCCGAACGCCGTCCGCCGGGGTTCACACCCGTCCTGACCTGCGCCGGAGTGAACCGCTGGGCGGCGGCTGAACCCGGCTGGACGGGGGTGAATGAGACCAAAACTGAGACCAGCTGGCTCCGCTCACCGGGCCCGACAACCCCTGCTCGCGATGTCTCTGGTCAGCTGGTTCCTGCCGTCTACGCCATGAGGCGAGCCCGCTCCTCAGCACGCGGTTCGGCCTTCCAGTCGGGCAGGAACCGCGACAGAAGTGGGTCGCTTTCGATCATTCGTTGCCGCTGTCGCTGCGAAGGCGCTCGGCTCCACCGACTTCACCACCGAGCAGGCCGCGACGGACAAGGGGCCACCTGGAGCCGGTACGTCGCCGGAGACCACCAGCACTGACGGGCCCGCTGGGCGCGCCGGTGGAACACGGGAGCCGGTTCTGACGGCCGGGGTGGTTGCATGCTCCCGGCTCTGTCAGGCCGGCCGGTTGTCCGTCGGCGTGGTCGGGGGACTGTCCGGATCGGGGGCGGGCAGTGGCCAGTTGGGGTGGGCGAGGTGGCGGCGCAGGGCGTCGAGGCGGGCGAGGTGGTGGTCGAGGGCGGCGTTGACGGTGCTCGTGGTGGCGGCCACTCGTGCTTCGAGGTCGTGGATCCGGTCCAGGAGGTCCTGCCAGCGCCTTTCGGCGGCGGTGGCAGGGTCAGGCGCGGCGTCGGTCGCTGTCATCGCGGAGCTGGGTGGTGTGGTGGGTGAGGGCGTCGAGGCGGGTGGCGAGGTGGCCCTGGCCGGTTCCGAGGTGGGGGCGGACGGCGGCGAGGGGCTCTATCAGGTCGGCGGGGTCGGTGGCGCCGAGGGCGGCGGTCAGGGCGGCCTGGGCGGGACGGGCGCCGGGAGCGAGTGCGGCCGTGGTGATCTGGGCGGCGAGGACCCGCAGCTCGGCGGCGTTGTCGCGGGCCCAGACGGTGACCGATCGGTCGGCGGCTCGCCGGTCACGGACAGCCTTGACCCGTTCCGCGCCGGTACCGGACCGCGAAACTTCGGCGGCGGGCTTGAGGCGCAGGTAGCGGTTCTCGGCGGCCTGGCGGCTGGCGACGCCCATCGGGTGGGCGAGGTCGGCCCAGGTGGCGCCGGCTTCCCGGGCGCTCTCCACCAGGCCGGCCTCCCAGCCGGCGAGCTGGCCGCGTAGTTCGCGCAGCAGGACGAGTGCGGCCAGGGCCTGCTCGGGGCCTTCCCGCTCACCGGGGGCGGTCGGGGGCCGGGACGCGGGGTTCTGGGCGGTGCGGACGGCGTCGTCGATGGCGGCCAGCGCCGCCGCGGCTGCCAGGAACGAGACGGGCTCGACCGGCGGGCAGGCGTTGGGGGCGGCTCTGCGGGACTTCTCGCTCATGCAGTCACTCTATAGGCGACGTGGCGCCTTGTCATCGGATGGATGACGCGCTAGAAAGGAGTCAGGTGAAGCGCACTGGCTCCCACAGCCCAACCACCTGGAGGTGTTTCGCAATGCTGCTGCGCACTGACCCGTTCCGTGAGCTGGACCGGCTGACCCAGCAGTTCCTCAACACGACCGGCACCTGGTCGCGTCCGACGCCGATGCCGTTGGACGCCTACCGGGCCGGCGACGAGTACGTGATCTGCTTCGACCTGCCGGGGGTTGACCCGGAGGCGATCGACATCGACGTCGAGCGGAACATGGTGACCGTCAAGGCCGAGCGCCGCCCGCGCCAGGAAGGCGAGGGCATCAAGTGGGAGCTGTCCGAGCGCCCGCTCGGCGTGTTCTCCCGCCAGGTCATGCTCTCCGACACCCTCGACCCCGCCGGGATCACCGCCGACTACGACGCCGGCGTGCTGACCCTGAAGATCCCGGTCGCCGAGAAGGCCAAGCCCCGCAAGATCGAGATCAGCCACAGCGGAAGCCGCAAGCAGATCCAGGCCTGATCCGTTCCCCGATGCCGTTCCGGCCGCCCCTGATCTCTCCCCCTCGATCGAATGGGGCGGCCGGAACATCCCTCGACCGCCGGGCCGGTCTACTTGGACCGGCCTACCAGCAGCGACGCGGAAACGCCATGAACGGCCAGAGCAACCAGCCCTTCATCGTGCGAGCCCACGGCGAGATCGACCTCGACGCCGCACCCTCGCTGCACCGTGCTCTGGCCACCGCGCTCGAGTCGCACCGGGAGGTGGTGCTGGATCTGTCGGAGGTGACGTTCATGGACTGCGCGGGCCTGGGCGCCTTGGTCCGGGCCCAGGGCCAGGCCGACCGGTGCGATGCCCGCCTGGTCCTGCGCGGGGCCGGCCGCTGCGTGATGCGGCTGCTCAAGCTGACCGGTCTGCACCGGCGCCTGGCTGTCGAGCCTTGAGGCCACCCGGGCGCGCCGGGCCTCGGTACGGAGGAAGAACCGCGATGACGCTTCGATGGGAGACGTTCCTGGAAGAGGTCCGGGAGCGCGGTGAGTACGACAGCCCGCAGGAGGCCGAGCGGGCCGCCCGGGTAATCCTGGCCCTGCTCGGCGCCCACCTGGTCGGCGACGTGCGCGCCGAACTGGCCGCCCGACTGCCCGAGACCATGGCCCTGATCCTGCTCAACCCGCTGCACGCCGCCGAGCCACTCAACCCCGAGCGGTTCGTGCGCGCGACCGCGGCCTGGATCGAGGGCGCCACCGAGGCCACGGCCCTGTGGGACATCGGCGCCGTCCTGTCCACAGTGGCCGACGCCGCCGGCGACTACCTCATGGACCAGGTCCTGCTCCAGTTGCCACCCGGCTACGACCTGCTGTTCGGCCGCCCGACCGCAGGGACGCGACCCTGACCCTGACCCTGACCACCCCTCACACGCCGCCGGCCCGCCCAGCGGCCAGCCCCTGGAAGGCTCCACGGTCATGACCCGCTACCGCCACCTCCTCCAGCAGGTCCGCAACCTCGGTCGCTACCCCACCGACGAGGAAGCCGAACGCGCCCTCGATGCCGTCCTGGCCCTCCTCGGCTCCCAGCTCACCGGCGACGAACGCTGCGACCTCGCCGCAGCCCTGCCCGAACGGGCCCGCGCCGTCCTCGCCGCCCAGATCCCCCTGCCCCATCCCGTCACCGCCCCCGCTTTCGTCGAAAGCCTCGCCCACACCCTGGGCACCAGCCTCACCGCCGCCCGCTGGGACGCCTCCTCCGTCCTGGCCGCCCTCACCACCCTCACCGACGACAACCTCACCGACTGCCTCCTCGCCCACCTACCCCGCGGCTACGCCCTGCTGTTCGGCCGCGCGGACCTGGCCGCCGTCGCCTGAAACAGCGGGCCCGACCCACCTCGCGGGAGCGCTCCGCGCTGCCCTGGCAAGCACCCAACCGCACACCGAATGAGGCGACGCGACCGATGGACAGACCCCAGCGCTACGCGGTCACCCTGCCCGGCCCGCCCGGCCGGCACGGGCCGCCCGAGGTCGTCGTCGTCCACCTCATCGGCGTGTACACCGCTACCGGGGAACCGGTGTACACAGATGAGGCGGGCGCATTCCGGGTGGCGATCGAAGGAGAGGTGGCCCGGCCGCTCACCGCGTTGCCGGGGCCCGGCCGCCATGCCTGCCTTCACGCCGTGCCACTGCCCTGACCGGATGCTCGCGGTTCTCGGTGCCCCGAGTGAAGTGCCAGTGTTCGCCGTCGTCTTGGCTGCTGATGGCGGCGCGGAGGGGTATGTTTCCGCGCATGGAGGTCTTGGTGCCCACCAGGCTTCTTATGCCCAGGCGCCGACCAACGTCGGCTCGGGCCGGAGCTTGATGCCGGTTGCGATCTCGACCTGCGCCGAGAGTTCAGTGAGGGCCTGGGCGAAGCCAGTTGCGGTCGCTCCGTCGTGGGCGGTGAGGGTGAGGGTGCGGTGTTCCGAGCAGCGGATGCCGTCTGCGATCTTGTAGCCGGGGCGGTAGCCGGTGTGCTCCAGCAGCCAGCCGGCGCTGGCCCGCAGTTGCCCGTCGCTGTCGCTGTGGACCGGGCAGCCGGCATCCGACCAGCGGGCGGCCTGGGTGGCGGTGACGGGTGGGTTGAGGAAGACCGATCCGGCCTGGCGGGCGTCGGGTCCGTGGGGGTCGAGGAGGAGTCCGCGGCGGTGGCGGTTGGCGAGGACGGCGGTGGCCACCTCGGCCACGGGCGGTCGGGCGCCGACGTGGACGCCGAGTTCGTCGGCGAGCGGCTGGTAGGTGATCGGGGCAGCCGGCGAGCGGGTGAGGTGGAACGTCGCGGTGAGGATGGTCCAGCGGCCGGGGTCGTTCTTGAAGCGGCTGTCGCGGTGGCGGAGGCGGCATGCCTGGGTGGGTAGGGTCCGCAGGCGGCCCATGTCCCAGTCCCAGGCGGTGAGGTGGTCGAGGGTGTCGGAGACCTGCTGGCCGTAGGCTCCGGCGTTCTGGACGGGGGCGGCGCCGACAGTGCCGGGTATGCCGGCCAGGCACTCGATCCCGGCGAGGTGTTCGGCTGCGGCCCACTGGACGAGGTCGGCGAGCGGGTGGCCGGCCTGGACGGTCGCGGCCACCGTGTCGTCGTCCACCCGCTTCACGGTGATGCCCCGGGTGTTCATCAGGGCGACGGTGCCCTCGTGGCCGGTGTCGGAGGCGATGACATTGCTGCCGTGGCCGAGGGTGAGGGGCGCGTCCTCCTGCCGGTCGCCGATCGTGCGGACCAGTTCGAACCAGTCGTCGGGGTCGGCGACCTGCAGGACGTCGCTGGCCGGGCCGCCGAGCCGCAGGGTGGTGAGGGACGCGAGCGTGGTGCTGGGCACGGGTGGCCCTCCTAGGGTTCGTCGGTGATCGCCTTCAGGGCGAGGGTCCGCAGCGGGGCGAGACGGGTGCGGTTGTCCTGGTGGTGGTAGACGGCGTTGGTGCAGATGGCCAGGTAGCGGCCGGTGGCCGGGGCGAGGTAGAGGCTGGTCCCGGTGAAGCCGTGGTGGTAGGCCACCCTGCTCTCGTCGGCGAGGATCCAGGCCAGGCCACGGTCGAGGCCCGCCTCGATCTCGGCCTGTGGCTGCATGCTGTGGGCGAGCCAGCGGCCCAGGGGCCCATCGGTGGCGTGCGAGGACAGCAGGTGGGTGGCGAAGGCGGCGAGGTCGGCCGGGGTGGTGAACACCCCGGCGTGGCCTGCGACTCCGCCGAGCAGGGCGGCGTTGTCGTCGTGCGGCATCCCCCACAGCCGGGGCCCGCCCGCCAGCCGCTGCTCGGTCGGGGCGACCAGGGCGGAGCGGGGCACCGGTCCGTAGGTCGTGCTGGTCAGGTCGAGGTGCTGCCAGAGCTCTGCTGCCAGCTCGTCCAGGCGCTGGCAGCGGTAGTGGGCCAGAGCCAGGCCGAGGAGGATGAAGCCGCGGTTGATGTAGCGGTGACCGGCTCCGGGCTCAGCGATCAGGTCTTCGCCGCAGATCAGCTCGGCCAGCGGCTCGGTGCGGCCCCGGTATCGGTCGAGGCGAGTGTCGGCCCGCAGGCCGGAGGTGTGGGCCAGGATCTGGCGGGCCGTCACCTCGCCGCCGGGTGCTTCGGCCGGGATGCCGGTCAGCAGGTCGCGGATCGGGGTGTCCAGGGTGAAGCCGTCCATGAGGGAGGTGCCGACCAGCGGCCAGGTGGCCAGGACCTTGGTCAGTGAGGCCACGTCGTACACCGTGTCCGGCCCCGGCCGGGCGTCGCCGCACTCGGGGGCGACGACGCCGGAGGCCAGGTAGCCGGGCTCGGTGTCGAAGGTGCCATGGGCGATGACGCCGCCAGGCACAGTGCCGTCTGCGGTCATCAAGTCCAGGCAATCACGCAGGTCGGCGAGCGCGTTCGGCTTCCACGGCACGGCGTTGGTCACGGCTACTCCTGGTCGATCGTCAGGTGGGCACCGAGCGCGGCCAACTTCGGCAGCAGGCTGCCGTATCCGCGCCGCAGGTGATACATCCCTCGGATCGTAGAGGTGCCCTCGGCAGCCAGGGCGGCGATCACGAGAGCGGTCACAGCCCGGATGTCCTCCCCAGCCACGCTGGCGCCGTTGAGGGCGGACCGGCCCCGGACGGTGATCGCCGAGCCGGTCGCGTTGACGGCAGCGCCGAACGCGGCCAGGGCGGGCAGGTGGGTGTCGCGCTGGGTGTAGATCCGCTCGTCGATGCGGGAGGTGCCCTCGGCCTGGGTGAGGAAGGCAGTCAGCTGTGGCTGCACGTCGGTCGGGAAGCCGGGGTGCGGGCCGGTGGCCATCTGTACCGGCCGCGGCCCGGCCGGGGTGCTGACCGCCGTTCCGCCGTCCAGCGGGTCGAGCTGGATTCCGGCGTCGGCGAACACCGACACCAGCCCGTCCGGGAACGCGGCCGGCGGGAAGCCGTCCAGGTGGACGGTGCCGCCGGTGATGGCGGCGGCCAGCGCGAGAGTGGCGGCCTCCAGCCGGTCCGGCGGCACGGTGAACACCCCGCCCCGGATGCGGTCGGTGCCGGTGACGTTCAGAGCCGTCCCGCCCCGCCACTCGATGCCGACGCCGGCCTGCGAGAGCAGGGCGGCGGTGTGGGTGACCTCGGGTTCCACACTGGGGTTGAGGATCGCGGAGGTGCCCGGGGTCCGGGCGGCCAGCAGCATCGCGGTGACCGTCGCACCCAGGCTCGGCCCCCACGAGCGGGTCTCGGCGTCGGTGATGAACGGCAGCCGCTTGCCGGTGAAGCGGGCCCGCACCCGGCCCCGGTTCACCTCGACCTCGGCCCCGGCGGCTTCCATCGCGGCCAGGTGCCGGTCGATGTAGCGGGCGCAGAAGGCGTCCCCGCCGGGGGTGGGGAAGGTGACCTTGCCGGCGCGGGCCAGTAGGGCGCCGCCCATCACCGCGGTGGTGCGGATGCGCCGTCCGAGGTCGTCCGGGATAACCGGGAAGTAGGAGTCGGCCGGTCGGGTGGCGAACTCGTCGCCTGCCACGGTGGCGCGGGTGCCGGTGCGGTGCAGGATGTCGGCGACGACCAGGGTGTCCAGGATCTCGGGTGCACCGGCCAGGGTGAGCGGGTCGTCGGCGAGGATCGCGGCGGCGTACAGGTGCAGGGCGATGTTCTTGCTGCCCTGGACGGCGGCGGTGCCGACCAGGCGGCGGCCCCCGGTGATCCGCACGGCCCGCTGGTCGGTCATGGTGGTGGTGTCGGTGGTGGGCATGGTCACCTTCCCTGGCTTCCGGCCGGGAAGAAGCCCCCGACCTGGGTCTTCGGGTAGAGCAGGGTGTGCGCGCCGATCAGGGTGGCGGGCTGGAGCACGGTGCCGGCGGGAACGATCACGCCGTCGCCGATCACCGCGCCGAACTTCGTCTGGCCGGTGGCGATGCGGCGGCCGTCGAGGTGGGCGCAGACCTCTTCGGTGGCCGGTTCAACGACCGGCCCGGAGGTGACCCGCAGGCCAGTGGTGGACACGAACGCGCCGATGTTGACGCCGAGGCCGAGCACGGAGTCCCCGACAAAGCTGGTGTGCTTCATGAAGACCCCGCCGGTCAGCAGGGAGCGGGTGACCTCGGCGCCGAAGCCGATCTGGCAACCGGGACCGACGACGGTGTTGTCGCGCACCCGTGCGCCGGCCTCGATCACCGCGCCGGTGCAGACAAGCACCGGGCCGGTGACGAACGCGCCTTCCGCAATGACGGCTCCGGGAGCCACGATCACGTGGCCCCGAACGGTGGCGCCGGGCTCGATGGTCCCGGTCGCCTCCGGCAGCGAGACGTCCAGGTTGCCGGCCAGCAGGTCGGTGATGGCCTTCTTGAGGCCGAACACGGTCGGGCAGCAGTTCAGCAGGTGCAGCACGACCGGGTCGGTGACGTGCTCGGTATCGAAGTAGTACGCGGGTGTGGTGCGGTAGTCGATGCGCTCCAGCTCAGTGTTCAGCGCAGGCGCGTCGGTCAGCCGGTGCATGGCTGGATCTCCTCTCGGGCGAGCGAGGAAGAAGGGGAGGGGCCGTTGCGACGGCCTCCAGGTGCCTCAGAAGGCAGGCAGATCGGGCGCGGTCGCCGAAACCTGGGGGCTGGCCTCAGCCGGCTGATTATGAACAGCCAGGCCAAGTAGGGCGAGCACGGGCAGGTGCAAGGCGGCCCAGGATGCGGTGAGGAAGGCGCCGAGCCGGTCACGATCCGTTGGGGCGGCGTGCCGCCGGTTGTCGGGCGGCGGGGAGGTGCTGGGCGTTGGCATGGGAGGGCCTTCGGCAGCAGGGGGAGGAGTGGACGTTCCCCAGTGAACTGCCGGGCGGAAGCCTGGAACCGTAGCCGGACTACGGCACGTAGTCCGGCTACGGGTCAGACGATCTGAACGCCCGCTCGGGCGGCGAAGTCCCGTACGCCGGGCAGCTTGCGCTCGTGCCGAAGCAAGGGGGTGACAAGGTCACGGACGGCACCCCGGCGGATTTCCTGCGGGGCCGCCTCCTCGGCGGCCAGCAGAGCCCGGTAGCACTGTTCGGGCTTGTTCCACTGGTCGAACGCACGGGCCACATCGGTGAAGAACCGGGCTTGCCGCTCGGCGGTCGGCAGCGCGGTGGGGTCGATCGTGGAGGCCAGCTCGATTGCTCGGCCGGCGTCACCAAGCTCGTAATGCACCGACAACTCGTGCAGGGCGACGCCCTGGATGCCGTCGACCAGGCCGGAAGCCCGGCCGGCAGCTGCGGCGCTGTCGGCAGCCTCACGGATCAGCGAGTGCGCGTAGGTGCGGTCGCCGGTCTTCGCGGCGGTATAGGCCGCAGTGGCGTACAGGTCGCCGCGGGCGGCCAGGCGGGCAGACTCGGGGACCGCGGTGTCGGCGAGGAGGTCTTCGGCGGCGACCACCACGATGTCGGTTGCTCGGGCCAGGCTGCCCTGGCGGCGCCAGGCGCTGGAGACCATCCGCTGTGCCTCGGCGACCACTAGCGGGTCGCCGCCGTCCCGGGCGGCGGTGAGCGCGCGGTCGGCGGTGATGGCCACCAGGTTGTTGTCACCGATCTTGATGCACAGCCGAACTGCGATGTTGTAGAGCCGGGCGACGTTGCGAGCCCGCTCCTCGGTGCTGCCGACCATCTGGGCGGTAGCGATCCGGCTCGGCAGAGCCTCAGCGAGCGCGTCGTACTTGGCTGCCTTGAACTCGCGACGGGACGTCAGGAGGGAGGCGGCGACTGTCTCGTGGGTGGGCTCGCTGCGGGGCGCCGGAACCCGCCCTGTCCCGTAGAGCAGCAGGTCCTCCAGGCCGGCCAGCGGTGAGGCTGCCTCGGCGTGCGCGGCCTGCTGGCCGGCAACCGGGGTGAACAGGGCGGCAGCCGCCAGGGTCAGGAACGGGCGGCGTCGCACATCGTCCTCCTCGGCAGCGGAACTGCTCGTCAGCGTAGCCGAGGTGGACTTGCGGGGGCGGGACCTCGGCCGGTCTGCGGCTGGTTGCGGTAAGGCCATCAGCTCGTTGAGCTCGCAGCTCAGTACCTCCGCGAGGCGCCGGAGCAGGGTCAGATCTTTCACCTGCTGCAAGTCCCGTTCGACCAGGGACATCCAGACCTCGCTGCGGTCGAGCTCAGTGGCGAGGCGGAGCTGGGTCCACTCCATCTCGGCGCGACGGAGCGCGATGAACTTGCCGAACGTGATGCCGTTGCCCCCCACGCTGGCCCCCGGTGCCGTGTTGAAGCCACTACGGATCGCTACCGTACCGATGCTGGGGGCCACGGTGTAGTGCTTTCGGACCGGAGCTGGCAGTGACCGCGTTGTCCGGGAAGGTGCTGCTGGTTCGTGGGCCGGCCCTGGAATGCCTGAGGCCCGCTGTGTAGGCGAGCCTCAGGCTGCGGGTCACGACCAGGTAGTGCCGGCGAGCAGGCCGTCGAAGGCAAGTGCCCGCATGGCGGTTCCGTAGTCGTCCCACTCGTGTTCGGGGGCGGTGAAGTGCAGGTCGAAGTAGGCGCGGGTGAGGTCGGGCTCGTGCCACTCGGTCGCGCAGCGGCAGCGGACGAAGACCTGGTGGCGGACGTTGAGGAGGAGCCAGTCCCGGCGGGCGCGGCAGTCGGGGCAGGTGATGGGGATGCCGCGGGCGTCGAGTTCGCCGGGGTGGGGGACGGCGCGGATGACGGCTCTGTGGTGGCCGTCGTGGTCGGTGCTGGGGTTGGTCAAGTGGGGCCCTTCGGTGTCGGGTGACGGCTGGCAAGCACACAAGACGCACGGCGGCCGGGGTGGTTCCCGGCCACCGGAGAAGACATCGAACCGACATCTATGGCACGGGCGTTCGTGTGACTTGGGGGCGCGGTTCAGGCACGTGAGCATCAGCGTCGGCGGGTGGGATCGCTGGCGGCCTTGGGGCTGGTCGGCACGGCGGGCGTGGTGGGCGCGGCCTTCGCGGTGGTGCTGGTGGTGTGGGCTCGGGCGGCCTGGGCGCGCTGGTCGATGCGGTCGCTGGTGGCGTTGCGCAGGCGCCAGAGGAGGACTTCGGCGGGTCGGTCGGCGGTGGTGAGTTCCCGTTGCTGGGCGGCCTCGGTGAGGGCTCGGCGGGGTGGTTGGCCGGAGGATTCGGCCTGGGCGAGCGCGGTGGCGAGGGCGGGCCAGGACGGGTCGGCGAGGATGCGCTGGGCGTGGTCAGGGACGGCGGCCTGGACCTGGGCGGCGAGGCGGTCGGTGGTCTTGGGGGTGGGGGTGCGGCGGGTGAGGTCGGCGATGACCGGCTCGGCCGTCTGCCGGTAGGCGGTTCGCAGGTGGACGAGGGACTGCTGGGCGGCGAGGGCTTGCTGCTGGTGGCCTCGGGTCTGGTGCCAGCGGGCAATGGCGATCACGACGAAGACGGCGGTGGACAGCAGGGCAGCGGCGGCGGCGCCGTCCTCGCCGGAGCCAGCGGTGTGCAGGAGTTGCTTGGCGGCGGTGCGAAGGGCTGCGGCCTGCTGGTGTTCGGCACGGACCTTGGATCGGGTGGCGCGGTTGAACGCGTTTGCGGCGGCTCGTAGTTCGGCGCGGGTGTGGGCGGGGGCGGTGAGGGCTGCGGTGTGGAGGAGTTCGCCGAAAGCGGCGGCCTGGGCCTGGACGACGGTGTCGAACGCGTCGACGTCGGGCACGTCGGGGTGGTGTTGGTCCTGGAAGGCGAAGCGGGCGGTCTCCCGCAGGGTGGTCTCGGCCTGTCGCCAGCGGTCCGGTTCGACCGTGCCCCGTGCGGGCGTGGTGGGCTGCTGGGTGGCGAGGCGTTCGCGCAGGCGGTTGATGGACAGGTCGGGGGAGAGCTTGGAGCCGCCGAAGTAGACGGGTTCGCCTTGGGCGTTGACGTCGCCAGGGCGGGCGAGGCTGTAGCCGATGACGTCGCCGCTCTCGGGTCCGATGCGGTAGCGGACCTGGATGCCGAGGGCGGTGAGGGTGGAGAAGTACTCCTGCTCGTCGCGGACGGCGGCGGCGACGGCTTGGGCCTGTTCCTGCAGCCACTCCTTGGCGGTCTGCTGGTGGCCGGTGCGCTGGGCCTTGGCCTGCTCGGCGCTGGTGGGCATCGGGGCGGCGGTGTGGTCGCCGGAGTTGAGCTGGCGCAGGCCGAGTTCCTTCTCGATCTTGCGACACTCGGCCTGGGCGCGTTGGCCGTCGCGCTTGTTGCGGGGGCGGCGGCCGTCCTCGCGGACGCTGGTGGCCATGATGTGGATGTGGTCGTCGGCGTGGCGTACGGCGATCCACCGGCAGCCCTTGTCGTCGCCATCGGGCGCGATGCCAGTGGCGTGGACGATCCGGCGGGCGACCTCGGCCCACTCGGCGTCGGTGAGGTAGCGGTCGCCCGGGGCGGTGCGCACAGGGCAGTGCCACACGTGCTGCGGGACCGTCGCGCCCAGGCGCCTCTCGCGGGCGCGGACGGGCTGGTCAAGGTAGTCAGCCAGTTGGTCGAGGAGCTGATGGTGCTGGTCGAGGGGGGCTCGGCCGGGGTCGGGCAGGCCGGGCATGGCGAACGCGGCGACGATGTGGGGGTCGGTGTGTTCGTCGCGCCGGCCGGGGCCGAAGAGGTAGGAGAGCAGGCCGCGGGTGCGCGAGCCGGTGGAGACGTCAGGCACCACGGCGGCCTCCCGGCAGGACGCGCTGGTAAGCGTGACGGGCCTGGGTCGCGCAGGCGTGCAGCTCGGTCAGGACTTCCATGGCGCGCTCGGGGATCGGGCCGCTGTAGACCTCGACCATGAGCTGGTTGAGGTTGTTGCCGGCCCGGTCGATTGCCCGCTGGTGGGTGCCGATCGCTTCGGTGAGGAGGGCGATGGCCTCGTAGTCGGGCATGGGGACGAACGCATTGAGGCGGCCGGTCCGCATGTACGCCTGGGCGACGCTCATGGCGGAATCCGCGAGGAACGCGGATCGAGAGCGCTTGAGCTTCGTGGCGACGAAGTCGAGCAGTTCCTTCTCCGCCGGCTCGACCGAGCAGGTGATCTGGTCGTCGCGCTTGGTTCCGGAACGCGGCCGGTACATGCGTTCGGCAAGCGGAGCGGTGTTGTCGTCCACCGGAAGCGCGGGGCGGTCGAGCACCGGAACGCGCTCGTGGATGAACTCGGCAGGGGTCACGGTCGGCGCTTCACGCACGACGCGGTCGTCGGCGTCGGCACGCTCGGCGTCGATGTCGTTGTGCGGCTCGGTGTCGTACGGGGGAAGTTTGTCGTGGTCATGACCGCCCTCGGTCATGACCTCCTGGTCCGGCGCGCCCTCGCGCCGGTCCTGCCCCGCCACCCCTGGGGCGGGGTCAAGCGCAAAGTCCGCGGCGCCAACGGCGTTGTGGACTTTGCCCCAGCTTGCTCCGTCGTCGTCGTGACCGTGGCCGCTCCAGGGCAGGGCCTGCTTGACGCGGGCGAATATGCCACCACGTCCGGGCTTGTCGCTACCGGTTCCGCAGGGCTGTGCTTCCTGTTCGGGCGTGGCGGAAGCAGGGGCGAGGTGGTGCTGCTGGTCGGGCACGGGGATCTTCCGGTTCTTCTGTGAGGGCAGGGGGTTGTCGGCTGGTGGGGCGTTCGCCGGATGCGGGGTGATGGTCCGGCGGAAGAGGGGTTTGGCGGTGCCGGAGTTCCGGTGTAGACGTCGCCGGTTCAGGACTTCCGGGGTCTCCGGATGGACGCTGGGGGAGTTCCGGTGAGCGTCGGTCAGCTTCGGTGAGGGGCCGCTCGCCCGGTCCGGAAGCGGTCCGGTGCTCGGGCGAGCGGCGCGGGCCTCAGGCCGCCGAGGCGCTGGCTTGCGCGGCGGCCTGCTGCCTGGCCTCTTCGTCCTTGAAGCGCTGGGTCAGCTTGCCGAGGCGGTCGCTGGCGATGGGTATGCCGGCCTCGCGCAGGACTGTCCTGATCACGGCCTGGGTGGGGCCGTGCTCCTGGACGGCAGGCCGGACGATCTCGGCCAGCTCGTCCATCGAGGCGGCGGGCTTGCGGCCGGTGCGCTTGGTGCCCACCACCGGTTCCCGGCTGTCGGGCCGGACGTCGTCGTCGGGCTCAAGCACCGGTTCGTCGGCGGGCAGGTCGCCCTGCTCCGCGTCCGTCACCGGTGCGGACTCGGTTGCCGGTGCAGGCTCGGGGTTTTCGCGGAGCGGGAGTTCGCCATCGGCGCGCTTCGGGTCGGTGGCGGTGGTGTTGTGGGCGAGGAGGGTGCCGCCGAAGAAGGCGAGGGCGGGCCATCCGGCGACGAGGATCCGTAGCCAGGCGGGGACGTGGGCGAGGTCGAGGAGGCCGGCGGTGGCGACGTTGGCGCCGAGGGAGGCGGTCAGGGCGATGGCGAACCAGGTCCAGGCGGTGCCGGCGGGGCGGCCGGTGGTGCGCAGGGTTCGCATGCGGTGCCAGGCGGCGACGAGCAGCAGGTCGACTGAGACGGGGTAGGCCCAGGCTTTCCAGCCGTGTTGTCCGGCGGCTTCGGCGATGTCGTGGAGGTGGGCGAAGGACAGGGCGCCTGCGATGGCGGCCTGTACGAGGACGGCGTCCGGGCGGGGCAGACGCGGTGGGGTGGTGGAGGTCATGCGGAAGTGGTCCTCGCGGGTCGGGCGGTGGTGGTTTGTGGGATTGCCGTCTTTGCCGTCTTGCCGTCTTGGTGCTGCGGGACGGTCTGTGGGCTGGGGCGGATTCGGCTGCCCGGGTGGTGCCTTGGACGCGGCGGAGCTCGGGTTCAGGCCGGTGCGGTATCCGTCTTGGGGCTTGTATCCGTCCCGGAGGCATGGCCTTTGACCTGCGGTTTTACGGCAGGGACGGCTGGGACGGCACAAGACGGATGTGTTTCCCGTCCCGCCACCGGGCCCGCCGCTCACGCCCCGGACGGGGGCGGCGGCGGGCGCTGGCGGGAGTGGACGGCTGCCGTCTTGGCATGGGGCCTGATCCGTCTTGGTGCGGATGCCGTTGCCGTCTTGGGGTGCCGTTCCGTCTTGGCGGCAGGTGCGGTGACTTGCGGTTTTACGGCAGGGACGGCAGGGACGGCATTTCGGGGAGGGTGGTCAGCCTCTGCTGCCCGCTGCGGTGGCGTTCACGGGGTGGACTGCGGGGCAGTAGCGCCGCCAGGCGTCGAGGAACTTGTTGCGCAGGTAGCCCTTGCGCTGGGTTCCGTCGGGCATGCGGACGTTGCCGGAGGAGATGCCGAACTCGCGGAGCATCGCGCCGAGGCCGCGCGGGGTCAGCCCGCCTCGGCTGGTCTCGGCCCAGGGGGCCTCGGGGTCGCCGTTGAGGTTGAACAGCAGTTGGTCGGTGGCGATGCTGTCCGGCTCACCGGCGGCGTGGAAGATCCGCCGGATGTCCGCGAGGATCCGCGCGCCGCCGGGGTTGTCCTCCTCGGTCTGGACCTCGGCGTCGACCATGCGCTTGCACGCCTGGCGGGCCAGGCGGGGCCATGGTCCTCCGGCGAGGTCGGCGATGATCACCAGGGGTTCCCAGGTGTCGGCGGCGCGGTCCTCGACCGGCATGCTCGGCTCCAGGTGGAGGGCCTGGTCCGCGAGGGGTGCGGTCCAGCGGGCGATCTTGTCGCGGATCGCGTGCAGGGCGGGGCGGTCTCGCGCGGTGCGGTACGGCGCGACGCGCTCGCCCTCGGCTCGGCGGCGCATGCGGATCACGATCGAGCGGTCCATGATCGTGTCGGGGAGGTCGCCGATGCCGGCGATGGCCGCCATGGCGAAGGTGGGGAACTGGCGAGGGGTGTGGTCGTTGCCGACCACCCGCAGCACGTACCGGTCGCGCTGGTGCCCGGCGTTCAGCAGGCCACGCATCTCCTCGTTCTTCTCCGCCGCCTTCGGGCTGCCGAAGATCGTGTCCGCCTCGTCCACGAGCAGGGTGGGCGGCTCCTCGCTGATCGAGCGGAAGATGGCGGCCGGAGAAGAGTTCACCGTCAGCATCGCCTGGTGGACCGTCTCGGCGAGCACGTCGAGCAGGCGCGACTTGCCGCAGCGCTTTGCCGGGCCGACCACGGCCAGGCGCGGGGCGTGCTGCCACGAGCCCTGCAGGTGGGTCGCGGCGACCCACAGCGTGGCGGCGTCCAGGGCCTGCCCGGAGGGAAGGATCACGAACTTCGCGATCAGGGCCCTCAGCTGCGCGAGCAGGTCGGCGCCCTCGGTCACCTCGGTGTCGGGCATCAGGTCGGTCCCGTCCGGGACGGTGGGCTCGGCAGGCGCCGCCTCGGCGTCGTGTCCACAGGCTGTGGACACGACGGGCTGCTGGGCGGGCAGGTAGGTGCCGGGCTCGCCGGCCTTGGCCACGGGCGGCCATGCGACGGCGGGCTTGTCCGCTGGGAGGGGTGTGGCGTGGGGCTGGGAGGCAGTAACCTCGGTCATGGAGATCCTCACTCGGCGGCTCCGGGGGGCAACCCGGTCCGCCGTAGGTCGACTGTCCTGGGATGGGCGGTGGCGAGGTTTTCGATCAGCCCCCGGTGTTCGTAGCGCCGGGGGCTTCGCGTTTTCCTGGGGGCATTCGGGCTGGCGCCCGACCCGGCTTAACCTCTTCTCGGTTGGTAGTTTCATGCTGGCATGGTCGAACGTAGCGGGATATCGGCTCCAGTCAAGCGATTCACGCATGGCAATCTCAACCTCTCTCGGCATTTCTGCTGGCTGGACTGATTCGTGAAGGTTTCGTGAAGGTCCAGGCAACCGCTTGGCGGTTGGGCTTTTCATGCTGCTACAGTCACTCCTGTCGTCGCGCCGCGCCTGCTCGCAATCGGAAGGAGGTTGATATGGTCAACCCCATGGTGCATCGGTACAAGGCCCTGGAGGGCGAGGCCCTCGTGGCCCACAACCTGAAGGTCTTGCGCAAGGCCGCCCGCCTCTCCCAGGAGGACGTGGCCGAACGCATGACCCGGCTCGGCTTCAAGTTCCACCAGACCCAGGTCGCCAAGATCGAGAACGGAACCCGCCCGGTCCGCTTCGACGAGGTGATCGGCCTGGCCAAGGCACTCAGCGTCCCGCCGGCGAACTTCATGACCGAAGCCGTGGCCGGCCCGGACGAACCGGACTACGAGCTGCAGGAAGCAGGCTTCGCCGTCGAGAAGGCCGAGCAGGAGTGGAGAACCGCCCACGACCTCGAACAGGCCGCCAAGGCCCGGTACGACGAGGCCCTGCGCACCTACGAGGAGATCGCCGAACGGCTCGAAGCCCAAGGCGTCGACCTCGGCCCCTCCGGCGCCGAGCCCACCTGGTACCCGGCCCCCAGCTCCCAGTGGGACCCGCTCCGCAAGGACCCCTCGGCCGACCGGTAAGCGAGCCCGCCCAGCTCGCCGCCTGGGGCATCCTCGCCGCGACCCGGCCGGAATCCTAAAAAGGCCAGACCGGCGCACGCGCCCAAGATCTTTTTTCGTTTCCGGCCGGGGCCGCCGTAGTGTGCCCGTCCCGCCCACCACCCCGCTGCCCGACCCTCGGCGCTACGAACGCTGAGGGCCGCCCCAGCTCGGGATCGACGGCCTCGCGGAGCATCATCGCCGCGACCCGGCTCGCAACCTAAAACGCTCGACCCGGCCCATGCGTCCAAGATCGTTTTAGGCCCCGAGCCGAGACCGCCGTAGTGTGCCCGCCCCGCCCACCACCTACCCCGCTGCCCGTCCCCCGGCGCTACGAACGTCGAGGGCCGCCCGGCAGCCCATCAACCCACCGCCCATCCCAACAGTCGCCACGGCGGCGCGTTGCCCCGCGCCGCTGGGAGGAACACCTATGCCTGAAACGCCCCTGTCCCTCGCGCGCCTTGCCGGCGCAATCGGCCTCACGGAGCACCAGCTCCTCGCCCTCGTCGCCAGCTGCGGCACGGAGGTGCCGGACCCGACGCTCGTCGCCCTCACCGTGGAGGAAGCCGCCCGTCGTCTCGGCGTCGGCCGGACGACCATGTACGCCCTGGTCGCCTCCGGCGAAGTCCCGTCCGTGACGATCGGCCGTCTCCGCCGAGTGCCCGCCGAGGCGCTCAAGGAGTACGTGGCCGCCCGTACGCAGGCTGCCCCTTCGACCGTCGCGCTCGCGGCCTGAGCGGGGGAACCGAATGGCGAACACCCGCAAGCCCAACGGCGACTCCTCGATCTACCAGGGCAGCGATGGCCGCTGGCACGGCCGCGTCACGGTCGGGGTCAAGGACGACGGCACCCCCGACCGCCGCCACGTCAGCGCCAAGACCCGCCCCGAGGTCACGGCCAAGGTCCGCAAGCTGGAGAAGCTGCGCGACAACGGCACCGTGCCCAAGGCTGGCCAGAAGTGGACGGTCGGCAAGTGGCTGACCCACTGGATCAAGGAGATCGTGCCGGGCACCGTCAGCGAGAACACATACGCCGGATACGAGGTCGCTGTCCGCGTGCACCTCGTCCCCGGCCTCGGCGCGCACCGCCTGGAGAAGCTGGAGCCCGAGCACCTGGAGCGCTTCTACAAGAAGATGCAGGCCGCCGGCAGCGCCGCCGGTACCGCCCACCAGGCCCACCGCACCATCCGTGTCGCCCTCGGCGAGGCTCTGCGGCGCGACCACCTCACCCGCAACGTGGCCACGATCGCCAAGGCCCCGAAGCTCGAAGAGGAGGAGGTCGAGCCGTTCGAGATCGAGGAGGTCCAGGCGCTCATGGACACGGCGCGCAAGCGCCGCAACTCCGCCCGCTGGATCTTCGCGCTCGCCCTCGGCCTGCGTCAGGGCGAGGTGCTCGGGCTCCAGTGGAAGGACATCGACTTCACCCGAGGCGTCGCCTGGGTCAAGCGCGGCCGACTGCGGCCCAAGTACCGGCACGGCTGCGGCGACCGCTGCGGGCGCAAGCCCGGCTTCTGCCCGAAGAAGGAGCCGATCCGGCGCGAGACCAAGGACACCAAGTCCCGAGCCGGGCGACGCGCGGTGCCGCTGCCCGAGCCGCTCGTCGTGATCCTCCGGCAGCACAAGGAGGAGCAGGACCGCGAGCGGGCCCTCGCGCGCGACCTCTGGACGGACAAGGGCTACGTCTTCACCTCGGAGACCGGCGAGCCGCTCAACCCCAGCACCGACTACCACCACTGGAAGCGTCTCCTGCGCGAGGCCGGCATCCGTGACGGCCGCCTCCACGACGCCCGCCACACCGCCTCGACCGTCCTGCTCCTGCTCGGCGTGCCGGAGCGGATCGTAATGGCGATCATGGGCTGGTCCTCGACCTCGATGGCCCAGCGCTACCAGCACGTCACCGAGCCGATGCTGAACGACGTCGGCAGGAAGATCGGCGCGGCTCTGTGGGGCGACGTCGGATCTGGCCCAGAGGACGCCGGCGAAGACGCCGCCTGAGGCCCAGAACCCCAACTGAGACCAAAACTGAGACCACGACATGAAGAAGGCCCCGACCGGAAACCCGGTCGGGGCCTTCAACTGCCTTGCTAGGCAAAGGCGGAGGATACGAGATTCGAACTCGTGAGGGGTTGCCCCCAACACGCTTTCCAAGCGTGCGCCCTAGGCCACTAGGCGAATCCTCCGTGGGAGAGCTTAGTACATGTTTTGGGGTGCTCGCGACCACGTATCCCGTAGGTCGGAAGCGGGGGTGGCCTGCGGATGGTGGGGCGGGGTGGTGGTGGAGGGGTGGGGCCGGGATCCGGTAGTGTGGGGGCCAGCCCCTCGTGTGGCGCTAACTCTCTGAACTCCCCCAGGGCCGGAAGGCAGCAAGGGTAGGAGGGCTCTGGCGGGTGCGCGAGGGGTCTTTGCGTTCCCGGGGGGCCGGTGGGGCGCGGGGCGTCGAGGGGCGACGCGTTTGTCGGTCCGTCCCGATATCGTCGGGGGTGTGTCCCTAGCCCTGTACCGCCGCTACCGCCCGGAGACCTTCGCGGAGGTCATCGGGCAGGATCACGTGACCGCTCCGCTCCAGCAGGCCCTGCGTAACAACAGGGTCAATCACGCGTACTTGTTCAGCGGCCCCCGCGGCTGCGGCAAGACGACGAGTGCCCGCATCCTGGCCCGCTGTCTGAACTGCGAGCAGGGGCCGACGCCCACGCCGTGCGGTGAGTGCCAGTCCTGCACGGACCTCGCCACGGGCGGGCCCGGGTCGATCGACGTGATCGAGATCGACGCGGCCTCGCACGGTGGTGTGGACGACGCGCGCGACCTCCGGGAGCGGGCCTTCTTCGCGCCGGTGCACAGCCGGTACAAGATCTTCATCCTGGACGAGGCGCACATGGTGACCTCGGCCGGCTTCAACGCGCTGCTCAAGGTGGTGGAGGAGCCGCCGGAGCATCTGAAGTTCATCTTCGCCACCACCGAGCCGGAGAAGGTGATCGGGACGATCCGGTCCCGGACCCATCACTACCCGTTCCGGCTGGTGCCGCCCGGCACCCTGCGGGACTACCTGGCGGAGGTGTGCGGCCGGGAGGGGATCCAGGTCGAGGACTCCGTGTTCCCGCTGGTGGTGCGGTCGGGCGCCGGTTCGGTGCGTGACTCGATGTCCGTGATGGACCAGCTGCTGGCCGGCGCCGCCGAGGGCGGTGTGACGTACGGGATGGCCACGTCGCTGCTCGGGTACACGGACTCGGCGCTGCTGGACGAGGTGGTGGACGCGTTCGCCGCGCACGACGGGGCGACGGTGTTCCAGGTGGTCGACCGGGTGGTCGAGGGCGGTCACGACCCGCGCCGGTTCGTCGCGGACCTGCTGGAGCGGCTGCGCGACCTGGTGATCCTCGCCACAGTGCCGGACGCGGGGGAGAAGGGGCTGATCGACGCCCCGGCGGACCGGATCGCGGTGATGCAGGCGCAGGCGGACGCGTTCGGGGCGGCGGAGCTGAGCCGGGCGGCGGACCTCGTCAACACCGGGCTGACGGAGATGCGTGGCAACGCGGCGCCCCGGCTCCAGCTGGAGCTGATCTGTGCCCGGGTGATGCTGCCGGGCGCGTACAGCGACGAGCTGTCCTTGCAGGCGCGGCTGGACAAGCTGGAGCGGCGGGCCGCGAGCGGTGGGTTCGCCGTGGCCGGCGGTGTCGCCGTGCCCGGCGGTCCGGTGGCGGCGGCGCCGATGGCCCAGCCGGTGCAGGCACCGGCGGTGGCGCCGGCGGTGTCCGAGATGCCGCAGGTCGCGCCGCAGGTCCCGGCCCCGATGCAGCCCGCGCCCGTTCCCACCCCCGCCCCCGCGCAGCCGGCCGGCCCGGCACCCGGGGCGTGGCCGATCAAGCGCAGCTTCCCGCCCGCCGGGGAGGCGCCCGCGGCGGAGGCCCCGGCCCCTGTGGCCGCCCCGGCCCCCGCGCAGCCCGCTCCGACGGCAGCCCCGGTGGCTCCGGCGCCGGCTCCCGCTCATGCCCCCGCTGCGGCGTCCGGCGGGCAGCCGTCGGCGGCGGCGCAGCAGGGCGCGGGCCAGGTCAGGCAGCTGTGGCCGCAGATCCTGGAGGCGGTGAAGAACCGGCGCCGGTTCACCTGGATCCTGCTCAGCCAGAACGGCCAGGTGGCCGGATTCGACGGCAGCGTGCTCCAGGTCTCGTTCATCAACGCCGGTGCCCGCGACAGCTTCGTGAGCAGCAACAGCGACGACGTGCTGCGGGCCGCGCTGGCGGACGCGCTCGGCGTGGACTGGCGGGTCGAGTGCATCGTCGACCCGTCCGGTGGCGCGGGTGGCCCCGGTGGCGGCTCCGCCGGTGCCGCGGCCCCGAGCGGTGGCGGCGGGGGTGGCTGGGGTGCCGCACCGGCGCGTCCGGCGGCGCCCGCGCCCCAGATGGCGCCCGTCGCGCCGGCTCCCGCAGCCGCGCCCGCTCCGGCGCCCCGTCCGGTCGCCGCGCCGGCCCCGGCGCCGGTCGCGCCGGTGCCGCCGCCCGTCCAGGCCCCGCCCTCGCCGTCCCCGGCGTACCCGGCCTACCCGGCGCAGGGGGTGGCCCCGGAGGACGACGTGCCGGAGGAGGACGACCCCGATCTGAACGAGGACGTGTTCTCCGGCCAGGAGCTGATCATCCGCGAGCTGGGCGCCACGGTGCTGGAGGAGATCCGGCACGGTGGCAACTGAGCAGCACGTAGGCTCGTCGAGGACGTAGCAGGAGCGGACCGAACGCAAGGAGTGAGCCGTGTTCCCCGGTGGTGGCCAGCCCAACATGCAGGCGCTGCTCAAGCAGGCGCAGAAGATGCAGCAGGACCTCGCCCAGGCGCAGCAGGAGCTGGCCGAGGCCAAGGTGAGCGGTTCGGCGGGCGGTGGCCTGGTCGAGGCGACGGTGACCGGTTCCGGCGAGCTGGTGGCGCTGACCATCGCCCCGGCCGCCGTCGACCCGGAGGACACCGAGACGCTGGCCGACCTCGTGCTGGCGGCCGTCCGGGACGCCAACCAGGCCGCGCAGAAGATGCAGGCCGAGCGGATGGGCCCGCTGACCCAGGGCCTCGGCGGCGGGATCCCGGGTCTGCCGTTCTGACGGTGGCTCGCGAGCGTGGCGCCCCGCCCGTGACAGCGGGTACGGACCGGGACACCGGAGCGTACGGGGCGGACGGTCGGGTCCGGAGTTCGGACAACGGACCTGTGTGATTAATGCGGGAGTCGGGCGTCGGGCGATGCGCCCGGCGTCCGATTCGTTGGATGATGGCACCGGAGCACCCCGCGCGGGTGCCACCGGTCCAACCCGAGGGAAGGCGCGACGTGTACGAGGGCGTGGTTCAGGACCTGATCGACGAACTGGGCAGGCTGCCCGGCGTCGGGCCCAAGAGCGCGCAGCGGATCGCCTTCCACGTCCTGCAGGCCGACCCGGTCGACGTCCGCCGGCTGGCGCACGCGCTGCTGGAGGTCAAGGACAAGGTCCGGTTCTGCGCCGTCTGCGGCAATGTCGCGGAGGCCGAGCAGTGCCGGGTCTGCCTGGACCCGCGCCGCGACCTCGCGGTCATCTGTGTGGTCGAGGAGTCCAAGGACGTCGTCGCCATCGAGCGCACCCGGGAGTTCCGCGGCCGTTACCACGTGCTGGGCGGCGCGATCAGCCCGATCGAGGGCGTCGGCCCGGACGATCTGCGGATCCGCGAGCTGCTGGCACGCCTGGCGGACGGCACTGTCACCGAGCTGATCCTGGCCACCGACCCCAATCTGGAGGGGGAGGCGACCGCCACCTACCTGGCCCGGCTGTGCAAGCCGATGGGCCTGAAGGTGACCCGCCTGGCGAGCGGCCTGCCCGTCGGCGGGGATCTGGAGTACGCGGACGAGGTCACACTCGGTCGCGCCTTCGAAGGGAGACGACTGCTCGATGTCTGACCGGACGATCAACCAGCAGCCCCACGCGCCCCATCAGGCCGGGCCGGAGGAGGAGCGGGACACCGCGCAGGTGCCGCACCCTCCGCACACGCACGCCCACGGCTCGGAGCCGGACGACTTCGCGGTGCAGATCGCGGACTCGGTGGAGAGCTTCGTGCTCTCGGTCACCGAGGTCGCCAAGGGTGACGAACCCGGCAGCGCCGTCTCCCTCCTCCTGCTGGAGGTCTCGCAGCTGCTGCTGGCCGGCGGCCGGCTGGGCGCCATCGAGGACGTCGTCCCGGAGGACCGGTTCGAGCCCGACGCCGGTCCGGAGCCGGACGGCGAGCAGCTGCGGGAGCGGCTGGCGGTGCTGCTCGCGCCGATCGACGTCTACCACGAGGTCTTCGACCCGTACGGCCCGCCGGAGAAGCCGAGCGCGTTCCGGATCTCGGACGACCTGGCCGGGGTGGTGAGCGAGCTGCAGCACGGGCTCACCCACTACCGCGAGGGCCGGGTCAGCGAGGCGCTCTGGTGGTGGCAGTTCTCCTACCTGTCCAACTGGGGCACCACCTGCACGGCCGTCCTGCGGGCGCTGCAGTCGCTGATCGCGCACGTCCGGCTGGACAGCCCGATCGGGGCGGCGCCGGACGGGGCGGACACCGACAACGACGGGCTCACCGACGAGCAGCTGGAGCAGCAGGCCGGTGACCTGATGGCGGCGGAACTCGGTCTGGGCCACTGACGCCACCCGAAGGCGCGGGACAGAGGGGCACGAGCCGCCCGGGGCCCCCGGCGGCGGGAGTGTGACGGAAACCTCACTCCCGGCCACCGGACGGAAAACCCCGGGGCGGCCGTCCCTTCGTCCGCCGATTCTTCGGAACGGCGGACGCCCGCCCGCAGACCTGCCGGTGGCGGTATCCGCACCCCCGCTCACCTGCCGAAACGTGTGTCTCATCATATGGAAAGCGGAGGTCGGGGCACCCCCGCTCGGTAGACTGGCGCCGACCGCACAGCCCCCGCCACCCGGGGGTGCGGGGGCCGAGGGCCCCCGGAAACGACACAAGTCGAGGAGCGCACGTGGGCCTTGTCGTGCAGAAGTACGGCGGCTCATCCGTTGCGGATGCCGAGGGCATCAAGCGCGTGGCCCGTCGAATCGTTGACGCCAAGAAGGCCGGCCATGAGGTCGTCGTCGTGGTGTCCGCGATGGGCGACACGACGGACGAGCTCATCGAACTCGCGGAGCAGGTGTCACCTCTCCCCGCCGGCCGCGAGTTCGACATGCTGCTGACCGCTGGAGAGCGCATCTCCATGGCACTGCTGGCCATGGCGATCAAATCCCTGGGCCACGAGGCGCAGTCGTTCACAGGGAGCCAGGCCGGCGTCATCACCGACTCCGTCCACAACAAGGCGCGCATCATCGATGTGACGCCGGGCCGCATCCGCACCGCCCTGGACGAGGGCAACATCGCGATCGTGGCCGGCTTCCAGGGCGTCTCGCAGTCGAGCAAGGACATCACCACGCTCGGCCGGGGCGGCTCGGACACCACCGCCGTCGCCCTCGCCGCCGCCCTCAAGGCCGAGGTCTGCGAGATCTACACCGACGTGGACGGCGTGTTCACCGCCGACCCGCGCGTGGTGAAGAAGGCCCGCAAGATCGACTGGATCGCCTACGAGGACATGCTGGAGCTGGCCTCGTCCGGTTCCAAGGTGCTGCTCGACCGCTGTGTGGAGTACGCCCGGCGCTACAACATCCCGATTCACGTACGCTCGTCGTTCTCGGGTCTTCCCGGGACGATCGTCAGCAACGACAACCCGCACCAGCCCGAAGGGGGCGAGATGGAGCAGGCCATCATCTCCGGAGTCGCCCACGACACGTCCGAGGCCAAGGTCACGGTCGTCGGCGTCCCCGACAAGCCGGGCGAGGCGGCGCGCATCTTCCGTGCCATCGCCGACGCCGAGGTCAACATCGACATGGTCGTGCAGAACGTCTCGGCGGCGTCGACCGGTCTGACCGACATCTCCTTCACCCTGCCGAAGGCCGAGGGCCAGAAGGCCATCGACGCGCTCGACCGGGTCCGGGAGGGCATCGGCTACGAGTCGCTCCGCTACGACGACGCGATCGGCAAGATCTCGCTGGTCGGCGCGGGCATGCGCTCCAACCCGGGCGTCACGGCGACCTTCTTCGAGGCGCTCTCCGCGGCCGGCGTCAACATCGAGCTGATCTCCACCTCGGAGATCCGGATCTCGGTGGTCACCCGCGCCGACGACGTCAACGCGGCCGTGCAGGCCGTCCACTCCGCCTTCGGGCTGGACAGTGAGACGGACGAGGCCGTGGTCTACGGGGGCACCGGGCGATGACCCGGCGGCCGAACCTCGCCGTCGTCGGCGCCACCGGCGCGGTCGGCGAGGTGCTCCTCGGCCTGCTCTCCCTCCGCCAGGACATCTGGGGCGAGATCCGTCTCGCCGCCTCCCCGCGCTCGGCCGGCCGCAAGGCGGTCGTGCGCGGGGAGGCCGTCGAGGTGCTCCCGCTGTCCGAGGAGCTCTTCGACGGGGTGGACGTCGCGCTGTTCGACGTCCCCGAGGAGATCTCCGCGCGCTGGGCGCCGATCGCGGCGGCCAAGGGCGTCGTGGTGGTCGACAACTCCGGCGCGTTCCGGCTGGACGACGCCGTCCCCCTGGTGGTGCCCGAGGTCAACGCGGCCGCGGTCCGGATGCGCTCGCGCGGGATCGTGGCGAGCCCGGACTCCACCACCCTGACCATGCTCGCGGCGATCGGCGCCCTGCACGCCGAGTACGGCCTGGAGTCGCTGGTGGTCGCCTCCTACCAGGCCGCCTCCGGGCTCGGCCGGGACGGCACGGACACGCTGCGCGCCCAGCTCGCCCAAGTGGCCGGCACCGAGGTCGGCGAACAGACCGGCGACCTGCGGGCGGTGATCGCCGACCACGGACCGTTCGCCGCCCCGCTCGCGCTCAACGCGGTGCCGTGGGCCGGTGTGCTGACCGACGGCGGCTGGTCGTCGGAGGAGCGGACCGTGCGCGACGAGTCCCGCAAGATCCTCGGCCTGCCCGGGCTCAAGGTCTCGGCGACCTGCGTGCGGATCCCGGTGGTGCGCACCCACGCGCTCGCCGTGCACGCGGTGTTCGAGCGCGAGGTCACCCAGGAGCACGCCCACGAGATCCTCCGCGACGCCCCCGGGGTGCTGCTGTACGACGACCCTGCGGCGGGCGAGTTCCCGACGCCGAACGACGTGGTGGGGACGGACCCGGTCTGGGTCGGCCGGCTGCGGCGCGCCCTGGACGACCCGAACGCGCTGGACCTCTTCCTCTGCGGCGACAACCTGCGCCGGGGCGCGGCGCTGAACGCCCTTCAGATCGCCGAGCTGGTGGCGCGGGAGATCGCCGACGGGGCCGCGGCGACCTAGGCCGAGCCGGCCGAGCGTGCCGGCCGTTCCGGTGCCGGCCGTTCCGGGGCGGGCGCCGGGCCGGATGCCGAGGGTGCCGGGACGGGCGCGGACGGTGTCGGAGCGGGCCGGGTCCGCCCGTCCACCCGGAGTCTGCGCGGTTTGTTCGCGGACTGCTTGACGAATCCTCGCCGAATTCCCTGGAGGGGCGTTCGGCCCATGCGCGAGAATGTGCGTGGGGCCGGGCAACCATGACAGGGGATCGAGTGTCCAACGGGCGTGGCGAACGTGATGGTGGGGGCAGGGGCGGGCATCTCGGCGGCAGCCGCGGTGACGTTCCCGTCGCGTGTCCAGTGGCCTGCGGATAGGCCGGAAGAAAGCCAGATGACGGCAGTTGCACCCGGTGCCGCGGGGCCTGGCGCCGGTATCGCTGCCGGTACCAGCGAGGACCTGCTCACCGAGACCTATCAGGCGCACTACCGCTCCTTGCTGCGGCTGGCCGCGCTGCTCCTCGACGATCTGTCGAGCTGTGAGGACGTGGTCCAGGAGGCCTTCATCCGGGTGCACGCGGCCAGGCGGCGGGTGCGGGAACCGGAGAAGACCCTCGCCTATCTGAGGCAGACCGTGGTCAACCTGTCCCGGTCGACGCTGCGGCGCAGGATCCTCGGGCTGCGGCTGCTGCCGAAGCCGATGCCTGACATGGCCAGTGCAGAAGAAGGCGCCTACGATGCGCTGGAGCGGGACCAGTTGAAGGTCGCGCTACGGGGTCTGCAACGCCGTCAGCGGGAGGTGCTGGTGCTGCGCTACTTCGTGGACATGACGGAGGCGCAGGTCGCCGAGACCCTCGGCATCTCGCTCGGTTCGGTGAAGGCGTACGGCTCACGGGGGCTTGCCGCGCTGAGGGTCCAGATGGAGGCCGGGCATGGCTGAGGACGGTCGGACGGGTGACGGCGGCCGGGGGGGATCCCCAGCGTCGGCCGGTCAGGACGAGCGGCTGGTGAGGGAGTTGATGCTGCGGGCGGTCGCCGGGGTGCAGCCGGACCCCGGCGGACTCCAGCGCATCCGGCGGGCGGTGCCGCGGCGGAGGGCCGCCCGGCGCGGGGCCTGGACCGGCGCCGCCGCCGTGGCCGTGGTCGCCTCCTTCCTCCTGCCGGCCCTGCACACCACCGACCACCTCGGCCTGTCCGGCGGTCCCGGCTCGTCCGGCGCGGGGAGCGGCAGCGTCTCCCCGAGCGTCGCCGGCACCCTCCCCGGGGGAGGCAGCGGCGGCGCGCACCGGCCGCCGGTCCCCGACAGCGGGACCTCGACCGTTCCCGGCAGCCCGTCCGGCAGTGTTGGCAGCGAGCCGAGCGCCGGGCAGAGCAGCACCGGTCAGCCGCCCGGCACCTTCGACCCGAGCCCCACCACCACCGGCGGCGGGGCCGACAACCCGGTCCTGGCGCTGTGCACCCGGGCCGACCTCGGACAGGGCACCGCGCAGCTCGGCGCCCCGGACGCGGACGGCCGGGTCTACGGCTCCTTCACGATGACCAATGTCTCCGGACGCAGCTGCCGGCTCGGCGGGCCCGGATCGGTCACGGTCACGGGCAGGACGGGAGCCACCGGCAGCGCCGGCAGCACGGGGGCGGACTCCGGGCGGATCCGGATCGCCTTCCACACCGCGGGCGACCCGGCGACCGGTCTGCCCGCGCCCGGACCTTCGGCCGGCCCCGCGACGGGGGCCGACGCCGGGAGCAACGGCCTCGTCCTCGCGCCGCGCGCGGTCTACCGGGTCGACATCGCCTGGATCCCGGATCCGGCGGGCTGTCCCGTCGCCGGAGGGACGACCTCACCGAGCCCCTCGGCCGGTTCCGGGGGAGCGGGCTCGACCGGCGGCGGTGCGGCGGGCGGTGCGACCGGTGGCGGCGGTGCGACCGGTGGCGGTGCCACCGGGTCCGCGGCGGGTGACGGCGGCGCGACCGGCGGCCCGGGGACGGGCGGGGGCGGCGCGCTTCCCGGGGCGGGCGGCCCCAGCAGCACGGGCTCCGGTTCGGGTTCCGGCTCGGGTTCGGGCTCCGGGTCCGGTACGGGTGCGAGCACGGGCGGTGGCTCCGGGCCGGGTGCCGCCGGTGTCGCGGCGGCGGGCGGCCGGTCGGGCGGGCCCGGGACGTCGACCGGTGCTCCCGTCGGCGCGAGCGAGGTGAGCAGGGCGGGCGGGGCCACCGAGGGGGCTCCGGCGGTCGGTCCCACCGGGTCGCCGAGCACGGCCCCGCAGCCGAGCGGCTCGACCACCGGGGGGAGCACCGGGACCCCGAGCCCGTCCGCCACCCCGGCGCCCGGTCCGAGCCGGGTCCCGTCGAGCGTCACCCTGGCGTACACGCCGGCCCCGGGCAATCCGGCCGCGGCCCGGATCGTCCTGGCCGAGGCCTGCGCGGGCACGGTCTACCGCACCGCGCCGAGGGCCGTCGTGCCGGACGGCCAGGCCCCGGCGCCCGGCGCCTCGCCGTCGGCGGGGTGACGTCTGCGGGTTGACGTCGGCCGGGGTGACGTCCGTGACGTCCGTGAGGTGATGTTCGCGGGGCGACGTCCGAGGGCCGACCGCGCGGCCGTTCCGCCCGGTCGGAGCCGCGCGCGGGAAGTCGGCGGGTCCGACTTCCCGGCCCGAGGTGGGGGCCTGGGGACGGGCGGAGTGTGAGGAGTGGTTACCGTGGGGGGTGTGTACCGGTTTCTCCTCACCCCGCGCTGGCTGAGCGGCACCGCCCTGGCCGTGGCGGCCGTGGCGGTGTGCGTCTGGCTCGGTTCCTGGCAGCTGGGCCGGTTCGAGGACCGCGTCTCCTCCCACCAGGAGATCAGCCGCGCCGTGAACGACTCCGGCGCGCCCCGTCCGCTCGGCGAACTGCTCGCCGCCGACCGACCGCAGGTCACCACCGACACCGTCGGTCGCGCCGTGACGGTCACCGGCACCTTCGACCCGGCGCACCAGCTGCTGGTCCCCAACCGGGAGCTGGACGGCCGGCAGGGCTACTACGTGCTCACCCCGCTGCGCACCGCCGACGGCCGGACGGTCGCGGTCGTCCGCGGCTGGGCACCCGGGACACCGCCGGCCGGGGCGTCCGCGCCCGGTGCGCCGGTGGACGCGCCCACCGGCGAGGTGACCCTCGGCGGCCGGCTCCAGGCCGGCGAGACCAGCGGCAGCAACGGCGCCGTGGCCGGCGGCCTCCCGGAGGGACAGCTCGGCACCATCAACCGTGCCGCCCTCGTCAACAAGCTCGCCCTCGACGGCTGGTACGACGGCTGGGTGTCCGCCGACGTCGCGCCGGAGGGGCTCACCCCGGTGCCGACCGTCCAGCCGCAGGGCGGTGACGGCCTCTCGCTGCGGGCGTTCCAGAACCTGGGCTACACGCTGGAGTGGTTCGTCTTCGGCGGCTTCGTGGTCTTCATGTGGTTCCGGCTGCTGCGCCGCGAGGCGGAGGCCGAGCAGGACCGGGCGCTCGGACTGGACCCGGTCCTGGACTGACCGACCGGCGGCGCCCCCGGTGATCGGGGGCGCCGCCGTCTTCGTCAGCGGGTGGGCTTCGCCGGTGGCACGGCCGGTGCCGCCGGCTTGGACGGCAGTACCGGCGACGGTGCCTTGCCGGACGGCGCCGCTGGCACCGCCGTACCCGAGGGCGAGGACACCGTGCCCGACGGCGTCGGCGAGGCGGTCGGTGACGGCGAGGCGGTCGGCGGCGGGTTGTCGCACCGGCGGCCGTTGTTGTTGCCGCTGCCGTTGGAGTCGTCGTCCGAGTCGTACCGGTCGGTGTGGTGACGCGTCGTGCGGCCGCTCTTCGAACTCTTGGAGCTCTTCGACCCCTTCGAGCCCGACTTGGCGAGCAGCACCACGCCGCCCTCCTCCCCGCCCGCGGCCACCGCCGTGCGGAAGGCGGCCTTCACCGCCGCCGAGGTGGCCGCCGGCGGAACGACGGCGGCCGGCGGGGGAGACACGGGCGAGGACGACGGCGCGGCGGAGGACGGCGACACGGCCGGCGGACAGGCCGCGCTCCCGCCGCCGTCACCGCCGTCCTGCCCCGAGCAGCCGGTGAGCACCAGTGCCCCGGCCACCCCCGCCCCCAGGATCGTCAGCAGGCGTCTCACCCGTGTCCCCCGTTCACTGCTTCTCGGTGTCCGCCCGATTCTCGCCGACCGGCAGGCCGCCGAGGTGCCGGCGGACGAAGTCGATCTCCAACCGCAACTGCTTGATCCGCTCGTCCACGACCAGCGAGCCGTGCCCGGCGTCGTACCGGTACACCTCGTGCGGCTTGCCGAGCCGCTCCAGCCCCTCGACGTAGTTGTCGATCTGCTTGATCGGGCAGCGCGGGTCGTTGACCCCGGCGCTGATGTAGACCGGCACCGCGACCCGGTCGATGTACGTCAGCGGGGAGGAGGCGGTCCAGCGCTCCGGCACCTCCTCGGGGGTGCCGCCGAAGAGCGTGCGGTCGATCGCCTTCAGCGCCTCCATCTCGTCGTCGTACGCGGTCAGGTAGTCCGCGACGGGAACGGCGGCGACGCCGAGGCTCCACAGCTCGGGCTGCACGCCGAGCCCGAGCAGCGTGAGGTAGCCGCCCCAGGAGCCGCCGGCCAGCACCAGCCGGTCCGGGTCGGCCAGTCCGCTCTCCACCGCCCAGCCGCGCACGGCCGCGATGTCCTCCAGCTCGATCAGGCCGACCCGCTCGCGCAGCGCGTCCGTCCAGGCCTGGCCGTAGCCGGTCGAGCCGCGGTAGTTGACCCGGACCACCGCGAAGCCGTGGTCCAGCCAGGCGGCCGGCCCGGCGGCGAAGGAGTCGCTGTCGTGGTGGGTCGGGCCGCCGTGGATCTCGAACACGGTCGGGAACGGACCCTCGCCCGCCCCGGCCGGACGCTGGACCAGCGCGTGCACCCGGCCGCCCGGCCCGTCCACCCAGACGTCCTCGACCGGCACCGAGCCGGGCGGGACGTTGCCGGGCGCGCGCAGCACGACCGTGCCGGCGGTGGAGCGGACGGCGGACGGGTCGGCGGCGGAGGACCAGAGGAACTCCACCGTGCCGTCGGGGCGGGGGGTGGCGCCGCCGACCGTGCCGCGCGGGGTGTCCAGTCGGGTGAGCACGCCGTCGTCCAGGGAGTAGGAGAACAGCTCGCTGCGCGCCTCGTACTCGTGCTCGATCAGCAGCGCCCGGGCGCCGGGGCGCCACTGGGCGGAGAGGTCGCCGGGCAGTTCGCGGCCCTGTTCGTCGCGGAGCGCCAGGGCGGTCTCCTTGCCGGTCGCGACGTCCCAGATCATCGGCTCCCAGCGGCCGGTGCGCTGGTGGGCGACCAGCAGCCGGGTGTCGCCGTCGACGGGCGCGAAGCCCAGGCAGGCGACCCCGCGCGGGTGCTCGTGGCCGGTGACCTCGTCCAGCTCGGCGACGGTGGGGACGGCGGTGGCGTCGGTGGTGGCGTCACCGGGGGCGGTGGCGTCGTCGCCGGGCCCGGCGGTTCCGTCGCCGGAGAGGCGGACGACCCGGATCGCGCCGTGCATGGCGTCACCGTGCTCGGTGTGGTCGATGGCCAGCAGGGTGCCGTCGTGGCTCAGGTCGCCGACGCCGCCGTACTCGGCGTGCCGGTAGATCTCGACGGCCTCGGCCGCGCCCGGGCGGCGCAGGTGCAGGGTGGTGCCGTCCTCGTCGGTGGACCGGCCGACCACCACGGTGCCGTCGCGGCCGAGGGCGAGACCCGCCTCGTAGGACGGGGCCAGGCCGGGGACGGCCTCCTCGTCCGGACCGGCGGCGCCCTCGGGGCGGCCGGCGAACGGCTGGCGGCGCCAGACGCCGTACTCGTCGCCGTCGCTGTCGTCGAACCACCAGATCCACTCGCCGTCGGGGGACAGCTCGGCATCGGTGGTGCCGTTCGGGCGGTCGGTGGCCCGCCGGTGGGTGTCGGTGGCGCGGTCCCAGGCGTAGACCTCGTAGGTACCGCTGGAGTTGGACACGTACAGCGCCCGGTCGGGGGCGTCCTCGGCCCAGTCCGGCAGGGAGACCCGTGCCGCCCTGAACCGCTGCTCCCACGCCGGAACGGCGCTCTTCTCCTCGCTCATCCACCCACCCAACCAGATCGGGGCGAGGAAACGGAACGGGACGGGGAAACGGGGGTGGGGAGGACCGGTACGGCCCTCCCCACCCCCGTTCCCGCAGGTCCTTCCGGTCGTTCCTGTTCTCCTCGTCCTCCCTGTCCTCCCTGTCGTACCTGTCGTACCTGTGGTCCCGGTCCTTCCGACCCGCTCACCCCGTCCGGCGGGGCAGCAGCTGGACCAGGCCCGCCAGCAGCACCTCCAGGACCGCCAGCGCCGCCAGGCTGCGCCCGAAGGCGGTGGCCGGGTCGGCGGCGCCGTAGTAGAGGATGCCGATCAGCGCGACCCCGAGTGCCCCCGCGACCTGCTGGACGGTGGCCACCAGACCCGCGGCCGAGCCGGCCAGCCGGGGTTCGACGCCGGCCAGCACCAGCGAGGTCACCGGGGCGATCACCAGCCCCATCCCGAGCCCGTCCACGAACAGGCCCGGGGCCAGCCACCAGACGCCGCCGGCGGTGCCCGCCAGGTGCACGGCCAGCCCGAGCAGGCCCAGCCCGGCGGCCATCAGCAGCCCGCCCAGCGCGATCGCCTGCCGGCCGAGCCGGGCGGCCACCCGGTGCGCGGTGGTGGAGGTCAGCAGGTAGCCGAGGCCGATCGCGGTGAAGACCAGGCCCGCCCCGAGCGCGTCCAGGCCGAGGCCCGGCTGCAGGTAGAGGGCGAGCACCAGGAAGAACGAGGCCTGGCCGAGCCAGAAGGCCAGCTGGGCGAGCAGGCCGGTGGTGAACGCGCGGTCCCGGAACAGCCGGGTGTCGACCAGCGGCGAGCCGCCCGACCGCCCGCGCCGGTGCTGGTGGACGGTGAGGAGCACGAGCAGCGCCGCAGCGCCGCCCAGGCAGAGTCCGGTCCACAGCGGCCAGCCGCTCTCGCGGCCCTGGATCAGCGGCAGGACCAGGCCGGTCAGGGCGAGGGTGACCAGTACGACGCCCACCGGGTCGAGACCCGGCCGGTGCGGGGCGCGCGACTCGGGCAGGCAGCGCCGCACCAGGGCCAGGGCGGCCAGACCGACCGGCAGGTTGAGCAGGAAGCAACTGCGCCAGTCCAGGCCGAACAGGTCGGCGCGGATCAGCACACCGCCGATCAGCTGGCCGAACACCGCTCCGAGCCCCATCGTCAGCCCGTACATCGCGAACGCCCGGGCCTGGGCCGCGCCGCTGTACGCGGTCCGCAGGATCGCCAGCACCTGCGGGCCCATCAGCGCCGCCGCCAGCCCCTGGGCGATCCGGGCGCCGACCAGGGTGCCCGCCGTCGGGGCCAGGCCGCAGGCGGCCGAGGCCAGGGTGAACAGGGCCAGGCCGAGGCCGAACATCCGGCGGCGGCCGTACCGGTCACCGAGCCGGCCGGCGGTGATCAGTCCGACGGCGAGGGCGAGGCCGAAGCCCGCGACCACCCATTGGACGGCGGCGGGGCCGGCTCTCAGGTCGGCCTGGAGGGAGGGGATGGCGACGTTGACGACGAAGACGTCGAGGGCGGTCATGAAGGTCGCGGTCAGCAGGACCGGCAGCAGGCCGCGCGGGGCGGGGGCGGCGGGGGCGGCGGTCGGGGTGGTCGCCGGGGTGGTGGCGGGGGTGGTCGCCGGGGTGGTGCTGCGGGAGGTCAGGGTGCTGGACAAGGTCTGCTCCGGTGGGTGTGCGGCGGGAGTGCGTGCGGCGGGCGGGGCGGGAGTTCCGGCCCGGGGTCGGGGCGGGCGCACGGGTCGCCCGCCCCGGGGGTACTTCCGGCGGTGGGAGGGCGCCGACGGCTCAGGCGCCGGGCACGCGGTCGAGGAAGCCGTGGACCGAGGCGATCCGGCCCTCCGCGTCGGCGACCAGCACGTCGAAGCCGATGACCAGCGGCTCCTCCCCGGCCGGGCCGAGGTTCCACGTGAAACGTGCGATGTCGTGGTGGGCGTCGACCGGGCCGAGGGTGAACACCAGGCCGGGGAACTGCCCCTGCGCCGCGCCGATCAGCGCGTCGACGCCCTCGCGCCCGGTGACGGCGGCCAGCGGGTCGGTGTAGCGGCCGTCCTCGGCCCAGGCCTCGTCGATCAGCTTCCGGCGGGCGGCCGGGTCGGTCTCGTTCCACGCGGCGAGGTAGCGGGCGGCGAGCTGTCCGAGGTCGGTGGGCAGGTTGGCGGTCATGGTCTTCTCCCTTGTCCGGTGCGGTGGTTGGTGCGGTGGTCGGCGGGCCGTTCCCCGCTGGTCCAGAACCTACGGACGGCGGGCGACGGGCGAATCAGTCACGGATAGGTAGGGGTGACCGGTAGGGGTGACCGGGGTGGGCGCCAGTAGGGTCGAATCCGCAGGGCGCGGGGCCTGCGGGGGAGGGGACCGGGATGCTGTACGGGCGGGAACGGGAGCGGGCCGCCGTCGACGCGCTGCTCGACGGGGCGCGCGGCGGTCGCAGTGGCGTGCTGCTGCTGCGCGGCGAGCCGGGGATCGGCAAGACGGCTGTGCTGGAGTACGCGGTGGCGGCGGCCGGTGACGGGTTCCGGGTGGTCCGGGCGACCGGCGTCGAGTACGAGGCCGAACTCCCCTTCGCCGGGCTGAGCCTGCTGCTGGCGTCCGGCCTGGACCGGCTGGACGCCCTGCCGGGACCGCAACGGCGTTCACTGGAGAGCGCGTTCGGGCTCGGCGAGGCGACCGGTGGTACCGACCGACTGCTCGCCGGGCTGGCCACGCTCGGATTGCTCGCCGAACTCGCCTCCGAGCGGCCGCTGTTGTGCGTGGTCGACGATGTGCAGTGGCTCGACCGCTCCTCGCTGGACGCCCTGCTGATCGCGGCGCGCCGGCTCCGGGCCGAGGGTGTCGCCCTGCTGCTCGCCGCCCGTGACACGGGGGCCGGGGCGGACGTCGGTGGGGTGGCCGCCGACGGGGCGGAGGGTGCGGGGGCGTACGGCCCGGCCCGGCCGGGTGCGACGGCCGGACCGCTGGCCGGCCTGCCCGAGCTGCGGCTCACCGGCCTGGCCGAGCCGGACGCCGTCCGCCTGCTCGACGACCGTACGGGCGCGCCCCTCACCGGCCCGGCCCGTCGGCGGCTGCTCGCCGAGGCCGCCGGGAATCCGCTGGCCCTCGTCGAACTGCCCTCCGGCGAAGCCGACTTGGCCTCCGGTGGACTCGCCCTCACCAGTCGGCTCCGGATCGCCTTCCACGGCCAGGTCACCGGGCTGCCGCCCGCGACCCAGACCCTGCTGCTGGTCGCCGCGGCCGAGGAGAACGGCGCGCTGGACGTCGTCCTGGCCGCCGCCGCGGCGCTCGGTGCGGGCGCCGACGCGCTGGAGCCCGCCGAACGGGCCGGACTGGTCACCGTCGGTGCCGACCGCCGGTTCGCCTTCCGGCACCCGCTGCTGCGCGCGGCCGTCCTCCAACGGGCCCCGCTCCAGCAGCGGTTGGCCGCCCACCGGGCGCTCGGCGAGGCGCTGGAGGAGGGCGACCGGCGGACCTGGCACCTCGCGCTCGCCGCCACCGCGCCCGACGCCGGACTCGCCGACGCGCTGGAACGGACCGCCGCCCGGGCCGAGGCCCGGGGCGCCCACGGCGGCGCGGCCGCCGCGTACGAGCGCGCCGCCGGGCTCACCCCGGACCGCGACGGGGCCACCCGGCGCCTCGTGCTGGCCGCCGAAGCAGCCACCGAGGAAGGCAAGTTGGAGCTGGCCGAGGCGCTCGCGGAGCGGGCCGGCGCGCGCACCGACAGCGTCTTCGCGCACGCGCTGCTGGACCAGGTCCGGGCCGTCGCGCACTTCTGGCGCGGCGCCTACCCGGCCGCGTACCGGCTGCTGCTGGACGCCGCCGCGACCGACATCGAACCCGCGCACGCGGCCCGGATGCTGCTCCAGGCCTTCCATGCCGCCTGGTACGTCGGTGAGGAGCCGGTGGCCACCGTGCTCGACCGGCTGGCCGCTCTGCCGCTGGGCGCGGACGAGCCGCTCGCCCCGCTGGCCCGGCACCTGCCGGCCGCCGTGCTGCCCGCGCTGGGGCGTCCGGCCGACCCGCTGCCCGACGTCCGCGCCACCGCGGCGGCGGCCCGGAAGGCCGGGGCGGAGAGCCCGGTCGACCTGGTGCAGCTGTGCGGCGCCACCCTCGTCCTCGGGCGGGACCACGAGACGCTGGAGCTCGCCGCCGAACTCACGGCCGAGGCCCGGGCCAAGGGCACGGTCGGGGTGCTGCCGACGCTGCAGTTCTTCCTCGCCGAGGCCGAGCTGTTCCACGGTCGGCACCGCGACGCCGAGGTGACGGCGACGGAGGGCCTCGCGCTCGCCCGGGACACCGGCCAGGCCCAGTGGACCAGCCAACTCGCCTCGCTGCTGGCCTGTGTGGCGGCCTTCGCGGGGGACGACGGGCGGTGCGCGGAGCTGGCCGCGGCGGCGCTGGTCCCCGGTTCGGCCGCGCCCGCCGCCGGGGAGCCGTGGGCGCACTGGGCGCTCGCCCTGCTGGACCTCGGCCGGGGCCGCGCGGCGGCGGCCGCCGACCGGTTGCACGCGCTCACCACCGGGCCGTACCGGCACCATGTCGGTGCCACCCGGGCGGTTCCCGACCTGGTCGAGGCGGCCGTCCGGCTGGGCGAACCGGAGCGGGCGGCCGAGCCGTACGAGCGCTTCGCCCGCTGGGCGGGCGCGGCCGGGACGCCCTGGGCGGAGGCCCTGCGGCTGCGCTGCCAGGCATTGCTCGGGCCGGACGAGTTCGCCGAATCCGCGTACCTGGCGGCCCTCGACCTGCACGAGGGCGTCCATCGTCCGTTCGAACGCGCCCGCACCGCCCTGCTGTACGGCGAGTGGCTGCGGCGGGAGCGCCGGCGTACGGACGCCCGCCCGCATCTGGGCGCCGCCCTGGAGACCTTCGAGCGGCTCGGCGCCGAACCCTGGGCGGACCGCGCCCGCGCCGAACTGACCGCCACCGGCACCGCCGCCCCGGCCCCGGCCGTCGCCGCGAGCGCGCTGACGGCGCTCACCCCGCAGGAGTTGCAGATCGCCCGGCTGGCGGCCCGGGGGCTGACCAACCGGGACATCGCCGCGCAGCTCTTCCTCAGCCCGCGGACCGTCGGGCACCACCTCTACAAGGCCTATCCGAAGCTGGGGATCGCCTCGCGGACGGAGCTTGCGGCGGTCCTCCGGGCCTGACCTTTCCCTCGACTCCATTGCAACGGAGGTCGCGGCCCGGCATTGCCTTTCGACTTCAGGTCCATTGCAACGAAAGACCCCATCGGCCCATGATTTGCAGCCTTTCACCCTCCATCGTCGTTGACGAACCTGTGAACGCAATGTAGCTTCTTGAGCGTTCGGAAATTCATGAACACCACGGGACGGGGAGGGTCACCATGACCAGCAGCAACGGAGGCTTCACCGACGAGGGCCTGCGCAAGGTGCGCGAGGTGCTGACGCGGCACGTCGAGTCCGGCCGGGTCCCGGGCGTCGTCGCCCTGATCGGCCGGGGCGACGAGACGCACGTCGAGGCCATCGGCACCATGAGCCACGACGGCGGCGCACCGATGGCCCGGGACACGATCTTCCGGATGGCCTCGACCTCCAAGCCGGTCACCATGGCCGCCGCCGCGGTCCTGCTCGACGACTGCCGGCTGCGGCTGGACGACCTCGTGCAGACCTGGCTGCCGGAGCTGGCCGACCGCCGCGTCCTCAAGCGCATCGACGGGCCGCTCGACGACACCGTGCCGGCCCGGCGGCCGATCACCGTCCGGGACGTGCTGACCTCCACCTTCGGCCTCGGCATGGACATCACCGCGCTGGGCAGCCCGATCATGGGCGCGATCATCGAGAACGGCCTCACGCCCGACCTGCCGCAGCCGATGCCGGAGCCGGACGAGTGGCTGCGCCGCCTCGGCACGCTCCCGCTGATGCACCAGCCCGGTGAGCGCTGGCAGTACCACATCGCCAGCGACCTGCTCGGCGTGCTCGTCGCCCGGGTCACCGGCCGGTCGTTCGAGAGCTTCCTCCGCGAGCGGGTCTTCGGTCCGCTGGGCATGGCGGACACCGGCTTCCACGTGCCCGCCGAGAAGATCGACCGGCTGCCCGCCCTCTACGCCCCCGACCCGCAGACCGGCGAGTTCCACGTCTGGGACGAGTCGGCGGACGGCCGCTGGAGCAAGCCCCCGCTGTTCCCCGGCGGTGGCGGCGGCCTGGTCTCCACCGTCGACGACTACCACGCCTACTTCCGGATGCTGCTCGACGGCGGCCTGCACGGCGGCGAGCGCGTCCTCTCCCGCCCGGTGGTCGAGCTGATGACCACCAACCGCCTCACCCCGGAGCAGACCGCCCTGCGCGAGACCCTGGCCAAGGACAACGTGCACCTGTCGTACGGCCAGGGCCAGCACGGCGGCTGGGGCCTCGGCTCGGCGGTGCGGACCTATCGCGGCGACTACGCCCCCGTCGGCCAGTTCGGCTGGGACGGCGGCAGCGGCACCTCCACCTACGCCGACCCGCGGCACGGGCTCGTCGGCATCGTGCTCACCCAGGTCGGGATGACCGTCCCGAACTCGGCCCACCTGATCCACGACTTCTGGACCGCGGTCTACCAGGCCGTCGACGCCTGACCGGGCCGAGCGCCCGGGCCGAGTGACCGGGCGGCTAGGCGGAGTCCCGGAGGCCGCTCCCGGTGCTCCCCCCGACCCGGACGGCCAGGTCCCGGCCGAGCGCGTACGCGGCCGAGACCAGCGTCATGTGATGGTGCCAGCCGGTGTACGAGCGGCCGGAGAAGTCCAGCAGTCCGAAGTCCGAACCGAGCCGGTCCACGGTGCTCCGCGTGGCCGAGGCGGCGTCCAGCAGCGCGAGCACGCCGGGGGCGTCCTCGGCCAGATCGGTCAGCCAGTACCGCCGCGGCCCGCCGTCGCCGTCGCACCGCGCCCACAGCCGGTGCACCGGCGCCGCCGATGCCCCCGAGGGCGGTGCGGCCGTCGGGCCGGGCGGCAGCACGGGGGTGCCGCGGAGCACCGCCACCGTGTCGGCCGCCGTCCGCGACCGCCAGCGGGGGAACAGCGATTCGGCGGGCACGGCGCCCTGGCGCACCCGCCCGTGCCGGCCCGTGGTGGCCTGGAGCACCGGCCGGACGGCCTGCCCGCCGCGGACCTCCAGCAGGTACGGGACGGAGCGGCGGGCGAGTGCGGCGGCCAGCCGGATCGGGTCGTCCGCCGCGTCGAGGCCGACGACCAGCGGCGCCACCGGATGGTGGGCGGCGAGCCGGTCCACCATCCCGACCAGCAGGTCGCCCGCCGGGTGCGGGGCGACGTCCTCGGGGATCCGGGCCCGGGCGCGCCGCTGCGGGTCGTCCGTCCAGCTCGGGTCGAGCAGCAGCGACCAGTCCACCGGGACGGCGTCCCGGTCGGTGGCGACGAAGAGCCCGCTCGCCGCCTGGCATTTGACGATCCGCCCGATCGTCGGGTCGAACCGCCGATGGACGCCCACCACCTGGTCGCCGCGCTTGGGGACGACCGCCAGCGCGGCGGTCCAGGCCCGCACCGGGCGGGGACCGGCGGCGAGCTCGGCGAGCACCCGGCGGGCCGGACGCCAGTCCCAGGGGCTGCCGTTGATGAACTGCTGGAGCGAGAGCGACACGGTGGCCGCCTCCGCCGGCCCGGTGGCCAGGCTGGCGGCCAGGTTGGCCAGGGACTTGCGACCGGGCGCCGCGAGCAGCCCCTGCAGATAGGCCCGGGCCCAGCGGCGCTGATCGGTCCGGCCCAGATGGGCGAACACCAGCTCGGCGAACCGGGAGACGGCGGCTTCGCCGACCGGTGAGAGGGGTTGGGCGTCCATGTGATGAGCTCCCCGGGGTGGTGTGGTGCCGTGAGGTGCCGTCCTCGGGAGGATAGTGAACGATCGCTTTGTTCCGACTTCCCTCCGGGCCCCGGAACCGCTTTGGCGAATTCCGGTATCCCGGTGGCCGACGGCCGTGCAGCGGACGCAGTCAAGTGTTCGGTGTGGAAGCCCGGTTGGGACCTCCTGCCGCCGCGTGCTGCCAGAGCCGCCGGAGCCGCCGCCGGACCTCCTCCGGAGTGGCCGGCCCGGCGCCGCCCAGGGGGACGATCCCCCGCCGCAGCGCCGCCGAACCCGCCACCAGGCAGTGCGCCAGCGTCTCCAGATCGACCTCGTCCAGGACCGGAGCCGGAGCGAGTCCCGCGGGCCCGACGGACCGTTCCACGGCCAGCCGGTCACGCAGCTCGGGCCCCCAGACCTCGTGCCAGTTGCCCGCCGACTCCGGCTGCTCCCAACTGAGCCGAGCGGCTGCCCGCACACTCGGCTCCTCGTCCAGCAACCGGGTGAGCAGCTCGATCAACCCGCCCACACCCGGCTCGACCCGGCGCCCCCCGCCGTCCGCCTCCGGCACCGCGGCACCCGTGAGAGCGGCCCCCTCGGAGCGGACGGCATCCGCCAGCGCGGCCTTGGACGGGAAGTGGAAGGTGAGCGCCCCCAACGTGACCCCGGCGGTCCGACTGATCCGCGCCAGCGAGGTCCCCTCGTACCCGTGCAGATCGAACTCCGTGGCCGCAGCGTGCAGAAGAGCACGACGGGTCTGCCGAGCACGTTCCTGCCTCATCACGCGCCACCGCGAACACGGCGAGCACGGAGCAGGAGATGCGAATGGCCCAACCACATGGTGGAGACGCCCCCTTCGAGCGATCGGAACGCGCCGGTACGTACCGGAACGACAACACTCCGACGCTACGCCGCCCCACCCCCCACCCACCCCCCATCCACCGGATTCCCACCCCACCCCCCACCGGCCCGCCCCGGCAACCACTGGCGCGGCCACTGGGAACCGCCACGACCACGCGACCCGCTCGGGCCGGCCGGCGCACAGACGGGGGCACGACCTCGACGGGACGACAGTGACAGGGGCCCTGTCGGCGGGATCCGAACCCACGACCTCTTCGTCCCGAGTCAGGCCCTTGGAGACGGCTGATCCGAGGTTGCCAGTAAAGATGCAGGCCAGAGCATTGCTGCGTGTCGGTCTTCGTTGGATCGTCGAGGCCTCGAACCTGAGATCACCTCCAGGATTGGCCAGCAGTCAGGGGCCGGGTGGGGCCGCCGTGGCGGGTCGGCGGCCTCAGCAACTGGACGGTCAGGGGCATTCGAAGACCTGGGCTGCCGCCTCAATGCGGGTGTTGCCGTCGGCGGGGAGTCTGGCGATCGGTGATCGCTGATCCAGTCGGGCGATCGTTATGTTGTCTGTAAATACGTCAAACTGATTGCGCTGACGTCGCGTTCTGGGGAAGACTCCCGGGCAGTGACGCGGGACACGCGTGACAGCGTCCTCCGACGGAGCGCCGACTTCAGACGAGGAGTATCGAGGCCCACAAGAGCGCCATCTGCGGCGCTGAGGCCGATGTGACGCTGCCTGGATGTGTTCCTGCCGCTCTCGTTGACGTGGGCTGGATCCGCGGATGTGAGTGCGTGGGCCGACTCGGCGTCTTCGGCTCCCGCGTGGTGTATTCCGCGGGAGAAGTGCTCCTACGGATCCAGGGAGCCTGAAGGAGGCCGTCTCTTGGTACCCCCGACCCCGAACAATGGTGAGCTGACCGTCAACGGTGAGCGGACCGAGCTGTCCAAGCCCCTCCGCCGTGTGCCGTCCATCCCGGATCCCGCGTTGCACAAGGACCTGCGTGCCGCGCTGAAGGCGCGGGGCATGGCCGACCGTGTGGCTGGCGCGATCTCGACCATCTGGACCGACCCGGCTTCTGTTCTGCCCCAGGTCGCCAACCCGCAGCGGCGCCGGATTCCTGGTGCCTACCTGCTGGTGGTCTCCGGATCGGTGTACACCTCCCGGCTCGTGCCCGACCCCCTCAACCCGCGCAACGCGGACCACGTCCAGTTCGCTCTTGCCCAGGCCGCAGGTGCGTCGCCGGCAACCCTGGGACCCGCCGTCCAGGAGGGCGAAGGCGAGCTGGCGATACACGTCGAGAGCCGTGAAGCACTCGCCGAGCAGGTCGACTGGGCTATCGAGACCACCCGCACCCGAAACAGCCCGGTGCCGGACATTGCCGACCAGGGCATCATGGACCCGCCGATCGGTGTGGCGACCACCGTCTATTACGACGGAACTGACGAGAGTCCCACGACGCACATCATCGTGCGCGAGGGTTCGAGCCGCACGAGCCACGGCCTGTACAACGTGGGTGTCTCTGCGGACGATGTCCTGTTCGGACTGCCCCGCAGTGCCAGCCCGATGCAGGCTCACATCGATAAGATCAACGGATTCATCAGCAAGGCCGCCGAGGACGTCCTCCCCATCGAGAAGGCGGCGATCCGCTGCGCTGTCACGGACTTCGAGCTCATCATCGGGGTCGTCCCCGATGTTGTGGGAGCCGTCGACCTGTCGCAGGCCATCAAGGCTCGAGTGGCCCAGGACCACCTCAACACGAAGGAGCCCTGGACCGACGCTGCAAAGCATACGGCGCTCGCCGAGGAGTGCCTGATCTCCGCCCGAGCCGCAGGTGTCATCACCAGCGATGCCGAGGCGGACTGGCTGGGGGGCCGCCTCACCCCCAAGGAGGCTGAGGCCAGCAAGATCGAGCCGTACCGCGATGACCGGGCGGCACGGGCGGTGCACCTCTTCACCACCAGCGATCCCCATATCCACAACGCTGTGCGCCAGCCGATCGCACTGGTGCTGACCAACGAGCCCACCGGCAGCCGCAAGCGCACCCGGGTCACCACCAAGACCAAGCTGCCCCTGGCTGTTGAGCTCATCGCCAGGGAGAAGCGCGGAGCGGCTTCCGAGGGTGAGCTCGACAAGTTCCGCAAGGCTCTCGCTGACGCCCTGCCGGGAGATCTCCAGAAGGTGTCCTGGAAACCGACCAGGCGCACCCCCGAGGCGCTCTACCAGGCGGCGGTCAGGGAGGTCGAGGAGGCTCAGGACGTCCGCCCGGCCGTGGCCGAGCTCTGGGTGCGTGCAGCGTATGTCCTGGCCAAGCACGGCGTAATCGGCAGCGCCCGCCACGATGTCGGGGCTGGAGGTGACCGCCGGAGCGCCAGTGCAGTGATGGAGGCCCTGGCCGACACAGAACAGGGGCTGCTGCACCTTCGCCAGGCGGTCGAGGACGATCGGGCCGGCCTCGCACCGCGCCAGGTGGACGCCCAGGGGCAGCCGCGCAAGAACGGCGCGGGCGAGGACCTGGCCATCGACAACACGTTCCTGCGTACCAAGCTCGCGCCCGTGGGCGGTCAGGCTCCACTGCCGCTCCCGGGTCCCGAGGCCGCCGTTCACGAGCACTACAAGCGTGCCGTACAGGCGACGAAGGACGCTCTCCGCAATCTGGACTCGGAGATGCGCAACCTAGCCGGCCTGGTCGACGAGGACGGCGAGCCGCTGATCGAACGGGAGGGTAAGGCCCATGCCCGACTCCTCAAGGACAAGCTGCAGCAGCTCGCCGCAGAAGCCCAGGACTGGTGGGAGAAGGCGGTGGAGGCCCAGGGGTCGCCTGCGGCCTCCGCCAAGACCGACGACGAGGGCGGCGAGGACGAGGCTGCCTGATGAAGGTCGGCACCTATGCGGCCCTCGCGGAGCTGTGCAGCCCGCATCTGCGGTTGCCGCGGCTGCCGCAGCAGGTACTCCCGCCTCGCCCCGGCGCCATGCCGGATGCATCCTGCGCTGTGTATGCGGCGATCGATAGTCGGGGCAACGTGTGCTACGTCGGTTCGGTCTGCCGACCCGGTGATACGCAAGGCCTTGCCAGCCACGTCGCCGAGTACCTCGAGAACCTGCCCAAGACGGCAAAGTGGACAGGCCTGTACGTGTTCCCGCTACGCCCGGACACGCCGGAGGCGGAGGTAAGGAGGATCGGCGGCGACATCGCTGGCTGGCTCCTTCCCTACGACCGCGAACGTTGGCCGCGCTTGGCATAGGACTGGTTCCTGTGGGACGGCGGGATGCTCGCCGTCCCACAGGAACCAGTTCAGCAATTGCAGCCCGACCACCAGTGGTCCGCCGAGCGCGGTCGCCGGACAGGCTCGTCATCCGTGTACTGCTCTGCACAGCCGCACCGCACCAGACCTTGGGGGAAACGTATAAATGACCACCGTCGCGATCCAGCCGTCGTTCGGGAATGCGACGGCACGCCGCCACTGGCGGGACACCCTGGACCGTGAGGTCGTTTTCACCAGCTCCCGCCACGTCAATGAGCTGACGCCCAGCCAGCAGGGCGCCCTCCTGGAAGCCCATCCTGCCGGACGGGCGCGGTTCTGGGGGGCCACCAAAGCCCAGGACAGGAACATGGAACGCCTCAAGGCCGGAGACGTGGTCCTGTTTACTGGGAAGAACCATGTCCGCGGGGTGGGCGAGGTCGGGATCACATTCAGGAGTAAGGCCTTCGCCGACACCATGTGGTCACAAGACCCCAAGAACGGGAGTTGGCACAACGTCTACAGCCTCACGTCCTTCCAGCCGACCGAGATCCCCTACTCGGAGATCTGGGCACTCCCCAGCTTCAACGCCAACGATAACTTCATGGGACTGCGTATCCTGGAAGGCGACCGGGCGGAAGAAGTCCTCCAGGGGCTCGGCATCGAAACTGCCGCCGACGCCCGACAGCTGTCCTCTCTGGAGTCCGCTGTTGCTGCCGCCCTCGCCGAAGGGACTCGGGTTGTCGCCGTCGAGAGCCTCCACACCCACACGGCTGCGTACCAGCGGGACGCCGGACCCGTGCTTGTCCACCGTGCTGAAGCCCTACTGGTCCGTGAGTACGCATCCAGCATCGCCAGCCCGCAGCTGGCCATCCAGCGCTTGAGGACCCCAGCTGGAATTACAGACCTCCACATCACCGGCCCGAGCGGAACAGAGATCGTCGAAGCAAAACGCAGCGGCGACCACCGCTTTGTTCGTGAGGCTCTGGCGCAGCTTCTCGACTACGCCCCGCACAGCCCTGAGGCGGCTGACCGGCTGACAGGCCTCTTTCCCAACAAGCCGACCGAGCAGGACATCGCCCTGCTTCACCGGTACGGGATCGACTGCGTCTACCGTGTGCGGGCAGGCGCTTTCGAGCGCTCTCCAGCCCCCTCGGACAACCGAGCCTTCATGCGCAGGATCTGGCATTCGTGAAGACGGATCAGGAGCTGGCGAGAGCCATCTGTCCGCGCCGTTGCTCTGGCAGCGGTCGGTAACGCCAAGGAGGGCAGCAAATGAAAGAGGAAGAGGATTTGCGCTTTGGCTCTTTCGTTCTGAATCGAGCCTTGGGAGATACCTGATGTTGACAAAGGTGCGGGCCAGTGCGTTGCTGCGCGTCGGTCTTTGTTGGGTTGTCGAGGCCTTGAGCCCTGAGATCACCTCGGCGGCGTAGCGTCGCCACAGCGCCGGACCCGCTCCGCCTTGGAGAGGGGACGGCATGCTCACCGTGCCGAAATGCTTTCGCAGAACCAGCCGGATAGCTGGCCTGCCTGCCCAGGATTTCCTCAGGCAGTTGCTTCCGCTGCTGCGGAGCGCGGCTGGTGCAGGCCGAACGCCGCCGCGGCCACGTGGGCGGCCAGCAGTGGCGGGACGGCGTTGCCGGCCTGCTCGTACTGTTTCGTCTGGGTTCCCTGCCAGGGGTAGTCGCCGGGGAAGGACTGCAGCAGGCCCGCCTCGGGGACTGTGATGCGTGCTGTGTCGGAGGCGGAGCTGCGGTTTTTCCAGTTTCCGCGGTCGCGGGACTCGGCCAGGGCACGGCGGGCTTGGGTGGGGAAGGGTTCGGCGCCGCCGGTTTTGCCTCCGCCGGCCGTGACGGTGGGGGCGGGCCGGTCGGTGGCGCCCCAGCCGATGCCTTCCGCCATGGAGACCCAGTGGGCCCGGGACTCCCCGAACAGGTTGCCGTCCTCGCCGTGCTCGGTGTGAGTGGGCGCCGGGGGCTGGGCGGTGCGCGCGCGGGAGGCGATGAGGATGGCACGGCGCCGGGCCTGCGGGACGCCGTAGTCGGCGGCGTTCAGGTTGCCGCACCAGGTGCTGTAGCCCCAGCCGCGGAGCACCTCGGCGTAGTGCCGGAACAGTGGAAGGGCGTCAGGGACCTCCTCCATGACCACATCCTCCGGCTTCAGGTCGCGGAGGTAGCGCATCGGCTCGGCGGCGAGCAGGGAGCGGGGGTCCTGGCAGGTGGCCAGCAGTCCCTCTCGGGTGTCCCGGCCCTGGGCGAGGTCGTCGATGGCCTGGTGGACGAGGGGCTGGTCTTTGAGCCCGAGCTGCTTGCCCGCTCGGGACCACGCCTGGCATGGGGGGGACGCGATGAAACGGCGGATGCGGCCGACCATAGGAGCGGTGGCGATCCGGGCGACGTCCGCACGCACGGTCGGGTGTCCAGCAGCGGCCCGCGTACGGCACGCGGCGGCATCCCACTCAATCCCGATGTCGGTGATCCCGTGGTGGGCGCGCAGGCCCTCGGACCAGCCGCCGGGCCCGGCGAACAGGTCCAGGGTGTCGGGAACAGCGGGGACAGGCATCAGGTCTCCGGGCGGGCAGGGCTGCGGACGTGGCGCGGTCAGGTCCGGATCGCCGCATCCTGTCCGACTGGCGACAGGCGGTGCCCGTCGCCCAGCCCAAACGACCTTACAGGGACAGAAGGCCTGTCCGGCTGCCGGACGGACGCGGTTCCTGCCACACCTACGACTGCTGTCATCCACCCGAAGTCTCTGCCCGTACGACCAGTGACTGCGCGTAGTAGATCTAGGCCGTCGCATGTTCGGCGCCGTTCGGCGCAGCAGATTTGCTGCGACGGCCTTGACTATCGCTGCGCCGCATGGAAATCTTGCTGCGCAGGCGCTCTAAGGCGGAGCGCCAAGCAAGGGAGGGTGTCCCATGACCGACGAATCGGGCGTGCGTAGGACGTCGCTGGTCAAGGTCGCCGAGTTCGTGGCGTCCAAGCTGGGAGGGAAGTTCAGCAAGCTGGAGCTCTTTCGGGCGGTTCCCGAGGTGGCGCAGGCCGACCGCCGGATGCGCGATCTCCGGACCATGGGCTGGAAGATCGACAACTACAAGATCAATCCCAACCTCAAGCCCGACGAGTACCTCGTCAGGGAGCTGGGAACCCGGGTCGACCTCGGCGAGGCCGCGCCCAAGACCGTCCGCAAGAACATCACGGGACCCAAGCGTCGGCGTATCTTCGAACGCGACGGCCACATGTGCCAGGTCTGCGGCATCCGGGCCGGCCAGCCCTTCTCCGACGCCCCTGAGCGGATCGCGACCCTCACCATCGGTCATCTGGTGCCGGTGAACCGCGGCGGCCAGAACACCGACGACAACCTCCGCGCCGAGTGTCAGCGCTGCGGCGACGAGTCGCGCGACATCACCATGGACCCGCCCACCAGCCAGCAGGTCCTGACTCACGCATCCCAGGGCAGCCTCCGCGACAAGAAGCTCCTCTACAGCTGGATGCAGGCCGGTCGGCGTGAGCCGACCGACATCGAGATGGTCTTCCGGGAGTGGTCCCGGCTGTCGTACGTCGACCGTCTGGAGGTCACGGCTGCTCTCGCTGGCCAGGTCATCAAGGACACCGAGGACGCAAGGGAGTCCTGAACCCGTTCCCGAAGCCGCTGGCCCGAGCGCGTGCCGGGACCAGCGGCTTCTTCGCATGTGTGCCCTAAGAAGGGGGTGGGGCCGGTGCGTTCATCGGCTGGGTGGGAATGGAGGGGATGGGCTGGCGTTCGTACCGCGGCTGTTTCGTCTCGAACGAGGCCCGAGACGACGGGCTGCGGGCATATGCAAGAACATGCAGGCCAGTGCCTTGGGGTGGGTTGCTTTCAGCTTGGGCCGGACAGCTCCGACCTCAAGGTCTTCCCCAGGACTCTCCCAGGAGCGCTGGCTCAGGAGTCATGGCTGCGAGCGCCGCACCGCGCTTTCCTGCTGGTGGGTGTCACCGGGATCGCAGGGGTGCTCGACACCTTGCTGAGGGCCGGTCAGTAGAAGGCCCGCCGGGAGATCGTTCGGAGCGGTTTTCTCCCAGGATTCTCCCGAGAGGCCCCGGAAAGCCAGTCAGGGCCGGTCTCCCTTGCGGGAGACCGGCCCTGAGCTGGTCTTACTGGGTCAGGGTGGCGGGATTTGAACCCACGGCCTCTTCGTCCCGAAGCAACCTGAGTACCCACCTGATCTTGGCCAGCGCTTCCGCTGACCTGCGCGAACAATCCCAGAGCGTCCGTGACCGTCCGCCGAAGTGCGCACCCGTTGTAGCGCAGTTAGACACTCAGCCTCGCGCGGTCTCCGATGCGAGCCCAACTGTCATGTCGGCGTATGAGGTGCCGGCTTCAGAAGCCCGTCCTCGGGGCCGCTCGCTCAGTGCCCAGCATCAAGGCCACGATGCCTGCCACCGCCGACAGTGTCGTCGGCAGGGAGCTGGGCGGCACCCGCAACACAATCACAACGACGATCACCGTGACTGGCCAGATCTGCGGGAGCCTGGTTGACACATGCGGTGGGGTCCGAGTCAGACTCACGATGGTGCCTCCTAGGCATCGACCCGCTTGTACCCGATGCCGCCAAGCTGGAGGGTGCAAGCGGGTTGCTTTGCTTGTCGGCAGGGGAGAGCCACTGCCGATGACGGACGCTAGCAACGTGATGCCCTGCAGCCTCAGGCTGTAGGCGCAATCCGGCTTACGCCGCCGATGGGAAACGAGGCGCAGCAGAGTGCACATTGTGCCGATCGTTGTGTCAGTGTCGTATAGGCACCTATAGGCACCTATAGGCACCCCACATGCGGTGTCTCCCGAGATGGACGTTTTGTCTATCGATGTGGTCGCCCATCGGAGTGGCAATGGGTTCCCGCGAAGGGAAGTCGATGGGAACTCCCCGACAAGTCGGGCGACCGAAACTCGGCCGGATCTGGACTGTGTGGATGGCTAAGCCTCAGTGATCGACGTCCAGCGCCTCCAGTGGGGCGGAGCATGGGAAGCTCGCTAACAGAAACCCTTCAGGCATCGCGACGTGCAACGATGTCGCACACCAGCCGCTGTCAGCTATGACCACCTGGCGCCTAGTTGACCGCTATTGACCGCTCGCGCCCACCTGTTGGGGCACGGCTGGGACACGGCAGAGGCTACGTGGTCGGGTCAGGATCGCTTGCCTCCGGAGTCTCAGCGTCGCGGTTCCTTCCGCCGCCAAGCTCGTAGAAGAAGCCGAAGACGCCCATGGCCGTTAGTGGCAGGGCGAGCAGCAGCCACCAGCTTGCTAGTCCGCCATGCGCGCCCGCCCAGATGCCGAGCGCAACTCCCAGCAAGGTGAAAGTCGCCCCGAGCGCGATCGCGCCGGGCTGCCGTGATATGCCCTCAAGGCGGCAAGCCTCTCGATATGTGCTCGCCGTGGCATCCACTTGCTGCTCGATGAGGCGTTTGGCTTCAGAGCCGTCCGGTAGGTTTCCCAGTGCATCAATCTCTGCCACAAGCCGGGCCATGATGGTGTCTGACCGGCGCTTACGCCGCTCGCGGGAAGCAAAGAAGCCTGCCAGAAGAGCTACAAGCACCGGTGACAGAGCGACGAGGATCTGGGTGACTTGATCGAGATGCACAACCACTCCGATCTTCGAATGAGGCAGGCTCACCGTACCGTCGTGGACGCTAGCGGGCGGCGGAGCGGTTTTGGCCGGTGTCCTGTCTGGTCTGGGGTCGAGCATGATCGGGGGGCCGTAAGCTGCTGCGACTCGGTCAGGGCTCTTTGGGCCTGACCGCAATTTGGCCGAGTGGCCCCCCGGTCTTGCTCGACGCGGGTCCCGGTCCTGGCAGGTGGGTAAAACCGTGGAGCCGCCCGTCACCAGCCACGACCGGTAGTGGCCTCAACCCGCCCCATCGCCGTCGGCCGCCGGGCGCGGCCGGCCGCCGCCGTCGCGGGGCGCAAGACAGGAGCGGCGGCGAGCGGCTGGGCCGCGCGCTGGCGCGCCGTGCGCGCCCTTGAACCCGTAGAGAAGATTTTTACGCATTCCCTCATCACCACGCTCTCCGCGCTTCCCTGAAACCACTCACCCCCACTCCTACCTGCACCGATCCGCTTTACTCATCCAAGACAATCCGTCTCGTAGGCAAGGCTATTGTCACGGCCGTGACGATCTGACACACTCTCAGTATGGCTACACGCAAGGGTAAGCAGCGTCGATTGTCGGATCAGAGCCGAACGGTCACAGCGACGTCGGCGAAGACTCCAGGCACCTTGTCCGCGGCCAAAGAAGGAACTCCAGAAGACCTCCGCGCCCACGCTGTGCGGCAACTGTCCGGGGTTGGCAATCGTCGGATCGAGTTGGCCTCGGAACTCGCGGACCTGGACTCCGCGCTTCGGCCGCTGATCCTGGAAGCCGTCGCAGCCGGCGTGCCGTACCGACGCATCGAGGAACTCACCGGCGTCTCGCGCGCCAGCGTCACACGCTGGACCCGACAGGCGGCGTCGGGCTGAACAAGCAACGAGACTGCGCCCAATGTGAACGGATGCGGTCTAGCCGATTCGAAGGAGCCGAATCCGTGTCGAACCGAACTGACCTCATCGAGCCTTCGGTGGACCTCACCCCCCTGCCAGAGGAGGAGTGGGTGTGGGTGGTCGCCGATAACTTGGTCTGCATGTGCGATGACCACAGGTGCGGACCGGTGCCGGACGAGATCCGGGCGAACCTTGAGTTCGATGAGCTGGTCTGCCCGGTGCATCCGTCGGTCTCGCGTCGTTCCTTCGGCTCCACGAAGCTGGTGCCGATCAAGTTGCCCCCGGGCTGGGAGCCCGACCCCACGGACCTGCTTGGCCCCTGAGGTGGACCAGCCCGCCACCACGTCGCATCGATACGTTTTACGCGTGTCCCGGCCGGGTGGCCCAGTTGCCGACGACCACAGCTTGCAGGTGTCTGAGGCTTAGTCACTCAGCTAGGCACGCAGAACGAGGAAGGGCCCTACCGGATCTCTCCGGCAGGGCCCTTACCTGCTACTACTGGGTCGGGGTGGCGGGATTTGAACCCACGGCCTCTTCGTCCCGAACGAAGCGCGCTACCAAGCTGCGCCACACCCCGGTCTTTCTGTTTGTCGCTCCGTCTCCTTCGCGACGAGTAGAACTCTACCGGACGCTCGCCGAGAGACGAAATCCGGTTTCTCGGCGAGCGGGGCGGGTGGGTCAGTGGGGGGTCGGGGTGAGGGTGAGGAGGGTGGCTTCCGGGGGGCAGGCGAAGCGGACGGGGGTGTAGCGGTTGGTGCCGCAGCCGGCCGAGACGTGGAGGTAGGAGCGGCGGCCGCCGGCCTGGTGGGTGGAGAGGCCCTTGACCCGCTTGGCGTCGAGGTCGCAGTTGGTGACCAGGGCGCCGTAGAAGGGGACGCAGAGCTGGCCGCCGTGGGTGTGGCCGGCCAGGATCAGCGGGTAGCGGTCGGCGGTGAAGGCGTCGAGGACCCGCAGGTACGGGGCGTGCACGACGGCGAGGGAGAGGTCGGCGTCGGGGGAGGGGCCGCCGGCGACCTCGCTGTAGCGGTCGCGCCGGATGTGCGGATCGTCCAGGCCGGTGAACTCCAGGTCGAGGCCGGCGACGGTGAGGCGGCCCCGGGTGTTGGTGAGGTCGAGCCAGCCGGCGGCGTCGAAGGCGTCGCGCAGCTTCTCCCAGGGATTGTGGACGGCGCCGGTGATGCCGCGGCGGGCGCTGCCGTCGGCGTTGTTCATGCCGTGGCTGCCGGTGCGCATCGCCTGGAGGTAGCGGGCGGGGTTCTTGCGGGCGGGGCCGTAGTAGTCGTTGGACCCGAAGACGTAGACGCCGGGGAAGTCCATCAGTGGGCCGAGCGCGTCCAGGGTGGCCGGGACCCCCTCCGGGTCGGAGAGGTTGTCGCCGGTGTTGACCACCAGGTCGGGCCGCAGGCCGGCGAGGCTCTGCAGCCAGCGCTGCTTCCGGCCCTGGCCGCTCACCATGTGGATGTCGGAGACCTGCAGTACCCGGATGGGTCGGGCGCCTCGGGGGAGGACCGGGACCTCGACCCGGCGGAGGCGGAAGGAACGGACCTCGTACCCAACGGAGTAGGCGAGGCAGGCGGCGCCGGTGGCGGCGATTCCGAGGGGAACGGAGTACAGCGGTCGCATCGGTCCATGCTCTCAGACGGTGGATCAGCAGGTGAACTGTCGGGGTGCGCCCGGGGACACGTCCGGTCACCCCTCGGGTCGTTCGCGCCGGGCGCGCAGGGCCCGGACCTTGTGGCGGTTGCCGCAGCGCTCCATCGAGCACCAGCGCCGCCGGCCCGGCCGTGAGGTGTCGACGAAGAGCAGCTGGCAGTCCTCGGCGCCGCATTCGCGGATCCGGTCCGCGTGCGGGCCGGTGAACAGGGCGATGGCGTCGCGGGCGAGGGTGGAGGCGAGCTGGTCGCCGTCGCCGGGGAGGGGCGGCGCCGCGGTGCCGTCCGGGGCGATCTGCGGGGCGAGCGGCGGTCGGGCGGCGGCCCGGTTGAGCACCGCGTGGTCGGCGGGGTCGGCGAGGGTGAGGCCGCCGCTCGCGCGGGCCGCGGTGAGGCGCCGGAGGGCGTCCCGCAGGGTGCGGACGGCGGCCAGTTGGTCGTCGCTGATCCGGACGGTGCCGGGCGGCAGTCCGAGCCGGGACTGTGCGAGCCACCCCAGCAGGTCGGACGGCCGGTGCAGGATCTCGTACCGGGCGAAGGGGCCGGGGCCGCCGGTGGGCAGCAGTTCCAGGCAGAGCGTGCCGGGGTCGAAGTGGAAGCGCGCTCCGCCGGGGTAGTGCAGGACCAGACCGGGGCTTCGCTCGTCCGTCATGTAACCAGTTTAAGAGGTTATTGGTGACTGGGGAAGAGCGCGGGAGACAGGGGTGAGGAGGGGGAGCGGGCGGGTGGAGTTAATGGTGGGCATCGGAACGTGGCAGGTGGGAGACTCGGGGCCATGACGACGCTCAAGGAGCAGCTGCACCAGGACCTGACGGCTGCCATCAGGGACCGGGACGAGCTGCGCTCGTCCACCATCCGGCTCACGCTGTCGGCCGTCACCAGCGAGGAGGTGGCGGGTAAGACGAAGCGCGAGCTCTCCGACGCCGAGGTGCTCAAGGTGATCGGCCGGGAGGCGAAGAAGCGCCGGGAGGCCGCAGAGGCGTTCGGCAGCGCCGGCCGGACCGAGCAGGCCGCCCGTGAGGTGGCCGAGGGCGAGGTGCTGGCCGGGTACCTGCCGAAGCAGCTGTCCGACGACGAGCTGACGGCCATCGTGGCCGCCGCCGTCGCCGAGAGCGGCGCGGTCGGTCCGCAGGGCATGGGTGCCGTGATGAAGCTGGTGCGGCCGAAGGTCGACGGCCTGGCCGAGGGCGGCCGGGTGGCCGCCGCGGTGAAGTCCGCGCTCGCCGGCTGACCGGTCCGCAGAGCGGCGGCAGGGCAACGGCACGACGGAGAGCAAGCAAGAAGAGGGGCGCCCCCGAGCATCTCGCTCGGGGGCGCCCCTCTTCGTCCTGCCGGAGGCCCTGCGGCCCGGCCGTTCGCTCAGTGGTGGCCGCGCCCGTTCCCGCCGTCGCCGCCGTTCCCGCCGATGACCCCCGGCGGGAAGGTGAACCCGCCGCCGATCAGACCGCCGGCGTTGGTGCCGGGGTTCGGGTTGCCCGCCGGCGGCGGCGGGTTGCCGCCCGCGTTCGGGTCGGGCGCGGCCGGGCCGGTGGCCGGGGCGGTCGGGGTGGCGTTCGGGTCCGGCTTGGGGGCCGGGTCCGGGATGTCGATGGTCTGGAAGGTCTCCTTCGGGGAGCCCTTCAGCGCGGCGTCCATGGCCATCTTCCAGATCGGGCCGGGGCCGGTGGCGCCGAAGACGCCGTCGGCACCGTAGTAGGTCTCGCCGATCTTCATGTTCTTCATCTCGACGCCGCCGGTGGGGCCGCCGATCCAGACCGCGGTGGCCAGCTGCGGGGTGTAGCCGCTGAACCAGGCGGCCTTCTTCTTGTCGGTGGTACCGGTCTTGCCGGCGATCTGGCGGCCGTCCTCCAAGCCGAGGGTGGCGCCGGTGCCCTTCTCGGTCACATTGAGCAGGACGGTGTTCAGCGCGTCGGCGGTCTGCTCGGAGAAGGCCTGGGTGCAGGCGGTCTGCGGGACCTTGACGTCCTTGCCGTCGACCGTGCTGATCTTGTTGATCGCGATCGGCGTGCAGTGCTTGCCGCGGGCGGCGAAGGTCGCGTAGACGTTCGCCATGGTCAGCGGCGACATCTCCTTGGTGCCCAGGGTGATCGAGGGCACGACGTCCAGCTTGGCGCCGGAGGCGGTGGTGGTGATGTTGAGCTTGTCGAGCATCTGCTTGACGGGGCAGAGCCCCATGTCCTGCTCCATCTGAACGAAGTAGGTGTTGACCGAGAGGGCCATCGCCTGCTTCAGCTCGTAGGGGCCGACCTCGCTCTTGCTCTCGTTCGGGACGTAGCGCTCGTTGCCCTTGTAGGTGTTCTTCCAGGTGCCTTCGCAGGTCTTCATCGTCGGCCACTCGATGCGGTTCTCGGACGGGTACGGCTTGGTGGGCGCCATACCGTTCTCGAGCGCGGCCGCGGCGATGATCGGCTTGAAGGTCGAGCCGGGCTGGAAGCCGTTGCCGCCGCCCATCGCCGCGTCGACGTTGAGGTTGACGACGGTCTGGTTCTTGGACGGCTCCAGGCCGTACGGGCGGGTCTGGGCCATCGCCAGGATCTTGCCGGTGCCCGGCTCCATCATGGTCGCGGCGGCCGACACCGGGTCGGTGACCTTGACCTTGCCGGTGACCGCGGCCTGGGCGGCGGCCTGCTTGTCCGGGTCGAGGGTGGTGTAGATGTTCAGACCGCCCTGGTCCCAGAACTTCTTCCGGTCGGCGGCGTTCTTGCCGAAGGCCGGGTCCTGCTTGACCACGTGCCGGACGTAGTCGCAGAAGAAGCCCATGCCCGCCTGGGCGGTGATGCAGCCGTTCTGCGGGTCCTTGTACTTCAGGCCCAGCGGGGCGGCCTTGGCCTCCTTGGCCTGGTCCGCGGTGACGTGCTTGTTCTCGACCATCTTGTCGATCACGGTGTTGCGCCGCTTCACCGCGTTGTCCGGGAAGCGCACCGGGTCGTACTGCGACGGGTTCTGCACCAGGCCGGCCAGGGTGGCGGCCTCGGCGATGGTGAGGTCCTTGTTGCTCTTGCTGAAGTACCGCTGGGAGGCGGCCTCGATCCCGTACGCCTGGTGACCGTAGAAGGTGATGTTCAGGTAGTTGGTGAGGATCTGGTCCTTGGTCAGATCCTCCTCCAGCTTGATCGCGACCTTCAGCTCCTGGATCTTGCGGCCCAGGGTCTTGCGCTGGGCCTCCAGGACGGCGGCCTGGTCGTCGCCGGCCTTCTCGACGTTGACGTTCTTCACGTACTGCTGGGTCAGCGTCGAGGCGCCCTGGGACGCGGTGCCGCTCTCCGCGTTCTTGCTGATCGCGCGGAGCACGCCCTTGAGGTCGACGGCGCCGTGGTCGTAGAAGCGGGCGTCCTCGATGTCGACCTGCGCCTGCCGCATGTAGGGGGACATCTGGTCGGCGGTGAGGACGGTGCGGTCGCGCTCGTAGACCTTGGCGATCAGCCCGCCCTTGGCGTCGAAGATCTGGGTCGCCTGGGTGAGCGGCGGCGTCTTGAAGTCGTCCGGGATGTTGGAGAAGCCCTCCGCCGTGTTCTTGGCGGTCAGGCCGAGCGCGCCGACGGCAGGCAGGGCCATGCCTGCCAGCAGTACTCCGGACAGCACGCTGACCCCCAGGAACTTCACTCCGTGTCCCGCGTAGCTCAGCGGTGACCCGCGGCGCTTGCCGCGCGGAGCTCCGGTGTTGCCTGGGGGCTGGGGTGCCTGGGGGCGCTTCGGTGCCATGGGGAGAACCCTACGTTGCCGAATGCCGCACACCGGGGCAGGTGTTCGCCTAGGCTTGTCACAAGCTTGCGACAGCTTCGCTGCGTCAGCATCGATCACTCTTGTGAGTGATGAGAATTGCCCGAATTATCTACCTTCGGGGTGTTTTTGAGGCAGCTGATGGCGGCTGCACCCCTGTGTCCGGTAGCACTGTGTGACGGTCCGCGTGGCGAGAGTGGCGAGCGCGGCCCTGGCAATGCTTGCGACCTGCGATCACTCCAACGAGTGAGCTGATCGCCACCCATAGTCCAATCGGGTCATTCGAGATTGAGCCCGAAGGGGCTGTTGCAAGCTGTCGTTCTTCCGTAACGTCCTCAACTGGCAACGGTGAATATGCCGTTGCCGCCGTGGGGGAGCCTCGATTCGGGAGAGGACGGCGCCGGCATGGGCTGGGTAGACGACTGGAGTGCGCAGGCCGCCTGCCGCACGAGTGATCCGGACGAACTGTTCGTCCAGGGGGCGGCGCAGAATCGCGCCAAGGCGGTGTGCAGCGGGTGCCCCGTACGCACGGAGTGCCTGGCGGACGCACTGGACAACCGGGTGGAGTTCGGGGTCTGGGGCGGGATGACCGAGCGCGAGCGCCGGGCGCTGCTGCGCCGTCGGCCGACCGTGATCTCGTGGCGGCGGTTGCTGGAGACGGCCCGCACCGAGTACGAGACTTCGCTGGCCACCGGCGTGATACTGACGGACTACGCCCAGGCGGGCTGAGTCTTCGCCGCACGCACGGGCTCCGGCCCTGCGAAGCACAGCCGGCAGCACGGTTGGGCAAGTGCGGCCGAGCAGCAAGGTCGAGCAGCACAGGTGGGACGCACATCCCGGGTCGGGGGGCTCGGGTCCGGAGGTCCGGGTCGACACAGCCCGGACCACGCCGGTGCGGCAGCCCGGACGGGTTCGGTCCGCCGGGCCGCCGTCCTTCAGTCCGCGGACCCGCTGAGCCGCTCGCCGATCGTCCGCAGTCCTTCCAGGTCATGGACGTCCCCGGGCAGCGCGGCGACCTCGACGATCGGCACGTCCGGGTAGACCGAGACGAAGCGGTCACGGGTCCGCCGCTCGCGCACCATCACCTGCATCCGTTCGGCGTGCAGTCGCAGCAGTCCGGCCGCCAGCAGCTCGGCGTCCGGCGAGACCTGCTCCGAACCGTTCTCCTCCAGTGCCTCGGCCGCGGCCAGCGCCCGCTCGGCGGTGAGCTGCGGGGCGCCGGTCCGGTGCACCCGGTTCAGCACCAGTCCGGCCAGCGGCATCCGGTCGGCGGCCAGCCGGTCGACGAAGTACGCCGCCTCGCGCAGCGCGTCCCGCTCCGGGGCCGCCACCACCAGGAACGCCGTGCCCGGCGCCTGGAGCAGCTGGTAGGTGCGGTCCGCCCGCTCCCGGAAGCCGCCGAACATCGAGTCCGTCGCGCTGACGAAGGTCTGGACGTCCGTCAGCAGCTGGGCGCCGAAGATCTTTCCGAGGGTGCCGGTGAGCAGGCCCATCCCGGCGTTCAGGAACTTCATCGCGGACCGCCCGCCGACCTTGGCCGGCGCGGTCAGGATCCGGATCACCTTGCCGTCGAGGAAGGACCCGAGCCGGTTCGGCGCGTCCAGGAAGTCCAGCGCGGACCGGGACGGCGGGGTGTCGACGACGATGAGGTCCCACTCCTCGGCCGCCCGCAGCTGGCCGAGCTTCTCCATCGCCATGTACTCCTGCGTGCCCGCGAAGCCGGCCGACAGGGACTGGTAGAACGGGTTCTCCATGATCGCGCGGGCCCGCTCGGGGTCGGCGTGGGCCAGCACGACCTCGTCGAAGGTCCGCTTCATGTCGAGCATCATGGCCTGGAGCTCGCCGTCGCCGGTCACGCCCTTGACGATCCGCGGGGTGTTGTCGAGCTCGGTCAGGCCCATCGACTGCGCCAGCCGCCGGGCCGGGTCGATGGTCAGGACGACGACCTTGCGGCCCCGCTCGGCGGCCCGCAGGCCGATCGCGGCCGCGGTGGTGGTCTTGCCGACGCCGCCGGAGCCGCAGCAGACGATGATCCTGGTCTTCGGGTTGTCGATCAGCTCGTCCACGGCGAGCCGGCTGCCGCCGCCGCCCGCGCTGTCCTGTCCGGTGGTGCCGGTCCGCCCGCTCACGCTGCCCCCTGACGCTTCAGTTCGCCCGCCAGCCGGTAGAGCGTGCCGAGGTCCACACCCTCGCCCAGCAGTGGAAGTTCGTACGTCGGGAGCTTCAGGTGCTGCAGGTCGGCGCGTCGGGCGCGCTCCAGCTCCACCCGCTCGGCGTGCTCCCTGGCCTGTGCCAGCAGGGGATCGAGCAGCGGTTCGACCGCCGCCCGGACGGTCTCCGGCTTGCGCGAGCGGCCTCCGAGACCCGCCTCGCCGAGGGCCAGCGCGACCTCCTCACGGTGGTTGCCGTCGACCGCGGCCACCGCGGCCGCGTCCAGCAGCGGCGGCCGGACCATGTTGACCAGCACGCCGCCCACCGGCAGACCGGCCTCGCGCAGCTCGGCGATGCCGTCGACGGTCTCCTGGACCGGCATCTCCTCCAGCAGGGTGACCAGGTGCACGGCGGTCTCCGGCGACTTCAGCACCCGCATCACGGCCTGTGCCTGGCTGTGGATCGGCCCTATCCGGGCCAGCCCGGCCACCTCGGAGTTGACGTTCAGGAACCGGGTGATCCGGCCGGTCGGCGGTGCGTCCATCACCACCGCGTCATAGGTCCGCCGTCCGTCCGGGCCCTTGCGGCGGGCGGCCTCGCAGGCCTTGCCGGTCAGCAGCACGTCCCGGACGCCGGGGGCGATGGTGGTCGCGAAGTCGACGAACCCGACCTTCTGCAGGGCCTTCCCGGCCCGGCCGAGCTTGTAGAACATGTCGAGGTACTCGAGCAGGGCCTGCTCGGTGTCGATGGCGAGCGCGTGCAGCTCACCGCTCACCGGGCCGCCCGGGGAACCGCTCGCCGGTCCGCCGGCCGCGCCGCGTGCCGGTCCGCCCGTCGAGCCGTTCGTCGAGCCGCCGGCCGGCAGGCCCAGCTGGGCCGGGGTGACCGTGGCGATCCGGCGCTCCTCGTAGGGGAGTGCCGCTATGCCGAACAGCTCGGCGATGCCCTGCCGGCCCTCCACCTCGATCAGCAGGGTCCGGCGACCCTCCGCGGCGAGCGCCAGTGCCAGCGCCGCGGCCACGGTGGTCTTCCCGGTCCCGCCCTTGCCGCTGACCACGTGCAGCCGTACGCCCTCCCAGTCGGGATCGCGCCGGGCCGCCTGGCCGGGGGTGCGTGCCACGCTCCGTCTCCGTCCGTCTCCGAGGTCCGGCACCACGCAGGTGCCCTCCCGCGAGGGTAACCAGGGACCGCACCGGATGCCGGGACTACCCGGGGCGCCGGACCCGAATCATGCCCGCTTTGTGGGCCACCTCACACGCGGGAGCGCGCCCGGACGCCGACCGGGGCCGATCGCCGGGACGGAACGTCTAGAGTCTGGCCATGACCAAGTGGGAATACATGACGGCACCTCTGCTGGTGCACGCCACCAAGCAGATCCTGGACAACTTCGGCCACGACGGCTGGGAGCTCGTCCAGGTCGTACCGGGTCCGAACCCGGAGCAGCTGGTGGCCTACTTCAAGCGGGAGAAGCAGGCATGAGCAAGGTCGAGGAGAAGCTGGCCGAACTGGGCCTGACCCTTCCGCCGGTGGCCGCCCCGGTCGCCGCCTACGTGCCCGCGCTGCGCACCGGTGACTTCGTCTTCACCTCCGGCCAGCTGCCGATGGTGGCGGGCAAGCTCCCGAGCACCGGCAAGGTCGGCGCCGAGGTCACCCCGGAGGAGGCCAAGGAGCTCGCGCAGATCTGCGCGCTGAACGCCCTGGCCGCGGTCAAGTCGGTGATCGGCGACCTCGACCTGGTCGAGCAGGTCGTCAAGGTCGTCGGCTTCGTCGCCTCCGCCCCCGACTTCACCGGCCAGCCGGGCGTGATCAACGGCACGAGCGAGCTGCTCGGCAAGGTGCTCGGCGACGCGGGCGTGCACGCCCGCAGCGCGGTGGGCGTCACCGTGCTGCCGCTGGACGCGCCGGTCGAGGTCGAGATCCAGGTCCGCGTCCGCGCCGGAGCCTGACCGACCGACCGCGGCCGCGGCCGGACACCCCCGACGCGCTCGGCACCGTCGAGTGCGCCGAACACCCTCGACGCGCCGGACACCCTCGCGCAGGACTTCCTCGCACCGGACACCCTCGACGCGCCGGACACCCTCGACGCCCCGCCCGCCCCGGACCCGCACGGAGTCCGGGGCGGACGTGCGTCCGGGCGTGTCCGGGCAGGTTCTGGCAGCTCCGGGCGAGGACACCCCCGGCCCGCGAAGGGACGCTCCCCCGCAGACGGTCCGCCCAACGGATCACCCCTGTCCAAGCCCGCCCCCGGGCGCTTAGCATCCGGGCATGGACCAGCGAGCAACGACGCTCCCGATGCCTCCCGGCTGGCCCGCCCGGATCAGGGCGGCCGACGCCGGAGAGCTGACCCCGCCCGTGCCCAGGCAGTCCGCCACCGTGGTGCTGCTCCGGGACACCGGGACGGACGCCGGCCCGGAGGCGTACCTGCTGCGGCGGCGGACGTCGATGGCGTTCGCGGCCGGGATGTACGCCTACCCGGGCGGCGGGGTCGACCGTCGGGACGCGGAGGCCGAGCTCGGCTGGGCCGGTCCCGGCCCGCAGGAGTGGGCCGAGCGGCTCGGCGTGGACGCCCGGACCGCGCAGGCCGTGGTCTGCGCCGCCGTCCGCGAGACCTTCGAGGAGGCCGGCGTCCTGCTGGCCGGTCCGGACGCCGACAGCGTCGCCGAGCCCCGGGACTGGACCGCCGAGCGCGCCGCCCTGGAGGCCCACGAGCTCTCCTTCGCCGACTTCCTGCGCGACCACGGGCTGCTGCTCCGCAGCGACCTGCTGGCCGGCTGGGCCCGGTGGATCACCCCGGCCTTCGAGGAGCGCCGGTACGACACCTGGTTCTTCGTCGCCGCCCTGCCGACCGGGCAGCGCGCCGCCCGCGAGGTCGGCGAGGCGGACCGGGTCGCCTGGCTCACCCCGGCCGAGGCCGTCCGGGGCTACGAGGAGGGCCGGTTCGGGATGCTGCCGCCGACCGTCACGGTGCTGCGCGAGTTGCAGCCGGTGCGCAGCGCCGCCGAGGCGCTGGGGGCGGCGGCGGACCGATCGCTGGAGCCGGTGCTCGGCCGGGCCGAGGTGCGCGGGGAGCGCCTGACCGTCCGCTGGCCGGGGTACGACGAACTGACGATCGACGGTACGTTCCCCGAGGAACGCGTCGGCTGACCGCGCCCCACCCGTTCCCGTTCCATCTGTTCCTGCCCCACCTGTTCCTGATCCGCCCTTGCAGTGCCCCCGCTCCACCCCCGAGTGATCCGTACGAGAAAGGACCGACGCCCGATGACCCACAACGATGTGGCTCGCCGGACGGCACCCGAGATGCCCGCCCGCCGCCTGATCCCGCGCCGCCCGGCCTGCGACTCCGTCAGCTTCACCGAGGTGGCGCAGCGCGCCCTCACCCGGACGCTGCCGCTCCGGGCGCTGCACCGCGTCACCGAGGACCGCCGGTGAGCGGACTCCTGCCGGGTGACCCCGCCGCCGGGATCGGCGGCGAGGCCACCCCCCGTGCGCTCTGCGTGCTGGCGCCGAACCCGTCCCCGATGACGTTGGACGGCACCAACACCTGGCTGCTCTCCGAGCCGGACTCGGACCTCGCGGTGGTGATCGACCCGGGCCCGCTGCACGAGGGCCATCTGCGCCGGGTGATCGAGACCGCCGAGCAGCGGGGCAAGCGTGTGGCACTCACGCTGCTCACCCACGGGCACGCCGACCACTCCGAGGGGGCGGCCCGGTTCGCCGAACTGACCGGCAGCGAGGTCCGCGCGCTGGACCCGGCGCACCGGCTCGGTTCGGAGGGGCTCACGGACGGGCAGCGCCTGGACGTCGGCGGCCTCGACCTGCGGGTGATCGGCACCCCCGGCCACACCTCGGACTCGCTCACCTTCCACCTGCCGGCGGACGGCGCGATCCTCACCGGCGACACCGTCCTCGGGCGGGGCACCACGATGGTCGCCCACCCGGACGGCAGGCTCGGCGACTACCTGGACTCGCTGCGGCACCTGCACGGCATGGCCGCCGAGCACGGCGTCCGGACGGTGCTGCCGGGGCACGGGCCGGTGCTCGCGGACGCGCTCGGCGCGGTGGACTACTACCTGGCCCATCGGGCCGGCCGGTTGGCCCAGGTCGAGACCGCGGTCGAGGCCGGTTGCCGGACGTCGGCCGAGGTGGTGGCGCGGGTCTACGCGGACGTGGACCGCGCGCTGTGGCCGGCGGCCGAGCTGTCGGTCCTGGCGCAGCTCCAGTACCTCAGGGACCACGGGCTCATCCCGGACTGACCGCCTGCCCGAGCCGTACGAGCTGGTGGGCCCGGACCCGCGAAGGGCCCGTACGCCGGAGCGTACGGGCCCTTCGCACGGGCTCGGGGAGCGCGAAGCGCGGACTACCGCGAGCGGCGGGAGAGCCGCTCGACGTCCATCAGCACGACCGCGCGGGCCTCCAGCTTCAGCCAGCCGCGGCCGGCGAAGTCGGCGAGCGCCTTGTTGACCGTCTCGCGGGAGGCGCCGACCAGCTGGGCCAGCTCCTCCTGGGTGAGGTCGTGGGCGACGTGGATGCCCTCGTCGGACTGCACGCCGAAGCGGCGGGAGAGGTCCAGCAGAGCCTTGGCGACGCGCCCGGGCACGTCGGAGAAGACCAGGTCGGACATCACGTCGTTGGTCCGGCGCAGGCGGCGGGCGATGGCGCGCAGCAGGGCGATCGAGACCTCGGGGCGCGCGTGCAGCCAGGGCTGGAGGTCGCCGTGGCCGAGGCCCAGCAGCTTGACCTCGGTCAGCGCGCTCGCGGTGGCGGTGCGCGGGCCCGGGTCGAACAGCGACAGCTCGCCGATCATCTCGCTGGGGCCGAGGACGGCGAGCATGTTCTCGCGGCCGTCCGGCGAGGCCCGGTGCAGCTTGACCTTGCCCTCGGCGACGACGTACAGCCGGTCGCCGGGGTCGCCCTCGTGGAACAGCGACTCGCCGCGGGCGAGCGTCACCTCGGTCATGGAAGCGCGCAGCTCGCCGGCCTGTTCGTCGTCGAGTGCCGCGAAGAGTGCGGCGCGCCGCAGAACGTCGTCCACGTGCTTCCTCCTTCTCGGCCGGCCGTCAAGCCCTCCGGCACAAGTTCGTACAGTGCTCTGCATCACCAAGCATGGCGCATGTCGCTCCGATCATATGAGGAGGGGGTGTGCCGAGGGGTGCTGCGCGGGGCCATTCGTACCGCCGGAACCGCCCGGGCCCCCGTCCCCGGGCGGCTCGGGGACCGGTTCGGGGACGTGTTCCGGGGCCGGCTCGGGGAGCAGTCCGGAGACCGGTTCGGGGACGGTCGGGGCCCGGTTTCGGCGCCGGCCGGGAACCGTCCGGCGGTCGCCGGAGGCTCACCCGGCCCGGCCGACCGTGTCCGCCGCCCGGCCGTCCGCCTCCGTTGCCCGGCCGTCCGCCTCCGCCGCCAGCAGGGCGTCGGCGACGGCGGTGCGCGCGTGCAGGACGGCGTGCCCGGCCCGCTGCGCGCTGGTCAGCCCGGCCGCGCGCAGGGCGGTGAGGTGCTGGGAGGTCCCGGCGGTGGAGAGTCCGGTCCGCCGGGCCAGCTCGGTGGTGGAGGCCGGCGCGTCCAGTTCGGCGAGCAGCCGGGCCCGGGAGCGTCCGAGGACGGCGGCGAGCGCCTCGGCCGGGTCGGCGACCGGCCCGCACTCCCACAGGGCGGCGACGCCGCGCGCCGGATAGGCGAGCTGCGGCGGGTCCGGCGGCAGCGTCCGGGTCAGCACCCGGGGCCAGGCGAACACCGAGGGCACCAGGACCAGCCCGGCCCCGGCGTCCAGTCGCCGGACCGCGCAGTGCCGCTGCTCCAGCCGCAGCGCGCCGCCGTCCCAGCGGACCGTTTCGTGGAGGTCGTCGAGGACCTGGGCGCTGCCGCGCCCGGCGGCCTGCCGGGCCCGGTGCAGCACGTCCGCGTCCAGCAGCGCGCGGATCCGGGCCCAGTGCGGCTGCAGCGCGAACTCCCAGTACTCCTCGACGTCGGCCACCAGCAGGGGCAGCCCGGCGGCCGGGTCGCGGTACAGGGGTTCGAGGGCGGCGGGCAGCCGGCCGCCGCGTTCGCCGGCCAGGATGTCGAGATCGGCCCGCACCTGCTCGGGCGGGGTCGCGGCGATCGCGGCCAGCTCCTCGGTGAGCGCGGGAGCGGCGCCGGCGGGGACCGGGGTGAGGAAGTCCGGCAGGTGGCCGGCGGCCGGGACCAGCACGGCCAGCCGCCGCACCGCGGGCCCGGTGGCCTCCGCCGCCCGGCGGACCCGCGCGGCCCAGGGCCGGTGCAGGGCGGGGACCGCTCGGTGGGCCAGTACCCGGAGGCTGGTCACCACCTCCCACATGGGAGAGACGGCGAACCTGGTCCGCGCCAGGTCGTCCGTCGAGAACGCGAGTTCGGTCCGCATCGGTGCCCGCCCACTCTCCCGCCCCGGCCCAGGATTCAGCCCCAGCTTAATCACTGGAGGGGGCCCGCCGACCGGCCGCAGGATGTCGACGGCGCGCAACCGCCACTGCCTCCCGGGGCCTCCCGAAGCTCCTCCCGATCCCTCCTGATCCCTCCTGATCCCTCCCGACTCCGCCCGATCTCTCCCGAACCGAAAGCCGGTGACCCCTCATGTCCACCTCCTCCCCGCTCCCGCCGTCCACCCTCCGCGCGCGGGCCGAGCGGCTGAGGGCGCTGGTCGCGGACGGCGTGCTCGTGCTGCCGAACGCCTGGGACGCCGGGAGCGCCGCCGTGATCGCCTCGGCCGGCGCGGCCGCGATCGCCACCACCAGCGGCGGCGTCTCCTGGTCGCTGGGCCGGGGCGACGGCCAGCGCCTCGACCGCGCGACGGCCGTCGAGGCCGCCCGCCGAGTCGCCGCCGCCGTCGACCTGCCGGTCACCGTGGACGCCGAGGGCGGCTACGGGCCCACCCCGGACGAGGTCGCCGAGACGGTCCGGGCCCTGGTGGGGGCGGGCGCGGCCGGGGTCAACCTGGAGGACTCGACGGCGCCCGGCGGCCCGCTGTTCACGGTGGACGAGCAGGCCGGACGGCTGCGCGCCGCCCGCTCGGCGGCGGAGACGGCGGGTCTGCCGGAGCTGCTGGTCAACGCCCGGACGGATGTCTTCCTGTTCGGGCTGGGCGGGCTCGACGACGTACTCGTCCGCGCCGAGGCGTACGCGGCGGCGGGCGCCGACGGCCTCTTCGTCCCCGGTCTGCTGGACCTCGACGCGCTGGCCGCGCTCTGCGCCCGCTCGCCGCTCCCGGTCAACGCGATGGCCGTGGCCGGCGGGCCGGGCGTCGCCGAACTCGCGGCCGCCGGGGTGCGCCGGATCAGCGTGGGCACCGCGCTGACCCAGTTCGCCTACACCGCCGCCCGCCGGGCGGCCGCCGAGCTGCTCGGCCCCGGCACCCTGACGGAGCCGGCCGGCGCGCTCGGCTACGGCGACGTCGACGCGCTGTTCCGGGGCTGACCGGCCCGTCAGCCCCCTGCCCCTCCGCCGTCCATCCCCTGCCCCTCCCCGTCCGTCCCGGTCCGGTCCTGGCCGATCCGCCGCAGGAGCGCGGCCGTCCGGCGTAGCCTTCACGCATGGCAGAGAGCAAGGTCCGGACGACCGCGTCTGCGGGGAAGCCGGTGGGGAAGGCAAGCGGGGCGCCCAAGCCCGAATCGCGGCTGGCGATGGTGCGGCGGGCACGGAGGATCAACCGGGAGCTGGCGGAGCTGTACCCGTACGCGCACCCGGAGCTGGACTTCGACAACCCGTTCCAACTGCTGGTGGCCACCGTGCTGTCGGCGCAGACCACCGACCTGCGGGTGAACCAGACGACCCCGGCGCTGTTCGCCGAGTACCCCTCGCCGGAGGACATGGCGGCGGCGAACCCGGCGGAGCTGGAGGAGATCATCCGGCCGACCGGGTTCTTCCGGAACAAGGCGAAGTCCCTGATCGGCCTCTCGATCGCGCTGCGCGACGAGTTCGACGGCGAGGTGCCCGGCCGGCTGGCGGACCTGGTCACCCTCCCCGGGGTCGGCCGCAAGACCGCCAACGTCGTGCTCGGCAATGCCTTCGGCGTCCCCGGGATCACCGTGGACACCCACTTCGGCCGCCTCGCCCGCCGGTTCGGCTGGACCACCGACGAGGACCCGGTGAAGGTCGAGGCGGCGGTCGCGGAGATCTTCCCGAAGTCCGAGTGGACGATGCTGTCGCACCGCGTGGTCTTCCACGGCCGACGGATCTGCCACTCCCGGAAGCCGGCCTGCGGAGCCTGCCCGATCGCACCGCTCTGCCCCTCCTACGGCGAGGGCGAGACCGATCCCGAGAAGGCGAAGAAGCTGCTCAAGTACGAGATGGGCGGACAGCCGGGCCAGCGGCTGCGCCCGCCCGCGGACTTCCCCGGCGAGGCCGCCGCCCGCGCCGACGCCGCCCGCGCCGACGCCGCCGCCCACCACGGCGAGGTCGCCGACCTGGCGGTGGCCGAGTGAGCGACCGGGGGATGGCGCGGGGGGTCGAACGGGACGGACTGCCGGCCTGGCTGGAGCCGGTCAGGGACGCCGCGGAGCGGGTGCTGCCCGAGCAGCTGAGCCGCTTCCTGCCGCCGGACGACGGCGGCCGCGCGGCCGCCGTGCTGATGCTCTTCGGCGAGGGCACGACCGGCCCGGACCTGCTGCTGATCGAACGGGCCCGTTCGCTGCGCTCGCACGCCGGCCAGCCCTCCTTCCCCGGTGGTGCGCTGGATCCGGAGGACGGCGACCCGGCCGGGCCCGGCCCGGTGGCGGCGGCGCTGCGCGAGGCCTGGGAGGAGACCGGCCTGGACCCGGACGGGGTGCAGGTGTTCGCGACGCTGCCCGCGCTCTACATCCCGGTCAGCCGGTTCGTGGTGACACCGGTGCTCGGCTGGTGGCGCGAGGAGTCGCCGGTCCGGCCGGTGGACCTGGGGGAGACCGGCGCGGTGTTCCGGGTGCCGATCGACGAGCTGACCGATCCGGTGAACCGGGCCCGGCTGCGGCACCCGTCCGGCCACATGGGGCCGGCCTTCGCGGTCGGCGGCCGACTGGTCTGGGGCTTCACCGCCGGGGTGATCGACCGGGTGCTGCACCACAGCGGGCTGGAGCGGCCGTGGGACGCGGGCCGGATCGTCGAGCTCTCGGACGAGGCGCTGGACCTGGTGCAGGGCGACCGCGAGCGTTCCCGGGCGGTGCTCGGCCGCGAGGCCGGGTCGCAGTGAACCGGACGGCGGGCGGATTCGACCATCGCCCGCCCGGCGGGGTGGTCCGTCGTGGGAGGGTGTCCGGGTGAATGTCCTGGATGTGCTGTTGATCGCCGCCGCGATCGGATTCGCCGTGTCGGGCTACCGGCAGGGTTTCGTGGTCGGTGTGCTGTCGGTCCTCGGCTTCCTGGGCGGCGGACTGCTCGCCGTCCAGTTGCTGCCGCTGCTGCTGGACCACCTCAGCCCCGGGACGACCGCCTCGGTGATCGCGGTGGTGGTGGTGATCGTGCTGGCGGCGATCGGCCAGGCGATCACCACCCACTTCGGCTGGAAGCTGCGCGGCCACATCGACCGCCGCCCGGCCCGGGCGCTGGACGCCGCCGGCGGCGCCGTGGTCAATGTGATCTCGATGCTGCTGGTGGCCTGGCTGATCGGCTCCGCGCTGGCCGGGACGTCCCTGCCGACCGTCTCCAAGCAGGTCCGCACCTCGGCGATCCTGGGCGGGGTCCAGGACACCCTGCCCTCCGACGCGCCGAACTGGTTCTCGGACTTCTCCAAGGTGCTCGCCCGCAACGGCTTCCCGCAGGTGTTCAACCCCTTCGAGCACGAGCCGATCACCCAGGTCGACATCCCCGATCCGACGCTGGCCGGCAGCCCCGCGGTGGCGAAGGCCCGGCAGAGCCTGGTCAAGGTCGTCGGCACCGCCACCTCCTGCGGCAAGACCCTGGAGGGCAGCGGCTTCGTCTACGCCCCGCACCGGGTGATGACCAACGCCCACGTGGTCGGCGGGGTCAACGAGCCGACCGTGCAGATCGGCGGGGTCGGCCAGCTGTACGACGCGACGGTGGTCCGCTACGACTGGCAGCGCGACATCGCGATCCTCGACGTGCCGAAGCTGAACGCGCCGGCCCTGACCTTCGCCGGCGAGGCGAAGACCAATGACAACGCGATCGTGGCGGGCTTCCCGGAGAACGGCGCCTTCAACGTCCAGCCGGCCCGTATCCGCGGCCGGATCCAGGCGAACGGACCGGACATCTACCACCGCGGCCAGGTGGTCCGCGACGTCTACTCGGTCCGCTCGCTGGTGCGCCAGGGCAACAGCGGCGGGCCGCTGCTCACCCCGGACGGCCAGGTGTACGGGATGGTGTTCGCCAAGTCGCTGGACAGCGCGGACACCGGGTACGTGCTGACCGCGGCCGAGGTGCGCGAGGACGCCGAGCTGGGCAGTGTGGCCTCGGGCCGGGCGGACACCCAGGGCTGCGCGCTCTGACCCGCCGGCCCGCCGCCGGTGCGACCTGTCGGTGCGACCTGTAGGAGTGACCTGTCGGGGTGACCTGTCGGGTCGGGTCAGGTCGGGGACGGCGGGCGGGGCATGGTGCCGGGACGGGAGCCGGGACGGGTGCCGGGGTGCGCGGGCCGATCAGGTGTCGCGGCGGAGCCGGGCACCCACCCAGCGGGCGCGCCGGCCGAGGATGCGCGGAATACCGAGCCGGTCCTCCCCGCGGGGGTGGCCGTCCGTACCGTCGAAGCCGCCGTCGTACCCACGGTCGTAGCCGTTGTCGTGACCGCGGTCGTAACCGCGGATCTCCGCCCACTCGGAACGGTGGGCGGAACGCTGCGAGCTGTCGCTGTGCTGTCGGCCGCGCGGGGCGCTGCCGCGATCGGGCATCCAGGTCATACCGCAATGGATGCCCCTGGGCCGACAGGGGTAACCGCCCGTCCGGCCACCAACGTGTCCTATGCGCTTGTCATATGTGCGTCACCTGAAGGGAGTTGGGCCCTCGGGCCCGGTTCCCCCGATCGGGTTCCGGGACCTTCGGCCCCGGTCCGGGCCCCGCGCCGCCTCAGTCCTTGTGCCGGCCGATCCAGTCCAGCAGCTCGGCCGTGAACTGCTCCGGCGCCTCCTCGTGCGGGAAGTGCCCGATCCCCGGCATCAGGCGCCAGCGGTACGGCGCGGCCACGTACTCGCCGCCGCCCAGTGCGGTGTGCGACAGCAGCACCGGGTCCGCCGCCCCCTGGATGTGCAGGGTGGGTGCGGTGATCGGCTTCTTCATCCGGCGGGCGAACTGGATGCCGTCCGGCCGGGCCATCGAGCGCAGCAGCCAGCGGTACGGCTCGATCGAGCAGTGCGCGGTGCTGGGGATCCGGATCGCCTCCCGGTACGCGGCCACCGCGGCGCGGTCCAGCTGGTTGCGCCCGGTCCAGGCGTCCAGGTAGCGGCCGATCAGCGCGGCGTCGTCGGCGACCAGGCGGCGCTCCGGTATCCACGGCCGCTGGAAGCCCAGGATGTGCTCGAAGGCGGCCATCTGCCGCCGGTCGGTCAGCAGCGCCCGGCGGAGGTCCCGGGGGTGCGCGGCGGAGACCACGGTGAGGCTCTGGATCACCGAGGGCCGCATCACGGCCGCGACCCAGGACAGCGTGCCGCCGGAGGCGTGGCCGACCAGGTGGGCCCGGTTCTCGCCGAGGGAGCGGATCACCCCGGTGATGTCCAGCGCGAGGTTGCCCGGGTCGTAGCCGCGGGGGGTGCGGTCGCTGCCGCCGATGCCGCGCAGGTCCAGGGCGACGGCCCGGTAGCCGGCCTCGGCGAGTGCGGTCAGCTGGTGGCGCCAGGCCCACCAGTACTGCGGCCAGCCGTGGACCAGCAGGACCAGCGGGCCCTCGCCGAGTTCGGCGATGTGGAAGCGGGCGCCGTTGGCGGCGAGGTCGCGGTGGGTCCACGGTCCGGGCTGCCGGACGTCCCAGGCGGCCGGAGGCGTGCCCTGGGCGTCGTCGCCACCACCGGGGGCGGTGCCGCTGTCGGCGGGGGTGGTGCCGCCCTCGCCGGTGACGGTGCCGTCGTCATCGGTGACAGTGCCGTCGGAGGCGGTGTCGCCGGAACCGGCGGACGGCTGTGCGGGCACGGGCTTCTGGTCGAGCGACATACCGAGAGCGTGTCACATCCGCGCGCCGGACACGCGCCCGGCACTCGTACTCGGGCCGTTCGGGCCCGCCGAGCACCGGTCGCGTCTCCACGACCCCGGGGTCGGGCCTACGGGATGCGGCCCAGGGCGCGGTCGATCTCCTCCTTGGTGGCGGGACGCGGCCGCGCGTTCTTCAGGACGTCGGCGGTCTTCTGAGCACCCTCGATGGTGCGGACCGGCTTCTCGATCTTCTTGAACGAACGCAGCGCCAGCAGGCCCAGCAGCACGGCCAGCAGCAGGTACGCGCCGGCCACGACCAGGAACGACCAGCCGAGCGAGAGGCCCAGCGCGTGGATGCCGAACGCCGCGGCGGCACTGAGCATCGGGACGGCGGCCAGGGCCACCACACCGGCGACAGCCAGCGAGACGCCGCCGGAGACACCGCGCTTGACGTCGGCGCGGATCTCGGCCTTGGCGAGCGCGATCTCGTCGTGGACCAGGGCGGACAGGTCGGCGGTGGCCGCGGCGAACAGCTGCCCCACCGAACGCTCGCCCTCATAGGGCGCCCGGCCGTTGCTGGACGGGTCTGCGGCTCCTGCGGGCATCAGCGGTTCTCCTCTTCGGCCGTGCGGCGAGTGACGCCGCCGCACGGTGCGGCTCCCCGGTGGTTCCGGGTACCGGGACGGGCCCGGTGGCGTCGGTGGACTGTCGACAGTTCAGAATCATGCCCCTACCGGAGGAGCGGACACCACTCCGGGGGGCCCGGCGAGGGACGTGTTCCGGGCTGGTCCGGCTCCGGCCGGGCTCGAACCCGGCTTCGACCCGGCTCTGGGAGGGCACGGGTCGGGCCCGGACCGGGCTCGGACCGGGCTCACTGCGGGTGCTGCGGGCCCTCGTCGGCCGGGTGGGCGTCCTGTTGCGGCCGGTCCGGCCTGCCCGCCTGTCCGGCCGTGCGGGCCTGCCAGGCCGGGTCGTCCAGCTGGTACACGTCGGGGATGCCGTCGCCGTCGACGTCGCGGTCCTCCTCGCACAGCTCGCGGTAGTGCCGGTTGCGCAGCTTCAGCAGCACGGTGGCGATCAGCGCGCAGAGCAGCGAGCCCACCAGCACGGCCGCCTTGGCCCGGTCGGCGAGGGCCGGGTCGTCGGGGAAGGCGAGTTCGCTGATCAGGAGCGAGACCGTGAAGCCGATGCCGGCCAGCACCGAGACGGCGAACATGTCCGCCCACTTGAGCTGCGGATTCAGTTCGGCACGGGTGAAGCGGGCGGCCAGGCGGGTGCCGCCGAAGATGCCCACGGTCTTGCCGACCAGCAGGCCGAGCACGATGCCGAGCGGGGCCGCCTGGGTGAACACCTCGCGCAGGGCGGGCCCGGAGATCGTCACCCCGGCGGCGAACAGCGCGAAGACCGGTACGGCGAACCCGGCCGAGATCGGGCGGACCAGGTGCTCGATGTGCTCGCCGGGGGAGGACTTCTCGTCGCCCTCCCGGTGGCAGCGGAGCAGCAGGCCCATCGCGACGCCCGCCACCGTGGCGTGCACGCCGCTCTCGTGCATCAGCGCCCAGATCACGAAGGCGAGCGGCACGAACAGGTACCAGCCGTGGACGCCGCGCCGGTGCAGGAACCAGAACAGCACCAGCCCGGCGAAGGCCAGCCCGAGCGCCCAGAACTTGATGCCGGAGCTGTAGAAGACCGCGATGATCAGGATCGCGATCAGGTCGTCCACCACCGCGAGGGTGAGCAGGAAGGCACGCAGCGCCGAGGGCAGGTGGCTGCCGACCACGGCGAGCACGCCGAGCGCGAAGGCGATGTCGGTGGCGGTCGGAATGGCCCAGCCGTTCGGATGCCCGCCGGGGCCGGCGTTGGCCACCGCGAACACGATCGCGGGCAGCGCGACGCCGCAGACGGCGGCTATGACGGGGAGGATCGCGGCGCTGGGGCTGCGCAGTTCGCCCGCCACGAACTCGCGCTTGAGCTCGATCCCGGCCACGAAGAAGAAGATCGTCAGCAGTCCGTCCTTCGCCCACGCGTCCAGACTGAGGTCCAGGTGGAGCGGGGTGGACGGGCCGACGGTGTAGTCCAGGACGGACTGGTAGGCGGCCGGCCAGACATTGGCCCAGATCAGTGCGACGACCGAGGCGAGGAGCAGCAGGACGCCGCCGACGGTCTCGGTGCGCAGCGCGTCCGTGATGTAGGTGCGCTCGGGAAGGGACAGCCTGCCGAGGAACTGGCGGCGTCGGGTCGTCGGCTCTTGGACGGGCGGCTGGCTGGCCACGCGCGGCCTCCTGGGGGCGGGGACGGTGTACGGAGATGCACCGGTGGTGCATTGCCGACCAGACTTCCCGGCTCGCCCTGTGACGCGGATCTTGATGCGTCGTTGACAGTATAACGGGAACCGACAAGGCGACGTCCGGATTGTCATACTTCAGGACTTAAGCCTGGGTGGCCTGTTGTGCACCCGTCCGTACGGCCGACCGGCACCCGAACGGAGTCGGCGGCGTGCAGACGGGTGAACGGCTCTCTATCGTCGATCGCAGGGCCCGGCCGAGGTCGGAGCCCCGGACCGGGGGCTTTCCCCGGGTCCCCCACCTTCGCGCTGTGGAGGCGCCGCCGTGCCCAGACCGCCGCTCTTATCCTTCCGTTCGTATACGTCTCGCGAGTGTCGTCCGTCCTGCTCGCACCGTTTGTTCTGTTCGCACTGTCCGTTCTGTTCGCACCGCACGTCCTGTTCGCACCGCACGTCCTGTTCGCACCGCACGTCCCGGTCCGGCCGCCGGAGCGCCGTCCGATGAATGCCCCGCTGTACGGCCCGCCCGACCCCGAACTCGACCGCCTGCTCCGCCCGCTGTTCCGTGCCGCCGCACCGGCCGGTGGCGCCGCCGTCGTGGTGATCCGCGGCGACGAGCGGACCGTCGCCTGCCGCGGCCACGCCGTCCGCTCCACCGAACGCCCGGTGCGCGCCGACACCCGCTTCGAACTCGGCTCCGTCACCAAGACCTTCACCGGCCTGCTGCTGGCCGAGATGGCCGCCCGAGGAGAGGTCGGCTACGACGATCCGATCGACCGTTACCTGCCCGCCGACGCGGCCCCCGGCTACCCGCAGGAGCGTCCGATCACCCTGCTCCACCTGGCCACCCACACCTCCGGGCTGCCCCGGTTGCCGGACGGGGTGCTGCCCGGGCAGGTCCCGCGCTGGTTCACCCGTCCCTACGCCACCTTCGGACCGGCCCATCTGCTGCGGGCGCTGCCCCGGACGGCGGTGCGCGGCACGCCGGGCACCCAGGTCCGGTACTCCAACCTCGGCTGCGGACTGCTCGGCCTGCTGCTGGCCAACGCGGCCGGGCAGCGGTACGACGATCTGCTCGCCGCCAGGGTCTGCGGGCCGCTCGGCCTGATGGACACCTCCTGCGGCCCCGGCCGGGAGGAGGACGCCGGATACCGGCGCGGGCGCAGGGTGCCGTCCTTCCGGTTGCCCGCCCTGCCGGCCGCCGCCGCGCTCCGCTCCACGGCGGACGACATGCTCCGCTACCTCCAGGCGCACCTCGCCCTGGACGCCGTTCCGCTCCCCGAGCGGGCCGACGCGGCGGCGCTGCGGACGGCGCTGAACGAGGTGCGGCGCCCACGCACCGACGGGCGACGCGGCGGGCCGCGGATCTGTCTGGGGTGGAACCAGCGCGCCCTTCGGGCCGGGGCGGCGGAACCGAGGGCGGGAGGGGGGCCGGTGGTGCCGGTGCCCCTGCCTGTTCCCGCACCTGTTCCCGTGCCGGTGCCGGAGGCTGAGGCTGGGCGTGCGGCGGCCGACGGGGTGGGGCCGGTCGACGCGGGCGAGGTGGTCTACCACGTGGGTGCCGCCCGGCGGTCCACCGCCTTCGTCGGGTTCAGTCCCCGGGCCCAGGTGGGCCTGGCGGTGCTGGCCGGCGGGCAGCCGCTGCGCAGTCGTGCCCTGGCGCAGAGCGCGCACGACACCCTGCGGGTCCTGATCGCCGAATTCGGCGAGGGCTGACCCCCGCAGTTGCTCGGACACAGCGGTGCCCCGGGCGGTAGCAACCGCCCGGGGCACCGTCGTGCCCGCTGCTCCGCGCCACGTTCAGGGTGTGGCACGGAGCAGCGGTGCGAGGTCGGACCTCCCGGTCAGCCCTCGGAGCCGGCCGGCGGGAGCTGGGCCTGGATGAGGTTCATCACGGTGGAGTCGGCGAGGGTGGTGGTGTCACCGATCTCGCGGCCCTCGGCGATGTCGCGCAGCAGGCGGCGCATGATCTTGCCGGAGCGGGTCTTCGGCAGCTCGCCGACGACCTTGATCTGCTTCGGCTTGGCGATCGGGCCGAGGGTGCGGCCGACGTGCGCGCGCAGCTCCTCGACCAGCTCCGGGCTGTCGGTGGCGGTGCCGCGCAGGATGACGAAGGCGACGATCGCCTGGCCGGTGGTGGCGTCGGTGGCGCCGACGACCGCCGACTCGGCCACCGAGGGGTGGCCGACCAGGGCGGACTCGACCTCGGTGGTCGAGATGTTGTGGCCGGAGACGAGCATGACGTCGTCGACCCGGCCGAGCAGCCAGATGTCGCCGTCCTCGTCCTTCTTGGCGCCGTCGCCGGCGAAGTAGCGGCCCTCGAAGCGCGACCAGTAGGTGTCGATGTAGCGCTGGTCGTCGCCCCAGATGGTGCGCAGCATGGAGGGCCACGGCTCGGTGAGGACGAGGTAGCCGCCGGAGCCGTTGGCGACCTCGGTGCCGTTGTCGTCGACGACGGTGGCGGCGATGCCGGGCAGGGCGCGCTGGGCGGAGCCGGGCTTGGTCTCGGTGACGCCGGGCAGCGGGCTGATCATGATGGCGCCGGTCTCGGTCTGCCACCAGGTGTCCACGATCGGGGCGGTGGAGGCGCCGATGTGCTCGCGGTACCAGATCCAGGCCTCGGGGTTGATCGGCTCGCCGACGCTGCCCAGCACCCGCAGGGAGGACAGGTCGAACTTGGCGGGGATGTCGTCGCCCCACTTCATGAAGGTGCGGATCGCGGTGGGCGCCGTGTAGAGGATCGAGACGCCGTACTTCTGCACGATCTCCCAGAACCGGCCCTGGTGGGGGGTGTCGGGGGTGCCTTCGTAGATGACCTGGGTGGCGCCGTTGGAGAGCGGGCCGTAGACGATGTACGAGTGCCCGGTGACCCAGCCGATGTCGGCGGTGCACCAGTAGACGTCGGTCTCCGGCTTGAGGTCGAAGACGGCGTGGTGGGTGTAGCTGGCCTGGGTGAGGTAGCCGCCGGTGGTGTGCAGGATGCCCTTGGGCTTCCCGGTGGTGCCGGAGGTGTAGAGGATGAACAGCGGGTGCTCGGCCTCGTGCGCCTCGGGGGTGTGCTCGGTGGACTGGCGGGCGGTGAGCTCGTGCCACCAGACGTCCCGGCCCTCGGTCCAGGCGGTGTCCTGGCCGGTGCGGCGGACGACGAGGACGTGCTCGACGCCCTCGGCCTTGGTGAGGGCCTCGTCGATGGCGGGCTTGAGGGCGGAGGGCTTGCCGCGCCGGTAGCCGCCGTCGGCGGTGATGACGAGCTTGGCCCGGGCGTCCTGGATGCGGGAGGCGACGGCGTCGGCGGAGAAGCCGCCGAAGACGACGGAGTGCGTGGCGCCGATGCGGGCGCAGGCGAGCATCGAGACGACGGCCTCGGGGATCATCGGCAGGTAGATGGCGACGCGGTCGCCCTTGGTGACGCCGAGTTCGAGCAGGGCGTTGGCGGCCTGGGAGACCTCGTCCTTGAGCTGGGCGTAGGTGATGGCGCGGCCGTCGCCGGGCTCGCCCTCGAAGTGGATGGCGACGCGGTCGCCGTGGCCGGCCTCGACGTGGCGGTCCACGCAGTTGTAGGCGATGTTGAGCTTGCCGTCGGCGAACCACTTCGCGAAGGGCGGGTTGGACCAGTCGAGCGTCTGCGTGGGCTCGACGGCCCAGGTGAGGCGGCGGGCCTGCTCGGCCCAGAAGCCGAGGCGGTCCTCGGATGCCTGGGCGTACGCGGCCGCGGTGACGTTGGCGGCTGCGGCGAGCTCTGCCGGCGGGGCGAAACGCCGCTCCTCCTTGAGCAGGTTGGCCAGGCTCTCGTTGCTCAACGCGCACTCCTCATGAGTCATGATCGGGGTCGTTTCCCGTGCGTGGGGATTGTCCCGTGTGTCCCAGCGCACAGCTCACCAGGCGAAGAGGTCAGTTGACAAGAGGCTCTGGCTAATTGGTGTAGACCTTTGATCGCTCGTCGAACGGCCGCCCGAGGTCGGAGGCGTCTCGGGCGGCCCGAGGAGGTGGGCCCGCGTCCTTGGCCCGCCCGGCCGGACGCGGGCCCGGCTCTCAGGCGGCCAGGCCGGGGCCGCCGCCGTCCCTGGCCGGATCCGCGGTGACGGTACCGGTGGTCGGAACCTGTTCGAATTCATTCACTCGTTCGGGCGTGTCGTGCTCCCCGTGCGGGGTGGACGCGGCTGCGACTGCGGCGGCCGCGGGCGTGTCCGCGGCCGCGGAGGTCGGTGCCACCGCCTCGACCGGACCGAACCGGCCGCTCTCCGGGTCGAGCACATAGGCCTGTGCGGTGGCGAAGTCGAAGTACATGCCGACCAGCCGCAGGGTGCCCTCGGCGACCCGCCGCTCGACGGCCGGGTTGGCCAGCAGCTGGTCCAGCTGCTGGACGACATTGGTGACGCAGAGCTGCTCGGTCACATCGACCACCGGGCGGTCGGTGAACTCCGCCGGGATCCGGCGCAGCCGGTCCAGCGAGCCCCGGCCGTTGCGCAGCCAGCGGGCCAGCGGCGTGGGCCGGCCGGGCTGCTCGTGCACCCCGTCCAGCAGGGCCTTCATCGCCCCGCAGCCCGAGTGCCCGCAGACGGTGATCGACCGCACCTCCAGCACCTCGACCGCGTACTGCACCGCCGCCGCCACCGAGTCGTCGGCCGCGCCCGGCTCGTGCGGCGCCGGCACCAGATTGCCGACATTGCGGACGGTGAAGAGATCGCCCGGGCCGCTGTTGGTGATCATGCTGGTGACCATCCGGGAGTCGGCGCAGGTCAGGAACAGCTGGGAGGGCGTCTGTCCCTCCCGGGCGAGCCGGGCCAGCTCGGGCCGGACCAGCGGGGCGGTGTGCAGTTGGAACACCCGCACCCCGTCGAGCAGCCGGACGTGCGGGTCCTCCTGCTGTTCGATGCAGTGGTGGCCGACCCAGGGCGTCCACGCGCGGCAGCGGTGCGGGCCGGGGGAGCTGCCGGTGCGGACGGTGCCGTCCGGATCGAGCACCTCGTCGTCCTGGCGGCGGGTCACCATCGACACCCGCCCGCCGCCCGCCTGATGGCCGGTGCGCCAGCTGTGCAGTGTCTCGTAGGCGGCGTGGTCCAGGAAGGAGCCGTCGTGCACGACGGTGACCTCGGCGCCGGCCGGCACACCGGCGAGCGCCCGGCTCAGCCGGGGCACGGCGGCGAAGGTCAGCGGGCCGTGCGTCTCCACGGTGAGCGTGCCGTCGGGGCCGGCCAGTACGTCCACGTGTGCGCGGGTCAGCCGGTAGAGCGCGAGCAGCACGGCCGTCGCGGCGCCCAGCGCCACGCCCGGCAGCACGCCGAACAGCACCACGGAGACCACGGTGACCAGGTAGACCGGGAACTCCCGGTGCCGGTGGACCTTCCGGATGTGCGCGAAGCTCACCATCTGCAGGCCGACGACCAGCACCAGCGCGGCGAGCGCGGCGAGCGGGATCCGGCGCAGCCCGCCGGTGAGGGCCAGCGCGGCCGCCAGCACCCACACCCCGTGCAGTACCGAGGACCAACGGCTTCGGGCACCGGCCCGGACGTTGGCGGTACTGCGCACCGCGCCGCCGGCGATCGGCAGTCCGCCGACCAGCCCGCTGATCATGTTGGCCAGCCCCTGGCCGCGCAGCTCGCGGTCGAGGTCCCCGGTGCGGTGCGACATCCGGTCGACCGCGACGGCGGAGAGCAGTGATTCGACGCTCGCCACGGCGGTGACGGTCAGCACGGCGGCGAGGACGGCGAGGGGCGGGCCGTGCGGCAGGTCGGGGACGAGGTCGTGCGGCTGCCAGGCGGGCAGGTCGACCCGGGCGAGCCGCAGGTCCAGCGCGACCGCGAGCGTGGTGGCGGCGGCGACGGCGGCCAGCGGTCCGGGGACCTTGGTCAGCCGGGTGCCGAACTCGCCGTAGCGGCCGGGGAGTCGGCCCAGCCGGGGCCAGCCGAGCAGCACCGCGGCGGTGACCGTGCCGACAATCAGGGCGGACGGGTGCGGGGCCGCCAACTGGCTCGGCAGGGCGAGCAGATTGGCCAGGGCCGAGCTCTGCGGGGAGCCGCCGAGGACGACGTGCAACTGCGCGATCGCGATGGCGAGGCCGACGCCGGCCAGCATGCCGTGCACGATGGCGGGCGAGACGGCCAGTGCCGTCCGGGCCACCCGCCTTACCCCCAGCAGGAGTTGGAGCAGGCCGGCGGCGAGGGTGATGGCGCAGGTGGCCTGCCAGCCGTACTGGGTGATGAGCCCGGCCGTGATCACGGTGAGGGCGGCCGAGGGGCCGCTGACCTGCAGCGGGGTGCCGCCGAACAGTCCGACCACGATGCCGCCGACGGCCGCGGCGGCGAGGCCCGCGGTGAGCGGGGCGCCGGTGGCCAGGGCGATGCCGAGGGAGAACGGTACGGCGATGAGGAAGACCACCAGGGAGGCCGAGAGGTCCTGCGCCCAGGAGGCGCGGGGGCGTCGACCCGGCGGGGCGTGGTCGGTGGTGTCGGAGGCGATGGGTGCGCTGGAGATGTCGAGGGTCATGGGTCTTCCCGTCTGTCCGGGGGAACGAACGCAGTCAGGTCCGGCGGTGAGTCCGGTCATGGGCTCGGTGGAGCGGATCGGCTGTCGTGGGTCGCGACGGTGTGGCGGGATGGTGCGGACGGGCCGGGAGTGCGGGTGTCACCGGCCGGGCCTTGGACCATCGGGGGCCCCGGCGGTCACTCGGCGGGGCGCTGGGAGGAGCCAGGCCACGGCGAGGAGCGCCGGAACGGATGCGGAACATCAAGACTCGGTAAACCGAGGGTAATGAGAGCTTTGCACAGCGTCATCCGGAGCGACAGGCAATATCCGCCTGATTCACCCCATTGGGTGGTGGTCGAACAGACGGGAATCTGCTGGTGGCGGCGCTGCGGCGGGGGCTGCGGCGGTTCCGCGGGCCGGAGCAGGGGCGGGGCGGGGCGGATGTGCGAGGGCCGCGGCCCCGTCTCCGGGACCGCGGCCGTGGTCGCTGCGGTGGTGCGGTGCGAGGGTGCTCCGCGTCGGCGCCGGACGGCGCGGCTCCGGTCAGACGGTCGCGCCGGCCGCCGCGGGCTCGTCGCCGAGCACGAAGTCCGGGTCGACCTGGGTGGCGAGATCGATGCCGACCTTGGCGTTCGCCCAGCTCTCGGCGTTGCGCACGTGGAAGAGGACGGCCTGCTCGGTGTAGCGGCGCGGATCCCGCAGGTCGTACGCGGCGTCCGCAGCCGTCCTCAGCTCGTCCAGCACCGCGCGATTGGCGGCTTCGAGGGCGCGCAGCGGCGGCTGCGCGCCCTGCTCCAGCCGGCGCACCCAGTCGGAGTGCCCGAAGGAGGTCAGCAGGTCCTCGCCGACCTCCCGGCGGAGGAAGTCCAGGTCGTCCTGGCTCTGCACCTTGTTGCCGACCACCCGCAGCCGGACGCCGAAGTCCTGCGCGTAGTCCCGGTACTGGCGGTACACCGAGATGCCCTTGCGGGTGGGCTCGGCCACCAGGAAGGTGAGGTCGAAGCGGGTGAACAGGCCGGAGGCGAAGGAGTCGGAGCCGGCGGTCATGTCGGTCACCACGTACTCGTCCCGGCCGTCGACCAGGTGGTTCAGCAGCAGCTCGACCGCGCCGACCTTGGAGTGGTAGCAGGCGACGCCGAGGTCCTCCTCGGTGAACGCGCCGGTCGCCAGCAGCCGGACCGAGCCCTCGTCGAGCGCGATCGGGCGGGCGCAGGCGGCGTAGACCGGGTTCTCCTCGACGATCCGGAGCAGCCGCGAGCCGCGCCCCGGCGGGGTGGTCTTGATCATCTCCTCGGCGGAGCGGATCAGCGGATTGCCGCCGCGCAGGTACTCCTTGATGCCGGGCAGGTGGGCCCCGAGCGAGGGCAGGGCGGCGGACTGGTCGTCCGTCAGCCCCAGGGCCGGGCCGAGGTGCTGGTTGATGTCGGCGTCGACGGCGAGGACCGGGCGGCCCGCGGCGGCCAGGTGGCGGATGAACAGTGCGGACAGCGTGGTCTTGCCGCTGCCGCCCTTGCCGACGAAGGCGATCTTCATCTTGGGACTCCGGCTCTCGCTCCAGGACCCGCCGCGCCCGCGGTCCGCGCCGCGACGAGGTCGACGATCTTCCGAGTTGGAAATCGTTATCGTCTTCGACAGTCATGCTATCCGGGGTTTCGGGCCGTTTACGGGAGGGAAGTGAGGATTGCCTCGAACGGGTGATGCGTGGTTGCTGTTCCGGCAGGGGCGTCCGGGTCATTACTCTCGGGTAGGTGAGCACTGGAACAGATCCCCTCGCCCCGCTGGCCCAGCTCCCCGGGGTGCCCGACGCGGTGGCCGAGGTGCGCAAGGCCGTCGACCGCCTCTACGGCCACCGGGTGATGCGCCGCCGCGCGGCCGAGGTCACCTCCGAGTCGGCCCTGCGCGGCGCCCGCGCCTCCGCCGCGCTGGCGGGCTCGGACTGGCCGCTGGAGGAGGTCCGCCGCCGCAGCGACTTCGGCGCCGACCCCGAGGCCCGGACGGTGGGCGCCGCCCTGCGGATCTCCGCCGAGGCGGGGCAGCTGCTGAGCATCTGGCGGCACTCGCCGCTCCAGGTGCTGGCCCGGCTGCACCTGCTGGCGGTCGGCGACACCGACCCGGTGGCGGGCCGGCCGAGGCAGGCCGGGGAGGGCGTCGAGCACCTCTTCCCGCTGGAACTGAAGCCCGCCGAAGGGGTCGCGGCGGACGCGGCCCCGTCCGCCGGGCCGGCCGCTCCGGAGGGGCCCGTGCCGGCCCTGCCGGCGCCGCCCGGCCCGGAGGAGGTCGCCGCCCGGCTGGACCAGCTGTCCCGGCTGCTGGTGGCCCGCGCCGAGGGCCAGGGGGTCGGGACGCCGGCCCTGGTGGTCTCCTCGATCGTGCAGGGCGAACTGCTGGCGCTGCGGCCGTTCGGCTCCTACAACGGCCTGATCGCCCGCGCCGCCGCGCGGATCGTGCTGATCGCGGAGGGTCTCGACCCGAAGTCGATCTGCCCGGCCGAGGTGGGGCTCGTGGAGCTGGGGACGGACGCCTACCGGCGCGCGCTGGCCGGCTACCTGGCGGGGACGCCGGAGGGGCTGGCGGCCTGGATCGGCCACTGTGGGCGGGCGCTGCGGCTCGGGGTCCGGGAGAGCACGGCGGTCTGCGAGGCGATGCAGCGCGGCATGGTCTGAGCGGGCCGAGCGCGGGCGGGCCCCGGTCCGGTGCGTGAACGGGCCGCGGACCGCTCCTGGGCGGGCCCCGCGAGCCGCGGACGGCTTCGGGCGGGCTCCGGCCGCGCTCCGGACACAAGGATGCGGCGGCACCTGATCCTGCCGGGTGCCGCCGCTGGCACAGATGCCGGGTGACCATGCATGCACCGGAAAGTGCCGATCAGACGGGGATCCTGCCCGTTCGTCTGGTGCGGCGGCCCGACAGCGGGTCGGCTGCATGTGGGTGCTCGGTTATCTGTGCACACGGTCCGTGGGGCCTGAACTGCGTTGTCGGTTTGACCTCTTAGGTCCTGACCGGGTCTCGCGGGCCGTGATTCCTTTGTATCGCGTTTCGGGCGAAAGGGGAACCCGAAATGGGAAGTCTTCGACTTTTGCCCGGTTTGTCCAAGGGGTGTCGGACCGGCGTCGCCCCGGTCGGGGGCTCCGTGGGTCAGGCCGAGGGGTGGCGGCGCCGACGGGTCGCGTACCAGACGGCGCCTGCGGTCAGGAGCGCCGCGCCGACCGCCACCGCCGTCAGCACCGAGCGGCTCGGCGCCGAGAACTCCGGGAGCCGCCGCCGGAGTTCCACCGGCCGGTCGAAGACCAGGACCGGCCACTCCCGCGCCAGTGCCTCCTTGCGCAGCGCCCGGTCGGGGTTGACCGCCGACGGGTGGCCGACGGCCTCCAGCAGGGGCAGGTCCGTCGACGAGTCGCTGTAGGCGTAGCACTCGGCCAGGTCGTAGCCCTCGACCTCGGCCAACTCCCGGATGGCGGCGGCCTTGTTCTCGGCGTAGGCGTAGTACTCGATCTCGCCGGTGTAGCAGCCGTCCTCGATCTGCAGCCGGGTGGCGATCACGTGGTCCGCGCCCAGCAGTGCGCCGATCGGCTCGACCACCTCGGAGCCGGAGCTGCTGACGATGACCACGTCCCGGCCGGCCGCGTGGTGCTGCTCGATGAGCGAGGCGGCCTCGTCGTAGATGATCGGATCGATCAGGTTGTGCAGGGTCTCGGCGACGATCTCGCGGACCTGCTGCACGTTCCAGCCCCGGGTCAGCGCGGAGAGGTACTGCCGCATCTTCTCCATCTGGTCGTGGTCCGCGCCGCCCACCAGAAAGACGAACTGGGCGTACGCACTTCGCAGGACGGCCCGACGGTTGATCAGGCCGCCCTGGTAGAACGGACGGCTGAACGCCAGGGCGCTCGACTTGGCGATGATCGTCTTGTCCAGGTCGAAGAAGGCCGCGGTCCGCGGGCCGGCCGGGCGCGGTCGCGCGGCCGCCGGGCGGGTCGCGGACGGGCCGGAGCCGGCCGCTCCGGGCCGCGGGGCGGTCACGGCCGTCCCCTCGGACCCGTCGGACCCCGGGGCCCCTCCGGTTCCGGCAGCGGCTGCGGCGGTGGAGTCCGGGGACTCGTCGGCGTACTCGTCGGCGTTCTCGGTGGTGTCCACGGGAACCGAGGATAGAGGGCTCCGCAAAACTGCCCGCCATTCGGCGTACTCGCGGGCGTGCGGGTTTGTGTTTCTGGCCGCTCGGGTACACCATGGAAGTCACGGATCGTTCGCGACCGTGCTAACCCGGTCCGGCTCCTCCCCCCCGAGTCGGGCCGTGGATAGACGACCCCCGCTCTCCCCCCCGGCGGGGGTCGTCGCACGTCCGGAGCCGTTTTCGGGGCTCGGACGGCAGGCCCGGCGGATCCGCCGGTTGATCCGGGCGATCTCTACGGGGGGTGTCGGCCCGCCCGGCTGTCCTGACAATTTCGTCACTCTCCGTAGAGCTTTGGTCATGTCCAGCTCCGGAGCCACCTCCCCTGGAATGAGGATCGGACCTGCTCCGGGGAGTACGTGGCGCGTGCGTCCCTATCCCGCTCCGCCAGGTATGGCGGTTTCATCTCCGTGAGCCCGATTAGTCAATTCTTTGTCCAATAGCCCCCCGTCCGGGTGAACGTTTTCCTCCACAGCCCCCGAGTTGTCCACAGGGAATCGGAACCCGGAGGACGGAATCGGGATCACCGTCCAACGTGATGCCCGGCAGCGGCTGCCGGGCCCGGTCCCCTGGGCCCTCGGCCGACTGCCGGACCTTTCACAGGTGTGCCCGGCCGCCGTGCGCGGCCGGGCACCGGGACAGGGGAGCCGCCATGTCGAAGCCCATCACCGACCACGCCGCCACCGGCGGGCCCGAGCCCGCCCGGCCGCTCGTTCTCACCGGGAACGACGCGCTGGCCGAGCACCTGCTGCGGATCTGCGCGGCGGCCGGCACCGATCCCAGGCTGATCCGGGGTGCGCCGCCGCGCGAGCTCTGGGAGGAGGCCTCGCTGGTCCTGGTCGGCGACGACCGGGCCGGGCACTGCGCCGCGATGCCCCGCAGACCGGGGGTGCTCCTGCTCGGGCTGGACCTCGACGACGCCGGCGTCTGGGTCAGGGCCGTCCAACTCGGCGCGGAGCACGTGCTGTTCCTGCCGGACGCGGAGACCTGGCTGCTCGACCGGATCGCCGACGCGGTCGAGGGCGTCGGCCCGCCCGCCCGCACCGTCGCCGTCATGGGCGGCCGGGGCGGCGCGGGTGCCTCGACCCTGGCCTGCGCGCTCGCGGTGACCGCCGCGCGCCGGGGCCTGCGTACCGTCCTCGTCGACGGCGACCCGCTCGGTGGCGGGCTCGACATCCTGCTCGGCGGCGAGACGGCGGCGGGCCTGCGCTGGCCGGACCTCGCAGGCTCCCGGGGCCGGGTCAGCGGCGCCGAGCTGGCCCGGGCGCTGCCCGCGCTCAAGCGGCTCGGCACGCTGGCCTGCCTGTCCTGGGACCGCGGCGACACCCCGGCGGTGCCGTCCGAGGCCATGCGCAGCGTCCTCGCCGCCGCGCGCCGGGGCGGCGGTCTGGTGGTGGTCGACGTGCCCCGGAGGTTGGACGCGGCGGCCGGTCAGGCGCTGGAGCAGTCCGACACGGCGCTGCTGGTGGTGCCCGCCGAGCTGAGGGCGGTGGCGGCCGCCGACCGGGTGGCCGCGTCGGTGCGGATGCGGCTCGACGACGTGCGGGTGGTGGTGCGTCCGCCTGGGCCGTTCGGGCTCCCAGCGCACCGGATCGCCCGGGGGCTGCGGATGCAGCTCGCCGGGGTGCTGGATCCGGAGCCGGGCCTGACCGTCGACCTCGAACAGGGGGTGCCGCCCGGCATCCGCGAGGGCGGGCCGCTCGCCAGGTTCTGCGGGGCCTTCCTCGACGAGGTGCTGCCGACGGTGCCGGCGGTCGAGGGGGGTGTGTACTGATGGTGCGACTGCGGAGGGCGGGCGGTGCCGGGGATCCCGGCGCGGGTCGGCCGGGCGTCGGCGGGGCCGGTGGAGCGGCTCCGGCGGGCGGTTACCGGTCGGGGCACGGGGGTGACGGGCCGGGCGAGCGGCGGGTGCTGCGGGGCCTGCCCGGCCCCGGGAGCGGTCCGGCGGCCCGGCCGGGGCCGGAACCGAACCCCTACGGGCGGACGGCGCGGGAGGAGCGCGCCGCCGCGCTGGTGGACGCCGTCCGCCTGCGGCTGGCCGAGTCCGGGGCCGTGCCGACCGCCGGTTCGGTGGCGAGCGCCCTGCGGGCCGCCCGGCCGCCGCTCGGCGGTGACGACGTCCTCGACACCGTGCGCTCGTTGTGCGCCGAACTGGTGGGCGCGGGCCCGCTGGAGCGGCTGCTGGCGGCGCCCGATGTCACGGACGTCCTGGTCAACGGGCCGGACGAGATCTGGTTCGACCGGGGCGGCGGCCTGCGCCGGGCCACCGGCGTCCGCTTCGCCGACGCCGAGGCGGTGCGGCGGCTGGCCCACCGCCTCGCCACGGCGGCCGGGCGGCGGCTCGACGACGCGCGGCCCTGGGTGGACGCCCGACTGCCGGACGGCACGCGACTGCACGCCGTCCTGCCGCCGATCGCCGCCGGATGCACCCACATCTCACTGCGGGTGTGCCGCTCCCGGCCCTTCACCGTCGACGAGTTGGTGGCGGGCGGGGCACTCCCGCCGCGCGGCGGCGAGCTGCTGGCGGCCGTTGTGCGGGCCCGGCTCTCGCTGCTGGTGAGCGGGGGCACCGGCACCGGGAAGACCACACTCCTCGCGGCGTTGCTCGGCCTGGTCGGTCCGGAGGAGCGGATCGTCGTCGCCGAGGACTCCGCCGAGCTCCTGCCCGACCACCCGCACGTGGTGCGGCTCCAGGCCAGGCCGCCCAATCAGGAGGGGCTGGGCGAGCTGACCCTGCGGGACCTCGTCCGCCAGGCGCTGCGGATGCGCCCCGACCGGCTGGTGATCGGCGAGGTGCGCGGCGCCGAGGTCGCCGACCTGCTGGCGGCCCTCAACACCGGCCACGAGGGCGGCACGGGGACGGTCCACGCCAACACGGCGGCGGACGTCCCGGTCCGGCTGGAGGCGCTCGGCTCGCTGGCCGGGATGGACCGGCCGGCGCTGCACAGCCAGCTCCGGGCGGCCCTCGACCTGGTGGTGCACCTGGTGCGGGAGCCGGGTACCGGGAGACGCCGGGTCGCCGAGATCCACACCCTGGGCGGCGACCGGCACGGGCTGGCCGTCACCACGCCCGCCGTGGCGTTCACGGCGGACGGCGGCACGGTGCCGGGGCCCGGCTGGACCAGGCTCGGCCGGCTGCTCGCCGCCCGTGGGGTCGTCCTCGCGGACGGGCCGCCGTGACTGCGGGACGGGTGGAGGGGGCGTTCCTGCTGATGCTGTGCGGCTGCGCGGTGGGTGCGGTGCTGCTCCTCGGGCCGGGGAGCGGGTGGAGGGACCGACGGAGGACGGTCGCTGGTCGCGGCCGTGGCTGGTGTCGGTGCCGCGGTCGGCCTGTCGGTCGGCTCGGTGGTCAGTGCGGTGATCGGTGCGGTGATCGGGACGAGGAGGGAGGCAAGGGCCTTGGAGCTGTACGGGATTGTGCTGGGGTGCTGGCTGGTGCTGGCCGTTGTCGCGGTGGCGGGGTGGTGCCGGCTGCAGCGGCAGTTGGCGGGTGGTCGTCGGGCCGGTGCGTTGCTGACCGGGGTCGCGGGCGACTACGGCGGGGCCGGGCACGGGAGCGGCGGCGTGGGCCGCGTGGGAGCGCGACCGGTGGCAGCGGTCGCGCGGTGGTCGGTGGGTCCCCGGCGGACTGTTCGGCGGGCCCCGGAACTGCTGCTCCTGCCCGGGGGGTTGGCGGTGGGGTGGGCGACGGCGTCGCCCGTCCCGGTGCTGGCGGCGCTCCTGGCGGTCCTGCCGGCCCGCAGGTGGCGGTCGCGGCGTGCCGCGGCGGCCGAGGCGCGGTACCGGTCGGCCGCCGTGGTGGAGCTGTGCGCCGGACTGGCGGGCGAGTTGCGCGGCGGGGCGACACCCGAGCAGGCGCTCCACCTGGTGACCACGAGGATCGCGGCCGACCGGGCGGTGCTGGAGCGGATCGGTGCCGAGGCGGTCGCCCGGCTCGCGGCCGGCCGGTACGGCGCGGACGTCCCTGCGGCGTTCCGGTTGCTCGCCGAACGGCCGGGCGGGAGCGGGGCGGCGGCGGTGGCCGCCTGCTGGGAGGTCGCCTCTGCCAGTGGTTCGGGTCTGGCGGTCGGGCTGGACGGAGTGGCGGAGGCGCTGCGCGTCGAGCGGGCGCTGGTGGAGGAGATCGCCGCCGAACTCGCGGCGCCGCGCACCACGATCGCGGTCCTGGCGGCCCTGCCGCTGGCGGGGTTGCTGCTCGGTGCGGCACTCGGCGCCCGGCCGCTGGAGGTGCTGCTCCACACACCCGCCGGGCTGGCCTCCCTGGCGGTGGGCGCGGCCCTGGAGGGGCTGGGCCTGGTCTGGACGGCCCGCATCGTCCGCGCGGCCGCCGACGGTGCGCCGGTGACCGACCCGGGCCACGAGTCGGGCTACGACTCGGGCCAGGGGCCCGGCAGTGAGCCGGGTGCCGGGCGGGGCCGGGCGTCGGACAGGAGCGGCGTCGACGGGCCCGAGGAGTGGCGTTGCGGGATCACCCGCACCAGGGCACGGAGCCGGTCCGGCCCCGCGCGGCCGAGCGGGGCGTTCCGGCGGGAGGTGCTGCCGTGGTGACCAGGGTGCCGGGCCGGGCCCGCGTGGTGGCGCCGGAGCCCGCGACGGTCCGCGAGGGCGGCCGCAGGGACGGGCGCGCACGAGGGAGTCGGGCAGGAGGAGGGACACGGATGGAGTGGGTGGCCGAGCGTGCGGCGCCGTTGGTGTGCGCTGCGGCGGTGTTGGCGGGAGCGACGGCCGGAGGCCGGGCCCGGCGCCGGTGGCGGGCGCGTCGCAGGGCGGCCGCCCTGCTGGGTGAGGAGGAGCGGTCGCGTCGAGGGCGGGTCGGTGGGAGGACGCCGCGGCGCCGGCCGACGGCACGGGGGAGTCCGGCCCTGCCGGGGCGGGTCCGACGGGCGGCGACGGCGCTGGGCGCCGGGCTCGGAGCGGCGGTCTTCCTCGGCGGGACGGCGGGTCTGGTGGCGGGTGGACTGCTGGCGGCCGGGTTGCACCGGTGGCTGCCCCGGGCGAGGTCACCGGCGGAGCGGCGGGCCGAACTGGACGAGGCAAGACTGCTGCGGCAGTTGCCGCTCACCGCCGAACTGCTGGCGGCCTGCCTCGGTTCGGCCGCCTCACCGGCGGAGGCCGTCGCGGCGGTGGGCGGGAGCGTCGGCGCCCCGATGGGGCCCCGGCTGCTGTCCACGGCGGCCGAACTCGCCCTGGGAGCGCCCCCGGAGCTCTGCTGGCACCGGCTCGGGGAGGAGCACCTGCCGTTGGCGCCGCTGGCCCGTTGCCTGGTCCGGACGAGCCTGAGCGGAGCCCCGGCGGCAACGGCGCTCGCCGGGTTGGCGAGCGGCCAACGGGCCGAGGCGGTCCGGGCGGCGCACGCCCGGGTCAGGCGGGCGGGAGTGCTCGCGACGGCCCCGCTCGGGCTGTGCTTCCTCCCGGCGTTCGTCCTGATCGGTGTCGTCCCGGTGGTGGTGGGGCTCACCACGCGTTTCTCGCAGTCGATGTGACGCATCGACCGTGTGCCTCGGCCGTGTGCCGGGCGGTCCGCCGATCGGTCGGCGCGGCCGCCGGTGCGACGGTCTCCTGTCGGATTCGAAGCTCGGAAGCATCCGAGCGGCAAGGAGGAAACTCATGGACCTGGCGATCGGTCCCGTGGTCGTGGCGGGCACGGGGAGAGGAACGGCCGGCGTGGGTGCGGGCCCGGGCGTGGGGCCGGGCTGGGGACGCTCGCCCGGGAGGCCGGTGGTCCGGAGCCGGCACGCGGCCCGGTTGTTGGTCCGGCTCGTGGTTCGGCGGGCGATCCGGCGTCGGGGCCGGATCGGGCTCGGCGGTCCCGACGCGGGAATGACCACGTCGGAGTACGCGGTCGGCACGCTCGGGGCGTGTGCCGTGGCGGCCGCGCTCTACAAGGTGGCGACCAGTGCGGCGGTGATGGAGGCGCTGCACGCCGCCCTGGACCGGGCGCTCCATGCGACCTGACCCGTCGTCGGCTCCGCCCCCGGGGCAGCGGCCGTCGGCGCGGCCGAGCGGCCGACGGCGTGGCGACGCCGGGTTCGTCACCGCCGAGACCGCCGTCGCACTGCCGGCCCTGGTGCTGCTGGCCGCGCTGCTGGTCTGGGCCGTCCTCGCGGCAGCCGCCCAACTCCGCTGTGTCGACGCGGCACGCGTGGGAGCCAGGGCGGCCGCGCGCGGGGAGGCCGATGCCGCCGGGGTGGCGCGGGCGGCCGCGCCACCCGGTGCGGCGGTCCTGGTCGACCTGGCGTCCGACACCGTCCGGGTCACCGTGGACGCGCCGTACGGGGCGCCGGGGCGGTTCGCGGAGGTGCTCGCGGTGCGGGTGGGCGCCACGGCGGTCGCGGCCAGGGAGGACACCCTGAAAGGAGCCGAGGGAGGTGGTGGTCCGTGGCCGGGGTGAGGTCTCGCGGGCGGCGGTCGGACACCGGCTCGGCGACGGTCTGGCTGCTGGCGGGCGTACTGCTCGGCGGCACGGCGTTCACCGCCGCGCTCTCCTTGGGCGTGGTGGTCGGGGCCCGCCACCGCGCGGAGTCCGCCGCGGACCTGGCCGCGCTGGCGGCCGCCGACCGGCTGTTGGTGGACGCGGACGGAGGCTGTGCCCGGGCGAGGGCCGTGGCGGCGGCGCAGGCGGCCGCCGTGGTCTCCTGCGCGGCGGACCTCCCGGCGGACGCCGTGGAGGTGGTGGCCGAGGTGCCGGTCACGGGACTCCCGGTGCGGTTGCCGCTCGGTCCGGCGCGGGCCCGGGCCCGCGCCGGACCGCTCCGGGCCGCGGTTCCGCCGACGGACGAGGAGGCGCGGGTCGCCCTGGGCCTGGGCGGGGCCGGTCCGCCCGGAGGCGGCCCGTGAGCCCCAGGGCGGGCAGTCGTCCGGTCAGTCCGTGGAACCGCCGGCTTCGTCGGCCTCCTCGGCCGTCTCGCCCGTCCCAGCGGCTCCCGGGCCCACCTCCGCGTCCTCCGCCGCCCCGGCGTCCCCTGCCGCGTTTCCCGCCCCCGCCTCCCCCGCCGCCCCGGCGGCCTCGGGAGCCCCGGCGGCCTCGGGAGCACCGGCGAGCAGGACGTCCAGCAGCCGGACGGCGGCCGCCTTGTCGAGCGGGTCGTTCCCGTTGCCGCACTTGGGCGACTGGACGCAGGACGGGCAGCCGCGCTCGCACTCGCAGGCGGCGATCGCCTCCCGGGTGGCGGTCAGCCACTGCACGGCCCGCCGGAAGCCGCGTTCGGCGAAGCCGGCCCCGCCGGGGTGTCCGTCGTAGACGAACACGGTGGGCAGTCCGGTGTCGGGGTGCAGCGGCACCGAGACACCACCGATGTCCCAGCGGTCGCAGGTGGCGAACAGCGGGAGCAGGCCGATCGAGGCGTGCTCGGCGGCATGCGCGGCGCCGGGCAGTTGGTCGGGCGGAATGTCCGCGTCGATCAGCTGGTCCTCGGTGACGGACCACCAGACGGCCCGGGTGCGCAGGGTGCGGGGCGGCAGGTCGAGCTTGCTCTCGCCCATGATCTCCCCGGTGGAGATCCGCTTGCGGAGGTAGCCGACCACCTGGTTGACCACCTCCACCGAACCGAAGCAGAGCCGGCCCTCGCCCCAGTCGACGGTGGTGTCGGTGGAGAGGACGGAGATGGAGGTGATGTCCCTGGCGGAGGTCGTGTAGGGCGGGTCGGCGGGCTCGACCAGGGCGACGGAGTTCTCCAGGTCGAAGTCCCGGACGAGGTAGGTCCGGCCCCGGTGAAGGTGGACGGCCCCGGTGTGCACGGTGGTGTGGGCGGCGGAGGCGTCCACGGTGCCGAGCAGTCGGCCGGTCGGCGCCTCGACGATCTGCACCGGACTGCCGCCGCTGCCCCGCAGGTCGACGGCGTCGGCGGCCCGCTCGCGGCGGGTCCAGTACCAGGCCTCGCCACGTCGGCGGAGCAGTCCGCGACGCTCCAGCACCGGCAGCAGCGGAGCGGCCGAGGGGCCGAACAGCTCCAGGTCGGCGTCGGTGAGCGGCAGCTCGGCGGCGGCGGCGCACAGGTGCGGGGCGAGTACGTGCGGGTTGTCCGGGTCGAGCACGGTGGCCTCCACCGGGGTGGCGAACAGCGCCTCCGGGTGGTGCACCAGGTAGGTGTCCAGCGGGTCGTCCCGGGCGATCAGGACGGCGAGCGCGCCCTGGGCCTCCCGTCCGGCCCGGCCGGCCTGCTGCCAGAGCGAGGCCCGGGTACCGGGGTACCCGGCCATCAGGACGGCGTCCAGACCGGAGATGTCGACCCCGAGTTCGAGGGCGGAGGTGGAGGCGAGGCCGAGCAGCCGGCCGGAGTGGAGTTCGCGCTCCAGGGCCCGGCGCTCGTCGGCGAGGTAGCCGCCGCGGTAAGCGGCGACCCGGTCGGCGAGCGGGCGGCCCAACTGGTCCTGGGTCTGGAGCGCGACGAGTTCGGCGGCCCGCCGGGAGCGGACGAAGACGACGGTGCGGGTCTCCCGCTCGACCAGGTCGGTCAGCAGGTGGGCGGCCTCGGCGGTGGCGGTCCGGCGGACCGGCGCACCCTGTTCGCCGACGTTCTCGGTGAGGGGCGGCTCCCACAGTCCGAAGACCATCGGGCCGCGCGGGGAGGCGTCCTCGGTGACCGCGGCGGCGGGCAGACCGGTCAGCCGGCGGGCGGTGACGGCCGGGTCGGCGGTGGTGGCGGAGGCGAGCAGGAAGACGGGGGAGGAGCCGTAGCGGGCACAGATCCGCCGCAGTCGGCGCAGCACCTGAGCCACGTGCGAGCCGAACACGCCGCGGTAGCTGTGGCACTCGTCCACCACGACGTAGCGGAGCGTCTTGAGGAAGGAGGACCAGCGGGCGTGCGCGGGCAGGATGCCCCGGTGCAGCATGTCCGGATTGGTGAGGACGTAGGAGGCGTACTGGCGGACCCACTCGCGTTCCTCGGGCGGGGTGTCGCCGTCGTAGAGGGCGGCCCGGACGCGGGGCGGGGCGAGTTCCGCGGCCCGGCGGCGCTGGTCGGCGGCGAGTGCCTTGGTGGGGGCGAGGTAGAGCGCGGTCGCGCCCCGGCCGTTGCGGGCCTCGGTGCCGTCCAGCAGGTCGGACAGCACCGGTGCCAGGTATCCGAGCGACTTGCCCGAGGCGGTTCCTGTGGCGATCACCACAGATTGACCGGATTTGGCCAGATTCATCGCCTCCGCCTGGTGGGCCCAGGGCTGCTGGACGCCCGTGTCCCGGGCGGCCGCGGCGATCTCCGGCCGGATCCAGTCGGGCCACGGCGCATAACGGGCGGGCCGGGCGGGAAGGTGCTCCGTATGGGTGAGCCGGTCCGACCGCCCCCGGGCGGTGGACAGGGTCATGAGCAGTGCCTCGGGCAGGCTGTGACGCGGCGGCATGAGGACCCAGTGTGTCACCGGCGTGACGGAGAATCGTCCTAAGCCATCGTGCGGTCATGGTCGCAGGTGGTTGAATGTGGCCGTGACGGCCGTACGGCCGGGGGTCGCAGCGCCGAGGCTTGCCACGCATTCGCTGGGTGTGCCCGGGGTTCGCGACCATGCGGTGACGGCCGTCCGGCCGAGGATCGCAATGACGTAGCAAGGCAAGGTGCTGGAGGTTCCGTGGACCTGTCCCTGTCGACCCGTACAGTCGGCGACCGCACGGTCGTCGAGGTTGGCGGCGAGATCGATGTGTACACCGCCCCCAAGCTGCGCGAGCAGCTGGTCGAGCTCGTCAACGACGGCAGCTACCACCTCGTCGTCGACATGGAGGGCGTGGACTTCCTGGACTCCACCGGCCTCGGTGTGCTGGTGGGCGGGCTGAAGCGGGTGCGTGCCCACGAGGGCTCGCTGCGACTGGTGTGCAACCAGGAGCGCATTCTGAAGATCTTCCGGATCACCGGTCTGACCAAGGTGTTCCCGATCCACACCTCGGTCGAGGACGCGGTCCAGGCGACCGACTGATCAGTCGACCCGATCGACCGGACCGGGCCGGTCCTCCGTGACCGGCCCGTCCGTTCCTCATGCGTCCGGGCGCCGGGGCCCTGTGGCCCCGGCCCGTCCGGTCGTCCCCGGGTCGGCCGTCGCCGGCCCGTAGCGACCGGGGCCGTAGGTCCGGCCTCGGTCGGAACACCCCGAGGGGGAAGAGATGGCAACCGTCGAACTTCGATTCAGCGCGCTCCCCGAGCACGTGCGGACGGCCCGGCTGGTGGCCGCGGCAGTGGCCAGACGGGCGGGGGTCGACGAGTCGGTGCTCGACGAGGTGCGCCTCGCCGTCGGCGAGGCGTGCTCGCGCGCGGTCGGCCTGCACCGGCGCGGTGGCGTGACCGGCGCGGTGCGCGTCGCGCTGACCGACCAGGAGAAGCGTTTCCTCATCGAGGTCGAGGACGAAGCGGGCCTCGACACCGTCCCGTCCACCGCGGCGGACGGCGACCAGGACGAGGACACCCTGGGCCTCGCCGTGCTCACCGGTCTGGTCGAGGACCTGGAGGTCACCAGCGGCGCCGGCGGCGGTCTGATCCGGATGAGCTGGCCGGTCTCGGCGGACGCGCTCGCCGTCTGACACGTCCGGAGGGCGGGTCGCGACGGGCGGGTGTGCCGACCAGCGGGTGCGAGCACGCCCGGGGGTCGTGCGGAAGAGCGGGTCCGAACGGGAATCGGGGGTCGAGCGGCGGCCGTGTAGGTTCGCAGTTCGACGACCGAAACCGAAAGGGCTCTCCCGGTGAACAAGCGACTGCTGGCCGTACCCGCGCTCGGGGCGCTGCTCGCGTTCGGCGCCGTCGGCTGCGGCGACGACAACAGCAAGCAGCTGGACTCCTGGGCGGCGAACGTCTGCGGCGCTGCCAAGGACCCGATCGCCCAGGCGCAGACCGCGCTGGCGGACACCGGCCAGGTGAAGACCGGCGAGGCCCCGGCCGACCTCCAGAAGCGTCTCTCGGCGGACATCGGCCGACTGGCGAAGACCAACCAGGACATCGCCGCCGCCATCGACGGTGCCGGTGCGCCCAAGGTCGACGACGGTACGAACCTGCAGAAGGACACCGTCACCGAGCTCACCAAGGCGGCCGACGGCTACCTGGAGGTCCAGAAGAAGCTGGACGCGCTTCCCAACGCCGACCAGGCGAAGTTCGCCGACGGGCTGCGCAGTGTGGCGGACCAGGTGCAGCAGCTGGCCTCGCTCTCCACGCAGGCGCAGGGCAAGCTCCAGCGCGGTGACCTGGGCTCGGCGATGGCCAAGCAGGAGGGCTGCAAGCCGGGTTCGGCCGCGGCCGCTCCGACGTCCCCGGCGACCGGCGCTCCGTCCGACGGGGCCACTGGCGCGCCCGCGGACGGGACGGCGGGCGGTGCGAGCCCGGCGGCGACCGATGCCTCCGGTACCCAGGCGCCGTCCGCTCCGGCCCCCACCGCCTCGGCGAGCTGATCCCCGCTTCGGCCCACCGGCCCCCGCAGGACCACCCGCCGGGCTGAGCGTCACCCACCGGCGCACGCCCACCTGCCCGACGTACGCCTGCCCGACGTACATCCGCCTGACGCCCACCCGCCTGACGCCCACCCGCCCGGCGCACACCCCCTCGGTCATCGGCCGAGGGGGCGGCGGTGTTGGGGACGGGACAGCCGGGCGGGCGGGGGACAATGGCGGGGTGATCAGTAGCCCCGTTCTCGACCCGACCCGCCTCGCCAAACTGCGCGAGGCGCTGCTCGCCGCCTCGTACACCGCCGACGGCTGCCTGGACCTGCTCGGGCCCACCGGGTACGCGGCGCTGGCCCGCAGCGAGGCGGTGCCCGCGCTGCGGGCGACCCGTGGCGGCAGCCCGCTGGAGACGCTGGTGCGGCTCTTCCTCCTGCAGCAGCCCGTGCCCTACCGGGCGGCCGCCGCCGCGCTGCCGGTGGAGGACTGCCTGGCCGACGGCTGGCTGCGCCCGGACGGCGACTCGGTGCGCGCCACCGTGGACGTCCGGCCCTATGCGAACGAGGTGTCCGGGCTGCCGAGTTCGGACGCCTGGGTGGTCTCCGACCTGGGCTGCGCGGTCGGCGGCGCGGGCGGGATCGGCTCCGGGGAGACCGCGCACGGCGTGGCCCGCAAGGACCTCGTGCTCGGGGTGGGCGGCGCGTCCACCACGCTGGCCAACATCACGGTGCGCCGGCCGGTCCGCTCGGTGCTGGACCTCGGTTCCGGCTCGGGCGTGCAGGCGCTGCACGCCGCCCGGCACGCCCAGCGGGTGACCGCCACCGACCTCAACGAGCGGGCGCTGCGCTTCACCGAGCTGACCCTGGCGCTGTCCGGTTTCGACAGCACCGAGACCGTCGCCGGCAGCCTCTTCGAGCCGGTGGGGGAGCGGCGGTTCGACCTGATCGTCTCCAACCCGCCGTTCGTCATCTCGCCGGGTGGGCGGTTCACCTACCGGGACGGCGGGATGGCCGGGGACGACCTGTGCCGCAGCCTGGTCCGCTCGGCCGCCGACCACCTGGAGCCGGGCGGGCACTGCCAACTGCTGGCCAACTGGCAGCACGTCAAGGGCGAGGACTGGCAGGACCGGCTGGCCGGCTGGGTCGCCGGGACCGGGCTGGACGCCTGGGTCGTCCAGCGCGAGGTGCAGGACGTGGCCCAGTACGCGGAGCTGTGGCTGCGCGACGGCGGCGACCACCGCGGCGCCGGCGGCGACTACCAGGCCCGGTACGGGGAGTGGCTGGACGCCTTCGAGGCCGGCCGGGTCGAGGGCATCGGATTTGGCTGGATCACCCTGCGTGCGGGCGGCGCCGAGCGTCCGACCGTCCGGGTGGAGGAGTGGCCGCACCCGGTCGAGCAGCCGCTCGGTCCGCACATCGAGGAGTGGTTCGACCGGCAGGACTTCCTGCGTACCCACGACGACGCGGCCCTGCTGGCGACGCGCTACGTGCTGGCCGACGAGGTGGTCCAGGAGCAGGTGGGCGCCCCGGGGGCGGAGGACCCGGAGCACGTGGTCCTGCGCCACAACCGGGGGATGCGGCGGGCCACCAAGGTGGACACGGTGGGCGCGGGCTTCGTCGGCGTCTGCGACGGGACGCTGTCGGCGGGCGAGATCGTCGACGCGATCGCGCAACTGCTGGGCGAGGACCGGGTGGTGCTGCGCGACCGGGTGCCGGAGTCGCTGCGGCTGCTCACCGAGCAGGGGTTCATCCAGCCCGCGTCCTGACCGCGTCCAGCCTGCGTCCTGATCGCGTCCTGATTACGGCCTGACCGCGGCACCCGGGACGGACGCGTCCCGGGTGCGCCGGCATGCCCCGGTGCTCCGGTGCTCCGACGCGGGCGTTCGCCGGCGGCGCCCGGTTCACCCCACTGTTTCCCCTGGTTCGCCGGGCGGTCGCCGAACATCTCCCCCTCGTTGGTCCGGGACTGTGAGGCTCTGTCCACAGGCTGTGGACAGAACTGGGGGCGGCCGGGGTGGAAACGACGACGGCGACGGCGGGTGGCGTGATACTCGCCCTCTTCGGCGGCGCACTCCTGCTCTGGTGCGCCGCCGAAGCGCTCCTGCGCCACCGGATCCGGCGCCGGGGGCTGCCGGCCGTCGCCACCGTGGTCCCCGAGTCCGACGTGCACGGGGCGCTCGACAGCGCGCCCCTGCTCTCCTTCGCCACCCGCCCGGCGCCCGGCGGACGGCCGGCAGGTCAATCAGCGGGCCGGACCGGGGGCGCGCCCGGCGGCGAGGCCGGTGAGCTGGTGCTGACCCGGCCCCGGGGCCACACCCCGCTGCGCCGCCCGGCCCATCTCGTACCGGGCGGTTCGGTACGTATCGCCTACGATCCGCGCCGCCCCGACCACGCGGTGCTGGCGGCGGAGGAGGCCGGTCCCCGGCCGCTGGTCGCCGACCTGCTGTGGACGGCGCTCGGCCTCGGCTGCCTGGCCGCCGGAGCCGTCCTGCTCCTCGCCGCGGCCTAGCCGCAGAGCCCCTGTCTCCTCGCGGCGCGCCCGGCGGCGCCGCCCGCCGTCTACCATCCGCGGCGCCCGGGCGCACCCATAATCCGTTGACAGATTTTGAAATCCGTCATTCCATCCTTCGAAACCCGCCGAAGCCCCCTCCGCAGGGCGCGATCCGTCGTCGTCGGGTTACCGTTCGAGTGGCGTCGGTCGGCCTTGCCGGTGAAATCGCGGGAACCGTCCGTTTGACAAGGGTGGCCGGGGTACGGTCACACTCCGCTGGTGGGGTCGTCGTACAGCGGCGGCCCCGGGTCGGTGGAGGGGTCGGGCGGAGCGCAGCCCGTGCTGCCAGCGCCGACCAGCTCACATAACGACCGGGAGAGAAGAGCGAAGGTGTCCCCGAGCAGCGAGACCGCGCACGGACAGCGACTCGTCATTGTCGAGTCGCCGGCCAAGGCGAAGACGATCAAGGGCTACCTTGGCCCCGGCTACATCGTCGAGGCGAGCGTCGGGCACATTCGCGACCTCCCGAGCACGGCCGCCGAGGTCCCGGACAAGTACACCGGTGAGGTGCGCCGCCTCGGGGTGGACGTGGATCACGACTTCGCCCCGATCTACGTGGTGAACGCGGACAAGAAGTCCCAGGTCAGCAAGCTGAAGTCGCTCCTCGCGGAGTCCGACGAACTCTTCCTGGCCACCGATGAGGACCGCGAGGGCGAGGCCATCGCGTGGCACCTCCAGCAGGTGCTCAAGCCCAAGGTGCCGGTGCACCGGATGGTGTTCCACGAGATCACCAAGGCCGCCATCCAGGAGGCCGTGGCCAACCCGCGCGAGCTGAACCAGCGCCTGGTCGACGCCCAGGAGACCCGCCGCATCCTCGACCGCCTGTACGGCTTCGAGGTCTCGCCGGTGCTCTGGAAGAAGGTCATGCCGAAGCTGTCGGCGGGCCGCGTGCAGTCCGTGGCGACCCGGCTGGTCGTCGAGCGCGAGCGGGAGCGGATGGCGTTCCGCTCGGCCTCGTACTGGGACCTGGTCGGCACCTTCGGCACCGGCCGCACCGCCGCCGACGCCGCCAACCCGGAGAACTTCGGCGCCCGGCTGTCCTCCGTCGACGGCAAGCGGATCGCCAGCGGCCGCGACTTCGGCCAGGACGGCCGGCTCAAGGCGGGCAGCTCCGGCACCCTGCACCTGGACGAGCAGGCCGCCCGCGCGCTGGCCGCCGCCCTGGAGCAGACCGCGTTCTCGGTGCGCGGCGTCGAGTCCAAGCCGTACCGGCGCTCGCCGTACGCGCCGTTCCGCACCACCACGCTCCAGCAGGAGGCCAGCCGCAAGCTGGGCTTCGGTGCCAAGCGGACCATGCAGGTGGCCCAGAAGCTGTACGAGAACGGCTTCATCACCTACATGCGTACCGACTCCACCACGCTGTCGGAGACCGCGATCAACGCCGCCCGGGCGCAGGTCACCCAGCTGTACGGCGCCGACTACCTGCCGGACGCGCCCCGCACCTACGCCTCCAAGGTGAAGAACGCCCAGGAGGCACACGAGGCCGTCCGCCCCTCCGGCGACCGCTTCCGCACCCCGGCCGAGACCGGCCTGTCCGGCGACGACTTCCGGCTGTACGAGCTGATCTGGATGCGCACCGTCGCCTCCCAGATGAAGGACGCGGTCGGCCAGTCGGTCACCGTGAAGGTGGGCGGCCGGGCCGCCGACGGCCGGGACGTCGAGTTCTCCGCCTCCGGCAAGATCATCACCTTCCACGGCTTCCTCAAGGCCTACGTCGAGGGCGCCGACGACCCGAACGCCGAGCTGGACGACCGCGAGCGCCGGCTGCCGCAGGTCACCGAGGGCGACCCGCTGGCCGCCGAGCAGCTCACCCCGGAGGGCCACGCGACCAAGCCCCCGGCCCGCTACACCGAGGCCTCGCTGGTCAAGGAGCTGGAGGACCGGGAGATCGGCCGCCCCTCCACCTACGCCTCGATCATCGACACCATCATCGGCCGCCGGTACGTCTTCAAGAAGGGGACGGCGCTGGTGCCGTCGTTCCTCTCCTTCGCCGTGGTCAACCTGCTGGAGAAGCACTTCGGCCGGCTGGTCGACTACGACTTCACCGCGCGGATGGAGGACGACCTCGACCGGATCGCCGCCGGTGAGGCGAAGTCCGTGCCGTGGCTGAAGCGCTTCTACTTCGGCGAGGGCGCCGGCGAGGGCCTGGTCGCGGGCGGCGCCGCCGAGGCCGGCAACGGCGACGGCGACCACCTCGGCGGTCTGAAGGAGCTCGTCACCGACCTCGGCGCGATCGACGCCCGGGAGATCAGCTCGTTCCGGATCAGCGACGACATCACCCTGCGGGTCGGCCGCTACGGCCCCTACGTGGAGCGTGCCTCCGAGGTCGAGGGCGAGCCCGGCCAGCGCGCCGACATCCCGGACGAGATGCCGCCGGACGAGCTGACCGTCGAGCTCGCCGAGGAGCTGCTGGCCCGGCCCAGCGGTGACTTCGAGCTCGGCCCGGACCCGGTCTCCGGCAACATGCTGGTCGCCAAGGACGGCCGCTACGGCCCGTACGTCACCGAGATCCTGCCCGAGGGCACCCCCAAGACCGGCAAGAACGCGGTCAAGCCCCGGACCGCCTCGCTGTTCAAGACGATGTCGCCGGACACCGTCACCCTGGACGAGGCGCTGAAGCTGCTCTCGCTGCCGCGCGTGGTCGGCGTCGACCAGGACGGCGTGGAGATCACCGCGCAGAACGGCCGCTACGGCCCGTACCTCAAGCGCGGCACCGACTCCCGCTCGCTCACCGACGAGGAGCAGCTGTTCACGGTCACGCTGGAGGAGGCGCTGGCGATCTACGCCCAGCCCAAGCAGCGCGGCCGGGCCGCCGCCGCGCCGCCGCTCAAGGAGCTGGGCACCGACCCGGTCAGCGAGCGTCCGGTGGTGGTCAAGGACGGCCGGTTCGGCCCGTACGTGACCGACGGCGAGACCAACGCCACGCTCCGCAAGGACGACGAGGTCGAGACCATCACGCCCGAGCGCGGCTACGAGCTGCTCGCCGAGAAGCGGGCGCGCGGGCCGGTGAAGAAGACGGCGAAGAAGGCCCCGGCGAAGAAGGCGGCGGCCAAGAAGACCGCCACCAAGACCGCGGCCAAGAAGACCACGGCGGCGGCCAAGACGGCGGCGAAGAAGACCACCACCGTGAAGAAGGCCGCCACCAAGACGGCGGCGGCCAAGACCGCGGCCGGCAAGACGGCGGCCGCGAAGACCGCGGCGAGCAGCACCGCCGCGAGCAAGTCCACCGCCACCGACGAGGGCTGATCCCCGGTCGGTGGCACCCGGGCCCGCGTCCGCTCCGGCGGCGCGGGCCCGTCCCGTTCGCGGCGGGGGCGTGACAGGGGCGTACGCGGTCTGTCACAACCCGGTGGCGGCGCCCGCCCGGAGCCGTGCTCCCCTCTTTTGCGCCATGCTCCGACCGCTACGCTGACCGTATGACGAGCGAGGAGCAGCCCACCCCCAGCGCCGCGGCGGCCGGACCGGGCGGCAGGCCCGACCTGCCCGAGGTCGCGCCCGCCGGGACCGCCGGCGAGCGGATCCGGGCGCTGCTGCGGCTGCGCCCCTACCGGCGCCTGTGGACCACCCAGCTGATCGGCGGCACCGCGGACCGGCTCGGCCTGCTGGTGCTGCTGATGCTCACCGTGGTCGCCGCCGTCCTCGGACGGCAGTTCGGCGACCTGCCGCGCAGCCTCGCCTTCGCGGTCGCCGCCGTCCTCGCCACCCGGTTGGCCGCCACCGGACTGGTCGGCGCCGCCCTGCTCGGCCCGGTGCACGGGCTGCTCACCGGCAGGCTCGACCGGCGCTGGACGCTGTTCGGCGCCGACGTGCTGCGCGTCGTCCTGGTCGGCGTCGCCCCGTGGTGGATCGTCTGGCTGGGCTCCGGCCCGAAGCCCTCCGGCGCCGCGACCTGGGTGCTGCTCGCCACCGTGTTCCTGACCGGTGCCGCCGAGCGGGTCTGGGCGATCGCCAAGGCCGCGGCGGTCCCGGCCCTGCTGCCGCCCGTCGACCCCTACGCGCCGGCCGGCGAGCGGCGTCCGTCCGCCGCCAACCTGGCCACCGTCCGGACCCTGGACCACCGCACCGGTTGGGCCGCGCTGCCGCTCGGCGCCGGCGCGCTCGTCGTGCTCACCCTGCTGAACAACGTCTTCGCGGCGCTCGGCTCGGACTGGCTGCGCGCCCACCAGACCACCTTCGCCGCCCTCGGCGCGGCCGCCCTGTTCGCCGTCTCGGCCGCCCGGGTGTACGTCCAGGAACTGCCCGGCGGTCCCGTCCGGGTGCCGCCGTCCTCGCCGCTGCGGGGGCTGCGCGCACCGACCGACGCCACCCCCGGCCCCGCCCTGGCCAAGGGCCGCACCGGTGCCGCCCCGTACTTCACCTTCGCCGTCTCCGCCGGGTACGCGACGATGGCCGGCGTCGCCGCGCTGGCCTTGCTGACCGCCGTCGAGCACCGCGCCGGGCCGATCGGCTACGGCCTGCTGGTGCTGGCCGCGACCGGCGTCCCCGCGCTGGGGATCCGGATCACCCGGGCCGTGCTGCCCACGCTCTCCCGCCGCCGACTGCTCGCCCTGGCGCTGCTCACCGAGGGACTCGCGCTGGTCCTGGCCGGCCTGGTGCTGGACTTCGTGCTCCTGCTGCTGCTCACCGTGCTGGCCGCGCTGGCCGCCGGCGTGGTGATCTCCACCGGCCGCAGCCTGCTCGCCCTGGAGGTCGAGGAGGCCCGGCTGCCCAAGGTCACCGAGCACCTCTACGCCGTGCTGCGGGTCGTCGTCGGCACCGCACTGGTCGGCCTGCCGCTGATCGCCGCCGCCTACGGGGACGTCCAGTACGGCGCCGTCGAGCCCGGCTCGTTCACCTTCATCCACGGCGGCGCGGCCCTCGCCGTCGGCACCGCCGGACTGCTCACCCTCGTCCTGGCCGTCGTCGTGCTGCTGCGCACCGACGACCGGCGCGGCACCGTGCCGTTCGGCCGGGACCTGGTCGACTCGGTGCGCGGCGCCACCGGTCCGGCCCCGCACCGGGCGGGCACCGGCTTCTTCATCGCCCTGGAGGGCGGCGACGGCGCCGGCAAGTCCACCCAGGCCCAGGCGCTCGCCGAGTGGATCCGGGGCAAGGGCCACGAGGTCGTGCTCACCCGTGAGCCCGGCGGCAGCCCGATCGGGCAGCGGCTGCGCAGCCTCGTCCTGGACGTCGGCAACACCGGCCTCTCGCACCGCGCCGAGGCGCTGATCTACGCGGCCGACCGGGCCGAGCACGTCGAGAACGTGATCCGCCCGGCCCTGGCCCGCGGCGCCGTGGTCATCACCGACCGGTACATGGACTCCTCGATCGCCTACCAGGGCGCCGGCCGCGACCTGGCCGCCACCGAGGTGGCCCGGATCTCCCGCTGGGCGACCGGCGGGCTGCTGCCCGACCTGACCGTCGTCCTGGACGTCGACCCGACCCGGGCCCGGGAGCGCTTCACCGAGGCGCTGGACCGGCTGGAGTCCGAGCCGACCGAGTTCCACCAACGGGTGCGCTCCGGCTTCCTGGCGCTCGCCGCCGCCGACCCGGCGCGCTACCTGGTCGTCGACGGCAGCCAGGCCCCCGGCCTCGTCACCACCTCCGTCCGGCACCGGCTCGACCGGGAGCTGCCGCTCTCCGAGCAGGAGAAGGCCGCCCGCGCCGAGCAGGAGCGCAAGGCCGCCGAGGAGGCCCGGCGCCGGGCCGAGGAGGAGGCCCGCAAGCGCGCCGAGGAGGAGACCGCCGAGCGCAAGCGCCAGGAGGTGCTGGCGCAGCTCCGGGCCGAGCAGGCGGAGAAGGAGCGGCTGGCCGAGGAGGAGGCCGCGCGGGTCGCCGCCGAGGCCGCGCGCAAGGCCGCCGAGGAGGCGCGCCTGCGGGCGGAGGAGGAGGCCCGCAAGCGGGCCGAGGAAGAGGCGAAGCGGCGGGCCGAGGAAGAGGCGCGCCGGGCCGTCGAGGAGGCCGAGCGCAAGCGGCTCGCCGAGGAGGCGGCCGCCCGGGCGGAGCTCCAGCGTCAGCGCGAGCTGGCCCGGGAGGAGCAGCGGCGCCGGGCGGAGGAGGCGCTGCAGCGGGCCGAGGAGGCCCGGCTGGCGCAGGCCGCCGCGCTGGCCGCTGCCGCTGCGGCGGCCGCCGAGGCGGCGGAGCGCGCGGAGCGCACGGGCCGGGGCGGGGACGTCCCGGGTGCCGCCGGGGCGGGTCCGGACGACGCGGTGACCACCGAGCTGCGGGTCGTGAAGGACTCCGGGCCGTCGGACCGGCGGGACGGCAACGACTCGACCAGGGAGCTTCCGGTCCTGGGCGGCGGCGCCGCCGGGCGGCCCGGCGAGGCGGCGGATGTCGCGGAGACGGCGGTGCTGCCGGTCGTTCCGGCGGACGAGACGACGGTGCTGCCGCGGATCCCGGCGGACGAGACCGCGGTGCTGCCGCGGATTCCGGCCGACGAGGCGGACCGGACCGCGGTGCTGCCGAGGATCGAGCCGGGGCGTCCCGGGGGCCACACGCCGTCCGGCCACGCGCCGTCGGGTCAGGCACCGTCGGGACAGGTGCCGTCGGGCCAGGTTTCTCCGGGTGACGTGCCGCCGGGCCTCTGGCGGGACGCGCGACCGGGCAGCGGGCCTCGTCCGGCGCCGGCGGACCGTCCGGTGGACAGCACCCGCGAGCTGCCGGTGGTCGACCCGCAGCAGCCGCCGGTCGCCGAGGCCAGGCCCCGGCCGGACTGGGCGGAGGAGACCCCGCTCGACGATCTGCCGAGCCTCACCGACACCCTGCTCGGTACCCGCGAGGAGTGGGCCGGCTGGGGGCAGGGCGGTCAGGGCGGCCAGTCCGGACCGACGGGCCAGGTGGGTCCGGGCGCCGGCGCCGGTGACGGGCGGCGTGACGGGGGCCAGGACGACGGCAAGGGCAAGGGCCGGCGCTGGGGCCGTCGGAGCTGACCGCCCGGAACGGAGCGGGAACAACCGGAACGGAGCGGGAACGGTCGGGACGTCCGGAACAGCCGGAACGTCCTGAACAGCGGGTGGGTCGGGACGGGCCTGCGGCAGCCCGGCCCGGTGCCGGTGGGCCCGGTCCGGAGCCACCCGGCGACGTCGTACCGGGCACGTATGCTCGACGGCGGGAAGCGGGAGACCAAGGCCGGACGGGTCCGTCCGGCGGCCTCCGGCTCCCGCCGTCGCCGCTTCGGGCGCCGGCGGCAGGTCCGTACCGAGCGTGGGAGCAGCAGTGGCCGTCTGGGACGACCTGGTGGGCCAGGAGCGGGTGGTCGAGCAGCTGACCGGCGCCGCCCGGGCAGCCGGGGCGATCGTCGGCGCCGGGCGGGGCACCGGGCCGGTGTCCGGCGCGAACGCCTCGCTGATGACGCACGCCTGGCTGTTCACCGGACCTCCCGGGGCCGGCCAGATCACCGCCGCGCGGGCCTTCGCCGCCGCGCTCCAGTGCACCAGCCCCGACCTCGCGCTCGGCGGCACCCCCGGCTGCGGCTTCTGCGACGGCTGCCACACCGTTCTCGCGGGCAGCCACGCCGACGTGAAGTACGTCCGCACCGACGGCCTGTCCATCGGCGTCGGCGACATGCGCGACCTCGTGCTGCGTGCCTCCAGCTACCCCACCGGCGGCCGCTGGTCGGTGATCCTGGTCGACGCCGCCCACCGGCTCACCGAGGCCGCCGCCAACGCGCTGCTCAAGGGCGTGGAGGAGCCCTCCCCGCGCACCGTCTGGCTGCTCTGCGCCCCCTCCGTGCAGGACGTGCTGCCGACCATCCGCTCCCGCTGCCGGCTGCTGGTGCTGCGCACCCCGGCCGCCGAGGCGGTCGCCGACATGCTGGTGCGGCGCGACGGCGTCGATCCGCACACCGCCCGGCTGGCCGCGCTGGCCGGTCAGGGCGACATCGAGCGTTCGCGCCGGCTGGCCGTCGACGACCAGGCCCGGTCGCGGCGCACCGAGGTGCTGCGGATCCCGCTGGAGGTCGGCGACATCGGCGGCTGCCTGGCCGCCGCCCAGCGCCTGGTCGACACCGCCAAGGCCGACGCCGAGGCGCTCGCCGACACCCAGGACAGCAAGGAGACCGACGACCTCAAGGCCGTGTACGGCGCGTCCGAGGGCGGCAAGGCGCCGCGCGGTATGGCCGGCGCCGTCAAGGAGCTGGAGAAGCGGCAGAAGAGCCGGGCCACCCGTACCCGCCGCGAGACCCTCGGTGTCGCCCTGCTGGACCTGCTCGGTTTCTACCGGGACGTGCTGGCGATCCAGCTCGGCTCGACCGGCGCGCTCGCCAACGAGGACCAGCGGCAGGCGCTCGACCGGGTCGCCCAGGCCGGTCCGCCGGAGTCCACCCTGCGCCGGATCGAGGCGATCCTCGCCTGCCGGGTGGCGCTGGACCGCAACGTCGATCCGCTGCTGGCCGTCGAGGCGATGACGGTGGCCCTGCGGGCGGGCTGACCGCCGGGCAGGGCCGGGCGGCGCCGGGCCGGGCCGGAGTCGGGCCGGAGCCGGTGGGGCGGCTCGTGCCGGGGTCGTTCACGGCGTCCGCGCCGGGGCCGGTACGGCTTCCCGCCCCAGTGCCGCGTCCCACCTTCGAGTGAACGAGCGATACGCGCCGGGCGCACCGTCGTACGACGTCCCGCTCGCCCTGCACGCTGGGGGCCGACTGCGCCCCGCCGCCGGGGCCGTCGCGTCCCGTACGGTGCCGGGCCCGACCGCCCGTCCGGCCCTCCCCGAGGTGGTGCGTCCCATGGTCCGTTCGCTTCTGCTCGTTCCCCTGCTCGCCGTCGCCGGGGGAGGGGTCTGGTTGGCCCGCGGCGCGCTGGTGCGCTGGCGGGACCTACGGGTCGCCGAGACGTACGAACTGAGCGGGGACCAGTGGCCGATGCTGGTGCGCGCGGCCGGGGCGATGGTCTGCGGGATCTGCGTCACCGTGCTGACGCTGCTGACGGCGGTGGGCGCGTTCGGGAGCCTCGACGGCGGGGCCTCCGGGCGGACCGGTTCGGCCGCCGAGCGGTTCGAGGGGAGCGGGGCAGGGGCCGGAAACGGCTTCGGGGGCGGGGCCGACGGCCCGGCCGCCGGCCGCCCGGCCGCACCGCCGGTCGAGGCCGTCGACGCTGCCGCCTCCACCACCTCCGCGAGTACGCCGACACCCACCCCGCTGCCGGTGGCCAGCCGGTTCGACAGCGTCGGCCACCCGGGCGGCGGCGAACTGCTCCAGTCCGCCGTCCCCGGCCCCGACGGTCACCCGCGCAATGTCCGGGTCTGGCTGCCCGCCCAGTACGCGAAGGACCCGAACGCCCGCTTCCCGGTCGTCGTGATGCACGCCGCCACTCCCCGGAAGACCGCGGACACCGAGGTCCCGGACGTCTTCGAGGGCCTCTCCTCCGCCGTGCAGAGCGCCAGGTCCAAGCCGTTCATCCTGGTCGCCCCCGAGGCGCCGAACGGCACCGCGCACCCCTGCGAACTGGTCGCCGCCGCCCCGATGGCCGTCGCCGACGACGCGGCGCTGCGCACCACCATCGCGGCCACCTTCCGCACCCTGCCGCCCGGCCCGGCAGGCTGGGGCACGCTCGGCGTCGGCGACGGCGCCCCCTGCGCGGCCGCGGCCGGTCTCGCCCGCCCCGACCTGTACGGCGCGGCGGCCGCCGTCTCCGGCCGGTACGACCCCGCCGCGCTCGCCCGGACCGGCGCCGAGGCGCCCGCCGTCGGGACCCCGAGGCTGCTGCTCGCCGCCGGCAAGGCCGACACCGCCGGACTGGACGCCGCCCGCAAGCTCCAGTCGGCACTGCGCGGCGGCACCGGCGCCGCCGCCCGCGCCGAGGTGCGGATCTCCGACAACGCGACCGACTACTCGGCGGACCGGATCCGGCTGCGGCTGGTTCGGCAGGCGGCCCAGTACCTGGGCGAGACGCTCGGCAAGGCGTCCTGAGCAGGCCCGGCGCGGGCACTACGCTTCCGGTACTCCCAGGTGGCGGCGCGGCTGCCGCCGGCGGGCGTGGACGGCTGAGGGGATCCCACATGCGGGCCGACGGGCGGCAGGACGTGTCATCGCGGGCTCGGGCGCGCGAGCGTCGTACCGGCATCGCCGTCGCGGTGGCACTGGTGACGGCGGCCGGTCTGGTGGCGGGCGGCTGCTCGGCCGGTGACGCCCCGTCCGGCGCTGTTCCGTCCGGTGCTGTTCCCTCCGCCGGTGTTTCTCCCGGGGCTGTTTCCCCCGGGACTGTTTCTCCCGGGGGTGCTTCTCCCGGCGCCGGCCCGGCGGGCCTCGCCGGGCCGGCCGGGGGCGCGGCGGCCGCCACGCCGCTGGAGCCGCTGCCCGCCGCGGTGCCGCCCGCGCTCGCCCCCTACTACGCGCAGCGGCTCGGCTGGACACCCTGCGACGACGGCTACGAGTGCACCACCTTCCGGGTGCCGCTGGACTACGACCGCCCCGCGGACGGCGACCTCACCCTGGCCGCCGTCCGCGCCCCCGCCGTTCCGGCCGCCCCCGGTGACACGGTCGCCCCCGGCGAGCGGATCGGCTCCCTGCTGCTCAACCCGGGCGGCCCCGGCGGCTCGGCCGTCGAGTACGTCGAGGGCGTGGCCCGCACCTACGACGCCGGGGTCCGCGCCCGCTACGACCTGGTCGGCCTCGACCCGCGCGGGGTCGGCCGCAGCGCGCCCGTCACCTGCCTCGGCGGGGAGCGGATGGACGCCTACACCGCCGTCGACATCACCCCCGACGACCAGGCCGAGGTCGACGCCCTGGTGGCCGCCGCCAAGGAGTTCGCCGAGGGCTGCCGACAGCGGTCCGGCGACCGGCTCGGCCACCTGAGCACCGTCGAGGCCGCACGCGACCTGGACGTGCTGCGCGCGCTGCTCGGCGACGAGCGGCTGCACTACGTCGGCAAGTCCTACGGCACCTTCCTCGGCGCCACCTACGCGGGCCTGTTCCCCGGCCGCACCGGGCGGATGGTGCTCGACGGCGCGATGGACCCCTCGCTCGACTCCCTCACCGGCAACCGCACCCAGGCGGGCGGCTTCGAGACCGCCTGGACGGCCTTCGCCCGGGACTGCGCCGCCCGCGAGGACTGCCCGCTCGGCCGGACCGAGCAGCAGGCCGGCGAGCGGCTCGCCGCCCTGTTCGCCGCGGTCGACGCCGGCCCGCTGGCGACCGACGACGGCGCCCGGCGGCTCAGCGAGGCGCAGGCGACCACCGGCGTCATCCAGGCCATGTACGCGGACTTCCTCTGGCCCCGGCTGCGCACCGCGCTCGCCGACGCGGAGGCGGGCAACGGCACCGGCCTGCTCAAGCTCTCCGACGCCTACTACGGGCGGGAGGCGGACGGCTCGTACCCCAACCTGATGTTCGCCAACATGGCGGTGAACTGCCTCGACCTGCCCGCGCCGTTCGCCGGCCCGGACGACGCCGCCCGCGCGGTCCCCGACTTCGAGCGGACCTCGCCGAGGTTCGGCCGCGACATGGCCTGGATGGCGCTGACCTGCACCTACTGGCCGGTCCGGCCGACCGGCACACCGCACACCGTCCGGGCCGCCGGCGCCGCCCCGATCGTGGTCGTCGGCACCACCCGGGACCCGGCCACCCCCTACGCGTGGGCGCAGGCGCTGGCCGGGCAGCTGGAGTCCGGACGGCTGCTGACCTACGACGGCGACGGCCACACCGCGTACGGCCGCCACGACAGCTGCCTCGACGGCGCGGTCAACCGCTTCCTGCTGGGCGGCGAGCCGCCGGAGAACGGCAAGACCTGTGGACGGTGAGGGAGCGCCCGTTACGATGGGCGCCCCCTCCCCTCCTCGCCCCTCCCGGAGCCCACCGTGCTCGGAGTCAACGACCTGACGACGTACGTCCTCGGCGCCCTCGTCATCGTCCTCCTCCCCGGCCCCAACTCCCTCTACGTGCTCTCGGTCGCCGCCCGCAAGGGCGTCCGCACCGGGTACAAGGCCGCCGCCGGCGTCTTCGTCGGCGACTTCACCCTCATCAGCCTGACCTCGCTCGGCGCCGCCTCCCTGCTGAAGGCCAACCCGGCCGTCTTCGCCGTGGTGAAGTTCGGCGGCGCCGCCTACCTGCTCTGGATAGGCATCGGCATGCTGCGCGCCGCCCGCGGCCTGTGGCGCGAGCACCGGGCCCTCGACGAGGCCGCCGACGGCGCCGCCGCCGAGGCACCCGGGCCCACCGAGCGCCCGTTCCGCCGCGCCCTGGTGATCAGCCTGCTGAACCCCAAGGCGATCCTCTTCCTGCTCTCCTTCTTCACCCAGTTCGTCGACCCGTCCTACGGCAGCCCCGTGCTCTCCTTCACCCTCCTCGGTGGGATCCTGCAGGGCTTCAGCGTGCTCTACCTCTCCGTGCTGATCTTCGCGGGCACCTCGCTCGCCTCCGCCTTCCGCCGCCGCAAGCGCCTCTCCGCCACCCTCACCGGCAGCGTCGCCGCCCTCTTCGCCGGCTTCGCCGCCAAGCTCGCCGTCTCCTCCGCCTGACCTCCCGGCCCTCCCCACCGCCTCCCCACCGCGTTACGGATCACCCGCGAACCTGTGTAGACTGGCCCGCGTTGCCGACGCTTCGGCAGCGGTGCCGCCTTAGCTCAGTTGGCCAGAGCAACGCACTCGTAATGCGTAGGTCGCGGGTTCGAATCCCGCAGGCGGCTCTGTAGAAGCCCCAGGACTCACTCGCCGTGACCTGGGGCTTTTGCGTTTTCTGCATTCGTTGCCGTCGTCGCGCGCGGCAACGGCGTCCTGACATCGGTCGCCCTCGGTCCGTGGGGTGCGGGTCGGTGGGGGAGAGCCCGGTCGGGTTTCTGGCCGGACCCTTTTTCGGGGGTCTGCGGGCTCAGTTCCGGGGCGGGGTGGGGACGGGGGCGGCGGCGCCGACGAGGAGGACCAGTTCGTGGCCGCCGGGGTTGGTCTGGAGGGGGACGGTGCGCCAGTTGTTGGCGAGCCAGACGTTGCCGGAGGGGTCGATCCGGAGGCCGGTGTTGCGGTCCAGGCCGTCGCTCGGGTAGCCGGTGTCGGGCGGGGAGATCGGCTGGCCGGTGCGGAAGCCGGGTGGGCAGGCGGTGAGGTCGGTGCCGCAGAGGCGGGCGACCCGGTGGCCGCCGAAGTTGGCGACCCAGACCGTGTCGTCGCCGTCGACGGCGATGCCCCAGGGGAGGAACAGGCCGCCGTTGGTGAAGGGGACGGGGGCGGGGGTGCCGTCGGGGCGGATCAGGGTGACCGAGGCGCCGGGGCGGGTGGCGGGGTCGTCGGTGGCGGCGGTGGCCGCGGCGGCGAGGTCGGCCGGAGTGGTGTCGGCGCAGGGGACGGGGAGTACGCCGCTGTTGCTGACCCAGGCATTGCCGCGGCTGTCGGTGGCGACGGCGAGCGGTCGGCGCAGGCCGCCGCCGGTGACGGTCTGCCGCAGGGTCCCGTCGGGGGCGAGGAGCTGGACGGTGTCATTGCCGTTGCCGGTGACCCAGAGGCGGCCGGCGGGGTCGACGGCCGTGTCGAAGGGCTTCCGCAGGGCAGGGGTGGGGACCTCCCGGGCACGGCCGGCGTCGCCGTCGGGGATCCGGGTGACGCTGCCCCCTCCGCAGTTGGCCACCCAGACGGTGCCGGCCCGGTCGGTGGCCATGCCCTGGGGCTGGGCGATGCCGCCTTGGCGCCAGCCCTCGGGCGGGGACAGCGGGGTGCCGTCGGGGGCGAACTGGGAGAGGCTGCGTTCGAGTGGGGCCGGGTCGATCGGGCAGCCGGTGCCCTGGAAGCCGAAGTTGCCCGCCCAGGCGGTGCCCCGGGCGTCGAGGGTGATGCCGAAGCCGGCGCCGTAGAGGCCGCCGCCGCGATAGGGCGCGCCGGGGGCGTCGTGGCCGGTCGGGGTGAGCTTGAGCACGGTGCGGCCCCCGCAGACCGGGACGGTGGGGTCGGCGCCGTAGCGGTAGTTGTTGGTGACCCAGGCGTTGCCGTCGGCGTCGAAGGCGATGTTGCCGGGGCCGTCGATCTCGTGGCCGTTGCCGTCGTAGCGCAGGGCGACGGTCCAGGCGGCCGGCGCGGCGGGCAGGGCGGGGAGGTAGCTCCGGCTGGTCTGCGCGAGGGCGAAGAGGGCGGCGGCGTTGTGGTCGGGGGTACGGGCGATGTCGACGGCGGCGCGCAGGGTGTCGCGCGGCCGTTCACGACCGGGCGGCCGGGCCAGGTCGAGCAGTCGGTCGCAGGCGTCACCGGTGACGCAGGAGGCGAGCAGGTTGGCGAGGGTGTTGAACTCGGCCATGGTCGAGGTGAGGGGGCCGTTGGGCGGCGAGGCGAGGATGGCGGCGATCCCGCCGGTACCGGTGTCGGCGAGGTTGTGCGCGATCGCGGCGGCGTTCTGCAGTCCGGGGTGGGGGCCGGAGATGCCGTCCGGGTCGGTGAAGCGGGCCAGCGCGTAGGCGACGGCGACGGTGGTGCGCTCGTTGACGACGAGTTCGGTCGGGGCGTCGGCGCCGCTGAGGACGGCGGCCAGGGTCACCGGGCCGTGCGGTGCGGTCCGGTCGCCGTCGGCGGGGGCGCCGCCGGGCCGCGGCAGCTCGGCGAGGACGTAGAGAACGGCTCGGGGGTCGTCCGGGCGGTGGTGGTCGAGGGTGAAGTGCCCGTCGGCGGTGCTGCGGGTGCGGGCCAGTACCCGCGGTCGGCCGGACCCGTTCGCACCGGCCTGGTAGAGCGTCACCTCGGCGTCTCCGAGCGGGGTTTCGCCGCTGCGGACCACCCCGCACTGGGAGGTCGGCAACGGAGCGCCGGGGCCGGTGGGGGCGGTGGCCGAAGCGGGGGATGGGCCGGCGGCGAGTTGGGCCAGGAGAGCGGCGTACAGCAGGACGCCGCGGTGTCGGCGCATGGGGGCTCCGTCGGGTTGTGGGAAAGGGGGTGTCGCGGGAGGGCGGCCTCCGCGAGTGTCACCTTCCTGCCTGCCACATCGCGGGGCCGCTCGCGCGCGACGGGCCGCCGGAGGCGGGGGAAATTACCCGGGACGGCGGAGGCGGGTCGGTCGGCGGGGTCGGGGGCGTGGGAGGTGGGCGCACGAACCGGCGTGGGGGCGCATGGGGGTGGGCGGGGTGTGCGTCGGTCGGGCGGGGGGTCGGGGGAGGTTGTCGGGGGCTTCGGGAACCGCTTTCGGAAGTACCGGCAGAAGCGTTTCTGTTTCGCGCTGTTTCGTGGCGCACAACTTGACATGGCCTGGAGAAAATGGGGTTGTGACGAAGTCGGCACACTGCTTCGGTGCAGGTCAGGAATGTTACCGACCGGTCGCCCAAGAAAGTGCTTGACTTGTCGTCAGACACATTCTTAGGGTGAAACGAGTATGAGCCGGTGTGCTTCGGCACGCAGCGGTACGGGGGAAGATGAACGTGAATGTGGCAGTGGCTGACAATTGCGGAACCGAAGTCTGCCATTCCACTTGTTCGACTGGTGGGCAGCAGCTGGGGCGGTGACGACCGCCTGACGTCGTACGGGGTCGACGGACTCCAACGGCGTTCTGCTGCAAGCCAGTTGCTCGGCTGTTTCGCGCGCCGTCGGGGTGCGCCGCCGAGCCGGACCTCCTGATGCATTTCCGGACAATGGCGTCGCCAATGCCGTGTCCGCAGGCATCGAATTCGGCTGCGACCGCGTTCTCGAGTTAACCGAAGATTAACCGGAATCGCCTCTCTCGAGTGTTGGGGCATGAATACGGTCTCATCGGTCAAGAAAATGCGGCGCGATCCGCCGGTGCAGCTGATCACGCAAATGAGTATGGGGGAAGTGTGCGTCATGCCTGAAACTTCGATTGCCGTCCTCTTTCCGGGCCAGGGTGCGTTCTACGGCCGTGCCCTCGCCGACCTGCGGGACGAGTTCCCCGAGGTCGGACCGGTCCTCGCCGAGATCGGTGACGCCGCCCGTCCGCTGCTCGGCGACCGCGCGGTGGACCAGCTGTTCGCGACGCGGACGCCGGACACCGAGCAGCTGCTCCGGGAGGCCCCGGAGGCGCTCCAGCTGGCCATCTACGCGGTGTCCACCGCGACCTACGCCGTGCTGCGGGCCCGTGGTCTGCGCCCGAACGTTCTGATCGGGCACAGCCTCGGCGAGATCGCCGCGCTGGTCGCCGCGGGGGCGTTCACGCCCGCCGAGGGCGCCGAGATCGTCTGCCACCGGAGCATCGCGCTGCGCGAGGCCGGCCTGGGCGACGCCTACATGGCCGCCATCGGCACCGACGCCTCCCGGGCGCAGCGCCTCGTCGACCTGGTCGGCGACCCGCTGACCGGTATCGCGGTGGAGAACCACGCGGGCCAGACCGTGCTGTCCGGTCGGGCCGAGACGCTGGACACGATCGGTCGGCTGGCCGCCGTGCTGAAGATCGACTTCGCGCGGCTCAAGTCGCCGTACGCGTTCCACAGCCCGCTGCTCGGCCCGGCGGCGGAGAAGTTCGCCGCGCGGATCGCGGACATCCGCCAGCGTCCGCTGGAGACCACCGTCCACTCGCCGATCATCGGCCGCGCCTACGAGGACGCGGACCGGCTGACCGAGCTGCTGGCCGGGCACTTCACCGCCCGGGTGCGCTTCGGCGACACCGTCCGCGAGCTGGCGGGCACCGGTGTGTCGGTGTTCGTCGAGAGCGGTGCGCTGGACGCGCTGAGCCGGATCACCGGTCGGATCGTGGAGTCGCCGGTCACCACCGTGCCGACCCTGCTGCCGGAGGCCGGGGGCGCCGCCGTGCTGCGGCAGGCGCTCGACCGGTTGGCCTCGGTGGGTGCGGTCGCGGCGGGTTCCGGTGGCGGCTCCTCGGCGGACCAGCTGCGGGCGGCGCTGCTGTCCGACGTGCCGGCCGAGGACTTCGAGGCGTTCTGGAACGGCCGGGGCGTGGAGGTCCGGGCGTTCGCCCGCGAGGCCTACCTGACGTACCTGGGCGCGAAGGAGGAGGAGCCGAGCGTCGGCGCGAGCCTCAACGGGAGCGCGAACGGCAGCGTGAACGGGAGCGCGAACGGCAGTGTGAACGGGAGCGCGAACGGGAGCCTCAACGGCAGCGCGAACGGGAGTGTCGCGGTCGTGGACCGGGACACCCTGGTCCGCCAGCTCGCCGACATCTACGCCGAGGCGCTGGAGTACCCGGCGGAGGTCTTCGAGGAGGCCACCGACCTGGAGGCCGAGCTGGGCGTCGACTCGGTGAAGCAGACGGAGCTGCTGGTGCGCGTCGGCAACCGCTACGAGCTGCCGCCCCGGCCGTCCGACGTGCGTCCGGCCGCCTACAACACCCTGGGCAAGATCGCCGACCTCATCATCGCCTCGGGCGGATCGGCGTGAGCGGGTCCCAGGAGCTGCGGGGCAAGATCGCCCTGGTCACCGGCGGGGCGCGCAACGTCGGCAAGGTCATCGCCAAGCGGCTCGCCGCCGACGGCGCGCTCGTCGTCATCAACCACCTGCACTCGCCCGGGCCCGCCCGGGAGACCGCCGAGGAGATCGAGCGGGCCGGTGGCCGGGCGCACGTCATCCGGGCGTCGGTCGCCGTCCGGGGCCAGGTCGACCGGATGTTCGACGAGATCGAGGAGCGCTTCGGCGGCCTCGACATCCTGGTCAACAACGCCGCCAACGGCGCCCTGGTGCCGGGCGGCGAGGTCACCGACCAGCTGATCGACCGGGCCCTCAACACCAACCTCAAGGGCGGCCTCGCGTGCGCCCAGCGCGCCGCCGCGCTGATGGCGCGGCGGGGCGGGGGCAGCATCGTCAACCTCTCCACGCTGGGCGGCGGCCAGTTCGTCATGGCCAACTACCTGGCCTGCGGTCCGGCCAAGGCCGCGGTGGAGGCGATGACCCGCTACCTGGCCGTCGACTACGCCCGGGACGGGATCAGGGTCAACACGGCCGCCGCCGGCATGCTGTACAGCGAGGTCGTGGACCTCTTCCCGGACGCCGAGCGGATGCAGCGGGCGACGATCGAGGCCACCCCGATGGGGCGGCTCGGCCACCCGGAGGAGCTGGCCGAGGTGGTGGCCTTCCTGGCCTCGCCGCGGTCGAGCTGGATCACCGGCCAGGTGATCCTGGCGGACGGCGGACTGTCCACGGGGCAGGCGCTGCTGTCGCCGCCGCGTGCGCTGGTGGAGCCGGTGCCGCCGACCGTCCCGGTCGGCGAGTCGGTGGAGTCGGTGGAGTCGGTCGAGGGGGCGGCGAGGGCGGAGGAGGCGCAGGACACGTCTGTGCCCGCCGCCGCCGTGACCGCCCCGGTTGCCGCGCCGGTGACCGCGCCCGTGACGGCCGCCGTGCAGGCCGCGGTGACCCCGCGTCAGGCACCGGCGGTGTCGGTCACGACGGTCGCCGAGGCCGCCCCGGTCGCCCCGGTCGCCGAGGCCGCCCCGGTGGCCGCGAAGGCGGTCGAGGAGGAGGCGTTCGACGAGGACGACGAGATCGCCATCGTCGGCATGGGCATCGTGGTGCCCGGCGCCAACGACCTCGACGAGTACTGGCACGAGCTCATGAACGGCGCCGACCGTTTCGTCGAGATCCCCGCCGACCGGTGGGACAACGACAAGTTCCACTCCTCCGACAAGCGCGACGAGGACAAGACCTACTCCAAGCGCTCGGCCTTCATCACCGACTTCGTGCCGCACCCGCAGCTGGCCCGCGAGCTGGCCGAGGCGGGGACCGACCCGAACGCGGTGGAGTCCACCACGCTCTGGCTGCGCCACTCGCTGCTCCAGGCGATGGAGGGCGTCCGGCACAACCCCGAGGACCGCTGCTCCTTCCTGGTCGGCTACACCGCCGACGGCAGCCAGCACCTGGAGGAGGCGACCGTCCGGGCCGGTGTGCTCGGCCGGATCGCCCCCATCCTGGACGGCCTCGGCCTGTCCGGGGCGGACCGCGCCGCCGCGCTGGCCACCGTCGAGCGGCGGCTGGCCGGGCACTACCCGCGCAGCGGTCCCGAGCCGCTGCACTTCTTCCCGCACCGGGTCGGGCTCAACGCGATGCGCGACGTGCTGCCGGACTCCGCCGAGCTGCTGCTCGTGGACACCGCCTGCTCCTCCTCGCTCTACGCGGTGGACCTGGGCCTCAAGGGGCTGCTGGAGGGCCGGCACGACATCGCGGTCTGCAGCGGCTCGTTCGCGGTGGGCCCGCGCGGGTCGATCCTGTTCGCGAAGCTCAACGGCCTGTCGGTGAGCGGCGAGGTCCGCTCGCTCGACAAGGACAGCGACGGGGTGCTGTTCTCGGACGGCGCCGCGACCGTCGTGCTCAAGCGGCTCAGCCGGGCGCGCCGGGACGGTGACCGGGTGCTGGCCACCCTGCGCAGCTTCGGCTCGTCCTCGGACGGCAAGGGCAAGGCGATCTACGCGCCGAGCGCGGCCGGCCAGAAGCTGGCGATCCGCCGCGCGCTGGACCGGCCGGGCATGGACGACGTGCGGCCGGACTGGATCGTCGCCCACGCCACCGGTACCCCGGCGGGCGACCTGGCGGAGTTCACCACCCTGCGCGAGACGCTGGGCGGTCACGAGCCGGGCCGGGCCCCGGTGGTGGTCACCTCCAACAAGTCGGTGATCGGGCACACCGGTTGGGCCGCGGGCGTGGCCTCGCTGATCGAGGTCGTGCTGGGCTTCCGGCACGATGTGATCCCGCCGCAGCACCGGTTCACCGAGACCCCGGCGGACTTCGCGATCGGCGGCTCCAACCTGGTCGTGCCGACCGAGGCGGTGCCCTGGCCGCGCGGCGCCCGCCGCCGCACGGCCGCCGTCTCCGGCTTCGGCTTCGGCGGCACCAACGCCCACCTGGTCGTGCAGGAGCCGCCCGCGGCACCGAAGGCGCCGTCCGGCCTCCCGTTGCCGGCGCGGACCGAGCAGGTGAAGCCGCAGCGGATCGCGATCGTGGCCCGGACGGCGCACGTGCCGGGCACCGAGACCGCCGACGAGCTGGCCACCTGGCTGGGCCGGTCCGGCCCGGAGGACGTGTCCTTCGGCGACACCTACCCGCTGCCGTCGTTCAAGCAGGTGCGGATGCCCCCCGGCATGATGCGGGGCATCGACCGCTGCCAGCTGATGATCCTCAAGTGCGCCCACCGGCTGCGCGACAGCCTGGGCGCGTTCTGGGAGGACAACAGCGAGACGACCGGTGTGGTGCTCGGCCACCTCGGGGCGACCCGCAACGCGACCCTGTACGCGCTGCGCTGCTACCTGGACGACCTGACCATCGCCCTGAAGGCCGACGCCGCGCTGGCCTCGGCGCCGTGGCTGCCGGAGGCGCTGGAGCTGCTCAGGACCGAGGTGCGGCGGCTGGTCCCGCCGTCCAACGAGGACTCCTTCCCCGGCATGATGCCGAACGTGATCCCGGCCCGGGTCGCCAACTATTTCGACCTCAAGGGCCTCAACATGACGGTCGACACGGGGTTCACCTCGACCCTGAGCGCGATCGACGTCGCCATCCGCTACCTGCGGCAGGGCGAGCTGACGATGGCGCTGGTCGGCGGCATCAACGGCAACAGCACCGACGAGGTGCGCCAGCTGCTGGACGAGGCCCTCGACGGCGGCAGCGTCCTGGCCGAGGGTGCCTTCCTGTTCGCCCTGGTGACGGAGGAGACCGCCGCCGCGGCCGGGCTGGAGGTGCTGGGTTACCTGGACACCCCGCTCGCCGAGGCGGAGCGGGACGGAGCGGTGGCCGGAGAGCCGGCCGCGGAGCCGGTGCCGACCGTCGAGTGCGGCGCCGTCCGCCCCGGCCGGGAGGTCTGCTACCTGGGCGCCGAGGGTGCGATCGGCATCCTGCAGGTGCTGGCCGAGGAGCCGGCCGGGCGCGACGCGCTGGTGGTCTGCCGCGGCGAGAACGGCGCGCCCGACCTCAGCGTCCGGGTCTCGGCCCCGCTGTCGGCGGCCGTGCCGGCGCCGGAGGCCGAGCTCCACGTGCCGTCCGCGTTCTACGACGAGCGGCTGTACGACGACCGGCACCCGCTGGTGGTGAGCCGGCACGTGCCCGGGCTGACCGAGACGCCCGGCGAGCCGGTCCGCGCCGAGCTGCCGTTCTGGCCCGCGGAGCCCACCGTCGTCCTGACCGACCGGCCGGAGACGGTGTCGGCGGCCGGGGCGCCGGCCGGCACCCTGGTGCTGTCCACCGTGCCCGGCGGTCCCGGGGTCCGGCACGTGCCGGACGCCGAGGCGCTGGCGGGGCTGCTGGACGAGGCGGACCCGCGGCGGCTGATCCGGCACATCCGGGTGGTCACCGACCTGTCCGGCGCGGACACGGCGGGTCCGGCGGAGGCGGAGGCGCTGAGCGCCCTGCACGAGCTGGTCTTCCTGACGGTGCAGCAGCGGCACGAGGCGCTGGCCGACGAGGCCGGCGGCGCGAGCTGCGTCGGGCTGTTCCTCGGGGCGATGACCGACCGGACCCCGCACCCGTTCACGGGCATGTTCACGGGCCTGTTCAAGGTGATCCACCTGGAGTACGCGCCGCACTGCCTGACCTACGCGCTGATCACCGGGACGCGGGAGGCCGCCACCGGGGTCGCGCAGGCGGAGCGGGAGTCGGCGTTCCGGCGCGGCGTCCCCTCGGCCTTCCACGACGGCGGGCGGCGGCTGACCGTCACCCTCGCCGAGGAGCCCGGCGAGCTGCTGCCGCCGGGTGAGGCGACGCTCGGTCCGGACAGTGTCGTGGTCGCGGTCGGCGGCGGGCGGGGCATCACCGCCGAGCTGCTGGCCGAGGTCGCCCGGCACTTCCGCCCCCGGGTGTACGTGCTCGGCAGCAACCCGGTGGACTCCCACCCGGCCGAGTACCTGGAGCTGGACGACGAGGCCTTCGCCAAGGGCCGCGCCGACTACATCCGCAAGCAGCTGGCGCTGCGGACCGGCCGCAACCCCGCGCAGCTCAACCGCGCGTACGAGCGGATCGGCCAGGCCCGGGTGATCCGGGCCAACCTGCGCCGGATCGCCGAGCACAGCGGCGCGGGCGCGGTGCACTACGTGCCCTGCGACGTGACCGACCGCGACCAGGTGACGGCCGCGATGGACCGGATCCACGCCGAGGCCGGCCGGATCGACCTGCTGGTCAACGCGGCCGGGCTGAACCGTTCGGCGCCGATCGCGACCAAGAGCCTGGCGGAGTTCCGGCAGGTCCGCGACCTGAAGGTGCTGGGCTACTTCAACCTCAAGCACGCCCTGCGCGGCCGGCCGCCGCGCGCCTGGTGCAACTTCGGTTCGCTGCTGGGCATGACGGGCCAGGTCGGCGAGGCCGACTACGCCTCGGGCAACGACTTCCTCGGTGCCGCCGCGACCTACCACCAGCAGGTGCTGGGCCTCCACGAGTTCACCGTGGGCTGGACCCTGTGGGGCGAGGTCGGCCTGGGCGCCAACGAGTTGACCAAGGCGTACTTCGAGAAGAGCGGCCTGTACTCCGCGATGAGCACCGCGGAGGGCGTGCACCACTTCGTCCGCGAGCTCAACCTGGCCAAGCCGTCGCCGTACACCGTGCACCTCGGTGACGCGGAGCGGCGGGCGGTCGACCGGCTGCTGCCCGGCTTCCTCAACCCGGGGGCGCCGCGCGGTGGTTCGGACTCCGCGGAACCGCAGGAACCGGTGCGCCCGGAGCGGCCGGCCGCGGCGGGACCGGTGGAGCCGGAGGTGCTGCCGTTCTACCTCGGCGAGGTGGTCGAGCGCGGCCCGGACACGGTCACCTTCGAGCGGGTCTTCGACCTGGAGCGGGACGACTACCTGCGCCACCACAAGGTCGGCGACGCGCCCACCCTGCCGGGGACGTTCGTCACCGAGATCGCCTTCGAGGCGGCCTCGTGGCTGGTGCCGGACCTCAAGGTCTACGCCTTCGAGGACCTGCGGTTCCACCACTTCCTCAAGGTCCGCGAGTCGGACCGGGCCGGGCTCCGCAAGCGGATCCGGGCCGAGCTGGTGGAGCGCCGGGCCGACCTCGGCCAGGCCGTGGTGGCGGTGCGGATCACCCACGACGTGGTGGCGCCCAACGGCACCGTGCTGGTCAAGGACCGGCTGCACTTCGAGGTGCGGGTGCTGCTGGCGGGCGACCTGCCGGACGCGCCGCACTGGAAGGCCTGGCACCCGGCCGCCGAGACGCCGGTGCCGGACCCGTACCACAGCCCGGGCTCCCCGGTGCTGCTGACCGACCTGTTCGTGTCGACCACCGACACCCGGCTGCACCCGGACGGCAAGCGCGCCACCTACAACCTCGAACTGCCCCTGGACCACCGGGTCTTCGGGAGCTTCGGGATCCCGGTGGTGCTGCTCGACGGGCTCGCCAGGACCGGGGTGCTGGCCCTGGTCGACGGTGACCTGGTCCCGCTCGCGGCCCCGCTGGGCATCGGCCGGATCGACGTCTACGAGCACGGCGGCGACAGCCAGGTCGCGGCCCGCTACGGCCGGGTCGACCTGTACGCGGTGCTGCCCGGGGCGGAGGCCGACGGGCGGAACGCGGGCAGTGGCAACCGGTTCGTCGCCGTCCGTCCGGACGGCCGGATCCTGATCCAGATGAAGGACCTGGACTGGACGCTGATGGGCTATCTCGACCGCGGCACCGGGAAGTTCGTGACCCCCGAGGAGATGGCCGAGGCGGCCGCCGCCCGGGCGGTCGGAGCCGGTACCGGTACGGCCGAGCCCGAGGCGGCCGAACCCGGGGCGGTCGAGCCCCGGGTGGCGGATCCCGATCCGGTCGATCCCGGAGCGGCCCCCGCCGAGACCGGTGAGGTGGTGACGGCGATGGGAAAAGCTGAGGCCGGCGCGGCTGGTGGGCCGACGCCGGCGGCCACGGACCCCCAGTACGCCACGAGCAGGAAGGCGAGCACCGACGTGACCGCGAGCAAGGAGAACGGCGGGGAGCCGGCCCCGGAGCCGGGTACGGCGGTGGCCACGGTCGTCGCCGCGCCCGAGCGCCGCCCGGCGCGCCGCCCCGCGCCCGCCGTCGCGCGGCTCGCCCGCCCCGCCCCGGGGCCGCGCGGACTGAAGACCGTCCCCGGCAACCTGCGCAAGTTCCAGCGCAACGCGCCCGCCCTGTTCACCGAACTGAGCCGGGCCTACGGGGACATGGTCCGGCTGCCGCTGGGCTACTTCACCGTCCACCTGAACTACCACCCGGACAACATCAAGTACGTCCTCCAGGACAACAACCAGAACTACATCCGCGGCAAGGGCTACGACGCCTTCAAGATCTTCATGGGGATGGGCCTGCTCACCCTCGACGGGGAGGAGTGGAAGCAGCACCGCCGGGTGGTGAACCCGCTGTTCCACAAGACCGCGATCGACAACATGGCGACCACCATGACCGACTCCACCGCCCTGGTGCTGGACCGGTGGGAGCACGCGGGGTCCGACAAGGCCGGCCTCGACGTGGTGCCGGAGATGATGGACCTCACCCTGGGGGCCCTCGGCAAGGTCATGTTCGACACCGACCTGCACCCGCTCAGTGACCGGGTGGGGCCGGCGATGGTCACCTCCATCGAGGCGATGGTCTTCCGCGGCACCCTCAACCAGCTGACCCCCGAGTTCGTCCCGATCCCGTACAACCGGCGCATCCGCCAGGCGCGCAAGGTGATGTACGACGTGGTGGACGGCATCGTCGAGGCGCACCGGGACGGGCGGCACGAGGGGCTGACCGACCTGGTCAGCCTGCTGCTCCAGGCCCGCGACGAGAGCGGCGGCGAGTGGACCAGGCAGCAGGTCCGGGACGAGATCATGACGGTCTTCATGGCCGGCCACGAGACCACCGGCACCGGCCTGGCCTGGGCGCTCTACGAGCTGGCCAAGGACCCCGAGGCGCAGGAGCGGCTGCACGAGGAGGTCGAGCAGGTGCTCGGCGGGCGCACGCCCACCATCGAGGACCTGCCGAACCTCCCCTACGCCAAGATGGTCACCGACGAGACGCTGCGGCTGCACCCGCCGATCTGGGTGTACCCGCGCGACGCCGTCGCGGAGGACGACGTCAACGGCTGGCACGTCCCGGCCGGCGGCAGCGTCTTCATGGTCCCGTACGTCACCCACCGGCACCCGGACTACTGGGTCGACCCGGAGCGCTTCGACCCGGAGCGCTTCAGCGAGCAGAACCGCGCCCAGCAGCCCCGGTACGCCTACTTCCCGTTCGGCGGGGGGCAGCGCAAGTGCATCGGCAACCAGATGGCGCTGGTGCAGACGCACCTGACGCTGGCCATGGTGGCCCAGCGCTTCCGGCTGCGGCTGGTCCCGGACCACCCGCTGACGCTGGGCACGCTGGTGTCCTTCCGCCCGGTGGACGGCATCCGCCTCGTCGTGGAGCCCAGGAAGCGATGACACGCCGATGACACTCAAGGAACCGATCACCCTCGCGGAGGCCCTCGCCCCGCCGGTGGTGGACTACCCGCAGGACGGATCGGTGCGCCCCGTGCGGCGCCACGTGTGGGAGCCGGTGGAGACCGCCGCGCTCCCGCCGGGCGCCGCCCCCGGGCTGCGCGGTCGCTCGATCGCGGTGGTCGGTGGCCGGGAGGCCACCGCCGCCGCGGTCGCCGCGGCGCTCACCGCGGCCGGGGCGGCGGTGCACCGGCTCGCCCCGCCCGCCGAGGGGCAGCTCGGCGGCTTCGCCGAGGCCGCGGCGGCCCTGTTCGCTGCGGCCGGGCGGATCGACGGGATCGTCGACCTCAACCTGGAGGAGCCCTTCGACCGCAGCGGTCCGGACGGCTGGGAGGCACCGTTCCGGCAGACGGTCGCGATGCTCCAGGCCTGTTTCGCGGACTGGATCACCGAGACCGACGCGGTGCGGCTGTTCTACCTGCCGGTCACCTGGCTGGGCGGCCGGATGGGCTTCGGCGCGGACCGGGTCGAGCAGCCGCTCGGCGGCCTGTGGGCGGGGCTCGCCAAGGGCCTGCCCCGGGAGGTCCCGAACTGCAACATCAGGATCCTCGACCTCACCGCCGAGCACTCGGCGGAGGAGATCGGCGAGCTGGTGAGCCGGGAGCTGTACCGCTGGGGCGCGTTCGAGATCGGCCACCACGGCGGCCGCCGCTACAGCCTGCGGGCCCGGCACGCCCAGCCCGCCCCGCCGGTCCGCGCGCTGCGGCCCGGCGACACGGTGGTGATGTCCGGCGGCGGGCGCGGCATCGGCTACGCGCTGGCCCGTTCGCTCGCCGAGGAGTTCGGCGCGCGGGTGGTGGTCAGCGGCCGCGGCGCGGTGCCCGACCCGAACGCCGTCCCGGCGCTGGAGTTCGACGAGCGGGAGTTCCGGCGCTACCGGGACGAGCGGCTGCGGGAGGCCGTGGCCGCGCGCCGGGTGCCGCAGGTCCGCGGCGAGCTGGAGAAGCTGGCCCAGGACCGCGAGCTGTGGGCGAACCTCGCCTCGGCCCGCGAGGACGGTCTGCGGATCGACTACGTGCAGTGCGACATCACCGACCCCGGGCAGGTCGCCCGGCTGGTCGACGAGGCCGGCGACCGGCTGGCCGGTGTCGTCCACAACGCGGGCGTGGACGTGCCGGTGCGGCTGCCGGGCAAGACCGAGCAGATCGTCTCGCTGGTCGTCCGGGTCAAGGTCGGGGGCTTCCTCAACCTGCTGCGGGCGGTGGCGGACCGGCCGCCGCTGGCGTTCTTCTGCAGCGTCGGCTCGCTGACCGGCCGCTGGGGCGGCATGGTCGGCCAGCTCGACTACGGGGCGGCCAACGAGGCGCTGAGCCGGCTCGGCCTGTGGGCCTCGCAGGACGGCGAGCAGTCGGGCCGGGTCCGGCGGACGCCGGTGTCCACGGTCTGCTGGCCGACCTGGGAACGCCTCGGGATGATCACCAACTACGAGGCCACGCTGCGCTACATGTCGGCGGTGGACGTCCGCGAGGGCCTGTACCACTGGAAGCGGGAGCTGTTCTCGGGCGGCAGCGGCGAGTCGACGTTCATCGGCGACGTCGGTCCGGCGATGCTGCCGTCCGTGCTGCGCGGCTACCAGCAGGACACCGGCCTGCCCGGGATCGAGCGGCTCGCCGCGAGCCGCTACTACCTGGGCGAGCCGCTGGACTTCCGGCCGTACGCCGCGCTGACCACGGAGCACCGGCTGTCGGCCGGCGAGCTGCCGTGCTGCGACGACTTCCGGGTCGGCGGCGAGCCCGCGCTGCCGGTCTCGCTCTGCCTGGAGTACCTGCGGGCGGCCGGTGACTGGGTGCTGCCGGAGAACGGGGACCAGCTGCGGTTCGCCGAACTCCGGGACCTGGACGTGGACCTGGCGGAGCTGCGGGTCGGCCCCGGCCGGCGGACGGCGGTGCTGACCCGGCACGCCGAGGGCCGCTGGGCGCCGGACGGCGGCTGGCTGGTCGCGGTCACCCTGGAGCGGGACGGCCGACGGCTGGCCGCCGCCGAACTGGTCTACCGGGCCGGGGAGGTGCCGCCGGAGCAGGCGGTGCTGCCGCCGACCGGCGCGCTGGGCGCGGAGGACGTGGCGCCGCCCGCGCCGGGCGGCGCGCTCGGCTGGAGCGGGCACGCCTTCCGGTTGGCCGCCTGGCAGCGGGACGCCGTGGGCGGCCGGCTGTACGGGCGCGCGGAGCCGGGGCGGACGGCCGATCTGCTGCTCGCCTCACCGGCGCCGGGCTCGGCCCTTCCGCTGCACCAGCTGGAGAACCTGCTGCGGGCCGCCTGGCTGGCCCAGGCGCCGGGCGCGGCCGCGCCCGGCGCGGCCGGGTCGGTGCGGCGGCTCACGGTGGAGCGGCTGACCGTCGCGCCGTCGGCCGGGGAGGGCACCGTCCTGCTGGTCGGCACCCCGGACGGCCGCGACTGGACCGGCTACCACCCGGTCGAGCTCTTCGAACCGTGCCCGGTGGTGCTCCGGGTGACCGGCCTGCGCCACCACTGACACCGGACGGCCCAAGACCCACCACCGACACCGGACGGTCGGGAGCCCGGCCGTCCGGTACCGACCGAATCACCGTGCCCCGGGGCACGGCACGACACCACCAGGGGGATCCGTTGACCACGATCGTTGACCGGTCGAAGGCCTATTGCGTCGTGGGCGCCGGGGCAGGTGGTCTGTCCGCCGGCAAGAACCTGCGGGAGTTCGGCATCGAGTTCGACGTGATCGAGCGCGCCGACGACGTGGGCGGCAACTGGTACGGCGGCAACACCTACAGCGCCGCCTACGACTCGGTGCACCTGATCACGTCCAAGCCCTACATCCAGTACGACGACTTCCCGATTCCGGAGCACTTCCCGACCTACCTCGGCCGGGAGCACGCGCACGCCTATCTGCGCTCCTACGCCGAGCACTTCGGGGTGTACGAACACGTCGAGTTCAGCCGCACGGTGGAGTCGATCGAGCGCCGGGACGGTTCGCCGGACTGGTTCGTCACCCTCGACGGGGGCGAAGTCCGCCGCTACGCCGGGGTGGTGATCGCCAACGGCCACAACTGGAGCCCCCGGTACCCGGAATACCCGGGCACCTTCGACGGGGAGATCATGCACTCCTGCGAGTACCGCGACCCGGAGCCGCTGCGCGGCAAGCGGGTGCTGGTGGTCGGCGGCGGCACCTCCGGCTGCGACATCGCGGTGGAGTCCTCGCAGAACGCCGCGTCGACCTCGCTGAGCATCCGCCGCGGCTGCTACTACTGGCCGAAGTACCTGTTCGGGATGCCGACCGACGTGCTCTACGAGAACGTCCTGAAATGGCGCATGCCCCGGCCGGTGGTGCGCTTCTTCGGTAGTCTCTTCCTGCGGCTCAACAGTGCCGGACGGCCGGAGCAGTACGGACTGCCCAAGCCGTCGCACAAGTTGCTGGAGGAGCATTTCGTCATCAATTCGACGCTCCTCTACCACTTGGGGCACGGTGATATCGGGGCGAAGCCGGACATCGCCGAACTCCGGGGGGACCGGGTGAAGTTCAGCGACGGGAGCGAGGAGGCGTACGACGTGATCGTCTACGCCACCGGTTACCGGATGACCGAGTTCCCGTTCATCGACCGCAAGTACTTGAACTGGAACGGGCGCACTCCGCAATTGCACCTCAGCGCCTTCCACCCCGAGTACGACAACCTTTTTGTCATCGGTTACTTCCAGACTTCCACCGGCAACTGGCCGATCATGGATTACCAGTCCCAGCTCATGGCCCGCTACCTGCACCTGCTGCGCACCGACCCGCGGCGGGCGTCCTGGTTCAAGCAGGCCAAGGCCACGCCGATGGCGGGGTCCGAGCTGAACGGCGGCATCCAGTACTACGACTCCGAGCGGCACTGGCTCCAGGTCGAGCACTTCTCCTACCGGGCCATGCTGCGCAAGCTGGTCCGCCGGATGAACGCCGACCCGTCGCCCGCCGCGCGCAACCGGGGCACCGCACCCGGAGCCGGCGGCACCGGCCCCGCGGAGCAGGCCAACGCGCCGGCGGCGACCCGGCTGAGGAGCCACGCATGATGGACCTGATCGCACGGCTGGCGAACCGGCACGGCCGGGTGATGGTGCTGTGCGCCGTGGTGGTGGCCGCGGTGGCGGCCTTCATCGGCGCGCCCGTCGTCACATCGCTGACCGGCGGCAACCCGGACTTCGTCACCCCGGGTTCGGGCAGCGTCCGGGCGGACGACCGGATCGGCGCGGCCACCGGCATCCAGAGCGACGGCGGCATCATCGCCCTCGTCGACACCGGTGCCCCGGTGGACGACCCCCGCACCCGGGAGGAGGTCGACAAGGTCGCCGGGCTGATGGCCGGGGACCCGACCTTCGCCGACGTCCTGACGTACTACCGGACCCAGGACAAGAACCTGGTCTCCAACGACGGGCGTCGGACGATCGTGGTCGGCCGGCTCAAGGACAGCGCGGAGGACCACTACCAGGACGCCGTCGACCGGCTGTCCGACCGGCTGGACGGCGACACCGCGGTCAAGCTCGGCGGCAGCGAGGTGGTCGGCAACCAGGTCGTCAGCACCGTCCAGCACGACCTGGAGCGGGCCGAACTCCTGGCCTTCCCGGTGCTGTTCCTGCTCTCGCTGTGGATCTTCCGCAGTCTGGTGGCCTCCGCGCTGCCGCTGGTCATCGGCGGCCTGAACGTCGTGCTGACCCTGTTCGGGCTGCGGGTGGTCGACCAGTTCACCCCGATGTCGATCTTCTCGCTCAACCTGGTCACCGCGCTCGGCCTCGGCCTCGCCATCGACTACAGCCTGCTGATCGTCTCCCGCTTCCGCAGTGAGATGACGGTCGAGCCCGACATCGACCGGGCGATCCGGGTCACCCTGCACACCGCGGGCCGCACCATCCTGTTCAGCTCGCTCACCGTGAGCGCCGCGATGGCCTCGCTGTTCGTCTTCCGCCAGCGCTTCCTGTACTCGATGGCGGTCGGCGGGCTGCTGGTCTCCGCCTCGGCGCTGCTGGTCGCGCTGCTGGTGCTGCCCGCGATGCTGCGGCTGCTCGGCCGGCACATCGACTTCCTGGCCCCGGCCCGGTTCCGCCGCTCGCTGGAGGCGCCGGAGAACACCGACGGCGGCTGGTTCGCGCTGGCCCGGGGCGTGATGCGACGGGCCCCGCTGGTCGCGATCGGCGCCGGCGCGCTGCTGGTGCTGCTCGGACTGCCGTTCCTGAAGGTCGCCTTCACGACCGTCGGCCCCGCCTCGCTGCCCACCAGCACGAGCAGCCGCTCGGTCGCCGACACCCTGCGCGCCGACTTCCCGGCCGACCCGCTGGAGTCCGTGCAGGTCGTGGTCGCGGCCGGCGGCGACACGGCGGGCGCGCAGCCCCGGATGGACGCGCTGCGCGACCGGATCGCGGCCCTGCCCGGCGCGGCCGCCGTCACCCCGGCGGTGGCGCTGAACGCGGACACCTGGCTGCTCCAGGTCACCCCCCGCGAGCCCGGCCTCAGCGGGGAGAGTCAGACCCTGGTCAAGGACGTCCGGGCGCTCTCCGGCCCGGACGAGGTCCTGGTCGGCGGGCAGACCGCCACCTTCGTCGACCTGGAGGACAGCCTCACCGGCCGGCTCCCGGCCGCCGCGCTGATCGTCTTCCTCACCAGCATGCTGGTGCTGCTGCTGATGACCGGCTCGCTGGTGCTGCCGCTCAAGGCCGTGCTGATGAACCTGCTCACCCTCGCCGCGACCTTCGGCATCCTGGTCTTCGTCTTCCAATGGGGCCACGGGGCCGGGCTGTTCGGCACCGAGGCGCAGAACGCGCTGGACGCCACCCAGCCGGTGCTGCTGTTCGCGATGGTCTTCGGACTCTCCACCGACTACGGCGTGTTCCTGCTCGCCCGGATCAAGGAGGCCAGGGACGCCGGCGTCGGCGAGGCCGAGTCCGTCGCCCAGGGCCTGGGCCGCACCGGCCGGGTCGTGACCGCGGCGGCGGTGCTGTTCTGCGTCGCGCTGGGTGCGCTCGCCACCTCCGAGATCGTGTTCATCAAGGAGCTCGGACTCGGCACCGCGCTGGGCGTGCTGCTGGACGCCACCATCGTCCGGGCGCTGCTGGTGCCCTCGTTGATGCGTCTGCTGGGCGAGTGGAACTGGTGGGCCCCGGCTCCGCTCCGGTGGCTGTACGAACGATTCGGGCTCCGTGAGGGCGGGGCGCCGCCGCTGGCCGTCGAGAAGTCGTAAGGTTTTGACGCACCGTCACCACTATCGACCGGCCTGTCTACGACCAGAGGTGGAAACGTGTACCACGCCATTGTCCGGCGCAATCTTCGCAATTCCTTCGCCGACGTCAACCGAGGCAACTACGCGGCCATCGTGCGGCAGTTCACCCCCGACGCGGAGCACTGGTTCTCCGGTGCGCACGCGTTGTCGGGCGGGCGCGACACCGCCGAGCAGATCCAGCGGTGGTACGACCGGCTGGCGGAGGTCATGCCCGACCTGCGCTTCGAGCTGAAGAAGGTCGTCGCCAAGGGCTGGCCCTGGGACACCGTGGCCTTCGCCGAGTGGGTCGACCACCTGACCGACCGCGAGGGCAACCGCTACTCGAACCAGGGCGTGCACGTGGTCCGGATCAAGTGGGGCAAGATCACCGAGCTCCACATCTACTGCGACACCGAGCTGCTGGAGTCGGTGCTGGACAAGCTGGGCGAGCAGGGCGTCGGCGAGGCCGTCGCCACGCCTGTCGGCAGCCCCGGCCCGTTCCGCGAGGCGCGCGTCGGCAGGTGACGCGCGCGGGTACGCCGACGCGGGCGGTCCGGTGACACCGGGCCGCCCGTCGTCGTTCTCCGCCGTTGGGGGTCGGTGCGGGTGAAGGGGGACGGATGAACGCGCAGGATCCGGGGACGGTCGAGCTGTGGCTGCTCGAAGCCGCCGCCGTACCGGTGGGACCGGCCGAGCTGGCCGGCCTCGACGAGGAGGAGCACCGGCGGGCCGGGCGCTTCGTCCGGGACGCCGACCGGGCGGTCTACCTGGCCGCGCACGTCGCGCTGCGGCACGTGCTCGGCCGGCGCCTGGGGCTGGCCCCGGCGGAGCTGGTCTTCGGCCGGGAGCCGTGCCCCGGCTGCGCCGAGCCGCACGGGCGGCCGAGGCTGGCGGGTGATCCGGCGGGTGATCCGGCGGGGGCCACCGCGGGGGCCCCGCAGTTCTCGCTCTCGCACGGTGGCGGCCGGGTGCTGATCGGCCTGGCCGACGCCCCCGTCGGCGTGGACGTGGAGCCGCTGCCCGCGGCCGACAGCGTGGAGGTGCTCGCCACGACGCTGCACCCGGTCGAGCGGGTCGAACTCGCGGACGTCCGCCCGGCGGACCGCCCCGGCGCGTTCGCCCGGCTGTGGACCCGCAAGGAGGCGTACCTCAAGGGCCTCGGCATCGGCCTCGCCCGCCCGCCCGCCGCCGACTACCTCGGCACCGCCGAGCCCGCGCGCCGTCCGGCCGGCTGGGCCGTCACCGATGTGCCGGCCGGGTCCCGGCACGCCGCCGCCGTGGCGCTGGCCGGGGGCGGTGCGGCGGTGGGGTACCGGCTGCGGCACAGCCTGGGCTGAGGCCCGCCGGTGGCGCCGTGCTCAAGGGGCGGTGCCGGGGCCGGGTTCGTGGGTGTCCGGGCCGAGGAGCAGGTCCTCGGTGCCGGGGGCGAGCGACCCGCCGAGGCCGACCAGGCGGGCGGTGGGGTGGTGGACGCGCAGGTACGCGTTGCAGACGGCGCGGGCGGTCGACTCGGACTCGGCGAGGGTCGGGAGCGCGAGGAAGAGCACGACATCGGCCGAGGTGCTGCGGCCGTCGACGTGCACGTGCTCCACGCCGGTCGGTCGGGGGAGGGCGCGTCGGAGTTCGGCGGCGTCGGGTGCGCCGTCCGGGAAGTCGAGCCGGGCGAGGACGAAGTGCATCGGGATTCCGGCCGGAGGGTCGGTCGTGGTGTCGACCGACCCCCGGCGATAGAGGTCAACAGGTATGAGGATAAACGGAACTGACGCTCAGTCGAGCACGAAGCCGTTGCCCGCGCGGTCGGCCCGGCTACGGCGGTTGTCCAGGTGCACGAAGGTGCGGTGCAGCCAGCGGTCCAGGCCGTCGTAACGCGGCTCGAACGACGTCCGGCCGTGGACGGAGAGCCGGTTGTCGACGAAGGCCATCTCGCCCGGCTGGAGCACCAGCATCGCGCCGACGTCCAGCAGCGCGTCGCGCAGCACCTCCAGGGCGGCGCGGCCGTCCTCGTCGAGTGCCGTGGTGGCGCTGAAGTCGACCCGGATGTCCGGGTCGTCGGGGTCGCCCTCCAGCACGGCGTGCTGCGGGGTGGCGTCACCGGCGGAGAACGACGGCGGCGGCTCGGTGACGAAACGCGAGGCGCGGAGTACCGCGGCGACCTCGTCCGGGACGAGCAGCAGGGCCCGCCGGATCGAGGAGACCAGCGTCCCGGCCGTGCCGGTGTGGTCGTTGCGCAGGCACAGCAGGCTGACGTAGTCCGGGCGGCGGGGGTGGAAGGCGTTCTCGACGTGCAGTTCGAGCAGGGTCGAGCCGGCGTTGCTCTGCGACTGCTCGCGGCCCGGCACCGGGACGACGTTCTGCACCAGGGCGCCGGACTTCTCCTCCCGGTAGGCGATGACCTCGCCGAGCGCCAGGCTGATCAGTGCCGAGACGGCGGCCTGCGGCGTCGCGGCGCGCTCGACCGACTCCGGGACGGTCGGCGTCAGCCGCATGACGTCCTCGAAGACCGGCAGGTTGCGCAGGATCAACAGCCCGTCCGGGCCCGGGTCGTGGCGGTAGTCGCGGATCTCCTCCAGGACGCGGGCGGGCAGTCGGCAGGCGAGCTTGCGGGCGGCGTCCATCCAGGCGCGCTGGTCGATCAGACGCGGCGGCACCTGGGCGAGGGCCTCGGCGAGCTCGGCGACCTCCCGGCGCTCCTGGTCGGTCAGGGTCAGGCCGGTCGTCGCCTGGATCGGCGCCGGAAGGGCTGTGGTCATGGTGCGGTGTCCCTCTCAGTGAGTCTGTGCGGACTGGGCGGCGGGCTGGGGCACGGGCCGGGGCGCGGGATGGTTCGCGGACCGGGGCGCCCCGTGCCGCGGGGTCGTTCGGAACCGGAGGTCGGACCGCAGGTGGCCGGTGATGCGGTCCAGCAGTTCGGCCTCCAGGGGTTCGAGGTAGAAGTGGCCGCCGGGGAAGACGTTCAGTTCGAAGGCGGACACGGTGGTCGTGGACCAGGCCCGGGCCGCCTCGACGGCGCAGACCGGGTCGTCGTCGCCGGTGCAGGCCACCACCGGGATGCCAGTGGTGGTGGTCGTGGTGGCCCGGTAGTCGGCGAGCAGGCGGAAGTCGGCGCGGATGCCCGGCATCAGCAGCTCGCGCAGGGCCGGGATCCGCAGCGCGTCGGTGGAGTCGCTGCCCAGCGCGTCGACCAGGGCGAGCAGGTCCTCGTCCGTCGCCGAACGCAGGGCGGAGTGGTCGACGAGACGCGGCGCGGGCGACCCCGAGACGAACAGCCGGACCGGCGGCGGCGCACCCGGATCGGCGGCCAGCCGGACCGCGACCTCGTACGCCAACAAGGCGCCCATGCTGTGGCCGAACAGCGCCACCGGCACCTCCCGGAGCGGCCCGAGCGCGGCCGCGACCTCCGCCGCCAGCTCGGCGGCACCGGCCGGGAACGGGTCCCCGATCCGGTCCTGCCGCCCCGGGTAGCAGACCGCCAGCACCTCGACGTCCGCCGGCAGGTGGCGGTGCCAGGTCCGGTAGGCGGCCGGGCTGCCGCCCGCGTGCGGGAAGCAGACCAGGCGGAGCCGGGGCGCCTCGACCCGGTGCTGGCGGCGGAACCAGCGGGCGGCGGCCGGGGGGAGCGGGGCCGGTGCGAGCGGGGCCGGCGGCGTCATGCGCCCTGCTCGCGGGCGGTCGCCTCGTCGATGGCCTGCTGCCAGAGCCGGCCGAGGGTGCGCTGCCCGGACCAGACGGTCGCCAGCAGGTACCGGACCAGCTCGCGCCCGCCGGCACCGTTGCTGAGCAGCACCGCGCCGGTGCCCGAGCGGGTCCGCAGGCCGGTCATCGCCTGGTAGCCCAACGCCTGTCCGCCGTGGCCGAATTCGAGGTCCGCGCCGGTGCCGTCCAGGATGGTGCTCCAGCCGTAGTTGCGGCCGCCCAGCGGCGTCAGCATCCGGTGGACCAGCTCCTGGCCCACCAGCCCGCCCGGCCGTCCGAGGTAGCAGCGGCGGATCTCGGCCGCGAGCCGCGCCAGGTCGGCGGCCGTCGTCCACAGCCCGCCGGCCGCCGCCTCCGGGTGGACGACGAACCCGTCCGGGACGGGCGTGCCGTCCGCGGCGTGACCTCGGGCGAAGGACCGGCCGGTGGTGTCCGGGAACACCGGGTCGAAGCCGCTCGCCGTCATGCCCAGCGGTTCGAGCAGCCAGTGCCGGGCGAGCTCCGGGAAGGCGGTGCCGGTGGCGTCCTCCATCGCCTGCTGGAGCACGGAGAAGTTCAGCGGGTTGAGCCGGAACACCTCGCCCGGCGCGTCCGCCCGGCGCACCGGCGGGGTCTTGGCGGGCGCCCGCCCGTTCAGGACGTCGAGCAGGGTGGGGAAGGGCTCGTGGCGGGGGTAGTTGTCGTCGAGCGGCGGGTGCGGGGCGAGGCCGGACTGGTTGGACAGCAGGAGCCGTGCGGTGACCGGGCCGGCGCTGTTGCCGGTGCCGGTCGTGCCGGTGGGTGTCCGCCAGGAGGTGAGGTACTCGTCGATGTCCCGGTCGAGGTCGAGGACGCCCTCGGAGGCCAGGCGCAGGACGAGGAAGGTGGTGACGTGCTTGCTGATCGACCCGGCCGGGAAGAGCGTGTCGGCGGTCACCGGGGTGGGGTCCTCGGTGCCGAGCACGCCGTAGCTGCGGACGGAGGTCACCTCGCCGTTCTCCAGCAGCGCGATGCTCGCTCCGGGGACGGCGTGGCGGGCCATCAGCTCGGGGACGGGGTCGGTGGGGGTGGTGGCGGAAGGGCGGGAGATCGGGCGGGTGGTGGGGGTGGCGGTCGTGCGGAGGTGGGTGCTCAGCTCGGCCAGCTGCTCGTCCGCGAGCCGGTGGACGGTCGCGGCCGTGTGGACGGCGGGCCGGTACGTCCAGCGGAGGTAGAGGCGGTCGTCCTGGACGTGGGCGTCGACGTGGAGGAGGTGGGCGGGGGAGGTCTCCGGGGCGAGGTGGCCGGGGGTGAGGACCAGCTCGTTTCCGGTGGTGGGGGACGGGGTGTTCGGGGTGCTCGGGGTCCAGCTGAAGCGGACCTGGGCCGGGGGGAGGGCGGCCAGTTCGGCGGCGAGGTCGGCGTCCGGCGCGAGGTGCCGCAGCAGGCCGTAGCCGTGGACGGGCGTGGGAAGCGCGCGCAGCTGGCGGGACACCGCCGCGACCGTGGCCGCCGTGTCGCGGTCCGCCGGCAGGCGCAGCGACACCGGGTGGGTGTCGGCGAGCGGGCCGACCGTCCGCGACAGCGCCGGGCCGAGGTCCGGGTCGTGGCGCGGGTCGGTGAGGACGTCGATCTCGATCCGGTCGCCGCCCGCCCAACGCGCCAGTGTGCGGCCGAGGGTGGCGAGCACGGGGTGCGCGGGGCGTGGGTCGGCGAGGAGGGCGGCGGTGAGGTCGGCGGGCAGGACGGTGACGGTGGTGGCGGTCCCGGTGCTCGGGTGGTCGCTGCCGTCGGTCGGGAGAGCGGTGGCCGGTGGACGGGCGAGCCAGCGTTCGCCCTGGTCGAGCAGTTCGGGGGAGAGTGCCTGCTCGGCCAGTTGTCCCGCCCATAGCTGCCACGGCGTGGCGGGTGTCGGCAGGACCGGCTCCTCTCCGGAAGCAAGCTGCCGGTAGGCGGAGTCGAGGTCCTCGGCGAGCGTCTCGAAGGAGCCGGGGTCGGCGGCGAGCGCGTGGACGGTCAGCCACAGCTCGTCGGGCTTGCGGTCGTCGACGCGAACGAGAGTCGCCCGGACCGTGCTCGCCCGGCTCGGGTCGAGCGCCGCCCGCGCCTCGTCCAGCGCGGCGGTGATCGCGGCCGCATGGCCGTCGGCGGCGGTGGCGCGCAGGTCGAGGAAGCGGAACAGGTCGGTGGGTGCCTCGGTCGTCGGCCGGAGGACGGGCGGCTGCGGGCCGACTGCGGGCACCAGGGAGGTGTGCAGGGCCCGGTGGCGCCGGACGACGGAGTCCAATGCGCGTGCGAGCAGGTCCGGTTCGGCCTGGGCGCTCAGCGGGAGGCGGACGGTGCGGCTGGCGGTGGCGTTGAGCTGACTCGGGGTCAGCGGGATGTCACCGGTGTCCGGCTCGACGGTGACCATGGTGGCCAACTCGGCCAGGGAGGTGGCCTGGAGGATCATCCAGACGGCGAGTGACAGGCCGGCCTCGCGGCAGGCCGCGAGTACCTGGACGGCGCGGATGGAGTCGCCGCCGAGGGCGAAGAAGTTGTCGGTGCTGCCGACGCGCGGCACCCCGAGCACCTCGGACCAGATGGCGGCGAGGCGTTCCTCCACCGGCCCGGCAGGGGCGACGTACTCCTCGGTGGCGAAGGCGTCCAACTCGGGGGAAGGCAGGGCGCGGTGGTCGACCTTGCCGTTGGCGGTGAGGGGGACGCGGTCGATCGGCTGGTGGACGGTGGGGACCATGTACTCGGGCAGCGCGGCGCCGAGGTGCTCGCGCACGGCGGCCGCGTCCAGCACGGCGCCGTCCGCGAGGACGAGGTAGGCGACGAGGGACTTCTCGCCGGAGCCGAGGGTGCGGACGGCCACGACGGCGTCGCGGACGTGGGGGTGTTCGCGCAGGCGGGCCTCGATCTCGCCGAGTTCGATGCGGTAGCCGCGGATCTTGACCTGGTTGTCGATGCGGCCGAGGGTCTCCAGGGTGCCGTCGGGGAGGAAGCGGGCGAGGTCGCCGGTGCGGTAGAGGCGGGAGCCGGCGGGGCCGTGGGGGTTGGGGAGGAACTTCTCGGCGGTGAGGTCGGGGCGGCCGAGGTAGCCGCGGGCCAGGCCCGCGCCGTCGATGTAGACCTCGCCGGGGACGCCGATCGGGGTGGGCCGCAGGTCCTCGGTGAGGACGTACATACCGGTGTTCGGGATGGGGGCGCCCAGCGGGATCGCCTCGGTGGTGGGGAGGGTGTCGATGATCAGACCGGAGTTGCCGATCGTGATCTCGGTGGGCCCGTACTCCGTCGCCACCTTGGTGCCCTCGGCGCCGGCGAGCTGCTGCCAGCGCTCCGCGAGCGAGACCGGGAAGTTGTCACCGGCGGCGATGACAACACCCGCGAGGGTGCGGGCCTGCTCGGCGGAGAGCTGGTGGGTGAGGAGGTCGAGGTGGCCGGGGGTGAGCTTCACGAAGCTGAACGGGCCGGCCTCGGCGAGCGCCGCACCGAGAGAGGCGGTGTCGATGCCGTCGGGGAGAAGCGTGACCGCCTGGCCGCAGATGAGCGGCGTGAACAGGTCGGGGATGCCGAGGTCGAAGGAGATGGAGGAGAACAGCGGGGCGCCGCCGGTGCCGTGGGAGGCGTAGGTGTCGACGGTCCAGGCCAGGTAGTTGGCGAGACCGGCGTGGTGGATCATCACGCCCTTGGGGCGGCCGGTGGAGCCGGAGGTGTAGATGACGTAGGCGAGCTGCGCGGGGTCGGTCTCGCGGGCGGGGGTGGTTGTTGGTCCTTCGACCAACTCGTTGACCAACAAGGTGGTGCCGTCGAAGGATCCGGCGGTGTCCGTGACGAGGATCTGCGCCCGGGTGTCCTCCAGGATGTATGCCCGGCGCTCGCTGGGAAGGGTCGGGTCGAGCGGCAGGTAGGCCGCCCCCGCCTTCCAGATGCCGAGCAGGACGGGCACCAGCTCGGGGCCGCGCTCCAGGCACACACCGACGAGGGAGTCCGTGACCGCACCGGCCGCGAGCAGGTGGTGCGCCACCTGGTTCGCCCGCTCCTCCACCTCACGGTACGAGAGGCGAACACCCCCGGTGACGACCGCGACGGCGTCCGGCGTCGAGGCGGCCTGCGCCTCGAACAGCTCCAGCACCGTCCCCGCCGGCCGCTCCACGCGACCGCCCGAAGCCCAACCGTCGAGCAGCGACAGCTCCGCGTCCGACAGGAACACCGCACCCGCGTCCCCGTCCGGGTCCCCGGCCATCGCCTCCAGCACCGAGCGGTACATCCCGCCCAGCCGCTCCAGGTTCTCCCGCCCGACCACATCGGTGGACGAGAGGAGGCTGAACGCCCCGCCACTCGCGATGGCGGTGAGAGCGAACTCGTTGCTGCCGTCGCCCATGGTGGCCGAGGTGTCGACGGTGTCGGTGTCGACCTGGTGGAAGTCCAGGTACTCGAACAGGATGGTCAGCAGCTCACGGGAGTTCCCGGCCGCACGCTGAATGGCGGGCAGCGGGTAACGGCGGTGGGCCCAGATCTCGGTCTCCTGCCGGTACACCCCCTCCACCAGCTCACGCCAGGTACGGGCGCCCCGACTCGCCGGGAAGGGCAGGGTGTTGAGGTGCATGCCCAGCACCCGGTCCGCACCGGGAGCCTCCAGACGACCGTGGTAGACGACACCCGTGTGGAAGGACTCCTCCACCGTCAGCATCCCCAGCACCTTCAGATGCGCCGCGAGCAGCACACTTTTCAGCGAGGTCTTCGCCGAGGCGGCGAGCGCCCGCAGGCCCTCCTCCAGATCGCCGTACGGCACCTGCAGGCCGTGGTTCCGCACCTCGGTCGACGGATCGGCCCAGGAGGCGGGGACGGCGGCGGGCGTGTGCCGGTCCAGGACGTCCTGCCAGAAGGACTGGTCGGACTCGCTGCTCAGCGACACCTGCTCGGCGGCGATGAAGTCGGCGAAGCGGACGGACGGTTGGGCGTGCGGTGCGGGGTCGCCGCCGTCGCGGAGAGTGCGGTAGCAGTCGAGCAGTTCCATCAGCAGCGAGTTGAGCGACCAGCCGTCGGCGATGGCGTGCTGGTAGCCGACGGTGAGGCGCCAGGCGTCGTCGGTCTCGACGTGCACGGCGATCCGCAGCAGTGGCGCGTTCGTCATGTCGAAGCCCGCGGCGTGCTCGTCCGCGACGAACGCCGTGGTCAGCGCGGCCTGCTGTTGCTTCGTCAGGTCACGTATGTCATGGACGGAGAGCGGGATCGCGGCGCGGGCGTGCACCAGCTGGAGCGGCTGGGCGTAGCCGGTGAGCGCGACCGAGGTGCGCAGGATGTCGTGGCGGTCCGCGACGGTGGCGAGGGCCTCGCGCAGGGCCGCGGCGGAGAACGGCTGCGTGTCCGGGATCCGGAAGGAGTTGATGTTCTGGTAGACGTGCTCGTCGGCCGAGGCCAGCATCTCGACCAGCATGCCGGTCTGCACCTGCGACAGCGGGTAGGCGTCCACCACGTCGGCCGGGAGCCGTTCGCGGTCGCGGTCGCCGATGAGGGCGAACGGTGCCACGGCCGCGATCAGCGAGTGGCCGGAGGCGCGGCCGTCGAGGTGGGTGGCGAGGGTGCTGATGGTGCGGTGTTCGAAGACGTCGGGGATCGACACGTCGTACCCGGCCTCGCGCAGCGCGCCGACCAGGCGGACGGCGCGGATCGAGTCGCCGCCGAGCTCGAAGAAGCTGTCCTCGGCGCTGACCTGCGGGAGTTCGAGGACCTCGGACCAGACGGCCGCGAGGCGTTCCTCCACCGGCGTACGCGGGGCGACGTACCGCTCGGCGGCGAAGGAGGCCAGGTCGGGGGCGGGGAGGGCACGGTGGTCGACCTTGCCGCTGTTGGTGAGCGGGATGCGTTCGACGGTGACGAAGGCGGCCGGGACCATGTACTCGGGCAGGTCGGTGGCCAGGTGGGCGCGGAGTTCCGACGGTTCGGGGGCGGCGCCGCCGTCCGCCGGGACGAGGTAGCCGACCAGGGACTTCTCGCCGGCGTCGGTCTCGCGCACCGTCACCACGGCCTCGCGGACGCCGGGGTGGGCGGCCAGTACGGCCTCGATCTCGCCGAGTTCGATGCGGTAGCCGCGGATCTTGACCTGGCTGTCGATGCGGCCGAGGCATTCGAGGGTGCCGTCGGGCAGCACGCGGGCGAGGTCACCGGTGCGGTAGAGGCGGGAGCCGGCCGGGCCGTACGGGTTGGGGACGAACTTGTCGGCGGTGAGGCCGGGGCGGCCGAGGTAGCCGTGGGCCAGGCCGTGGCCGTCGAGGTGGAGCTGGCCGGTGACGCCGTCGGGCACCCGGCGGAGGTCCTCGGTGAGCACGTAGGTGCCGGTGTTGGCGAGGGGGCGGCCGATGGAGACGGCGGCGGCGTTCGCCGGGATCTCCCAGTAGGTGGACCAGATGGTGGTCTCGGTGGGGCCGTAGACGTTGACCAGGCGCTGGACCTTGTCCTGGAGGTCCGCGGCGAGCTGGACGGTCACGGGTTCGCCGCCGGCGAGGGCGGTGACGGCGTAGTTGTCGAAGCCCGCGGCCAGGAGCAGGCGCCAGCCGGACGGGGTGGCCTGGACGTGGGTGACGCGGTGGGCGTCGACCAGCTTGACCAGCGCGGCGGCGTCCTTGGCCTCGGCGTCGGAGGCGAGGACGACGCGGCCGCCGGTGGTGAGCGGCAGGTGGAGTTCGAGGCCGGAGATGTCGAAGGAGACCGAGGTGGAGGCGAGCCAGGTGGCGCGGCGGGCCGGGGCGATGGACTCGTGGACGGAGCTCAGCAGGTTGTGCAGGGCGCCGTGGCTGATCATCACGCCCTTGGGGCGGCCGGTGGAGCCGGAGGTGTAGAGGACGTAGGCGAGCTGGTCGGGGTGGGTGGCGGTCGGCTCGTCGGTGTCCGCTTCGGTCGGCTCGTCCGGGGTCTCGTCGGCGTCCAGGAGCAGGCGGGTGCCGGTGAAGCCCTCGGCGCGGGCGAGGTGTGCGGACTGGGTGACCAGGAGCGGGGCCCCGGCGTCGGTGAGCATGTAGCCGATGCGGTCGGCGGGCAGGGCCGGGTCGAGCGGCAGGTAGGCGGCGCCCGCCCGCCAGATGCCGTACAGGGCGGGGAGCAGGTCGGGGCCCCGGTCGAGGCAGACACCCACGATGTCGCCGCGCCGGACGCCGGCGGCGCGCAGCCGGGCGGCGACCAGGCGGGCCCGGTCGTGGACGTCCTGGTACGACAGCTGCACGTCTCCGGTGACCACGGCGACCGCCTGCGGCCGGGCCGCGGTCCGGGCCGCGAACAGCTCGGCGGTGAGTGCGTGGGTGCTCGCTTCGAGCCGCGATCCTGACACGGGGACTTGCTCCACTTCGGAGGTGGTGGGGGGCGGTGGGGTACGCGTCAGTTCGCGGCAGTGGAAGTGTTGGTGTCCATGCGCCGGCGCAGGCTCAGCGGGCGCATGTCGGTCCACACCTCGCCGATCCGGGCGAGGCACTGCTCCTGCGTGCCGGCCGTACCCTCCTGGCGCCAGCCCGCGGGCAGGGGGCGGTCGGCCCACCAGATCGAGTACTGCTCCTCGTCGTTGAGGACGACCAGGTGGGTCTGCGACTGCGTGTCGACGTTCAGCTCGGCCATGGCCGGTTCCCCGATCACTTGAGGCTGGTGGGCGTGGGTGCGGGCACGGACGCGGCCCGGCCGCGTCCCCGCACGAGCAGCGGGGGAAGGGACGGCCCCGGGTGCGCGAAGGCGAGGCGGGTGGCCCGCACGCTCGCACGTGAGGTGTGCAAGGAGTCTCCGGAGGCCCGCTATAGGCGCTCTATACGGAGGGGGGGAGGCTGTGGGCGCGGGAAGTCGACCCGGTCGACTTCCCGCGCGGGGGGTCACCGGGTGATCGGAGTTCGGGGGAGTGGGGACGGCGGGGTTGGTGGCCGGAGTGGGAAGTCGGCGGGTCCGACTTCCCACTCCGGGTGCTCAGCGATCGGGGCCGGCGGGGCTGGGCGAGGCCTGCCGAAGGGACAGTCGGAGGAGCCGCCGCTGCTGGTCGAGTCCGGTGATGAGGACCAGGACGTCCGCACCGACCCGGAGGACGTCCTCGGGCTTCTCGACGGACGTCCATGAGAGCTCTTCGAGGGGGACCAGCCCTTCGATTCCCTCGGCCACTCGCACGAACGCGCCGAAGGGGACCAGCCGAGTGACCTTGCCGGGCAGGGTCCGGCCCACCTCGTTGTCGGCGGCGAAGTCCTGGAAGGGGTCCGGTTGCGTCGCCCGGAGGGACAGCCGGGCCTCGCCGTTCCAGGTGTCGAACTGGAGGAAGGCGCAGGAGACGCGCTGCCCGAGGCGTACGACCTCCTCCACCGCCTCGAAGTGCTGCCAGGCCAGCTCGGGGTACGTGATGAAGCCGACGCCGGGGAAGACCGGGTGGGCGGGGCCGTCGTCCAGGGCGACGAACACGCCGAACGACTCGATCGCCGCGATGGTGCCGGAGAGGATCTCGTCCCGCTCCAGCCCCGTCAGGAACGCCCACAGCTCGGGGTGTGCGGCGGCCGCCATGGAGAGGCGGACGACGCGCTCGTTCAGGTCGACGGCGGTCACCTCGGCAGTGATCCGTCGGCCGACCTCCAAGGAGCCGAGTCGGGCGCCCCCCCAGGGCAGGTCCAGGGGGCCGACCGACCCCAGCGCCTTCGTGGGGAACCCGTCCAGGGTCACCGCCGCTCCGCGGGAACGGGTGATTTCGGTGACCACGCCACCGCAGAGGTCACCGATGTCGATCGATGCCAAGAAGCTCCGTACGTCCCGATCGTCCGACATCCCGTCCATGCCGGTCAGCCTTCCACGAACTCCGTTCGGCGACGGGGATCTTGGTGGCGGGGGTCTTGGCCGCGGGGGAGAATCGGGCGCATGCGTGCTCTGATCATCACGGCCGGTTCACGAGGAGACGTCGCGCCCTACACGGGGCTGGGGCAGAGGTTGCAGGAGGCGGGGCACGAGGTCGCGGTGGCCGCGCATGCGGCGTTCGAGGGGCTCATCGGGGGGTGCGGGCTCGGGTTCCGGGCGGTGCCCGGGGATCCGCAGGGGCTGATCCGGGACTGGGCGCGGGCGGGGTCGCGGGAGGAGGTCCAGGCGCTGACGCGGGCGTACGCGGACGGGCTCGCCGACGGAGTGGCCCAGGCCGTGGAGGGTGGCGTCGATGTGCTGCTCACGGCCTTCGGCCCGGCGCCGCTGGCCCGGGTGGCTGGGGAAGCGCTCGGAATTCCGGTGATCGGTACCTACCTCGTACCGTCCGTCCCCACCGGGGAGTTCGCGTTGCCGAACGCGCGCGGCGAGGTCGGAGCGGGGCCGGAGGAGAACCTCGCCGTCGGCCGGGAGGTGGTGCGGCGGGCGGAAGGGGTCTTCTCGGGTGCCGCGACCCGGTTGCGGTCGCACTTCGGGCTCCCCGCCGAGGCAGCGGCGGACGTCCGGCCGGTCTTCCACGGCTTCAGCCCGTCGGTGCTGCCGCGCCCTGCGGACTGGCCGTCCTGGGTCGACGCCTCCGGCTACTGGTGGTCCGCCCGGCCGGAGGGCTGGCAGCCCCCGGCCGAGCTGGTCGACTTCCTCCGGGCCGGGCCGCCCCCGGTGTTCATCGGCTTCGGCAGCATGGCGGTGGGGGAGGGCGAGCGGCTCGGCGAGCTGGTGGCCGGGGCCGTGAAGCGGGCCGGTGTGCGGGCGGTGGTGCAGGCCGGGTGGGCCGAGCTGGGCGGCTTCGGCGACGACGTGCTGGCCGTCGGCGACGTCCCGCACGACTGGCTGTTCCCGCGCACCGCCGTCGTCGTCCACCACGCCGGTGCGGGTACCACGGCCGCCGCCCTGCGGGCCGGTGTGCCCGCCGTGCCCGTTCCGGTCATGGCCGACCAGCCGTTCTGGGCGGCCCGGCTCTGCGAACTGGGAGTCGCGCCCCGCTCCCTGCCTTTCGCGGACCTCACCGCCGAATCCCTCGCCGCCGCGATCACGGACGCCCTCACCGAGCCGTCCCACCGCCGCCGCGCCACCGAACTCGCCCACGCCATCGCGGCGGAGGACGGCGCGGCGGCGGTCATCGCTCACCTTGGGGGAGGGAGCGCGGGCTGATTCGGAACTTCGGAGGCTCGGCGCAGTCCCATCGCGTACGACTTCCAGGGGAGAGCCGAAGCCGGCCGAGCACAATGCGGCGTGGCACTCGAGGGTGGGCGCATCCCGGCGGCCGTTGCGGTACGACTCAGAAGAGGTCGGCGAGGCGTTGCCACCACGGGGTGGGGGCGGCGGGGGTCGGTCGTGCCGTGACGACGGGGACGAAGGTGGTCTCGATGGGGGTGTCCCAGGTGAGCAGGGTGGCGGGGAACCAGGTGACCGGCGTGGTGTCGTCGCGGGCGTTGGCCCAGGTGGCGAGGCGGTCGGCGGTGGTGCGGTCGGGGAGCAGGCCGTGGTGGTCGGTGGTGATGCCGAGCTCGCGGACGGCGTCGTCGTGGAGGTCGTTGCAGAGCCAGGTGTGCAGGAGGCCCTGGTCGTAGCCGAGCACCTCCCAGCCGAGGGCGCGGCCGCCCGCGGCCGGCGCGGGGGTGGGGCCGGGGCCGTCGAGGTGGGCGAGGAGGACCGGTTCGTGGGTCTCCGCCTCGCGGATGTCGGTGACGAGGGCATCGACGTGGTCGCCGGGGACGAGCAGGGCGAAGAGCCGGGCGTCGGCGGGGACGTCGATCATGCCGGCGGCGGCCAGGGCCTCCGCCGGGGTGGAGAACCAGCAGCCGTCCTGCCAGAGCTGGTCGGTCAGGCAGTCGGAGGCGGTGGTCAGCAGCTCGGCGTGGGGCATCCCGGGGCCGTTCAGGGGTTCCGGCGTGGCGACGAAGTAGCCCGCGAGGACGGGGTCCGCGGTGCGGGGAGGGCCGGGTCTGCGGGACCGGAGCAGTTCGGGGCGGGCTTCGTCGGGGAGTGGCGAACGGCCCTCCGCGAGGTGGAAGAGGTAGCCGCGGAGGTACTCGTTCAGGCCGCCGTCGAGGTGAACGAGGTAGTCGCGCAGCCCCTGCGCGGCGTCCCGGTAGTGCTCCCGGTACTGGCCGCGGACCCGTGACCAGCGGTCGGAGGTGGTGATCGCCCACTCGCGCACCCGCCCGCGCTCCTGCCACCACTCGCGCACGGAGGCCTCGGTCCAGTGCTCGTCGCCGTCCATGGCGAAGCCGCCGTGGCCGAAGAAGCAGCCGTTGATCAGGTCGCGGGTCTGTGCGGCGTCGGTCGGCTGGCGGTAGACGAACTCCTGCCCGTTCAGCGGCCCGAACTCGTCGTCGTACGCGATGTGGAACGGTGCGTCGAGCCGCCCCATCTGCATGGTGTCGGTGTCCGCCCCGTAGAACGGCCCGGGGACGTTGCGCCAGTTGCGCCCTTCCCAGACCCCGCCGAAGTGGTCGAGCGACGGGTTCTTGACGAGTAGCCGTCGGGCGGTGGGCAGCGGGTCCCAGTAGCCGCCGGGTATGGGGGTGGTCCCGTCGTCCATGGGGCCGGTCCGTTCTGTGGTGCTGTGCTGCTGTGCCTGGCTCCCAGTGATATCAGAGGTGGCGAGCATGACGCCGGAGTGGGAAGTCGGCGGGTTCGACTTCCCACTCCGGCTGCAGCAGTGGCCCGGTCACTTCATCGGGGCGCCCATCGTGGCGGTGGCGTCGAGGTTGTGGATCGGGGGGCTCTCCTCGTAGGAGACGCGGATGTCGCCGACCAGCTCGGCGACGGCGTCCTTCAGCTCCTTCGAGGTGGTGCCCGCCTTGGTGGTAGCGATCTTGATGCCGGAGCCGTCCGGGAACATAGCGGCGGAGTGGACGGGGGCTGGGAGTTTGTTTGACTCCGCCGCTTCTCCGATCAGCTTGATCGCGGGGTCGACGATGCCTCGGGAGTACCGGCACTTCCGGATGACGGCGTAGGAGGTCTCGATGCCTGGGTGCGCCTTCGAGGCCGCTTCGATGAGGGAACGCGCCCGGCCGTCGTCGGTCGCGAACAGGAGCACGTGTCGTCCGGCCGGGTCGAGCTGGAGCGCGCCGAAGGTGTCCTTGAAGTCCGCCCGCCCCTGTTCACCGAGTGCCGACTCCAGGTTTTGCAGGGCGGAGTACGTAATGGGATCGATCGGTGCCTGGGGAGATTCTGGAACCCCGTCGCTGGTACTCGACAGTGATCCACTACCGCATGAGGTGAGCAGGAGGCTCATGAGTAGCCCTGCCCACCAAGCGGCCGCCGAGCGTCGCCATTTCACGTCAACTCATCCGTTCTGCCGACTGATTCGGGATCATTCAAGCATGGTAGGGGGAAAGGCTCAGCCCGACTTCCCTGAAGTAGTCCTTGATTTCGGTCCAGCAAACGTTCTTGGTGTCCGAGCCGGCCGAGACACTTCCTCGGGCCTGGCGAGTACCACCACTGAAGGAGAACACCAGAGCGCCACTGTCTCCGTGATCAGCGGCCCAGTTGTCGGCGTGTCCACAGACTCCGCGGGAGGTGTGCTGCAAACCGTCCCACCAGTAGGGGTTGCTTGTCCTCCAGCTGGTGTCATCGTTGGTGACCTTGATTCCGCACGGCACACCATGGCCGGAGTAGTAGGACGTAATGCCGTCCTGGCACACCCAATCGCCGTTGTAGCTGTAGGCAACACCTTCCACCCGGTACCACTGGCCCGGAACGTTGTCCGCTTCGTCAGATGTTGCCCCGATTCCTCCGCTGGTCCCTGTGTAGATCGCTTCCATGTCCCATTGGGGAGAGACGTTGGTGACGGTTCCGATGCGATTACCCGTCCATTGATGCTCCAGGTCGTGATACGGATAGGCGTTTCCGTAGACCTCCCAGCCATCGGGGAAGCAGTGAGCAGCGGTGAGGATGAAGTCGCCGGTTCCTATGCCTGCGACGGCTCCCGTCGTGCATTGATGGCCGTTGACTCCCACGTAGTCTCCAGCGATGAATGGCTGCTCATCGTTCCAGCGCCATTCAAGGCTCTCCAGCGCTTCGCCCGCTTCAAAGGAGATGGGGATACGATCCCCTGCGGCGGTCCGGTATTGCATGGCATCGGACTTTGTGACGGCAGTGGCAGCGTTGACCTTGTCCGTGACAACCTTGAGGCCGCTGGAGTCGGGATTCAATGATACGGAGTGGACCGAGTACAGAAGTTTCTGTGACTCGGAGTCCGCCATGACCTGGTCCCGAGCTGCGGTGAGGTCCTTTCGGGAGTAGTTCGCTTTCGCGAGCCTGATCACCGACGTGTCGATTGAGGGTGAGGACTTCTTGGCATCGGCGATGAGGCGGTTGGCTTTTGAGATATCCGTCACGTACAGCACGACGTGCCCCTTGGGGGCATCGATGGTGAGTGACCCATAGATGCCGGAGTGGGTCGACCTGCCCTGGTCCCCCAGCGCGTTGGCCACTGCTCGAAGCGGTTCGAGGATCTTTGTCTGCCGGGCGGGATCCAGCTGTGCGAACTGCTGGTCCGTGAGATCAGGTTCAGCGCCCGGTGAAACCCCTGTGGTCACTGCGGCCGTCAGCGCCGTTGCTGCAATAGCAATTATTGCGCGTCGAATCATGGAGCCCCCCTTGATCAAATTTGCGCCGCACGCTGTGGAGCGAGTTGGCACCAGCAGCGCGACAGTCCCCGAGAGCATTCTGGCAGATCGTTTACTCTGGGGCCACTGAGACGCGGATTTCTGGCCTTTGACTTGCCCCTTTTGGGCTGATTCGCCGGTTAATTATGCAGCCCTGGCGTGTCCTAGTGATCGCAGGGAGTCGGCATGGTTCTTTTATCGGCTTAATATCGACTTCGTGACAATGGGGGCTAAGGCGAGGTTCGCGAGATATTGCTGGGCAAATGTAAATTTGGGCGTATCGGCCTCCTTGAAGGTTGTGCGGGTAGGTGCGGAATCCGCCGGAAAATTCCTGATTGGTAATAGAGGACCTTTTGGGGTGCAGTGAACCAGGCGGGCGTGTGCTGGCATGAGCGTGCCCCTCGCTCGGGTCGAGCGAGGGGCACTGAGCAGGAGGTTGCCGCGGCCACGGTCGGGGTGAGTCCCGACATGTGGCAGAGGGCGGTGGTCAGGCCTTGCGGATGTAGTAGCCGGTGCCGCTGCCGTAGCAGGCGTTGGTGCTGTAGGAGCTCGTGACGATCCAGCCCGCCGGGAGGGGGGAGAAGGAGCACACGGAGGCGGTGGTCTGGGTGGTGATCTTGGCGATGCTGTAGCCGACGCCGGTGCCGACGCACGCGTTGGTGCTGTACGACCAGGTGACGACCCAGTTCGGCGGCATCGGGGTGAAGGAGCACACCGAGGCGGTGGTGGAGTTGGTGACGTTGGCGATGCTGTAGCCGACGCCCGTGCCGGCGCAGGCGTTGGTGCTGTACGACCAGGTGACGACCCAGTTCGGCGGGATGGGCGTCATCGAACAGACGCTGGCGCTGGTGGAGTTGGTGACGTTGGCGATGTTGTAGCCGACGCCGGTGCCGATGCAGTTGTTGGTGCTGTAGGACCAGGTGATGACCCAGTTCGGCGGGATCGGCGACATCGAGCACACACTGAGGCCCGTCATACCGTTCGAATCGGTGATGCTGTAGCCGACGCCGGTGCCCGGACAGGCGTTGGTGCTGTACGAGGAGGTGATGACCCACCCGGCCGGGATAGTGCCGTTGGAGCAGATGCTCGCGCCGGCCGTGACCCGCTGCGTGGCGGCCTGGGCCGGCGCGGTCGCGGCGGTCATCAGGCCGAGGAGCATCAGGACGGCGGTTATCAGGTGCGGGACGTGCTTCCGCGCGGTCTTCATGGGGGCCTGGGATCCTCTCGACGTTCCACGGCTGCGCTGATGCAACCGAGACGAACCATTCGCTCACTGCCTGTTCGTCGCGGCTGAGATGGTGTCAGAGATGCCGAAGTGACACCAGGGTGCAGTGGGAACACCCTCCGAGGTTCCGTCAGAGCTTCCGGATGGTGTAGGCGATGTTGCTGCCCGCGCAGGTGCCGGTGTTGAAGGAGCCCGTCACGACCCAGCCGGCGGGGAGGGGCGAGAAGGAGCAGACCGTGGTGGTGGTCTGGGTGGTGATCTTGGCGAGGGTGTAGGCGTAGCCGAACCCCTCGCAGGTGCTGGTGGTGTAGGAGCCCGTGATCACCCAGTTGGTGGGAATGGGGGAGTTGGAGCAGACCGTGACCTTGGTCAGGTTGCTGGTGTCGAGGATCGTGTAGATGTACCCGGCGCCCGCGCAACCGTTGTTGCGGTAGGAGCCCGTGACGACCCACCCCGCCGGAATGGGCGAGTTGGAACAGATGGTCGTGCCGGCGGTGAGCCGCTGCGGGGTGGCCTGCGCCTGGGTGGTTGCGGCGGTCATCAGCCCCAGGAGCAGCAGCACGGCCGTGATCAGGTGCGGGAAGCGGGTCCGGAAGGTCGTCATGGTCGGCCTCAGATTCTCTTGGTGGCCCCCGGCTGCGCGGATGCAGCCGCGGCGAACCATTCGCTCACTGCCTGTTGTCGCGGCTGAGATGGTGTCAGAAGTGTGAAGACGGCACCAGAGTGCGGTGGGAGCGCTCTCCTTCCCGCAAGTGCAAAGGGTTGCCCCCGCGCTCGGGTCGAGCGCGGGGGCACGCGGGGCGAGGGGTGTCAGGCCCTGCGGATGTTGTACGCGAACCCGTAGCCTGCGCAGTAGCTGGTGCTGAAGGTGCTGCTGATGACCCAGCCGGTGGGGATGTCGGAGAAGGGGCAGGCCGTCGCGTAGCTGAGGCCGGCGGTATTGGTGAGGCTGTACATGTAGGCGGCGCCTGAGCAGTAGCTGGTGGTGGAGGCGCTTGCGATAACCCAGCCGGTCGGGACGGTGGAGAACGAGCACGCCGAGATGGAGTTCAGCCCGGCGGTGTCGGAGATGTTGTACGCGTAGCCGCTGCCCGTGCAGCTGCTGCTGGTGACGACGCGGGTGACGACCCAGCCGGTCGGGACCGGCGAGTAGGAACACACGGTCGCGCTGCCGCCCAGCGGCTGCGGTGCGGCCTGGGCCTGGGTGGTTGCGGCCGTCATCAGCCCCAGGAGCAGGAGCACGGCTGTCAGTAGGTGCGGGATGCGGTTCCGTAGGGTCTTGATTGCCATGGCGGGATCCCCTCGGTGCACTGCGGCCACATTGGTGTGGTCGCAGTGAACGATTCGCGCACTTCCTGTGCGCGCCGAGGGCGATGCTGGCAGGGCTGTCGCGGGGTGCGCCAGGGTGTGGCGATCGACTGCCAAGGGGGAGTGGGCAGTTCAGGCCGCCCTGCAAAGTGTTCGGCCGATGGTTCACATTCCGGCTACGGCGGCGGCATGGGCAGGCCGGAGGGCTTCGGGCCGGATGTCGTGGTCGTGCGGGCGATGGCGATGTGGCCGACCGAGGGCTGCGTAGGTGTCTCCGCTGCCGGTCTCGCAGGGGCGACAAGGGCTGCCCAAGGTGGTCTCTACCTCTCCTTGGGCTCCAGGCGGGGAGGTGTTCGGTGGGGCGCTGGATCTGGGTGGCCGGACCGGTTCGGATTTGGCCGAGGAATTCCTCTCGCGGCCGGCCGTCGCTGAAGAGTGCGCCTGTGCGGATGGTGCCCCCGCGCTCGGGGCGAGCGCGGGGGCGCTGGGGGTGGGGGTGTCAGGCCCTGCGGATGTTGTACCCGAAGCCGTTGCCGCCGCAGTCGCTGGTGTTGAACCTGCTGGTGATGACCCAGCCGGTGGGGATGGTGGAGAAGGGGCAGGCGGTGGTGTAGCTGAGACCGGCAGTGTTGACGATGTTGTGCAGGTAGGCGTTGCCCGCGCAGTTGGTGGTGTTGGAGGTGCTGGTGGTGACCCAGCCGGTGGGGACGGGCGAGAACGAGCACACCGTGGTGTAGCTGAGGCCGGCGGTGTTGCTGATGTTGTGGGCGTAGGTGTTGCCGCCGCAGTTGCTGGTGGTGAAGGCGCTGTTGATGACCCAGCCGGTGGGCATGGGGGAGAACGAGCACACCGTGGTGTAGCTCAGGCCGCTGGTGTCACTGATGGTGAAGGAGCGGCCGGATCCGCAACTGCTGCTGGTGGATACGCTGTTGACCACCCAGCCGGTCGGTATCGGAGAGTTGGAACACACAACCGCGCTGCCGCCCAGCGGCTGCGGTGCGGCCTGGGCCTGGGTGGTTGCGGCGGTCATCAGGCCCAGGAGCAGGAGTACGGCTGTCAGTAGGTGCGGGATGCGGTTCCGTAAGGTCTTGATTGCCATGGCGGGATCCCCTCGGTGCACTGCGGCCGCGTTGGTGTGGTCGCAGTGAACGATTCGCGCACTTCCTGTGCGCGCCGAGGGCGATGCTGGCAGGGCTGTCGCGGGGTGCGCCAGGGTGTGGCGATCGACTGCCAAGGGGGAGTGGGCAGTTCAGGCCGCCCTGCAAGGTGTTCGGCCGATGGTTCACATTCCGGCAACGGCGGCGGCACGGGCAGGCTGAAGGGCTTCGGGCCGGACGTCGTGGTCGTGCGGGCGATGGCGATGTGGCGGAGCGAGGGCTGTGCCGGTACCTCGTCCACCGGCCTCGCCGAGGCGGCCGGGGCTGCCCAAGGTGGTCTCTACCTCTTCTTCGACTCCAGGTGGGGAGTTGTTCGCCAGGGCGCAGGATCTGGGTGGCCGGACCGGTTCGGAATTGGCCGAGGAATTCCTCTCGCGGCCGGCCGCCGCCGAAGAGTGCGCCCGTACGGGTCGTGCCCCCGCGCTCCGGGTCGAGCGCGGGGGCACGCGGAGCGGGTGGGTCAGACCTTGCGGATGTAGTAGCCGAAGCCGCTGTCCGCACAGCTGCCGGTGTTGTAGGAGCCGCTGATCACCCAGCCGGCGGGGATGGGGGAGAACGAGCAGACGGCGGCGTTGGTCTGGGTCGTGAGCTTGGCGAGGGTGTACATGTAGCCGGCGCTCGTGCAGCCGCCTGTGCTGTAGGCGCTGGTGATGACCCAGCCGGTGGGGACCGGGGAGTACGAGCAGACGGTGACGTTGGTCAGGTTGGCGGTGTTGGCGAGGGTGTACACGAAGGTGGTGCCCGTGCAGATGCCGAGGTTGTAGGCGCTGGTGATGACCCAGCCGGTGGGGACCGGGGAGTACGAGCAGACGGTGACGTTGGTCAGGTTGGCGGTGTTGGCGAGGGTGTACACGAAGGTGGTGCCCGTGCAGATGCCGAGGTTGTAGCCGCTGGTGATCACCCACCCCTTGGGGACGGGGGAGTACGAGCAGACGGTGACGTTGGCCTGGGTGGTGAGCTTGGTGATCGTGTACACAAAGGTGGTGTTCGCGCAGATACCACTGTTGTAGCCGCTGGTGATCGCCCAGTTGGTCGGGATGGGGGAGTACGAGCACACCGTGGCATTGCTCAGGGTGCTGGCATCGCTGATCGTGTAGAGGTAGCTGGTGCCCGTGCAGCTGCCGGTGCTGTAGGAGCTGGTGATGACCCAGCCGGCCGGTATCGGCGCGTTGGAACATATGGTCGCGTTACCGGTGAGTCGCTGCGGAGCTGCCTGTGCCTGAGAAGTGGCGGCGGTCATCAGGCCCAGGAGCAGGAGCACGGCCGTCACCAGGTGCGGGATACGGCTCCGTAAATTCTTCATTGACATTCCGGGATCCCCTCGACGCTCTACGGCTGCATTGATGGAGCAGAGGTGAACGATTAGCGCGCCTTTCCCTGCGCGCCAGCTGCGATGGTGGCAGAGCCGGGGCAGGCGCACCAGAGTGCCGGGAGCGGGGCGGAGGCGGCATAATTGCGCCCCCTCGCTCGGGTCGAGCGAGGGGGCGCCGGGGTGCTGGGGGTCAGGCGTAGTGGTCTCGTTCGCCGGCCTTGATGGTGCGGAGCAGGTTGGCGAAGGCACCGGGGGCGGTGCGGAGTATGAGTTCGCCGTCATCGGACTCCCGGAGTTCGACCAGCCCACTTGCAGCACGTACCTCGACACAGTTGTCGTTTGCTGCGGAGTAGCTGGACTTTTGCCAGGTCTGGCTAGCCATGCTTGCGTTCACTTTCCTTCATGATGGACTGGATGAGGTCTCGTGACCTTTCCTCGGACAGCGCTGTGGATCCCATCTGGGCGATGAGCGCACGGAATCGCGCCAGGTGCGCGGGCGCATCGAAGAGCTGGCCGCCATGGCCTGTGTCCATCTGTGCAGCGTCCAAATCGACGACGGGTCCCTCTGCGTAGGTGAAATTCTCGCTCGGGCTCGGGACGGAATCGACTCCGAACGGAACGATTCGGAGCGAGATATTCGGACGCTCTGATTGGGCAAGAAGCGCTTCGAGCTGTTCGGCGAGGTCCTTCGGCCCACTGAACTGCATCCGCAGGGCTGCCTCGTGTATGAAGGCACAGAACGGCGTGGCGGCGGATTGCACCATGAGCTGCCTTCTCATGCGGAAGGACGTTCTGAGTTCGACCTCGTGGGGAGGCAGGGGTGGGTACGTCTGGGAGAACAGGGCCGAGGCATAGGCGGTCGTCTGAAGCAATCCAGGAACGAAGGTGGTCGTGTAGGTGACTAGCCTCCGCGCATCAGATTCCAACTCCGCCACGTCCAGGAAGTCCGTGGCGAGCTCTCCGCGGTACTCCTCCCACCACCCACTCTTCCCTCGCGTTGTGATGATGTCGGCGAGAGCGTCGATCAACGGTTGATTGACACACATGCACAGTGCGGCGATGGTGCGAAGCCGCTCGACACTGATGCCGGTCTTTCCCGCTTCCATCTGTGTCACGTGAGCGGGGTTGATGCCGAGGTCGCGAGCGAGCTGGCTACCTCCAAAGCCGGCCTGCTCCCGCATCCGCCGCAGCTCTGTGCCGAGCCTGCGTTGACGGAGAGTTGGGTTGGAGCGAAGGGCCATGGCGTCCTCTCTGGATAGCGCAGGGCCAGTGTGCCGCGCCCACAGCGAGCGGGTCCATCCGGGCCGGATGCCACGTTAGAGGGAACTTCCCGATTGGCGCCACAAATCTGTGGCGACGTGGGCTATGGTCTGTCTCATAGCGATCCGACGGATCGTCAGTAATGCTTGCTTGTTGGGGTGGTAGGCGCCTGCTGCCCTTTTGCGCCGCAGAGCAGCCAAGGCCGGGCCTGGCTCACGGTGACGTCCCCGCCGACGCCTCTTCTCCCCACTCGCACGACCTCATTCGGAGGTTTCTCATGCGTGCCTGCAACCCGCCCGACTGCTCCGCCGTCCGCGCGGAACTGCGTTCCCTCCTCCTCTCCGCCGGGTGGCGGCCCGATGCCGTCGACGACGCCGAACTCGCGTTCCATGAGCTCTTCGTCAATGCCTGGCGGCACGCCGGTTCCGCCGCCCCTGCCGTCCTGGTCTGCCTCCGGCCGACCACGCTGCGCGTCGCCGTCTGCGACGACTGCCCCGACCTCCCCGAACCCCGCATCTCCGCCGACCCCTACGCCGTCTCCGGACGCGGACTCCACCTCGTGCGCGCCCTCACCCACCGGTTGGGCGTCGACCCCACCAAGACCGGCAAGGTCGTCTGGTTCGAACTGGACTTCGCCGCGTGAACACCCCCGTCGACCCCCACGACCCCTACCTGCGCACCTACACCGAACCCGAGGTCACCGCCCTCCTGCGCGAACTCCACGAACGCGGCAGACCCCTCGGCCTGCGCTGGGGCTCCGCCGCGGTGGCGGAGCCCACCATCGACGGCCGCCTCCTCGTCGACTTCGGCGAAGCCCCGGTCTCCACCCTCCTCAACCTCCTCACCCTGCTGCGCGAGGCGGCCCCGGGGTGAGCGGATTTCTCGTCGGCGCGGCCTTCGCCGTCCTCCTCGCCCTCGCCATCGCCACCGTGATCACCGGCGTCGTCACGGCCCTGAAGATCGGCCCGCCCCCGCCGCCGATCACCCGCCACGGGCACTGGGAAACCCACACCCTCCCTGACGGCAGCACGGAACACACCTGGACCGCCGACCAGACCGACAGCCGCATACCCCAGTAACCACCCGGCGTGGGAAGTCGGACCCACCGACTTCCCACGCCACCAACATCCACCGCTCGGGCCCGGTGGCTCCCTTGCGCACAGCAAGGGAGCCACCGAAGAAGGCCCCAGGAGTGGGAAGTCGGCGGCATCGACTTCCCACCCTCGCTGACCTCCGACCTCGCCGGAAGGAGCGGCGTCGGCGAACGGCTGCCTGCGGACAGCGGTGTTCCGGTGGCCCCCTTGCCCGCAGCAAGGGGGCCACCGGGGCGGAGCAGGAAGTCAGCCCGTTCGACTTTCTACTCCGCCACTGCGCCAGCAGCCCTGGCCGGACCCAACGAGGGTCCGGGCCGTGCTCCGGTGGCTCCTTGCCCAGTGCAAGGAGCCACCGGAAGAAGGACCCAGGAACAGGAAGTCAGCCCCGTCGACTTCTCGCTCTGCCCGGCCGACAGGATGAGCAGTTGCCTCTCGGCCGGGCCGAGCGAGAGGCAGCCGGCGAGGTCGGGTGCGGCGGCGCGGCTCGGTTCCGGTGGCTTCCTTGCGAGCGGCAAGGAGGCCACCGCGGGAGAACCCAGGAGTGGGAAGTCGGCGACATCGACTTCCTACTCCGCCCCCAGGACTTGGGGGACTGCTCAACGGGCCTCGCCGCAACCCGACGCGTGCCCTTGCCGTGAGCCGGTGGCTCCTCGCGCGGCGCGAGGAGCCACCGGAAGAAGGCCCGGCCGTAGGAAGTCAGCCCCGTCGACTTCTCGCTCTGCCCGGCCGACAGGATGAGCAGTTGCCTCTCGGCCGGGCCGAGCGAGAGGCAGCCGGCGAGGTCGGGTGCGGCGGCGCGGCTCGGTTCCGGTGGCTTCCTTGCGAGCGGCAAGGAGGCCACCGCGGGAGAACCCAGGAGTGGGAAGTCGGCGACATCGACTTCCTACTCCGCCCCCAGGACTTGGGGGACTGCTCAACGGGCCTCGCCGCAACCCGACGCGTGCCTTTGCCGTGAGCCGGTGGCTCCTCGCGCGGCGCGAGGGGCCACCGGAAGAAGGCCCGGCCGTAGGAAGTCAGCCGCGCCGACTTGCTGCTCCGCCCGGCCCTCGGCATGAGCAACTGCCCCCCGCTCGGGCCGAGCGAGGGGCAGCCGGCTGAGGTCGGGTGCAGCGGCGGGCTCAGTTTCGGTGGCCCCCTTGCGTGCAGCAAGGGGGCCACCGAAGAAACGTTCAGGCATGCCGGGCCTTCGGCGGGAAGTTCTGCACCGGTGCCGGACGGCGCCGGAAAACCGCTGCTCCGCTACGCGATCGAGCTGCTAGGAAGGGGAGATGGACGACAAGATCATTGCCCCGATCGACCGAATGCTCGCGGAACGTGCTTGCGAGCGGATCATCGTCGACTTCATTCACCGCCTCGACCTTGGTGAGCCGAGTTCGGTGGCCGAACTGTTCACGCCCGACGGCGTCTGGTACTGGCCTCACGACGACCGCCGCATCGAGGGGCGTGAGGCTCTGAGCACCTACTTCGGGTCGCGCCCCTCGGACAGGCTCTCGCGTCGGCTGATGACGAACATCCTGGTGACGATCGAGTCCGCGACGGAGGCCCGCGCAGTCTCGTACCTGACGACGTATCGGGTCGACGGCTACGCCGGCGGCATCATCGAGACCCGCCTCCCAGCGAACGTGGGGCACTACGAGGACACCTTCCGCAACATCGATGGCAGCTGGCTCCTCGCCACTCGAACCGTCTTCATTCCTTTCGGCGCCGACACGGAGCGACTCCCCTCCGCTACCGAGCCTCGCACCTGACGGGAATCGCTTCGCGGCCCGAACAGCGGGAGCGGCCGTGCACCACAGTGCGGCCGGCGTTACGGCGCCGGAAAGTTGCGCTCCCGGATGGGGACGCCGGTACGGACGGCGGTGTTCCGGTGGCCCCTTGCGTGCAGCAAGGGGCCACCGGAAGCGGCTCTCCCCGCGCCCCTCACCTGTGACCTGAGCGGTTGCCCCTCGTTCGGGTCGGGCGAGGGGCAACCGGCCGAGGTCGGCCGCTCCGACTTCCCAGTTCACCGGCGGCGTGGCTCGGTTTCGGTGGCTCCCCTTGCAGACTGCAAGGGGAGCCACCGGAGAAAGACCCGGAAGTAGGAAGTCGGCCTCGTCGACTTGAACGCTGGCCCCTCGCTCGGGTCGAGCGAGGGGCCAGCCGGCTGACGTCGGGTGATGCGGCGTGGCTCGGTGGCTCCCTTGCCTCTCGCAAGGGAGCCACCGCGGGAGAACCCAGGAGTGGGAAGTCGGCGGTCTCGACTTCCCACTCCTGCTGACTTCCGGCCTCCCGGAAAGGAACGGCATCGGCGAGCGGTGGACCCGGGAGGAGCGGTGGGCCATGAGCGAGGGGCAACCGATGTGGCGCGGCTCGGTATCGGTGGCTCCACGCCCACGCCCACAGCAAGGGAGCCACCAGAGAAAAACCGGGAGTGGGAAGTCGACCGCCTCGACTTCCCACTCCCGGCCGTTCCTAGCCGCTCCTAGCCGTTCGCTGCCTCAGCCCGCCTCGCCCGCGACGCCCGCGAGGATGCTGCGGCCGTCACCGCCGCGCAGCGCGAGCGCCGCGGGGACGACGGCCGCCGCCAGACCGATGGCCGCGCAGACGGCGAGGAGTTCACCCAGCGTCGACCACGGGACCACCGCCGGGGTCGGGCCGACCAGTTGGCGCAGCGCCGCCCAGGAGCCGCCGATGCTGATGGCCGAGGCGACCGCGCCCACCAGGGCGCCCGCGCCGACGCACAGCAGGGTCTCCGTCGCGACGGCGCGCAGGACCTGGCCCCGGGTGGCGCCCGCCAGGCGCAGCATCGCCAGCTCGCGGCGGCGGTCGCCCAGCGTCATCACCAGGGTGTTGGCCAGGGCCACCAGCGCGTAGAGCACCGACAGGCCGAGGATCATCAGCATGCCGTTCTTGGAGCTCTCCTGGTTGGCGTCCGTCGCCGCCGCCGAGACCTCGGCCGGCGTGCTGATCCGCCCGCCGAGGGCGGAGACGGCGCTCTGCAGCGCGATCGCCGCGGCCGCCGGATCGGCACCCGGGGCGAGCTTGACGATGATCCGGGACGGGAGCACGGCGCCGGCACCCGCGTCGGAGGCGTCCAGGTAGGCCTGGGTGCTGTCGGCGCCCGCCTGGAGCACGGCCGCGACCTTGAAGGTCTTCCGCGAACCGTCGGCGAGCCAGGTGCTGACCTCGTCGCCCGCGTGCGGGCTCCCCGGCCAGACGGAGTTGACGATGATCGAGCCCGGCTTCAAGTCGGCCGCCGAGCCGCTGACAACCGGGAGTTCGGCGACCGTGGCCAGCCCGGCCGCGTCGACCGCCGCCGCCTGGAGGGCGAGGGCGCTCGGCCCCTGCTCCTCCGCGTAGACGGTGGTCGGGGTGGAGACCACGGCCGTGATGCCCGGGACGGCCCGGACCTGGTCGACCAGGGCCCGGGTGAGGCCCGGAGCCCCGGCCGGGGAGACCACCCAGTCCGCCCGGGAGAGCTGCCGCCCGACGGCGCTGACCTGGGCCGCGTTGATCGTCCCGATGCTGCCGAGCAGGCAGCCGGTCAGGCTGACGACGATGACCACCGGGGTGGTCGTCGCGGCCGTGCGGCGGAAGGCGGTGAGGGCGCTCTGACGGGCGGTCGACCAGACGGCGCCGCCCGCGTCCTCCGTGTCGGCGCCGGAGCGGGAGAACCGCGCGGGCAGCCCGGTCACCAGGCGGATCACCGGCCCGGCGAGCACCCCGGCGAGGGTGACGAAGGCGCCGACGATCACCAGCACCAGCGAGGCCGAGGCGGCCGCGTTGGACCCGGCCTCCGGCTGCATGGTCGCGGTGCCGCTGACGGCCACCACACCCGCCGCCAGGGCCAGCCCGCCGACCACCCAGCGGAAGCGGTTCGCCCCCTTGGGGCTGCGCTCGACGGCGGCCTCGCGCAGCGCCTCGCCGGGGCTGATCAGCCCGGCCCGGACCGAGGAGACGATGACACCGACGACCGCCGTGACCAGGCCGATCGTCGCCGCCGTGGCGAGCGCCCAGCCGGTGATCGGCACGGTGAAGTCGGGGCTGACGATGTGGCGGTCGACCAGCCAGTCCCGGCACAGCGGGGCGCCGACCAGGCCGAGCCCGCAGCCCGCCGCCGAGGCGAGCACGCCCACCAGCACGGCCTCGGCGTGGATGAGCCGGCGCAGCTGGCGGCGGGTGGAGCCGATCAGTCGGAGCAGGGCGAGCTCCCGCCGCCGCTGGGCGATGGACAGGGCGAAGGTGCCGGCGACCACGAACACCGCGACGAAGCCGGCGACCCCGGCGGCCAGGCCGAGCGGGGTGTCCACGTTGTCCATCTGGCTGAGCAGGAAGGCGTGGTGCGGGTCGGCGGTGGCGCGCTCCTTGCCGGTGAGGACGGCGGCCCGACCCGGGCCCCGGCCGGCCTCCGCCACGACCCGGCGGACGGCGTCGGCCGGACCGTAGGCGGCCAGCGCGTCGACGGCCGGGGAGATCCGGGCGGCCTCGGCGTCGGTGAAGAACACCGCGTGCTCGAACGGCACCGCGTCGGTGACGCCGGTGACGGTGACCCGGCGCGGGCCGTCGGCGGTCAGCAGCGGCAGGGTGCGGCCGATCAGGCCGGCCTCCCCGCCGCCGACCACGACCTGCCCGTCGGCGGCCGGGGCGCTGCCCGAGGCCAGCCGGTAGCCGCCGGCCTCGGCGGCCGACCAGCCGCGCCCGACCTGGTCGGCCGGGCCGCCGGCCAGCTGGGCGTAGAAGGTGTGGTCCTCGACCACCCGGCCGGTGCGGGCGACGGCGGCCACCAGCTCCGGGCCCAGGCCCGGCTGCTGGGCCACCGCGACGCTCTGGACCTGCCCGTCGCTGTCGGCGAGGTCGATGCCGGTGTCCGGCACCACCACGGCGGGCGCGCCGGACCAGCGCTGCTGCGCGAGGTCGGCGACCCCGGCGGTGGCGCCGATGACCAGCATCGCCGTGGCCATCAGGCCGACGCCGAGGCAGAGCGCGACGAAGGTGCCGACGAAGGACGTCCAGCGCACCCGGAGGGTGGAGAGGGCGACGCTCAGCACGCCAGGGCCTCCAGGCTCGTCATCCGGGCGGCGACGCGCTCGGCCGTCGGCTCCTCCAGGGAGCCCGCGAGCCGGCCGTCGGTCAGGAACACCACGCGGTCCGCGTAGGAGGCGGCGACCGGGTCGTGGGTGACCATGACGACGGCGCGCCCGGCGTCGTCGGCCAGGCCGCGGAGCAGGGCCAGCACCTCGCGCCCGCTCTTGGTGTCCAGGGCGCCGGTCGGCTCGTCGGCCAGGACGACGGCGGGTCGGCTGATGAGGGCGCGGGCGATGGCGACCCGCTGCTGCTGGCCGCCGGACAGCTCGCCGGGGCGGTGGCCGGCCCGCTCGGCCAGGCCGACCGAGCCCAGCGCGGCCAGCACCTCGGCCTTGCCCGGGCGGCGGCCGGCCAGCTTCGGCGGGAGCGCGACGTTCTGCGCGGCGGTGAGGGAGGGGAGCAGGTTGAAGGACTGGAAGACGAAGCCGATCCGCTCCCGGCGGAGCAGCGTCAGCTCCTTGTCCTTGAGGCCGCCCAGCTCGGTGCCGTCGACCAGCACCTGGCCGCCGTCGATGCCCTCCAGGCCGGCCGCGGCGCGCAGCAGGGTGGACTTGCCGGAGCCGGAGGGGCCCATGACGGCGGTGAAGGTGCCGAACGGGAAGCCGAGGCTCACCCCGTCGAGGCCGACGACGGGCTCGGGGCCGGAGCGGTAGGTCTTGGAAACGGAGCGGAGTTCGACGGCGAATTCCGTGCCGCGGGCTGTGGCGGTCATGGCAGCAAGTACACCTTCCGGCCCACTGGGCGGGCAATGAAGTGGAGTTCTGTTTCCGGGGTGTAGTGCGCTACACCCCGGGACTGCGGCAAACGGCAGTCGGAGCGCCCGGAAGAGCCCCGGGGAGCCCCCGCGGGAACTCTCGGAAGAGCCCCCGGAAGAGCCCCGACGGAACGCCGTCCGGCCGGTCCCGAGCCTCCCCCGGGGACGTATAGAGCACCTATAGCGGGCGTCCCCAGACTCGCTCCGTATGAAGGGCACGGGTGCGGGCCGACCGCTCCGTGCGACACCAGCCTCAAGTGATCGGGGACCCGGCCGTGGCCGAGCTGAACGTTGACACGCAGACCTACCTCGTCGTCCTCAACGACGAGGAGCAGTACTCGATCTGGTGGGCCGACCGGGCGCTCCCGGCGGGCTGGCACCAGGAGGGCTTCTCCGGCAGCAAGGAGGAGTGCCTGGCCCGGATCGGCGAGGTGTGGACCGACATGCGCCCGCTGAGCCTGCGCCTGCGGATGGCCGAGGCCGCCGCCGGGACCGCCGCCGCCGGGACCCCCGCCGTCGCCGAGACCGTCGCCGGCTGAGCCCCGCGCAGCAGCTGATCCGCCCCTTAGTGACCGAGCGAGGAGCTCTCGTGGCACGGCAGTCCTTTGTGCATCACCTTTTCGCGAACTCGGTGGAACGGGTTCCCGACTCGGTCGCCGTATTCGACGGCCACCACGAGGTCGGCCGTCGCGAAATCGACGGGCGGGCCGATCGGATCGCCGGATTCCTGGCCGATTCCGGAATCGGTCCGGAATCGGTGGTCGGAATTCGCCTCCCGGCCGGCGCCGACCTGGCCGCTGCCGTGCTCGGGGTGTGGCGGGCCGGTGCCGCGGTGCTGCCGCTGGACGCCGACGGGCGGGCGGACGCGGCCGGGGTCGCGGCCGATCTGGTCCTGACCGACGGCCGGGAGGAGGGCACGACCGCCGGAAGCACCCTCGCCGAGGCCCTGCGCGCGGCCGCGATCGCCGCCCCGGTGGACGTCGAGCCGCAGGCCGCCGCCTGGATCGCCCCCGGCGCGGACGGCGGCCCCGGTGCGTTGCTCGACCACGCCACCGTCGTCAACCAGGTCACCTGGCTGGCCGAGGACCACGGCCTCGACGCCACCGACCGGGTCCTCGTCACCGGCCCCGCCGGCGCGGCCACCTGGGCGCTGTTCGCCGCGCTCACCGCCGACGCCACCGCCGTCCTGCCCGCCCCGGCGCCGCACCCGGCCCGGCTGCTGGACGCCGCCGCCGAGCAGCGGGCCACCGTGCTGGTCGCGCCCGCCGCCGCCCTCGCTGAGGCGGCCGAAACGACCGAGGCGACGGAGGTGGCCGACGCCGCCACCGACCCCGCCACCCCGGACCTCCGGCTGGTGCTCTCCCTCGGCGCCGACCTGCCGCCGGCCGCCGGCCGCGCGCTGGCCGCCCGGATCGAGGAGGCGCGCACCCTGCACGTCCTGGAGCCCGGCGCGCTGATCCTCACCGCCGACGACGTCGACCCCCAGGAGAACGCCGCCCACGAGCGCACCGCCACCGTCCTCGGCCGCCCGATCGACCAGGTCCGGGTGCTGGTCGTCGACGAGTACGGCGACCCCGTCCCGCCCGGCGTCCCCGGCGAGCTGCACGTGGCCGGTCTCGGCCTGCCGCGCGGCTGGGCCGGTGACCCCCGGGCCACCGCCGACCGCCTGCGACCCGCCTTCTTCGGCGCCCCCGGCAGCCGGATGCACAACACCGGCACCCCGGTCCGCTGGCGCAACGACGGCACCCTGGAGCAGCTGGACGAGGCCGCCGCCGCGCCCGCGCCCGCCCCGGCCGCCGCCTACGCCCGCCCCGCCTACGTGGCCCCGGCCACCGCCGCCGAGCGCGCCGTCGCCCAGGTCTGGTCGGAGCTGCTGGAGGTCGCCGAGGTCGGCGCCGAGGACAACTTCTTCCAGCTCGGCGGCTACTCGCTGCTGCTCACCGAGCTGGCCCGCCGTCTGCACACCGCCACCGGCACGACCGTCGTCCTCGCCGATCTGTTCACCGCCGTCACCGTCCGCGAGCAGGCCGCCCTGCTGGCGGTCGAGGAGACGGAGACCCCCAGCACCGACGACGCCGCCGTCCCCGGCGTCGTCCCGGTGCCCCGCGACCGCCCGCTCCCGCTCTCCTCCGGCCAGCGCCGGATCTGGCTGCTGGACACCATGGAGCCCGGCCCCGAGTGGGCCGCCCCGTTCTTCCTCCGGGTGCCCGCCGACCTGGACGCCGGGACCGTCCGGCTGGTGCTCGACACCCTCGCCGACCGCCACGAGGTCCTGCGCACCCGCTACCGCACCGTCGACGGCGAGCCGGTCCAGGAGGTCGGCGAGACCCTGCCGATCGAGCTGCGCACCGTCGAGGGCAGCCGCGAGCAGATCGTGGAGCTGTTCCGCGAGCAGTTCGAGACCCCCTTCGACCTGGCCGCCGGCCGGATCTGGCGGGCCACCCTGGCCGCCACCCCGGAGGCCGGGGACGAGCGGCTGCTGCTGGTGACCATCCACCACATCGCCTGCGACGGCTGGTCGGTCGCCGTCCTGGAGGACGAGTTCCGCACCCTGTGCGCCGCCTACCGGGCCGGCACCGCGCCCCGGCTGCCCGAGCCGCCGGTCCAGTACGCCGACTACGCGTCCTGGGAGCGGCAGTGGCACGCCAAGGACCGGCTGGCCGGCGAACTCGACCACTGGCGCGGCGTCCTGGACGGCCTGGTCCCGCTGGAGCTGCCCACCGACCACCCCCGTCCGGCCCGGCGCGACCCGCGCGGCGGCGTGGTGGGCTTCGGCATCCCGCCCCGGCTCATGGACGCGGTCACCCGCCTGGGGCAGAGCCGCGAGGCCACCCCGTTCATGACCCTGCTCACCGCCTTCGGCACCCTGCTCGCCCGCCACAGCGGCCAGTGGGACGTGGTCGTCGGCACGCCCGTCGCCGGCCGCACCCGGCCCGAGGTCGAGCGGACCGTCGGCTTCTTCCTCAACTCGCTGGTGCTGCGCTGCCGCCTCGACGGCGGCCTGCCGTTCACCGAGGCGCTGGACCGGCTGCGGGCCACCTGCCTGGACGCCTTCGCGCACCAGGAGCTGTCGTTCGAGCACATCGTCGACGAGCTCAACCCGGAGCGCGACCTCTCCCGCACCCCGCTCTACCAGGTCGCCTTCAACCTGCACGACGGCCGGCTGATCGGCGGCATGCCCGACAAGGCGGACCTCGACTACCTGCACCCGGCCCGCCGGGTCGCCAAGACCGACCTCACCCTGTACGTGCGCAGCGAGGCCGACGGCACCTGGAGCGGCGCCTTCGAGTACGCCGCCGCGCTGTTCGAGCACGGCACCGTCGAGCGGCTGGCCGAGCAGTTCCTGCGCCTGCTGGAGACCTTCACCGCCGACCCGGCGACCGCCCTCGGTGCCGCCGAACTGCTCTCCGCCCCCGAGCGGGCGCGGCTGCTCGGCGACTGGGGCACCGGCGAGCGGACCGACTGGCCGGCCGGCACCACCCTCGACCTGATCGAGGCGCAGGCCGCCGCCACCCCGGACGCCGCGGCCGTGGTCACCGACGGCGCCACCCTGAGCTACCGGGAGCTGGACGAGCGGGCCAACCGCCTCGCCCACCACCTGGCCGCCGCCGGGGCCGGACCGGAGACCGTCGTCGGCGTCTGCCTGGAGCGCGGACCCGACCTGGTGCCCGCCCTGCTCGCGATCTGGAAGGCCGGCGCCGCCTACCTGCCGCTCGACCCGGCGCTGCCCGCCGAACGGCTGCGGCACGTGCTCGCCGACTGCCACGCGCCGCTGCTGGTCACCGAGTCCGCGCTGACCGCCACCACCGGCGGCTTCCCAGGCACCCGGATCCTGCTGGACGCCGACCGGGAGGCCGTCGCGGCCCGCCCGGCCACCGCGCCCGCCCGCGCCACCGACCCCGAGCACCCGGCCTACCTCATCTACACCTCGGGCTCCACCGGCCGCCCCAAGGGCGTCACGGTGCACCACCGCGGCCTCGCCAACCACCTGCGCTGGGCGGCCCGCGACCTGGTCCGCGGCCCCGGCGGCGCGCCGCTGTTCTCCTCGCTGGCCTTCGACCTGCCCGCCACCAACCTCTACGTGCCGCTGATCACCGGCCGCCCGGTGCACGTGCTGCCCGCCGACCTCGACCTCGGCCGCCTCGGCGAGACGCTGGCCGCCGGCGCGCCGTACAGCTTCGTCAAGCTCACCCCCGGCCATCTGGAGCTGCTCACCGACCAGCTGACCGGCGAGCGGGCGGCCGGGCTGGCGGACCTCGTGCTGGTGGCCGGCGAGGCGCTGCCCGCGCGGACCGCCAACCACTGGCTGGCGGCGCTGGGCCCCGGCCGGCTGATCAACGAGTACGGGCCCACCGAGGCCTCGATCGGCTCCACGGTCCACCCGGTCGACCGGGCGCAGGAGGGCACCGTCCCGCTCGGCGGCCCGCTGCCCAACACCACGGCGTACGTCCTGGACGGGGCCGGCCGGCCCGCCCCGGTCGGCGTCGCCGGGGAACTGCACGTCGGCGGCGCGGGGCTGGCCCGCGGCTACCACGGCCGCCCGGACCTCACCGCCGAGCGCTTCGTCCCGGACCCGTACGGACCGGCCGGCTCCCGGCTCTACCGCACCGGCGACCTGGCCCGGGTGCTCGACGGCGGCGCGATCGAGTTCCTCGGCCGCATCGACACCCAGGTCAAGCTGCGCGGCTACCGGATCGAACTCGGCGAGATCGAGGCCGTGCTGACCGCGAACCCGGCCGTGCGCGACGCCGTCGTGCTGGTCCGGGAGAGCGCGACCGGCGAGAAGTCGCTGGCCGCGTACGTGGTCCCGGAGGGCGGGGCGTTCGCCGCCGACGCGCTGCGCGCCGACCTCGCCGCGGTGCTGCCCGAGTACATGGTGCCCTCGGCCGTCGCCGCGGTGGACCGGATCCCGCTCACCGCCAACGGCAAGGTCGACCGCCGGGCGCTGCCCGCGATCGAGCAGGCCACGGGCGACCGGGACGCGCCGGGCACGCCCACCGAGGAGCGGATCGCCGAGGTCTGGGCCGAGCTGCTCGGCCTGCCCTCGGTCGGCGTCCACGACAGCTTCTTCGAGCTCGGCGGGCACTCGATCCTCGCGATCCGGATGACCTCCCGGCTCCAGGACGAGTTCGACGTCGACCTCTCGATCGCCACCGTGTTCGGCCACCCGACGGTGAGCCGGCTGGCGGAGGCGGTCGAGGACCTGATCAGGGCCGAGATCGAGCAGCTGGACGACTCCGAACTCGTCTAGGCCCGGAGCCGGGCCCGCCGCCAGGGCCCGGCACCCCGGACCCGGCAGCACCACCTCGCACCACCTCGCACCGACACGACCGACAGCGAACGACACGCGGCAAGCGCCGACCGACAACCGGCAAGTACACGAGGGAGCAGTAGCAATGAGCACCGGCGACAAGCGGTCGACCGAGCAGGACGTGGCACAGCGGCGCGAGGAGCTGCTGCGGCGCCGGCTGGCCGGCAAGCGAGGGGGTCGCCGGTCCGTCATCACCCGGGCCGACCGGGAGCAGCCGCTGCCGCTGTCCTTCGGGCAGCAGCAGATGTGGTTCCTCAACCGCCTGGAGCCGGACAGCGCCGAGTACCTGGTGCCGCTGGTGCTGCGCCTGACCGGCGCCCTCGACCGCGAGGCTCTCGGCGCCGCCTGGACCGGGATCGTCGCCCGGCACGAGATCCTGCGCACCCGCTACGCGCTGGTGGGCGAGGAGCCGGTCCAGGTGGTCGAGGAGCCCCGCCCGGCGCCGCTGCCGGTCACCGACCTGACCGCCGTCCCGGCCGCCGAGCGCGAGCAGCGTGCCCGCGCGGCGGCCGAGACCGAGATCGCCACCCCGTTCGACCTGGAGCGGGAGCTCTCCGCCCGGGCCCGGCTGATCGCCCTCGCCGAGGACGAGCACCTGCTGGTGGTCACCTTCCACCACATCGCCTGCGACGCCTGGTCGGTCGGCCTGTTCGCCGAGGAGCTCGGCACCCTCTACGCCGCGTTCGCGGCCGGGCAGGCCGACCCGCTGGCGCCGCTGCCGGTCCAGTACGCCGACTTCGCCGCCTGGCAGCGCCGCGAGGTCACCGGCGAGGCGCTGGAGCGCCAGCTCGGCCACTGGCGCGAGCGGCTGGCCGGGGTGCCCGTGCTCGACCTGCCCACCGACCGGCCGCGCCCGGCCCGCCGCGACCCGGCCGGCGACGCCGTCCCCTTCACCGTCCCCGCCGAGACCGCCCGCCGCGCCCTCGCGCTCGCCACCGCCCACGACACCACCCGCTCCACCGTGCTGCTCACCGCCTTCCAGGGCCTGCTGGCCCGCTGGACCGGCGGCAGCGACATCCCGGTCGGCGTCACCGTCTCCGGCCGCGCCCGGCCCGAGCTGCAGCCACTGATCGGCTACGGCATCAACGTCGTCGTCGCCCGCCTCGGCTGGACCGGCGACCCGGCCTTCGGGGACCTCCTCGACGCCGGCCGCGCCACCGTGCTGGACGCCTTCGCCCACCAGTCGGTGCCCTTCGCCCGCCTCGTCGACGAGCTGCAGCCGGAGCGCGACGCCTCCCGCACCCCGCTCTACCAGGCCGACTTCGTCCTCCGCGAGCACCAGGCCCCGGCCTTCGAGCTGCCCGGCCTCAGCGTCCGCGCCGAGACCGCCGACCGCGTCGCCAAGACCGACCTGACCCTCGACATCGAGGACTCCCGGGACGGCGCGCTGCACGCCCGGCTGCGCTACGCCACCTCCCTGTTCGACCGGGAGACCGTCGAGCGGATGGCCGCGCACTACGTCCGGCTGCTGGACGCCGCCACCGCCGACCCGGCCGCCCGGCTCTCCGCCCTGCCGATGCTCGACGAGGCCGAGCAGGCGCAGGCGCTGACCGGCCCCGAGGAGCCGTTCGACGAGAGCGCCGCCGCCACCGTGCCCGCGCTCTTCGCCGAGCAGGCCCGCCGCACCCCCGACGCGCCCGCCGTCCTGTTCCGGGACACCGCGCTCGACTACCGGGAGCTGGACGAGCGCTCCAACCGCCTCGCCCGGCTGCTGATCGGCCGCGGCGTCGGCCCCGAGCAGCTGGTCGCCCTCGCCCTGCCGCGCTCCGCCGAGCTGGTCGTCGCCGTGCTCGCCGTGCTCAAGTCCGGCGCCGCCTACCTGCCGATCGACCCGGCCCACCCCGCCGACCGGATCGCCTTCCAGCTCGCCGACGCCCGCCCGGCCCTCGCCCTGACCACCGCCGACACCGACGGCCTGCTCGCCGACCCGGCCCTCGCCCGGATCGTGCTCGACACCGACGCCACCGCCGGGGCGCTCGCCGCGTTGCCCGCCACCGCCCCCGCCGACGCGGAGCGCACCGCGCCGCTGCTGCCCGCCCACCCCGCCTACGCCATCTACACCTCCGGCTCCACCGGCCGCCCCAAGGGCGTCCTGGTCGGCCACGGCGCCCTCGCCAACCAGATGACCTGGATGGCCGCCGCGTTCCCGCTCGCCGCCGACGACCGGGTGCTGTCCCGCACCGCGCTGACCTTCGACGCCTCGGTGTGGGAGCTGTGGCTGCCCCTGCTGACCGGCGCCGCCGTCCGCGTCGCCCCCGCCGAGGTGCTGCGCGACCCCGAGCTGCTGCTGGCCCACATCGCCGACCACGGCATCACCGTCGCCCAGTTCGTGCCCTCGCTGCTCGCCGTCGCCGCCCGCGCCCACCGCCCGGGCGCGCCGCTGCCGCTGCGCCGGGTGTTCGTGGGCGGCGAGCCGATCGCCCCCGCGCTCGCCGCCGAGGTCGCCGCCGCCTGGGGCGTGCGGATCCACAACCTGTACGGCCCGACCGAGACCACCGTCCAGATCACCACCCACGCCTTCGACCCGGCCGCCGACACCGCGACCGTGCCGCTCGGCGGCCCGGTCCGCAACACCCGGCTGCACGTGCTCGACGCCGCCCTGCGCCCGGTCCCGGCCGGCGCGCCGGGCGAGCTGTACGTCGCCGGACACCAGCTCGCCCGCGGCTACCTGCGCCGCCCGGAGCTGACCGCCGAGCGCTTCCTGCCGAACCCGTTCGGCGCCGCCGGCGAGCGGCTCTACCGCACCGGCGACCTGGTGCGCCGCCGCCGGGACGGCTGGCTGGAGTACGTCGGCCGCACCGACGAGCAGGTCAAGGTGCGCGGCTACCGGATCGAGCCCGGCGAGATCGAGGCCGCCGTCACCGGCTGCCCCGGCGTCCGGCAGGCCGCCGTCCTCGTCCGCGAGGACCGCCCCGGGGACCGCACGATCGTCGCCTACGCGGTGGCCGCGCCCGGCGCCCGGATCGACGCCCGCGAGGTGCGCGAGCTGGTCGCCGCCCGGCTGCCCGAGTACATGGTCCCGTCGGCGGTCGTCGCGCTGGACGCGCTGCCGCTGACCCCCAACGGCAAGCTCGACCGGCGGGCCCTGCCCGCGCCCGGCGCCGAGGACCTCGCGGCCCGCCAGTACGTCGCCCCGCGCACGGAGGCCGAGCAGCGGATCGCCCGGGTGTGGGCCGAGGTGCTCGGCCTGCCGCGGGTCGGCGCCGAGGACGGCTTCTTCGACCTCGGCGGCGACTCCATCCGCGCCGTCCGCCTGGCCGGCGCGCTGCGCGGGGCCGGGTACGAGGTCGCCGTCCGCGACCTCTTCGAGCACCGCACGGTCGCCGCGCTGGCCGCCGCCGTCGCCGACCGGGGCACCCCCGCTCCCGTCGCCGCCGCGGTCGCGCCGTTCGCGCTGATCGACGCCGCGGACCGGGCGCTGCTGCCGGCCGACGCCGTGGACGCCTACCCGCTGTCGCAGGTGCAGACCGGCATGCTGGTCGAGATGCTGACCGGCGAGGGCGGCAACGCCTACCGCAACATCAGCTCCTACCGGATCCCCGACCCGCGGCCGTTCTCCGAGGAGGCGCTGCGCGCGGCCGTCGCGCTGCTCACCGGCCGCCACGAGATCCTGCGCACCTCCGTCCACCTGGAGGGCTTCGGCCGCCCGCTGCAGCTGGTGCGCGCGCGGGCCGAGGTGCCGGTCGCGGTCAGCGACGTGCGCGCCCTGTCGGCCGAGCAGCAGGAGCGGCTCGCCGAGGAGTTCGGCCGCGAGGAGCGCGGCGCCTGGTTCGAGCTGACCGCCGCGCCGCTGCTGCGGATCGCCGTGCACGTCGAGTCCGACGACGCCTGGCGGCTCACCTTCAGCCACTCGCACGCCGTGACCGACGGCTGGACCGTCAACTCGCTGCTGGCCGAACTGCTGGACTGCTACCGCGCGCTGCGCGACGGCCGGGAGCCGGCGGCGGCCGAGGCGCCCGCCGTCCGCCACGCCGACTTCGTCGCCGCCGAGCTGGACGCGCTGGCCGACCCGGCCGAGCAGGCGTACTGGGCCGGGGTCGTGGGCACCCACGCGCCGGTCTCCGTCCCCGCCTCCTGGGCGGCCGAGGCGGCTCCGGGCGACGCGGCCGAGCCGCTGCACGTCCGCGTCCCGTACGGCGACCTGGCGGACGGGCTGCGCGCCCTCGCGGCCGAGTCGGGCGCCTCGCTGAAGACCGTGCTGCTGGCCGCCCACCTCAAGGTGCTGGCCACGCTGTCCACCGAGGAGGCCGTCCACACCGGCGTCGTCCACCACGGCCGCCTGGAGGCGGTCGGCGCGGACCGGGTGCTCGGCATGCACCTCAACACTCTGCCGTTCCCGGCCCGTCCGGGCGCCGCCCGCACCTGGCGCGAGCTGGTCGAGGGCGTGTACGCCCGGGAGACCGAGACCTGGTCGCACCGCCACTACCCGCTGCCCGCGATCCAGCGCGCCGCCGGTGCCGGCGGCGAGCTGCTGCCGGTGCTGTTCGACCACCAGGACTTCCACCAGGTCGACCGCGACACCACCGAGGTCGACGGCGGACTGCGCGACGGCGGCAACGAGTTCGAGCTGACCGCGATCTCCCGCGGCGGCGGCATCGACCTCAGCACCACGACCGCCGTGGTGAGCCGGGAGAACCTGGCGCGCCTCGGCTCGATGTACCGCGCCGTGCTGACCGCGATGGCCGCCGGCGGGGAGGGGAACGCCCGGGGCGCCGTCCTGCCCGAGGGCGAGCGCGAACTGCTGCTGGGCGCCTGGAACGCGCCGGTCGAGCGGCCGGTGACGGAGACCGTGCACGAGCTGTTCGCGGCCGTCGCCGCCGCCACCCCCGAGGCCGTGGCGCTCACCGCGGACGGGCAGGCCGTCACCTACCGGGAGCTGGACGAGCGGGCCAACCGCATCGCCCACCACCTGGTCGCCGCCGGTGCCGGTCCGGACGTGATCGTCGGCATCTGCCTGGAGCGCGGCGCGGACCTGCTGCCGACCCTGCTCGGTGTGCTGAAGTCCGGTGCGGCGTACCTGCCGCTGGACCCGGTGAACCCGGCCGAGCGCCTGGCCTACATGCTGGCCGACGCGCAGGCCCCGATCCTGGTCACCCACTCCGCCGTCGCCGCACCGGAGTTCACGGGGACCCGGATCGTCCTGGACCGCGACGCCGAGGCGATCGCGGCCCGTCCGGCCACCGCGCCCGTGACCGAGGTGCGGCCGGACAACCTGATCTACGTCATCTACACCTCCGGCTCCACCGGCCTGCCCAAGGGCGTCTGCCTCACCCACGCCAACGTCGTCCGCCTCTTCCGCTCCACCCGCGACCGCTTCGCCTTCGCGGCCGACGACGTCTGGACCCTCTTCCACTCCTACGCCTTCGACTGGTCCGTCTGGGAGATGTGGGGCGCGCTGCTGCACGGCGGCCGCCTGGTCGTCGTCCCGCCCTCGGTCGGCCGCTCCCCGCAGGACCTGCTCGACCTGCTGGTCCGCGAGCGGGTCACCGTGCTCGGCCAGACCCCGTCCGCCTTCCGCGCGCTCGCCGCCCTCGCCGCCGACGGCGACCCCCGGACCGACGAACTCGCCCTGCACACCGTCATCTTCGGCGGCGAGCGGCTCGACATGTCCGAACTCCGGCCCTGGACGGACCGCCTCGGCGCCCACCGCCCCGCGCTGGTCAACATGTACGGGATCACCGAGACCACCGTCCACTCCACCTACCACCGGGTGACCGAGGACGACCTCGCCCGCCCCGCGCACAGCCCCATCGGCGTCCCGCTCGCCGACCTCACCGTCCACCTGCTCGACGCCGACGGGCGGTTGGTGCCGGTCGGCGTCCCCGGCGAGATCCACGTCGGCGGCCCGGCCGCCGCCCGCGGCTACCTCGGCCGCCCCGAGCTGACCGCCGAGCGCTTCGTCCCGGACCCGTACGGCCCGGCCGGCTCCCGCCTCTACCGCAGCGGCGACCTCGCCGTCCGTCTGGCCGACGGCACCCTGGAGTCCCTCGGCCGGATCGACAAGCAGGTCAAGATCCGCGGCTACCGCATCGAGCTGGGCGAGATCGAGGCCTGCCTGCGCGAGCACCCGCAGGTCCGCGACGCCGTGGTGGCGGTCCGCGAGGGCGAGGCGGGGGAGAAGACCCTCGCCGCCTACCTGGTCGTCGCCCCCGGCGCCGCCCTGGACGCGGCGGCGCTCCGTGCCCATCTCGGTGCCGCGCTGCCGGAGTACATGGTCCCGGCGGCCTTCGTCGAGCTGGCCGTGATCCCGTTGACCGCCAACGGCAAGGTCGACCTGCGCGCCCTGCCGGCGCCGGACCTGGCCGCGTTCGCGAGTGCGGCGTTCGTCGCCCCGCGCACCCCGGCCGAGGAGCGGCTCGCCGCCGTGTGGGCCGAGGTGCTGGGCCTGGCCGAGGTGGGTGTCGAGGACAGCTTCTTCGACCTCGGCGGCGACTCCATCCGCGCCGTGCGCCTGGTCGGCGCGCTGCGCGCCGCCGGCTTCGACCTCTCGATCCCGGACGTCTTCCAGCTGAAGACGATCGCCGCCCTGGCGGCCCGGGTGGCCGGTCAGGAGACGGGCGAATCGCTGATCCGCGCCGTCGAGCCGTTCGCGCTGATCGGTGACCGTGACCGGGCGCAGTTGCCGGCGGGTGTCGTGGACGCGTACCCGCTGTCGCAGGTGCAGACCGGCATGCTGGTCGAGATGCTGGCCTCCGGTGACGAGCACGTCTACCAGAACATCAACTCCTTCCGGATCCCGGACGGGCGGCCGTTCTCGGTCGAGGCCCTGCGCGAGGCGCTCGCCACCGTCGTCGCCCGCCACGACATCCTGCGCACCTCGATGCACCTGGACGGCTTCAGCCAGCCGCTCCAGCTCGTCCACGCCCGGGTCGACGTGCCGCTCGCCGTGCACGACCTGCGCGGCCTGTCCGCCGAGGAGCAGACCGGGCGCGCGACGGCGTACGTCGCCGCCGAGCGGGCGGCGGGCTTCGAGCTCACCGCCGCGCCGCTGCTGCGCGTCGCCGTGCACGTCGAGGCCGACGACGCCTGGCGGATGACGTTCAGTCACATTCACGCCATCACCGAGGGGTGGAGCTACCACACCCTGCTGATGGAGGTCCTGGCCTGCTACCGCGGCCTGGTCGAGGGCCGCGGCCTGCCCGCGTACGAGGCGCCCGCCGTCCGGTACGCCGACTTCATCGCCGCCGAGCTCGCCTCGCTGGCCGACGCCGACGACCAGGCGTTCTGGCAGGGCGTGGTGACCGGCCACGCCCCGACCGCGCTCCCCGCCTCCTGGGCGGAGCAGGGCGCCACCCGCGAGAAGGTGCACGTCCGGGTGCCGTACGGCGACCTGGAGGAGGGCCTGCGGGCGCTGGCGGCCTCGGCGAAGACGTCACTCAAGAGTGTGCTGCTGGCGGCGCACCTGAAGGTGCTGGGCATGCTGACGGTGGAGGAGTCCTTCCACACGGGTGTGGTCTACCACGGTCGTCTGGAGGCGCCGGGTGCGGACCGGGTGCTGGGCATGCACCTCAACACGCTGCCGTTCCCCGTGAGTCGGGGTGCGGCGCGGACGTGGCGTGAGCTGGTGGAAGGGGTGTACCGGCAGGAGACCGAGATCTGGGCCCACCGCCGTTACCCGCTGCCCGCGATCCAGCGTGCCGCCGGCGCCTCGGGCGACCTGCTCGGCATCCTGTTCGAGTACCTGGACTTCCACCAGGTCGACACCGACGCGATCGACGCCACCGCCACCATGGGCACCGGCGGCAACGAGTTCGGGCTCAACGCCATTGCCCGGGGCGGGAACCTGGGGCTGAGCAGCTCGACCGACGTGGTCGGGCGGGCCAACCTGGAGCGGTTGGGCGGGATGTACCGCTCGGTGCTGGAGGCCATGGCGGCCGACCAGGACGGGGACGCCGGTGCGGTGTTCCTGGCGGACGCCGAGCGTTCGCTGCTGCTGGAGGGCTGGGCGTCCGGTGGTCGCGCGGAGCGGCCGGCGGGGACGGTGCTGGAGCTGTTCGAGGCGCAGGCCGCCGCGACTCCGGACGCTGTCGCGGTCGTCGTGGGTGGCGTCGAGCTGTCCTACCGTGCGGTGGAGGAGCGGGCGAACCAGGTGGCGCACCACCTGCTCGCGGCCGGAACGGTCGCGGACTCGCTGGTCGGCGTGTGCCTGGAGCGCGGGCCCGAGCTGGTGCCGGTGCTGCTCGGTATCTGGAAGGCCGGTGCGGCGTACCTGCCGCTGGACCCGACCTTGCCCGCCGAGCGCCTTGCCTACATCCTCGCCGACACGGCGGCGCCGGTCCTGGTCGCCAGTACCGCCCACACCGCCACGCTCTCGGCCGTCCACCAGGGCACCCTTGTCGTCCTGGACACCGACCGCCGCCTGAACCGCCGTCCCACCACGGCTCCGGCGCGTTCGACGGACCCGGCGCAGCTCGCCTACGTCATCTACACGTCCGGTTCCACGGGTCGTCCGAAGGGCGTGATGATCCAGCACGCCGGTCTGGTGAACTACCTGGCCTGGACGGTGGACACCTACGCCTCGCACGGCACCGGCGGCGCCCCGCTGTTCTCCTCCATCTCCTTCGACCTCGGCATCCCCGACCTGTTCACGCCGCTCATCTGCGGCCAGGCCGTCACCCTGCTCCCCGACGGCATCGACACCGCCTCTCTCGGCTCCGCCCTCGCCGAGGCCGGCCCGTTCAGCTTCGTGAAGCTCACCCCCGGCCACCTCGACCTCCTCACCCACCAGCTCTCCGCCGAGCAGGCCCGCACCCTCGCGGGTGTCGTCATCGCCGCCGGAGACAACTTCCCCGTCTCCCTCGCCGAGCGCTGGCAGCAGCTGGCGGGTGCGGACGGTACCAAGGTGGCGACGGAGTACGGCCCGACGGAGATCACGATCGGCAACTCCGGTCTGATCATCGACTCCCTGCCGGTGACCGAGGCCATTCCGCTGGGTGCGCCGATCCCGAACACGGGCATGTACGTCCTCACCGAGGACCTGCGGCCGACCCCGATCGGCGTCGCCGGAGAGGTCTACATCGACGGCGCGGGTCTCGCCCGCGGCTACCTGGGCCGCCCGGACCTCACCGCCGAGAAGTTCCTGCCCAACCCGCACGGCCCCGCCGGCTCGCGTCTCTACCGCACCGGCGACCTGGCGCGCTTCCTGCCGGACGGCACCCTGGAGACCCTCGGCCGCATCGACAACCAGGTCAAGATCCGCGGCTACCGCATCGAGCTGGGCGAGATCGAGGCCCGCCTGCGCGAACACCCCCACGTCCGCGACGCCGTGGTCAGCGTCCGCGAGCCGCAGCCCGGCAACAAGCGCCTCACCGCCTACCTGGTCCCGGCCGAGGCCGTGACTCCCGACACCGCCGCCCTGCGCGCGTACCTCGGGGCCACGCTGCCCGACTACATGGTCCCCGTGGCCTACCAGGCGATCGACCGCATCCCCCTCACCGGCAACGGCAAGGTCGACCACCGGGCGCTGCCCGCGCCCGACCTGGCCGCCTTCGCCACCGAGGAGTACCTCGCCCCGCGCACGCCGCTGGAGGAGCGCCTCGCCGCCGTCTGGTGCGAGGTCCTGGACCTGCCGCGGGTGGGTGTCGAGGACAGCTTCTTCGACCTCGGCGGCGACTCCATCCGCGCCGTCCGCCTGGTCGGTGCCCTGCGCGCCGCCGGGTACGACGTCTCCATCCCCGACGTCTTCCAGAACCGCACCGTCGCCGCCCTCGCCGAGCTGCTGGGCACCCGCGACCTCGGCCACTCGCTGGTCGCGGCCGTGGAGCAGTTCGCGCTCGTCACCGAGCAGGACCGGGCGTCGCTGCCGGTGGACGCGGTGGACGCGTACCCGCTGTCGCAGGTGCAGACCGGCATGCTGGTCGAGATGCTGGCCGGCGACGGCCGGAACACCTACCGGAACATCACCTCCTTCCGGATCCCGGACCCGCGGCCCTTCGACGCCGAGGCCATGCGCGCGGCCGTGGACACGGTCGTCGCCCGGCACGAGGTGCTGCGGACGACCATGCACCTGGACGGCTTCTCGCAGCCGCTCCAGCTGGTCCGTGCCGCCGTCGCCGTCCCCGTGCAGGTCGCCGACCTGCGGGGGCTGGAGGCGGCCGAGCAGACGCGGCAGACCCTGGCCTGGGTCGAGGAGGACCGCGCGACCGGCGTCGACCTCGCGGAGGGGCCGCTGCTGCGGCTGGCCGTGCACATCGAGGCCGACGACGCGTGGCGGCTCACCTTCAGCCACCTGCACGCGATCACCGACGGCTGGACGGTCAACTCCCTGCTGATGGAGCTGGTCGGCGTCTACCGCGAGCTGCGCGACGGCCGCGAGCCGGCCGCGTTCGTGGCGCCCGCCGTCCGGTACGCCGACTTCGTGGCGGCCGAGCTGGCCGCTCTCGCCGACCCCGCCGAGCAGGCGTTCTGGCAGGGCGTCGTGGACACCCACAGCCCGCTCGTGCTGCCGACCGGCTGGGCCGACGAGTCCGCCGGGGCCACCGAGCGGCACGGCCTGCGGGTGCCGTTCGCGGACCTGGAGGACGGCCTGCGCAAGCTGGCCGTCGAGGCGAAGACCTCGCTGAAGAGTGTGCTGCTGGCCGCGCACCTGAAGGTGCTGGGCGCGCTCACCGCCGAGGAGGCGTTCCACACCGGCGTGGTCTACCACGGCCGGCTGGAGGCCCCGGGCTCCGACCGGGTGCTGGGCATGCACCTCAACACCCTGCCGTTCCCGGCGAGTCGGGGCGCGCGGAGCTGGCACGAGCTGGTCGAGGGCGTGTACGCCCGGGAGACCGAGATCTGGTCGCACCGCCGCTACCCGCTGCCCGCGATCCAGCGCGCCGCCGGCGTCGGTGGAAACCTGCTCTCGGTGCTGTTCGACCACCAGAACTTCCACCAGGTCGACGCCGACTCCGTGGACGTCGGGGCGACCATGGGCGAGGGCGCGAACGAGTTCGACCTCGTGGCCATCGCGAACGGCGGCGCGTTCAGCCTCAGCTGCGCGGGCACCGTCTTCGCGGCGGAGAACCTGGCCCGGCTCGGGGCGATGTACCGCTCGGTGCTGGAGGCGATGGCGGCGGACCCGTTCGGTGACGCGACCGGTCCCGTGCTGCCGGAGGCGGACCGCGCGCTGCTGCTGGGCACGTGGAACGCGCCGGTCGAGCGGCCGGTGACGGCGACCGTGCACGAGCTGTTCGCGACCGTGGCGGCCGCCTCTCCGGAGGCGGTGGCGCTGACCAGCGGCGAGCTGCACCTGACCTATCGGGAGCTGGACGAGCGGGCCAACCGTATCGCCCACCACCTGGTGGCCGCCGGTGCCGGTCCGGACGTGATCGTCGGTGTCTCGCTGGAGCGCGGCCCCGACCTGGTCCCGACGCTGCTGGGCGTGCTGAAGTCCGGTGCGGCGTATCTGCCGCTGGACCCGGTGAACCCGGCCGAGCGCCTGGCCTACATGCTGGCCGACGCGCAGGCGCCGATCCTGGTCACCCACTCGGGCCTGCCGGAGCTGGACTTCGACGGCACCCGGGTCGTGCTGGACCGCGACGCCGAGGCGATCGAGGCCCGTCCCGCCACCGCCCCCGTGACCGAGGTTCGCCCGGACAACCTGATCTACGTCATCTACACCTCCGGCTCCACCGGCCTGCCCAAGGGCGTCTGCCTCACCCACGCCAACGTGGCCCGACTGTTCACCGCGACGCGCGAGCAGATCGAGTTCTCGGCCGACGACGTGTGGGCGCTGTTCCACTCCTACGCCTTCGACGTCTCCGTCTGGGAGATGTGGGGCGCCCTGCTGCACGGCGCCCGGCTGGTGGTCGTCCCGCCGACGGTCGGCCGCTCCCCGCAGGACATGCTGGACCTGCTGGTCCGCGAGCGGGTCAGCGTGCTGTGCCAGACCCCGTCCGCCTTCCGCTCGCTGGCCGCCCTGGCCGGTGACGCCGAGGCGGCGGTGGACGGGCTCGCCCTGCGCGCCGTGATCTTCGCCGGCGAGCGGCTCGACATGTCCGAACTGGAGCCGTGGACCGCCCGGTTCGGCGTCCGGCGCCCGGCCCTGGTCAACATGTACGGCCCGACCGAGATCACCGTCTACGCGACCCACCACCGGATCGGCGACCACGACCTGGCCCACCCCGGCCGCAGTGTCATCGGCCACCGCCTGTCCGACCTCACCATCCACCTCCTCGACGCCGACGGGCAGTCGGTGCCGATCGGCGTCCCCGGCGAGATGCACATCGGCGGCCCCGGCCTCGCCCAGGGCTACCTGCGCCGGGCCGAGCTGACGGCGGAGAAGTTCGTTCCGAACCCCTTCGGGGCGGCGGGCACCCGCCTCTACCGGACCGGCGACCTGGCGCGCTTCCTGCCCGACGGCTCGATCGACTTCCTCGGCCGGATCGACAAGCAGGTCAAGGTGCGCGGTTACCGCATCGAGCTGGGCGAGATCGAGGCCCGTCTGCGCGAGCACACGCTCGTCCGCGACGTCGTCGTGGCGGTGCGCGAGAGCGAGGCGGGCGAGAAGTCCCTGGTCGGGTACGTCGTCCCGGCGGACGGGGCGGCGCTCGACACCGCCGCGCTGCGGACCCACCTGGCGCAGGCGCTGCCGGAGTACATGGTCCCGGCGGCCTTCGTCGAGCTGGCCGTGATCCCGCTGAACGGCAGCGGCAAGGTGGACCACCGCGCGCTGCCGGCGCCGGACCTGGCCGCGTTCGCGGGTGCGGCGTTCGTCGCTCCGCGCACCCCGGTCGAGGAGCGGCTCGCCGCGGTGTGGGCCGAGGTGCTGGGTCTGGCCGAGGTGGGTGTCGAGGACAGCTTCTTCGACCTCGGTGGCGACTCGATCCGGGCCGTCCGTCTGGTCGGTGCCCTGCGTGCCGCCGGTTTCGACGTCTCGATCCCCGATGTCTTCCAGCTGAAGACCATTGCCGCCCTGGCGGTGCGGGTGGCGGGGCAGGAGGTGACCGGTTCCCTGGTGGAGACGGTCGAGCCGTTCGCCCTGATCGGCGAGCGGGACCGGGCCGCCCTCCCGGCCGACGTGGTCGACGCATACCCGCTGTCGCAGGTGCAGACCGGCATGCTGGTCGAGATGCTGGCCTCGGCGGACGAGCACGTCTACCAGAACATCAACTCCTTCCGGATTCCCGACGCCGAGCCCTTCGACGAGGCCGCGATGCGCGCCGCCCTCGCCACCGTCGTGGCCCGCCACGACATCCTGCGCACCTCGATGCACCTGGACGGCTTCAGCCAGCCGCTCCAGCTCGTCCACGCGCAGGTCGAGATCCCGCTCACCGTGCACGACGTGAGCGCGCTCTCGGCGGAGCAGCAGCAGGAACTCGCCTTCGCCTACGTCGACGAGGAGTACGCCGCCGGCTTCGAGCTCACGACGGCCCCGCTGCTGCGGATCGCCGTGCACATCGAGGGCGCCCACGCCTGGCGCATGACGTTCAGCCAGATCCACGCGATCACCGAGGGATGGAGCTACCACACCCTGCTGATGGAGCTCGTCGCCGCCTACCGCAGCCTGCGCGACGGCCAGGAGCCGGCCGCCTACGAGGCGCCCGTCGTCCGGTACGCGGACTTCATCGCCGCCGAGCAGGCCGCCCTGGCCGACACGGGTGTCCAGGCGTTCTGGCAGCAGGTCGTCGACACCCACAGCCCGGCGCGGATTCCCGCGAGCTGGGCGGCGGCGGACGAGGCCGCGTCGCGCGAGACCTTCCACACCCGGGCGCCCTTCGCCGACCTGGAGGAGGGTCTGCAGCGGCTCGCCGCCTCGGCGAAGACCTCGCTCAAGAGCGTGTTCCTCGCCGCGCATCTGAAGGTGCTGGGGATGCTGACGGTGGAGGAGTCCTTCCACACCGGTGTGGTGTACCACGGTCGTCTGGAGGCGCCGGGTGCGGACCGGGTGCTGGGGATGCACCTCAACACGCTGCCGTTCCCGGTGAGTCGGGGCGCCCGTACGTGGCGTGAGCTGGTGGAGGGGGTGTACCGGCAGGAGACCGAGATCTGGTCGCACCGGCGTTACCCGCTGCCCGCGATCCAGCGGGCGGCCGGGAACTCGCGTGAGCTGCTGACGATCCTGTTCGAGTACCTGGACTTCCACCAGGTCGACACCGACACCGTCGACACGTCGGCCAACATGGGCAGTGACGCCAACGAGTTCGGGCTCAATGTCATCGCCCGCAGCGGCCGGATCAACCTGTACAGCACGGGTGCCGTCGTGAGCGGCGAGAACCTGGAGCGGTTGGGCGGGATGTACCGCTCGGTGCTGGAGGCCATGGCGGCGGACCCGGACGGGGACGCGGATGTGGTGTTCCTGTCGGACGCGGAGCGTTCGCTGCTGGGCGGTTGGGCTTCGGGCGGTCGCGTGGAGAGGCCGGCGGGGACGGTGCTGGAGCTGTTCGAGGCGCAGGCCGTTGCGACGCCGGACGCTGTCGCCGTGGTCGCGGGTGGCGTCGAGCTCTCCTACCGGCAGGTGGAGGAGCGGGCGAACCAGGTTGCGCACCACCTGCTCGCGGCCGGTGCGGTCGCGGACTCCCTGGTCGGTGTGTGCCTGGAGCGCGGGCCGGAGCTGGTGCCGGTGCTGCTGGGTATCTGGAAGGCGGGGGCGGCGTACCTGCCGCTGGACCCGACCCTTCCCTCCGAGCGGCGCGCGTTCATCCTGGAGGACACCCGGGCGCGGATCCTCGTCACGGACGCCGCGAGTGCGTTCGACGGGAGGACTCTGCTCGTCGGCGACCTGACCGGTGGCGACGTCACCGCTCCGGCGCGTTCGACGGACCCGGCGCAGCTCGCCTACGTGATCTACACCTCGGGCTCCACGGGTCGTCCGAAGGGTGTGATGATCCAGCACGCCGGTCTGGTGAACTACCTGGCCTGGACGGTGGACACCTACGCCTCGCACGGCACCGGTGGCGCTCCGCTGTTCTCGTCGATCTCGTTCGACCTGGGTATCCCGGACCTGTTCACGCCGCTGATCTGCGGCCAGGCGGTCACCCTGCTGCCGGACGGCATCGACACCGCCTCTCTCGGTGCGGCGCTGGCGGAGGCGGGTCCGTTCAGCTTCGTGAAGCTCACCCCCGGTCACCTGGACCTCCTCACGCACCAGCTGTCCGCCGAGCAGGCCCGTGACCTGGCGGGTGTCGTCATCGCGGCCGGTGACAACTTCCCGGTGAGCCTGGCCGAGCGCTGGCAGCAGTTGGCAGGCGCCAACGGGACGAAGGTGGCGACGGAGTACGGCCCGACGGAGATCACGATCGGCAACTCCGGTCTGATCATCGACTCCCTGCCGGTGACGGAGGCGGTCCCGCTGGGTGCGCCGATCCCGAACACGGGCATGTACGTCCTCACCGAGGACCTGCGGCCGACCCCGATCGGCGTCGCGGGTGAGGTCTACATCGACGGCGCGGGCCTGGCCCGCGGCTACCTCGGCCGTCCGGACCTGACCGCCGAGACGTTCCTGCCCAACCCGCACGGCCCCGCCGGCTCCCGCCTCTACCGCACCGGCGACCTCGCCCGCTTCCTCCCCGACGGCACCCTGGAGACCCTCGGCCGCATCGACAACCAGGTCAAGATCCGCGGCTACCGCATCGAACTCGGCGAGATCGAGGCCCGCCTGCGCGAACACCCCCACGTCCGCGACGCCGTCGTGGCCGTCCGCACCCTCGGCACCGGCGAGAAGTCCCTCGTCGCCTACCTGGTCCTCGCGGACGGCGCCGTGCTGGACGCGGCCGAGCTGCGCACCCACCTCGGCGCCGCACTGCCGGAGTACATGGTCCCCGCGGCCTTCGTCGAGCTGACCGAGATCCCGCTGACCGCCAACGGCAAGGTCGACCACCGCGCGCTGCCGGCGCCGGACCTGGCCGCGTTCGCGGGTGCGGCGTTCGTCGCTCCGCGCACGCCGCTGGAGGAGCGGCTCGCCGCCGTCTGGTGCGAGGTGCTGGGCCTGTCGGAGGTCGGTGTCGAGGACAGCTTCTTCGACCTCGGCGGCGACTCGATCCGGGCCGTCCGCCTGGTCGGTGCCCTGCGTGCTGCCGGTTTCGACGTCTCGATCCCCGATGTCTTCCAGCTGAAGACGATCGCCGCCCTGGCGGGCCGGGTGGCCGGCCAGGAGGTGACCGGTTCCCTGGTGGAGACGGTCGAGCCCTTCGCCCTGATCGGTGAGCGCGACCGGGCGCAGCTGCCGGCGGGTGTCGTGGACGCCTACCCGCTGTCGCAGGTGCAGACCGGCATGCTGGTCGAGATGCTGGCCTCGGGCGACGAGCACGTCTACCAGAACATCAACTCCTTCCGGATCCCGGACGCGCAGCCGTTCTCCGCCGAGGCGATGCGCGAAGCCGTGGACACCGTCGTGGCCCGCCACGACATCCTGCGGACCACCATGCACCTGACCGGCTACGCGCAGCCGCTCCAGCTGGTCCACGGCGAGGTCCGGATCCCGGTCGGCGTTCACGACGTCCGTGGTCTGTCGGCCGAGCAGCAGACCGAGCTCGCCTTCTCCTTCGTGGACCAGGAGCGCGCCGCCGGGTTCGACATCGAGGCCGGACCGCTGCTGCGGCTCTCGGTCCACATCGAGTCGGACACGGCCTGGCGGATGACGTTCAGCCACATTCACGCCATCACCGAGGGGTGGAGCTACCACACCCTGCTGATGGAGGTCCTGGCCTGCTACCGCAGTCTGGTCGAGGGTCGCGGCGTCCCCGCGTACGAGGTCCCGGCGGTTCGCTTCGCGGACTTCATCGCCGCCGAGCAGGTCTCGCTGAGCAGCGAGTCCGACCAGTCGTTCTGGCTGGACGTGGTGGACACCCACAGCCCGGCCCAACTCCCGGCAGCCTGGGCCGAGTCGGAGGCTCCGCGTGAGCCGCTGCACCTCCGCGTCCCCTACCTGGACCTGGAGGACGACCTCCGCCGGCTCGCCGTCGACGCGAAGACCTCGCTGAAGAGTGTGCTGCTGGCGGCGCATCTGAAGGTGCTGGGCATGCTGACGGTGGAGGAGTCCTTCCACACGGGTGTGGTCTACCACGGTCGTCTGGAGGCGCCGGGTGCGGACCGGGTGCTGGGCATGCACCTCAACACGCTGCCGTTCCCCGTGAGTCGGGGTGCGGCGCGGACGTGGCGCGAGCTGGTGGAGGGGGTGTACCGGCAGGAGACCGAGATCTGGTCGCACCGGCGTTACCCGCTGCCCGCGATCCAGCGGGCGGCCGGGAACTCGCGTGAGCTGCTGACGATCCTGTTCGAGTACCTGGACTTCCACCTGGTCGACACGGCGGCCGTGGACGTCGACGCGACGATGGTCGACGGCACCAACGAGTTCGCGCTCAACGTGGTCATCTCGCGTGGCAGCTTCGGACTCACCAGCGCGACCGACGTGGTCAGCCGGGAGAACCTGGAGCGGTTGGGCGGGATGTACCGCTCGGTGCTGGAGGCCATGGCGGCCGACCCGGACGGGGACGCCGGTGCGGTGTTCCTGGCGGACGCGGAGCGTTCGCTGCTGCTGGAGGGCTGGGCCTCGGGCGGTCGCGCGGAGCGGCCGGCGGGGACGGTGCTGGACCTGTTCGAGGCGCAGGCCGTCGCGACGCCGGACGCCGTCGCCGTGGTCGCGAGTGGCGTCGAGCTCTCCTACCGGCAGGTGGAGGAGCGGGCCAACCAGGTCGCGCACCACCTGCTCGCGGCCGGTGCGGTCGCGGACTCCCTCGTCGGTGTGTGCCTGGAGCGCGGTCCCGAGCTGGTGCCCGTCCTGCTCGGTATCTGGAAGGCGGGGGCGGCGTACCTGCCGCTGGACCCGACCCTTCCCGCGGAGCGGCGGGCGTTCATCCTGGAGGACACCCGGGCCACCATCCTGGTGACGGACACCGTGAGTGCGTTCGACGGGAGGACTCTGCTCGTCGGCGACCTCATTGGCGGCGACGTCACCGCCCCCGCTCGTGAGACCGACCCCGCGCAGCTCGCCTACGTCATCTACACCTCCGGCTCCACCGGCCGCCCCAAGGGCGTGATGATCCACCACGCCGGTCTCGCCAACTACCTGGCCTGGACGGTGGACACCTACGCCTCGCACGGCACCGGTGGCGCTCCGCTGTTCTCGTCGATCTCGTTCGACCTGGGTATCCCGGACCTGTTCACGCCGCTCATCTGCGGCCAGGCGGTCACGCTTCTCCCCGACGGCATCGACACGGCGTCGCTCGGTGCGGCGCTGGCCGAGGCGGGTCCGTTCAGCTTCGTGAAGCTCACCCCCGGCCACCTGGACCTCCTCACGCACCAGCTGTCCGCCGAGCAGGCCCGTGACCTGGCGGGTGTGGTCATCGCGGCCGGTGACAACTTCCCGGTGAGCTTGGCCGAGCGCTGGCAGCAGCTCGCCGGCGCCGAGGGCACGAAGGTGGCGACGGAGTACGGCCCGACGGAGATCACGATCGGCAACTCCGGTCTGATCATCGACTCCCTGCCGGTGACCGAGGCCATTCCGCTGGGTGCGCCGATCCCGAACACGGGCATGTACGTCCTCACCGAGGACCTGCGGCCGACCCCGATCGGTGTCGCCGGAGAGGTCTACATCGACGGCGCGGGTCTGGCTCGCGGCTACCTCGGCCGTCCGGACCTGACCGCCGAGAAGTTCCTGCCCAACCCGCACGGCCCCGCCGGCTCGCGCCTCTACCGCACGGGTGACCTGGCCCGTTTCCTGCCGGACGGCACCCTGGAGACCCTGGGTCGTATCGACAACCAGGTCAAGATCCGCGGCTACCGCATCGAACTCGGCGAGATCGAGGCCCGCCTGCGCGAACACCCCCACGTCCGCGACGCCGTCGTGGCCGTCCGTACCCTCGGCTCCGGCGAGAAGTCCCTCGTCGCCTACCTCGTCACCACCGACGACACCGCCGAGGCCACCACCCCCGACGTCCGCGCCTTCCTCGCCGAGTCGCTCCCCGACTACATGGTCCCGGCCGCCGTCATGGCCATCGGAAGCATCCCGCTGACCGCCAACGGCAAGGTGGACCACCGCGCCCTGCCGTCCCCCGACCTGGCCGCCTTCGCCGGTGCGGCGTTCGTCGCTCCGCGCACGCCGCTGGAGGAGCGCCTCGCCGCCGTCTGGTCCGAGGTCCTGGGCCTGGCCGAGGTCGGTGTCGAGGACAGCTTCTTCGACCTCGGCGGCGACTCGATCCGGGCTGTGCGCCTGGTCGGCGCCCTGCGCGCCGCCGGGTACGACGTCGCGATCCCGGACGTCTTCCAGCTGAAGACCGTCGCGGCTCTCGCGGGCCGCGTGGCCGGCCAGGAGGCGGGCGCCTCCCTCGTCGAGACCGTGGCGCCGTTCGCCCTGATCGGCGACCGCGACCGGGCCGCCCTCCCGGCAGGCGTCGTGGACGCCTACCCGCTCTCCCAGGTGCAGACCGGCATGCTGATCGAGATGCTGGCCGCCGGGGACGGCAACGTCTACCGCAACATCAACTCCTTCCGGATCCCGGACGCCGAGGTCTTCGACGAGGCCGCGATGCGTGCGGCCCTGGACACCGTCGTGGCCCGCCACGACATCCTGCGGACGACCATGCACCTGGACGGGTTCTCGCAGCCGCTCCAGCTGGTCCACGGGAGCACCGCGGTCCCGCTGGCCGTCCACGACCTGCGCGGTCTGTCGGCCGAGCAGCAGACCGACCGCAGCCTCGCCTTCGTCGCCGACGAGCACGCGGCGGGCTTCGACCTGGCCGCCGGTCCGCTGCTGCGGGTCGCCGTGCACATCGAGGCCGACGACGCGTGGCGGCTCACCTTCAGCCACATCCACGCGACCACGGACGGCTGGACGGTCAACTCGCTGCTGATGGAACTGGTCGGCGTCTACCGCGAGCTGCGCGACGGCCGCGAGCCGGCCGCCTACGAGGCGCCGTCGGTCCGGTTCGCGGACTTCGTCGCCGCCGAGCAGGCCTCGCTGAGCAGCGCGGACGACCAGGCCTTCTGGCAGGGGATCCTGGACACCCACGCCCCGATGGTGCTCCCCACCGCCTGGGCCGACAGCACGGGAGGCGCTGCCCAGCTCAACGAGCGGGTGCCGTTCGCGGACCTGGAGGACGGCCTGCGCAGGCTGGCGACCGCGACCGGGACGGCTCTCAAGAGCGTGCTGTTGGCCGCGCACCTCAAGGTGCTGGGTGCGCTCACGGCCGAGGAGTCCTTCCACACCGGCGTGGTCTACCACGGCCGGCTGGAGGCCCCGGGCTCCGACCGGGTGCTCGGCATGCACCTCAACACCCTGCCGTTCCCGGCCACCCGCGGTGCCCGGACCTGGCACGAGCTGGTCGAGGGCGTGTACGCCCGGGAGACCGAGATCTGGTCGCACCGCCGCTACCCGCTGCCCGCCATCCAGCGCGCAGCCGGGACCACCGGGGCGCAGGAACTGCTGTCGACCGTCTTCGAGTGCCACGACTTCCACCAGGTGGACGCCGGCTCCGTGGACGTCGGCGCGACGCTCGGCGACGGTGCCAACGAGTTCGCCCTCGCGGCGATCGCGGCCGGCGGGCGGATCAACCTCGGGACGTCCGGCGCCGTGATGGGCCGGGCCGAGCTGGCCCGGCTCGGGGCGATGTACCGCTCGGTGCTGGAGGCGATGGCGGCGGACCCGTTCGGTGACGCGACCGGGCCCGTGCTGCCGGAGGTGGACCGCGCGCTGCTGCTGGGCGCGTGGAACGCGCCGGTCGAGCGGCCGGTGACGGCGACCGTGCACGAGCTGTTCGCGGCCGTGGCGGCCGCCTCTCCGGAGGCGGTGGCGCTGACCAGCGGCGAGCTGCACCTGACCTATCGGGAGCTGGACGAGCGGGCCAACCGCATCGCCCACCACTTGGTGGCGGCCGGTGCCGGTCCGGACGTGATCGTCGGTGTCTCGCTGGAGCGCGGCCCCGACCTGGTCCCGACGCTGCTGGGTGTGCTGAAGTCCGGTGCGGCGTACCTGCCGCTGGACCCGGTGAACCCGGCCGAGCGCCTCGCCTACATGCTGGCCGACGCGCAGGCGCCGATCCTGGTCACCCACTCGGGCCTGCCGGAGCTGGACTTCGACGGCACCCGGGTCGTGCTGGACCGCGACGCCGAGGCGATCGAGGCCCGACCGACCACCGCCCCCGCCACGGCGACCGGGCCGGACAACCTGATCTACGTCATCTACACCTCCGGCTCCACCGGCCTGCCCAAGGGCGTCTGCCTCACCCACGCCAACGTGGCCCGCCACTTCGCGGCCACCGCCGGGCAGTTCGGCTTCTCGGCGGCCGACGTGGTCACCCAGTCGCACTCCTACGCCTTCGACGTCTCCGTCTGGGAGATGTGGAGCGCCCTGCTGCACGGCGGCCGCCTCGTGGTGGTGCCGCCGACGGTGAGCCGCTCCCCGGAGGACCTGCTGGACCAGCTGGTCCGCGAGCGGGTTACCGTGCTGCTGCAGACCCCGACGGCGTTCCGCGCGCTCTCCGCCCTGGCGGCGGACGGCGACCCGCGGACGGCCCGGCTGGCGCTGCGGCTCACCGGCTTCGGCGGCGAGCGGCTGGAGCCCTCGGAGCTGCGGCCGTGGGCGGCGGCGGTCGACCTGGACCGCACCGTCCCGGTCAACCTCTACGGTCCGACCGAGACCACCATGCACTGCGCCTACCACCGCCTCGGCGCCGCCGACCTGGCGCACACCGGCCGCAGCGTCATCGGCGGCCCGCTCGGCGACCTGACCGTCCACCTGCTCGACGCGGACGGCAACCTCGTGCCGGTCGGCGTCCCCGGCGAGCTGTACGTCGGCGGCCCGGCGCTGGCCCGCGGCTACCTGAACCGGCCCGGTCTGACCGCCGAGCGCTTCGTGCCGGACCCGTTCGGCCCGGCCGGCGCGCGGCTGTACCGCACCGGCGACCTCGGTCGACGGCTGGCGGACGGCGGCATCGAGTTCCTCGGCCGCGTCGACAGCCAGGTCAAGCTGCGCGGCTACCGGATCGAGCTGGGCGAGATCGAGGCGGCGCTGCGCGAGCACGCCTCGGTGCGCGACGCCGTGGTGACCGTGCACGGGACCGACGGGGGCGAGCGGCTCGCCGCGTACCTGGTCGGCGGGCCGGTCGCGGCGGAGGAGCTGCGCCGCCACCTCGGCAGCAGGCTGCCCGAGTACATGGTCCCGGCCTCGTTCACGGCGATCGAGCGGGTGCCGCTCACCGTCAACGGCAAGACCGACCTGCGGGCCCTGCCCGCGCCGGAGCAGGAGGCGTACGCCGCCGACCTGTTCGTGGCCCCGCGCACGCCGGCCGAGGAGCGGCTCGCGGCGATCTGGGCCGAGGTGCTGGGCCTGCCGCAGGTCGGGGTCGAGGACAGCTTCTTCGACCTCGGCGGCGACTCGATGCGGGTGGTCGGCCTGGTCGGCGCGCTGCGCGCGGCCGGGTACGACCTGACCGTGCCGGACGTGTTCCGGCTGCGCACGGTGGCCGCGCTGGCGGCCGAGGCGGCCGGGCAGGAGGCGACCGGCTCCCTGGTGGAGACGGTGGAGCCGTTCGCCCTGGTCGGCGCCCCGGACCGGGCCGCCCTCCCGGCGGACGTCGTGGACGCCTACCCGCTCACCCAGGTGCAGACCGGCATGCTGATCGAGCTGCTGACGGCCGAGGACGCGGGGCTCTACCACAGCATCAACTCGTTCCGGATCCCCGACAGCAGCCCGTTCTCGGCGGACGCGCTGCGCTGCGCGCTGGACCTGGTGACGGCCCGGCACGAGGTGCTGCGGACCTCCGTCCACCTGGACGGCTTCTCGCAGCCGACGCAGCTGGTGCACTCGGCCGCCGAGGTGCCGCTCGCGGTGCACGACCTGCGCGGCCTGGCCGACGCGGAGCGGGCGGAGCGCGCCGAGGCGTACGTGGCGGCCGAGCGGGCGGCGGGCTTCGAGCTCACGGCCGCGCCGCTGCTGCGGATCGCCGTGCACGTCGAGGGCGCGGACGCGTGGCGGCTGACCGCCAGCCACCTGCACGCCGTCACCGACGGCTGGACGCTGAACTCGCTGCTGATGGAGCTGCTGGAGGTCTACCGGGCCGTCCGGGACGGCCGGGAGCCGGCCGCCCACGAGCCGCCGGCCGTCCGCTACGCCGACTACGTGGCGGCCGAGCTGGCCTCCCTGGCCGACCCCGCCGACCAGGCCTTCTGGCAGCGGGTGGTGGACGAGCACAGCCCGCTGACGCTGCCCGCCGCCTGGGCGGGGGAGCCCGCGGAGGTCGCGGAGCGGCACGGCACCCGGGTGCCGTACGGCGACCTGGAGGAGGGCCTGCGGCGGCTGGCCGCCGGGGCCAGGACCTCGCTGAAGAGCGTGCTGCTGGCCGCGCACCTCAAGGTGCTGGGCGCGCTCACCACCGAGGAGGCGTTCCACACCGGTGTGGTCCACCACGGCCGCCTGGAGGCGCCGGGCGCGGACCGGGTGCTGGGCATGCACCTCAACACCCTGCCGTTCCCGTCCGACCGGGGTGCCCGGACCTGGCACGAGCTGGTGGAGCGGGTGTACCGGCAGGAGGCCGAGGTCTGGTCGCACCGCCGCTACCCGCTGCCCGCGATCCAGCGGGCGACGGGCGGCGCGGCCGGGTCCGGCGGTCCGGGCCGGCTGATCTCGGTGCTCTTCGACCACCAGAACTTCCACCAGGTCGACACCGGGACGGTCGACGTCGACGCCGGTCTCGGCGACGGCGCCACCGAGTTCCCGCTCACCGCGGTGGCCGGCGGCGGGTGGCTCACGCTCAACACCACCACCGAGGTGCTCGGCCGGGCGGAGCTGGCCCGGCTGGCCGCGATGTACCGCTCGGTGCTGGAGGCGATGGCCGCAGACCCGTTCGGCGACGCGGTGGCGGTCCACCTGCCGGCCGGCGAGCGGGAGCGGCTGCTCGCGCTCGGCACGGCCACCGCGCACCGCCCGGCGCTCGGCACCCTGCACGAGGCGTTCGCCGCGCAGGCCGCCCGGACGCCCGACGCGGTCGCGCTGACCGGCGGCGGCACCGAGCTGACCTACCGGGAGCTGAACGAGCGGGCCAACCGGCTCGCCCACCGCCTGGTCGCGCTGGGCGCCGGCCCGGACGCGGTGGTCGGTGTCTCGCTGGAGCGCGACGAGGACCTCGTCCCGACCCTGCTGGGCGTGCTGAAGTCCGGTGCGGCGTACCTGCCGCTGGACCCGGCGAACCCGGTGGAGCGGCTCGGCTACATGCTGGCCGACGCCCGCTCGCCGATCCTGGTGAGCCGGGGCGAGCCGGCGGCCCGGCTGGCGGGCTCCTTCGGGGGCGCGCTGCTGGACCTGGACGAGGAGGCGGCCGCCCTGGCGGCGCAGCCGGCCACCGATCCGGTCACCGCGACCGCGCCGGACCACCTGAGCTGCGTGATCTACACCTCCGGCTCGACCGGTCTGCCCAAGGGCGTGACGCTGACGCACGGCAACGTGCTGCGACTGTTCACCGCGATCCAGGAGCGGATGGGCTTCACCGCCGAGGACGTCAGCGCGCAGTCGCACTCCTACGCCTTCGACTTCTGCGTCCAGGAGATGTGGAGCGCCCTGCTGCACGGCGGCCGCCTGGTGATGGTGCCGCCGCTGGTGGGCCGCTCGCCGGAGGACCTGCTGGACCTGCTGGTCCGGGAGCGGGTCACGGTGCTCTGCCAGATCCCGTCGGCCTTCCGCGGCCTGGCCGGGCTGGCGGGCGCGGGCGATCCGCGGATCGACGAGCTCGCGCTGCGGGCCGTGGTGTTCGGCGGCGAGCGGCTGGAGGTCGCGGAGCTGCGGCCGTGGGTGGACCGGGTCGGCCTGGAGCGGACGATGCTGGTGAACCAGTACGGTCCGACCGAGATCACCGTGCACTGCACGTACCACGTGCTGCGCCCGGAGGACTTCGACCACCCCTCGCGCAGCCTGCTCGGCGCGAACCTGGACGACCTGTCGATCCACCTGCTGGACGCGGCCGGGCACCTGGTGCCGGTCGGCGTGCCGGGCGAGCTGTTCGTCGGCGGCCCGGGCGTGGCCCGGGGCTACCTGGACCGGCCCGGTCTGACCGCCGAGCGCTTCGTGCCGGACCCGTTCGGCCCGGCCGGTGCGCGGATGTACCGCACCGGCGACCTGGGCCGGCGGCTGGCGGACGGCAGCATCGAGTTCCTCAGCCGGGCGGACAACCAGATCAAGATCCGCGGCTACCGGGTCGAGCTGGGCGAGATCGAGGCGGCCCTGCGCGAGCGGCCCGAGCTGCTGGACGCGGTGGTCGTGGTGCGGGCCAACCCGCAGGGCGAGAAGTCGCTGATCGCCTACGTGGTCGGCGACGGCCGGGAGGCCGACCCGGTGCTGCTGCGCAAGCACCTGGCGGAGAGCCTGCCGGAGTACATGGTGCCGTCGGCCTTCGTGGTGCTGGACGCGCTGCCGCTGAACGCCAGCGGGAAGATCAACTTCAGCGCGCTGCCGCAGCCCGACCTGGCGGCCTTCGGGTCCGCCTCCTTCGTGGCCCCGCGCACGCCGGCCGAGGAGCGGCTGGCCGCGATCTGGGCCGAGGTGCTGGGCCTGGCCCGGGTCGGGGTCGAGGACAGCTTCTTCGACCTCGGCGGCGACTCGATGCGGGCGGTGCGCCTGGTCGGCGCGCTGCGGGCGGCCGGGTTCGACGTGTCGATCCCGGACGTGTTCCAGCTGCGCACGATCGCGGCGCTGGCCGGGAAGGCGGCCGGCCTCCCGGGCGGGGAGTCGCTGGTGCGGGCGGTGGCGCCGTTCGCGCTGATCGACGGGCGGGACCGGGCGAAGCTGCCGGCCGACGTGGTCGACGCGTACCCGATGTCGCAGGTGCAGACCGGCATGCTGGTGGAGATGCTGGCCGCCGGATCGCCGCACGGCCGGAGCCTGTACCACAACCTCAACTCGTTCATGATCCGCGACGAGCGGCCGTTCGACGCGGCGGCGCTCCAGCGGGCCGTGGACACCGTGGTCGCCCGGCACGACATCCTGCGCACCTCGATGCACCTGGACGGCTACGCCCGCCCGATGCAGCTGGTGCACGCCACCGCGCCGTACCCGGTGCGGACGGTCGACCTGCGCGGCCTGCCGGAGGCGGAGCAGCTCGCGACCAAGCGCGGATACCTGCGCCAGGAGCAGGAGTTCCGCTTCGACCTGGCCACCGCGCCGCTGATGCGGATCTCGGCCGTGGTCGAGTCGGACGCCGCCTGGCGGCTCAACTTCACCTACAACCACGCCATTTCGGAGGGCTGGAGCTACAACTCGCTGCTGATGGAGGTGCTGGAGTGCTACCGGAGCCTGCGCGACGGGGCCGAGCCGGCGCCGTACGAGGCGCCCGCCGTGCGCTACGCGGACTTCGTCGCCGCCGAGCTGGCCTCGCTGGCCGACCCGGGCGACCAGGCGTTCTGGCAGGAGCTGGTGGACACCCACACCCCGGTGGCGATCCCGGAGGGCTGGGCGCAGGCCGGGGACGCGCCGCGCGGCCACGCCGTGCAGGTGCCGTTCGAGGACCTGGAGGAGGGGCTGCGCCGGCTGGCCGGCGAGGCCCGCACCTCGATGAAGAGCGTGCTGCTCGCCGTCCACCTCAAGGTGCTGGGCATGCTGTCGGCGGAGGAGTCCTTCCACACCGGCGTCGTCTACCACGGCCGTCTCGAGGCGCCGGGCGCGGACCGGGTGCTGGGCATGCACCTCAACACCCTGCCGTTCCCGGCCACCCGGGGCGGCGCGGCGACCTGGCGCGAGCTGGTGGAGCGGGTGTACGCCCGGGAGACCGAGATCTGGTCGCACCGCCGCTACCCGCTGCCCGCGATCCAGCGGGCCGCCGGGAACAGCCGCGAGCTGCTGTCGATCCTGTTCGAGTACCTGGACTTCCACCACGTCGACACCGACACCGTGGACGTCGCGGAGGGCCTGAACGACGGCGTCAACGAGTTCACCCTGAACGTCGTGCCGAACCGGGGCCGGTTCAACCTGAGCACCTCGACCGCCGTCATCGGCGCCGAGCAGCTGGACCGGCTGGGCCGGATGTACCGGCTGGTGCTGGAGGCGATGGCCGCCGACCCGGACGGGGACGCCGCCGCCTCCTACCTGCCGGAGGAGCCCGCCCGGGCGGAGGCCGGGCCGGTCGCGGAGCCGCTCACCCCGGAGCTGTTCGCGGCCCGGGCCGAGGCCGCCCCGGAGGCGACCGCGGTGGTCGTGGACGGCGCCGCCGTCAGCTACCGCGAACTCGCCGACCGGGCCGGGCGGACCGCCCGGCGGCTGCTCGCCGCGGGCGTCCGGCCCGGGGACGAGGTCGGCATCCGCAGCGCCGAGCCGCTGTCCGCCCTGTACGGCATCTGGCAGGCCGGGGCGGTGTACACCGACGCGCCCGCCCCCGGCGGTCCCGTGGTGACGGACGACATCGCGGACGACATCGCGGACGACATCGCGGACGGCGCCGTGGACGGGGGCGCCCCGCTGCCGCCCACCGCGCCGGACCGCGCCGCCTGGACCGTCGACCGGGACGGCACCCGGGTCACGGTGAGCCACCGGGAGCTGCACGCGCTGCTGGAGGCCGGTCGCGGGACCGTCGGCTCCGGCGGCCGGGCGGCCTGGCTGGTGGCCGGGATCACCGGGGCGGACGCGCACCTGGCGCTCACCACCGGCGCCCGCGCGGTGCTGGCCCCGACGGCGGACGCCGCCGCGCTGGTCGACCTGGTCGATCGGCAGCGGATCACCCACCTGCTGGCCGCCCCGGCCGGCTGGGCCGGGCTGCTGGCGGCGGGCTTCGACCACTACGCGGTCACCGCGCTGGTCGACGGCGAGCCCTCGGAGGATCTCGCGGAGGAGCTGCTCGACCGCGCCCAGCGGCTGATCTCCGTGCGCGGCACGGTCGTCGAGGAGATATAGGACCTCTATAGTGCCGCTCCCGAAGATACCCGTGCATGGATTCTCCCCCAACGAATATGGAGCTTCGCGGTCATGAAGACTGCCATCGAAGGATCCGACCGGTTCCGCGAGATTCTGGATCGTCTGGGCCGGATGTCCATCGACGACTACTACAACCCGTACCGGATGTTCGAGTGGCCGGAGGAACTCCCCTCCGACCAGCTGTGGATGAGCAAGGAGCTGATCAGCCTCCACGGCACGCCGGCGTTCGACGAGCTCGACCGGGAGCAGCTGCTGCGGCTCGCCCGCTGGGAGAGCGTCAATTTCTACAGCCTCAATGTGCACGGAATCCGTGAGCTGCTGATCGAGGTCGTCAACCGGGTGCACATGCCCGGATTCGAGGCGCCCTCGGAGTTCTTCCACCACTTCATCGGTGAGGAGAACGAGCACATGTGGTTCTTCGCCGAGTTCTGCCGCCGCTACGGGAAGAAGATCTACCCGTTCCCGCGGGTCAAGACGACCGTCCCCGGCGACGAGGCGACCGAGAACTTCCTGGTCTTCGCGCGGATCCTGCTGTTCGAGGAGATCGTCGACTACTACAACGCCTACATGGCCGACGACGAGACGCTGCCGGAGACGGTCCGCCAGGTCAACCGGATCCACCACCGCGACGAGTCCCGGCACATCGCCTTCGGGCGCGAGCTGGTCTCGCTGCTGTACGCGGAGCTCAAGCGGACCAAGAACGAGGAGGAGCTGGCCGGGGTCGAGCGCTACCTCAAGGAGTACATCCAGTTCTGCCTGCACTCCTTCTACAGCCTCAACGCCTACGAGGACGCCGGCCTGGAGGACCCGCTGGCCGTGCGTGCGGCCGTCATGCGGGACCCGAACCGCCGTGCCTTCGAGCGCAGGATGGTGCGCAAGCCGGTCTCGTTCATGGTCAAGTCCGGCATCTTCAAGGACGCCGAGCTGCTCGCCCCGGCGGCGGTCTGACGCCATGCGGACCGAAACCCTGCACCCGCCGTACAGCACGGAGGGCGGATTCGCGACCCTCGGCCCCGAGCCGACCGAGCTGGTCCGGCTGCTGGACGAGACCTTCCGCGAGTGGGCCCTGCGGGACGGCGCCCGCCCGATGACGGCCCCGGCGCTGCTGCCGGTGGCCGGGCTCGCCAAGCTCGACTTCTACCAGAACTTCCCCCAACTCGCCCTGGTCGCCAGCAGCTTCGACCTCGCCGACGGCCGCCCGGCCCCCGCCGCGGCGGCCGCCGCCGGGGCCGTCCCGGGGGCGGACCTGGACCCGGCGGCGCTCGCCCTGCCCTCCACCGTCTGCTACGGCGTCTACCTGGGCCACGCCGGCACCGTGCTCGCCGAGGACACCTCGGTCACCCTGGTCGGCCAGTGCTTCCGCAACGAGGAGCACTACGACGGGCTGCGCCGGCTGATGTCCTTCCGGATGCGGGAGGTGGTGGCCCTCGGCAGCGCCGGGTTCGCCCAGCGGCACGTCGACCACTACGCGGACCTCACCGAGCGGTTCGCCCGCGCGATCGGCCTGCCGGTGGTCAAGGAGGCCGCGACCGACCCGTTCTTCGACCGGGAGGGCCCGCGGGCCCTGATGCAGCGGCTGATCCCGGTCAAGTACGAGTTCCTGTACGGCGGCACGGCCATCGCCTCGGTCAACACCCACCGCAACTTCTTCGGCGAGCGCTGCGACATCGGCGTCGAGGGGCAGGAGGGACCGGCCTTCACCAGCTGCGTCGGCTTCGGCTTCGAACGCTGGGTGCACGCGCTGGCCGACCACTTCGCCGGGGACTGGGACGCGGCCCTCACCGCCGTCGCCCGTGCGCGGGCCGATGTCGGCTAGGCCGATGTCGGCTGGGCCGAGGCCGGCCCGGGGCACCGACGGGATCCCCGCGGAGGGGGCCGTCCGGGTCGGCGTGGACATCGTCCGCACCGACCGGGTCCGGGACCTCCTGCGCGACCACGGTCCCGGCATTCTGACCACCATGCTGACCGCCCGCGAACTCGCGGACAGCGCCACCGCGGTGGGCCTCGACCTGCTCACCGCGAGCGGGCGGATCGCCGCCAAGGAGGCGGTCTTCAAGCTGCTGCGCGCCCGCGACATCGTGCTCCCGTGGCTGGAGGTCGAGGTCAGCCGGCAGCCCGGCGGCGCCCCCCGGGCGACGCTCAGCGGCCGGATCGCCGCGCTCGCCGAGGAGGCGGGCGTGCACGCCATCGACATCAGCATCAGCCACGACGGGGACTACGCGGTCGCGATGGCGGTCTCCAGCCCGACCCGACCCACCAGACAGGACCGTCCGGCCCCGGACGGCACCGAGAGCGAGGAGGACACCGTGCCGACGCCCATGCAGCGGCTGGAACAGTGGATCCTGGACAAGAATCCGCAGTACACCGAGATCGACCCGGACCTCGACCTGATCGAGAACCGGCTGGTCGACTCGCTGGCCTTCGCCGAGTTCGTCTACCTGCTCGGCCGGCTCACCGAGGTCCCGGTCGACGTCCAGAACCTGGACATCGAGGACTTCCGCACGCTGCGCCGCGTGGCCGACAAGTACCTCCTCGCCGGCGTCGACTGATGGGGGCCGAGATGCGCTACGCGGAGGACTTCGCCCCCGGCGACACCTTCGACCTCGGCAGCGTCGAGGTCGGCGCGGACGAACTGCTGGCGTTCGCCGCCGAGTTCGACCCGCAGCCGTTCCACCTCGGCGAGGAGCTCGGCCGGCGGCACGGCTTCGGCGGACTGATCGCCAGCGGCTGGCACACCGCGGCCATGTTCCAGCGGCTCTACGTCGACGGCCTGCTCAGCGGGGCCGCGGTCGCGGCCTCGCCCGGCGTCGACGAACTGCGCTGGTTCAGCCCGGTGCGGCCCGGCGACGTGCTGCGCGGCACCGCCACCGTGGTCGGCGACCCCGGCCCCTCGCTCAGCCGCCCGGACTGCTCGGTGCTGCGGCACCGCTGCGAACTCACCGACGCCTCGGGCCGCCCGGTGTTCCGGATGACCCTGCACGTGCTGTTCCGCAAACGGCCCCGCGAGGAGGCGAACGCATGACGCGGCTCGACGAGGCACCGGCCGCGGTGGCCGGCGGGCCGAGGATGACCGAACCGGTCACCTCCGGCGCCGCCGGCCTCCCGGACGACACCCCCGTCCTGGAGCGCCACCCGGAGCTGCGGTACTTCCGGGCCCGGCTCGGCGGCACCACCCTGCTGGACGTCCCGGCGCCCGCCGGCGGCGCCCGGATCGTGGCCAAGTGCGAGTTCGAGAACCCCACCGGCTCGGTCAAGGACCGGGTGGCGTACGCGCTGCTCTGCCGCGCCGTGCTGGAGCACGAGGGCCCCGGGCCGCTGAAGCTGCTGGACTACTCCGGCGGCAGCCTGGTCCGCTCCTTCGGGCAGCTGGGCCGGATCACCGGGATCCCGATGCGGTTCGCCGTGCCGAGCACGATCCCGGACAGCTGGCTGCGGCAGATCACCGCCAGCGGGGTGCGGGTCGACCCCGTCCCGGTGGAGCTCGGCATCGCCGGGATCATCGACCGGGCCTTCGCCGTCAAGGCCGAGGACCCGTCCTGGACCCTGCTGCACCAGATGCGCAACGAGGCCAATGTGGCCGTGCACGAGTGGACCACCGGCCAGGAGGTCCTGGCCCAGCTGGACGGCCGCCGGCCCACCCACTGGGTGGCGGCGATCGGCACCGGCGGCACCCTCACCGGTGTCGCCCGGGCGCTGCGCCGGGAGTTCCCGGACCTGGTCGTCCTCGGCAACACCCCCGGCGAGATGCCCTACGGCACCGAGGGCCCGCCCAACGGGCTCACCAAGTTCGCCGGCTCCGGCGGCCTCGGCCACGGGGTGCGCCAGCCCTTCGTGGCGGGACTGGCCGCCGACGCGGACCACCGCAGCGTCGAGTACGGCGCGGCCCTGGACGCGATGGTCCGGTTCGAGGCCCGCACCGGGCTGCGGATCGGCACCTCGGCCGCCGCCAACTGGCAGGTGGCCTGGGAGACGGCGGCGGCGCTCGGCCCCGACGACCTGGTGGTGACGGTGTTCCCGGACGCCGGCGCCGCCGAGGAGTGGGAGCGGGCGTATGCCCGGGCGGCGTCCTGAGCGGCTGCTCGCACGGGCGGTCGCGACCGCCCGCGAGGACCTGGGCGTGATCGTGGCCCGGGACCCGTCGGTGCGGCGGCGCCGGGAGGCGCTGCTGCATCCGGCGCTGCCCGCGCTGTGGACGTACCGGCTCGCGCACGGGCTGCACCTGCGCGGGCACCGGCTGGCCGCCCGGCTGCTCGGCAACCTGGGCCGGCTGGCGTCCGGCGGGGTGGAGATCCACCCCGGGGCGACGCTCGGCCGGCGGGTCTTCGTCGACCACGGTGCCGGGGTGGTGATCGGCGAGATGGCGGTGGTCGGCGACGACGTCACCATCTACCACCAGGTCACCCTCGGCGCCGTGGGCTGGTGGCGCGACAACGGCCGGGCCCCGGGCGCCCGGCGGCACCCCGTGGTCGGGGACCGGGTGGTGCTGGGCGCCGGAGCCACGGTGCTCGGGCCGGTCCTGATCGGCGACGACGCGCTGATCGGCGCCGGGGCCCTGGTCACCGAGGACGTCCCGGCGGGCGCCCGGGTGACCGCACCGCCCGGCCTGGTCACCGTCCGCCGCCCGGGACAGAGCCCGGGACCGACCGCGGAACCGGACCTCATCCTGGAGGAGAGCATTGAGTACGCCGCCGAGCACTGACGACCGGCTGGCCCGGGGCCTGGCCGAAATGGCCAGGATCACCGGCGGGCACACCCCGCACCTCGACGCGGTGGACGGCATCGCGCCGGACCTCGCCCGCTACGCGGTGGAGTTCGCGTTCGGGGACATCTACGCCCGGGGCGGGCTGAGCACCCCGGAGCGCCAGCTGATCACCCTCGGCGTGCTCGCCGCCCTCGGCGACGCCGAACCCCAGCTGGCCGCCCACGTCCGGGCGGCGTTCACGGTGGGCCTGACGGTCGAGCAGGTGGTCGAGGCGGTGATGCACATCGTGCCGTTCGCCGGCTTCCCGCGCGCCCTGAACGCCATGACCGTGGTCGAGCGCGTCGTCGCGGAGCGTGCTGCGACAGGGTGACTACCTGATCGTGATCGCGCCGGCGGCGGTGCGGACGGTGATGGTGCGGGTGGCGTCGCGGACGACCGGCAGGTTGATCTGCGGAGGGGTGCCGGCGGTGCTGCGGGCGTCGATCGAGTACTCGGCCCCGCCGGGCACCGAGAGGTCGGCGCCGCCGTCGCCGGTGGTGATCTCCACACCGGTGGGCGGAGCCGCGAAGGCGGCCCGGACCGTGCCGTTCCCGGTGCTGATCCGGACGCCGGGCGAGCGGCTGCCGGTCACCGTCACGCTGCCCGAGTCGCTGCGCAGCGCCAGCGGGCCGGCCGAGCCGACGACGCTGATCGCCCCGCTGCGGCTGGTCAGGTCCAGTGCCCCGCCGAGGCCGCTCGCGGTGATCTCGCCGGCGGCGGACTCGACCGAGGCGGCCAGCCCGGCCGGCACGGTGACCCGCAACTGCAGGGAGCACACCGTCCCGCACTCGGTCCGGACGAGCACCTCGCCGCCGACGCTGGTGACCGTGACGTCGGGCGCCGTCCCCTGGTAGCTGCCGGTGGCCGAGACCCGCACCACCGAGTCGTCGCCCGGGGTCAGGGCGACCCCGGCGCTGCCGGCCTCGATCCGCAGCCGGGTGCTGTCGGCGGCGTCGGCGCGCAGCGTCCCGGTGTAGCGGCGCTCGGAGGAGAGCAGCGCGACGATCCCCCAGGAGGCGGCGGCGACGGAGAGGGCCAGGACGGCGAGTCCGGCGGTGACGATCCACCGGGCGCGGGCGGGCGTCGTCCCGGGCGGGCCGGGCGGGCCAGGCGGGCCGGGTGGTCCGGGCGGGGTGGTGATCTCAGGCTCCCAGGTAGCGCAGGACGGCCAGCACCCGGCGGTGCCCGCCGTCCACCTTCGGCAGGTCGAGCTTGGTGAAGATGCTGTTGATGTGCTTGCCGACGGCGCTCATGCTGATCGTCAGGCCCTCGGCGATGTCGGTGTTGGACGCGCCCTCGGCCATCAGCTTGAGCACGTCCAGCTCGCGGGCGCTCAGTGCGGCCAGCGGGTCGCGCCGGCCGCCGCGGGCCAGCAACTGCTTGACCACCTCGGGGTCGAGCACGGTCTCCCCGGCGCCGATCCGCTCCAGGGCCGCGACGAAGTCGTCGACGTCGTCGACCCGGTCCTTCAGCAGGTAGCCGATGCCGCTGCCGCCGCTGCCGACGAGTTCGACGGCGTACCGCTCCTCGACGTACTGGGAGAGCACCAGCACCCCGGTCCCGGGCCGTTCGGCGCGGATCGCGAGCGCGGCGCGCAGCCCCTCGTCGACGAAGGTCGGCGGCATCCGGACGTCGGTGACGACGACGTCGGGGCGGTGCTCGGCGACGGCGCGCAGCAGGGCCTCGCCGTCGGCGACGGCGGCGACCACCTCCAGGCCGGCCTCGGTGAGCAGCAGCGCGATGCCCTGCCGCAGCAGGGTGGAGTCCTCGGCGATCACTACCCGCATTGCACATCCACTTCGATCAGGGTCGGTCCGCCCGCGGGGCTGGTCACCCGCAGCCGGCCGTCCACGGCGGCGACCCGTCCGGCCAGTCCGGAGAGCCCGCTGCCCCCGGCGGGGTCGGCGCCCCCGCGGCCGTCGTCGCCGATGGTAACGGTGAGCCGGTCGCCGGCCCGGCGGATCTCCACCCAGGCGTTGCGGGCCCGGGCGTGCTTGGCGACGTTGGTCAGCGCCTCGCTGACCACGAAGTAGGCGACGGACTCGACGGCGGCCGGCGGGCGCGGCTCGGCCCGGACGTCCAGCCGGACGGGGACGGGGGAGCGGGCGGCGACGGCGGAGAGCGCGGCCTCCAGGCCCCGGTCGGTGAGCACCGGCGGGTGCAGGCCGCGGGCGAGGTCGCGCAGTTCGGCGATGGCGGCCCGGGCGTCGGCACGGGCCTGTTCGACGATCTGCCGGGTGTCGTCGTCCCCGCTCTTCCGCAGCCGGGAGACGGCGCGGCCGAGGGTCATCGAGAGGGCTACCAGGCGCTGTTGGGCGCCGTCGTGCAGATCGCGTTCGATCCGGCGGCGCTCCTCCTCGACGGCGCGCACCAGTTGGGCCCGGCTCTCGGTCAGTTCCTCGACCCGGCGGGTGAGTTGCTGGTCCCTGGGCGGGGCGAGCAGGGTCCGGGCGAGGGCAGCGTCCAGGGCGCGCAGGGAGCGGACCGCGGGCGGGGAGAGGAAGAGCCCGGTGAGCGCCGCGGCGAGGGCCACGAGCAGGGCGGTCCCGGTGCTGTCCACGGTGAGCGGGCCGAGCACGGCGTGCCCGTCGGGCAGCCGGGACCAGTAGGCGGGGAGGGCGGTCAGGGTGAGCGGGACGGCCCAGGCGAGGACCGCGCCGCCGTTGGTGAGGACGGACAGCGGCAGCAGGGCGAGGAAGTAGCCGGCCTGCCGCCGGGTGCCCCGGTCGGTGGCGAGGGCCCGGGCGGAGCGCAGCGGGGCGGCGGCGGAGAGCCCGGGGAGCGGTGGGGCGGGGAGGTCGGGGCCGCCGGTGGCGGCGTGCCGGGCGCGTTCTGCGGCGGCGAGGAGGTGCAGGGCCCGGCCGGCCAGGAGGACCACCGGCAGGCCGGTCAGGGCGACGGGCAGCAGGCAGATCCCGACCACCAGGGTGAGCAGGACGGCGAGTCCGGCGAGTGCGGCGAGGCCGTCGGTGGCGAGGTGGGCGCCGGCGCGCCACAGGTCCGGTGCGACCGGTCCCCGGTACGGTCCCCGGGCCGGTCGCGCGGTCCCGCTCGCCGTCGTCACCCGGAATCCCCTCCCCGACCGTCGGCCGGGCGGGTGCCCGGGCCGTTCTCCGACCGCCTGCCGGACGGTGCCCGCGGCGTTCCCCGGGCGGTGTTCCGGGGCCGGGAGCCGTTCCCCCCGGCACACCGGACTCTACGGCCTTTCCGCAGGTCAGTCCCAGCCGTTGTTCATGGCGAGGACGAGGGTGCCGCCCGGGGCGGCGACGGTGGCGGTGACGCCCGGGCCGTCGGCGACGGCGGTGGCGGTCGAGGAGTGGGTGGCCGAGGTGACGGCGGCGGGCCCGGCGAGCACGGCGGCGGCGAGCAGGAGGCCGGCGGCCGGGAAGAGGCGGCGGGCGACGAAGGCGGTGCTGGTCACGATGGAACCCCCAGTGTCGGTGCGTCGGTGTCGTCGATGCACCAGATCCAATGTGTTTGCGGCGGTTTCGCGCGGTTCGGCGCGTTTCCTGCCGTCTGGAATTGATCCTCACACGGGGCGGAACGGGGTGTCAGCAGATCCCGGAGCCATGGTGCTGCCATGGCAGGGTGTTGCCAGGGGGGGCTTTCCGGGGGTCAGTCCGACATGGCCACCAGGACCCGGCGGGCCCCGGTGAACGGGCGCCGTCCGTGTGCGACCAGCACATTGTCGATCAGCAGGACGTCGCCCCGGCGCCAGTCGACGTCGACCGCCGCGGCGAGGCCCCGGTCGCGGACCTGGACCACGTCCTCGGCCGGGATCGGCGAGCCGTCGGCGAAGGCCACCGACTGCGGCAGCTGGTCGGCCGGCAGCAGCCGGGCCAGGGCGGCGGCGGTCTCGTCGCCGAGGGCGGCGGGGTGCCACTGGTCGGACTGGTTGAACCACACCTCGGCGCCGGTGCGCGGGTGGCGGACGGTGGCCGGCCGGTGCTGGGTGACCCGGAGGCCGCCGTCCCGGCGCCACTCGGCCTCCGCGCCGGCGGCGGCGAGGAAGGAGTCCACCCGGTCGCGCTCGTCGGTCTCGAAGGTGTCCTGCCAGCTCTTGCCGAGGCCGAGTCCGCCGTGCAGGTTCTGGGTGTAGCGGACGCCGCCGGCGAAGCGCTCGCGCACCGCGTCGTCCAGCGACTCCAGCCACAGCGCCGCGTCGACCACCGGGGTGGCGCCGCCGGTCTCCGCCGCGGTGACGCAGCAGAAGGCCAGCCGGGTCGGCCAACTGTGCGCGTAGGAGAGCTCGTTGTGCATCGAGATGGTGAACTCGGCCGGGTACTCGGTGGAGGTGTAGACGTTCTTGCCGACCTTGGTGCGCGGGGAGTTGCCGTGCACGTAGGCGAGCCGGTTGGGCAGCAGCCGGTCCAGCACCTCGTCGACCCGCTCCTCGGTCACGCCGAAGCCGCGGAACACCAGCGCCTTCTCCCGGTCGAGCAGCGCCTCCGGGTCGCCCTCGGCGTCGAGCCGGGACAGCAGCCCCTCGACGTCCGCCGCACCGGTCTCCGGGTAGATCTCGTACGGCTTCCAGCCAGTGCCCGTGCCCATCGTCGGGGGCCCCTTCGTTTCGCTCGGCGGCCACCCGGACCGGTGGCCGCCGGACAGGATCGCCGGGGGCCCTATACGCGGCCGATATTCGCGGCGCCGCCCCGGCCGGCGGACCCGGCGCGCCCCGCCCCGCCGTTCGGCCGTATAGGGACGGGATAGGCGGGACGGCCACACTCCGGACATGACCGACCTGATCGCCCCCGGGGCGACCGACGCCGACGGCCGAAACGATCCGCGACCCGATCAACCGCTGCGCGCGAACAAGGACTTCCTCCGACTCTGGATCGGCGCGGGCGTCTCCCGCTTCGGATCCACCGTCAGCATGGTGGCCTACCCGATGCTGGTGCTCTGGCAGACCGGCTCGGCGACCGCCACCGGTGCGGTGGGCTTCGCCGCGACCCTGCCCAATCTGCTGGTCCAGCTGCCGGCCGGGGCACTGGTGGACCGCTGGGACCGCCGCCGGGTGATGCTCTGGTGCGACCTGGTCCGGATGCTGGCCTTCGCCGCCGTGGCGGTGGCGGCCTGGCACGGGGCGGTGTGGCTGCCGCTGGTGCTGGCCGCCGCCTTCGTCGAGGGCACCCTGGGCATCCTGTACGGGACCGCCGAGCAGGCGGCCGTGCGCAGTGTCGTCCCGGTCGGCCAGCTGCCCGCGGCGCTGTCGCAGAACCAGGCCCGGGGGGCGGCGATCGGCCTGCTCGGGCAGCCGCTCAGCGGTCTGGTGTTCACCCTGGTCCGCTGGCTGCCGTTCGCCCTGACGGCGGCGCTCAACGCGCTCGCCGTGGTCTGTCTGCTGCTGATCCGCCGGGATCTGCGCCCGGTCCGGACGGAGCCGCCGAAGCGGCTGCACGTGGACATCAAGGACGGCCTGGTCTGGCTCTGGCGGCGGCGCTTCCTGCGGATCATGACGGGCGTCTTCGCCGGCAGCAACCTGGTGTTCCAGGTGCTGGGCCTGACCCTGATGGTGGTGATCAAGGAGAACGGCGGCACCCCGACGACGCTCGGCGTGGTGTCGGCGGTCGGCGGGACCGGCGCCCTGCTGGGCGCGCTGGCCGCGGGCTGGTGGTCGGCGCGGTTCCGGCTGTACACGACGGCGGTGCTCGGCCACGCGGTCTGGCTGGTGCTGATCCCGCTGCTGGCCGTCCAGCACGACGTGGTGGTGATCGCGGCGGTGGCGACGGTGGTGATGTTCGTCGCCAGCGTGTTCAACGTCTCCGCCGGCGTCTACATGGCGCGGACCACACCGGAGGAGCTGCAGGGGCGGGTGACGGGCACCTCGGCCTTCCTGACCTCGGGGGCGAACGCGCTCGGCTCGCTGCTGGGCGGCTACGCGCTGGCCCACCTCGGAGCCGCCCGGACCGGGCTGGGGATCGGCGTGCTGCTGCTGGTGCTGACCCTGACGGTCGCGCTGAGCCCGACGGTCCGGGCGGAGACCCGCGGCTGAGGTGCGGGCGGTCCGGGCGGCCCGGGAAGTCCGGGAAGGCCGGGGAGTCCCGGAAGTCCGGGAAGACCGGGTGGGGACACGCGGACGCGCCCGGGCCCGGCCGGGGGATCCCACGGCCGGGCCCGGGCGCGCCGGAGCTGCTCAGCCCGTCGGGCGGAGGTTGACCACCGCGCGGGCGAGGCCGCGCCAGGGGTCCGGGTAGTCGTGCCGGGCGTCGTCGCCGAGGCCGGTGGTGAGCAGCAGCACCAGCTCGGGCAGCCGGTAGGCGGACCCGCCGGGCCGCCCGGGGGCGGCGACGGGCTCCAGCAGCCGGGCGTCGACGAGCTCCTCCAGGGCGCCTTCGGCGGTGGCCCCGGGCAGCCGGAGCAGTCGGGCGGCGGCCTCGGCGGGGAAGGCGTCGGTGCCGAACGCGGCCAGCGCGGGCAGGATCCGCCGGGTCCGCTCGTCGACGCCGTCCAGCGAGCGCAGCAGGCTGTCGCGGACCCGGAGTTCGCCGAAGCTCAGCTCGTCGAGCCGGGTGCCGGGGTCGGCCAGCCGGTCGGCCAGCCGGGCGGCGGACCACTGCGGCCGGGCGGCCAGCCGGACCCCGGCGATCCGGACGGCCAGCGGCAGTCCGGCGCAGGCGGCGGTGATCTCCCGGGCGGCCCGGGGGTCGGCCCCGATCCGCTCCCCGGCGACGGCGGCGAGCAGGTCCGTCGACTCCTCCTCGGTGAACGGCGCGAGCACGGTGGTGTCGCGGGCCGAGGCGCCGGTGAGGTGCCGGCGGCTGGTGACGATGAAGGCCGCGTCGGGCCCGGTGGGCATCAGCGCGGTGATCCGGCCGGTGCCGGGCGCGTTGTCGATCAGGACGAGCAGTCGGCGGCCGGCGCTGTGGGTGCGGTAGAGCCGGGTGAGTTCGTCCAGGCCGAGGTCGCGGCCGGCCGGTTCGACGCCGAGCGCGCGCAGGAAGCAGCTCAGCACCTCGGCCGGGTCCTTGGCCGCGCCCTCGCCGTCGCCGAGGTCGGCGTACAGCTGCCCGTCCGGGAACCGCTCGCGCAGCAGGTGCGCGGCGTGCACGGCGAGCGCGGACTTGCCGATGCCGGCCGGTCCGGTGAGGAAGGCGCGCCGGGTGCGGGCGATCGGGTGCGGCTCCACCAGGCGCATCAGCTGGTCGAGTTGCTCCTGCCGGCCGGTGAAGTCGGGCAGGTCCGGCGGCAGCATGGCGGGGGCGGCGGGCCGCAGCGCGACCGGTTCGGCCGCCGGTTCGGGCGCGTTCCGCGCGAGGCTGCCGTCCAGGACGCCCATGTGGACGCCGGTCAGCTCCTCGCCGGGGTCGACGCCGAGTTCCTCCAGGAGGATCCGGCGGCCGGAGTGGAAGACGGCGAGCGCGTCGGACTGCCGGCCGCAGCGGTAGAGGGCGGTCATCAGCTGGGCCCGCAGCCGCTCGCGCATCGGGTGCTCGGCGGTCAGGCTGGTCAGGTCGGGCACCAGCCGGTGGTGCCGGCCGAGGGCCAGCTCGGCCTCGTACCAGTCCTCCAGGGCCGCGAGGTGCAGCTCCTCCAGGCGCGGCCGTTCGACGTCGGCGAGGTGCTCGGTGACATTGGTGAGGGCCGGGCCGCGCACCAGGTCCAGCGCGCTGCGCAGTTCGCGGGCGGCCTCGGCCCAGCGGCGGCCGGCCAGCGCCGTGCGGCCGGCCCCGGCGGAGCGCTCGAACTCGGTGAGGTCGAGCCCGGCCCGGTCGGCCCGCAGCAGGTAGCCGCGCGGGCGGCGGATCAGCTCGACGTCCGGGCCCAGCCGCTTGCGCAGCCGTGAGACGTAGGTGTAGATCTGCGCGCTCATCGTGGTCGGCGGGTCCCACGCCCACAGCATGCTGCTCAGCCGGTCGTCGGAGACGGTCTGCCCGTCGGCGAGGATCAGCGTGGCCAGCACGGTGTGCACCTTCGTGCCGGGCAGTTCGACCATCCTGCCGTCGTCGTCGTGGACCTCCACCGGACCCAGGACACCGAGGTGCATGTCTCCCCCTGCTGTTTGTGGACGATGAGCCGTCGGGCGGGGGGAGCCGGCACCGGTGTGCCGGCTTTCCGCCCAGCAGCGATTCTGTGCGCACATTTCGGCGGGGGGCAGGTGTGGCGACCGTCAGGACCTTGACGTGGCAAGGTGTGGCCACGGGGGGGAACTCAGCCCACGAGGCCCGGGTCGACCCAGCCCTGGAGCAGGGCCATCATTCCGGCCTGGAACTTCGTCCGGGCGCCCAACTGGGCTGCCAGGTCGGCGGTTTCCCGGCGCACGGTGCGCACCGAGACGTCCAGCCGACGGGCGATCATCTCGTCCGTGTAGCCCTTGGCGAGCAGGACCACGATCGCCTGGGAGCGCGGCGACAGCCCCGGTCCCGAGGTGGCGGGCGTGTCGACGGCCGGCTGGGAGCTCTGCCAGACCCGTTCGAAGAGTTCGCAGAGCGCGCTGACCACGCCGTGGCCGCGCAGCACCAGGGCGCCCTTGCGGCTCTCCTCCGGGTCGACCGGGACGATCGCGGTGGCGCGGTCGTAGATCACCATCCGCGGCGGCAGCGTCGGCGCGACCCTGACCTGGGCGCCCTGCTCGGTGAGCCGCCGGGCGTAGGCCATGGTGTCGTTGTCGTTCTTGATGCTCTCCAGGTAGATCGAGCGCATCCGGACGCCGCGGCTCAGCACCGAGGTGTCCAGCGGGCGGCTCGCCTCGATGTTGGCGGGGGACATCGCCCCGGAGGGGACGAAGCCCATGACCTCCTCGGCGCAGCCGGAGGCCAGCGACTCGATCCGCAGCCGGACGGCGTCGATCCCGGTGAGGACCTCGCTGTCCGGATGCTGCCGGGTGTTGGTGAGGTCGGCGTAGTCGGCGACCACTTGGGCCAGCTCGCGCCGGCCGTACTCGACCTCCTCCAGCCGGCGCTGGAGCTCGGCCTCGCGGCGGTCGAGCAGGGAGCGCAGTCCGGCCTCGGGCTCCACCGGCCGCAGCTCCCCGGGCTCCTGCCAGGACGGCCGGACCAGCAGCAGCCGTGCCAGTTCGTCCATGGCGGAGCGGACCTCGGCCTCGGGCCGGCCGAGCCGTTGCGCGATGGCGGCGGTGCCGCTCGTCGGCGCCTTGAGCATTTCCTTGTACACGGCTTCGGTCAACGCATCAAGGCCGAGCGATCTGAGCATTCCCTCGTCCAAAAGTCCGCGAAGTGGAGAAACGGGCGGATCGCCAGGGAATGCGCGGGCAGCATGAAATGGCCTTGCGCGAAGAGTGCGCACGGCGAATCAATCCCCCGGTTGAATCCTTGCCGACCTCGCTCTGAGTCTCTGGTACCGGGCGCTGGGTAGTCAAGCGGAGCGCGATCTCTTGGTTATTTCTTGGGAATCCGCGGCCAGGGCAAAGCGGGCGGGGCCGCGGCGGCGCAATGGTTAATGGGAATTGGCCGGTCGGCGCCCCCGGGGTGAAGGGGCGCCGACCGGCCGGATCCGCCGCCGGATCAGGTGATGGTGACCACCTGCGGGGCGGCGACGCGCAGGTAGTCCGCGGCCGGGATGGCGACCGACCGGTCCAGCCTGGCCGCGTTGAAGTACAGCTCCGGCTCCTCGAAGAGGGCCGGGTCGGCGAGCACCGCGAGCTCGGTGTGGAACGAGAAGGGGGTGATCGTTCCGCTCACCGTGCCGCCGAGTTGCTCGGCGGTGTCCTGGTCGGCGAACTGGGCCCGGCCGCCGCCGCAGGCCCGGGCCACCTGCTTGAGCTTCACCCGGCGGTCACCGGGGACGACGGCGAGCACGTGCCGGTGCGAGGGTGTCGCACCGTTCCTGGTCACGGTGACGACCATGCATTTGGCGGCGGCGGAGAGCTTGTGGCCCCGCAGCTCGCTGGCGTGGACGGTTCGGCCCTCCGGCGGATGGTCCATCAGCCGGTAGGGGACCCGGTCGCGGTCGAACAGGTCGAGCAGTCGCCGGTAGGTGGGTTCAGTGATCACTGGTCCTCCAGATGTGTCGGATCGCGTTCACCGAATGGCTGCACGGTCCAGCGAAGGATCCACGACGATCTTCGCGTGGCGGTCCGGCTCGCCGAGTTCGGCGATGGCTCCGGTCAGACCGTTCAGGCCGGTGGTGCCGGTGATGACGGCACCGGCGTCGATCCGGCCTTCCGCGATTTCGCGCAGGGTCTGCCGGTACTCGGCCGGACTGCTGCCGAAAGAGCCCCTGATGTCCAGCTCCTTGTTGGCGAGCAGTCCGGGGTCGATGGGGTCGGGGCGCAGGCAGACGCCGACCAGGACGATCCTGGCGGCGGCCGGGGCGCCCTCCACGACCCGGGCGAGCATGCCGGGCGCGCCGACACACTCGAAGACGGCGGCCTCGGTGGGGCGCAGGCCCCGGTACTCGGCGGCCATCCGGTCCATCATGCCGGGGATCACCCCGAGCGAGGTCCACCGGTCGTACGGGGACTCCACCGCGGGGTCGATCAGCAGGTCCGCGCCGAGCTGCGCGGCCAGCGCCCGGCGCCGGGGGGAGAAGTCGACGGCGACCACCGGAGCGTGGCCCCGGGCCTTGAGCACCGCGACCACGGCCAGGCCGACCGGGCCCAGGCCGATCACCATGGTGACCGTGCCCGGTGCGAGTTCGGCCCGCCGCACGGCGCGCGCCGCCACCGAGAACGGCTCGGTGAGCGCGGCGGTGTGCGGGTCGAGCCCGTTCGGCACCGGCAGGGTGAAGGCCTCGGAGAGGATCATGTACTCGCCGAAGCCGCCCGGGTAGGCCGGCGTGTAGCCGACGATCCCGGTGCCCTGCGGACCGGCGCCGATCGGCGGGCCGCAGACCACGGTGCCGACCGGCAGCGCCCCGACGGTGCCGGGACCGTAGTCGACGATCTCCGCGGCGAACTCGTGCCCGAGCACCAGCCCGTCGCGGATGTCGTGCGCCGTCCCGCCGGAACGCCGGACGACGTCGTTGAACGCCTCGGGGTCGTCGAGCGCGTGCAGGTCGGATCCGCAGATCCCGCAGGCCAGGGTGCGCACCAGCACCTGCCCGGCCCGGGGCACCGGGTCGGGGACCTCCTCGACGACGAGCTTCCCCGCACGGGTGACGGCTGCGCGCATGTGACCGGCCTCCTGTTTCCGTCGCGTCCGGGTCAGGCCGGGGTCGCCGAGGTGGCCAGGCGCTCCTGGAGCAGACCGACCAGCGCCTCGACGGTCGGGTAGTCCCAGGCGAGGGTCGGCTCGACCTCGATCCCGTACTCGTCCTCGACGTCGCCGCACAGGGCCAGCGCGTAGACGGACTCCAGGCCGTACTCGACCAGCTTGACGTCCGGGGCGATCTGCTCGGCCGGGATCTCCAGGTAGAAGGCGACCCGTTCGGTCAGCCAGGTGGTCAGTTCGGCGGCGGGCGCGGTGGTGCTCATGGTGGACATCTCCATCGGAAGGGGTGGTGATCGGGGTGGTGGTGGGTGCTGGTCAGTCGAGCGCGGAGGCGAACCCGACGAGTGCGGCCGTGACCTCCTCCGGCCGCTCCTGCTGGGTCCAGTGCCCGCAGCCGGGGAGGATCCGGGCCTCCCGCAGCCCGGGTGCCCACAGCCGGAGGTCGTCGGCGAGCCGGGCGTGGTCGAGGTCCCGGACGACGAAGTCGTGGTCCCCGGCCAGGTAGAGCGCGGGCGGTTCGATCCGGGCCCGGTTGAGCGGGGCGGTGAGATCCCAGTTGCGGTGCAGGTTGCGGTACCAGTTGAGGCCGCCGGTGAAGCCGGTGCGGGCGAACTCCCCGGCGTACACGGCGAGGTCGGCCGGGGTCAGCCAGTCGGGCCGCCGGCCGTCCGCCGGGAACAGGTCCAGGAAGCCGCCGTCGGCGGGCACGGCGGGGTCGAAGGTCGGTGCCTCCCCGGAGGTCCCGGCCAGCAGCCGGACCAGTCCGGCCGGCACGTCCCGGCCCAACTCGGCCTCGGCGCGGCCCGGTTCCTGGAAGTACAGCATGTAGAAGCGCTCGCCCACGGCGCGCCGCATCGCCGGCAGCGGCGGCAGGCCGGGCCGGGGCCGGTAGGGGATGCTCATCCCGGCCACGCCGCGGACCAGGTCCGGACGCATCAGCGCGGTGTGCCAGGCGAGTTGCGAACCCCAGTCGTGCCCGGCCAGCACCGCCCGGCGCTCGCCGAGCGCCCCGATCAGGGCGACGACGTCGCCGACCAGGTGGTGGATCGTGTACTGGTCGGCCCCGTCGGGGGAGTCCGTCCGGCCGTAGCCGCGCAGATCGGGGGCGACGGCCCGGAACCCGGCCCCGGCCAGCCCGGTCAGCTGGTGGCGCCAGGAGTACCAGAGCTCGGGGAAGCCGTGCAGCAGCAGGACCAGCGGTCCCTCGCCGGCCTCCGCGACGTGCATGGCGCGCCCGGCCACCCGCAGCGTCCGGTGGGTGACGCCGGGCAGCTCGGGGAACGGAGGCAGCTCCGCGGGCTCAGCCACGGCGGGCCCTCCGTCGCGGGGCGGGCTCCGCGCCGAGGCCCATCAGTCCGGCCAGTTCGGCGTCGTCGACCAGGCGCAGCCGGGCCACCGGGGCGTCGGGGTCGGCCAGCGCGGCGTCGACCGCCCGCAGGAAGTGGCCGGCGAAGCGCTCGACGGTGGCGGGGTCGAACAGGTCCACGTCGTAGCGGAAGTCCACCGCGAGCGAGGAGGCGCTCTGCCGCACGCTCAACGCAAGGTCCAACTGTCCTTCGGCCTGGGGGAGTTCGAACGGGGCGACGGTGAGCCCGGCGAACTCGGCCGGCCGGCCGCCGTCGGCGTCCAGCAGCAGCCGCAGCAGCGGTTCGGGGGTGGCGGTGCCGACCAGGTTGAAGGTGATCCGGCAGAGCGAGGAGCCGGCGCCGGTGCGCGGCCGGTTGACCGTCCGGGTCAGCAGCTCGAACGGGTAGACGGCGGCGCCGAGCCCGGCCTTCACCTGCCGGTCGGCGGCCTCGGCCGCCTGGCGGAAGGTCGTGCCGGGGTCGAAGTCCCCGCGGAAGACCAGGGTGTTGACGAAGTTGCCGACCACCTCGCGGACCGCCGGGCTCATCCGGGTGGTGGTCGGGCAGCCGATCAGGAAGCCGTTCTGCCGGGTGGAGCGGTGCAGCAGGCTCTGGAACGTCCCGAGCAGCACCGAGAACAACGAGACGCCGCTGCCGCGGGCGAGTTCGCGCAGCGCCTCGACCCGGCCGTCCGTCAGGTCGAGGTGGTGGGTGGCGCCGGTCCGGCTCGAACTCGCGGGCCGGGGGCGGTCGGTGGGCAGCTCGGCGGGCGCGGCGTCGGCGCAGACCCGGTGCCAGTGCTGCTCCATCCGCGCCCCGCGCGGCGAGTCCAGCACCATGCGCTCCTTGGCCACGTGGTCGGCGTAGCTGCCCTTCGGCGGCGGGGGCGCGGCCACCGCGAGGTCGTCCGCGGTGGGGCCGTCCGTGTCGCCGCCGGTCAGCCGGCGGTAGCCGTGCAGCAGGTCGCGCACGATGAGCCAGTTGGAGGTGGCGTCGGTGCCGATGTGGTGTCCGGCCATCAGCAGGACGGCGTCCGCCTCGCCCCGGCGCAGCAGGACGAAGCGGAAGGCGCCGTCCCGCTCCAGCCGGAACGGCTCGCGCAGCGCGGCCCGGGCCGCCGCGGCGAGGCCCTCGGGGTCGGCGCCGGGCAGCTCGCGGACCTCCAGGCCCAGCGGGTGGCGCTCCCCGACCAGTCGCACGGCCTGTCCGTCGACCTCCTGGAACACCGAGCGGAGCATGTCGTGCCGCTCGGCGAGCGCCTCGACGGCGGAGCGCAGGGCCGGCAGGTCGACGGCGGAGCGCACGGTCAGCGCGCAGCCGGTGTTGTACACCGCGGCGTCCGGGGCGAGCCGGTAGAGGAACCACAACGCCTGTTGGGCGTGGGAGAGTTGCTGGGGGTCGGTCATCGTCGTCTTCTGTTCCGGGGGTCGGTGTTTCCGGTGTCCGGGGGTCCGGTGGCGGGGGGTCCGGGGGCCGGCGTCAGCGGCCGAGGAAGGCGGGCCGGGCGCCGTCGAGCTGGGCCCGCATGCCGATCCGCTGGTCCTCGGTGGCGAACAGGGCGGTGAACTGCCGTCGTTCGAGGTCGAGTCCGGCGCCCAGCGGCAGGTCGAGGCCGTCGTCCACGGCCCGTTTGGCGGCGGCCAGGGCCGCCGTCGGACCGGCCGCGAACCGCCGGGCGGTGCGCAGCGCGGCCTCGTACACCTCGGGATCGGGCACGGTCTCGTCGACCAGACCGATCCGCAGGGCCTCGGCGGCGGTCAGCCGCGCGCCGGTGAGGATCAGCCGCTTGGCCGGTCCGGCGCCGATCAGCCGGGGCAGCCGCTGGGTGCCGCCGGTGCCGGGGATGACACCCAGCTCGATCTCCGGCAGTCCGAGCACGGCGCCCTCGCCGGCCACCCGCAGGTCGGCGCAGAGGGCCAGCTCCAGACCGCCGCCGAGCGCGTACCCGGTGATCGCGGCGACCACCGGTTTGCCGATCCGGGCCAGCGCGTCCAGGGCGGTGTGCAGCCGGCCGGTGTAGGCGTCCACCTCGGCCGGGCTCCGTTCGGCGAGGTCCTTGACGTCGGCGCCGGAGCCGAAGACCCGCCGCCCGCCGTACAGGACCACCGCGCGGACGGCCGGGTCGGCGTCCAACCGCTCGGCGGCGGCGGTCAGTTCCTCCGGGACCCGGGGGTCGGTGCCGCTGATCCGGGGCCGCAGCAGCCGGACGGTCGCCACCGCCCCGTCCGTCGCGGCGTCCGGTTCGATCCGCAGAAATGTGCCCATGTCTCTCCTCCTCCTCGGGTCCGGGTCCGGTGACGCGGCTCAGGCGAGCTGCCGGCCGACCAGGTCGAAGCCCCGGCCGTCCTGGTGGCGTTCGATCAGCTCGGCGAACACCTCGGGGTGCGCGGCGTCGGCCCCGGGCACCGGCGGGCAGCCGAGCCGGGCGGTCAGCCGGGCGAGCGCGGCGGCGAGCCAGCCGGTGCCGCGCAGGAACGTGCCCGGGTGGTCCGGGTTGTGCAGCCAGACGCCCAGGCAGCTGGCGGCCGCCAGCAGCACCCCGTACCGCTCGGCCAGCCGGAAGCTCACCGGGCCGGCCAGCGGCGTCCGGTCGCGCGGCGCCAGGTCCAGGCAGGACTGCCGCAGGGCGCGGAGCTCGTCCAGCAGCTGGGCGCAGAGCGGTCCGAGCACGGGTTCGGCGGCCAGCCGGGCGGCGGCGTCGACCAGGGTGCCGAGCAGCGGGTCCTCCCGGCCGGCGGTCACCCCGAGCCGGCCGAGGTCCAGCTCGGGCAGGTCCCCGGCCAGGTGGAACAGGGCGGCCGGGGCGGGGCCGTCGGTCAGCCAGCTCTGCCGGGCCAGCCGGGGCAGCTGCGGGATGACGGTGGCCTGGCAGACCGTGCCGCCGGCGTGCACCAGCGAGGCCACCGGCAGGTCCCGGGCGTGCTTCTGGAAGATCCCGTACGGGCCCTCGCGCAGGAACGACCGGGCGCCGAGCACCACCGCGAGCCGGTCGACGGACTCCCGGTAGAGCGTCGGCACCAGGTGCTTGACCGAGGCCGCGTACACGCTGGTGCGCTCGGGCAGCACGTGCAGGGCCCGGCAGACGGTGGTGGTGAAGCAGTCGGCGACCAGCAGGTCGAGGAAGGCCCCGGTGAGGACCGAGCGGGCGTGCGGGAGGTCGGCCACCGCGCGGTGGTAGAGCCGGCGGCCGAGCGCGAAGTCGGTGACGGTGCGCAGCTGCTGGTCCACCGCGCCGAGGGCGGCGGCGGGCAGCACGGCCCGGGTGATCTGGAAGGCGCGCAGGATGGTCTCCATCGCCTCGCCGGTGCCGCCGGCGATCGAGGTGACCGGCAGCGGGCAGTCCCGGAACTCCAGGCCGCCCAGGTACATCGAGCGCACGCCGGAGGTGCGGTAGCGGGGGAGGAAGCGCAGCCGGTCGCGCGGCGCGGCGGCCATGTCGACCAGCACCATCGAGTGGCTGCGGCTGCCCGGTTCCTCGCTGGTGCGGGCGAGCACGGTGACCGCCTCGGCGCGGGCCAGGTTGTTGATGATCTCCTTGCGGCCGTTCAGCACGAGTTCGTCGCGGCGCACCTCGGCCCGGAAGGCGGTGCGGGTCACGTCGTTGCCGGTGCTCAGGTCGGTGTAGGCGGCGGCGATCCGGCCGTTGCCGAGCAGCACCCCGGCCAGCCAGTCCTGCTGCTGGGCGCTGCCCTCGGACCAGACGTTGACCGAGCCGACCAGGTTGCTGGCGCCGTGGCCGAGGGCGAGCGCGCCGTCCCGGCGGAACAGCGGGCGCAGCACCCGGGCCAGCCGGTCGGCCCGGTCGAGCCGCCCGCCGAGCCGGCGCGGTACGAACTCGGCGCCCAGCCCGTAGGCGTCCAGGGCGCGTTCGCCGGCCTGCAGCAGGTCGCCGCGCTCGTCGGCGGCGAGGAAGGCCTCGAAACCGAGCGGGTTGTCCCGGTAGTCCGGGTCGCCGAGCAGGGCCTCCAGCGGGGCCGGGGTGTCCAGGGCGGCGTAGAGCGCGGGGGCGGTCGTGGCGGTGCTCATGCGGCGCCCTTCACCAGGGGGTAGGGGAGCAGGGACGGGAGGGTGCCGGCGCTCAGCTGCTCGGTCAGCGGCGGCACCAGGCGGTCCAGGACGTCGTCCTGCGGGTCGGGGCGGCGGCCGGGGGCGAGCCGCCCCAGCACCCGGGCCAGCGCGGCCTCCAGCCACAGGCCGTCGGCCCACAGTCCGGCGGCGGGGCCGGTGTCCGCCCCGGCGGCGGCGCGGTTGCGCAGCCACAGGTGGACCGCGGCCGAGGCGGCGTAACCGGCGGCGTACCGCTCGGCCAGGACGAAGGCCGCGGCGGGCACCTCGACCGGGGTCGGGCGGTGGGCGGCGAGTTCGACGGCGAGGCCGTCCACGGCGGCCCGGACGGCCTGCGCCCGGTGGGCCAGCGAGGCGGGGACGGTGCCGGCGGCGGCGAGCGCGGTGAGCTCCTCGACGCCGTCGGCCAGCGCCTGGAGCAGGCTGGAGCCGGTCCGGGGCAACAGGGACAGCCGGTCCCGGTCGAAGCCGGGCAGCGGGGCGGCGAGGTCGGTGGCCCCGGCCAGGCCCGCCGCGTCCACCGTGCGACGCTTCAACTGCCGTGCCAGCAGAGGGAACTGGTTGATCAGCGCGTGCAGGTTGACCAGGGTGTTGCCGTCGAAGATGCCGACGATCCGGTGGTCGCGCTGGACCTTCTGGAAGCGGCCGTGCCGGTGGGTGCCGTCGGCGAGCAGCGAGCGGGCGCCGAGCACCGTGCCGAGCCGGGTGATCGCCTCGTCCACCAGGGTGGGGACGAAGTACTTGGTGACGGCGGAGACCACCGCGAGCTCGCCGGTGAGGGCGTGGATGCTGCGGCTGGAGACCAGGGTGACGGCCTCGGCGAGCAGGACGTCGGCGTAGGACTCGCCCAGCATCCGCCGGGTCTGCGGCAGTTCGGCCAGTCGGCGGCCGTAGGACTCGCGCTCCAGGGCGAAGCCCGCGGCCAGGTCGAGCGCGTTGTCGGCGGCGCCCAGCGACAGCGAGGCGCACAGGATCCGGGTCAGCTGCAGGCTCTTGAGGACGGTCTCGGTGCCCGAGCCCTCCGCACCGACCAGGGTGTCGGCCGGTACCTCGGCGTCGGTGAAGGCCACCCCGCTGATGTCGGCGCCCCGGATGCCGTGCAGCCGCACCGCGGGCAGCGGCCGGTACCCGGGCCGGCCCAGCCGCTGCTTGTCGATCATCAGCAGGCTGAAGTCGCGCGCCCCGCCCTCGTCGGCGGTGCGGGCCAGCAGGCAGACCAGGTGGCCCCGGTTGGCGTTGTTGATCAGCCACTTCTCGCCGTTGACCAGGTAGCCGTCGGCGGTGCGGTCGGCCCGGACCTCGCCCGCGAGCAGGTCGCTGCCGTGGTCGCGCTCGGTCAGCCCCCAGGAGACGACCGCGCCGTCCAGCACCGCCGCGGCCAGCTGCTCGGCCTGCTCGCGGCTGCCGCCGACCCAGACCGAGACCGCGCCGAGGAAGGTCTTGCCGTGCGCGATCGCCACCGTCAGGTCGCGGCGGGCGACGGCGCGCATCAGCTGCAGCACCTGCTCGTAGCTGTCCAGGGTGCCGCCGTGCGCGGCGGGCACGTAGTGCGCGGGCAGGCCGAGCACGTCCAGTTCGCGGCAGATCTCGTGCGGGAACTCCTCGCGCTCGTCCAGCGCCGCGCAGCGGGCGTGGGAGAACAGCCGGCCGTCGTCCTCCGGGTCGCCCAGGCGGCGGTCCAGCGCGGCGGCGGTGCGGTGGGCGGCGTGGGTCGCCGCGGCGCGGGTCATTCCGCGCTCACCCCGGCCGGGGCGGCCGCAGGGGCGGCGGTGCGGTAGCGGGCGACGGTGGCCGGGTCGAGGTCCTCGAACAGCGGCTCCAGCTCCCCGGCGACGAACAGTTCGCGCATCAGCGTGCGCCGCACCTTCCCGCTGGTGGTCTTGCGGACCTGGCCGGGGCGCAGCAGCACCAGGTTGGGCACCCGCACCCCGAGCCGCGCCGACAGTTCGCCGCGCACCTGCCGGGCCAGCTCGGCCAGCTCCTCCGGCGTCGCCCTGGGCCGCCGGACCTCCTGGAGGACGACGATCTCCTCGCGGGGCGCCGGCACCGAGCAGACGCTGCCGCTCAGACCCTGGAAGCCCTCGTGCAGGCCGAGCACCTCGCGCTCGATGTCGTGCGGGTACAGGTTGCGGCCGTTGACGATCAGCACCTCCTTGATCCGCCCGGTGACGTAGAGGTGCCCGTCGTGCAGGGCGCCGGTGTCGCCGGTGCGCAGGAAGCCGCGCTCGCCCTCGGCGGTGACGGCGCGGAAGGTCTCCTCGGTGGCCTCCTCGTTGCGCCAGTAGCCGGCCGCGACGCTGCCGCCGCGCACCCAGATCTCGCCGACGCCGCCCTCGGGCAGGGTGGCCCGGGTCCGCGGGTCGACGATCCGCACGTCCAGGTCGTGCACCCGGCCGCTGCTCACCAGGGCCGGGCCCGCGCCGGGGCGCAGCTCCCCGGCGGCCAGGGCGTCGGCGTCGACGGCGGTCAGCACCGGCGGCTCGCCGGGCAGGGTGCCGGAGACGATCAGGGTGGTCTCGGCCATGCCGTAGCAGGGGCTGAAGTGCTCCTGGCGGAAGCCGGCCGGGGCGAAGCGCTCGGCGAAGCGGCGCAGGGTGTCGGCGTGCACGGGCTCGGCACCGCTGCCCGCGCTGACCAGGGTGGAGAAGTCCAGCCCGGCCAGCTGGGCGTCGGTGACCCGGCGGACGCAGAGGTCGTAGGCGAAGTTCGGGGCGACCACGGTGCGGATCCGCTTGGCGCCGATCAGCTCCAGCCACAGGTGCGGGCGGCGCAGGAAGTCCATCGGGGCGAGCTGGTAGGACACCGCGCCGTGGAACAGCGGGGTGAGCAGCATGCCGATCAGGCCCATGTCGTGGTGCTGGGGCAGCCAGGTGCAGGAGCGGCTGCCCGGGTCGACGCCGAAGGCCCGGGTCATCAGCCCGAGGTTGTGGTCGAGCGCGCCGCGGGTGACCATCACGCCCTTGGGCGCGCTGGTCGAGCCGGAGGTGTACTGGATGATCACCAGGGCGTCGGCGGGGACCTCCTCGGCCCGCCAGTGCGGGGCGTCCGGCAGGTCCAGCCCGTCGGTCGCCACGCACGGGACGTCCTCGGCGCCCGCGCGGGTCAGGAACCCGGCGGCGGTCTCCCGGTTGGCCTCGTCGGTCAGCACCAGCCGGACGTCCGCGTCCCGGACGATGCCGTCCGAGCGCGAGCTGTGGCCGCGCTGGGTGCTGGGCTGCGGGGCGGGCACGGCGACCACGCCCGCGTACAGGCAGCCGGCCAGCACGGTGACGAACTCCGGGCCGGTGCCGTACAGCAGCAGCACCCGGTCCCCGACGGCGCAGCGCTCGCGCAGCCAGCGGGCCACGGCCCGGGCCCGGCGGTCCAGTTCGCCGTAGGTCAGCGGCTCCTCGACGAGCCCGCCGGCGGCGGTCCGGACGAAGACCACCGCTTCCCGGTCGGGGATCTCGCGGCCGTGCCGGACCAGCCGGCTCACCAGGTCATCGGGCATCGGGGTGGGCGTCCTCTCGGGTCGTGCGGGGGCGGTCGGTGCGAAGGGTCAGGCGGTGCGGCGGCGGGCCGCGCCCAGGACGCGGTGGAGCCGCAGGTCCGACTGGAGGTGGCCGTTCACATGGGCGAGCAACTGCTGCTCCTGGGCCTGGAGGTAGAAGTGGTCGCCGGGCAGGATCCGCATCTCGAAGGCGCCGCCGGTGTAGTCCGCCCACGCGGACAGCACCTCGGAGGGGCAGCCCTCGTCCTCGGCGCCCGCGTACGCCACCATCGGCGCGCGGTGCCGGGGCGCGTCCGGCACCGCCCGGTAGTCGGCGGAGAGCCGGTAGTCGGCCCGGATGCTCGGCAGCACCAGCTCCAGCAGCATCGGGTCCTCGATCGCGGTGAGCGAGGAGTGGCCGAGCTGCCGCAGCTCGTCGAGGAAGTCGGCGTCGCTCTCGGCCTGGGTCTCCCGGACCCGCAGGTGCGGCGGCTCCGAGCCGGAGACGAAGATCCGCAGCGGCTGGATCCCGTACTCGGCGTCCAGCCGCAGCGCCACCTCGTGCGCGACGACCGAGCCCATGCTGTGCCCGAACAGCGCCAGCGGCACGTCCGCCAGCTGCCGCAGGGCGCCGGCGATGCCGTCGGCCATCGTGTGCACGGAGTCCGCGAAGGGCTCGCCGATCCGGTCCTGCCGGCCCGGGTAGCAGGCCGCCAGCACCTCGATGTCGGCGGGCAGCGAGCGGGCCCAGTCCCGGTAGGCGGTCGGGGCGCCACCGGCGTGCGGGAAGCACACCAGGCGGCAGCTCGGTGCGGCGGTCGCGCGGTAGGAGCGGAACCACCGGGCTGGGGAGTCGGTCATGGGCATCCTTCGGGACCGAGGGAGCGGGCGTCCTGACCACGGTTCCGCCCGCGCCTATATCCCCGCCATATCGGTCCGGGCCGACGGCGGTGTCGCGGTGCCGTGACCCGCACGGGGTGGCGTGATCCACTGCCGCGCGGCGAGACTGCCGCCGAAGGGGGAGGTCGTACGGGGGAACGGACGGAGTGGACCGCCCGGGACGGGAGGACGGTGGAGGTCGACTACCCGGTCCCGGCCCGGACGGTGGTGCTGACCGTGGCCGTGGACGGGCCGGCGGAGATCGCCGTGCTCGCGGGCGGGGCGGACGGCACCGAGCTGTACCGGGGCAAGGGGGCGTGGAGCGTGCTGGCACCCCCGGAGCGTCGAACGTGCCGGGATGATGATTCCGTCATCGAACAATCAATAAAGCCAGGCCCTGGCCGGATCATCGCCCATTCTGGCCAATTATTTGTCTACAGATCATCAGACAAATCGAGAATTCCATGATTCCCCTCGAAAATACCTCGCCATGACTTCGGGGCACCCTTAGTATCTGAACGAACACTTCTGGTGACCGTTCGGCCGTGCGCGGCGAAGGGGGGTGTCATGAGCGAACGGCTTCGAACTGTGCTGCGCCATGTCGCCTACCCGTTCCTGCTGGTCACCCTGGTCGGGATAGCCGTCGCGGCCCTGCGCCTGCGCTGGGACCTCGACCGGGTGAATCAGCTCTTCCTGATCGGCGTGATCGCTTTCATGGCCCTGCTCGAACGTTTGATTCCGTACGAACCGGAATGGTCTCCGAGCGTGCGCGAGTGGGGCTGGTACGGGGTCTACTTCCTGCTGACGATGATCGGCGGAGCACTGTCCCAGGTGCCCGTGGCGGCCCTCGTCGGCTGGTTGGCCCCGCCCCGGTCGGTGCTGCCGCCCTGGGTGGAGATCCCGGCCGCGCTGCTGCTCGGATCGCTGGCCAACTACCTGGTCCACCGCTGGTGCCACACCAGTCCGCGGCTCTGGCGGCTGCACGGCGTCCACCACGTCCCCGACAAGGTGAACGTCGGCAACAACGGGGTCAACCACCTGTTGGACGTGCTGCTCACCCAGGGCGCCGTCCAGCTCGCGCTGGCCGCGGCCGGGTTCTCGGTGCCGACGGTGTTCGTGGTCGGCCTGTTCGTCGTCGCCCAGGGCTACTTCGTGCACGCCAACATCGACGTCCGGATCGGCCCGCTCAACCATGTGCTCGCCGGTCCCGAGCAGCACCGCCTGCACCACAGCACCGATCTGGCGGAGGCCGGGCACTACGGCTCCGACCTGTCGGTGTGGGACCACGTGTTCGGCAGCTTCACCTGGCGGCCCGGCCGCCGGCCGCTCGCGGTGGGGCTGGCGAATCCGGCCGACTTCCCCGCCACCGGCCGGGTGGTCGCCAGCCATCTCCAGGCCTGGCGCCGCCCCGCCCGGGCCGAGGGGTCCCCGACCGGTACCACCTGAGCCGCCCCGTCCGTCCCCGCCCCGCCCTGCCCCGTCCAGCCCACTCCCGTTCCTCTTCCTGCCCCGACCGACTCGCCCCTTCGGCCGACCCGGCTTCCGGTCTGCCCGGACGCCGGCGCGCGGCCGCTGTCCCCCGGCGCGCGCGGCGCTACCGCAGCCCGCCCGCGCGCGCGAACGCAGCGACCCAAGGACTCGACTCCTATGACGGATTCCCGCTTCGTCAGCTCCCCGGACCTCCCCGAACCCTCAGAACGCTCCGACCGTCCCGACCGCTCCGAACGCCCAGCCCCCGGCGGCCCGTCCGCCGGGCCGGGCACCGGCCGGGAGAAGATCGCGATCATCGGGATCGGCTGCCGCCTGCCCGGCGGGGCCAGCGACCACCGCACCTACTGGCAGAACCTCCTCGACGGCAAGGACTGCATCACCCCGACCCCGCGCAGCCGCTACGACGTCGCCACCCTCGGCAGCCGGGACAAGGCCAAGCCCGGCCGGCTGGTCGGCGGCCGGGGCGGCTACATCGACGGCTTCGACGAGTTCGACCCGGCGTTCTTCGGCATCAGCGGCCGCGAGGCCGACCACATGGACCCGCAGCAGCGGAAGCTGCTGGAGGTGGCCTGGGAGGCACTGGAGGACGGCGGGCAGAAGCCGGCCGAGCTGGCGGGCCGTGAGGTCGGCGTCTACGTCGGCGCGTTCACCCTGGACTACAAGATCGTCCAGTTCTCGGACCTCTCCTTCGACACCCTCGCCGCGCACACCGCCACCGGCACGATGATGACGATGGTGTCGAACCGCATCTCGCACTGCTTCGACTTCCGCGGCCCCAGCGTCTCCCTCGACACCGCCTGCTCCTCCTCCCTGGTCGCCGTCCACCTCGCCGTGCAGAGCCTGCAGCGCGGCGAGACCGACCTCGCCCTGGCCGGCGGCACCCTGCTGCACATCGCCCCGCAGTACACGATCGCGGAGACCAAGGGCGGTTTCCTCTCCCCGCAGGGCCGCTCCCGCACCTTCGACGCGGCGGCCGACGGCTACGTCCGGGCCGAGGGCGTCGCGGTGGTCGCGCTCAAGCGGCTCTCCGACGCGCTGCGCGACGGCGACCCGGTGCACGCCGTCGTCATCGGCAGCGGCGTCAACCAGGACGGCCGCACCAACGGCATCACGGTGCCCAACCCGGACGCCCAGGTCAGTCTGATCGAGCGGGTCTGCGCCGAGGCCGGGATCGTCCCCGGCAGCCTCCAGTACGTCGAGGCGCACGGCACCTCCACCCCGGTCGGCGACCCGATCGAGGCCGGCGCCCTGGCCCGGGCCCTCGCCGTCGGGCGCCGCCCGGGCGACAAGTGCTACGTCGGTTCGGTCAAGACCAACATCGGGCACACCGAGTCGGCCTCCGGTCTGGCCGGGCTGATCAAGTCCGCGCTCGCCCTCAAGCACCGGACCGTGCCGCCGCACATCAACCTGGAGCGGCTCAACCCCGCGATCGACCGGGCCTCCCTGCCGTACGAGATCCCGACCGAGGTCACCCCCTGGCCGGACCACGAGGGCCCGGCCCGGGCCGGGGTGAACTCCTTCGGCTTCGGCGGGACCAACGCCCATGTCCTGCTGGAGGCCGCGCCGGAGCCGGTGCCCGCCCCCTTCGACGATGTCGTCACGACCGCCACCGCCGAAGCCGGAACCACCGCGCACGGACCGGCCGCCGGAGGACCGCCCGCCGGCCGCCCGCTCTGGACGGTGCTGCCGCTGACCGCCGGGGAGGCCGCCGCCCTGCCCGAACTGGCCGCCGGGGTCCAGGCCGAACTGGCCGGCGTCCGGGGCGGCAGCCCGGCCCGCCCGGCCGACCTCGGCCACACCCTCGCCCACCGCCGCCAGCACCACGACGCCCGGCTCTCGGTCGTCTACGACGCCCGCGAGCACGCCGCCCGCGCCTCGCTCGACGAGGCCCTCACCGCGCACCTGCGCGGCGAACCGCACCCCCGGGTCCTCACCGGCCACCGCCGCGAGGCCCGGCACCGCCGGCTCGCCTGGGTCTTCACCGGGATGGGCCCGCAGTGGTGGGCGATGGGCCGCCGGCTGTTCGCCACCGAGCCGGTCTACCGGGAGGCCGTCGAGGCGTGCGCCGAGCACCTCGCCGAGCTGGCCGGCTGGTCGCTGATCGACGAACTCACCGCCGACGAGGCGGCGTCCCGGATGGCCGAGACCTGGCTCGCCCAGCCCGCCAACTTCGCCGTCCAGACCGGCCTGGCCGCGCTCTGGCGCAGCCGGGGCGTGCGGCCGGACGCGATCGTCGGCCACTCCACCGGCGAGGTCGCCGCCTTCTACGAGGCCGGGGTCTACGACCTCGCCGACGCGGTCAAGGTGGTGTTCCACCGCAGCCGGCTCCAGCAGGAGCTGGCCGGCACCGGCGGCATGCTCGCGGTCTCGCTCACCGAGGCCGAGGCGCTGCGCCGGATCCGCCCGTACGGGGGCGGGGTCTCGGTCGCCGCCGTGAACAGCCCGACCGCGCTCACCCTCGCCGGGGACGCCCCCGCCCTCGCCGAACTGGCCGCCGCGCTCACCGCCGAGCAGGTCTTCGCCCGGCCGCTGACCGTCGAAGTCCCGTACCACAGCGCCCGGATGGAGCTGATCAAGGACGAGCTGCTGGAGTCGCTCGCCGACATCAAGGCCCGCCCGGCGCAGACCCCGCTCTACCTCACCGGCCGCGAGGGCACCGCACGCGGCACCGAGCTGGACGCCGGGTACTGGTGGCACAACGTCCGCGACAGCGTCCGCTTCCGGCAGGCCGTCGAGCGGCTCGCCGACGACGGCTACGGCGTGTTCCTGGAGATCGGCCCGCACCCGGTGCTCGGCCGCTCGATCCAGGAGACCGTCGAGGCCCACCCGGGCACGGCCGACCGGCCCGAGCCGAGGACCCTGCCCTCGATCCGCCGCCAGGAGGACGAACAGGCCACCTTCACCGCCTCGCTGGCCGCGCTCCACAACCTCGGCGTCGAGGTCGACTGGTCGGTGCTCCAGCCCGCCGGCCGGATCGTGCCGCTGCCCCGCTACCCGTTCCGGCGCGACCGGCACTGGGTCGAGCCGAGGGCGGTCGCCGAGGTCCGGCAGGGGCTGGTCGACCACCCGCTGCTCGGCCGCCGGCTGCCCGGCGCCGAACCGGCCTGGGAGGCCCGGCTGGACGCCGAGGCCCTGCCGTACCTGGAGGACCACCGGATCCAGGGCGACGTGGTGTTCCCGGCCGCGGGCTATCTGGAGATGGCCGTCCAGGCGGTCCGCGCCCTCACCGGCGGGACGGACGCCGCCCTGGCCGACATCGAGCTGCGCAAGGCGCTGCTGCTGCCGGACGACGGGAGCCGCGCCGTCCGGCTCACCCTCTGCGCCGAGCAGGGCACCTTCACCGTCGCCACCGGCGAGGGCGGCGACGGCGGCGAGCGCACCGTGCACGCCGTCGGCACCGTCCGCCCAGGCCAGCGCCGCCGGCCCGGCCGGCCGCTGGACGCGGAGGCGGTCCGCGGGCGGGCGCAACGCCGGCTCGCCGGGCCGGACTGCTACGCCGGACTCGCCGCGCTCGGCTACCACTACGGCCCCGCCTTCCAGGGCATCGAGGAGGTCTGGATCGGTCCCGGCGAGGCCCTCGCCCGGGTCCGCCCGCCCGCCCCGGTCGCCGGGCAGGGCGGGCAGCACCAGGTGCACCCGGTGGTGATGGACGCCTTCTTCCAGACCCTGCTGACGCCCCAGCTGCTGGCCGACCGGCCGGCGGAGGGCCGGGGGATCCGGCTGCCGGTGGCGATCGGGGAGGTCCGGCTGGACGCGGTCGGCGACCGCCCGCTCTGGGTGCACGCCACCGTCACCCGGGACGCCGGCGCCGAACTCCTCGGCGACCTCGCGGTGTACGAGGAGCAGGGCGCCCCGCTCGGCGGGGTCACCGGCTTCCGGGCCGCCGACGTCGAGCGGGCCGCCACCTCGGTCGGCCTCGGCACCATCGACGGCTGGCTCGCCGAACCGGTCTGGACGGAGCTGCCGGCCGCCGGCGACACCCCGGACCTGCTGGCCGAACACCCCGACCACTGGCTGCTGTTCGCCGACGGCGACGGGGTCGCGGACGCCCTGGCCGAGCGGATCGCCGCGCGCGGCGGCAGCTGCCTGCGGGTCCGCCCCGGCCCCGGCTACCGGGCCGCCGCCGACGGCCGCCCGGCCACCGTCGAGCCGGGCTCGGCCGAGGACCTCGCCCGGCTGCTCGCCGACCGGCGGGCCGGGGGCGCCCCCGACCCGGCCGCCGTGGTCCACCTGTGGAACCTCGACCGCCCCGCGCTCGCCACCGCCGACCCCGCCACCGCGGCCGGCCACACCGCCCCCGGGGCCTACAGCCTGGTCGCGCTCGCCGCCCTGCTGGCGGCCGAACTCCCGGACTGCCGCCTCCACGTGGTCACCCGGGCCGCGCAGGCCGCCGCCCCCGGCGAACCCGTCGAGCCCCTCGCCGCCCCGGCCTGGGGCATCACCCGGGTGCTGCGGCACCAGGAGCTCCCCACCCATCAGGGCAAACTCGTCGACCTCCCCGCCCCGGGCGCCGCCCCGGACACCGAGGCCGAGGCGCTGCTGCGCGAGTTCGCGCTGGCCGACGAGGACGAGATCGCGCTGCGCGGCGGCCGGCGACTGACCTGCCGGCTCCGGACCGCCGAGGGGCTCAGCCGCCCGCTGGCGCCGAGGCTGCGGGCGGACGGCGCCTACCTGGTGACCGGGGCGTTCGGGGCGCTCGGGCAGCTGCTCTGCCGCACGCTGGTGAAGCGCGGCGCCCGGCGGCTGATCCTGGTCGGCCGCAGCACGCCGCCGCCGCGCGAGCTGTGGCGCACCCTCGACCCGGAGAGCCGGGACGGTCGGCGGGCGGCCTTCCTGCGCGAGCTGGAGGAGCTCGGGGCCGAGGTCGTCCCGGCCGCGCTGGACGTCACCGACGAGGCCGCGCTGGCCGCCTGGCTGGCCGGGTACCGCCGGCTGGACCGGCCGCCGGTCCGGGGCGTCTTCCACCTCGCCGGGCAGGTCAGGGACACCCTGGTCGGCGAGCTGGGCCGGTCGGACTTCGACGCGGTGTACGGCCCCAAGGTGCTCGGCGCCCTCGCCCTGCACCGGCAGCTGGCCGGGGAGCCGCTCGACCACTTCGTGCTGTTCGCCTCGATCGCCTCCCTGCTGACCACCGCCGGCCAGACCAACTACGCCGCCGGGAACGCCTTCCTGGACGCGCTCGCCCACCACCGCCGGACGCTCGGCCTGCCCGCGCTGAGCCTGGACTGGGGCCCCTGGGCCACCGGGATGATCGAGGAACTCGGCCTGGTCGACCACTACCGGCACAGCCGGGGCATGAGCTCGCTCGCCCCGGAGACCGGTATGGCCGTGCTGGAGCGGGTGCTCGGCCAGGACCGGGCCCAGCTGCTGGTCGCCACCGTGGTCGACTGGCCGGTCTTCCTCTCCTGGTACCCGGCCCCGCCGCCGCTGGTGACCGAACTCGCCGCGGCCGCCCGGGAGTCCGCGCCGGCGGTCGAGCGGACCGGGCTGCTGGACACCCTGCGGACGGCCGGCGAGGAGGAACGGCGGTCGCTGCTCACCGGGCTGTTCGCCGACCTGGCCGCCACCGTGCTGCGGGTGCCGGCCGACCGGATCGACCCGGCCGCCGGTCTCGGCGGCCTCGGGCTGGACTCCCTGCTGGCGATGGAGCTGCGGGCCCGGCTGAGCGGCGAACTCGGGGTCACCCTCCCGGTGGTGGCGCTGCTCGGGAACGCGCCGGTGGCCGAGCTGGTCGCCCGGCTGCACGAGTCGCTGACCGAGCTGCTGGACGAGGAGCCGACCGGTCCGGGAGCGGCTGCGGTGGAGCGCTACGAGGACGAGTCGGCCCACCCGCTGACCCACAACCAGAAGGCGCTCTGGTTCCTCAAGCAGCTCAACCCGGACGGCTTCGCCTACAACATCGGCGGCGCGGTCGAGGTGCGGGTGGAGCTGGAGCCCGAGCTGATGGCGACGGCCTTCCGGGCGATGGTCGAGCGCCACCCGAGCCTGCGGGCGAACTTCGCGCTCGACGCCGGCCGGGCGGTGCAGCGGATCTCCGCCGAGGTGGAGCCGGACTTCGACGTCTTCGACGTCGAGCACCTGGCCTGGGACGACATCCACGCGATGATCGTCCGCGAGTACCGCAGACCGTACGACCTGGAGCGGGACCCGCTGGTGCGGTTCCGGCTGTTCCGGCGCGGCCCGGCCCGCTGGGTGATCATGAAGGCCGTCCACCACATCGTCTCGGACGCGATCTCCACCTTCACCTTCATCGAGGAGCTGCTGGCCGTCTACGAGGGGCTGCGCCGGGGCCGGTCGCCCGAGCTGCCCCCGGTCACCGCCCGCTACCTGGACTTCCTCAACCGGCAGAACGCCTTCCTGGCCGGCCGCGAGGCACCGAGGATGCTGGAGTACTGGCGCTCGCACCTGCCGGCCGAGGTGCCGCTGCTCAGCCTGCCGACGGACAAGCCCCGACCGGCGGTGCAGACCCACAACGGCGCCTCCGAGTTCTTCGTCCTGGACGAGGAGCTCAGCGCCCGGGTCCACGCGCTGGCCCGCGCGCACAACGTCACCGTCTTCATGGTGCTGCTCAGCGCCTACTACCTGCTGCTGCACGCCTACGCGGGCCAGGAGGACATCATCGTCGGCAGCCCGGTGACGGGCCGCACCGACGAGGAGTTCGCCGGCGTCTACGGCTACTTCGTCAACCCGCTGCCGCTGCACGTCTCGCTGGCCGGCGGGCCGACCGTGGCCGAGCTGCTGGAGCGGGTGCGGACCACCGTGCTCGGCGGGCTGGACCACCAGGAGTACCCGTTCGTGCTGCTGGTGGATCAGCTCGGGCTGCAGCACGACCCGAGCCGCTCGGCGGTCTTCCAGGCGATGTTCATCCTGCTGCACCACAAGGTGGCCACCGAGAAGTACGGCTACCACCTGGAGTACATCGAACTCCCCGAGGAGGAGGGTCAGTTCGACCTCACCATGTCCGCCTACGAGGACGAGGCGGAGCGCCGCTTCCACTGCGTCTTCAAGTACAACACCGACCTCTTCCTGCCCGCGACGACGGCGCGGATGGCGCGCCACTACGTCAATCTGCTCGACGCGCTGACCACGGCGGGGCCGGAGCGGGCGGCGACCGGTCTTGAGCTGCTCGGCGAGCGGGAGCGGGCCGTGGTGCTGCGGGAGTGGAGCGGGGCCGACCTGCGGGTGCCGTTCGCCGAGCCGGTCCACGAGCTGGTGCTGCGCGCGGCGGCGGCCGACCCGGCGGCGCCCGCGGTGGCGGTGCCGGCCGAGTCGGGCCCGACCGCCCGGCTGACGTACGGCGAGCTGGCCGGGCGCTCCCGGCGGGCCGCCGCCCGGCTGCGGGCACTGGGCGCGGGGCCGGGCACGGTGGTCGCGCTCTGCCTGGAGAAGTCGCCGGAGCTGATCGTGGCGCTGCTCGCGGTCCTCCGCACCGGCGCGGCCTATCTGCCGCTGGACCCGGGCCACCCGGTGGAGCGGCTGGCGTACCTGGTCGGCCACACCGGGGCCGTCCTGCTGGTCGGCGACGACCGCGAGCGGCTCGGTGGGCTCCCGGCGCGGCTGGTCACCACCGCCGAACTCGGTGCCGACGGGTCCACCGGGGCCGACGACGCCGACGGCGAGGGCTTCGCCGACGTTCCGGTGGGCCTCGACGACCCGGCCTACGTCATCCACACCTCCGGCTCCACCGGCCGTCCCAAGGCGGTGCGGGTCTCCCACGGCAACCTCGCCTCGGCGTACCGGGCCTGGCAGTCCGAGTACCGCCTGGACACCGACGCCAGGACCCACCTCCAGATGGCCGGCCCCGCCTTCGACGTCTTCACCGGCGACGTGGTCCGGGCGCTGTGCTCCGGCGGCACCCTGGTGCTGGTCGGCCGGGAGCTGCTGTTCAACACCGCCCGGCTGTACGAGGTGATGCGCACCGAGCGGGTGGACGCCGCGGAGTTCGTCCCGGCCGTGGTCCGCACCGTGCTGGACCACTGCGAACGCACCGGCCGGGACTTGGCGTTCATGCGGCTGCTGGTGGTCGGCTCGGACGTCTGGAAGGTCGAGGAGTACCGGCGGCTGGGCGCCCTGTGCGGCCCGCGGACCAGGCTGGTCAACTCCTACGGGCTCACCGAGACCACCATCGACAGCGCGTACTTCGAGGGGTCGACGGACGGGCTGGAGGCCAGTCGGATGGTCCCGATCGGGCGGCCGTTCCCGAACAGCTCGTTCCACCTGCTCGACGACCGGGGCCGGCCGGTCCCGCCCGGGGTGACCGGGGAGCTGTGGATCGGCGGCTCCGGGGTGGCGCTCGGCTACCTCGGCGACGAGGAGCAGACGGCCCGCCGCTTCGCCACCCTGCCGCTCGGCGGCGCCGACGGCACCGAGCCGGTTCGGCTCTACCGCACCGGGGACCTCGCCCGCTGGGACGCCGACGGCGGGGTGCACCTGCTCGGCCGGGCCGACTCCCAGATCAAGGTGCGCGGCCACCGGATCGAGCTGGGCGAGATCGAGACCAGGCTGGCCGAATGGCCCGAACTGGCCGGGGCGGTGGTCACCGTCCGGGCGGACCGCGACGGCGAGCACGTGCTCTGCGCGTACTGCGTGCCGGCGCCCGGCCGGACCTTCGACCACCGGGCGCTGCGCCGCCACCTGGCCGGGCAGCTGCCGACCTTCATGATCCCGACCCACTTCACCGAACTGCCCGCGCTGCCGCTCACCGCCAACGGCAAGGTGGACGTGGCGGCGCTGCCCGAGCCCCGGGCGGACGCCGCCGAGGCCGCCGAGCCTCCGGTCACCCTCTACGAGGTCCGGATGGCCGAGCACTGGCGCACCCTGCTCGGCATCGAGGAGCCGGGCCTCCAGCACGACTTCTTCGAGTCGGGCGGCTCCTCGATCCGACTGATCGAGCTGATCCACGGGCTCCAGGCCGAGTTCAACATCAGCATCCCGGTCAGCCAGCTGTTCAAGGTCACCACCCTGCACGGCATGGCGAAGACCGTGGAGCACATCATCACCGGCCGGATCGAGGGCGCCCAGCCCTACCTGGGATTCAACCAGGAGCAGCGGCAGACGCTGTTCTGCTTCCCGCCGGCCGGCGGCCACGGGCTGGTGTACCGGCAGTTCGCGGCGCACCTGCCGGAGTACCGCACGATCGCCTTCAACTACGTCTCCGGGGACGACAAGGTCGACCAGTACGCCGACCTGGTCGAGGCGCTCCAGCCGGAGGGCCCGTGCGCGCTGCTGGGCTACTCGCTCGGCGGCAACCTCGCCTTCGAGGTCGCCAAGGAGCTGGAGCGGCGCGGCCGGGCGGTGCCCAATGTGGTGATCATGGACTCGCACCGGATCCCGGAGTCCTTCGACCTCGCCGACGAGCACCTCCAGGCCTTCGAGACCGAGCTCGCCGAGCACCTGCACCGGCACACCGGCTCCGCCGCCGTCGCCCGGGAGACCCGCGAACAGGCCCGGGACTACCTGCGGTTCTGCAGCCGCACCCCCAACCACGGGGTGGTCGCCGCCACGCTCAGCGTGATCTCCGACGACGAGAAGGTGGCGCTGTACGAGGCCGGCCGGGACGGCGCCTGGCACGGCAGCTCGGCCACCGGGACGGCGGTCTTCAAGGGCTTCGGCACCCACGCCGAGATGCTCGACCGCGAGTTCATCGCCCACAACGCCGGGCTCGCCCGGTCGATCCTCACCGGAGCCGCCACCCATGCGTCCTGAGACGGCCCCCGGGCGGGCCCCGAGCCTGCCCGCCCCCGCACGAGAGCCGGCCCCCGCGGAGCCGGCCCCCGCACGAGAGACGGAACCGACCATGCTCCGGCAGCACCCGCCGCTGACCTACCCGTTCGAGCCCAACGGCCTCGAACTCGACCCCCGCTACGCCGAGTTGCGCGACCGGCCGCTGGTCCGGATCCGGATGCCGTACGGCGACGGCGCCTGGCTCGCCACCCGGTACGAGGACGTCCGGGCGGTGCTCGCCGACCCGAGGTTCAGCCTGGCCGCCGCGATGGGCGAGGACCAGCCCCGGATGCGCCCGGTCTCCCGCACCGGCGCCGGCCTGTTCTCCACCGAACCGCCCGAGCACACCCGGCTGCGCTCGCTGGTGGCCAAGGAGTTCAGCGCCCGCCGGGTGGAGCGGCTGCGGATCCGGGCCGGGGAGCTGGCCGACGAGCTGCTCGACGGCATCCTCGCCGCAGGCGCCCCGGCCGACCTGGTCGAGGACTTCGCGATCCCGATGCCGACCACCATCATCTGCGAGGTGCTCGGCATCCCCGCCGAGGACCACCGGATGCTCTGGCAGTGGGCCGAGACGGTGCTCTCCGCCGTCACCCCGGGCGAGGTGCTCGCGGTCGAGGGGCAGGCGTTCATCGACTACATGGCCGGGGTGCTGGAGCTGCGCGGCCGCGAGCCCGGCGAGGACCTCCTCACCACCCTGGTCCGGGCCTGCCGCGAGCAGCGGCTGATCGGGGAGGAGGAGCTCCTCTCCATCGCCTGCGACCTGCTGATCGCCGGCTTCGTCTCCACCACCAACCAGATCGGCAACTTCTTCCACCAGCTGCTGGTCAATCCCGAGGACCTGGCGCGGCTGCGCGAGCGGCCCGAGCTGATCCCCAGGGCGGTCGAGGAGCTGATGCGGTACGTGCCGCTGCTCACCGGCTTCAGCCTGCCCCGCTACGCCACCGCGGACGTCGAACTGGGCGGGGTGGTGATCCGGGCCGGTGAGGCGGTGATGATCGCGACCGCCGCCGCCAACCGGGACCCGGAGGTGTTCGAGGAGCCGGAGCGGCTGGTCCTCGACCGGCCGGGCAACCCGCACATCGGCTTCGGCCACGGCGTGCACTACTGCATCGGCGCGCACCTCGCCCGGCTGGAGCTCCAGGTGGCGATCGAGCGGGTGCTGACCCGACTGCCCGGCCTGCGGCTGGCCGTCCCCGAGCGCGAACTGCGCTGGAAGGAGGCCTCGATGGTGAACGGTCTGCAGGCGCTCCCGATCGCCTGGTGACCGCCGCCGCGGGCGGCCGGACCAGGCCGGACCGGGCCCGACCAGGCACCACCAGGCACCACCAGGCAAGGCAAGGACCACGAGGAAGGCCAGAAATGGCACGGCAGAAAGACACCGCACCCCGGCGGGAGTCGATGATCGTCATCGGCGGCGGTCTCGGCGGCCTGTCCACCGGGTGCTACGCCCGGATGAACGGCTACCGCACCAGGATCTTCGAGATGCACGAGATCCCCGGCGGCTCCTGCACCGGCTGGGACCGCAGCGACTTCACCTTCGACTGGTGCATCAGCTGGCTGCTCGGCAACGGGCCGGGCAACGAGATGTACCAGATCTGGCTCGAACTGGGCGCGCTCCAGGGCAAGGAGATGCGGCACTTCGACGTCTTCAACATCGTCCGGGGCCGGGACGGCCGGGCGGTCCGCTTCTACTCCGACCCGGACCGGCTGGAGGCGCACCTGCTCGGCCTCTCGCCGGCCGACGCCGCCCCGATCCGCGAGTTCTGCGCCGGGATCCGTACCTTCCGCAGGGCGCTCTCGGCCTATCCGTTCCTCAAGCCGGTCGGGCTGATGGGCCGGCTGGAGCGCTGGCGGATGCTGGCCTCCTTCGCCCCCCACTTCAACACCATCCGCAAGTCGATCACGCTGCTGATGACGGACTTCTCGCAGCGGTTCCGCGACCCGCTGCTGCGCGAGGCGTTCAACTTCATCCTCTACGAGAAGCACCCGGCCTTCCCGGTGCTGCCGTTCTACTTCCAGCTCGCCTCGCACGCCAACCACGCCGCCGGGGTGCCGGAGGGCGGGTCGCTGGCGCTGGCCCGGTCGATCGAGGAGCGCTACCTCGGGCTCGGCGGCGAGATCACCTACAACGCCAAGGTCGAGGAGATCCTGGTCGAGCGGGACCGCGCGGTGGGTGTGCGGCTCAGCGACGGCCGGGAGTTCCGCGCCGACATCGTGGTGTCGGCCGCCGACGGCCACACCACCGTGATGAAGCTGCTCAAGGGCCAGTACCTCAACGACACCTACCGGCGGCTCTACACCTCGCTGATCGACGAGCCGGGCCAGCTGTCGCCCGGGTACGTGTCGCTCTTCCTGGGGCTGCGCAAGCCCTTCCCCGAGGGCGACCCGTGCACCACCCACCTGCTGGGCGAGCGGGAGACGGCCGAGCTGACCGGGATCCGCTGCCCCTCGGTGAACGTGCAGTTCCGCACCCGGCACTACCCGGAGCTGGCGCCGGAGAACTCCACCGTGGTGTTCGCGACGTACTTCTCCGACATCGCCCCCTGGCGGGCGCTGCACGAGGGCCCCGAGCAGTCCTCCCGGGTGCGGCGCGGCGAGGAGCTGCACACCCTGCCGGTCAAGCACGGCCGGGAGTACATGGCGGCCAAGCGCCGGGTCCGCAACGGCATCGTCGGCTTCCTGGACGAGCGCTACCCGGGCTTCAAGGACGCGGTGGCCGTCGCCGACGTGTCCACCCCGCTGACCCAGGTCCGCTACACGGGCGTCTACGACGGCACCTTCCCCGGCTGGAACCCCTTCGTGGAGGGGGCCGAGACGGTGGAGGAGGAGATCAAGAAGAGCGGTCCGGTGCTGCCCGGGCTGTCGAACTTCTACCTCTCCGGGGTCTGGGCGACCATCGGCGGGCTGATCCGGGCGGCCGCCGCCGGACGGCACGTCATGCAGTTCGTCTGCCGGGACGACGGGGTGGAGTTCACCGCCGAGATCGACCGGAGCGCCCCGATGCCGACCCACCTGGTCATCCCGGTGGGCCGGCCCGCGGAGCCGGGGCGGCGGACGGTGCCGCCCGCGAGCAAGGCCGCGAACGGCAAGGACGGCAAGAACAGCGCGGACAACGCGGACAGCGAGAACGTCCAGACGGGAGCCCTGGCATGAGGATCGAGAAGTGGGTGGTCCGGGAGCACCTGGACGGTGTCCCCGACGTCAACCGCGTCTACGAGAAGGTCGTGGAGGACGTCCGGATCGACCTGCGGCCGGACGAGATGCTGTTCCGGACCAGGTACGTCTCGGTGGACCCGTACCAGAACGGCCTGGCACTGGAGACGCCGATCGGCCACCACATGGGCGCCGACTCGATCATGGAGGTGGTCGAGGCCGGTCCGGCGGCGGCGTTCGCGGTCGGGGACCTCGTGCAGGGCTTCGGCGGCTGGCGCACCCACGTCGTCCACAACGGCGCCGAGGAGCTGTGGACGACCGGCATCTTCCCGATGGTGTTCCCGGCCTACCGCCGGCTCGACCCGTCCTGGTACGACGAGCGGCTGCCGGTCTCCACCGCGCTCGGCATCATGGGCGCGCCCGGGATGACGGCCTGGGGCACGCTCACCCGCTTCCTGGAGGTCCGGCCCGGCGACACCGTGGTGGTCAGCGGCGCCTCGGGCTCGATCGGCACCCTGGTGGCCCAGTTGGCGAAGCGGGCCGGCGCCGGCCGGGTGGTCGGCACCACCGGCTCGCCGGGCAAGGCCGAGTACCTGCGCGAGCTGGGCTTCGACGAGGTGGTGCTCTACAGCCAGGGCGACGACGCGGAGAAGGCCCGGCAGGCGCTGCTGCTCGCCGCACCGGACGGCGTCGACCGGTACTTCGACAACCTGGGCGGCACGATCACCGACGCGGTGTTCACGATGCTGAACGTGGACAGCAGGGTGGCGGTCTGCTGGCAGTGGGCGACCACGGTGAACGGTGAGCTGAACGGGCCGAGGCTGCTGCCGTACATCATGTTCCCGCGCACCACGATCCGCGGCATCTTCGCCCAGGAGTGGTTCACCGAGCCGCTGTTGGCGCGGATGCACCAGGAGCTGGGCGGGCTGGTCCGGGACGGGGAGGTCCGCTTCCACCAGACCGTGCACAAGGGCTTCGACGGGATCCCGGCGGCCTACCGCAGCCTCTATCTGGACCGCGAGCACAACCGGGGCAAGGTCCTGGTCGAGGTCTGACCGGGCCGGGAGCCGGCTCGTGCCGAGTTCCGACCCGGTCCGCCGGCGGGAGGGGTGCCCTCCCGCCGGCGGCGGATCACTCGTCGTCGAGGTCGAGGTCGAACGCGCCGGCGTCCGAGCCGTCCGGGGTGCCGGCGATCGCGTACCCCTGGCGGCGCGCCTCGTAGCAGGCCACCGTGGCGGCGGCGGAGACGTTCAGCGAGCCGACCCGGCCCAGCTGGGGCACGAACACCACCTGGTCGCAGAGGGCGAGCGCGTCCGCCGTGATCCCCCGGTCCTCGTGGCCCAGCACGAAGGCGACGGCCGGGGTCAGCTCGGCGGCGAACATCGGCACCGCCTCGTCGGCGAGTTCGAGGCCGACCACCTTGAAGCCGTCGGCCTTGGCCGCGGCCACCGCCTCGGCGACGGTGGGGAAGTGCTCCACCTTCAGGTACTTGTCGGTGCCCATCGCGGCCTTCTGCGCGCCGGAGGAGCGCACCGACGGGGTGTCACCGGTGAGGTAGAGCTTCTCCGCGCCCATCGCGGCGCCGGTCCGGACCACCGAGCCGACGTTGAACGGCGACTGGAGGTTCTCCAGGATCATCGCGAGCCGGAACTCGTTGCCACGACGCCAGGAGCGGTGCAGCCGCTTCAGTTCGGTCCCGCGGAGCTGCTTCACGACGTCGTCCCTCGTCCACTCTCGGGGCCCTCGCCCGCCGTCGGGCGGGGCCGCGCTTCCAGAATCCGGAACCCGTTGACCGAGGTCAGCCGGGTGGTCGGCCAGCCGTGCTCGTTCAGCCACTTCTGCAGCGAGTCCGAGCCGAGGTGCTTCTGCACCACCAGGAAGGCCGAGCCGTCCGGGGTGAGCCGGTCCAGCCACTGCTCCAGCAGCCGCCGCAGCGCCGCCTTGCCGATCCGGATCGGCGGGTTGGAGTAGATCGCCGCGAACCGCAGGTCGGCCGGGACCTCCTCCGGCAGCGCGGCGTGCACATTGCCCAGGCCCAGCGACTCCGCGTTGTCCCGGACCAGGTCCAGGGCGCGGCCGTTGACGTCCACCGCCCAGACCGGGAGCCGCTTGCGGCGGCTCGCCCAGGTCAGCGCGATCGGGCCGTAGCCGCAGCCGATGTCCAGGATCGGGCCGCGCACCCGGGGCGGCGGCGCCTGCTCCAGCAGGATCCGGGTGCCCGGGTCCAGGCGGCTGCGGGAGAAGACGCCCGCGTCGGTGCTGAGCTCCAGGGTGAGGTCCGGCAGGGTGACCGTGATCGGCCGGCGCTCGCTGGCGACCTCGGGTGCACCGGAGAAGTAGTGCGAGCCGGACATGCGTTTCCCCGTCGTTCGTAAGGGCCTCGGGGCCACCGGGAGGTGTGGGTAAGCCCTGCTGGTACGGCTCCGATCGTACCCCGGTGCCCGGCGGGGCCCGTGTCCCGCGAGGCGGGGTTCAGGGCGTCCCGGGGGTCTTGCGGGTGGCGACGTTGATCCGGTTCCAGGCGTTGATGGTGAAGCAGAGCGAGATCAGCCCCGCCAGCTCCGGCTCGGGGAAGAGCTCGGCGGCCCGCCCGTACACCGCGTCGGAGACACCGTCGCCGATGCGGGTGATCTGCTCGGCCAGCGCGAGGGCGGCCCGTTCGCGCTCGCTGTAGACGCCCTCGGGGGCCTCGCGCCAGACCGGGAGCAGATAGATCCGCTCGTCGCTCTCTCCGGCCTTGCGGGCGTCCTTGACGTGCATGTCCAGGCAGTAGGCGCAGCCGTTGAGCTGGGAGGAGCGGACCTGCACCAGCTCGACCAGCGCCGGGTCGAGGCCCTCGCGGGCGGCGGCGTCCAGGGCGATCATCGCCCGGAACACCTTGGGGGCGGTGCGGGCGAAGTCGAGGCGGGCGGTGGGCCGGGGGGTGGCGGTGTTCGTCATGGGTACGAGCCTAGGAACGGGATGCACCCCGGACGTGGTGCATTCCCGGCCCGTTCTCCCGGGTCAATTCCCCGGCCGGACAACACGCCGGGGGTCCGTCGGCGCGTCGCGCCGGGCCGGTGGCCGACGGATACTTCGAGTACCCCGGCGAGCGGGACCCACGGGCCGGGGGAAGCCTCCGGGGAACCTTCGAGGAACGAGGACGGACACCATGCCGCAGAACCACGAGGACTACCTGGACGAGGTCGACGAGGCCGTGGAGTCCGGGAACGGGGTGGCGGAGGACGAGTACGACGAGCTGGCCGAGCGCCGCGCCCTGGGCGCGGACCCGGCCACCGAGGTCGCGGACGTCGCGGAGCAGAGCCGGACCGTCCCGCTGGACGAGGACGAGTACCGGGAGTAGCCGGCCGGGACTCCTGCCGATACCTCGGGGCCTAGAGCGCCTTGCGGCGCTGGAGCCAGGTGAACGCCGCCCAGCCGGGGAGCACCGGCAGGACGAAGGTGAGCAGCCGGAAGAGCACGACGGCGGCCGCCGCGCCGCCGGCCTCCATCGAGGGGGCCAGTTCCAGCAGGCCCACCAGCGCGCTGTCCACGAAGCCCGCCCCGCCGGGGGTCGGGGCCGCGTTCCCGGCCGCGTTCCCGACCAGGAACACCACCCCGACCGAGGCGAAGGACGGTTCCTGCCCGACCGCCCGGGCGCAGCAGTACAGACAGGCGACCAGGGTCAGCGACACCAGCAGCTGCCCGGTGAAGCCGACCGCCAGCCGCCCCGGGTTGCGCAGCAGCTCCACCAGCCGGGGCAGCACCTCGGCGGTCAGCGGGCGCAGCCGGGCGGTCAGCCAGCGCCGGGCCGGCGGCACCGCGGAGACGGAGGCCAGCAGGACGCCCGCCAGCGCGAGGCCGCCGACCACGGCCGGCAGGGCGTCCAGTTCGGAGCTGCCGGGCCCGACACCGGTCAGGTAGACGAACGCGCCGAGCTGGAGCAGGTGCAGGACCAGACCGAGCAGCTGGCCCACGCCGACGCTGGACAGGGCCTGCGCGGTCGGGATGCCGGCCCGCTGGAGGAAGCGGGTGTTCAGCGCGACCCCGCCGACCCCGCCGGGGGAGACCAGCTTGACGAAGGACCCGGCCACCTGGGCGAGCACGGCGTTGCGGAAGTCCAGCCGCTCGGGGACGAAGCCGACGAAGCCCATCGCCCCCGCGACATGGCCGGCGGCCGCGGCCAGCACGGCGAGGGCGAGCCAGAACGGGTCGGCGTCGGCGACGGCCGCGACCGGGTTCCGCTCGGTGGCGAACAGCTGCGGCAGCAGCAGCCACCCGGCCGCCAGGCCGCCGACGACGGCGAGCAGGGTGCGGGGGCGCAGCCGCTCCAGCCGGACCGGCCGGACGGGCGCCTGCGGGCGGCTGCGGAGCACCTCGGCGCGGATCCCGTCCAGCAGGTCGGGGGCCGGGCCCGCGGCGGTCGCGGGGGTGGTGGTCGCGGGGTCGGCGGGCGTCTCCGGGCCGGTGCGCTGCGGGGGCACCCGGGGCGCGGCCGCCGCGGCGTCGCGACGGGCGGCCTGCTTGAGCGCCGCCCGGGTGCCGGCGGTCAGCGCGATGGGCTGGAGCAGCGGCAGGGCGGCGGCGACCGCGTCCGGGCCGAGCACCGACACCGCCGCGCGGACCGAGCGCTCGGCCCCGGTGCGCAGCGCGAGCGTGGTGAGCAGCTGGGCGATGTCGCTGAGCAGCACCAGTTCCCCGGCCGCGATGTCCCCGTCCGCGAGGCCCACCAGGTGCACCGCCCCCGCCGGGTCGACCAGCAGCGCGGAGGGCACCAGCGCGCGGTGCGCGATGGCGCGCCGCTGGAGCAGGGCCAGCTGGCCCCAGACGTCGGCGAGCAGCGCGTCGGTGACCTCCTCGTCGGCCAGCTCGTCCAGGGTGCGGCCGGGCAGCCGCAGGTAGGCGACCAGCGCGGCGTCCCGGCCGAGCTCGGCGGTGGCGGCGACCGGGCGGGTGCGGACCCCGGCGGCGACGGCCGCGTAGGAGAGCAGGGCCTCGTGCTCCAGGCCGGTGCGCAGGGAGCGCAGCGCGCGCGGGTGCGGGGCGGTGCGCAGCCGCAGCCGGCGCCAGACCCGCTGCACCAGGGCGGCGGTGACCGCCTGCCGGTCGAGCAGCTGGACGTCCAGGTCGGGGCGGTCGCCGCGCTGGCGGACCAGGTAGCGGTCCGGGCCGTCCGGGGTGACGGCGACCGGGTGCAGACCGGCCTCGCGCAGGCTGTGCAGCAGCTGACCCGGCCGGGGCCCGGGGTCCGGGGCGCCGACGGCCCAGCGGGTGCCGTGGGCGGCCGTCCAGCCGATCAGCACGCCGAGCAGCAGCGCGGTCGGGGTGGCCGCCCCGGAGGCGATCCCGGCCAGCGCGGACAGGGTGAGCACGGTCCAGGGCACCCGGCGGTCGCGGGCCGCGGAGGCGGTGAGGAAGGCCAGGACGGGCGCCAGGTAGCCGTAGACCGGCTCGGTGTGGGCGAGCGGGCCGCCGGGCAGCGGCCGGGTCAGCGCGGAGACCAGGGAGAACGGCGCGGGGCCGTCGATCCACAGCGCGAAGAGGAGCGTGGCGCCGTACGCCAGGACGGCGGCCAGCACGCCGTCCGCGAGCTGCTGGAGCACGTGCCGCCGGTCGGTCCCGGGGGCGAGCAGCCTGCGGGCGGCCGAGCAGCCGGGCAGGAGCAGGACGGCGGCGGTGGTGAGGCCGGTGGCGACGCCGCCCAGCGGGTGCGGGACCAGGGCGGCGGCGCCGCCGACGTCCTCGGCGAGGCCGTTGGTGGTGGCGCGGGCGTAGTCGGCGGACAGCAGGGTCAGGGCGATCACGACGAGGCCCCCGAGCAGCCGGATCAGCGCGGCCGGCTGCCGGAGCCGGCCGGTGGCGGCTATGCCCGGGCGGTCGGGCGGGGCCGGGGGGTCGGGCGGGCCCGGGGCGGCGCCGGGCGGGCCGTCGGTCGTGCCGTCCGAAGTACCGCCCCCCGTGCTGCCGTCCGTGCCCTCGACCGTGCCGCCGGTCCTGCCACTTGTCGCGTTCCCCGTCGCATCCGCCACGGATGGCATGCTCCCACGAGCCCCCGGCAGCGTGTCTCGGGGCGCGGGGCGGGCCCGCCGTCACTACCCTGCGTCCCATGAGCGCCTGCGAAGACCTCGCCGCCGCACCCCGGGACCTCGCGCCCCTGCCACCCCTGGACGGCTGCGCCGACTGCCTGGCGCAGGGGCGCCGGGACTGGGTGCACCTGCGGCTCTGCCTGGACTGCGGCCGCATCGGCTGCTGCGACTTCTCGCCGCAGCGGCATGCCACCGCGCACTTCCACAACAGTTCCCATCCGGTGATCCGCTCCTACGAGCAGGGGGAGGACTGGCGCTGGTGCTACGTCCACGAGCTCATGGGGTGACGGCCGGGCCGGGTCGGGCTTCCGGCCGGGTTGACGCCCAGGGGCCCGTGGGTTGAGGTGTAACTCCCGACAGATCTGGACATAACGCCCGTACGGCCCTCGGTCGGTGCCTGTCCGGCCGGCGGCCGCCGAAGGGAGCCGACGATGACCAAGCAAACAGCGGGGAGCCCGCACAAGCTCCGCCGCGGCACCCAGGAGCTGCTGGAGCGCCGGGGGATGGCCACGATGCCGATCGCGCTCCCGCCCCGCCTCGCCGGTACCGCGCGGGCCGCCACCGGATCCGCGAGCGCCGCCTTCCGGCACGGCGGCCGGGACTCCGGGACCGCCGTCCCGCACTCCGCGCCCGCGCACCACGCCGAGCTCAAGGGCCACCGCCACCGCGGGGCCGAGAAGCACAGCGCGCACTGAGCCGCCGCGCGCACCGGGCCACCGCACGCACCGGGCAGCCGTGCGCGCCGAACCGCCCGTGCGCCCCGGCCTCCGTCCTGACGCGCGTTCAGGGCCGGTCCGGGGCGCGCGGCGGCGCTGTCGGTGGCCTGCGGTACGTTCGGGGCGATCGACGGCGACGGGCGAGTGGGGGCACGGGCGATGGCCGAGCTGATGACGGAGGAGCCGGTCGAGCTCCAGCTGGAGCGGTACCGGACGGAGTTGACCGGGTACTGCTACCGCATGCTCGGCTCGGTCTTCGAGGCCGAGGACGCCGTCCAGGACACCATGGTCCGGGCCTGGCGCCACCACCGCGGCTTCGAGGGCCGCGCCGCGCTGCGCTCCTGGCTCTACCGGATCGCCACCAACGTCTGTCTGGACGCGCTGAACGGCCGCAACGCCCGGGCCCGCCCGATGGACCTGGCCGGCCCGTCCACCGTGGCCACCGCGACCGACGCCCGGCTGCCCGAGGTCGCCTGGCTCGGCCCGGCGCCGGACGACCGGGTGCTGCCCGAGACGGCCGACCCGGCCGAGGTGGCCGCGCAGCGCGAATCGGTGCGGCTGGCCTTCGTCGCCGCGCTCCAGCGGCTGGCGCCCCGGCAGCGGGCGGTGCTGATCCTGCGCGAGGTGCTCGGCTGGCGGGCCAACGAGGTCGCCGAACTGCTCGGCGTCACCGTCGCCTCCGTGAACAGCGCGCTCCAGCGGGCCCGGGCCGCGCTCGCCGCCGACCCCGCCGCGAGCCGCCCGGCCCCGACCCTGGACGAGGACCACCGGGCCCTGCTGGCCCGGTACGTCGCCGCCTTCGAGGCGTACGACATGGACGGCCTGGCGGCGCTGCTGCACGAGGACGTCACGCTCAACATGCCGCCGTTCGCGCTCTGGCTGACCGGGCGGGCGGACATCCGGGAGTGGATGCTCGGCCCCGGGCACGGCTGCCGGGGCTCCCGGCTGGTGCCGGTGGTGGCCAACGGCAGCCAGGCCTTCGGGCAGTACCGGCCGAGCCCGGCGGGCGGGCACGAGCCGTGGTCGCTGATCGTGCTGGAGGTGTCAGCGGGCCGGATCACCGGGGTCACCAACTTCCTCGACACCGAGGTGCTCTTCCCGCTGTTCGGCCTGCCGCCCCGGCTGGAGGCCGGGGAGTAGCCCGACGCGCCCGCCGTCCTGCTCCCCGCCGTGCTCCTCGTCCGGTTCGACGAGGAGCACGGCGGCCAGCCCGCTGAACGCGAGCAGTTCGCGCAGCGGGCCGTTGGCGTTGCGCAGGACGAGCCGCACGCCGTGCCGGGCCGCGGCGCGCCGCAGCCGGGCCAGGGCGTCGACCACGGCCAGGTCGGGGGCGGCCAGCGCGCCCAGATCACAGATCAACGGAGGAGCGGCGGAGGTGCGGGTCTCGGTCTTCACCCAGGGGAGACCGCCCCGGCGCCCGGGGCTCATCGGCCCGCCGGGAAGTTCTCCGAAAAGTCCTCCGGAAAAACCTCGCCGGGGAGCGATGAGTTTCCGCCCGGCTCCCGGTCTACCTCTCCGGAAGCGCGGCACCGGGCCGCGCACCGAACAGAGGGAACCGCCACCATGACCGAGAACCTCGGCACCCTGTCCATCGTCCGCGAGCTGTCCGCCACCCCGGCCGAGGTGTTCCGCGCGTATGTCGAGCCCGAGCAGTTCGTCCGCTTCTGGGGCCCGGTCGGCACCACCGTCCCGCTGGACACCGTGACCATCGAGCCGGAGGTGGGCGGGCGCTTCGACAGCACGATGGTGCTGGAGGCCACCGGTGACCGCTACCCGGTGCGCGGCCGGTTCACGGCGGTCCGCGAGGGCGAGCTGCTGGAGTTCCTGGAGGAGGGCGTCGGTCTGACCGGCCGGATCACCCTCACCGACCTCGGCGACGGCCGGACCGAGGTGCGGATGGAGCAGGAGAACGTCCCCGCCATGTACCTGGGCCCGGAGGCCGAGGCCGGCCACAACTCCAGCTTCGACCGGCTGGTCGAGCACCTCGCGGCCCGTCGATGAGGCCGGCGGGGCCCGGCTGGCAGAGTGGGGCGCACATCGTCCCAGAGCCCGAGGAGGGCCCGCCGTGCCGGTCGAGCCGTTGAAGTCCCGTGAAGAGTGGTTGGCCTCGTTGCCGCGGATCTACGCGGCCGCGGGCTGCGTCCTGCGGGACGCGTCCGGGCGGATCCTGCTGGTGAAGGCCGGGTACCGGGAGCACTGGCAGTTCCCGGGCGGGACGATCGACCTCGGGGAGGGGCCGGCCGAGTGCGCGGCCCGGGAACTGCTGGAGGAGACCGGCATCGTCCGCGAGGCCGGCGAGCTGCTGGCCATCTCCTGGACCCATCCCTCGGGCGAACTCGACCACCCGGCCGAGCACTTCCTGTTCGACTTCGGCAGCGTCCCGGACGGCACCCCCGTGACCGTCCCGGCCGGCGAACTCGACGACCACCGCTGGGTCGAGGACCGGGAGGCGCTCGAACTCCTGGGCCCGGCGCGCTCGTTGCGACTGCGCGCGGCCCTGGAGGCGAAGGCCGACGGTCGGGTGCGGATCGTCACCACGCACGTGTCGGGTTTCTGACCACGACCGGTGTCCCGGCCGGGACGGTCGCCCCGGCCGGTGTCCCGGGGGCGCGCCCGTCCCGCGGCCCCCGGAACGGTCCGGTCACGCCTGCTCGGCGCCGGTGCCGTCGGTGCCCGGGGCGATGAACGCGGCGAGGATCTCGACGACGAACCGCTCGATCCCCTCCTTCCGCACGCCGAGGTCGTCCAGCACGCCGGCGCCGTTCTCCAGCTCCAGCAGGGCGAGCAGGATGTGCTCGGTGCCGACGTAGTTGTGACCGAGCTTCAGCGCCTCGCGGAAGGTCAGTTCCAGCACCTTCTTCCCCCGGGCGTCGTACGGGATCAGTGCCGGCACCTCGGCGGCCGGGGCGGGCAGCGCCGCCGTCGCGGCGGTGCGCAGCGCCTCCGGGGTGACGCCCTGGTCGACGAGCGCCCGCACGGCCAGGCCGTCGGGCTCGACCAGCAGGCCGAGCAGCAGGTGCTCGGCCCCGATCCCGTCGTTGCCGGCCCGGCGGGCCTCCTCCTGGGAGGCCATCACCACGTGCCGGGCCCGGTCGGTGAACCGGCCGAAGCCCTGGCTGGGGTCGAGGTCGTTGGGCGTGGCCGGGTCCTTGGGCACGAAGCGCTTCTGGGCGGCCTGCTTGCTGACGCCCATGCTGTGGCCGATGTCGGTCCAGGAGGCGCCGGAGCGGCGGGCCTGGTCGACGAAGTGGCCGATCAGGTGGTCCGCGAGCTCGCCGAGGTGGTCGGCCGCGATGACGGCGTCCGAGAGCTGGTCGAGCGCGTCCGGGTGGAGCTTCTTGATCGCGTCGATCAGGTCGTCGAGGCGCAGCGGAGTGCTCTTGGGAACGATCGGATTCTCCATGTCGTCAACCGTAGGTTGTCGATGCCTCTATCGTCAACCATCGGTTGACGATAGGGCGAGTTGGAGTCTCAGGGGGCCAGCAGTCGGCCGCGGACGGCGGTGAGGTCGGCGGTGGGGACGCCGGCGGCCGTCAGCCGGGCGACCGGGTCGAGGTCGACGAGGGCGGCGTGCACGGAGGCCTCGGCGGTGGTGCCGGCCTCGGCGAGGACGGCGTCGATGCGCCGGTACTGGTCCGGGAGGCCGAGCATGCCGTAGAGGGGGCGGACGTTGGGGGCGCTCAGCAGGTAGTCGGCGACGATCTCGGCGGGCTCGACCTCGGCGAGGGCGAGCAGCAGCAGTGCGGCGAGGCCGGTCCGGTCGCGGCCGGCGCCGCAGTGCACGACCAGTCCGCCGGGGCGGGCGCCGGCGATCGTCGCGATCAACTCGGCCGCGGCGTGCGGGCAGTGGTCCAGGTAGGGGCGCAGGGCGAGCGGGGTGCCGTCGAGGTGGCCGTAGGTCCGCCACCAGGCGGGGCCGGCGAGTTCGTCCAGCGGGACGCGGACCAGTTCGACGTCCCCGGGGAGCGGGAGGAGCGGTTTGTACTCCTCGATGTTGCGCAGGTCGACGACGGTGCGCACGCCGTGGTCGAGCAGGGCGTCCCAGCCCTCGGCGGTGAGGCGGTCGAGGTTGTCGGCCCGGGTGATCGCCCGGCGGGTGGTGCGGGCGCCGGTGGTGGTGGGCAGCCCGCCCAGGTCGCGGACGTTGAGGCAGCCGTCCCAGACGAGCGTGCGGTCCTCGGTGGCGGTGGTGCGCGCTTCTGCCCGGCTCATCAGGTTCCCCGTTTTCCTCGGCGAGGGGGTCCCGTTACCCCCTCGTGATGTGGACTACCGGTGGAGCGGGATGGTTCCTCGGATCGTCCGATGATCAGGGTGTGACGATCCGGCAGCGCCCTGTCGCCGCTCAGGCGGCGTCGGCCTCGGCGCGGACCAGCTTCTCCATCGGCTGCGCGGCGGCCTGGCCGAGCACCGAACCGGTGACGATCGCGCCGACCAGCAGCACCGTGGACAGCCACGCCATGGTCGCCACCGGCAGGGTGAAGGCGCCGGCCACCCGGGCCACGCACTCGGCGAGCAGCGCGGAGCCCCAGATCACGGAGAACAGCCGCTCGTAGCGGCGGAACGGCCGCGAACCGGCGGCGAGCCGGTCCCAGGCGGCCTCCCGGGCGGTCTCGCCCTTGGTGAGGAAGGGCCGCAGCGCGGCGGACATCAACGGCCGCGCGGTGAGCGCGGAGCCCAGGATCGCCAGCGCCATGAAGCCGCTGAGCACGGCCTCCTTCGCGAGCATCAGCCGGGCGTCGCCGCTGACGGCGGTGAGCACCAGGCCGACCAGGTTCACCCCGAGCATCAGGGCGGCGAAGCGGTTCAGCGTCCGGTCCTTGACCAGGCCGAGGACGGTCCGGGCGACCGGGAACGCGCTGCTCCAGGCGAGGGCGGCGAACTCGCTGGTCCCGAGGCCGGAGTGGAGGAGGTAGAAGGCGGCGAGCGGGCCGGCGATGTCGACGGCGAGCGGGCGGAGGGCCTTGGCGAGCGGGTGCGGGGCCTTGGCGGCGACGGCCTCGGCGGTGGCGGCGCCGGTGGTGACGGCGTTGGCGACGACGTCGGTGACGGCGCTGGTGGCGGCGATCTGGCTCATGGTGGGTCCTCCCCGGACTGGCTGCTCGGCCGGCGGGCCGTTGCCCGCTCCGCCGTGCCTCCAGTGTTCCGAGCGGGACCCCTCGCCCAGCAGTGCCGTCCGTTGCGGGATCCGCATGACAGTTGTCACGGTGCGCACCGTGACGGTGCCACCGAGCTGCGAAGGCGCCGGGCAGTTGCGCGAGTTGACGAAGTGTCGGCCGGACCGTCCGTCAGGGGCGCTCGAAGTCCCAGAGCGGCCGGCCCAGGGTGTCCGCGCAGTGCACGGTGGTGAAGCGCTCGTCCTCGGCCGACAGGAATCCCCGGGCGACGCCGCGCAGCACCGTGCGCGCGGCCGCGTCCGCCCGGGTCCAGGCGCCGGTCAGCACCAGCACCGCGCCGACCAGCTCCGCGCGCTGGATCCGGGCCACCGGGACGGCCAGCAGCGTGGTGTTGACCTGCTCCAGCTCGTCGGCGGACAGATAGGTCTCGCCGGTGCCGCCACCGCGCTCCCGGTCGAGCCGACGGCGCAGCTCGGGCAGTCCGTAGTGGCGGACGGCGGCCACCGAGTCGTCCAGCGCGACCTGCCAGCGCGGCCCGGGCAGCACCTCCCACCAGACGTCCTCCCGCACCGGGAGCAGCTCGCCGATCCGGGAGCGCCAGGACTCGATGCCGTAGACGGCGGACGGGTCCGGGCGCGGACCGGGGAAGGCCGCGGCGGACCAGTCGGCGCGGCTGACCAGGCTCAGGTCGAAGGTGTAGCGGATCCGCCCGTCGTCGAGCCGCTCGATCACGCCGACCATGGCCCAGTGGGTCGGGTCGGGGAGGGCGAAGGTCCGCCGCCCGCCGGTGAGGCCCAGGAGCCGGAGCGCGGGCGCGAGGTGGTCGCGCAGGCCGCGTTCGTGGAACTCGCGGGCGGTGGTCATGACGGTCCCTGGGGGTCGGGGCAGGCAGTGCTCGGCGGCACCCGGGGCGCGGGAGGGGCAGGGCGCGGGCGGCGGTGGCCGGAACGGATCGTTCACCTCCAACGTAGGCAGGCCGGTGTCCGCGCGGCCGTGGGCGAAGGCCAGCAGGTCACGGGACCTTCGCCCCGCGCGCGGGCCGCCCAAGGGCCCGGCGGCGCGTGCCCGCCGGGCCCGGTACCGCCCGCCGTGCGGCTCCGGCGGCGCGCGCTCGCCGACGACGCGGCGCGGGCTCCCCGCCCCGGCGGCGCCCGCGTTCCGGCCGGGGCCGGACCGGGCAACGGTCGGGCCCACCGGACCGGGGCGTTCGCCCGGATGGCCCATGATGTGGCGGGTGCAGAGTGCAGAACGCCCCGGAGCGGGCACCGACAGCCCCGTCGGCCGGTCCGGACCGGTCACGACGTCAGGCCCGCCCCCCGGCCCGCCCCCGCGCGAGGCCCCCGCCCCCGTCGATCTGACCGAGGCCGTCCGGGCCGCCCGGAGCGGGGACGAGGAGGCCTTCCGACTGCTCTTCCGCAGCGTGCAGCCGGGTCTGCTCCGCTACCTGCGGGTCCTGGTCGGCGGCCGGCCCGAGGACGCCCAGGACGCCGAGGACATCGCCTCCGAGGCGTGGCTCCAGATCGCCCGCGACCTGGGCTCCTTCTCCGGGGACGGCGACGGCTTCCGCGGCTGGGCCGCGACCGTCGCCCGCAACCGGGCCCTGGACCACCTGCGGGCCCGGCGCCGCCGGCCGGTGGCCGACCTGCCGTTCGAGTACCTGGCCGAGCTGGCCGGCGGCGACGACACGGCCGGGGCGGCCCTCGCCGCCGTCGGCACCTCGGACGCGCTGGCGCTGATCTCCAGGCTGCCCCGGGACCAGGCCGAGGCGGTCCTGCTCCGGGTGGTCATGGAGCTGGACGCGAACAGCGCCGCCCAGGTGCTCGGCAAGCGCTCCGGCAGCGTCCGGATGGCCGCGCACCGGGGGCTGAAGCGGCTCGCCGAACTGCTGGAGCAGTCCTTCCCGACAGGTGGGGGCGGTGGTGCGGCAGGTGCCGGGATCCCGGCCTCGCGGTCGGTCCCCGACAACGGTCCGGCGGGCAGCGGGACCGTGCGGCAGGGCCGTGGAAGATCCGCGAGAAAAAGTTCTCCCCAAGGTGTGACAGAACGCCGGGCCGCGACGCTGAAGGACATGAGATGAGCACCAACCGACCCCGTCGGATCGACCGTGACACCGCCGAGCAGCTGCTCGCCGGTGCCGTGGGCGGCCCGCCGGCCGGGCAGGACGCCTCGCTCACCGGCCCGGACGGCAGCACCGGGCGCACGGGGTCCCCCCGGTCCGAAGCCGGACCGGGAGACCGGGTCGCCCGTGTGCTCGCCGCCGCCGCGGCGCCGGCGACGGGTGGCGAACTGGCCGGGGAGGAGGCGGCCGTGGCCGCGTTCCGGGAGGCCCGTCTCGCGTCCGCAGCAGTACCCGCCGCACCCGCACCCGTCCGGAGACGTTCGATGGCCGCCGCCACGCTGACCAGGGCCTTCAGTACGAAGGCCGCTGCCGTCGTGCTCGGTGCCACGGCGCTGGGCGGGGTCGCGGTCGCGGCCGGCACGGGCAATCTGCCGGTGCCCCTGGGAGGCGGTTCGGACCAGCCGCACCGGGGTGTGGCCGCCCCGGACACCTCCGCTCCGTCGGCCACCGCGGCGACCCGGTCCGGGACACCGGCCGCCCGGTCGGCGAACCCGCCGTCCACCCCCGGTCCGACCGGTGGTGCCGGCGGCGGCGCGTCGTCCGCCGGTCCGTCCCGGCCCGGTACCGCCTCCGGCGGCCCGGCGGCCGCGGATCCGTCCGCCGCCGATCCGTCCGGGCCGGAGAAGCGGCCCAAGGAGACGCCCAGCCGCGTCCCGGGGGAGGGCCGGGGGACGTCGAATCCCGTGGTCCACGCGGCCCTGTGCAAGGTGTTCGCCGACCGGGCGGGCAAGGGCGAGCGCCCGAGGCTGCTGGTCGCCGATCCGCAGTTCGGCGCGCTGGTCGCGGAGGCCGGCGGTCCGGACAAGGTGGCGGACTACTGCGCGCGGGCGCTCCGCGGCCCGGGCGACGACGACCACCAGGACGCCCCCGGCCAGGGCTCCGGCTCCGGGGCCACCCGGCCGGGCTCCGGCTCCGGCTCGGGCTCGGGACGGTCCGGCGGCGGCTCCGGGCCGGGCGGCGACAGCCAGGGCGGCTCCGGGCAGGGCAGCAGCAGCCAGGGCGGCACCGGTCAGGGCGGCGACAGCCAGGGCGGCAGGAACAAGGACGGCGACTCCGCGGCCGGCGGCAGCGGTTCGGGTGTCGTTACGGGCAGCGCGGGCAGTAGCGGGAACGGCGACGGCGGCTCCGGCCGCGCGCCGAGGACCGCCACCGTCCCGCCCGCGGCGGACCCGCCCGCGGGACCCGGGCCGGACCGCACGGCACGACCCGACAGCACCCCGGGCAACCGGAGGTGACCCAGAACTCCGGATGAGCGGCGGGCGAATCCCCCCGGGCCCGTCGTTCATCCGGACCGCTCCACCCCGCACCACCGCGGTACCCGCTCCACCGCTCCACCGCAGTACCCGCAGTACCCGCTCCACCCGGACCCCGGGTGGCCGGTCGGCCCCCCCGTGCCCACCGTCCGCCCGGTCGGCCCGACCTGACCGACCGGCGCACCCCGGAACGCGCCGCCGGTCCGGAAGGGCCGGACCCCGCCGGCCCGCCCGCCCGCAGTCAGGGCGGGCCGGCACCCGCTCGACCCGCCGAACCGCACCGATCGTGGCCCTCCACCGGGCCCGACCACGAGCCGGCGGTCGGGGATCCGCTGCCCGGTTCCCCGGCCGCCACCCTTTCCCGGGCGGTCGGCGGCGGACGGGCCGGTCACCCCCGGGGGCTATCGTGCACACGTGCACGAGGCGGTCCGGGACCCCGGGCAGGGCCTCTGAGGGGAGCGGTGCCAGGTGATCGGACGCGCGCTGAACGGGCGCTACGAGCTCGTCGAGATACTCGGCGTCGGCGGCATGGCCACCGTCTGGCGCGGGGTGGACCACGTGCTGGGCCGCCAGGTGGCCGTCAAGGTCCTCAACGGGGGGCTCGCCGACGACCCGAGGTTCGCCGAGCGGTTCGGCCGCGAGGCCCAGCACGCCGCGATGCTGGTCCACCCGAGGATCGCGATGGTCTTCGACTCCGGAGTGGACCAGGGCTCGCCGTACATCGTGATGGAGCTGGTGCAGGGCCGGTCGCTGGCGGTACTGCTGGCGCAGCGCCCGGGGCTGCCGGTCGAGCAGGCGGTCGGGATCGCGGCGGCGGTCTGCGAGGGGCTGGCGCACGCGCACGCGGCGGGCCTGGTGCACCGGGACGTCAAGCCCGGCAACATCATGATCACCCACGACGGCGGGGTGAAGGTGGTGGACTTCGGCATCGCCCGCGCGGGCTCCTCGCACAACCTCACCCAGACCGCCTCGGTGCTCGGCACCGCCGCCTACCTGTCGCCCGAGCAGGCCACCGCGAGTCCGCTGGACGGCCGCACCGACCTGTACGCGGTCGGCTGCGTGCTCACCGAGATGCTCACCGGCGCACCGCCGTTCGAGGCCGAGACCCCGGTGGCGATCGCCTACAAGCACGTCGGCGAGCTGCCGCTGCCGCCCTCGGCCCGGCGGCCCGGCCTGCCGCCCGCCCTGGACGCGGCGGTGCTGCGGCTGCTCGCCAAGCACCCGGCCGACCGCCCCGCCGACGCGGCCGCCGCGCGGGCCGAACTGCTGGCCTGCGTCCCGGGGCTGGTGCCCGCCGATCCGACCACCGAGCTGCTCGCGGCGGCCTTCCCGCAGTCCGCGCAGCCCCTGGGCGACCAGCGGCACACCACCCTCCTGCCGCCGCAGCCGGCGCCGCCGGCCGCGACCTCGGTGATGGCGCCGATTCCGGCCACCGGTCCGGTCCCGGCCGCCGCCCCGTTCCCGGAGGCCGGTCCGGTCCGGGAGGGCCGCCGCCGGCCGATCGTGTTCGGGGCCCTCGGCCTGGCCGGTGTGGCCGGTGCCGCGATGCTCGCGATCACCGCCTTCGACGACCCGTCCACGCCCGCCGCCGCGCCGTCCGCCAGGCCCACCGCGACCGCGCCGGTCACCCCGGCGGCCGCCCCGACGCAGGCCCCGGCCCCGACCCCGACGGCCACCACCCCGTCCTCGACGCCCCCGGCCGCCCCGACCACCCAGCCGCCGCACAACCAGGCCCCGCTGGTGCAGATCAACGCCCTGCGCCAGAGCATCGCGCAGACCCAGGTGGAGAAGGACCGGGCCCGCCAGATCGAGCTGCTCCGCACCCTCGACGAGGCCACCGCCAAGCTCAACGAGGGCCGGCCCGACGACGCCGCGGCCAAGCTGAAGAGCGCCCAGCGCACCGTCCGCGACCTCGCCAAGCGGCACGCCATCGAGGGGCCGACCTACCAGAGCTGGAACTCCCGCCTCTCCTCCCTCATCACCTCCCTCAACGCCACCGCCGACCAGGACGACTGACCCGGCGGCCCCGGGAGGGCGGGCGGGTCAGGCGCCGAGGAAGCGCTGGAGTTCGTCGAGCAGGTAGTTGGCGCCGGTGCAGCCGATGCCCTGGAACCACAGCTGGTCGTCGACGGGGAAGGCGCGGTGGGCCCTGACGGCCTCCAGGGCCTGCCAGCCGGGGCTCGCGAGGGTGGCGGTGAGGCCGTTGCGCTCCGGGTCGCCGTAACCGGCGTAGAGGAGCAGGTCGCCGTCCGCCCGGGCGAGCTGGTCCGGCGGGAGCTCCAGGTCCGCCCGGTCGACGTTCTGGGAGTCCGGGCGGGGGACGCCGACGTCGGCGAGGACGGAGCCGGGGAAGGTCTGCCGGCCGTAGAGCCGGATCCCGCCGCCCTCGACGAAGCGGACCAGGCTGACCTTGCGGCCGCCCGCCCTGGCGTTCCCGAGGGCGGCCGTCACCTGGTTGACGTGCCGCTGGTACGAGGCCATGAACGCCGCCGCGGCGTCCTGCCGGCCGAGCGCCTCGGCGTGGGTCTGCAGGTTCGCCTTCCAGGGCGCGCCGGTGGTGGCGGTGAGGACGGTCGGGGCGATCGCCCGCAGCTCCTCGTAGCGGCCGCCGTCCCGGGACTGGTTGGACAGGACGAGGTCGGGCCGCAGCGCGCGGACGGCGGCGAGGTCCGGGGAGCCGATCGGCCCGACGTAGGCGATCGGGGCGAGCCGGGAGGCGGGCCAGTAGTCGGGGAAGGTCGGGTCCGCCGCCGCCCGGGCCGCGCCGACCGGGGTGATGCCGAGGGTGAGCGCGGAGTCCAGTTCGGCGGTGTCCAGGACGACGACCCGCGCGGGTGCCCCGGGCACGGTGACCGGGCCGTTGGCGGTGGCCACGGTGACGCTCGGTGGCGGGGTGGGGGAGGCGGCCTCGGCGGCGACGGCCCCGAGGTCCATCGGCGGGGGCGCGGCGGGCCGGTCGGTGCAGCCGGTCAGGGCGGCGCCCCCGAGCCCGCCGAGCAGTGCGGTCAGCAGGGTGCGGCGGGTGGTCGGGGACATCGGCACCTCGGGCGGCTCGGACAGCGCAGACGGGCGGAAGGGACACGGCAGCGCGTCGATTATGTCCGAATTGGTGCGTAAAACGTTGCTATGCGTCCACGGTGGCCGCCCACGGCGCGCCCGGCACCACCAGCGGCGTGCCGGTCACCGGGTCCGGCACCACCACCGACTCCAGCCCGAACACCTCGCGCACCAGCTCCGCCGTGACCACCTCGGCCGGCGGTCCCTGGGCGACGATCCGCCCGTCCTTCATCGCCACCAGGTGATCGGCGTACCGGGCGGCCTGGTTGAGGTCGTGCAGCACCGCGACGACCGTCCGGCCGCGTTCCACGTTCAGCCGCCGGACCAGGTCCAGCACCTCCACCTGGTGCGCGATGTCCAGGAAGGTGGTCGGCTCGTCCAGCAGCAGGATGTCCGTGCCCTGGGCGAGCGCCATGGCGATCCAGACCCGCTGCCGCTGCCCGCCGGACAGCTCGTCCACGCCGCGTTCGGCCAGCTCGGCGGTCGAGGTGCGGTCCAGCGCCTCGGCGACGGCGGCCTCGTCCTCCGCGGACCACTGCTGCCACCAGCTCTGGTGCGGCTGGCGGCCGCGCGACACCAGGTCGGCGACCGCGATGCCCTCGGGGGCGGACGGCGACTGCGGCAGCAGCCCGATCCGCCGGGCGATCCGCTTGGTGGGGACGCGGGCCAGCTCCTCGCCGTCCAGCAGCACCGCGCCGCGGACCGGCTTCAGCAGCCGCCCCAGCGCGCGCAGCAGGGTGGACTTGCCGCAGGCGTTCGGGCCGACGATCACCGTCACCCGACCGTCCGGAATCCGCAGGTCGAGCCCCTCGGCGACGGTGCGGGCCTCGTAGGCGAGGGTGAGGTCCCGCGCCTCCAGGCGGTGGGACACCCCCTTCACGGGGTCGGCGGACTCGGTGTCGGGCAGCATCGGGACCTCCACGACTCAGGAACCTCCACGGCGGGAGCGGATCAGCAGCCACATCAGGTACGGCGCGCCGACCAGTCCGGTCACCACACCGACCGGCAGCTCGACGGGCGACAGCAGTCGGCGGGCCAGCAGGTCGGCGAGCACCACGACCAGCGCGCCGGTGAGGGCCGAGCAGAACAGCGGGATCTGCGCCGACCGGGCCAGCCGTACGGCGATCTGCGGGGCCATCAGCGCGACGAAGTCCACCGGCCCGGCGGCGCCCGCCGCGCAGGAGGCGAGCACCACGCCGAGCAGGGCCATGCCGAGCCGGATCCGGTCCAGCCGCAGCCCCAGGCCGACGGCGGTGGCGTCGTCGAAGGAGATCGAGCGCTGGGCCCGCGCCGCCCACAGCGCCACCGGCACGGCGGCCAGCAGCACCCAGGCCAGCCAGCCGGCCTGGTCGTACCCGGAGCCGTTCAGGCTGCCGGTCATCCACACCTTGGCGGCCTGCGCCTGGAAGCCGTCGCCCTTGGTCAGGAACAGCGAGGTCAGCGAGGAGAGCGCGACCGAGACGCCGATGCCGATCAGGACGAAGCGCTGGGCGTGCAGCCCGCGCCGCCAGGCCAGCAGGTACACCAGCAGCCCGGCCGCCAGCCCGCCCGCGACGGCCGCGAACGGCACCTGGCCGGTGGAGTCGACCACGCCGTAGGCCAGCAGGCCGACCACGGTGGCGGTGGCGCCCCAGGAGACGCCGACCACGTCCGGGCTGGCCAGCGGATTGCGGGCGACGGTCTGGATCAGCGCCCCCGCCAGCCCGAACGCGGTGCCGGCCAGCAGTCCGACCACCACCCGGGGCAGCCGGAACTCGCCGACCACCAGCTCGTGCGGGCTCGGCTGCCCGAGCACCACCTTCAGCACCTCGCCGGGCGCCACGGTGGACTCGCCCAGGCAGAGCGAGGCGACGACGGTGACGGCCAGCGCGAGCAGCAGGCCGAGCGCGGCGAGCGCCGAGCGCCGGTGCAGCAGGAACGAGGCCGGTCCGGCCCGCAGCACGGTGTAACCGCGCAGGACGACGGTGCTCATGCCGCCACCACCTTCCGCCGCCGGACCAGCGCGACCAGCACCGGGACGCCGACCAGGGCGGTCATCACCCCGGCCGGCACCTCGGAGGGCGGGAACAGCACCCGGCCGAGCGTGTCGGCGAGCAGCAGCAGCGCGGGGCCGAGCACGGCCGAGAGGGCCAGCACCCAGCGGTGGTCGGCGCCGACCGCCGCGCGCGCGGCGTGCGGCACGGCCAGGCCGACGAAGGCGACCGGTCCCGCCGCCGCGACCGCCGAGCCGGTCAGCACGGTGGCTCCGAGCGCGCCGACCGCCCGGACCGGACCGGTCCGGGCGCCGAGGCCCTTGGCGGTGTCGTCGCCGAGCGCCAGCGCGTCGAGCCCGCGCGCCACCGACAGGACCAGCAGCGTGCCGACGGCCAGGAACGGCAGCAGCTGCCGGGCGACGTCCGCGTCCCGCCCGGAGAGCGAGCCGACGTGCCAGAACCGGAACTGGTCCATGGCGGCCGCGTCGGTGGTGAGCACCAGGGTGTTGAGGGAGGCGATGAACGCGGAGATCGCCGCCCCGGCCAGCGCCAGCTTGACCGGCGCCGTCCCGCCCCGGCCGCGCCCGGCCAGCCCGTACACCAGGACGGTGGCGAGCACCGCGCCGGCGAAGCCGAACCAGACGTAGCCGGTGAGCGTGGAGATCCCGAACACGGAGATCGCCACCACCACGCCGGCCGCCGCGCCCTGGCTGACGCCGAGGATGCCGGGGTCGGCGATCGGGTTGCGGGTGATGCCCTGCATGACGGTGCCGGCGAGGCCGAGCGCCGCGCCCACCGCGAGGCCGACGACGGTGCGCGGCAGCCGCAGTTCGCGGATCACCACGGCGTTGGCGGTGTCCCCGCCGTGCAGCAGGGCGTCGACGGTGTCGCCGAACGGGACGGTGCGGCTGCCGACCGCCAGGCTCAGCAGCACCGCACCGGCCAGCAGGGCCAGCGCGGCGGCGAGCCACAGTATTCGGCGGCGCAGCAGCCGGGCTCTTCCGGGTGCGGTGGTGTCGGTCATGGCTCTCTCTCGCAGATAGCTCAGGCAAACCTAAGTTCCGCGTCGAAGCCGGGGCAAATCCCCCGGCCCGTCCCCCGGCCCGTCCCCCGGCCGTCCCCCGGCCGACTTCCGCCCGGCACCGGCCCGGCCGGGCCGGTTGGATAGCCTGACGGCATGCCTGTGACCTCGGACGCCCCGCTGACCGTGGGTTTCGACCTCGACATGACGTTGCTCGACACCCGGCCCGGGATCCGGGCCACCTATCTGGCGCTGTCCGCCGAGACCGGCACCGCCATCGACGCCGACCTGGTGGTCACCCGGCTCGGGCCGCCGCTCCTCGACGAGCTGCGCAACTGGTTCCCGGCGGAGGAACTGGACGCGGTCGCCCACCGCTACCGCACGCTCTACCGGGACCACGCCTTCGCTCCGACGGTCGCGCTGCCGGGCGCGCACGCCGCCCTGGACGCGGTCCGCGCGCACGGCGGCCGGGTCGCGGTCATCACCGGCAAGTACGAGCCGAACGCCCGGCTCCACCTGGAGCACGCGGGTCTGCGCGCGGACGCGCTGGTCGGCGACCTGTGGGCGGAGACCAAGGGCGTGGCCCTGCGCGAGCACGGCGCCACCGTCTACGTCGGCGACCACCTCGGCGACATCCGGGGTGCCAAGCACGCGGACGCGGTGGCGGTGGGCGTGGCGACCGGCCCGTACGGCGCCGAGGAGCTGCTGGCGGCCGGCGCGGACGTGGTGCTGCCCGACCTCACGGCCTTCCCGGCCTGGCTCGACGGGCACCTGGCCGCCGGCTGAGTCCCGCCCCGACGCCCGGTGCCGAGTCCCGCGCCGACGCCCGGTGCCCAGGCCCGGCGGCGGCCGCCGTCAGGCCTCGGCGCGGACCCGGCGCCGCTGGGCGCGCGCGGAGAGCAGCAGACCGGTCAGGGCGAGCAGGAAGCCGAGCGGCATCAGCATGCTCAGCCAGTAGGCGGCCGACGGCAGCGGCGTCAGGTGCAGGAACAGCGGGACGAAGGTCACCAGGGTGGCGAGCGCGCCGAGTCCGAAGACGATCGTGCCTGCCTTGACGTAGGTCTCGCCTCGGTCGGCGCTCTGGCTGCCGACGCTGCTCGCGCTGCTCACGGGGCTTGCTCCTCTGCGGCGGGGTTCGGCCGCTGCGGCGGGTCCGGCGGCCGTCCCAGTCTCGCAGAGCCGGCCGGGCCGAGGTCCGCCGCGGTACCGCCGGGGCGGCCCCGGAACCGCTTCGCGGGCGAGCGGTCCCGTCACGTTGCGCAGTTTTCCGGGCGCTGGGAGTTTTGATCCCTGCTGGGCGGGGGTATGCAGGCTGTGCCGAGGGGTGCGATCAGTGCGCCCCGTTCTCCCCGACCGGAGGTGTGAGCCAGTGGACAGCGTCGAATCGCGCCCGGGTCATGCCGATTCCGGGTCGCGCGTGACCGTCGGGGCTCCGTACGGAACTTTCGCGGAACGCGGATGAGACAGTGACGGACCGTTAGTCTGCTCCTTACAGTGTGCTGATCGTGCGCGCCCCGCAGGGCGCGTCCCCCAGGGTCGGCCCGCTCTCCCACCACCCAGTGATCCCCGGCCAGGGCCGGGATCCCTCATACCCACATCGAGGACTGTTCGAGATGCCCACCGGCCAGGTCAAGTGGTTCAACGAGACGAAGGGCTTCGGCTTCCTGTCGCGCGACGACGGCGGCGATGTCTTCGTCCACACCAAGGCGCTGCCCGCCGGAATCACGTCGCTCAAGCCGGGGCAGCGGGTCGAGTTCGGCGTGGTCGCCGGGCACCGCGGCGACCAGGCGATGCAGGTCCAGCTGCTGGAGGCGCTGCCCTCGGTGGCCGCCGCCCAGCGCAAGAGCCCGGACGACATGGCGGCGCTGGTCCAGGACCTCATCACGATGATGGACGCGGTACTGCCCGGGCTCCAGCACGGCCGCTACCCGGCCAAGCCGGCCGGGCAGAAGCTCGCCGTCCTGCTGCGCGCGGTCGCCGAGCAGTTCGACGTCTGAGTCACCCGCCCGACCGGCGACGGTCGGGCGGGCGGCCGCTCAGAAGTCCAGCGCGCCCGGGCCGAGCGGGGGGACCAGGCCCTCCGCGGCGGCCCGGGTGAGCAGCGCGCGGACGGCCGCGTGCCCCTCCTCGCCGAGCTCCGCGGTGAATTCGTTGACGTAGAGGGCGATGTGCTGGTCGGCGACGTCCGGGTCCATCTCCTGGGCGTGCTCCAGCACGTACCGACGGCTGGCCTCGGGGTCGTCCCAGGCATGCCGGACGGAGGCGCGGATCGCCTCGGTGAGCGCCCGCAGCCGCTCCGCGCCGAGCGAGCGCCGGGCGATGATGGCGCCGAGCGGGATCGGCAGGCCGGTCTCCCGCTCCCAGGCCTCGCCCATGTCGGCCAGGCTGCGCAGACCGTAGTTCCGGTAGGTGAAGCGGGCCTCGTGGATGACCAGGCCGGCGTCCACCCGGCCGTCCCGCACGGCGGGCATGATCTCGTGGAACGGCAGCACCACGATCCGGCCCAGGCCGCCCGGTACCGCCTTCGCCGCCCACAGCCGGAACAGCAGGTAGGCGGTGGACCGCTCGGAGGGGACGGCGACGGTCTTCCCGCTCAGGTCGTCCCCGCTGTCCGGGCGGGTGAGCACCAGCGGGCCGCAGCCGCGCCCGAGCGCCCCGCCGCAGGGCAGCAGGGTGTACTCGTCCAGCACCCAGGGCAGGGCGGCGTAGCTGACCTTGAGGACGTCCAGCTCGCCGCGCTCGGCCAGGCCGTTGGTGACGTCGATGTCGGCGAAGGTGACCTCGGGGGCGTCGGCGCCCGGGACCAGGCCGTGCGACCAGGCGTGGAAGACGAAGGTGTCGTTGGGGCAGGGCGAGTAGGCGATGCTCAGCCGTTCAGCCACGGCCGGCCTCCTTCGGCGCTCGGCGCGGTCCGGGCGGGTCGGCCCGGTGGGACTGCGGGTGCCCGGCGGCCTGCGGCTCCGCCGCCGTGCCGGCGGACGTGCCGGCCGGCCGGGCCGGGAGAGGGAGGGCGGCGACGGGCAGGGAGGCGACGGGCAGGGCGGCGAAGGCCCGCTCCAGCGCGCCGAGGGCCTCGCCGATCCGCCAGGCGGACCGGTCGCGCGGGCCCACCGGGTTGGAGACGGTGCGCAGCTCGAACGCCGGCACCCCGTGCCGGGCGGCGGCCTCGGCGACCCCGAAGCCCTCCATCGCCTCCGCCACCGCGTCCGGGTGGCGGGCGGTCAGGGCGGCGGCGCGCCCGGCGCTGCCGGTCACGGTGGAGACGGTCAGCACGGTGCCGGTGACCAGGGCGTCCACCCCGGCGGCCCGCAGGGCCCCGGCGACCAGCGCCACGGCGGCCGGTGCCGGGGTGTGCCGGACGGTCCCGAAACCCAGCTCGGTGACGTCGGCGAAGCCCTCCGGGGTCTCGGCGCCCAGGTCGGCGGCGACGATCGCGCCGGCGAGCACGGTGGTGCCGATCGGCGCCCGCGGGGCGAAGCCGCCGGCGATCCCGGCGGAGACCACCAGGTCGTACCGGTCGCCGGTGCACGCGGAGAGCGCCGTGAGCGCGGTGGCGGCGGCGGCCGCCGCGGCGCCCGGGCCGACCCCGCCGGCCAGCACGTCCACCGTCGCGCCGGAGGGGTGCGCGACCCGGTCCAGCGCGCCGCCGGGCAGCGGCACCCGCCGGGCCGGGCCGCCGAGGCCGCGCAGTACGGCCTCGGCCTCGGCCGGTACCGCGACGACGACGAGCAGCCGGGCCCGCGCGGGGCCCGGCTGCTCGTCGGGACGTCGTACCGTCACCGGTCGACCGTCAGCTGTCCTGGGTGTTCAGCTGGAAGTACCACACGCCGTAGATCGCGTCCGGCTGCTTCGGGTCGCTCTCGACGACCGTGACCAGGGTCTTGCCGGAGGAGTTGAGCGCCTTGCTGGCCGGGACCGAGCCCGAGTAGGTGGCGTCCTTGGCCGCCGTGGCCAGGATGAACCGGCCGCCCTGCGCCTGCTGGCCACCGTTGGTGTTGGCCCACCAGCCGCGGTCGGCCACGTCGGGGCTCACGCCGACGCCGATCCGGTCGCTCATGGTGACGTCGGACTTGGGGAGGGTGCCCTCGTCCAGAGCCTTGCCGGCCTTGTCCTGGCACTCCTCCTGCTGCTGGTCGGTCAGCGGCTTGCCCTCGTTGAAGCAGAAGGGGTCCTTGACCGTCGAGGAGTTCCCGACGACCAGCGTGACGCGGTGGTCGCTGATCTCGTGCTGGCTCGACGCGAAGGCGATGGACCCGCCGACCGTACCGGCGGCGATGACGACGACGGCGCCGAGGCCGGCGATGACGCGGGTGCTGAGGCTCATGCGTCAGAGGCTACCGGGCTTTCGCGATCACGCTACGCGGGGGTCGGCAACCGCGTGTTGTGCTCCGGGCCCGGGCCGGACGCCGCCCCGGGCGAGGGCCGGCGGGGCGGCGCTCAGGCCACCCGGGGCGCGGCGGGCCGGTGGCGCACCCCCACCCGCAGGAGCGAGCGGAGCGTCCACAGCAGCACCGCGCCGAGCACGGCCGCGGCCACCGACAGGCCCAGCGCGCCGTTCAGCGGCAGCAGGATGCCGACCGCGCCGCCCGCCACCCACGACATCTGGAGCAGGGTCTCCGAGCGGGCGAAGGCCGAGGTACGCACCGACTCGGGCACGTCCCGCTGGATCAGCGCGTCCAGCGACAGCTTGCCCAGCGAGGCCGCCATACCGGCCACCGCGGCCACCGTCACCACGGTGACGGTGCCGTACCAGAGCGCGGCGGCGGCGGTGGCGCCGCCGGCCAGCAGCAGCATCGCGGTGACCGTCATCTCCGGACTGCGCGGGCGCAGCCAGGAACCGAGCGCCGAACCGATCGCGTTGCCCGTCCCCGCGGCCAGCGCCACCAGGCCGAGCGCCAGGGTCGGCTGCAGGCCGCCGATCGGCTCCTCGCGGAGCAGGAACGCCAGGAACATCACCAGGAAGCCGACCAGCCAGCGCATCGCCGCCATCGCCCGCAGGGCCAGGATCACCGAGGGCCCGACGGTGCGCAGCGAGGCCTTGGGCCGCTGCCCCGCGGCGGGCTCCGGCGCGGGCTCCGGTGCGGGGGAGCTCCGGCCGTGCAGGACGCCGTGGTGGCCCGGCGGGTGCTCCTCGGCGTGCAGCACGGCGCGCTGCTCGCCCTTGGCCGAGTCCACCTTGTGCGGCAGGTGGAAGGCCATCAGGGTGCCCGCCACGAAGACCAGGAAGGCGCCGCGCAGCGGCCAGCCGGGACCGATCAGGTGCAGCAGCCCGCCCACCCCGGCCGCGACCATGGTGGCCAGCAGCCCGGCCAGGGTGACCCGGGAGTTCGCCTTCACCAGCGACAGCCGGCTGGGCAGCAGCCGGGGCACCACGACGCTGCGCACCACCCCGTACGCCTTGGACGCGACCAGGACGCCCAGGGCCTCCGGGTAGAGCGCCAGTCCGCCGCCGGTCACCACGCCGGCCATGGTCCAGGCGAGCACCGCGCGGGCCAGCATCGACATCGCCATGGCGGCCCGGCGGCCGTGCGGCAGCCGGTCCAGCAGCGGGCCGATCACCGGGGCCAGCAGGGCGAACGGCGCCATGGTGACGAGGAGGTAGAGCGCCACCCGGCCGCGGGCCTCGCCGGTCGGCACCGAGAAGAAGATCGTGGAGGCGAGCGCCACGGTGATGAGCATGTCCCCGAAGGCGTTCAGGGCGTGCAGCTCGATCAGCTTCGCCAGGCCGGACTCGCCGGCGCCCTCGGCGGCGGTGGCCCGGCGGATCCGGCGGCCGGTGCCGTGCACCACCTTGCCGGTCCGGGAGCCGGCCGCGGAGGCGGTGCGGACCAGGAAGTGCCGGCGCGGCTCCTCGCCGTCGCCGTCACCGTCGTCCTGTTCGTCGCGCCCGTCCGGACCGCCCCGGTCGTCCGGCGGGTCCTGACCGCCGCCCGCCGCTGTCCCCGCGGGGGCCGGGACCTGGGCGTCCGGGCCGTCCGCGGGGGCGTCGGCCGGTTCTGCCGCGGGCAGTGACGAGGGGTCCACCGGCCGAGGTTCACCCGCGGCGTGGACCGGGGACTGCTGTCGCGGCACGGCGTTCGCTTCGTCGGGGCTGCCGGCCTGCGAGGCGTGCAGTGCGTGCTGCGACGGTTTCTCGTCCGCCACATGCCCATCCTGCCCCAGATTCGGGAGGACGACGCGGGATTCCGCTCCGCGCCGCGCGAGCGGGGGCCGCCGTTCCCGTCCCGGACGCCCCGGATCCACTCCGGAGCGCCCCGGACTGTGCCCGGTGGCCGACCGGCGGGTAGCCTGCCCAGAGTCCGCCCGAGTGCCCGACCGGCGCCGGCGGACCGGACCAGCGGCGCGGCCGGTATCCGCGGCAGGCCGCAGTCGCGCAGAATGGACGAGGGAATCCGAGCCGCGACGGAAAAGGCAACTCGCCGTGGGCGACAGAAGAAATGGGAGAGAATCGACGCCGTGAGTGCAGCGATGCGAAGCCGTACCCCTGATCGGCTCTGTGCCGAGGCCGTCGAACTCGCCCGCCAGGCCGCCGAGGACGCCGTCGGTGCCGAGACTGTCGGGGGGCACCTGGGTGTCCAGGCCGAGACCGACCGTGTCGTGACCCACACCTTCGAGTGCCTGGACGCGGCCTACCGCGGCTGGCACTGGGCGGTCACGGTGGCGCGGGCCCCGAGGGCCAAGAACGTGACGCTGGACGAAGTTGTACTGCTGCCCGGCCCCGACGCCGTCCTGGCCCCGCAGTGGGTGCCGTGGAGCGAGCGGCTGCGCCCGGGCGACATGGGCCCGGGCGACCTGCTCCCCACCGACGCCGACGACGTGCGGCTGGAGCCGGGCTGGACCGGCGAGGACGAGCCCGCGCCGAACTCCGCGGTGGCCCAGGCCGCCCAGGAGGACGTGCTGGTCAGCGACGATCCGGAGGTCCAGCCGGCCCCGGTCCGGGCCCAGATCCGCGCCGTCGCCGACGAGCTGGGCATGGGCCGCAGCCGGGTGCTGTCCCGGCTCGGTCTGCACCTGGCCGCCGACCGCTGGGAGAAGGCGCACGGCGCGCAGACGCCGATGGCGCAGTCCGCCCCGGCCGGCTGTGTCACCTGTGGCTTCCTGATCCCCATCGGCGGCTCGCTGGGCCAGGCCTTCGGGGTCTGCGGCAACGAGTTCGGTCCGGCCGACGGCCAGATCGTCTCCTTCGCCTACGGCTGCGGCGGGCACTCCGAGGCCGCCGTCATCCCGGCCCCGCCGGCCCCGGCCGCGCTGATCCTGGACGAGCTGGTGGTCGAACCGCTGACGCTGCACCCGGACCGGCTCTCCGGCTCGGTGGAGCCGGACGCCCCGGCCGAGGAGCTCGGCCACTCGTAGAGCCCCTGGAGATCGTCACCTTCGACGGCCCGTCCCACCCCGTGGGGCGGGCCGTCGTCGTCCCCGCCCGCCGGCCGGGCGCGCCGCCGGCTCCGGGGCGGTGTCCGGGGCTGTCCCCGCGGCAGGGAAGAATGCCCCCGGTAGGGCACAACAGGGCGGCGGAAGGCGGCAGGTCCAGTGGAACCTCGGATTCTCGGCAGCGGCACGGACGAGCGCCTCGCGGACCCCTTCGGCAGCGCCGAACTGCGCCGCCGGGTGCTGGACGCCTGGGCCGCCTCCCCGGCGAGGTTCCGGGAGGACGCCAACGCCGAGGAGGAGCTGGCCCTCGGCGGCTACCGCGACCGGCTGGTCGTCGAGCTGGCGCAGAACGCCGCCGACGCCGCCGTCCGGGCCGGGCAGGGCCCCGGCCGGCTCCGGCTCACCCTGGCCGACGGCGTGCTGGCCGCCGCGAACACCGGTGCGCCGCTGGACGCGGCGGCCGTCGAGTCGCTCTCCACCCTGCGCGCCTCCTCCAAGCGCGGCGACCGGGACAGCACCGTCGGCCGGTTCGGGGTCGGCTTCGCCGCCGTCCTCGCGGTCACCGACGAGCCCGCCGTGCTCGGCGCGGCCGGCGGTGTGCGCTGGTCCCTCGGCGAGGCCAGGTCGCTGGCCGAGGCGCAGCCCGCCCTCGCCGAGGAGCTGCGCCGCCGGGACGGCCATGTGCCGCTGCTGCGGCTGCCGTTCGCCGCCGAGGGCCCCGCGCCCGACGGGTACGACACGGTGGTGGTGCTGCCGCTGCGCGACGCGGCCGCCGAGGACCTCACCCGCCGGCTGCTGGCCGGCATCGACGACGCGCTGCTGCTCACCCTGCCCGGACTGGCCGAGGTCGTGGTGGAGACCTCGGACGGCACCCGCACCCTGACCCGCTCGGCCGCCGGTCCGCGTCCGGACGCGGCCCTCCCGGCGCCGGCCGGCGGGGTCCCGGGGGCGGAGATCAGCGAGGTCACCATCACCGACGACGCCGACGGGCAGCCGCGGCGCACCGTCTGGCAGACCGTCGGGGCGGCCGGGTCGCTCGATGCCGAGCTGCTGGTCGACCGGCCCACCGAGGAGCGCACCCGCCCGTACTGGACGGTGACCTGGGCGGTGCCGGTCTCCGACGGGGGCGACCCGCAGCGGCCCGCGATCGCCCCGGTGCTGCACGCGCCCACCCCGAGCGACGAGCCGCTCGACCTGCCCGCGCTGCTGATCGCCTCGTACCCGCTGGACTCCACCCGCCGGCACGTCGCCCCCGGCGCGCTCGCCGACTTCCTCACCGAGCGGGCCGCCGACGCCTACGCCGAGCTGCTGCGCGCCCGCGGCGGCGACCTCGGCTCGCTCGGCCTGGTCCCCGGGCCGCTGGGCCGGGGCGCGCTGGACAACGCGCTGCGCGCCGCCGTGCTCTCCCGGCTGCCCGGGACGCCGTTCCTCCCGCACCCGGCCCCGGTCGAGGAGGGCACCCCGGCGCTGCGGCCCCGGGACGCCACGCTGCTGGAGGGCGCGGACGGCTCGGTGGTCGAGGCGCTGGCGCCGATCTTCCCCGGCCTGCTGCCGGCCGGTCTGGAACGCCGCACCGAGCTGCGGGTGCTGAACGTGCGCCGGGTCCCGCTCGCCGAGGTGGTCGACCAGCTGGGCGGCCTGGACCGGGAGCCGGCCTGGTGGCGCAACCTGTACGCGGCGCTCGGCGGGGCCGACCCGGAGGCGCTCGGCGCCCTGCCGGTGCCGCTCGCCGACGGGCGGACGGTGACCGGGCCGCGCCGGGTCCTGCTGCCCTCCGACGCCGCCGACTGGGCGGCCTTCCCCGGCTACCCGGAGGCACTGGCCGACGCGCTCGCGGTGCTCGACCTGCGGCTCGCCCACCCGGAGGCCGCCCACCCGCTGCTGGCCAAGCTGGGCGCGGGCGCGGCCACCCCCACCGGGGTGCTGGACACGCCCGAGGTGCGGGCCGCCGTCCTCCGCTCCTACGAGCTGGCCGAGGACGACCCGGACGCCGCCGCCGACCTCGCCGAGGCCGTCCTGGCGCTCGTCCGGGCGGCCGCGCCGGCCCCCGGCGAGCACCCGTGGCTGGCCCGGCTGGCCCTGCTCGACGACGAGGGCGAGCCCGCCCGGGCCGGTGAACTCCTGCTCCCCGACAGCCCGTTCGCCGCGCTGGCGCGCGAGGACGACGCCGCCTGGGTGGACGACGAGCTGCTGGAGCGCTGGGGCCCCGAGGTGCTCGCCTCGGTCGGCGTGCTCGCCGAGTTCGCGCTGGTCCGGGCCGAGGACGTGGTGCTCGACCCGGACGACCTGGAGCGGCTCGACCCCACCGCGCCCGCCGACCGGGCGGCCGGCGGCCACCCCACCGGGCTGATCGACGAGGCCCCGGACGGCCTGGCCGACTGGGCCGAGGACGCGCTGGAGGCGCTGCACGCCGACGAAGGGGACGCGATCGGCGTCCCGCCGGTCGCCGCCGAGCTGCTCGCCGTCCGCGACCTGGACCTGGTGGACGACGACGCCTGGCCGCAGGCGCTGGCCACGCTGGCCCGCCCGCCGTACCGGGACGCCGTGGTCACCCCCGTCCGCACCCTGCTGCCGGACGGCTCGTACACCGACCTGCCGCCGTACACCGCCTGGTGGCTGCGCGACCACCCGGTGCTGGACGGCCGCGAGCCCGCCGGGCTGCGCGCGGCCGGCGCGGACCCGCTGCTGCGCGGCCTCTACGACGAGGCCCGCACCACCCTGGACGAGCAGTTCCTGCACGCGCTGGGCGTGCGCACCACGCTGACCGCGCTGCTCGCCGAGCCGCACGGCCCCGACGAGGTGCTGGACCGGCTCACCGACCCGGACGCCGAGATCGGGCACCGCCAGCTGCACGGCATCCACAGCGCGCTGGCCCGGGTCGGCACGGACCGGATCGAGGCGCTGGACGTGGTGCGGGCGGTCCCGCCGCTGGACCGGGCCACCGGGCGCCGGCCGGACCGGACCGTGGTGGTGGACGCTACCGAGGCGGTCGTCGCGGACGCCCCCGACCTGGTCGAGCTGCTGCACGACCACCCGCTGCTGCCGGTCGCCCCGGCGCTGGCCGCGGACCTCGCCGAGCGGCTGCACGTCTCGCTGGCCAGCGAGGTGGCCGGCGGGCGGGTGCTCTCCGAGGGTGCGCTGCACCGGGTGCCGGCGGTGGTGCGGGAGCTGCTGCCCGGCTGCCCGGTGGCGTACGAGGAGCACGAGGAGCTGCTGGTGGTCGGCCCGGGCGGGGAGGAGGCGGCCGTCGACTGGCGTTGGGACGGCGCGGCGGACACCCCGGAGGCGCCGTACGACCCGGAGTCGGCCGAGGAGGCCGACGAGGACGACGAGTTCGACCTGCCGCCGGTGCCCGGGCTGCTGCACGCGGCCACCCCGGAGGGCCTGGCCGCGGGCCTGGCCTGGTCGGTGGGGCAGTGGCACCGTCGGTTCGAGGTGCTGGCCGCGCTGAGCGAGCCGGACCGGGCCTACGAGCTGTCCGCGGCCCGGGACTTCGAGGGCTGACGGGGCGCCGGAGCCGGACCCGCCCTCCCCGGGTGTGTCCGGCTCCGGCGCGTCCGGATCCCGCCGCTCAGGAACGGCGTCGCTCAGGAACGGCGTCGGTCAGGACCGGGAGCCGGAGCGGGTCCGGCCGCGGGCGATCATCCGCAGGTAGAGCGCGAGCGTGCTCAGCACCCAGGTGGCGGTGAGCACCGCCGCCACGGCCTTGGTCAGCAGCGGTCCCGGTTCGATGTGCGCGAGCGCACCGGCCCCCACCATCACCCCGGCCAGCAGCCCGGTGGCCAGCAGTCCGCCCAGGAAGGCCGCGAAGGCCTCCAGTTCCCCGCCCCTGCGCCCCATCGCGGTACCCCCCGTCGTCCGAACCCCTCGGTTCGTGGCTCAATCATCGAGCCGGCGCCGCATGATCCGCCAGACCACTTCCAGCAGCAGCCCGGCGGTCACCGCGATGCCCACCCCGAGCCACGGGTCCCGGGTGCCGGACAGCGAGAGCTGGAAGAAGTCGGAGAGCCACGGCACGGTCATCACCAGCGCGAAGCCGCCGCACATGGTGGCGATCAGCAGCACCCGCCACCAGTTGTACGGGCGGGCCACGATCGCCAGCACCCAGATGGCGACCAGGAACAGCGTCAGGGTGGCCACGCTGGTGTCCGATTCGAGGTCGGTGGCGTGGTTGGCCCGGGCCAGCGCGTACGCGGTGAAGGTCGCCGTGCCGGCGATGACGCCGCCCGGGATCGCCAGCCGCAGTACCCGGCGCACGAAGCCGGTGCGGGCGCGCTCGTTGTTGGGCGCGAGCGCCAGGAAGAAGGCCGGCACGCCGATCGTCAGGGTGGACAGCACGGTGGAGTGCCGGGGCAGGAACGGGTACGGCGAGTGGGTGAAGATCACCAGCAGCGCCAGCAGCACCGAGTAGACCGTCTTGACCAGGAACAGCCCGGCCACCCGCTCGATGTTGCCGATCACCCGGCGGCCCTCGGCGACCACCGAGGGCATCACCGCGAAGGAGTTGTTCAGCAGCACGATCTGGGCGACCGCCTTGGTCGCGTCGCTGCCGCTGCCCATCGCCACGCCGATGTCCGCGTCCTTGAGCGCCAGGACGTCGTTGACGCCGTCGCCGGTCATCGCCACGGTGTGCCCGCGCGACTGCAGCGCGGCGACCAGTTCGCGCTTCTGCTGCGGGGTGACCCGGCCGAAGACGGTGGTGCGCTCGGCGAGGTCGGCCAGCGCCTCAGGCTCGCCGGGCAGGGTGCGGGCGTCCACCGGGTGGTCGGCGCCGGGCAGTCCGAGATGGGCGGCGACGGCACCGACCGAGACGGCCGCGTCACCGGAGATCACCTTCGCCGCGACCTGCTGGCTCTCGAAGTAGCGCAGGGTGTCGGCGGCGTCGTCCCGCAGCCGCTGCTGGAGCACCACCAGGGCGAGCGGGCGCAGCCCGGCCGCCGGGTCCGGGGCGTCCAGCGGGACGGGCGCGCGGCCGAGCAGCAGGACCCGCAGGCCCTGGGCGCCCAGCTCGTCGACCTCGGCCAGCGCCGGGTGGCCGGCCGGCAGCAGGACGTCGGGCGCGCCGAGCAGCCAGCTGGCCTCGCCGCCGCGCGGCTCCAGCAGTTGGACGCCGCTCCACTTGCGGGCGGAGGAGAACGGCATCGCCTCGATCACCCGCCAGCCGCCGCGGGCCCCGGGGGCTCCCCGGCCGGCCTCCGGGCCGTCGCCGTCGGGGTGCCGGCCGTCGGCGTACCGGCCGTCCGGGCGCGGGCCGTCCGGGTGCCGGGAGCCGCTGTCCGGGGCGTCCCGGCCGGTGGCGTCCCGGCCGTCGCCGTAGACGTCGATGACGGCCTGCATGGACGCGTTGGGGCGGGCGTCGGCCCCGGCCATCACCGCCAGCGCCTGTTCGACGGTCTCCTTGAGGGTGCCCCGGTCGTCCAGCCTGCCGCGCTCGTCGGTGGCCCCGGCGTCCCCGCCGTCCGCGTCGGCGCCGAGGATCCGCAGGTCCACCAGGTCCATGCCGCCCTCGGTGAGGGTGCCGGTCTTGTCCAGGCAGACGGTGTTCACCCGGGCCAGGCCCTCGATCGCGGGCAGCTCCTGGACCAGGCACTGCTTGCGGCCCAGCCGGATCACCCCGATCGCGAAGGCCACCGAGGTCAGCAGCACCAGGCCCTCGGGCACCATCGGCACGATCCCGGCGATCATCCGGCGGACCGCCTCGCGCCAGTCGCGGCCCTCGACCGCCAACTGGCTGATGATCAGACCGACCGCGGTCGGGATCAGCAGCCAGGTGATGAACCGCAGGATGCTGTCGATGCCGCTGCGCAGCTCCGACTTCACCAGCGTGAACCGGCTGGCCTCCTCGGCCAGCTGCGCCGCGTACGCCTCGCGGCCGACCTTGGTGGCGGTGAAGCTGCCCGCGCCGGCCACCACGAAGCTGCCGGACATCACCTGGTCGCCGGGCTGCTTGAGGACCGGGTCGGGCTCGCCGGTGAGCAGGGACTCGTCGATCTCCAGACCGTCCGCCTCGGTGACCTCGCCGTCGACGATCACCTTGTCGCCGATGCCCAGCAGCACGGTGTCGTCCAGCACGATCCCGCCGACGGCGATCTGTTCGACCGTGCCGTCCCGGCGGACCTGCGGCCGGGCCTCGCCGATCAGCGCGAGGCTGTCCAGGGTCTTCTTGGCGCGCAGCTCCTGGATGATGCCGATCGCCGTGTTGGCGACGATGACCAGGCCGAAGAGACCGTCCTGGATCGGGCCGACGACCAGGATGATCGCGAACATCACGCCGATGATCGCGTTGAAGCGGGTGAAGACGTTGGCCCGGACGATCTCCTGGGTGGAGCGGCTGGAGCGGACCGGTACGTCGTTGACGTCGCCCCGGGCGACCCGTTCGGCCACCTCGGCGGCGGTGAGACCGCCGCGCCGGCCGGGCAGCAGCCCGAGCGGGTGGGCGCCGTCGGGCCTCTCCCCGGCGGGCTTCTCCCCGGCGGTCGGGGCCGAGGTCGGCCGGTCCTCGGCGGGCTGCGCAGGCTGCGTCATGGCACCGACTCTACGGGTGCCTTATGTCCGATGCGTGCTACTAAAGGACTATTCAGTCCGACCGGGTGGCCGGGTCCCCGTCGTTCCCCTCCGGGGCCGTGCGCGCCGTCCCGGCGGCGTCCGTCGGGCCCGTCGCCGCCGCCTCGGCGGCCCGGCTCCGGGCGATGGCGTCCCGGCGGGCCCGGCAGTACCAGAGGCCGATCAGACCGAGGCCGCCGCCGGCCAGGCAGATCCACGGCCAGTTGCCGCGGTCGTGGTCGGAGAGGGTCCCCCAGAACGGGAGCAGGACGACGAACGCCACGAACCAGAGCACCGTCCCGCCGCCGACGATCGCGACATCGTTGGCCTCCAGCGGTGGCGGAGAGGGGTGCGTCGGCGTCTTGGGCATGGGCCCTAGGGTACGGGTGCGGCGGGCGTTCGATCGATTTCCTGTGCGGACTGTCCGGGGACGTGCCGGTCCACTCCGGTCTACGCGCGAAGATAGCGAACGGGCGATCGCGGAACTCATACTTGTCATTCCGGTTGGCCAGGGCATGCCCAGGACCTCGTGCTTCGTGCCCGTCCGATCGGATCGCCCGGCCGCCGTCGCTCGGGCGGCTCCCCCCACTCCTCCGCCCCCACAGAGGACGCAGCATGCCCGTGGCCCAGCCGACCACCGAGTCGCCCGAGCCCGCCCAGCCCGACGCGCCGAAGCCCCCGACCGGCGCCCTGGACCGCTACTTCCGGATCGGCGAGCGCGGCTCCACCCTGCCGCGCGAGATCCGGGGCGGCATCGCCACCTTCTTCACCATGGCCTACATCCTGGTGCTGAACCCGATCATCCTGGCCAGCGCCACCGACATGACCGGCGCCCACCTGGACAACACCCAGCTGGTCACCGCCACCGCCCTCACCGCGGGCCTGACCACGCTGCTCATGGGTGTGGTCGGCAACGTCCCGATCGGCCTGGCCGCCGGGCTCGGCGTCAACACCATCGTCGCCCTCCAGCTCGCGCCGAAGATGACCTGGCCGGACGCGATGGGCATGGTGGTGCTGGCCGGCTTCGCGATCATGATCCTGGTCGCCACCGGCCTGCGCGAGCGGGTGATGAACGCCGTCCCGCTCGGCCTGCGCAAGGGCATCGCCATCGGCATCGGTCTGTTCATCAGCCTGGTCGGCCTGGTCGACGCCGGCTTCGTCACCCGGATGCCCGACGCCGCCCACACCACCGTGCCGCTCCAGCTCGGCACCGGCGGTCACCTGCTCGGCTGGCCGGTCCTGGTCTTCGTGCTCGGCCTGCTGCTGACCCTGGTCCTGATCGTGCGCAAGGTGCCCGGCGCGATCCTGGTCTCCATCGCCGTGATGACCGTCGTCGCCGTCGTCATCGACAAGCTCGCCGACCTGCCCGACAGCGCCTGGGGCCTGACCGTCCCGGCCTGGCCCGGCAGCCCGGTCGCCAAGCCCGACTTCGGCCTGGTCGGCGAGGTCAGCCTGTTCGGCGGCTTCGAGAAGGTCGGCGTCCTGACCGGCGTCCTCTTCGTCTTCACCGTCCTGATGTCCTGCTTCTTCGACGCGATGGGCACCATCCTCGGCGTGGCCGACGAGGCCCACCTGCTGGACGCGAAGGGCGACCTGCCCGGCATCAACAAGGTGCTGATGATCGACGGCATCGCCACCGCGGCGGGCGGCGCGACCTCCTCCTCCGCCAACACCTGCTTCGTCGAGTCCACCGCGGGCGTCGGCGAGGGTGCCCGGACCGGGTTCGCCTCGATCGTCACCGGTGCCCTCTTCCTGGTGGCGCTCTTCTTCTCCCCGCTCGCCAAGATGGTCCCGGCCCAGGCCGCGACCCCCGCCCTGGTCGCCGTCGGCTTCCTGATCCTGGCCAACTCGATCAAGGAGATCGACTGGGCGGACTACACGATCGCGATCCCGGCGTTCCTGACCATCGTGATGATGCCGTTCACCTACAGCATCACCAACGGCATCGGCTTCGGCTTCATCGCCTTCTGCGTGCTGCGCCTCGCCGCCGGCCGCGGCCGCGAGGTGCCGGTCGCGATGTACGCGGTCTCGGCGGTCTTCGCCTTCTACTACCTGATGCCCGCCCTCGGCCTGCTCTGAGGCCGGACGCCGGTAGGTCCCGGGCCCTCTCCGCACCGCGGGGAGGGCCCTCGGCGTTCCGTCCTCCCGATCCCGGGGCGGTCAGGGGCGGGGACGCGGAGGCCGGAGAGCCGGACGGCGCGGACGGCGCGGTGGGTGGTGCCGATGACGCCGGCGGTGGCGGCGACCCGGGCCGGTGGGGTGTTCACGCGCATCGCCTGCGCGGGGCCGGTCCGCATCGGGTCGGGGCTCACGCCCGACGGGGCGGAGGATGTGCTCGGTGCACTGCCGACCGCAGGGCGGGTCAGCCCCAGATGAGGTTCTCGGACGGCGTGGCGGTGGGGGTCGGCGTGCTCAGGGTCGTGGGGGCGGCACCGGCGGAGGTCTGCGAGACGGTGGCGCCCAGGCCGATCACGGCGACGAGGGTGATGGTGGCGACCGCGGCGGTCTTGGCGACGAAGGTGTGGAACATGAGGGTGGTCCTCTCGGGTACGAAGCGGCTGGTTCCCGGAGGCCGCGTCCCGCGGTGGCGCCTCCTCCGGTTGCCGTCCGGGGCCTGGCCCCTTCCGGCTGACACCAGCTTCGTCGCAGCTCAGCGCGGGTGGAAGGGTCTGCCGGTGGACGGAAACGGCCCTGGACCGTTCCGGTCAGGAGTGCCGGAAGCGGCCAGCAGCCGGTCGTAGAACGGGGTGATCAGCGGCACGGCGGCCCGGGCGGCCCGCCACCCCCGCAACGCGGGGAGCGCCGCCAGCGCGCTCCGGCAGAACACGGTCGCCCGCTGCTCGGCCTCGGCGAGGGAGTCGGCGAGGACGTACAGACCGAGCACCGGTTCCGGGACGGCGTCGCGGTGGAGCACCAGGTGTTCGATCCCGTCGCCGGGGCGCACCAGGGCCGACAGGAGATCGCGGGTGTCGGGCGGCAGGGACGGCCCGGGGGCGGCCGACCGCAGGGCGGTGTGCACGAGATACATGGCGTCAAGCGTGCTGAACCGGACCTTCGGTGTGGAGGGTCCTAACCCGGACACATCCGGCCGTGGCCGGAAGCGTCCACCGGAAGGCCGTGGTCAGGGGCTTGATGCGTATGGAAGGATTGAGGACGCATCGCACACGATTTCGTTACGGGGAGCGGAATGCTGACGGCGCTGGGACTGGACGCTGCCTCGGAAGCCGTCTACCGGGCCATGCTGGCCCATTCGGGAGAGGGCGTCGCAGGTGTTGCCGCCCGGCTCTCCCTGAGCGAGGGGGAGGTCCGGGCCGCCCTCGACCACCTCAGCGAGCTGGCCCTGCTGCGCCCCTCCGCGGAGCGGCCCGGTTCCCTGCGCGCGGTCTCCCCGGACGTCGGGATGGAGATCCTGATGGCGCGGCAGCAGGCCGAGCTGGCCGCCGCGCAGGCCAGGATCGAGGCGTCCCGTGCGGCGGCCGCGCAGCTCATCGCCGACTACGCCGACCTGCGGCCGGAGGCGAACACGCCCGACGTCGAGCAGCTGGTCGGCCTGGACCGGATCCGGGACCGGCTGTCCCGCTTCTCCCGGGAGGCGCGCGACGAGATCATGACCTTCGCGCCGGAGGGCGGCCAGAAGCCCGAGCACATCGAGGCGGCCAAGCCGCTCGACCGCACCCTGCTGGAGCGCGGTGTGCGGATGCGCACCATCTACCTGGACAGCGTCCGCAACAGCCCGCACACCGTCGAGTACGTGAACTGGCTGGCGGCCCTGGGCGGCCGGGTGAGCACCGTGCCCGAGCTGCCGACCCGCATGATCATTGTCGACCGCTCGGCCGCCGTCATCCCGGTGCGCAGCGACGACACGGCGGCCGGCGCCGTCGTCCTGACCGGCCAGGGCATGCTGACCGTGCTGTGCGCGCTGTTCGAGAGCGTCTGGGCCGGTGCGCAGCCGCTGGGAGCGGCCGTGCAGCTCGACCGGGACGGCCTCACCGCCCAGGAGCGCACCGCGCTCACCCTGCTCGCGGACGGTCACACCGACGACGCCATCGCCAAGCGGCTGGGCGTCTCCCCGCGTACCGCCCGCCGGATCGCCACCGACCTGATGGAACGCCTGGAGGCCCGCAGCCGCTTCCAGGCCGGCGCCCGCGCGGCCCAGGCGGGCTGGCTGTCGTAGCGGAGCCAGCGGAGCCCGTCTGATCGGCCTGTCGGTCCTGCTCCTGGTGCCCGGCCTGCCGCCGACCCCGGTCCTGTTCGAGGCCCGCACTCCGATCGGAGTGCGGGCCTCGGCACTGCCGGAGAAGGTCGCGCTCAGTCCTCCTCGGAGAACGCGTGCGTCTCGCGGCGGTACGCCTGCGGGACCGCGGCCAGCCGGGCTGGCGTCCAGAGGTCGTCCCGTTCGTCGAGGCCGAGTTCGCCACCACGCCGCAGCAGCCGGACGACCTCGTCGTGGTACTGCAGCACCGCGTCGCCCGGAAGACGGGTCAGCAGGCCCGACACCAGCCGGACGATGTCGTCCTCCTGTCCGGACAGATCGTCGGTCTTGTCCGGCCGGAACGCCACCGAGACGGTCGGTACGACCGCGAGGTCGGTGATCAGCGGATTCCACGGCCTGGGGTCGGCGGCGAACACCCGGACCCAGGTGCCGGACCTGGTGCCGACGCCTTCGCCGAGCAACCGCTCCGGCCTCGTGGCCGAGTCGAACAGCCCGAGGCCCTGTGCGAGGCCGTTCAGCGCACGGGCCACCTGGGCAACGGGCGTCGGCGTGGCCAGATGGAAGCTGTGGGAGATCGACACGGCCGGGAATCCGTCCGGGTGCGCCGGGGGGTCAGTGGACGCAGTACTCGTTGCCCTCGGGGTCCTGCATGACCACCCAGGAACCGCCCGGTTCGGCGACCTCGCGGAGGGTGGTGGCGCCGAGGGATTCCAGCCGGGCGACGGTGGCGGCCCGGGCGTCCGGGCCGGGGTGGAGGTCGAGGTGGAGGCGGTTCTTGCCCTGCTTCGGCTCGGGGACGCGCTGGAAGAGGACACGGCGGCCGAGACCGGTGCCGGAGACGGGGTCGTGCGGGTCCTCCGGGTGGCGGACGGCGGCGAGGGTGAGCCAGGCGTGGCGGCCGTCGACCTCGGTGACCTGGTCCGGGGTGACCGCGCCGGCGGACAGCAGGTTGCCGATCAGGGTGCTGTGGTCCTCGACGGTGTAGTCGAGGGCGGCGCCCCAGAAGGCGGCCTGGCGGTGCGGATCGGCGGCGTCGATGACGAGCTTCCAGTGCATGGGCATGTAACCGGTTATAGGGGTTGTGGAGCCCCCGGGGCAAGAGGAGGTGTCAAGAAGCTCGCGGTGTAGCGGAGTTGACCGGGGGCATACTCCGGGCGAGACGGGGGAGGGGAGCGGTTCGATGGTGCGACAGGATCCGCCGACGGGGGTCGAGGCCCAACTGCTGCCGGAGCTGTTCCGGGCGACCGACCGGGCGTCGATCGCCGGACAGCAGGAGACGCTGCGCTGGTACCGGGGCTTGATCTCGATGCTGGTGGTGGCGGCGGTCGTGGGCTCGCTGCCCGGGCCGGACGACAAGGGCGCCGCCGACATCACGCCGCTGTTCTCGGTGGTGGCGTTCCTGGTGGCCGGGTACTTCTGGGCCCGGCTGCGCCGGGGCAACCCGCAGGCGCGGTGGTACGAGGCGAGGGCGGCCGCCGAGTCGGTGAAGACGCTGGCCTGGAAGTACTCGGTGCGGGCCCGGCCGTTCGAGGGTGACGCGGAGTCGGCGGACGTCGACCGGGTCTACCTGCTCCAGCTGGAGGACGTGCTGCGGGCCTTCGAGGACCCGGCGATCGTGCCGCCGGACGCGGTCGCCGAGATCACCCCGGAGATGCGGCGGGTCCGGGCGGAGTCGCTGACCTCGCGCCGCACGCTCTACCTGCGCACCCGGGTGGAGGGGCAGCGGACGTGGTACCGCTCGCGCGCCGAGTCCTGCGAGTCGCAGGCGGTCACCTGGGGGCTGGCCGTCGCGGCGCTGATCATCGTCGGTGCGGCGGCGGCCGTCGCGCAGGCGACCGGGGCGCTGCAGGTGCACGTCTTCGGGGCCACCTCGGCGGCGGCCGCGTCGGTGATCGCCTGGACCCAGCTGAAGCAGCTCCGCCCGCTGGCGGCGGCCTACCAGCTGGCGGCGCGGGAGCTGGAGAACGTCGGCAACCAGCTGTCCGACCTCGACCTGCGCGGGCCGGACGCCGAGCGGGGCTGGGCCCGGCTGGCGGCCGAGGCGGAGGACGCGGTGTCGCGGGAGCACACCACGTGGCGGGCCAAGCGGGCCTTCCCGCGCTGAGCGGGGCGGGCCTTCCGGCGCTGAGCGGCGCGCCGGTCGGGCCGGGCTGTCCGGTGCTGGGCTCAGGCGTCCAGGGGTGCTAGGCCGAACGGGTGGCCGGCCGGGTCGATCAGCACCTTGAGCGTGCGCCCGTGCTGGTACGTGGGCTCGGTCGCGCCCAGGGCCAGCGCGCGGGCGGTGGCCTCCTCCAGGTCGTCGACGTAGAAGTCCAGGTGGAAGTGCTTGCCGCCGTCCGGCTCCACCCAGGGCTCCGGCCGGTACCCGTTGACCCGGCCGAAGCCGAGCGGGCTGCCGCCCTCGGGGTTGTCCAGGATGGCGAACTGCTCGTCCACGTGCCGGGTCTCCCACCCGAGCAGCTCGCCGTAGAAGGCGGCCAGTGCGACCGGGTCGGCACAGTCGATGGTGACCATGGCGAGGCGGGCGAAGCCGGTGTCGGCCTGCGCGGCCTGCTCGGCGGCGACGTCGGTCATGTCTGCTCGGCCCTTCTGCTGAGGGGTGGTGCGGCGCCGGGGGTCCGCGTGGACCGGGCCCCAGATCCAGCATCGCACCGGGAGTCATCGGGGGCACGGCCAGAGATGTGGGCGAATCGGTCCGGAACGTACTGGATCGCTACAGAATCGGCACTTTCTGAGCATCGGAGCGGCAATGATCAGTTGTATAAACTTTTGATCCAATCGAGGGATTGTTGGTTACGGGGGGTTTCTCGATGGCGATCGAACTGCCCGACGAAGTCGCGACACTGCTGAACTTCATCGGTATCCGCTGGCCTTCGGTCAACGAGGACAGGGTCCGCGAATTCGGCGAGCACATCAAGGAGTTCGCCAAGGGCCTCGAAGAGGTCCACGCTGACTCGACCGCGACGATCCATCAGCTCGGCGGCGCCTACGAGGGCGCGTCCTACCAGGCGCTGGCCGCCAAGTGGGCGCTGATGTCCGACAAGCACTTCAACGAGGTCGTCCAGGCCGCGCACGTGGTCGCGCAGGCGATGGACATCGCCGCCGACGCGATCGTCGCGATGAAGCTGGAGGCGCTCGGCGAACTCATCGTGCTGGCCGCCACCTTCGTCGCCGCCCAGGCCGCCGCGGTGGCGACGGCGGGGCTGGCGGAGGTCGGTGCCGTCGCGGCCCAGCAGGCGGCGCGCAAGCTGATGTCCTACCTGGCGCACCAGTTGCAGGAATACATCGTCGCCCAGGTGGTCGAGGCCGCGCTCAACCCGCTGATCGAGATCGTCGCGGAGGCGGTGTCCGGGCTGGTCTTCGAGGCGGCCGAGGCCGCGGTCAACGGTGGCTCGGTCGGCGCCGCGTTCAAGATCGATCCGGCCGCGGTGGAGGCGCACGCCCGGGCCCTGCACGAGCAGGCCGAGAAGGTCGCCCACCATGCCCAGGTCTTCGGCACCCGGGTGTCGGCGGTGAACTTCGAGTGAGCGACCCCACGGTCAAGGCGCTCAAGAACGTCGCGACGAAGCTCGGCAAGACCCTGTCGGAGGACATGGGCAAGGCCGCCAAGAAGATGTACAAGCAGGCGGGCGACAACCTCAACAAGACCGCCAAGCACCACAAGGACAACGACCACCACACCGCCGGTGACTTCGACGGCAAGGCCAAGGACAAGGCCGCCGAACCGCCGAAGACGGGCAGCGGCGCGGGTGGTGACGGGCCGAAGCCGGCACCGCGGAAGTACTACATCCACGACGACGGCCGGGTCCAGGAGATCAAGGACGGCAAACTCGTCGACCTGCAGAACCCGGACGCTTCCCTCAAGACCGTTCTGGACGGGACCAACGTCAAGGACCCGACCAAGGCGGAGCTGGACAAGCACCACAACGCGAAGAAGTACAAGAAGTCCGAGACGGACGAGGAGGGGAAGCAGAAGCAGGACGAGAAGGTCGTCAGCCAGCGGATCGAGGAGCCGGACGAACTCTCCCGGGCGGTGGAGGAGGCCCGGCGGGCGCAGGGCGACTACGGCGGCAAGAACTACGCCTCGCTCCGGTACCGGGACGAGAAGGGCGAGTTCATCCTGGTCGGCCGGAGCGACTACAACCGGAGCCACTCGGAGCGCTCGATCGGAAAACCGCTGCTCGGGGACAAGGCGGCCAACGTCCGGGAGCTCTACACCGAGCGGGAGCCCTGCCAGGCGGGCCCGAACTGCCAGCGCTGGCTGGGCCGGCACTTCGAGTCCCAGAACCCCGATCTGAAGGTCACCCACGGCGTCGCCTACGACAACAAGATCCCGGCGAACGACCGGGACTGGGCGCACAAGGCCTACCTGAAACAGATCGAGCAGGACCACGCCGCAGGGCAGCACGGTGGCACGATGGGCAGCAAGGACTTCGACGCGCAGGGGCAGCAGGACAAGACGGCCTCGGCCGCGAAGAAGAAGGCCAAGGGTCTGTGACGGTCGAGAACGAAGGATGGACGAGGTGCTGGTAGGGATTGAGTGGCCGGTGGTCGTGGAGCGGGCCACGCCCGGCGACCTGCTGCGGTTCCGCCCCGAGGTGGCGGCGCGGATCTGGCCCGAGGGCGACGGCGCGCGCTTCGTGACCGAGATCGGGATCCCGTTCTCCAACGGGCTCTTCCGGATCCTGGAGGAGTTCGCGGACCGGGACCCGGCCACCCCGGCCCACGCCTTCGAGACCTGGGACTCCGCGCCGGTCGACACGGAACACGGTCGGCTGCAGCCACTGGGCAGCCTGTTCCAGGCGACCGTGTACGTGCACCTCGGCGACGGCACGATCTGGGTCTCGGACCCGGACGCCGAGATCGAGTACGAGCTGGTCCACGGGGACGTCTCCTCGCTGAGCTACCTCGTCTACAAGTTCGAGGTCGAGCGCCCGGGCCCCGACGAGCGCCCGGACCCGAACGACTGGGCCGCGGTGGAGGAGATCGTCCGGGAAGGCATGGAGCGTTGGGACCCGCTGCCGTTCAAGAGCGAGTTCTGGGCGATGTTCGTCGACACCTGGGCCACCCTGTGACCGCCGACGACGGCGACGGATCGGCCGCGCTGCTGGCGCACTTCGGGCCGCGCGGGCTGCGGGCCCTGCCGTTCGCGCCCGCCGGGCCGTTGCGGCACCCGGGGCTGCCGGTGCAGGTGGGGCCGTACTTCCGGGCGGCGGAGGAGGACGACCCGCTGGCGCTCGGGGAGTGGGCCGAGGCGGTCGGCGCGGACGCCGGGCCGGTGGCGGCCCAGCTGCGGATCGGGACGGACGGCGGGGCACAGCTGTACTTCGCGCCGGACCGGTCGGTCCGCGCCCTCCTGCTCGGCGCCGAGCCGCTGGACCTGCCGGTGAGCGGCAGCGTGGCGGCGTTCGCGGCGGGGCTGCTGCTGCTCGACCGGCTGCTGCCGGCGGTCGCCGAGGTGGACCGGCCGGACCGGGCCCTGGCCGCCTACCGGGAGCTGCGGCAGGGCCTGCTGGCCGCGGACCCGACCGCCTTCGACGACCGTGAGGGCTGGTGGCCGCGGGTGCTGGACGACCTGCGGCGGCCGTTGAACATCGACTCCTCGGCGGCCTTCGAGGTGGTCGACGAGCACGGCGCGAAGCGGATCGTCACGGAGGTGGGCGGCCCCGGTCTGCTGCACCCCGAGGAGGCGCTCTGGCACCGGCTGCGGGCCGAGGGCGTGGAGGCCGAGCAGGTCGTCCGGGTGTACTGCGAGCTGGAGCCGTGCCTGATGCCCGGCCACTACTGCGCGCGCTGGCTGGCACGGGAGTTCCCGCAGGCGGAGTTCACCCACAGCTTCGACTACGGCGACACGGCCGAGTCCCGGGAGAGCGGGATCAAGGCACTGATGATCAGCGTGGCCGAGCGGCGCGGCTGAGTCGGGCACGGCCCGGGCGGGGCACAGGTGGGCACGCGGTACGGGAGCACGGGGAGAGGGAAGCGGTCGATGGCGGGGAGCGGGCGGCGGATGCCGCGGCTGGGGGCGGGCCGCAGGCCGGCCGGGCTGGCGTTGCTGGGCTGGCTGGACGATCCGCGGGCGCCGCGGCTGTGCCGGGTGGCCGGGCCGCCCGGGGCCGGCAAGTCGCACCTGCTGGCCTGGCTGGTGCGCGGCTGCACCGGGGCCGACACTCCGGGCGGGCGGCGGATCCACGCCGTGCTGCTCGCCGACGGGGCCACCGTGCGGACGGCCGTCTGGTCGCTGGGACAGCAGCTCGACCTGGTCGCGCACGCCCCGGGACCGCTGATCGCGGCGATCGCGGCGGACAGCCGGCCGACCGTGGTCTGCGTGCCCGGGCTGGACCGGGCCGCGGATCCGGCCGCCCTGGTGACCGAACTGCTCGACCCGCTGCTCCGGCTGCCCGGGGTGCGGCTGGTGGTCGGGGCGGCGACGGACGGCCCGGCCGCCCGGGCCTTCACGGCCGTGCCCGCCCCGGCCGTGCTGGACCTGGGCGAGCCGCAGTGGACGGACCCCGCGCGGTTCGCCGCCTGGGCGGTGGAGCAGGGCGGCGACCCGGCCGCCTACCCGCTGCCGGGCCCGGTCCTCGGGGCGCCCGCCGCCCCGCCCGTCCCGCTGCCGCCGCCGCCCGGGACGGAGCTGCGCTCGCTCGGCGAGGAGGCCCTGTCGGCGCTCTGGACGACGGTGGCCGCGGACCCCGGCCCGCTGGCCGCCGACCCGCTGCTCTACGCGCTCGCCCGCCCGGTCCCGGTGACGGCGGCGGTCGAGCGGCGGGACGACGCGCTGGCCAGGGCCTGGCGGGCCGCGGGACCGGCGGTGATCGAGGAGCCGGACCCGGCGGTGCGGGCGGCGGTGCTGCGCACCCGGCTGCTGGGCGGGGACACCGTCGCCGCGGCGGCCGCGGCCGTGCTGGCGCAGCTGCCGGGGCCCTGGGCCGGGCGCTGGGCCCGCTGGGAGGGCGTCGACCGGGACTGGCCGGGGCCGGCGGTGGCGCTCACGCCCGGGGCGGGGCCGTACGCGGGGCAGGTGCTGGTGGCCGGTCCGACCGGTTCGGTGCGGACCTTCGACGCCGCCACCGGCCGTCACCAGGGCGTGCTGGTGGTGCCCGAGCCGCGCCCGTTGCGGGGGCTGGCGGTGACGGCGGGCGGTTCCGCGGTACTGCTCGACGCCTGGGGGCGGCCGGAGCTGGTGGTGCCGGCCGAGCCCCGGCCGGGCCTGGAACCGTACGGGCTGATGACGGCGCTGGACGCGGTGGGCGCGGTCTCCGGGGACCTCAGCGCGGTGGCGGCGGTCGGCGGGCTGGCGGACTCCGCGCCGGCCCTCGGCGACGCGGCCGGCGCGGTGCACTGGTTCGAGGACGGCAAGGTGCTGAGCGAGCGGCTGCACCACGGGCCGGTGACGGCGCTGGCCGGTACCGCGCTGGGCGGCGGGCCGCTGTCCGATCCGGAGATCCCGCTGCTGGTGAGCGGTGGCTTCGACGGCGCGGTGCGGCTCTGGGGGCCGCGTTCGGCGCCGATGCCCGAGCCCTCCGACCACCGGGGCTGTCCGGTGACGGCGGTGGCGGCCGGGGCGACGGCGGCCGGTCCGGTGGTGGCGGCGGCCTGGTCGGACGGGTTCGTCCGGGTGCGGGACCTGGGGACGGGCGGGGTGCTGGACCTGCGGACCGGCTCGGAGGTGTGGTCGCTGGCACTGGCCGGCACGCTGCTGGTGCTGGGCATGCCGGACGGTCTCGCGGCGGTGGACACCCGGCGCTGACCCGGCGCCGACCTCGGCCGGAACCCTCGCGCGTACCCCGGAAGCGGGGCGCTGAAGCGGCCGAGCGGAAACCAATTTTCTTTAGCGAGAGTAATGACGTAGGCTAAACAACATGCCCGAGATGTCCGAGCAGGACCTCGCAGCCATCAGTCAGCTGCGATCGTCCGCCATGCGCCTCTCCCGTCGACTGCGTCACCAGCGGGTCGAGGAGTCGCTCAGCCCTACCGAGATCGGGGTGCTGGGCACCCTCGCCCGGTGCGGCAGGGCCACGCCGGGCGAGCTCGCCCGGAAGGAGCACGTGCAGCCGCCCTCGATGACCAGGATCGTCGCGATGCTGGAGGAGAAGGGCCTGGTGCGGCGCGAGCCGCACCCGGAGGACCGCCGCCAGGTGGTCGTCAGCAGTACCGAGGAGGCCGAGGCGATCCTGGCCGAGTCCCGCAGCCGGCGCAACGCCTGGCTCGCCGAACTCGCCGAGGGACTCGACGAGGAGGAGTGGGCGAAGCTCCGCGAGGCCGCGCCCGTGCTCTACAAGCTCGCACATCTCTAGGCACAGCTGATTCCGGTAGCCGCCGGAGGACGAAGGAGAACCGCATTACCGCAGGACCGAGGACAGACACCAGGAGCGCGACGGCCGGAGCACCGGCCGCCGCGCCGCGAGGGGAGACCACTGTGACACCGCCGGCCGCCGCCACCGCAGCCGCCACCCGTATCCGGACCGACGAGCAGACCACCGACACCGCCGCGGCGAGCGCCGCGGCCGCCGACACCCAGGCACCCGCCCCGACGGGGCTGCCGGGCAACGGCGACGACGACCCCGACGAACGCACCGCGGCGGAGGACCCCGCCGCTCCCGGCCGCAGCCGCGCGGCCACGTCCCCGAGGACGGCGGATTCGCCGACCGGAGCCCGGTTCACCCGGCCCGGGGGGATGTTCAGCTCACTGAGCGTTCGCAACTACCGCTACTACTTCGCCGGCCAGGTGGTGTCCAACACCGGGACCTGGATGCAGCGCATCGCCCAGGACTGGCTGGTCCTGAGCCTCACCGGCAGCCCGCTCGCGGTCGGCATCACCACCGCGATGCAGTTCCTCCCGATGCTGCTGCTCGGTCTCTTCGGCGGAGTGCTCGCCGACCGGCTGCCCAAGCGCAAGCTGCTGATCGCCACCCAGGGCGCGATGGGCCTGCTGGCCGCCGGCCTCGCCGTGCTGACCGTGGCCGGCGTCGTGACGCCGTACTACGTCTACGCCTTCGCCCTGCTGCTCGGTCTGGTCACCGTGGTCGACAACCCGGCCCGGCAGGCCTTCGTCTCCGAGATGGTCGGCCCGAAGCACCTCGCCAACGCGGTCAGCCTGAACGCCGCCAACTTCCAGACCGCCCGGCTGGTCGGCCCCGCCGTCGCGGGCCTGCTGATCGCCGCGGTCGGCAGCGGCTGGGCGTTCGCGGTGAACGCGCTGTCCTTCGCCGCCGTCATCGGCGGACTGCTCGCCATGCGCGAGAGCGAACTGCGCCCGACCGAGCCGATCGCCCGTGAGAAGGGGCAGTTGCGGGAGGGGCTGCGGTACGTCAAGGAGCGGCCGGAGCTGTTCTGGCCGATGGTGCTGGCCGGCTTCATCGGCACCTTCGGCTTCAACTTCCCGACGCTGCTGTCCGGTTTCGCCACGGACTTCCACGTCGGCGCCGGGCAGTACGGCCTGCTGAACACCGCGATGGCGGTCGGTTCGCTGGCCGGGGCCCTGATCGCGGCCCGCCGGGGCGCGCCCAGGCTGCGCAGACTCGTCGGCGCCGCCCTCGGCTTCGGCGCGCTGGAGGTGCTGGCGGCGTTCGCGCCCGGCTACTGGACCTTCGCGCTGCTGCTCACCCTGATCGGGGTGTTCGGGCTGAGCTTCAACACCTCGGTCAACGCCGCCCTGCAGCTGGGCACCGAGCCCGCGATGCGCGGCCGGGTGATGGGCCTGCTGGTGCTGGTCTTCACCGGCGGAACGCCGATCGGGGCGCCGATCGTGGGCTGGGTCACCGCCTCGTACGGGCCCCGGCTGGGGCTGCTGGCCTGCGGCCTGGTCTCGGCGCTGGCGGCCACCGCGGTCGGTCTGGTGCTGGCCCGCAGCGCGGAGCTGCGGCTGCGTCTCGACCTGCACCCGGGGCGCGGCGGCCGCATCGTCGCCCTGGTGCCGAGGCCGACGGCGGGCGTCAAGCCGGCTCTGGCCACCGCCTGCTGACGGTACGTCAGGCATACTCACGACAGGTCTGGCCCGCCACGAGCGGGTCGGCCCCGGAGCGTCGGACGGCGCTCCGGGGCCGACGGCCGGTCGGCGCCGGCCAGGACTCGTCAGGGCCTGTCGGCGCCGGTCAGGGCCCCGTCAGAGCCGGATCGCCAGGATCTGCCCCTGCCAGAGCCCGGCCGGCTGCTCGACCTCGAAGGACTCGGTCTCGGTGAAGCCGAGCGCCCGGTACTGGCCGACCAGCTTGCGGTCGCCGCCGGCGAAGCAGTCCACCCGCAGCAGGCCGATGCCGCGCCGGCGCGCCTCGTCGAGGGCGTCGGCGATCAGCGCGGCGCCGATGCCGGAGCCCTTGCGGGTCCGGTCGGTCACCAGGTTGCGGATGTACAGCTCGGGCCCGTCCACCGGGGTGGCGTACTCGGGCCGCTCCTCGGACAGCACGCAGGAGCCGACGGCGCGGCCCTCCTCGTCGACCGCGAGCCGGATCAGGAACGGCTCCCGGCCGTACTTGCCGATGTGCTCGACCCGGGCCGGGGTGCCGCTGAAGGAGTGCTCGCCCCACTGGCGGGTGCGGCCCTGGGCGGCCAGCCACTCCACGGCGCCGTCGAGCAGGGACAGGATCTCGGGGATGTCTTCGGGGCCCCCGTTGCGGATCTTCATGAAAACCGTTCTAGTCCAAACCGTCGGCCGGTGGAAGATGTCCCCATGAGGCTCTTCGTGGCGGTACTGCCTCCGGCGGAGGCGTTGCAGGACCTGGTCGACGCGGTGGCGCCGGTGCGCGACCTGCCCGGGGCGGACCGGCTGCGCTGGACGGCGGTCGAGGGCTGGCACCTGACCCTGGCGTTCCTCGGCGAGGTGCCGGCCGAGCGGGTGCCGGAGCTGTCGGCCGGGCTGGCGGCGGTGGCGGCGGTGAATCCGGCGCACCCGTTGCGGCTGGCCGGGTCCGGCCGGTTCGGCGACAAGGTGCTCTGGGCCGGGGTGGAGGGCCGGACATGGGCACTGCGCGGGCTGGCCGAGGCGGTCGCCGGGGCCACCGCGGAGCTGGCCGGCGAGGCGGACGCGTTCAGCTTCCACCCCCATCTGACGCTGGCCAGGGCCGGGTCCTCGCGGGGGCAGCGGCGCGCGGCGCAGCGGGCGGCCGCGGCGGAGCTGGACGGGCTGGCGCGGGCCCTGGAGGGGTACCGCGGGCCGGAGTGGCAGGCCGCCGAGCTGCATCTGATGCAGAGCGAGCAGGGCGGCGGCTTCGCCCACTACGGCTCGCTGGCCTCCTGGCCGCTGGCCCGCTGGGAGGACTGAGCGGGCGGGGCGGGAGAAGCCGGTGGGGGAGGTCCGGTCAGGGCCAGATCCGCATGGCGTCCGCCGCGACCCGCTCCAGTTCGGCGCGGGTCGCGCCGTCGCGGGCGCGCTGCGACATGCCCTGGACCACGGCGGCGGTGAACTGCGCCAGGGCCGCCGGGTCCGTCCCGGCGGGCTCGTGACCGGCCGCGACGTCGGCGCGGATCAGTGATTCCAGGGCGCGGACGTTGGCGTTGCGCAGCTCCCGCACGGCCCCTGTCACCTCGGGCGAGGTGCAGTTGACGGTCGAGCTGATCAGCAGGCAGCCCCACGGGTGCTCGGGGTCGGTCGCCATGGCGGCGGCCTCGCGCAGCATCCGGGCGACGCCGGCCCGGGCGGTCGGCTCCTCGGCGAGCGCGCGGGTCGCGTAGGCGCCGTGGCCCTCCCGGTACCGGTCGACCACCTCGCCGAAGAGGGCGCTCTTGTCGCCGAAGGCCGCGTAGAGGCTCGGCGGGCGGATGCCCATCGCGGTGGTGAGGTCGGCGACCGAGGTCGCCTCGTAGCCGCGTTCCCAGAAGAGCCGCAGGGCCTGCTCCAGGGCGGCCTCGCGGTCGAAGGAGCGCGGGCGGCCGCGCTTCGCGGTGGTGGTGGCCATGCGCCGATTCTATATCGCCCACTACAGAAACCGTGCTACGGTCCTTTCATTAGTGATCACTACAGAAATGGGTGCCGCCGGACGGCCGGCGCCCGGAAGAAGGGGGCGGTCATGTCGAGGTTGACCGGGAGGACGGCGCTGGTGACGGGCGGCAGCCGGGGCATCGGACGGGGCATCGCCGAGCGGCTGGCCTGCGAGGGCGCGCTGGTCGCGGTGCACGGGCGGGACCCGGAGGCGGCCGGACGGACGGCGAAGGAGATCGAGCGGGACGGCGGCCGGGCCTTCGCGGTCGTCGCCGAGCTGGGGGTGCCCGGGGACGCCGAGGCGCTCTGGGCCGCCTTCGACGCCGGGCTGGCCGGGTACGACGGCGGCCACGGGCTGGACATCCTGGTGAACAACGCCGGGATCGGGCAGCCGGGGCGGATCCACGAGGTGGACGAGGCCGCCTACGACCGGGTCTTCGCCGTCAACGCGCGGGCGCCGTTCTTCGTCGTCCGGCACGGCCTGGACCGGCTGCGCGACGGCGGGCGGATCGTCAACGTCTCCTCGGGCGTCACCCGGGTGGCGTTCCCGGAGGCCGTCGCCTACGCGATGACCAAGGGGGCGCTGAACACCCTGACGCTGACCCTCGCCCAGGAGCTGGGGCCGCGCGGGATCACCGTCAACGCGGTGCTGCCGGGCATCGTGGCCACCGACATCAATCCCTGGCTGGCGGACCCGTCGGCGCGGGCCCGGGCGTCCTCGTACTCGGTCTTCGACCGGGTCGCCGAGCCGGCCGACGTGGCGGACGTGGTGGCCTTCCTGGCCTCGGACGACGCCCGCTGGGTCACCGGCCAGAACCTCGACGCCAGCGGCGGATCCAACCTCGGCGTCTGAGCCCGAACCGTGCGGGGGTACTCTCGTTGACCGTGGATCCCAAGACTCGCATGCGAATCGTGACCGGCGCGCTCGTCCTGCTGCTGGTGATCGTGCTGGCCAGCTCCCTTCTCAACCGGTAGCCGCCGGGGCCGGCGGAACGGAAGAGGGGAACGGAAAAGGGCCACCGCCCGGAGGCGGTGGCCCTTCACTTGTGCGGGTGCGGCCGGTCGGAGCCGCCCGGCCGGGTGCTCGGGGTCAGAGCCGCTCGACCACGTGGTCGATGCAGACCGTGAGCGCCTCGACGTCGGCCGGCTCGATCGCCGGGAACATCGCGACCCGCAGCTGGTTGCGGCCGAGCTTGCGGTACGGCTCGGTGTCGACGATGCCATTGGCGCGCAGCGCCTTGGCGACCGCGGCGGCGTCCACCGAGTCGTCGAAGTCGATCGTGCCGACGACCTGGGAGCGCTCGGCCGGGTTCGCCACGAACGGATTGGCGAACGAGGACTTCTCGGCCCAGCCGTACAGCCGGGACGAGGAATCAGCCGTACGGGCGACAGCCCAGTCGAGCCCGCCGTTGCCGTTCAGCCATTCCAGCTGGTCGGCCAGCAGGAACAGGGTGGCGATGGAGGGGGTGTTGTACGTCTGGTCCTTCGACGAGTTGTCGATGGCCGTCGGCAGGTCGAAGAACGGCGGGATGTACCGGCCGGAGCCGGCGATCTCGGCGGCGCGCTCCAGGGCGGCCGGGGAGAACGACGCCAGCCACAGGCCGCCCTCGGAGGCGAAGGACTTCTGCGGGGCGAAGTAGTAGACGTCCGTCTCGGTGATGTCCACCGGCAGGCCGCCGGCGCCCGAGGTGGCGTCGACCAGCACCAGCGAGCCCTGGTCGGCGCCGGCCGGGCGGGCGATCGGCATCGCGACGCCGGTGGAGGTCTCGTTGTGGGTGAGGCCGTAGACGTCCACACCGGCCTCGGCGACCGGCAGCGGGTGGGTGCCGGGCGCGGTCTTGATCACGCTCGGCTCGGCCAGCCAGGGCGCGGCCTTCACGGAGGAGGCGAACTTGGAGGAGAACTCGCCGAAGTCGAGGTGCTGGGACTTCTCGCGTACCAGGCCGAAGGCCGCGATGTCCCAGAAGGCGGTGGACCCGCCGTTGCCGAGTACCACCTGGTATCCCTCGGGCAGGGAGAACAGGCTGCTCACGCCCTCGCGCACACGCTTGACCAGGTTCTTCACCGGGGCCTGGCGGTGGGAGGTGCCGAGCAGGGAGGTCTCGGTGGCGGCGAGGGCACTCAGGGCCTCGGGGCGCACCTTGGAGGGGCCACAGCCGAAACGGCCGTCGGCGGGCTTGATGTCAGCGGGGATCTGGATCTGAGCCACGCGCCGCAGCCTACCGGCCGGGGCGCCCGCGGTTCGACGCCCGTCCGCCCGCTGAGATGCCTCCGACCCGCCCGCGAGCTGCGGAAACAGCGGGTCCGGTCGGTATCCGGACCCGCTGTCGGGGGAGCTGCGACGGGGCTGTCAGCCGCCGATGGCCTCGAAGCCCTCGATGTCGCGGGGGCTGCGCGGGCCGGGGCCGATGTAGCGCGCGGCGGGGCGCACGAGGCGTCCGGTGCGCTTCTGCTCCAGGATGTGCGCCGACCAGCCGGCCGTCCGGGCGCAGGTGAACATCGAGGTGAACATGTGCGCCGGGACCTCGGCGAAGTCCAGCATGATGGCGGCCCAGAACTCGACGTTGGTGGCCAGCACGCGGTCGGGGCGGCGGTTGTGCAGCTCCTCCAGCGCGGCCTTCTCCAGCGCCTCGGCGACCTCGAAGCGCGGCGCGCCGAGCTCCTTGGCGGTGCGGCGCAGCACGCGGGCGCGCGGGTCCTCGGCGCGGTAGACGCGGTGGCCGAAGCCCATCAGGCGCTCGCCCTTGTCCAGGGCGTTCTTGACCCAGGCGGTGGCGTCGCCGGTGCGCTCGATCTCCTCGATCATGCCGAGCACGCGGGACGGCGCGCCGCCGTGCAGCGGGCCGGACATCGCGCCGACGGCGCCGGACAGGGCGGCCGCGACATCGGCGCCGGTGGAGGCGATGACCCGGGCGGTGAACGTGGAGGCGTTCATGCCGTGCTCGGCGGCGGAGGTCCAGTAGGCGTCGATGGCCTTGACGTGCTTCGGGTCCGGCTCGCCGCGCCAGCGGATCATGAACCGCTCGACCACGGTCTCGGCCTTGTCGATCTCGCTCTGCGGGACCATCGGCAGGCCCTGGCCGCGGGCGGACTGGGCGACGTACGACAGCGCCATGACGGCGGCGCGGGCGAGGTCGTCGCGGGCCTGCTCGGCGTCGATGTCGAGCAGCGGCTTGAGGCCCCAGACCGGCGCGAGCATGGCGAGGGCGGACTGCACGTCGACCCGGATGTCGCCGGAGTGCACCGGGATCGGGAACGGCTCGGCGGCCGGCAGGCCGGGGTTGAACTTGCCGTCGACCAGCAGGCCCCAGACGTGACCGAAGGAGACATTGCCAACCAGGTCGTCGATGTCGACGCCTCGGTACCGCAGGGCGCCGCCTTCACGGTCGGGTTCGGCGATCTCGCTCTCGAAAGCGACGACGCCTTCGAGCCCGGGTACGAAGTCGGACATGCACGGCTCCTTCAGTTCTGCGATCGGCGGACCTCCGTGGTGGGGAGGCACACCCGTGACCGAATGGTGGTTGGCACTCGGTGCCAGGGTGACAGGCACGGGGTGCATTGCGCCATACACCACCGTGGTGATGTTTCCCTGGGGCCCGCTTGACTTTTCGCCCGAGGGCCGGTCGTGCCCGGGAAATCTCCGGAACCAAGGGTGCGGTTCAGGACAAATCACCGTACGACGGGCGGCCAAGCGGTGGCGAGTCACCTTATCTCCCACCGGGGTTTGTCCGGAGGTAGCGGTGCCGGTTGCTTGTCGTACGGGATGATGTTGACGTGCAGACCCCGGACCGCGCCCAGTCGACGCCCCTGCCCCCCGCCACCCGGATCCTGGCCGACGAGGCCCGACCCGGACCGGACCTCGCCGTGATGCGCAAGCACTACACGCACGAGGGCCTGGTCGAGGAGGGCCTCGCCGCCGAGCCGATGGGCCAGTTCACCCGGTGGTTCCACGACGCGGACGAGGCCGGGGTGGTGGAGCCCAACGCGATGGTGCTCTCCACCGCCGACGCCGAGGGACGGCCCAGCTCGCGCACGGTGCTGCTCAAGGGGTTCGACGCCCGGGGCTTCGTCTTCTTCACCAACTACGGCTCCCGCAAGGGCGCCGAACTCGCCGTCAACCCGCATGCGGCGCTGCTCTTCCCGTGGATCGCGCTGGCCCGCCAGGTGATCGTCCAGGGCCGGGTGGAGAAGGTCGGCCGGGACGAGACCGCCGCCTACTTCCGCACCCGCCCGCACGGCTCCCAGCTCGGCGCCTGGGCCAGCGAGCAGTCCAGCCCGGTCGCCTCGCGCGAGGTGCTGGAGCAGCGCTACGCGGAGCTGGAGCGGCGCTACCCGGAGGGCGAGGGGGTGCCGGTGCCGCCGTTCTGGGGCGGGTACCGGGTGGTGCCGGAGAGCGTGGAGTTCTGGCAGGGGCGGGAGAACCGGCTGCACGACCGGCTGCGCTTCCTCGTCGACCCGGCTGCCCCGGCGGGCTGGCGGGTGGAGCGGCTCTGCCCGTGAGTCCGGCCGGGCCGTGCCCGCGAGTCCCGCAGGGCGGTGCCCGCGCGCCGGGTCCGGACGTGCCCGCGCGCGCCTCGGTCCGGGCCGTGGCAGCACGCCTCCGACCAGGCCCGTAGCCCCGCCGGGTCGTACTTGTGACGACACCACGACACCTTCCTCCGCGCACCGGCTGACCTTGTGTCAGCCCGCCAGTAAGGTGGGGTCGTTCACCGGCTCGGTGGGGGGTAGTTGGGTGCGGCCGTACTTCTTCTTCAGCTACGCGCGGCGGGACCACCTGGCCGGGGGTGCCTTCGTCGACCAGTTCTTCACCGACCTGCGGGACGAACTGGCGCGGATCGAGCCCGAGGCCGGTCCGGGCGAACTCGCCTACCGGGACACCGAACGCCTCCGGATCGGCGACGACTGGGAGCGGCAGCTCTCCCGGATGCTCGGCGCCAGCCGCACCATGGTCGCCCTCTACTCGCCCGCCTACTTCGCCAGCCCGTACTGCGGCAAGGAGTGGACCGCCTTCGACCGCCGGACGCGGCGCCACGAGGAGCAGACCGGGGAGAGCGTCCCGGCCCTGATCCCCGTCCTGTGGGAGCCGCCGCCCGAGGACCTGCCCGCCGAGGTCCGGCGGATCCAGTACCTCCAGCACGACTTCGGCGCCGAGTACGCCACCGGCGGGCTGCGCCACCTGCTGCGGACCGACCCGCAGGGCACCGCGTACCGCAAGGTGGTGCGGGTGATCGCCGAGCGGATCCGGGAGGCCGCCACCTGGCGGGTCGCCGAGCTGCGGGACCTCGACCTCGGGCAGGTGGAGGGCTGCTTCCCGGTGGAGGAGGTCGCCCCGGTCGCGGTCCGCAGCAGCCTGGTCCGGCTCTTCGTCGCCGCCCGGCGGGCCGGCGACCCGCCCGCCCCGGTCGGCGGGGCCGGTGCGGTCAACGGCGACCGGTTCCCGGCGCAGCGCTCCGAGGCGAACGGCGGGCCGGGCGGTACGGGCGGCCCGGACGGGCCCTACCAGGGCGGCTGGTACGGGCCGCACCCGCGCGACTGGGCGCCGTACCACCCGCCCCGGCTGCCTTCGTTGGCGGTCCAGGCCCAACAGGTGATCACCCGGGCCGGGCACAGCACCAGCCTGGAGACCGTCGGCCCGGACCTCGCCGACGCGCTCGACCGGGCCCGGGAGAACAACGAGGTCAGCGTCCTGCTGGTGGACCCCTGGGCGGCCGGCGCCGAGCCCTTCCGGCAGGCGCTGCGCGACTTCGACCGGCAGAACCACCCGGTCACCGCCGTGCTGCTGCCCGACAGCACCGACGACCCGCCGGCCGGTCCGGCGCGCGCCCGGCTCTGGGAGGGGGTGCGCGAGGTGTTCGCGCGCACCTGGTTGCACCGTTCCGGGCCCGAGCCGCTCTTTCGCATCCACATCCGGCGGGAACGATTCGAGCGTGAGCTGCTCTCGACCGTGACCGTCGCCCAGAACCGCCTGCTCGACCAGCTGGACGACGACCCGGTCGCCGCCCGGGCCCAGTTCGGGCTCGGTCCGGACCCGCGACCGATGCCCGGCCTCACCATCCCGGCCTGGCCGCCCGTTCCGCCGGGGCCGCCCGTTTCCCCCGGGCCGCCCGTCCCGCGCCCGGGGAGCGCCCCCGGAGCGGGGGCGGGCTCCGGAGCGGGAGCCGGTACCGGGGCCGCGCCGGGGCCGAGGGGCACCCTGCGCGAGGAGACCGTGCCCCTGACCAACCGGGCGCCCAGTGAAGGAGAAGCGGACCGATGAGCGTTGAGCACGCCGCCCTCGCGGACCACGGGTCCGCGGCCCTCGCGACCCCCGGCACCGGCACGGTCGTCACCTTCTACTCCTTCAAGGGCGGCACCGGCCGCACCATGGCGCTCGCCAACCTGGGCTGGATCCTGGCCAGTCAGGGCCTGCGCGTGCTCGTGGTCGACTGGGACCTGGAAGCCCCCGGCCTGCACCGCTACTACCACCCGCTGCTGGTCGACCCCGAACTCCACGGCACCGACGGGCTGATCGACATGCTCCGGGCCTACGTCGACGAGGCGCTGCCCGGCCCGGACCGCCGCGGCCCGGGCCCGGAGCCCCGGGAGTGGCTGGCCGTGCCCGGCCGGCTGGAGCAGTACCTGTGCGGCCTGGCCCTCGACCTCCCGGACGGCGGCAAGCTCGACCTCATGCCCGCCGGCCGGCAGAACGCCGCCTACTCGGCCGCCGTCACCAGCTTCAACTGGCGCAGCTTCTACACCCGCGCCGACATCCGCGGCGCGGAGTTCCTGTACGCGCTGCGCGAGCAGTGGACCAGCAGCTACGACTACGTGCTGATCGACAGCAGGACCGGGGTCAGCGACACCTCGGGCATCTGCACCGTGCTGATGCCCGACACCGTCGTCGACTGTTTCACCCTCGGCGCCCAGAGCATCCGCGGCGGCGTCGACGCGGCCCGCGCCATCGTCGACGCCGACGAGCGCGAGATCCGCGTGCTGCCCGTCCCGATGCGGGTCGAGGACGCCGAACGCGCCGGACTCGCGGCCGGGCGCGACCTCGCCCACGACGCCTTCGACCCCTACCTGGAGCGCTGGCTGAGCCCCGAGCGGCGGGCGGAGTACTGGCGCGACGTCGAGGTGCCGTACAAGCCGTTCTACGCCTACGAGGAGGTGCCGGCCACCATCGTCGACCGGCCGCAGCAGGGCCGCAGCCTGCTCGCCGCCTTCGAACGGCTGGCCGCCTGGCTCACCGACGGCCGGGTCAGCGCCCTGCGCCCGCTGCCCGACCTGGCCCGCCGTCGGCTGTACGCCGCGTACCTGCGCACCGGCCGCACCCGCTCCCGCCAGGTGCACGTGAGCTACGCCCCCAAGGACCGGGTGTGGGCCGAGTGGATCTCCGAGACCCTGCGCGGCTTCGGTTACCTGGTCAGCCTGCACAGCGCCGCCGTCCCGCTCGATCCCGGCCCGGCGCACGGCGGCGCGCTGCCCGAGGCCGCCGGACCGCTGGACGGCGACGGCCGGCTGCTCGCCCTGCTCACCCCCGAGTACACCGCCCTGCCGCGCGCCCGGGAGATCTGGCGCCGGCTCACCGGCCAGGCGCCGGTCGGCGACTCCGGCGGCCTGCTCGCCGTGCGGATCGGCGGGGCGGAGGGCATGGAGCCGCCGCAGTTCTCCGGCCACCGGGCCCTGGACCTCGCGCTCGGCTCCGCCGAGCAGGCCGAGGCCCAGCTGTTCGAGCTGATCGGCCCGGCGCCCGGCGCCGGGCGCTGGATGGAGAGCGGCGGGACCGGCGAGACCGCGGTGCCGCACCCGGCCCGGTTCCCGGACGGCCGGCCCTCGGTCCAGGAACTCCCGCCCCGGCTGCCCACCTTCACCGGCCGGATGCGCCTGCTGGAGGCCGTCCGCGACGGCTTCACGGCCGACAGCGACGCCGCGCCCGTCCAGGTGCTCTACGGCATCGGCGGGGTCGGCAAGTCCCAGGCCGCGATCGAGTACGCGCACCGCTTCGCGGCCGGCTACGACGTGCTGTGGTGGGTCCCGGCCCAGCAGCCCGCGGTGATCCCGCAGAAGCTCGCCGAACTCGCCCCCGGCCTCGGCCTGGAGACCGACGGCGACGTCACCAGGACGGCCCGGGCCGTCCTCGACGCGCTGGCCAGCGGCCGGCCGTACCACCGCTGGCTGCTGCTCTTCGACAACGCCGAGGACCCGGAGCTGCTGGACCCCTGGCTGCCCGCCGCCGGACCGGGCGGCCACGTCCTGGTCACCTCCCGCGACCGGCGCTGGGCGCGCCGCCCGGGCCGCACCGAGGTCGAGGTGTTCGACCGGGCGGAGAGCGTCGAACTCGTCCGGCACTTCAACACCGGGGTCGAGCGGGCCGACGCCGAGCGGATCGCCGAACTCCTCGGCGACCTGCCGCTCGCCGTCGGCCAGGCCGCCGCCTGGCTGCAGGAGACGCCGATGCCGGCGGCCACGTACGCGGACCTGCTGGACGAGACGCTCACCGACATCCTCGACCGCTCGGTGCGGGGGGCGCCGGTGGCGGTGGCGGCGGAGGAGGACGTCACCACCGAGGCGGGGGCCGCCGTCACGGTCGCCACCGCCGCCACCTGGCGGATCGCCGGCTCCGACCTGCGCCGGATCAACGCCCCGGCCGCCCGGCTGCTGGAGGTCTGCGGCTTCCTCGGCCCGGAGGCGATCCCGATCTCGCTGCTCTACAGCCCGCCGGTGGTCGAGGCGATCGGTCTGGCTCCGGGCACCTCCGACCAGCGGCTCGCGGTCGGCGAGATCCTGCGGACCGTCAACCAGTACAACCTCGCCCGCTACGACCACACGGCGGGCACGCTGGTCGTGCACCGGATCGTCCAGGCCCTGCTGCGGGAGCAGGTCGGCGAGGCCGACCGGCCGCGGGTCCGCGGCGCGGCGCACCGCGCGCTGGCCCTCGCCGACCCCGGCGACCCGGACGCGCCGCACAACTGGCCCCGGTACGCCGAACTCCTGCCCCACCTGTGGCCGTCGGGGGCGGTCGACTCCACCGACCCCGGCGTCCGGCAGTGGATCGTCAACTCGGTCCGCTACCTGTGGCAGCGCAGCCTGCACGACGCCGGCCGGGAGCTGGCCGAACGGGTGCTGGCGCGGTGGCGCGAGGGGGGATCGCAGGGGGTCGAGGCCGACGTCAAGGTCCAGCTGCTGCGGGTCCAGCTCGGCAACATCCAACGCACCCAGGGTCTGGTCCGGGAGGCGTACGAGACCGACCGGGACGCCTTCGACCGGCTGACGGACCTGCGGGGGAGGGAGCACCGGGACACCTTTCCGGCCGCCACCAGCCTGGGTGGGGACCTCCGGCACCTCGGTCGCTACCAAGAGGCACGGGAGCTGGACGAGGGGACCCTGGTCGCCGCGCGGCGGGTGCTCGGAACCGACCATCCACGCACCCTGATGGCGGAGAACAACCTGGCCGTCTCCATCATGCTGACGGGGGACTTCCCCGAGGCCCTGGCCATCCACGAGGGGCTGTACCTGCGGAAGCTGGAGATCTTCGGCAAGCGCAGCCCGTACACGATCCTCGGCGGCGTCGTCTACGGGCACGTGCTGGGCGAGGTGGGTCGGCTGGACGAGGCCCTGGACCGGCTGGACAAGGCCGTGCGGCGGAGCCGGCAGGTGCTCGGCGAGGACCACGACGAGACCTTGCGCGCCCGTCGGTACCGGAGTGTCGTCCTGCGTCGGCTGGGCCGTCTCCCGACCGCGCTGATCGACGCCGAGGACGTCTACCAGCGCTTGGTGGAACGGCACGGCCCGGACCACCCGGGCGCCGCTTCCGCCGCGGCGAGCCTGGCCTCGGTGCTGGGCGTGCTCGGGGACACCGGACGTGCCGTCGAACTCGCCGAGGAGGCCTACCTGTACCACCGCGACCATCTCGGGACGGGTCACCCCGCCGAGCGTGTGGCGGCGGGCAACTTCGCGGTGGCACTTCGCCGCGCCGGCCAGATCGCGGAGGCCGAGGCGCTCTCCGGGAACGTCCTGGACGACCTGGGGGCGGTGCTCGGGGAGCGTCACCCGTACGTCGGGGTGGCCAGGCTCAATCGGGCCAGCGACCTGGCCCGCAGCGGTAGGTACCCCGAGGCGGTGTCCCAGGCCGAGGCGGCGGCGACGCTGCTCGCCGAGCGGTTCGGGCCGGACCATCCCGACGTCCTGGCGGCCTCCGCCAACGTCGTCCTGGCGCTGACCGCCGTCGGTGAGACGGCGCGGGCGGCCGAACTGCGGGTGAGGACGCTCTTCCGCGCGAGGGCGTTGCCGTACCTGACCGAGGGCCATCCGCTCGCCGAGGCGATCAGGGTCGGCGAGTGGCTGGAGGTGGAGATCGAAATGCCGCTGGTGTGACGGCCGGTCGCTTCGCCCCTCCGGCCACGGGACAGCGAACAGGGAGCGGATCAATGGAATCGCAGATCGCGAAGGAACCGGACGGGCAGGGCCGGGTCGCCGAGCGGCCCGCCCTGGCCGAGCTGGCCAGGCTCGACCCGGGCGAACTGGCCCGGCAGCTGGAGTTGGCCCTGCCGGGTGTGGGTGCCCGATCGGTGGCCTCCTTCAACTCGGCTGTCTGACGAAGTGATTAGTGGGCGTCGGATGCTGGAAATGTCCGGTCATGAGCCCTCATCCGCCGCCGATCACGCAGTTCGTCCTCAAGGTCCACAGCCGGTGCGACCTCGCCTGCGACCACTGCTACGTGTACGAGCACGCCGACACCGGCTGGCGGTCCAGACCGCGGGTCGTCGGGGACGCCGTGCTGGCGCGGGTGGCGGAGCGGATCGGGGAGCACGCGGCCGCGCACGGGCTGACCGCCGTCCGGGTGGTCCTGCACGGCGGTGAACCGTTGCTGGCCGGGCCCGAGGTGTTCCGACGGGCGGCCGGGCTGCTGCGGGCGTCGCTGCCCGAGGTGTGCGAGCTGGACCTGCGGGTGCACACCAACGGCGTCCGGCTGGACGAGGCGTACTGCCGGCTGTTCGACGACCTGGGCATCCGGGTCGGCATCTCGCTGGACGGCGACCGGGCCGCCAACGACCGGCACCGCCGGTTCGCGGACGGCAGGTCCAGCCATCCGCAGGTGCTGCGGGCCGTCGGGCTGCTGCGCCGACCGGGGTTCCGGCATCTGTACGGAGGGCTGCTCTGCACCGTCGACGTGGCGAACGACCCGGTGGCCGTGTACCGGGCGCTCGCCGAACTGGAGCCCCCGGCGGTGGACTTCCTGCTCCCGCACGCCACCTGGGAGCACCCGCCGGAACGCCCGCCCGGTGCGGGCGCGACGCCGTACGCGGACTGGCTGCTGGCGGTGCACGAGCGGTGGGAGGCGGACGGCCGTCCGTTCGCCGTGCGGACCTTCGACTCGGTGCACCGGACGTTGTCGGGGCTGCCCGGCCTGAGCGAGGCGCTCGGGCTGGAGCCGGTGGACCTGGTGGTGCTGGAGACGGACGGGACGTACGAGCAGGCGGACAGCCTGAAGACGGCGTACGACGGCGCGCCGGGGACCGGCATGGACGTCTTCCGGCACAGCCTCGACGAGGTGGCCGGGCACCCGGGCCTGGCCGCGAGGCAGTCGGGTGTGGACGGGCTCAGTGCGGAGTGCCGTGCCTGCCCGGTGGTGCGGTCCTGCGGGGGCGGGCTGTACGCGCACCGGTACCGGGAGGGGTCCTTCGACCATCCGTCGGTGTACTGCGCGGACCTGCGGGCGCTGATCGACGGCCTGGCGTCCCGGGCGGGGGCTGTCCGGCGGCCGGCCGCACCGCCGGTGGATCTCGCGGGGCCGGGGCTCACGGACGAGCAACTGGAAGAACTCGCGGTGGGGTTGGGCAGTCCGGAGACGGTTCGTGCGCTGGCCCGGTCCCAACTGGCGCTCACCCGCACGATGCTGGCCGCCGTGCACGGCTCCTCGGGGGTGGCGCGTTCGGAGGCGTGGGAGCTGCTGGCGGAGTTGGACGGTGCCGAACCGGCTGCCGTGGACGCGGTGTTCGCCCACCCGTACGTCCGGGCCTGGGCGGCCCGGAGGCTGAGCGGCGATCCGGGGGCGGGCCTCGGCACGCTGGCCGAACTGGCGGCGGCCGCGGCGGTGCGGGCGGGGCGGGGGGACGCGGTGGCGGTGCCGGTCCGGGAGGGGGTGCTGCACCTGCCGACGCTGGGGCGGCTGGTGCTGGGCGGGGGAGTGCGGGAGGTGTTGGTGACCGGCGGGCGGGGCGGCTGGACGGCGCGCGCGGATGACGGTGCGGTCGCCGGTCCGGGTGACCCGCGCTGGCAGGCGGTCCGGAGGGTCGGGAAGGGGATCGCGCTGGAGGACGTGGACCCGCAGCGGGGGGTGCACCGGTGGCCGGTGGAGGAGCGGTTGGGTGAGGCCGAGTACCTGCGCTGGGGCGACGATATGTCTCGGGCCGCCGACCTGCTCGACCGTGATCTGCCCGAGTACGCGGCCGGCCTGTGGGCCGGGCTGAGTACGGTCACGCCGTTGCAGCGGAGATCGGACGGGCGCGACGTCAGTTCGGCTGCCCGCCAGGCCTTCGGCGCGGTCGCGATCGCGCGCCCGGGCAGCGCGGAGACGTTGGGGCTGCTGTTGGTGCACGAGTTCCAGCACGTGAAGCTGGGCGCGGTGCTGGACCGGGAGGAACTGTACGACCGGGGTGATACGCGGTTGTTCGAGGCGTTCGGCCTGACGCCGAGGCCGATCGGCTCACTGTTCCAGGCGGTGTACGCGCATTTGGCGGTCACCGCGTTCTGGGGTACCCGCGCCGGTAGGGGGGCGGAGTCGGCCGTGGCCCGCTTCGCGCACTGGCGCGCCCTGACCGACGAAGCCGTGGATCTGCTGGCCGACAGCGGCGCGCTGACCCCGCTGGGGAAGCGCTTCGCCGATGGCGCAAGGGCGTCGGTGGATCCCTGGCTGCGGACCGCCGTGGGGTGACACGAGGCTCGGGGCGACAGGCATCAGACCAGCGATCGGAGGCCACCGCGTGCCCAGTGGCCGAGCCAGAACGCGGCAGTGGACGGCTCGGCTTGGTCCTCGGTGGAGCCGTCGTGGGGCAGCAACTCGGTAGGGGCGACATAGCCCTCCCCGGGGTCGATCCGGAACCGGTAGACGCGGAGCGGGAGTCCGCGGCTGATGTAGGCCCGTAGGTCATCCGTGTGCGGGTATCGCTTCTCGGGTTCGATGTGGAGCGCGGCGCAGATGGCGCGGATGTCGAGGTTGCCGAGCAGGAGGTAGCGGGTGCCGGGGCCAAGGTTGAAGCACAGGCGGCGACGTCCGGTGTGCTTGGCCGAGTAGGGCAGGCGGTCCCAGTTGTCGACGTGGAGGCCGATGCGGCGGCCGTCGCGGTAGTTCGGGGTGGTGGTGAGGGTCCCGGCCGCGCTGGTGGCCCGGCCGAGGTGGACCGCGTCCGGGTCGCCCAGCGGGTCGGCGAGGTTTGCCAGGCTGTCCACTGGGGCCGGGCCGTTGGGCAGCTTCACCAGCTCCACCAGCGTGCTGTCGGCGTGCTGTGCGGTGGGGCGGAAGCCGGCGGCCTCGGCGGTGGAGAGGGGGCGCCAGGGGCCGTCCGGGAGGACGGCCCCTGGCTCGTAGTCCACGTCGTCGTGGGTGGTGCGAACGGCGGCGCTGTCGCAGCGGGCTATGAGAGCGGCAGGGTCGGTGTGAGCGATGGCGAAGGTCACGCGGGTTTCCTCCGGGGCTGGTTCACCGGTCGTCGAGAGTGTCTGCGAAGGTCACGTCGAGTTCGGCGATCAGGGCTTCGGCGAGTTCGGCCTGCTGGGTACGGTCGATGACGACCTTGGCGAGGTGGGCGACGCCGCGAAGGGTGGTCAGGTCGTTGCCGCGAAGATCGAGGCCCTGGTACTTGCCGCGGCCGAACTCGGTCAGCCGCAGAGTGCAGGTGTCCAGGACGGAGCCGGTCAGGTCGCAGCCGGCGAAGGAAGCCTCTGTGAGCACGCATCTGGTGAAGGCGACCGGACCGGTGGCTCGGACCTGTTCGAAAGCCGAGTAGTCCAGCTTGCAGTTGTCGAAAAGGACGTTGTCGAGGGCCGTGCCGGTGATGCTGGCACCCATGATCCTGCAGTTGCGGAAGACGACGCGGGAGAGCTTGCTGTCGGTGACGCGGGCGGCTGCCAGGTCACAGCTGTCGAACTCGACGGAGTCGACACGTACCTGGTCGAGCTGGAAGCGGTCGGCCCGCAGACCGGTGACGCGGCCGGTGATCAGTCGGGTCTCGGCGAGGTCCAGGTCCCGGAGATCGGTGTCGCCGTACTGGAAGTCCTGGACCAGGCCGCGCGCTGACTCCAAGGTGGTGACATTGGACAGGTAGAGGCCGGGTTCGCTCAGGCGCGGCAGGGCCACGGTGACGCGGCCGAGGGTGATGCTGTCCACGGGTCTCCCATCTCGGGGGTGCCGGGCCCGCACCGCGCGGTGCGGGCCCGGCACTGTTCGGCTATTCCTTGTTCGGCCAGTTGTCCCAGGTCGGCCGGTTGTCGAACGACGATCCGGTGTTGTCCCAAGTGGGCCGGTTGTCGAACGGGTCGGCGCTGGGGCCGGCGACGGCGGCACCGGTGAGGTCGGCGATCACGGCGGTGTCGCTGGTGGCCAGGAGTTCGAGCAGGGTCATGCGGCTTGCTCCTCACGGACGGTATCGGACAGGGCGGTGACCAGGGCCTGCCGGGACACGCGGCAGTGGTTCGTCTCGGTGGTGTCCAGGCGGCCGTTCTCGAAGTAGCGATTGCCGGCTTGGGCTCCTCGGCAGAAGCCGAAGAACTGGCAGGTGGCCTCGCACTTGTCCAGGCCGGTCACGAACTCGCGCACGTAACGGAGGTGGTGTGCGCGGTCCAGCATGGAGCCGATGCTCTGCTCCAGGACGTTCCCGGCTCGGAAGTCCTCGTAGGCCGGGTCGGTGATCCCGGCGAGTTCGGGGGAGAGCAGGACGACGTCGCCGTTGGAGGCGACGGTCGGAATCGGGTCGATCAGGGTGCGGTCCCAGTCGGCCTGGCGGCCGTCGCGGACGGCTCGCAGGTAGGCACCGAGCCGGTCGACCTCGCGGACTGTCAGGCCAGGGTGGGCGCGTGACCAGGCGATGGTGCGGCGCCAGAACTCGTGGGCCTGTTCGACGGTCGGCACCGCGCGGTCGGTATTGACGCCCTCCCTCTCCTCCACGTTCAAGCCGACGGAGCGACAGCCGAGGTCGGCCATGAAGTCGAGCAGTGACTCCGGGGCACCGATGCTCTCAGCGCTGACGACCGAGATCGCGGAGAAGCGGACTTCGTGCTCGCGCAGCCGTCCGATGCCCTTCATGATCCGGTCGAAGGCGGGGCGGCCGGACCGGTCCACGCGATGCCGGTTGAGGGCGGCGGGGCCGTCGATGCTGACCCCGATGCGGAAGCCGTACTCGGTGAAGAAGTCGCACCATGCCGGGGTGATCATCACCGCGTTGGTCTGTATCGAGTGCTCGACCAACCCGGCCTGCCGCAGCGGCTCGAACGGGGCCAGCAGCTCGGCGAGCCTGGTCCGACCTACGGTCAGGGGCTCTCCGGCGTGCCAGACGACCTCGACCGGGCGTGGCGAGGTCGTGTCGGTGAACTCGGCGATCGAGCGAGCGACGGCCTCCGAAACGGGTACCGGCATAGGGGTTCGCCGCCTTCGGTGCGGCAGGTAGCAGTAGAAGCAGTTCAGGTCGCACAGGGTGTCGCCCTGGACGATGACCGTGCTGGGGCGGCGGGCGATGCGGTGCCGGTAGCGGGCGAGGGTGTGCATCGTGCGGTCCTCCGGGAGGTATGCGTGCGCACTGGTGCAGTGCTGGCCGGCGTGTTCCACGCCGGCCAGTGGCACCACCTTGGCCGGTGGTGTGTCGCCGAACCAGCTCCGCGTCCTATAGGTCGGCCCTATATTTCGAAGGGCGGCCGAGGAGTTGGACGTGTGGACCCACCCGGATCTGCGAGCCGCGGTGGCGGCCGGGGACTGGCCGGCGGTCCTCAAGAAGTGGCGGGTGCTGACCCGCAGCAGTCAGAGCAGGCTCGGCGCTCTGGTCGGGCTCGCCCAGCCGGATGTGTCGGCGATCGAGAACCGGCGCCGGGAGGTCACCTCGATCGAGGTGCGCCGACGGATCGTCACCGGGTTGGGAGTCCCGGCGGAGCTGTTGACGGGACGGGTCGAGGAGTTGCCGCTGCCCTCGTTGGTGCTCCCCGGGGTCGTGGCCGATCCCGAGGCGGACCGGCTGGTCAGGGTACGGGGCGGGATGCGGCTGGACGCCACCTCGCTGGACGCGGTGGAACGGCTGCTCGCCGAACACCGCCGGGCCGAGGACACCCTCGGAGCACGAGTGATGAACGGCGTGGTCACCGCGCAGTTCACGCAGGTGGCCACGTTCTACGACCAGGCGCGCGGACCGCTGGCCGACCGTCTGGTGAAGATCCTCGCGGAGTACGCGCAGTTCCTGGCGTGGCTGGCGCAGGACCAGGACAACGCCCCGGCCGCGCTCGGCTGGTTCGACCGTTCCTACGACTGGGCGCTGGAGTCCGGATACGGCGACATGGCGGCCACCACCATGAGCATGAAGGCCCACCTGGCATGGTCACAGGGGAACGGCCGTCGCTGCACGCGGCTCGGGGAAGCCGCCGCGGCCACACCGGGTGCGAGTGCGGCGACCAGGGCCATGGCGCTGCAGATGGCCGGCCGTGGACACGCCCTGGACGGTGACGCCGTGAGCGCCTACCGGCGCTTGGACGAGGCCCAGCGGATCATCACCGGCATCGTCGACGCCCCGCCCTGGCTGTACTTCTACGGCGAGTCCTGGTTCGCCGCCCAGCGGGGCATGGCCGAACTGCACCTGGGTCGATGGTCCAGCGCTGTCGACAGCCTTCGGGACGGGCTCGACGGCTTCGGCGCAGGTTTTCGTCGTGACCGTGCCTGGTACGGAGCATGTCTGGCGCACGCCTATGCGGGAGCCGGTGAAGCCGAGCAGGCCCTGGCCTGCGCGCTTGGTGTGCTCACCGACGCCAGTGAGGTCGGCCGACCGCATTCCTGGGGCGAACTGCACACCGTGGCCTCCGTCCTGCTCCGACGAGGTGCCCGGGAGGGGCGAGACCTGGTCGATGCGCTGGCGGTGCTGGACTGAAGCTCAGCGGGGTGTTCCGGGCTGCTCCCGCGCCAACGCGGGAGCAGCCCGGAGCAGCCTCCGAGGCTCCGACCAGGACCTGGAGCGACGGCAGATGGGCTCCTTGGTGGTACTGGTTTCACCATCGAATCGGGTCCTGGGCTCATGGCACCCGCCGGTCGTGGTGCTCTAGGTTCGAGCCGTGACGATTCCTCCCGGGCTGCGGCGCTCGGTCCTTCGGGCACGGCGGGACGCCGGGTTCCTGGCCGTCGGTGTCCTGCCGCACCTGGGGCTGGTGCCGGTGTGGAGCTGGGGCCTGACGACTTCTGTCGAGGCCGGGCACTGGCCGCTCGCGCTGCCCGTCTCGGCCGCCGTGATCCTGCTCTGCGTGCCGGTGCTGACGGCTGTGCAGCGGGCCCGGCACCGGGCGCTGCTCGGTGTGTTCCTCCCCCGGCCGACGCCCGCGCCGGAGCGGCGGTGGTGGTGGGCGGCGGCCGTCCGTTGGCTCCGCGCGCCGCGCACCTGGCGGCAGCTCGGCTACCACCTCCTGCTGGGCCCGGTCCTGGCGGTGTCGGAACTGCTGGTGCTCATGGCACTGCCCGTGGGCCTGGCGGGCGCCACCTGCTCCGCCTGGGCGTGGGCCCTGCCGGTGGAGGTGCGCCAGGAGTGGTTCGGCGTCACGACACAACTGCCGGGCTGGACGCTCGGCGGACTCGTCCTGCTCTGCGCCGTACCGTGGGCGTTGGGGGCGGTGGCCCGCGGCGAGTCGCGGGCGGCGACGGCTCTGCTCGGGCCCAGCCCGGCCCAGCAGCTCCGCGAACGGGTGGACGAGTTGGACCAGAGCCGCACCGACCTGATCGAAGCCGTCGACGCCGAGCGTCGCCGCATCGAGCGCGATCTGCACGACGGCACCCAGCAGCGGTTGGTCTCGCTCGCGGTCAACCTGGGCCTGGCGATGGCCACCCAGCCCGACCTGCCGGCCGGCGCCCGCGAAGCGCTCGCCGGGGCACATCTGGAGGCCAAGCTGGCGATCGAGGAGCTCAACGACCTGGTGCGGGGCTTGCATCCGGCGGTGCTCGACGACCGGGGCCTGGATGCGGCGCTGTCCGGACTGGCCGACCGGGCGCCCCTGCCGGTGCGCCTGCGGGTCGATCTGGCGGAGCGGGCGGCGCCCGCCGTGGAGTCGGTCGCGTACTTCGTGGTCTCGGAGGCGCTGGCCAACGTGACCAAGCACGCCCGCGCGACGCGTGCCGACGTGACCGTCCGGCGGGTCGGCAAGGTGCTGCGGCTGAACATCACCGACGACGGCCGGGGCGGGGCCGACGCCCGCGCCGGTACGGGGCTGAACGGGCTGGCCAAGCGCGTCGGTTCCATCGACGGCACCCTCCAGGTCAGCAGTCCGGTCGGCGGACCGACGACGGTGACGGCGGAGTTGCCGTGCGGGCGGTGATCGCGGAGGACTCGGTGCTGCTGCGGGTCGGCCTGGTCAAGGTGCTGGAGATGGGCGGATTCCAGGTCGCCACCGAAGTCGGGGACGGCGAGGCACTGTTGGCGGCTGTGGCGGAGCACCGGCCCGAACTCGCCCTGGTCGACGTCCGGATGCCGCCGGGCTTCACCGACGAGGGGGTGCGCGCCGCGGTGGAGATCCGTCGGCGCTGGCCGGGGACGGCGGTGGTGCTGCTGTCGCAGTACGTGGAGGAGCGGTACGCGGCCGAGTTGCTCTCCACCAACACCGGCGGCGTCGGCTACCTGCTCAAGCAGCGCGTCGCCGATGTCACGGAGTTCGTGGCGACGGTGCGGCGGGTGGCGGAAGGCGGCACGGCACTGGACCCGCAGGTCATTTCGCAGCTCCTGCTGCGCCGCGACCTCGACCCGCTGGAACGGCTCACCCCGCGTGAGCGCGACGTCCTCGGGGTCATGGCCGAGGGCCGCTCCAACGCCGGTATCGCGCAGGCGCTGGCGGTCGGCGAGAGCGCGGTGGCCAAGCACATCAACAACATCTTCGCCAAACTCGACCTCCCCGCCGCGGATGCGGACCACCGTCGCGTTCTGGCGGTGCTGAGGTTCCTGGCGGCGTCGGGAACGTGACCGGCTGTGCCTGGCGCTGCTCCCGCGCCGACGCGGGAGCAGCCCGGGGAGCGACGGTCAGTGGGTGAGGTGGTCGAATTCGCCGGCCTTGGCACCTTGGAGCCAGGCGGCGAGCTTGGCCTTGGTGGTGGCGATGGTGACTGTGGGGTCGTCGGATTCGCGGATACGGATGAGTTCGCCTTCGGATGCGACTTCGACGCAGTCGGCGGCGTCCCCGCTGTAACTCGACTTCTGCCAGTCGAGGTTTCCCATGGCTACCTCCCCAGGAGTTTGTACCGGATGTGCTGGATCATCCCCCACGAGTCGCGATGGGTGAGAGACGGCCCGGGGGTTGAAGCATCCAAGGACGGGAGTGCCATGCCTTTGAGGCGGTCGAACTTCCGGCGGAACGTGGCCACTGCCTCGGGATCGCCCAGGAACGTCGGACCGTGCGGGTTCTCCAGGAGGACAGTGTCCAGGCGGGTGTGGGGCCCATGCATCAGGAGGAACGCGGTATCGGTGGATGCGTAGACCGTGCAGTCGAACGGGAGGATCTGGATCGTGACGTGCGGCAGGCGTGCCATCTCGATCAGATGGCTCAGCTGTTCGCGCATCACGGCCGGACCTCCGTACGCCATGTGCAGGGCCGCTTCATGGATCACGGCATGGAAGGGCGGGGCGCTCTCCGTCGTGATCAACCGTTGGCGACGGCCCCTGAACTCGACCTTCCTTTCGGTGTATCCGAGGATGACCTCGCTGTATGCCTTGGTCTGCAGGAGGCCGGGAATCAGGTGTGTCTGGTAGCTGCCGAACGACGTGGAAGTGGCTTCGAATTCGGCCAGATCGAGGGATTCCGGCACCACGTGCGGTCGGTACTCGCTCCACCACCCTTTCCCGTTGCTCTGGCACATGGCGACAAGGCCGGCCCGGTAGTCGGGGTCGGTGACGCCGCACGTGTCGAGCCAGAGTGTGAGTCGCTCAAGGTTGAGGCCGAGTCGGCCCGCCTCGGTGTGACTGACGGCGGGGCCCTTCATGCCGAGCAGGTCGCCGATCTCGGCGGCGGACAGTCCTGCGGCATTGCGCAGTCGTCTGAGCTCATCGCCGAACCGGCGCTGACGTTCGCTGATGTCGGTCCTGAAGCCCATGTGCGTGCCTCCTGTGCGGATGAGTGACCTCGCATCCGAAGCGTACCGACTGTAGGGGGGTGAATACAGGGCGTGTTGCATAGTTGAGGTATTAGTGGCTACAGTTGCTATGCACAGCTCGCCGGACGGCTCGTCAGTGGGACGAGCTTGTAGGGCAGTTGATCGTGATCGGCCTCCGGTGAGCGCCCTCACACCCGCAGGGAGCTTCCCCGTGTGTAACCCCAACCTCAACTCCCCCTCCCTCATGCTCGCCCGTCAGTCGTTGCGCGACTCGATGTCGCGCGCCGGGTGGGACGACGCGCGCATCTTCGACGCCGAGCTCGCGCTCGCCGAGCTGATCGTCAACGCCTGGCGGCACGGCCGTACCGCCTCCCCCGTGGTCCTGATCGCCATCGACGGCCTCACCCTCCGGGTCTCGGTCGGCGACGAGAGCCACGACCTCCCCGAACAGCGACGATCCCCCGCGCTCGGCGAACTCGCCGAGTGCGGGCGGGGGCTCCAGCTCGTCGAGGGGCTGACCCAGCGCTGGGGTGCCGATCCCCAGAAGAGAGGCAAGCTCGTCTGGTTCGAGCTGGACTCGGCCGCGTGACCGTCGTCGCCGCCCTCCTCGTCCTCGCCTCGGCGCTGGTCGGAGCGGTGAGCGAGCTGCTGACGCGATCGGTCCGGGACCGGGTCGACCGGGCGGGCAGCACGGTCGACCGGTAAGTGCCATCTATGGCACCCAAGCCCTCGCCCGGGCCGGGCGAGGGCCCACCGCGTAAACTCCGGGCCTGTGAACGAGCAGCCTCCGGTCCTGGTCACCCGTCGTCTCGCGCCCGGTGTCGTCGAGCGCCTCTCCGCGCAGGTCGAGGTCTCCCTGCACGACTCCGAACTGCCGATGAGCCGTGAGGGTCTGCTCGAAGCCGTGCGCGGTCGTCGGGCCCTGATCACCACCCTCGACGAGCGGGTCGATGCCGAGCTGCTGGACGCCGCCGGCCCGGACCTCGCCGTCGTCGCCAACCATGCCGTCGGCTACCACAACGTCGATGTGGCGGCCTGCGCCGAGCGCGGCATCACCGTCACCAACACCCCCGGCGTGCTGACCGCCGCCACCGCCGACATGGCCTGGGCCCTGCTGCTCGCCGCCACCCGCCGGCTCGGCGAGGGGGAGCGGCTGCTGCGCTCCGGTGAGCCGTGGGCCTGGGCGCCGACCTTCATGCTCGGTCTGGAGCTGGCCGGTACCCAGCTGGGCGTGCTCGGTATGGGCCGGATCGGGCAGGCGGTGGCCCGTCGGGCCAAGGGCTTCGACATGCCCGTCCGCTACCACAACCGCAACCCGCTGCCGCCCGAGCAGGCCGACGGCGCCGAGTGGCTGCCGCTGGAGCAACTGCTCTCCACCTCCACCGTTCTGGTGGTGACCTGCCCGCTGAGCGAGGCCACCCGGCACCTGCTGGACGCCCCCCGGCTCGCCCTGCTGCCGCCCGGCGCGGTGGTGGTGTCGATGACCGCCGGGGTCGTCGACGAGGTGGCGCTCGCCGCCGCGCTGGACTCCGGCGCGCTGTTCGCGGCCGCCGTCGACAACTTCGAGCGCGAGCCGGCCGTCCCGCCCGCCCTGCTCGCCCAGGACCGCGCCGTCCTCGCCCCGCACCTGGGCAGCGCCACCGTCCGTACCCGCCAGGCGATGGGCAACCTGGCCGTCGACAACGTCGTCGCCGTCCTCGCCGGCAAGGACCCGGTCACCCCGGTGTCGCGGTAGCGGGGGCCTGTCGTCGGGACGCCCCGGCCTGCGGGCCGGGGCGTCCCCTCATGGGCCGGCGCGTCGGGCGATCAGTGCCTCCAGGCCGTCCAGGATGCGCTCGACCCCGAACGTCAGGGCCTGGTCCCGTCCTTCGGCCGGTGCGGTCATCGCCGCCAGGGTGGCCGGGTAGTCCTCGCCGTGCTCCCGCAGTACTCCGGCGAGGGCTGCGACGAGGTGGGCCTCGGCCTCCGTCCCGCTCGCCCGCGACTGCTGGGCGATGCCGCGGACGTGGCTGGTCAGCAGTACGACGGCGTCGAGCCGCTCGCCGCCGGTGAGGCCCTTGCCGTCCAGTGCGGTGAGGGCGCGTTCCACCCAGGACAGTTCCCCCGGGCCCATCAGGCGCGCGCCCACGGTCGCCTCCAGGAGCCAGGGGTGCCGTGCGAAGGCCAGGTACAGGGCCGTGGACCAGTCGGTCAGGTCCGCGCGCCAGTCGTCGCCCGTGAGTACCGGCGGGGCGGTGACCGCCCGGTCCGTCATCAGGGCGATCAGCTCCGCCTTGCCCGGTACGTACCGGTAGAGCGACATCTTCGTCTTGCCGAGCAGCTCGGCGACGCGCTGCATCGACAGGGCGGCCAGGCCCTCCGCGTCCGCGACCTCGATGCCCGCCCGGGCGATTCCGTCCAGGCTCAGCGCGGGTTTGGGGCCTCGCCGGGGCTGGGCCCGCGGACCCCAGAGCAGCCGTGCCAGTTCGTCCGCCATCGCTTCTCCCGCCCGCCGTCAGGCTTGCCACATCCCAAAACTGTGTCTACCGTACACAACAGCAAACAGCGTCCGCTGGACACAGTTTTGATCGAGGGGTGGAACTCCATGGGCACGAAGGTCCTGATCTCCGGAGCCGGCATCGCCGGACCGGCACTGGCGCTCTGGCTCGGCCGGTACGGCTTCGAGGTGACGGTGGCCGAGGCGGCCCCGCACCTGCGCGGCGGCGGCCAGGCCGTCGACTTCCGCGGCACCACCCACCTGACCGTGTTGGAGCGCATGGGCGTGCTCGACGACCTCCGCCGGATCCGCACCGGCGGCAGCCCGATGCGCTTCGTCGACGAGCGCGGGCGGACCAGGCTGCAACTGCCCTCCGAGTTCGCCGGCGGCGACGTCGAAGTCCTGCGCGGCGACCTCGTCCGCGTGCTGTACGAGCACAGCCGGCCGTTCACCGACTACCGCTTCGGCGAGTCCGTCGGCGAGCTCCGCCAGGACGCCGACGGCGTCCACGTCCGCTTCCGCGGCGGTGAGGCCCGCACCTTCGACCTTGTCGTCGGGGCCGACGGCCTGCACTCCAACGTCCGCCGGCTCGCCCACGGTCCCGAGGAGCGCTACGTCACCCACCTCGGCCACTACGCCGCCGGCTGGTCGTTGCCCAACTACCTGGGCATCGGCCCGGGGGAGGGCTCCGTCGGCCTCAACGTGCCCGGGCGGCTCGCCGCCGTCGGCACCAGCCACCGGGACCCGGAGAGGGCCGCGGCCTTCTTCGTCTTCTCCTCGCCCGCGCTGACGTACGACCGCCATGACCAGGAGCAGCAGAAGGCGATCGTCGGCGGGGCCTTCGCCGGAACGGGCTGGGAGGTGCCGCGGCTCCTGGCTTCCCTGGCCGAGGCCGACGACCTGTACTTCGACTCCATCAGCCGCGCCGACGTCCCGAACTGGTCCACCGGGCGCGTCGCCCTCGTCGGTGACGCCGCCTGCGGGGCCACCATCGGCGGCATGGGCACCGGCACCGCGATCGTCGCCGCGTACGTCCTCGCCGGCGAACTGGCCGCGGCTGCCGGGGACCACACCGCCGCCTTCGCCCGCTACGAGGGCCTCCTGCGCGGATACGCCCGGGGCTGCCAGAAGGGCGGCGACCGCGCGGGCAGGTTCCTCGCCCCCGGCGCCGTCGGGCTGCGGCTGCGCAACTGGTCGCTGGGCCGTCCCCGCATCCTCGACTGGATGATCGAGGAGGGTCGGAAGGCGACCCACCTCGACCTGCCCGACTACCGCCGGTTCGAGACCGCGCGGGGCGGGGGCGGGACGGGTGCCCGGCGGAGCGGTTGACCTCGCGACGGACCTGAGGCGGGCCCGGTCGGGGTGGCCGCGAGAGTCGTCGGGGCCCGGCCGGGGTGATCGCGAGCGGCGGCGGTTCCCGGCCGGGCCCCGGGTCAGGGGGTGGTCAGCTGCTGGACGACGACCGTCGTGGACAGGGCCAGGTTGACGGTGATGAGTACCCACAGTGACCCGAAGAAACAGGGGTGTTCGCCGGATCCGGCGTCCGGCAGGGCGAAACTCTGCCAGGCGGAATGATCATGAAGAGGGGGAATCCGCCGCAGGAACCTGCACATCCGACCTGCAGGAATTCCGCGGCTCCGCCCCGCTCGCCGTCGGCGCGGGCACCCCGGCGCGGCCTCAGTACTCCCGGTCGGCCGCGCCGTTGACCTCGCGACGGGCCTGCCAGGTGGTGTGCTCGCGGGAGACGGCGTCCTCGGCGTCGCGGGAGAAGCGGGCCCAGAGCTCCTCGGCGTCGGGGGAGCCGAGGTCGAGGTGGGCGAGCTGGGCGCGGATCTGGGCCAGTTCGTCGGCGGCCAGGCCGTACGCGGCGGCGAGCGGGCGGTACTGGCGCAACTGGGCCCAGGCGGTGACGGAGGCGGCCACGGCGGAGACGGCGCCGAGGGCGTCGAAGGAGAAGAGCCCCAGCGCCCGCAGCACCGCGAGCACCAGGCCGAGCAGCGGCAGCACCACGCCCGCCACCCCGGTCCAGAAGCCGGCCCGGGCGCAGTAGCGGGACTTGGAGCGGTACCAGTCCTGCTGCACCTGGATCCGTTCGCGCAGGTAGACGTCCCTCCGCAGGGCCAGCGGCTGTTCGCGCAGGGCGCGCATCGCGGGGGTGATCTGGCTCTCGGCGGGCCGGCCGGCCAGGCCGGGGCCGACCGCGCGGCTGCCCCGGAAGGCGTGCAGCACCCGGCCGAGCTGGAGGCCGTACAGACCCTCGGCGTCCGGCAGCGGCCGGGGCGGCGGCTGGACCGCGTCGGCCCGGACGGCGAACTTCCAGGCCAGGGTCTTCACCGACTCGGCGGCGGCCCGGCCCTCGTACCAGAGGCCCTGCGGGTTCTGCCGGCTGGTGACGGCGGAGAGGCCGATCGCGCCGAGGTAGGCGACGGCGGCGAGCCAGGCCCACGGCCGGCCGTCGGCGGAGCCGGCCGTGGCGGCCGCGACCAGCAGCAGCAGTTCGGCGGCGGAGAGCCGGACGGCCCTGTGCTGCCCCTGCTGGGAGGCCGAGTCGGCCGCCCAGAACAGCTCCGGCAGCAGCTCGCGCTCCCGCACCACCCGGTCCGCCCCGCCCGTGCCCGACGTCATCCCGTCCCCCCGCTCGCAGCTCCACCACCCGCCCCGGCGGTTCTGCCCCGGCGGACGGCCCGGTACGCCTGGGCGGGCAGGCCGGTGCGCCCGGGTGGACGGGCCGGGACGGGGTGGGTGGGGCAAGGGCGGCGCGGGTGCGGGGCGCGTCGGCCGGCCCTCCGGCGGACGGGGTGTGCCGCGGGCACGCCGTGGGCACGGCACGGCGGGCCGCGCCGGACGGTCGGCCGGTGCGCCCCCGCGGGCCCGGGCGGCCCCGGCCGTCGCCGCGCGGCGCGCCCCGACGGCCGACGGCGTCCAGGCCGGCCGGCGGGACGGTCGGCCGGGCGGCGTAGCGGGCCCGGTACCGGCCGCCGCGCCCTCCTACGTCGAACGGGCGGGGCGGTGCGGAGAAGTCCCGGAAGGAGGGGGAAGACCCCGGAAGGTCCCGGAAGGAATCAGAACGTGTAGAAGATCCGGTCGGCGTTGTCGGTCATCTGCTTGGCGTTCCACTCGGTGCCGCCGGGCACGTTGCCCGAGCGGAACAGCGGCGGGGCGGCGCCCTCGCCGGCGAGGGCCGCGTCGGCCAGCCGCTCGACCGCCGAGGCGACCACGGCCTGCATCAGCGCGCTGGTGACGATGGTCGAGACCGGGCCGAAGGTGGTCTCGGCCCCGGGGTGGGTCAGCTCGCCGTCGCCGACCGCGATCTTGTTGTCCAGGACGACGTCGCAGTGGTCCTTGAGGTAGGTGCCGGAGGAGTGCCCGGAGGGGACGGCGCCGGGGTAGGCCAGCGAGGTCAGTCCGATCACCTTCAGGCCGCGCTGCCGGGCGTACTGGGCCAGCTCCACGGGCATGGTCTGCCGGCCCGAGAGCGAGATCAGGAAGAGCAGGTCACCGCTGGTGGCGGGGGTGAGGTCCAGGGTGGTGGTGGCCAGTCCGGAGACCCGCTCCAGGGCGCTCGACAGCGGCGCCGGCATCACCGTGACCCCGGCCATGCCGGGGACCTCGAGCAGGTTGATCGGCACCAGCCCGCCGGCCCGGTAGACCACGTCCTGGGCCGCCAGCGAGGAGTGGCCGGCACCGAACGCGAAGACCCGGCGGTTCCCGGCGATCGCCTCGGCGAGCAGGGCGGCGGCCGCGTCGATGTTCTCCGCCTCCTCCGTCCGCACCCGCTGGAGGTGGGCGATCGCGGCCTCGAAGTACCGGCCGACCAGCTCGCTCATCTGCTGCCTTCGCTCTCTGCCGGTGGGGGGCCCGGCCGGGTGGCGCGGCCGAGATGGTCCGGACCGCTGGTGGAGAAAGCTACGGCCAGCACCGTGCTGCCTCACCGGTGCCGCTGTCAACAGGCACGAAATGCCGCCCCCCGAGGGCTGGGGCGGGCCCGGTTGTCGTCGCGGTACGTCAGAATTGGCGATGAGGACCCCGAGGAACGGAGCCAGCGGCGATGTCTGGGCTGATCGACACCACTGAGATGTACCTTCGCACCATCCTGGAGCTGGAGGAGGAGGGCATCACCCCGATGCGCGCCCGGATCGCCGAGCGCCTGGAGCAGAGCGGTCCCACGGTCAGCCAGACGGTAGGCCGGATGGAACGCGACGGGCTGCTCCGGGTCGCGGGCGACCGCCACCTGGAGCTGACCGAGGAGGGCCGACGGCTCGCGGTGCGGGTGATGCGCAAGCACCGCATCGCCGAGTGCCTGCTGGTCGACGTGATCGGGCTGGAGTGGGAGCAGGTGCACGAGGAGGCCTGCCGCTGGGAGCACGTGATGAGCGAGACCGTCGAGCGCAAGGTGCTCGCGATGCTCGGCCACCCGACCCAGTCCCCGTACGGCAACCCGATCCCGGGGCTGGACGAGCTGGGCGACGCCAAGGCCGAGGGCGAGGGCTTCGACGCCGAGCTCGTCCCGCTGGACACCGTGCTGCCGGGCGAGAACGGCGCCGACGTGGTGGTCCGCCGGATCGGCGAGCCGATCCAGACCGACGGCGAGCTGATGCGCACGCTGCGCCGGGCCGGGGTCCGCCCCGGGTCCACGGTGCGGGTGACCGCCGGTGTGGGCGGGGTCATGGTGGGCTCCGGCGACAGCGCGGCCGAGCTGGGCAGGGAGATCGCCGCGCACGTCTTCGTCGCGCAGGCCTGAGGAAGGCGAGCGCGGCCCGGGCGACCGCAGGCCGAGGAGGGCGACCGCGGGCCCGAGAAGGCCCGCGCGGGCCCGCAGCAGGCCCGCAGCAGGCCCGAGCCCCGCGTGCGAACGGCCGCGCGAGAACGGCCGGAAGGGCCCGGTGCTCCCCGTGCACCGGGCCCTTCCGCCTCCCCGCTCCCTCCCGCTCCCGCGCCACCGGCCTCCCCGAACCCGGCCGGTACCGCGGCCCCGCCCTTCCCTCCCGTCCCCTCCGGTTCCCCTCCGTCCCTCCCGTCCGCCTCGCCCGGCTTCCCCGACCGAGCGCCCCGTCCGGCGGCCCCTCACATGGGAATTCCTCCCACTCGGCCGATCATGGCAATCCTTGAGCGTTGTCACTCGTACGAGGGGCTTTCGCCGTTGACCAGCGGGTACACCGAACCCTTATCCGCACATGCGTATGACGGGCCCGGCCTCCGGTGGGAGACAAGGCCCGTCACTCGCGCGCGGGGTCTCGCGCGGCGCACACCCCTCACCCGATCGGCGTAGGGCGGCAGTCCTCGGAAGGGTCGGCCGTCCGGCGGTGCGGCCGTTCGGCCGTTCAGCGGGTCGGCACGGCGGCGGTCCACCGGGCCGGGAGTCGGCCGTCGGTCGCCGCCGGTGCGGCGGTCCGGAGCGCGGTCAGCGCACCGCCGCGGGCTGGGCCGCCTGCGCCGCGGCCGACGGCGCCTCCCGCCCGCAGGCGTAGGCCAGCGGATTGATCAGTTCGGCGGCGTCCGGCAGCCAGCGGTTGAGCGCGGAGGGCGAGCGGGCCCACTGGGCGAAACCGGTCGGGCCGACCCGGGACGGCGGGGCCACCGTCCAGTCGCCCTCGCCCCGGGCCACCAGGTCCAGGCGGGCCGGCGGCCAGCCCAGCTTGCGGAGCATCTCCGGCAGCTTGGCCGCCACCCCGGGCAGCACCAGGAAGTGCAGCCGGCGCCCCGCCCGGCCCTGCGCCGTCGGGACCACCGCCACCGGGCCGAGCTGAAGGCCCATCCGCTCCATCCGGGCCAGCGCCAGGCAGCCCGCCACCTCGGGCACGTCCAGGACGTCGAAGGACCGGCCGGTCGGGAGCAGGATCGACGCCTCCGGGCGCTCCGTCCACCAGCGCCGCACCGCGCCCGGCCCCGCGCTCGCCTTGCGCGCCCAGTCCGCGTCGATCGGGTGGGCGCCGGGCAGCGCGCAGCGGGGCTCGCCGCACGAGCAGCGGGCGGGGCCGTCGCCGTCGATCAGCCAGGCGCCCGGGGCGACCTCCCAGTGACGGGTCTCGGCGTAGCTGACGGCTTCGACGAGCAGCGGGGGCAGTCCTGCGTCGGAGCCCTGGTCGGGGGAGTCGGGGGTGTCTTCCACGGGCTGCTCAACTACCGTGCGTGAGGCGGGTTACGGTCGGGTGCGGGCCGTTCCGCCACGCGGTGGCAATTCACCCGAACCGGTGAGGCGGACCGTGCGGAAGCGCGCCGGGGGGAGGCGGGGTGGGCGCAATGGGGGCGCACGGGAGCATTCTGCCGGGCGCGTGGGGGGTGGGGATCGTCACCGTGGGTATCCCGCTGGCGTTGCTGATCGCTAACCTGGTGTCAGTTTCCTTGAACGGTAGGACAGTCGGCAACTCGGCAACAGAGATCAGCAGAAAGCGTCGCCCGCCGGCCGGGACCGGAGGGTGTGGGGAGGCGAAGCCCATGGCCGCGAGACCACTTGTCGCACGACAGCCCAACGAACGCCTGCAGCAGCTGATCCAGGAGGCCAGCTGCTCCAACGCCGGTCTGGCACGGAGAGTGAACCTCTGCGGTGCCGAGCACGGTCTTGACCTGCGGTACGACAAGACCTCCGTCGCACGCTGGCTCCGCGGCCAGCAACCGCGCGGACAGGCACCGGCGGTGATCGCCGAGGCGCTCGGACGCAAACTGGGGCGCAGTGTGTCGGTCGAGGAGATCGGCATGGCGGACGGCAAGAACCTCAGCTCCGGCATCGGGCTGCAGTTCGCGCCGACGCTGGGCGCCGCACTCGAGCAGGTCTGCGAGCTCTGGCGCAGCGACGTCGGACGCCGGGACTTCCTGACCGGGGCGACGGTGGCGGCCTCCGCCCTGGTCGAGCCCAGCCGGGACTGGCTGATCACCCCGCCGGACCCGGTGGTGGCCCGCAGCGGCGGCACCCGGGTCGGCCCGACCGATGTCGCGGCGATCAAGGCGACCACCGCGATGCTGGTCGACCTGGACCACCGGTTCGGCAGCGGCCACGTCCGCCCGGTCGTGGTGCACTACCTCAACAGCGTGGTCTCCGGACTGCTCGGCGGCTCCTACCGGGAGGAGACGGGCCGCCAGCTCTTCGCGGCGGTCGCGCGGTTGACCGAGCTGGCGGGCTACATGGCGGTGGACACCGGCCAGCCCGGCCTCGCCCAGCGGTACTACATCCAGGCGCTGCGCCTGGCCCAGGCCGCCGACGACCGGGGCTACGGCGGGTACGTGCTGGCGGCCTCGATGAGCCACCTGGCGGCGACCCTGGGCAACCCGAGGGAGATCGCCCAGCTCGCCCGGGCCGCCCAGGAGGGCGCCAGGACGGTCGCCACCCCGACCGCGATGGCGATGTTCTACGCGGCCGAGGCGCGCGGCCACGCCCTGCTCGGCGACGCCCGGGCGTGCGAGGCGGTGGCCGCCAAGGCCCTGGAGATGATGGAGAAGCGCCGCCCGGAGGACGACCCGGACTGGATCGTCCACTTCGACGACGCCTACCTCGCCGACGAACTGGCCCACTGCCACCGGGATCTCGAACAGGCGGGCCAGGCCGAGCACTACGCCCGCCGGGCGCTCGACCTGCACCCGCCGACCCGGGTGCGGCGCCGCGCGGTGGACCTCGTGCTGCTGGCGACGGCTCAGCTCCAGCAGCGGGACGTGGAACGCGCCTGCGAGACGGGCGCGCAGGCGGTCCGGCTGCTGAGCGGTCTGCGCTCCAACCGGGGCGTGGAGTACCTGGACGAGTTCCGCCGCCGGCTGGAGCCGTACCGGGAGCAGCGGGTGGTCCGCGAGTTCCAGGCCAGGGCGGAGGCGGAGGCCGCGTAGGCGCTGGTGGCACGGCGGTACGGAGCGTGCGGGGACGGTGAGGGGCGGACCGCCCACGTGGTCGGCCGGTTCGGTGAACCGGTAGCGTGGGCGCGACGTCCAAGGAACTGTGATGCTCCCAAGAACCGACGAGATGTGGTCCGCCGTCAGCGCGCGGTCGTGCACAGGTGAGGAATCGCGTTGAGCCAGCGCCGCTCGTACCCCAACTCCGGTGACTTCAATCTGGACGACCTGTTCCGTCCGGAGCCGGGGCAGCAACCGGTCCAGCAGCCCGGGCAGCAGCCGGTCCAACAACCGGGCCAGCAGCCGGTCCAGCAGCCCGGGCAGCAACCGTTCCCGCAGCCCGGGCCGCCGCACGGCCAGCAGCCCGCCGCGCCGCCGTACCCGGGACCGCCGTCGGGCCCGCAGCCGGGGCCCTACCCGGGCCAGGCGTCCGGGCAGCCCGAGTACTTCGGTGACAGCGTGCTGCCCACCCAGGCCATGCCGGTCCAGCAGCAGGGGATGCCGGCGCCCGGCTGGGGCGGCGCGGCGCACCCCGGCCACCCGGCCGACCCGGGCCAGGCCACCCAGTACCTGCCGCCGTACCCGGGGGCCGACCCGCAGGGCGCCGGCGGCTACCCGCCGGCCCACCCGGGATACGCCGACGGGCCCGCGGCGGACTACCCGGACCGGTCCGGCGCGGCCCCGGCCGGGCGCGGCGGCGGCCGCTCCTCCAACAAGCTGGTGATCGGCGGCGCGGTGGTCGGCGGTATCGCCGCGGCCGCCCTGGTCGCGGTGCTGATGAGCGGCGGCGACGACAAGCCCGGCACGAAGCCCCAGGCCGCCCCGGCGACCACCGGCGGCGGCACCACCGCCGCCACCTCGCAGCAGGCCCCGGGCCCGACCACCGCCTCCGTCAGCCCGGAGGTCAAGGCGCAGGCCCAGGCGCTCTCGGACCTGCTCGGCACCGCCAACGACAGCCGGCAGGCGGTGATCGGCGCGGTCGCCTCGGTGCAGAAGTGCGAGAAGCTCCCGGAGTCGCAGCAGGCGCTGACCGCCGCGGCCGGCCAGCGGCGGGAGCTGCAGAGCAAGCTCTCCGGGCTGAAGACGGACAAGCTGACCGGCGGTCCGCAGCTGGTCGAGCAGCTGAACGCGGCGTGGGCGGCCTCGGCGACCGCCGACGACGAGTACGCGGCCTGGGCCGGGGACGCGCAGAGCGGCTGCGACCCCAAGAAGAACGACAACCAGCACTACAAGAACGCCGTCGCCGCGAGCGGCACCGCGACCACCGCCAAGAAGCAGGCGGCCGGTCTCTGGAACACCGTCGCGGGCCAGACCTCCCTGCCCACCCGCACCGACGGCGACCTCTGAGTCCACCGCCCTGCCGGGACCGGCGGGGCGACAACGGCGGAGGGCCCGACCACGGACAGTGGTCGGGCCCTCCGCCGTTCCCGGAAGTCCTCCCGGGCAGCGGGTCCGCTCAGGCCGGCGGCTTGCCGCCGGTGAGCACCCAGCGCACATCGACGAAGCCGGGCCGCTGCAGGGTCATCTGGCCGCCCTTGACCACCTGGAAGGTGACCCAGGTGTTCACCAGCCGGGGCGACTCGGTGCTCGGCAGCATGTTGGTGGTGGCCCAGTTCAACGGCGGGGTGAGCCCGACGTCGATCGGCTCGCCGCCGTCCAGCAGGGTGGTCGCGGCCTTGCTGGTGATCGTCTGCCCGGCCGCGGTCAGGCGCTCGGAGATCTGCTTGAACACCTCGTAGGCGACCCAGGTGGTCTGCACCCCCGGGTCGGCCGCGTCGATGTGCCGACCGGAGTCGGCGCGGATCACCGCGCGCAGTCCGTCCCAGATCTTGGCCGACTCCGGCGGGTACCAGCCGGTCACGAAGGCACCGGAGAGCGGGCCGCTGTCGCCGCCGGTGGAGTCGACCACCGACTGCTGCACGCTGCCGATCACCGAGGCGATCCTGGTGTTCTTCGCACCGGTCCGGCGGAAGGCGTCGAGCAGGTTGCCGGTCGGCTCGGCGCCCAGCGCGCTGGTGACGCAGTTGCCGGCCTGGTCGGTGCCGATGGCCTTGCGGACCACCGGGCTGTAGTCGTTGGACTTCTCCGGCGCCTTGACGTCCAGCAGCTTGATCCCGGCCGGCTTGAGCGCGTTGCCGAGGTAGCCGAGCAGGTTGTCGCCGGCCGGGGTGTCCGGGCGGATCAGCGAGACGGCCTTGCAGCCGGCCTCCACCAGCTGGCGGCCGCTGCCGCCGATCAGGGCGGGCATGCCGCCGCCCACCGGGTAGGACAGCGGGCTGCTGAACTCCGGCTGGGACAGTCCGTAGCCGCCGATCAGCGGGATGCCGGCGCGCTCCAGGACGGGCATGAAGTCGTCGCCGAACTGGCTGTAGGAGCCCAGCACCGCGACGGCCTTGGCGTCCACCGCCTGCTGGGCGCAGGCCTTGGCGCCGTCGGCGGTGTTGTGCTCGTTGCAGGTGATCACATTGAGCCGGCGGCCGCCGAGGCCGCCCTTGACGTTGAGGTCCCGGCCGATGGCCTCGGCCAGGGCCGTCATGCCGGGACGGTCGGCCGAGCCGGTGCCGGACGGTGCCCAGGTCATGACGGTGAGGTCGCCACTACCGGTGGCGGCGTCGGCCGGTCCGCCGCACGCGGAGGCCGAGAAGAGGGTGGGAAGCAGCGCCGCGGCGGTCGCGACGGCAGCGATCGGGCGTCGGTTGCGCCGTCCTGCGATCGGGTTCATGGCCTGGGACGAGCCCCTTCGGCTGGTCATGGGTCTTTCCCTCCCGGGGCGCTCTGCTGCGCACCGGTTCCAGCCAATCCCCGGTGCCGCAAGCCGAGAGGGCGGTAAAGCCAACAAACGACCAACGGCGGAGGAACTCCGGGCGTGAACGCGTGTAGATCGGGAGTGGAGCACGAACGGTCGGGGAACGTACGATCGTTGTCCATGTCCGCCAGCACAGAATCTTCGTATCGGTCTGCCCGAAACCCTTCTCGTCCGGGCCACCGCTCCAGCACGATGGGCGGCATGCCGCTCAACGACCTGCCCTGGTGGCGCTGGCGGGCCCGACTCCGCTCGGCCCTGCACATGCTCTCCGACCCCGGGTTCCAGCGGGAGGCCTGGCTGGCCGGCCGTGAGGGGTACGGCGATGTGACCGACGCCGTCTACCGGCTGGTCGAGGACACCTGGCTGGACCGCTGGTCCGCCGAGAAGTACATCGGCACGATCTTCCGGGACGCCGCCGAGGCCACAGTGGTGGACCTCGCGGTGCTGCGGGTCGTGCAGATCCTGCACGAGGTCGGTGCGGACGCGCCGGCCGCCGCCTACCTGGGGCACCAGGACTGGCCGGAGGCGGTCCGGGCGGCCCGGGAGGCGCACGTCCTGCTGGCGGCCAACGACGGCGAGGACCCGGACGCGCCGCCGCGCTCGCTGGACATCCTGCGGATCCTGACCCAGGTCTGACCGGCCCGGGGGCCGGTGGGTGACCGGTCGGCCCGGGCCGGTGCCCGGTGCGGGCCGGTCCGTCCCGGAGTGCGGGCAGCCCGGCTGGGGGCGTCCCGGAGTGTGAAACGCTGGAGCATTCACACCAGCACGAGCTCAGGACGGGATACCCCCACGTGGAACAGCAGCCGGCCAGCGCCCAGTACGTCCTCACGCTGTCCTGCCCCGACAAGCAGGGCATCGTCCACGCGGTCTCCAGCTACCTCTTCATGACCGGGTGCAACATCATCGACAGCCAGCAGTTCGGTGACGGGGACAGCGGGCTGTTCTTCATGCGGGTGCACTTCTCGGCGGTCGAGCCGGTGACCGTCGACAAGCTGAGGGCCAGCTTCGCCGCGATCGGCGCCTCGTTCGGGATGGACTGGCAGATCCACCCGAGCGAGCAGAAGCTGCGGATCGTGCTGATGGTCAGCAAGTTCGGCCACTGCCTGAACGACCTGCTGTTCCGCACCCGGATCGGCGCGCTGCCGGTGGAGATCGCCGCGGTGGTCTCCAACCACACCGACTTCCGCGACCTCACCGAGGGCTACGGCATCCCGTTCCACCACATCCCGGTGACCAGGGAGAACAAGGCCGAGGCCGAGCAGCAGCTGCTGGACCTGGTGGCCAAGGAGAACGTCGAGCTGGTCGTGCTGGCCCGCTACATGCAGGTGCTCTCGGACAACCTCTGCACCGCGCTGTCCGGCAAGGTGATCAACATCCACCACTCCTTCCTGCCGAGCTTCAAGGGCGCCAAGCCGTACCACCAGGCGCACACCCGGGGCGTGAAGCTGATCGGTGCCACCGCGCACTACGTCACCGCCGACCTCGACGAGGGCCCGATCATCGAGCAGGAGGTGGCCCGGGTGACCCACGACGTCACCCCGGACCAGCTGGTCGCGCTCGGGCGGGACGTCGAGTGCCAGGCGCTGGCGCGCGCGGTGAAGTGGCACAGCGAGCACCGGGTGCTGCTGAACGGCAGCCGGACGGTCGTCTTCGCCTGAGCCGGCCGGGCCGTCCGTCCGGTCGGAGCCGTCCGTCCTGTCCGTCCGGTCCGGGCCGTCCGGCTCGCTACGGCCGGGAGAGCAGGGGCGTCGCGCGCAGCACCTCGCGGATCGCGGCCCGGTCGCCGTGCTCGCCGACCGGTACCCGGTCCGGGTCGCGGTGCGCGGCGGCCAGCTGGCAGAACTCCAGCCCGTCCAGCACCATCGCGGCCACCGGCTCGCCGCCGGGCGGACCGGCGTCCGGGCCGTCCAGCGGTATCAGCCACTCGCCGGCCGCCGGGCCGTCGATCACCAGCCGGATCCGTCGGCCGGTCCGGCGCCCGGCACCGGTCCCCGAGCCGTCCGGCCGGGCGTCGTCGGCGCCGCCGAGCGTCGCGCCGGCCGGTTCGGGGCGCGCCGCCCGCTGCCCGGCCAGGGCCAGCGGCAGCATCCGCACCGCCAGGTCGATCATCTGCCGCAGGTGCTGCGGGGCCGGCGGGTCGTACGGATAGGCGACCGCCCGGGCGATGTCCTCGCCGTGCACGTAGCACTCGAAGGCCCGGTCGACGAAGGCGTCCCGCAGCGGGACGGTCGCGAAGCCGAAGTCCACCGGGGTGTTGCCCTGCGGGGCGAGCGCGGCCGAGCGGACCAGTTCGTGGCAGTGCCGGCGCCACCGGGCGCGGATCCGCTGGGGCGGCTGCCCGGACTGCTCGGCGGTGAGCCGGGCGGTGCGTTCGGCGATCCGGGCCCAGGGCGGGCCCGCCTGCGGCGGCACCCGGGGGACGGCGGCGGCCTCCTGTGGCGGGACCCGGCGCACGGCGGTCGGCCCACCGGCGGGGAACGGGCCGCCCGGCACCGGGTCGGGCAGGCCGAGCGCGACGGCCAGGTAGCCGTCCACGGCGGCGAGATGGCACAGGACCTCGGCCGGGCGCAGGTACTCGGTGCCGCCGTGCCAGGGGAGTTCGGCCACCTCCTGCCACTCCTCGGGGCCGAGGTCGCGCAGCAGGGCGTCGAGCTTGGCGGTCTCGGCGGTGTACGGCATGCCCCAGGTGGGCACCGGAAGGTCCGCCGGCCGACGGGTCAGGCACCAGTCGAGCACCTGCTGGCGCAGCGCGCCGGGCTGGTCCAGCGGCTCCTCGACGGAGAGCCAGCCGGCCGCCTCGCGGAGCCGTCCGGCCTCCTCGGCGCACTGCGGGCAGTCGGTCAGGTGGAGTTCGAGTTCGGCGGCCTCGGCGGAGGGGACGGCGCCGAGGGCCCAGGCGCCGAGCAGTGAGCGCAGCGCCTCGTGCCGCTCGTCGGTGGTCGTCACGTCCCTCCGCCCTCCGTCCGTTGCCCGTTCCCGCCGGCCCCCGGCCCCTCCGTGCTCCCGGCGTCCGGGAGCCCGGCGCGCGGATCGCCGGCCGCCGGGGCGGAGGGCCGGTGCCGCTCGCGCTCCTGCTCCAGTTCGGTGGCCAGCAGGGCCAGCCCCAGTCGCATCCGCTGTTTGGCGGCCTGTTCGCTGATCCCGAGCCGACGGGCCGTCTCCTGGTAGGTGCGGCCGTCGTAGTAGGACTCCGCGATCGTCTCACGCAGCGGTTGCGGCAGGGCGGAGACCACGTACTGGACCCGGGCGGCGGTGGCCACCGTCCGGATCTCGTCCTCCTCGGCGGGCCCGGCGTATCCCGCGGCCTCGGCCCGGCGGGCGCGCAGCCGGTCCACCGCGCGACGGTGGGTCAGTGCGCCGAGCCAGGAGCGGAGCGAGCCGCGGGACGGGTCGAACGCCTCGGGGTGCTCCCAGACGTGGGCGAAGACCTCCCGGGTGAGTTGGGCCGCGGCGGACTGGTCGGCCAGTATCCGGCCCGCCAATCCGTGCACCATCGGGGCGAGTTGGTCGTACAGCTCGCCGAGGGCGGTCTCCTCGCCGCGGGCCAGGCGCCGTTGCAGCTGCTCGTCCCGGCGCGGGGCGTCGTCGGTGGTGGCCACCGGTCACCACCCCTCCTGCCGGACCGACCGCTGACGCGTCCACGGTATCCCGGGGTGTTCGGGCGGCGGAGCGATTCGGGGAAGAACGGAGCCCGGTGCTTCGGATGGTCGGATCGTGGGATCTGCCGCCGATCCCGCCGTTGTGCTGTTCGAAGCTGGTTGGACATATGTCGCACGGGTGGTTCGCGAGTGGCGGGCGCGGCGCGAGGGGCGGACGGCGGTAGGTTCGCCTCTGCGTCCGGGGCCGGTCGGAGCGGCCGGGCGATCACCGGTCCGAGGCTCGTCGGAGTGAGCGGGACAGTATGCCCTGCCCCGTCCCCCGATCGCTGGAATATGCCCGAAGCGCTTGCTGCGGTCCGCCGGCCGACTCATCCTGAGGCGTATTCGCGTCGTGGTCGATGAGCGACGGACGAGCCGGTGCGGGCGCACCGCACCGGGCGTGACGTGCGGTGACCCGGCGGACAGCGGCCCGGAGGACGGTGGCCCGGTGCGTACCCGGGCCGGCCGGGCGACCAGGGCCCGGTCGAGACGGTGCCGAACTGCGAGTGCGGGTGGTGGAGCGGTGCAGGTTCTTCAGGTACAGCTGGCGGTGCAGGCGGACCCCGCCGAGGTCGGCCGGGCCCGTCGGTGGGTCCGCTCCCGGCTGCTCAACCACGGCGTGGACCCGGACGCGCCGATCGCCGAGACGGTGGTGCTGGTGGTCTCCGAGCTGGTCACCAACGCCGTGGTGCACACCGGGTGTCCGGCCGTGCTGCGGCTCTGCTTCCCGCTGGGCGACTTCCCCGGCGCGCCACCGGACGGCTCGGCGGCCGGTTCGCCGGGTGCCTGCGCGAGCGGCTTCCCGTCCTCGACCGGTGCCCCGGACGGGGGCGGTGAGGTGCGCGAGGCGGCGACGGTCGGTCCGCTGCGGGTCGAGGTCGCCGACGCCAGCCAGGTCGCCCCCGCGCCCCGGCACGCGGGCGCGGACGTCGACGCCACCAACGGGCGCGGGCTGGAGCTGGTCGAGCTGCTCTGCGACCGCTGGGGCTGGTACCCGGACGGTTCGGGCAAGCGGGTCTGGTGCGAGATCAGCCCGGACGCCCGGCCGGTGGACCCGCTGGCCACCGTCGACTGGGCGGCCCTCGCGCAGTAGGGGCCGGGCCGGGGGAGGGCGTCGGCCGGGCCGGGGGAGGGGCGTCGGGCGGGCCGGGGGAGTGACGTCGGGCAGGCGTCGGCCGACTGCGGAAGGGCCCTGGACGGTCCGTCCGGGCCCCGGTGATCTCCGGGCCGAAAGCTGACGCAACCATTCCGAATTTCCGACAACCCATTGACGTGACGTATCCGACTGATCACGCTTGGGTGCAGCTCTCCGTCGCGAGGGGACGCCGAGGGACACCCGAACGCCGCCGCGGTGCTGCTGTCCAGGGGGATCACGTCAGCAGGGGGGCCGCAGGCAGGGCGGGTCGGGTGACCGTTCCTCGGCGAGTGCGGAGGGCGTCGCACGGGTTCAGGGGCCCGTGCACCGAGGTCGGATGGCGGCCGGCCGTGCCGTGCTCGGGGTGCGCGCGGCTCGCCGCCATTCGATCCACCCAGGGCGGGCGATCCTTTTCGGCCACCGGTCCCGCCCGTCGGAGTACGGACTCCGGGCGGCCGGTTCCCGCCCCCCGGTTGGCCCGATACCGACGAAAGCTGGCAGCCCCGCCCCTCGTCGCGCCACGGCCCCTTCGGGAGACTCGGCCGCGTGAACGAAGCGAACGCCCCCACCGGCACGGCGGCTCCGGCCGGATCCGTCGACCCTGCCGACCTCGCCGGACCCGACACGCTTGCCGACTCCGCCGACTCCGCCGACCCCGTCGGACTTGTCGGCCCGGCGAGCCCGGCCGACCCGGCCCGCGCCCCCCGGGTGCACTACGCCTGGGTGGTGGCCGGAGTCGCCCTGCTGGTACTGCTCGGCTCGGCCGGATTCCGCTCCACGCCCAGTCTGATGATGGACGCGCTGCACACCGAGTTCGGCTGGTCGATGGGCACGATATCCAGCGCCACCTCGGTGAACCTCACCCTCTACGGCCTCACGGCGCCGTTCGCCGCCGCGCTGATGGACCGGTTCGGCGTCCGGCTGATCGTGGTCTGCGCGCTGCTGACCATCTCGGTCGGCTCCGGTCTGACCATGCTGATGCGCGAGCCCTGGCAACTGGTGCTGTGCTGGGGCGTGTTGGTCGGCCTCGGCAGCGGTTCGATGGCCGGGGCGTTCGCCACCACCGTCACCGGCCGCTGGTTCCGGGCCCGGCAGGGACTGGTGACCGGGGTGCTGACGGCCGCCGGGGCGGCGGGCAACCTGGTCTTCCTCCCGCTCGGCGCCTGGCTGGTCCAGGAGCACGGCTGGCGCTCGGCGGTCGTGGTGGTCTCGCTGGCGGCCAGCGCGGTGGCCGTCCCGGTGCTGCTGCTGATGCGCGAGCGGCCCGCCGATCTCGGCCTGCTCCCGTACGGCGCGACCGAGCCCCCGCCCGCCCCGGCGGCCGAGGGGCGCGCGCTGGCCCGTTCGCTGCGGGTACTCAGGGACGCCGCCCGCACCCGGGCCTTCTGGCTGCTGGCCGGGTCCTTCGCGATCTGCGGCGCGACCACCGCCGGGCTGGTCGGCACCCACTTCATCCCGGCCGCCCACGACCACGGCCTCCCGGTCACCACGGCGGCGAGCCTGCTCGCGCTGATCGGCGTCTTCGACGTGATCGGCACCGTCGCCAGCGGCTGGTTCACCGACCGCTTCGACGCCGGACGGCTGCTGGTCGTCTACTACGCGCTGCGCGGGCTCTCGCTGCTCCTGCTGCCGCAGCTGTTCGCCGGCTCGCTGGAGCCGCCGATCCTGGCGTTCGTGATCTTCTACGGACTCGACTGGGTGGCCACCGTCCCGCCGACCGTCGCGCTCTGCCGGCAGTACTTCGGGGAGGACGCGCCGATCGTCTTCGGCTGGGTGCTGGCCTGCCACCAGATCGGCGCCGCGGTGGTGGCCGGCCTGGCCGGGGTCGCCCGGGACACGCTCGGCGACTACGACCTCGCCTGGTACGTGGCGGGCGGGCTCTGCGCCGTCGCGGTGCTGCTCTGCCTCGCCCTGCGGACACCGGGGCGGAGGACGGACCGCGCTGTGCCGGCCCTGAGCTGAGCTGAGCTGGGCAGAGCTGGGCTGGGCAGAGCTGGCCGCCGGAGTGTCGTAAGGGGTGGCTAGGCTCCGGGGACATGACGTTGAGTTTCACCCTGGACCCGGTGTTCGGCCCCGAGCTGCGTGCCGAGGTCATCAGCCTGTGGACGGCCGCCAGCAACGCCGGCGGGGCCGTCGGGTTCGTCCGCCGGGTGACCGAGGAGGAGGTCGGGGCCGCCGGGGCGGCGCAGTTCGCCGGGCTCGCCCCGGCCGGGCCGGACCGGCTGCTGATCGCCCGGGAGACCGGGACCGGGCGGCTGGCCGGACTGCTGGTCCTGCAGTCGATGCGGTTCGGGCCGATGGACCACTGGCGGCTGGTCTCCAAGGTCATGGTCCACCCCGAGCTGCAGGGGCGCGGGTACGGCGCGGCGCTGCTGGCCGAGGCCGAGCGGATCGGCCGGGAATGGGGGCTGGCCGGGCTGAAGCTCCAGGTGCGGGGCGGGCTCGGCCTGGAGTCCTTCTACCTCCGCAGCGGCTACGTCGAGGTCGGCCGGGTGCCCGGTGCCATCCGGGTCGTCCCCGGCGACGACCGGGACGATGTCATCATGTGGCGCGACCTGGGCTGATCACGGCCGCGCCGGGGCGGTCCGGGGCGGGACCCGTTCCCCGCCGGGCCCGTCGGGCATGCTTCACTGGGAGACCGGCCGGTCCCAGCGCAGTGAAGGATGTGTCCCCGGTGAGCAGCAATGTGAGCAAGAAGTCGCACGCCACACTCCGCTACACCTCGATGCGGGTCTCCGTCTTCCTGGGCTGCCTGCTGGTCGCGCTGATCCTCGGCCACTTCCAGGTGATCCCGGTCTCCGGCGAGGCCGGGGTGATCTTCCTCTTCCTGCTGGCCGCCGTCGTCTCGGCGCCGCTCAGCTATGTGCTGCTCAGCCGGCAGCGTGACGAGATGTCGGTCGAGATCTCCGGCCGGGTGGACGGCATCCGGACCCGGACGGCCTCCCGGATCGCCTCGCAGAACGCCGAGGAGGACGCGGTGGACGACGCGCTGCGCGCCGAGGCCGCCAAGGCGCCCGCGGGCCCCGCCGCCTCGGCCCCGCAGAACTGACCCGCGCCACCGTGCCGGAGAACGCCGCGCCGGAGGGCGCGGAGCCGGGGGACGTGGAGCCGGGGGACGTGGAGTCGGCGGACGTGGAGTCGGGGGACGTCGTGCCGGAGGGCGCCGTACCCGAGGGCGCCGCGCCGGGGGAGGCCGTGCCGCCGGGGCGTCCCGGACCGGCCGCCGGGACCTGGCCGGCCCCGGTCCGCCGCCCGACCGGTCGGGACGTCGCCCGTCTGGCCGGGGTCTCGCAGGCCACCGTCTCGCTGGTGTTCTCCGGCTCGGAGGCGGGCCGCCGCGTCTCCGACGCCACCCGTGAGCGGGTCCGGGAGGCCGCCCGCGGCCTCGGCTACCGGCCGCAGGCCGCCGGCCGTCAACTCCGGCTCGGCCGCAGCGGCATGATCCTGCTGGCCGTGCCCAACATCCTCGGCCCGTTCTTCGGCCGGGTGCTGGAGGGCGTCCACGAGGAGGCCGGCAAGCACGGCCTGGCCGTCGTGGTCAGCTCGGGCTGGGGGAGCGCCACCCTCGCCGAGGCCGCCACCACCAGTCGCTTCGACGGCCTGCTGATCTGCTCCCCGGACGACAGCCAGCTCGGCGAACTGCCCGCCGACACCCCCGTCGTCTTCCTGGACGCCGACCCCGGCACCGACCGGGCCCGTCCGACCGTCGAACTGGACGTCGGCGGCGGGATGCGGGCCGCCGTCGCCCACCTCGCCGCCCTCGGCCACCGCCGGATCGCCAGGCTCCGCTCCACCCACGCCGCGTACACCTTCCGGGTCCGCCAGGCGGCCTTCGAGGAGACGGTCCTGGCGCTGGGCCTGGACGCGGTCGAACTCGGTGTCAGCCTGAACGAGGGCCAGGCCGCCGCCCGCGAGGTCGCCCACCGGCTGCTGGAACTGCCGGACCGGCCGCACGCGGTGATCTGCGACGACGACGTGGTCGCCGCCGGCGTCTACCAGGCCGCGGCCGAGCGGGGCCTGCGGGTGCCCGCCGACCTCTCCGTGGTCGGGATCGACAACGTCCCGGTGGCCGCCCTGCTCACCCCGCCGCTCACCACGGTCGACCTGCCCGGTGAGGAACTGGGCCGGGCCGGGGTGGCGGCGCTCGCCGGACTGCTCCGGGGCGAGGCGGTCGCACCCGTGCCGCCGCTCGCCACCTCGCTGGTGCTGCGCTCCTCCACCGCCCCGGTCGCCCGGGAGCACTGACCCCGACGGCCACCCGCTCCGGTCCGCGCGGGCCCCTTCGCTCCCGCCGCCCGGGGCGCACGGGCGCGCGTGCGGGGCGGACGGGCGCGCGGTGCCGGCGCGGACCGGAGTGGTGCGACGAAGTGCCGGCGCGGACCGGAGCGGGCACGACGGCCCGACGACGCGGGCCGGAGCGGGCACGAAAAAAAAGTGGCTGCACCCGTCAGCCAGACCACCGGCCCGACAGGTGCAGCCACGTCCATGGGAATGCGGCGGGCCTCAGCCCACCGGCACCGGTACCGGCTCGGCGGCGGGCAGCGGGTGCGTCCCGGCCGAGGCCCCGCCGACCGGGCGGATCCAGCGGCGGGCGCCGAACAGCAGCAGCCCGCCCAGGCCGATCCCGCCGGCCGCGCAGAGCGCCACCGAGCGCAGCGACCCCTCCGCGAGGTGGCCGGAGACCGCGTAGCCCAGCGAGTTCCCGGTCGCGAAGAGCGTGACCAGCCAGGCGAACGCCTCCGTCACGGTCCCCTGCGGGGCCAGCTCGGCGACCAGCACGAAGGCCGCCGCCAGCAGCGGAGCCAGCGCGATGCCGGAGACGAAGGCGAGGACGGCCATCACGGCCGGGCCCGGGACCAGCACCAGCGGCAGGTAGCTGACGGCCATGCCGAGCGCCATCAGCCAGGTCCGGGTGGCCGTCGAGCTGCGCCACCGCACCGCGCCGTAGGCGAGAGCGCCGAGCAGGCCGCCGAGTGCCGCGAGGGCCAGCAGGCTCCCGGCGCCACCGGGCAGGCCGCTCCCGTGCTGGGCCTCGGCGTAGGCGATGAACAGCACGTTCTGCGCGCCGACCGCCCAGCCGGCGCCGGCCAGGCCGATCAGCAGCAGGACCAGGCCGGGGGAGCGCAGCGGTCCGAGCAGGCCCGCCGAGTGCGCGCGCGGCGGCGCCTGCCAGGCGCGGGCCGGTGCGGTGGTGGCGACCACGAGTGCCCCGGCCAGGCCGAGTCCGGCCGCCACCCAGAGCGCCGTGACCGGGCCGGCGGTGCCCGCGATGCCGGCCACCGCGAGCGGGCCGGCGACGTAGAGGATCTGCTGGGAGGCGGAGTCGAAGGCGTAGGCGGTGTCGAGCTGCTTCTCCTCGACGACGTCCGGCCAGAGCGAGCGCAGGCAGGGTTCGAGCGGGGGCATCGCCAGTCCGGCGACCGCGGCGCCGACGGTGGCGGAGACCGCGGAGGCCGGGGCCAGCGCCAGCAGGGCGTACCCGCCGCCGGCGATCACCGCCGAGACCAGCAGGACGCGCGGCTGCCCGGTGCGGTCCACGATCCGGCCGAGCACCGGCCCGCCGATGGCCGCCGCGATCGCGTACGCGGCGGTGGCCAGCCCGATCCGGCTGTAGGGCGCGCCGGCGTCGCGCAGCGCGAGGGCGATCACCAGGGCGGTCATGCCGGCCGGGAGGCGGCCGAGCAGGGTGCCGAAGAGCAGGCGGCCGACGTGCGGGGCGCGGAGCAGGGCGAGGTAGCCCATGGGCGGGATTCTCCGGTCTGGGCAGGGGGCGGGCGGGGATGCTCTCCAAGTTATACGTATAACTGCTGAGCGGTCAATCGGGCCCGTGCGGAGCGCCTCCCAGGCCCCCTCGGGGGCCCCCGCTGTCGCCCAGGGATCCTTCGCGTCCGGAACTCAAACAACTACTTTGAACATCTCAAACCTTTACTGCTAACGTGTCGCCCATGACCACCTCAGACGCACGTTCGGCGCACGGCCTGGGCTCGCAGCCCGGTGCCGCCCGCGGGCGTCTGTCCGGTGCTGTGGACAGCCCGCGCCGTTGTCGCGCCATGAGCTGTATTCAGGCGGCACGCCCCTGATCGGGGCCGGTTCCCTTCCCGTCCGGCTCCCGCCGTGCCGCCTTTCCCGCCCCCCACCGCCACACCGTCAGTCACGCCTCCCCCGGAGCCGCACCGTCATGTCCACAGCGCCCGAGGCGACCTCGTCGCCGTCCGTGCTCGCCAGAATCCGCAAGACGCCCTTCTGGGCCCAGATCGTCGCCGGCCTCGTGCTCGGCGTCGCCCTCGGTTACCTGGCCCGCGCGGCCGACATCTCCTGGCTGGCCACCACCCTGGAGACCATCGGCCGGATCTTCGTCCAGCTGCTGAAGCTCGCCGTCCCGCCGCTGGTCTTCACCGCGATCCTGGTCAGCGTCGCCAACCTGCGGAACGTCACCAACGCCGCCCGGCTGGCCGTCCGCACCCTGCTCTGGTTCGCGATCACCTCGCTGATCGCGGTGGCCATCGGCCTCGGCCTCGGCCTGCTCACCAACCCGGGCGAGGGCACCAACCTCAAGACCGAGGGCCTCAAGGCGCCGAAGTCCACCGGCAGCTGGATCGACTTCCTCACCGGGATCTTCCCGACCAACATCGTCACCGCCTTCACCGAGGTCGAGGTCCTCCAGATCGTCTTCCTGGCGATCGTGGCCGGCGCCGCGATCATCAAGCTCGGCGCCAAGGCCGAGCCGGTGCTCAAGCTCAGCGAGTCGGTGCTCGAACTGATCCAGACCGCGCTCTGGTGGGTCATCCGGCTCTCGCCGCTCGGCACCCTCGGCCTGATCGGCAAGTCCGTCGCCAAGTACGGCTGGGACCTGCTGGAGCCGTTCGCGACGCTGACCGTCGACGTCTACGTCGGTTGCGCCCTGGTGCTGTTCGGCGTGTACTCGCTGCTGCTGAAGTTCGCCGCCGGCCTCAACCCGGTCAACTTCTTCAAGGGTGCCTGGCCCGCCATCCAGCTGGCCTTCGTCTCCCGCTCCTCGGTCGGCACCCTGCCGGTCACCCGCCGGGTCACCGAGCGGCTCGGCGTCCCGAGCGAGTACGCCTCCTTCGCCGTCCCGTTCGGCGCCACCACCAAGATGGACGGCTGCGCCGCGATCTACCCCTCGCTGGCCGCGATCTTCGTCGCCCAGGTGTACGGCATCGACCTCGGCATCAAGGACTACCTGCTGATCGCCTTCGTCTCGGTGATCGGCTCGGCCGCCACCGCCGGTCTGACCGGTGCGATCGTGATGCTGACGCTGACCCTCTCCACCCTGGGTCTGCCGCTGGAGGGCGTCGGTCTGCTGCTGGCCATCGACCCGATCCTCGACATGGTCCGCACCGCGACCAACGTCGCCGGCCAGGCCCTGGTGCCGATCGTGGTCTCGGCCCGGGAGAAGACGCTCGACCTGGTCGCGTACAACAACCCGGCCGGTGACCTCTACGACGACGCCCCGGCCTCGGCCCGGGCCACCGTTCCGGCCCAGGCCGGCGGCAAGGCCCCCGCGACGGCCTGACGCCCGCCCCGCACGGACGCGGCCCCCTCTCCCGGTGAACGGGCGAGGGGGCCGTTGTCGTACGCGCGTTGTCGTACGCGCGTTGCGGTGCGGGTGTTGTCGTGCGCGCGTTGTCGTACGCGCGAGCGTTGTTGTGCGCGAGCGTTGCCGTGCGCGCGCCCCGGGCATCGCGGGGTGCGGGGCCGCGGGCGGCGGGGCCGTGTCCCGCGCCGGGCCCGGAAAAGGCAGGGGGCCCGCCGAAAGGCGGGCCCCCTTGGGTACTGCTGCTCTTGTGCTCACCGTGACGGCCCTGCGGCCGACGGCGGACCCGACGGGTCCCGAGCGATCAGATCCTCATCGAGGATGATTCAGACAAGGGTGACGTTCTCCGCCTGCGGGCCCTTCGGACCCTGGGTGACGTCGAAGCTGACCGCCTGGTTCTCCTCCAGCGAGCGGAAACCGCTCGCGTTGATGGCGGAGTAGTGGACGAAGACGTCGGGGCCGCCGCCATCCTGGGCGATGAAGCCGAAGCCCTTCTCAGCGTTGAACCACTTGACGGTTCCCTGAGCCATGCCGTTCTCCTTGCGAGGGACGTATCGGGGACCACACCGTGTGGCACCCGGTCCGCTGCGCTGATCGCCCTGCCTCCGGACGGGTCCGGAGTTTTCGATATTGCTGAAAAACTACAAAAAGCCTGCGGTTACATGCTCCGCAGGCTTCAAGTACTGCAAGGGGAATCAAACTGCAACTGAGGGCAACGCTAGCATGCGGCTGCTGTGACGACCAGGGGTGACTTGCGTGCTGGACACCGCGTGTCGTAAGGCGGTTGCGGTGATCGGCACGGTGCGTCACGGAAGGGTGGTGCGGACCTTCCCGACCAGCGGGCATACCCTGCGGGGAGGCGCACGAACAGTAAGGGAGCGGCGCGGTGGCAGTACCGGACGAGGAAACGCGGGAGGCCCGGGAGAACACCCCGGTCCGGCCCCGAGTGGGGCATATTCAGTTCCTGAACTGCGTACCCCTCTACTGGGGGCTGGCCAGGACCGGCAATCTGCTCGACCTGGATCTCACCAAGGACACGCCGGAGAAGCTCAGCGACCAGCTGGTCGCGGGTTCGCTGGACATCGGTCCGATCACCTGTGTGGAGTACCTGCGCCACGCGGACGAACTGCTCGTGCTCCCCGACATCGCCGTGGGCAGCGACGGCCCGGTGATGTCCTGCGTGATCGTCAGCAAGGTGCCGCTCGCCGAGCTGGACGGCCGGAAGGTCGCCCTCGGCTCCACCAGCCGGACCTCCGTCCGGCTCGCCCGCCTGCTGCTGGAGGAGCGGGAGGGGGTGCGGCCGGAGTACTACAGCTGCCCGCCCGACCTGGAGGCGATGCTCGCCGAGGCCGACGCGGCCGTGCTGATCGGCGACCCGGCGCTGCGCGCCTACCTGGGACAGGCGGCCGAACGCGGCCTGACCGTGCACGACCTGGGCGAGATGTGGAAGGAGTGGACCGGGCTGCCGTTCGTCTTCGCCGTCTGGGCCGCCCGCCGCGACTTCGCCGAGCGCCGGCCCGAGCTGACCTCGGCCGTCCACCGCGCCTTCCTGGAGTCCCGGGACCTCTCGCTGGTCGAGGCCCGCGAGGTGGCGACGCACGCGGCCCGCTGGGAGGCCTTCGACGCGGAGGTGCTGGAACGGTACTTCAGCGAGGCCCTGGACTTCTCGCTCGGCGAGCGGCAGTTGGCCGGGGTGGCCGAGTTCGCCCGGCGGGTCGCGCACGACAGCGGGTTCGCACCCGATGTGGCCGTCCGGCTGCTGGAGCCCGCGCCGGTGGAGCCGCTGGAGCCGGCGCTGCTGGAGCCCGCGCCGCTGGTGGTCTGAGCCCGACCCCGCTTCCTCCCGGGACGGCGGGCCGCCCCGGGAGGAAGCGGGTTGTGGCACGGCGTCCGCCCGCCGCCCGATAGCGTCTGCACCCGAGCGGGCCCCGGCGGCGGGCCGGGCGGGTGACGGGAGCGTGCGGGGGATGCAGGCACTGGGAGCGGACGACCCGCGGCAGGTGGGCGCGTACCGGCTGCTGCGCCGGCTCGGCGCGGGCGGCATGGGCCGGGTCTACCTCGGCCGGACGGCGGGCGGCCGCACAGTGGCGGTCAAGGTGGTCCGCGGCGAACTCGCCGAGGACGCCGAGTTCCGGGCCCGGTTCCGGCAGGAGGTGGCCGCCGCCCGCCGGGTCGGCGGGACGTGGACGGCCCCCGTCCTCGACGCGGACACCGAAGGGGCCCACCCCTGGGTGGCCACCGGCTACGTCGCGGGCCCCGCGCTGGGCGGAGCCGTCCGGGAGTACGGGCCGCTGACCGACCCCGCGGTCCGCACGCTGGGCGCCGTCCTGGCCCAGGCGCTGGAGCACGTGCACGGGCTCGGCCTGGTGCACCGGGACGTCAAGCCGTCCAATGTGCTGCTCACCCTGGACGGCCCGAGGCTGATCGACTTCGGCATCGCCCGCGCCCTCGACGCGGCCACCGGGCTCACCCAGTCCGGCTTCGTGGTCGGATCGCCCGGATTCATGTCGCCGGAACAGGCGAACGGCCGCCCGGTCGGGCCGCCCGGCGACGTCTTCTCGCTCGGCGCCGTGCTCGCGTACGCGGCCACCGGGGTGCACCCGTTCGGCGAGGGGGTGAGCGCGGCCGTCCTGCTCTACCGGGTGGTGCACGAGGCACCGGACCTGACCGGGCTGGCCCCCGGGCCGCTGCGCTCGATCGTGCTGGACTGCCTGGCCAAGGACCCTGCCGTCCGGCCGACGCCGCGGCGGCTGCGGGAGCTGCTGGACCCCGACGGCTCGGCGGTCGGCCGGCTGGGGCAGGGCGGCGGGTGGCTGCCGCCGGCGCTGGCGGCCGCGGTGGGGCGCAGTGCGGTGCAGCTGCTGGACCTGGAGGGGCTGGAGCCGGAGGGGGACGCGTCCGTCGGCGGGGTGGCGGTGGAGCGGACGCCGACCTTTGTGACGGGCGGCGGCGGGGCGTCGACGGGGGGCGGTGCTGGGGGCGGTGCCGGGGTCGGGGTCGGGGTCGGGGTGTCGGCCGGGGGCGAGGGGGCTTCGGGGACGGGGACGGGGTCGCGGGAGGTGCCGCCGGTGCCGTCGGTGGCGCCTCGGTCGGGGGTCGCGGACGCGACTCCCCGACGGCGACGGGGTGTGGCGGCGCCGGCGGCCGCCGCGGTGCTGCTGGTGCTCGCGGGAGGCGGGTACGGCGCGTACCTGGCGTGGGGACCGGAGGAGCCGGGCCCGGGGCCGACGGCGACGGCGTCGGGTGCGACCTCGGCCGCCGGTGGGGCGACGGGTGGGGGCACCCAGGCGCCGCCCTCGCCGGTCCGGTCCGTCGCACCGTCCTCGTCGTCCTCGCCGACCGGTTCGTCCTCGTCGTCCCCGTCACCCTCGCCGACCGGTTCGACCGGTTCGTCGGCGACGACCGCGCCGTCGGGGCCGAACGTGGTGCCCGAGGCCTTCCTCGGCACCTGGCGCGGGGACATGGTCACCCAGAAGGGGGTTCCCGCCGGCACCACCACCCTGGTCATCGGCCGGGCCGCGATCGGGCAGGAGGCCACCACCAGCCGCAACGAGCTGACCGGCCTGCTCTCGATCACCTGCGAGGGTGCCTGGACGCTCACCTCGGCCGAGCCGGAGAAGCTGGTCTTCACCTCCCGCCTCGTCCGCTCCTCGCTGCCCGGGGCGTGCACCGGCGGTGCCTACTCCGAGACGCTCACCCTGCAGAAGGACGGCACCGTCCGTTTCGGCTCCGCCGACCCCAACGCCGGGAACCCGTCCGGGACGCTGCGGCGGACGGGCTGACGCAGGGCTCCGAGGGCCCTGGCGTAGGCTGATCCGGATGCGACCCGGTGCCCCGGCACGGAGTCGCCGCACGTCGTAGTACCCGGAGCGGTCGGCACCGTCGAACGGCCCGGAGTACGCGGAGTACCGGTAGTACCGGAAGCACCGGATGTACCCGAGAGAGAGAAGGCCGCAAGGTGTCCGAGCTCGCAGCGACCACCCTCGATGCGCCCAGCACCGACCTGCAGGCCGTCCTCGACCGGGCCGCCGGCGGTGGCCGGATCAGCCCGGAGGAGGCGCTGGAGCTCTACCGCTCGGCCCCCCTGCACGCGCTCGGCTCGGCGGCCGACGCCGTGCGCCGCCGCCGCTACGCCGGTACCGAGCACATCGCGACGTACATCATCGAGCGCAACATCAACTACACCAACGTCTGCGTGACGGCGTGCAAGTTCTGCGCCTTCTACGTGCCGCCGAAGAGCGACAAGGGCTGGTCCCGCGACCTCGAGGAGATCCTGCGCCGCTGCGCGGAGACCGTCGAGCTGGGCGGTACCCAGATCATGTTCCAGGGCGGCCACCACCCGGACTACGGCGTCGAGTACTACGAGCGCGCCTTCTCGGCGATCAAGGCGGACTTCCCGCAGCTGGTCATCCACTCGCTGGGCGCCTCCGAGGTCGACCACATGGCGCGGATCTCGGGCGTCTCGATCGAGGAGGCCATCACCCGGATCCACAAGGCGGGTCTGGACTCCTTCGCCGGTGCCGGGGCCGAGCTGCTGCCCGAGCGCCCGCGCAAGGCGATCGCGCCGCTCAAGGAGTCGGGCGAGCGCTGGCTGGAGATCATGGAGGCCGCCCACAAGCTGGGTGTCGAGTCCACCTCCACCATGCTGATGGGCACCGGCGAGACCAACGCCGAGCGGATCGAGCACCTGCGGATGATCCGCGACGTGCAGGACCGCACCGGCGGCTTCCGCGCCTTCATCCCGTACACCTACCAGCCGCAGAACAACAAGCTCCAGGGTTCGACCCAGGCGACCGTCTTCGAGTACCTGCGGATGATCGCCATCGCCCGCCTGTTCCTCGACAACGTCGCCCACATCCAGGGCTCCTGGCTGACCACCGGCAAGGAGGCCGGCCAGCTGTCGCTGCACTACGGCGCGGACGACCTCGGCTCGGTCATGCTGGAGGAGAACGTGGTCTCGGCGGCCGGTGCCAAGCACCGCTCCAACCTCACCGAGCTGATCCACCTGATCCGGACCGCGGACCGTGTCCCCGCCCAGCGCTCGACCACCTACCAGCACCTGCGGGTGCTGGACGACCCGGCCAACGACCCGGTCGACCCCCGGGTCGCCTCGCACATCGCCTCCACCGCGATCGCGGGCGGCACGGCGCACCCCGAGCTGAAGATCCTCGACAACCGCTGACACCTGGTTGCCGGCACCTGAGCGCCGGTACCTGACCGCCGGCGCCTGACCGCTGGTACCTGACCGCTGACCGCTGATTCCTGCTGAGGCTCCCGCACCGCCGTGCTGACCCTGCACCGGGCCGCTCTCGTGCTGCCCGACCCGGCCGATCCCACCGCCCCGTCCCACGTCGACGGGGCGGTGCTGGTGCGCGACGCGCTGGTCGAGGCGGTCGGCCCGTACCCGGAGCTGGCGGCGGCGCAGCCGACGGCCCGGGTCCGGGACTGGGGTGACGCGCTGCTCGGCCCGGGGCTGCGGCACCCGGACGGGCACCGGCTGCTGGAACGGGCGTACCACCCCGACCCGCGCGAGGAACTCGGGGACGCGCCGGTGCCGGACGGCCTGGTGGGGGAGACGGACGAGGCGCGGTGCGGGGCGAGCGCGCGGCGTGGGCTGCAGCGCATGCTCGGGTTCGGGGTGACGGCGGTGGCCGGGCCGTTCGAGCGTGCCTCGGTACGGACGGCGGTGGCCCGTTCGGGGCTGGTCGCGCTGCCGGGGGCGGGCTCCGCCGAGCCGGTGGGCCTCCCGATGGTGGGCCTTTCGCCGGTTGGCCTTCCGGGCGCGGTGGGCGCGGTGGGGGCGGTGTGGTCGCTGGATCCGCTGGTGGGGCTGTCGTTCGCCGAGGCCGTGCACGGCCGGCTGGTGGTGGGCGGCCGGGCGGACTTCGCGGTGTTCGCGGTCGCCCCCGGTGGGGACGGTCCGAGGGCGGGCGGGTGCCGTGCGACGGTGCTCGGGGGGCGGCTGGTGTTCCGGCGCCGCTGAGCGTCGTCCGCGTCCGTTCGGGTTGTTGGTCCCGCTGTCCGTCGGCGGGCGTTTTCGCGGCGCGTGTCGCCTACTCGTCGGTAGGCGTCCGATTTTTCCCTGGTGGTCCGTACTCCCGTGCGACACAGGAGACTTGCTTCGTATGCCGTCGAACTTCGGCTCCGTCCCGGTGGCCTGATTCTCCCTCCGCCGTGACCTGAAGGCCCGCCAGCGGATAGCATCCGGCTCAGCTCAGTCCGTACCCTCACCACACCTCGCCCGTTCCCGCGGGCGGCGGGGCCCCGTCCCAGGCTCCGAACGCACGCCAGGACAGGAACCATGCGATCCGCGACCGTCCCCCCGCAGCGATCCCCGCGGTTGGGCCGTGGCTGGTACATCACCGCCGTGCTCAGCGCCGTGCTGGCCGTCGGGATGTGCCTGCTGGGGTGGCGTCAGGCCGAGCAGGCCGACCGGATCGGAGCCCACCCGGTGCGGGTCGAGGGCCTGGTGACCCAGCTTCCGGGCGGTGGTGGCTCCTACAGCACCGTCAGCTACCAGGCCGGGGGTCAGCATCACACCGCCACCGCGCTGCCGCTGGCCGACGGTGCCAAGGTCGGCGACGGGGTGTGTCTTGAGCACGCGGCCGACGACCCGCGCGCGGTGCGGATCTGCGGCGACACCTATCCGCAGCCGGTCGGCGTCGGCCTGGCCCGGTTCAGCGTGCCGGTGGCGGTGCTGCTGTTCGCGGTCTGCATGCTGCGGATCCGGCGGCACCGGCGGGCGGTGGCGGTGCGGAGCGGGCAGAACCGGTTCGCCACCACGGTCGCCCTGGCGACCGGTGCGCTGGCCGACGGGATGCCCGCGATAACCCAGGGCAAGCGTTCGCGCCGTCGGCGCCGCTCGGGCGGACGACGCGCCCTGCACTGAGGGCGCGTGGGCGATCCGGGCCCGTGGGGTCCGGGCCTGCGGGGTCGAGTGCTGTGGGGTCGGATGCTGCGGGTCGGGTCCTGTGGGAGTCGGGTGCTGGGAGAGTCGGGTTCTGGGGGCGTGAGGGTGGTTCCGCGCGCCCTCCGAGTGCTTCGAGAACGTGGCCATGGGGGGCCGGTGCTGTTCCCGGACTGTCCGGAAGGCGCCCCCTTGCCCGGATCGCCGGAGCCAGGGTGAACAATGGGGGCGTGACCCGAGCCTCCCTGGACAAGCAGCCGCACGAAGTCGCCGCCATGTTCGACGACGTCGCGGCCAAGTACGACCGCACCAACGACGTGCTCTCGCTCGGCCAGGCCCGCGCCTGGCGCCGCGCGGTGGCCGAGGCGGTGGACGCCGGGCCGGGGGACGTCGTGCTCGACCTGGGGGCCGGTACCGGCACCTCCTCGCTCCCCTTCGCGGAGGCCGGGGCCAAGGTCGTCCCGTGCGACTTCTCGGTCGGCATGCTCGCCGAGGGCAAGCGCCGCCACCCCGAACTGGCGCTGACCGCAGGGGACGCCACCCGACTGCCGTTCGCCGACAACATGTTCGACTCGGTGACGATCTCCTTCGCGCTGCGCAACGTCCACGACACCGAGGCCGCGCTGAGCGAGATGTACCGGGTCACCAAGCCCGGCGGCAAGCTGGTCATCTGCGAGTTCTCGACGCCGACCTGGACGCCGTTCCGGACCGTCTACACCGAGTACCTGATGCGTGCGCTGCCCCCGGTCGCCACTGCGGTGAGCAGCAACCCGGACGCCTACGTCTACCTCGCCGAGTCCATCCGGGAGTGGCCGGACCAGCCCGCGCTGGCCGCCCGGCTCCAGGAGGCCGGCTGGTCCAAGGTGGCCTGGCGCAACCTGACCGGTGGGATCGTCGCCCTGCACCGGGCCCACAAGGTCTGACCGGTCGCCGGCGGCTGGTCGCCGGTCGGCGGTGGCCGGTCGCGGCCGGTCGCGGGTGGTCCAGCCGGTCCGGTCGCCGGTCGGTCGGGCTGGTCAGGCCCGTCGGCGCCCCGCCGGGACCGGCCGAAGCGCCGTCCGCAGCTCATAGACTCGTCCAAGCCCAGCCGCGCCGGCCCCCGCCGGCCGGTCGACCCCCAGCAGGAGTGTGCCCACCGTGTCCGAGACCGCCGTTGACCTGAGCGCAAGCGTTGTGGAGAGCACCGCGGACGTCATCGTGGTCGGCGCGGGCCCGGCCGGCGCCACCACCGCGTACTACCTCGCGCAGGCCGGTCTGGACGTGCTGCTGCTGGAGAAGACCAGCTTCCCCCGGGAGAAGGTCTGCGGCGACGGCCTGACCCCGAGGGCCACCAAGCAGCTGGTGGACATGGGCATCGACGTGTCGACCGAGAACGGCTGGCTGCACAACAAGGGGCTGCGGATCATCGGCGGCGGGATCCGGCTGGAGCTGGACTGGCCCGAGCTGTCGGCCTTCCCGGACTACGGTCTGGTCCGCAAGCGGGCCGACTTCGACGAGCTGCTCGCCCGTCAGGCGGAGAAGGCCGGGGCCCGGCTCTACGAGCGCTGCAACGTCAGTGGCCCGGTGCTGGACGAGCGGACCGGCCGGATCGTCGGTGTCACCGCCAAGCTCGGCGACGAGAAGCGGCCGGTGACCTTCCGCGCCCCGCTGGTCGTGGCGGCCGACGGCAACTCCACCCGGCTCTCGCTCGCCATGGGCCTGCACCGCCGGGAGGACCGCCCGATGGGCGTCGCCTACCGCACCTACTTCACCTCGCCGCGCCACGACGACGACTACCTGGAGTCCTGGCTGGAGCTGTGGGACACCCGGGCCGGGGAGCGCAAGCTGCTGCCCGGCTACGGCTGGGTCTTCGGCATGGGCGACGGCACCTCCAACGTCGGTCTGGGCATCCTCAACTCCTCGCCCGCCTTCGGTGAGCTGGACTGGCGCGAGGTCCTCAAGGCCTGGTGCGCGAGCATGCCGGAGGAGTGGGGCTACACCCCCGAGAACATGACCGACCCGATCCGGGGCGCCGCGCTGCCGATGGCCTTCAACCGGCAGCCGCACTACACCCGAGGCCTGCTGCTGGTCGGCGACGCGGGCGGCATGGTCAACCCGTTCAACGGCGAGGGCATCGCCTACGCGATGGAATCCGGTCAGATCGCCGCCGGGGTGATCGTCCAGGCCCACGCCCGGGTGACCGAGGCCGGTCGGGAGCGCGCGCTCCAGGCCTACCCGCGGATCCTCAAGGACGTCTACGGCGGCTACTACACGCTGGGCCGCGCCTTCGTGAAGCTCATCGGCAACCCGAAGGTCATGCAGCTCGCGACCCAGCGGGGGCTGACCCACCCGATGCTGATGAAGTTCGTCCTCAAGCTCCTGGCCAACCTCACCGACCCGCAGGGCGGCGACGCGATGGACCGCGTCATCAACGGCCTGGCCAAGGTCGCGCCCAACGCCTGACCGACCGGCGGGGGCTCGGGCCCGGCTGCGGGTCCGGCCGCGGGCCCGGCTGCGGGCGCGTCCGGCGGCCTCCCGGCGGCCTCCCGGCGGGCCCGTGCGGGCCCGTGCGGGGGTCCGGGCGCCTGGGGGTGGCGCGGGCGGCCCGGTTCGTCCGGGGCCTACGGCTCGCGGCGGCTGGCGGCGGAGCGGTTCTCGACGTACGTGAGGCGGTCGGCGAAGACCTGGGCGGCGTCGGGGGTGAGCGTGCGGAGCGCGACCAGCGCGGAGAAGACCACGTCGCACAGCTCGTGCTGGACGTCCTCCCAGGTGTGGGTCACGCCCTTGCGCGGATTCTGACCGGTCGCACCGATCACGGCCGCGCTGACCTCGCCCACCTCCTCGGAGAGCTTGAGGATCCGGGCCAGCCGCTCCTCCTGCGGAGGGAGCGGGCTCTCCTGGTCGAGCCAGGCGACCATGTGGTCGACGCTTTCCCAGATCCTGCTGTCCATCGGCACGGCTCCCGTACGGCTCGCGGTCGTGCAGACCACCGTACGGGAGCCCGACCGGCCCCGAAGGTGGCTCAGCGGGTGGAGATCTTCACATTGCGGATGTTCACGGGCAGGGTGGGGAAGCCGTCGCCGGGGTTGTTCTGGTCGTCCTCGCCACCGGCGGCGATCTTCTGCAGGACGTCCAGGCCCGAGGTGATGCGGCCGAAGGGCGTGTAGGCGGGGGAGAGCTTGGTGTCCTTCCAGACGAAGAAGAACTGGCTGCCATTGGTGTTGGGGCCCGCGTTGGCCATCGCGACCGTGCCGGCGGGGTAGGTCGCGCCCTCCAGGTTCTCGTCCGGGAAGGAGTAGCCGGGCCCGCCGCTGCCGGTGCCCGTCGGGTCGCCGCACTGCAGGACGAAGATCCGCTGGGTGGTCAGCCGGTGGCAGTGGCTGCGGTCGAAGTAGTCACGCTCGGCGAGGAAGCGGAACGAGAAGGTCGTGCAGGGCGCCTTGTCGGTGAGGGCCTGGAAGGTGATCGACCCCTGGGTGGTCTTCAGGGTCGCGCTGTAGGGCTTGGCGGCCTTCCGGGCGTCGAAGACCGGGATGCCCTTGAAGTTGTCGGCGGGAACCGCCGGGCTGTAGGTGCAGGTGGTGCCGGCCGCGCCGGTCCCGGCCCCGGCCGAGGGGGTGTCCGCGACGGCGGTGCCGGTGCTCACCACGATCGGCAGAACGGTGGCTGCGGCGATCAACGCCCAGTGCTTCCGGGTCACTTGGCTGGCCTTCCGGGTCGTGAGGGGCGGCTGCATTGTCATGGCGACATCATCCATGTCGGGGTGGAGATCCGGTAGGGGTCGGTGGGAAGGGGTCGGTGGGAGGGGTTCGACAGACGGGGCTCGACAGGCGGGTGCGGGAAGAGCGACATGGCAGGCGCGGGGGAAAACCGTTGATCGGGAACGGCGCGGTGCGCGAGGATGACGGGCGCCTGCTCAACTCCGGGATCCGTCCGACGACGTGCGCGACTCTCGTGTGCCGCTTCCGTTCGCTTCGAGAGGGTCCCGCCCATGCGCGCATCGTCCTCCGCTCTTCTGCGTGATCTGCCGGTACTGCTGGTGGCGGTGGTCTGGGGGTCGAGCTTCCTGGCCGTACAGCGGGTGGCGGAGCCGGACACGGTGGTGGCCATGCTGGTCCTGCGGTTCGGTCTGGTCCTGCCCGTGCTCGGACTGTTCGCCTGGCGCGCGCTGCGGGGGCTGCGGCGTGCCGAGTGGTTGGGCGGGGCCGCCCTCGGGCTGGTGCTCGGTGCGATCTTCCTCCTGGAGACCTTCGGCGCGGTGCACACCTCGGCGACCAATGCCGGCCTGATCATCAGTCTCACGATCGTGTTCACTCCGCTCGCGGAGAGCGCGCTCGCCCGGACGCCACTGCCGCGACCCTTCCTCGCGGCAGCCGGTCTGGCGGTGGTGGGCATCGCGCTGCTGACCGGCGAGGGTGGGCTGCGGGCCCCTTCGGTCGGGGACCTGCTGGTGCTGGGTGCCGCTGTCGTGCGGACGGTCAATGTGCTGGCCACCGCGCGCGTCAAGGCGATCCGGGAGACCGACACACTGGCCGTCACCTGGGTCCAACTGGCGACCGCGACGCTGGTGTTCGCCGCGGTCGCGCCGTTCGTCGGCCCGTCGCCCTGGACGGTCGCGGCCGCGTACGGGCCGGCCCAGTGGGGCTGGCTGCTCCACCTGACGCTGCTCTGCACGCTGTTCGCGTTCTTCGTGCAGATGTGGGCCGTCCGCACCACCTCGCCCTCCAGGGTCAGCCTGCTGCTGGGCACCGAACCGCTCTGGGCCGCGGTGTTCGGCATCACCCTGGCCGGCAACCACCTCGGACCGCTCGCCCTGCTGGGCGGTGCCCTCGTCCTGGTCGGCACCGAGTGGGGCCGCCGGACCGCCTCGGCGCCGCCCCGGGAGGCCGAGTCGGCCGAGCCGGCGGAGCGGGCGTCCGTCCCGGCGTGACCCCGGTCCGGGCCACCTGCGCGGAGCACCCCGCCCCCGACCCTCGTCGGCCCGGTCACCGCCGCCGCCCCAGGGTGCGGCGGGCATAGGCGAAGGTGACCGCGGCGACCAGCGGACCCCAGACGACCATGGGCAGGTAGCAGAGGGTCATGACCACTGCGGCGAGGCCCTGAGGAGCCTCGGGATCGCTCAACTGGTCGGCCCAGCCGCCGAACAGCGCACTCGCCCCGAGGTAGGTCAGCACGGCCGAGCCGATCGCGGCGGGGACGATCGCGGCGATCGGCCGGACGGCGCGGCCGCCGATCAGCGGGATCCACGAAGGGACCACCTCGCCCCAGGGCCGGACCAGCCCCATGGTGAGGAAGGCCAGGAACTCGGCCAGCCCGCTCAGGGTGACGAGGTACACGGTGCCCCAGCCGGGGGTGTTGCCCTCGAAGACCGCGGCCAGCTCCCCGCTGAAGCCGACCGGGATGCCGACGCCGAGGGCGAGCCGCCAGAGCCCGGACGGCACGGTGGTCCAGACAGTGGCCCTGGCGGCCAGCTCGGCCCAGCGGGGGGTGCCGTCCGGACGGACGGCGCGCTTCCGGGCGGCGGCCCGGCGGGAAGCGGCGGCCGTGCCCGGGGTGCCGGTGCCCGGGCCGACTGCTCCGACGCCTGCGACGGGTGTGCTCGCGACGGGTGCGCCGGTGGCGGATGCGGTGGTGACGGATGCGGTGGTGGACATGGTGGCCGACTCCTTCCCGGCCGGCCCCCGTGGCCGGTCCGACGGGATCAAGACTGGCCGTCGGACCCGGGTCGCCATCAGTGCCGATCGGGCTGTTCTGGCTGCTCGAACCGGGTGCGGAAATGTGCCGATCGGCACAGGCGGAGACCTCAGACGATCCGTAGGCTGCTCGCAGGAAGGAGGCGATGATGAGTCAGGTCCTGGCGTTGGCCGCCCCGGCGGTGGTTCTCTGCGGGTGGTTCCTGCGTTCCCGGTTCGGGATCGCGGCGGTGTGCTTGGCGGCCGCTGTGGTCTCCATCGGGGCCACGTTCGGCGCCTGGGCGGCCGGCCGCTGGGCCGAGTCGGAGCGTTGGGCCGGCCTGGTCGGCATGCTCGAACTCGCCTCCCTGCTGGCGCTGGTGGTCCTGACGCTGCGGGCCGAGGGCGGTCGGCGCGGAGCCGTCGCGGCCTGGACGATCGGCGGCGCGGTTGCGCTCTGGCCGTCCCGGTTCGAGGACGCGTCCGGCGCGGTGGGCGCACTGACTCTCTTCGGCTTCGGTTCGGTCTTCTCGTTGCCGGCCGTCCTGATCGGGCTCTACCTGCGCGGGCTGGACGACAACCGGCGGCGCTCGGTGGCTGCGGCCCGGCGCACTCAGCGACTCGAACTTGCCCACGACCTGCACGACTTCGTCGCCCATGACGTCAGTGGCATGGTCGCCCAGGCGCAGGCGGGCACCGTGCTCGCGGCCTTCGACCCGGTGCGGGCCGCAGCTCTGTTCGAGCGGATAGAGCAGGCCGGGTTGCAGGCCCTGGCCTCGCTCGACCGGACGGTCCACCTGCTGCGCAGCGAGGACGGGGACGGTGCGGAGCGCACCCCGCAGCCCGGCCTGGCCGAACTGGTCGAGCTCACCGCGCGGTTCACGGACTCGGGCGACGTGGTGGTGCGACTGGACGCTCCGGCCGAGGAACCGACGGTTCCCCGGGAGGTGGCGGCCACCGCCTACCGGATCGTGGTCGAGGCCCTGACCAATGTGCGGCGGCATGCTCCCGCTGCCCGCGTGGTCGACGTCCGGGTGCGGAGCGAGGGGCGGCGGTTGACGGTACGGGTCCGGGACGACGGCGGTGGGGCCTCGTCGCCGTCCGGGTCGAGGCGGGGTGGTGGCGGCAGTGGCCTGGCAGGTCTGTCTGCCCGGGTGGAGGCCTTGGGCGGCACGCTGAGCGCCGGCCGCGAGGGCAAGGGTTGGCAGGTGGCGGCCACCATGCCCCTGAAGATCGGGTAGTTGCCCCGGGTCCGGGGGACCGGCACCGCCTCACGGGGCGAGGAGCGGCACCGCCGCGACGGCGGGGCTGACAGGTGGGACAGGAGCGGCAGGCGCGGGACAGACGCGCTACGGAGGAACGGAAGGAGGTCGGCCGATGAGCATCCGGGTGCTCCTTGCCGACGACGACGAGGCGATCCGCAGCGCGTACCGGATCATCCTCGACGCGCAGCCCGACATTGAGGTGGTCGACGAGGCCGCGGACGGTGAGGTGGCGGTCGCCCTGGCCGAGCGGCTGCGCCCGGACGTGATCCTCGCCGATATCCGGATGCCCAGGCTGGACGGTCTGGAGCTGACCCGGCGGTTGGGCGGGGAGTTCCGGGTGGTCGTGGTGACCACCTTCGACCTGGACGAATACGTGCACGAGGCGCTCCGTGCCGGGGCGGCGGGCTTTCTGCTCAAGCGCTCGGGGCCCGCGCTGCTCGCGGAGGCGGTCCGGGCCGCTGTGGCGGGGGACGCGTTGATCAGCCCGCAGATCACCGTGCGCCTGCTCCGCCAACTCTCCGGAGGCAGCAGCGGGAGCGGCATCGGAGGAGGCATCGGAAGCGGCAGCACCGGCGGTGCCGCAGGCCGGCGGGAGCGGCGGCCCCTGGGCGGACGGATCGCGGAGAGCGAGCGGATCGGCCCGGTCGAGGAGCTCACCGCACGAGAGAAGGAGATCGCGCGGCTCGTCGCCGACGGCGCCACCAACGGCGAGATCGCGGAGCAACTGTTCATCAGCGCCGGCACGGTGAAGAACCACCTGGCCTCGGTCCAGCGAAAGCTCGGTGCGCGCAATCGGGTCGGAATCGCCGCCTGGGCCTGGGAGAGCGGAGCCTGAGCCACTCCGCCCCGTCGCCCCACCGAGGGGAGGCACCCCAGCCCGCCGCCGACAGGTGACCCGATCAACAACTGCCGGGACAGGGCCGCCCCGGCCCACCGTCGAGAGGCGACCCGGCGCACCTCCGATACACACCCCGACCCACCTCCGAGAGGTGCCTCGGCCCACCTCCGATACGCACCTCTGCCCACCGCCGAGAGGTGCCCCGGTCCACCGCCGGGAGACGCTCCGGCCTGCGCTCGGCGTGCTTGTGAACGAAGGGTCAAGCGGGCGTTCGCGGGGCCGCCACCCCTGAGGGTGAGCCGGTATAACACGTCAACATGACGCCCGGAAATTTGCCTTCCGCTAGACGAAGTTGATATAGGACGACGGCCCTGACCAGCCGCTTCGCAGATAAATGCGACTGCTTGTGACCATTTGACTTCTTTGCGTTGACAACTCTCGTCATGCTCACCTTCATCATGATTCACAAGGTGGCGGAGATCACAAAGATCGTCTTGAACTGCGTGTCGCAGATCACAAGCCGACGGGCATAGGATGCGCTCGTTCCAGGCTTTGTGAACTGCCTCACATGGGGTGGATCCCGGGAACTGGAACGCCGGGTTCACCACAGTGTGACCCGACGGTTCCGATCTGCAGTCAAGGACGACTGGACGGAGGGAGCGGGGGCTATGAATGCCTACGCGCCGATCCTCGTACTCGGTGCCATCGCGGCGGCGTTCGCGGTCGGCTCCGTCGTGATGGCCTCACTGACCGGGCCCAAGCGGTACAACCGGGCCAAGTTGGAGGCGTACGAGTGCGGCATCGAGCCGACCCCGCAGCCCGTGGGCGGCGGTCGGTTCCCGATCAAGTACTACCTGACGGCGATGCTCTTCATCGTCTTCGACATCGAGATCGTCTTTCTCTATCCGTGGGCGGTGAGTTTCGACGCCCTGGGGATCTTCGGACTGGTCGAGATGCTCCTGTTCATCGCCACTGTCTTCGTCGCCTACGCCTACGTCTGGCGGCGCGGCGGCCTGGAGTGGGACTGAGCCGGGGGAGGGGCCGGGTACCGGGCGTCCGTCGGACCTTGTGAACGGGCGGACAAGCCCGAACCGGCGGACGGGCCCGAACGGGTGGGCGAACCACAGGACTTGAGGGCATTGAGAGGGATCTGATGGGAATCGAGGAGAAGCTGCCGAGCGGCTTTCTACTCACGACCGTGGAGACAGCGGCCGGCTGGGTACGCAAGGCGTCGCTCTTCCCGGCCACCTTCGGGCTGGCCTGCTGCGCGATCGAGATGATGACCACCGGCGCGGGCCGCTACGACCTGGCGCGGTTCGGCATGGAGGTGTTCCGGGGTTCGCCCCGGCAGGCCGATCTGATGATCGTGGCGGGTCGGGTGAGCCAGAAGATGGCCCCGGTGCTGCGCCAGGTCTACGACCAGATGGCCAACCCGAAGTGGGTCATCTCGATGGGGGTCTGCGCCTCCTCGGGTGGGATGTTCAACAACTACGCGATCGTGCAGGGCGTCGACCACATCGTCCCGGTGGACATCTACCTGCCCGGCTGCCCGCCGCGTCCGGAGATGCTGATGGACGCGATCCTGAAGCTGCACGACAAGATCCAGCACGAGCCGCTCGGCGCGAACAAGCGCCGTGCCGAGGAGTTGGGCGAGGCGCTCGCGCTGCAGGCCACCCCGGTGAGCGAGATGCGGGGGCTGCTGCGATGAACGAGCAGGTACCCGAGACCCGCCGCGAGCACCCGCACCGCGAGATCCCGGTCGAGGTGGTCGGCCGCCGGCAGGGCATGTTCGGTTCCCAGGGCAGCGGCGACACCTCCGGCTTCGGCGGCCTGGTCGCCCCGGTCGTCCTGCCGGGAGCCAGCGAGCGCCCGTACGGCGGCTGGTTCGACGAGGTCGCCGACGAGTTGGAGGGCGCCCTGGAGGAGCAGGGCCTCGACCCGGCCGAGGTGATCGAGAAGACCGTCGTCGACCGCGCCGAGCTCACCTTCCGGATCGCCCGCGAGCACCTCCTCCGCACCGCGCGCACCCTGCGCGACGACCCGGCGCTGCGGTTCGAGCTCTGCCTCGGCGTGAGCGGCGTGCACTACCCCGGCGACAAGGGCCGCGAACTGCACGCGGTCTACCACCTGCGCTCGATCACCCACGGTCGGCTGATCCGGCTGGAGGTCACCGCGCCGGACGCGGATCCGCGCATCCCGTCCGTGGTGAGCGTCTATCCCACCAACGACTGGCACGAGCGCGAGGCCTACGACTTCTTCGGCCTGGTCTTCGAGGGGCACCCGGCCCTCACCCGGATCATGATGCCGGACGACTGGCTGGGACACCCGCAGCGCAAGGACTACCCGCTCGGCGGCATTCCCGTCGAGTACAAGGGCGCCCAGATCCCGGCGCCCGACCAGCGGAGGTCGTACAGCTGATGAGCACCCAGCACTACGAGGAGACGAACCAGGGCGGCGCGGCCGAGGCAGGCGCCCGGGAAACCACCGAGGGCCGGGTCTTCACGGTCACCGGCGGCGACTGGGGCGAGGTGGTCGATGCGGTGGCCCGCGCCGACGACGAGCGCATCATCGTCAACATGGGCCCCCAGCACCCCTCCACCCACGGGGTGTTGCGGCTGATCCTGGAGATCGACGGCGAGACGGTGACGGAGGCCCGCTGCGGCATCGGCTACCTCCACACCGGCATCGAGAAGAACATGGAGTTCCGCAGCTGGGTCCAGGGCACCACCTTCGTGACCCGCATGGACTACCTGACCCCGCTGTTCAACGAGACCGCCTACTGCCTGGCGGTCGAGAAGCTGCTCGGCATCACCGACGACATCCCGGAGCGGGCCGACGTCATCCGGGTGCTGATGATGGAGCTCAACCGGATCTCCTCCCACCTGGTCTGCCTGGCCACCGGTGGCATGGAGATCGGCTCCACCACCCTGATGATCTACGGCTTCCGCGACCGCGAGCTGATCCTGGACGTCTTCGAGCTGGTCACCGGACTGCGGATGAACCACGCCTACGTCCGCCCGGGCGGCCTCGCCCAGGACCTCCCGCCCGGCGCGGTCGACCAGATCCGCGAGGCCGTGAAGACCATCCGCTCCCGGATGCACGAGTACGACAAACTCGCCACCGGCAACCCGGTGTTCAAGGCCCGCCTGGTCGACGTCGGCTTCCTCGACCTGCCCGGCTGCCTCGCCCTCGGCGCCACCGGCCCCATCCTGCGCGCCACCGGCCTGCCGCACGACCTGCGCAAGACCGACCCGTACTGCGGCTACGAGAACTACGACTTCGAGGTCGCGGTCGCGGACGGCGCCGACTCCTACGGCCGCTTCCTGATCCGGCTGGAGGAGATGAAGCAGTCCCTGCGGATCGTCGAGCAGTGCCTGGACCGGCTGCGCCCCGGTCCGGTCATGGTGGCGGACAAGAAGATCGCCTGGCCGGCCCAACTCGCGGTCGGTCCGGACGGCATGGGCAACTCCCTCGACCACATCCGGAAGATCATGGGCACCTCGATGGAGGCCCTGATCCACCACTTCAAGCTGGTCACCGAGGGCTTCCGGGTCCCGGTCGGCCAGGCCTACGTGGCGGTCGAGTCGCCCAAGGGCGAGCTGGGCGTGCACGTGGTGAGCGACGGCGGGACCCGCCCGTACCGGGTCCACTTCCGGGACCCGTCGTTCACCAATCTGCAGACGATGGCGGCGATGTGCGAGGGCGGCCAGGTGGCCGACGTCATCGTCTCGGTGGCCGGGATCGACCCGGTGATGGGAGGCGTGGACCGGTGACAGACGTCCAACTGGGGATGCCGGCGCTGCCGGCCAAGCCGTACCCCGAGGAGGTGCACGCCCGGCTGGCCGCCGACGCGGCGGAGCTGATCGGCCGCTACCCGGTGGCCCGGTCGGCGCTGCTGCCGCTGCTGCACCTGGTGCAGGCCGAGGAGGGTTTCGTCAGCCGGACCGGCATCCGGTTCTGCGCGGAGCAACTCGACCTCACCACCGCCGAGGTCACCGCCGTCGCCACCTTCTACACCATGTACCGGCGCCGGCCCGCGGGCGAGTACCACGTCGGGGTCTGCACCAACACCCTGTGCGCAGTGCTCGGCGGCGACCAGATCTTCGCCGAGCTCCAGGAGCACCTCGGGATCGCGAACAACGAGACCACCGAGGACGGCCGGATCTCGATCGAGCACATCGAGTGCAACGCCGCCTGCGACTACGCGCCGGTGGTGATGGTCAACTGGGAGTTCTTCGACAACCAGACGCCGGAGAGCGCCAAGCTGCTGGTCGACGACCTGCGCGCGGGCCGTGAGGCCGTCCCCACCCGGGGTGCCCGGCTCTGCTCCTTCAAGGACTCCGCCCGGATCCTGGCCGGCTTCCCCGACGAGCGCCCCGGCGCCGTCGACGAGTCCGGCGCGGGCGGCGCGGCCTCGCTGGCCGGTCTGCGGCTGGCCCGCGGCGAGGCCCTGCCCGGTACCGGCGGCACCCGCGTCGTCTCCCCCCGCCACGAAGGCACCCGCCACGAAGGCACCCGCCACGAGGAGCCGCGCCGCGAGGGCGGATCCGTCGAGGGCGGGTCCGCCGAGGGCACCGGCCAGGAAGGGACCGAAGCGTGATGACCTCCGCCGAGCCGGCCGAGAAGCTGCTCACCCCCGTGCTGTCGGCGTTCTGGGACGACAACCGCCCCTGGACGCTCGCCACCTACCGCCGCCACGCCGGCTACGAGGGACTCAAGGCCGCCCTCGCGATGCCCCCGGACGACGTGATCGCCCTGGTCAAGGACTCCGGTCTGCGCGGCCGCGGCGGCGCGGGCTTCCCCACCGGCCTGAAGTGGCAGTTCATCCCGCAGAACGACGGCAAGCCGCACTACCTGGTGGTCAACGCGGACGAGTCCGAGCCGGGCACCTGCAAGGACATCCCGCTGCTGTTCGCCAACCCGCACTCGCTGATCGAGGGCATGATCATCGCGTCCTACGCGATCCGCTGCGACCACGCCTTCATCTACCTGCGCGGCGAGGTCGTCCCGGTGCTGCGCCGGCTCCAGGCCGCCGTCGCCGAGGCCTACGAGGCCGGGCTGCTCGGCCGGAACATCCTCGGCTCCGGGCTCGACCTGGACATCACCGTCCACGCCGGCGCCGGCGCCTACATCTGCGGCGAGGAGACGGCGCTGCTGGACTCGCTGGAGGGACGCCGGGGCCAGCCCAGGCTGCGCCCGCCGTTCCCGGCCATCGCCGGTCTCTACGCCTGCCCGACCGTGGTGAACAACGTCGAGTCGATCGCCTCGGTGCCGCCGATCCTGGCCCGCGGCAAGGAGTGGTTCAAGGGCCTGGGTACCGAGAAGTCCCCCGGCTTCACGCTCTACTCGCTCTCCGGCCACGTCACCAACCCCGGCCAGTACGAGGCGCCGCTGGGCATCACGCTGCGCCAGCTGCTCGACATCAGCGGCGGCATCCGGACCGGCCACCGGCTCAAGTTCTGGACCCCGGGCGGCTCCTCCACCCCGATGTTCACCGACGAGCACCTCGATGTCCCGCTGGACTACGAGGGCGTCGGCGCGGCCGGCTCGATGCTCGGCACCAAGGCCCTGCAGATCTTCGACGAGACGACCTGCGTGGTCCGCGCCGTCACCCGCTGGACCGAGTTCTACGCCCACGAGTCCTGCGGCAAGTGCACCCCCTGCCGCGAGGGCACCTACTGGCTGGTCCAGCTGCTCAAGCGGATCGAGGCCGGCCAGGGCGTCGAGGGCGACCTGGAGAAGCTCCTCGACATCGCCGACAACATCAACGGCAAGTCCTTCTGCGCCCTGGGCGACGGCGCGGCCAGCCCGATCGTCTCCTCGCTCCAGTACTTCCGGGCCGAGTACGAGCAGCACCTCGCCGAGCGTCGCTGCCCGTTCGACCCGGCCGCCTCCACCGTCTGGGCCGACGGCCCCCGCCCCGGCCACCCGTCCGCCACCGAAAGGGAGGTGCACGCGTGACGATCACAGAGCCATCCACCTCCACGGGCGACAAGGCCGCGGTCGAGCTGGTCACGCTCACCATCGACGGCGTCGAAGTGCAGGTCCCCAAGGGGACCCTGGTGATCAGGGCCGCCGAGCAGATCGGCACCCAGATCCCGCGCTTCTGCGACCACCCGCTGCTCGACCCGGCCGGCGCCTGCCGGCAGTGCATCGTCGAGATCGAGGGCCAGCGCAAGCCGGTCGCCTCCTGCACGATCCCGGTCGCCGAGGGCATGGTGGTGCGCACCCACCTCAGCTCGCCGGTCGCGGAGAAGGCCCAGCGCGGCGTGATGGAGCTGCTGCTGATCAACCACCCGCTGGACTGCCCGGTCTGCGACAAGGGCGGCGAGTGCCCGCTGCAGAACCAGGCGATGTCCACCGGTGACACGGACTCCCGCTTCGAGGGGATGAAGCGCACCTACGAGAAGCCGGTGCCGATCAGCAGCCAGGTGCTGCTGGACCGCGAGCGCTGCGTGCTCTGCGCCCGCTGCACCCGGTTCTCCCAGCAGATCGCCGGGGACCCGTTCATCGACCTGGTCGAGCGCGGAGCCCTCCAGCAGGTCGGCACCGGCGAGGGCGACGACTTCGAGTCGTACTTCTCCGGCAACACCATCCAGATCTGCCCGGTCGGCGCCCTCACCTCGGCGGCTTATCGTTTCCGCTCCCGCCCGTTCGACCTGACCTCCTCGCCGAGCGTCTGCGAGCACTGCTCCTCCGGCTGCGCCCAGCGCACCGACCACCGCCGCGGCAAGGTGCTGCGCCGGCTGGCCGGTGAGGACCCGGCGGTCAACGAGGAGTGGAACTGCGACAAGGGCCGGTTCGCCTTCCGCTACGCCCAGCAGCGGGACCGGATCACCACCCCGCTGGTCCGGCGGGACGGCGAACTCGTCGCCGCCTCCTGGCCGGAGGCGCTGGCCCGGGCCGCCGAGGGACTGCGCGAGGCCCGCACCGGTGTGCTCACCGGCGGCCGGGTCACGGTCGAGGACGCCTACGCGTACGCCAAGTTCGCCCGGGTGGTGCTCGGCACCAACGACGTGGACTTCAGGTCCCGCCCGCACAGCGGCGAGGAGGCGGACTTCCTGGCCGCCGCCGTCGCCGGCCAGGGCGTGGACATCGGCGGAAGCCCCTTCGGCTACGAGGAGCTGGAGGCCGCTCCGGCGGTGCTGCTGCTGGCCCTGGAGCCCGAGGAGGAGTCGCCGATCGTCTTCCTGCGGCTGCGCAAGGCCAACCGGGCCCACGGCCTCACGGTCTTCTCGATCGCCCCGCACGCCTCCCGGGGCCTGGCCAAGCTGCACGGATCGCTGCTGCCGGCCGCCCCCGGCACCGAGGCCGAGTGGCTGGCCGCGCTCGCCGCCGACGAGCCGCTCAACGACGACGCCGGCCGCGCCGCCGAACTGCTCCGCACCCCCGGTGCGGTGATCCTGGTCGGCGAGCGGGCGGCCGCCGCCCCCGGCGCGCTCACCGCCGCTCTGCGGCTGTCGCACGCCACCGGCGCCCGGCTGGCCTGGATCCCCCGCCGGGCCGGTGAGCGCGGCGCGGTCGAGGTCGGCGCGCTGCCGGGCCTGCTGCCCGGCGGCCGTCCGGTCGCCGCGCCGGCCGCCCGGGCCGAGGCCGCCGCCGCCTGGGGCGTGGCCGAGCTCCCGGCCCGTCCCGGCCGGGACACCGAGGACATCCTGTCCGCGGCCCTCGGCGGTGAACTCGGCGCGCTCCTGATCGGTGGCGTCGACCCGGAGGACCTGCCGGACCCGGCCTTGGCCGAGGCGGCGCTGGCCGCCGTCCCGTTCGTGCTCTCGCTGGAGCTGCGCCCGTCCGCCGTCACGGCCCACGCCGACGTGGTGCTGCCGGTGGCCGCGGTGGCCGAGAAGGCCGGCACCTTCCTGGACTGGGAGGGCCGGGTGCGGATGTTCGAGGCCGCGCTCAAGCCGGACCAGCAGATGGGTCGTCATCTGCACCCGGACCTGCGGGTGCTGAACATGCTCGCGGACGCCCTCGGCCACCGGCTCGGCCTGCCCGACGTCCGGGCCGCCCGGCAGGAGCTCGACCGCTTCCTGCCCTGGACGGGAGACCGTCCGGCCGCGCCGGCCGCCCACCCCGGCCTGCTGCCCCGCCCGGCCACCGGCCAGGCCGTCCTGGCCGGGTGGCGGCTGCTGCTCGACCGGGGCTCGCTCCAGGAGGGCGACCCGCACCTGGCCGGCACCCGGCACCCCGCGGTCGCCCGGGTCTCGCCGACCACCGCCGCGGAGATCGGTGCCGCGACCGCGACCGCGCTGCGGCTGACCGGCCCGGCCGGTTCGCTCACCCTGCCGCTGGAGATCGCCGCGGAGATGCCGGACCGCACGGTCTGGATCCCGCTCAACTCCACTCCGGGCGGCGCCTACCGGACGCTCGGCACCACCATCGGCCACCTGGTCACCATCGCCGCCGCCGAGGCCACCGCGCCGGCCGGGACGGCCGGGCCCGAGGAGGAGGAGAAGTGACTCCGAACCCGCACCCGTTCGCCGGACACGGCCCGGCCGCGCTGGCCGAGCTGGCCGCGAACGAGACGCTCGGCTTCTTCGGCCGGGACCCGTGGTGGCTGGTCCTGCTGAAGGCGGTGTTCTGCTTCGGCTTCCTGGTCGGCACGGTCCTCGTGGCGATCGTCTGGGAGCGCAAGGTGGTGGCCTGGATGCAGCTGCGCATCGGGCCCAACCGGCACGGCCCGTGGGGCCTGCTGCAGTCGCTCGCCGACGGCGTGAAGCTGGCGCTCAAGGAAGACCTGGTGGTCACGGGCGCCGACAAGGTGGTCTACATCCTGGCCCCGATCGTCTGCGCCATCCCGGCGTTCATGGCCTTCGCGGTGATCCCCTTCGGCCCGGCCGGCGACGAGATCTCGATCTTCGGCACCCGGACGCCGATGCAGCTCACCGACTTCCCGGTGGCGCTGCTCTACATCCTGGCCACCGCCTCGGTCGGCATCTACGGCATCGTGCTGGCGGGCTGGTCCTCCGGCTCGACCTACCCGCTGCTCGGCGGGATCCGCTCCTCCGCCCAGATGATCAGCTACGAGATCGCGATGGGCCTGTCCTTCGCGGCGGTCTTCATCTACTCCGGCTCGATGTCCACCTCGGAGATCGTCTCCTCGCAGCAGCCGACCTGGTTCGCGGTACTGCTGCCGGTGTCGTTCATCGTCTACATCGTCGCGATGGTCGGTGAGACCAACCGGGCGCCGTTCGACCTCCCGGAGGCCGAGGGCGAGCTGGTCGGCGGCTTCAACACCGAGTACTCCTCGCTGAAGTTCGCGATGTTCATGCTGGCCGAGTACGTCAACATGGTCACCGTCTCGGCGGTCGCCTCCACCCTGTTCCTGGGCGGTTGGCGGGCCCCGTGGCCGGTCTCCACGTTCTGGGAGGGCGCCAACCACGGTTGGTGGCCGCTGCTGTGGATCACCCTCAAGATCCAGCTGCTGCTGTTCTTCTTCATCTGGCTGCGCGGCACCCTGCCCCGGTTCCGCTACGACCAGTTCATGAAGCTCGGCTGGAAGGTGCTGATCCCGGTCTCGCTGGCCTGGCTGGTGATGGTGGCCAGCGTCCGGGCCCTGCGCAACGAGGGCTACGGCTTCGGCGAGGTGGTGCTGTACGTCGGCGCCCCGGTCGGCGCGCTGCTGCTGCTCGGCCTGCTGCGGGACGTCCTGAAGCGCAAGCCGGAACCCGGGTCCGAGGCCCCGCAGGGGGAGTTCGACCCGATGGCCGGCGGCTACCCGGTGCCCCCGCTGCCCGGACAGCAGCTCCCGCCGGTCCCGCGCCGGCGCAGCCGCGCCCCGAAGCAACTGCAGGACGCCCTCAACGGGGCCGACCATTCCGAAGGGAGCTGAACCGAGATGTCGTCCGACCAGAACGCCCGGAACGACCGGTCCGAACGGGCCGACAAGCCGTCCATCCTCGGACCGGCCGCCGGCTTCGGCGTGACCTTCAAGGCCATGTTCAAGAAGCGGCTCACCGAGCAGTACCCGGAGCAGAAGAAGCCCACCGCCCCGCGCTTCCACGGCCGCCACCAGCTGAACCGGCACCCGGACGGCCTGGAGAAGTGCGTCGGCTGCGAGCTGTGCGCCTGGGCCTGCCCGGCCGACGCGATCTACGTCGAGGGCGCGGACAACCGCGACGACGAGCGCTACTCGCCCGGTGAGCGGTACGGGGCGGTCTACCAGATCAACTACGCCCGCTGCATCCTGTGCGGGCTCTGCATCGAGGCCTGCCCGACCCGCGCGCTCACCATGACCAACGAGTACGAGCTCGCGGACTCCTCCCGCCAGGACCTCATCTTCACCAAGGAGCAGCTGCTGGTCGGCCTCTCCGAGGGCATGGTCGACAGCCCGCACTCGATCTTCCCCGGCGCCGACGAGGGCGCCTACTACCGGGGCGAGATCACCGCGGCGGCGCCGGGCACGGTCCGTCAGGAGCCCACCGATCGGGAGAAGGAGGCCCAGTCGTGAGCGCCGCCACCTCGCTGAACCTCGCGGCCGTGACGGGCGCGACCTCCACCGGTGAGGCCGTCCAGTTCTGGGTGCTGGCGGTGATCGCCGTTGGCGGCGCGCTCGGGACGCTGCTGATGCGCAAGGCGGTGCACAGCGCGCTCTGCCTGGCCGCCACCATGCTCGCCCTGGCGGTCTGTTACATGGCCCAGGGCGCGGTGTTCCTGGGCGTGGTGCAGATCGTCGTCTACACCGGCGCGATCATGATGCTCTTCCTGTTCGTGGTGATGCTGGTCGGCGTGACCAGTGCGGACTCGCTGAAGGAGCAGCTGAAGGGCCAGCGGTTCGCCGCCGCGCTCTGCGGCCTCGGCTTCGGCGTGCTGATGGTCGCCGGGATCGCCAACGCCAAGCTGGACACCTTCGCCGGTCTCGGCGAGGCCAATGCCGAGGGCAATGTCCAGGGCCTGGCCCGACTGATCTTCACCAAGTACGTGTGGGCCTTCGAGGTCACCGGTGCGCTGCTGATCACGGCCGCGATCGGGGCCATGGTGCTGACCCACCGCGAGCACGTGAAGGCCCCGAAGACCCAGCGCGAGCTGGCCGCCCAGCGGGTCGCCGACAACATCCAGGTCCCGCCGCTGCCCGCGCCCGGCATCTACGCCCGGCACAACGCGGTGGACATCCCGGCGCTGCTGCCGGACGGCTCGATCGCCGAGGACTCGGTGATGGCGACCCTGCGCGAGCGCGGCCAGATCCGGGACGTCAGCCAGGAGATGCTGGCCCGGATGGCCGAGCTGGAGTCCACCACCGCCGACTGGCTGGGCCGCCCGCCGTCCGAGCGCCCGCCGGTGACCGGCCCGCGCAAGGCCCTGGAGCCGGTGGCCGCCCGTCACCCGGCGCCGGCGAACCGCCCGGCGTCCGACCACGACGAGGAGGGGGCGGAGTGAATCCGGTCAACTACCTCTATCTCTCCGCCCTGTTGTTCACCATCGGCGCCTCCGGCGTGCTGATCCGGCGGAACGCGATCGTCCTTTTCATGTGCGTCGAGCTGATGCTGAACGCCTCCAACCTGGCGCTGGTCACCTTCTCCCGGATGCACGGGAACCTCGACGGCCAGATCATCGCGTTCTTCACCATGGTGGTGGCGGCGGCCGAGGTCGTGGTCGGCCTCGCGATCATCGTCTCGATCTTCCGGACCAGGCATTCCGCTTCGGTCGACGACAGCAACCTGATGAAGCTGTAGGCGGAGGACCTCGGTGAACTCTCTCATTCCACTGCTGGTCGCGGCCCCGCTGGCCGGCGCCGTCCTGCTGCTGCTCGGCGGCCGGGCCTTCGACCGCCTGGGCCACTGGCTGGCCACCGCGCTCGCCGCGCTCTCCTTCGGCTTCGGCCTCACGCTGTTCTCGGACATGCTGGGCCGGGACGCGGAGGACCGTACTCTGACCAAGCACCTGTTCAGCTGGATCCCGGTGAACGGCTTCCAGGCCGACATCTCCTTCCAGCTCGACCAGCTCTCGATGACCTTCGTCCTGCTGATCACCGGCGTCGGCACCCTGATCCACCTCTACTCGGTGGGTTACATGGCGCACGACGAGCGCCGTCGCCGCTTCTTCGCCTATCTGAACCTCTTCCTGGCGGCCATGCTGCTGCTGGTGTTGGCCGACAACTACCTGCTGCTGTACTTCGGCTGGGAGGGCGTGGGCCTCGCCTCCTACCTGCTGATCGGCTTCTGGCAGCACAAGCCGAGCGCCGCCACCGCCGCCAAGAAGGCGTTCATCGTCAACCGCGTCGGCGACATGGGCCTGTCCATCGCGATCATGCTGATGTTCGTCGAGTTCGGCTCCTTCGCCTTCGAGCCGGTGTTCGGCGCCGCGGGCAGCGCGAGCGAGGGCAAGCTGACCGCGATCGGCCTGATGCTGCTGCTCGCCGCCTGCGGCAAGTCCGCTCAGGTGCCGCTGCAGTCCTGGCTCGGGGACGCGATGGAGGGCCCGACCCCGGTCTCCGCGCTGATCCACGCGGCCACCATGGTCACCGCCGGCGTCTACCTGATCACCCGTTCCGGGGCGATCTTCAACCTGGCGCCGGACGCCCAGACCGCCGTGGTGGTGGTCGGCGCGGTCACCCTGCTCTTCGGTGCGATCGTCGGTTGCGCCAAGGACGACATCAAGAAGGCGCTGGCCGGCTCGACCATGTCGCAGATCGGCTACATGATCCTCGCGGCCGGCCTCGGCCCGATCGGCTACGCCTTCGCCATCATGCACCTGGTGACCCACGGCTTCTTCAAGGCCGGGCTCTTCCTCGGTGCCGGGTCGGTCATGCACGGCATGAACGACGAGGTGAACATGCGTCACTACGGTGGCCTGCGGAAGTACATGCCGGTCACCTTCGTCACCTTCGGCCTCGGCTACCTGGCCATCATCGGCTTCCCGGGCCTGTCCGGCTTCTTCTCCAAGGACAAGATCATCGAGGCGGCCTTCGCCAAGGGCGGCACCGAGGGCTGGATCCTCGGCCTGTGCACCCTGGTCGGCGCCGCCGTCACCGCGTTCTACATGACCCGGGTGATGATCCTGACCTTCTTCGGCGAGAAGCGCTGGCAGCCGGACGCCGAGGGCCACGACCCGCACCCGCACGAGTCGCCGAGGACCATGACGATCCCGATGATCGTGCTGGCCTTCGGCTCGGTCTTCGCCGGCGGGCTGTTCGCCTTCCACGAGTCCTTCCTCACCTGGCTGGAGCCGGTCACCGGGCACGAGGAGGGCAACTCCCCGCTCACCCCGTTGGTGGTCACCCTGCTCACCACCGCCTGCATGCTGGTCGGCGTCGCGCTCTCGTACCTCATGTACGGCCGCTCCGCCGTCCCGGTGGTGCCGCCGTACGGCTCCCCGCTCACCCGGGCCGCCCGCCGGGACCTCCTCCAGGACGACTTCAACCACGCCGTCCTGGTCCGTCCCGGTTCGGCGCTGGCCGCGGCGCTGGTCTACTTCGACAGCCGCGGCCTGGACGGTTTCGTCAACGGCCTGGCGGCCACCATCGGCGGCGTCTCCAGCCGGCTGCGGCGGATCCAGAACGGCTACGTCCGCACGTACGCGCTCTCCATGTTCGGCGGCACGCTGGTGCTGGTCGCCACGACTCTCCTGATGAGGTCCGTCTGATGCACCCGGATTACACACATCGTGGGGAGGCCGAGGCATGAGCGTCCTCCTCACCGCCACCTGCGTCGTCCCGGCGGTCGGTGCGGTGGTCACCGCCGCCCTGCCCGCCGGGTCCACCGAGGCGCGGCGGCGGAACACCAAGATCGTGGCGATGGTCTTCTCCGCCGCCACCCTGGCCCTGGCCGGCGCGGTGGCCGCGCGGTTCGACCCGGACGGCGCCCGCTACCAGCTGACCGAGTCCTACAGCTGGATCCGCTCCTTCGGCATCACCTTCGCGCTCGGGGTGGACGGCATCGGCGCCGTCCTCGCCCTGCTCACCGCCGTCCTGGTCCCGGTCGTGCTGCTCGCCTCCTGGCACGACGCGGACCCGGCCCCCGCGCCCCCGGAGGGGTCGTTCGAGAACAGGCGGCGCACCCAGGCGTTCTTCGCCCTGGTGCTGGCGGTGGAGGCGATGGTGATCGTCTCCTTCTACGCCACCGACGTCTTCCTCTTCTACGTCTTCTTCGAAGCCATGCTGATCCCGATGTACTTCCTCATCGGCGGCTTCGGCGACCGGGCGGGCGGCCCCGAGTCGGCCCGCCAGCGCTCCTACGCGGCGGTCAAGTTCCTGCTCTACAACCTGCTCGGCGGCCTGGTCATGCTGGCCGCCGTGATCGGCCTGTACGTGATCGCGCAGGAGCAGGGCCTCGGCACCTTCGACCTGCAGACGCTCACCTCGGCGGTCGCCGACGGCCGGCTGCAGATCGGCGGCACCGCGGAGAAGGCGCTGTTCCTCGGCTTCTTCTTCGCCTTCGCGGTCAAGGCCCCGCTCTGGCCGCTGCACACCTGGCTGCCGAACGCGATGGGCGAGGCCACCGCGGGCACCGCCGTACTGATCACGGCCGTGGTGGACAAGGTCGGCACCTTCGCGATGCTCCGCTTCTGCCTCGGGCTGTTCCCGGACGCCTCGAAGACCTTCGCCCCGGCGATCCTGGTCCTCTCCCTGGTCGGGATCGTCTACGGCGCGCTGCTGGCCATCGGCCAGAAGGACATCAAGCGGCTGGTCGCCTACGCCTCGATCTCGCACTTCGGCTTCATCATCATGGGCATCTTCGCGATGACCAGCCAGGGCCAGAGCGGTGCCACCCTCTACATGGTCAACCACGGCATCTCCACCGCCGCGTGGATGCTGGTGGCCGGCTTCCTGATCTCCCGCCGCGGCTCCCGGCTGATCGCCGACTACGGCGGCGTGCAGAAGGTCGCCCCGGTGCTCGCCGGGACCTTCCTGATCGGCGGGCTGGCCACGCTCTCGCTGCCCGGCCTGGCGCCGTTCGTCAGCGAGTTCCTGGTCCTGGTCGGCACCTTCAGCCGGTACCCCGCGGTCGGCATCGTCGCCACCTTCGGCATCGTGCTCGCCGCGCTGTACGCCCTGCTGCTCTACCAGCGCACCATGACCGGCCCGGTCAAGGAGGAGGTGCGCGGCATGCCGGACCTCAAGGTCCGCGAACTCGCCGTGGTCGCCCCGCTGGTGGCACTGACCGTACTGCTCGGTGTCTATCCGAAGCCGCTCACCGACCTCGTCAACCCGTCGGTGAACGCCACCCTCTCGCAGGTGCACCAGACCGACCCGGCACCGGCGCACCCGGTGTCCGCCGACCACGGGACCGCCCAGGACGGGACCGCCCGCTCAGGAGGTGAGCACAAGTGAGCAGCACCGGATGGCTCGCCGCCGCCGGCGGCAGCACCCAGAGCATCCCCGCGCCGCACATCGAGTACGGCCAGCTGTCGCCGATGCTGGTGGTGTTCGGCGCCGCGGTGGTCGGCATCCTGCTGGAGGCCTTCCTGCCCCGGCGGGTGCGGCACTGGGCCCAGGTGGTGACCGCCCTGGTCGGCCTGGCCGGCGCGTTCGTCGCCGTCCTGGTGCTCGCCGCGCAGGGCTACGGCACCACCAAGGTCGAGGCGGTCGCGATGGGCGCGGTCGCCCTGGACGGCCCGACGCTGTTCCTGCAGGGCGTGATCCTGCTGGTCGCGGTGGTCGCGGTGCTGACCTACGCGGAGCGCCGGCTGGAGCCCAAGGCCGGCGGCGAGCCGGCCGACGCCTTCGCCGCCCAGGCGGCCGCCACCCCCGGCGGCGAGCAGGAGCGCAGCGCGATCCGGGCCGGCTTCACCACCAGTGAGGTCTTCCCTCTCACCATGTTCGCGGTCGGCGGCATGCTGCTGTTCCCCGCCGCCAACGACCTGCTGACCATGTTCGTGGCGCTGGAGGTCTTCTCCCTCCCGCTCTACCTGCTCTGCGCGCTGGCCCGGCGCCGCCGGCTGCTCTCCCAGGAGGCGGCGGTCAAGTACTTCCTGCTCGGTGCCTTCGCCTCGGCGTTCTTCCTGTTCGGCACCGCGCTGCTGTACGGCTACGCGGGCACGGTGCGGCTCGGCGAGATCGCCGAGGTCATCTCCGGGAACGCGCTGCTCAGCCCGGCGCTGGTCTCCTCGACCCAGAACGACGCCCTGCTGCTGGTGGGCCTGGCGATGCTGACGGTCGGTCTGCTCTTCAAGGTCGGCGCGGTGCCGTTCCACTCCTGGACCCCGGACGTCTACCAGGGCGCGCCGACCCCGGTCACCGGCTTCATGGCGGCGGCGACCAAGGTGGCCGCGTTCGGCGCGGTGCTGCGGCTGTTCTACGTGGCCTTCCCGGCGCTGCGGCTGGACTGGCGGCCGGTGCTCTGGGGCGTGGCGATCCTCACCATGGTGGTCGGCGCGGTCCTGGCCGTCACCCAGCAGGACGTGAAGCGGCTGCTCGCCTACTCCTCGATCGCGCACGCCGGGTTCATCCTCACCGGTGTGATCGCCAGCAACCGGCAGGGCGTCGGCTCGGTGCTGTTCTACCTGCTGGCGTACTCCTTCGTGACCCTCGGCGCCTTCGCCGTGGTCACCCTGGTGCGCGACTCCAAGGGCGAGGCCACCCACCTGTCCAGCTGGGCCGGTCTCGGCCGGCGCTCCCCGCTGGTCGCGGCGGTGTTCGCGCTCTTCCTGCTGGCCTTCGCGGGCATCCCGCTGACCTCGGGGTTCACCGGCAAGTTCGCGGTCTTCCAGGCCGCGGCGGCGGGCGGCGCCACTCCGCTGGTGATCGTGGGTGTGCTCAGCTCGGCGGTGGCGGCGTTCTTCTACATCAGGGTCATCGTGCTGATGTTCTTCTCCGACCCGCAGCCGGGCGGCCCGACCGTCGCCGTCCCGAGCGCCTTCACGGCGACCGCGATCGGTGTCGGCGTGCTGGTCACGATCGGGCTCGGACTGCTGCCGCAGTACTTCCTCGATCTCGCCTCGAAGGCAGTGTTCTTCGTCGGCTGACCGTCCGCCGACGGCCCGGCCGAACGCCCCGGCGGCGGCCCGGTCCGACCGCTCCGACGACCGTCCGGGTCGCGCCCCGCGCGCGGCCCGGACGCTTCGTTCGGGTATCCCCGCTGGCCAGCGGGGACGCCCCGCGCATGACAGAGCCGCACGCCCGTGCAGTGATCCACTCGTGACCGGATACCCTGCCTGTATGGCCAGCGGCGGCACTCAGGGACCGGGCCGCTAGATCGACCAGGGACAGAGGAGTGGTCTTCGTGACCGTCGTGGGACCCTTTGGGCTCAGCGTGCAGGACCGCGATCTGACCCGTGACGTCCAGGCCGGGATGGACGCGGTGGAGATCGCGCTCGCCGAGGCCGTCAAGAGCGACGTCCCCTTCATCACCGTCACCGCCAGCCATCTGATGGCCGCGGGCGGGAAGCGCTTCCGTCCGCTGCTGGTGCTGCTGTCCGCCCAGTTCGGCGACGCCGCCGCGACCGGCGTGATCCCGGCCGCCGTCGTGGTCGAGCTCACCCACCTCGCCACGCTGTACCACGACGACGTCATGGACGAGGCCCCGGTGAGACGCGGCGCGCCCAGCGCCAACTCGCGCTGGGACAACTCGGTCGCCATCCTGACCGGCGACTTCCTCTTCTCCCGGGCCTCCCAGGTGCTGGCCGACCTCGGCCCGGAGGCCGTCCGGCTGCAGGCCGACGCGTTCGAGCGGCTGGTCACCGGCCAGATCCTGGAGACCGCCGGCCCCGGCCCGGACGACGACCCGCTCGACCACTACCTGGGTGTGCTGGCCGGCAAGACCGGATCGCTGATCGCCGTCTCCTGCCGGATAGGAGCACTGGCCGCCGGCGCCGAGCCGTGGGTGATCGACATCCTCAGCTCCTTCGGCGAGCGGATCGGGGTCGCGTTCCAGCTGGCCGACGACGTGCTCGACATCGCCAGCGACGGGCACGAGTCCGGCAAGACCCCCGGCACCGACCTGCGCGAGGGCATCGAGACCCTGCCGACCCTGCTGCTGCGGCAGATGCCGGCCGACCCGTCCGACCCCTCCGACACCCGGCTGCGCGAGCTGCTCCACCAGGACCTCGCCGACGACGAGCTGCACGCCGAGACCCTGCGGCTGCTGCGCCGCCACCCGGCCCTGGAGCACGCCCGCCGGGAGACCCTGCGCCACGCCGAGGAGGCCCGCGCGATGCTGGACCCGCTCCCGGACGGTCCGGCCAAGGACGCGCTCCAGGCGCTCTGCGACTCGGTGGCGATCCGCACCATGTGACGCCCGCGGGTGGGCGGTGCGAATTGCCGTCCGGCGTCCCGGTGGTCACCTGGATGGGGGAGACTGACACCCGTCAGCACCGTGTCCGCAGCTCCGCCCATCCGGAAGGCCGCCATGCTTCGCGTCGTCATCGCCGAGGACTCCGTACTGCTGCGGGAGGGTCTGACCCGGCTGCTCACCGACCGGGGCCTGGAGGTCGTGGCCGGTGTGGCGGACGGTGACGCGCTGATCAAGACCATCCACGACCTGGCCGCCACCGACGCGCTGCCCGACGTGGTGGTTTCGGACGTGCGGATGCCCCCCACCCACACCGACGAGGGCCTGCGGGCCTGTGTCACGCTCCGTGCCCGCTATCCGCAGCTCGGCGTGCTGGTGCTTTCGCAGTTCGTCGAGGAGCGCTACGCCTCCGAACTGCTGGCCGGATCCACCCGGGGTGTCGGTTACCTGCTGAAGGACCGGGTCGCCGAGGTGCGCGAGTTCGTGGACGCGGTGGTCCGGGTCGCCGAGGGCGGCACCGCGCTGGACCCGGAGGTCGTCCAGCAGCTGCTCAGCCGCAGCCGCAAGGGCGACGTGCTGGCCGGGCTGACCCCGCGGGAGCGCGAGGTGCTGGGGCTGATGGCGGAGGGCCGGACCAACACCGCGGTGGCCAAGCAGCTGGTGGTCTCGGAGGGCGCGGTGGAGAAGCACGTCAGCAACATCTTCCTCAAGCTGGGTCTGGAACAGAGCCGCGGCGACCACCGACGGGTTCTCGCCGTGCTCACTTATCTGAATTCCTGACCGGCTCGCCGACGGGCCGCCCGCAGCCTCTATTCGCATTCGAACCAACCTTCCCCGGTCGGGTACGGTTCCGGTCGTCCACGGCGTTGTTTATGGGTGCGGCGGTGATTTTCCGCCGCATCGGGGAGTTCCGTCCAAGGCAATCCTTACCCGCATAGGATGCGAGAGGTGCACCAGGCGGACGGGGCACACGGCTCACGCCCGCGGCTGGTGCCCACGAGGAGGTCCGCGGCAGTGACCAGTCAGGTCGATCAGTCAGAAGCAGTGGACGGCTCGGACGGCGACGAGGGCGGGTCCGGGCCCGGCGGGGGCCGCTCCGGCCCTGCCGCGCCGGTCGGTCCGCAGCACCGTGGCGCCAAACCGATCCGCAGGCTGGACCGGGTGATCATCAGATTCGCCGGAGACTCCGGCGACGGCATGCAGCTCACCGGTGACCGCTTCACCTCGGAGACGGCGTCCTTCGGCAACGACCTCTCCACCCTGCCCAACTTCCCGGCCGAGATCCGCGCTCCCGCCGGAACGCTGCCGGGTGTCTCGTCCTTCCAACTCCACTTCGCCGACCACGACATCCTGACCCCGGGGGACGCGCCCAACGTCCTGGTGGCGATGAACCCGGCGGCCCTCAAGGCCAACCTTCCCGACCTCCCGCGCGGCGCGTCGATCATCGTCAACACCGACGAGTTCACCAAGCGCGCGCTGGCCAAGGTCGGCTACGGCGCGGACCCGCTGGGGGACGGTTCGCTGGAGGGCTACCACCTGCACAAGGTGCCGCTCACCACGCTGACCCTGGAGGCCCTCAAGGAGAGCGGCCTCGCCCGCAAGGACGCCGAGCGGGCGAAGAACATGTTCGCGCTGGGCATGCTCTCCTGGATGTACCACCGCCCGACCCACGGCACCGAGGCGTTCCTGCGCACCAAGTTCGCCAAGAAGCCGCAGATCGCCGAGGCCAACATCAGCGCCTTCCGGGCGGGCTGGAACTTCGGCGAGACCACCGAGACCTTCGCGGTCTCCTACGAGGTGCCGCCGGCCAAGCTGCCGCCGGGCCGCTACCGCAACATCTCCGGCAACCTGGCGCTGTCCTACGGCCTGATCGCCGCCTCCCGCCGCTCGGGACTGCCGCTCTACCTGGGCTCCTACCCGATCACCCCGGCCTCCGACATCCTGCACGAGCTGAGCCGGCACAAGAACTTCGGCGTGCGCACCTTCCAGGCCGAGGACGAGATCGCCGGCATCGGCGCGGCCCTGGGCGCGGCCTTCGGCGGCGCGCTCGGCGTGACCACCACCTCCGGCCCGGGCGTGGCCCTGAAGAGCGAGACGATCGGGCTCGCCGTCTCGCTCGAACTCCCGCTGCTGGTGGTGGACATCCAGCGGGGCGGCCCGTCCACCGGTCTGCCGACCAAGACCGAGCAGGCCGACCTGCTGCAGGCGATGTTCGGGCGCAACGGCGAGGCCCCGGTGCCGATCGTGGCCCCGGCCACCCCGGCCGAGTGCTTCGACGCGGCCCTGGAGGCGGCCCGGATCGCGGTCACGTACCGCACCCCGGTCTTCCTGCTCTCGGACGGCTACCTGGCCAACGGATCGGAGCCCTGGCGGATCCCGGAGGTGGACGAACTGCCTGCCATCGAGCCGGACTTCGCCACCGGGCCGAACCGCGAGGACGGCACCTTCTGGCCGTACCTGCGCGATCCGCAGACCCTCGCCCGCCCGTGGGCGGTGCCCGGCACGCCCGGCCTGGAGCACCGGATCGGCGGCATCGAGAAGCAGGACGGCACCGGCAACATCTCCTACGACCCGGCCAACCACGACTTCATGGTCCGCACCCGGCAGGCCAAGGTGGACGGCATCGAGGTACCGGACCTGGAGGTCGACGACCCCTCCGGCGAGGCCCGGGTCCTGGTGCTCGGCTGGGGTTCGACCTACGGCCCGATCACCGCGGCGGTCCGCCGGGTCCGGGCGGACGGCGGCGAGGTCGCCCAGACGCACCTGCGCAACCTCAACCCCTTCCCGGCCAACCTCGGCACGGTGCTGCGGAGTTACGACAAGGTCATCGTCCCCGAGATGAACCTCGGTCAGCTGGCGCTGCTGCTGCGCGGCAAGTACCTGGTGGACGCGCAGTCCTACAACCAGGTGCGCGGACTGCCGTTCAAGGCCGCGCAGTTGGCGGACGTGCTGTGGGCGGCGATCGGCAACCTGGACGAGGAGGACAACCGGTGAGCTCGCAGTTTCCCTCGTTGAAGCTGGTCCCGAAGGCCGAGGCGCCGCAGAGCGCCAAGGAGTTCAAGACCGACCAGGAGGTCCGCTGGTGCCCGGGCTGCGGTGACTACGCGATCCTGGCCGCGGTACAGGCCTTCATGCCGGAGCTGGGGATCAGACGGGAGAACACCGTCTTCGTCTCCGGTATCGGCTGTTCCTCGCGTTTCCCGTACTACATGAACACCTATGGAGTGCACTCGATCCACGGCCGGGCCCCGGCGATCGCCACCGGGCTGGCCTCCTCCCGGCGGGACCTCAGCGTCTGGGTGGTGACCGGCGACGGCGACGCGTTGTCGATCGGTGGAAACCATCTGATCCACGCGCTGCGCCGGAATGTGAATCTGAAGATCCTGCTGTTCAACAACCGTATCTACGGCCTGACCAAGGGGCAGTACTCGCCGACGAGCGAGATCGGGAAGATCACCAAGTCCACCCCGATGGGTTCGCTGGACGCCCCGTTCAACCCGCTCTCGCTGGCCATCGGCGCGGAGGCCACCTTCGTCGCCCGGACCATCGATTCCGACCGCCAGCACCTCCAGTCGGTGCTGCGGGCGGCGGCCGAGCACGAGGGTACGGCGCTGGTCGAGATCTACCAGAACTGCAACATCTTCAACGACGGCGCCTTCGAGGTGCTCAAGGAGCCCGGCACCCGGGACGAGGCGCTGATCCGGCTGGAGCACGGCCGGCCGATCCGGTTCGGGACGGACCTGGCCCGGGGCGTCTTCCGCGGCGCCGACGGCGAACTCACCGTCGGTGAGGTCACGGCCGAGAACGAGTCGGCGGTCCTGGTCCACGACGCCCACGCGGCCGGCCCGGCGACGGCGTTCGCGCTCTCCCGGATCGCCGACGCGGACACCCTGCACCACACCCCGATCGGGGTGCTGCGCGCGGTCCGGCGGCCGGTGTACGACGAACTGATGGCCGACCAGCTGGACACCGCCGTCGCCGACCGGGGCGAGGGCGACCTGGCCGCGCTGCTCGCGGGCGGCGACACCTGGTCGGTCGACTGACCCCGACCGACCGACGGAACGCCCGAACGACCGAACGACCGAACGGCGGCGCCCCCGGCCATTCCAGGCCGGGGGCGCCGCCGTTTACGCTGCTCCGGACGAGGTCGGCGCTGTCAGTGCTGCTGCTCCGCCCACTCCACCAGCTGGACCACGACCCCGTTCGGGTCGGTCACCTGGAACAGCCGCTCCCCCCACGGCTCCTCGCGCAGCGGCATCGTGATCTCCACCCCGGCGGCCCGCAGCCGGGCCTCCTCGGCGGCCACGTCGCCGACCACGAAGGCGAGGATCAGCCCGGCGGCGACCTGGTCGCGGTACTCCTCGGGCAGGACCTCGGTCCCGCGCCGCAGGAAGACGACGTTCACCCCGGCACTCCCGTGCCCGAGCGAAGCGAACCCGTCCGCCGCCATCTGCTCGGCGAACCCGAAGTGCTCCCGCAGGAACGAGGCGGACGCCTCGACGTCCTCGACGGTGAGTGAAACGGCGGAGGAAGTGATCTGCATGGTCGATGGCCCTCTCGTCGACTGTTATCCCGTACGCAGTACACTATACATAGTACGGAGAATGAGGATAGAGTGATGCCGATCACACCCGCAGGCGTTCGCGAAGCGGGCGGTCAGTCCAGCCCGGGCAGGGCCTCCTGGTCGACCTCGTGGCGGGCGACCCGTTCGGCCGGGTCCCGGCACTCGGGGCCGAGGCGCAGGATGCGCGACTCCGGGTCGTGCAGCGGGCGGTGGCAGCGGCGGCAGGTGACCCGGGGGCGGACGACCTCGCGGGTGTCGGTGCCCGGCAGCGGGTCGGGGTCGGCGGTGGTCATGGCTCCGACCGTACCGGCGGGGCCGGAGGGGCGGGCGTGAAAGGATCGGTCCATGGCCAGTGACCGCAGCAGTGCCGGAGACCCGGCGCGCACGCTCGCGCTGCTCTGGGGTGTGTCGGCGGAGGAGAAGCCCGGCCGGCGCGGGCCCCGGCAGGCGAAGTCCCCGGCGGAGATCGCCGCCGCAGCGATCGCGATCGCGGACGCCGAGGGGATGGACGCCGTGACCATGCGGCGGGTGGCCCAGGCGCTCGGCGTCTCACCGATGGCGCTGTACACCTATGTGCCCGGCAAGGCCGAACTGGTCGACCTGATGCTGGACACCGCCTACGCGGACATGCCCCGCACCGCGCCGGCCGGGGGTGGCTGGCGGGCCCGGGTCGCCGCCGTCGCCGAGGACAACCGTGCGCTCCACCGCGCCCACCCGTGGACCGCCGTCGTCGCCACCGGCCGGCCGCCGCTGGGACCGGGCCTGATGGGCAAGTACGAGTACGAGCTGCGCGCCTTCGAGGACTCCGGTCTGTCCGACCTCGACGTGGACGCCGCGCTCACCCATGTGCTCGGCTTCGTCCAGACCTGCGCCCGGATGGCCGCCGACCGGCGTGCCGCGCGGCAGGACAGCGCCATGACCGACGCCCAGTGGTGGGAGGCCAACGCCGAGCTGCTCGCCAGGGTCCTCGACCCCGAGCGCTACCCGGTCGCGGCCCGGGTCGGCGCCGCCGCCGGCGAGGCGCACGGCGCCGCGTACGACCCCGACCACGCCTACACCTTCGGTCTGGCCCGGGTGCTGGACGGACTGGCGGAGCTGGTCAGGCGCGGCTAGCCCGTCCGTCGTACTCCTCGCGCGCGTCACTGACCGCGCACATGCTGGCCTCCACCCAGTGGGCGAGCGCGGACACGTACTCGGCGGCCTCCAGGCCCAGCGGGGTGAGGCTGTAGTCGACCCGGGGCGGGATCACCGGGTGCGCCTCGCGGAGCACGAAGCCGTCCCGCTCCAGGGTCTGCAGGGTCTGCGCGAGCATCTTCTCGCTGACGCCCGACACCCGGCGGCGCAGCTCGCTGAAGCGGTACCCGCGCTCCCGCAGGGCGACCAGTACCAGCACCCCCCAGCGGCTGGTGACGTGCTCCAGCACGCCCCGGGACGGACACATGCGGTCGTAGATGTCGGGTGCGCGGTCGAGCAGGGGCGAGCCCTCTGTCATTACCTCCATGTCAGTACCCTACTTCAAAGTGCGTACTATCCAGAAGTTAGTGCCGTCCTTAGGGTGAGTGTCGAAGCCAACGCGGCTTCGGGACGCGGTATCGGAACGCGGCTCCGGAGCCATCGCCACACCCAAGAGGAGCAGGGACATGTACGTCGTCACCGGAGCCACCGGACAGCTCGGCCGCCTGGTCGTGGAGGGGCTGCTGGCAGCCGTTCCGGCGAACGAGGTCGCGGTGGTGGTGCGTTCCGCCGCCAAGGCCGAGGAGTGGGCGAAGCAGGGCGTGCGCGTCCACGAGGCGGACTACAACCGCCCCGAGACGCTCGCCGGGGTCTTCGCCGCCGGCGACCGGGTGCTGCTCATCTCCGGCAACGAGTTCGGCCGCCGGGCGGCCCAGCACGGTGCGGTGATCGACGCGGCGAAGGCCGCCGGGGTCGCGCTGCTCGCGTACACCAGCATCCTGGGCACGGCCACCTTCGGCCTGGCCGACGAGCACCGGGAGACCGAGGAGGCGCTGCTCGGCTCCGGCCTGCCGTACACCCTGCTGCGCAACGGCTGGTACACCGAGAACTACCTCGGCGACGCCGCCGGCACGGTCGAGCGCGGTGCGGTGGTCGGCAGCGCCGACGACGGCCGGGTGGCCACCGCCCCCCGCCGCGACTACGCCGACGCCGCGGTCGCCGTCCTGGTCGGCGAGGGCCACGAGAACAAGGTCTACGAGCTGAGCGGCGACGCCGCCTGGGGCCTGTCCGAGCTGGCCGCCGAGCTGGCCGGGGCCTCGGGCCGCCCGGTCGAGCACCGGAACGTCACCCCGGCCGAGCACCGGCAGGTGCTGATCGGCGCGGGCATGCCGGAGGGCTACGCCGACGTGTTCGTGGACGTGGACGCCGGTATCGCCCGCGGCGAGCTGGCCACCGCTCCCGGCGACCTGGCCCGGCTGATCGGCCGCCCGACCGTGCCGCTGGCCACGACCGTCCGGGCCGTCCTGGGCGCCTGATCCCCGCCTGCCCGACCCCGGCTCCCCGCCGGCTCCGGCCCCACCGGCGACGGTCCGTCGCGGGTGGGGCCGGGGCATGTCATGACCAAAAACCGAATACGGAGATGACAGGCGCGGCCGCGCCCGCTACCGTCGGCTCGACACTCGCGCGCGCGGAGGGCAGCCGGTCCATGCCAGAGACAACCCAGCAGGAGGTCGGACGCGGCCTCTGGAGCGGATTCGCCGCCTACGGCATATGGGGGCTCTTCCCCCTGTTCTGGCCGCTGCTGGAGCCCGGCGCCGCCGACGACATCCTGGCCAACCGGATGGTCTGGTCCCTGGTCGCGGTGGTCCTGCTGCTGGTCGCCCAGCGGCACTGGGGCTGGATCCGCCCGCTGCTCCGCCAGCCCCGCCGGCTCGCCATGCTGGGCGCCGCCGCCACGGTGATCTCGATCAACTGGGGCGTCTACATCTGGGGCGTCAACACCGGGCACGTGGTGGAGACCAGCCTCGGCTACTTCATCAATCCGCTGGTCACCATCGCCTTCGGCGTCCTGGTGCTCAAGGAGCGGCTGCGCCGGGCCCAGTGGGTGGCGGTCGGCATCGGCGCGCTCGCGGTGGCGGTGCTGGCCGTCGGCTACGGGCGGCCGCCGTGGATCGCGCTGACCCTGGCGTTCTCCTTCGCCACCTACGGGCTGCTGAAGAAGAAGGTCGGGCTGAGCGGGCTGGAGAGCCTGGCCGCCGAGAGCGCCTTCATGTTCCCCTTCGCCCTCGGCTACCTGGTGTACCTGGAGGTCGCCCACCGCGGCACCTTCGGCCACACGGTGGCCGGCGAGTACGGCTGGGGCCACACCGGACTGCTGATGCTCAGCGGGGTGATCACCGCCGTTCCGCTGCTGCTCTTCGGCACGGCGGCCGTCCGGGTGCCGCTGAGCGTGCTCGGGCTGCTCCAGTACCTGGCGCCGGTGTTCCAGTTCCTGATCGGCATCGCGGTCTTCCACGAGTCGATGCCGCCCGCGCGCTGGGCCGGCTTCACCCTGGTGTGGGCCGCGCTGGTGGTGCTCACCTGGGACGCGCTGCGGCGGGTCCGGGCCGACCGGGCCCGGATCGCCGCCGCTGCTGCCACTGCCGCCGCCGCTTCCGCCGGGGCCACCACGGCGACCGGGGCCACCGGGGCGACCGGGGCCACCGGGGCGGCCCCGGCGGCCGACGCCCTGCCGGTCAGGCCGTGATGTCCCGCGCGGTGAACCGCGACCAGGACGCCGAGCCGAACACCGCCACGTAGGCGGCCTGCAGCCCGAGGTTCTTCAGCACCCCGTCCCACTCCATCGGCGCCCGCAGCAGGTCGCCGAAGGTGAGCCAGTGGTGGGTGAAGAGGAACGGCTGGATCGCGTGCAGCTGCGGGAAGCTGTCCAGGATCTGCACGGTGATCACCAGCCCGACCGTCGCCGCCATCGCCGCGATGCCGCTGCCGGTGAGAGTGGAGATGAACAGCCCGATCGCGACCAGCCCGGCCAGTGACGCGGCCACCACCGCGGCCACCAGGACCGCCCGCAGCAGCGCCGACCCCAGGCCGATGGTCTCGCCGGAGATCAGCGTGACGTCGCCCACCGGGAACAGCGCCGCCCCGGTGATCACCGCCGCCGTGGCGACGGTGACCGTCGCCGCCAGGCAGAACACCAGCCCGGCGGTGAACTTGGCGGCCAGCAGCCTGGTCCGCCCGGCCGGCGCCACCAGCAGGTAGCGCAGGGTGCCGGTGGCCGCCTCGCCGGCCACCGAGTCCCCGGCGACCACACCGACCGTCATCGGCAGGAACACCGGCAGCGCCACCGCGAGGGCCGTGAACACCAGGAACAGGCCGTTCTGGGTGACCTGGGCGATGAACGCCGGACCCTCGCCGCCGCGCGGCCCGTCCGTCTCGATCCGGACCACCACACCGATCAGGACCGGCAGCAGGGCCAGGATCCCCAGCAGCACGATGGTCCGCAGTCGGCGGAAGGTCAGCACCAGCTCGCTGCGGAACAGCGCCAGGAACCCGGCCGCCGTCTGCGGGCGCCGTCCTTGCGCCGCCGCGACCGGGGGCACCGCCCCGGCCGGCACCGCCTCAGCCCGCGACATCGAAGCCCTCCCCGGTCAGCGCCACGAAGGCGTCCTCCAATGTGCCCCGCTCCACGCCGAAGCCGTGCACCCGGACCTCCGCCGCGACCAGCGCCGCGCAGAGCCCCGGCAGCGCGTCCTCGGCGAGCGCGCCCAGCTCGCCGTCCACCCGGTTCTCGGTGATCCGGAGTTCGGTGACCTTGTGTGCGAGCAGCACCTCGCCCGCCCGGTGGGTGTCGGGCGTCCGCACCACCAGCCGGCCCCGGGCCCTGGCGGCCAGCTCGGAGACGGTGCCCTGCACCAGCAGCCGGCCGCGCGACATCACGGCGGCGTGGGTGCAGACCTGCTCGATCTCGTCCAGCAGGTGCGAGGAGAGGAAGACCGTGGTGCCCTCGGCCGCGACCTCCCGGATCAGGGCCCGGATCTCCCGCATGCCCTGCGGGTCCAGGCCGTTGGTGGGCTCGTCCAGGACGAGCAGCTCGCGCGGCTGGAGCAGCGCCGAGGCCAGGCCGAGCCGCTGCTTCATGCCCAGCGAGTAGGCGCGGGCCTTCTTTCCGGCCGCGGCGGTCAGCCCCACCCGGTCCAGGGCCTCGGCGACCCGCCGCTGCCTGGTCCCCGGGTCGGCGGTCGGGTCGGCGGCGTCGAACCGGGCGAGGTTGTCCCGGCCGGAGAGGAAGCCGTACAGCGCGGGCCCCTCGATCAGCGCGCCGACCCGGGGCAGCACCGAGGACACCGACTGCGGCATCGGCTCGCCGAGCACCGAGGCGACCCCGGAGGTCGGGGCGATGAGCCCCATCAGCATCCGGATCGTGGTGGTCTTGCCGGAGCCGTTGGGCCCGAGGAAGCCGAAGACGGAGCCCCGGGGGACGCTCAGGTCCAGCCCGTCCACGGCGAGCTGGCCGCCGCGGAACCGCTTGGTCAGGCCCCGGGTGCTGATCACATCGTCGGACCGGTGGGAGGTCGAAGCGGCACGGGGGCCGGGCGCGTCACCGCGCCCGGCCCCCGGCCGGCTCCGTAACGTCCCCCGTTACGGAAGCCTGGGCCACTACTTCACCCCGGCCGCACTCTGCAGCACCGGCAGGGTCACCGCGCCCGCGAACACCCGGCCGTCGTCGGTGACGAGCACGTTCAGCACCTTGGTGCTGATCAGCGAGCCGCCGGCGACCGGCTTGCCGAGCGACTTGACCAGCGAGAGCGGGTTCTGCAGCTTGCCGCCGCCGCCCGGACCGTGCCCGCCCTTGCCGCGCGGGCCCTTGCCCTCGGCCGGGACGAACACGTCGTTGCCGGGCAGCTTGGCGGAGAGCACCGCCGTCCAGCCCTCGCCGATCACGTTCACACCGTCGGCGGCGGCCTTGGCCTCCTCCGGGGTGACCTCGGCGCGCGGCGCGGCGTCGGCCTTGCGCTCCGTCACCTTGGCGCCCTTGGGCACGGTGAACTCGAAGGTCTTCGCGGACGGCGCCGCGAACGAGACATCGGTGAAGTGGACGTCCAGCACGGTGCTGCCGTCCGTCCCCTTGACCACGACCGACAGCGGCACGCCGTTGTCGGCGGCCACCGCGATCCGGACCTCGCCGATCGTCGAACCGGACCCGGTGGGCTTCACGCTCAGCCGGTAGGCCTTCTGCCCGGCCACGTTCGCGGTGCCGTCCACGGCGACGGTGGTGGTGCCCGCGCTCGCGCTCAGGAACTGCTGGGCCGCCTCCTGCGGGGTGGTCGGCACCCCGGTCAGCGGGCCCTTGCCCGGGTGGCCGTCCGCCTTCGCGTCCGGCCGGGCCCCGGTCAGGTGCACGGCCTCGTTGCTGCTGCTGTCCCAGGTCCACACCTGGTCGCCGTTGCGGATCATCTCGTAGCCGGCCAGCTGCTCCAGCAGGCCGATCCGCTGCCGGTCGGGCCCGTCCACCGCGACCCGCAGCCGGTGCTCGCCACCGAGCAGGCCGGTCAGCTTCGCCGTCGGGTCGGCGCCCGACGACTTGCCACCGGAACCCCCGCCCGGGGCGCCGCCGGCGAGGCCGCCGGCCGCGGCACCCAGCAGCTGGCTCGGCACACCGAGGTCGGCCGAGACCGACACCGTGCCGGTCAGCGTCTCCGCCTGGGAGCCGAGCACCTTCGTCACCAGTTGCTCCGCCGTCAGCGCGGGCAGCTCCGGCGGCGAGGAATCCGCCAGCGCCGGTACCAGCCCCACCCCGGCGGCGATCGCGGCCGTGACCGCCAGCGGCACCGCGACGCGCACCAGCGTGCGTCGGCGGGACCGGTAGGGAGCCCCGTCCTGCCACTCGTCCGCCGGGCCGCTGCCCGCGGTCGCCCTGTCGTCCGTCATCCGTCCAACCCCTCCGTCAGTGACCGACTGTCCCTGGGTATCCATTAGACGGTCCCGCGTCGCCCGCGTCATCGCCCTGCAGGGTTGGATCCGGGTCGACCTCGCGTCGCAGCCGACCCTGATGTCCCCTCAGGGTCGTCTCCTCCGAACGTACGAGGAACGTACGTGAACTGGCGTAGGGTCGCGGCATGGACGCATCCAACACTCCGACCGCCAACGCGATGCGCCGCGCCCTGCGCCGCGCCCGGGACGGTGTCGCGCTGGACGCGACCGAGGCGGCGGTACTGCTCCGGGCCAGGGGCGAGGACCTGCGCGACCTCTGCGCCTCCGCCGCCCGGGTCCGCGACGCCGGCCTCGAAGCGGCCGGGCGCCCCGGCGTCATCACCTACTCCAGGAGCGTGTTCATCCCGCTCACCCGGCTCTGCCGGGACAAGTGCCACTACTGCACCTTCGTGACCGTCCCCGGCAAGCTCCGCCGGGCCGGGCACGGGATGTACATGTCCCCGGACGAGGTGCTGGAGGTCGCCCGCAGAGGCGCCGCGCTCGGTTGCAAGGAAGCGCTCATCACCCTCGGCGACAAGCCCGAGGACCGCTGGCCCGAGGCCCGCGAGTGGCTGGACGCGCACGGCTACGACGACACCGTCGCCTACGTCCGGGCCATGTCGATCCGCATCCTGGAGGAGACCGGGCTGCTCCCGCACCTCAACCCCGGGGTGCTGAGCTGGACCGACTTCCAGCGGCTCAAGCCGGTCTCCGCCTCGATGGGGATGATGCTGGAGACCACCGCCACCCGGCTGTGGAGCGAGCCCGGCGGCCCGCACCACGGCTCGCCCGACAAGGAGCCGGCGGTCCGGCTCCGGGTGCTGGAGGACGCCGGCCGCAGCTCGGTGCCGTTCACCAGCGGCCTGCTGATCGGCATCGGCGAGACGTACGAGGAGCGCGCCGAGTCGCTGTTCGCGCTGCGCCGGGTCTCCCGGGCCTACCACGGCATCCAGGAACTGATCCTGCAGAACTTCCGCGCCAAGCCGGACACCGCGATGCGCGGCATGCCGGACGCGGAGCTGGACGAGCTGGTCGCCACCGTCGCGGTGGCCCGGCACATCATGGGCCCCTCCGCCTGTCTGCAGGCGCCGCCGAACCTGGTGGACGGCGAGTACGAGCGGCTGATCGACGCCGGTATCGACGACTGGGGCGGCGTCTCCCCGCTGACGCCCGACCACGTCAACCCGGAGCGCCCCTGGCCGCAGATCGACAGGCTGGCCGAGCGTTCGGCGGCGGCCGGCTTCGAGCTGCGCGAGCGGCTCGCCGTCTACCCCGAGTACGTCCGGCACGGCGAACCCTGGCTGGACCCGCGGGTGCTGCCGCACGTGCGGGCGCTGGCCGACCCGGAGACCGGACTGGCCCGCCCGGACGCGGTGGTCACCGGACACCCCTGGCAGGAGCCGGAGGACCTGCCGGAGTCCTACGGCCGCACCGATCTGCACAGCACCATCGACACCGAGGGCCGGACCGGCGACCGGCGGGCCGACTTCGAGGACGTCTACGGCGACTGGGAGGTGCTGCGGGAGCAGGCCGCCGCCTCGGCCGCCCCCGGCCGGACCGGGGCCCCGGAGCGGCTGGACGACGAGGTCAGGGCCGCCCTCGCGGTGGCGGCCGACGACCCGACCCGGCTCACCGACGAGCAGGCGCTGGCGCTGTTCCAGGCGGACGGCCCGGCCCTGGACGCGCTGTGCCGGATCGCCGACGCCGTCCGCCGGGACGCGGTCGGCGACGAGGTCACCTACTGCGTCACCCGGAACATCAACTTCACCAACGTCTGCTACACCGGCTGCCGGTTCTGCGCCTTCGCCCAGCGCCGCACCGACGCCGACGCCTACAGCCTCTCGCTGGACCAGGTCGCCGACCGGGCCGCGCAGGCCTGGGAGGTCGGCGCCACCGAGGTCTGCATGCAGGGCGGCATCCACCCGGACCTGCCCGGCACCGCCTACTTCGACATCGCCCGGGCGGTGAAGGAGCGGGTCCCGGGGATCCATGTGCACGCCTTCTCGCCGATGGAGGTGGTCAACGGCGCGACCCGGACCGGTCTGTCGATCCGCGACTGGCTGCAGCGGGCCAAGGAGTCCGGCCTGGACAGCATCCCGGGCACGGCCGCCGAGATCCTGGACGACGAGGTCCGCTGGGTGCTCACCAAGGGCAAGCTGCCGGCCGCGACCTGGGTGGAGGTCGTCAGCACCGCGCACGAGCTCGGCCTCCGTTCCTCCTCCACGATGATGTACGGGCACGTGGACACCCCCGCGCACTGGGTGGGCCACCTGCGGCTGCTCGCGGAGATCCAGCAGCGCACCGGCGGCTTCACCGAGTTCGTGACGCTGCCGTTCATCCACACCAACGCCCCGGTCTACCTGGCCGGGATCGCCCGGCCGGGACCGACCGCGCGGGACAACCGCGCGGTGATCGCGATGGCCCGGCTGCTGCTGCACCCGCACATCCCCAACATCCAGACCAGCTGGGTGAAGCTGGGCGCCGAGGGCGCGGCGGAGATGCTCCGCTCGGGCGCCAACGACCTCGGCGGCACGCTGATGGAGGAGACCATCTCGCGGATGGCCGGTTCGGCGTACGGCAGCTACAAGTCGGTCCGGGACCTCCAGGCGATCGCCGAGGCGGTCGGGCGGCCGCACCGGCAGCGGACCACGACCTACGGGGAGGTGCCGGCCGAGCGGCTGGCCGCCGCGCTGGCCTCGGACGGGCACCTGCCCGACCTGCTGCCGCTGGTCGACTGAGCCCGTCCGGCCGCCCGCCGGGCCCCGGCGGGCGTCGGCCCGGCCCGGACCGGGCGAAACCCGGGGAGTCCGGCGGGTGGGCGAACGTCCGGTGGCGATCCGGTGGAGCGGGAACCCTGCCGGGCTGTTCGGGCATTCGAATACAGTGCGAGGGCGCGCGACCGGCCGTGCGTCGCGCGTCCCTCCCGCTCCCGGACGAAAGGCGCTTGCCGTGATGCCACTGTGGTCCCGCGCCCAGCAGCAGGACTTCCGCAGCCGGGTGCGGGGATGCCTGCTCGGCGGAGCGATCGGTGACGCACTCGGCGCGGGCGTCGAGTTCGAGTCCCTGGAGAAGATCCGCGCCGCGCACGGCCCGCTGGGCGTCACGGGGTACGTCCCCGCCTACGGGCGGCTGGGCGCGGTCACCGACGACACCCAGATGGTGCTGTTCACCCTCGACGGGCTGATACGCGCCCACATCCGCCGGGACACCGGCAGCTGGCACCCGCCCACCGACGTCCACCGCGCCTATCTGCGCTGGGCCGTCACCCAGCGGGACTGGGGCCCGGACGAGCGCCGGGACGACCTCGGCTGGCTCGGCCGGGAGGAGTGGCTGTACGCGCAGCGGGCGCCGGGACAGGCCTGTCTGTCCGGTCTCTCCGGGCCGGACGCCGAGCGGCTGGGCACCCTGGAGGCGCCGAAGAACCCGCACTCCAAGGGCTGCGGCACGGTGATGCGGGCGGCGCCGTTCGGGCTGCTGACCACCTGGGAGCCGGGCCTGGTGTTCCAGCTGGCCGTGGAGTGCTCGGTCCTGACCCACGGACACCCCACCGGCTACCTCTCGGCCGGGGCGCTGGCGGTGATCGTCCAGACCGTGGCCCGGGGCGGCACCCTGGAGGAGGGCGTGCACCTGGCGCTCGCGCTGCTGTCCGAGCGGCCGGCGCACGAGGAGACCACGGCGGCGCTGCGGGCCGCGCTGGACGCGGTGCGGGCGGGGGAGCCGTCCGCCGAGCGGGTCGAGGCGCTGGGGGAGGGCTGGGTCGCCGAGGAGGCTTTGGCGATCGGGGTGTACTGCGCGCTGGTCGCGCACGACGTCCGGTCCGGGCTGCTGCTGGCGGTGAACCACTCCGGGGACAGCGACTCCACCGGCGCGGTCTGCGGCAACCTGCTCGGGGTGCTGCACGGTGACACCGCGCTGCCGCCCGGTCTGGTGGCGGGTCTGGAGGGGCGCGGGGCGCTGCTGGAGCTGGCCGACGACTTCGTGCTGGAGCTGATGCACGGGCCCGAGCTGCACAGCCGGGACACCGCCGAGGGCGCGGCCTGGGCGGCCCGCTACCCGGTGCTCGGCTGATCCTCCGCCGCCGGGCCGGGGAGCTCTTGTCGCGGGCATGCCTCCGGACGCCCAGATGCCCGTAGCGGTGGCCGCCGCCCCGGGGGAGGGCGACGGACACCGCTACGGGCACCTGGGCCGGGAACCGGCACGAGGTCGATCAGAGGCTGCCGAACGCTCCGGCACCCGCGGCGGCGGCGAACGCGTTCCAGGCCTCGGGGGAGAAACTCAGCTGCGGTCCCTCCGGGTCCTTGGAGTCACGGACGGCCACCCGGTCGGCGGCCGGCACCCTGATCTCCACACACGCGCCGTTGCCGCCGCTGTGACTGCTCTTGCGCCAGCTCGTCCTGTTCTCGATGGTGGTGCTCATCGGTGGTATCCCTCTTCGATGTCGGCTATCAGTGAGCGGGTCTCCGCCACCCCGAGCGCGGCCGCCCGCAGGTGGTCGTAGAGACTGGTATAGCGGCGCACGTCGGCCTCCTTCTCCAGGTAGAGATCGCTCGTCACCCCTTCGAAGTAGACAACCGTCGAATCGGCTGACTCCGGGAACTCCAGCAGGGAGAATGTCCCGGTCATTCCGGGGTGGGCACCGTGCGAGAACGGTATGACCTGGATGGTGATGTTGGGGCGCTGGCTCAGCTCCAGCATGTGCTTCAGCTGGTGGGCCATCACTTCCTTGCTGCCGACCTCCCGGCGCAGCACGGCCTCGTCTATCACCGTCCACAGACTGCCCAGCGGGTTCTCGCCGTTGACCCGGTCCTGGCGCTTCATCCGGACCTGCACCCGGCGCTGGACGGAGAGGGCGTCGGTGTCCGGCTGGGTGCCCTCGACCACGGCCTGGGCGTACTGCTCGGTCTGCAGCAGCCCGGGCACGAAGGAGGACTCGTAGGCGCGGATCGACGAGGCCTCGGCCTCCAGGCCGATGTAGACGCTGTACGGGGTGGGCATGTCGTTGAAGTCGTGCCACCAGCCGCGCTGCCGGGACTCCCGGGCCATCTCCATCAGGCTGGCCCGCATCGCCTCGTCGGTGACGCTGTAGACGTCGCACAGGTCGCGGACGTCGCGCTGGCTGATGCTGCGGCGGCCGTTCTCCAGGCGGCTGATCTTCGACTGGGAGACCATCAGCCGGCCGGCGACCTCCTCCGCGGTCATCCCCGCCGCGTCCCGGAGCTTGCGCAGCTCCGAGCCGAGGCGTCGACGACGCACCGTGGGATTGATGTTCGCGGACACGTCGGCCTCCGGTCGGACCTCTGGTGATCGTTGGAACGGAAGTCCTCGGAACACGGTGGAAATCTGGATCAACCCCCTGACGTTGTGCAGCATGTCACCCCGGATCAGGTCGGCGCCGGGAAATCCCGCGAGCGCAGTAGAACAGATCATCGGAAAAGCGCTTCGGCGAGACAGTGGGCGCCTCCGGATGGTAGAGGCGCCGCGGTCCGGTCCGGTGGTGGGGCGACGGCGTGACGGATGTGGTGCGGATGCGGCTCGGGGCCGCGCAGGTGCTGGTGGCACGTGCGGGGGCGGTATGCGGCCGGGGGTCCGGGTGGGGGGTGGACCGACTCGGGGGGACGGCGGAGGGGCGGTCGCCCGGCGACTTCCGTCGCGGGCGACCGCCCCTTCTCACTGCCTGGTGATGCCGGGTGCTCGGCGCCCCCGAAGGGCGTGAGCGGTTCGGCGTGCGCTGACGTTCGCGCTGGTGCGCGCTCGGCGCGCGGGGTGGTTCGGGTGCCCGCGGGACCTCGGGCCGAGCGGGGGACCCGGACGGGGGCCCGGGTCCTGGTTCTGGCGGGGGCCCCGGTGCGGCCCCCGGTGTGCTGCCCGGTGCGGTTCCCGGCGGGCGTCCGGCCTCGGCGGGAGCCTCAGCGGACGCCGACGCGGGACGCCGCGACCCGTCCGCCGCCGCTGCCGCGCCCGGCCGCCGAGCGCTGACCGGCCCGGCCTCCCGAGCCCGACGGCGCCGCAGTTGCCTGGGCGGAACGGTTCTGCTGGCTCGGCAGGCCGTTCTGCACGTCCATCACGGCGTGCGCGACCATCCCGCCCAGCGGGTCGTAGCGGATCAGATCGCGCAACCGGGACCGCGAGGACCGGCCCTCGTTGCCCGGGTAGAGGTGCTTGCCCAGACCGACCGAGTGCGCCAGGGCGGCGAGTGCGGCCGTCCGCGGGTCCGGCGGCACGCCGGTGCGGATCGCGGTGTCCAGTCGCTGCTTGATCGCGGCGTTGGTGCAGTCGTCCGACGCCTGGTAGCGGATCGTCGGCAGCACCCCGCACACCTGACCGGGCACGGCGGTCACCATGCCGCAGCGCTCCAGGTGTGCCAGGTAGGTCTGCCGCAGCCCCAGCCGGGGCCCGCCGATCCAGTGCGTGGCGCGGACCGGGCTGCCGCGTCGTCGCAGCAGCTCGAGTGCATGGTCGAGTGTCGGATCACCGGTCGGCCGTGGAAGCACCACGGCGATCCGGTCACCCTCAGGAACGATCCGTCCGGCCAGGGACAGCTCGACGAGCTGTGCCCCGGCGAGTCCGAGGTCGAGGGTCTGCGGCTGCGCAGTGGTGCCCGTGGCCGGGTCCAAAGCGAGCAGCAAGAGTTCCTCGGGAACAGTTCTGCGGCTCTTGCCCATCCAAGCCTCCCCGCGTGGATGGGAAACAGCGTGACGCCTCTCACACGGGCTTGTCGAGTACGCCTCCGAATCGTGACCTTGCGATCGACCGGGGGAACCACCCGTGGCGGGCCCGGCGTCTGACCGTTGAACAGGCCGCGGTGCGGCCGCGCCGCGCTAATAACCGCCGGTCGGGCGGGGTGTGGGCGACCGGATCGGTCGCCGGTGGCGGAGACTGTACAGGTACACGGGGCGGGGTACCGGCTTCCCGAAATCGGGTCGGCCGGTGCCCCGCCGGGCGTTGAGGAGGCTGGGTTACGTGGGCGAGTCCCCCGACAGGGTGCTGCGGGACGGCGATCGGGCGCGGGAACGGGACGGCGGACCGGCCGGGTCCGGCGCGGCCGAGGAGGCGGCCGTGCCGGCGGTGGACCGGGCGGCGGACGAGGTGGCGGACGGGCCGGTGGAGCCGGAGCCGGGCACCGCCGCCGGGCCCGCGGACGCCGTCGACGCCCCGTCCGGCGACACCCCGTCCGGCGACTCGGGCGACGCCCGGGAGGCCGCCCCGGAGCCCGCCGAGGGTGGATCGGGCCGGCCCGCCAAGCCCGCCACGGTGCAGCTGCGCGTCCGGGATTCGGACACCCGGACGACCGCGCTGCGGATGCCCGTGGACCAGGCGACCACGGCGCTGCGCCTGCCGTCGGACGACGCGACCACGGCGCTGCGGATGCCGTCCGACGACGCCACCACCGCGCTTCGCCTGCCGAAGGAGTCGCGCAGGCTGTCCGGGGCCACCGCGATCGGCTCGGCCGAGCGGGCGGAGGAGGCCGACGGGGCCGGGTCCGACGCCCCGGACCGCCCGACCGGCACCGATCCCCGTCTCGCCATTCGGACGCCGCCGACGGTGGCGGCCGGGGCCACCGGGTCCGCCGCCACCGGCCGCACCGAAGCCGAGGCCGAGGACGAGGACGAGAACGAGGCCGAGAACGAGGGCAACGGCGAGGCGGAGCCTGCCGGGAGCGAGGCGGACACCGACGGGCAGCCGGCGTCCGCGGCCGCCCCCGCGTCCGCCGCCCCCGCGTCCGCCGCCCCGGCGACGGCCTCGACGGCCGCCGCGGAACCGGTCGCCCCGGCCGTGCGGGCCGAGAAGTTCGAGAAGCGGGAGGACGCCGAACGGACCCGGATGCTGCGCCTCCCCGCCGCCGCGGGCACCGTCCCGAAGCCGCCCGCCCCGAAGCCGCTCCCGGAGCCCGAGCCCCAGCCCGAACCCCAGCCCGAACCGGAGCCCGGGCCGACCCCGGAGCCGCGCCCCGCCCCGGCCCCCGTGCCGCCGCCCGCGCCCGCGCCCGAACCGCTGCCGCTGCCCGAACCCGCCCCCCTGCCCGACCCCGCGCCCCTGCCGGCCCCCGAACCCGCGCCGCTGCCCTTCCCGGAGTCCACCTCCGAGGCGATGGACGTGCTGGCCACGCTCAACGGCCGGCCGGTCTCGCCGCTGCGTCGCGCGCTCAAGCGGATCACCATCTGGACGGCCTTCCTCGCCGTCGTCCTCGGCGCGGTGGTCACCGCCCAGCTGCTCCGCCCACTGCCGGACACCAAGGTGCGGATGACCGCCGCCGGCGGCTTCGGCTTCGCCGGCGACCCGCTCGACCTGGCCTGGCCCGCCAAGGGCCAGTCGGCCGCCGGGGTGGTCGGGGTCGGCAGCCTGGGCAGCTCGGGCCCGGAGACCCCGGCCTCGATCGCCAGTGTCACCAAGGTCATGAACGCCTACCTCATCCTCCAGGCGCACCCGCTGAAGAAGGGCGAGGGCGGTCCGAAGATCACCGTCGACAAGCAGGCCGCCCAGGAGTCCGGCAACGTCGACGAGTCCCGGGTCACCCTGACCGAGGGGCAGCAGCTCAGCCAGTACCAGGCGCTGGAGCTGCTGATGCTGCCCTCCGCCAACAACGTGGCCCGGCTGCTGGCCCGCTGGGACGCCGGATCGGAGGAGGCGTTCGTGAAGAAGATGAACGACACCGCCGCCGGCTTCGGCATGACCAACACCACCTACACCGACCCGGCCGGCTTCAACGCCGAGACCAAGAGCACGGCCAAGGACCAGCTGAAGCTGGCCGAGCAGGTGATGCAGGACGAGATCTTCCGGCAGATCGTCTCGACCGCGGACACCACCTTCAACAACCAGAAGATCTCCAACACCAACACCCTGATCTCGCCCAAGAACGGCATCATCGGCGTCAAGACCGGCTCCAGCACCCCGGCCGGTGGCTGCCTGATGTGGGCCGCGTTCAAGGACGTCGCCGGTGTGCGGCGCCTGATCCTCGGCGTCACCCTGGGCCAGCCGGCGACCGCCGCCGAGCCCAGCATCCTCAAGGTGGTGCAGAGCGTCAGCGCCAAGCAGATCCAGGCGGCCCAGAACGGGCTCACCGGTCAGACCCTGGCCAAGCAGGGCGACGTGGTCGGCCGGGTCGACGACGGCCTCGGCGGTTCCGTCCCGGTCGTCGCCGCGCAGGACCTCTCGGTGGCCGGCTTCCCCGGCATCACCGGCACCCTGGTGCTGGACCCGCTCAAGGTGGGGCACCGGGTGACGGCCGGGACCCAGGTCGGTGTGCTGCGGTCCGGTGAGGGCGCCAACAAGGTGGAGGTGCCGGTCGTGCTGAAGTCCGACCTCGCCCCGCCGTCCATCCTGGCCCGGCTGACCCGGGCCCTCTGACGCCCTTCGGCCGGTCGCCCCGTCGGCCCGTCGGCCCGGACACCGCGTCCGGGCCGACGGGGCGGGGTCGCGCTCAGGCGCGCGTCCCGCCCCACCGGCCCGGCTCGGTGCGCGAGCCCAGGAACTCGGCGACCGTCTCCTCCTCGGCCACCACCCGGCCCAGCGCGATCGCCAGCGTCACCCCGGTGAACACCACGATCAGCCAGGACAGCGAGGTGAACACCACGCCGTAGGGGCCGAACTGGCCGATGCTGCGGGTCATCGCGTTCGGCAGGTAGATCCGCGAGGCCACGCCGACCCCGACCACCGCCACCCCGCAGAGCACCGCCCCCGGCAGCAGCGGCAGCCAGCGCACCCGGCCGCCCAGCAGCAGGTGCTGGGTCCACCACCAGAGCGCCGTTCCCCCCAGGAAGGTCAGCGGGACGCCGAGCCAGGCGCCCAGACCGAAGCCCTCCCGGACCGGGGTCTGGCACACCAGGCAGACCAGCCAGACCATCAGCCAGACCAGCCAGCGCCAGGCCGCCACCCTGGTGCCCGACTTGGGCAGCTCCCAGCAGCGTTCGCAGACCCGCTGCATGGCCCGGCTGAGCGCCGTCGCCGAGAGCAGGGTCACCAGCGCGCCGAGCACACCGAAGCCGGTGTCGTCCTGGTGGCCGGAGCCGAGCAGTTGCTGGACGGACTGCGCGGCCGCGCCCTGGAGCCCCAGCTCCTTGCGCAGCGAGTGCACCAGCCCGTCCCGGATGGCGGCGGGGGTGAACACCGAGATCACGAACAGTGCGGGCAGGGCGCTCAGGAAGGCCTGTGCCGCCAGCCGGGTCGCGCAGTCCAACAGGTTCACCCGGAACAGCTGGCGCAGGGCGCGGCCCACCAGCGGGACCTGGTGGGGCAGCTCGCGCGCCGTACCCGCCAGGGCCGTCGACCGCCGCTTCCACCGCTCGGTGCGCCGGGCCGCCGGACGTTCCTGCGGAGGCCCCCGCCGCTCGGGAGGCTGCTCGCTCGGCTGCTCGCTCACGGACGGTCCTCCCGACCTGGTCGCCGTGCTCCATGGTCGCCCGGGCCCCGGCGTGCCGCATCCGGGCCGCGCCCCGCAGGTCGGTGGTTCCGCAGGCCGGTGGCCCCGCGCGGGTCGGTGCCCGGCGGGTCGGTGCCCCGCCCGGGGTCAGCGACCGGCGCCGGCCCCCTCCAGCAGGGCGAGCGTCATCCCGCCCAGCGGCGTCACCTGCTGCGGCGGGCCGAACCGGTTCCGCAGGGCGGCCGCCTCGTCGCCGGGCACCTCGGCGAGCGGATCGGTGGTGTCGCCCAGCACGACCAGCCAGGTCCGGGTCCCGGAGCCGGTGCAGTCCGCGGGCCTCGGGCACGGTATCGGGAAGAGGTCCCCGGCCGGGACGGCCCCGCTCGCCACGAACAGGGGATACGGCCGCACCTCGTCCGGCAGGTAGTAGGAGACACCGGGGCCGACCATCGACCAGGCCTGGCCGCCGATCGGCACGGCCAGTCCGTCCCCGGGCCGGTAGCCGGCCGCTATCAGCCGGGCCACCTCCTGGTACGGCTCCTTGGACTGCGCGTGCGACCCCGGGTAGCGCACCAGCGACTGCCGGGGCAGCGCCGTCACCCCGGTCACCGCCACCACACCGACCGCGAGCACCAGCCCGGCCGCCCGCAGCTCCGGCCTGGTCCGGCCGGGCTTGGCCGCCGCCGTCACCGCCGCGTACACGGCGCCGACCCCGCAACCGGCCAGCGCCGCCCAGGCGGGGACCGTGAACAGCAGGTACCGGTCGAGGAAGTACGAGGTGGTGCCGCGCGACAGCACCCAGACCGCCAGTACGGGCAGCACCGCGAGCAGCAGCAACCGCAGCGCCGGACCGCGCCGTCCGGGCAGCACCAGGGCCAGCACCGCCAGCACCAGGAAGACGTGGAACACCCGGGCCGAGCCGAACAGCGGCTCGCCGAAGTGCCACAGCTGGTCCACGCTCGGCCGGGCGAGCCAGCCCAGCTGCCGCTCCGACTGCTGCCGGCCGAGGAGCGCGACCGGCAGCACCGCCACGACCAGGGCGACCAGCACCACCGCCAGGCGGCCGAGCAGCCGCCGCAGCTCCGGACCCCGCGCCCCCCACACGTGGGGCGCGACCAGCGCGGCCTGCCCGGCCAGGGCGCTCAGGGAGACCAGGTGCGCGGCGCCGGCCACCGCCATCGCCAGGCCGTACGCGATCCACCGCCAGGGCGTCGACCGGTCCAGCGCGCGCAGCAGGAACCAGGTCGCGGCCGCGACGGCGCAGGTCACCAGGGCGTAGGAGCGGGCCTCCTGCGCGTACCGGGAGACCAGGGGCACGGTCGCGAAGAGCAGTCCGGCACAGGTGCCCGCGACCCGGCCGCCGAACAGCCGCGCGGCGGTCAGCGCGGTGAACGCGGCCGCGCCCGCCATGGCCAGGACCGAGGGCAGCCGCAGCACCGTCACCGAGTCGCCGAACACCGTGATCCAGCCGTGCAGCAGGACGTAGTAGGTGCCGTTGCTGGCGTCGACGTGCTGCAGCATCCGGAGCAGTTCACCGAGCGGGCGGACGGCGGACGTCCAGGTCGCCACCTCGTCCCGCCACAGGGTGGGGGTCCCCAGCCGGTAGCCGCCGACCACCAGCATCGCCAGCGCCGGGACCAGCCAGGTCGCCGGTCCGGCCACCCGCGCCGCCCGGCGGACGGATCTGTCGTACCACCGCTCGCCCGCCACCATCTGCCGCCCCCGCCTCTGTCCACCGGCCGGACGGCCCCCCGGGGCCGAGGGCCGTCGAGTCCCGTCCTCCCAGGCTAACCGGCGCTCCTGCCGCAGGTCGGGCCACCCCCGGGACCGCTGACCCACCGTCGGCCCCGCCGCCCGGGGCCGTCCCCGCCCAACCCCCTCCACCGATCCGCTAGGCTGTCAGCGGTCTTCCCCGCCTCAGTAGCTCAGGGGATAGAGCACGGCTCTCCTAAAGCCGGTGTCGCAGGTTCGAATCCTGCCTGGGGCACAGCACGAAACGCAGAAAAGGCCCAGGCCAGAGGGTGAATCCCTCCGACCTGGGCCTTTGCCGTTCAGTCCTGCTGGTCACCCCGTGCCACGTCCGTGCCAGAACGCTCCGGTGGAGCCTCCTTCAACAGCTCCCGCTGCACCATCTCGCCCATCCGGTCGGCGATGGCCCGGTCCCGGTCGCTGGACATGTGCTGGTAGATCAACGCGGCCCGCGCGGTGCTGTGCCCCATGCGGATCATGAGTTCCCGGGTGCTCGCGCCGCTCTGCGAGGCCATGGTGTTCCCGGTGTGGCGGAGATCATGGAAGTGCACCTCCATCGGGATGCCCGCACGTTCCTTCGCGGCGGTCCAGTCGTCCCGGAAGTTGCTCCGGCGCAGCCGGCCGCCTCGAGGCCCGATGAACATGTGGCCGTCCGACTCTGCCCCCGCGAAGTGCTCCATGTGGTGCTGCAGGGCATCCACGATGGTGTCCGGGAACGCGACCGGGCGGAACCCCGCGCGGCTCTTCGGCGCCTTGTCGTACAGCTTCCCGTTGTACAGCTCGGCCTGATTCCGGCGGACCCGCAGAAGCCGGGCGCTCAGGTCGACGTCCCGCCGGCGGAGCGCGGCCAGCTCGCCGAACCGCAGCGTGGTGAACGCGGTCACCAGGACCAGCGCCCGCCACCGGGGCGCGATGGCATCGGCGGCGGCGAAGACCTCGGCGACGGACAGGACGGGGCGCTCGGGCACGTCGTAGGTGTCGGCGCCCTTGATCCGGCACGGATTGCGTCGGATCAGCTCATCGTCGTCCACGGCGGTGTTCAGCATGGCCCGAAGCATCTGGTACGCCTTGACCACGGTGGGCTCGCCGACGCCGGACTCCAGCAGGTGGGTCCGCCACGTGCGGACCCGGGCCGGGGTGATGTCCACGAGGAACCTCGGGCCGAGGGTCGGCATGATGTGCAGCCGAAGCGCCGTCTCGTACCGCTCCCGGGTTGTTTCCTCCAGCTTCCGTTCCTTGAGCCACTTGGTCGCGTACTCCCCGAAATTCACCTTCCCGGCGTCCGGGTCGACCCACTTCTCCCGGGTGATGTCGGCTTCGAGCTGGCTCAGCCGGACCTCGGCGTCGGTCTTGGTCGTGTAGGTCTTCTCGTCCGGCCGAAGCTCTCCGGTCAGCGGGTCGCGGTAACGGACCTGCCAGCGGCCGGACGGAAGCTGGCGGACGGAGCCGAAGCGGCGGCGACTGTTCTTCTTGGCGGTCATCAGGCGGCTGTCCTGTTCCTGGTGGAGCGACGGGCGCGGATGGGCTGGACGGTGTTCTCGGCGATGAACTCGGCGACGGCGGCCTCCGGGATGCGGACGTGACGGCCGACCTTCACGAAGGTGATCCGGCGTTCCTCGATCAGCCGGCGAGGGAAGCGTTCGCCGCTGCTCTCCCAGGTGCCGAGGATCTCCGCGACTTCCCGGACGGTGAGAAGCCGGGTCTTGAGCTGCGTTGTGGTCACTGCTGCCCTCCCTGGGCGGTGGCGGGGCGGGGGACGGGTGCTCGTCGCTGGGCGGCGCGGGGTGGATCTCGGGGCGACGGTGGGGCAGCCCCTGGACCGGTGTGCTGTCCGAGGTGGGGATTTCTGCGTCACGTCCGTCATCAGCGTCACGCGGGCTTCTGACCTGCGGGTTTGCCGTGACGCGGCGGTCGGGTGTGCGTCACGGGCTGCGTCACGGCGCGACGCAGCCCGTGACGCAGGTGACGCAGGATGACGCAGGGGCCGTCGTCTGCGTCACGGCCTTCGGTGCTGGCCAGGGGCCGTTTTCCGGCCCGCGTGACGCACGTGACGCAGCGTTCCCCTACTTAGGAAAAAGGTGGGGCTGCCTGTCGTACTTGGGCGTCCCCTCAGGGCGAATGAGGAGCCGCTGCGCGGCACGACCCTTGGGCGGCTTCGCCGAACAGCAAGAAGAGCACGCGGCGCGGAGACCGGTGCTCTTCTTGCTTGTCCCGGCGGTCAGCCCAACTCGGGCTGTTCGTGTGTCGGCGCGGGCGCGGGGCGAGCCATGAGGAGGTAGCGGCCGCCGTGGTCGCGGCCGCTGTCGATCAGGACGCCCCGGGCCGCGAGGGTGGGCTGAAGGCGCTTGAGCCGGTCGGACAGCACCTTGCCGGTGGTCGGCCAGCCCTTCGGCAGGGTGCGGAAGTCGTCGCCGCCGTAGAGGCGCCCGAGGCAGTGCAGCCACTCCGTGGACGTCATGCGCTGCGCGCCGCCCGGCTCGATGGTCTCGGCGTGCCGCAGGACGGTCTGCGCCAACAGGTCGCCCTCGATCACGTCGTCGTTCAGGTCGTCCAGGCTGGTCCGGTAGGCGGTCAGCGCCCCGAATCCGGTCGCGGCGTCGAGCTGGGCGCACAGGTGGGCGAAGTCCGCCATGCGCAGATCGGTCGGGGTCTCCGCGTCGGCGGCGCGGACCTTGACCGTGAGGTCGAGCAGCGACCCGAGCACCATCGGCAGCACCTCCGCGTACTCGGCCCACAGCTCCGCCTCGGTGCGCCTCACCTTCGGCCGCTCCAGCCGCAGCGGCAGCAGCCGTTCGGCGAGGTCGGGGCGAATGACGCCGACGTCGATGCCGGTCAGGAGCAGGGGACGGCGGTAGGCGGAGCGGTGGACGTCCCCGTCCGTGAACAGGGCCCGCTTGACGGACTCGGCGCCGGTCACGATGCAGCACATGGCGTCGGACAGGTCCGGGGTCATGTGGGAGAGGTTGTCCAGGGCAGTGACCCACCCGGCCGCGACGGCCGCGACCAGGTTCTCCTCGTCCTTCGGGGCCCGGCGCAGGTCACCGCTCATGCCTTCGACGATCCGCACCATCATCCGGCCGGCCGTCGACTTCCCGGCGCCCTGCGGTCCGGTGAGGAACGGGGCGGGGACGGGCACCCCGGGCCCGAGGCAGCCGATCAACCAGGCGATGGCCAGGCACTCGGTCTGGGCGTCGGTGAAGTTCGTCAGCCGCAGCAGCAGGTCGATGCCCTTGCCGTCGGTGTCCTTCACCGGCACCGGCAGCTCACCGGTGAGCTGGGTACGCCGCCAGCACACCTCACGCGGGTCCGGGACGACGGTGTCCCAGCCGGTGGGGTGGATGCGCACGGACAGGCCGTCCGAGCGCCCGAGGTCGAGCCACGTCGCCCCGTCGAAACCCGGGGCCACCCGGATGTGGACGGGCTGCACCTCCTCGGTCAGCGCCAGCGCCTCGATGAGGTCCAGCGCCTCCTTCATCGAGGTCCCGTTGAAGACGCCCCGCCCGTCCTTGTAGAGGCCGACAAGGAGTTCCTGGCGGTGGCTGCCGGTAGTGCCCTGGGAGCGGATCGGCCTGGCCACGGGGTGGCCGTTGCGCTGGGCGTAGACGGTGCCGTCGGCGGTGCGGAAGTACCGGAAGTGGGCCTTGGCGTAGTCGGTGATGATCTCGCGCGCGGGGTTCTTCTCGTCCTCGGCCACGGTCACAGCCCCAACCGGATCAAGGCGTTGGCCCACGCGTCGGCGCAGTGCCGGGGCGATTCGCCCTTGGCCTGCGCCACGGCGAACAGCCGCTCCGCGTGGGCCGTGGTCAGGCAGCCGCACCGGCCGTGCGTCGACAGCACCGCCAGGAACGTCCCGAAGACGGTGGCGTGGACGGCGCTGGCGGCCTCGGCGATGCGCTGCTCGGCCATGGCGATGCCCCGCTCCAGGAACGTGCGGGTACGGTGCGGGCACCTCCCGCCCCCGCCCGGGGCGGGCACCGTGACGGACGTCGGCCGGACCGGGGCGGGCTCCCTGACGATGAGGGCGCGCACGACGTCCGGCAGGGCCGCCATGGTGCCCGTGCCGGGGCCGAGCCACCGGGCGTAGGACATGGACGACTTGACGTCCACACCGGGCCGCACCGCGTTGGCGGACGCCATGGCGCCCCGGTAGAGCCAGTGCTCGCCCCGGGTGGTGGGCACGGTCCGGGTGGCGGGCAGGGTCTCGCGCGCCCACTCGATCGCCTGCGCGTTGTCGAGGTCGACGACGGTCACGCCCGCGCCGCCGGGGTGGTAGCCGACGGCGGCCGCTTCCCGCCACGCCCGCGCCCACCCGGGGCCGGTCAGGACGTCGGGGTCGGTGGTGGCGGCGGCCCAGCCGTGGCAGGGCGCCGGGCAGACGCAGGGGCCGGGGGTCTTCATGTTCGGCCGGCCGCCGCACGCGCCGTCGGTGCAGCGCGGGCAGTTGCCGAACGGCACCTTCCCGGCCCGCAGCGGCAGGACGGGCACGCCGGCAGCGGCGAGGGAGAGAGCGGCGAGCAGGTGCTCTCCCCGGATCACGGTCGGATGGGTCATGCTGGGTGGTCTCCTCATCTCGATTGAGCAGGGGAACCGGAGCGGCCGGGGTTCCTTGGCCGGGATGTGCCGGCCGCTCCGGGCAGGGTCAGTTCTCGTCGGGGGTGCCGTACTTGGCGTCCCAGCGGTCGAACGCCTCCTGCTGGATGCGGTCCGCGCGACTCTCCAGCCGCTTGGTGGACTTCCCGCGGCTTTCGGCGCGGACGACGCGCACGCCGATCAGGAACAGGCGGGCGGCGTCGCCCAGGTTGTCGGCGCCCATCTGGCGGGGGTCGAGGTAGGTGCGCTTGGTCATGCGGCCCTCCCGGGGCAATCAGGGGTGGGAGCGGGCTGTCCGTCCCTGGCACCGCCCGCACCCCGCCAGGGGGCGCGGTGCGGGCGGAACCGGGGTCGGCACAGGCCGGTCAGGCGGCCCGCGCGGCCGTGGCGCCGTGCTGGCGGGCGGCCTGGTGCCCGATGAACCGGGTGTAGGCCGGGGGGATGGCTTCGCGCAGGCCGTCGCGGGTGGCCCAGGGCATGCCCATCACGGCTTCGCTGCGGGCGAGGGGGACGTCGGAGAAGTTGCCGACGACGTGCATGAACTCGCCGTCCGCGACGGGGCGGCCCATCTTGGCGTTCGGGGCGGTGTGCTCGGGGTGCTGCGGCGGGGTGATGGTGAGGCCGCCGCCGGGTTCGAAGAGGCGGTGGCGGTAGGTGCGCAGGCCGAACATCGTGCCGCAGAGTGTCACGGGGTCGCGCAGGTCGTCGCGGGCCTCGGTGACGTTCTCGATCACCCACGGGCGCCCGGTGCCCTCCAGCGCGGTCCGGGTGGGGGCGATGAGGCGGGGGTGCTCGCGCTTGTTGATCCGCCAGGTCAGGGACTGGGCCTGGCACGGCGGGGAGGCGTGGACGAAGTCGAACCCGTGGCCGTGCTCGGTGATGAACGCGACGGCGTCGCCCTGCACGAAGCGGAACGGGTAGCGGGGCTGGCCGGTGAGGTCGACGCCGAGGACGTCGTATCCGGCGAGCCAGTAGCCCATGCCGGCGCCGCCCTGGCAGCAGTAGGCGTCCAGGACGGTCATGCCGTTCCACGGGCGGGCGGGCAGCCGGTCGGCGGACGGGCGGACGGTGAAGTCCATGACACCCCCTCAGGCGGCCCGGCGGGCGGCCGGGAAGGGCAGGACGGTGGCGAGCCGGGCGGGCTGGCCGTCGGCTGGGGCGGGAGCGCCTTCGCCGCCGTCGGGCGGGGCGATGGCCTGCCGGGCGGCGCGGTGGGCGGCGGACTCGGCGAGCACCTGCCGGACGGCGGCGGAGTCGGTCTTGTCGCCGCGCTGGGAGATGAGGGTGGCGGCGCCGAGGACGGCGCCGGGGCCGAAGAGGACGGCGGCGGTGATCGCGTCGGTGGTGAGGCTCATCGGATGCCTTCCCGGGTGGCGGTGGCGAGCAGGTCCAGGACCGAAGTGCCGAGGGCGGCGGCGCGCTGCTCGATGCCGGTCCAGGACTCGGGGTCGATGTGGAGCAGGGCCGCGAGGGCGGCGGCCGGCTCACGGTTGGCGGCGGCGGTGAGCGCGTCGCGCAGGTGGACGGCGGCCAGCGGACGGACGCGGACGGGGGTGTTCACGTGGTGGCGCTCCTCTCGTTGCTGGTGGCGGAGAGTGACGGCGTTCGGGCAGGGAGGGAGAGGGGCCCCGGGCCGAAAGGCCGGTTCTCGGGGCCCCCGAGGGGGTGGGGGTGGCGCCTCCCTGCCTCCCTGGCGCGTTGATCTGCGCTGATCAGGGATGGTGTGGGGGTTCAGGGAGGCGTTCAGGGAGAACTCCCTGCCTCCCTTCGGCCTCCCTCTGGCGCGTCGGTTACGCTCCGGCGTCCTCGGTGCGGAGCTGGAGGGCGGATTCGACCTTGGCGCGGGAGACGACCATCTGTCCGTCGGACTTGTAGGGGGCGGCGCCGACCGCGTCCAGCACGGTCTTCAGGTCCCCGAACGTCCACTCCCGGTACCGGCCCGGGTCCCGGGCCGCGAGAGCGGAGAGGACTTCCTGGGTGCGCATCCGCTTCTCGTCGCCGAGCACGGCGGCGACGTCGGCGAGCGGGTCCGCCTCCTCCGGCCGGTCCACGGAGGAGAGGGTGGTGACCCCGTTGCGGCGGGCCTTGGCCCGGCCGGCGATCTCGGCGGCGTGCCCGCCGTCGATGAAGTGCGTGCGGATGGTGATGCTGCTCTGCCCGGGGGCGAGCTTCACGCCGTCACCGGCCACCACCAGCGTGCCCTTGTCGAGCCCCTGGCGGAGCTTGTGCGGGGCGGCGCCGCCGTCCACGGCCTTCTCGCCCAGCGCCATGCGCGCCTGCTCCTCGGTGCCCAGCACGAGCGAGGCGCGGATGTGGGCGCCCTCCCGGACCATCTTGGGCAGGTTCTCGTTGGTCGGGTCCTGCGTGCCCTGCCACAGCAGCACGTTGACCACCCGGCCCTGGTTGTGGAGCTTGCGGGCCGCCATGTAGTACCGGCTGGTGGCCTTGGTCCCGCCGTAGGGGCGCTTGTCCTCCCCGACGGCCGGGCACATGAACGCCACCTGCGCTTCGTCGACCAGCAGGACGATCGGGCGGAACCGTTGGTCGGTGCGGGCCATCTCCCGGGTCACGCCGTCGGTGGCCCCGGACTGCTCCAGCAGCTCGATCCGCCGCTCCATCTCCGCGACGCCCTGCTCCAGCATCTCCGTGGCGGAGATGACGTGCTCGTCGGTCGGCCCCTGGATCAGCACGCTCGCCAGGCCGTCGAACATCCGCCAGTCGCCGGCGCCCTTGAGGTCGGCGACCCGGAACTCCACGCTCGTGTCCAGGGCCAGCCACAGGGCCAGCGCCCGGAGCGCGGCGGTCTTGCCCTGGTTGGACAGGCCCGTGATCAGCAGGTGGCGCTGCAGCAGGGACAGGGCGGCGGCGTCCCCTCGCAGATCCTGCCCCCACGGCGCGCGGCCGTTGTAGAGATCGGCGCTCAGGTCGGGGTCGGTGACCAGCGGCGAGGGGCCGATCGGCTCGTCCAGGGCGCCGCTGTCGGCGATCCACAGGCGCACGGTGCGGGCGGCCTGGGGGATGGTGACGAACACCTCGTGCTCGTGCCGGGCGAGGTTCTCGGCGAGCTTGCGGCGGCGCTTCTGCACCTCCTCCGTGGACACGCCCGAGGGCAGGGTGACGTCCACCTCGACCCCGCATCCGGCGATGCGGATCGGGCCGAGCATCCCGGCCCCGGCGTCGCCCATCTCCCGGATCGCCGACCTGAGCGGGGCGATGCCCAGGTCCCGCAGCGCGGTCACCACCACCGAGGGCGTGATCGGCGCCCCGGCGTCGTCCTTGACCGCGCCCGGCAGGGTCCAGGCCGGGGCGGCCTGGCGGTGCCGGCCGATCGACCACAGGGACAGCAGGACCAGGAACGGCCCCGCCACCACGGCCGGGCCCCACAGGATCCCGATCAGGATCGCGGCCCAGCGGATCAGCTCGATCACGGTCATCGTCGGCGCCACGACCTTGGTGATGTCCTGCTCGGCGATCGCCAGGACGATGCCGAGCAGCAGCAGGGCGCCCTGCGCGGTGCCGAGGGCGAACGCGGCGGCCTTGGCGGCCTGCTGCGGGGCCTTCAGGAGATCCATGCGGCGCTGGTGGCGGGCCGCGCGGAACGCGGCCGCCCTCAACTCCCATTCCATGGCCACCTCGTGCTGGCCGGCGGCCTCCGCCGTGCGCATCATCCGCTCGTAGCGGGCGAGCGTGCGCGCGTCCCACGCCCGCTTCGCGGCGATCACCCCACCGGCCGCGACGTAGGCGCCGTGACGCACGACCAGGCGGGTGGCGGTGCGGGTGCGGTCGTGGGTGAGCACGACCCGTACGGAGCGGCCCCCGCGCACCCACGCCGGCGCCCGCACCGGCCCGCCGTCGGCGGCAGGGGCGGGGGCGGTCTTCGGCAGGACCACGCCCTCCAGCGGGAGGGAAGCCGCGGGAACGGGCCCCGGCTCACTGGGGGCGGGCACGGTGGTGCGGGCGGCGCGGACCTTGGCCAGGTCCACCACCACACCCCCGGACGGGCTGTCCGTGGTGCTGTGCGGCTGGTTCACTGAAGTTCCTTCCTCACTGCGATGTGGTGCGGAAAGGGGCCCGGGACGGCCGGACACGCCGGCAAGCAGGACGGCCGTCCCGGGGTTGGAGCAGGTGGTCAGCGGCCCGTGCGCTTGAGCTCGTGCGCGTGGCACAGCACCGGGGCGTGCATCAGGCCGATCCGGTGGACGGTCCAGCGCCCGGCCGTCAGCGGGCCCGGCGGAACCCCGTCCACGATCCGGCCCGTGCGGCCGACCACGCTCGGGTCGTCCTCGCAGGACACGATCAGCACCTCGTCACCAGCGTTGAACACGGCGGCTCCCCGGTCAGTCGGTCGCGAGGATCGCAGCGAGGGCGGCGGCGGCCTCGGTGGTGGTGATGGGCTCGCCCTTGAGGTGGCCGCTGTACATGGCGCTGGCGCGGCGGGCGACGGAGGCCGGGGTCGCGGTCGGGGCCCCGTTCGCCCACTGGCCGTGGGCGACCAGCTCGTGCGCGGCGTGGCGGGCCATCCGGGCGCGGCTGTCGGCCCGGCGCTTGGCCCGGCGGCGCTCGTTGGCGGCGCGGACGCGCTGCTCGGCGGTCCAGGCGTCCTGCTTGGCGGCGAAGTCGTCGTGGAGCGGGTCACCGGCCGCGCAGGGCTCCATGGTCAGGCACGGCCCGCAGCCGGCGGTGTGCTTGACGGAGAGCTGGAACGCGGTCATGTAGGCGATGAACAGCTGGTCGGACACGGTGTTCTCCTTGTCGGAGTCAGGCAGCAAGCAGGGTGGAGTCGGCGCAGGGCAGGCAGGTGCCGAGGTGCGCGGGCAGGACGTACCCGGCGTCCGTGCCGCAGGTCGGGCAGGTGCGGCGCGCCGCGTTGGCGGCGGCCAGGGCCCGCCGACGGCCCGGCGTCATCGGCCGGACCGGCTTGGCCAGGGCCAGGCGGTAGAGGTAGGCGGGGCGCGGGTCCCTGGTGAGGCGGGAGCGCCACAGGAGCTGGGCGGCGACGGGCTGTCCGCCGGGCCGCAGGCCGAGGGCGCGGAGCTGACGGCGGGTGAGCAGGCCGGGCGGGGCCATGTGCCACGGGTAGGTGGGCATGCCGCCGTGCCGCTCACCGGCCGGGTCCCAGAAGCGGGGCCGGCTCACGGCTACTGGCCGGGGACGTCGGCGACGGCGATCAGCTCCACGGGCACCCCGTGGACCTCGCCGAAGGCGACCAGGCACGCGCCGTGGGGGCAGGCGCTGTAGGCGATCTCGCACGTGTGGAGGTCGAGGGCGGCGCGCCACTGCTCGAAGCGGGCGAGCGAGTCGTGGACCACCAGGGAGACACCCCAGTCCGGGGCCCCGTCGTCGGTCTCGAAGTCGCACACCTCGAACTCGGGCTGCGGCAGGTCCGCGTGCTCGGTGAGGGTCAGCATGAGCGCGTGCGCGGCGTCGGCCTGGTTGGCGGCGAGCGTGGTCATGATGCCTTCTCCTCGGTGGGTTCGGCGGTGGTCCCGGTGTCGTCCTGGCCGGGGTCGGGAACGGCGTGCAGCGCGGGCCGATCCGCCTCGGCGACGGTGGGCGCCGCCTGCTCGGCGCGGTCGGCCTTGAGGGCTTCGCGTACGGTGCGGGCCTTGACGCCCGACGTCCGCAGCTCCACCCGGATCCGGTCGGCGGTCAGCTCGGCGTCCGTCCAGTCGGCCGTGGCCGACCGCGCCTCGGCGAGCAGCTCGTCCGCCGTGCGCTTGGGTCGGATCGTGCGGGCCGCCGCCGGAACGGTGCCGGTCGCCCGTCGGGGCCGTGCCGCCCTCGGGGCGATCGGCTTGGGGGTCGGTGCAGTCGGCTCCGCCACGACGGGCGGAGCGGTCGGCTCGGCGGACGCGGTGGTCGGCGCCGGGGCCGGTTCGGGGTCGGGCGACCGGTACGCCGACCGGTCGGGATCGGCCGCAGCGAATTCGTGCAGCTCAGATACCGACCGTTTCGTCATGGTCTGGTCCGACTTGTCGGCCTTGGGCTTGGCATGCAGCACCTTCGCCACCAGGTCGGACCCGAAGTAGATCGACCCGACCGGCAGGCTGCTGGCGAGCAGGACCAGCGCCCAGTGGGCGGGCGCCCACTCGGCCAGTCGGGTCCGACCGCCCGCGTGGAGTCCGGGCACGAGTCCGTGCACGTAGTTGAGCACCAGCGACGCGGCCGTGTACCCGGCCAGCACCCGCAGCGCGAACCTGCGGTCCGCGTCGGTCAGCACTAGCGCGACGACCAGGGCCAGTGCCATGAGGCCGTCGACCACGAGCGGGTAGACGGTCGCGGCGGTCGGGTCGGCCCCGATCGCCGCCGCGACGTCCCGCAGCGCGTTCCACGAGACGCGGAAGGCCATGGCGGCCACCGCGAGCAGGCCGGAGATCAGCCAGACCTTCCCGGCCCGGCTCACCGCGCGTCTCCCGCCGGGGCGGCGAGCAGCGGGCGGGCGGCCTCACGGGTGATGCGGGCCGCCTCGGCGGCCACGGCGGCGGCGATCCGGGCGGCCTCGGCAGCAGCGGCCGCCCGCGCGGCCTCCGCCCGGGCCTCGGCCGTCACGCCGCCACCCCCGACCGCAGCCGGCGAGCGGCGGTACGCGGACGGGCCAGCGGGACCGGGGCGGACCGCAGCAGCTCGGCGGCGACCGCCGCCGACTCCGGGTCCGACTCCCACAACTCCGCCAGCACCTCACGGGCCACGTCCGTACGCGCCCGGTGCTCGTTCGCGCTCTCACCGGCCACGCCGCCGAACAGCGCCCCGAACGGGTCACTGTCGACGCCGAGCGCCAGCTCAGCGAACTCCAGCGGGGAGCAGGCACGCTGGCCTGCAACAATCGACTTCACGGGTCTACCTCTTCCAGAAGGTGAGGTGGGCCCCAGGGGCTGCCGCGCTCCGGCCAAGGAACGCGCGGCGGCCCCGACTCATGCGGGCCCAGCTACTCGCGATGTACGAGTAGCCATGACCCCCGACCCGCCACAGGCGGCACGGATCGGGGACCAAAGACACTCGTTCTCGTCGCACACTGTTGAGTTCTCAAGGAACAGCTCGTCATCGACAGTCCGTAGGGCGCGCGGCCAAGCCGCCTTCCCCCGACAACTGCCGGGCGTATCCATGCAGGTCACACCTCTTCGAGGCGCGACTCAGTACGAGCATCTTGTGCTCATTGAGCCTCTGGCTCAACTGGTAGGTACAAGCTGCTGAACATGATGCTGCACTCACGGAGCGCGATCGTCAAGCCTGTTGGTTCAACATGTAGGAACCAGTTGACTGGATGCGTCATCATTGAGGCATGAGCACCCAGCCGCTGTACCGTCGCGTGGCCGACAGCCTCCGGAGCGAGATCAGCTCTGGAGCCCTCGCCCCTGGGGCCCGTCTGCCGTCCGAGCGCGAGCTTTGCGACCGCTTCGACGCCTCCCGGAACACTGTCCGCAATGGCCTGAAGGTGCTCGTGTCCGAGGGCCTCATCGCGCCCAGCCAGGGGCTCGGCTACGAGGTCAGGTCGCGCGAGGTCTTCATCCTGAACGCCTCTCGCTTCGAGAACCTGACCTTCCCCCAGAACGGTGACGCCTACAACACCGATGTGACGCAGGCTGGGCGTCAGCCGCACCAGGAATTCCGCGTCGAGATGCAGCCTGCGCCCGTCGAGGTGGCGGAGCAGCTTCGGATCTCGGAGGGTGCGACGACGGTTCTGCGGTTCTGTCACCGCTACGTCGACGGAGTGCCGTGGTCGACCCAGGCCACGAACTACCCGATGTGGCTGGTCGAGAAGGCCCCACGCTTGGCCGAGCCGGGCGACATCGATGAGGGGACGACTCGGTACCTCGCCGGAGTCGGGGTTGAGCAGGTGGGCTACTTCGACGACATCTCGACTCGGATGCCCACGCCCGACGAGAGCAGGCTGCTCCAGACCGGTGACGGCGTTCCGGTGCTCGTCTGGCGTCGCACCGGCTACTCGGCGGACAGGCCGATCCGCTGTACGGTCACGACGCTCCGTGGAGACCTGAACCACATAAACTACGAGATCGGCGACCTGACTGCCCTGCTGGGAGGCGAAAAGTGATCATCGAGACCGCCAGTCCGGCCGACCTTGAGTACCTGCTCGCCGTTCGGCGCGAAGCGGCTGCTTGGCTCCGGACTCTCGGCAGCGACCAGTGGAGTCGCGACTACCCTGCCGACAAGCTGCTGGCCACGATCAAGGCCGGCACTGTCTTCATGCTGCGAGACGGCGCTGAGACGGCTGGCACGATAACCGTCACGCCGGAGGCTGAGCCGGGACTCTGGACTGACGACGAACTTGCTGAGCCGTCCCGATTCGTCAACAAGTTGACCGTGTCGCGCGCCTACGCCGGCCGTGACATTGGCGGACACCTGTTGAACTGGGCGAGCGAGCGAGCCGCCGTCGAGGGAGCCGCGTGGCTTCGGCTGGACGCCTGGACCACGAATGAACGCCTGCAGAAGTACTACCTGGATCACGGGTTCACCCATGTGCGGACAGTCCGCGAGGGCGGTGCTGTGAACGGTGGCCCGCGTGTGTCAGGCTGGCTCGCCCAACGTGCTGCCAGTCGGGCCGGACATGGGTTTACGGACCAGACTCTTCGCGTTGCGGCTTAGCTGACACTGTGCTGTTCAGCACAGACGTGCGAGGGTAGGGGTCATGGTGCTCGGCCTTCAGATCGGCAGGCTCGGCCGAACCGATTATTTTGGCTATGCCTTGCTAGTAACGTCGCAGGTCACGCAGTGCAGGTCACGCAGTATCGGCCCCGCACACGCGGGGATGGCCCGCGGGCCGTCCTCATCGCCTCCCGCACCCGCACATCGGCCCCGCACACGCGGGGATGGCCCTACGACCAGCGCGCCCTCGACTACCTTGCCGCCATCGGCCCCGCACACGCGGGGATGGCCCTGGCATCGCCGCGGAGCGGCGCCTGCGTCACTCATCGGCCCCGCACACGCGGGGATGGCCCCCACCCGATCCCGCAGGCGCCCCGCCCCCACCGATCGGCCCCGCACACGCGGGGATGGCCCCCACCCGATCCCGCAGGCGCCCCGCCCCCACCGATCGGCCCCGCACACGCGGGGATGGCCCCCGGCAGATGTTCGTCAAGTTCAGCCTTGACGGATCGGCCCCGCACACGCGGGGATGGCCCCCGGACCGTCGGCGAGTTGATCGAGGACGTCCGGATCGGCCCTGCATGTGCGGGGATGGCCCCTGGCTGGATCTCCAGGGCATGGACGGGGAGAGATTGGGCCCCGCGTGGCGGGGAGAAGCTGGCCCGTCTGGCGTCGGAACGGCCTAGAAGACCATCGCACTCCCATGCCACAACCGTGCCAGGACGGACGGGAATTCACGGGGAATTGCGGCTGGCAGCGGTACGAGTATGTGGTGGAACGCCAGCACCACTTCGCTGCAGGTCAGGGCAGGTAGGCGACAACTGTGCTCCTAAAGCCGGTGTCGCAGGTTCGAATCCTGCCTGGGGCACAGCGCCGGTTCCGGCGGACGACGCAGTACGCGGGCCCCCTCGGTGTCGACCGAGGGGGCCCGCGGCGTTCCGCCGAGCGGTTGCGGAAGGCGCTCAGCGCAGGAGGCCGTCGGGCCGGTCGGGGACGGGGTCGGCGGCGGGACCGGCCGCGGGGGTGTCCGGGGCCTCGGCCGGAGTGTCGTCGGAGCGGTCGTCCGGGCGGTCGTCCGAGAGGTCGGTGTCGCGGGGTGGGCGGGCGGAGGAGACGAGGACCCGCTGGACACGGGGGCGGGTGCGCCAGTCCACCCGGCGGAAGTCGCGGGCGAGGGCACCGGGGCGGGCGAGTTCGACGAGGACGGTGACGGCGCCGAGGACGATTCCGGCGGCGAGCCAGCCGGCCAGGACGTCGGTGGTCCAGTGGACGCCGAGGAAGACCCGGGAGGCGCCGATCGCGAGGAGGGTCAGGGCGCCGGTCGTGCAGGCGGTGGTCCGGCCGGCGCGGCGGGCCCGGGGCCAGAGCAGGCCGACCAGCACCGCACAGGTGATCGCGGAGGCCATCGCGTGCCCGGAGGGGAAGGCGGGACCGTCGGCGTGTGCGACCGGGTCGGAGAAGGCCGGGCGGTGGCGGCCGAAGGAGAGCTTCAGCACCCACTGGCCGCCCCAGCCGATCAGGGTCTGGGCCGCCACCCAGCCGGCCAGGGTCCGGGCACCGATCAGCCAGAGCCAGAGCGCGACGACGCCGAGGACGGCGCGCATGGTGATCGTCCCGCCGATGTCGGAGAACATCTGCACCGAGGCGGTCCACACGGTGTGATCGGCCGCGTAGCGGTGCAGATCGCCGGTCAGCTCGCGGTCGAACCGGGCGAGCGGGCCCCAGCCGGTCTGCACCAGGGCCGCGAGGGCGGCGAACAGTCCGGCACAACAGACCGCGAGTGCCGCGTGCCGGAGCAGGTGGCGATCACGCGCGGTGATGGTGGGCGAGCTGTTGGTCAGGTGCATGGCTGTCACCTTCCCAGTCGCCTGTGCCGAGCGTGCGCTGCGGTGATAGCGATTTGGCATCTTTTGTGAGGAGGACCTGCGTACGCCGGTGCGGGAGCGCGGGTCCGCGCGGGAACGCGCCCGGCGCCGGCGGGGTTGTGCCTGACGGGGGCCGTGCGCGGGATGCGCCGAAACGGTCCCGAACCGGCACCCGCGGTGCCCGTGCGATCACCCTCCGTTCAGGATCAGGGGCAAATCTCGCAGGATACTGCATCCCTGGAAGAATCTGAGCGACTTGGGAATGTTGTCCGGAATCTGTTCGTTGGATCGTTACGTGTGAGCCCCTCGGGGCCCGCACATCGTGCCCTCCTGGGGGCAGGCAGCCAGAGCTCGGCAACACCAGCAAAGGGAGCAAGCATGGCCACCCGTGCCGTCGTTCGCGACAGGGCCGACCGGACTCGCGCGGCCCGCCCGACCAACTTCGAGGCCGACCGTGACCTGGTCGGCATGTATCTCGACGAGATCGCCAGGACACCCCTGCTCGATGCCGCCGAAGAGGTCGAGCTCTCGCTGCGGATCGAGGCCGGCGTGTACGCCCAGCACCTGCTGGACGAGGGCGGGCTCCCCGAGGGCGTGCAGCGGGAGGAACTGGAGGCGATAGCCGAGGACGCCGAACGCGCCAAGGACGTCTTCATCCGGTCGAACCTCCGTCTCGTGGTCGCCGTCGCCCGGCGCTACCCGCGCAGCGGCCTGCCCTTGCTGGACCTCATCCAGGAGGGCAACGCGGGCCTGGTCCGCGCGGTCGAGAAGTTCGACTACGCCAAGGGCTTCAAGTTCTCCACCTACGCGACGTGGTGGATCCGCCAGGCCATCACCCGGTCGATCGCCGACCAGTCGCGCACCATCCGGCTGCCCGTCCACCTGGTCGAGGAGCTGGGCCGGATCCGGCGGGTGCAGCGGGAGAAGTCGAAGGAGCTGGGCCGTGAGCCCGAGCCGGCCGAGATCGCGGCCGAGCTCGACACCACCGAGACCCGGATCAAGGACGTGCTGGACTGGGCCCGGGACCCGGTCAGTCTGAACATGTCGGTCGACGACGAGGGCGAGACCCAGTTCGGCGACCTGGTCGAGGACACCGGGGCGACGTCCCCCGAGGACGCCGTGATGGTCATGCTCCGCCGCGAGGAGCTGGACGGTCTGATCGGGCGGCTGGACGACCGGACGGCCTCGATCATCCGCTCCCGGTACGGCATGGAGGACGGCCGCGAGCGCACCCTCACCGAGGTGGGCAAGCAGCACGGGCTGACCCGTGAGCGGATCCGCCAGATCGAGAAGCACGCGCTGGCGGAGCTGAAGAAGATCGCCGACCATGCGGGCTTCGAGGCCGCGTAGCGGAGGTGTGCGGAGACGTGGGGCGCGCGGGGTGGCGCGGACGGGGGCGGGCGGGAACGGGCACGGCCCGGTGGGTCCGGTGCGGAGCGGTCCGCACCGGGCCCACCGTCGTCCCGGGGCCGTCCTGGGGCGGTCCCGGGGCCTTCTAGGCTTGGTGGGCGGGGGCGGACGACAACGGGGGACGACGGGAGCGGTGGAGGAGACGATGGCGAAGGACACGACGGCCGGCCGGCCGGACACGGAGCCGGGCACGGAGTCCGGGACGGGGGCCGAGCCGGTACAGGCCGCCCCGAAGGCGCAGCCGGGTGCGGACGCGGCGGCGAAGGCCCGGCTGATCTTCGGCGACCCGCTGGACCGGCAGTCCCGGGACGACACCGACACCGGGTGGGGCGACCGCCCCGGAGCCGGTGAGGGCGGTGGACGGGGGCTGGACTGGTACCTGAGCCAGCGCCCGCCGCACCACGGGGGCTGACCCGGCACGCGGCCGACCCCCGCGGGACCGACCCACCACGCGGACCGGCCCGAGGGGAGCGGGGCCGCCGGGCCCCGGGCGGGTCGGGGCGCGGCGTGGCGGAGGTCAGCCGGCCCGGCTGACCAGGGCGTCGCGGATCTCGGTGAGCAGCAGGACCTCCTTGGCCTCGGCCTCCGCCTGCACCTCGGCCAGGGTCTTGCGCTTGGCGGTGAACCTGGTCATCGGCAGGATGAGGCAGAAGTAGACGACGGCGGCGGTGATCAGGAACTGCAGGGCCGCGCTGAGCACGCTGCCCCAGAGGATGAGGATTCCGGACGTGACCTCACCGGCGGCGGTCACCTCGCAGGGCCCCTTGATGCAGGAGCTGTAGGACGCGAGGTCCTTGGCCCCGAACGCGCCGACGATCGGATTGATCACGCCTTTGACGAAGGCGTTGACGATGCCGGTGAAAGCCGCACCGATGACCACGGCGACGGCCAGGTCGACGACGTTTCCGCGCAGCAGGAATTCCTTGAAGCCCTTCATGCCGCGTGAACGACGAAGTCGTCGGCCGGTTACGGGTGATTTCCTCCCCCCTCCGCCGGACAACCCGTTCGGCCGACGGCCGGTGCCGATTCCGCCGCCCGCGGGGCCGCCCGGGCCGGTCCGAGGGCGAGTGCGGCCGCCACCGCGAGCAGCAGTACGACCGGCACCCGGGGCCCGGACCCCAGCAGCCGCCGGAGCCGGGCGCGCGGCCCGGCCCGACCCCCGATCGGCGGGAACGAGGGCACCGGCTGCCGGGGCGGAACGGACGGCGCGGGGAGCGGCGGGATCAGCAGCGGACGGGGCGAAAGGGCGGACGAATCGGTACGCACGGGCACCTCCACGGTCGGGCTCGGGGCTTGCGGTGCCCACTCTGGGGTGCCTGCGCGGCCACCGGAACTCCCTTTTCCCCACCTGTGGAAAACCCGGGCCTGTGGACAGCGGGGCTCACCCGCAGGGGTGAACCGACCGGCCCGACGCTGACGGAACCCGCCCCCGGCGGAACCTGCCCCCGGCCGGACCCGTCCCCCGGCCGGACCCGCCCCGGAGTACGCGAAAGGCCCGCCGCACCCGTGGAGAACGGGAACGGCGGGCCGTCCGGAAAGCTGCTGCCGCGGCCCGGCAGAAGGTCAGCCGGCCGCCGGAGCGGGGCTGGCCGCCGGGGCCGAGGACCCCGAAGAGCCCGAGGAGCCCGACGAGGACGAGCTCGACGAGGAGCCCGAGGACGACGTCGACGAAGAGGACGACGACGAGCCGGAGCCCACCGAGCTGCTGGAGGAGGAGCGGCTGTCGGTCCGGTAGAAGCCGGAGCCCTTGAAGACGACACCCACCGCCGAGAAGACCTTGCGGAGCCGTCCCTGGCAGTCGGGGCACGTGGTCAGCGCTTCGTCGGTGAACTTCTGCACCGCCTCCAGGCCGTTGCCGCACTCGGTGCACTGGTACTGGTACGTGGGCACTTGTCTTCCTCCTGGCACTCTCGCCTGATGAGTGCTAACGATCCTCAATGATGCGGCATTCCGATGGATCAGTCCAGCGACTCGAATGTGAGATGAGTCGGTTCCGGCCCCGGGGTCAGCCCTTGACGGCCCCCACGAGTGCGGCGGGCGCACTCCGTTCCACCGAGCCGGTGACCACCGTGCTGCGGCTTCCGGCCGGTACCAGCAGCCTCCGCAGCGAGAGCAGGGCGATCAGGCCGAGACCGGCGCCGGCCACCGGCACCAGGAAGCCGACCGTCGGGCCCTGCGCGTCGATCAGCCGCCCGGCGGCCGTCGCACCGGTCGCCAGGCCCAGGCCGATGGCACCGGTCAGCCAGGTGAAGGCCTCGGTCTTGGCGCCGTCCTCGACCAGCGTCTCGACCAGGGTGTAGCCGCTGATCAGGGTGGGCGCGATGGCCAGGCCGCAGACCAGCCCGGCGATCGACAGCGAGACCAGGCCGGGCATCGCCCACAGGGTCGAGCAGCCCAGCACCAGCAGGCCGTAGCTCATGACCATCCGCTGCTGGACCGACCGCCGCCAGGCGACCATGCCGTACAGCACGCCGGCCAGCATCGAGCCGCCGGCGAAGATGCCGTAGACGGTGCCGGCGGCCCCCGGCTGCCCGACCGAGTCGGCGAAGGCGTTCACCGAGACCTGGAGGCCGCCGAAGACGGCGCCCACGCCCAGGAAGGTGCCGGCCAGCAGCCGGACGCCGGGGGAGGCGAGGGCCGAGGCCTGCCGGACGCCGGGCTCGCGCACCACCCGGGCGGGCGCGGTGCGGCGCTGGGCCGCGAAGGCCAGACCGCCGACCAGGGTCAGCGCGGCCTCGGCGATCAGCCCGGTCGAGGGGTTGACCGAGGTGGCCACGGCGGCGGCCAGGATCGGGCCGACGACGAAGGTGAACTCGTCGGTCACGGACTCGAAGGCGAAGGCGGTGCTCACCTTGGCGGCGGAGGACACGGAGGCGCCCTCGGCGGTGAAGGTGGAGATCCAGCGGGCGCGCACCATCGCGCCGATCTGCGGGACGCTCGCACCGGCCGGGGCGGCGGCCAGGAACAGGCTCCAGGCCGGCGCGTGCCCGAGGGCGAGCGCGATCAGGGTGCCGACCGAGGCCGCGTGCACCAGGACGGACGGGACGAGCACGGCGGCCTGGCCGTACCGGTCGGCGAGCCGTCCGGTCTGCGGGCCGATCAGCGCCTGGGCGACGGCGGCGACCGCCGCGACCGTGCTGGCGGTGCCGTACGAGCCGTGGGTGTCCTTGACCAGCAGCAGGATCCCCATGCTGAGCATCGCGTAGGGCAGCCGCGCGAGGAGCGCGGGGGTCAGGAACGTCCAGGCCCCGGGGGTGCGCAGCAGGGTCCCGTAGCCGACCCGGGCGGGCGCGGCGTCCGCGGTGCCCGTGGTGTCGGCGTTGCCCGCGGCGTCAGCCCCGGTCATGGCGTTCTCGGCGTCCTCGACGCTCTCGACCGTTCGGCGGGCCGTCACGGTCGGTCCTTCCTGCTGCCTGGTAGCGCGGCAGGGCATGGGGTGGCCCCGACGGCGCCGAGAGTCGTCCTCTCGCGCGTCGACCGGGGTAGTTACCGGGCCGGTCCGGCGGTGGGCCGGGTCCGGGCCGCGGCCGCCGAGCGGTCGCGCCAACTCTGCTTCAGGCAGATGCTGGGGTGTGGTGTGTCAGCAAAACATGGTTATACGCGCGTAGATGTCGCGCTGAACTCGACACTACAGGACGGATCCAAAGTTGTCCTGTTAAGTCAAGGTGAACTCCGGGCGAGACCTTCAGGTCCTGCGTCCGTTCGGCTCCCGCGTCCGTTCAGGTCCTGCGCCCGTTCAGGTCCTGCGCCCGTTCAGCCAGTCGGCCAGCTTGCCGCCCTTGTCCACGGCCCGCAGCCGCCGCTCGGCCGCCTCGCCGACCTCGTCCGTGGTGACGACCAGCAGTTCGTCCCCGCCGCGCAGCACGGTCGTCCTGTCGGGCACGAAGCTGCTCCCCTCCCGCACCACCAGGGTGACCGCCGCCCCGGTCGGCAGCCGCAGCTCGCCGATCTCCACGCCGGACATCCGGGAGTCCGGCGCCAGCGCGACCGACAGCAGGTGGCCGTGCAGCTTCTCCAGCGGCGCCGACTCGATGCCGAGGTCCTGCCCCATCGAGCCGTCGCCGATCCGCAGGCCCTTGGCGACCCAGGGCAGGGTCGGCCCCTGGAGCAGGGTGAAGACCACGACCAGGATGAAGACGATGTTGAAGACGTGCTGGGCCATCGGCGCGCCGGACACCAGGGGGATGGTGGCCAGCACGATGGGCACCGCCCCGCGCAGGCCGGCCCAGCTGAGCAGGGCCTGCTCGCGCAGCGGCAGCCGGAACGGGGTGAGCGTGAGCACCACCGAGAGCGGCCGGGCCACGAACACCAGCACCGCGCCGATCACCAGCGCCGGCACCACGGCCGAGCCCATCGACTCGGGGGCGCAGAGCAGGCCGAGCAGGACGAACATGCCGATCTGCCCGATCCAGGCCAGGCCGTCGGCGAAGCCCCGGACGGCGGGGCCGTGCGGCAGCTTGGAGTTGCCGAGGATCACCGCGGTGACGTAGACGGCGAGGAAGCCGGAGCCGTGCAGCAGCGCGCCGCCGGCGTAGGCGAGTACGGCGAGGGCCAGGACCGCGATCGGGTAGAGGCCGGAGGACGGCAGGGCGACGCGCTTGACGCCGTACGCGCCGAGCTTGCCGACCGCGAGGCCGACCGCGAGGCCGATCGCCAGCTCGGCGAGGATCGTGCCGATCAGGACGTACCACGGGTCCGGGTCGCCGACGGCGGCGAAGGAGACGACCAGGATGACCACCGGCGCGTCGTTGAAGCCGGACTCGGCCTCCAGCAGGCCGGTCAGCCGGCGCGGCAGCGGCACCGTCCGCAGGACCGAGAAGACGGCCGCGGCGTCCGTGGACGAGACGATCGCGCCGAGCAGCAGCGAGGTGCTCCAGTCCAGGCCGACCAGCCAGTGGGCCCCGGCCGCGGTGACGAAGACGCTGATCCCGACGCCGACGGTGGCGAGCACGGTGGCGGCCCCCATCACGGGTCTGGCCTCGCGCCAGTTGGTCTTGAGGCCGCCCTCGGCCAGGATCACCACCAGGGCCGCGTAGCCGAGTACCTGGGTGAGCTCGGCGTTGTCGAAGGAGATGCCGAGGCCGTTCTGACCGAGCGCCACCCCGATGCCGAGGTAGATCAGCAGACTGGGCAGGCCGGATTTCGTGGAGACGCGCACGGCGACCACCGCGACCAGGAGGATCACGGAGAACTCGAGCAGCAGCTGGTTCAGGTGGTCGACATTCACGCAGGGGCACCTCGGACGTGGCGGGGGCGGACGGGGTCCCGACAGGGGTGGCGACCAGGGGCGCCAATTACTCCCCTTGCGGATCGTTACTCAGTCTAACATTTTGCCATATCTTTAGGTTCACTGGCCACGCGTTTCCTCGGTCCGCGCTTCCGGCCCGTTCCCGGCTCGTTCCCGGCCTCCTTCCGACCGCCTTCTGACCTCCTCCGATCCCACCGTGAGCGTCCCCCGTGCACGGCCGCCAGCCGAGTCGGCCTAATGTGGTGCCCTGTCACGGCCCCGTGCCCTTGACATGTCCGCCCGCCCCCCAGTGAGGACCGCAAGGACCCAGATGCCCCGCTCGAAAAAGTTCCGGCGCGCCCGTCTGATCGTGATCGTGCTGGTCGTACTGCTGGTGGCCGGCGCCGGCTACGGCGGCTACCGAGGGGTGGCCGCGGTCCGCGCGTCCTTCCCGGAGGTCGACGGCAGCGTCAAGGTGGCGGGCATGAGCGCGCCGGTCGACGTGAAGCGGGACGCCAACGGCATCCCCCAGCTCTACGCCGACACCTCCGAGGACCTCTTCCGGGCCCAGGGCTACGTCCAGGCCCAGGACCGGTTCTGGGAGATGGACGTCCGGCGGCACATCACCGCGGGCCGGCTCTCCGAGATGTTCGGCGACAGCCAGGTCGACACCGATTCCATGATCCGCACCATGGGCTGGCGCCAGGTGGCCCAGAAGGAGTTCGACACCCTTCTGAGCGCCGACACCAAGAAGAACCTCCAGGCCTACGCGGAGGGCGTCAACTCCTGGCTCGCCGAGCACCCGGGCGGCTCCGCCGCCTCGGTGGAGTACGGCGTGCTCGGTGTCGTCAACGGCGACTACAAGCCCGAGCAGTGGACCCCGGTCGACTCGGTGGCCTGGCTCAAGGCGATGGCCTGGGACCTCTCCGGGAACCTCCAGGAGGAGATCGACCGCTCGCTGCTGGCCCAGGACTTCAGCCCGGAGAAGATCGCCGAGCTGTACCCGGACTACCCGTACGCGCGCAACGGCACGATCGTGAAGACCGGCACCGTCAACGGCACCACCTACAAGCCGGCCGACGGCTCGGCCCCGGCCGCCCAGGGGACCGCCGCCGGCACCGCCCAGGGCGCCGCCGCCACCTCGGCACTGCTCAAGGGCGTCACCGACCGGATCGACGCGCTGCCCGAGCTGCTCGGCCGCAACGGCCAGGGCATCGGCTCCAACTCCTGGGTGGTGGCCGGCAGCCACACCACCACCGGGAAGCCGCTGCTGGCCAACGACCCGCACCTCGGCCCCGGCCTGCCCTCGGTCTGGTACCAGATGGGCCTGCACTGCCGGGCGGTCTCCCCGACCTGCCAGTACGACGTCTCCGGCTTCACCTTCGCCGGCATGCCCGGTGTGGTCATCGGCCACAACAAGGACATCGCCTGGGGCTTCACCAACCTCGGCGCCGACGTCACCGACCTCTTCCTGGAGAAGGTGACCGGCCCCGAGACCTACCTGGTCGACGGCAAGGAGAAGAAGTTCGAGCTCCGCAAGGAGACCATCAAGGTCGCCGGGGGCGAGGACCGCACCATCACCGTCCGCACCACCGAGACCGGCGCCCCGCTGATCTCCGACCCGAGCACCGAGCAGCAGAACGTCGGCAAGTACGCGCCCAACGGCGCCTCCGCCCCCGACCGGGGCACCGGCGGCTACGGCGTCGCCCTGCAGTGGACCGCGCTGATCCCGGGCCGCACCATGGACGCCGTCTTCGCGCTCGACCGGGCGAAGAACTGGGACGACTTCCAGAAGGCCGCCGCCGACTTCACCGTCCCGTCGCAGAACCTCGTCTACGCCGACGCCAAGAACATCGGCTACCAGGCCCCGGGCTACATCCCGGTGCGCGGCAAGGGCGACGGCCGCTACCCGGCGCCGGGCTGGGACTCCGCCTACCAGTGGAAGAAGGACCCGGTCCCGTTCAGCGCGATGCCCTGGAGCCTCAACCCGAGCAGCGGCTACATCGTCACCGCCAACCAGGCCGTGGTCGACCCGGGCTACAAGCCCGCGCTGACCACCGACTGGGAGTATGGCACCCGGGCCAAGGAGATCACCGACCAGCTGGAGGCCCGGCTGAAGAACAACGGCAAGATCTCGCCGGACGACATGCAGGACATGCAGCTCGACAACACCAGCATCCTGGCCAAGACCCTGGTCCCGATGCTGCTCAAGGTCGAGATCGACGACCCCTACGTGCGCGAGGCGCAGGACCTGCTGAAGGACTGGAACTTCCACCAGGACGCCGATTCGGCCGCCGCCGCCTACTACAACGGCGTCTGGCGCCAGCTGCTCACCCTCGCCTTCGGCCAGAAGTTCCCGGCCGACCTGCGGGCGAAGGAGAACTGCCTGCTGGTCCGCGAGCAGATCGACCCGACCCGGCCGGACAGCAAGTCGAAGATCGTCACCGAGTGCGGCACCCGCGACCCGGGCAAGGCCCAGCCGGACGGCGGCGACCGCTGGAACGAGGTCGTCCGGCAGCAGCTGGAGAAGCCCGACAGCGGCTGGTGGACGTACATCGACTCCCAGCACAAGGAGCAGAAGGGCCTGGACAACCTGCTGCGCGAGGCGATGACCAACGCCCGCCAGGAGCTCACCTCGCTGCTCACCAAGGACATCACCACCTGGAGCTGGGGCCGACTGCACAAGCTGGAGCTGCGGGAGCGCACCATGGGCTCGGACAGCTCCTCGATCGCCTCGGGCGTCGTCCACCAGCTGCTCAACCGGGGCCCCTACCGGCTCTCCGGCGGTTCGGCGGCGGTCGACGCGGCGGGCTGGAACGCGGCCGCCGGGTACCAGGTCGACTGGATCCCCTCGATGCGCATGGTGGTCGACCTGAACGACCTCGACGCCTCGCGCTGGATCATCGTCGGCGGTGCCTCGGGCCATGCCTTCCACGACAACTACAACGACCAGACCGACCTCTGGCTCAAGGGCAAGCTGCTGAGCTGGTCCTTCTCGCCGGACGCGGTCGAGCGGGCGACCAAGCACAAGCTGACGCTGACCGCGGGCTGACGGCCCGCCCGCCCCGAAGCCCCGCGCCCCCGGATCCGTCCGGGGGCGCGGGGCTTCGCCGTGCCGTCCGGCCCGCCTCACCCCAGCCGGTGGGCGCCGGAGGGGGTCAGCGCGAGGTCCACCGGCCGGTCGTGCGGCTCGGCCGGCACCCGCTCCAGCAGCTCGTGCTCGTACAGCAGCACCGCCAGCACCGGCCGCGCGCCGGCCCGCTCCAGCCGGGCCAGCACCCGGTCGTACGAGCCGCCGCCCCGTCCCAGCCGCAGCCCCCGCCGGTCCACCGCCAGCCCCGGCAGCAGCACCAGCCCGGCGCCGGTGACTGCCTCGGGCCCGAGCCGCCCGCCGACCGGCTCCAGCAGGCCGCGCCCGGCCGGGGCCAGCGCCGCCGGTCCCGCGTACTCCGCCCAGTCCAGGTCGTTGTCGGCCAGCAGGACCGGGAGCAGCACCCGCAGCCCGCGCGCCCGCAGCGCGTCCAGCAGCGGGCGGGTGCCCGGCTCGGCGCCCACCGAGACGTACGCGGCCACCGTGGCCGCGGCCCCCGCAGCTCCTGCCCCCGCAGCTCCTGCCCCCGCAGCCCCCGCCTCCGCCGCCCCGGCCTCCCCGACCGGCACAGCGGCGGCCGCCAGCGCGCCGGCGTGCCCGGCCAGGGCCTCGGCGGCCCGCTCCCGGGCTTCGGCCGGAAGTGCTCGCCGCTCGGACAGCAGCCGTGTCCTCAGCTCGCCCTTCTCGTTGTGCATGGGATGGTCCACCGTTCCTCCATCGCTCCGACCACGACCGCTCCGGACCCCTGACGCCTGTGCGACCGGGCCGTCCAGAGCCTGACACGCGGAAGGCAGCCCCCGATGTCCACCCCGCTGCTGGTCCAGGCCCTGGCCGTGCTGAGCGCCCCCGCGCTGGCCGGCGCCGCCGTCCTCGGCGTCCGGCTGCGGCGCGTCGCGGCCCGCGCGGCCCGGCGCGAGACCGGGCTGAGCGAGCGCGTCGCCGAACTGGAGGAGCGCTGCGCCGAACTGGAGCGCACCGCCTCCTGCGACCCGGTCACCGGCGTCTGGAACTACCGGCACCTCCAGCTCACCCTGGACCGGGAGATCGACCGGGCCCGCCGGGCCGAGCAGCACGAGCCGCAGGACGGGCCGCGTCCGCTGGCCGTCCTGCTGCTGGAGATCAACGGCTTCGACGCGGTGGTCGCCGAGCACGGCCGGGTCCGGGCCGGGACGGTGCTGCGCGACCTCGCCCAGCGGCTCGGCATGGAGATCCGCCGCTCCGACACCCTGGGCCGGTACAGCGGCGAGGAGTTCCTGGTGGTGCTGCCGGACACCGGGGCCGAGGGCGCGGCCCAGGTCGCCGACCGCCTGGTCTGGTCGGTCCGCCGCCACCTGCTGCTGGACTGGTCCTCCGGCGAGCGGGCGGACCGCCGCCCGCACGGCAACGGGCTCACCGCCGCGATCGGCCTGGCGGTGCTGCCGGAGGACGGCACCCACGCCGCCGTCCTGCTGCGGTCCGCCGACCGGGCGCTCGCCGCCGCCCGCGCGGCCGGCGGCGACTGCTGGCGCCCGGTCGCCCCGGCGGCGCTTTCCGGAAACGTCCCGGTGGCCGGGGCGGCGGTCGATTCCCCGCAGCCGGACGGAGTCTTCGCAGCCGAACATGACCGTTAGGAAAAGCCGGGTAATCTGTCGCCCTGTGTCGGAGGGGACCCCCTCACCCCGCCCGGCACGTCCCCCTTGCCTGCCATCGCGGCCGGGCCCGGCGACGTGCTGCCCAAGCATCGGTCAACTGTGCCCGGCAGGCGAAATACGTGCCTTAGTAAGGTAAACGCATGACGACGACCAACTCCCGTATCCCGGTCACCAAGGCAGTGGTCCCCGCGGCCGGTCTGGGTACCCGATTCCTGCCGGCCACCAAGGCCACTCCGAAGGAGATGCTGCCCGTCGTCGACAAGCCGGCGATCCAGTACGTCGTCGAGGAGGCGGCCTCCGCGGGCCTGTCCGACATACTGATGGTCACCGGCCGCAACAAGCGTGCCCTCGAGGACCACTTCGACCGCGCCTACGAGCTGGAGGAGCTGCTCGCCCGCAAGGGTGACCAGGACCGCCTCCGCCGGGTCCGCGAGTCCGTCGAACTCGCCAACATGCACTACGTCCGCCAGGGCGACCCCAAGGGCCTCGGCCACGCCGTCTCGGTCGCCGAGCAGCACGTCGCCGGCCAGCCCTTCGCCGTCCTCCTCGGCGACGACCTGATCGACCCGCGCGACCCGCTGCTGTCCCGCATGATCGAGGTCCAGCAGGAGCTCGGCGGCTCGGTCGTCGCCCTGATGGAGGTCGACGCCTCCCAGATCCACCTGTACGGCTGCGCCGCCGTCAAGCCGAGCACCTTCGGCGACGACGTCTTCCAGGTGACCGACCTGGTCGAGAAGCCGGAGACCGCCGAGGCCCCGTCGAACTACGCCGTCATCGGCCGGTACGTGCTCGACCCGTCCGTGTTCGACGTGCTGCGGGACACCCCGCCCGGCCGCGGCGGCGAGATCCAGCTCACCGACGCCCTTCGTGAACTGACCACCCGTCCCTCGGACACCGGCGGCCAGGTCCACGGCGTGCTGTTCAAGGGCCGCCGCTACGACACCGGCGACCGCTCGGACTACCTGCGCGCTATCGTCCGTCTCGCCTCGGAGCGCGAGGACCTCGGGCCGGAGTTCCGCACCTGGCTGCGCGAGTTCGTCGCCACCGAGCTGCAGGACTGACACACCGACAGAGAGCGAGCGCGCCCCATGACCGGGTCCACGGAGAGCGGTACCACCCCCGCAGCCTGCTGCGACGACTCCGCGGACCCGGCCGCGGCCGCCCGCCCCGGCGCCCGTCCGGACGGCCTGTGGACCGTGGACGAGCACCTCGCCGACGTCCTGGCCGCCGTCGGCCCGCTCCCCGCGATCGAGCTCCAACTGCTCGACGCGCAGGGCTGCCGGCTGGCCGAGGACGTCGTCGCCGAGGGCGACCTGCCCCCCTTCGACAACAGCTCGATGGACGGCTACGCCCTGCGCACGCCCGACACCGTCGGCGCGGGCACCGCGTATCCCTCGGTGCTGACCGTGGTCGGCGACATCGCCGCCGGAGCCGGTGAACTCCCCGCCGTGGGCCCCGGCCAGGCCGCCCGGATCATGACCGGCGCGCCCGTCCCGCCCGGCGCCGGGGCCGTCGCCCCGGTCGAGTGGACCGACGGCGGCACCGGCAGCGGCCTGCCCGCCGACGCGATGGCCGCCGCGGTCGAGGGCGAGGAGGTCCGGGTGCTGCGCCCGGTCGCCGAGGGCGCCCACATCCGCCGCCGCGGCAGCGACGTCGCCGCCGGCAGCCGGGTGCTGACCGCCGGCACCCGGCTCGGACCCGCCCAGCTCGGCCTGCTCGCCGCGATCGGCCGGGCCACCGCCACCGTCCGCCCGCGCCCCCGGGTCGTGGTGCTGTCCACCGGCAGCGAGCTGGTCCAGCCCGGCGAGCCGGTCGGTCCCGGGCAGATCTCCGAGTCCAACAGCTTCACCCTCACCGCCGCGGCCCGTGACGCGGGCGCGATCGCCTACCGGGTCGGCGGCGTCCCCGACGACGCGGCCAGGCTGCGCGCCGTGCTGGAGGACCAGCTCGGCCGGGCCGACCTGATCGTCACCAGCGGCGGCGTCAGCGTCGGCGCGTACGACGTGGTCAAGGAGGTCTTCGCGGAGTACGGCGGGGTGGACTTCCGGCGGCTGCGGATGCAGCCCGGCAAGCCGCAGGGCTTCGGCCGGATCGGCCCCGGCGCCGGGGTGCCGCTGCTGGCCCTGCCCGGCAACCCGGTCAGCGCGTACATCTCCTTCGAGCTGTTCGTCCGCCCGGCGATCCGCACCATGCTCGGCGCCGAGGACGTCCACCGCCCCGTGGTCCGGGCGCACTGCCCGGTGGCGCTGCGCTCGCCCGCCGGCCGCCGGCAGTTCCTCCGCGGCCGCTACTCGGCCCCGGACGGCCTGGTGGAACCGGTCGGCGGCGCGGAGTCGCACCTGGTCGGCGCGCTGGCCCGGGCGGACTGCCTGATCACCGTTCCCGAGGACGTCACCGAGCTGCCCGCGGGCAGCCAGGTCGACGTGGTGCTGCTCGGCGGCTGAGCACGGCCGAACTCCCCGCCGCGGCGGGGCCGTCCTACCGTCGTGGCCCCTCCCGCGCCCGGACCGGGACGGGGGGTACGGTAGCGCGGTATTCGACCTGCGCGCCCCCTGGAGCCACCCGTGACCGCCTCACCCCCCGGCGACCGCCTCACCCATGTCGACGAGCAGGGCGCGGCCCGGATGGTCGACGTCTCCGCGAAGGACGTGACCGCCCGGACCGCCGTCGCGGCGGGCCGGGTCCGGGTGTCCCCGCGGGTGGTCGAGCTGCTGCGCGGCGAGGGCGTGCCCAAGGGCGACGCGCTGGCCGTGGCCAGGATCGCCGGGATCATGGGCGCCAAGCGGACGCCCGAGCTGATCCCGCTCTGCCACCCGATCGCGCTCTCCGGGGTGAAGGTCGAGCTGACCGTCGCCGACGACGCGGTGGAGATCACCGCGACCGTCAGGACCACCGACCGGACCGGGGTCGAGATGGAGGCGCTGACCGCCGTCGCGGTGGCCGGCCTCACCGTGATCGACATGGTCAAGGCCGTCGACAAGGGCGCCGCGGTGGAGTCCGTCCGGGTGCTGAGCAAGACCGGCGGCAAGAGCGGTGACTGGACTGCCCAGGAGACCACCCCGGAGACCGCCCCGGAGGGGGAGGAATGAGAGCCCTCGCGGTCACCGTCTCCAACCGCGCCTCGGCCGGCGTCTACGCCGACCGGGGCGGTCCGCTGCTGGTCGAGGGCCTGCGGACGATGGGCTTCGAGGTCGACGGCCCCCGGGTCGTCCCGGACGGCGAACCGGTCGAGGCGGTGCTGCGGGAGGCCGTGGCGGCTGGCTACGACGTGGTGCTGACCACCGGCGGCACCGGCATCTCGCCGAACGACCTCACCCCCGAGATGACCGCCCGGGTGATCGACCGGGAGATCCCCGGCATCCCCGAGGCGATCCGGGCGTACGGACGGGACACGGTGCCCACCGCCGCGCTCTCCCGGGGGCTGGCCGGCCTCGCCGGACGTACCCTGGTCGTCAATCTGCCGGGATCGACCGGCGGCGTCCGGGACGGTCTGGCCGTCCTGGCCCCGCTGCTCGCCCACGCCGTCGACCAGCTCGGCGGCGGGGACCACCCCCGGCCCGACACGGCAGCTTCCGGGAGCGCGCACTGAACGCCGGCTGGCCGGTGGAACTCCACGAGGGGGACGTCGTGCTGCGCCCGATCAGGGCCCGCGACCAGCGCGAGTGGCAGGAGGTCAGCCGTCGCAACCGGGACTGGCTGCGACGCTGGGAGGCCACCGTGCCGCCCGGCCCGGCCGGTCTGGCGGCGGGCCCGCGCCCGACCTTCCGGCAGATGGTCCGCTATCTGCGGGCCGAGGCCTCGGCGGGCCGGATGCTGCCCTTCGTGGTGCTGTACCGGGGCCGGCTGGTGGGCCAGTTGACCGTCGGCGGAATCACCTGGGGGTCGATGTGCTCGGCCAACGTCGGGTACTGGATCGACGAGGCGGTGGCCGGGCGGGGCATCATGCCGACGGCCGTCGCGCTCTCGGTGGACCACTGTTTCCGCACTCTCGGACTGCACCGGATCGAGGTGTGCATCCGGCCGGAGAACGGCCCGAGCCGGCGGGTGGTGGAAAAGCTCGGCTTCCGCTCGGAGGGAATGCGTCCGCGCTATCTGCACATCGACGGCGACTGGCGGGACCACCTGGTGTTCGCGCTCGCCGCCGAGGAGGTCCCGGAGGGGATGCTCGAACGCTGGCGTTCCCTCAGCTCGGGTCGGCGGCCACATAATTGAATGTATGTTCGAATGAAATATCGATATGGCATCGACGCGACGACGGACGGGCACAAATACCGGCAAAATAGTCGGAGAATCAGCTTGATCACACGACACGCCGTGCCAAATTGCTACCGGCCCCTCCTGCACGCCCGTACGGTGTGAATCGTGAGCAGTAGCGGCCTTATCTACGCCGTCATCGTAGGGGCCTGGGCCGCCTATCTGGTGCCGATGTGGCTCCGCAGGCAGGACGAGCTCAACGAGGCGCGCCCGACGGAACGCTTCAGCACCGCCATCCGCCTGCTGGCCGGGCGTTCGGCGCTGGAGCGGCGGGCGTCCCGGGCCCTGGGTGACGAACCGCGTGACGACGAGCAGAGCAATGACGGCCCCCCCGAGCGGGACGAGGCCGCCCCCGACGACCCCGCGGACGCCTCCGCCGGGCGGACGGACGCACCCGCGACCGCCCGGCCGGCGGAGCGCGACCGGGCCGAGCCGAGGCCGGCGCCCCAGGGCGGCGGCCCCGAGCGCCGGGCCCGGCTGCTGGCGCGCCGGCGCCGGATGGTCACCGCGCTGTTCCTGGCCTTCGCGCTGGGAGCGGTGGTCGCGGCCGTGGCCGGTCTGGCCTTCCTGTGGGTCCCCGCGGTCCCGGCCGCGCTGCTGACCCTCTACATCGGGCACCTGCGGCGCCTGGAGCGGCAGCGGTACGCGGTCAAGCTGGACCGCACCCGTGCGGCCCAGGCCGCCGAGCGGCTGCGCAAGCGCGAGCAGCAGCGGGCCGAGGCCGGCCGGGCGGCCGCCGCCCCGGAGCCGGCCCCGGCGGCCGGGCCGGAGCCCCGGACGCCCGCCCCCGGGCGCGGACGCCCGCACCTGCGGCTCGCCACCGAGGCGGACGCCGCGCGGGCGGCCTCCGCCGGGACCCCCGCGGCGAACCCGGTCGGGACCGCCGCCGGGAGGTCGACCGGGGTGTCGGCCGGGGCCTCCGCCGCCTCGGCCTCGGCCGTCGCGGAGGTCACCGAGCACGAGGAGTGGGTCGACGGCATGCGGGAGCGCGGCGCGGCCGGCCCGGACTCCTGGGAGCCGGTGCCCGTCCCGCTGCCGACGTACGTGACCGCGCCGGTGGCTCCCCGGGTCAACCGGGGGCTCGACCTGTCGGCGCCGGGCACCTGGACCGCCGGCCGCCCGGTGGAGTCCCGGAGCACCCCGCTCTTCGACCAGTACGCCGAGCCGTCCGCGCAGGAGCCCCGGCCCCGCGCCGCCAACGAGTAGCACCGACGGTCCCGCGACCGTCCGCCAGGAGGCCCCCGCCGAGCGGGGGCCTCCTCGCGTTCCGCCCCCGGTCCGCCGCCCGTTCCGCCCGGCCGCAGGGGCGTCACCAGGAAGGTGGTCACGGACCCCCTCCGGGAAGTGCTAAAGTTTCTTCTTGTTGGGGCTGTGGCGCAGTCCGGTAGCGCACCTCGTTCGCATCGAGGGGGTCAGGGGTTCGAATCCCCTCAGCTCCACCCAACGGAAGTCCCGCCCGATCGAAAGATCGGGCGGGACTTCTGCGTTGTGGGGGTGCGTCGGGCCGACGGGGGGTCAGCCGGGGTGCCGGGGCGGGCTTCCGGCGGGGTGTGAGACGGATCACATGCGGACCGGCACGGGGACGGGCGGCCGGGAAACGGGTGAGGGCCGGGCCGGAGAGGTCTCCGGTCCGGCCCTCGGGGTCCGGGCGGGTCAGGACTGGCCGGAGCCCGCGTACGGGCCCGGCTGCGGGGCGCCGGACTGCGGCGGCACCGAGCCGTAGCGGGCCGGCCGGCGGCCGCGCGGGTGGCGGGTCAGGGTGTAGCCCGCGACGCCCGCCAGAGCGGCCAGCACACCGCCGGCCAGGGTCCAGAACCAGCGGCTGTTCCAGCCGGAGAACCAGCCGGTGTACCAGTGCTCCTCGGACTCCTCCGGGGCCGCCGCCTTGGCGGTCGCGGCGCCGCCGCCGGCCGGCGGGACCAGCGGGGCCTTGAGCTCGCCGCCCTCCGGCTGGGCGTTGTCCTCGTCGCCCTTGGCCGTCACCCGGAGCTGCACCGAGGCGGCCAGGCCGAGGTCGGGCTGCGGGGCGTCGCCGACCGAGAGCCGGACGTAGTAGGTGCCGGGCAGCGGGTCGCCGGACCACGGCTCGGCCCAGGAGCGGACCTCGCGCAGGGTGCAGCTGAGCGCCAGCGAGCCGGCGGCCTGCTCGGCGGTCGCGTTCTGGGTGCCGTCGGTGCAGGACTGGCGGCGGCGCAGCCCGTCGAACACCTCGACGTTCCAGGTCTGCGGCCCGTGCCGGTCGGCGGACGGGGCCAGCGAGACCGTGAGGTCCACCTTGGCGGTCCGGCCCTCGGCGGCGCCGAAGGCCCAGTACAGGTAGTCGCCGGTGGAGACGTCCACCTTGGCGTCCTGGCCGGGTGCCAGGTTGACGGCGGTCAGGAAGGAGGTGCCGGCCTTGTTGGCCGGGGCCGGGGTGCCGCTCGCGCTCGGCGAGGGCGAGGCGGCGGAGGCGGCCGGGGCCGCGAGCAGGAGCGCCGGGAACACGGCCAGGGCGGCCGCGGCGGTGCGGAGGAAGGTCGTACGCATGGTCAGTTCTCCTGCCAGACAGCGATCCGCCAGCGCGCGATCCAGCCGAACAGCAGGCCGGTCAGCAGGCCGGCCAGGGTGAGCACCAGCAGCAGGATCCAGCCGCGGCCCAGACCCATCGCCGGGCCGTCCGGGGCGGGGGAGGCGGCGGTCAGGTCGACCGTCAGCTCCAGCGGCAGGCCGGGGTCGGCCGCCGCGCCGGCCTGCGGGGCCAGCGAGTTGGAGACGACCAGGCAGACGTTGGTCTCCGGCTTGCCGCTCGGCGAGGCCGACGCGGTGGCGGTGGCGTAGCCCTGGGAGGCGGCGGCCGACCAGCGCAGGCCGGTGGAGACCACGTCGGTGCGGCTGCTGCCGGCGTCGGTGCCGCGGACCAGCTCCTGGCCGGTGGTGCTGGTGGCCTGGAGCAGGACGCCGTAGTCGCGGGCCACCGGGCGGTCCAGGGCGACACTGACCGAGGCGCGCAGCTCCTGGCCGGCCTTGACCGGGACGCGGTAGACGCGGTGCTCGGAGAACTTCTCGCGGTCGCTGTAGACGCCCGGGGTGAGGACCGGGGCGGACTCGCACTTGTCGGTGCCGGCCGTCTTGACCGGGGCGACCGTGTACGTGTCGTTGGAGCGGTCGACCAGCTGCTTCACCTTCTCGGTGAGCTGCTCCTGGGTGCGCACGTCGGTGTAGGTGCCGCCGGTGGCGTTGGCGATGCAGAGCAGCTGCTGGCGGGTCTTGTCGTCGTGGGCCAGGCCCAGGGTGTCGACCACCAGGTGGATGCCCTGGGAGGCGAGTTCGCGGGCGACGTCGCAGGGGTCGGGCGGGGCGCAGGAGTCCTCGCCGTCGGTGATCAGCACCACCCGGCGGGTGGTCTCGCCCTTGCCGAGGTCCTGGGCGGCGCCGCGCAGGGCCAGGCCGATCGGGGTCCAGCCGGTCGGGCGCAGGGTCGCGACCGCGGTCTTGGCCTCGGTCTTGTTGGTCTTCCCGACCGGGAAGAGCTGCTTGGTGTCCAGGCAGCCCTGGGTCTTGTCGTCGCCGGGGTAATTGGCGCCCAGGGTGCGGATGCCGAACTCGGTCTCCGCCGGCAGGGCGTCGATGACGTCGTTCAGCGACTGCTGGGCCACCGCGATGCGGCTCTTGCCCTGGATGTCGGTGGCTCGCATGGAGCCGCTGACGTCCAGGACGAGGTCGACCCGCGGTGCTTCCTTGCCGGCTGCGCCGGCTGATGGTTCGTCGGCATGGGCGGGCAGGCCGCTGAGCAGCGCCCCGCCCGTTATCGCCAGGGCGGCCAGCAGGCTGCCGAGCCTGGCCTTGGGTCGTCGTCCGGTAATCACCCGTCGATCCTAGGGACCATCAGTTCGCCGTGGCCAACGCGAGATGCGGCGGGACACACCGGGTGAACCGGGCGGAATACCCGCACAGTGCTCGTTAGGGTGGCGAAGGTGATGGGGGCGCCGCCCGTCCTCCCCGGTGGTCGTCCCGGCGGCGCCCGCAGCCCCGAACCCCAGGACGGCCCGTGGCGACACCCTCCGCCGTGACGAGAACCGCCGGCCGGCCGCGCCGTACCGTGCCGACCCGGCGCAACACCGAGCTCGCGCTGGTCCTCGCCGCCGTGCTGACCGCCGTGCTCGGCTACGCCGAGGTGGGCCTCAACCTCGACGGCACGGTGCCGGCCGACGCCGGTGAGTACGGGGGCGCGCTGGGGGTGCTCGCGCTGCTGGCGCACGGCGCGGTCCGCTGGCGGGCGCCGTACGCGGACCCGCTGCCGCTGCCGATCGCGGTGCTGCTGAACGGCCTCGGACTGGTCGTCATCTACCGGCTGGACCGGGCCACCCCGGGCAGCGCGGCCCCCACCCAGCTGCTCTGGTCCACCCTCGGGGTGGGGCTGTTCGTCCTGGTGCTGCTCCTGCTGCGGGACCACAAGCGGCTCCAGCGGTACGCGTACATCGGGGCGCTGGTGGCGCTGGTCCTGCTGGTGCTGCCGATCTTCTTCCCGCCGGTGTACGGATCGCGGATCTGGATCACCTTCGGGCCGTTCTCCTTCCAGCCGGGCGAGTTCGCCAAGGTCCTGCTGGCGGTCTTCTTCGCCGCCTACCTGGCGGTGCACCGGGACGCGCTGGCGCTCACCGGGCGGCGGGTGTGGCGGCTGCGGCTGCCGCCCGGGCGGGTGCTCGCGCCGGTGCTGGCGATCTGGGCGGCCTTCGTCGGGGTGCTGGTGCTGGAGACCGATCTCGGCACGTCGCTGCTGTTCTTCGGCCTCTTCGTGGTGATGCTCTACGTGGCCACCGCGCGGACCGGCTGGATCGCCATCGGGCTGTTCCTGGCGGCGGTCGCGGCGGTCGGGGTCGGCTGGCTCTCGCCGCACGTGCACAGCCGGGTCGGGGACTGGCTGGACCCGCTCGGCTCGATCGCCGCCGGGCACGGGGCCAACCAGATCGCCCAGTCCCTGTTCGCATTCGCCTGGGGCGGCGAGCTGGGCGCCGGGCTGGGCGGCGGGCACTCGGCGCTGATCGGCTTCGCCGCGAAGTCCGACTTCATCCTGGCCACCATCGGGGAGGAGCTGGGCCTGACCGGGCTGGTCGCGGTGTTCCTGCTGTACGCGCTGCTGGTGTCGCGCGGGTTCCGGACCGGGATCGCGCTGCGCGACCCGTTCGGGCGGCTGCTGGCGATCGGGCTGGCGGCGCTGGTCGGGCTGCAGGTCTTCGTGGTGGCGGGCGGGGTGCTGGCGCTGATCCCGCTGACCGGCATGACCCTGCCGTTCGTCGCCCAGGGCGGCTCCTCGGTGGTCACCAACTGGGTGATCGTCGCGCTGCTGGTGCGGATGAGCGACATCGCCCGGCGGCCCGCCCCGGGGGAGGGCCGGTGAACGGGCGCGGGAGGGGAAGCGGGCGTCGCGGGGCCGCCGACGGGGGAGGGCCGGGCGGCGGGCCGCAGGGGCTGCCGGGGATCTCCGTGACCGGGCGCCGGGCCGGCACCTTCTGTCTGCTGCTGACCGTGGCGCTGTGCGTCCAGGCCACCCGGGTGCAGGTGTTCCGGGCCGACGAGCTGAACCACAACAGCGCCAACCAGCGGCTCGTCGTCGAGCGGTACTCCCAGCCGCGCGGCAGCATCCGGGTGGGCGCCGACAGCGTCACCGGCTCCGAGCCCACCGGCGGGCGGTACGACTACAAGCGCACCTACACCGACGGGCCGCTGTACGCGGCGGTCACCGGCTACTCCTCGCAGACCTACGGCAACAGCCAGCTGGAGGGGACGGAGGACGCGCTGCTCTCCGGCACCGACAGCCGGCTGGCGAGCTGGGCGGTGTGGGACGCGGTGGCCCGGCGGCAGAACCCCGGCGGGGACGTCCGCACCACCATCGACCGGGCCGCCCAGGAGGCGGCGGTGCGCGGGCTCGGCCGGCAGAAGGGCGCGGTCGCGGCGGTCGAGCCGGCCACCGGGCGGATCCTGGCGCTGGCTTCCACCCCCTCCTACGACCCGGGGAGCTTCGCCGGCACCTCCACCGACGACCGGGAGGCCTGGGAGCCGGCTCCAGGGCGACCCCGACCGGCCGATGCTCAACCGGGCGCTGCGGCAGGCGTACCCGCCCGGCTCGACCTTCAAGGTGGTCACCGCGGCGGCGGCGCTGGAGAGCGGGGTGGTCACCGACGTCGACGCGCCGACCGACACCCCGCACCCCTACCTGCTGCCGGGCACCTCCGTGCCGCTGGTCAACGACTCGGCGGCCTGCGACGAGCCGAACCAGTCGCTGGCCACCGCGATGGTGCTCAGCTGCAACAGCGTGCTCGGCCGGCTCGGGGCCGAGGTCGGCCTGCGGCGGATGGCGGCGGCGGCCGAGGCCTTCGGCTTCAACGAGGCCCGGCTGGACACCCCGGTGCGGGCAGCCAGGTCCAACTTCGACACCCGGATGGACGAGGCGCAGCTGGCGCTCTCCTCGATCGGCCAGTTCGACACCGCCGCCACCCCGCTGGTGATGGCGATGGTCGCGGCGGGCATCGCCAACAACGGCACCGTGATGCGTCCACAGCTTGTGGACGGCCTGACCGCCGCGGACGGCACGGTGGTGCGGTCGGTGCGGCCGTCGGTGTACCGGCAGGCGGTCGGCCCGGGCACCGCCGGGCAGGTGCGGCGGCTGATGGTCGACGCGGTGGAGAACGGCACCGGACGGGCCGCCCGGATCGACGGCGCGGTGGTCGGCGGCAAGACCGGCACCGCCCAGCACGGGGTGGACAACACCGGGACGCCGTACGCCTGGTTCATCGCCTGGGCGGCGCCGGCCGGCTCGGCCGGGGTGCCGCCGGTGGCGGTCGCCGTGGTGGTCGCGGACAGCGACGCGACGGAGGTGACGGGCGGAGGGCTGGCGGCGCCGGTCGCGCGCGCCGTGATGCAGGCGGTGCTGGCCCGATGAGCCCCTTACCGACTGCGGTGACCTGCTGCTTTATCCGCTCGACGAGAGATCCGCCGTTTGCGAAGTGTCCGGTTTGTACATGCCGATGCGACGGTTCGTACAATGCGCGCGCCGTGACTGTTCGTTTGCGACACTGGTGCTTTCGCGCGGTACTGTCCCATCTTTGTTCGGTTGGTCCCCGATGACACCCTTCGGTGTGTTGAGCGACCGGCCACTAGGACACCCTCCCCCGCCTAGAAGGACACCCCCGCTTTGGCCCCCAACACGCTCGGCGCACGCCTCCTCAGGCGCAAGCCCGTCTCCACCCTGATCGCCGAGAGCGAAGGCCGTGAGGGCCCGCCCGCCGGGGCGCCCGAGGAGGGCGGCCGTTCCGGCATCCACCTGCGTCGCTCGATCGGGCTCTGGCAGCTGTCCGCGATCGGCATCGGCGCCACCATCGGCACCGGCATCTTCTTCGTGCTGAACAGCGCCGTGCCGTCGGCCGGCCCGGCCGTCATCCTGTCGTTCGTGATCGCGGCCGTCACCGCCGGCCTCACCGCGCTCTGCTACGCCGAGATGGCCTCCGCGATCCCGGTCAGCGGGTCCTCCTACTCCTACGCCTACGCCACCCTCGGCGAGGGCGTGGCCTTCGCCGTCGGCATCTGCCTGCTGATGGAGTACGGCGTCTCCGCCTCCGCGATCGCGGTCAGCTGGGCCGAGTACCTGAACAAGTTCTTCGACCTGGCGTTCGGCTTCAGGATCCCGGAGGCGATCGCCGGCGCGCCCGACGACACCCACTGGTTCAACCTGCCGGCGCTGCTGCTGGTCGCCATGGTCTGCTTCCTGCTGATCCGCGGCGTCAGCGAGTCGGTCAAGGTCAACACGGCCATGGTGGCCGTCAAGATCCTGATCCTGCTGCTGTTCATCGGGGTCGCGCTGACCGGCTTCCACTCCGGCAACCTGACCCCGTTCATGCCGCTGGGCATCGGCGGCGTCCAGGTCGCGGCCTCCAGCATCTTCTTCTCCTTCATCGGCCTGGACGCCGTGTCCACCGCCGGCGAGGAGGTCAAGAACCCCCGGCGCACCCTGCCGATGGCGATCATCATCTCGCTGGTGGTGGTCACCGTGCTGTACATCCTGGTGGCCCTGGCCGGCATCGGCGCCCAGCCGTGGCAGCAGTTCGACGGCCAGGAGGCGGGCCTCGCCCAGATCCTCCAGGACATCACCGGCCAGAGCTGGCCCGCCATCCTGTTCGCGATCGGCGCCATTGTCTCGATCTTCTCGATCACCCTGGTGGTCATCTACGGCCAGACCCGCATCCTGTACTCGATGGGCCGCGACGGCATGCTGCCCAAGCGCTTCGCCGAGCTCTCGCCGCGCACCGGCACCCCGGTCTGGAACACCATCGTGGTCGGCCTGGGCGTCGGCGTGCTCGCCGCCTTCGTCCCGCTGGCGCGGCTGGCCGACATCACCAGCCTGGGCACCCTGATCGCCTTCTCGGTGGTCTCGATCGGCGTGATCGTGCTGCGCCGCACCCAGCCCGACCTGCCGCGCGGCTTCCGTGTCCCGGGCTACCCGGTCGTCCCGCTGGCCAGCGTCGGCTTCTGCGTCTACCTGATCACCGGGCTGCACGCGGACACCTTCATGGCGGGCGGCGTCGCCCTGGTGATCGCGGTGGCCGTGTACTTCGGCTACAGCATCAAGCACTCCAAGCTGGAGCGGGCCGCGGAGCGGGCGGACGCCGGCTCCACGGTCGGCTGACCGGCCGAGCTGTGGACGGGGCCGCCGGGGGAACAGCCTTCCCCGGGCGGCCCCGTCCATGTCCGCACGGGTGTTCCCGCGGCTGTTCCCGGGCGTTCTCCCGCCGCTGCCCCCGCAGCTGTCCGGGGCCGTGGCGCCGGACACTCGTGTCCTCCGCATGGCGACAGGGCACCGCCCCCGGCCCTAACCTTCCACCATGGTGAGCACCCGCACGCCCGGCTTCTCCCGCCCGCGCGGCCGCTCCACCGGCCGGAGCACGACGCCGACGGCGCCCGTTCCGGCCGTGCCCCCGATCGGAGCCGGACGACCGCCCGGCGACCGGGGCCACCCGCCGTTCCCCCGCCAGCGTGGCGAGGAGGGTCCACCGTCCCCGCCCGATCGGCTGAATCCGGCCCGGCTCGCCGGGCACCGGGGCGTCCAGTTGCTCGGCTGCCTGGTCGCGGCCGGCTGGGCGGCCGGATTCCCGATCGTCTCCGACCTCCCCAACCAGCGCCTGTGGGGCACCCTCGCGGCCCCCGCCTACCTGCTCGCCGGGCTGTTCTGCCTGCTCCTCCCGCGCCGGCTCGCGGCCCGGGCCGGCGCCGCCGCGGCCCTGCTCGGTGCCGTCCTGGTGCCGCTGGTGGTCCTCGTGCTGCAGGGGCGGCACCAGTCCGAGGTGATGGTGGTCGAGCGTTCCGCGCGGCTGCTCTTCAGCACCGGGAGCCCCTACCTGCCGGATCCGGTGGTGGTCACCGACTACAACCCCTACCTGCCGGCGATGTCGCTGTTCGGGGTGCCGAGGGCGCTGCTCGGCGACGGCAACGCCCTCGCCCGGCTGGCCGGCGACGCCCGGATCTGGTTCGCGTTGGCCTTCGTCGTCTGTCTGCTGGCGAGCTGGCGGCTGCTGCGGCCGAGCCGGGACCGCGCCCCGCTGCTGCCGCTGGCCGTGCTCACCGCCTCGCCGCTGGTCGCGCTGGCGCTCGTCGGCGGCGGGGTCGACCTGCCGCTGATCGGCCTCTGCTGTCTGGCGATGGCGCTGGCCGAGCGGGACCGGACGATCGCCGCCGGACTGGTGCTGGCCCTGGCCGGGACGCTGAAGTGGACGGTCTGGCCGGCGCTGCCGGTGGCCGTCCTGCTGCTCTGGCGGCTCTACGGCCGACGGCCCGCCGCCCGGGCCGGGCTGACCGCGCTCGGCGCGGCGTGCGCCGTGATGGTGCCCTACGTGCTGACCCGGGCCGAGCAGCTGCGCGACCAGGTGGTGCGCTTCCCGCTCGGGCTGACCGCGATCCAGACACCGGCCGGCAGCCCGCTGCCCGGCAAGGTGCTGGCCGGTTTCGGGCCCACCGGGCACACCGCCTCGCTGGTGCTGCTGACCGTGGGCGGGCTCGGGGTGACGATCTGGCTGCTGGCCCGGCCGCCGGTCTCCGCGATCGCCGCCGCCGATCTGCTGGCCACCGGGCTGGCGATCGCCTTCATGCTGGCCCCGGCCGGGCGGTTCGGGTACCTGGCGCTGCCGGCGGTGCTGGTGATCTGGCCCCGGCTGGCGGCCCGGCGGTGGAGCGGGGCCCGGCCGCCGCTCCGGCCGGCCTGCCTGCTCAACCGGGCCGGGCCCGTCCTGCCGGTGCGGTAGGACGGGCCCGGTCGGGCTCCGGCGTCCGTCGGCCCGGGGCCGCGGTCCGCCGTTTCGGGGGTCAGCGGTTGCCGGCCGCCTTGATGATCGCGGCGACGGCGGGGCCGGCCGCCTCCACGCCGTGGCCGCCGCCCTCGACCTCGGAGGCGACCGCGAGGTTGCCCCGGTAGGCGGTGAACCAGCTGTTGGTGGTGGCGATGCCGGTGGCCTCGGCCGAGCCGGTCTTGGCGCCCGCGTTGTCGGAGATCCCGGCCATCACGTCCTTGGCGGTGCCGCCGGTGGCGGTGGCGGCCATCATCTGGCGCAGCTTGCCGGCGACGTCGGGGCCGAGGTCCCGGGGGGCCTTCTGCTGCGGCAGCTCGGCGACCAGGATCGGCTGCTTGAAGGAGCCGCTCTGCACGGTGGCCGTGATCGAGGCGATGGCCAGCGGGTTCATCTGGACCTTGCCCTGGCCGATCGACTGCATGGCCTGCTCGTCCTTGTTGGTGCCGGCGTCCGGCACCACCGCGTCGAAGCTGGGCAGACCGGTCTGCCAGTTCAGGCCGATGCCGTACACGTCCTTGGCGGTGGTGGTCAGCGCGCCCGGCTTGAGGCTGGTCAGGCCCTGGTCGATGAAGGCGGTGTTGCAGGAGATCATGAAGTCCTGCTGCAGCGTGTTGTTCGGGTACGCGTCGGGGAACGAGTTCGGGATCTTCTTCGGGTTGCTGCTCAGGGTCGGGCAGGCCACCGGGGTGTCCGGGTTGACCCCGGCCTCCAGCAGGGCGGTGGAGGTGAGGATCTTCAGCGTCGAACCCGGGGCGAGCTGGCCCTGGAAGGCCCGGTTCAGACCGGTGACCGGCGCGTTGGCGAAGGCCAGCACCTGACCGGTGCTGGGCTCGATGGCGACGATCGAGCCCTTCTTGCCGCCCAGGTCGGTCATCGCCTTCTCGGCGGCGGCCTGCAGGGTGTTGTCGATGGTCAGCTTGAACGGCTTCGGGGGCTTCGGGTCGACGATGGTGAACAGCCGGTCGGGCACGCTGTTCTGGTCGGCCGCGTTGGTGATCACCACGCCGGTGCCGTTGTCGCTCTGGTCCTTGTTCTGGTCCGCGAGCAGCTTGGCGACCTTGGCCTGCAGGGTCGGGATCAGCGGGGTGATCGAGGCGCCGGTCAGCGGCTTGTTGTTGCGGTCCACCACGTTGCCGGCGATCGGGGGCAGCGGCTGCACGGCGATCGTCTCGCCGGGGGCCAGGTGCGGGTGGATCACCGAGGGCGCCCAGTGCACGGCCGGGGTGTTGTCGCTCATCTTCACGACGCTCAGGAAGCCGCTGTAGTCCCAGACCCGGTTGGTGCCCTCGAACTCGGCGCGGGCCTTGAAGCCCATCAGCACGCCGGTCGGGGCGGCCGGGGTGGCCGGGGCGGTGGCCGACGGCGAGTCGGTGGCGCCGGGGGCCGGGGTGGTGGCCGGGGGCTTGGCGGCGGTGCTCGGGGTGCCGGTGGCCGAGGCGAACGCCGCCGGGGTGGCCGGGCCGGCCGGGGTCAGGGTGAGCCCGCTCGGCTTCACCTGGTCCCGGAACGCGGTCAGCGCGGTGGTCGCGCCCGCCGGGTCGTCGGTCAGCGAGGCCGCCTTGGCGAGGTCGCCGGCCGCCCACGCGTCCAGGAAGTCCTTGGTGCCGGCGGTCGCCTGCTCGGCGCTCGGGGGCTCGGCGACCACCGTGCGCGCCTTCTTGGCGGCCGGGGCGTCCTTGTCGTCGGAGCCGCCGACGAGGCTGTACGCCCCGTAGCCGCCCGCGGCGAGCACGGCGACGGCCACGCCGGTGATGAGGCCGGTCTTCGCGCCATTGCGCATGGTGATGTTCCCCCAAGGGTCAGGCGGTCGGGCCGCAGCCGGACGTGGCCGGATGCGCGTTCGGGGTCCAGCCTAGGCAGGCCGACTCCGTGCCCCGGCGAAAGGACGGGGTCTTGTGACGGATCTGGTACGTGTCGCGCACCACTCCGGTACGCTCCGCCGCCCGGCACCGCCCCCGGCGCGCCCCGCCGTCAGATCCAGGTGTTGAACCACATCCGCTTGCGCCAGTCCTCCATCGGGATCGTCTCGCCGGTGTACAGGGGGTGGAAGAAGAGGAAGTTCCACATGATCAGCAGCACCACCAGGCCGGCCGCCGCCCCGCCGATGATCCGGCGGTCCCGGGAGGCCCCGGCGGGTCCGACCAGCGCGCCGAGCAGCATGGTCACCGCGAGCACCAGGAAGGGCACGAAGCAGACCGCGTAGAACAGGAAGATCGTCCGCTGCTGGTAGGCGAACCAGGGCAGGTAGCCGGCGGCCAGGCCGCAGAGCACCGCGCCGGCCCGCCAGTCGCGCCGGGCCGCCCACCGCCACAGGCAGTAGACCAGGGCGATCACACCGGTCCACCAGAGCAGCGGGGTGCCGATGCCGAGCACCTCGCGGGCGCACTCGCTCACCGTGCAGCCGGCCGTGCCCTGCTTCGGCGACTCGTAGAAGAACGACACCGGCCGGCCCAGCACCAGCCAGCTCCAGGGGTTCGACTGGTAGGTGTGCGGGTCGCTCAGGTGGGTGTGGAAGTCGTAGACCGTCGAGTGGTAGTGCCAGAGCGCGCGCAGGCCCTCCGGGATCCACGGGAAGTCGGTGGAGCGGCCGACCGCCCAGTCCCGGCCGTAGCCGCCCTGGTTCGGCACCGTGCTGCTGGCGAACCAGCCCCACCAGGAGGCGATGTAGACGGCCACCGGGACGACCACGAGCGAGACGAAGGCCGGCACCGCGTCCCGGACCAGGGTCCACCGGTAGGGGTGGTCGGCCCCGGCCAGCCGGCGCGAGCCCGCGTCCCACAGCACCGTCAGCAGGCCGAAGGCGGCCGCCACGTACAGGCCGCTCCACTTGGTCGCGCAGGTCAGACCGACGCAGACGCCGGCCGCGACGCGGTACGGGCGCCAGCCCAGGTTGAGCCGGTGGGCGATCCCCGCGTCCGGGCCGCCGTCGCCGAGCGCGGTCAGCCGGGCCGCGATCCGGGCCCGGGTGCGGTCGCGGTCCAGCAGCAGGAAGCCGAAGGCGGCGACGATCCAGAACATCACCACCAGGTCCAGCAGCGCGGACCGGCTCATCACGAAGTGCAGGCCGTCCACGGCGAGCAGCAGGCCCGCCACGCAGCCCAGCAGGGTCGAGCGGAACAGCCGGCGGGCGATCCTCGCCAGCATCAGGACCGACAGGGTGCCGAGCAGCGCCACCGCGAACCGCCAGCCGAAGGGGTTCATCCCGAACAGCTGCTCACCGGCGCCGATGATCCACTTGCCGACCGGCGGGTGCACCACGTACGAGGGGTTCGACCGGTAGGGGACCGGGCCGCCGGCCATGATCTGCTCGTTGGCGCCGTCCGGCCAGCTGATCTCGTAGCCGCCGTGCCAGAGCGCGTAGGCGTCCTTGGCGTAGTACGTCTCGTCGAAGACGATCGCGTTCGGCGAGCCCAGGTCGGTGAACCGCAGCACGCCGGCGAACAGCGTCACCGCGAGCGGGCCGAGCCAGCCGGCCCAGCGGCAGAGCCAGGACCACAGCGGCTCCGGAAGGGCGAGGCCGAGCCGGAGCAGCAGCGGGGACGGCGGCACCCGCTTCGGGGTGACGCCCGGGCCGTCCGGCATCGGCGGGACCAGGCGCTCGGCCGTCGTCGCGGCGGGGGCCGGGGCGTAGCCGAACCGGGCCAGGCCGCGCAGCCAGGCGGGGCGCGGCGGGGGCGGGGCGGGTATGGAGCCGTCCGGGGCGTCCGGGGCGGGGCCGCCGGGTTCGTCCGGGCCGCTGGGGCCGTCCGGAGCGTCGGGACCGCCGTCGACGGCCCCGCCGGCCGGGTCGCGCGGGCCCGGCAGGGCGGGCGACGGCTGGTCCGCCAGGACCGGCCCGCCGACGCCACCCCGCGCGGTGAGGTCTGTACCAGTGGGCGTCTGCGCCGCCGTGTCGCCGTTCATCCGCCACATGGTAGGGGTGCGTCATGACGCGGGGACCGCTCCCTCCGAAGCTGCCCGAAACATCACCAAAAGCGCCCGGCGGCCGGTTGCTGGAAGGATGGGGTCCGTGACAGGTGTACTCGTACTGGCAGGAACCCCCATCGGCGACGTCGCGGACGCCCCGCCCAGGCTGCTCACCGAGCTGGCCTCGGCGGACGTCATCGCGGCCGAGGACACCCGGCGGCTGCGCCGGCTCACCCAGGCACTCGGGGTGACCCCGGCCGGGCGGGTGGTCTCCTACTTCGAGGGCAACGAGGTCGGGCGCACCCCCGAGCTCGTCGAGGCGCTGCTCGGCGGGGCCCGCGTCCTGCTGGTCACCGACGCCGGGATGCCGTCCGTCTCCGACCCCGGTTACCGGCTGGTGGCCGCGGCCGTGGCCGCCGACCTCAAGGTGACCGCGGTGCCGGGGCCGTCCGCGGTGCTCACCGCGCTGGCGCTGTCCGGTCTGCCGGTCGACCGGTTCACCTTCGAGGGCTTCCTGCCGCGCAAGACCGGCGACCGGGCCCGGCAGCTGGCCTCGGTCGCCGCCGAGCCGCGCACCATGGTCTTCTTCGAGGCCCCGCACCGGATCGCGGAGGCGCTCGCCGCGATGGCGGAGGCGTTCGGCCCCGAGCGGCCCGCCGCCGTGTGCCGGGAGCTGACCAAGACCTACGAGGAGGTCAAGCGCGGGCCGCTCGGCGAGCTGGCCGCGTGGGCGGCCGAGGGTGTCAGGGGCGAGATCACGGTGGTCGTGGCGGGCGCGCCGCCGGCCGCGCCGAAGGAGCTGGGCCCGGCCGAGCTGGCCCGGCTGGTGGCCGTCCGGGAGGAGGCCGGGGAGCGGCGCAAGGAGGCGATCGCGGCGATCGCGGCCGAACTCTCGCTGCCCAAGCGCGAGGTGTTCGACGCGGTGGTGGCGGCCAAGAACGCCGCCGCGGGCGGGGCCGGCTGAGCGGTCGGCGGGGAGGCGGTCGGGAGGCGGTCGGGAAGGGTCGGGCAATCCGGTCGGGAACGGTCGACGAACGGCAGGGGAACGGTCGGAAAGCGCCCCGACACGCGCCTGAGCTGCGAGTACACACGGTTCGTGGGCGAGGTGCCGCCGGGCCCGCGGGCGCGTACCTTGGAGAGAAGGCCCCGGGTAAACACCCGTCGAGCTGAAGCTTCGGTCGAGGTTCTCGGACAGGACCCACCCTTTCGTATAGGGCTTCCCAACCCCCCTCCAATTCTTCACAAGGCGGGCATCGCCCGGGACGTTCCGGGCATTTCCTGGGATGGAAAGACCCAGCCGGGCGAGCGCCCGGCGGGCGCTGGGAGACGGCTATGAGCGAGACGATCGGTAGCCCCCGCGGTGGCAACGCCCTGAGCGACCCCGGCCCGAGCAGTGCCGGCCCGAGCGGCCCGGCGCACACCCCCGTCGAGACCGTCCGGGAGGCCTACTCCTTCGTGTGCCTGAGCTGCGGGTACGGGTGGGAGCAGGCGTACGACATCGAGCACCACGTGGCCCGGGACGGGCGCGTCGTGTTCGAGTACCACGCCAACGGAGTCCGGGTGCCGTCGCCGCTGCTCAAGCCGGCCTGCCCGGGCTGCGGCGGCCACACCGTCCGGATCATGCGCGAGGGCCGGGTCTCGGCGCAGGACCAGCCGTGGCAGCACGCCCCCGGGTACTCCTCGCACGCGGAGCCGGCCGTCCCGGCCGACGCGGCGCGGCCGGTGCGGACCGCCCCCTCGGGCGGGCGCTGGGCGCGGTTCTGGGCGCGGATGCGGGGCTGACGGTGGTAGCGGCGGTCGGGCCCGGACCCGGGCCCGACTAAGCTTGCCGACCATGGCGGCCACTGCAGACCACAGCACCAACGGGAGCACCACTCCCGCGTACTACGTCACCACCCCGATCTACTACGTCAACGATCGCCCCCACCTGGGCCACGCGTACACCACCGTGGCGGGCGACGTACTGACCCGCTGGCACCGCCAGCGCGGCGAGCGGGTGTGGTACCTGACCGGCACCGACGAGCACGGTCAGAAGATCCTGCGCACCGCGGAGGCCAACGGCGTCACCCCGCAGGAGTGGTGCGACAAGCTGGTCGAGGAGGCGTGGAAGCCCCTCTGGCAGCACCTGGAGATCGCCAACGACGACTTCATCCGCACCACCCAGGAGCGGCACACCGCCCGGGTGCAGGAGTTCGTCCAGGACCTGTTCGACAAGGGCGAGATCTACAAGGGCGGCTACTCCGGCCCGTACTGCGTCGGCTGCGAGGAGTACAAGCTCCCCGCCGAACTGCTCGACGGCGCCACCGAGGACGAGAAGCTCTGCCCGATCCACAAGAAGCCGGTCGAGTGGCTGGAGGAGGAGAACTACTTCTTCCGTCTCTCCGCGTACGGCCCGAAGCTGCTGGAGTTCTACGCCGAGAACCCCGGCTTCATCGCCCCCGAGACGGCCCGCAACGAGGTGCTCCGCTTCGTCGAGCAGGGCCTCCAGGACCTCTCCATCTCCCGCTCCACCTTCGACTGGGGCGTCCCGCTGCCCTGGGACGACAAGCACGTCCTGTACGTGTGGGTGGACGCGCTGCAGAACTACATCACCGCCGCCGGTTACGGCGCCGACCCGGAGCGGTTCGCCGAGCTGTGGCCGGCCTCGGTGCACCTGGTCGGCAAGGACATCCTGCGCTTCCACGCGGTGATCTGGCCCGCGATGCTGATGGCCGCGGGACTGCCGCTGCCGAAGCGGGTCGTCGCCAACGGCTGGCTGATGGTCGGCGGCGAGAAGATGTCGAAGTCCAACCTGACCGGCATCTCGCCCACCGATCTGACCTCGCACTTCGGCGTGGACGCCTACCGCTACTACTTCCTGCGGGCGATCCCGTTCGGCACCGACGGCTCGTTCTCCTGGGAGGACTTCAGCGCCCGGTACACCTCCGAGCTGGCGAACGACTTCGGCAACCTGGCCTCCCGGGTGGCGGCCATGGTCGGCAAGTACTTCGACGGCGTGCTGCCGGCCGCCGCGGCGCCGGGCGCCGCCGAGCAGGCCGTCAGCGAGGGCCTCGCGGCGGCGGTCGCGACCGCCGACCGGAAGATCGGCGAGGAGCTGGACTTCGCCGGCGGGCTCGCGGCGATCTTCGAGTTCGTCAAGCAGGTCAACGGCTACCTCACCGAGCAGGAGCCCTGGAAGGTCGCCAAGGACGACTCGGCCGAGGGCCGGGACCGGCTGGCCACCATCCTCTACACGGCGGCCGAGTCGCTGCGGGCCACCGCGGTGCTGCTCAACCCCGTGATGCCGGCCACCGCCGAGAAGCTCTGGCTCTCGCTCGGCGCGGCCGAGGGCCTGGGCGAGCTCGCCGGCCAGACCGTCGCCCAGGCGGCGCAGTGGGGCCTGCTGCCGGTCGGCTCCACCGTCACCAAGGGCGAGATCCTGTTCCCGCGTCTTGAGGAGAAGCCGGCCGCCTAGGGTTTCTCCCTGGGGCCGGAGGAGGACGACCGATGCCGAAGAAGGACGACGAGCGGTCCACCCCGCCGCCGCTGCCGGCCCCGCTGGCGGTGGCGGTGGCGGACTCGCACACCCATCTGGACATGCAGTCCGGCACCCCCGAGGAGGGCCTCGCCAAGGCCGCCTCGGTCGGGGTGGCCACCGTCGTCCAGGTCGGCTGCGACGTGCCGGGCTCGCGCTGGGCCGCCGAACTGGCGGCCCGGTTCGAGCAGGTGCACGCCGCCGTCGCCCTGCACCCCAACGAGGCGCCGCGGATCTTCCTCGGCGACCCCGACGGGTGGTCCGGGCAGCGGCGCGAGCCGGGCGGGCAGGCCGCGCTCGACGCGGCGCTGGCCGAGATCGACGCGCTCGCGGCGCTGCCGCACGTCCGGGCGGTCGGCGAGACCGGCCTCGACTACTTCCGGACCGGTCCGGAGGGCATGGAGATCCAGAAGGAGTCGTTCCGCCGCCACATCGCGATGGCCAAGCGGCACGGCAAGGCCCTGGTGATCCACGACCGGGACGCCCACGAGGACGTCGTCGCCGTCCTGCTGGAGGAGGGCGCGCCCGAGCGGACCGTCTTCCACTGCTACTCCGGCGACGCGGAGATGGCCAAGGTCTGCGCCGAGCACGGCTGGTACCTCTCCTTCGCCGGCCCGGTCACCTTCAAGGCCAACCAGCCGCTGCGGGACGCCCTCGCGGCCACCCCGCTGGACCGGGTCCTGGTCGAGACCGACGCCCCCTTCCTCACCCCGCACCCCTACCGCGGCCGCCCCAACGCGCCGTACCTGATCCCGGTCACGGTGCGCTCGATGGCGGACACCCTGGGGCTGCACGAGGACGAGCTCGCCACGGCGATCGCGGAGAACACGGCGCGGGCGTTCGGGTACTGAGCCGGTCGAACGAATATCTGGTTCAGGAGAAACGGTTCGGCACTCCTGGCGGCTTCCTAGGCTGGCTAGCATGAGTGCAGTGAGGGAGGTGGCCATGACCGCCATGCCGATCGACGGACCCGTTGAGGATCATCACGAATCGTCGCACCCGCTGTCCCAACTGCGGACGTACGAGCAGGCCAAGCACCTTGATCTGCCGTTCGACTGGGATCTTGTGGACGGAGTCATCGTGGTCCGGGGGCAGACGAATCAGTGGCACGACCAGGTGCGGGACCGGCTCTTCATGGCCATGTTCAACGCGCGGGTCGCGCCCTACGCGGCCAACGTCGAGCGCTGTGTGCTGCTCGACGAGGCCAACACGACCAAGCCGGACGTGGTCGTGTTCGACAAGACCGGCATCGACGTCTTCGAGCTGGAGTGCCTCCCGCCCCGGAACGTGGTGCTCACGGTCGAGGTCGTCTCGCACGGCACCCGGGCCAACGACCGCTTCCGCAAGCCCGGGCAGTACGCCGAGAAGAACATCCCCTACTACTGGCGGGTCGAGCGCGGCGTCGACGACCTGCCGATCGTCCACGAGTTCCACCGGGACGAGGAGAAGGGCGTCTACCTGCCCGTCGCCCAGCACGAGGGCGTGCTGAAGACTGCGGTGCCGTACCCCGTCGAGATCGACCTCGCGGCGGTCGTCGAGCTGTGAGGGGGCGGGGCGCCCGTATCCTTGGCGGGTGAGCACCACCGAACCCACCTCTGACAAACACCTGCTCGGCGCCGCGGACATCCGGGCGCTGGCGGAAGCGTTCGGCGTTCGGCCGACCAAGCAGCGCGGGCAGAACTTCGTCATCGACGGCAATACCGTGCGGCGGATCGTCCGGGCCGCGGAGGTGACCGGCGAGGACACGGTGGTCGAGGTCGGGCCCGGGCTCGGGTCGCTGACCCTCGCGCTGCTGGAGGTCGCCCGGCACGTCACCGCGGTCGAGATCGACCCGGTGCTGGCCCGCCACCTGCCGGACACCGTGGCCGCCCGGATGCCGGGCCAGGTCGACTCCTTCGACCTGGTGTTCAGCGACGCCATGCTGGTCACCGAGCTGCCCGGTCCGGCGCCGACCGCGCTCGTCGCCAACCTGCCGTACAACGTGGCCGTGCCGGTGCTGCTGCACATGCTCGCCACCTTCCCCAGCATCGAGCGGACCCTGGTCATGGTGCAGAGCGAGGTCGCCGACCGGCTCGCCGCCAAGCCGGGCAACAAGGTCTACGGCGTCCCCTCGGTCAAGGCCAACTGGTACGCCGAGGTGAAGCGGGCCGGCGCGATCGGCCGCAACGTCTTCTGGCCCGCCCCCAACGTCGACTCCGGGCTGGTCTCGCTGGTCCGCCACGACCCGCCGAGCACCACCGCGAGCCGCGAGGAGGTGTTCGCGGTCGTCGACGCCGCGTTCGCCCAGCGCCGCAAGACCCTGCGGGCCGCGCTGGCCGGCTGGGCCGGCTCCGCCGCCGGGGCCGAGCAGGCGCTCGCCGCCGCCGGGATCGACCACAAGCTGCGCGGCGAGATGCTCACCGTCGAGCAGTTCGCCGCCATCGCCGAACACAAGCCGGAGTAGAGGGTTTCCCAGTGACCGTCACGGTACGCGTGCCCGCCAAGGTCAACGTCCAGCTCGGGGTCGGCGGACTGCGCGCCGACGGCTTCCACGACCTGGCCAACGTCTTCTTCGCGGTCGCCCTCGGCGACGAGGTGACCGCGACGGCCGGCGAACCCGGCACGGGCGTCACCCTCAGCTGCGCCGGACCGGACGCCGACGCGGTGCCGCTGGACGACAGCAACCTCGCCGCCCGCGCCGCCCGGCTGCTCGCCGCCCACCACGGCCTCGCCGCGACCGACGTCCACCTGCACATCGCCAAGGCCATCCCGGTGGCCGGCGGCATGGCCGGCGGCAGCGCGGACGGCGCGGCCGCGCTGGTCGCCTGCGACGCCCTGTGGGAGCTCGGCACACCCGTCGAGGTGCTGCTGGAGCTCGCCGCCGAACTCGGCTCGGACGTACCGTTCGCCCTGGTCGGCGGCGTCGCCCTGGGCCGCGGCCGGGGCGAGATCCTGGAGCCGCTGCCCGTCGCCGGCAGCTACCACTGGGTCTTCGCCGTCGCCGAGGGCGGCCTGTCGACGCCCTCGGTCTTCCGCGAGTGCGACCGCCTGCGCGAGGAGGCCGGCACCGGCTCCGCCGACACCGAGGTGGCCACCCCCGAGGCCGACCCCGCGCTGCTCGCGGCCCTCGCCGACGGCGACGCCGTCGCCCTGGCCGCCGCGCTGACCAACGACCTCCAGCCGGCCGCCCTGTCGCTGCGCCCCGCCCTCGCCGCCACCCTGCGGGCCGGCACCGAGGCCGGCGCGATCGGCGCCCTGGTCTCCGGCTCCGGGCCGACCTGTGCCTTCCTGGCCAAGGACGCCGACGCCGCCGAGGCCGTCGCGGCCGCGCTGCGGGCCTCCGGCAACTGCCGGGCCGCGCACGCCACGTACGGGCCGGTGCCCGGCGCGGCGGTGACCGCAGCGGAGTAGCGGGGCAGCGGACCGAGCGGCGGGGCGGCGGCGGCCGCCGGCTCGGGCGGGAGGGGAGCCGGGGCGGGCCCACTAGGCTGGGGAGGATCCGGACCTCCGCCCGAGCCCGGACCGTCGAACCCAGGAGCGCAGCACACGTGGCCGTCAATCTCGCCACCATCGAGTCCGTCACGAAGGTGTACGGCACCCGGGCCCTTCTGGACGGGGTCAGCCTCGGCGTCAGCGAGGGGGACCGGATCGGCGTCGTCGGACGCAACGGGGACGGCAAGACCACCCTGATCCGGATGCTCGCCAAGCTGGAGGAGCCGGACGGCGGGCGGATCACCCACGTCGGCGGGGTGGAGATGGCCGTCCTCACCCAGCACGACTCGCTGGACCCGGACGCCACCATCCGGCACGAGGTGATCGCCGGCCGCGCCGACCACGAGTGGCTCGGCGACTCCCGCATCCGCGACATCATCGAGGGCCTCTTCGGCGGCCTCGACCTGCCCGGCTTCCCCGACGGCCTGGACACCGTCATCGGCCCGCTCTCCGGTGGTGAGCGCCGCCGGATCGCCCTCGCCAAGCTGCTGCTCGGCTCGCCCGACCTCATCGTGCTCGACGAGCCCACCAACCACCTCGACGTCGAGGGCATCGCCTGGCTGGCCCAGCACCTCCAGAACCGCCGCTCCGCGCTCGTCTGCGTCACCCACGACCGCTGGTTCCTCGACCAGGTCTGCACCCGGATGTGGGACGTCCAGCACGGCTCGGTGCACGAGTACGAGGGCGGCTACTCCGACTACGTCTTCGCGCGCGCCGAGCGCTCCCGGATCGAGGCCACCGAGGAGCAGAAGCGCCAGAACCTGGCCCGCAAGGAGCTCGCCTGGCTGCGCCGCGGCGCCCCGGCCCGCACCTCCAAGCCGCGCTACCGGATCGAGGCCGCCAACGCGCTCATCGCCGACGTCCCCGAGCCGCGCGACAAGAGCGAGCTGATGAAGTTCGCCAACGCGCGCCTGGGCAGGACCGTCTTCGAGGTCGAGAACATCACGGTGAAGGCCGGCCCGAAGCTGCTGCTGGAGGACGTCACCTGGCAGCTCGGCCCCGGCGACCGGATCGGCCTGCTCGGCGTCAACGGCGCCGGCAAGACCTCGCTGCTGCGGGCGCTGCGCGACGCCTACACCTCGGAGGGCGACGTCCAGCCCGACTCCGGCGTGGTCAAGGTCGGCAAGACGGTGCGGCTGGCGTACCTCTCCCAGGAGGTCGCCGAGCTGGAGCCGACCACCCGGGTGCTGCAGGCCGTCGAGCAGGTCCGCTCCCGGGTCGACCTCGGCAAGGGCCGGGAGATGAGCGCCGGCCAGCTGTGCGAGCAGTTCGGCTTCGGCAAGGACAAGCAGTGGACGCCGGTCGGCGACCTGTCCGGCGGTGAGCGGCGCCGGCTCCAGCTGCTCCGGCTGCTGATGGACGAGCCCAACGTGCTGTTCCTCGACGAGCCCACCAACGACCTCGACATCGAGACGCTGAACCAGCTGGAGGACCTCCTCGACGGCTGGCCCGGTTCGATGATCGTCATCAGCCACGACCGCTTCTTCATCGAGCGGACCACCGACGTGACGTACGCGCTGCTCGGTGACCGGCGGATGCGGATGCTGCCGAACGGCGTCGACGAGTACCTGCAGCGCCGGGCCGCGATGGCGGCCGCCGCCGCTTCGGCCGCGTCGGCCGCTGCCGCGGTGGCCTCCGGCGCGACCGGTGCCGCCGCGGGCGGCGCGGAGGACTCGGCGTCCGCGCTGTCGGGCGGCGACCTGCGGGCGGCGAAGAAGGAGCTGCAGAAGTTGGAGCGCCAGATCGCCAAGCTGGACCAGAAGGAGTCCAAGCTGCACTCCCAGCTCGCCGAGCACGCCGCCGACTTCTCCAAGGTCGCCGAGCTGGACAGCCAGCTGCGGGCGGTCCGGGAGGAGAAGGAGGAGCTGGAGATGACCTGGCTGGAGCTGGCCGAGCAGGTCTGACCGGGAGCGGGGTCTCCGGGGCTCGGGGTCTCCGGGGCCCGGGGGCCCGGGGGCCGGGGCCCCGGCCGGGGCGGTCGGTTCAGCGCGGCGGGCGGCCGGCGAGCAGGGTGTCCAGCTCGTCCGCCGCCCGGCCCAGCGCGCTGCGCGACGGGTCGTGCGGCCGGGTCGGCCGCGCCGCCGCCCCGGTCGGCGGACGGTGCGCGCGCGCCGCGGCCGTCAGTTCGTCCAGCGCCCGGCCGACCCGCTCCACCTCCGCCGGCTCCGGCACCCGCCCGCCGTACCGGCGCTGCGCCGCGAACGCCGCCACCGCACCGCTCAGCCGCTCCAGCGCGGCCGTCGCGGGCAGCCACTCGGCCGCGTGCCGGCCCGTCGGCGGCGGCTCGGCCAGCCCCTGCTCCACCTCCGCGCGGGCGTCCGCGAGCGCCCGGTAGGCCGTCCGCCGCAGCCACACCTCGGACCGGGGCTCCGGCCCGTCCTGCCGCACCACCGAGGCCAGATAGGCCTTCAGCGCCGCCGCCGCGGACACCAGCCGCGGCTCGATCCGGTGCCGCGGCCGTTCCGGCCAGAGCAGATGGCCGAACAGCAGCACGATCGCGCTGGCCAGCACGGTGTCCAGGACGCGGGGCCAGAACTCGGCCGCGCCGTCCTGCCCGCCCAGTTGCAGCAGGACCAGCGCCATCGGTGTCATCACCACGGTGTTCAGCCCGTAGTGCGCCGCCGTCGCGTACGGCAGCAGGGCCACGCAGAGCGCGGCGATCGCGACCAGCGCCCACGGACCGGGAGCCAGCGACAGCACCGCCGCCGTCACCGCCACCCCCAGCACCGTCCCCACCGCACGGCTCACCGAACGCAGGAACACCGAGCCGAGGTCCGGCTTCAGGACGAAGGCGATCGTCATCGGCACCCAGTAGCTCCGGCTCAGCGGCAGCGCGGCCGTCAGCGCCGCTCCCACCGCGATGCACAGCGCCAGCCGCGCCCCGTAGCGGGCCGCTCCGGGCGAGACCAGCCGCACCCGCAGCCGCCACGGGTCCGGCGGGGGCGCGGGAGCCGTGCTCAGTACGGCCTCCCGGCCCGCGACCGTCGCCGCGGCCGCGCGCAGTGCCGCGTCCAGGGCCTGGCGGGACGGCGTGTCCGGCGACCAGTCCGGCACCGGCACCGGTACCTCGACGGAGCCGCGCTCCACCGCGCGGGCGAGCAGGCCGGGCACGGCGGCCACCTCGGGCGGCACCGGCCGCCAGGCCCACAGCAGGCCGGTGGCGGCCTCGGTGGCGGCGAGCGCGGCCCGGTACATCGTGTGGACGCGGTGGGCGGCGGTGTCGGGTGCGGTGTCGGTGTCGGGCGCGGTGCCAGGTTCGGTGCCGGTGCCGGTGCCGGTGCCGGTGCCGGTGTAGGGCGCGGGCGGGTTCCGTGGGTGGCGGGGCAGGGGCGGGAGCACGTCCTGGAGCTGGTTCAGACGGGCGGTCAGCACTTGGCGAGACGCCGACCCCTGCGGAGTCCCCAGGTCCGCGAGCATCCGGCCGAGCGCGTCGTACACGGCGGCGAGCGCGCACACGGCCGGGTCGGCGCCGGGGGCCCGGCGGCGGCCGCGCAGGGGCACACCGAGCAGCAGCACCAGCACCGCACCCGCCGGCAGCACCGCCGCGGCGGCCCACCAGGGGTGCGGCAGCGGCATCCCGCTCCCGAGCGTGGCCGAGACGAGCAGCAGCAGCCCCGCCGCCGAACCGCGCGGGCCCGTCGCACTCAGCGCGCCGGAGACGAACGCCGTCAGCGTCAGCCCGGCGCCCAGGGCGAGCGCGCCGACCTGGGCGTGCTGGAGCGCGCTGCCGATCAGCATGCCGAGCGCCGAGGCCGGTACGGCGGTGGCGATCCGGCGGGCCCGCAGCCGGACCGGCTCGACGCGGTCGTTCATCGTCGCGTGCATCGCACCCAGTCCGGCGAACACCCCGAGGTCCACCCGGTGTGCCAGCAGTCCGGCGGCCAGCGCCAGCGCCATGGCGAGCGCGGCGCGGGCCATCGGCGCCCACGGCAGCGGCGGCCGGGCCGGGCGGGCGGCCCGGGCCCACCAGGGGGTGGCGGGGGTGACGGGGGTGGCGGAGGCGTTCGGGGTGTTGGGGGTGTTGGGGGACATGCGGGGCGTCCGATCCACGGCGGGGCCGGGCCCGGCGAGTGCGGGGCTGGGCGGCGGCCCGGGGCGCTGCTGTGCGACGCTGCGCGGCAGTGGAGGTCTCGTCCGGTCCGACCGGACCAGGTCAGTCTAACGGCGGCCGCCGATCCCCTCGGCGGGCCGTGCGAGGGTGCACGTGTCAAGTTCGTACCGATCGCTTGCAAGCGGGGCACGGGCCCTGCCGGTCCGTCGGGGGCGGTGGCTACGATGATTGAGGCGCCGTCCGTCCCGACGGGCGGACGGTTCTGCCGGACCGATCCGACCGACCTGATCGACGTGATCGACCTGTGCGGCCGGTAGGACCGAGTAGTTGACGGTGTGTGTCGCGGTGCGGCGACCTGCGGGGGCCGCGCCGTGCACGGGGGAGAGGTGGATTGCTGTGCCAGGCGAGGCTGGACCGGGCGGTGCGGGCTGGGCCGATGGCCCCGACGGTGAAGTGATGCCGTGGACGCTGAGCAACAGTTGGATCGGTCGCGTGGTCGGCCAGGTCCAGGTCGACGTCAGCGCCAACGCGCTGGTGGCGGCGTTCGGCTCCAAGGACGTCAAGATCGAGCTCGACACGCTGACCAACTTCAAGAAGAAGGTCGACGCGCTGCTGGCCTCGCTGGAAGGCTCCGAGGCGGCGCAGCACAAGATCAAGGAACAGAAGCTGCTCGCCGGCAACCTCGGTAGTGGGTTCCACGAGTCCGCGGACCTGATCGCCGCGTACGAGAAGACGCACGCGGCGATCGCGCAGCTCTCGAAGTCGTTCGCGGAGCAGATCGACAGGATGAGCAAGGCGGTCGCGCAGACGGCGGGCGGCTACGGCAACAACGAGGAGCACCAGACGGCGGCGGTCAACGCGGTCGCGAAGGGCGCGGACGGCGGCCCGGGGTCGAAGAGCGGTGACTACTGATGGTGCGCATGTCTGAGGGTTCGGCCGGGACGGGGGACAACTGATGGCGGGCGGAACGAATTTCGAAGGAATCAATCATCCGCAGCTCAAGTCCATGGTGGCCGGCAGCGATCCGTCCAAGGTGACCGGTCGCGGCAACCAGCTCAAGGCCGCCGGGCGCGTGCTGGACGAGCTCAGCAAGGCTCTGGCCGCCCATGTGACCCAGATCCAGTGGGAGGGGCCGGCCGCCGAGAGCTTCAAGTCGTGGGCCAGCGACCTGCACAAGTCGGCGTCCATGATCAGCGAGTACTCGAAGGGCGCGGGCGACGCCATGGTGCAGGCCGGGGAGGCTCTGAGCACCGCTAAGACCGGCGTGCCGGAGGTCCCGAGCAAGGACATCGACATGGTGAAGCGGCACGCCGCCCAGCCGTGCCTCAAGCCTTCGCCGTTGAGCATCGCCGGCTTCGGCAACCCGTCCGTGTCCACCGACGCGATCATGAAGAAGGAGGACCCGACCTGGGTCTCCTACATGGAGGCCACGGCGGCGCAGAAGCGGGTGGACACCGCGCACCAGGAAGCCATCCACCAGATGGAGAAGCTGGGGCAGGCGTACGAGGCTGCGACGACCAAGCTGAACTCGCTCACGATGCCCGAGCTTCCGGGAGCTTCCAGTGACGGGCCGAAGGCGGTCGACGGAGGAACGGCTGTGCCGGTGGGGTCCGGTGGCGGACGTTACGGCTCCGGTGGAAGCAGTCGAGGCACTCGCAGCGGGAACACCAGCAGCGGCTACAACCCGCCCTCCGGCGGTGACAGGAGCGGCGGCGGTACCGTGACGCCGCGTCCGCCGGTGCTGGTGACGCCCGGGCCGACGCCGCCGGTGAACGTCACGCCGACGCCGGTGCCGCCGCGGCACGGCACTCCGACGCCGCTGCCGGGCGACCCGAACACGCCGGGTCCGGTGCCGACGGGACCGACGCACCCCGGGGACCGGCCCGGCACGGGGCTCGACAGCCTGCCGACGGTACCGACGCTGCCCGGCCAGACCGGACCGGTGGGTCCCGGAGGCGGTCCCGCGCCGGTGTACCCCCAGGGCGGTGGTCCCGGGCACCCGGGTACGCCCGGTGGCGGGCCCGGCGGGTTCCCCGGCGGAGGGCCGATTCCGTTCGGCGGGACCACTCCGTTTACCGGTGGGACCGGCCCGCTGAAGAGCGGCGGGGGTCCTGTGCCCACTGGCCGGACCGGCGCCGTCGGGGGCAACCTGCCGACGAAGAACGGTGGTCCCGGCGCGAGCAACGGCGGCACGGTCTTCGGGGCGCGTGAGGCCCAGGGCCGGTCCGGCGGGTCGGCCGGCGGCGGCTTCGGCGGTCCGGGTGGCGGGATGCACCAGGGCGGCGGCCACGGCGGTGGTTCGGTCGGCGGTTCGCGTGGTCGGGGCTACAGCTCGACCGGCGGCGGCGTGGTCGGCGGGGCGAAGGGACCGGTGGCCGCCGGGGAGTTCACCCCGGGCGGCAGCGGCCTGCGCAACCGGGCCGCCGCAGCCGGTGCGGCGGCCGCCGAGGGCGCGGCGCGGCCGGGCCAGAACGGCATGATGGCCCCGGGCATGGCGGGCGGCGCGGGCGAGCGGCGCGAGCGCGACCGCCGCAACCGGGCCGACTACCTGCACGAGGACGAGGAGACCTGGACCAGCGGTACTCCGAAGAGCAACCCGGGCGTGATTGAGTAGTCCGGAACGACTGCCCGGCCACTGGAACTCCCGGTGGCCGGGCAGTCCTGCGCGGGGCGCGGTCCCGGCTCGATGGGGAAAGTGACGAGGGAGCAGCGATGCGGCGGACGAACGTACGGGCGCGGGGATTCGCCGCGGCGATGGTGGCGGGCGGGATCGTCGCCGGGCCGGCCGTGGGCCCGGCGCTCGCTGTTGACTCGATCCGCGAGCAGCAGTGGCACCTGGACACCATGAAGGCGCCCGAGATCTGGCAGACGAGCAAGGGCCAGGGGATCACCGTGGCGGTGGTCGACGGCGGCTTCCGGCTCGATCATCCGGACCTCGTCGGTCAACTGCTGCCCGGCAAGGACCTGAGCGGACTGCCCGGTGGGATCGGTGTCGACAGGAGTGGCCACGGCACGGGGATCGTCGGCCTGATCGCGGGATCCGGAAAGGGCCTTGGCGGGAAGGGCGCGTACGGCCTGGCGCCGGGTGCCAAGGTTCTCCCGATCAAGATCAATATCAACGACGACCCGGCGCAGCCGATCGATGCATCCGGCTACCTCAAGCAAGTGAGCCAGGGAATCACGTATGCGGCGGACCAGGGGGCGAAGGTCATCAATGTCTCCTCGGTCGCCGGTTCCTCCGGGGTCTCCGCGGGGGACATCGCCGAACTCGAGAAGTCCGTGCAGTATGCCAACGGCAAGGGGTCGCTGGTTGTCGCGGGTGCTGGAAACAGTGGGCAGGAAGGAAACCCCGCCCTGTATCCCGCCGCACTGCCGAGCATCGTCGCGGTAGCTGCGGCCGACCGGGCCGGAACGGCCACCGACGAGTCCGAGCACGGCCCGCAGATCGACATCGCGGCTCCCGGAGTGGACATCTACACGTCGTGTGTCGCCGAGTCCGGCTACTGCAAGAAGCACGGGACATCCGATGCGACCGCGCTCGTCTCGGCGTCGGCGGCGCTGCTCTGGGCCGCTCACCCCGACTGGGCGCCGAATCAGATCACCAGGGTGCTGATCGGAACGGCGGGGAAGCCGAAGGACGGTTCGAACCGAACGGACTTCATCGGCTACGGGATCGTTCGTCCTCGGGTCGCGCTGACGACACCGGGGGACCCGGGTCCCGCCGATGTGAGCCCGCTGGTCGAGCCCTCGGCCAGCGCGGCCCCGTCGGCGCCGACGCCCTCGGCACCCGCCTCGCCGTCGGCCGAGGCTTCGGCAGCGCAGCCCGCGCCCACCCCGCCGCCCTCCGCCTCCGCCGCGCCGGTGGCGGCGCAGGAGGACAAGGGCTCGCCCCTGGTCCTGGTGGCCGCCGTGGTCGGGGGGCTGGTGCTGGTCGCCGGTGTCGTGGTGCTGCTGCTGCGACGTCGGGGCGCCCCGCACACGCGGTGAGCGGGCGGCGCCGGGGGGCGTGGGGTGCGGGGCGGGGCGCGGGTGTCACCCGGGTGGGCGCTGTCGGGGGTGGGGCGGGGTCGCCAGGGTTGGGGGTATGGGTGCGACGGGGCAGATGCGGCGGGCCGCTGCGGCGGCGCTGATCGGTACGGCGATCGAGTTCTACGACTTCTTCATCTACGGGACGGCGGCCGCGCTCGTCTTCGGGGAAGTCTTCTTTCCCGAACTGGGCACGGTGGGTGCGCTGTTGGCGGCGTTCTCGGTGTACGCGGTGGCGTTCCTGGCGCGGCCGCTCGGGGCGGTGGTGTTCGGGCACTTCGGGGACCGGCTGGGGCGCAAGGCCACGCTGGTGGTGTCGCTGCTGCTGATGGGGCTGTCCACGGCGGTGGTGGGCGTGCTGCCGGGGTTCGCCACGTGGGGGTGGTGGGCGCCGGTGGCGCTGGTGGTGCTGCGGGTGTGTCAGGGGCTGGGGCTGGGCGGGGAGTGGGGCGGGGCGGCGCTGCTGGTGGCGGAGAACGCGCCGGCCGGGCGGCGGGGGCGGTACGGCGCGTATCTGCAGTTGGGGCCGACGACCGGGTTCGTGCTGGCCAACGGGATCTTCCTGGTGCTGCAACTCTGGCTGGACCAGGCGGCGTTCAGGTCCTGGGGCTGGCGGGTGCCGTTCCTGGCGTCGCTGGGGCTGGTGGCGGTGGGGCTGTTCGTGCGGCTGCGGCTGGAGGAGACGCCGCTGTTCCGGGGCGAGGTGCGGACGGGAGCCGAGCGGGCGCCGGTGGTGGAGGTGCTGCGGGGGCACTGGCGGACGGTGCTGCTGGGCTGCGGCGCGATCACCGTGGGGTACGCGCTGTTCTACCTGACCACGACGTACTCGCTGGCGTACGCGACGACGGGGCTCGGGGTGCCGAGCACGGTGGTGCTGTCGATGCTGCTGGCCGGCGCGGTGGGGAAGGGCGTGACGGTGTGGCTGAGCGCGCGGCGCAGTGACGCCTGGGGGCGCAGGCGGACGCTGCAGGGGGCGACGGGGCTGGCGGTGGCGTGGTCGCTGGTGCTGTTCCCGCTGCTGGAGACGGAGCGGCGCGGGCTGATGTTCCTCGCGCTGGCGGGGGCGATGGTGGTACTGGGCTGTCTGCTGGGGCCGTTGGCGGCGTTCCTGCCGGAGCTGTTCCCGACCCGGGTGCGGTACACGGGGGCGGCGCTGACCTACAACCTGGGCGGGGTGGTGGGCGGGGCGACCACGCCGTTGATCGCGACCAGGCTGACCGGGACGTACGGGACGGCGGAGCCGGTCGGCTGGTACCTGGCGGGGTGCGGGGTGGTGGCGCTGCTGTGCCTGCGGCTGCTGCCGGAGACCTGCGGGAGGGACCTCTCGGCGGTGTCCGGGCCGGTCGCGCGGACCGCCGGGACCGATTTCCCATTCCGCCCCCCTGCCGTGTAATGTCTTCCTTGTTCGAGCGAGCGGGCGGAGCGGAAGCGAAGCCGGGGAGTTCGGACAAGCAACAGGCCCCTATAGCTCAGTCGGTAGAGCGTCTCCATGGTAAGGAGAAGGTCTGCGGTTCGATTCCGCATGGGGGCTCGGTCAGGACCCCCGCCATCTAGGCGGGGGTCCTTTTCGTTGTGCTCGCCCGGTGGTGGCGGTGAGACGGTCTGGCAAGTCGGGTACGGAATGCGCTGTGATGGTGCGTCACCGGCCGCCCGGTCCCGCCGGGCGGGGCTGCGGGCGGGACGCCGACCTGGAGGGGTCTCATGGGTGTTCGCCTCGTGGTGGTCGACGACCACCGGTTGTTGGCCGAGGCGCTGGCCACCGCGCTCCAGCTGCGGGGCCACCGGGTGCTCGCGGTGGGTTCGCCGGCCGCGTCGGCGGCCGATCTGGTGGCGGGACGGCGTCCGGAGGTCTGTCTGCTGGGGGTGGCCGCGCCGGCCGACCCGGGGGCGTTCGACGGCTTGCGCAGGATCCGCCGGGAGCGGCCCGAGGTGGCTGTCATCGTGCTCGGCCCGGTGGGTGAACTCCGGGGCGTGGCAGCGGCGTTCGCCTCCGGTGCGGCCGGGTACGTGCCGAGCGACGAGCGGATCGAGGTGGTCGAGCGGGCGATCGCGCGGGCCCGGGCCGGTGAGGCGGCGGTCGCGGTGGAGGTGCTGCGGGGCGCGTTCGACCAGTTGCTGAGGCCGGCGGCGGAACCGGACGACGAGGCGGTCCGGCTGCTGCGGCTGCTCACCCGGCGCGAGGTGCAGGTGCTGGCGCGGATCGCGGACGGCGAGGACACCGCGGCGATCGCGGCGGGGATGCGGATCGCGGCGAGCACGGCCCGGACGCACGTCCAGCGGGTGCTGATGAAGCTCGGCGCGCGGACCCGGCTGGAGGCGGCGGCGGTGGCGGCGCGCACCGGTCTGCTGGACCGGATGGCGCGCGGTTGACGGACGGCCGTTCGATGGTCCGAGCACCCCCGGTGGACAGGGAGAATGGGCCCCAGTCGTACGAACGTCCCCGATGGTCCGCCGACCGCGGACCATCGCCCGCTGGAGGTCTCATCATGAGTAAGTACCTGGTCACGGGTGGCGCCGGCTATGTCGGCAGTGTGGTCGCCGCCCACCTGCTGGAGGCGGGGCACCAGGTGACCGTCCTGGACGACCTCTCGACCGGTTTCCGGGAGGGCGTGCCGGCCGGTGCCGAGTTCGTCGAGGGCCGGATCCAGGAGGCGGGCCGGGTCCTGGACGGGTCCTTCGACGGCGTGCTGCACTTCGCGGCCTCCTCGCAGGTCGGCGAGTCGGTCGTGGACCCGGAGAAGTACTGGCGCAACAACGTGGCCGGTTCGCTGGAGCTGGTCTCCGCGATGCGCGCGGCAGGGGTGCGCAAGCTGGTGTTCTCCTCCACCGCCGCCACCTACGGGGAGCCGGAGTCGGTGCCGATCGCCGAGACCGCCCGCACCGCGCCGACCAACACCTACGGCGCCACCAAGCTGGCCGTGGACCACCTGATCACGAGCGAGGCCGTCGCCCATGGCCTGGCCGCCGTCTCGCTGCGCTACTTCAACGTGGCCGGCGCGTACGGCGCCTACGGCGAGCGCCACGACCCGGAGTCGCACCTGATCCCGCTGGTCTTCCAGGCCGCGCTCGGGCAGCGCGAGCACATCGCGGTGTACGGCGACGACTACCCGACCCCGGACGGCACCTGCATCCGCGACTACATCCACGTCGCGGACCTGGCCGACGCGCACCTGCTGGCCCTGGACGCGGCGAAGCCGGGCGAGCACCTGATCTGCAACCTGGGCAACGGCAGCGGCTTCTCGGTCCACGAGGTGATCGAGTCGGTCAAGCGCGTCACCGGCCGCGAGATCCCGGTGGTGGTCTCCGGCCGCCGCGCCGGCGACCCGGCGGTCCTGGTCGCCTCCGCCGAGCGCGCCCACCAGGCCCTCGGCTGGACCCCGCGCCGCCCGAACCTGGACGACATCGTCGCCGACGCCTGGAAGTTCACCCTGGAGAAGAACGCCGGCTGAGGCACGGGCGACACGCCCCGGGCGCCGCTCCCTCCCGTACGGCGAGGGGGCGGCGCTCCGGCGTTTCCGCCGGGGTGCCCGGAGTCGGCGGGGCACCGTGCCAGGAGGCCGCGCCGAGCACCAAGTCACGCCAATTTCGCACCTCCTGACGAAACTTCACCAAACCCCCACCGAGCCCGCGCCCACCCCGTACGCTGATTCCGGTACCGGTGGGGGTCGGCACCTCGGCCCTTCCGGGCACCCGGGAGGTGAGCGGCGCAGGAGCGCCCGGACGGCGGCGGCGGGACCGGCGCGCCGTACCGGACGCGGGCCGGAGCTGAGCAGGGGGGAAGTGACGATGGGGCGGATCCGCGTCCTGGTGGTCGACGACCACCGGATCTTCGCCGAGGCGCTGGCCGCGGCGCTCGCCGCCGAGCCCGATGTCGAGGTCGGCGCGGCGGGCAGCGCGGCCGCCGCGGAGCGGGCGCTGGAGCGTGCCGCCACCGAGGGGCGGGTGTTCGACGTGGTCCTGGTCGACGCCGACCTCGGGGTGGCGGAGGCCGCGGCCGCCCGCAAGCCCCGCCAGCCGGGCGCCGACCCGCCGGAGGCACTCCGCCGCCGACCACCGGCGACGGTGCCCTCGCCCCGCCGACCGCCGGTGGCCCAGGCCGCCGGACCGCCCGCGACGGCCCTCCCGCCCGGGGCCTCGGGTCCGCCCGGGACCGCCGGCCGTTTTCCGACCGACCGTCGTCCGGCCGCTCATCCGGTCGGCCCGCTCGCGGCGGAACCGCATCCGACGGCACCGGTGATCCCGGTGACCGCCCCGGCGGTCCCCTCGGTCGCTCCGGCCGTCGGCCAGATTCCCGACGGCATCACCCTGCTGGCCCGGCTCCGGCGCCAGCACCCCGGCCTGCGGGCGATCGTCCTGGCCACCGCCGACGATCCGCACCGGGCCGCCCGCGCCCTGCACGCGGGCGCCACCGGCTGGGTGGCCAAGGAGAGTTCGCTGGCCCGGCTGCTGGCGGTGATCAGGGGCGTCCTGCGGGACGAGACCCATCTGCCGCCCGCGCTGCTGACCGGCGTGATCCGCGAACTCACCACCGCCCGCCGGGACCGCACCGAGAGCGAACGGCTGGTCGACACCCTCACCCCGCGGGAGAAGCAGATCCTGCGCTGCATGGTCGCGGGCCTCGGCCGGCAGGCCGTCGCCGAGCGGCTCTACCTCTCCCCGCACACCGTCCGTACGCACATGCAGAACGTCCTCGGCAAGCTCGGGGTGCACTCCACCCTGGCCGCCGTAGCGGTGGCCCGCCGGGCGGGCGTCAGCCCGTCCGAGCTCGCGGCTCCCGCTGTCCCGCCGTCCGTCGCCACGACCACCTCTCCCGGCCCCGGCTGATCCGCCCGTCCTCACCTCAGCACACCGGTTCGGCTCCGTCAGGTCAGGGAATTCCGGAGGACAGATGTCGCCGCACAGTACTTCCGCACGCCCGCACCCGACGCCGCAGGGCGCCGACGAGAGCTCGGACCAGCACGCGAACGCCGCCGCGGGCGCGGGCCCGGAGTCGCCGGAGGGCGCGCCGTCCCCGGCGGCCGTCGGCCGCGCCGCGCTGCCGACGGGGATGCGCACCCTGGTGGTCGGCGCCGGGGCGGCCGGGACCGCGCTGGTGCGCGACCTCGGCCGGGCCCCCGAGTTCGGCCTCGACCCGATCGGCCTGCTGGACGACGACCCGGCCAAGGCCGGGCAGTCGGTGGACACCGTGCCGGTCCTCGGCACGCTCGCCGATCTGACCGCGCTCGCGGTCGAGCACCGCGCCCAGGTGGTGGCGCTGGCGATCCCCGGGCTCGCCCCGCAGCGGGTCCGGGCGCTGGCCACCGCCGCCGCGGCGGCCGGGGCGGCGGTCCGCTACCTGCCGTCCTTCCTGGCCGCGCTGCGCCGCGAGGTGGTCGGCTCGGACATGCGCAGCCTGGACGTCAACCGGCTGATCGGCCGGCACGAGGTCCATGTGGTCTCCGCCGACGTCCGGGACGTGATCGAGGGCCGACGGGTGCTGGTGACCGGCGCGGGCGGCTCGATCGGCAGTGAACTCTGCCGCCAGGTGCACGCGTTCAACCCGAGCGCGCTCTACATGCTGGACCACGACGAGTCCAATCTGCACCGGCTCCAGCTGGAGATCTGGGGCGAGGCGCTGCTCACCGACGAGTCGCTGGTGATCGCCGACATCCGGGACCGGCCGCGGATCCAGCAGATCTTCCGGGACCTGAAGCCCGAGGTGGTCTTCCACGCCGCCGCCCACAAGCACCTGCCGCTGCTGGAGCGCCACCCCAGCGAGGCGGTGAAGTCCAATGTGCTCGGCACCGACCACCTGGTGGAGGCCGCGCTGGCCACCGGCGTCGAGCGGTTCGTGCTGATCTCCACCGACAAGGCGGCCGACCCGACCTCGGTGCTCGGCGCCAGCAAGCGGCTGGCCGAGCTGATCGTCCAGGCCAACGCCAGGGACGCCCGCAACCTGGGCACCGGGGTGTTCTCCGCGGTGCGGTTCGGCAATGTGCTGGGTTCGCGCGGCTCGCTGCTCTCGGTCCTGGCCGAACAGTTCCGCAGCGGCGGGCCGGTGACCGTCACCCACCCCGATGTCACCCGCTTCTTCATGACCATCGAGGAGGCGGTCGGCCTGGTGCTGGAGTCCGGCCGGATGGCGCGCGGCGGCGAGGTGTTCGTACTCGACATGGGCGAGCCGGTGCGGATCGTCGACCTGGTGCACAACTTCGCCGAGCAGGTGCAGCTGGCCCGGGACGAGGTGGAGATCCGCTACACCGGGCTGCGGGCCGGGGAGAAGCTCAACGAGGCGCTGTTCTCGGAGGACGAGGAGCGGCTGGCGACCGAGCACGCCCGGATCTACGCGACCGTCGCGGACACCGCGGGCGGGCCGGAGGACCTCGCCGGCGGGCTGACCGGGCTGTACGGGGCGGCGGCGGTGAACAGCGACGACGAGGTGCGCCGCCGGCTGGCCGAGCTGCTGCCGGGCTACCGGACGCCGGAGCCCGCGCCCGCCCCGGTGCCGGCGCTCAGCACGCCCTACCCGGACGGTTTCTGACCGGACGGGCTCCGGCCGGACGCCTTCCGGCCGGGGCGGGGCCGCTCGCTCAGGGGATGTTGTCGAAGGGGGCGACCAGCTGCCTGAGCAGTCCGGCGAGCTCGCCCTGCTGGGTGGAGGTCAGCTGGGCGAGCAGCTCGCGCTCGTGGGCGAGCAGCCCGGCGAGGGCCTGGTCGGCGCGGTCGCGCCCGTCGTCGGTGAGGCGGACCAGGACGCCGCGCCGGTCGTCCGGGTCGGGCAGCCGCTTGACCAGGCCCTTGCCGGTGAGCCGGTCGATCCGGTTGGTCATGGTGCCGGAGGTGACCAGGGTCTGGGTGAGCAGCTGGCCGGGGGAGAGCTGGTACGGGGAGCCGGCCCGGCGCAGGGCGGTCAGGACGTCGAACTCCCAGGGCTCCAGCCCGTGCTCGGCGAAGGCGGTGCGGCGGGCGCGGTCGAGGTGGCGGGCGAGCCGGCTGACCCGGCTGAGCACTTCGAGCGGTTCCACGTCGAGGTCGGGGCGCTCTCTGCGCCATGCCGCGACCAGCCGATCGACCTCGTCCTCCATGACGATCAGTGTATCGGGGGTTGTGTCGATGTGAAGTCTCTTGACATCGAGAAATCCAGGCTGAAAGCTGGCCGTATATCTTGATGTCGAGATACTTGCGAGGCCGATCATGACTTCCCCCGTCTGGGACCCGCGACAGTACCTGCGCTTCGCCAACGAACGGACCCGCCCGCTGCGCGATCTGCTCGCCCGGGTCCCCGCCCTCCCGAACGAACCGGCCGCCACCGTCCTGGACATCGGGTGCGGGCCCGGCAACTCCACCGCCGTGCTGCGCGAACGCTGGCCCGGGGCCGGGATCACCGGGATCGACAACTCCGCCGAGATGCTCGCCGCCGCCCGCGGCGGGGGCGAACCCAGCGCCGACTACCTGCTCGCCGACGCGGGCGACTACGACCCGGCCGGGGCGGCGCCCGACGCGATCGTCTCCAACGCGACGCTCCAGTGGATCCCCGGGCACCTCGGGCTGCTGCCGCGCTGGGCCGGGGCGCTCCGGGCCGGCGGGGTGATCGCCTTCCAGGTGCCCGGCAACTTCGACGCCCCCAGCCACCTGGCCCTCGCCGAGCTGCGCCGGTCCCCCCGCTGGCGCGGACCGCTCGGGGCGGACGCCACCCGGGCCGGCGTCCACGAGCCCGGCGTCTACCTGGACGCGCTCACCCGGGCCGGTTGCGCCGCCGACGTCTGGGAGACCACCTACAGCACCCTGCTCACCGGGCCGGACCCGGTGCTGGAGTGGGTCAAGGGCACCGCCCTGCGCCCGGTCCTCACCCGGCTCACCGACGAGGACGAACGGTCCGCGTTCCTCGCCGAGTACGGGGCGCTGCTGCGCGCGGCCTACCCGGCCGGGCCGCACGGCACGGTCTTCCCGTTCCGGCGGATCTTCGCCGTCGGGGTGAAGCGGGCCTGACCGCAGGGGTGGAGCGGGCCTGACCGCGGGGGTGGAGCGGGGTCCGGCGGGCCTGGCCCCGGGCGGCCCCGGCGCGGGGCCTCAGGCCTTGCGGTCGCCGACCAGCTTGGGGTGCCGCTCCATCCCCTCCAGGCCGTGCCAGGCCAGGTTCACCAGATGGGCGGCCACCTCGGCCTTGTCCGGCTTGCGCACCTCCAGCCACCACTGGCCGGTCAGCGCGACCATGCCCACCAGCATCTGCGAGTACATCGGGGCCAGCCGCGCGTCGAAGCCCCGGGCCTTGAACTCCAGGCCCAGGATGTCCTCGACCTGGGTGGCGATGTCGCTGATCAGGGAGGCGAAGGTGCCCGTCGACTGGGCGACCGGGGAGTCCCGGACCAGGATCCGGAAGCCGTCCGTCGAGGTGTCGATGTAGTCCATCAGCGCGAACGCCGCCTGCTCCAGCAGCTCGCGCGAGTGCCCCCCGGTCAGCGCCCCCGTCACCATGTCCAGCAGCAGCTGCATCTCGCGGTCGACGACCACGGCGTACAGCCCCTCCTTGCCGCCGAAGTGCTCGTACACCACCGGCTTGGACACCCCGGCCCGCTCGGCGATCTCCTCCACCGAGGTGCCGTCGTAGCCGCGCTCGGCGAACACCGTGCGGCCGATCTCCAGCAGCTGCTCCCGGCGCTGCTTGCCGGTCATCCGCACCCGGCCGCCCCGCCGGCGCGGCGTCGACGCAGCGCCGTCCGCCCCGGCGGTGGCACGCGGACGGCCCTGCGCCGGGTCGGGCGCGGCGTCCGTCCGCGTGCTCCGGTGGCCGCCTGTGCTGTCTGCGCTGCTCCCGTTCACCCCTACATCATGCTGCAGGTGCGCCCTCATGCGGCGCGGCGGGCGGCGATCCGCTGCGCGTCCGGCCAGCGGACGTCCCGGACCCAGCCCGCCAGCTCGAACCAGCGGATCAGCCGGGCCGAGGAGTCGATCTGACCGCGCAGGACGCCGTGCCGGGCCGAGGTGGGGTCGGCGTGGTGCAGGTTGTGCCAGGACTCGCCGCAGGAGAGCACGGCCAGCCACCAGACGTTCCCGGAGCGGTCCCGGGAGCGGAACGGCCGGCTGCCCAGCGCGTGGCAGATCGAGTTGATCGACCAGGTGACGTGGTGCAGCAGCGCCACCCGGACCAGCGAACCCCAGAAGAAGGCGGACAGCGCCCCCTGCCAGGAGAGCGTCACCAGACCGCCGACCAGCGGCGGCAGCAGCATCGAGACGGTGGTCCAGAGCCAGAACAGCCGGGAGATCCGCCTTATGGCCGGGTCGTCGATCAGGTCGGGCGCGTACTTGAGCTGCGGGGTCTGCTCCTCGTCGAAGAGCCAGCCCATGTGCGCCCACCACAGGCCCTTGAGCAGGGCGGGGACGGTCTCGCCGTAGCGCCAGGGCGAGTGCGGGTCGCCGTCCTTGTCGCTGTACCGGTGGTGCTTGCGGTGGTCCGCCACCCAGCGCACCAGCGGGCCCTCGATCGCCAGCGAGCCGGCCACCGCGAGCGCGAGCCGCACCGGCCGGTTGGCCTTGAAGGCGCCGTGGGTGAAGTAGCGGTGGTAGCCGACGGTGATGCCGTGGCAGGTGAGGAAGTACATGACGGTGGCGATCGCGAGATCGGTCCATCCGAGGCCCCACCCCCAGGCCACCGGGACGGCGGCGACCAGGGCGGCGAAGGGCACGGCGATGAACAGCCCCAGCGCGATCCGCTCGGCGGCGCCCTGCTGCTCCCCGCCGCGGGTGGCGGAGAGCAGCTGCGGGTCGGTGCCGCCGACCGGAGCGCCCGCGGCGGCGGGTGCGGCCGGGGCGGAGCGGTCGGGGGTGTCGGGTCCGGGGGGTGAGGTATCGAGGGGGCGCGCGGAATCGGCGTGCGCCTCGCCGGCCTGGATGGTCATGGGTGTCCCTTGAAGGGGGAGAGGACGGAGGCTACGTGTGCGTAACCTACGGAATCGTAGGTTGTTCGCCGCCGCCGAGGGAATACGCCGCCGGGCGGCGCTTGAGTGAATTCACCCGACTGGATGGATGACCTCCCGCGCGCGGGAGGGCCCCCGGGGGAGAGCCGCGAGGAGGTAGATGTGACGGCCCATACCCCGTAGTCTTGGCGCAGCGCGCCCCCCGATGACGGGAGCGGATGCGCCGGTCCCGGATCGTCTAAGGGCAGGACAGCTGGTTTTGGTCCAGCTTATGGGGGTTCGAATCCTCCTCCGGGAGCCATCTGCGGGCCGGTCGGCCCGGCCCGGTTCGTGGCGGCTCCGTGACGACTCCCGGGGCCGGGGGGCCGGAGATCCTCCGCGCACTATCCTCGAAGCCGCCGGGTCGCCGACGTGCGGGTCCCGTCCCCGGCTGCTCTGCCCTCCCCGTGTAACCGAATGAGGAGCCTCCCCCCGTGAGTGCCAATTCGCCTGCCGCCGTTGTCGTGCTCGCCGCCGGTGGCGGGACCAGGATGAAGTCGAACCGTCTGCCGAAGGTGCTGCACGAGGTGTGCGGGCGGTCGCTGGTCGGCCACGCGGTCGCGGCGGCGGAGGAGTTGACGCCCGGGCAGCTGGTCGTGGTGATCGGGCACATGCGGGAGAAGGTCGCCGAGCACCTGGCGGCGCATCACCCGGCGGCCCGGGCGGTGGTCCAGGCCGAGCAGAACGGCACCGGGCACGCCGTGCGCACCGCCCTGGAGGCGCTGGCGGCCGACGGGATCGAGCTCGACGGCACCGTGATCGTCACCACCGGGGACGCCCCGCTGCTGACCGGCGGGACGCTGCGCGCCCTGGCCGGGGCGCACGCGGAGCAGGGCAACGGCGTCACCGTGCTCACCGCCGTGGTTCCGGAGCCGTTCGGCTACGGCCGGATCCTGCGCGACGAGGCGGACGGCGCGGTCGCCGCGATCGTCGAGGAGAAGGACGCCTCGGACGCCCAGCGGGCGATCGACGAGATCAACTCCGGGGTCTTCGCCTTCGACGCCAAGCTGCTGGTGGACGCGCTCGCCGAGGTCACCACGGACAACGCGCAGGGCGAGGAGTACCTGACCGACACCCTGGAGATCCTGCGCCGGGCCGGCCACCGGGTGGGCGCGGTGGTCGCCGCCGACTATCGGGACATCCTCGGCATCAACGACCGGGTGCAGCTGGCGCACGCCCGCCGGCTGCTGAACGACCGGCTGCTGGAGCGGGCGATGCGGGCCGGCGTGACCGTGGTGGACCCGGCGACCACCTGGTTCGACGTCCAGGTCTCCTACGAGCCGGACGCCGTGGTACTGCCCAACACCCAGCTGCAGGGCACGACCCACCTGGGCGAGGGCTCCGAGGTGGGCCCGAACTCCACCCTCAAGGACACCCGGATCGGCGCCGGCGCCCGTGTGAGCAACACCACCGCGGACGGTGCCGAGGTCGGCGAGCTCGCCACCGCCGGCCCCTACGCCTACCTGCGCCCGGGGGCCCGGCTGGCCCGCAAGGCCAAGGTCGGCACCTATGTCGAGGTGAAGAACTCGGAGCTGGGCGAGGGCGCCAAGGTGCCGCACCTCTCCTACATCGGCGACGCGACCATCGGCGAGGGCACCAACGTCGGCGCGGCCTCGGTCACCGTCAACTACGACGGCGTCAACAAGCACCGCACGGTGATCGGGGCGCACTGCCGGACCGGCTCCGACAACATGTTCATCGCCCCGGTGACGATCGGCGACGGCGCCTACACCGCGGCCGGTTCGGTGATCACGAACGACGTGCCGGCCGGCAGCCTCGGGGTGAGCCGGGCGCAGCAGCGGAACATCGCCGGCTGGGTCGAGCGCAAGCGCCCCGGGACCACGTCCGCGCAGGCCGCCGCGGCGGCGGCGGAGACCGCCGCCGAGGTCCCCGCGGAGGGCTGAGCGGAGGGGCGGTGGGCCGGCGGACGGTCCCGGGGCGGACGGTTCGGGCGCGGGCGCGTAACCTTGGGGTCATACGTGCGCCATAGGGCCTACCGCCCCTGTCCCGGCGTACCGACCATTCCCCCGACCCCACTCGCCGGCTGGCGGAAGCCTGCCCTGGGTGCGGTCGGGACCGGTGTCAGCAACGCGAGGAGACGGTGGCAGTGAGCGGGATCACGACGTCGGGCGAGAAGAAACTGAAGCTCTTCTCCGGCCGTGCCCACCCGGAGCTGGCGAGGGAGGTGGCCGCGTCGCTGGGGACCGAACTGGTTCCGACCAAGGCCCTCGACTTCGCCAATGGTGAGATCTACGTCCGCTTCCTGGAGTCGGCGCGTGGCGCCGACTGCTTCGTGATGCAGAGTCACACGGCTCCGATCAACCAGTGGATCATGGAGCAGTTGATCATGATCGATGCTCTGAAGCGGGCCTCCGCCCGGAGCATCACCGCGATCCTGCCGTTCTACGGGTACGCCCGTCAGGACAAGAAGCACCTGGGCCGCGAGCCCATCTCGGCCCGGCTGGTCGCCGACCTGCTGCGCCAGGCCGGCGCCGACCGGCTGATGGCCGTGGACCTGCACACCGCGCAGATCCAGGGCTTCTTCGAGGGTCCGGTGGACCACCTGTTCGCGCTGCCGCTGCTGGCCGACTACGTGGGCGAGCGGGTCGACCGCGCCAAGCTCACCGTGGTCTCGCCGGACGCCGGCCGGGTGAAGGTGGCCGACCAGTGGTGCGACCGGCTGGACGCCCCGCTGGCGATCATCCACAAGCGCCGGGACATCACCCAGGCCAACACCATCCTGTCGGCCGAGGTCGTCGGTGACGTCCAGGACCGGGTCTGCGTCCTGGTGGACGACATGATCGACACCGCCGGCACGATCTGCGCCGCCGCCGACGCGCTGTTCGAGAACGGCGCCGCGGACGTCCTGGTCGCCGCCACCCACGGGGTGCTCTCCGGCCCGGCCGCGGACCGGCTGAAGAACTCCCGGGTCAGCGAGTTCGTGTTCACCAACACCCTGCCGACCCCGGCCTCGCTGCAGCTGGACAAGATCACCACGCTGTCGATCGCCCCGTCCATCGCGGCCGCGATCCGCGAGGTGTTCGAGGAGGGTTCGGTCACGAGCCTCTTCGAGGGCGTGCACTGATCCAGGCCCCAGGGCGGCGCCCCCGGTCCCCTCGGGGCCGGGGGCGCCGCCGATTTCGCGAGAGGCCGAGGTAGCGGTTAGACTCGTGAAACTGCTCGGCGAGGGATGCCGTGCGCCCGCTTCGCGGGGGCGCGATCCGTGATCGACGCGCTGTCGGCTCCGGTGACCCGGGCTTCCGACAGAGTCGTTGCGCCGCCGAGTGACCCCCGTTATGAGGGTGTGGTCCCGGCGGTTTTTCGCGTTGCCTGCACCCCCGCGCCAGCTTTTCACGAGGAGTGCAGTCGTGTCCGAGATCCGCCTTGCCGCCGAGTCCCGCAACGAGTTCGGCAAGGGTGCCGCCCGTCGCGCCCGCCGCGCCGGCTTCGTCCCCGGTGTCGTCTACGGCCACGGCCACGCGCCGGTTCACCTGAACCTGCCCGGCCACGAGCTGATGATGGCCCTGAAGACCCCGAACGCCCTGCTGGTCGTGCCGATCGAGGGCAAGGACGAGTACGTGCTGCCGAAGGCCGTCCAGCGCGAGGCCATCAAGCGCACCATCGAGCACGTCGACCTGCTGCTGGTCAAGCGCGGCGAGAAGGTCACCGTCGAGATCCCGGTCCACACCGAGGGCGAGCTGGCCCCGGGCGGCAACCTGCTGGAGCACGTCCTGCAGGCCCTCCCGATCGAGGCCGAGGCCACCCACCTGCCCGAGTCCGTGACCGTCTCGGTCGAGGGCCTGGAGGCCGGTGCCTCGATCACCGCCGGTGACATCGCGCTGCCCAAGGGCACCACGCTGGCCGTCGAGGCCGACGCCGTCGTGCTGCAGGTCATCGGCGCCCAGGCCTCGCAGGCCGACGCCGACGCCGAGGCCGCCGAGGCCGCCGAGGCCGGCGCCGAGGCCTGAGCCTCCCGCACAGCTTGGTACCGCTGCCCCGGCCGCTCCTCTGGAGCGGCCGGGGCAGCGGCGTGTCCGGGATGATGGCGGTGAACATGACCACGAGGAGCGGCGGTCCGGTGAGCGGGCGCGGCGAGCGGACGGTCGAGAGGTGCGCGCGGGCGGATGCCCTCGCCGAGCGGAGCGGAACGGGCGCATGAGCGACGAATCGTACGAAGGCCCCTGGCTGGTGGTGGGCCTGGGCAACCCCGGGGAGCAGTACGCCCGGAACCGGCACAACATCGGCTTCATGGTGGTCGACCTGCTGGCCGAGCGGATCGGCGCCAGGTTCAAGGCCCACAAGAGCCGGGCCCAGGTCGCCGAGGGCCGGCTGGCGGGCCGGCGCGTGGTCCTGGCCAAGCCGATGACGTTCATGAACCTCTCGGGCGGCCCGGTCACCGCGCTGCGCGACTTCTACAAGGCGCCGGCCTCCGCGCTGGTCGCCGTCCACGACGAGCTGGACATCGACTACGCGGCCCTGCGGCTGAAGACCGGCGGCGGTGACAACGGCCACAACGGGCTGAAGTCGATCACCAAGTCCCTCGGCCCCGACTACCACCGGGTGCGGTGCGGGATCGGCCGGCCGCCGGGCCGGATGGAGGTCGCCGACTTCGTGCTCAAGGACTTCTCCAGCACCGAGCGCAAGGAGCTGGACTGGTTCGTGGACCGCTCGGCGGACGCCGTGGAGGCGCTGCTGACGGAGGGGCTGGAGCGGGCCCAGTCGACGTACAACTCCTGAGCCGGGGTCACGGATCCGTTCGCCGGGGGGCCGGCGGTGGTCGGGCCGCACAACAGTCGTGCAACTTCTGGCCGTCCAAACCTGAACAGGTGTGAGAAGTCGGTACGCATCGGATAGCGTCGGGACAGTACGCGAACGGGGTCTGGGGAGTTCTCGATGCGGAGTTTGCGGCCGGTCCGGCGGTTTCGGCGGATCCGGGTGGTACGGCTGAGGAAGCTCGGACGGCGGGTGGGCAAGGCCGGTGCGCTGGGCACCGCGGGGGCGCTCGGCGCCGCCGGGGTGCTGCTGGGCGGGGCCGGTCCGGCCCACGCCGACCCGGTGTCCGAACCCGGACCGGGTGTGGTGTCCCCGGAGCCGGTCTCGGCGCAGCTCGACCTGGACCTCGATCTCGGCCCCGTGCTCGGCAGCTCGGTCGGCGGTGACGCGGGCCTGCTGGCCGTCGGCGGCGGCCTGGTCGTGGTGGCCGGCGGCGCGGCCCTGTGGGTCCGGCGCCACCGCGCGGGCGAGGCCGGGGAGCAGTAGGACGCGCTGAGCAGGACACCTGACGTGGGACGCGGTCCGGGGGGGCCGGGAGCCGGGACGACCGGATCCCGGCCCCTCCGGCTTTTTCCGCGGACCGTGTCACCCGTTTCCGTCCCGCCGTGCGTCCTGGTGGCATGAAGCGGGAATCGATGCGGTCGGGGGGCCCCGCCGAGGGCACCCGGCCGGACGCGTTCGACGAGTTCGTCTCGGCGCGGTACCAGGCCCTGCTCCGCGGCGCGTTCCTGATCACCGGGGACATCCACGACGCCCGGGACCTGCTGCACGACGCCCTGTCCCGGGTGTACGTGCGGCGCGGGGCGATCCGCGACCCGGGCGCGGTCGAGGGCTACGTCCGCCGGACGATGGTCCGCACCCATGTGTCGCGGTGGCGGCGGACCCGCAGGGAGGTGCTGACCCCCCTGCTGCCGGACGCCCCGGCGGTCGAGGTGGACCCGCGCGACGAGGAACTCGACGCCGCCCTGCGGTCACTGCCGCCCCGTCAGCGCGCGGCGGTGGTGCTCCGGTACTACGCCGACCTGTCGGTGGCCCAGGTGGCCGAGGAGCTCGGCTGCTCCCCGGCGACGGCCAAGACGCATCTGGCACGGGCGATGAAGACGCTTCGGCAGGAGCTGGCACCGGTGAAGGAGATGGTGGGTCATGACGGCCGATGACACGGGCAGGGAACCGGGAGCCGGGGGCCCGTCGGAGCGGGACCGGTTCGAGGACGAGCTGGTCGTCCGGCTCGGGGCGCGGGCGGGCCACGTCGACGGGGGCCCGCCGCTGTCCGAGCTGCGGCGGGCCGGCCGCCGCCGGGCCCGGCGGCGGCTGGTGGTGCGCTCGGCCACGGCGGCCGCGGTGCTGGCGCTGGGGATCGGGACGGTGGCGCAGTTCGGCGGTCCGGCCGACGGCACCGGGGCGGTGGGGCCGGTGGGGCGGCTGCCGACCGCAGGCGGTACGACGAAGCCGGCGACGGGAGTCGTGTCGCCGTTCCCGTCCCGCCCGTCGCGGCCGCCGACCTCCGGCTCGCCCTCGTCGTCGGGACCGGACTACCTGGGGGGGTTGTCGATCTGTCCGGAGGGCCCGGCCTCGCTCCGCCTGGTGCGCTGGGCGGACATGACGGCGACCCCCTCGAACTGGTCGCCCCCGCCCCCTCGGAGCACCCCGCCGACCAGGTCGCCGGATCCCTCGTCGAGCACCAGCGGGGGCCGGCCCAACCGCCACGCGGTCGACGTGCAGTCCGAAATCAGGACGGTCGCGGCGGCGAACTACCCGGACCAGTACTTCGGGACCTGCGTCGACCTCCTGACGAACGAACTGTGGGTGCAGCGCGTCCCCGGGGGCGACCTCGACCAGCAGGTGCTGGCCGCGGTGCCGCACCTGGGTGTGACCGTCCGCTTCGCGGACGTGCCGGCCTCGCGCCGGCACTACCTGGAACTGATGACCCGGATCTGGGAGACCGATCGGGACTACTGGGCGGCCAGGGGGGTGACCGTCCGGGAGGTCAGGCTCGCCGAGGACGGCGCCGGCGTGTCCGTGGTCACCGACCAGGCCGAGGTCGCCCGGGCCGAGATCGTGGCCCGGTACGGCGCCGAGGTCATCGAGGTGCGGCCGGTCGGCTGACCGGCACGGGGAGGGCCCCGCGGCGCGTGTGCACGCGCCGCGGGGCCCTGTGGTGTCCCGGGGGACCGGTCAGCCGGTGTTGCGCAGGCCGGCGGCGATGCCGTTGACGGTCAGCAGCAGCGCGCGGGCGCGCAGCGGGTCCTCCGTGCGGCCGGTGGCGGTCTCCTCGCGCTGCCGGCGCAGCAGCGCGACCTGCAGGTAGGAGATCGGGTCGAGGTAGGCGTCGCGGACCGCGAAGGTCTGCTTGAGCACCGGGTTGTGCTCCAGCAGCTCGCTCTCCCCGGTCAGCCGCAGGACCTCGCGCAGGGTGAGGTCGTGCTCGGCCTGGATCTGCTCGAAGACGTGCTGCAGCTCGGCGGGCACCAGCTGCTCGACGTAGTGGCGGGCGATCCGCAGGTCCGTCTTGGCCAGCGTCATGGCGACGTTGGAGAGGAAGTTGCGGAAGAAGTGCCACTGGCCGTACATCTCGTCCAGCACGTCGCCCAGGCCCGCCTCGCGGGCGGCGGCCAGACCGGCGCCGACGCCGTACCAGCCGGGGACGATCTGGCGGGACTGGGTCCAGCCGAACACCCACGGGATGGCCCGCAGACCGTCCAGGCCGGCGCCCGAGTCGGGGCGGCGGGACGGGCGGGAGCCCAGGTGCAGCGAGGCGAGCTGGTCGACCGGGGTGGCGGCGAAGAAGTACTTCGGCAGGTCCTCCTGCTCGACCAGGGCCCGGTAGGAGGTGTGCGCGGCCTCGGAGACCCGGTCCATCGCGGCGTCCCAGCGGGCCAGCTCCTCGGGGGCCTGGCGCGGGGAGGTGTGCAGCGCGGAGGCGGCCAGCGTGGCGGAGATGGTGAGTTCGAGGTTCTCCCGGGCCAGCGAGGGCAGCAGGTACTTGTCGGAGATGACCTCGCCCTGCTCGGTCACCTTGATCTCGCCCTCCAGGGTGCCCCAGGGCTGGGCCAGGATGGCCTCGTGCGAGGGGCCGCCGCCGCGGCCGACGGTGCCGCCCCGGCCGTGGAAGAGCCGCAGCCGGATGCCGTACCGGTGGGCGACGTCGCGCAGCCGGCGCTGGGCGCGGTGGATCTCCCACTGGGAGGTGGTGATGCCGCCGAACTTGGAGGAGTCGGAGTAGCCGAGCATGACCTCCTGGACGTCGCCGCGCAGCGAGACGAGCAGCCGGTAGGAGGGGTCGGACAGCATCTCGTCGAGGATCCGGTCGGCCTGCTGGAGCTCGTCGGTGGTCTCCAGCAGCGGCACGATGCCGATCTTGGCGATCCCGGCGTGCAGGTCGATCAGGCCGGCCTCGCGGGCCAGCACGGTGGCGGCGAAGACGTCGTCGGCGCCCTGGCACATCGAGATGATGTAGGACTCGACGATCTCGTCGCCGAACCGTTCGAAGCCCTCGCGGACGGTGGTGAAGACGCCGAGGGTCTTGGCGCCGGCGGGGTCCAGCGGGGCCGGGCTGGGGGCGAGCGGGCGGCGCGAGCGCAGCTCCTTGGCGAGCAGCCGCTGGCGGTACTCGCGCGGCATGTCGGCGTAGCGCCAGGCCTCCTCGCCGAGCCGGTCGAAGAGCTGGCCGAGCGCGTGGTGGTGGGCCTCGGCGTGCTCGCGGACGTCCATGGTGGCGAGCTGCAGGCCGAACGCCTCGACGGTGCGGATGGCGCGGGCGAGCCGGCCGTCGGCGATCAGCCCGCCGCGGTGGGCGCGCAGCGAGTCCTGGATCAGCCGCAGGTCGGCGACGAGCTCACGGGTGCCGAGGTAGTCGCGGCCCGCGATGTGCGGGGTCCCGGCGGCCAGCCGCTCGCGGGTGTTCTCCAGCTTGAGCCGGATGCAGGTGGCCTTGAGCCGGTACGGCTCCTCGGCGTTCATCCGCTTGTAGCGGGGGCTCAGTTCGGGCAGCAGCGCGAGGTCGGCGTTGAGCGAGGCGACCAGCTCGGGGGAGGCGCCGGCCAGCCGCTCCGAGGTGGAGAGGGTGCTGCGCAGGTCGTCGATCGCGGCGAGGGCGTCCTTGATGCCGTACTCGTGCTGGAGGTTGAGGACGTCCCAGGTGACCTGCGGGGTGACGTTGGGGTTGCCGTCGCGGTCGCCGCCGATCCAGGTGCCGAAGGTCAGCGGGCGGACGCCCTCGGGGAGCTCCAGGCCGACCCGGGCGAGCTCCTCCTGGAGCTCCTCCAGGACCTGCGGGACGGCGTCGCGGTAGAGCTCGTCCAGGTAGTAGACGGCGTTGCGGGCCTCGTCGGTGGGCTCGGGCCGGGCGATGCGCAGCTCGTCGGTCTGCCACAGCAGGTCGATCACCTCGGCGAGGCGCCGGTCGGCCTGGCGGCGGGCGGAGGAGGTGCGGGCCGGGTCGGCGTGCGAGAGGCCGGCGGCGAGTTCCTCGCGGTGGATGCGGTCGAGCAGCTCGCCGATCCGGCGGAGCTTGTTGAGGACGCTGCGGCGGGCCGCCTCGGTCGGGTGCGCGGTGAAGACCGGGCGGACGGCGAGGTGGGCCAGGGTGTCCCGGAGGTGCTTGGGGTCGGCCTCGGCCAGCTGGTCGGCGGTCTGCGCGAGCAGCGAGCCCTCGCGGGCGCGGCGGGTGGCGAACTCGCGGCCGCGGTGCACCTGCTCGGTGACGTTGGCGAGGTGGAAGTACGTGGAGAAGGCCCGGACCAGCTTGGCGGCGGTGTCCAGGTCGATGTCGGAGAGCAGTTCGGCGGTGGCCTCGCCGTTGGTGCGGCTGAGCAGTCGGACCTGTTCGACCAGGCCGAGCAGCTGGGGGCCTTCCTGGCGGACCAGGGTTTCGCCGAGCAGGTCGCCGAGGCGACGGATGTCCGCGCGCAGCGCGGCGTTGTCGGCGTCGACGGGGGTCGGGCTGTCCGCCGGGCTGGGGACCGGAGCGGTCACGGCTGGCTCCCTCGGGGTGGTGGGGTGTTCGGCAACGGCTCATCGTCACAGGGGCGTCCCGCGTGTGGCGGGTGTGACGCGTGCGGACCGCGCTGTCCGACGCGACCAGCATAGGTGTCGGGAGGTGCGCTGTCCGCGAAGTGGCCGGATGGCGGACAGCCATGCCCCGGGACCGTATGTGGTCTGGACCACTTGCGGTCGGGGTGAAGGTGGCCGGGAGGTGTCGGGGGAGCGGTCCGGCGACAGTCCGGGAAGGGTCGGGCGCGGCGCCGGGGGAGCCGTCGCGGGGCGTGTCCGGCCGCGACCCGGTGGGGTCGGGGCAGGGGCGCGCCGTAGTCTGTGGGGCATGAGCAAGTCGCCTGGGGAGCGCGCGCGGGGCCGGTCGTCGTTCTTGTGGTGGCCGAGGCGGCGCAGCGCCCTCCTGGACGCCGGACTCGCCGCCGTGGCGGCGCTGGAGTGCGCGGCCAGCTCGGTCACGTACATCGGCGGCCGGATCCACCTCAACCTGGCGGCCGAGCTCGGGATCGCGCTGTTCGGCGCGCTGGTCGGCGCCAGCCTGGTGGTCCGCCGGCGCTGGCCCGCCGTGCCGGTGGTGGTGGCGCTGATCGTGATGCCCGGGGTGCCCGGCATGGTGCTGCTGCTGGTGGCGCTGTACACGCTGGCCGCGACCTGGGAGTGGCCCTCGCGCCGCCGCCGGGTGGTGGCGCTCTCCGCGCTCGCCTACGCCGAGACCGCCGGGGTGATCCTGCTCTCGATGGTCGACCCCGGCGATCCGACGATCGAGCAGCCGCCGTTCTGGGGCCAGCTGGTGCTGGCGCTGCTGGTGGCCGCCGGCGCGACCGTGGCCCCGGTGGTGACCGGCCTCTACGTCGGGGCCCGGCGGCGGCTGATCGAGTCGCTGAAGGACCGCGCGCACGGCCTGGAGACCGAGCTGGACCTGCTGGCCGAGCAGGCCAGGGAGCGCGCCCGCCGGGCCCGGCTGGAGGAGCGCACCCGGATCGCCCGGGAGATGCACGACGTGGTCGCGCACCGGGTCTCGCTGATGGTGGTGCACGCCGGGGCGCTGGAGCGGATCGTGGCCAAGGACCCGGACCGGGCGGCGCAGAGCGCCAAGCTGATGGGCGAGGTCGGCCGGCAGGCGCTGAACGAGCTGCGGGAGATCCTCGGCGTGCTGCGGATGTCCGAGGAGAGCGCGGTCGAACCGGACTCGCTGACCGCGCTGCCGCGGCTGGTCGACCAGTCCCGGGCGGCCGGCATGGCCGTCACCCTGACGGTCAGCGGCAGCCGGCAGGAGTTCACCGGCGAGGCCGAGCAGACCGCCTACCGGGTGGTCCAGGAGGGACTGACCAACGCGCACAAGCACGCGGGCGGGGCCCAGGTGTCGGTGCTGCTCGCGTACGCGCCGAACGGCGTCCGGGTCAGCGTGGTGAACGCCTGCCCGGGCGGCGAGCGGGCCTCGGCCGCGCTGCCCAGCGGCGGCAACGGGCTGGTCGGGATGCGCGAGCGGGTGGTCGCGCTCGGGGGCACCTTCTCGGCGGGGCCGGAGCGGGACGGCGGCTTCCGGGTGGAGGCGGTCCTGCCGTCCCGGCTGGCGGTCCGCGAGGACCGCCTGGTCTAGCGCGTTCTCCGGGCCGTCAGGCGTCCTCGGCGGTGCGCAGCCGTTCCGGGGCGGTGCCCAGCACCAGGGCGGAGATCGCCCGGTCGACGCTGTCGCCGAGGTACCACTCGCCGGTGTGGTCCAGGCTGAAGACCCGGCCCTCCTCGTCGATCGCCAGCAGCGCCTGCCCGTACGCCTCCTCGCCCAGCGGGGCGATCCTGGTGTCCAGGGCGCGGCCCAGGTCGGCCAGGGTGCGGGGCTGGTGCAGGCCGCACAGCGGGTCGACCAGGAACGGGGTGCGGGCCAGCTGCCGGCCGGGCCCGGCCAGGTCGAAGGCGAGGCCGCCGAACTCGGCCCAGGCCTCCACCGCCGCCGGGAAGACCGCGTGCGGGACGTCCGTCGCGCCGCCGTGGCCGGCCAGGGTGTCGGCCCACTCCTCGGCCTGCCGGATCTGCCAGCGCCCGGGGTGCCAGCCGGCCGCCTTCAGCTCGGCGGCGACGTCGGCCGGGAAACGGGGACGGGTCCGCGGCGCGGGCGCGGCGAGGGTGGCCGGCGGCGGGGGCGGGCTGGGCGGATTCAGGACGGGCTCCGGTGGTTCGGGGACGGGGGACGGTCGGCGCGCCGGTCGGCCGGCGCGGGCCGGGTGCGGCGGCCGGCGGGTCAGCCGGCGGCGGCCGGGCCGACCGCGACGCTCTGGACGGTGAAGTGCTCCAGCAGCGGCGCGCAGGAGCGGCACGGCGGAGCGTGGGTGCCGTGGGCCGGATCGTGCTCCTCGCGGATCCGGACCGTGGTCAGCCGGGCGCCCTTCAGCGCCTTGCGGGCCTCGTGCAGGCTCATCGGCTTGCGGGCCGCGCGCTTGGAGCGCCGGCCGTCCACCGAGGCCAGGTACTGGGAGAGCAGGACCGCCTCGGGGCAGCGCCCGGTGAAGCGCTCGCGCTGCTCCAGCGGCAGCGCGTCGAGGAACTCGCCGACCAACGGGTGCAGGACGGGGCCGAGGTCCGACTTGGCGCCCGCCAGGGTGTGCACCTCGCCGCCCTTCAGCGACAGCGCGGCGGCGACGGCGGGCAGCAGGCTGTCGCGATGGTGGCGCAGTAGTGGCGGTCCGGCCGGTTGCCCCGTGCTCATGGCGTCGTTCTCCTCCTCGTCTTCCCGCCGGCGTTCCCGTACGTTCTCCCGCTCGCCCTCCGCGTGGTGCAGGGCCGACAGGGGTCAGCCTGTCAAACGACACTGACAACCGCACAACCGGGGTGCGGGACACGGCCGGTCGGACCCGGTCCGGAGGCTCTGGCGGTGGACGGTCACGCGACGTTGGCCGGATCCGCACGGCATCGTCACGACTCGTCCCCGGGTTTCCCGAATCCGCCCCCGGGCGACTGTGGCGGCCGGTAGCGTTCCAGCAGGCGGGCCGAGGGGACGGGCGGTCCGGTGGGGTCGCCGGTGGAAGTGGCAACTCCTTTGCCTGCCATGGTCGTTGTGGTCGGAGGGGCTGGGGGCCCGGGCCGTGCGCCCGCGAGCCGGTGCCCGGCTCCACACAGCAAGGGGGGTCTTGCGATGACTGACACGGAAACCGCCAACGAGGCGCCCGGCGAACACGTGCCCACACCCGGCGCGCCGCCGCAGCCCGCACCGGAGCGCCGGATCGGGATCGCGGTGGTCGGGGCCGGCTACTGGGGCCCGAACCTGGTCCGCAACGCGCAGCAGACGCCGGCGCTGCGCCTGCACTGGCTCTGCGACCTGGACCCGGCGAAGTCCCGCCGGGTGCTCGGCGAGTACAGCACCGTCCGGTCCACCACCTCCTTCGAGGAGGTGCTGGCCGACGAGCGGGTCGCCGCGGTCGCGGTCGCCACGCCGGCCGCCGCGCACTACCGGCTGGTCAGGGCGGCGCTGGAGGCCGGCAAGCACGTCCTGGTGGAGAAGCCGATCACCACCTCCGCCGCGGAGGCCGCCGAACTGGTGGAGCTCGCCGAGCGGCGCGGACTGGTGCTGATGTGCGACCACACCTTCTGCTACACCCCGGTGGTGCGCCGGATCCGCGAGCTCGTGCACGGCGGGGAGCTCGGCGACATCCAGTTCTTCGACTCGGTGCGGATCAACCTCGGGCTGGTCCAGCCGGACGTCGACGTGCTCTGGGACCTCGCCCCGCACGACCTGTCGATCCTGGACTTCGTCCTGCCGCCGGGGGTGGAGCCGGTCGGCGTCTCCGCCCAGGGCGCCGACCCGATCGGCGCCGGCCGGTCCTGCGTCGCCTATCTGACCGTCCGGCTGAGCAACGGCGCGCTGGCGCACTGCCACGTCAACTGGCTCTCGCCGACCAAGGTCCGCACCACCATGATCGGCGGCTCGCGGCGCACCCTGGTCTGGGACGACCTCAACCCGCAGGCCCGGCTGGCGGTCCACGACCGGGGGGTGGACCTCACCCCGCCGGACGAGCTGACCGACGCGATCCGCCACCAGGCCCTGATCTCCTACCGGGTCGGCTCGATGGTCGCCCCCGCGCTGGTCGAGCAGGAGGCGCTGCGCAACGTGATGGCCGAGTTCGCCGCCGCCATCACCGAGGGCCGGGCCCCGCTCACCGACGGCCGCTCCGGCCTGCGGGTGCTCCAGCTGCTGGAGGCGGCCTCGCTCAGCCTCGAACTCGGCGGCGCCACCGTCCCGGTGGGTGTCGGCCTGGACTCCGAGCTGTCCGGGCCGGGCGAGCCGGCAGCCGGCCACGAACCGTCCGCCGGGCCCGACCTGCCCGGCCCGTCCGCCATGTCCGAAGCTCAGGAAAGGGCCGCCACGCGGTGAACGCTGTACAGATCGAGGGCTCGCGCTGCCTGGTGACCGGCGGGGCCGGCACCATCGGCTCCACCGTGGTGGACCAGCTGATCGAGGGCGGCGCCCGCGAGGTGGTCGTGCTCGACAACTTCGTCCGGGGCCGGGAGGCCAACCTCGCGTACGCCCGCGGGATCGCCGCCCCCGGGCAGCTGCGGGTGGTGGACGGCGACATCCGCGACCGCGCCCTGCTGCGCGAACTCCTCGACCCCGGCACCGACCTGCTCTTCCACCTGGCCGCGATCCGGATCACCCAGTGCGCCACCGAGCCCCGGCTCGCCCTGGAGATCATGGTGGACGGCACCTTCGACGTGGTCGAGGCCGCCGCCGAGGTCGGCGTCGGCAAGGTGATCGCCTCGTCCACCGCCTCCGTCTACGGCCTCGCCGAGGTCTTCCCGACACCCGAGAACCACCACCCGTACAACAACGACACCCTGTACGGGGCGGCCAAGGTCTTCAACGAGGGCCTGCTGCGCTCCTTCCACGCCATGTCCGGCCTGGACTACGTCGCGCTGCGCTACTTCAACGTGTACGGGCCCCGGATGGACGTGCACGGCCGGTACACCGAGGTGTTCATCCGCTGGATGGAGCGGATAGCCGCCGGACAGCCGCCGCTGATCTTCGGCGACGGGACCCAGACGATGGACTTCGTCTACACCGAGGACATCGCCCGGGCCAATCTGCTGGCCGCCGCCGCGCCCGTCACCGACCGGGTCTACAACATCGCCAGCGCCAGCGAGGTCTCGCTGCGGGGCCTGGCCGACGCCCTGCTCACCGCGATGGACCGGAGCGACCTGGACGTCGAGCACGGCCCGGCCCGGGGGACCGCCGGCGGCGTGGTGCGGCGGCTCGCGGACATCGGCGCCGCCGAGCGCGACCTCGGCTGGAAGCCCGAACTGGGCCTCGACGAGGGCCTGCGGCGGCTGGTCGGCTGGTGGCGCGAGCAGTAGCCGTTCCGGGCCCGGCCGGGGTCCGCGCCCGGCCGGGCGTCCCGTCCACCGGTCCCGTCCACCGGTCCCGTCCACCGATCACGTCCACCGGTCACATCCACTGACCCGGTCGATCGCCCGCTGACCCGGTCCACCGACCGCTGACCCGGTCCACCGACCACGCCCACCGATCACGTCCGCGCCACGTTCGGAGCACGCCTGTGTCCAGCATCCCCGTCATGATCCCCTGGCTCGGCGAGGAGGAGGCCGAGGCCGCCGCCGAGGCGGTTCGCTCCGGCTGGGTGGCCCAGGGCCCCCGGGTCGCCGCCTTCGAGCGGGCCTTCGCCGAGCACCTCGGCGTCGAGCACGCCGTCGCCGTCTCCTCCTGCACCACCGCGCTGCACCTGGCGCTGATCGGCGCGGGCGTCGGCCCGGGGGACGAGGTGGTCGTCCCCTCGCTCTCCTTCGTCGCCACCGCCAACGCCGTCACCTACGCCGGTGCGGTGCCGGTGTTCGCGGACGTCGACCCGGCCACCGGCAACCTCACCGCCGCGACCGTCGAACCGCTGCTCACCGGGCGGACCAGGGCGGTGATCGCGGTCGACCAGGGCGGGGTGCCGGTCGACCTGGACGGCCTCCGGGCCGCCGTCGGGCCGCACGGCGTCACCGTGGTCGAGGACGCCGCCTGCGGGGCCGGCTCGGTGTACCGGGGCCGTCCCGTCGGCGCGGGCGCCGAACTCGCCGCGTACTCCTTCCACCCGCGCAAGCTGCTCACCACCGGCGAGGGCGGCATGGTCACCTGCCGCGACGGCGAACTCGCGGCGCGGCTGCGGCGGCTGCGCGAGCACGGGATGAGCGTCTCGGCGGCCGACCGGCACGCGGGGGCCGGCGGCGCGAGCGTGCTGGAGACCTACGACGAGATCGGCTTCAACTACCGGATGACCGACATCCAGGCCGCCATCGGCCTGGTGCAGCTGCGCAAGCTGCCCGCCATGGTCGCCCGTCGGCGCGAGCTCGCCGCCCGCTACCGGGAGCTGCTCGCCGGTACCGGCGTGCGGCTGGTCGACGACCCGCCGCACGGCACCACCAACTACCAGTCCTGCTGGGTGCTGCCGCCGGACGGCGCCCCCGACCGGGCCGAACTGCTGGTCCGGCTCGCCGAGGCCGGTGTCTCCGCCCGGCGCGGCATCATGGCCGCCCATCTGGAGGCCCCGTACAAGGGGACCGCCCGGGTCCCGCTGCCCGCCACCGAGCTGCTCACCCGGCGTTCGCTGATCCTGCCGCTGCACCACGCGCTGACCGAGGAGCAGCAGGACCGGGTGGTGGCCGCGCTGAGGTCCGCGCTCGGCTGAGACCGCTGTCCCGCCGCGCCCCCGTTCCACCGCTCCGTCCGTTCCGCCGCTCGTCCGTACCTCCGCTCGTCCGTACCTCCGTTCCGCTGCTCGCAGGTTTCGTACCGACAGGTTCCGACCGGCCCAGGGAGACCACAGGATGACCACCGACCAGCCCGTTCCGCTCGTCGACCTCGCCGCCGCGCACGCCGAGATCGAGGCGGAGGTCAGGGCCGGCTTCGACCGGGTGCTCGCGAGCGGCGGCTACATCAAGGGGCCGGAGGTGGCCGGCTTCGAGGAGGAGTACGCGGCCTTCTCCGACGCCCGGCACTGCGTCGGCGCGGCCAACGGCACCGACGCCCTCGAACTGGCCCTGCGCGCCCTGGACCTGCCGCCCGGCGGCGGCGTGGTGCTGCCCGCCAACACCTTCGTCGCCACCGCGGAGGCCGTCCAGCGGGCCGGTCTGCGCCCGGTCCTGGTCGACGCCGACCCCGACCACCTGCTGATCGACCCGGCCCGGGTCGCCGAGGTGCTGGCGGACGCGGTCGCGCTGCTGCCGGTCCACCTCAACGGCCAGCTCGCCCCGATGGCCGCGCTGCTCGACCTGGCCGGCGACCGCCCGGTGGTGGAGGACGCGGCGCAGTCCCAGGGGGCCCGGCAGGACGGCCGCGCCCGCCACGGCCGGATCTCCGCCACCAGCTTCTACCCCGGCAAGAACCTCGGCGCCTACGGCGACGCGGGGGCCGTGGTGACCGACGACGACGACCTGGCCGCCGCCGTCCGGCTGATCGGAGACCACGGCTCGGCGCGCAAGTACGTCCACGAGCGGTTCGGCTTCAACTCCCGGATGGACGCGCTCCAGGCCGTCGTGCTGCGCGCCAAGCTGCGCCGACTGCCCGCCTGGAACGAGGCCCGCCGGGCCGCCGCCGCCCGCTACGACGTGCTGCTGGCCGGTCTGGACGGCATCACCCCGCCGCGCACCGCGCCCGGCAACGAGCACGTCTGGCACCTGTACGCGGTCCGGGTCGGCGCGGGCGGCGCCCGCCGGGACGCGTTGCTCGCGGCGCTGAACGCGGCCGGGATCGGGGCGGGCGTGCACTACCCGGTGCCGGTCCACCTGCAGCCGGCCTTCCGGCACCTCGGCCGCGGCGAGGGGGCGTTCCCGGTCGCCGAGCGGGCGGCGGCGGAGCTGCTGACCCTGCCGCTGTTCCCGCAGATCACCGCCGGGCAGCAGGAGCGGGTGGTGGAGGCGCTGGCCAAGGCACTGGCGGCCTGAGCCCACCCCGGCCCCCGCTCCGCCCGCTTTTCCGCTCCGCCCCCCTTTCCCGCTCCGCCCGTTTTTCCGCCCCGCCGGTGACCGCTCCGTGCCCTGCCGGTGGCCGTCCCGTGTCCGGTCGGTGCCGGTCCGCGTCCGGTGCCACCGGGCGGGGGACCGGTCCGCGGGCGTACCCCCTACGCTGTTTCCCAACAAGCGCACCGAGAATTTGCAGCAGCCAGTGGGGGCTCCCAGATGACGACAGGTCGGCCCGGCGTCGCCGCCGCACCGAACGCGGCGTACGCAGGTCAGGTGGTGCAGTTCCCGGATCCGGTCCGCGCCGAGCGGCACCCCGCCGGGGTCCGGGTGGACGAGCACGGCCACCCGGACTTCGGCCCGTACGCCGCCGCGGCGGCCGAGGTCGCCGACCCGCCGGCCGGTTTCGGCGTCGACGAGCTCCGGCTGACCGACTACGTCTCGGCCAACGCCGCGCTGTTCACCCAGGGCCACCCGCTCTGGGCCGACCTGGACACCGCCGTCGCCACCCCGCCCGGCTGGACCTGGCACCACGTGGTCGGCCGGGCCGCGCCCGGCTGGCGGCGGATGGAGCTGGTCCCGGTCGAGGTCAAGGCGATGCTGCGGCACCACGGCGGACTCGCCACCTCCTCCGCCGACCACGGTCGGCGCGGCACCCGCCCGTTGCAGGAGAAGCGGGCGGTGCACTTCCCGCTCGCCCTGGACGGCGGCGACCCGATCGGTGTCCCCGAGGACCTCGTGCAGCGGGCCGAGCAGCGGCTGGGCTACCGGTTGCCCGGCGCCTACCGGACCTTCCTCAAGCTCGGCGGCGGCCGCGTCCCGGCCGGGGTGGCGCTCGACCCGGACCTCGGGCTGCTGGTCGACCAGCCCTTCCTGACGCTCACCGAGGAGTACGGCACCGAGGACGTCGTCTACGCCAACAAGTGCCTGCGGGACCACTTCACCAAGGACTACCTGGGCATCGCCTACGCCCAGGGCGGCATCCTGGCGCTGAAGGTGCGCGGCGACCGGATCGGCTCGGTCTGGCTCTGCCTCTACGACGACGCCCGCGACACCGGTGCCCCGGAGTCCCCCGAGGACCGGGTCGAGCGGCTGCTGCTGCCCTGCGGGGACGACTTCGACGCCTTCCTGCTGCGGCTGGCCGGGAGCCCGCCGGAGCTGGAGACGGTCGCCGAGCTGATGGTGAACGGCGGGTTCGCCCGGGCCGTTCCGGTGGGCTGACGTGGCGTTCGCGGTGGAACGCAGGACGGGCCGGGAGACGGACCGGCCGGTCGTCGACGGTGTGGAACGAGCGGGGACGATGGGGACAGGGGTGAACCGGGCGTGGTGACGTACGCGCAGGCGCAGGAGCTCGCCGAGGAGTGGATCAACGGCGGGGTGTCCCGGGAGCGGCAGCGCGAGGTGCGGGTCCGGGAGTTCGACCTGGGCTTCGTCTGCTGGGCGGTGCAGTCCGCCGAGGGCGGGACCGAGACCGAGGGCGAGGCCCGGCTGGTGATCGCCCGGGACTCCGGCGCGAGCACCCTCTGGCCCGCGCTGCCCGTCAACGAGGTGGTCCGGCAGTACGAGGAGACGTACGGGCGGCCGGTCGCGGCCAACCCGGCCGGGGCGGCCCGGCCCGCGCCGGGGCCGGTGGAGGCGACGTCCTTCCTGCTGAGCCCGCCGCAGTGGCTGCAGGAGGCCGGGGCGGCGGCGCTCGCCGCCGAGGCGGAGCGGCTGGGCGCCCCGGCGACCGCCGGGACGCCGGCGTCGGGGGTGCCGGTGGCAGGCGCCGAGCCCGCCGCTTTCACCGTGCCCGCCGCTCCGGCCGAGCCCGCCGCTTTCACCGTGCCCGCCGCTCCGGCCGAGCCCGCCGCTTTCACCGTGCCCGCCGCTCCGGCCGAGCCCGCCGCTTTCACCGAGCCCGCCGAGCCGGCCGTCCGGCCGGTGGCCCCGCCCGCGCCGCCGCTCGACCCGGCACCCGCCGCGCCGCCGACGCCGGGGGTCCGGTTCGGGCGCGCCGACACGCCCGGGCCCGCCGTGCTGACCACGCCGCCGGTCTCCGAGCGCCCCGCCGGGGACGCGCCGACCATGCTCGCCCCGCCGCCCGGCCACGACGAGCCGGCCGGTCCGCCCTCGTACGGCGCGGGCGTCGAGGCGGCGACCGTCCTGCTGCCCGACGGACTGCGCACCAACGGTGCCGGGCTGTCCGGCGAGCCGAGGGCCGGCTCCGAGGCGGCGACCGTGCTGCTGCCCGAGGGCGCTCGGCCGGGTCTCGCCGGTCTGCCGGGTGCGCCGGGTGGTCCGGGGACGCCGGTGCCTGGGACGCCCGTGCCGCCGTCGGTGCCGCCGATGGTGGAGCCCGCGCCGACGCTGCTGGCGCCGCCGGACGGTGTTCCGGGTCTCGCCGGTCTGCCGGGCGCGCCGGGTGGTCCGGGGACGCCCGTGCCGGGCACTCCGGTGCCGCCGTCGGTGCCGCCGATGGTGGAGCCCGCGCCGACGCTGCTGGCGCCGCCGGACGGTCTGCCCGGCCTCGCCGGTCTGCCGGGCGCGCCCGGCGGCCCCGGCACGCCCGCCCCGGGGACTCCCGTCCCGCCGCCCGCCGGCCCGGGGGTCGAGCACGCCGCCACCATGCTGGCCTCGCCCGACGGCCTGCCCGGACTGGCGGGCCTGCCGGGTGCGCCCGGGGCCCCGGTCCCGCCGCCGGTCGGCCCGCCCGCCGAGCCCGCGCCGCCCGGCGCGCTCGGCCGCGCCCCCGGCTCCGCCCCGCCGCCGCCCCCGCCCGCCGCACTGCGCGGTGGAGCGGCCGGTCCCGGCGCGGGCCCGGCGCCCGCCGCGCTCGGCCGCAACCCGGGTTCGGCCCCGCCGCCGCCCCCGCCCGCCGGGCTGCGCGGCGGCTCCGGCCCGGCGGCCTCCGCCGGTTCCGGTGGCCGAGGCGCCTCCAGCGCCCCGCCGCCCCCGCCGCCCGCCGGTCTGCGCGCCGCGGACGGTCCGGCGGCACCGCCCGCCGCCCCGGCCGCCCCCGCCCCCGGCGGGGTGGCGTACGAGCGCACCCAGCTGGCGGGCGCGATCGACCCGGGCACCCCGCCGTCCGGCGGCCCCGCCGTCCCGCCGCCGCCCGGCGCCGGTGCCTCCGGCGCGCCCGTGGCCGGCTACGGCTACCCGGCCGGGCCCGCGCCCGCCGCCGCCCCGGCGCCGGCACCGGTCGCCGCGCCCGCGCCCGTCCCGCCGGCGCCCGTCCCCGGACCGCCGCAGGGCGCCCCGGTGCCGCCCGGTGTGCCCGCGGTCGGCCCGGGCTACTTCGCCGCGCTCAGCTACCGGGGCCCGGACGGGTCGGAGCAGAAGCTGCTGCACCGCAGCGAGCCCGGCACCCCGCACCCGGAGTGGAAGATCCTCCAGGACCTGCGGCGGCTGAACGTGCCGCCGGAGCAGGTGCTGGAGCTCTACACCGAGCTGGAGTCCTGCGACCTGCCCGGCGGCTACTGCCACCGGATGATCGCCGCCTCCTGGCCGAACGTCCGGCTCACCCACACCGCCGACTACGGCCGGGAGCACCACTCCCGGCAGGCCGGCATGGCCCAGCTGCTGGACCACCTGGACGAGCTGCACCAGCTGGCCTCCGGTCCGCAGCGGGTCCGGCCGTTCCGGGTGCCGCTGCCCGCCCCGGGCACCGTCCCGGCGCCGCAGCCGGTCCCGCCGCAGCAGCTCGGCCAGGAGCTCGGCCAGGCCTTCGGGGCGAACGTGTTCCGCTTCGAGCAGCGCGCGGTGGCCCGGCAGGGCGTGCCCGAGCCGGTGGCGCAGACGCTGATGTGGGCGGGTCTGCCGCGCGAGTTCGGACCGTTCTTCTGGGCGCAGGCCCAGGAGGGCCGGCCGATCCCGACGCTCGCCGAGCTGGCGGCCGAACGGGGCCTGGCGGGCGGTCCCGACTTCGGCGGCTACCTGGTGCTGGGCAACGACTACGGCCGGCAGCTGTGTGTGCAGTACGGCACGGCGCACGTGGTCGCGGTGGATCTCGAAGGAACCGGGGAGCCGCCCCGGTTCGTCAACACAGGTGTACCGGAGTTCGTCCGCGCGCTGGCCCTGCTGGGCCGGATGTGGCGGCTGCGGTACGGGCTGACCCCGGACCAGGCCGGTCGCTGGACGACCGACTTCCAGGCTCAGCTGGCCGCGATCGACCCGGCTGCGCTCCAGTCCGCGGACACCTGGTGGGCCGTACTGCTGGAGCAGTTCTGGGACGGCCTGCTCTAGCGGGCAGCCCCGGAACCACGCAGGTGGCCGGGGGCCGTTCCGAGGTCCGGAACGGCCCCTTCGGCGTACCGGTGCGGCGGCGCCTCATTGGGGTTTCGCCATGATCTGCGCAAAATAGGTCAAGAGGATGGTCGCAATCGTCCATCCTCGACATGTTTCGATCCGTTCGACGTTCGAATCCTGACCGGGTTCGCCGACCCGGTTCCCGAGCGGACCGATCCGTCCGATCATGGGCTCCGCAGCCCGCGACACGAGGGGAAGAGCCCATGAGCGACGCCGTCCCCCAGCACGGCTTCACCGTTGCCCGGCGCGGTTACGCGCCCGAGCAGGTCGACCGCGCCCTGACCGTCTTCACCGCGCAGCGGGACGAGGCGTGGGAGCGGCTGAGCGTGCTCGGGTCCGGAATCCGGGAGATGGAACGCCGGCTGGCCGAGGTCCGACAGGCCGCCGCCGATGCCCCGGAACCGGACTACGAGGTGCTCAGCGAGCAGGCCGCCGGGCTGGCCCGGACGGCCGAGAACGAGGCCCGCGCCGTCCGCGACAAGGCCGAGCGCGCGGCCGAGGACCTCCGCGACGAGGTCTACGAGGCCGGACAGGCGGCCGACCGGGCCGCCAAGGAGTACGCGACCGTCACCCGGACCGAGGCCGACGCGGCCGCGCGCCGCACCGACGAGCGCACCCGGGCCGAGGCCGAGACGATCCGGGCCGACACCGACCGCGAGACCCGGTCCGTCCGGGACGCCGCCACCGCGCACGCGGCCCAGGTCCGGGTCGCGGCCGCCGAGGCCTCCGAGCGGGCCGAGGCCAAGCTGGCCGAGCTGCGCCGCAAGGCCGACGAGACCTTCGCCGAGGCGCAGACCACGGCCGACGCCGAGGACGCGGCGATCTCCTCCACCGCCGAGCGGCGGGTCAAGGAGGCCGAGCAGTTCCGGGAGTCGGTGCTCGGCCGGATCAAGCAGAGCGACGCCGAGGCGCAGGCCAGGGCGGACGAGCTGATCGAGCAGGCCCGGCGCGAGGCCGAGCGGATCAACACGGCGACCGAGCGCGAGCACCGCGAGTTCTCCGCCCGGCTGGAGACGGTGCAGCAGCACCTCGACCACATCAAGGCGACGCTGGCCTCGCTCACGGGTGCCGCGGTGGGCGCGATCGAGCCGCTGCCGGCCCCGGTGGCCGAGGGCCTGGTGGTCGAGGTCGGGGCCGACGAGGTCAGGTCCGTCCGGGAGCGGGCCGACGGTGCCCCGGTGGACGCCGCGCCCGTCGACGCCGCCCCGGTCGACGCGGCTCCCTCGGACGCGCCCCCGGTCGACCCGGAGGCGGACACCGGGGAGATCCCGCTGCCCCTCGCCGTCCCCGCCGCCCTGTCCGTCCCGGTGCCCGCGGCCGCCGACCCGAGGGCCGTTCTCCGCAAGGAGCCCGTCCCGGCCCTGCCCGGCGGCAGCGCGCCCGGTTCGGGCGAGGCGGCCACCGCGATGCTCCGGGTCACCCCCGGGCGGGTCGCCCCGGGCCTCGCCACCGGACCGGTCCCGCCGAGGCCGGCCACGCCCCCGCCGGTTCCGGCGGCGGACGGCGGCGAGGCGGCCGACGCCGAGCGCCCGGCCGAGGAGGAGACCAGGATCATCCCGAAGATCGTGATCGTGGACGACGGCGCCGAGTACGGCACCCCGAACACGGTCGCCTACCGCCGTCGGCGCTGACCGCCCGCAGGCGGTCCCGCGCACACCGGGCCCCGAACGCCGAGACGCGTTCGGGGCCCGGCGCGTCGGCGGACCGGACGGAGGCGGACCGGACGCGGACCCGGCGGGACGGCTCAGAGCACCTCGACCGAGGCGCCGCCCGCCAGCCGGCGCCGGCAGTCCAGCACGTACCGGGCGTGCTCGGTGACCGCCCCGTAGTCGAAGTCGTCGTGGTCGGCCAGCAGCACCACCGCGTCCGCCGCCGCCAGCTCCCGGGGGCTCGCCTCCACCCGGTGGACGGCGGCGAAGGGGTCGCCGTGCGGGTCGTGCTCGGCCGCCCGCTGGCCCGGGATCACCGGCTCGGGCACGTGCACCCCGACCACCACGTGCGGATCGGCGGCGCGGACCTCGGCGCCCATCCGGACCAGCAGCTCGGCGACCCGGGCGGCCGGCGTCTCCCGGGCGTCGCCGGTGTTCTTCTTGTACGCCAGCCCCAGCAGCAGCACCCGCGAGCCCTTGACCGAGCGCTGCCGCTCGTTCAGCGCCTCGGCGAGCCGCCGGACCACGTAGTCGGGCATGTGGCTGTTGACGTCGTTGGCCAGCTCGACGAAGCGGAACGACTGGCCGAGCGCCCGTTCCACCCGCCAGGACAGGTAGGACGGGTCGATCGGCAGGCAGTGCCCGCCCACCCCTGGGCCGGGGGTGAAGCGCAGGTAGCCGAACGGCTTGGTGGAGGCGGCGTCGATGGCCTCCCAGACGTCGATCCCCAGATCGTGGGCGAACATCGCCAGCTCGTTGACCAGGGCGATGTTCACATGGCGGAAGGTGTTCTCCAGCAGCTTGGTCAGCTCGGCCTCCTTGCAGGAGGAGACCGGGACGGTCCGGTCGATCAGCCCGCCGTAGAAGCCCTCGACCGCCGCCAGCGAGGCCGGGTCGATCCCGGAGACCACCTTCGGGGTGTTCTCCAGCCGCCAGGTCGGGTTGCCCGGGTCGATCCGCTCGGGGCTGTAGCCGAGGTGGAAGTCCCGCCCGACGGTCAGCCCCGATCCCTGCTCCAGCAGCGGCGCGAGCAGCTCCTCGGTGGTGCCGGGGTAGGTGGTGGACTCCAGGACGACGGTCGCCCCCGGCCGCAGGTGCTGGGCGAGCAGGGCGGCCGAGGCCTCGATGTACGACAGGTCGGGCACGCCGTCGCGCAGCGGCGTCGGCACGGTGATCACCGCGACGTCGAACTCCGCGACGTCCGACGGCTCGGCGGACGGCAGATAGCTCCCGTTCTCCAGCAGCGGCCGCAGCCGCTCGGCCGGGATGTCCTCGACGTAGGACTCGCCGACGGCCAGCCGTTTGATCCGGCGCTCGTCCACGTCGTAGCCGACCACCCGGTGCCCGACCTCGGCCGCGCGGACCGCGAGCGGCAGCCCCACGTAGCCCTGGCCTGCGATGACAACGCGCATGACGAAGAACCCCCTCCATCGCGACGCCCCTGGCCCCTCCGGGCGTCTCCACACGGTCTTCACCACAGGGTAGGGAGCGGGGCCGGACGGCGCGGGCTTTCCCGGGATTGCGCCGAAAGGGGCCGGAAAGGGACGCGGGCCCGCGGTCGGGGCCGGGCGGCACGCGATCGTGACACCGGGTGTGTGGACGGGGAGGGCGGGCGGGGAAAAGAATGAGGCCGAGACCCGTGGCGTCCTCCAGGAAAGGACGCCACGGTTCCCGGCGTGTGGGCGGGCGCCCCCACCCAGGGCCGCCCGGCCTCGCACTCCCGACCCCCATCGGGTGTGCGACCGTGCCCCTCGCAGCCATCCCCCACGGTTGGGTGCGGCGGGCACATTCACCATGGTGCGCGATCTCCATGGACGGGCAGTGACAGGAGTATGTCCAGATCGTGGCAGAACGCGACGATGGGGAAACGGCCCGGCGGAACGCCAGGACCGGCAGCGTGCGGGCGGTGGTTCGTCCGCACCGGATCGCCGGCGGAGCGCCCGCGGACCGTGCGGGTTCCCCGTGCCGGTCGCGCGCCGCCCCGCCCCCGGCCGTGTGCCGCGTGCGCGTCAGCCTCGCGGCGTAGGCTTGACACCCCCGGCCGCACGGCGTGCCGGGCCGTTCGCGCTGCCCCGACGGGCCCAGGGCCCCCGGGCAGCACCTTCCTCGGGACGAAGAAGAGACTCCAGATGAGCCTGACCGGACTGCTCGATGTCGTCGCGCGGGACGCGGCCCTCGCCGAGGCGATCGAGGCCGCGACCGCCACCGGTGCGGCGGCCGGGGGCCGCCGCCATCTCGACCTGGTCGGACCGCCCGCCGCCAGGCCGTTCGCGATCGCCGCGCTGGCCCGCGCGCTCGCCGGGCAGGCGGCCGGGGAGCGGGGCCGTCCGGTGCTGGCCGTCACCGCCACCGGCCGGGAGGCCGAGGACCTCGCCGCCTCGCTCCGCTCACTGCTGCCGCCGGACGCGGTCGCCGAGTTCCCGGCCTGGGAGACGCTGCCGCACGAGCGGCTCTCCCCGCGCTCGGACACGGTCGGCCGTCGGCTCGCGGTGCTGCGCCGGATCGTCCACCCGCGGGTCGACGACCCCGCGGCCGGGCCGGTGCAGGTGATCGTCGCACCGGTCCGCTCGGTGCTGCAGCCGCAGGTGAAGGGGCTGGCCGAACTGGAGCCGGTGGCCGTCCTGCGGGGCGAGTCGCACGATCTGGAGCAGGTCGCCCGGAAGCTGGCCGCGGCCGCCTACTCCCGGGTCGAACTCGTCGAGAAGCGCGGCGAGTTCGCGGTGCGCGGCGGCATCCTGGACGTCTTCCCGCCGACCGAGGAGCACCCGCTGCGGGTGGAGTTCTGGGGCGACGAGGTCGAGGAGATCCGGTTCTTCAAGGTGGCCGACCAGCGCTCGCTGGAGATCGCCGAGCACGGCCTGTGGGCGCCGCCCTGTCGCGAGCTGCTGCTGACCGACGAGGTGCGGGCCCGGGCCGCCGAACTGTCCGCCGAGCACCCGGGCCTGGCCGAGATCCTGGACCGGATCGCCGAGGGCATCGCGGTCGAGGGCATGGAGTCGCTGGCCCCCGTCCTGGTCGAGGACATGGAGCTGCTGGTCGACGTGCTGCCGCTGGGCTCGGTCGCCGTGGTCTGCGACCCCGAGCGGGTCCGCACCCGCGCCACCGACCTGGTGGCGACCAGCCAGGAGTTCCTGCACGCCTCCTGGGTGGCCGCCGCCTCCGGGGGCGACCGGCCCATCGATCTGGAGACCATCGACGTCTCGGCCGCCTCGCTGCGCTCGCTCGCCGAGGTGCGCGAGCACGCCGCCGAGATCGGCCTGCCGTGGTGGTCGGTCAGCCCGTTCGCGACCAGCGACGCCTCGGTGAGCGGGCTGCTGGAGTTCGACACCAACACCCTGACCCTCGGCATGCACGCGGTCGAGGCGTACCGGGGCGACACCGCCCGGGCGATCGCCGACGCCAAGGAGCGGCTGGCCGCCGACTGGCGGGTGGTCATGGTGACCGAGGGCCACGGACCGGCCTCCCGGCTCGCCGAGGTGCTCGGCAACGAGGGCATCGCGGCCCGGCTGGTCGCCGACCTGTCCGAGGCCCCCACCCGGGACGTCGTGCACGTCTCCTGCGGCTCGATCGAGCACGGCTTCGTCGACGAGGCGCTCAAGCTGACCGTGATCACCGAGACCGACCTGTCCGGCCAGCGGTCCTCCACCAAGGACATGCGGCGGATGCCGTCCCGGCGCCGCAACGCGATCGACCCGCTGGCGCTGGTGCCCGGCGACTACGTGGTGCACGAGGCGCACGGCGTCGGCCGGTACGTGGAGATGGTGCAGCGCACCGTGCAGGGCGCCACCCGCGAGTACCTGGTGCTGGAGTACGCGCCGGCCAAGCGGGGGCACCCCGGCGACCGGCTGTTCGTGCCGACCGACCAGCTCGACCAGGTCACCAAGTACGTCGGCGGCGAGGCCCCGACGCTGCACCGGCTGGGCGGCGCGGACTGGGCGAAGACCAAGCAGCGGGCCAAGAAGGCGGTCAAGGAGATCGCCGCCGACCTGATCAAGCTGTACTCGGCCCGGATGGCGGCCCCCGGTCACACCTTCGGCCCGGACACCCCGTGGCAGCGCGAGCTGGAGGACGCCTTCCCCTACGCGGAGACGCCCGACCAGCTGACCACCATCGCCGAGGTCAAGTCGGACATGGAGAAGTCCGTCCCGATGGACCGGCTGATCTGCGGCGACGTCGGCTACGGCAAGACCGAGATCGCGGTGCGGGCGGCGTTCAAGGCGGTGCAGGACGGCAAGCAGGTCGCGGTGCTGGTGCCGACCACGCTGCTGGTGCAGCAGCACTTCTCGACCTTCGCCGAGCGGTACGCCAACTTCCCGGTGAACGTGAAGGCGCTGTCCAGGTTCCAGAGCGACGGCGAGGCCAAGGCCGTACTGGAGGGGCTGTTCGAGGGCTCGGTGGACGTCGTCATCGGCACCCACCGGCTGTTCTCCTCGGAGACCCGCTTCAAGGACCTCGGCCTGGTCATCGTCGACGAGGAGCAGCGCTTCGGCGTCGAGCACAAGGAGCAGCTGAAGAAGCTGCGGGCCAACGTCGACGTGCTCACCATGTCCGCGACCCCGATCCCGCGCACCCTGGAGATGGCGGTCACCGGGATCCGCGAGATGTCCACCATCACCACCCCGCCGGAGGAGCGGCACCCGGTGCTGACCTTCGTCGGCCCCTACGACGAGAAGCAGATCTCGGCCGCGATCCGGCGTGAACTCCTGCGCGAGGGCCAGGTGTTCTACATCCACAACCGGGTCGAGTCGATCGACCGGGCGGCCGCCCGGCTGAAGGAGCTGGTGCCGGAGGCGCGGATCGCCACCGCGCACGGGCAGATGGGCGAGACCCAGCTGGAGAAGGTGGTCGTCGACTTCTGGGAGAAGGAGTTCGACGTCCTGGTGTCGACCACGATCGTCGAGTCCGGCATCGACATCTCCAACGCCAACACCCTGATCGTCGAGCGCGGCGACACCTTCGGCCTCTCCCAGCTGCACCAGTTGCGCGGCCGGGTGGGCCGGGGCCGGGAGCGGGGGTACGCCTACATGCTGTACCCGCCGGAGAAGCCGCTGACCGAGACGGCGCACGAGCGGCTGGCCACCATCGCCCAGCACACCGAGATGGGCGCCGGCATGTACGTCGCGATGAAGGACCTGGAGATCCGCGGCGCGGGCAACCTGCTCGGCGGCGAGCAGTCCGGGCACATCGCGGGTGTCGGCTTCGACCTCTACATGCGGATGGTCGGCGAGGCGGTGGCCGAGTTCCGCGAGTCGCTGGCGGGCGGCGGGGAGGCGGAGGAGGAGCCGCTGGAGGTGAAGATCGAGCTGCCGGTCGACGCCCATGTGCCGCACGACTACGCGCCGGGGGAGCGGCTGCGGCTCCAGGCCTACCGCTCGATCGCGGCGGTCAACTCGGAGGAGGACATCACCCAGGTCCGGGACGAGCTGGTCGACCGGTACGGCAAGCTGCCCGAGCCGGTGGAGAACCTGCTGCTGGTGGCGGCGCTGCGGCTGTACGCGCGGCGGTGCGGCATCGCGGACATCACGCTGCAGGGCTCCAACGTGCGCTTCGGACCGGTCGAGCTGAGGGAGTCGCAGCAGCTGCGGCTGAACCGGCTCTACCCGCGCAGCCAGGTGAAGGCGGCGACCAACCAGCTGCTGGTGCCCCGGCCGTCCACCGGGCGGATCGGTGGCAAGCCGCTGGTCGGGCGGGAGCTGCTGGCCTGGTCCAGGGAGTTCCTGTCGTCGATGTTCGACGACCTGGCGGGGGCGCGGAAGTAGCGGATCCCCCGGCGGTCGGGGGCCCCGGGAGGGGGCCTCGCCGGGTACGGCGGTCTCGGGCGGTGCTGCCCGGGGCCGCCGTCGGCGTTCCTGCGGGTGTTCCGGTGCCCGGCGGTGGGGGTGCCACCGTTGTCAGCCCAGCTTCCACTGGCCGACCTGGTCGGCGAAGCCGTTGTCCAGGGAGAACTGGACCTTGTCGAGCTTGGTGCCGTTCGGCACCTCGAAGACGACGAAGCCCTTGCCCGTCTCGCCGGAGGCGATGTTGGTCGGGGTCTGGAAGGACGGGCCGGCCTTGGTGTCGGCGAGCGTCGGGCCGTACGCCTGGCCCTGGTCGTCGATCACCTTGGCGGCGCTCCACGGGGCCTCGCTGTAGGCCTTGGCTCCGGTCGGCTTGATCTGGAACTGCACGGCGACGTAGTGCTTGCCGTCCGCCGCGGTCAGGTACTCGTTGGTGCTCTGGGCCGGGTCGACCACCTTCAGTGCGGTGACGTCGGCGGTGTTGCCCTTCTCCAGGGTGCTCTTGAGGGCGATGGTGTCGCCGACCTTCGCCGGGGCCTTGGCCGCCTCGGCGGGCTTGCTCTCGGCGGGCTTGCTGTCGGCCGGCTTGGCGGGGGCGGAGGTGGCGGCGCCGGCTGCCGGGGCGGTGGCGGCAGGGGCGGCGGGGGCGGAGGCGGCGGCGGTCTGCTTGGCCTCGGTGGAGACGGACGGGCCGCCGGTCGAGTCGCAGGCCGTCGCGGTGAGGGTGACGAGCGTGGCGCCCAGCAGCAGGGCGGCGGTGCGGCGGGTGCGGCGGGTGGTCGCGGACATCGGGGTCTCCTGTCGTGTCGCCGGGTACGGACCGGCTCTTCGTCCTGTGCGGTGTCGACCTGACCTGCTGTCGACAGGACAGATCACATCATCTGCTGTGAACGATGTCAACGGCTTCTCATGAAACATCTCTGTTCACGTGTGAACCGCCGGAACGGTGCCGCTGACTATGCTGTGTGGCCACACCAGTGCCGTCGCCGACGAAGGAGCCCCCATGCCGGACCGTCCCGAGGTGACCGCGGTCGAGATCGCCCGCCTCGCCGGGGTGGGCCGCGCCGCCGTCAGCAACTGGCGCCGCCGCCACCCCGACTTCCCGCGCCCCGTCGGCGGCACCGACAGCAGCCCGGCCTTCGCGCTCACCGAGGTGGAGTCCTGGCTCCGGTCCCAGGGCAAGATCGCCGAACTGCCGCTGCTGGAGCGGGTCTGGCGACTCGTCGAGACCCTGCGCGACCCGGCCGGCCACCCGGCCGCCCCGCTGGTCCGGGCCGGCGCCGTCCTGCTGCTGCACCACCGCGAACCGGAGCGCTGGGCCGTCCTCGCCGACCAGCCGGACACCAGGCTCGCCACCGCCCTGCCGCGCGCCCTCGCCGACACCGCCCGCACCGTGTTCGGCCCCGAGGCCGTCACCGGCCCCGGCCCCGGCATCGGTGCCGACGGCTCGGACGGCGCCACCGGCCCCGGGCGGCCCGGCCTGTTCGGCTCCACCGAGCTCGACCTCGCCCGGCTGCTCGCCCGGCTGGCCGCCGAGGCCGGCCCGGCCGCCGCCTACGAGCAACTCCTCACCCGGTACGCCGAAGCCAACACCCGCCAGCTCAGCCCCACCCCGCCGGAGGCCGCCGAACTGCTCGCCGCCGTCGCCGGCGTCCCCGCCACCGTGCTCGACCCCGCCACCGGCCTCGGCGCCCTGCTGCTCGCCCTGCCGCCCACCACCGACCGCTACGGCCAGGACACCGACCCGGTCACCGCCGCGCTCGCCCGGCTCAGGCTCGCCCTGCACGCGCCTGCCGACGACCCCACCCCGCTCCCGGTCGACCTCCGCCCCGGCGACGCCCTGCGCGCCGACGCCTACACCGGGCACACCTTCGACGCGGTGCTCTGCCAGCCCCCCTACAACGAGCGGGACTGGGGTCACGACGAGCTGCAGTTCGACCGGCGCTGGCCCGGCGGCCTCGTCCCGCCGCGCGGCGAGTCCGAACTCGCCTGGGTGCTGCACTGCCTCGCCCACACCCGTCCCGGCGGGCTCACCGCCCTGCTGCTCCCGCCGACCGTCGCCGCCCGCCGGGCCGGCCGCCGGGTCCGCGCCGAACTGCTGCGCTCCGGCGCGCTGCGGGCCGTCGTCGCCCTCCCGGCCGGCGCCGCGCCGCCCTACGGGGTGCCGCTGCACCTCTGGGTGCTGCGCGCGCCCCGCCCCGGCGACGACTTCCGCCAGGTGCTGATGCTGGACGCCGCCGCCACCTCGCCCGGCTCCGCCGACCTCGCCGAGGGCGGCCGCGACAAGGTCCGCTGGCCCGAGCTGCGCCGCACCGTCCTGGACGCCTGGCGCGCCTTCGACCTCGCCGCCCGCGAGGGCCTCCCGCTCCCCGAGGACCGGCCCGGCCGGTACCGGACCGTGGCGGCGATCGACCTGCTCGACGACGAGACCGACCTCTCGCCCGCCCGGCACGTCCCGCCGGCCGCCCCGCCCGGCGGCGCCGCCGGGCTCTCCCATCTCGGGGGCCGGCTGACCGAACTGCTGGACGCGCTCGCCGACCCCGGCACGCTGCTGCCCGGGCCGGTGGCCGACCCGGCGCCGGGTGCCGGCGGGGGCGCGGGCGGGGGCGCGGGCCCGGTCGTCACCCTGGGGGAGCTGGTCCGCTCCGGACTCCTGGAGGTGCACTCCTCGGGCGCCGGCGCCCCGGCCCGGCCCGCCGGCACCGACCCGGCCGGCACCCCCGTGCTGACGGACCAGGACCTGGTCACCGGCGCCGCGCCCGGCGCCGTCCTCGACCGGGCCGACGCCGAAGGCACCCCGCTGACCCGGCCCGGCGACGTGCTCGTCCCCGCCCTCGGCGGCGGCGTCGCCCGGGTGGTCGGCCTCGGCGGCCCGCCCGCCGGCGCCGCGCTCGGCCGCCAGCTCCACCTGCTCCGCCCCGACCCGGCCGCCCTCGACCCGGACTTCCTGGCCGGCCACCTGCGCTCCACGGCCGCCGCCCGCCGGGCCGCCAGCCACGCCTCGACGACCACCCGGCTGGACATCCGGCGGGTCGAGCTGCCGCGGCTGCCGATCGCCGAACAGCGCCGCCTCGGCGTTGCCTTCGCCCGGCTCGCCGCCTTCGACGCGATGCTGCAGCAGGCCGCCGCCCTCGGCCACGCCCTCACCCAGGCCGTCACCGATGCCCTCGCCGCCGGCACCGCCGAGCCCCCGTCCGCTCCCTGACGGTCCCTGACAATCGTTCCCTGGCGGCCCCGGGAGCCTGCCTGCACCCGTCGCCGACCGGCTCCGGACGTCGGACCGGCCGACTTCCCACTCCGCCCCGGTGCCGCCGGAGCGGTGCGGGCACGACGGAAGGACTCCGGCCCGACCGGTGCTGGCGGTACGGTGTGCGGAACCGGTTCCGTGATCCGGACGGCAGCCGTCCTCACCCGCTCAGGAGCGCGCATGTCAGGGCAGTACCCCGGGCAGTTCGGCCCACCGCCCGGTGGCGCGCCCGCCGGTGGCATACCCGGCGCCACGCCCCCGCCCTACGGCCGGACCCTGGTCGCCCGGCCCCCGGGCCCCGGTCGGCCGGTCGGCCCGTACGGCGTGGCCGGCCGGATCCTGGTGGTCCTCGCGCCGTTGCTGACCGTCGGTCTGCTCGGCATGGTGCCGTCGCTGCTGCTGGCCGTCCGCCGCCGCCGGGCGTACGACATCCTGGGCGCGGTGGTGTACGCCGGGCTCTTCCTCACCTTCTTCATCTGCGTCGGGGTGGCCGGCAGCTTCGGCAAGGGCGAGGCCCCGACGGCCGACGCGGTCGGCACCACGACGATGGTGCTGATGTGGTTCACCCCGCCGGTGCACTTCCTGCTGATGGACCGCAAGGTGGTCTGGTCGGCGGGTCGCCCCTCCGCACCGGCCGTGGTCGGCGGGCACCCACAGCCGGCCGGGTACGGCTACCCGTCCGCCCAGCCGTACGGCGCCGCGCAGCCCTACCCGTCCGCCCAGCCGTACGGGACGCCGCAGCCGTACGCCCCCGCCCCCGCCCCGACCTACGGCGCCGCTCCCGTCCAGCCCTACGGGACCCCGGCCCCGTACCCGGCACCCGCCCCGGCCTCCTATCCGCAGGCCGCCGAGCCCGGGCAGGCCGCGCAGCCCCCGTACCGGTCCCACCCGCCGGCCCCGGCCGCGGGCCAGGGGGCCTCCGGCGCCGGCCCCGCCACCTCCGACGAACTGCGCGAGCTCGGCGAACTGCTGCGCCGTCAGGCTCGCGAGGACCGCCCGTGACCCTCGCCCGGGTGATCGGCGGCCGCTACCACCTCACCGAGAAGATCGGCCACGGGGGCATGGGCCAGGTCTGGGCCGGCCACGACGAGCGGCTCGCCCGCCCGGTCGCCGTCAAGCTGCTGCGCACCGACCTCCTCCTCGCCGCCGTCGGCACCGACCCGACCACCGCCGACCGGCTCCGGCAGGGCGACGACCTGCGCCGCCGCTTCCTCCGCGAGTGCCGCACCACCGCCGCCCTCGACCACCCGGGCCTGGTCACCGTCTTCGACGCGGGCGAGGAGAACGGTGAGCTGTACCTGGTGATGCAGCGCGTCCCCGGCGTCAGCCTGGCCGACCTCATCGCCGAGGACGCGCCGTTCCCGGTCGAGCGCGCGGTCGCCGTGGCCGCCCAGCTCTGCGCCGCGCTGGCCGCCGTGCACGCGGTGGGGGTCGTCCACCGCGACCTCAAGCCCAGCAATGTGATGGTCCGGGAGGGCGGCCGGACCGTCCTGCTGGACCTCGGCATCGCCACCGCGCTCGATCCCGAGGCCACCCGGCTCACCCTCACCGGCGTCCCGATCGGCAGCCCGTCGTACATGGCGCCGGAACAGGCGCTGTCCGCCGTCGTCGACCCGCGCAGCGACCTGTACGCGCTCGGCTGCCTGCTGCACGAGATGCTGACCGGCGAAGGGCCGTTCCGGGCGCCCACCGCGCTGGGGCTGCTGCGGCGGCACGTCGACGACCCGCCGGTGCCGCTCCGCGACCTGCGGCCCGAGGTGCCGGCCGTGCTGGAGCGGCTCGTGCTCGACCTGCTCGCCAAGCGCCCCGGGGACCGGCCGGCCGACGCCCAGGAGGTGTACGGGCGGCTGCTGCCGCTGCTGCCCGCCGCCGTCGCGGTGCCGCAGCCCCGGTTCGGGCCGCTGCCGGACCCGGCCCGGCCGTACCGGTACCCGCTCCAGCCGCAGCCGCGTCCGGAGGGCGTCGCCCCGGCGGCGCCGCCCCGGGCCGAACCAGCGCCCTTCCTGATCGCCGCCGTGCCGGACCCGTCCGCCCGGGCGCTGCCGCAGGCTCCGCCGATCGCACCCGTACCCGTACCCGTACCTGTCCCAGCACCCGCCCCGCCCGCCCCGGTGGCGGAGGACTTCGCGGCGGCCTGCGCCCGGCTCTCCGACCTGGTCGACGCCGGCCGGCGCCCCGAGGTGCTCGACCTCGCCGCCCGGCTGCTGGCCCGCGGTCGGTCCGAACTCGGCGACGGCGCGGCGATGGTCCGCACTGTCCGGACCATCTACGCCCGCACCCTCCTCCAGGAGCGGCGCCACCACGAGGCCCTGGCCGAGTACCGGGCGCTCGCCGCCACCGCCGAGGGCGGGCCGCACGGCCGACGGGCGCTCGAACCGCGCCACCGGGTGGCCGAGTGCCTGGAACAGCTGGGCCGTGGCGCGGAGGCGCTGACCGAGTACCAGGCCCTGCTCGCGGTGTGGCCGGAGACCGAACCCGAGCGGCTGCTCGACCTCCGGGAACGGGTCGGTGTGCTGCTGGCCTCGCTCGGCGAGACGGAGGCGGCCTGGTCGTGGCTGCTCCAACTGCTCCTCGACCGCGAACGCCGCGACGGCCCGCACCACCCGGCGGTCCGCCGCCTGCGGCAGACCCTCGACACCCTCCGGCCGCACCGCACCGACGCCACCCCCTGGCCCCCGCGCGCCTGACCCTTGCACGCCTGAACCTCGCCCGCCGTCAGGCGACCGTTCCCCGACGGGCATGACTTTCGACAGATCCGCTGCACCGGTGAGGTCCGTAGGGTCGGGCGGATGTGGACGAGAACGTGGTGGGACCGGGGGCTGCTGGCGCTGGCGGCCGGGGCGTTCGGGCTGAGTGCGGTGTCCCTCTGGTGGACGGTGCCGGGCATCGGCGCGGCGTTCGCGGCCGGGGCGCGGACGGAGCGGGTGCGGGAGGCGGTCGCCCTGCTTGTGGCACTGGTCTCGGCCGGGGCACTGGTGACGGTGGTAGCCCCGGACCTGGCGGTGCGGGCGACGTCGGTCGTCTCCGTCCTGGTCTGCGCCGGAATGGCTCCGTGGATGGTGGGCCGGTTCTGGCGGCAGTCGCAGGAACTGGTGCGGGCCGGGTGGGAGCGGGCCGAACGGGCCGAGCACGAGCAGCGGCTGGTGGCCGAGCGGGCGAGGCTGCGCGAACGCGCCCGGATCGCGCAGGACATGCACGACGCGCTGGGCCACGACCTGAGCCTGATCGCCCTGCGGGCCGGTGCGCTCAAGCTGGCGCCCGACCTGGCCCCGCCGCACCGTGAGGCGGCACAGGAGATCCGGGCGGGCGCGGCCGCCGCCGTCGAACGCCTCGGCGAGGTGATCGGCATCCTGCGGGACGACACGGACCCCCGCGTCGACCGGGGCCCGGTCGACGCGGGCGTCCCGCACCTGGTGGCGGAGGCGGCCGCGGCGGGGCTGGACGTCCGGCTGACCGTCGACGGCCGGCCGGACGGGCTGCCGAGGGCGGCCGAGCACGCCGTGTACCGGGTGGTCCAGGAGGCGCTGACCAATGCCGCCAAGCACGCCCCGGCGGCGTCGGTCACGGTGCTGGTGGCCTACACGACGGACGGAGCTCGCGTCCGGGTGCTCGACGGTCCCCGATCGGCGGGCGAGCCGTCGGCCCGAGCCGGGGCGGGAACCGGTGTGCCGGGCCCGGGCGGTCACGGTCTGCTCGGGTTGGCCGAGCGGGTGCGGCTGGCGGGTGGCACCTTCCGCTACGGGCCCCGGGCCGACGGCGCCGGCTTCGAGGTGAGCGCCCACCTGCCCCGGACGAGCGCCCCGACCGTGGCCCCGGCGACGCCGGTCGCGGTGTCGCCGACCCGTGAACTGCGCCTGGCCCGCCGCCGGGTGGGCCGCATGGTGGTCGCGATCGTCCTGGTGCCGCTCTCCGTCGCGGTGCTGCTGACCGCCGTGCTGCAGGGCTGGACGATCCACATCGCCGGGCGGTCCGTGCTCGATCCCGCCGACTACGCCGAACTGCGGGTCGGCCAGGAGCGCTCCACCGTGCAGCGATTTCTGCCGGAACATCAGTTTCCGTACCATCCGTCCGTGGGCAACCCGCCACCCGGTGGAGAGGGAGTGACGTGCGAGTACTACGCGATGACGGCCGAGGCGTTCAACAACGACCGCTCGGGGGACGCGTACCGGCTCTGCTTCCGGGGCGGCGTGCTGATCTCCCTGGACGCCCTGGTCCAATGAGCGCCCGATGAGCGACGGGGGACTGGAGCACGGCGCCCCGGCGCGGATCCGGGTGCTGATCGCGGACGACGAACCGATGGTCAGGGCCGGGGTGCGCGCGGTGCTCGCCACCGATCCGGGCATCGAGATCGTCGCGGAGACCGGGGACGGGCGGGAGGCGGTCGAGCTGCTCCGTCGCCACCGGCCGGACGTCGCGGTGCTGGACATCCGGATGCCGGGCACGGACGGCATCACCGCCGCCGCCGAGATCCGGCGGGTGGGCGTCACCACCAGGACCGGAGCGGCTCCCGGGATCGTCATGCTGACCACCTTCGGTGAGGACGACTACATCCTGCGCGCCCTGAGCGGGGGCGCCAACGGATTCCTGATCAAGTCCGGCGAGCCCGAGGAACTGATCGCCGGGGTGCGTGCGGTGGCCGACGGGGCGGCCTATCTGTCACCCAAGGTGGCCGCCCGGGTGGTGGCCCACCTCGCCGCCACCCGGTCCGGCGGTCCGGCCGACCGCCGGGCCGCGGCCCAGCGGCAGGTGGCCGGGCTGACCGCCCGTGAACGCGATGTGCTGACGCTGGTCGCCGGCGGGCTGTCCAACGGTCAGATCGCCCGCCGGATCGGTGTGGTGGAAGGCACGGTGAAGGCGCACGTCAGCTCCGTCCTGGCCCGGCTGGGAGTGGCCAATCGGGCCGCCGCCGCCGTCCTCGCCCACGAGGCCGGCCTGGTGGCGGGCCCGGCCGGCTGAAACCGGAACCGGAACCGGGGCCGGGGCCGGGGCTGCGGCGCGGGCCGCGGCCGAGGGAGCCAGCAGCAACGGACCGAGCAGCCGAACCCGGCCCGCCGCGCCGACCGCGGCCGTCGCCGAGGGCAGCAGCGCCACCACCACAACCGCCGTGACAGCCCCGCCCAGCGCGGCCCCGGCGGCCACGTCGTGCGGGTAGTGCACGCCTGCGGCCACCCGGAGGGCGGCCGTACCGAGGCCGACCGGGACGACCAGCCACGCCCAGCGCGGCCGTAGCAGCACCAACCCGGTGGCCATGGCGACGGCGAGGGTGGCGTGGTTGCTGGGGAACGACCAGTCGCCCGGCGGCGGGCAGTCGGCGAGTGCGGTGGCCGGAAGGCCGGCCAGGGCCCGGCAGGGGCGCTCCTCGTCCAGCACCAGCTTCAACGCCTCGCTCGCCCCGTACGCGAGCAGGGTGCCGAGGCCGGTCAGCACCGCACCCGCGACGGTGTCGGCGGCCCGCCGCCCGCGTGCCGTCCACCAGGCCAGCGCCAGCAGCAGGCCCAGCACCAGCAGACCGGCCTCGGTGGCGGGCTCCAGCAGGGCGGCAAGGCGGGGCGGGGCGTCGGCGACGGCCTCGGCGACCCGGCGATAGCCGGCCGATGACCAGCCGTGGGCCGGTGGTCCCGCCCCGGCCGCACCACCGCCGGCCGGAGCCAGCCACCCGACCGCACCGGCGCCGATGCCGACGAGCGCCACCGCGAGGACTGTCCTGTTCCTGATCGTGTTCGTCATGACACGGACGGTAGGAGTCGGAGGTGGCTCCCGACCCGACCCGAAAGACAGGGTCCGACCTTGACGATCGTCAGGGTTGACGCGAGCCCGGCGCCGTGTCGGCACCCGCTCGGATGAGCCGTTCGGGGGACGGTCCGCGCTGCCCCGGGCACCCCGCCCTACGCTCGGGGGATCCGTGCCGCCCCGCACCTGCCCGCACCCGGAGACCCGCCATGCACCGTCGCCGGACTGCCACGACCACCACGACCACCAAGACCGCCAGGACCACCACGACCACCAGGACCACGCCCGCCGTCGCCGCCGCCGTCGGCGTCCTGTTCGCCGTCCCCGGGCTGGCCGGGTGCGGCGGGGGCGGCCTGACGCCGGGCACGGCGGCGGTGCTGGACGGGCGGCGGATCCCGGTGGAGGCGGTGGAGGCCAGGGTGGCGGCGCTGCGGAACGCCCCGGGCGGGGTGTCGGCGGACGCCCGGGGGGAGACGGAGGGCCCCGCCCGGCGGGCGGTCACCGAGCTGGTGCTCGACGCGGTGGTGGCCCGCGCGGTCGCGGACCGGGGGCCGGCGGTCGCGGACACCGAGGTGGCGGCCGCTCGGGCGGAGGAGGAACGGCGCCTCGGCGGTGCCGGGCGGCTGGCCCGGGCGCTGGCGGCGCAGGGCGTTCCGGCCGAGGCGATCGACGACCGCCTCGGGCGCGAGCTGGGGATCCGTCGGCTCGCCGCGACCGCCGGGGCGGACGCCGACACCCCGGCGGGCGACGCCGCCGTCCGCCGGATCCTGGCCGCCACGGCCACCGCCCTCCACCTGCGGGTGAACCCCCGCTACGGCACCTGGGACCCGGACCGCGCCGCCCTCGCCCCGGCCGTCCACTCCTGGCCCGCCGGCTGAGGGACCGGTCGCCGGTCCGGCCCCGCACCCGCGCCGACGGCGCGGAAACCCGGCGGCGGGGCCGTCGGACGGCCGGGTAGGTTCGAGGGGTGACGACGAATCCTCCGGGCGCGAAGCTGATCCTCCTCATCACGACCCACCGGGTGGCCCCCGGTCTGCTGTCCTGGCCGGCCTGGGAGGCCCTGCGCTCGGCCGGGCGGGTGCTGGCCGGTGACGCCGCTCACCCGCAGCTGCCGGCCCTGCGGCAGGCGGGTGTCGAGGTGGAGCTCGTGGCGCCGGGCTCCGCCCCAGCCTTGGCCCGGCTGCTGACCGGGGCTGCGGCGGACGGCGCGGCCGGGCACGGGAACCGGGACGCGGCCGGGGACGGTGACGGTGACGGTGACGGGACGACGGTCTGGCTGGGCAGCCCGGACGGCGACCCGGGCCTGACCGACGCGCTGGCCCGGCTCGCGGTCGAGCGCGCCGGCGAGGTGCCGGAGATCGAGGTGCTGCCGGGCTCGTACGACCTGCCGGGCTCCCGGCTGCTGGACCTGGTGTCCGTGATGGACCGCCTCCGTTCGCCCGGCGGCTGCCCGTGGGACGCCGAGCAGACCCACGCCAGCCTGGTGAAGTACCTGGTCGAGGAGGCCTTCGAGCTGGTCGAGGCGATCGAGGAGGGCGACCGCGACACCCTGCGCGAGGAGCTCGGCGACGTGCTGCTCCAGGTCTTCTTCCACTCCCGGATCGCCGAGGAGCACCCCACCGGGGCGTTCTCGATCGACGATGTGGCGGGCGACATCGTCGAGAAGCTGATGTACCGGCACCCGCACGTGTTCGGGGACACCGAGGCGGACGGCGCGGCCGAGGTGGAGGCCAACTGGGAGACGCTCAAGGCGGCCGAGAAGTCGGACCGCGAGTCGGTGCTGGACGGCGTCCCGGCCGGTCTGCCCGCGCTGGCGTACGCGGCGAAGCTGGTGTCGCGGGTGCGCCGGTCCGGGTTCGAGGGCGTGCCGGACGAGCCGTACGAGCTGCCCGCCGAGCTCACGGCGGAGTCCGCCGGCCGGCTGCTGCTCGCCGTGGCGCAGCGTGCGCACGACGCCGGGCTCGATGTGGACGCCGCGCTGCGGGCGGCGGCGCGGGGGTACCGCGACGCGGTGCGCGCCGCCGAGGGCCTGAAGCCCGCCGAGTGACCCGGCCGCCCGACTGACCGGGCGGCCCGCGACCGGCGGCCCGGGCAGCCGGAGCAGCCCCGACCGCCCTGGACCCTCAGGCCGCGGCGACGTCCGCCACCGGACGCCGCTGCGGCGGGACGACCTCGCCGATCGCCTCGCCGACCAGCGCGACGAGTTCGGCGAGCCGCTCCAGATCGAGGTGGTCGGGCAGGTCGGCGAGGGAGACGATCCGCTCGCCGTCCGGTCCGGCCACGCAGAAGAGGTCGATCGGGCCCAGGTGCTTCTCGGCGGTGTCGACCAGCGCGGCGACATCGCTGGGGCGGCGGACGTCGCCGCACACCCCGACGACCGGGCAGCCCGGCCGGTCGAGTTCGGTGGCGAGGTCCTCGGCGACCCCGCTCCGCTGGTCGGCGATCAGCATCCCGGCGGCTCCCGCCGCGGTGAAGCGGCGGGCGAGGCCCGCCCCCGACCCGCCGTCGAGTACCGCGATCACGATGACCGCACCGGTGACCCGCATGGCCCTGCTCCTCCCTGTGGGCGGCTCCGCACCGGCGCCCACGGACATCTTGCGGAGGATCGTAGGCACGACCGGATCCTCCGCAACAGCAATTACCCCTCAGGTGACCAGACTCACGCCTGCTCCGGCCCACCGTCACCGGAACGATGTCCGGAGCGATCGGCGGGCGGCGGGAACAGCGATCGGAACGGCGCCCGGAACGGCAGTGGGAACGGCGGCGCCCACGGTGCGCTGCCGGGGGTGCGCCCGGGATACCGTCGACCCATGCCAGCTCAGCCCGATTCCGCCCGTCCGCCCCTGTTCACCTGGGAGTTCGCCGCCGACCCGTACCCGGCGTACGCGTGGCTGCGCGAGCACCGACCGGTGCACCGGACCACCCTGCCCAGCGGGGTGGACGCCTGGCTGGTGACCCGGTACGCGGACGCCCGCCAGGCGCTCGCGGACAGCCGGCTCTCCAAGAACCCGGCGCACCACACCGAGCAGGCCCACCGCACCGGCCGGGTCGGCATCCCGGGCGAGCGCCAGGCCGACCTGATGACGCACCTGCTGAACATCGACCCGCCGGACCACACCCGGCTGCGCCGTCTGGTGTCGAAGGCCTTCACCCCGCGCCGGGTGGCCGCCTTCGAGCCCCGGGTGCAGCAGCTGACCGACCGGCTGATCGACGGCTTCGCGACGCGCGGATCCGCCGACCTCATCCACGAGTTCGCCTTCCCGCTCCCCATCTACGCGATCTGCGACCTGCTCGGGGTGCCGGCCGAGGACCAGGACGACTTCCGGGACTGGGCCGGGATGATGATCCGGCACGGCGGCGGCCAACGCGGCGGTGTGGGGCGGGCGGTGAAGCGGATGCGGGCCTACCTCGCGGAGCTGATCCACCGCAAGCGCGCGGATCCCGGGGACGACCTGATCTCGGGGCTCATCCGGGCCAGCGACCACGGCGAGCACCTCACCGAGAACGAGGCCGCGGCGATGGCCTTCATCCTGCTCTTCGCGGGGTTCGAGACGACGGTGAACCTGATCGGCAACGGCGTCTACGCGCTGCTGCGCAATCCGGGGCAGCGGGCCCTGCTCCAGGAGTCGATCGGGCGCGGCGAGAGCGCGCTGCTGGAGACCGGGATCGAGGAACTCCTTCGCTACGACGGCCCGGTGGAGATGGCCACCTGGCGGTTCGCGACGAGTCCGCTGACCATCGGCGGGGTGGAGATCCCGGTCGGCGACCCGGTGCTGGTGGTGCTCGCGGCGGCGGACCGGGACCCGGCGCGGTTCGCGGACGAGAACACCCTCGACCTGGCCCGGGCGGACAACCCGCACCTGGGCTTCGGGCACGGCATCCACTACTGCATCGGCGCCCCGCTGGCGCGCCTGGAGGGGCGGGCCGCGCTGACCACCCTGCTGTCCCGGCTGCCGGACCTCCGGCTCGCCGCGGATCCGGAGGAACTGCGCTGGCGCGGTGGTCTGATCATGCGCGGACTTCGTGAACTTCCGGTGGAATTCACGCCGGAAGCGACCTCGGTGACAACCTCCGCCGACCCCTCGGCAGTTCATTGAGGGGGGCTCACGACACGCTGACGCCGAGTCTCCACGGCCAGGAACCGACCGGCGTGAATCTCCATCAACCCGGACATACCTCTTCGGTTGGTAGGCAATCCATCACCTGACGTGATTTCCGTGTGATAGCGGCGATATGAGCTTGTGATTGCTCTGAAGATCTGTCTACTCTCCGGGGAGCCCGCGGAAGCGGGTCCCGTGCGCGGAACGCCGAGTCCTGCCCGCCGCGTCACCGGAAACCGACCAGAACCCTGGGCAGGGGCGGGGGAACCAGGTCTTGCGCCGTCTCCCACGGCTTGGGGTGAAGCCGCCTCCGCGCGGCCGGGCCACCTCCCGGTCCGAACCCGACAGCTCACCTCGCAGGCGTGCGGAGAGGGACTTCCTCATGCTGTTCGTCGGAACCGGCCGTCATCGTCGCCGCACCCAGACCGAGAAGGCCATCGCCGTCGCCGGTGTCGCCGGCGTCGGGCTGGCGATGCCGATCCTCACCGCCACCGGCGCCTCGGCCGCCCCGGCCTCGACCTGGGACGCCGTCGCCCAGTGCGAGAGCGGGGGCAACTGGGGCATCAACACCGGCAACGGCTTCTACGGCGGCCTGCAGTTCACCTCCAGCACCTGGAAGGCGTTCGGCGGCACCTCGTACGCGCCGCAGGCCAACCAGGCATCGAAGGCGGCGCAGATCACCGTCGCCGAGAAGGTGCTGGCCTCGCAGGGTCCGGGCGCCTGGCCGGTGTGCTCCAAGAAGGCTGGCCTGAGCAAGGGCGGTGCCCCGGCGGCGGTCGACACCTCGACGGACGCCGCCCCGGCCGCCCCGAAGCCGCAGGCCCCGCAGGCGCAGATCGAGCAGCAGGCCCCGAAGGCCGCGCCGAAGCACGCCGCCCCCAAGTCGCAGGCCCCGCAGGCCCAGCAGGCTCCGCAGACCCAGCAGTACGCGCCGAAGCACGCCGCCCAGCCGGCGCCGCAGGTCCAGCAGCAGGCGCAGCAGCAGACCCAGTCGCAGGCGCCGTCGTTCTCCGGCCGGTCCGGCTGGGACGCCGACGCCAAGGTGTTCTGGTACCAGAACAACGGCGCCTGGTACTGGACCAGCCACCAGGGCGTGTACCAGCAGTACGCGGGTCAGGGCACCGCCGCCGCACCGCAGCAGGCGCAGCAGACCCGGCAGGCCCCGCAGGTCCAGCAGGCGCAGGGCGGCCAGGGCTACACCGTCCGCGACGGCGACACGCTCGCCGGGATCGCGACCGCGCAGGGTGTCCAGGGCGGCTGGCAGGCCCTGTACGACGGCAACCGCGGCACCGTCGGCGGCGACCCGGACCTGATCGTCCCCGGCCAGGTCCTCGCCCTCGGCTGACGCCCGCGCCCACTGGCCGCCCGGCCGCCTGCCCTCCTGCCGGCCCGTCACCGGACAGGCGGACAGGCGGCCGGGCGGGCAGGTCCGTCGGACCGGCCCGTTCCGCCCCCGTTCCGCCGCCGGTCCGTCCCGCGGCGTCCGCGGCCGGGCAACCAGGTGAACTACCGGTGGGTAGCACGGCCACACGCTGAGACGGAGCCGAGGTCGACGTGGCCCGGACAGCCGGTGCGGTTAGGCTCTGGTCGTAACGACTCCGCAATCGTCCGGTCGACGGCACCCCACTGTCAGCCGGTACCTGCTTCCGCTAGGAGATGCCTCGTGCCGTCCATCGATGTCGTCGTAGCCCGTGAGATTCTCGACTCGCGCGGCAACCCCACGGTCGAGGTCGAGGTCGGCCTCGACGACGGCAGCACCGGCCGTGCCGCTGTCCCGTCGGGTGCCTCCACCGGTGCCTTCGAGGCCCTGGAGCTCCGCGACGGCGACAAGAACCGCTACTTCGGCAAGGGCGTGGAGAAGGCCGTCCTGGCCGTCATCGAGCAGATCGGCCCGGAGCTGGTCGGCTACGACGCCACCGAGCAGCGCCTGATCGACCAGGCCATGCTCGACCTGGACGCCACCCCGGACAAGTCCTCGCTCGGCGCCAACGCCATCCTGGGCGTCTCGCTGGCCGTCGCGCACGCCGCCTCCGAGGCCAGCGACCTGCCGCTGTTCCGCTACCTGGGCGGCCCGAACGCGCACGTCCTGCCGGTCCCGATGATGAACATCCTCAACGGCGGCTCGCACGCGGACTCCAACGTCGACATCCAGGAGTTCATGATCGCTCCGATCGGCGCGGAGTCCTTCTCCGAGGCCGTCCGCTGGGGCGTCGAGGTCTACCACACGCTCAAGGGCGTGCTGAAGGAGCGCGGCCTCTCCACCGGTCTGGGCGACGAGGGCGGCTTCGCCCCGAACCTGGACTCCAACCGCGAGGCCCTCGACCTCATCGTCGAGGCCATCCAGAAGGCCGGCTACGTGCCGGGCAAGGACATCGCGCTGGCCCTGGACGTCGCCGCCTCCGAGTTCTTCGAGGACGGCGCCTACCAGTTCGAGGGCAAGGGCCTGACCTCCGCCGAGCTGATCGAGTACTACGCCGGCCTGGTCGCCGCCTACCCGCTGGTCTCGATCGAGGACCCGCTGGACGAGTCGGACTGGGACGGCTGGAAGGCCATGACCGAGAAGCTGGGCGACAAGGTCCAGCTGGTCGGCGACGACCTGTTCGTCACCAACCCGGCCCGCCTGGCCCGCGGCATCGAGACCGGCACCGCCAACGCGCTGCTGGTGAAGGTCAACCAGATCGGTTCGCTGACCGAGACCCTGGACGCCGTCGAGCTGGCCCAGCGCAACGGCTACCGCTGCATGATGTCCCACCGCTCCGGCGAGACCGAGGACGTCACCATCGCCGACCTGGCCGTCGCCACCAACTGCGGCCAGATCAAGACCGGTGCCCCGGCCCGCTCCGAGCGCGTCGCCAAGTACAACCAGCTGCTGCGCATCGAGGAGATCCTCGACGACGCCGCCGAGTACGCCGGCCGCGGCGCCTTCCCGCGGTTCAAGCACGAGGGCTGACCCGCCCGGCCGCCCGAGTGGCGCACGCCTGACCGGTGCCCCGCCGTTCACCCCGTAGGGTGGACGGCGGGGCACCGTCGCGACCAGGAGGGGACACCGGAGATGGCAGGCTGGAGGATCCCGGGCTTGGCGGCCCGGCCTCGGTTCACGAGCCGGGCGACCGTCCTGGTCCTCGTGCTCTGCTCGCTGGTGGCGATCCTGGCCTACCCGACCCGGCAGTTCATCTCGCAGCGCTCCGAGATCACGGCGCAGCGCGCCCGGGCCGAGCACGCCCGGCAGCAGGTCGAGCAGCTGCGCCGGGAGAAGGCCCGCTGGCAGGACCCGGAGTACGTCAAGGCGCAGGCCAGGAGCAGGCTGCACTACGCGATGCCGGGGGAGACCCCGTACATCGCGGTCGACCCGGCCGCCCAGGACCGGGCGAAGTCCTCGCTGGGCGCGCCGCCGCCCGTGCAGGGCCCGGCCGCCGGGGCGGTCAAGGCCGCCAGGCCCTGGTACGCCAGTGTCTGGGACTCCGTGGACGCCGCTGCCGCCGCCCCTGCGACCCCCGCGACCCCCGCTGCCCCGGCGCAGCCCGCCCCTTCCTCACCACCCGCCCCCGTCCCCGCTGGAGACAGCTCCTCCCATGACCACTGAGAACCACCCCACCGTCTCCGACCAGGACGTCGCGGCCATCGCCGCGCAGCTCGGCCGGGTCCCGCGCGGTCTGCGCGGCGTCGCCCACCGCTGCCCGTGCGGCAACCCGGACGTCGTCGAGACGGCCCCCCGACTGCCGGACGGCACGCCGTTCCCGACGCTGTACTACCTGACCTGCCCCAAGGCCGCCTCGCTGATCGGCACCCTGGAGGCGGACGGCGTGATGAAGGAGCAGAGCGCCCGGCTCGCCGAGGACCCGGAGCTGGCCTCGGCCTACCGGGAGGCGCACGAGGACTACATCGCCCGCCGGGACGCCATCGAGGTGCTGGAGGGCTTCCCGAGCGCCGGCGGCATGCCGGACCGGGTCAAGTGCCTGCACGTGCTGGTCGGCCACTCGCTGGCGGCCGGCGAGGGCGTCAACCCGCTGGGCGACGAGGCGATCGGCATGCTGGAGGACTGGTGGGCCAAGGGCCCGTGCGTGTCCCCGGCGGAGGTCGAGGCGGCCGGTGGGCGGGTGCTCCGCAACCGGGCCAAGGCGCAGGACCACGAGGCCGTGATCGCGGCCAAGGAGCAGAAGACCGCCGACCGTGCCGCCAAGCGCGCGGCGCAGGAGGCGGGCGGGGCGGACGAGGCAGGGGAGGCCGGGGCATGAGCACGACCAGGGTGGCCGCGATCGACTGCGGGACCAATTCGATCCGGCTGCTGGTCGCCGATCTCGACCCGGGGACGGGGGAGATCACCGACCTGGACCGGCGGATGATCATCAACCGGCTGGGCCAGGGCGTCGACCGCACCGGCCGGCTGCACCCGGACGCGCTGGAGCGCACCTTCGCGGCCTGCCGGGAGTACGCCGAGGTGATCTCCGGCTTCGGCGTCGGCCCGGAGCGGATCCGCTTCGTCGCCACCAGTGCCTCCCGGGACGCCGAGAACAGCGCCGAGTACATCGACGGCGTGCGGGCGGCCCTGGGGGTCGAGCCCGAGGTGGTCAGCGGTGAGGAGGAGGCGCACCTCTCCTTCGTGGGCGCCACCAAGGAGCTCACCGGCGGCACCTTCGCCACCCCGTATCTGGTCTTCGACCTGGGCGGCGGCTCGACCGAGTTCGTGCTCGGGGCCGAGGACGTCGAGGCGGCCCGCTCGGTGGACATCGGCTGCGTCCGGCTGACCGAGCGGCACTTCGGCGGCGCCGAGCTGCCCTCGGACGAGCAGATCGCCGAGGCGCGGGCGCATGTGCGGGCGGAGCTGGACCGGGCCGAGGAGGCCGTCCCGCTGACCGGTGCGGCGACCCTGGTCGGCCTGGCCGGGACGGTCACCACCATCTCGGCGATCGCCCAGGACCTGCCCCGGTACGACTCGGAGGCGATCCACCACTCGCGGATCTCCCGTGAGCGGGTCGCCGAGATCGCGGACCGGCTGCTGCACGCCACCCACGCGGAGCGGGCGGCGATCCCGTCGATGCACCCCGGCCGGGTGGACGTGATCGCGGCCGGCGCGCTGGAACTGCTGGAGATCATGGCGCGGACGGGCGCCGCCGAGGTGGTCGTCAGCGAGCACGACATCCTGGACGGCATCGCCTGGAGTATCGCCCGCTGACCAGGCACGAGGCTTACCGTTCCGGCCCCGGAGGCCCCTCGGGGGTCCCGGGGCCGGGGCGCGCCCGGGGCCGTGCGAAAAACTTCGTGAATTTCTTCACATGGGGATCCGCCCGTTCGCCGCGCTGGACGGTCCGGTCCGTCCGATATGTGGGACCGAAGGCTCGCTCGGCGTGATAACCGCTGGATCGTAGGTTCTGACCCGTCAGGGGTTTGAAAATCGAAATCCCGTGTGGGAACCAGGCCCCGTCATGGATCGTTGCTGCTCAGCGGGGCCGTCGTCACGGGCGTGCCCACCGGGGGGCCGGGATGGCCGTGAAGTGTCGGCCGGGGGGTCGAAACGGGGGCGCGAAGTGTAGCAGAGGGGGTCCGTCCGCTTGTGAGCGGGCTCACGAAGGCTGCTCCGAACGGTGCTGGATACTTTCGGATATGAGCACCACGGAGCGTCCTCGCATCCTCATTGTCGGCGGTGGTTACGTCGGCCTGTATGCCGCGATGCGCATCCTCAAGAAGATGCGCTACGGCGAAGCGACCGTCACGGTCGTGGACCCGCGGTCGTACATGACGTACCTGCCCTTCCTCCCCGAGGCGGCCGGCGGCAACGTCGCGCCCCGCAACCTCGTCGCGCCCCTGCGCACCGCGCTGAAGAACGCGGAGGTGCTCACCGGTGCGGTCACCGGTGTGGACCACGAGCGCAAGATCGCGACCATCCAGCCGTCGGCCGGCGACTCGTACGAGCTGCCCTTCGACTACCTCGTCGTCGCGACCGGGTCGGTCTCCCGCACCTTCCCGATCCCGGGTCTGGCCGAGCACGGCATCGGCATGAAGACCGTGGAGGAGGCCATCGCCCTCCGCAACCACGTCATGGCGCAGCTGGACAAGGCCGAGTCCACCACGGACGAGGCCATCCGCCGCAAGGCGCTGACCTTCGTGATCATCGGCGGCGGCTTCGCCGGCGTCGAGACGATCGCCGAGATCGAGGACATGGCGCGCGACGCCGCCAAGATCTACAAGACGGTCAGCCGCGACGACATGCGCTTCATCGTGGTCGAGGCCGCCAACCGGATCCTCCCGGAGATGGGCCCGGACCTCGGTCTGTGGACCAAGGAGAAGCTCGAAGAGCGCAACATCGAGGTCTACATCGAGACCTCGATGGACTCCTGCGTCGACGGCCACGTCGTGCTGAAGAACGGCATGGAGACGGACGCCTCCACCATCGTGTGGACGGCCGGCGTGAAGCCGAACCCGGTGCTGGCCCAGTTCGGCCTGCCGCTGGGCCCGCGCGGCCACGTCGACACCGCGCCGACCCTCCAGGTCCAGGGCTTCGACTACGTCTGGGCCGCCGGCGACAACGCCCAGGTGCCGGACCTCGCCGCGGGCGAGGGCGCCTGGTGCCCGCCGAACGCGCAGCACGCCGTGCGCCAGGCCGCCGTCCTCGGTGACAACGTGATCTCCGGCATGCGGGGCTTCCCGCAGCAGGAGTACAAGCACAAGAACCTGGGCGCGGTCGCCGGCCTCGGCCTGCACAAGGGTGTCGCGATCCTCTTCGGCAAGTACAAGCTGAAGGGCCGTCCGGCCTGGTGGTTCCACCGCCTGTACCACGGCGCGATGGTCCCCACCGTCAACCGCAAGGTCCGCGTCTTCACCGACTGGACCCTCGCCGTCTTCCTGAAGCGCGAGATGGTCGGCCTCTCCCAGATGGAGAACCCGTACCAGCCGATCCAGGAGGTCACGGCGCCCACCAAGCGCCCCGCCGTCGAGGCCGCGAAGCCGGCCGCCGACAAGGAGCTGGCCACCAGCAAGTAGCGACTACGGATCCCGGTGTGGGAGCACCGGGTATGAGTCGGAGGCCCTCCGCCCGGCAGCGTTGCCGGACCACGACCTCCGTGGTGCTCAGCCGGCTGTAAGAGTCGGGCGGAGTACAGAAGCAGCAGAAGGCCCCTGCCGAACCCGGCAGGGGCCTTCGTGCTGTGTGCGAGGTCAGTCCGTCTTGATGCTGTCCAGGATGTCCAGCCCGGCGGCCCGGCGGGCCGGCCAGAAGGCGGCCACCACGCCGACCAGGCCGGCCAGGGCCAGGAAGAGCAGCAGCTGGCCGAACGGGAGCACCGTGGTCATGGTGGGCAGGGCGGACTTGAGGGTGCCGTTGATCGCCCAGGCCGTGAAGCAGCCGAGCAGGACCCCGATGCCGGCGCCGAAGACCGAGATCACCACCGACTCCAGCCGGACCATCCGCTTGATGCCGGAGCGGTCCAGGCCGATCGCCCGCAGCATGCCGATCTCGCGCTTGCGCTCGAAGACCGACATCGCCAGGGTGTTGATCACCCCGAGGACCGCGACCACCACGGACATCGCCAGCAGCCCGTACATCATGTTCAGCGCGAAGGTGATGTTCTGGCTGAAGCCGTCCCGGACGTCCTGGCGCGACTTGACCTCGATCACCGGGTTGGCGCCGGTGGAGTCCTTGAGCGCCTTCCGCAGCGCCTCGGTCTCCCCGTCGGTGCCCTTGACCAGGACGCTGTCCAGGTAGGGCTGGGGGTCGTGCTTGAGGATCTCGCTGTTGGCCAGCATGGCCCCGCCGAGCAGGTCGTTCGTCTCGTAGACGCCGCCGACGGTCAGGGTGCCCTTGGCGTCGCCGGGGTAGCCCACCTCGACGGTGGAGCCGGTGCCGACCCCGAGCTTCTTCGCGACGTCCTCGCCGAGCAGCAGCTTGCCCTGGCCGAACGAGGCGGAGGAACCGCTCTTCATCTTCACCGTGAGCAGCTTGTCCAGGCTGTCCGCGTTCAGGCCGGTGATCTGCCTGGACTTGCCGTTGAGGTCCCACTCGACCTGCGTCAGCGGTGAGGAGGCCGCCACTCCGGCGGCCTTCGCGGCCTCGGCGGGGACCTTGTCGGACAGGCTCATCCGGTTCGCCGCGGAGATCAGGTAGTCGGCCTTCATCGAGCTGGTGATGGCCCGGTCCACGGTGTCCGAGACCGAGGCGCCGATCACCGTCAGACCGCTGACCAGGGTGAGGCCGATGGTGATCGCGGCGGCGGTGGCGGCGGTCCGGCGCGGGTTGCGCACCGCGTTCTGCCGGGCCAGCTTGCCGGGCATGCCGAACAGCTTGCCGAGGGCCGGTCCGACCAGGGCGATCACCGGGCGGGAGAGCAGCGGCAGCAGGACGAACACACCGAGGACGGTCAGCACGGCGCCCAGCGCGACCGGCATCCGGCCGTCCGAGTTGCCCTTGGAGGCGCCGAAGGCGACCAGGGCGATGCCGGCGGCGGCCACCAGCGAGCCGATCACGTTCCGGACCACCAGGGACTTCTGGGTGGCGGGCTGGTCGCCGCTGCTCATCGCGGCGACCGGGGCGATCCGGGCGGCGCGGACGGCGGGCAGCAGCGCGGAGAGCACCGTCACCAGGACGCCGACCGCCAGGGTGACCACCACGGTCGCGGGCTTGACCACCAGGGGGCCGGTCGGGAGGCTGTCGTTCAGCGAGGCGATCAGGGACTGCAGGCCGGCGCCGATGCCCAGGCCGGCGACCAGGCCGGCCGCGGCCGCGACGGTGCCGATGACGAGCGCCTCGATCAGCACCGAGCGGGTCACCTGCTTGCGGCTGGCGCCGATCGCCCGGAGCAGGGCCAGTTCCTTGGTGCGCTGGGCGACCAGCATGGTGAAGGTGTTGGCGATGATGAAGATGCCGACGAAGAGCGAGATCCCGGCGAACGCGAGCAGCATCGTGCGCACGCTCTCGGTCTCCTTGGTGATCATCCGCTCTTCCTCGGCCTTGAGCTCGGCCCCGGTGCGGGTCTCGATCTGCTGCTCGGGCCGGATCTTCTGGTTGACCTGGGAGAGCAGGGTGTCCTGGGTGGTGCCGGGCTTGGCGGTGAGCACGACGCTGCTGTAGCGGCCGGGCTCCAGCAGGATCTGCTGCGCGGTCGCGCGGTCGAACAGGGTGAGCGTGCCGCCGCTGTTCACAGTCGGGTCGTCGGTGGTGAAGACGCCGGTGAGCCTGGCCTCCATGACCGGGCCGTTGACCGCGACGCGCACGGTGTCGCCGACCTTGTAGCCGCCCTTCTCGGCGGTCTTCCGGTCGAGGGCGACCTCCTTGCCGTTCTTCGGCCCCTGGCCCTCGGCCATCGGGTAGCGGGCGTCCTTGCCGTCCGGGCCGGGCGCGAAGTTGGCGCCCCTGGCCGTCCAGGACTGGCCGATCAGGTCGCCCTTCTTGTCGGCGACACCGGTGAAGCCGCTGACCACACCCCGGGCGCCGGCGGTGCCGGGCAGCGCGGCGAGCTGCTGGACGGTGGCGTCGGTCAGGGTGACCGCGTTCTTGTCGCTCTTCTCCCGGAGGGACGCGGTGGCACCGGCGGAGTCGTCGACGATCTGGACCGACACGTCGGAGTAGCTCTTGGAGTTGCTCTCCCGCATGGCCTTGGCGAAGGTGTCGGAGAAGACCATGGTGCCGGCCACGAAGGCGGTGCCCAGCATGACGGCCAGCGCCGTCATCAGCAGTCGGCCCTTGTGGGCCAGCACGTTGCGCAGTGCGGTGCGATACATGGGGTTTCCTGGGTCCTGGGGTCTGCGGAGGGACGGACGGCGGCGCGTGCTGCGTCAGCTGGTGCGGCCCTTGGCGTCGAAGCGGCGCATGCGGTCCAGGACGGTGTCGGCGGTGGGGTTGGTGAGTTCGTCGACGATGCGGCCGTCGGCGAGGAAGACGACGCGGTCGGCGTAGGCGGCGGCGACGGGGTCGTGGGTGACCATGACGACGGTCTGGCCGAGTTCGCGGACGGAGTTGCGCAGGAAGGAGAGGATCTCGGCGCCGGAGCGGGAGTCGAGGTTCCCGGTGGGTTCGTCGGCGAAGACGATGTCGGGCTTGGAGGCGAGGGCGCGGGCGCAGGCGACGCGCTGCTGCTGGCCGCCGGAGAGCTGGCTGGGGCGGTGGGAGAGGCGGCCGGAGAGGCCGACGGTCTCGACGACGCGGTCGAGCCACTGCTTGTCGGCCTTGCGGCCGGCGATGTCCATGGGGAGGGTGATGTTCTCCAGGGCGGTGAGGGTCGGCAGCAGGTTGAAGGCCTGGAAGATGAAGCCGATCTGGTCGCGGCGCAGCTGGGTGAGCTGCTTGTCCTTGAGGCCGACGAGTTCGGTGTCGCCGATGGTGGAGGAGCCGGAGCTGACGGTGTCGAGGCCGGCCATGCAGTGCATGAGGGTGGACTTGCCGGAGCCGGAGGGGCCCATGATCGCGGTGAACTCGCCCTGGGGGAAGGTGACGCTGACGTTGTCGAGGGCGACCACGCGGGTCTCGCCCTCCCCGTAGACCTTGTTCAGGCCGGTGGCGCGGGCGGCCGCCCGGCCGGTACGGACGGCGGTTGCGGTCGACGTGGTCACGGGGTGCTCCTCGGGTCGGGCATGGCGGACCGGGCCGTACGGCTCCGGAGGCTGGCCGGCCGGGGCCCTTCCAGGGGCGTCCGGCCGTGCCTCCATGCTCCTTCCGGTGATCATGGTTTCTCGTCGCTCCGCCGGACGGTTGGCCCGACCACCGCTGGGCGTACGCCCAGGTGGCGCCCTCCTCCTGCGGTATGACACCGACCCTGAGCGGAAGGCCGGTGGCCGGATCGAGCGGGTCGAGTGGCCAAATCACGAACTGTTCGTCAGATGGCAAGGAAACATGACAACTTCCCCGCCTCGGAACATGCGAAAGGGGATGTCGGGCGACTAGGCTCAGGGGTGGCTCGCACGGGGGCGGAGCGTTGCTCTCCGTTCCGTCGGCGGGGCCGGGTCCGCAGAAGCCCAGATGGTGGAACGCAGACACGGGCAGCTTAAAACTGCTTGGCCGAAAGGCCGTGCCGGTTCGAGTCCGGCTCTGGGCACCGACTCGCGGGGACGCCGACCGGCGTCCCCGCCGGACGTCAGCGGCCGAATCCTTCTCGCGGCGGATGCCGATCCCTTTGCCAAGCCATTACCCTTGTGCTGCGGGCGGTGCAGTGCCGCCACGGAGGGAATGAGCAATGAGAAGCAGCAACCCGGTCTTCTCGCGGGAGGGGTCCTTCACCCGCGAGTCCGGCTACGCGGGTTTCGGGACCACCCAGACCCCGTCGGCCGGGAGCCCGAGCGCAGGCAACCCCTACGGCAACAATCCGTACGGGAACAACCCGTACGCCAACAACCCCTACGGCCAGCAGCCCCAGGGCGGTGCGCCGCTGACCGACGAGCAGCTCGTCGAGATGTACAACGCGCCCTCCGCCGGTCCCGCGGCGACGGGCCGGATGACGCTGGACGACGTGGTCGCGCGCACCGCGATGACGCTGCTCACGCTGGTCGCGGCCGGCGGTCTCGCCTGGTTCGCGCTGCCGGACCGGAACTTCGGCCTGGCCGGCGTCGCCTCGCTGATCGCGTTCGTGCTCGGCATGGTGATCTCCTTCAAGCGGAGCGTCAGCCCGCCGCTGATCCTGCTCTACGCGGGCCTCCAGGGCTTCGCGCTCGGCGCGATCACCAAGGTGTTCAACACCATCTGGGAGGGCATCGCGATCCAGGCGGTGCTGGGCACCGCGGCGGTGTTCGCGGCGATGCTGATCGCCTACAAGACCGGGCGGATCCGGGTCACCCCGCGCTACACCCGGATCGGCATCGCGATCGCCATGGGCTTCGTGCTGCTGATGCTGATCAACATGGTCGCCTCGCTGTTCGGTGCCGACATGGGGCTGCGCAGCGGCCCGCTGGGCATCGTGGTCGGCCTGGTCGGCATCGGCCTGGGCGCGTTCTTCCTCTCGCTGGACTTCGCGGCGGTCGAGGAGGCCATCGCGCAGGGCGCGCCGCAGAAGGAGTCCTGGCGGGCGGCCTTCGGGCTCACCCTGTCGCTGGTCTGGATCTACATCGAGATGCTGCGGCTGATCGCGATCCTGCGCGGCGACGACTGATCCTCGGTCGTACGACCCGCTGTACCACCACTGCCGCCGGGCCCCGGAGCGACCGCTCCGGGGCCCGGCGGCTTTCGTGCCAGGTGGCCCGTATGCTCGCCGCATGTCCGAGACGTCCGATGAGAAGACCCTGGCCGAGGCCGTCGACGCGCTGGCCGACCGGTTCCGTGCGATGCCGCAGAGCCGGCTGCTCGGCGCCGTCCCCGGACACCCCTCACGGGCCGCGGTCGGACTGGCGCTGGCCCGCTGGCTGGCGGTGACGGCGCGGGCCGCCGAGGCGGTCCGGGCCGACGGCGGGGCGGAGGGCCCGCCCGCGCACGAGCTGCCGGACGCCGGGGCGTTCGCCGTCGGCGACCAGCTCGCCGTGGTCGGGCACGACCTGGCGGCGGCCCTGGCCGCGCTGCCCGGGGACGCCGCGGTGGCCCTGCCGGACGCCCCGGCGGTGGCGGCGGACGCGGTGCGGGTCCTGGCCGTGCGACGGCTGGCGGAGGCCTCGGCGGCGCTCTGACGGGCCCGGTGGTGCCGTGCGGAACAACTGGCGGAACGCCGAGGGCCGGCCGGATCGGGTAACCCCCTCGATCCGGCCGGCCCTCCGGCGTCGGCGCGCGCCCGTCGGCGCGCCCGGGTCAGATGCTGGCCACCACCCGGTCGGCGAGCACGTACACGGCGTCCTCGTCGGTGGAGAAGGTCAGCGAGTAGGAGCCGGAGAACCGGGAGCCGCCGAGCAGTCGGACGTTCTCACCGGCCCGGACGGCGTCGATCAGCCGGTAGGCGGCCTCGCGGTCGCCCGGGGCCACGCAGAGCGTGGTGCCGTCGGCGAAGGCGTAGACGTCCAGGGTGCCGAGCGGCCCGGGGCGGACGTCGATCAGCGCGGTGCCCTCCTCGGCCAGCGTGGTCAGCCGGGTGTCGGTCCACTCCCGGGACGGCGTCTGGCTGGGCACGAAGTCGGGGTGCGAGGGGTGGCGGCGCGGGTCGGGCGCGGTGGCCGGGGCCTCCTCGACGGCGGCGGCCTCGGCGTCCAGCAGCCCGGCCTCCAGGCCGGTGGCCAGCAGGTCGGCCTCACGGCGGGCCCGGGCGTCCCCGGTGCCCTCGCCGGCCGGGTGGCCGCCGGCGGGGTGGCCGGCCGGGTGGGCGGGGCGCAGCGGGCTGCCGCCCTCGGGGCCGGTCCCGGCGGGCCGGGTGCCGCCGTCGCCGATGAGGTCCTCCAGCGCCGAGCGCAGGGCCTCGCCGAACTCCGGGTCCATGGTGCCCGGGTGGTCGGCGTTGTCGGCGGCCTCGTTCGGCCCGGTGGGCCGGGGGAAGAAGAGCGGCCATTCGTCGGCGGTGCTGAAGACACCGGCGAACGGGGAGTCGAACAGCGGCGCGTCCTCGGCCGCGCGGGCCTCCTGCTCGGCCCAGAACGCCCGGGCCTCGGTGATCTCCCGCTCGCGGTCGGCGGCCAGGGCCTCGGCGACGGCCCGGCGTATCGCGGTCTCGTCGATGCTCGGGGCGACGGCGGCCCGTGCGTCCAACCGGCGGGAGATTCCGCGGAGGTGGACCAGCACGGCGGTCGACACGGCGATCAGGATCAGCAACAGGATGGTGTAGACGGCGCTCACGGAACGTACTCCTAGGGAGGAGTGGAACGGGGTTACCTCTCCACACTGCCCCATCCGGTGGTGTTACCGCAGTGGCCAATGTCCAATTTGTCGGTGACTTTCGCTCTTGTCCCCAAATTGTTAGGTAGGACCGCTCTACGCAGCGGAGTTGATCCGCTCCGCACCGTCGATTTCCGGTCCGGAAATGACAGAAAAGAGGGCCGGATCGACCTCGCGGTGTGATCCGGCCCTCAATTACGCTGCGTCACTCCAAATGGGTGGTCTGGACCCTTCGGGGTTGACAGCGCGAGGTCAGCTGAGGCGCTCCAGGACCATCGCCATGCCCTGGCCGCCGCCGACGCACATCGTCTCCAGGCCGAACTGCTTGTCGTGCCACTGGAGCGAGTTGATCAGGGTGGTGGTGATCCGGGCGCCGGTCATGCCGAAGGGGTGGCCGACCGCGATCGCGCCGCCGTTGACGTTCAGCCGGTCCAGGTCGACGCCGAGGTCCCGGTACGAGGGGATCACCTGGGCGGCGAAGGCCTCGTTGATCTCGACCAGGTCGATGTCGCCGATGGAGAGGCCCGCCCGCTTCAGCGCCTGCTTCGAGGCCTCGACCGGGCCGTAGCCCATGATCTCGGGGGAGAGCGCGCTGACGCCGGTGGAGACCACCCGGGCGAGCGGGGTGATGCCCAGCTCGCGGGCCTTGGTGTCGGACATGATCACCAGGGCGGCGGCGCCGTCGTTCAGCGGGCAGCAGTTACCGGCGGTTACCGTGCCGTCGGGACGGAACACCGGCTTGAGACCGGAGACGCCCTCCAGCGTGACGCCCGCGCGCGGGCCGTCGTCGGTCGAGACCACGGTGCCGTCGGGGGTGGTGACCGGGGTGATCTCCCGCTCCCAGAAGCCGGCCTCGATCGCGGCCTCGGCGAGGTTCTGCGAGCGCACGCCGAACTCGTCCTGCTCGGCGCGGGTGATGCCCTTGAGTGCGGCGAGGTTCTCGGCGGTCTGGCCCATCGCGATGTAGGCGTCCGGCAGCAGCCCGTCCTCGCGCGGGTCGTGCCACTCGCCGCCGCCTTCCTCCGCCCGCTTGGCGGTGCGCGCCTGGGCGTCGCCGAACAGCGGGTTCATGGTGCCGGGCATGCCGTCCGAGGTGCCGTGGACCGACCGGGAGACGGTCTCCACGCCGGCCGAGAGGAAGACGTCGCCCTCGCCGGCCTTGATCGCGTGCAGGGCCATCCGGGTGGTCTGCAGCGAGGAGGAGCAGTAGCGGGTGATGGTGGCACCGGGCAGGTAGTCCATGCCCATCTGCACCGCCACGATCCGGGCCAGGTTGTGGCCCTGCTCGCCGCCGGGCAGGCCGCAGCCGAGCATCAGGTCGTCGATCTCGCGCGGGTCGAGCTGCGGCACCTTGGCCAGCGCGGCCTGGATGACGTGCGCGGTCAGGTCGTCCGGGCGGACGTCCTTCAGGGAGCCCTTGAAGGCCCGGCCGATCGGCGAACGGGTGGCGCTGACGATGACGGCTTCGGGCATGGCGGGCTCCTCGCTGAGTGGCGGCGGACAGGCGTCCGGGAGGAAAGTTACCGTCTGGTAGCTCAGTCGTCACCCGCCCCGGTGTGTGAGCTGGCCGACGTGTTGCCGGGTCCCGGGCCGGCGCTCCCGGAGAGCCCCCCGGACAGGTCCCCGGCGGGCCCGCCGACCGGCTCCCCGGCGACCCAGGAGCCCGGCAGGCCGACCCGCAGCCGGTGGCGCAGCAGCGCCCAGCGCCCGGCCGCGCCGTCCTCGCCGCCGCCGACCGCCGCCACCTCGCTGCCGGACCGGTCGGCCGCGGCCGCCGCGGCCACCGCCACCGGCAGCACCGCCCCGCCGGGGACCGGCCCGTCGGCCGGCTCCTCCTGCGGCCAGAGGCCCAGCGCGGCGCAGACCGAGGGCAGGACGGCCATCGCGGCCGTCGCGTAGCCCTGGGCGGAGGGGTGGTAGCGGTCGGCGGCGAACATCTCCGGCCTGGCCGCGAACTCCGGGCCGAGCAGTGAGCCGAGCGAGACCGTCCGGCCGCCCGCCTCCACCACCGCGATGGTCTGCGCGGCGGCCAGCTGGCGGCTGACCCGGCGGGCCACCCAGCGCAGTGGCGGGCGGACCGGCTTGATGGTCCCGAGGTCGGGGCAGGTGCCGACCACTACCTCGCAGCCGGCGGCGCGCAGCGCCGCGACCGTTTCGCCGAGCTGGCGCACCGCGAGCTGGGCCGGGCTGTGCCGGGTCACGTCATTGGCGCCGATCATGATCACGGCGATGTCCGGGCGGCAGGCCAGGGCCTGTTCCAGCTGGCCGGCCAGATCGGCGGAGCGGCCGCCCGAGAAGGCCACGTTGACCAGCCGGACCGGGCGCTCGGCGACCGAGGCGAGGCCGGCGGCGAGCAGCGCCCCCGGGGTCTCCCGGGCCCGCAGCACCCCGAGCCCGGCCGCGGTGGAGTCGCCCAGGAAGGCCAGGACCAGCGGCGGCTGCGGCTCGGCCGCGCTGTCGGCGAAGGCCTCGCCGTAGACGCCGTCGGCCCTCGGCGGGTCGCCGTCCAGGATGCCGATGGCCTGGACGGCCAGTTTGCTCTCGGTCAGCAGCAGGCCGACCAGGCCCACCCCCAGGACCCCGAGCCCGCCGCCGCCGTACGCCGCCGCGGTGGCGATCCGCCGGGCCACCCGGGCCCGCGACTGCTGTGTTCCTGGCACCCGGTGCCCCCTTCGCGTCCTCGTGCCACCCCGACGGGTGCCGTTCCCGATGCGTGTACACCCCTAGTACCCGCCCGGGACGCGGCCTACGACGGGGGTGGGCCGTTCGTGGTGCGCACGGGCTCTCCGGGGCGCCCGGTACGTGGGGCGTGTCTTCCGGATCCCGCCGGGCGGTCGCCGCCGGGGCACGCACCTCGCCGGCTTCTCGTCGGTCGCCGATGGCCCCCAGCCTCCGGCCGGGAGGTGCCCCCACCGCATGGACTCCCTCCTCGGCACCGCCGATGCACGCACCCCAACGACGCCCGCCCATCCGACGGGATCCGAAAGACACGCCCTAGGCTTGCGGTACCGACAGCACTCGTATGCCCACACACCGGGAGGACCCCCGTGCGGTACCACAATTCGATCATCGACCTGGTCGGCAACACGCCGCTGGTCAAGCTGAACAAGGTCGCCGAGGGGATCAGCGCCACCGTGCTCGCCAAGGTCGAGTACTTCAACCCCGGCGGCTCGGTGAAGGACCGCATCGCCATGCGGATGATCGAGGCCGCCGAGGCCTCGGGCGCCCTCAAGCCCGGCGGCACCATCGTGGAGCCGACCTCCGGCAACACCGGTGTCGGTCTGGCGATCGTGGCCCAGCAGAAGGGCTACAAGTGCATCTTCGTCTGTCCGGACAAGGTGTCCACCGACAAGATCAACACGCTGCGCGCCTACGGCGCCGAGGTGGTCGTCTGTCCGACCGCCGTCGCCCCCGAGCACCCGGACTCGTACTACAACGTGTCCGACCGCCTGGTCCGGGAGACCCCGAACGCCTGGAAGCCGGACCAGTACTCCAACCCGGACAACCCGGCCTCGCACTTCCACTCCACCGGTCCGGAGCTGTGGGAGCAGACCGGCGGCCGGATCACCCACTTCGTGGCGGGCGTCGGCACCGGCGGCACCATCTCCGGCACCGGCAACTACCTGAAGGAGGTCTCCGGCGGCAAGGTCAAGGTGATCGGCGCCGACCCGGAGGGCTCGGTCTACTCGGGCGGCACCGGCCGGCCGTACCTGGTCGAGGGCGTCGGTGAGGACTTCTGGCCGACCGCCTACGACCGCGACGTCGCGGACGGCATCGTCGCCGTCTCCGACAAGGACTCCTTCCAGATGACCCGCCGCCTGGCCAAGGAGGAGGGCCTGCTGGTCGGCGGCTCCTGCGGCATGGCGGTCGTCGCCGCGCTGGAGGTGGCGCGCGGCCTCGGCCCGGACGACGTCGTCGTGGTGCTGCTGCCGGACGGCGGCCGGGGCTACCTCTCGAAGATCTTCAACGACGACTGGATGGCCGACTACGGCTTCCTGCCGTCCGCCACCGACGAGGCGCACATCGGCGAGGTGCTGGCCCGCAAGGACGCCATCGAGCACGAGGGCATTCCGCAGTTCGTCCACATGCACCCCAACGAGACCGTCGCCGAGGCGGTGCGGGTGCTGCGCGAGTACGGCGTCTCGCAGATGCCGGTGGTCTCGCCGGGCGCCGGCCACCCGGACATCATGGCCGGCGAGGTGATCGGCTCGGTGGCGGAGAAGCTGCTGCTGGAGGGCGTCTTCGCTGGCGACATCCAGCTGACCGACACGCTGGACCGGGTGATGTCCAAGCCGCTGCCGGTGGTCGGCTCGGGCGAGACCGTCACCAACCTGATGTCGGTGCTGGAGAAGGCCGACGCCGCGGTGGTGCTGGTGGAGGGCAAGCCGCAGGGCATCGTCACCCGCCAGGACCTGCTCGGCTTCCTGGCCGGCAGCCGCCTCGGCCACTGAGCCCCGCCGCGCGCCGAGCCGCGGTCAGCCGCCGCCCCCGACCCGGTGGCTGAGGAACCGTGCGGTACCGGTTCCGTTTCCGGGCGAACCGGTACACCGGCGTCATCTCCGTGCAGCACGGGCTTAACACGACTGCGGCATGGTTGTGCACACGGCAACAAGACGCCGAACGGGACGACAACGACCGGCCGGGAGCGGCTCCCCGGCGGTTCGTCCGTCCCGGGCACGACGGTCGGTCCTGACCCGGCCGGTGGTGTCCCTGTCCGCGGAGACGTCGTCGTCCCGCCCCTGCCCGGCTCCGGCCGGCTGCCAGGGTGAGGCGGCTCCCGGACACCCGCGCCGCTCGGCGCGTCCGCACGGCTCCCGGGTGGGGGAGCCGGGCGGAAGCGGTGGGGCCGGTCCCTCCTCGAAGGGGGACCGGCCCCGCTGCTTTTCTCCGGCGCCTCCCGGCCTTCTCCGGCGCCTCCGGGTGGGCGGGATCCCGTAGTCTCGGCGCATGACCAGCACTGACACGACCGGCCAGGACAGCCCGCGCTACGTCCGGCTCAGCATCGAGCTCATCGCCGAGATCACCGACGAGGGCGCCCTCAAGGCGGCCGCCCTCGAGCAGGTGACCGCGGACGAGTACCTCGACGACGAGGAGCGCGCGCAGTCCGTCGAGGCCATCGAGGTGGACCCGGCGGGTTCGCTCGCCCACTTCATCGACCCGGTGGCGCTGCTCGGCGACGTCCCCGGCGTCGAGCTCGCCTCGGCGACCTGGGAGTCGGCGAACACCGACTTCGACCCCGAGGACGCGGAGTGGGACGAGTACTCGGTGGAGGAGTCGGCCGAGTAGGGCTCGCCCGCACACTTCCGACGAAAGCCCGGCCTGCTGTCCGCAGGTCGGGCTTTTTGTCCATATTTGGCACTTGGTTTCGTCTTCTCATACGATCGCAAGCCGTTGGTGTTGGAACCGTGAACGTACGGATTGCGTTTTTGTATCCGTAATGCCCGGATGAGCAGCAGGGAGTGGGCGACGTGACGGCACGGGACGGTCAGGGCCGGTCGGCCGCGAGCAACTGGAGCCGACGCGGCGTACTCGCCGGGCTGGTCGGTGCCCCGGTGCTGCTGCTGGCGGCCTGCAACGACACCAAGAGCGCGGACAACGGCGCGGGCACCGGGACGACGGGCGCCGGCGGTTCCGGTGGATCCGGCGGCACCGGCACCGGCACCGGCACCGGTTCCGCGAGCGGACAGCCGACGGCCAGTGCCACCAGTACCCCGAAGACCTCCGTCGCCGTGATCACCGTCACCCCGGCCGACGGCACCACCTCGGCCGGCTTCAGTGACCCGGTCCGGGTCGCCGTCGCCGGCGGCACCCTCACCTCGGTCAAGGTCACCGACTCCACCGGCAAGGCACTGGCCGGCGCGCTGTCCGACGACGCCACCGTCTGGACCTCCGCCGCCTCCCCGGCCAGCGGCACCAAGTACACGGTGGCCGCCGCCGCCGTCGACAAGGACAAGCTGGAGGCCGACGCCAACGCGGTCTTCACCACCGCGACGCCGGCCAACACCTTCGTGGGCTACTTCACCCCCGAGGACGGCTCGGTGGTCGGCGTCGGCATGCCGGTCTCGATCAACTTCAGCAAGCCGGTCACCGACCGCAAGGCCGTCCAGCAGGCCATCACCGTGGTGGCCGAGCCGGGCGTCGAGATCGTCGGGCACTGGTTCTCCAGTACCCGCCTCGACTTCCGCCCGCAGCAGTACTGGGCCAAGGGCACCAGGGTCACGGTCAAGCTCCGGCTCAAGGACGTCCAGGGCGCCAAGGGCGTCTACGGCACCCAGTCCAAGGACGTCCGCTTCACCGTCGGCCGGGCCCAGACCAGCGTCGCCGACCTCGCCACCAAGAAGCTCACCGTCACCACCGACGGCCAGGTCAGCGCCGTCTACGCGATCTCCGGCGGCTCGCCCGAGTTCCGCACCTGGGGCGGGAAGATGGTGATCACCGAGCAGTACCAGCAGACCCGGATGAACTCGCAGACCGTCGGCCTCGGCAGCGAGTACGACATCCCGGACGTGCCGCACGCCCAGCGCCTCTCCACCTCCGGCACCTTCATCCACGGCAACTACTGGTCCCCCGCGTCGACCTTCGGCAGCCAGAACACCAGCCACGGCTGCGTCGGCCTGCGCGACGTCAAGGGCGGCCAGGACGCCAACGCCGACGGCTACAAGTTCTTCAAGAGCTCGATGGTCGGCGACGTGGTCGAGGTCACCAACTCCGGGGACAAGACCGTCGTCCCGTCCAACGGCCTCAACGGCTGGAACATGGGCTGGGCCGACTGGAAGGCCGGCAGCGCGGTCTGACGTCCCCGGGCGCCGCGGGCGGCCCCGCCCGCGGCGAATTCCCGGCCGCGGGGACAGAACCCCACCCGCCCCCCGAGGAGTCAGGGGGGTGTGAAACGCGAGCAGAGGGAGCGCCTGGACGCCGAGTTCAGCGCGTTCGTGGTCGGCATCGGGCCACGGCTGATCAGGCTGGCCGAGCTGCTGACCGGTGATCCGCACCGGGCCGGGGACATCGTGCAGTCGGCGCTGGAACGCGCCTACCTGCACTGGCCCAGGATCACCGCGAACGCGGACGACCCGTCCGCCTACGTGCGGCGGATCGTCGTCAACCAGCACCGCGACTGGTGGCGGCGGTCGCGCAACCGCGAGCTGCCCACCGACCGTGCCCCCGACCGGCCGGTGCCGGCGGACTTCGCCGAGCAGCAGGCCCAGCGGGCCCTGCTGCGCCAGGCGCTGGCCGCCCTCACCCGGCGCGAGCGGGCGGTCGTGGTGCTGCGGTACTACGGGGACCTGAGTGAGGCCGAGACCGCCGCCGAACTGGGCATCGCGCCCGGGACGGTCAAGTCCACGCTGCACCGGGCGCTGTCGAAGCTGCGCGCACGGCCCGAGCTCGCCGACCGCACCGGCGGTCCGGCGGGCCACGACCCGAGCGACATCGAGGTGGCGGTATGAACGGCGGCACGGAATTCGAGGACCGGCTCGGCGAGCTGCTGACCCGGGAGGACACCGCCTGGGGGGCGGGGGGACCCGACCCGGCGGCGGTCATCGCCGGGGCGCGGCGACGCCGGGCCCGGCGGCGGGTCGGCACCGGGGCGGCCGCGCTGGCGGTCGCCCTGGTCTGCGGGGGGGCGGCGCTGACCCTCGGCGACCCCCGGCCGGCCGGCGGCGCGACGGGCGTGGCGGGGGCGGCGGTCACCACGACGGCCGCCGTGCTGCCCGGCGCGGCCCCCGCGGCGACGGCGACCCCGGCGGCCTCCTCGGCGCCCGCGGCGCAGCCGGACTCGCCGGTCCGGCTGGTGGAGCCCGGCAAGCAGCTCACGATCGCCGACGGCTACCGGATGAGCGTCACCGCGACCCGGTCCTGCGTCGAGAAGTGGGAGCAGGCCACCGGAACGTGGGAGCAGCCGTTCGGCTGCCGCGACGCCACCAGCGACAACCTCGACCACACCGCGCCCACCGTCGGCGCGCAGAGCGTCGGGGACGGCGAGCGGACCGTGGTGACCGGCCTCTACCTGGGCCCGGCGCCGGCCCGGATCATGGTCGAGCTCAAGGGCGTCCAGGCCCTCGCCACCCTGGTCACCACCACGGAGATGAACGGCTGGACCGCCTACTACGCGGTGCTTTCCGGTGTCACCCGCTCCGCCTCCGGCCCGAACGGGCCCGAGGGCTCCCCGTCCGTCGCGGCCTGGGCCGCCGACGGGACGCGGCTCGCGGACCTGATCGACCCGCGCCGGTCCGACCCCTGGGCCACCGCGGGCGGCGGGACGGCCGCACCGGCCGCGCGCTGACGGCCGACGGCCGACGGCGCACGGAGGACGGAGGACGGGGCCGGCGGATCGCGGCCGAACGCGAGGGCCGAAATCCGCCGGACTCCCGGGGGCGGCGGCGGGAGGGTGGAGGCATGACGACCACCACTCCTCCCGCTCCGCCCGCCCCGTCCGTACTGACCGTCCGGGCGATCGACCCGGCCGTGCACCGCTCCCTGCTGGTGCGCGACGACGCCGGCCGCCCGCCGGTCCGCTCGGTCGACGAGACCGGCGGCGCCCCGCTGCGCTGCTGCCTGGCCCGGGCCGGGGCCGGGGAGCGGATCGCCCTGCTGAGCTACGCGCCGCTGCGGCGTTGGGCCGCCGAGACCGGGGCCGAGCCCGGCCCGTACGAGGAACTCGGCCCGGTGTTCGTGCACGACGGCCCGTGCGAGGGCCCGGCGGCCGGGGAGGGCTGGCCGGAGGGCTTCCACGGCGGGCAGCGGGTGCTGCGCGCCTACGACCGGCGCGGGCACATCCTCGGCGGCGTCGTGGTGCGACCGGAGACCGCCGAGGAGGGCGCGGCACACCTGCTGGCCGACCCGGAGGTGGCCGTGGTGCACGTCCGGGCGGTGGAGTTCGGGTGCTTCATGCACGAGGTCCGGCGGGCTTGACCGTGCACGCGCGGGGGGCCGGCGCCGGCCGGGTGCTCACGAGCGCTTGGCGTAGTCCCCGTAACCCTGCCAGTCCAGGACGACCGCCGGCTCGTCGCCGACCACCCAGGCGTCGTGACCGGGCGGGCAGACCATGAAGTCGCCGGGGCCGAACTCGCTCTCCTCGCCGTCGTCCATGACGATCTTCAGCCGTCCGGAGATCATGTACCCGACGTGCGCGGCCTGGCAGCTGTCGGTCTTCGCGATCGGCTTGACGTGCCGGGACCACTGCCAGCCCGGCCGGAACACCGCCCGCCCGACGCCCCCGGCGTCCAGGTGGACCAGGCGCAGCTCGCCGGTGTCCGCCTCGAACGGGCGGACCTCCTCGGGTTCGGTGTCGAAGTTCCTGCGGATGAGACCGGCCATGGGGTGCTCCTCGGGTCTCCTCGGGACAGGAGCGGCCGCGCCACCGGGGCGGGTGGCGCGGCCGCCCTCCTGGTCCCTCCAGTCTGCGCCTGCCGGGCGCGGGGCGGTACCCCGGCGGCTCAGCCCTGGGTACCCGTCCTGGCCACCCCGATCGGGCAGCTGGCACCGGTGCCGCCCAGACCGCAGTAGCCGTTCGGGTTCTTGGCGTCCGACAGGTACTGCTGGTGGTACGGCTCGGCCGCGAAGAACGGGCCGGCCGGGGCGATCTCGGTGGTGATCGGGCCGAGGCCGATCGCCGTCAGGGCCGGCTGGAAGGCGTCCCTGGTCGCGGTCGCGGTGGCCGCCTGGGCGGGGGAGTGGGTGTAGACCGCGGAGCGGTACTGGGTGCCCACGTCGTTGCCCTGGCGGTTGCCCTGGGTCGGGTCGTGCGCCTCCCAGAAGGTCTTCAGCAGCCGCTCGTAGGAGATCACCGCCGGGTCGAAGACCACCCGCACCGCCTCGGTGTGCCCGGTCAGGCCGCTGCACACCTCCTCGTAGGTCGGGTTCGGGGTGTGCCCGCCCTGGTAGCCGACCAGCGTCGTCCAGACACCGGGCAGCCGCCAGAACGTCCGCTCGGCGCCCCAGAAGCAGCCGAGGCCGAAGTCCGCGACCTCGAACCCGTCGGGGTACGGGCCGGTCAGCGGGTGACCGAGGACGGTGTGCGGATCGTCCAGGGTGAAGCCGGGGGCCGCCCGGCCGGGCAGTGCCTGGTCGGCGGGGACGAGCGAGGTCTTGTGGCGGTTGAACAGCACGGCCTGCTCCAACGGTTCGACAGGGGTTGCGGACGTTCCAACACCGTCGCCCGCCCGGGGATTCCGGCCGCTCCCCGGCGGCCGGACGCCTTCCGGGCGGCAGCCCGGCGTTCGCCGACTACGCTCGGAGCATGACCGAGCACCAGCTTCCCCAGGGCTTCGAGACCCTCGCCATCCACGCGGGTCAGGAAGCAGACCCCCAGACCGGGGCCGTCGTCACGCCGATCTACCAGGTGTCCACCTACAAGCAGGACGGGGTGGGCGGCCTGCGGGGCGGCTACGAGTACAGCCGCAGCGCCAACCCGACCCGCACCGCGCTGGAGGAGTGCCTCGCGGCACTGGAGGGCGGCTCCCGCGGCCTCGCCTTCGCCTCCGGCCTGGCGGCCGAGGACACGCTCCTGCGCACGATCCTCAAGCCGGGCGACCACATCGTGATCCCCAACGACGCCTACGGCGGCACCTTCCGGCTCTTCGCCAAGGTGCTGACCCGCTGGGGCGTCGAGTTCTCCGTGGCCAACACCCAGGACCTGTCCACGGTCCGCGAGGCGCTGCGCCCCAACACCCGCGCGGTCTGGGTGGAGACCCCGTCCAACCCGCTGCTGGGCATCACCGACCTGGCCGCGCTGGCCGACATCGCGCACGGCGCCGGCGCGCTGCTGGTCGTCGACAACACCTTCGCCAGCCCGTACCTGCAGCAGCCGATCGCGCTGGGCGCCGACGTGGTCGTGCACTCGACCACCAAGTACATGGGCGGCCACTCCGACGTGGTCGGTGGCGCCCTGGTGATCGCCGAGGCCGGACTGGCCGAGGAGGTCGCCTACCACCAGAACGCGATGGGCGCGGTCTCCGGCCCGTTCGACGCCTGGCTGGTGCTGCGCGGCATCAAGACCCTGGGCGTCCGGATGGACCGGCACAGCTCGAACGCCGAGAAGGTCGCCGAGCTGCTGGCCGGCCACCCCAAGGTCAGCCAGGTGCTGTACCCGGGCCTGCCCGAGCACCCCGGCCACGAGATCGCCGCCAAGCAGATGAAGGCCTTCGGCGGCATGGTGTCGTTCCGGGTGAACGGCGGCGAGGAGGCGGCGGTCGAGGTCTGCAACCGGGCCGAGCTGTTCACCCTCGGTGAGTCGCTGGGCGGCGTGGAGTCGCTGATCGAGCACCCGGGCCGGATGACCCACGCCTCGGTGGCCGGCTCGGCGCTGGAGGTGCCGGCCGACCTGGTGCGGGTCTCCGTCGGCATCGAGTCGATCGACGACCTGCTGGCCGACCTCCAGCAGGCGCTGGGCAAGTAGCGCCTTCCGGAACAGGTTTCAGGCGCCCTGCCGGCCCGCCGAGTACGACTCCATCGAGTGGTTGAAGCGGGCCAGCAGGGCGCAGAACACCTGCTGCTCCTCGGCCGGCCAGTCGGCGACCAGCTGGCGCGTCAACTCCGTCCGCCCGGCCCGGACTTCGGCCAGCCGGTCGGCGCCGAGCGGGGTCAGGGCGAGCCGGACGGCGCGCCGGTCGGCCGGGTCCTGCACCCGGCCGACCAGGCCGGCCGCGACCAGTGGGGCGACCTGCCGGGTGACGGTGGAGGAGTCGACCCCCAGCGCGTCGGCCAGGGCCTTGACGTTGGCGGGGCCGAGGCGCTCCAGCCGCTCCAGCAGCAGGTACGCGGCCCGGACCAGGGCGGCCACTCCGTCGGATCCGCGGACCTGTTCCATTCTGCGGGCGAACACCGCCAGCTGGTACTGGAGTTGCGTGTGCACGGGGTCGTTGAGGTCGGAGGCCAGGGGCGAGGTCGTCGTCATCGCGGCTCACGATCATCATGCGGTGAGAGAGGCTCAGAAGCAGCAGCGTACGCGGGCCGGGCGGGCCCGGGAACAGGGCCGACGTCCCCGGACGGCGCGCCGTCGACCCCTAGGCTGCTGTCATGCACAGCTGGCCGATCACCCTCGACGATGTCCGCGGCGCCCAGAAGATGCTCGCCGGGGTGGCCCGGACGACGCCGATGGAGGGCAGCCGCCACCTCTCCGCGCTGGTCGGCGCTCCGGTCCACCTGAAGTGCGAGAACCTCCAGCGCACCGGCTCGTTCAAACTGCGCGGGGCGTACGTCCGGATCGCGGGCCTCTCGCCGGTGCAGCGGGCGGGCGGGGTGGTCGCCGCCAGTGCCGGCAACCACGCCCAGGGGGTGGCGCTGGCGGCCTCCCTGCTCGGGGTGCGCTCCACCGTCTTCATGCCGCTGGCCGCGCCGCTGCCCAAGGTCGCGGCGACCCGGGAGTACGGCGCCGAGGTGCGGCTGCACGGGACCACCGTGGACGAGGCGCTGCAGGCGGCGCAGCGGTACGCGGAGGCGAGCGGGTCGGTGTTCATCCACCCCTTCGACCACCGGGACGTCGTGATCGGTCAGGCCACGGTCGGGCTGGAGATCCTGGAGCAGTGCCCCGAGGTGCGGACCGTGCTGGTCGGGGTGGGCGGCGGCGGTCTGCTGGCCGGGATCGCGGCGGCGGTCAAGCCGCTGCGGCCGGACGTCCGGGTGGTGGGGGTGCAGGCGGCGGGCGCCGCCGCGTACCCGCCCTCGCTGGCGGCGGGGCGGCCGGTCTCGCTGGAGCGGTTCGCCACCATGGCCGACGGGATCATGGTGGGGCGGCCCGGGGACGTGCCGTTCGAGCTCGTCAACACCCTGGCCGACGGGGTCCGCACGGTGTCCGAGGACTCGCTGTCCCGGGCCCTGCTGCTGGGCCTGGAGCGGCTGAAGCTGGTGGTGGAGCCGGCCGGGGCGGCGCCGATCGCGGCCCTGCTGGAGCGGCCGGACTCCTTCGAGGGGCCGGTGGTGGCGGTGCTCTCCGGAGGCAACATCGATCCGCAGCTGATGCAGCGGGTGCTCCGGCACGGCCTGGCGGCCGCCGGCCGCTACCTCTCGCTGCGGGTGCGGCTGGCGGACCGCCCGGGGGCGCTGGCGGGGCTGCTCGGGGTGCTGACCAGGGTCGACGCCAATGTGCTGGACGTGGCGCACGTACGGGTCGATCCCCGGCTGGGGCTGACCGAGGTGGAGGTGGACCTGCACCTGGAGACCAAGGGGCCGGAGCACTGCGCGGCGGTGCTCGGCGAGCTGCGGGACGCGGGGTACGTGGTCTCGGCGTAGTGGTCCCCGGGCGGGGCCCGGGGCTCCGGACTCGCTGGCCCACCGGGAATGGGGGCACAGTGGGACAGACCGCATTGTTGTCCCGCGCAGTCGTCCCCGCCCTTCCGTCCCTCCCCGAGGAGATGAGACAGGCCCATGGCGCCAGCCATCCAAGCCGAGAACCTGGTGAAGACCTTCGGCGACGTACGAGCCCTGGACGGCGTCAGCCTCGACGTCCCCGAGGGCACGGTGCTCGGGCTGCTCGGCCCGAACGGCGCCGGCAAGACCACCACCGTGCGCGTCCTCACCACCCTGCTCCAGCCCGACTCCGGCCGCGCCACGGTGGCCGGCGTCGACGTCCTCAAGCACCCGAACCGGGTCCGCAGCCTGATCGGCCTCTCCGGCCAGTACGCCGCGGTCGACGAGTACCTCACCGGCTTCGAGAACCTCCAGATGGTCGGCGAGCTCTACCAGATGCCGGTCCGCGCCGCGAAGGCCAGGGCGCTGGAACTGCTGGAGTGGTTCAACCTCACCGAGGCCAAGGACCGCATCGCCAAGACCTACTCCGGCGGTATGCGCCGGCGCCTCGACCTGGCCGCCGCCCTGGTGGTCCGGCCGCCGGTGATGTTCCTGGACGAGCCCACCACCGGTCTCGACCCCCGCAACCGGCTCGCCCTGTGGGAGGTCATCGAGACCCTCGTCGAGCAGGGCACCACGCTGCTGCTCACCACCCAGTACCTGGAGGAGGCCGACCGCCTCGCCCACGACATCGCCGTGGTCGACCACGGCCGGGTGATCGCCCGCGGCACCGCCGACCAGCTCAAGGCGCAGATCGGCGGCGAGCGGATCGAGGTCGTGGTGCACCGGGCCGACCTGGTCGGCGAGGCGGTGGCCGCGCTGTCCGGCTACGCGCTGGGCGAACCGGCGCTGGAGAAGAACACCCGCCGGATCACCGTCCCGGTCAGCGGCGGCGCCAGGGTGCTCGCGGACGTGATCCGCGAGCTGGACGCCCGCTCGATCGAGATCGACGACATCGGCCTGCGCCGGCCGACCCTGGACGACGTCTTCCTCTCGCTCACCGGCCACCACACCGAGGCCGACCAGGAGGAGGGCGGCGGCAAGGGCCGCGCCGACGGCTCCGGGACGGACGAGCGGGCCGTTCCGGCGGGGAAGGAGCGGTGACATGACCAGTGCCACCGAGCACGCCATCGGCGGGGCGGTGCCCAAGCAGCGCCGGGGCGCGGCCGCGATGCTGCACGACTCGTGGGTGGTCGCCAAGCGGAACCTGCGCCGGATGACCAGGATCCCCGAGATCGTGGTGTTCGGGCTCATGCAGCCGGTGATGTTCGTGCTGCTGTTCTCGTACGTCATGGGCGGCGCGATCCAGATCCCCGGGACGGAGTCCAGCTCCTCGACGTACATCCAGTTCCTGATGGCGGGCATCTTCGCCCAGACCGTCACCTTCGCGGTGGCCGGGGCCTCGGCCGGAATCGCCGAGGACATGTCCAAGGGGCTGGTGGACCGGTTCCGCTCGCTGCCGATGACCCGCTCGTCGGTGCTGGTCGGCCGCACCCTGGCGGACCTCTGTCAGACCGCCTTCACCCTGGTGGTGCTCGCGGTGGTCGCGCTGCTGGTCGGCTGGCGGATCCACCACGGGTTCTGGTCCGCGCTGGGCGCGTTCGGGCTGCTGCTCCTGCTCGGCTACGCGTTCTCCTGGATCGGGGCGCTGATCGGCCTCTCGGTGCGCAGTCCGGAGGCGGCCACCTCGGCCGGGCTGATCTGGCTGTTCCCGCTGACCTTCATCTCCAACGCCTTCGTGCCGGTCAGTTCGATGCCGGGCTGGCTGCAGGGGATCGCCTACTGGAACCCGTTCAGCGCCACCGTGCAGGCCTGCCGCAACCTCTTCGGCAACCAGGTCGGGCCGGTGGACGACGTCTGGCCGATGCAGCACGCGGAGCTGATGTCGGTGCTGTGGTCGCTGGTGATCATCGCGGTGTTCTCCTGGCTCTCGGTGCGCAAGTACCGCAGGGCGGCGGGCTGACCGGGACGCGGCCGAGCCGCCCGCGTACGCGAAGGGCGGCCGTGGCAGGTGCCACGGCCGCCCTCTTCGCCCGTCCGCCGGACCGGCGGGGGCAGGATCAGCCGGTGTAGGGCTTGACCTCGATGATCTTGACCATGGCCCGCTTGCCGTTCGGCAGCTCGTAGGTCGCCTCGTCGCCGATCGTCTTGGCGTCGATGGCGCGGCCCAGCGGGGACTGCGGGGAGTAGATCTCCAGGTCGTCGTCGCCGGCCACCTCGCGCGAGCCCAGCAGGAACTTCATGGTGTCGTCCACGTCGCCGTCGAAGGCGACCGTGACGACCATGCCCGGCGCCACCACGCCCGAGTCGGCCGGGGCCTCGCCGACCTTGGCGCGCTCCAGCAGCTGGGTGAGCTGGCGGATCCGCAGCTCGTACTTGCCCTGCTCCTCCTTGGCCGCGTGGTAGCCGGCGTTCTCCTTGAGGTCACCCTCCTCACGCGCGGCCTCGATCTTCTGCGCGATCTCGATCCGCCACGGGCCGGTCAGGTGATCCAGCTCGGCCTTGAGCTGGTCGTAGCCGGACTGAGTGAGCCAGGTCACGTTCTCGCTGGTCTGGGTCACGGGTGCTCCTCGTAGGTGCTGGGGCTGTGCTGAGGGTGTGAGTCGTCAGCGCGTAGGTGGATGCTGATAACGGTCTTAACTACAAAGCAACGCCCGCTCCCGTACCAGCTGGTGCGGAAGGGGCGAAACCACGAGCCTAACAACTCCTGCCGACAATCGGGAGGGTCGTTGGCGCGTCATTGACGGCGGCGTTGCGCCGGGGTGTACGGGACCGGTGGTCGGGACTCCCCTACGGATGCCCGTCCGTCCGGACGAATATGCGCCGACCACCGGGTCGGCCGCCACCGGATTCCCGGGCGGGCCGGTACCGGATTCCCGGGCGGGTCGTCGTTCCCCGCTCTACGCGGGGGTGCAGCCCAGCAGCTCGGCGGTGGTTCCGCGGGCGGTGGTCCGCAGACTGACCACCGCGTCGTAGCCGGTGCCCGCCGCGGGGACGGGGAAGTCGGCGACCCCCACCACCGCGCCGTCCTCGCCCTGCGAGCGGACGGTGCAGCTGCCGGCCGTGCCCTCGGTCTTGCGCACCGCCAGGTGCAGCTGGAGCTCGCTGTCCGAGACCGCCTGGAAGGTCGGCACGGTGCCGTTGATCCGGGTCTCCCGGATCAGGTACGAGCCGCCCAGCCAGGCGATCAGGCCCAGCAGCAGCACCCCGCAGGCCGCGCCGACCACCTTGAGCCGGCGGTCGGTCTCGCGGTCGCCGCGCCGCCCGTAGCGCCCCTCGGGGAGCTGCGGGGTCCGGGTGCCAGCACTCATGGGGCTCAGTCCTCTCGTGAGGAGGAGGCCGCGCGGGTGGTGCGGGGGAATGCGGGGCTCCTCCAGTCCGTCACTATAGGAGGGGCACGCCCGCGGCCGGTCCGGCGGGGGCGGGGCTCGGCCGTGTCGCGCCGTGCGCGGCGGCCGCTCCCGCGCGACGCGGCCCCGAGAGCGGCTCGGACGGTGGGCGGACCGGATAACGCGGGAAGCCCGGACATTGTGGAAGGAACGCACGCGTTGAGTGAGCAGTTGCGACTGATGGCGGTGCACGCACACCCGGACGACGAGTCCAGCAAGGGCGCGGCGACCATGGCCATGTACGTCGACCAGGGGGTGGACGTGCTGGTGGCCACCTGCACCGGGGGGGAACGCGGTTCGGTCCTCAACCCGAAGCTGCAGGGCAAGCCGGAGATCGAGGAGAACATCCACGAGGTGCGGCGCAAGGAGATGGACGAGGCCCGCGCGATCCTCGGGGTCAAGCAGGCCTGGCTGGGCTTCGTGGACTCGGGCCTGCCCGAGGGCGACCCGCTGCCCCCGCTGCCCGAGGGCTGCTTCGGCCTCCAGGACGTCAAGGAGGCGGCCGAACCGCTGGTCCGCCTGATCCGGGAGTTCAAGCCGCAGGTCATCACGACCTACGACGAGAACGGCGGCTACCCGCACCCCGACCACATCATGACCCACAAGATCACCATGGTGGCCTTCGACGCCGCCGGGGACCCCGACGCCTACCCCGAGGCCGGCGAGCCCTGGCAGCCGCTGAAGCTCTACTACAACCACGGCTTCCCGATGGGCCGGATCCGCGCCCTGCACAAGTACCTCAGCGAGAACGGCCACGAGTCCCCCTACGGCGAGTGGATCGCCGGCTGGGAGAAGAGCGGCCGCACGGAGCGCGAGATCACCACCCGGGTCCGCTGCGACGACTGGTTCGAGACCCGGGACCGCGCGCTGATCGCGCACGCCACCCAGATCGACCCGGACGGCCCGTGGTTCCGCGTCCCGCTGGAGGTCCAGCGCGAGGTGTGGCCCACGGAGGACTACGAGCTCGCCCGTACCCTGGTCGACGTGGACCTGCCGGAGGACGACCTGTTCGCCGGTCTGCGTACCCCCAGCCTGGCGGCCGAGTCGGCCGACACGCGGGACTGAAGCACCCCCCGACGGCCCGGCTCCCCGTGAGCCGGGCCACCATAGAGATATGAGTGCCCCCGTGAACCTCACCCACCTCGCCGCCGAGCTCGCCGTCGACGACGCCAAGGTCACCCCCGGCCTGCTGGGCTTCGTCGTCTTCGCCGCCCTCGGTGTGGCCACCTGGTTCCTGGCCAAGTCGATGAACCGCCAGTTCAAGAAGGTCGACTTCGCCGAGGAGGCGGAGGCCCCGAAGGAGTGAGGTACCGCCCCCTCCCGGGCGCCGATGCGCAAGGATGGGGGCATGCCGAACCGCCTCGCCGACGCGACGTCGCCGTACCTGCAGCAGCATGCCGACAACCCGGTCGACTGGTGGCCGTGGGGGCCGGAGGCCTTCGCCGAGGCGGAGCGGCGGGGGGTGCCGGTGCTGCTGAGCGTGGGGTACGCGGCCTGTCACTGGTGTCATGTGATGGCCCACGAGTCCTTCGAGGACGACGGGACGGCGGCGTACCTCAATGAGCGGTTCGTCGCGGTCAAGGTCGACCGGGAGGAGCGGCCGGACGTCGACGCCGTCTACATGGAGGCGGTCCAGGCGGCGACCGGGCAGGGGGGCTGGCCGATGACCGTGTTCCTGACCCCCGGCAAGGAGCCGTTCTACTTCGGCACCTACTTCCCGCCCGAGCCCCGGCACGGCATGCCCTCGTTCCGGCAGGTGCTGGAGGGCGTGCACGCGGCCTGGCGGGACCGGCGGGAGGAGGTCGGGGAGGTCGCCGGGCGGATCCGGGCGGACCTGGCCGAGCGGGCCTCCGTCTACGCGGTCGGCAGCGGGGTGCACACGCCGCCCGGGGAGGCCGAGCTGCACGAGGCGCTGGTCGGGCTCAGCCGTGACTTCGACGAGCGGCACGGCGGCTTCGGCGGGGCGCCGAAGTTCCCGCCGGCCATGGTGATGGAGTACCTGCTGCGCCACCACGCCAGGACCGGTTCCGGGGCGGCGCTGGAGATGGCCGTCCGCACCGGCGAGGCGATGGCCCGCGGCGGCATCCACGACCAGCTCGGCGGCGGCTTCTCCCGGTACGCGGTGGACGCCCGCTGGGTGGTGCCGCACTTCGAGAAGATGCTCTACGACAACGCGCTGCTGCTCCGCGCGTACCTGCACCTGTGGCGGGCGACCGGCTCCCCGCTGGCCCGCCGGACGGCGCTCTCCACGGCGGACTTCCTGCTGCGCGAACTGCGCACCCCCGAGGGCGCGTTCGCCTCCGCGCTGGACGCCGACAGCCTCGACGAGGAGACCGGCACCAGCAGCGAGGGCGCCTACTACGTCTGGGAGCCGGGCCAGTTGGTCGACCTGCTCGGCCCGGCCGACGCGGCCACCGCCGCCCGGCTGTTCTCCGTCACCGCCGCCGGCACCTTCGAGCACGGCACCTCCGTCCTCCAGCTCCTCACCGACCCCGAGGACCCCGCCGAGTTCGAGGCGATCAGGGCGCGCCTGCTGGCGGCCCGCGCGGAGCGCCCGGCGCCCGCCCGGGACGACAAGGTGGTCGCCGCCTGGAACGGCCTGGCGATCGCCGCCCTGGCCGAGACCGGCGCCCTGCTGGACCGCCCGGACCTCGTCGCCGCCGCCGAACGCGCCGCCGACCTGCTGCTCGCCGTCCACCTCACCTCCGACGGCCGACTGCTGCGCACCTCCCGCGACGGCCGCCCCGGCGCCAACGCGGGCGTGCTGGAGGACTACGCCGACACCGCCGAGGGCTTCCTCGCGCTGTACGCCGTCACCGGCGAGGCGGAGTGGCTCCAGCTGGCCGGCGGGCTGCTCGACACCGTGCTCAAGCACTTCGCCGACGAGTCGACCGGCGCCCTCTACGACACCGCCGACGACGCCGAGGAACTGATCCGGCGCCCGCAGGACCCGACCGACAACGCCACCCCGTCCGGCTGGACCGCCGCCGCGAACGCGCTGCTCGGCTACGCCGCCTACACCGGCTCGGAGCGCCACCGGACCGCCGCCGAGCGGGCGCTCGGCATCGTCGGGGCGCTGGCCCCGCGCGCGCCCCGGTTCGTCGGCTGGGGCCTGGCCGCGGCCGAGGCGCTGGCCGACGGGCCGCGCGAGGTCGCGGTGATCGGCCCGGCCGGCGACCCGGCGACGGTCGCGCTGCACCGGACCGCGCTGCTGGGCACCGCGCCCGGCGCCGTGGTCGCGTTCGGCGAGCCCGGCGCGGGCAGCGACGACGTCCCGCTGCTGACCGGCCGGCCGCTGGTCGACGGCGCGCCCGCCGCGTACGTCTGCCGCCACTTCACCTGCGACGCCCCGACCACCGACCCGGCCGTCCTCGCCACCCGGCTGGGCGTGCTCCAGGACGTGCCCGAGCAGTAGAAAAGCGGTGGTCGGAGGCGGCGCGGCCGGGGGAGGATGGGCCATGCCCTGGACCATCAGCAGTTCCCTCGACGACTTCCGCGCCCGGGCCGGCGGGTTCCTCGCCGCGCATCCGGCCGAGAACACCGTGCTGCTCACGATCACCGACCGGTTGGCGGCGAGCGGTCCGCACTACTACGGCGACGGCGTGCCGGTGTTCGGCTGGTGGCGCGCCGAGCCGGACGGGCCGGTCGTCGGCGCGTTCCTGTGGACGCCGCCGTTCGCCCCGCGGCTGGGTGCGATGCCGGAGTCGGCCGCGGCCGAGCTGGCCACCGAACTCGCTTCCGGGCCGGCCGGGTCCGCGGGGCTCACCAGTGCGGCCGGGGGCGCGACGGCGACGCTGGCCTTCGGGGCCGCCTGGGCCGCGGCCACCGGTACCACGAGCACCGTCGGGACGAACGAACGGCTCTACCGGCTCGGCGAGTTGGCCGATCCGCCGCGCCCGCCGGCCGGTCGGCCCCGGCTCGCCGGAGCGGCCGACCGCGAGCTGCTGATCCGCTGGTTCGCCGAGTTCGCCGAGGAGGTGGACATCCGGATCCCCAACGTCGCGACGGTGGTGGACGACCGGACCGCCGCCGGCCAGCTCCACCTGTGGGAGGACGGCGGGCGGCCGGTCGCGGTGGCGGGGGCCAGCGCGGTGATCGCCGGGATGTCGCGGATCGGTCCGGTCTACACCCCGGCCGACGCCCGGGGCCGGGGTTACGCCAGCGGCGTCACGGCGGCCGCCTCGGCCGCCGCCCTCGCCCAGGGGGCGGGGGAGGTGCTGCTCTACACCGATCTCGCCAATCCGACCAGCAACTCGATCTACCAGCAGATCGGCTACCGGCCGGTGGAGGACTGCGTGGAGCTGGTCTTCGGCGGCTGAGGCCCGCCGAGGGTGGAGGGACGGCGGTCGGCGGTCGGGGCCGCCGGGAACCGTCGGCGCCGGGCGGGCGTCGGACCGGTGGGGCGGGGCAGGGCGGCCGGAGGGGGCGCGAGGGTGGACGCGGTACTCGCACGGGCGGCCCGGCTGGGGCCGCTGGAGGTGGCGGCCGGAGCGCTGGCCGGCAATCTCGCGCTGTTCCTGGTGGCCCTGCTGGCCGGGGGCTGGCTGGTCCGCCGCTACGGCGACCGGCGGCTGACTCCGGCCCCCGCACCGCCGGACCGCCGGGAACGGCTGCTGACGGTCGTCGCCGTGCTGCTCAACTCGGCCCTGGGGGTGGTCGGCTGGCTGCTCTGGCGGGCGGGGTGGATCCGGCTCACCGCGGACACCGGGCCGAGGGTACTGGCCGACCTGCTGCTGTTCTCGCTGGTGATGGACGCGCTGATGTACGAGGGCCACTGGCTGGCCCACCGCCGCCGGCTCTACCGGCTGGCGCACGAGCTCCACCACGCCTACCCGGACCCGCGCCCGGCCACCCTGTTCGTGCTGCACCCGCTGGAGGTGCTGGGGTTCGGCGGGGCCTGGATCACGGTGCTCTGCCTCTGGCCGGGGATGTCCGCGGCGGCGCTGGCCGGCTACGTCGGCGTCAATCTGGTCTTCGGGCTGCTCGGACACCTCGGGGTGGAGCCGTTCCCGGTCCGGGTCCGGCGGCTGGCGGTGTTCCGCTGGGTGGCGCTGCCGATGTTCCACGTCGGCCACCACCGGGACCCCTCGGTCAACCTCGGCTTCTACACCACGGTCTGGGACCGGCTGTTCGGCACCGTCGACCCCCGCTACGACGCCCGCCGGCTGGCGGCGGACCCCGGCCGGTACGACCTGTAGCCGGTACGACCCGCAGGACCGGCGGCCGGTACCGCCTCCCGCCGGCGCGGTCCCGCTACTCCCAGTCCCAGCCGATGCCCAGGAGGCAGGGCCGCAGGGCGGTCGCGACCAGGTGGACGCAGTGGTGGCCGTCGAGGGTCAGCTCCTCGGTCTCGTAGGCCCGTTCGGCGGGGGAGTGCCGGGCGAAGCGGTGGCAGCGGACGGGAAGCGCCTCCGGGTGGAAGGTGACCTGGAGGACGTACTGCCCGGCGCCCGAGTTGAAGCCCCGGACGTACTCGCAGCTGGGCGTGGGGGACGGCGCGTCGTCGAAGCCGTAGCCGAGCAGATGGGTGTCGCCCGCGCGCAGCCGCCGGTCCAGCAGGAGTTCGGCGACCAGCAGGTCGTGGGCCTGGTCGCGGCGGATGCGGCCGGGGCGGCAGTTCTCCTCCGCGCGGACCCCGACCCGGGTGATGTCGCTGCCGGGGTCGCCCTGGTGGATGGCGAGGTAGCGGTCGATCCCGTCGCGGTGGGCGCGCAGGGCGTGCTGGGAGTCGCGGCGCCGCAGCTGGCGGTCGGCGCCGATCCGGATCCGTTCGATGTGGGTGATGGTGTGCAGGCCGGTGTCGCGCGGGCTGGACAGCTCGGTGAGCAGGTCGTCGACGGCGGTGGCCGGGCTGATGAGGTCGCGGTAGGGGCGGACGGGCGGGCCGGCCGGCTCGGCGGGTGCGCCGCGCCGGGGGCCCAGCAGTCTGGTGAGGGAGTGCGCGGGGAGGTCCAGGACCCGCTCCAACTCCCTGACGGCGCGCAGCGACTCGGGCCGCTCGGGGCGGCGGTGGCCCTGCTGCCAGTAGCTGAGGCTGGTGACCCCGATGTGGACGCCGCGCAGCGCGAGGTGGTCGCGGACCCGGTGCAGGGCGAGGCCCCGGACGGCGATGGCGGTGCGCAGGGCGAGGTGGAACGGGCCGGTCCGCAGCGCGGTGGCGAGGTCGGGGTGGTCGGTCCGCTGCATGCGGCCTCCTCGGGTGGCGGACGGGGCGGGCCCGGTCGGTCGTGAATATTCACATGTGGAGGGGGGTTTGTCACCGGTCGGGGCGTGACTGGCAGGGGTTCCCGGGCCGGCGTTCACAACGGGGGCGGGTGCGTTCACACCCGGCGGAAGGGGCGCCGAGGGGCGTTGACCGGCCATGTCAACAGCGCGATGCTCGGTGACGCGATCCGGACCGCACCCCCACACCTCTCGACTCCTCTGCCTGTCGCAAGGAGGAATTCCCCCATGTCAGTCGCACGGACACGCCTGCGGCGCACCGTCTCGGTGCTCGCACTCGGCGTCCTCGGCCCGGCGCTCAGCGTCGCGGCCGTCACCCCGGCCCAGGCCACCCCCACGGCCTCGTCCGTCTCCGTCCAGGCCCAGCGGGTACAGCCCGCCGCCGCGGGTGCCACGGCCGATCTGGCCGGCACCTTCAAGAAGCTCAACATCACGATGCAGCAGCAACAGCAGACCAACTGGTGCTGGGCGGCGAGCGGCAACACCATCGCCACCTGGTACGGCTACACCTACAGCCAGAACCAGTTCTGCAATGCCGCGTTCGGCCGTTCCACCAACTCCAGCTGCCCCAACAGCCAGGCCACGCTGGGTGATGTGCAGAACGGCCTGAGCTGGGTCGGCATCAACCCCGGCTCCTACGTCACCGGGTATCTGCGCTACACCACGGTGCAGACCGAGGTGAACGCCAACCGGCCGATCGAGACCCGGATCCAGTGGAGTTCCGGCGGCGGCCACATGCACGTGGTCTACGGGTTCGACACCTCCAACAACTGGGTCTACTGGGGCGACCCGTGGCCGTCCAACACCCGTTACAACTGGGCGGACTACAACTACTACGTGTCGAACGGCACGTTCTCCTGGACCCACTCCCTGTACCGGATCGGCGCGTGAGGGGCGACATGAGCAGCATGCGTGAGGCCGCGGCCGTCCGCGGCGCGACGGTCGTCCTGCTGGCGGCCGGCCTCGGTCTGGCCCTCGCCCCGGCCGCCTCCGCGGCCGGACCCGGCGGGGTGCCCGAGCCGGTGCCCGCGGCGGAGCTGGCCCAGGCCCGCGGCGCGGTGCAGAGTCCGGCGGTGCTGGACCAGGTGGGCCGGTTCTTCGCCCGCAAGGGCGCCCCGTCGACCGGGCAGCTCACGGTCGGGGCGGCCGAGGAGGCGTCGGGCGCGGCCGCCGCCGCACCCAGGCTGGCCGGTGACACCGTGCCGGTCTACCTGCTGGACGCGGGTTTCGTGTCCGGCTCCCCGGGCGCCCCGGTGGCCCGGGCCGAGTTCACCGCGAGCAAGGTGGTCGCGGCGGACGGTCAGACCGCCTCGGTCTGGACGGTCAAGCAGAACGGCGGCTGGCGGGTCGTCAACATCGCCACCGGCGGCGACGAGAGCGACTACGCGGCGCGGGCGGCGGCCGGCGGTGGCGGTACGGCGTTCCGCGAGCCGCAGATCAACGCCTGGTACGTGCTGCGGGACGGCCGGGTGCTGCCGCTGGACGACGAGGCGCGCCGCTCGGTGGGCGAGGCCGGGGTGAGCCTGGCCGCCTACCAGGGGCTGGTCCGGCAGCGCTACGGCGACAAGCTGCCCGGCTCGGCGTACGACCGGGCGGGCAAGGGCGGCGGCTACGAGCCCGGCGCCCCGCAGGCCGCCGGTCCGGTCAACGGCGGCAGCTCGTTGCCGGCCGTGACGGCGGCCGCGGCCCTGGGCGTCACCGCGCTCGCGGGCGCGGGCCTGGCGCTCCGGCGTCGGGTGGCGGTGCGCTCGGCGGATCCGCGCGGGTAGCGGATCGGGCCGGACGGCGGACCGGCGGCGGGGCGTTGAGCCCGGCCGCCGGTCCTGCCGTGCGTCACGCCTCGCTGAACCCGTCCTCCAGGATCGCGAAGGTGCGGTGGACGAGTTCGACGATGTCCTCGGTGCCGCCGCCCTCGGCCCACTGCAGCACGGTCTCGGTGGCGGCCCCGCCGATCGCGGCGGCGATGATCCGCATCGCGTAGGTGGGCTCCGGCACCCCGGCCCGCCGGGTCAGCGCGGTGAGGTAGAGCTGCTGGGACTCGTTGCCGCTGTCGATCATCCGGGCGCGCAGCGCGGGCACGTCCTTGGTCAGCCGCAGCCGGACGAGCAGTTCCTCGCGCTCGTGCTCCAGCAGTTGCCGCAGCAGCCCGATCAGGGCCTCCCGGCAGGACCGAAGGAACGGTTCGCCCTCGGGACGGGAGAGCAGGGCGTCGATCATCGCGGGGTCGTACTCGTCGGTGAGGACGAGGTCCTCCTTGGTGGCGAAGTACCGGAAGAAGGTGGACGGGGAGACCTCGGCGGCGGCCGCGATCTGGTCGACCGTGGTGTTCTCGTAGCCCTGTGCGGCGATCAGCCGGTAGGCCTCGCGCCGGATGGTCTGGCGGGTCTTCAGCTTCTTCCGCTCGCGCAGCGACAGCGGCGCCTCCAGCATCGCCTGGATCGGGTTGCCCGGTCCGGCCGGAGGTGCCGTTGCCGACTGCGGTGCGCTCATGTCTTCGATTATCCGTGATCGGTCGCGGGCACGACGGTCTGCCCGGGCTCTCCCGGTTCCCCGGCGGTCGCGGCCGGTCCCGCGGCGGCCCCGACGGCGGCCCCCGCCGGTTCGGCGGCCGGCATCCGCAGCGCCACCAGCACCGCCGACAGCACCGCGATCACCCCCGAGACCAGCAGCACGACCGTCATCCCGTGCACGTAGGCGCCGTGCGCCGAGGCGGCCAGGGCGGGGTCACCGGTCGCGGCGGCGACCGCGTCGGCGGCGACCACCGAGCGTCCGGCCCGCTCGGCCGCGCCCGCCGCGAGCCCGCCGGTGTCCAGCGCCCCCCGGTAGGAATTGGCCAGCAGGCTGCCGAAGACGGCCACCCCGATCGCGCCGCCGACCTGGCGGAAGGTCTGCAGCAGCCCCGAGCCGACGCCGGCCCGGGCGGGCGGCAGGGTGAGCAGGGCGGTGGCCTGCGCGGTGATCAGGGACAGGCCCATGCCGACCCCGAGCAGGGTGAGCCAGACCGCGGCGAGGGCGTAGCCGTCCGAGACCTCGGTGCGGCTGCCGAGGAGCAGCGCGCCGGCCAGCAGGGCCAGCCCGAGCACGATCACGGCCCTGGGGCCGGTCCTGGCGACGAGCCGGTCGCTGAGCCGGGCGGCCACCATCAGGCCGAGCATCATCGGCATCAGCCGCAGACCGGTACCGAAGGCGTCGGCGCCGAGGACGCTCTGGAAGTACAGCGGGAGGACGAAGAAGGCGCCGAACAGCACCAGTGAGACCAGCGTCGCGGCCACCGTCGACCAGCGGAAGCCGCCGTCGGCGAGCAGGTTCAGGTCGAGCATCGGGTCCTGCTGCCGTCGGCTGCGCAGCACCAGCGCGGTGAGCGCGACCAGCGCGCCGCCGACCGTGCCGAGCACCAGCGGGTCGCTCCAGCCGCGCTCGGGGCTCTCGATGATGCCGTAGGTGAGCGCGGCCAGTCCGCCCGCGCCGAGCAGGGTGGCGGACAGGTCGATCCGGGGCGCGGCCGGGTTGCGGGTCTCCGGCAGCAGCAGGGTGCAGGCGGTGATGCCGATCACGACCAGCGGCAGGTTGATCGCGAAGATCGCGCCCCACCAGAAGTGCTGGAGCAGGAATCCGCCGATCAGTGGGCCGAGCGGGGTGCCGACGGCCAGCGAGGCGGCCAGGATCGCGGTGGCGCGGCGCTGCTCGGCGGGCGGGAAGAGGCCGGGGATCACCGCCATGGACATCGGCATGACGAGCGCGCCGGCCAGGCCCATCGCGGCCCGGGCGGCGATCAGGGTGCCCGGGCTGTCGGCCAGCATGCCGACGGCGGAGGCGAGGCCGAACAGGGCGAGGCCCAGGGTGAGGGTGAAGCGGCGGCCGAAGCGGTCGCCGATCAGACCGGCCGGGAGCATCACGGCGGCGAACACCACGGTGTAGGAGTCGACGATCCACTGCTGCTGCCCGGTGGTGGCCTGGAGCTGCGAGGCGAGCGTGGGCAGGGCCACGTTCAGGACCGTCATGTCGAAGCTGATCACCAGGACGCTGAGCGCGACCGCGACGAGGGCGAGCCAGCGGCGCGGGTCCGGCCCGGGTGGGGCCGCCTGGTCGGTGGGTGGGGTGGACACGGGAACCTCCGGGGCCTGCGAAGGGAGTCACTGTCAAATGACAGTAACTCTCAAAAGATGGGCTCCGTCAATGCCGGATCATGGCAGCCGGTCGACTACTCTCCGTGATGTGTCCTGGAAGTGCGCGTTCCGCACGGGGAATTGACGCAACGTTGATCTGTCGTTCGCCGCTTTCGGGCGGTTACGGGTGACTGTCGGTAGATACCATGTGGCCGTCGGTCAGTGCTGGCCGGTGCGTGCCGAGAGCGGAGAAGGGGTGGGGCGGCACGGGCCGACCACGAGCCCGGCGCAGGAAGGGGAAGCCGAAATGGCCGATCGGGAGTCGGGCGCCCAGATCTGGGGCGCCGCAGTGGTGGTGGCCTCGGCGCTGGCCGTGGTCGCGGCCTATCTGATCAACGGCGCCGCGCTGGTGCTGGTGGTCGCCGGGGTCGAGGTGCTGCTGTTGATGGTGTACGTGGGCCGACGCTGGCAGCTGCTCCGGCAGCCGCCCCGGCCGGACCGCCGGACGGCGCCGAAGGGCCACCGGACGGCGAGCGGCACCGTGGACGCCGCGCACTGCGAGCGCTGCCGCCGGGCCAGGGAGGCGATCGACGCGCGGCAGGCCGGGCGCCAGCCGCGGACCCCGCACGCGCACGACCGTCACGACCACTACGACCACTACGACCGGTCGCGCGAGCGCCGGCGCGAGGGGCCGCGCGGATCGCACGAGCGCGGGTCCCACGAGCACGGGTCCCACGAGCGCGGCTCGCACGAGCACACGCCGCACGACCGGGCGCCGCACGAGCGCCCGGTCCGCGAGTGGACAGCGGAACGGGCGGCCGTCCGGTCGCACGACCGGTCGACCGCCCGTCATGGGGCGCCGGGCTCAGCCGGCCGCGCTGTAGGCCACCAGTGAGACGCCGACGTACTGGGTGACGAAGGCCCCGAGGGTGAAGGCGTGGAACACCTCGTGGAAGCCGAACCGGCTCGGTGACGGATCGGGCCGCTTGAGCCCGTACACCACGCCGCCGATGCTGTAGAGCACTCCGCCGACGATCATCAGCACGATCACCGCGACCCCGCCCGAGTGCAGGAAGTCCGGCAGGAAGAACACGGCGGCCCAGCCCAGCGCGATGTACACCGGCGTGTACAGCCAGCGCGGCGCGCCGACCCAGAAGACCCGGAACGCGATCCCCGCCAGCGCACCGCCCCAGGCCACCCAGAGCAGCACCTGCCGGGCGGCGCCGTCCAGCAGCAGGATGGTGAACGGCGTGTAGGTGCCGGCGATGATCAGGAAGATGTTCGCGTGGTCCAGTCGGCGCAGGATCGCGTCTCCGCGCGGACCCCAGGTGAACCGGTGGTAGACCGCGCTGACCCCGAAGAGCAGCCAGGCGCTGGCCGAGTAGATCGCGCACGCGACTCTCGCGGGCCCGGGTTCGGCCAGGCAGATCAGCACGATCCCGGCGGCCACGGTCGCGGGGAACATTCCGGCGTGCAGCCAGCCGCGCCACTTCGGCTTGAGCGGCGCACGCTCCGCGCTCTCCAGGAGCTCTGCAGTCATGAGCCGCATGCTACCCGCTACCTACGGATCCGTAGGTTACCCAGTCGTAGGAAGTGGCGCTCATCACGACTTGGACGTTTTGGAGTATTGGTGGAGGGGGTGAAGGGGGGTCGAAGCCCCTCGGGGTGCACTGATACTGGCTGGTAATCATCCTTACTGTAGTAAAAGATGCGTCAACTTTGCCTTCTTGCCGCGTTCCGGCCCGAGGTGCGGAGCTACGCTGCAAGCACCCTCAACCCCCGCTACGCCGTCTCCCCGCCGGGATGGCGTGAAACGGAGCGATCGTGTCGAACGAGAACTCGGCTGCTCTCAGCGCCGCGCCGACCCGCCACCAGCGCCTGCTGGCGTGGGTGCGCGAGATCGCGGAGATCACCCAGCCGGACCGCGTCGAATGGTGCGACGGTTCCGAGGAGGAGTACCAGCGCCTCGCGGACCTGCTCGTCGCCCAGGGCACTTTCAAGAAGCTCAACGAGGACAAGCGACCCAACTCCTACTACGCCGCCTCCGACCCGACGGACGTGGCGCGCGTCGAGGACCGCACCTTCATCTGCTCCGAGCAGGAGAAGGACGCCGGCCCGACCAACCACTGGAAGGCCCCCGCCGAGATGCGGGAGATCTTCCAGGGCGAGCAGGGCCTGTTCCGCGGCGCCATGAAGGGCCGCACCATGTACGTCGTCCCGTTCTCGATGGGCCCGGTCGGCTCCCCGCTGGCCGCGTACGGCGTCGAGATCACCGACTCCGCCTACGTCGCGGTGTCGATGCGCGTGATGACCCGCATGGGCCGCGCGGTGCTGGACCAGCTCGGCGAGGACGGCGACTTCGTCAAGGCCGTGCACACCGTCGGCGCCCCGCTGGCCGAGGGCCAGGCGGACGTGCCGTGGCCGTGCAGCAGCACCAAGTACATCTCGCACTTCCCGGAGAGCCGCGAGATCTGGTCCTTCGGCTCCGGCTACGGCGGCAACGCCCTGCTGGGTAAGAAGTGCTACGCGCTGCGCATCGCCTCGACCATGGCCCGCGACGAGGGCTGGCTGGCCGAGCACATGCTGATCCTCAAGCTCACCCCGCCGTCCGGCGAGGTCAAGTACGCGGCCGCCGCCTTCCCGTCGGCCTGCGGCAAGACCAACCTGGCGATGCTCCAGCCCACCATCCCGGGCTGGAAGGTCGAGACGATCGGCGACGACATCGCCTGGATGCGCTTCGGCGCCGACGGCCGCCTGTACGCCATCAACCCCGAGGCCGGCTTCTTCGGTGTCGCGCCGGGCACCGGTGTCGACACCAACGCCAACGCGATCGAGACCCTCTGGGGCAACACCGTCTTCACCAACGTCGCGCTCACCGACGACGGCGACGTGTGGTGGGAGGGCCTCACCGACGAGAAGCCGGCCCACCTGATCGACTGGCGGGGCGACGACTGGACGCCGGAGTCCGGCACCCCGGCGGCCCACCCGAACGCCCGCTTCGCCGTCCCGGCCGCGCAGTGCCCGACCATCGCCCCCGAGTGGGAGGACCCGGCGGGTGTGCCGATCTCGGCGATCCTGTTCGGCGGCCGCCGGGCCACCGCCGTCCCGCTGGTGACCGAGTCCCGCGACTGGCAGCACGGTGTCTTCCTGGGCGCCAACATCGCCTCCGAGAAGACCGCCGCCGCCGAGGGCACCGTCGGCGAGCTGCGTCGCGACCCGTTCGCGATGCTGCCGTTCTGCGGCTACAACATGGGTGACTACTTCGCCCACTGGCTGAAGATCGGCGCCGCGGCCGACGCCGCCAAGCTGCCGAAGATCTACTACGTGAACTGGTTCCGCAAGAACGCCGACGGCCAGTTCGTCTGGCCGGGCTACGGCGAGAACAGCCGCGTGCTCAAGTGGATCGTCGAGCGCCTGGAGGGCAAGGGCGAGGGCGTCGAGACCCCGATCGGCGTGCTGCCGACCGTCGAGGGCTTCGACCTCGACGGCCTGGAGCTGTCGAAGGAGGACCTCGACCTGCTCTTCACCGTCGACGCCGACATCTGGCGTCAGGAGGCCGCGCTCGTCCCGGCGCACCTGGAGATGTTCGGTGAGCACACGCCCACCGAGCTGTGGGACGAGTACCGAGACCTGGTCGCCCGCCTCGGCTGAGCCTGAGCCTCAGCAGGAGCGGTAGAGAGGCCGGTGTGCCGCACGAAACGCGCACCGGTCAGCGACAGGACGGCCGGAGACCCGACGGACGATCTTTCCCCGACCAAGGAGATCGCCCGACCGGGACTCCGGCCGTAGCGTTTTTCCGGGTGTCCCGGCACGCGCCGCGGCCGGGCGCGCTACGGCCGGGCGCGCGCTACGGCTGGGCGTAGCCGCTCAGGAAGACGCCGATCCGGGTCACCGCGTCGGTGATCTCCTCCGCGCGCGGCAGGGTGACCAGCCGGAAGTGGTCCGGCTCGGGCCAGTTGAAGCCGGAGCCCTGGACCAGCAGGATCCGCTCGGCCCGCAGCAGGTCGAGCACCATCCGGGCGTCGTCCTTGATCTTGAACACCTTCGGGTCCAGCCGGGGGAAGGCGTACAGCGCGCCCCTCGGCTTCACGCAGCTGACCCCGGGGATCTCGTTGAGCAGCCGGTACGCGGCGTCCCGGGACTCCAGCAGCCGCCCGCCGGGCAGCACCAGGTCCTTGATCGACTGCCGCCCGCCGAGCGCCGCCGCCACCGCGTGCTGGGCCGGCATGTTGGCGCACAGTCGCATCGAGGCCAGCACGGTCAGGCCCTCGATGTAGCTGCGGGCCCGGGTGCGCTCCCCGGAGAGCACCATCCAGCCCGAGCGGAAGCCCGCCACCCGGTAGGACTTGGACATGCCGTTGAAGGTGACGCAGAACAGGTCGGGGGCCAGGGTGGCCAGCGGGACGTGCTCGGCGTCGTCGTAGAGGATCTTGTCGTAGATCTCGTCCGCGTAGATCACCAGCTGGTGCCGGCGGGCGATCCCGACCAGCCCCTCCAGCACCTCGCGCGGGTAGACCGCGCCGGTGGGGTTGTTCGGGTTGATCACCACCATCGCCCTGGTCCGGTCGGTGACCTTGGCCTCGACGTCGGCCAGGTCCGGGTACCAGTCGGACTGCTCGTCGCAGCGGTAGTGCACGGCGGTGCCGCCGGCCAGCGAGACGGAGGCCGTCCACAGCGGGTAGTCCGGGGCGGGGACGAGCACCTCGTCGCCGTCGTCCAGCAGCGCGGTCATCGCCAGCTGGATCAGCTCGGAGACGCCGTTGCCGAGGAAGACGTCCTCGACCGTCAGACCGTGCAGCCCGCGCTCCTCGTACTGCATCACCACGGCGCGGCGGGCGGAGAGCAGCCCCTTGGAGTCGCCGTACCCGTGCGCGGAGGAGAGGTTGCGCAGGATGTCCTGGAGGATCTCCGGCGGTGCGTCGAAACCGAACAGCGCCGGATTGCCGGTGTTGAGCTTCAGGATGCGGTGGCCCTGTTCCTCCAGCCGCATCGCCTCGTCGAGGACCGGACCGCGGATGTCGTAGCAGACATTGGCGAGCTTGCTGGACTGGATGACCTGCATGCCTGCCTACTTTAGGGGCACGAACGGGCGGTCCGGCGCGTGTCGTGGGACACCCGCCGGACCGCCCGGACGCTGCTGTTCCGCTACCCCTTCGATCGGGAGGCGGAGACCTCAGCCGGCCTTCCAGATCAGCGGCTGGGTGTCCAGAACGCTACCGAAGACGAGGAACTGCGGCGGGGTGCCGTCCGGAACGAGATAGACGGCACACTGCTGCTGGGTCTCGCCGTCGGCCAGGGTGCCCGGCTTCTTGCCGGAGTCGCACTGCGGGATCGACCTCAGGATGGTGGGAGCGGACAGGATGCCGGTGCCCTTGGGCTCGGTCTGCACCTTGAACCGCATCATGAAGTACTCGTCCTGCAGCGGGGCGCCGGTCCGGTTGGTGAAGTTGACCGTCACGTAGTACGGGGTCTTGCCCGCGGTGTCGGCCGGCTTCCAGTTGTACGGCGCGATCTCCGCCGCGGTGCCCTTGACCACCGAGACCGGGGTGACGTCGGCCTTGGTCTTGCCGAGGTAGCTGCCGGTGGCGGTGGGCGCGAGCGGGTTCTCGAAGGTGATCTTGCTGCCGCCGCCGCCGGCCCCGCCGATCGGGTTGCCGCTGGTCGCGGCCGAGGGCAGGCCGCCGGCGGTCGGGCTGCCGCCGCCGGCCGCGCCGCCCGCCGCACCGGCCGCGGGGGCCGAGGTCGGGGCGGCGGCCGTCGGGGCCGCGGTGATCCCGCCCGCCGGGGCCGAGGTGGGCGCGGCGCCGGTCGGGGCCGCGGAGCCGCCGCCCGCCGGGGCGGAGGTCGGGGCGGCGGTGACGGCCGGGTCGTCGTTCTCCGGGCCGCAGGCGGTCAGCGCGAGTGCGAGCGCGGCCACCGGAACGGCCGCGCGCAGAGTGTTCCGAAGCTTCGTCAAGGTGTGTCTCCCCCGTGGATGATGTGGTCGGTGCGGCGCCGCGGGTCCGAGGATCCGGGGTGCCGTCAGTGTCGGACGCGGACGGTGTCCGGTCGGTTCCGGAGCGGAACCCGCCGGATCGTACCGTCACCGGAGGAGGAGAGGGCAAGCCGTGATCGCGATCGTGCTGGGGGCGGTCCTGGCGGGGCTGTTGGTGGCACCGGCCCTGCGCGGACTGGTGGTGCGGTACGCCGTGCCCGAGGAGCAGCCCTGGTGCCTGGCCTGTCCGGCCTGCGGGCGCGCCGTGCGCGGACTGCCGCCCACCGGCGGCTGCCCGGGCTGCCGGACCGGACTCGGCCCGGGCCCGTGGCGGGTGGAGGCGGTCACCGCCGCCGCGGCCGCCGCCGCGCTCAGCGCGGCCCACCCGGCGGACGCGGTGCTGCTGCTCTGGCTGGCCGGCCCCGGCGTGGTGCTCGGCTTCACCGACGCCCGGGTGCACCGGCTGCCGTACCCGCTGACCTGGACGCTGGCGGCGGGCCTCGCGCTGCTGCTGACGGTGCTGGAGCTGGTGGGCGGCAGCCCGTGGACGCTGCTGCGCTGCCTGCTGGTGGCGCTCGTCGCCGGGGTGCTGTTCGAAGTCCCGGTCCAGCTGGGGCGGATGGGCCCGGGGGACACCGTGCTGGCGCTCGGCCTGGGGGCGCTGCTCGGCCGGTACGGCTGGTCCGCCGCGCTGGCCGGCCTGGCCGCCTTCGTGCTGCTGGCCGGGCTCTGGTCGGTCGGCGTCCTGCTGGTGGCCCTGGTGCGGCGCCGGCCGGTGCGGGGCCGGGAGGTGCCGCTGGGTCCGTTCATGCTGCTCGGCACCCTGGTGGCGGTGCTCGGGCACTCGGGCTGAGTCACGGGGACCGGGGCCGGGTCGCGGGGCGGGTCCGTGCCGGGGCGCGGGGACCGGGCCCGCCCGGATCCACCGGGGAACGCGGACGGGCCCGCCGTACCGGTCGGGTACGGCGGGCCCGGCGCGGCGCGCCGGCCCCACCCTCAAGGGGAGGCGCGCCGTGGGGGTGCGGTCCTGGGTGTTACGGCATCTGGTGGACGAACGGGCCGACCGTGTTGGAGAAGGAGTTCCCGTTGACGGAGTCCCAGTTGGTGGACCAGGTCATCGCGCCGCGGATGGTCGGCCACTTGGCCGGCGGGACGAAGCTGCCGCAGTTCTTGCCGGTGGCCAGGCAGTCCAGCGCGTTGTTGACGACGCTCGGCGCGACGTAGCCGCCGCCGGCCGCCTTGCTGGAGGCCGGGACACCGATGCCGACCTGGTCGGGCCGCAGGCCGCCCTGGATCTGGGTGCAGACCTGCGAGGTGATGAAGTCGATGGTGCCCTGGGTGTAGACCTTGCCGTCGCAGCCGTTCATGCCGCCCGAGTTGTAGAACTGGGTGTTGACGACGGTCAGGATGTCCTTGGTGTTCAGCGCCAGCTGGAAGTAGGCGCCCGCGGTGGAGTACATCCCGATGGTCTCCGGGGCCATCGTCAGGACGAAGCCGGGGCCGACCTTGGACTGGAGGCTGTGCAGGGCGTTGCCCATCTGGGTCGGGTTGACCCCGTTCTCCAGGTCGATGTCGATGCCGTCGAAGCCGTAGTCCTTGATGACGGCGTAGGCGGTGTCGGTGAAGGCCTGGGCGGCGGCCGCGTCGTTGACCGAGATGGCGCCGTTCTGGCCGCCGATGGAGATGATGACCTTCTTGCCCGCCGCCTGCTTGGCCTTCACGTCGGCGCGGAACTGGGCGTCGGTGTAGCCGCCGAGACCGGCCGAGAGCTCGGCGTCCAGCTTGAAGGTGATGGCGCCGGGGCGGTTGGCGACGGAGTCGGCGAAGGAGACCGCGATGATGTCGTACGCGCTCTGGACGTCGCTCAGCTTCTGGAGGTTGTTGCCCTTGTTGTCGAAGTTGTGCCAGTAACCGGTGACGACGTGCTTGGGCAGGCCGGTGGTGGGGTTGCCGGTGCTGGTCGCGGTGGGGGTCGGCGTCGCGGTCTGGGTCGGCGTGGCCGTCGCGGTCGGCGTGGCGGTCGCCGTGGGGGTGGCGGTCGCGGTCGGGGTCGTGGTCGCCGTGGGGGTGGCGGTCGCCGTGGGCGTCGGCGTGGGGGTGACCGTCGGGGTGGCGGTCGGGCTCGGGGTGGAGGTGCCGCCCGGGCCGCTCAGCACCACGTCGTCGGCGAGGTAGGCGCTCTGGCCGTACCAGCCGTGCAGGTAGACGGTGACGCTGCGGGCGTTCGCGCCCGTGGTGAAGGTGGAGGAGAGCTGGTTCCAGCTGTTCTGGTTGGACCAGCTGCTCGGGTCGGTGCCGCCGGTGCCGCGGGCGCCGAGGTAGACGTAGGGGCCCTGGACCCAGGCGCTCAGGGTGTAGCTGGTGTTGGGCAGCACGCTGATGGTCTGCGTGCACTCGGCGGTGTCCGCCGCGCCCGGGGTGGCCTGCAGCGCGCCCGAACCGGAGTGGACCGGCGTGGTGACCGCGCTCGCCGAGCCGGTACAGGTCCAGCCGCCCAGCGAGCCGTCGAAGCCGCCGTTGGCGACGAGGTTCCCGGCGGCCGCGTTGGCGCCCCCGGCGAAGAGGGCGAGGCCGGTGCCGGCCAGGGCCAGGGCGGTGGCGCCGGCCGCGAGGGCCGGGACGGGGCCGCGGCGGCGCTTGTGCGACGCGGGCCGGTTCAGCGTACGGGCCATGGAGGTGCGCTCCTGTGGGGGAGGAGCGGCCGCCGCGGTGGGGGGCGCGGCGGCCGCGTGTGGGGGAGGGGAGGTCCGCAGTACTGCCTGGAGGGGGGCGGTTCCGGTACGGCGTTCCGCCCTGGCACAAAAGCTGGACTAGACCATTGGGGGTCGTCAAGCATTGAACCGTCGGCTTACGGATTCCTTAAGGAAGCAGAGACCGTTCCGTATCCGGCCGCCGGGCGTTCCCCCGGCCGCCCCCGGGGCGCCGCGCGGGTGCCTTCCGGCCACCCGCGCCCGGCCGGCGGCGACAGAGTCCGCACAGGACCGTGACCCTCCCGCGACCTGCGGCTTTCCCTGCCGCCACAGGGCGGGAGTAGGCTGCGCCGGGGGTTCTGAAGCACCCGCTGAAGTGAGCACGGAGGGGCCGAAAACCATGGGTCTGCGCGATGTCGTCGAACGCACGCCGGGTCTGCGCGTCCTGCTGGACGGGATGTACGGCCTCTACGGTCGCCGGGTCGAGGTGCACCTCGCCCGCACCCCGCACCACATCGGGGTGATCCTCGACGGCAACCGCCGCTGGGCCAAGGCGACCGGCGGCTCCACCGCGTACGGCCACCAGCGCGGCGCCGACAAGATCAGCGAGTTCCTCGGCTGGTGCGACGAGACCCACGTCAAGGTCGTCACCCTGTGGATGCTCTCCACCGACAACCTCTCCCGCCCGGCCGACGAGCTGGTCCCGCTGCTCGGCATCATCGAGGACGCCGTCACCGGCCTGGCCGCCGCCCGCCGCTGGCGGGTCAACCCGGTCGGCGCGCTGGACCTGCTGCCGCAGCACACCGCCGACGTCCTGAAGCGCGCCGCCGACGAGACCGAGGGCATCGAGGGCATCACGGTCAACGTGGCCGTCGGCTACGGCGGCCGGCACGAGATCGCCGACGCCGTCCGCTCGCTGCTCCAGGAGCACGCCGGCCGGGGCACCTCGATCGAGGAACTGGCCGAGGTCCTGGACGTCGAGCACATCGCCGAACACCTGTACACCAAGGGGCAGCCCGACCCGGACCTGGTCATCCGCACCTCGGGCGAGCAGCGGCTGTCCGGCTTCCTGCTCTGGCAGAGCGCGCACAGCGAGTTCTACTTCTGCGAGGCGTACTGGCCGGCCTTCCGCAAGGTGGACTTCCTGCGGGCGCTGCGCGCCTTCGAGCAGCGCAACCGGCGGCTGGGGCTCTGACGGGGGCGTCGGGGAGCCGACGCGGAGCGGCGTCCTCGCGTCGGGGAGCGGTGCCCCCGCGTTCGGGGAGCGCCGTCCTCGCGTTCGGGGAGCGGTGCCCTCCGGGGCGTCGGGATTGACCGCCGTAAGAGCTGGCCTACCCGGTGGCAGGGCGAGGCCAAACGTTCATCCGCAATGATCCGTCAGTTCTTCGGGGGCGCGAATGCACCGCCCCCCGCCTGGGAATACTCCGATCAGACCGGCTCCGAGGCCACCGGGGCAGCGGGGCCGGCTTGCCGCGGATGACGCAGGGTCATCCGCCCTGGAGGCCTAGTGGTCAGTTCCAAGAGCCGCCGGACACCAGACCGGCGGACGTACGTTCTCGACACCAGTGTGCTGCTGGCGGACCCGCTGGCGATGACCCGTTTCGAGGAGCACGAGGTCGTCCTCCCCGTGGTCGTGGTCACGGAGCTGGAGGCCAAGCGGCACCACCCGGAGCTGGGCTACTTCGCCCGCCAGGCGCTGCGGCTGCTCGACGACTTCCGGATCCGGTTCGGGCGCCTGGACGAGCCGATCCCGGTCGGCGAGCTCGGCGGCTCCATCCGGGTCGAGCTCAACCACTCGGACACCTCGATACTGCCGGTCGGCTACCGGGCCGCGGCGGCGGCGAGGCCGACACCCGGATCCTGGCGGTCGCCCGCAACCTCCAGGCCGAGGGCTACGACGTCACCGTCGTCTCCAAGGACCTCCCGCTGCGGATCAAGGCGTCCTCGGTGGGCCTGCTCGCCGAGGAGTACCGCGCCGAGCTCGCGATCACCTCCGGCTGGACCGGCATGGCCGAGCTCCACGTCGCCGCCGACGACGTCGACGCGCTGTTCGCCGCCGGCCACGACGCCGGCGTCGACGTCCCCGGCGTCGCCGACCTGCCCGTGCACACCGGCCTCGTCCTCACCTCCGAGCGCGGGAAGGCCCTGGGCCGGGTCGCCGGCGACGGCCGGGTGCGCCTGGTGCGCGGCGAGCGCGAGGCCTTCGGCCTGCGCGGGCGCAGCGCCGAGCAGCGGGTGGCGCTGGACCTGCTGCTGGACCCGGAGGTGGGGATCGTCTCCCTCGGGGGCCGGGCGGGGACGGGGAAGTCGGCGCTGGCGCTGTGCGCGGGGCTGGAGGCGGTGCTGGAGCGTCAGCAGCACCGCAAGGTGATGGTGTTCCGGCCGCTGTACGCGGTGGGCGGGCAGGAGCTGGGGTACCTGCCGGGGTCCGAGTCGGAGAAGATGAGCCCGTGGGCGCAGGCGGTCTTCGACACGCTGTCGGCGGTGACGACGCCGGACGTGGTCGAGGAGGTCATCTCCCGGGGGATGCTGGAGGTCCTGCCGCTGACCCACATCCGGGGGCGTTCCCTGCACGACGCCTTCGTGATCGTGGACGAGGCGCAGTCGCTGGAGCGCAACGTCCTGCTGACGGTGCTCTCCCGGATCGGCCAGGGCTCGCGGGTGGTCCTCACCCACGACGTCGCCCAGCGCGACAACCTCCGCGTCGGCCGCTACGACGGCGTCGTCGCCGTCGTCGAGAAGCTCAAGGGCCACCCCCTGTTCGCCCACATCACCCTCACCCGCTCCGAGCGCTCCCCCATCGCCGCCCTGGTCACCGAGATGCTGGAGGACGTCCAGCCCTGATCCGGACGTCCAGGACTTTCCGGACTTTCCGGAAACCAATGGACAGTGAGGGACAAAGCAGTCAATTCCCGGTATAGGGCCCGCTTCTGACGGAGCGGGCCCTTGTCCCTTTCATCACATCGAGTGCTTTCTGTCCGGTGAACGCCGGTACGGTGAATGTGACATCCGCCACGCAACAGGGAATTGCGTCGACAGTGCCCGGTGCGGCATGGTGAGGGTTCTGTCAGGCCCCGCGTACGGCATGGCAGGCCTTCCGGGAGACCGGAAGTCCGGCCCGGGCGGTCCACCAACTCCGGTCAGTGGACGCACAATTGAAGACCTGAGCCGTACGCCGCCCGATCACAACGCCCGGTCGCCTCACCTCGACCGGACGCCGGGTCAGTACCTCCCGTGACCAGCACCGTACGGAGGGCAGCGCCAAGGGGCATGTTGCGCCTGTACGGTCACGCGTGGGCGATGCTGGAAGGAATCCATGTGACTCGGATCTCGGTCCGGGGAGTCGCCGTCGCCTCCGCCACCGCCGTCACCGCTGTCGGTGCCGTGGTCGGTATGGGCGCGGGCAGCGAGGCGAAGACGACGCAGACGGTCGACGTCGCCGGCGCGACGCTGCTTGCCGAAGTCCCCTCCGGCGCCCAGGCGCAGACCATCAGCGACAACATCGGCTCGCAGGCGACCGCCCAGCAGGCCGCTGCCGACGCCGCCGCCAAGGCTGCCGCGGAGCAGAAGGCCGCCGAAGAGGCAGCGCGCCAGCAGGCCGCCGCCGAGGCGCAGGCCAAGGCCGACGCCGCCGCCAAGGAGGCCGCCGACGCTGCCGCCAAGGTCGAGGCGGACAAGGCCGCGAAGGCCGCCGAGGAGAAGCGGAAGGCCGACGAGGCCGCCGCCAACCGCTCCAAGGCGCGTTCGGCGATGGCCGCCACCGACAGTGCCCCGACGACTCCGCCGGTCTCGGTCAGCCCCGGTTCGGTGCAGGAGCTGGCCCAGCAGATCATCGGCAGTGACGCGCAGTTCCAGTGCTTCAGCCAGATCGTGAAGCGCGAGAGCGGCTGGAACTACACCGCCACCAACAAGAGCTCCGGCGCGTACGGCCTGGTCCAGGCGCTGCCCGGCTCCAAGATGGCCTCGGCCGGTGCCGACTGGCGCACCAACCCGGCCACCCAGATCCAGTGGGGTCTCGGCTACATGAACAGCCGCTACGGCAGCCCCTGTGGCGCCTGGTCGTTCTGGCAGTCGCACCACTGGTACTAGGAACGCCCGCCGCGGCCCCCCGATCACGATCGGGGGGCTGCGGCGTTTCGCTTGTCCGGGGCTGCGGCGCTCCGGGTGCCGTCGGTCCGGGAGCGGGCCGCGCCGCCCGGGTGGCGCTGACCATGGCGCCCACGGGCGGTGCGGTCCTGGTGCGGACGCGGGGACGGGGAGGGGTCCTGGTAGCTCCCCGCACCGGCCGGTCCGCCGACAGATGGCTCCTGGTTCCCGCCCCACTCCTCCCCGCTGTCCCGTGCCTGAAACCACCGGGGACATCCGGGTTTGCCCCGGAATCGCCCCCCGCCCGACCGGCCCCCCGCCGCAAGAACCCGGGCGGATCGCGCTCACCGGGCGGACTCACCGCACCGCGGCCGGGTAGCGTCTATCCCTGACGGCCGTGGCGGGACCCACGGCGTGCCGCCGCACCGGGCGGCTCCGGCGGGGAGAAGTGGTAACGAGCATGGCGCGGGGCGGAAAGGCCTTCAAGGCCGTGGCCAAGGGCATGGCCGTGGTGGCGAGCGCGGCCGCCGTCATCGAACGGCGCCGACGGGCCGCGATGGCGGCCGACTTCCACGAGACTCTCCATCCGCCGCACCCGGTGGACCAGCTGGACCGGGCGGATCCGGCGTCGGATCCGGCCGCCCGGCTGCTGCCCGGCCCGCTGCCCGGCCCGCGCGGTGCCGCCGTACCGGTGGCGGCGGCGGTCGCCGCCGCGCCCGTCCCGGTGACCGCACCGCCCGTCCCCGCCGCTGCGACCGCCCCCACCGCCGCGCCGGTGGCCGCCCCCGCCGCCGCCCCGCTGCCCCCGCACGGCCACTTCGGCCGGCCGGCCACCCCCGCCGAGGCGGTGCCGTGGGGCCTGCGGGTCGCCGCCGAGTCCACCTGGCGGCTGCTGCTGCTCGGTGCCGCGCTCTACGTCGTCTTCTACATCGTCGACATGCTGAGGCTGGTCGCCTTCGCGGTGCTCGCCTCGCTGCTGATCTCCGCGCTGCTGGAGCCCACGGTCTCCTGGCTGCGCCGGCACGGGGTGCCGCGCTCACTGGCCGCCGGTGGAGTGTTCATGAGCGGACTGGCCGGCATCGGGCTGGTCGGCTGGTTCGTGGTCTGGCAGGTGACCACCAACCTGGAGACCGTCACCAGCAAGGTCAAGGCCGGTGTCGACCAACTGCGGGACTGGCTGATCACCGGGCCGCTGCACCTGACCCAGCAGCAGATCACCGACTTCGCCAACCAGATCACCAAGGCGATCAGCACCAACAGCGAGCAGATCACCTCCGCCAGCCTCACCGGCGCGCAGATCGCGGTCGAGGTGCTGACCGCCGTCCTGCTGGCGTTCTTCACCACCTTCTTCCTGCTCTACGACGGCGAGCGGATCTGGAACTGGGCCCTGCGCGGGCTGCCCAGGCACTCCCGGTACGCGATGGCCGGCGCGGGCCCCAAGGCCTGGGCCACGCTCACCGCCTACGTCCGCGGCACCGTCTGCGTGGCGTTCATCGACGCGGTCTGCATCGGGGTCGGGATCCAACTGCTCGGCGTGCCGATGGCGCTGCCGCTCGCGGTGATCATCTTCCTCGGCGCCTTCGTCCCGCTGGTCGGCGCGCTGGTCACCGGCACCGTCGCGGTCCTGATCGCGCTCGTCACCACGACACCGTGGACGGCGCTGATGGTGCTGGTGGTCCTGATCGCCGTCCAGCAGATCGAGGGCCACGTCCTCCAGCCGCTGATCCTCGGCCGCGCCGTCCGGGTCCACCCGCTCGGCGTCGTCCTCGGCGTGGCCGCGGGATCGATCATCGGCGGCATCGGCGGCGCCATCGTCGCCGTCCCCCTGATCGCGGTCACCAACACCGTGGTCACTCACCTCCGCCGCCGCAACGAGGCCGGCCAGGCCGTCTTCACCGCCCTCGAAGCCGCCCGCGAAGCCGCCACCCGCCCCCCGACCCCCTGACCCACCACGAATCGGGCCCCTCGCCCCCGGACCGGAGTCCGGGGGCGAGGGGCCCGATTCGTGGTGGTGCGGGTCAGGCGGTGATGCCTGCCAGGGCGGCCTCGGAGTCGAGGACGCCGGCGACGGCCTGGAGGACGGCGGCGATCTTCATCGAGGCCTGGACGACCTCGCGGTCGACGCCGGCCTTGCGCAGGACGGCCTCGTGCGAGTCGAGGCACTGGCCGCAGCCGTTGATCGCGGAGACCGCGAAGCACCAGAGCTCGAAGTCGACCTTCTCGACGCCGGGAGTGCCGATGATGTTCATCCGCAGACCGGCCCGCATGCTGCTGTACTCCTTGTCGGAGAGCAGGTGCAGCGTCCGGTAGTAGACGTTGTTCATCCCCATGACCGCGGCCGCGCCCTTGGCGGCGTTGTACGCCTCCGGGGAGAGGTTGGCCTTGGCCTCGGGCTCCAGCTCGCGCAGCACGGCGGGGCTGCGGGTGGCCATCGCGCAGGAGAGCACGGTGCCCCACAGCTGCTGGGCGGGGAGGTCGGAGTTGCCGATGACCGAGCCCAGGTTGAGCTTGAGGTCCTTGGCGTAGTCCGGGAGGGCGGACTTCAGGTCGTCGAGGGCCATGGGTCAGCCGGCCAGCAGGGCCTGGGCGTCGAGGGTGTCCTCGCCCTTGGTCCAGTTGCAGGGGCACAGCTCGTCGGTCTGCAGGGCGTCCAGCACCCGCAGGACCTCCTTGGGGTTACGGCCGACGGAGCCGGCGGTCACCATGACGAACTGGATCTCGTTGTTCGGGTCGACGATGAAGACGGCGCGCTGGGCGGTGCCGTCCTCGGCCTCGACGCCGCAGGCGCGCATCAGGTCGTGCTTGACGTCGGCCAGCATCGGGAACGGCAGGTCGCGGAGGTCCTTGTGGTCCTTGCGCCAGGCGTGGTGCACGAACTCGGAGTCGCCGGAGACGCCGAGGATCTGGGCGTCGCGGTCGGCGAACTCGTCGTTCAGCTTGCCGAACGCGGCGATCTCGGTCGGGCAGACGAAGGTGAAGTCCATCGGCCAGAAGAAGACGATCTTCCACTTGCCCTCGTAGGACTTGTGGTTGATCTCGGCGAAGGCGTTCGCGGCGTCCAGGTCGACGCAGGCGTTGAGTTCGAACTCGGGGAACTTGTCACCGATCGTGAGCACGTTCGCTTCTCCTGAAGTTGAGACGAGGGGAGTTTGTCCGTTTTGCGGAACGGTCTCCACCATTCCACATCGTGGACTGATCAGGGAAATAGCTACACTCGATGTGATTGATCGGAGATGGTTATCAACAGTCCCACGCCCCCCTCCCGCCCCGCCCGTCGCGGGGCCCCCGCCCGTAAACCCGACGCGGCTGTGGGGAACGCCACCTCGCGCGCCCCCCGGGCGCCGACGGTCGCGCAGCTCAGGGCCTTCGTCGCGGTGGCCGAGCACCGGCACTTCCGGGAGGCCGCGGCGGCCACCGGTACGAGCCAGCCGGCGCTCTCCGGGGCGGTCGCGGCGCTGGAGGAGTCGCTGGGCGCGCAGCTCGTCGAGCGTACGACGCGCCGGGTCATGATCACTCCGCTGGGTGAGCGCGTCCTGGAGCACGCGCGCCGGGTGCTCGCCTCCGTGCAGGCGCTCACCGAGGAGGTGGACGCCGCCCGCCGGCCCTTCACCGGGCCGCTGCACCTGGGCGTCATCCCGACCGTCGCCCCGTACCTGCTGCCGACCGTGCTGCGGCTGGTCCGCGACCGCTACCCGGAGCTGGAGCTGCACGTCCACGAGGAGCGGACGCCCTCGCTGCTGGAGGGCCTGGCCGCCGGGCGGCTGGACGTCCTGCTGCTCGCGCTGCCGGCCGGCGGCGCCACGCCGACCCGGGACATCCCGCTGTTCGACGAGGACTTCGTCCTGGTCACCCCGCCCGAGCACGAGCTGGCCGGGCAGGTGGACGTGGCCCGCGACGTGCTGCTCGACCTGGACGTGCTGCTGCTGGAGGAGGGCCACTGCCTGCGCGACCAGGCCCTCGACATCTGCCGGGAGGTCGGCGCCGACCCCGGCGGCTCGACCACCAGGGCGGCCGGCCTGTCCACCCTGGTCCAGCTGGTGGCGGGCGGTCTCGGGGTGACCCTGCTGCCCGCCACCGCGCTGGACGTCGAGGCGGGGCGGGCCGACCGGCTGGCCGCCGTCCGCTTCGCCGCGCCCGCGCCGGGCCGCCGGATCGGGCTCGCCGCCCGGCCGGGCTCGGCCCGCAGCGGCGAGTACGACCGCTTCGCGGCCTCGCTGCGGGAGGTGCTGGCCGAGCTGCCGGTCCGGATCGTCCAGTCCTGACAGCGGCGGCCCCGCGTCGGGAGCGCCCGCCCCCGGCGCGGCCGCTCCGGTCCGCACGGCCCGCTCAGGACCGCGCGGCCGCGCCGAGGCAGAGGCCGACGGTGGTGGCCACGAGCAGGTCGAGCGCCCGGCGGGACTCCGCCTCTGGGTCCTCGCCGGCGGCCTTGAGGACCAGGTAGCGGTCGCTCAGGCCGTTGAAGCCGGCCAGGAAGTACACCGCGACCTCCCCGGCGGGCACCGGCAGCGTCAGCCCGTGCGCGGCGGCGAGCCCGGTGAGCAGCGCGGCGGCGGTGTCCTCGATCTCGTGCTGGAGCGCCCGCATGGTCTCCTGCAGGTCCGGGTCGCGCAGCGCCATCGCGGAGAACTCGGTGATCAGCGCGCACTTGCCGTCCTCGCCGACGACGCTGTCCCAGAGGGCGTGGACCATCGTCCGGACCTGCTCGCCGAACGGGCCCTCGGCGGGGGCCGAGGCCCGGACCTGGCCGATGAACTCGGCGGTCAGCTGCTCGACGACGGCCCGGTAGAGGTCCTTCTTGGTGCCGAAGGTGTAGTGCACCGTCGCCTGTGCCACGCCCAGCTCCGCCGCGATCGCGCGGGTGCTGCCGGCGGCGATCCCCTCGCGGGCCATCAGGTCGATCGCGGCCTGGATCAGTTGGGGGCGCCGCTCGGCGGCCGGGACATGAGCCATTGGGCCAGGGTATCGCCATGTTCGGACAACCGGATCGAATGATCTCGTCGCCTGTTCGCGTCACTCGACTTTGTCATGCGACAAGGTTGCGCGTACGGTGAGGAGCACGACCGCGCACCGCGCTCCCGCCTGCCCGAACGACCCGATCGAAGGTGCACGCATGGCCACGTACCTGTACCGCCTGGGCCGCCTCTGCTTCCGCCGGAGGAGAACCGTCCTCGCCGTCTGGCTCGCCCTGCTGATCGCGATCGGCGGCGGGGCCGCGGCCTTCGGCGGCGGGACCACCGAGGAGTTCAAGGTCCCCGGGACCGAGGCCCAGGCCACCCTGGACCGGATCAAGGACACCTTCCCGGCCCAGGGCCACGGCTCCGCCCAGGTGGTCTTCCGCAGCGACGCGGCCGGCGGCATCGCGGGCCCCGAGAACGCCCGGGCCGTCGGCGAGGCGGTCGCCCGGATCGCCGCCGTCCCCGGGGTCGCGGACATCCCCGACCCCTACACCACCGGCGCGGTCTCCCCGGACGGCACGGTCGCGCTCGGCCTGGTCTCCTTCGACAGCAAGCTCGGCGACATCACCGACCAGCAGCGCGACGCGGTCAGGGCGGCGGCCGACCCGGCCCGCGCGGCCGGTGTCACGGTGGCCTTCGGCGGCGACGCCTACAACAAGATGGCCCAGGTCGACGGCGGTGAGGTGATCGGCCTGATCGTGGCCGGGCTGGTCCTGGTGGTCACCCTGGGGTCACTGGTCGCGGCCGGACTCCCGCTGGTCACCGCGCTGGTCGGGGTCGGGATCGCGATGGCCGGGGTGTTCACCGTGGCCGGCTCCTTCGAGGTCATCTCGACCGCGCCCGTGCTGGCGCTGATGGTCGGCCTCGCGGTCGGCATCGACTACGCCCTGTTCATCGTCTCCCGGCACCGGCGCCACCTCGCCGAGGGCCTGGAGCCGGAGGAGGCCGCCGCCCGCGCCAACGCCACCGCCGGCAGCGCGGTGGTGTTCGCCGGACTCACCGTCGTCGCCGCGCTGGCCGGACTGGCCGTCGCCGGGGTGCCGTTCCTGACCGTGATGGGCCTGGCCGCCTCCGCCGCCGTGGTGGTCGCGGTGCTGGTGGCGATCACCCTGCTGCCCGCGGTGCTCGGCTTCGCCGGTCGGAGCATCGACCGGCTCCCGGTCCGGCGGCGCCGGACCACGGGGCGCACGACGCTCGGCGAACGCTGGGCGGGCTTCGTGGTGCGCCGTCCGCTCGCCGTGCTGCTGGTGGGCCTCACCGCCCTGGTCGCGCTCGCCGTGCCGGCCGCGAGCCTCACCCTCGGCCTGCCGGGCGGCGGTTCGCAGGCCAAGGGCACCGACGCCCGCACCGCGTACGACCTCGTCGACCACAGCTTCGGCCCCGGCTTCAACGCGCCGCTGGTCGTGGTGGTCGACGCCGCCGGGGCGGCGCAGCCGGAGCAGGCGGTCCAGGGCGTGGCCGGGCGGCTCGGCGCGCTGCCGGGGGTCCGGACGCTGCTCCCGCCGCAGTTCGACGGGCCCAGCGGCACCGCGCTCGTCCCGGTCATCCCGAGGACCGGCCCGGACCACGCCGACACCCGGCAGTTGGTCACCGACATCCGCGACCAGCGCGACGCCCTCCGGGCGGAGACCGGCGCGCGGATCGACGTCACCGGCACCACGGCCGCCAACATCGACGTCTCCGCCAAGCTGAGCGACGCGCTGCCGCCGTTCGTCGCGGTGATCGTGGGCATCGCGCTGGTGCTGCTGGCGCTCGCCTTCCGCTCGATCCTGGTGCCGCTGAAGGCGGTGGCGGGCTTCCTGCTCTCGATCACGGCCTCGCTCGGCGCCGTCGTCGCGGTCTACCAGTGGGGCTGGCTGGACGGTCTGATCGACGTGCCGAAGGTCGGCCCGGTGGTCAGCTTCGTGCCGATCCTGCTGATCGGCGTGCTGTTCGGGCTCGCGATGGACTACGAGCTGTTCCTGGTCTCCGGGATGAAGGAGCACCATGTGCACGGCATGGCGCCGCGCGAGGCCGTGGTGGCCGGGGTGAAGAACGGCGCCCGGGTGGTCACGGCGGCCGCGCTGATCATGGTCGCGGTGTTCGGCTCGTTCGTCTTCGGCCACGACCCGATCGTCCAGCCGATCGGCTTCGCGCTCGCGGTGGGCGTGCTGGTGGACGCCTTCGTGGTGCGGATGGCCCTGGTGCCGGCCGCGATGGCGCTGTTCGGACGGGCGGCCTGGTGGTTCCCGAAGAGCCTGGACAAGGTGGTGCCGCGGGTCGACATGGAGGGCGAGCAGCTGATGGCCCGGCTGGAGCCGGCGGCCGGGTCGCCCGCCGCCGACCCGGGGGCGAAGCAGCCCGAGCGGGTCTGAGCCGGGGTCGACCGAGCAGGACCCAGGGGCTGCCCCCGGCGTACCGCGCCGGGGGCAGCCGCTCTGCTCGGCCGCGAGTACTACGGCAGCCGCTGCTCGAACCAGACCACCTTGCCGGTGCCCAGCCGGGTCGCGCCCCAGCGTTCGGCGCACCGGGCCACGATCTGCAGGCCCCGTCCGCGCTCGTCCTCCGGCCCGGTCCGCCGCGGCCGGGGCAGCAGCGGGCTGTCGTCCCCGACCTCGCAGCGCAGCCGGGTGGTGCGGACCAGGCTCAGCGTCACCGGGCGGGTGGCGTGCTGGACGGCGTTGGTGACCAGCTCGCTGACCATCAGCTCGGTCGCCTCGGTCAGTTCCTCCAGCCCCCAGCGGCGCAGGGTGTGCGCGGCCAGCCGGCGCGCCCGCCCCGGCGTCTCGTTGCGCGGCTGGAGGTACCAGTGCGCGACGTCCCCGGCCGGGATGCCGTCGAAGCAGGCGGCCAGCAGGGCGATGTCGTCGCCCCGGTCGCCCGGCGGCAGGATCCGCAGCGCCTCCTGGCAGAGGTGCTCGGGGGCGTGCCGCAGGGTGCCCGAGAGCCGGGCGCGGAGCAGTTCGAGACCGTCGCTGAGCGGTCGGCTGCGGGTCTCCACCAGACCGTCGGTGAACAGCAACAGGGCCGATCCCGGCGGCGCGGGCAGTTCGACGGAGGAGAAGTCCACCCCGCCGACGCCGATCGGCGCGCCCGCCTCCAGGTCGAGCAGCTCGGCCGTGCCGTCCGGCTGGACGAGCACCGGCGGCACGTGCCCGGCGTTGGCGAGCACCACCCGGTTGGCGATCGGGTCGTAGACGGCGTAGACACAGGTCGCCAGGTGCTGTTCGCGGCCGAGCCGCTGGGCCTGCTCGTCCAGGTGGTAGAGCACCTCGTGCGGCGGCAGGTCGAGGGCGGCCAGGGTCTGCGCGCTGGTGCGGAGCTGGCCCATGATGGCGGCCGAGGTGAGCGAGTGGCCCATCACGTCGCCGACGATCAGCGCCACCCGGTTGCCGGGCAGCGGCACCGCGTCGTACCAGTCGCCGCCGACCTGGGCGCCGCGCTCCCCGGGCAGGTAGCGCTGGGCGAGCCGGACGCCGTGCGGCTGGGGCAGGCGCAGCGGCAGCATGCTGCGCTGGAGCTCGTTGGCTATCTCCCACTCGCGGGCGTACCGCAGCGCGGTGTCCACGGCCAGCCCGGCCTGGGTGGCGAGGTGGGTGGCGGTCGCGGTGTCGGCGGCGTCGAAGCCGGGCCGTCCGCTCTTCTCCTCCGGGCGCCGGATCAGCACCAGCAGTCCGAGCACGGCCTTGCGGCCGCGCAGCGGCAGGGCGAGCACCGAGGTGCCGGGGCTGAGCCTGGCCAGGCCCCGGGCGCCGTACAGCTCGCGCAGCAGCTCGGTGGTGCGGGCGCTGCCGCTGTCCTCGGCGGAGCCGAGCACGACCGGTTCGGCGGGGCGGCGGCTGAGCAGGGTGTGGGCGAGCGCGCCGCCGCGGGTGACCGGGGTGGCCGGGCCGGTGTCGGCGGTGGAACGCGCGCCGTACCGGCTGCCGTAGCGGTCCCCGTAGCGGTCGCGCCCGTCGTCGCCGGCCGGGCGGCCGCGCCGGCCCAGCCGGGTGCCCTGGCTGTGGTGGATCCGCAGCTGCTCGGGGAAGCCGGGCTCGCGTTCGACGTTGGGCAGCGGGTCGCGCAGGTGGACGACGGCGGCGTCGGCGAGGGCGGGGACCAGCACCCGGCCGACGTTGCGCAGGGTGGCGGCCAGGTCGAGCGCGCTGTTGATCCGCCGGGTCGCGGAGTCGAGGTAGGCGAGGCGCTCGGCGACCCGGTCCGGCGGCCGGGGCCGCTGGTCCGGCCGGTCCGGTTGCTGCGGCTGCTCCGGCTGCTCCGGCTGTTGGGACCCGGCCCGGGCCGGTGGTGGCGGGGGTGACGGCGGTCGGCGCGGGGTCGGCAGGGCAGGCGGCTGTCCGGCCTCGGGTTTGAGCTGGTCGCGCACGGGTGCCTGTCCTGGGATCGGTACGGTCTGGGGCCTGTTGCTGCTCTGTGGTGTGCGGTCGTGCTCCGGTCCGCCGCGCCGTCGGCGCCGCAGGGGTCCGGCGGGTGCCGACCGGTCGTCAGCCGACCCGCCGACAGCGGAGGAAGAGCTGCTCCTCCGGCGGCAGCGTGGTGCTGGCCGGCGCGTACGGACGCCCTTCCTGCTCCTCGATCACGAACCCGGCGTCCAGCAGGACCCGTTCGAGATCCTCCCGCAGGTACCCGCTGATCCGCAGCTCCCGCCCGAGGAAGGGCAGCGGAACGTGGTCCAGGTCCGCCTCGACCATACCCAGCGCCAGCAGTCCGCCGGGCCGCAGCAGGGCGCGCAGCCGGGCCAGCACGGTCGGGATCTCGTCCTGGGGGAGGAGGATCAGGGAGAAGAACGCGGTGACGGCGTCGAAGGTACCCCGCCCGGCGGGCCCGAGCTCCGGCAGGTTCCAGGCCGAGTCGGCGCGTTCGGTCGCGAGGTCGTACATGTCGATGCGGTGCAGGGCCGGCGGGTGCGGTCCGGGGTGGTGGGCCTCCCGGGCCAGGGTCAGCATGACGTCCGACAGGTCGACGGCGGTGACCCGCGCCCCGGCCGCGACCAGCTGGCGGACGGTCGGCTCGCCGCTGCCGCAGCCGACGTCCAGCACCGCGGCGCCCGGGTCCAGCCGGGCCAGCAGCCGCCGTCCGCAGGCCAGCTGGCCGTGCTTGGAGGGGAACGCCTCCGCGTATCCGGTGCCGATCGTGTCGAAGGCGACCGCCTGCAGGGCGCGCGCGGCCCGGCGGCGCAGGACGTCGGGACCGCCGCCCGCGTCCTCGTCGATGGGGAACGGATCCGATATCTGTCCGGTCGTCACGATTGAGAGGCACCTTTCGGCCGGGCCTCCGGTCGGCCGGTCGAGGCGCGAGGCAGGACCGCCGTCTCCTCCCGGCGCCCGCGCTGCCCCGCCGGCCCGCTGCCGGTGGCGGTACGTCACGCTCCCCGCGTCACACTGACTGCATTGCCACGCTGACTGCACTCTGACACTTTGCACAGACTCTTTGCACAGGGACACTCTGCACTGCGGGAGCGCCGCCGCGCTGCCTTTTGCCGGATGCTCCACCGGAGAAGTGCACTTGTGTGTGTACTGGAATCCGAGAATATGCGTGATCACTCCGCCGTGGGGTCCGTTTTCGGCCAACTCGTGGCGGTTGGCCGACGGCACCCCCCTCCCCGGAAGCACAGGGCGCGGGCGGAGGTGGTGCGTCCGGGGCGCGCACGCCGTACGGTGAGCCGGTTCGACCCCGCTGACCTGCGGTTCTGTCGATCGGCGGGCCGACAATCCGACGTTTATCGAACGTCAATCGGCGCGGTGCACAGTGGAGTCCAGCGCCGGGGAAGCGTTGAAGGTGCTCCCGCAGCCGGGGGGCTGCGGGAGCACCGAACGCTCACGGGGAGGGTCCCAGGGGGGAAGTACGGGGGAACGGGGCCCTACGGCGCGGGGGGAGGGAAGGGCTCGGTGTGCTGCTGGGAGATGAGGTCCGCCACGGGGGAGGCCTCGGGCACACCGAGCCGCGTGAAGACGGCGTGCGCCTCGCGCAGGCACGCCAGTCCGCGTGCCGGCTGGGCGAGGCCGAGCAACGCCTCGCCCAGTGCGGCGTTCGCCAGGCCCTGGCAGTAGGCGGAGTCCATCTCAAGCCCGATCGCCAGTGACTCCTCGGCCGTCTCCGCCGCCTCGGCCTGCTGGCCGGCGGCGAGCAGCGAGGAGGAGAGGCGGGCGAGGGTGTAGCCCTCCCGCAGGCGGTTCTGCTGCGACTGGTAGAGCCGGTGGGACTCGCGCAGGTGCCCGACCGCGCTGGTGGGGTCCTCCGCCGAGGACAGCACCACGCCGAGCTGGTAGAGGGTGTCGGCCAGGCACGGGCCGTTCTTCGAGGCGCGCGCGGTGGCGACCGCCTCGGTGACGGAGCGGACGGCCTGTTCGGTCTGCCCCAGCCCGAGCTGGGCCCTGGCCAGGTTGGCGAGCAGTCGCGCCTCACCGATCGGGGCACCCACGACGCGGCTGATGGTGAGGGCCTGTTCGAAGAACGGCGCGGCCTCCGCCGGGCGGCTGCCGAGGCTCAGGATGATGCCGAGGGTGTTCGCCGCCATCGACCGCATGACGGTCAGGTCCTCGGGGTGCAGCAGGCCGAGGCTCTTGCGCAGCGACTGTTCGGCGCTCTGGAAGTCGCCGGTGACGGACTGCAGGGTGCCGAAGGCGAAGTGGACCCGGGCCAGTGCCGCCGCGTCCCCGTGCTCCTCCGCGTGCCGTTCGGCCGTCTCCAGCAGGCGCCGGACCCGAGGCCCGTGCGTCGGATCCTCCACCAGGCTGTCCAGGATGATCAGCAGGTCGACGGCGGGCCGCAGCAGACCGCTCGGTCCCTGGACGGCCGCTTCGACGGAGCTGAGCAGCAGTCCGATCTCGGCCCGCAGCCACTCCTGGGAGTACTCGCTGGTGACGAGGGGGATGCCGAGCGAAGCCGGCGCGTTCAGCGGTGCGGGCAGCTGGTCGTCGGGCTCGATGGCGCGGGCCGCGTTGCAGACCGTCGCGAGCAGCAGGTCGAGCAGTCGCAGCAGGGCGGCCTGCTGCTCCTCGATGTCCCCCACCCGTTCGTTCTGCCGCTGGGCGTAGAGCCGGAGCAGATCGTGGTACCGGTAGCGGCCCGCGGAGAAGGTCTCCAGCATGTTGGCCTCGACCAGTGCCTCGGCGAGGTCCTCGGCCTCGGTCTCGGGGATGCCGAGCAGCGCCGACACCGCCGCCAGCGGCAGGTCCGGCGCGTCCACGACCGAGAGCAGGCGGAAGGCGCGGGCCTCGGCGGGGGACAGCTGTCCGTACCCGAGTCCGATGGTGGTCTCCACGGCGAGGTTGCCGAGCTGCAGCTCGTCCAGGCGCCGCCGTTGATCGGCTAACCGACGGGCCAGGTCGGAGACGCTCCACCGGGGGCGGCTGGCGAGCCGGGCGGCGGCGATGCGGACCGCGAGCGGCAGGAAGCCGCAGGCGGTCACCACGGCCATGGCCGCCTCGGGCTCGGCGGCGACGCGCTGCTCGCCCACGATCGCGGAGAAGAGCGCCAGCGCCTCCTCCGGGGTCAGCTCCTCGACGTCCACCAGGTGTGCGCCGGGGATGCCGGCCAGTCGGGAGCGGCTGGTGGCGAGCACCGCGCAGCTGGAGACCCCGGGGATCAACGGGCGGATCTGCTCGGCGTCCTGGGCGTTGTCCAGCAGGATCAGCATCCGCCGGCTGGCGAGCAGGGACCGGTAGAGGGCGGCGCGCTGCTCCAGCGAGTCCGGGTTGTCGGTGACGCCGAGCGCGTGCAGGAAGTCACCGAGCACCACGGCCGGGTCGGCCGGTGAGGCGCCCGCGCCGCGGAGGTCGACGTAGAGCTGCCCGTCCGGGAACTCCGCGCGGACCCGGTGGGCGACGTGCACGGCGAGGGTCGTCTTGCCGACGCCGCCGATGCCGGCCAGCGAAGTGACCACCACGGCCTGGCCGGTGGCATTCATGAGGACGGTGGAGAGGTCGGCCACCATGTCGGTGCGGCCGCTGAAGTCGGAGACGTCCGCCGGGAGTTGGGCCGGTGCGGGCGGAGCGGCGGGCCCCTCCTCGCGGGCGGCGGCCGGCGGCGCGGGGGCGGCCGGGAGGGCCAGCGCCGGGTCGGCGGCGAGGATCCGGGAGTGCATGGTGGACAGTCCGGCGCCCGGTTCGACGCCCAGTTCGTCGATCAGCAGCTTCCGGGTGTCGGTGTAGACGCCGAGCGCCTCCGCCTGCCGGCCGCAGCGGTACAGCGCGAGCATCAGCAGTTCGCGCAGCCGCTCGCGCAGCGGGTGTTCGGCGGTGAGCGCGTTCAGCTCGCCGACCACCTCGGCGTGCAGGCCGATGTCGAGCGCGACCGCGCAGCGTTCCTCGGCCACCGACACCTGGCGCTCGGCCAGCCGCTGCCGCTGGGAGTCCGCGTACGGGCCGGGGACACCGGTGAGCGGCCGGCCGGCGAACAGCGCCAGCGAGCGGACCAGCAGGTGGTGGGCGTTGTCGAGGTCCCCGGCGCCGCGGGCGGTCGCGGCCTCGACCGCGAGCTGCTCGAAGACGGTCATGTCGAGGGACTCGCCGGGGATCTGCAGGGCGTAGCCGTCGGCGACCGAGACCAGGAACTCGGCGGGGCGGCGTACCTCGCGGCGGGGCTCGATGACTGTGCGCAGCCGGGAGACATAGGTGCGCAGCGCCGCGACGGCCTGGGTGGGCGGTCGGTCGCCCCAGAGTCCGTCGACGAGGTCCTGGGTGGTGACCGGGCGGCCGGCGTGGAGCAGGAGCATGGTCAGGACGGCCTGCTGCTGCGGGGAGCCGAGGGCGAGCTGCCTGCCGTCGAGCCAGGCCTGGACCGGACCGAGTACCTGGAAGCGCAGCGCCGGAGCAGGCGGCGTCTCCCGAAACTCCATGTAGTCCCCCGATGGCCTGGTGTCGATTTCCCGGTAGGGCGCTCGGCGGTTCCGCCGTTGTGGTGGCTTCAGCTTAGGCGGGGGGCCGACTCTGCCGGACGGCACGGTCAGCCGCACGATGTTTATCGGACATTTAATCAACCCTACGATACTGACTCGGCGCCCGTGCCAAGCCGGTGGGGCGGAAGACACTTGATGACCGAAAGGCGGTCCGTCCGTGGCCAACAACCAGAGCGAGACCCCCGAGCCGATCCAGGCCGACCAGGCTGTGACGGCGGAGGCGGGCCAGGCCGTCGAGGGTGCCGTCGCCGCGACCGCGAACCCGGCCGAGTACGCCGAGCCGACCGCGGACCGCAAGGCGGACCTCGAGGACGACATCTTCGGCGACGAGGCCCAGTACGTGGAGGACTCGGCCCCCGTGGAGCCGGGGAAGGAGCGCCAGCCGCAGGGTGTCATCGCGAGCCACCCGTAAGGACCTCACAACAGCAGTTCCGGGGGGAACACGCGTGAAGAACCTTCGTCGCCTCGCGATCGTCGCCGTCTCGGCGATCGTGGTGACCACCGGCTACCTCGTGACGGCCACCGGCGCCTCCGCCGGAGTCATCGCCGGTCACCCGTAGCCCACACGGCACCGAGCGCCCCGCACCCCGCCACCGGCGGTGCGGGGCGCTCGCGCGTTCCGCGTCGGCCGGTCGTTCGGTGCGGGGAATCGGGGTCGCCAATTCCGGACTGATATCGGCGGAAATCGCCTATGTGTATACGAGTCGATCTCGCGCTGTTCGTCGCGGCGGCCGTTTCGGCCGGGGTGGATCCGCGAGTGATGTCCGCACCTCGGGCGCCGGGGGCATTTGCGGGAATTGACGGCACATGCCTCCGGCACATGTCCGCACGGTCCTCCCGGCGGCCCGCCCGCCGTCGCGGCGAGCGGCCCGTGCGTGTACCCGGTGGCCGGAATTCGCCGTCGGGCTTGCCCCGCCGGGTGAGGGGTCAGGCCGCGTGGGCGGGGGCGGTCGGTGCCGGGTCGGCGCGGCCGGCGGGTCTGGTGGGGTCGGCCGGGTCGGCGTCGGCGGCGCCGGCGCTCCCGCCGTCGGCCGGGCCGGCCGGGGTGACGTGTTCGGGGCGGGCGGTCCACTCGCAACCGCCCTCGGGCGGGCGGAGGTAGTGCTCCCCGCCGATGGTGTCCATGTAGATGCCGGTGCGTCCGGTCCTGGTGTCGAGGACGGATTCCCCCACGCGCGGCCGGTAGGCCGCGGCGGCGCGCTTTCGGATGCTCACCGCGCTGCTCCTTGCTGCTCCGGTGCGGGCGCGGCGACGGTGGTGGCCGGCCCTGGTCGCTGTCGTGGCTTGGCTTTTTGGTTCGGCTCTGCTCTGCGACTACCCAGCATCTCTAGAGAAGCTAATATCTCTAGAGATGTCAACGGTCCAGCCGGTCCTATCGGCTTACCGGCGGCCGCGGGCGCGCCTACGATTTCCGAGAGGACGAGGGAGAAGGCGATGGTCGGCAGCAGCAGCGGCGAGAAGCAGCCCAAGTACCAACGGATCGCCGACACGCTGAAGGCGGCCATCGACGCCGGCGAGTACCGGGCGGGCGACCGGCTGCCCGGCGAGAACGACCTCATGGACGTCTACGGCGTGGCCCGGATGACCGCCCGTCAGGCACTCGGTGTGCTGCAGAGCGAGGGCATCGCCGAGGCCCGCCGCGGGGCCGGCGTCTTCGTCCGGGACTTCCGGCCGCTGCGCCGGCGCGGGATCCAGCGGCTCGCCCAGGGCCAGTGGGGCTCGGGCCGCTCGATATGGTCGGCCGACATCGACAACCGCACCCTGGTCGTCGACCAGGTGTCGGTCACCGAGCAGGGCGCGCCCGAGCACGTGGCCCGGGTGCTCGGCGTCGACCCGGGCGAGCCGATGTGCGTGCGGCACCGGCGCTTCGTCCTGGACGGCAAGCCGGTACTGCTGTCGACCTCCTACCTGCCGGCCGGACTCGTGGCCGGTACCGCCATCACCCGTGAGGACACCGGCCCGGGCGGCACCTACGCGCGGCTGGCCGAGATAGGCGCCAAGCCGGTGCACTTCCGCGAGGAGGTCCGCTCCCGGATGCCGGCCGCCGAGGAGACCGCCCGGCTGGAGCTCTCCGCCGGGACCCCGGTGATCCTCATCTGCCGGACCGCCTTCGCCGACGAGGGCCAGGTCGTCGAGCTGAACGAGATGATCCTGGACGCGGCCTCCTACGTCCTGGAGTACGACTTCGACGCCTGACGCCTGACGCCTGACGCCTGACGCCTGACGCCCGACGCCCGGTGTCCGATACGCCTGACGCCCGACACCTGAGGCCCGGTGTCCGACACGCCACCGCCCCGGGCGCGGACGGCGGCCGGGGCGGCGGTTCGAGGGGAGCGGCAGGCCCGCCCCCGGTGTGCGCTACTCCTTCGAGCGGACCCGCAGGCTGGTGATCAGCGGGCCCTCGGTGGTCTCGCGGAAGAAGTCGTTGCCCTTGTCGTCGACCACGATGAAGGCCGGGAAGTCCTCGACCTCGATCCGCCAGACGGCCTCCATGCCCAGCTCGGCGTACTCCAGGACCTCGACCTTCTTGATGCAGTCCTGGGCGAGGCGCGCCGCCGGGCCGCCGATGGAGCCGAGGTAGAAGCCGCCGTGCGCGGCGCAGGCGTCGGTGACCTGCTTGGAGCGGTTGCCCTTGGCGAGCATGACCATGGAGCCGCCGGCGGCCTGGAACTGGTCGACGTAGGAGTCCATCCGGCCGGCCGTGGTGGGGCCGAAGGAGCCGGAGGCGAAGCCCTCGGGGGTCTTGGCCGGGCCGGCGTAGTAGACCGGGTGGTCCTGGAGGTACTTGGGCATGCCCTCGCCGGCGTCCAGGCGCTCCTTGATCTTGGCGTGCGCGATGTCGCGCGCGACGACCAGGGTGCCGGTGAGCGAGAGCCGGGTCTTCACCGGGTACTTGGAGAGCTCGGCGCGGATCGCGGACATCGGCTGGTCGAGGTCGATCCGCACCGCGCCGTCGACGCCCCCGGCGGAGCCGCTGATCAGCAGGGCCTCGTCGGTGGTCTCCGGCAGGTACTTCGCCGGGTCGGTCTCCAGCTGCTCCAGGAAGACGCCCTCGGCGGTGATCTTGCCCAGGGCCTGGCGGTCGGCGGAGCAGGAGACGGCCATCGCGACGGGCAGCGAGGCGCCGTGGCGGGGCAGCCGGACCACGCGCACGTCGTGGCAGAAGTACTTGCCGCCGAACTGGGCGCCGATGCCGATCTTCTGGGTCAGCTCGGTGACCTTGGCCTCCAGCTCCAGGTCCCGGAAGCCGTGGCCGGTCTTCGCGTCGCCGGAGGTCGGCAGCTGGTCCAGGTAGTGCGCGGACGCGTACTTGGCGGTCTTCAGCGCGAACTCGGCGCTGGTGCCGCCGATCACGATGGCCAGGTGGTACGGCGGGCAGGCGGCGGTGCCCAGCGAGCGGATCTTCTGCTCCAGGAACGAGAGCATGCTCGCCTCGTTCAGGATCGCCTTGGTCTCCTGGTACAGGTACGACTTGTTGGCCGAGCCGCCGCCCTTGGCCATGAAGAGGAACTTGTAGGCGTCGCCGTCGGTGGCGTACAGCTCGATCTGGGCCGGCAGGTTGTTGCCGGTGTTCTTCTCGTCCCACATGGTCACCGGGGCCATCTGGGAGTACCGCAGGTTGAGCTTGGTGTACGCGTCGAACACCCCGCGCGCGATCGCGGACTCGTCGCCGCCGGCCGTCAGCACGTTCTGGCCGCGCTTGCCCATGATGATCGCGGTGCCGGTGTCCTGGCACATCGGCAGGATGCCGCCGGCCGAGATGTTGACGTTCTTCAGCAGGTCCAGCGCGACGAAGCGGTCGTTGGGGCTGGCCTCGGGGTCGTCCAGGATGCGGCGCAGCTGGGCGAGGTGGGCCGGGCGGAGGTAGTGCGAGATGTCGTGCATCGCCTCGGCGGTGAGCAGCCGCAGGGCCTCGGGCTCGACCTGGAGGAAGGTCCGGCCGCCGGCCTCGAAGGTGGAGACACCCTCGGAGGTGAGCTTGCGGTAGGGGGTCGGGTCAGCGCCCAGGGGGAGAAGGTCGCTGTACTCGAAGTCCGGCGTGGGAGCCATGGGGGCGGTCCTTAGATGTCCAGTGTTGCCAGTGTTCCGGCTGCGTCGGCGAAGCACCCTGGAGGGCGAAAGCACCCTCAAGGGTAGGCCGCGCGCGAATCGCCCACGCGGGAAGGTCAGCCTGCGTGACCGGGGTCACCCACCGGTGGGGACGGGGCTTGCCCGGTTGACTAGGCTGGGCCCGTGGAGAACTCGCCGTCGAAGGACCCGCAGGACCAGCGGATGGACGATCAGGGCCGGGGGGCCGTACCGATGACCAAGCCTGCGGCGACGCCGCCCGCCCGACCCGCGCACGCCCCGGTGGCGGAGGCCGAGATCCGGGCCTCGGACGCCGACCGCGAGCGGGTGGCGGAACTGCTGCGCGACGCCTACGCCGAGGGGCGGTTGGACGTCGAGGAGCACGCCGAGCGGATCGAGGCGGCGTACGCGGCCAAGACCCTGGGCGACCTCGTGCCGCTGACCCGGGACCTTCCGGTGCACAGCGGGATCTCCTTCGAGAAGCCGCCGCTGGGCGACCCGGCCGCGGCCCCGCGTCCGGACGGCCCGGTGCGGCTGCCGGCCCGCAACGAGGCCCCGACCATGCTGGCGGTCTTCGGCGGCTCGTCCCGCAAGGGCCGGTGGCGGGTGGGGTCGAACCTGCGCGCGGTGGCGATCTTCGGCGGGGTCGAGATCGATCTGACGGACGCCGTGTTCGAGTCGCCCGAGGTGGTGATCGACGTGGTGGCGATCTTCGGCGGGGTGGAGATCAAGGTGCCGGAGAACGTCAGCCTGCACGGCGGCGGCGTCGGCATCTTCGGCGGCTTCGACGTCAAGGAGCAGACCGCGGCGGACCCGTACGCCCCGGTGGTGCGGGTCAAGGGCACCGCGGTGTTCGGCGGTTGCGAGGCCAAGCCGCGCCGGGGCAAGAAGCTCAAGGAGTGGGTGCGCAAGCAGCTCGGCGCCGACTGAGCCCGCGGGCCCGGCGGTCGGACGGAACGGTCCGGAGGGACGCCGGGGCGCATACGGAACGACGGACTCCGCCGCTCGGCGGCCGGTCCGGTGCCCGGCCGGGGACAACTCCCGGCCGGGCACTCGTCGTTGTGTCGGGTGCACGCTGTAGTCGGTTGCGTGCAGTGTGCATGAATCCTGGCGCCGTGGGGTAGTTCCTCTGGCACATCGCTTCTTGTACGGCTGCGTACCGGAGGCGGCCTGAGGCCGGCCCGGGTGTGAACGGGGACCCCGCAGCCGGGCAGGGGAGCGAGCATCCCCGTGTCCGAGAGCCTCGTCAGGAGTACGGCCGTGCTGCATCCGATCGAGTCCCGCACCACCTCCGCCGCCGCCCCGTCGCCGGCCGCCCCGTCGCCGGCCGCCCCGTCGCCGGTCGGGCGGCCGTCCGCCGCCGCCTCGCCGGTGGTCGCGGCGCAGTTGCTGGAGCGGCCCCCGGCGCAGCCCGCGGGCGAGGACAGTCCGTGGCACACCGCCGCGGCCTGCCGGCGGGACGAGGTGGGTCTGTTCTTCGCGCCGTCCAAGGAGCCGACCGCGGCCCGGCTGTCGCGCGAGGAGCAGGCGAAGCAGGTGTGTGCCCGCTGCCCGGTGCTGCTGGACTGCCGGGAGCACGCGCTGGCGCAGCCGGAGCCCTACGGGGTCTGGGGCGGGCTGACGGCGGCCGAGCGCCGGGTGGTGCTGGCCCGGCGCCGCCGGCGGGACGTCGAGCTGTGCGAGCCGGTCCGGGTGCCGGGGGCGAGGGGCCGGATCGCGGGGTGAGCGGGCGCCGGGCCGGGCGTCGGGCCGGGCGTCGGCACGGGTCCGACGGGCCGGCTGCACGCCCGCGGCACACGCCCGCGGCCTCGGCGAAGGGGGATTTCGCCGAGGCCGCGGGTTCGTCGTGGCTCCGTCGTGGTCCGGGCCGCCGGTGGGCGGCCCGGTCACGGGGTCGTTCGGGTCGTTCAGTTGGCGCGGTCGAAGTCGATCGCGCTGTAGGCCCGCAGCTTGGACAGCCGGTGGGTGGCGTGGACCTCGCGGATGGTGCCGCTCTTGGAGCGCATGACCAGCGAGCTGGTGGTGGCGGTCTCCTGGCGGTAGTGCACACCGCGCAGCAGCTCGCCGTCGGTGATGCCGGTGGCGACGAAGAACACGTTCTCGCCGCTGACCAGGTCGTCGGTGCTGAGCACCCGGTCGAGGTCGTGCCCGGCGTCGATGGCCTTCTGCCGCTCGGCGTCGTCCTTGGGCCAGAGCCGGCCCTGGATCACGCCGCCCATGCACTTCATCGCGCAGGCGGCGATGATGCCCTCGGGGGTGCCGCCGATGCCCATGAGCAGGTCGACGCCGGTGCCCTCGCGGGCGGCCATGATGGCGCCGGCGACATCGCCGTCGGAGATGTACTTGATCCGGGCGCCGGCCTCGCGGATCTCCTGGATCAGGCCCTGGTGGCGGGGGCGGTCCAGGACGACAACGGTGACGTCCTCGACGGCGATGCCCTTGGCCTTGGCGACCCGGCGGATGTTGACGGCCGTCGGGGCGGTGATGTCGACGAAGTCGGCGGCCTCCGGCCCGGTGACCAGCTTGTCCATGTAGAACACGGCGCTCGGGTCGAACATGGTGCCGCGGTCGGCGACGGCCAGGACGGCGACCGCGTTGTTCATGCCCTTGGCCGTGAGGGTGGTGCCGTCGACGGGGTCGACCGCGACATCGCACTCGGCACCGGTGCCGTCGCCGACCCGTTCGCCGTTGTAGAGCATCGGGGCTTCGTCCTTCTCCCCCTCGCCGATGACGACGACGCCGTTCATCGAGACGGTGGAGACGAGGGTGCGCATGGCCCGGACGGCGGCGCCGTCGGCGCCGTTCTTGTCGCCACGGCCGACCCAGCGGCCGGCGGCGAGCGCGGCGGCCTCGGTGACCCGGACGAGTTCGAGCGCGAGGTTCCGGTCAGGAGCCTCGGGCGCGACCTCGAGGGAGCTGGGGAGATGGTGCGGGTACTGCGTGGTCATCGTCGTTACCTCTCTGTACGCGACGGCCAGTAAGCGCCCGACTACTGCCTGGTCGAACGCCGTGGTGAGGGTCTTGCGATCGTATCTGCCCACGACATGACTGTCTGTGGCGCGGGTCCCCCCACGGACCGGCGGGGGCGGCTTTTGCCCCTCGGCGGGCCTCGGCACCCCGACGCGGCCACCCCGGGTGCGGGCGATCGCGTCGGCATGAGTCACCATGTGGGGGTGGCTGGAGAGAGCAAGGGCATGAGGGGCCGGCAGACCGTACGGGACATGGTCCTGTCGATGCTGGCCGTCGGCGTCGTGGTCTGGGTCGGGTACCTGTTCCTGCCGCACGACGCGGACGGCGACGGGGTGCGCCCGGTGGACTACAGGGTGGCCGCGGCCAGCGCCAAGCGCGCCGCGCCGTACCCGCTGCTCGTCCCGGAGGGCCTGTCACCGAAGTGGCGGGCCACCTCGGTGACGTACAACGCGGCGGCGACCAACAACGGCAAGGGCAACGCCTGGCACCTGGGCTTCGTCACCCCCTCGGGCCAGTACGCGGCGGTGGAGCAGAGCGACGTCGCGCGCGACGACGTGCTCAAGGCGACGGTGGCCGGCGGCAAGCCGGACGGCACCGAGGACGTCGCCGGGCAGGCCTGGGAGCGGGTCCAGGGTCCGAAGGCGCGGGCGATCACGGTGCAGACCGGCAGCGCCACCACGGTGCTGACCGGCACCGCCTCCTACGAGGAGCTGGCGGAGCTGGCGCGGGCGCTGAAGTAGTCCGGTTCCCGCTCCCGGAGCGGAGATCTCCGCTCCGGGAGCACCCGGCAGGAACGCGGAAGGGCCCCGCACGCGCTGCGTGCGGGGCCCTCGCGCCGTCCGGGTCCGGGGCCTCGGGGGCGGCCCCGGTCCGGGCGGAGGTGACTCGGGAGGCGGTGGCTCAGACGGTGGTGACGACCTCGTCGTAGGCCAGTCGCGGCGAGCGCGGGTACCAGGCGTTCTCGCCCGGCTTGCCGATGTTCACCACGGCCAGCACCGAGTGCTCGCCGTCGGTGAAGAACTCCTTGTTGATGCCCTCGGCGTCGTAGCCGGTCATCGGGCCGGCGGCCAGGCCGGCGGCGCGCACGCCGATGATGAAGTAGCCGGCCTGCAGGGCGCCGTTCATCGCGGCCGAGGCCTCGCGGACCGGGCGCTCGCTGAAGTAGCTCTTGGCGGCCGGGAAGTGCGGGAAGACGGTCGGCAGCTCCTCGTGGAACTCGTTGTCCACGGCGAGGATCGCGGTCAGCGGGGCGGCGGCGGTCTTGGCCTTGTTGCCCTCACCGAGGTGCTGGACCAGGCGCTCGCGGCCCTCGGCCGAGCGCACCAGGACGACCCGCAGCGGCTGCTGGTTCATCGCCGTCGGGCCGAACTTGACCAGCTCGTAGATGGCCTGGATCTGCTCGTCGGAGACCGGCTCGTCGGTGAAGGAGTTGGCCGTGCGGGCCTCGCGGAACAGCAGGTCCTGGGCGGCGGCGTCGAGAACCAGGGCGTCGGTGGTCATAATCAGTGCACCTCGGGGGAGGAAGAAGCTGGGGGGTCGTCGTGCCGACCGGCCGCAGCCGGTCAGACGTTCCCAACATGGGTGAACATTCAACTGTTCCCCGGGTCGCACGTGACCTGCGTCACCCCCGCGGCGGAGCGTCCTCCTCGGCGGCCAGCGCGGCGTCCAGCCGGGCCCGCGCGCCGTCCAGCCAGCGCTGGCAGACCTTCGCCAGCTGCTCGCCGCGCTCCCACAGCGCCAGCGACTCCTCCAGCGAGGTGCCGCCGTTCTCCAGCTGCCGGACCACCTCCAGCAGCGCGTCCCGGGCGTGCTCGTACCCCAGCGCGTCGTCCGCGGTCGGTGCCTCCACGGCCGCCGCCGTGCTCTGCTCCTCGTCTGCCATGGGAGCCAGCCTAGGGGGCCGGACCGACAGCCCGCCCGCCCCGCCCACCGCTGCCGCTACCGGCCGTCCGGGCCGCCGCCGTCCGCGGTGACGTCGAAGCCGCCGCCCGCCACCCGGGCGTGCAGCGCCTCGCCCGGCGCGACCTGCGCCGGATCGGTCACCACCGTGCCGTCCCGCCGCTGCAGCACCGCGTACCCGCGCTCCAGGGTGGCCGCCGGGGAGAGCGCGACCACCCGGGCCAGGGTGTGCCCGAGATCGCTCTGCGCGTGCTCCAGCCGGTGGTTCAGGGTGCGCCGGGACCGCTCCAGCAGCCCGGCCACCTCCTGGCCCCGACCGTCCAGCATCCGCTGCGGCGCGGCCAGCACCGGCCGGCTGCGCACCCCGTCCAGCCCGTGCCGCTCCCGCTCCACCCGGGCCAGGACGTACCGCCGCGCCCGGTCCCGCAGCTGCCGGACCTTGACCAGCTCCTCCCCGACGTCCGGAACCACCCGTTTGGCGGCATCGGTGGGCGTGGAGGCGCGCAGATCGGCGACGAAGTCCAGCAGCGGCTGGTCCGGCTCGTGGCCGATCGCGCTCACCACCGGCGTCCGCGCGGCCGCGACCAGCCGGACCAGGCCCTCGTCCGAGAACGGCAGCAGGTCCTCGACGCTGCCGCCGCCCCGGGCCACCACGATCACGTCCACCTCGGGGTGCTCGTCCAGCTCCCGGACGGCCTCGCTCACCCGCTCCACCGCGCTGACGCCCTGCACCGGGACGTTGCGGATCTCGAAGCGGACGGCGGGCCAGCGCCGCCGGGCGTTCTCCAGCACGTCCCGCTCCGCCGCCGAGCCGCGCCCGGTGACCAGCCCGACGCACTGCGGCAGGAACGGCAGCGGCTTCTTGCGGTCCGCCGCGAACAGCCCCTCGTCGGCCAGCCGCCGCTTCAGCTGCTCCAGCCGGGCCAGCAGCTCGCCCAGGCCGACCAGCCGGATCTCCGACGCCCGCAGCGAGAGCTGGCCGCGCGCCGCGTACCACTCCGGCTTCGCGTGCACGATCACCCGCGAGCCCTCCTGCACCGCGTCCGCGACCTGGTCGAAGACGGACCGGAAGCACGTCACCGTCAGCGAGGTGTCCGCCTGCGGGTCGCGCAGCGTCAGGAACACCACGCCCGCGCCCGGCCGCCGGCTGAGCTGGGTGATCTGTCCCTCCACCCAGATCGCGCCGAGCCGGTCGATCCAGCCGCCGATCAGCGCGGAGACCTTGCCGACCGGGAGCGGCGCTTCGGGGGAGCTGGGGTTGGCCATGCGTACGAGACTAGCGACGCCCGCGGACAGCGGAACCGCTCCGGGCGGCCACCACCAGCAGGCCGACCGCCAGCCAGACCAGCCCCACCACCTGCGCCGAGCCGGCCGCCTCGGCCACCACCGCGCCGATCACCAGCACGCCCAGCACCGGCACCACCAGGTGCCGGGCCCAGTCCCGCGAGCCGTGCCGCACCACGTACCAGCCGACCACCGAGGCGTGCAGCAGGGTGAACGCGGTGAGCGCGCCGATGTCCACCACCGAGGTCAGCCGGTCCAGCCCGTCGTCCCGGTCCGCCGCCCAGACCGCCGCCACCAGGGTGATCCCCGCCGACACCAGCAGCGCCCGGCGCGGCACCGCCGAACCCGGGTCGACCGCGCCGAGGAAGCGCGGCAGCCGCCCGTCCCGGCCCATCGCGAAGAGCAGCCGCCCGGCCGCCGCCTGCCCGGCCAGGGCGGCGAAGGCCGCGCCGACCGCCTTGCTCGCCGCGACCAGGACATGCAGCCAGTGCCCGACCGAGTCCTCCACCGTGTCGTAGAACGCCGACCCCTGCGCCGCCGGGTCCGCCGCCAGCTGCTCCGGGGAGAGCGGCTCCAGCAGCGCCGCCAGCCAGGTCTGCGCCACGAACAGCAGACCGGACACCACCAGGCACCACAGCACCGCCCGCGCCACCGCCGCCGAGGCGCCGACCGCCTCCTCGACGAAGGTGGCGATCGCGTCGAAGCCCAGGTAGGACAGCACCGCCACGGAGACCGCGGAGAGCACGGCGGACGCCGAGAAGCCGCCGACCGCCGTGAACGGCGTCGCCCAGCCGCGCTGCGCGCCGTCCCGCACCAGCACCACCGAGGCCGCGACCACGAACACCGCCAGCACCGCGAGCTCCGCCACCAGCACCGCGAAGCCCACCACCGCCGCCGTCCGCACCCCCGCCAGGTTCAGCGCGGTGGTCACCAGCACCGCGAGCGCCGTCCACACCCAGCGCGGCACGTCCGGCACCAGCGAGTGCAGCGCGATCCCGGAGAACAGGTACGCCACCGCCGGGATCAGCAGGTAGTCCAGCAGCGCCATCCAGCCGGCCAGGAAGCCCGCCCCCTCGCCGAGCCCGGCCCGCGCGTAGGCGTACACCGAACCGGTCCGCGGCACCGCCCGCACCATCTGCGCGTACGAGACCGCGGTGAAGCCCATCGCCGCGGTGGCCACCAGGTAGACCGCCGCGACCGCGCCGTGGCTCTTGGCGTCGAGTACCCCGAACACGCCGACCGGCGCCATCGGGGCGATGAACAGCAGCCCGTAGACCACCAGATCGCGGACGCCGAGGCTGCGCCGCAGCTCACCCCGGGGACCGCCGTCGTCGGGCCCGTCCGGCCCGGCTCGCTCGCTCATAGCTTCCACATTTGAGCACCCGGGACCGGTTCCGACGGGAACGCGACTCCCGTCGGCGCGGCTCCCCTCCGCCCGTACGATGGAGCCATGTCCTCCAACACCGCGCAGCGCCGTGTCCTGCTCGCCGCCCCCCGGGGCTACTGCGCGGGCGTCGACCGCGCCGTGATCGCCGTCGAGAAGGCCCTGGAGCAGTACGGGGCACCCATCTACGTCCGCAAGCAGATCGTCCACAACAAGTACGTGGTGCAGACCCTGGAGAAGAAGGGCGCGATCTTCGTCGACGAGACGGAGGAGGTGCCCGAGGGCTCGATCGTGGTCTTCTCGGCCCACGGCGTCGCGCCGTCGGTGCACGACGAGGCGCGGGCTGGCAAGCTCGCCACCGTCGACGCCACCTGCCCGCTGGTGACCAAGGTGCACAAGGAGGCCGTGCGCTTCGCCGACGAGGGCTACGACATCCTGCTGGTGGGCCACGAGGGCCACGAGGAGGTCGTCGGCACCATGGGCGAGGCGCCGGACCGGATCCACCTGGTCGACGGCGCCGAGGACGTCGCCAACGTGCGGGTCCGCGACGAGTCCAAGGTCGTCTGGCTCTCCCAGACCACCCTGTCGGTGGACGAGACCATGGCCACCGTCGGCGAGCTCAAGCAGCGCTTCCCGCTGCTGGTCAGCCCGCCCAGCGACGACATCTGCTACGCCACCCAGAACCGCCAGGTGGCCGTCAAGCAAATGGCCCCGGAGACGGACCTGCTGATCGTGGTCGGCTCCAAGAACTCCTCCAACTCCGTCCGCCTGGTCGAGGTCGGCCTGGAGTACGGCGCCAAGGCCGCCCACCTGGTCGACTTCGCCGAGGAGATCCACGAGGAGTGGCTGACCGGCGTCACCACGGTCGGCCTGACCAGCGGTGCCTCGGTGCCGGAGATCCTGGTCGACGGCGTGCTGGAGTGGCTGGCCGCGCGCGGCTACGACGAGGTCTCCACCGTCAAGACCGCCGAGGAGCACCTGATCTTCTCGCTGCCCAAGGAGCTCCGCCGCGACCTGCGCGCCGAGGCCGCGGGCAAGCTGTAACCCGTCCGAGCACGGGGGAGGGCCCGGTACCCCGACGGGGTGCCGGGCCCTCCGCTGTGCGGGGCCCGGCGGGCTCTCGTAAGTTTTGTGGACAGCCAGTTTTGTGGACAGCCAGGCACAGCCATGCACAGCCTGTGGACAACGTTCGGGCGGAGGGCGGTCGAGATGACGGCGGTATTCGGTGTGGACATCGGCGGATCGGGCATCAAGGGTGCCCCCGTCGACCTCGCCCGGGGGGTGCTCGCGCAGGAGCGGCACAAGGTCCTCACCCCGCAGCCCTCCGCGCCGGAGGCGGTGGTCGACGCCGTCCGCGAGGTGGTCCGCCACTTCGACCACCAGGGGCCGGTGGGCCTGACCTTCCCCGGCGTGGTCGTCGACGGGCACACCAGGACCGCCGCCAATGTCGACAAGGGCTGGATCGGCCTGGACGCGGCCGGCCTGTTCCGGGAGGCGCTCGACCTGCCGGCCGTGGTGCTCAACGACGCCGACGCGGCCGGCTTCGCCGAGACCGCCCACGGCGCCGGGCGGGGGCAGGAGGGCGTGGTGCTGGTGCTGACCTTCGGCACCGGCATCGGCAGCGCCCTGTTCGTGGACGGCACGCTGGTGCCCAACACCGAGCTGGGCCACCTGGAGCTGCGCGGCAAGGACGCCGAGCGGCGCGCCTCCTCGGCCGCCAAGGAGCGGCACGGGCTGAGCTGGGGGCAGTGGGCCGGCCGGGTGGACGAGTACCTGGACCTGGTGGAGATGCTCTTCTCGCCGCAGCTGATCGTGATCGGCGGCGGGGTGAGCCGCAAGCACGAGAAGTTCCTGCCGCTGCTGCGCGAGCGCGGCGCCCGGGTCGTCCCGGCGGAGCTGCGCAACGACGCCGGCATCGTCGGCGCGGCCATGGCGGCCGCCCGCGCCTCGGGCTGAGCCCGTCCGTTCCGCGCGCGCCGAGGGGAGGCCACCGGGAACGGCGGCCTCCCCTCAGCGCGCGCGGTGGATCCGGCGCTGGGCCACGAACCGGGCCAGCACGATCGCCGCGGCCAGCCCGGTGCCGGTGAACAGCCAGCCGGCCCGGGTGGCCAGGTTGGTCGCCAGCGCCACCACCTGGGCGGTCACCCCGGAGGAGGTGACCGGGCCGAACAGCAGCAGTGAGGCCGCGAAGGCGATCGGCCCGCTGATCGGCGCGGCCAGCAGGTCGGCGTACCGGACCCGGACCGCCAGTTGGAAGCAGACCAGCAGATAGCCGAGGCCGAACAGCGGCCCCAGCCCGCCGAAGAGCAGCCGGTCCAGGCCGGCCACCGTGATCGTGGCCGCCAGCCCGGCCACCCCGGCGCCGACGGCGGTCAGCCGGGTCGGCCGGCCGCTGCGCCGCCGCCCGTACAGCCGCCCCGCCATCCGGGCCCGCAGCACCGGCGGGCCGGACACGGGGCGTAGTCGGGAACCGGCTTCGGCGCCCCGCCCCGCCGGTCGGCCGGGGGCCTTGCCGCCCGACTTCCCGCCCGATTTGCCGGAGCCCTTGGCGGGGGCCTTCCCGGTGGGGCGGACGGCCGGTCCGCCGGTGCTCCCGGGGGCGCGGCCCGGCCCGGGGACGGCGGCCCCGGCCGCGCCGTTCGGCGGTCGGCGTCTGGGCCCTGGCGGCTGGGTACGGATGCTCTGCTCCACCCGCCCAACGTACGGTCCGATCATCGCCACACTGTGTAATGGGCCGTCGGGGCTTGTTCCGTGTCTTCGGACGGAGTATTGGTGTGACCGACGTCCGATCACACCCGGGGGAGCAGATGACCAGCGGATTCACCTTCGAACGCCTCCACCACGTCCAGCTCGACATCCCGGCGGGGGCGGAGGACGAGTGCCGGGCCTTCTGGCACGGCGTGCTCGGCATGACGGAGCTGACGAAGCCCCCGGTGCTGGCCGCGCGCGGCGGCTGCTGGTTCCGCGGCGGCGGGGTGGAGGTGCACCTCGGGGTGGTGCCGGAGTTCCGGCCGTCCCGCAAGGGCCACCCGGGCTTCCAGATCGGCGACCTGGACGCCCTCGCCGAGCGGCTGGCCGCCCACGGCCACGAGGTGGTCTGGGACGACCACCTGCCCGGGCACCGCAGGTTCCACTCCAGCGACCGGTTGGGCAACCGCCTGGAGTTCCTGGAGCCCTCGCCGGCGGCTGCGGAGGCCTGAGCCGCTGCCCGTAGACTGGGGGATCGGCCCGGCGAGCGGGCCGGCCCAACTCCTCCAAGCCCCCAGGACTGCGCTTCATGTCGCTCACGATCGGAATCGTCGGCCTGCCGAACGTCGGCAAGTCGACCCTGTTCAACGCCCTGACCAAGAACGACGTGCTGGCGGCCAACTACCCGTTCGCCACCATCGAGCCCAACGTCGGCGTCGTCGGCGTCCCGGACGAGCGGCTGACCAAGCTCGCCGAGATCTTCGGCTCGCAGCGCATCCTCCCGGCCACCGTCGACTTCGTCGACATCGCGGGCATCGTCCGCGGCGCCAGCGAGGGCGAGGGCCTGGGCAACAAGTTCCTCGCCAACATCCGCGAGTCGGACGCGATCTGCCAGGTCGTGCGGGCCTTCACCGACCCGGACGTGGTGCACGTGGACGGCAAGGTGTCGCCCAAGGACGACATCGAGACCATCCACACCGAGCTGATCCTGGCCGACCTCCAGACCGTCGAGAAGGTCCTGCCCCGGCTCCAGAAGGAGGCGCGCCTCAAGAAGGAGACCGCCCCCGTCCTGGCCGCCGCCGAGGCCGCCCAGGCGGTCCTCGAGACCGGCAAGACCCTCTTCGAGGCGGGCTTCGACACCACCCCGATCCGCGAGCTGCACCTGCTGACCGCCAAGCCCTTCCTCTACGTCTTCAACGTGGACGAGGCCGAGCTGGCCGACGAGGACTTCAAGCAGGCCCAGCGGGAGCTGGTCGCCCCCGCCGAGGCGATCTTCCTCAACGCCAAGATCGAGTCCGAGCTGATCGAGCTGGAGGACGACGAGGCCCTGGAGCTGCTCCAGTCCATGGGCCAGGAGGAGCCCGGCCTCGCCACCCTCGCCCGGGTCGGCTTCAACACCCTCGGCCTGCAGACCTACCTCACCGCCGGCCCCAAGGAATCCCGCGCCTGGACCATCAAGAAGGGCGCCACCGCCCCCGAGGCGGCCGGTGTGATCCACACCGACTTCCAGAAGGGCTTCATCAAGGCCGAGGTCATCTCCTTCGCCGACCTCGTCGAGACCGGCTCCCTCCCCGAGGCCCGCTCCAAGGGCAAGGCCCGCATCGAGGGCAAGGAGTACGTCATGCAGGACGGCGACGTCGTGGAGTTCCGCTTCAACGTCTGACCCGGCACACGCGTGGCTCCAAGAGGGCCGGACTCCCCTGGAGTCCGGCCCTCTTGTTGTCGGCCCGCCCGACGCCCCCCGAGTGGTACCGTATTCGGTACCACTCACTGAAGGGAGTGCACGCCGTGTCCATCACCGCGAGCGAGGCCCGCAAGGATCTGTTCCCGCTGATCAAGAAGGTCAACGACGATCACGACGCGATCGAGATCGTGTCCAAGCACGGGAATGCCGTGCTCCTCTCCGCCGAGGACTACGCCGCGCTGCGGGAAGGCTCGTACCTCCTGCGCTCGCCGGTGAACGCGCGTCGGCTGCTCAAGGCGTACGAGAACGCCCTGAGCGGTGCCGGGCTCTCCGAGCGCGCGCTCATCGACCCCGACTCCGCCGAGGCCGGGCGGGGCGCTGAGTGAGGCTCGTGTTCGAGGAGGGCGGCTGGGAGGACTACACGTCCTGGCTCAAGAGCGACCGCAAGATGCTCGCCCGGATCAACAAGCTCATCGAGGACGTCCTGCGCGACCCCTTCACCGGGATCGGCAAGCCCGAGCCACTGAAGTACCACCTGCCCGGGGCCTGGTCCCGGCGGATCGACGACGAGCACCGCCTCGTCTACCTGGTCACGGACCGGGAGATCATCGTCCTGGCCGCCCGTTACCACTACTGATCCGGCCCCGTCTCCGCATGCCGCCCGGCCCGCTGCACCAGCGGGCCGGGCGGTGGTGTCTTCGGTGGGGCTTGTGGGGCTGGGCTTGTCAATGGTGCTGGCGGGGCTTGACGGGTGCATGAGAGCAGCTGGTTGACTGACTGTCACATTGATCGACCGGGTGGGGGACTGATGGAGAACGTGGCGGGCAACAGGCCGAGTCGGCGGGCGGTGCTCGGTGGGGTGGCCGGGGCCGGGGCCGTGGTGATGGTGTCCGGGGCGAGGGCCTCGGCGGAGCCGGCGGGGCGGCGGAATCCGGTCGACCAGGCGGCGGTGGACGCCGCGGCGGCGCGGCTGGACGGCGAGCTGGTCGCGCTGCGGCGGGCGCTGCACGCGAACCCGCAGACCACGGGCCAGGAGACGTTCGCCGCCGGGGAGGTCGCGCGGCGGCTGCGGGCGGCGGGGCTGGAGGTGACCACCGGGGTCGGCGGGACCACCCTGCCGGACGGCACGGCGGTGCCCGGGAACGGTGTGGTCGCGGTGCTGCGCGGCGCGCGGCCGGGCCGGACGGTGGCCTACCGGGCGGACATGGACGCGGTGCCGGGCGACGGGATCATGCCGCCGAAGAAGGGGCGGCCGGCGGCGCACGCCTGCGGGCACGACATCCACACCGCGGTCGGGGTGGGTGTCGCGCTGACGCTGGCCCGGCTGCGGCAGCGGTTGAGCGGCACGGTGGTCTTCTTCTTCCAGCCGGGGGAGGAGGGCCTGGTCGGTGCCCGGGCGATGATCGCGCAGGGGTGGCTGGAGCGGACCGGGGTGGAGGAGATCCACGCCCTGCACACCGGCCCCTACCCGGTCGGCGGGTTCGCCGTGACGCCGGGCAGCGGGCTGCCGGGCCAGGACTGGGTGAACATCGCGTTCGGCGGCCCGGACGCGGCCGCGTCGGCGGCCCGGCTGGTGGGCGAGATCACCGCGCTCGGCACGGTTCCCCTGCCGCAGGACCCCGCCGCCCTGGAGGCCATGGTCCGGGACGTGCAGACGCCGGACGGGCCGCTGGCCCGGTTCCTGGTGACCGGCGCGCGGGTGGCGCCGGCCCCGGACGCCGAGGGGCGGCCGGTCGTCGAGGCGAAGTTCCGGTGCTGGCCGCCGGAGCGGGACGCCGAGGTGCGGGAGGAGATCCGCCGGCTGGCGCAGACGCACCCCGGGGCGGTGGTCGGCTACCCGCGGGACCCGTTCCCGGCGCTGCTCTGCCCGGCGGACGCGGCGAACGCGCTGGCCCGGCGGCTGCGGTGCGAGTTCGGCGCCGGCGCGGTCACGGTGAACCGCACCGCGTTCCCGTTCAACGGGGAGGACTACGCGCTGTTCCTGGAGCGGGTCCCGGGCACGTACACCTTCCTCGGCGTGCGCACGCCGGGGGCCGGGATCGAGACGAGCTACCCGCACTACGAGACCTTCGAGCCGGACGAGCGGGCGATCGGCGTCGGGGTGCGGGCGATGGCGGGCTGGCTGGCGGACCGCGCCCGCCGCTGAGACGGGGCGGGGCGGAGTCCGGGGCGGGGCCGGTGCCGGGCGGCACCGGCCCCGCCGTCCGTGATCAGGCGACGGTGACGGTGAGGGTGCCGTCCGGGCCCGGGGTGACGGTGACGGACTCCAGGGTGGCGGCGTGGGCCGAGGGGTGGTGGGCGACCGCGCGGGGTCCGATGCCGACGACCGGGACGCCGGCGGCGCGGGCGGCGGCGATGCCGGCCCCGGAGTCCTCGAAGGCGAGGCAGTCGGCGGGGGAGAAGCCGAGCGCGGCGGCGCCCTTGAGGAAACCCTCGGGGTCGGGCTTGCTGGCGCCCACGGACTCGGCGGTGATCAGGACCTGCGGCAGCGCGAGTCCGGCGGCGGCCATCCGGACCCGGGCGAGCGGGGCGTCGGCGGAGGTCACCAGGGCGTGCGGCAGACCGGCCAGGGCGGCGAGGAAGGCGGGGGCGCCGGGGACGGGGACGACGCCCTCGGTGTCGGCCCGCTCGGCGGCGAGCATCCGCTCGTTGTCCGCGAGGTTGAGCTCCGCGGGGCGGTCGGGCAGCAGGACCGCCATGGTGGCGTGGCCCTGGCGGCCGTGGGCCGTGTGCAGCACCTCGACCGGGTCGAGGCCGTGCTCCCGGGCCCAGCGGCTCCAGCAGCGTTCGACCACGGCGTCCGAGTCGACCAGGGTGCCGTCCATGTCCAGCAGCAGGGCGCGGGGGGTGAAGGTCGTGGGCACGGGGCGGCTCCGTCCGGGATGAGGGGGCGCGCGAAAGTGCGAGCCGATTGTTCAATAAGGATACAAAAGATGCCCCCGGATGCCGCCGCCGGGTCTCAGTCCGGCAGGTGCGCGTTGACCGCGCGGGCCTCCTCCGCCAGCTCCGGCAGCTCGACCACCTCGATGCCGGCCGCCTCCAGCAGCCCGGCACCCCGGGTCTCGGCGACGAAGGTGGACGGCTCGCGCCAGGCCACCACCACCCGGGGGACGCCGGCCGCGATCAGGAGTTCGGCGCACGGCACCGGACGGGAGGCCCGCTGCCCGCAGGGCTCCAGCGAGCTGTAGACGGTCGCGCCGCGCAGCCGGGGGTCGCCGGCCGGGAGCTTGGCGAGGGCCGCTTCCTCGGCGTGGTTGTGGCCGTCCACCTCGCGGCTGAAGCCCTCGGCCAGCACCGTGCCGTCGGCGGCGACCACCACCGCGCCGACCGAGAACGCCGTCCGCGAGGGCGGGCAGTGGCGGGAGAGCTCCACCGCCCGGCGCAGGAAGGCGAGGTCGGCGTCCGGCGCGAGGTCGGCGTCGGACGCGGGACCGGCGTCCGGCACGGGACCGGCGTCCGGCGCGGGGCCGGTGCCGGTCGCGGGGCCGGGCTCGTTCGCGGGGTGCGGCTCGGTCACGGGGCGGGCTCCTTCGGGGCGTACCTGAGCAGGACGACATCGCCCACCGTACGGGCCTCCAGCAGCCGCATCCGCCGGGCCGGGCCGCCGGGGAAGTCCGCCGGACCGACGAAGCGCGGCGCGTCCGGCTGCCCCACCAGCAGTGGTGCCACCACCAGCTGGAGCTCGTCGGCCAGGCCCTGGGCCAGGAACTGGGTGTGCACCCCACTGCCGCCCTCGACCATCAGCCGCCGCACCCCGCGCGCGCCGAGGTCGTCCAGCACCGCGCCCAGGTCCACGACCGGGCCGAGCGCGACCACCTCGGCCAGCCCGGCCAGTTCGGGGCGCAGCACGGCGGCGCCGGTGTCCGTGGTGTAGGCGAGCCGCTCGCCGCCGGTGTGCCAGAACCGCAGCGAGCGGTCCAGTCGGCCGCTCGCGCTGAGCGTCACCTTCAGCGGGTACGCCGGCCGGCCGGCCGCCGCCCGGGCCGCCCGCCGCCCGGGGTCGTTGACCAGCAGCCGCGGGTTGTCCGCGCGCAGGGTGTTGCCGCCGACCAGGACGGCGTCGGCGGCGGCCCGTTCGGCGTCCACCCGGTCGAAGTCGGCCGCGCCGGAGAGCAGCAGCCGCTCGGGCGAGGCGTCGTCGAGGAAGCCGTCCAGGGACATGGCGGCGCTCAGCAGGACGAAGGGGCGGGGGCCGGGCATGGGGCGAGCCCTTCACGGTGCGGTCGGTCGGGTGTGCCGTCCACGGTACGGCCCGGGACGCCCCGCGGCCGGTCGGGTGACCGTCATGTGAGACGAATCTTCTCGGGATGCGGGACAGGGAGTAGCGTCGGAGGCGTCGAGGAAACGGCCGATCCCGAGGGGGAGATCACCATGACCGCACCGAAGAACGCCGTCTACACCCATGGCCACCAGGAGCCGGTGCTGCGTTCGCACCGCTCCCGGACGGTCGAGAACTCCGCCGCCTATCTGCGCGACCACCTGCGGCCCGGTCAGGCCGTGCTGGACATCGGCTGCGGACCGGGCACCATCACCGCCGACCTGGCCGAACTGGTCGGTCCGACCGGCCGGGTGGTGGCCGCGGACGCCTCGGCCGAGGTGCTGGAGGAGGCCGCCCGGTACGTCGCCGGGCGCGGGCTGTCCAACGTCGTGTTCGAGGTCGCCGACGTGCACCGGCTGGCCTACGCGGACGGGGAGTTCGACGTGGTGCACGCCCATCAGGTGCTGCAGCACGTGGCCGACCCGGTGGGGGCGCTGCGGGAGCTGCGCCGGGTCACCGCCGAGGGGGGCGCGGTCGCCGTCCGGGACGTCGACTACGCCAGCATGACCTGGTACCCGGAGGTGCCCGAGCTGGACCGTTGGCTGGAGCTGTACGAGCGGATCGCCCGGCACAACGGCGGCGAGCCGGACGCCGGACGGCGGTTGCTGTCCTGGGCCCGGGCGGCCGGGTTCACCGAGGTCGCCGCCACGTCGAGCACCTGGACGTACGCGACGCCCGAGCAGCGCGCGTGGTGGGGCGGGCTGTGGGCCGAGCGGATCACGGACTCCGGCATCGCCCGGGCGGCGGTGGCCGAGGGGTTCGCGGACGAGGCCGAACTGGCCCGGATCGCGGCCGGGTGGCGGGAGTGGGCGGCGGCGGAGGACGGGTGGTTCGCGATGCTGCACGGGGAGGTGCTGGCCCGGCGCTGACGCCGTGGCCGGACCCGGTACGGGCGGTGCGGTGCGGGGGTCGTTCGTGGGGCGGGAAAACGCGGGTGGGTGTTCGACCCGATCCGGTAGAGTCGCGCGCCTGTTCCCGTACCCGACGGGCCACCGGGCTTCGTCCGCGGGCGCCTCGGGTCGTCCTGCCGAGTTGCCGCCCGCCGTCCGCGGGCCGGGGGAGATCGCACGTGTCCAAGCCCGAGTCCGACGCTGCCGTCGTCCCGGCGCCCACGCCCGAGTCGGGACCGGCGGCCGCGCCCGAGCCCGCGGCCGCGCCCGAGCCGGCCGCTGCCCCGTGGACGGCCCCCGCCCCGGCGGCCCCGCCCGTCGAGCCCGTCGCGCCCGCTTCGGCCGACGCCCCCGCCGCCGGCCCGGTGCCGCCGACCGCCGCCGACCCCTGGGCGGCCCCCGCCGACGGGCCGTCGCCGTACGTCCCCGACCCGGCCGACCCGGCCGCGCCCCAGCCGACCGGCTGGGCCGCCGTCAGCCCCGCCTCCCAGAGCGGCTTCCAGCCCGCCTTCCCCTACCCGGCCGCCCCCACCCGCACCAACGGCTTCGCGATCGCCGCGCTGGTCACCTCGCTGTTCTGCCTGTGGCCGCTGGCGCTCGTCTTCGCGGTGGTCGCGCTGGTCCAGATGTCCCGGCGCAACGAGAAGGGCCGCGGCCTGGCCGTCTCCGGCCTGGTCATCGGCATCCTGTCGCTGATCGTCTCCCTGATCGCGTTCATCGGGCTGGCCGCGCTCGGCTTCGACGAGGAGCGGTACGCCGACTCCCGGCACGGGCCGAAGGGCTCGGTGGCCGTCAACGACCTGCGGGTCGGCGACTGCTTCGACCAGCCGCCGCTCAGCGGTGACCCCGGGTCCACCAGCGTCTACTGGGTCCGGGTGGTGCCCTGCACCGCGCCGCACCACGCCGAGGTCGCCGGCACCGTGGTCCTCCCCGGCCAGGACGACCAGTACCCCAGCCGGAAGGAGTTCGGTGACGGCGCCGAGAAGCTCTGCGGCCCGGTGCGGGACGAGTACGCGCTCGACTCCTGGCTCGTCCCCGAGGGCATGGAGGGGTACTACTACTACCCGAGCGTCCGCGGCTGGACGACCGGCGACCACCGGGTGACCTGCACCTTCCAGGACGAGCAGCGGCCGCACACCGGCAGCGTCCGCACCGACCGGACCAAGCTCACCAAGGCCCAGCGCACCTACCTGGACGCGGTGCTCGCCTACAACAAGGCGCTGCTCGCCGAACCGGACCTGGACGTCGACGTGGCGCCCGCCAAGTACCGCGAGTGGGCGAAGACGATGGCCGCGGCCTGCCGCAAGGAGGTCGCCGAGCTGTCGGCCAACGGGACCGACTGGCCGGAGGCCGCACGGGCCAAGCTGATCGAGCTGGGCGCGCTCAAGCTGGACGCCGCCAACGCCTGGGACACCGCGGCGAAGACCATGGACCCCGACGCCCTGGAGCGCGAGGTCGGCAAGGCGGACGCGCTGTCCGTCAAGAGCGGCAAGCTGGCCGCGGACATCCGGCGCGCGCTGGGGCTGTCGACCGGCGAGCAGGCCGCGGACATCCGGGCCTGAGCCCGGCGCCTCCTCCGGCGCCGGAGGAGGCTGGTCCGACCACCGCCTAACCGGCTGTTAACAGCCCCCGTACCGGCCGGTAGTGAACGGGGCGTAGTGTCCCGTGCAGCCCCGCCCCGACCCGACCCCCACGCGGGCCGGGGCGGGGCCCCTCCACATCGGCGGGCACGGGTCCTAGCCTGGGCGCATGGACACCTTTCGGGTGATGCGGCAGGACGACAACGGTCAGCGCTTCCGGGTCGTCGGGGGGATCGGGCGGGAGGCGGCCGAAGCGCTCGCGGCCGAGTTCGAGGCGCGCGGCCACAAGCAGCTGTACTGGGTCGAGGCCGAGACCGCCGGGGACTCCCGGGCACGCGGACCGTACAGCTGAACCGCAGGCCCGAACCGCACGCCGTAGGGTCGGGGCCCATGGACAAGGCCATGGACCCCGCGGGGGAGAACCGGATCGTCGTCGGCGGCGCGCTCATCCACCGGGGGCGGGTGCTCGCCGCGCGGCGCAGCACGCCCGCCGAGGTGGCGGGGCGCTGGGAGTTCCCGGGCGGCAAGGCCGAACCCGGCGAGACCGAGACCGAGGCGCTGGAGCGCGAGCTGATGGAGGAACTGGGCGTCCGGGCCCGGGCGCTCACCCGGCTGCCCGGTGCGTGGCTGGTGCGGCCCGGTCTCGAACTGCGGCTCTGGGCGGCCGAACTGCTGTCCGGCGACCCGCTCCCGCTCCAGGAACACGACGAGCTGCGCTGGCTCGGCGCCGCCGAGCTGGCCGAGGTCGACTGGCTGGACCACGACCGCGAGGTCCTGCCCGAGGTCGCCCGCCTCCTGACCGCCTCCTGAGGCCCGCTTCCTGAGGCCCGCTTCCTGAGCCCCGCCTCCTGAGCCCCGCCTCCTGAGTCCCGCCGCCGGAGTCCGGGCGCGCCCCGCCGGCCCGTCTCCCGGGCCCCGTCGCGCGGCCCGAACCACGGCGCGACGCGTGGCGTGCTGCCCCGGCAATCCGAAAGGCCGAAGCGCCGGGCGGGATAGCCTTGGTCCTGCTGGGTATGTCACTTTTCGGCACTATTCGTCACCATCGGTGAGCCGCCCCAGCCGGCGACGCCGATCCCGAGCAGAGCCGGAGGCCGCGTCGGTGTCGAGGAGCGGGAACGGCGGCGGGGGAGCACGCCGGGCGGGCGCCGGGGGGAGCGCCGCCGCCCGCGCCCGGCTGCGCCGCGGCGCGGACCGCGCGACGGCGGCCACCAGGGACGGCACCGGGGGCGTGCACCCGCCCGCCGTCCGGCCCGCGCAGTCCTCGGCAGGGGCCGACCCGGCCGACCCGCCCGGCGCCCGGGGCCGCCCGGGCCGGCCGTTCCCCGGTGGGCCGCGCGCCCTCCCGGAGCCGGCCGGCCCCGGCTCCGCCCCCGGTCCCGGCGGCACCGCCGGCGGCAGCCTCTTCGACGTGGTCAAGGTGGCCATCGCGATCCTCGACACGGCCGGCCGGGTGGCGCTCTGGAGCCCGGCCGCCGAGGAACTGCTCGGCTGGCCCAACGAACTGCTGGTCGGCCGCCGGATCGACGAGCTGATCCCCGACGAGGACCAGGTGCTCCGGATCCGGGCCGCGATCCAGGACACCCTGCGGAACGGCCGCTGGTCCGGCCCGGCCGAGCTGCGCGACCGGGAGGGCGTCCCGGTGCTGGTGGACGCCCGGATCTCGCTCCTCGTCGACGGCGACGGCAATCCGTTCCTCCAGGTCAACCTGGCCGAGGCGGCGGCCGTCCGGGCGGTGGAGCGCGACCTCGCGGTCCGGGACGCGCTCTTCGAGCAGTCCCCGCTGGGCATCGCGATCCTCGACACCGAACTGCGCTACACGGCCGTCAACCGGACCCTCGCCGAGATGAACGGCGCCGCCCCGGAGGACCACGTCGGCCGCACCACCGGCGAGACCCTGCCCGAGCGCGCCGCCGACGAGATCACCGCGATCCAGCGCCAGGTGCTGGCCACCGGCGAGCCGGTCATCGACGTCACGCTCGCCTCGCCGGTCACCGCCCGCTCCGGGTACCGCTCGATCTCCTACAGCCGGATGACCGACCGCTCCGGGCGGGTCCTCGGCATCTCCGGCACCGTGATGGACGTGACCGAGCGTTACCGCGCGGTGGCCAAGGTCGAGCACGCCCGCCGTCGGCTGTCGCTGCTCAACGAGTTCGGCTCCCGGGTCGGTGACCTGCTGGACGCCTCCCGGATCGCGCAGGAGCTGGCCAGCGCGGTGGTGCCCAGGCTGACCGACCACGCCGCCGTGATCCTGCTCCAGGCCGTCGCGCACGGTGACGACCTGCCGCGGCACGGCCACGACCGCCGCACCTCGCTGCTCCAGCTCGGCACGGCCTCCGTGCAGGACGGCCCCGAGGTCGAGGTGATGCTGCGGCGCGGCGCCCGGATCACCTTCGCCGAGGACTCCGCCTGCGGCCGGGTGCTGCGCACCGGCGTCCCCGAGCTGCTCTCGGGCGCCGACCAGCTGAGCGACATCACCTACGCCGGCGACCCGAAGATGCAGGCGGCGTACGACCTGGGCGTGCACTCGATGCTGGTGGTGCCGCTGCGGGCGCGGGGCATCGTGATCGGACTGCTGCTGGTCAGCCGGGCCGGCTACCGCGAGGGCTTCGACCGGGACGACCTGGCGTTCACCGTCGAGCTGGCGGACCGGGCGGGCTCCTCGCTGGACAACGCCCGGCTCTACGCCCGGGAGCGCACCGCCGCCCTCACCCTCCAGCGCACCCTGCTGCCGCAGCAGGTGCCCCAGCCCACCGGCGTCGAGGTCGCCTACCGGTACGTGCCCGGCAGCAGCGGCACCGAGGTCGGCGGCGACTGGTTCGACGTCATCCCGCTGCCCGGCGACCGCACCGCGCTGGTGGTCGGCGACGTGATGGGGCACGGTCTGCGGGCCGCGGCGACGATGGGGCGGCTGCGCACCGCCGTCCGGGTGCTGGCCGCCCTGGACCTGCCGCCGGACGTGCTGCTGCGGCACGTCCACGAGCTGGCCGACGACCTCGCCCAGGGGCCGGACGAGGCCCTGCTCGCCACCTGCGTGTACGCGGTGTTCGACCCGGCCACCGCGACCCTGACCGTCGCCAAGGCCGGCCACATCCCCCCGGTGCTGGTGGTGCCGGGGGAGGAGTCGGACGGGCCGACCCGGACCGGCGGCCCGCTGCCCGGCGGCGCCGGCCGGATCCTGGAGCTGCCCTCGGGCGCCCCGCTCGGCGTCGGCGGGGTCCCGTTCGAGTCGGTCGAGCTGAAGATCCCCGAGGGCAGCCTGCTGGCGCTGTGCACCGACGGCCTGGTGGAGTCCCGGGACAAGGACCTGGACGTGGGCCTCGGCCGGCTGGTCACCGTGCTCCAGGAGCCGTACGCGTCGATCCAGGCGGCCTGCGAGGCGGTGCTCGGCACCATGGAGCAGGGCCGGGAGCCGGACGACGTGGCACTGCTGCTGGCCCGGCTCGGCCACGGGCAGGCCGGCACCCCGACGGCGGGCTGGACCCTGCCCGCCGAGCCGACCGCCGTCTCCCGGGCCCGCCGGCTGGTCCGCGCGACGCTGGCCGAGTGGGGCGTCGAGCAGCTCACCGACACCGCCGAGCTGTTGGTCAGCGAGCTGGTCACGAACGCCGTCCGGTACGCGAGCGCGCCGATCGGGGTGCGGCTGACGCTCGGGGAGACGCTCCTGGTGGAGATCTCCGACCCGTTGCCGGACCCGCCCCGGGAGCGGCACGCGGCCGAGGCGGACGAGGGCGGGCGGGGGCTGGAGCTCGTCGCCCGGCTGGCCCTGCACTGGGGTGCCAGGGCCGAGGGGATGGGCAAGGTGGTCTGGTTCGAGCAGGCGCTGCCCGGCACTCCGGGCGCGGAGTAGAACGCCCTGCATATGCCACCGGAGGGCCTCGGGGGAGCGCGCGCCCCGGTAGGGGGCGCGAGCGTGGCATTGTGGTTGCGCGGGCGGTAGGACAAAAACCTTCGCCCGATCTGATGTTGTGATGTTGAGGGCGTGTGAACGTACCCCTCGATGATGAATACTCGGTCTTCTCGACATCCGGACGGTCGCGGGTTTGGAGGGGTCGGTCCGTTGAACAGCACCCCGGCGCGCAATGCGCCGAGCAGCAGCGGTCATGCCGCTGTACCCGGGCAGGCCGGCGCCCAACACGTGCCGGCCCCCGCCCACCAGTCGCCCGTCCCCGTCCGGGCCGCCCGCCCGGCGGCCGAGGGGCAGCGCTGGGGCGCCGGGGATCCGGGCTCGATCTACGACTACATCCGGGTCGCCACCTTCGCCATCGGCCCGGACGGCCGGATCAGCCAGTGGAGCGAGCGGGCCGCCGAGTTCTTCGGCGTCACCGCCGTCGAGGCGGTCGGCGCCGACCCGGTGACCACCTTCGTGCCGCGCGAGCTCTGGCAGCGCGGCCGGACCAGGCTGGAGCGCACCCTCGCCGGCGAGGAATGGGTCGGCACCGCCCCGTACCGGCACGCCGACGGCGGGGAGGGCCTCGCCGAGCTCTACCTGATGCCGGACAGCGCGCTGCCCACCGCCGGCGCCACCTGTCTCGCGGTCGACCTCGGCCGGCTCCGCCGGATCGAGACGGATCTGGCCGCTTCGGAGGCGGTTTTCGGCCAGACTCCGACCGGCTTCGTCCTCTTCGACGACCGGCTCCGCCTCCAGCGGGTCAACGACGCCTTCGCCTCCGGAATGGGCCTGGCGCCCACCGACCTGGAGGGCCTCACCCCGCACGACATCTTCCCCGGCGCCGAGGCCGACCGCCTCACCGCCGCCCTGCGCAAGGTCCTCGCCAGCGGCGAGCCCGTCTTCGACCTGCGCTTCCACGCCGCTGTGCCGACCCGCGAGGGCAACCGGCTCTGGGCCGTCTCGCTCTACCGCCTCAACGGCGCCGCCGGCCAGCCGATGGGTGTCGCCGGACAGGTCTCCGACGTCACCAGCCGGCACGTCGCCGAGCGCGAGGCCGACGGCGTCCGCCGCAACCTCGCGCTGCTCAACGAGGCCAGCGCCCACATCGGCTCCACGCTCGACCTGGAGACCACCGCCAAGGAACTGCTGGACGTCGTCGTCCCGCCGTTCTGCGACCTCGCCACCGTCGACCTGTACACCGCGCTGCTCTCCGGCGAGACCGTGCCCAGCGCCGGCCGGCTCGGCGACACCGTGCTCACCGACGGCAGCGGCGAACTGCGCCGGGTCGCCGTCTCCAGCGTGGTCGGCGGCGCCTCCTCGGTGCTCGGCTCGGTCACCGGCCTGCCCATCGCCGAGGCCGGCGGCACCCTCTGCTACCCCCGCCGCTCCCCGCACGCCCGCGCCCTGCGCACCGGCCGCAGCGTCGTCCCCGAGCCCGGCCCCGACCCGCTGCTGCGCTCCACCCTGATCGTCCCGCTGGTCGCCCGCGACCAGGTGCTCGGCCTGGTCCAGCTCTCCCGGGCGATCGGCAGCGAACCCTTCGACGCCCGTGACGTCGCCATCGCCGAGGAGCTCGTCGCCCGCGCCGCCGTCTGCATCGACAACGCCCGGCTCTACCGCCGCGAGCACGAGCGCGCGCTGATCCTCCAGCGCAGCCTGCTGCCCCCGGGCAATCCGGCCGCCAGCGGCCTGGAGATCGCCTGCCGCTACCTGCCCAGCAACAACAACACCGAGGTCGGCGGCGACTGGTTCGACGTCATCCCGCTGCCCGGCAACCGCACCGCCCTGGTCATCGGCGACGTGATGGGCCGGGGCCTGCGCGCCGCCGTCGCGATGGGCCAGCTGCGCACCGCCGTCCGCACCCTCGCCATGCTCGACCTCGACCCGGCCGAGGTGCTCACCGCCCTGGACGAGATCGCCCGCGGCCTCGGCGACGACACCGCCCCGGCCGCCCGGTCCACCCCGTACGGACGGCTCACCTCGACCGCCGACGAGGAGGCCCGCGAGGTCTACCTGGCGACCTGCGTCTACGCGGTCTTCGACGCCGTCACCCGGCGCTGCGTCTTCGCCAACGCCGGCCACCTCCCGCCGGTGCTGCTCAGCCCCGGCGAGAGCGCCCGGATGCTGGACGTGCCACCCGGCCTGCCGCTCGGCGTCGGCGGCGAGCCCTTCGAGGAGGTCGAGCTGACCCTGCCGGACGGCGCCGTGCTCGGCCTCTACACCGACGGCCTGGTGGAGAGCCGCAAGCACCAGCTGGACGAGGGCCTCAAGGCCTTCCGCACCGCGCTGTCGGCCGAGGGCAAGGGCCTGGAGGACCTCTGCGACCACGTCCTCGGCGAGCTCAACCCGCACCACGGCGAGGACGACATCGCCCTGCTGATGGCCAGGGTGCACGCCTTCCCCGCGGACGCCGTCGGCCAGTGGTTCCTGCCGCCCGAGCCCACCTCGGTCGCCAAGGCCCGCGAGGCCGCGTGCAGCTGGCTGCTCGCCCGGGGCCTGGACGAGCTGGTCGACACCACCGAGCTGCTGGTCAGCGAACTGGTCACCAACGCGCTGCGGCACGGCCGGGGCGAGATCCGGCTGCGGCTGCTGCGCGACCGGACCATGGTCTGCGAGGTCTGGGACGACGGCTACGCCCAGCCCCGGCAGCGGCGCGCCCACGAGACCGACGAGGGCGGGCGCGGCCTGCAACTGGTCAGCCTGCTCGCCGAGCGCTGGGGCAGCCGCCGGACCCCCAAGGGCAAGATCGTCTGGTTCGAGCTGGGGCTGTAGGCCCCGGGGACGGGGCCGCCCGGGGCCCGGACGCCCGTACCGCCGATCGGGTGCCGCACCCGGTCGGCCGCCGTGTCGCCGCCGCCGGGGGCCGGCCGGCGGCGTTCCATGGCCGCCATGCGCGCCCGCCTCCCCGCCGCAGCCGCCGCGCTGCTGCTCGCCCTCGGTGCCACCTCCGGCTGCCTCGGCGGCCCCGGCCCGGCCGCCCGCACCGCCCGGACCCCCGACCCCGCGCCGCCCGCGCCCGCCGTCGTCACCGGCGACGTCCGCCCGGCCGACCGGGCCGCCGTCCGCGACGGCGGCGCCCTGCGCTGGGCCGTCGACGCCGTACCGGCCACCCTGAACGTCTACCAGCCCGCCGCCACCGCCGACTCCGCGCTGCTGGCGCACGCCCTCTACCCGGCGCTGTTCCGGCCGGACGCGCACGGCGGGTGGACCCCCGACGAGGACTACCTGACCGCCGCCGAGGTCACCCCGCCCGGACAGCTGCCCCAGGTGGTCACCTACCACCTCGCCCCGCGCGCGGTCTGGAGCGACGGCACCCCGATCTCCGCCACCGACTTCGTCGCCCAGCGGGCCGCGCTCTCCGGGCTGGACCCCGCCTACGGCGCCGTCCGGCCCGCCGGGTACGCGGACATCGACTCGATCGTCCAGGGCGCCGACCCGCGCGAGGTGAAGGTCACCTTCCGGCAGCCCTACGGCGAGTGGCGCGCCCTGTTCGACCCGCTCTACCCCGCCGCCGAGACCGCCACCGCCGCCGCCTTCGGCCGCCCGCTGCCCGGCGGCACCGCCCACCCGACGGCCGGCCCCTTCCGGGTGTCCGGCTACGACCCGGCCGCCGGCCGGGCCACCCTGGTCCGCAACCCCTCCTGGTGGGGCGAGCCGGCCAAGGTCGACCGGATCGACTTCCTGGCCACCCCCGCCGAACGGCGCGGCCCCGAGCTGGCCGCGGGCGCGCTGGACCTCGCCCCGCTCACCGCCGCCGTCGACCGCGCCGGCGCGGACGCCGCCGAGGCGGTCCGCCGGGCCGGCGCCCTGCCCGGCACCACCTTGCACCGGGCCGCCGGGACCGGCCTCACCCAGCTGACCCTCAACGCCGCCCGCGCACCGCTCACCGACCCGGCGCTGCGCCGCGCCCTGGCCCGCGCCGTCGACCGGCGGCACGCCGCCGACGCCGCGCTCACCCCGCTCGGCCTGCCCGCCGCACCCCTCGGCCACCACCTGCTGGCCGGCGACCAGGCCGGCTACCGGGACAACGCCGACGCACTGGGCACCGCCGACCCCGGGCGGATGCTGGACGCGGCGGGCTGGCGGCGGCCCGCCGACGGCGGCACCCGGGTCCGGGACGGCCACCCGCTGGCCCTCACCCTGCTGGTCCCGGCGGGCTCGGCGACCCTCCGGCGGGCGGCCGACGCGGTCGCGGCCGACCTGGGCACGGCCGGGGCGGCCGTCCGGGTCGCCGAGGCCCCGCCGGACGCCTTCGTCCGCGACCACCTGGCCACCGGGGACTTCGACCTCGCCCTGTTCTCCTGGCCGGCCGGCCCCGGCCCGGCCGGCGAGCAGCGGCCCGTCTACGCCAAGCCCCGGCCCGGCCCGGACGGCACCCCGGTGCCCGGCAGCAACTACGCCCGGGCCGGTACGGAGGAGATCGACCGCCTCTTCGAGCGCGCCGCCGCCGAGCCCGACCCGGCGGCCCGCCTGGCCCTGCTCCAGGAGACGGATGTGCGGATCTGGCAGCTCGGCCACTCGGTACCGCTGTTCCAGCGCCCCGAACTGATGGCCGTCCGCGACGGCCTCACCGGCGCCGGGGTGTGGGGCTTCACCCGCCCGCAACTGCGGGACATCGGCTGGTCGGCGGGCTGACCCGGGCCCGGGACCGAGGGGCCGGAGGGCGATCGCCTTGTGATCTTGCTCCCCCGGACAGCTCCCGTTTCGGCCGAGCTGGGCGGTTCCCCGTACGATAGGAGGAAGCCGTGGCATGTCCTGCCCGGCGGGTGGACCGGTAGTAGCAGGCGGAACGGGCGGCGGCGATCAACAGGGATCGCCGGTCGGCGTCACGCAGCCGGGCGCCGTAACCCACGATTCCGGGAGAATCCGCTCAGCATGCCCACGCGCAATGACATCCGCAACGTTGCCATCGTCGCTCACGTCGACCACGGCAAGACCACCCTGGTCGACGCCATGCTGAAGCAGGCCGGCGCCTTCGCCGCCCACCAGCACCTCGACGACCGGATGATGGACTCCAACGACCTGGAGCGCGAGAAGGGCATCACCATTCTCGCGAAGAACACCGCCGTCAAGTACCACCCCAAGGAGGGTGGCGCGCCGATCACGATCAACATCATCGACACCCCCGGCCACGCCGACTTCGGTGGTGAGGTCGAGCGAGGCCTGTCGATGGTCGACGCGGTCGTGCTGCTGGTCGACGCCTCCGAGGGTCCGCTGCCGCAGACCCGCTTCGTGCTCCGCAAGGCGCTGACGGCCAAGCTGCCGGTCATCCTCTGTATCAACAAGACCGACCGCCCGGACTCCCGGATCGACGAGGTCATCAACGAGACCTACGACCTCTTCCTGGACCTCGACGCCACCGAGGACCAGATCGAGTTCCCGATCGTCTACGCCTGCGCGCGTGACGGCGTCGCCTCGATGACCAAGCCGGAGAACGGCACCGTGCCGGCCGACAGCGACTCGCTGGAGCCGTTCTTCTCGACCATCCTGCAGCACGTGCCGGCCCCGATCTACGACGAGGACGCCCCGCTCCAGGCGCACGTCACCAACCTGGACGCCGACAACTTCCTCGGCCGCATCGCGCTCTGCCGCGTCGAGCAGGGCGAGCTGCGCAAGGGCCAGCAGGTCGCGTGGATGAAGCGGGACGGCTCGGTCCAGCAGGTGAAGATCACCGAGCTGCTGATGACCGAGGCGCTCACCCGCAAGCCGGCCGAGGTGGCCGGCCCCGGCGACATCTGCGCCGTCGCGGGCATCCCGGAGATCATGATCGGCGAGACCCTGGCCGACCTGGAGAACCCGGTCGCGCTGCCGCTCATCACGGTGGACGAGCCGGCCATCTCGATGGTCATCGGCACCAACACCTCGCCGCTGGTCGGCAAGGGCGGCAAGGGCCACAAGGTCACCGCCCGCATGGTGAAGGACCGCCTGGACCGCGAGCTGATCGGTAACGTCTCGCTCCGCGTGCTGCCGACCGAGCGTCCGGACGCCTGGGAGGTCCAGGGCCGCGGCGAGCTGGCGCTGGCCATCCTGGTCGAGACCATGCGCCGGGAGCTCTTCGAGCTGACCGTCGGCAAGCCGCAGGTCGTCACCAAGGTCATCAACGGCAAGACCCACGAGCCGGTCGAGCGGATGACCATCGACAGCCCCGAGGAGTACCTCGGCGCCATCACCCAGCTGATGGCGACCCGCAAGGGCCGTATGGAGACCATGACGAACCACGGCTCCGGCTGGGTCCGGATGGAGTTCATCGTCCCGTCGCGCGGCCTGATCGGCTTCCGGACCCAGTTCCTGACCGACACCCGCGGCACCGGCATCGCGCACAGCATCTTCGAGGGCCACGAGCCGTGGTTCGGCGAGCTGCGGATGCGCAACAACGGTTCGCTGGTGGCGGACCGCGCGGGCGTCGTGACGCCGTTCGCGATGATGGGCATCCAGGAGCGCGGCACGCTCTTCGTCGAGCCCACCACCGAGGTGTACGAGGGCATGATCGTCGGCGAGAACTCGCGTCAGGACGACATGGACATCAACATCACCAAGGAGAAGAAGCTCACCAACATGCGTGCCGCTTCCTCCGACACCACCGAGAACCTGGTGCCGCCGCGCAAGCTCTCGCTGGAGCAGTCGCTCGAGTTCTGCCGCGAGGACGAGTGCATCGAGGTGACCCCGGAGACCGTGCGTATCCGTAAGGTCGTCCTGGACCAGAAGGAGCGCGGGCGTACCGCTTCGCGCGCCAAGAAGGCCTGATTCCGGCCTTCTGAGCTTCTCCGGCCGTGCTTCGGCCGGAAACCGTCGCCCCCCTTTCCGATGGAGAGGGGGGCGAACTTTTTCAACAACTCGACGGTGCCGGCGCAGGTATAAACCGAATAGCGCTTACCACGTCAAGGTGTCCGCTGAGCGAACGTGACAGTCCGTCATTCATGACGACTGTCCGTTTGATGCCTGTCTGAGTATGTCTCTTATGTCCGATTTTCGAAACTTACCGACCGTTCATGTGACCTAATTGAGATCGGCAGTGGTCACTTTCGTGTCCATGGGTGACACATAGTGGGTGCAGTCAGGCTCGGGTCAAGGGTTAACGCGCAGGGGTGCGCGCCGAAACCACGAGCGCGGACGGCACAGCGGACCGGCGACAACCGACCGCGGTGCTCTCCTCGTTGGAAAGTCGAATTCAGGAGGCATCCCCCCATGCGTGGTGCAACCCAGACCAAGTGGCTCGTGGCAGCGACCGCGATCGCTCTCGCGGCGACCGCCTGCAGCACCAGCTCGAAGAGCACCGACAAGGCTGCCTCCGGCGGCGGCACCATCGCCGTTCAGCTCGGTGAGCCGCAGCACGGTCTGATCCCGCAGAACACCGCGGAGTCCGAGGGTGCCGAGGTGCTCGGCGCACTGTTCGCCGGCCTGATCGAGTACGACACCAAGACCAACGAGCCGAAGCTCCGCGTCGCCGAGTCGATCGAGTCTCCCGACAGCAAGCTGTGGACGATCAAGCTGAAGGACGGCTACACCTTCCACAACGGTGAGAAGGTCACCGCGCAGTCCTTCGTCGACGCGTGGAACTGGGGCGCCAACCAGGACAACGCGGCCGAGGGCCTGCCGTTCTTCGCCAAGATCGAGGGCTCCGAGGACCTGGCCCCGGGCAAGGACAAGAAGCCGACCACCGACAAGCTCAAGGGCCTGACGGTCGTCGACGACAAGACCTTCACCGTCTCGCTGAGCAACCCGTTCTCCCAGTTCAAGACCATGCTGGGCTACAACGCGTTCTACCCGCTGCCGAAGGCCTTCTTCCAGGACAAGAAGACCTTCGAAGAGGCCCCCATCGGCAACGGCCCGTTCCAGATGGACGGCAAGTGGGAGCACAACCAGCAGATCAAGATCAAGCGCTATGACAACTTCCCGGCCTCCGACGGCAAGGCGAAGCTGCAGGGCGTGACCTTCAAGATCTACGACAAGCTGGAGACGGCGTACAACGACCTGCGCGCCGACAACATCCAGGCGACCGACAAGCTCCCGATCTCGGCCATGGGCACGGTCAAGGGCGAGTTCGGCGACCGCTACATCTACAAGCCGGAGTCCGGCGTCGGCTACATCGGCTTCCCGATCGCCACCAACCCGGCGACCTACGGCAAGCCGGAGGTCCGCAAGGCGATCTCGATGGCGATCGACCGCGAGGCGATCACCAAGACCATCTTCTCGGGCACCCGCGTCCCGGCCGACGACTTCGTCAACCCGCTGATCCCGGGCTACCGCAAGGGCGCCATGGGCGACGCGGCGAAGTACGACCCGACCAAGGCCAAGGCGCTGTGGGACTCCGTCGGTGGCGTCCCGAACAACACCATCGAGCTGGGTTACAACGCCGATGGTGGCCACAAGGAGTGGATCGAGGCCGTCGCCAACCAGCTGAAGAAGAACCTGGGCGTCGAGGTCACCACCAAGCCGTTCGAGAAGTTCGGCAAGATCCTGGACGCGCTGGGCGAGAAGCAGTACTCCGGTGCCTTCCGCATGGCGTGGTCGATGGACTACCCGTCGATCGAGAACTACGAGCGTCCGATCTTCTCGAAGGTCGCGATCGAGAACGGCTCGAACTACGGCGGCTACGTCAACGAGAAGTTCGAGTCGCTGCTGGACCAGGCCGACCAGGCGAAGAGCCCGGAGGAGGGCCTGAAGCTGTACCAGCAGGCCGATGACGTCCTCATCGAGGACCTGCCGTACATCCCGGTCTACACCTACATGTCGTCCGCGGCGTACAGCAAGAAGATCAAGAACTTCGACACCGACGCCCAGGGTCGCATGAACCTGGACGAGGTCGAGCTCGCCGGCTGATCCGGTTAATCAGACGATCGGGGGCGGGCGGACCGGACTACAGTCCGAGTCCTCCCGCCTCCCTTCCTTGTCCGAAAGTGTGGAGGTCTGATGGGCCGCTATGTGATCCGCCGACTGATACAGGCGATCCCTGTCCTGATCGGCGCGACGTTCCTGATCTACTGGCTGTGCTTCAGCCTGCCCGGCGACCCGGTGCAGGCGCTGGCCGGTGAGAAGAAGGCCGACCCGATCGTGGCGGAGATGATCCGCCAGAAGTACCACCTGAACGACCCGTTCCTGCTCCAGTACTGGAACTACATCACGGGCGTCTTCCAGGGGAACCTGGGCGAGAGCCTGACGGGTCGCCAGGTCAGCGACATGATCAGCGAGGCGTTCCCGTTCACCGTGAACCTCGCCATCGTGGCTTTCGTCATCGAGGCGATCATCGGTGTGCTGGCGGGCGTCATGGCGGCCCTGCGCAAGGGCAAGTTCCTGGACCAACTGGTCCTCATCAGCACGCTGTTCGTGATCTCGATCCCGGTCTTCGTCACCGGCTTCGTGCTCCAGCTCGTCCTCGGCGTCAAGTTGAAGAACGACTACGGCATCGAGATCTTCTCCGTCTCGTTCAACGAGGAAGACGGGCTGCGCGGCTACCTGCTGCCGGCCTTCGTGCTGGCCTCGACCTCGCTCGCGTACGTGGCCCGACTGACCCGCACCAGCCTGATGGAGACGATGCGCGCGGACTACGTCCGCACCGCGGTCGCCAAGGGTCTGAAGAAGCGCCGGGTCATCGGTCGGCACGCCCTGCGCAACGCCCTGATCCCGATCGTCACCTTCCTCGGTGCCGACCTCGGCGGTCTGATGGGCGGCGCGGTCATCACCGAGAAGATCTTCAACATTCACGGCATCGGCGGTCTGCTCGCCCAGGCCGTGTACCAGAAGCAGGGCACCATCATCGTCGGCGTCGTCACGCTGCTGGTGATGATCTACCTGGTCACCACCCTGCTCGTGGACATGCTGTACGCCGTGCTCGACCCGAGGATCCGCTATGAGTGAGACCATCACCAAGGGCGCCGAGGCCCCTTCCGGGGACAACACCCCCAAGTCCTCGCCGGAGAAGAAGCAGAAGCCGGAGCGCGTCGCCAGCCTCTGGTCGGACGCCCTGCGCGACCTGCGCCGCAACCCGGTCTTCATCATCGGCGCAGTGCTGGTGTCGTTCCTGATCGTCCTGGCCGTCGTGCCGGGCTGGTTCACGGACGGGAGCCCGTTCGACAACAACGCGTGCGACCTGGCCGACTCGCTGAAGCGCCCGAGCGCCGAGCACTGGTTCGGCTTCGACGTCCAGGGCTGCGACATCTACACCCGTACGGTGTGGGGTGCCCGCAACTCGATCATCGTCGGTGTCCTGACGACCTCGATGGTCACGCTGGTCGGTGCCCTGCTCGGCCTGCTGGCCGGCTGGAAGGGCGGGATCGTCGACTCGATCCTGTCCCGCTTCACCGAGATCTTCTTCTCGATCCCGCTGCTGCTCGGCGGCATGCTGATCATGTCGATGCTCGGCAAGGGCAACGCCTGGACCGTCTCGGTCGTCATGACCGTGCTCGGCTGGCCGCAGATCTTCCGCATCATGCGTGCCTCGGTGCTGGCCAACAAGAACAACGACTACGTGATGGCCGCCCGCGCCCTCGGCGCCGGCGCCGGCCGGATCACCTTCCGGCACATCCTGCCGAACGCCATCGCGCCGGTGATCGTCGTGTCCGCGATCTCGCTGGGTGTCTACATCGGCGCCGAGGCCGCCCTGTCCTACCTGGGCATCGGCGTCCAGCCGCCGGAGATCTCCTGGGGCCTGATGATCAGTGACGCGTCGGTCCGCTTCCTCGACGCGCCGCACGTCCTGCTCTTCCCGTCGGCCGTACTGAGCGTCACCGTACTGGCCTTCATCATGCTCGGCGACGCGGTCCGCGACGCCCTCGACCCGAAGCTCCGCTGAGAGAAGAGGTGACGACCCGATGACCACCGTGATCGAGAAGAACCAGAAGAACGGCCGCCTGGAGGTTGGCACCCCGCTGCTGGAGGTCAAGGACCTCCACGTGGAGTTCCACACTCGGGACGGCGTCGCCAAGGCCGTGAACGGAGTCAACTACTCCGTCGCCGCCGGTGAGACGCTGGCGGTGCTCGGCGAGTCGGGCTCCGGCAAGTCGGTGACCGCCCAGACCATCATGGGCATCCTCGACATGCCGCCGGGCAAGATCAGCCAGGGCCAGATCCTCTTCCGCGGGCAGGACATGCTCGCGATGAGCGAGGAGGACCGCCGGCAGATCCGCGGCCAGAAGATCGCGATGATCTTCCAGGACGCGCTGTCCTCGCTGAACCCGGTGATGACCGTCGGCGCCCAGCTCGGCGAGATGTTCCGGGTGCACCGCGGCTCCTCCAAGAAGGAGGCCCGCGAGAAGGCCATCGAGCTGATGGAGCGGGTGCGCATCCCCGCCGCCAGGCAGCGCGTCGGGGACTACCCGCACCAGTTCTCCGGCGGTATGCGCCAGCGCATCATGATCGCCATGGCGCTCTCCATGGAGCCCGACCTGATCATCGCGGACGAGCCCACCACCGCCCTGGACGTCACCGTCCAGGCCCAGGTGATGGACCTGCTCGCGGAGCTCCAGGCCGAGTACAACATGGGCCTGATCCTGATCACCCACGACCTCGGCGTGGTCGCCGACGTCGCGGACAAGATCGCCGTGATGTACGCCGGACGGATCGTCGAGACCGCCCCGGTGCACGAGCTGTACGCCAACCCGGCGCACCCGTACACCAAGGGCCTGCTCCGCTCGATCCCGCGCCTGGACCAGAAGGGCCAGGAGCTGTACGCGATCAAGGGCCTGCCCCCGAACCTGCTCAAGGTTCCGGCCGGCTGCGCGTTCAACCCCCGCTGTGACGTCGCCACCGACCTGTGCCGCACGGACATCCCGAAGCTGCACCAGGTGAGCGACAAGGACGGCAAGGAGCTCACGGGCCGCCGCAGCGCGTGCCACCTCTGGAAGGAGACCCTCCATGGCTGAGCCCATCCTGGAGGTCAAGGACCTGGTCAAGCACTACCCGCTGACCCAGGGCATCCTGTTCAAGAAGCAGGTCGGCGCCGTCAAGGCCGTCGACGGCGTCTCCTTCGAGCTGGCTCGGGGCGAGACGCTGGGCATCGTCGGTGAGTCCGGCTGTGGCAAGTCCACGCTGGCCAAGGTGCTGATGAACCTGGAGCGGGCCACCTCCGGCCAGGTCCTGTTCAAGGGCGAGGACATCTCCAAGCTGTCCGGCGCCGGCCTCAAGGCCGTCCGCCGGAACATCCAGATGGTGTTCCAGGACCCGTACACCTCGCTGAACCCGCGCATGACGGTCGGCGACATCATCGGCGAGCCCTTCGAGATCCACCCCGAGGTGGCGCCCAAGGGTGACCGCCGCAAGGCGGTCCAGGACCTGCTGGACGTCGTCGGCCTGAACCCGGAGTACATCAACCGGTACCCGCACCAGTTCTCCGGCGGTCAGCGCCAGCGCATCGGCATCGCCCGCGGCCTGGCCCTCAAGCCCGAGATCATCATCTGCGACGAGCCGGTCTCCGCCCTGGACGTCTCGGTCCAGGCCCAGGTGATCAACCTGCTGGAGCAGCTGCAGGACGAGTTCGAGCTCTCCTACATGTTCATCGCCCACGACCTCTCCATCGTCCGGCACATCTCCGACCGCGTCGGCGTGATGTACCTCGGCAAGATGGTCGAGATCGGCACGGACGAGGAGATCTACGAGAACGCCACCCACCCGTACACCCAGGCGCTGCTGTCCGCGGTGCCGGTGCCGGACCCGGCGGCCCGTGAGTCCCGTGACCGGATCATCCTGACCGGTGACATCCCCTCGCCGGCCAACCCGCCGTCGGGTTGCCGCTTCCGCACCCGGTGCTGGAAGGCGGAGGAGCGCTGCTCGACCGAGGTCCCGCTGCTGGCGGTGCCCGAGGTGCTGAGCGGTGCGGCCAAGCACGAGTCGGCGTGCCACTTCGCCGCCGTCCGGGAGCCGGTCGCGGCCTGATCCCGCGTCCGACCCCGCCCGGAGGGGCCCGTAGCCGTTCGCGGCACGGGCCCCTCCGGCGTTTTCCGGCCGGGCCGGACGCGGCGTCAATCGGGCGGGGCGTCCGTGCACCCGTCCGGGGGTACCCGACTCGCGCCGCGACGGTGCCGCGCTTCTCATGGGGTGTGATGCGTCACACACCTTGAGGAGGGACCTCCATGCCCGTGGCCACCCGTGCTCGATGGGTCCTCGCCGCAGCGACGTCCGTGGCCCTGGTGGCCAGCGGGTGCAGCAGCAGTGGCGGGGGCGGCAGCAGCGGTTCGTCGGACAGCTCCAAGACCTTCAGCTACCAGAGCAGTGAGCCGCAGAATCCGCTGCAGCCGGCCAACGCCAACGAGACCGGCGGCGGGCGCATCATCCAGAACCTCTTCAAGGGGCTGGTCGACTACGACCCCTCGAACGCGAAGATCCGGATGCAGGTCGCGGACAAGATCGACACCAGTGACTCGCAGACCTACACCATCACGCTGAAGGACGGCTGGACGTTCCACGACGGCACCCCGGTGCACGCCAAGAACTTCGTGGACGCCTGGAACTGGGCCGCGACCACCGCCAACAACCAGATCAACAGCTCCTGGTTCTCCGACATCGAGGGCTACCAGGACGTCCACCCGGCGAGCGGCCAGCCGGCCACCGACAAGATGTCCGGGCTCACCGTCGTCGACGACCTGCACTTCACGGTCAAGCTGACCGGCAAGGTCTCGTACTTCGAGTACAAGCTCGGCTACATCGCCTTCTCCCCGCTGCCGGACGCCTTCTTCAGCGACCCCGCCGGGTACGGGCAGAAGCCGGTCGGCAACGGCCCGTACCAGTTCGTCAGCTGGGACCACAACCAGCAGCTGACCACCAAGGCCTTCGCGAACTACCAGGGCGTGGACAAGCCGAAGAACGGCGGCGTCGTCTTCAAGATGTACAGCACCGCCGAGGCCGCCTACGCCGACCTCCAGTCCAACAACCTGGACGTGATGGACCAGGTGCCGCCCTCCGCCCTGGCCACCTACAAGACCGACCTGGGGGACCGGGCGATCGACGCGCCCCAGGGCGCCATCCAGAACATCGGCTTCACGCTCTACCAGGCCGACTGGGCCTCCCCGGACAAGGCGAAGGTCCGTCAGGGCCTGTCGATGGCGATCGACCGCGACACCATCACCAAGACGGTGCTCCAGGGCTCGCGCAAGCCGGCCACCGCCTGGGTGGCCGAGGGCGTCGAGGGCTACAAGGACGGCCAGTGCGGCCAGTTCTGCACCTTCAACGCGGCCCAGGCCAAGCAGCTGGTCACCGAGGGCGGCGGCGTCCCCGGCAACCGGTTGACCATCACCTACAACGCCGACGGCGGCCACAAGGAGTGGGTCGACGCGGTCTGCAACTCGATCCGGCAGAGCACCGGCGTGGACTGCGTGGGCGACCCCAGGCCCGACTTCAAGACCGCCCGCGCGGCGATCACCGGCCACCAGATCAACGGCGCCTTCCGCACCGGCTGGGTCCAGGACTACCCGCTGAACGCCAACTTCCTGGCCGACGTCTACCGCACCGGCGCCGCGTCCAACGACTTCGGCTACAGCAACCCGCAGTTCGACCAGCTCTCCACCCAGGCCGACCAGGCCCCCAGCGTGGCGGACTCGGTGACCGGCTACCAGCAGGCCGAGGCCGTGCTGGCCAGTGGCATGCCGGCCATCCCGCTCTGGTACTACCGCACCAACTCGGGCTACTCCACCAAGGTCCAGAACGTGAAGTTCGACTCCTTCGGCAACCCGGCCTGGACCCAGGTCGAGATCAAGGGCTGACGAGCTCCCTCGCGCAGGCCCCGCCCTTCCCGCACGGAGGGCGGGGCCCCGGGCACTCGATCACATCCCTAGGAAGGAGGCTCGAATGGGCAGTTATGTGCTGCGGCGGGTGCTGCAGATGATCCCGGTGTTCTTCGGCACCACGCTGCTGATCTTCCTGATGGTCTACACACTGCCGGGCGACCCGGTCTCGGCGCTGTTCGGGGACAAGGCCGCGGACCCCGCCGTGGTGGCCAGCATCAAGCACAAGTACTACCTGGACCAGCCGATCTGGAAGCAGTACCTGCACTACATGGGGAACCTCTTCCAGGGGGACTTCGGGACCAGCTTCACCGGCCGTCCGGTCAGCGATATCATGGCGGACGCCTTCCCGGTCACCATCCGGCTGGCCCTGATGGCCTTCGCCTTCGAGCTGGTCTTCGGCCTGCTGCTCGGCCTGGTCTCCGGCCTCAGGCGCGGCAGCATCCAGGACACCCTGGTCCTGGTGCTCACCCTGCTGGTGATCTCCATCCCGGTCTTCGTGCTGGCGTACATCGCCCAGACGGTCTTCGCCACCAATCTGGGCTGGGTCACTCCGACGGTGCAGGACTCCACGGACCTGTCGCAGCTGATCCTCCCCGCCGTCGTGCTGGGCTCGCTCTCGCTCGCGTTCGTCGCCCGGCTCACCCGGACCTCGATCGGCGAGAACCTGCGGGCCGACTACATGCGCACGGCGGTCGCCAAGGGCCTGCCCCGGCGCACCATCGTCACCCGCCACCTGCTGCGCAACTCGCTGATCCCGGTGGTCACCTTCCTCGGTACCGACCTCGGCGCGCTGATGGGCGGCGCGATCGTCACCGAGGGGATCTTCAACGTGCAGGGCATCGGCAACGTCCTGTACCGGGCGATCAACCAGAAGGAGGGGCCCACCGTGGTCGGCATCGTCACCGTACTGGTGATCGTCTACCTGGTGGCCTCCCTCGTCGTCGACCTGCTCTACGCGGTCCTGGACCCGAGGATCCGCTATGCCTGACATGCACGACGAGAGTTCCTACGAGCGGCACCCCAAGCCGGGAGTGGACCACCTGGACTACGCCGGCGAGCAGGGCATGGCGGTCGAGCAGGAGACCCTGGTCGAGCCGGACCCGGAGAAGCGGGAAGAGGCCCGCAGCCTCTGGGGCGACGCCTGGCGGGACCTCCGGCGGCGCCCGATCTTCCTGATCTCGGCGGTGCTGATCGTGCTGCTGATCGTGATGGCGATCTTCCCCGGGGCGTTCACCGACGCCGACCCGCGCAAGGCCGACCTGGTCAACGACTACCTGAAGCGGCCGGACTGGACCGACTTCTTCGGCGCGGGCTGGTTCGGCTACGACGGCCAGGGCCGCTCCATCTACGCCCGGGTCGTCTACGGCGCCCGGGCCTCGATCACCGTCGGCATCTTCGTGACCGCCATCGTCACCCTGCTCGGCGGGCTGTGCGGCATGGTGGCCGGCTACTTCGGCGGCCCGGTGGACGCGCTGCTCTCCCGGATCATCGACATCTTCTTCGGCATCCCGCTGCTGCTCGGCGCACTGGTCCTGCTGAACGCCTTCTCCACCCGCACGGTGTGGACCGTGGTCTTCGCCCTCGGCGTGCTGGGCTGGACCCAGATCGCCCGGGTCATGCGCGGCGCGGTGCTGACCGTCAAGCAGGCCGACTACGTGATGGCCGGGAAGGCGCTCGGCGCCGGCACCGGACGGCTGATGGTCCGGCACATCCTGCCGAACGCGGTCGCCCCGGTGATCGTGGTGGCGACCATCGCGCTCGGCGGCTACATCGCCACCGAGGCGACGCTGAGCTTCCTCGGCATCGGCCTGCAGGACCCGACCATCTCCTGGGGCATCGACATCTCCTCGGCCCAGAAGGTGATCCGGACGGCGCCGTACGTGCTCTTCTTCCCGGCCGCGGCGCTCTCCATCACCGTCCTGGCCTTCATCATGCTGGGCGACGCGGTGCGCGACGCCCTCGACCCGAAGCTTCGCTGAGCGAGGGGACGCATCGTGACCACAGCAGTCGACACCGGCACCTCCCGCCGGGAGGCACCGTACGAGGGCCCGTTGCTCGACGTCCGCGACCTGCACGTCGAGTTCGTCACCCGGGACGGCGTGGCCAAGGCCGTCAACGGGGTGAGCTACTCGGTGGCGGCGGGGGAGACGCTGGCGGTGCTCGGCGAGTCCGGTTCGGGCAAGTCGGTGACCGCGCAGGCGATCATGGGCATCCTCGACATGCCGCCGGCCCGGATCCCCCGCGGCGAGATCCGCTTCCGCGGCGAGGACATGCTGGGGATGGACAAGGAGCGGCGGCGCCGGATCCGGGGCCAGAAGATCGCGATGATCTTCCAGGACGCGCTGTCCTCGCTGAACCCGGTGCTGACCGTGGGCTTCCAGCTCGGCGAGATGTTCCGGGCCCACCACAAGAGCTCGCGCAAGGAGGCCAAGGAGAAGGCCGTCGAGCTGATGGAGCGGGTGCGCATCCCGGCCGCCAAGGACCGGGTCAACGACTATCCGCACCAGTTCTCCGGCGGTATGCGCCAGCGCATCATGATCGCGATGGCGCTGGCGCTGGAGCCGGACCTGATCATCGCGGACGAGCCCACCACGGCGCTGGACGTCACCGTCCAGGCCCAGGTGATGGACCTGCTCGCGGAGCTCCAGGCCGAGTTCCACATGGGCCTGATCCTGATCACCCACGACCTGGGCGTGGTCGCGGACGTCGCCGACAAGATCGCGGTGATGTACGCGGGCCGGATCGTGGAGACGGCACCCGTGCACGAGCTGTACGCCCGCCCGGCCCACCCGTACACCCGGGGACTGCTGGACTCGATCCCGCGCCTGGACCAGAAGGGCCAGGAGCTGTACGCGATCAAGGGCCTGCCGCCCAACCTGCTGCGGATCCCGCCGGGCTGTGCGTTCAATCCGCGCTGCCCGAGGGCCCAGGACGTCTGCCGGCAGGACGTGCCGGAGCTGTTCCCGGTCACCGGTGACGACGGCACCGAACTGGCCGGGCGGGGCAGCGCCTGCTTCTTCTGGAAGGAGACCCTCCATGACCGTTGACGGGGCCGGCGCACTCGACTCGCCGGCGGAGGCCGCCTTCGCCCAGGAGGTGGCGAGCGGCGAGCCGATCCTCGAAGTCCGCGACCTGATCAAGCACTTCCCGCTCACCAAGGGCGTGCTGTTCAAGAAGCAGATCGGTGCGGTGAAGGCGGTCGACGGGGTCTCCTTCGACCTGATGCAGGGCGAGACGCTGGGCATCGTCGGTGAGTCCGGCTGCGGCAAGTCCACGCTGGCCAAGGTGCTGATGAACCTGGAGCCGGCCACCGGCGGCTCGGTGAAGTACAAGGGCGAGGAGATCTCCAAGCTCTCCGGGTCCGGGCTGAAGGCGGTGCGCCGGAACATCCAGATGGTGTTCCAGGACCCGTACACCTCACTGAACCCGCGCATGACCGTCGGCGACATCATCGGCGAGCCCTTCGAGATCCACCCCGAGGTGGCGCCCAAGGGCGACCGCCGCAAGGCGGTCCAGGACCTGCTGGACGTCGTCGGCCTCAATCCGGAGTACATCAACCGGTACCCGCACCAGTTCTCCGGCGGTCAGCGCCAGCGCATCGGCATCGCCCGCGGCCTGGCGCTCAAGCCGGAGGTGATCATCTGCGACGAGCCGGTCTCGGCGCTGGACGTCTCGGTCCAGGCCCAGGTGATCAACCTGCTGGAGCAGCTCCAGGGGGAGTTCAACCTCTCGTACATGTTCATCGCCCACGACCTCTCGATCGTCCGGCACATCTCCGACCGGGTCGGCGTGATGTACCTCGGCAAGATGGTCGAGATCGGCAGTGACCTGGAGATCTACGACCACGCCACCCATCCGTACACCCAGGCGCTGCTGTCCGCGGTGCCGGTGCCGGACCCGGCGGCGCGCGAGATCCGGGACCGGATCGTGCTGACGGGGGACGTTCCCTCGCCGGCCAACCCGCCGTCCGGCTGCCGCTTCCGCACCCGCTGCTGGCTGGCCCAGGAGCGGTGCTCGACCGAGGTCCCGCTGCTGGCCGTGCCGTCGACGCTGTCCGGGCTCGCCGCGCACGAGTCGGCCTGCCATTTCGCGGCCGAGCGCGGGGGGACGACCCCGAGCGAACGGTCGGAAAGCGGTTGACAGCGGGGCCCTGCCCCGTCGGCGGAGCGCGTCCTCCTTCTGGAGGGCGCGCTCCCTTTTTGTCCACCCGCCGACCTGCGGGAATTCCGGCGGGTGGAGACGAGTGATCATCGAAATTGATCATTACGCTTCGTAAATATTCGAATACCGGTGTTATCGGTTCGCTATTCGGAAAGCGGAACCGATGCTTCCGCGCGCGATTTGGCGGAATTTGCCGAGCATTGTCATGGCTTGATCCCGGCCTGTAATTGAAAAGAGATGTGACGGCGATTCCACCGAAGGGGTCGGGTGATCGATAGTTGCTCTGCGCGTATCAGTGGTCACCTCGCCGGCTGTGCGGATCGGCCCTGAGATGTCGACCCCCGCCGTGCGGCACACCGACTGGCGGGGCGCCGTTCGTTCCCAAGCCCCTAAAACGAGGAGCAGTTGAATGAGGCTCACCAAGACGATGCGCTGGACCGCGCTGGCCGCGTGCACCGCGCTCGCGATCTCCGCGTGCACCACCGGCAGCGGCAAGAAGGCCTCGGACGGGGCGAACGCGTCGGGCAAGAAGGGCGGCTCGATCAGCATCGAGTCGGGTGAGCCGCAGCACGGTCTGATCCCGCAGAACACCGCGGAGTCCGAGGGTGCCCAGGTGCTGGCGCAGGTCTTCGCCGGCCTGGTCGAGTACGACCGCAAGACGAACGAGCCGGGCCTGCGGGTCGCGGAGTCCATCGAGACCCCCGACAGCAAGGTCTGGACGATCAAGCTGAAGGACGGCTACACCTTCCACAACGGCGAGAAGGTCACCGCGCAGTCCTTCGTCGACGCGTGGAACTGGGGCGCCAACCAGGACAACGCGGCCGAGGGCCTGCCCTTCTTCTCCAAGATCGAGGGTTCCGAGGAGCTGTCCCCGGGCAAGGACAAGAAGCCGACCACGGACAAGCTCAAGGGCCTGAAGGTCATCGACGACAAGACCTTCACCGTCACGCTGAGCGCCCCGTTCTCGCAGTTCAAGGTCATGCTGGGTTACACCGCCTTCTACCCGCTGCCGAAGGCCTTCTTCCAGGACAAGAAGGCTTTCGAGGAGTCCCCGATCGGCAATGGCCCGTTCCAGATGGACGGGAAGTGGGAGCACAACCAGCAGATCAAGATCAAGCGCTACGAGAACTTCCCGGAGGCGGACGGAAAGGCCAAGCTGGATTCCGTCACGTTCAAGATTTACGACAAGCTGGAAACAGCCTACAACGACCTCCGGGCCAACAACATCCAGATCACCAACAAGCTCCCGATCTCGGCGATGGCAACCGTCGCCCAGGAATTCGGTGACCGTTACATCTACAAGCCGGAGTCCGGCGTCGGCTTCATCGGCTTCCCGATCGCGACCAACCCGGCCGCGTACGGCAAGCCGGAGGTCCGCAAGGCGATCTCGATGGCGATCGACCGCGAGGCGATCACCAAGACCATCTTCTCGGGCACCCGCGTCCCGGCCGACGACTTCATCAGCCCGATCATCCCGGGCTACCGCAAGGGCGCCATGGGCGACGCGGCGAAGTACGACCCGGCCAAGGCCAAGGCGCTGTGGGACTCCGTCGGCGGTGTCCCGAACAACACCATCGAGCTGGGCTACAACGCCGACGGCGGCCACAAGGAGTGGATGGAGGCGGTCGGCAACCAGCTGAAGAAGAACCTGGGCGTCGAGGTCACCTTCAAGCCGTTCGAGAAGTTCGGCAAGATCCTGGACGCGCTGGGCGCCAAGCAGTACTCCGGCGCCTTCCGGATGGCCTGGCAGATGGACTACCCGTCCATGGAGAACTACCTGCGGCCGATCTTCTCCAAGGTCGCGATCGAGAACGGCTCCAACTACGGCGGCTACGTCAACGAGCAGTTCGAGGCGCTGCTGGACCAGGCCGACCAGGCGAAGTCGGTGGAGGACGGCCAGAAGCTGTACCAGCAGGCCGACGACATCCTGATCAAGGAACTGCCGTACATCCCGGTCTACACCTACATGACCTCGGCGGCCTACACCAAGACCGTCAAGAACGTGGTCGTGGACGCCCAGAACCGGATCGACCTCGCCAACGTCGAGCTGGCCTGACCTCCGTCCAGTCCGAACGGCACGCCGGCGCGGGCGGCACGGGCAACCCCCGTGCCGCCCGGCACCGGCGTGCCCCGATCATGAGGAGACCGCATGGGCCGCTATGTGGTCCGCCGGATCATCCAGGCCATACCTGTGATCCTCGGCGCGACGTTCCTGATCTACGCACTGGTCTTCCTGCTTCCTGGTGACCCCATCGCGGCACTGGCCGGTGAGAAGAGGCAGGACCCCGCCGTCGTGGCCGTCCTGCGGGACCGGTACCACCTCGACGACCCGTTCTTCGTCCAGTACTGGGACTACCTGACCGGCCTGTTCAAGGGCGACTTCGGCGAGGACTACCGGGGCAACCAGGTGGTCGACGTGATGCAGCGGGCCTTCCCGTACACCATCAACCTGGCGTTCGTCGCCCTGGCCATCGAGATGGCGGTGGGTGTCACCGCCGGTGTGGTCGCCGCCCTGCGGCGCGGCAAGTTCATCGACAACGTGGTGCTGATCTCGACCCTCATGGTCATCTCGATCCCGGTCTTCGTGATCGGCTTCGTGCTCCAGCTGGTCATCGGGGTGAAGCTCAACACGGACTACGGCATCGACTTCTTCCCGGTCTCCTTCAACGAGGAGGCCGGTTTCCGTTCGTACCTGCTGCCCGGCTACGTCCTGGCCTCGACCTCACTGGCGTACGTCGCCCGGCTCACCAGGACCAGCCTGATCGAGGTCATGCGGGCCGACTACGTCCGGACGGCGGTGGCCAAGGGGCTCAGTCCGCTGCGGGTGGTGGTCCGGCACGGTCTGCGCAACGCGCTGATCCCGATCGTCACCTTCCTGGGCATGGACCTCGGCGGCCTGATGGGCGGCGCGGTCATCACCGAGGGCATCTTCAACATCCCCGGCGTCGGACACCAGCTCTTCCAGTCCGTCTACCTGCGGGAACGCACCATCGTCGTGGGCATCGTGAGCGCCCTGGTGATGGTCTACCTGTTCGCCAACCTGGTGGTCGACCTGCTGTACGCCGTCCTGGACCCGAGGATCCGCTATGAGTGAGCCGACGAAGAGCGAGAACACGGGCGCGGCGATCCCGGGGCAGTCCGGCTCCGGGTCGGCCGCGGGCGGTCCGGCCGCCGCGACCGCCAAGGGCTCCGGCGCGCCGGACGCCGGGGGCGAACGGGTCGCCAGTCTCTGGACCGACGCCTGGACGGACCTGCGGCGCAGCCCGCTGTTCCTGATCGGCGGGTTCCTGGTGCTGTTCATGGTCGTCCTGGCGGTCGCCCCGCAGCTGTTCACCGACGGGGACCCGCGGGCCGGCGGCTTCTGCAACCTGGCCGACTCGCTGAAGCGGCCCAGTGGTTCGCACTGGTTCGGCTTCGACGTCCAGGGCTGCGACATCTACACCCGCACCATCTGGGGCGCCCGCAACTCCATCATCGTCGGCATGGTGACCACCACGCTGGTGGTCCTGGTCGGCGGCAGCCTCGGCCTGTGGGCCGGCTGGATCGGCGGGATCGGGGACAGCGTGCTCTCCCGGGTCACCGAGATCTTCTTCGCGATCCCGCTGCTGCTCGGCGGCATGCTGATCATGTCCACCTGGGGCGAGGGCAACGCCTGGACCGTCTCCGCGGTGATGGCCGTGCTCGGCTGGCCGCAGATCTACCGGTTGATGCGCTCGGCGGTACTGGCCAACAAGCACAACGACTACGTGGTGGCCGCCCGGGCGCTCGGGGCGGGCACCGGCCGGATCGTCGGCCGGCACATCCTGCCGAACGCCGTCGCCCCGGTGATCGTGGTCTCGACGATCAACCTGGGCGTGTACATCGGCGCCGAGGCCGCGCTGTCCTACCTGGGCATCGGCATCCAGTCCCCGGCGATCTCCTGGGGTCTGATGATCAGCGACGCCCAGGCCCGCTTCCTGAACGCCCCGCACGTGCTGCTCTTCCCGGCCGCGGTGCTGAGCGTCACCGTCCTGGCCTTCATCATGCTCGGCGACGCGGTGCGCGACGCCCTCGACCCGAAGCTGCGCTGAGGAGGGCCGCGGACCATGACTGACATGACGAAACCGGCGAGGGACGGCGCCGGGCCGGGCCCGGACGCGGTACAGGTGCTCGGTGGGGGCCGGGAGCGGCTGGTGCCCGGAACGCCCCTGCTGGAGGTCGACGACCTGCACATCGAGTTCCACACCCGGGACGGCGTGGCCAAGGCCGTCAACGGGGTGAGCTACTCGGTGGCGGCGGGGGAGACGCTGGCGGTGCTCGGCGAGTCCGGTTCGGGCAAGTCGGTGACCGCGCAGGCGATCATGGGCATCCTCGACATGCCGCCGGGGAAAATCACCAACGGCTCGATCCGGTTCCGCGGCGAGGACCTGCTCACCATGAGCCCCAAGGCGCGGCGGGCGGTGCGGGGCCGGAAGATCGCGATGATCTTCCAGGACGCGCTGTCCTCGCTCAACCCGGTGCTCAGCGTCGGCTACCAGCTCGGCGAGATGTTCCGGGTGCACCAGGGGGCCGGCCGCAAGGAGGCCAAGGAGAAGGCCGTCGAGCTGATGGAGCGGGTGCGCATCCCCGCCGCCAGGCAGCGCGTCGGCGACTATCCGCACCAGTTCTCGGGCGGTATGCGCCAGCGCATCATGATCGCGATGGCGCTGGCGCTGGAGCCGGACCTGATCATCGCGGACGAGCCGACCACGGCGCTGGACGTCACCGTCCAGGCCCAGGTGATGGACCTGCTGGCCGAGCTGCAGGCCGAGTTCAACATGGGTCTGATCCTGATCACCCACGACCTGGGTGTGGTCGCGGACGTCGCGGACAAGATCGCGGTGATGTACGCCGGACGGATCGTCGAGACCGCCCCGGTGCACGAGCTGTACGCCCGCCCGGCCCACCCGTACACCAAGGGACTGCTCAACTCGATCCCCCGGCTGGACCAGAAGGGCCAGAACCTCTACGCGATCCAGGGCCTGCCGCCGAGCCTGCTGCGGATCCCGTCGGGGTGCGCGTTCAACCCGCGCTGCGACCGGGTCCAGGACGTCTGCCACACCGAACTCCCGCGCCTGGTACCGGTGCTGGACGCCGAGGGGGCCGATCTGCCGGGCCGCCGCAGCGCCTGCCACTTCTGGAAGGAGACCCTCCATGGCTGAGCCGATCCTGGAGGTCAAGGACCTGGTCAAGCACTACCCGCTGACCCAGGGCATCGTCCTCAAGAAGCAGGTCGGCGCGGTGCGGGCGGTGGACGGCGTCTCCTTCTCGCTGACCAAGGGCGAGACGCTGGGCATCGTCGGCGAGTCCGGCTGTGGCAAGTCCACGCTGGCCAAGGTGCTGATGAACCTGGAGAAGGCGACCTCGGGCCAGGTGCTGTTCAAGGGCGAGGACATCACCCGGCTCTCCGGGTCCGGGCTGAAGGCGGTGCGCCGGAACATCCAGATGGTGTTCCAGGACCCGTACACCTCGCTGAACCCGCGGATGACCGTCGGCGACATCATCGGGGAGCCCTTCGAGATCCACCCCGAGGTGGCGCCCAAGGGCGACCGCCGCCGGGCGGTCCAGGACCTGCTGGACGTGGTGGGTCTGAACCCGGAGTACATCAACCGCTATCCGCACCAGTTCTCCGGCGGTCAGCGCCAGCGCATCGGCATCGCCCGCGGCCTGGCGCTCAAGCCGGAGCTGATCATCTGCGACGAGCCGGTCTCGGCGCTGGACGTCTCGGTCCAGGCCCAGGTGATCAACCTGCTGGAGCAGCTGCAGAACGAGTTCCGGCTGTCGTACATGTTCATCGCGCACGACCTCTCGATCGTCCGGCACATCTCCGACCGGGTCGGGGTGATGTACCTCGGCAAGATGGTCGAGATCGGGACGGAGGAGCAGATCTACTCCCACCCGACCCATCCGTACACCCAGGCGCTGCTGTCCGCGGTGCCGGTGCCGGACCCGACCGGGCGCGAGCACCGCGAGCGGATCCTGCTCAGCGGTGACATCCCCTCGCCGGCCAACCCGCCGTCGGGCTGCCGCTTCCGCACCCGGTGCTGGAAGGCGGAGGAGCGCTGCTCGACCGAGGTCCCGTTGCTGGCCGTGCCGTCGACGCTGCGCGGGCCGGCCGCGCACGAGTCGGCCTGCCACTTCGCGGAGGTGCGGGACGTGATCGGTTCGGGCTGACCGCGTCCGGCACCGCACCGGGGGCCCCGGAGTCCGCGCGACTCCGGGGCCCTTCCGGCTGCCGGGCCGGGGTCACTTCTGGAAGCCGACGTTCTCCCAGACGATGTCGGACAGGCCCTGGGCGCCGATGTTGGCGAGGTCGGCGCGGCTCCCGTACAGCTGCGGGCGCTGGTAGAGCGGCAGCACCCCGGCCACCTTCCACAGTTCGGCGTCGGCCTGGTTGATGGCCTCGAAGGCGCCCGCCGCGTCGCCCGCGGCGGAGGCCCGGTCGAGGGCGGCGTCGACGGTGGGGCTGCCGGACTGGGAGTGGTTGGTACCGCCGTTCTGGACGAAGTTGGCCCGGTTGCCGCTGGCCGGGAACGGCGTGCCGAGCAGCGAGTAGGCGGCGATGTCGAAGTCCCGCCGGTTGACGTACTTGTCGAAGTACTCGTTGGGGTTGGCGGTGACCGTGGTGACCTTCACCCCGACGTCCTTGAGCATGCCGGTGGCGACGGCGGCCTCGTTCTGGGCCTGGGTGACCCCGGCGGGGATGACCAGCCGCAGATTGAGCTCCTTGCCGTCCTTGCGGCGGACGTCGCCGTCCAGCTTCCAGCCGGCCGCGTCGAGCTTGCGGACGGCCTCGGCCGGGTCGTAGCGGCTGAGGCCGAGGGAGTTGTCCCGGTAGGCGTTCTGGTTGGCCACCAGCAGGTGGTTGTTGAGGGTGACGGTCGGCCAGTCGAGCCCGGCCAGGTCGGAGCGGGCGATGACGTCCCGGTTGATCGCCTGGAACAGGGCCTGGCGCACGGACGGGTCGGTGAGCGCGGGGCTGCGGCCGTTCAGGGTGAACTGGCGGAAGTCCGGCCCGCCGGCCCGGCGGACGGCGGCGCCGGGGGTGCTGCGGATCAGCTGGTAGCCGGCCACGTCCGGGCCGTTGTTGAACAGGTCGATCTCGCCCTTGCCGAAGGCGGCGGCCATCGTGTTGGGCAGCATCGCGCGGAAGACGATCCGGTCCAGCAGCGGCTTGTCGCCCCACCAGGCGGGGTCGGCGACCAGGGTGACGGTCTGCGCCGCCCGGTCCATCCGCTCCACCTTGAACGGGCCCGCGGTGACCGGGATGGCGTCCAGGTAGGCGGTGTTGAAGAGCTCGGGGGTGGAGATCCGGCTCGCGGGCAGCAGCGGGGCGTTGGCGGCCCCGTTGAACATCGACTGCCACTCGGCGAACGGCCGCTCGAAGGTCATCACGGCCTGGAAGTCGTCCTTGCCGCGGTCGACCGCCGAGACCAGCTCGAAGCCGGTGCTGCTGGCCGACCGGTAGGCCGGGTCCTTGCCGTTCAGCGCCCGCCAGTTGGCCTCGATGTCGCGCCAGGTGATCGGGGCGCCGTCGGACCAGCGGGCCTTCGGGTTGAGCGTCCAGACCACCACCTGCCGGCCGTCCCGCTGCTCGCTGTGCGCGTCCTGGAGGTAGGCCGGGTTGGGGGTCTGGGTGCCGGCCGCGTCGGAGCGGAAGAAGGTCGGCAGCAGCGGCTTGGTGACGGCGATGGTGGAGGACTCGCCGCCGTCGGTCTGGACCGGCGACCACTGGGTGGAGTACTGGGCCACCGCGACCCGCAGGGTGCCGCCCTGGCGCAGCTCGGCGCGCTCGTGCGGATTGATGTCGACGGCGGTGAGCTTGGGCGTCTCGGCCGAGCTCGGGAGGGCCCGGGCGTCGGAGCCGGGGCCGTTGCCGGGGCCGCAGGAACACAGCGTCAGCGAGAGCGAGACGGCGGTGAGACCGGCGAGCAGGGCCGTGCGGCGGTACAGGGGGCGGCCCATGGTGGTTCTCCCGGGACGGATGCGGCGGACGAAGGACGTCACATCTTGCTGACCGGGGAGCCGAGTTGTCGAGGGGCGGGCCCGGATCCGGACCCGCCCCCCGGTAACGGTTCGATCAGGCCGGGAACTTGAAGGTCCGGTCCTTGTCGCCGCTCTTCTCGAACAGTGCCGTCACCTGGTCCGCGACGTCCTGCGGGGTGATCGGGACGAGCTGGCCGTTCTTCTTCGTCTTCACCTTGTCGAAGGCGCCGGCGAGCTGGCGGTTCAGCGCGTCGAGGTCCCACTTCGGCACGAGCTTGCCGTTGGCGTCCGGGACGAGGGTGAGCGCCGCGGCGGCGGTCTTCGGGCCGAAGTCGAACTTCTTGGTGCCGGCCAGGATGTGGATCTGGCCGTTCGTCACCGACTTGCCGAGGGTTTCCGCCGCGCCCTGGAGGGCCTGCGGGGAGGTCTTCGGCTGGGCGGCCGTGACGGCCAGGGCGACCGGCTGCTCCGACTTGCCCGCGGCGCGGTCGCGGTAGGCCGTGTCGACCAGGTCGACGGCGGCGGCGGAGTCCACCGCCTGGCCGGCCTTGCCCGGGACGACGACGGCGTCGCCGTTCTCGGCGAACTTGACGTAGCCCTCCTGGAGCCCCTGGCCGGAGCCGCCGGCCAGCGCCTCCAGCGCGGACTTGAGCTTGGCCCGGTCGACCTTGACCTCCGGCGGGACGGCCTTCTCGTTGCCCTTGAGCGACTTGAGGACGTCCACCGGGTTGTAGGAGTGCTGGGTGAGCCGGTCCACGGTGGCCGTGGTGTCGAAGGCGAGCCCGGCGGCGGTCGGGTCGAGGTCCACGGTCTGCTCGCCGACCTTCAGCTTGACCGGCTGCTGGCCGGCCTTGCCGACGCTCTCGTCGAGCTGGTGGATGGCCTGGTCGCGGTTGCTGCCGCCGATGTCCGTGCCGAGCACCACGGTGCCCTTGGGGATGTCGGACTGGTTCAGCATCAGCCCGGTGCCGTAGGCGGCGGCGCCGAGGAAGGCCACGCCGACGACCGCGTAGGTGGTCAGCTTGACCAGCTTCTTGGCGGCGCTCGGCCGGGGCTTGGCGGCCGCGGCGGGCGTGGCGGCCGGGGCGGGCTTCGGGGCGGCCGGGCCGTCCGCCGCCGGTGCGGTGGGCGGTGCGGAGTCCGCGCCGCCGGGGAACGGGTGGGCCTGGGGGGCACCGGAGTGCGGGCCGGCGGGCGCCCCCATGGCGTCGGGGACGCCGGGGAACAGGCTGCCGGGTGCCGGGGCGCCGTGCGGGCCGGCGGCCGGCGGGCGCTGGGCGGCGAACGGGTCGGCGCCGGCCGGGGCGGAGGCGAACAGGCCGGGCTGCGGGCCGCCGGCCGGGGCGGCCGGTCCGGCGGGGGCCCCGGGTATGGGACCGGCCGGGGCGTGCTCGCGGATCGGCGCGAAGCCGTCGACCGAGGTGTCCTCGGGGTCCGCGGTGCCGGGCCCGGCGGGGGCGGGGCGGCCGTGGCCCTGCGGGGCGCCACCGGGCCGGCCGGGGCCCGGGGCGAACGGGTCGCCGCCCGGGTTGAACGGGGCGGCGCCGGGGTTGAACGGGTCGGCCGGGGCGCCGGTGGCGAAGGGATCGGCCGGGGCGCCCGGCGCGAACGGGTCGGCCGGGCCGCCGGTACCGAAGGGGTCGACCGGGGCGCCGGGCGCGAACGGGTCGGCCGGGGCGTCCGTGTAGACACCGGCCTCGTCGGCGGGCAGCTCGCCGCCGGCGCCGTACGGAGAGGCGGGCGCGCCGGTCGGACGCGGACCGGGGGCCTGCGCCTGGGCCTGGGCGGGCACCGGGCGGCCGTTGGCCCGGGCCGCGGCGGGACGCTCGGCCTGCTGCGGGCGGCCACCCTCGGGGCGGGCGCCGTTGGGCCGGGCGGTGCCGCGCTGCGCCCCGGCGGGTGCCGGGGCCGACGCGGAGGCGGCGGCGGGAGCGGGAGCGCCGGCCGGCACCGTGGCCGGGGCGGAGCCCTCGCCGGGCGCGGCCTTCTTCTGCCGGGGGCGGAACCAGGCGCCGGTGGACTCGGCCTCGGAGGTGGCCGGCGGGATCTGCCACTCCGGCGGCAGGTCCGGCGGGGTGGAGCGGCCGCCGCCGTCCATCACGCCGAGCACCGGGGAGGCGGGCGCGGCGGACCGGTGGCGGGGCCCGGCCGGCTCGGCGGCGGGCGCGGGGGCCTCCTCGCCGGGGCCGTCCTCGTTCTTGACCGTGCTGCGCACCACCACCGGCGGGATCGGACGCGAGCCGGGGATGTTGATCCGGACGCGGGTGGTGAGGGTGGTCTCGGTCTTGGGACTCTCGTCCTCGCCCTCCGGGGCCGAGCCCTTGGCGGCGGCGCCGGCACCCGCGCGGTCGCCGCCGGGGAAACCCGGTGTGCCGTAGGGCGGGGTGCCCGACGGGTAGGCGTCCGGTCCCGTGCGCCGAGGCGTCGGGTGGGTGTTGTCAGATTCGCGGCTGCTCAATGCTGCTCTGCTCCGGGTTCGCGGGCCGGGCCGTGCGGCGCGACCGCGGTTGTCGGCGCCGGACCAGGCGGGCGGCGTCGGGTACGGCGTTCTGCGGCACCACCATACTGGGAAGAACCGGCCGGTGAACCGGTTCGGACAGATCCCGATACGTCCGGTTCCTCCGGTATGAGAGTACGACCGGACGGTATTGACTGCCCGTCGTACCGGCCACCGTACGCGGATCCCCCTCAGGGGCGGCGCGGCGGCCCCGGAACGCCCGGGAACCAGCTGGTGCGGGTCGGCAGGGTGGCGCAGATCACGCCCAGGATCGAGCCGACGAACAGCCAGCAGAGCGACGTGGCATTGGTCCAGAGGACGTTGTCCCCCTCCGGGCGGGGCACCATCACCAGCAGCAGGGCCAGGAACCAGCCGGCCGCCGGGACCCCCGCGCCGAGCCGGGTGCCGGTCACCCGCAGGCCGCCGTAGAAGGTCGCGGCGGTGGCGGCGAGCGCCAGCAGGACTCCCACGGGCGGCCACAAGGCCTGCACAAATGCTCCGCAGATCGACACCGCGATGCCCAGCAGGAAGAACAGGACATAAGCCGCGATCCGTGCGATGCGCGGGGGCTGGGACTCCTTCAGCCGCTCCTCCCGGCTGCCGAGCAGCGCCGCCGGGATCGAGCGGCGCGCGGGCCGGGCGTCGGTCGCGGTCATCGGGAGGGCTCCTCGGGGGTGGCGGTGGGGGCCTCGGTGCCTGCGGGGTCCTCGGTGCCGGCGAAGAGGTCCTCCTCCGGCAGTCGCGACCCGGCCCGGCCGCGGGCCAACTGGTAGTACTCGGTGGCGAGCAGCGGCTGGCCGAGGTCGTTGGAGAGCGCGAAGAACGCGCCGTCCACGGTGATCTGGGTCGCGTGCGCGGCCATCGCGGCGGCCTTGCGGTCGGTGTACGCGGTGCCGTCCAGCACGGTGGTGACCAGCTCGTCGGCCACCACGCCGGGGATGTCGGCGGCCTGTGCCACACCCGGGAACGGCGCCTTCTCGGCGGTCTCGGCGAGGCCCCGCTCGATCACCGACCTGGGCACCCGGTTCCAGTAGACCTTGGCGATCCGCCAGGCCGGGCCCAGCTCGGGCCGGTGGGCCGGGTCGGCGGCCAGCTCGTGGGCGCGCATCGCGACCCGGTGCGCCTGGATGTGGTCGGGGTGCCCGTAGCCGCCGTCCTCGTCGTAGGTGACCAGCACCTGCGGGCGCACCTCCCGGACCACCGCGGCCAGCCGGTCGGCGGCCTCGTCCACGTCGGCCCGCCAGAAGCAGCCGGGCACGTCGTTGTCGGGCACGCCCATCATCCCGGAGTCGCGGTAGCGCCCGGGGCCGCCGAGGAAGCGGAAGTCGGTGACCCCGAGCTCGGCCATCGCCCGCGTGAGCTCGCCGATCCGGTGGGCGCCGAGGGCGTCGTCCCGATCGGCCGTCAGGTGGGCCAGCTCGGGCGGGATCACCTCGCCGCCCTCGCCGAGGGTGCAGGTCACCAGGGTGACGTGGGCGCCCTCGGCGGCGTACCGGGCCATCGTGGCGCCGTTGTTGATCGACTCGTCGTCGGGGTGCGCGTGCACCAGGAGCAGGCGGCGGCCGGTAGTCGCGGTCATGGGACGAAGCCTAACGACCGCACGGCGGGGGTCAGAGCTTGAGGCCGTTGATCATCCCGGCGAGGTTGCTGGTGACCTGGCTGATCGAGGGGGCGATGGAACTGGACGCCAGGTAGAAGCCGAGCAGCGCGCAGACGATCGCGTGCGCGAGCTTCAGGCCGGAGCGGCGGATCAGCACCACCACGATGACCAGCATCAGCATGGCTGCGGAGATGGACAGGGCCATGGCGGCTCACACCCCTTCCGGGTGCGCCGCTCCTCCCGGGGAGGGGCGGCGGTCGTACCGTGCGGGACTTGCGTCGGGCGACCGGGGCCCGGGACGGGGCCTGACGATCACTCGTGGACCAGTCATACCCGATGAGTGAGGTGCGCATTACGTTGAGTGAGGCCGCACACCCCGGGGCACGGTCGCACTCGTGGGGCGCATGGGCCGGTCGGAGGGGGTGCGACCCCCTTCCGGGCGTACTTGCGCACGATGCTCCGAACGAGTGATCACCACCGGCGCGGCGGCGTCATAGGGTCTGGTGCCATGACCACCCACACCCCAGCGGACACCTTCCCGAGGCAGTACGCGCGCACCCTGCGCTACACCGTCGGCGCTCCCCGGTCGTTCTCCGTCGCACCCGACGGCTCCCGGGTCGTCTTCCTGCGCTCGCCCTCCGGCGGCGACCGCGCCAACCTGCTCTGGACCCTCGACACCGCCACCGGCGAGGAGCGGATCGCCGCCGACCCGGCCGTCCTGCTCGGCGGCGGCGAGGAGGACCTCTCGCCGGCGGAGAAGGCCCGCCGCGAGCGCAGCCGCGAGGGCTCGGCCGGCATCGTCGGCTACGCCCTGGACGGCACGGGCCGGCTCGCGGCCTTCGCGCTCTCCGGCCGGCTGTTCGTCGCCGACCTGGTCGCCGGCACCGCCACCGAGCTGCCCGCCGAGGGCCCGCTGGTCGACCCGCGGCTCTCCCCGGACGGCGTCCACGTCGCCTACGCCACCACCGGCGGCGAACTGCGGCTCACCCGTACCGACGGCACCGGCGACCGGGCCCTCGTCTCGCCCGACGGCCCGAACGTGACCTGGGGCCAGGCCGAGTTCATCGCCCAGGAGGAGATGGACCGCGACCGGGGCCACTGGTGGTCCCCCGACAGCGACCGGCTGCTGGTCGAGCGGGCCGACGACACCCCGGTGCACCGCTGGTGGATCGCCGACCCGGCGAACCCGGACCGCGAGCCCGCCGAGGTCGCCTACCCGGCCGCCGGCACCCCGGACGCCGAGGTCGGCCTCTGGCTGCTCGGCCTGGACGGCGGCCGCACCGAGGTGGTCTGGGACCGCGCGGCCTTCCCGTACCTGGCCCGGGTGCACTGGTCCCAGGGCGGCGTGCCGCTGCTGCTGGTCCAGTCCCGCGACCAGCGGGTGCAGCGGATCCTCGGCCTGGACACCGCCACCGGCGCCACCGAGCCGCTGCACGAGGAGCGGGACGACGCCTGGCTGGAGCTGTTCACGGGCGTCCCGGCCTGGACCCCGGACGGCAAGCTGGTCCGGATCTCCGACGAGTCCGGCGCCCGCGCCCTGGTGATCGGCGAGCACACCGTCACCGGCCCCGACCTGCACCTGCGCTCGGTGCTCGCGGTCACCGCCGAGGAGGTCCTCTTCACCGCCTCCGGTGGCGCCGCCGAGACCGACCCCGAGCCCGGCTGGGTCGCCGTCGGCCGGATCGGCCACGACGGCAAGCGGCTCTCCTGGGAGGCCGCGAACGGTCGCCCGTTCACCTCCGTCACCACCGCCGTGCACGCGGCCGGCATCACCGTGCGGGCCACCGCCGAGCCCGACCTGCCCGGCACCCTGGTGCGGGTCTCCCGGGACCTGCCCGAGGGCGTCGCGGTGGACGACATCGCCACCGTCGCCTCCTACGCCGAGACCCCGGTGATCACGGCCCGGCCGGTGTTCCGCTTCGCGGGCGAGCGCCGGATCCCGGCCGCGGTCTTCCTGCCCACCGGCTACGACCGGGAGCGGGACGGCCTGCTGCCCGTCCTGATGGACCCGTACGGCGGCCCGCACGGCCAGCGCGTCGTCCAGGCGCACAACCCGCACCTGAACTCCCAGTGGTTCGCCGACCAGGGCTTCGCGGTCGTCGTCGCCGACGGCCGGGGCACCCCCGGACGCGGCCCGGCCTGGGAGAAGTCGATCGCCTTCGACTTCGCCGGGGCCACCCTGGACGACCAGGTGGACGCGCTGCGGGCGCTCGCCGCGGAGTTCCCGCTGGACCTCGACCGGGTCGCGATCCGCGGCTGGTCGTACGGCGGCTACCTGGCCGCGCTCGCCGTGCTGCGCCGTCCGGACGTCTTCCACGCGGCGGTCGCTGGCGCGCCGGTCACCGACTGGCGGCTCTACGACACCCACTACACCGAGCGCTACCTGGGCCACCCGGACCAGCGGCCCGAGGTGTACGAGGCCAACTCGCTGACCGGCTACGCGGCCGGCCTGGAGCGGCCGCTGATGATCATCCACGGCCTCGCCGACGACAACGTGGTGGCCGCGCACACCCTGCGGCTCTCCTCGGCGCTGCTCGCCGCCGGGCGCCCGCACACCGTGCTGCCGCTCTCCGGCGTCACCCACATGACGCCGCAGGAGGAGGTCGCGGAGAACCTGCTGCTGCTCCAGGTCGACTTCGTGAAGAAGTCGCTCGGCGGCTGAGACCGGCTGCCGGTCCGGTCCGGGGGAGACGAGGGAGGGGGAGCGGAGCCGGAGCAGGGAACCCGGGCCCGCGGACGAGCGGTGCCGGGGCGTTCCCATCCCGCTCCCCCTGGGCCGCGTGTACCCGCACGGGGTCGATCTGTCCGGCCTCGATGGCTGCACGGTAGCCCCCGCCACCGACAGACCCCTGCCGGGCCGCCGCCCGGTGCGTGCGTTCGGCATGACATCCGTCATGCCGAACGCACGACAGCGGTTACTGCCGCCGGACCCCGGCCGCGCGGGACTCTGAGGTGGTGCGAAGGACACCGCCAGCAGGGGAGAGGACCGGGACGATGGACACGGGAGAGGTCGCCGCCTTCAGGGGCGTCGGCAAGAGCTACGGACGGGTGCGGGCCGTGGACGGCCTGGACCTGGTGCTGCGGCCGGGCGAGACGGTCGCGCTGCTCGGCCCGAACGGGGCCGGCAAGTCCAGCAGCCTCGACCTGCTGCTCGGCCTGCGCGAGCCCGACCGGGGCAGCGTCACGCTGTTCGGCGGCCCGCCGCGGGCCGCGATCGAGGCCGGCCGGGTCGGCGCGATGCTGCAGAGCGGCGGCCTGATGACCGACGTCAAGGTCAAGGAACTGGTGCGGCTCGCCTGCGAGGTCCACCCGCGCGGCCGGTCCGTCGCCGAGGTGCTCGACGACGCGGGTGTCACCGAGCTCGCCGAGCGCCGCGTGGACAAGCTCTCCGGCGGCCAGGAGCAGCGGGTCCGCTTCGCCCTCGCGATCGCCGGGGCCAACGACCTGATCGTGCTGGACGAGCCCACCACCGGTATGGACGTCTCGGTCCGGCAGTCCTTCTGGGCGAGCATGCGGGCCCAGGCCGACGCCGGCCGCACGGTGCTGTTCGCCACCCACTACCTGGAGGAGGCCGACTCGATCGCCGACCGCGTCCTCGTCCTGCACCGGGGCCGGCTGATCGCCGACGGCAGCTCGGCCGAGATCAAGGCCCGGGCCGGTGCCCGCCGGATCACCTTCGAGCTGCACGAGGCGGACGGCCCGCTCGACGAGGCACCGCTGCGCCGGCTCCCCGGGGTGCAGGGCCTGGAGGTCACGGGCCGCGTCCCGGGCGTGCGGACGGTGCGGATCCGCACCGCCGACGCGGACGCCGCCGTCGCCGCCGTCTACCGGGCGGGCCTGTACCCGCGCGGTCTGGAGGTCACCGGACTGGGCCTGGAGCAGGCCTTCCTGACCATCACCGGCGAGCAGGACGCCGCCGGGGCGGCCGAGTCCACCGAGTCCACCGAGAACGCCGAGAACGTGCTGGAGCGTGCGCGATGACCACCCTGATCCGGCTGGAGATCCTGCGGACCCTCCGCAACCGGCGCTACCTGCTCTTCACGATCGCCTACCCGGCGCTGATGTACTTCTTCTTCATCCACGCCTACAGCGCGGACAAGCTGGCCGGCGGCCTCCCGGTGAAGACGTACTTCATGGTCTCGATGGCCACCTTCGGCGCGGTCGGCGCGGTGCTGACCGGCAGCGCGCAGCGGATCTCGCTGGAGCGCAAGAGCGGCTGGGTGCGCCAGCTGCGGCTGACCGCGCTGCCCGGCCGGGCGTACACCATCGGCAAGATCGCCGCCGCCGCGGTGACCACCCTGCCCGCGATCCTGGTGGTCTTCGCGGTCGGCGCGAGCCAGGGTGTCTCGCTGACCGCCGGACAGTGGGCCGGACTGGTGGCCGCCCTGTGGCTGGGCAGCTTCGTCTTCGCGGCGCTCGGGGTGGCGCTCGGGTACGCGGCGGCGCCGGACTCGGTGCAGAGCATCGTGATGATCGCCTACATGGCGATGGCCCTGTTCGGCGGGACGTGGTTCCCGGTGAGCGGCTCGCTGGAGTCCTTCGCCCGGTTCAACCCGGTGTACCTGTACAACCGGCTGGCCACCTTCACCCAGCCCGGGCACTCCCTGGACACCGTCGCCGTCGCCGGGCTGGCGGCCTTCCTCGCCGTGTTCGTCGCCGCCGCGGCGGCCCTGTACCGACGCGACACCCGGCAGGCATGATGATCGACATGAGCGAGCCGCGCCGGACCCACCGCACCGACGAACAGCCGGAGGCGGGGCCGGCGCGCTCGTCGTTCATGAACGTCCCCGGCGCCTCGGTGGAGAGCCGGCGGCAGCTGCTGGTGAAGGTCGCCTGGATGCTGCTGTGGATGATCTACCTGGCCTACCCGGTGGGCGACCTGCTGAACGGCGGTCACAGCACGGGTGCCCGGGTGCTCGGCTGGATCTGCCTGGGGGCCTTCGTCGTCGGCTACGTCCTGCTGGTCGTCCTCCGCTCGACGCCCGGGATGCGCCCGCGGACCTGTCGGGCGGTCGTCGCGACGATGGTGGCGCTCGCCGTGGCGTCCACCTTCGTGCTCGGCACCGCCTTCCTGTCGCTGTTCATCTACGCCTCGGTGTGCGTCGCGATCATCAGCCCGGCCCGCCACGCCCTGCGCGCGCTGCTCGCCATGGCGGCGCTCACCGCCGGGGTCGGTCTGCTGGCCCACGCCGACATGGACAACGTGTGGACCTTCACGCTCAGCGCCTTCCTCGCGGGCGCCGCGATGAGCGGTCTGCAGCGCCTGGTCGGCACCATGAAGGAGCTGCGCGAGGCGAGGGCCGCGGTCGCGCACCTGGCCGCCTCCGAGGAGCGGCTGCGGCTCGCCCGCGACCTGCACGACCTGCTCGGGCACTCGCTGTCGCTGATCACCCTGAAGAGCGAGCTGGCCGGACGGTTCATGGACGCCGGCAAGGACGAGGCGGCGCGGGCGCAGGTCGCCGACATCGAGAACGTCGCCCGGCAGTCGCTGATCGACGTCCGGGAGGCGGTCACCGGCTTCCGCCGGCCCACCCTGCCGGTCGAGCTGGCGGCCGCCCGCACCGCGCTGGCCGCCGCCCAGGTCACCCTGGAGACCGCGCCGGAGCTGCTCGACGCCTGGCCGGGGCTGGCCGCCGAGGAGGCCGGCGCGCTGGCCTGGGCGCTGCGCGAGGCGGTCACCAACATCGTCCGGCACGGCGAGGGCGCCACCGTCTGCACCGTGCGGTCCGACGAGACCTGGGAGGGGAACGGCGAGCGCTACGCCGTCCTGGAGGTCACCGACGACGGGCGCGGTCCGGGCAAGTCCCAGCCCGGCAACGGCCTCTCCGGGCTGGAGGAGCGGCTCGCCCTGGTCGGCGGCCGGTTGGAGACCGGTCCGGGCGAGCGGGGCCGGGGCTTCCGGCTGCGGGCGCTGGTGCCGCTGCGGACGGCCTCCGTCCCCGCCCCGTAGCCGGGACTGGTCCGGGCGGCCGAACCCCGTCCCCCGGGGGCGTCGGCGCACGGGCGCCCGCCGGTGCCGGCGGGCAGCATGACAGTCATGCCGAAGCCGGTCCTGGCGGTCCTCGTCGTCCTGCTCCTCTCGCTGCTGCTCTGCGCCGCCTTCACCGAGGCCGCCGCCCCGGCCCCGGGGGCGGCCCCCGGCGGTACCCGGACCCGCTCCCGCTGACCGCCGTCCCCGTCCGGGCGGGGACGCCGTAGGGTCGGGCGGCATGAGTGACAATCAGGGCGACCGGCCCACGGTGCGGGTGCTGTTGGCGGAGGACCAGGGCATGGTCCGGGAGGCGCTCGCCGCGCTGCTCGGGCTGGAGGGGGACATCGACGTCGTCGCCCAGGTCGGGCGCGGGGACGAGGTGGTGGACGCCGCGGTGGCGCACGACGTCCAGGTGGCGGTGCTGGACATCGAGATGCCGGGGATGACCGGGATCGAGGCGGCGGCGCTGCTGCGTCAGCGGCGGCCGCAGACCAAGGTGGTGATCGCGACGACCTTCGGCCGCCCCGGCTACCTGCGGCGGGCGATGGAGTCCGGCGCGGACGCCTTCCTGGTGAAGGACGCGCCCGCCGCCGAGCTGGCCGAGGCCATCCGCCGGGTGCTGCGCGGCGAGCGGGTGATCGACCCGGTGCTGGCCGCGGCGGCGCTCGCCGAGGGGGCGAACCCGCTGACCGCCCGGGAGCGGGACGTGCTGGCGGCCGCGGCGGACGGCGCGGTGAACGCGGACATCGCCCGGCGGCTGCACCTGTCCGAGGGCACCGTGCGGAACTACCTCTCGATGGCGATCCAGAAGACCGAGGCCCGCAACCGCACCGAGGCGGTCCGGATCGCCCGGGAGAAGGGCTGGCTCTGAGGGCCCGTCCTCAAACCCGCGCCTGCGGACCGCGCCGCACCGGATCAGTTGAGCCGGTGGCGGGCGGCGCGGGCCTCCTGGCGGACCTTGGCGGCGGTGTCGGGGTCGAAGGCGTCCAGGATCGCGGCGTACTCGTCCATCTCCCCGGCCCCGCCCAGGAAGTCGCCGGTGCGCACCAGCAGTTCGGCGCGTTCGAGCCGGAGCTGGGCGGGGTGGCGGGGGAGCAGCAGGGAGAGTTCGGTGGCCCAGAGCTGGGTGCGGGCGTGCTCGGGCCGGTCGGCGGCCCAGCCGCGGATGTTGCCGAGCACCCGCAGCACGATGTCCAGCGGCTGCGCGGGGGTGAGCAGTTCGGGCGTGAACTCGTGCCCGGCGGCGCGCACCAGCTCGGCCACCCCGTCGAGGTCGAGCAGCCGTCCGCCGTGGAAGGGGTCGGCCAGCACGTAGTCCTCGCCGCCGGCCGGCCCGCCGACCGCGACCACGAAGTGGCCGGGCAGGGCGATCCCGTGCACCGTCAGCCCGGCCCTGCGGGCGACCGCCCACCAGACCAGCGCCAGCATGATCGGCAGTCCGCGGCGGCGCCGCAGCACCTCCGGCAGCAGCGAGGACTCCAGCCGCCGGTAGTCGGACTTCCGCCCGTGGAACCGCTCCCGCCCGCCGAGGACGGCGGCCAGCAGCGCCGCGGTCTCCTCCGGTCCGGCCGGGGCGCGCTCGGCGACGGCGCGCCGCACCGCGGCCGCGTGCCGCTCCAGCGCCGCCTCGCAGGCGGCGAGCAGGGCGTCGGGCGTGGGCGGACCGTCGGGGCCGGCCGGGTCCGAGGGGTCGGGGGCGGGGGTGTGTTCGGCGGCCGCGAGCACGCAGAGCAGCACCGGATCGGGGTGCTCGGCCCTGGCCTCGGTCCGGAAGCGTGCTCTGCTCTGCTCGGTCACGGCGGTGGCGGCGGCTTTCGTACGGACGGGCGGGGAGGAGGGGACGCGCGGGGGAGCGGCCGGGACTCCTACCCCTGCGGCAGGAGTGCGTACTGGTAAGTGTGACTGGTCGTGAAGCCCAGTCCGTCATAGAGCGCGATCGCCCCGGAGTTCTCCGCCTCGACCTGCAAGTACCCGCCGCTCGCGCCCTCCTCGGCGGCCCGGGCCGCGAGCACCGCCATGACCGAGGTGGCCAGTCCGGCCCGGCGCGCGTGCGCGGCGACCTCGACCGCGCCGAAGCCGGCCCACGGTCCGTCGATCACGCAGCGTCCGACGGCCAGCGGCGCCCGGTCGGGACCGGCGCCCGGCACGCTCGCGAACCAGACCGACGGTCCGCCGCGGACCACCCGGAGGGCGGCCTCCTCGACCGCCGGGCCGCCGCCCGCCCGCCGGTACAGCGACAGCCAGGCCGCGTCGGCGGTCCGGGAGAGCCGCACCCGGTCGAGGGCGGCGGGCGCGCCGCCGCGGGCGAGCCCGGCCAGCGGCGCGACCCGGACCAGGGTCCGCGCGAAGCCGGCGCCCAGACGGTCCAGCTCCTCCCGCAGGCCCTCCGGCGAGCCCGGGGCGCAGACCTCCAGCAGGGCCGGCAGCCCGCGCGCCGCGTACCAGGAGCGGACGGCCGCCAGCGCCCGGTCGAGCGGCAGGCCGGGATCGCCGAGCGCCAGGGCGGAGTTGGCCCGCCGGGTGAAGCCGGCCGAGGCCCGCAGGGTCCACTCGCCCAGCGGCTCCTGCTCGACGGCCGGCCAGCCGCGGGCGGCGGTCCGCTGGAGTCCGACCGGGTCGGCCGGCGGCAGCGGCGCGCGCCGGGCGGGGAAGAGCGGCACCGCCTTCCCCGCGACCAGCAGCCGCTCGTCGAAGGAGACCGGTCCGCCGGTCCGCGGCACCACCGTCAGGCCCTCGTTGTCCCAGGAGACGAGCACGCCGATCACGTCGCGGAAGACTGGCCGGTTGTCGTCGGCGAAGCCGGTGAGCCGTCGTACGGAGACTCTCCGGCCCACGTCGGAGCGGTCCAACCGGACCTCCGGACGGTCCTGAACCGGCCCTTCGACGGCCATCTGGGCACCTCCTGTGCATTTGCGGTCTCCGACCCGCGATACTAGGGGCGGGCATCGACGACACCGCGCTCACCCGCGCACGCGAGAAAACAGAATGGGCCGCCGAGCCCTTCCGAGGAGGAACGACAGCGTGACCTACGTCATCGCGCAGCCTTGTGTCGACGTCAAGGACAAGGCCTGCATCGAAGAGTGCCCGGTTGACTGCATCTACGAGGGCGAGCGATCGCTCTACATCCACCCGGATGAGTGTGTCGACTGTGGCGCATGCGAGCCGGTCTGCCCGGTCGAGGCGATCTTCTACGAGGACGACACTCCGGAGGAGTGGAAGGACTACTACAAGGCGAACGTCGAGTTCTTCGACGACCTCGGGTCGCCCGGCGGTGCCTCGAAGCTCGGCCTGATCGAGCGGGACCACCCCTTCATCGCCGCTCTGCCGCCGCAGAACGCCGACCACTGACCGGATCGGTGGCAATTCAGCTGTGACTACCAAGAACAGCACGCTCGCGCCGTTCCCGGGCCACCCGGGGGCGGCGCGCCGCGTTTCCGACCTCCTGCCGGTGTTCCCCTGGGACAAGCTGGAGCCCTACAAGGCCACGGCGCTCGCCCACCCGGGCGGGCTCTGCGACTTCTCCGTGGGCACCCCGGTGGACCCGGTCCCCGAGGTGATCCAGAAGGCGCTCGCCGCCGCGACGGACACCCCCGGCTATCCGACCGTGTGGGGCCCGGAGGAGCTGCGCGAGGCCGTCGCCGGCTGGCTGCGGCGCCGGCTCGGCGCGGAGATCGGCCCGCGGGCCGTCCTGCCGACCGTCGGCTCCAAGGAGCTGGTGGCCTGGCTGCCGACCCAGCTCGGCCTCGGCCCCGGCGACCAGGTCGCCTACCCGCGCCTGGCCTACCCGACGTACGAGGTGGGCGCCCGGCTGTGCGGCGCCGAGCCGGTCGAGTACGACTCGGTGGACGAGCTGGACGGCTCCCGGGTGCGCCTGCTGTGGGTCAACTCGCCGTCCAACCCGACCGGGCGGGTGCTCGGCGCCGACGAGCTGCGCCGCACGGTGGCGTGGGCGCGCGAGCACCGGGTGCTGCTGGTCAGCGACGAGTGCTACTTCGAGCTGGGCTGGGAGGCCGAGCCGGTCTCGGTGCTGCACCCGGACATCTGCGGGGACGGCCACGAGGGCCTGCTCGCGGTGCACTCGCTGTCCAAGCGCTCCAACCTGGCCGGCTACCGCGCCTCCTTCGTGGCGGGCGACCCGGTGGTGGTCAAGGAGCTGCTGGAGGTGCGCAAGCACGGCGGCATGATCGTGCCGGCCCCGGTGCAGGCCGCGACGGCGGCGGCGCTCGGGGACGACGCGCACGTGGCCGAGCAGCGGGAGCGCTACGCGGCCCGGCGGACGGCGCTGCGTGCGGCGCTGGAGGCGTACGGCTTCCGGATCGAGCACTCGGAGGCGAGCCTCTACCTGTGGGCGACCCAGGACCGGCCGTGCTGGGAGACCGTCGCCGAACTCGCCGGACTGGGCATCCTGGTGGCGCCCGGCGACTTCTACGGTCCGGCCGGCGACCGGTTCGTCCGGGTGGCGTTCACCGCGACCGACGAGCGGGTCGCGGCGGCGGTGGAGCGGCTGAACGCGGCGCGCTGACCGCGTGCGCGAGGCCGAAGGGGCCGGTGTTCCGAGGAGGAACACCGGCCCCTTCGCCGTCGTCGCACCGGGGTGCCCCCGTACCGGAGTACGGGAGCCCGGGCGGGAGCCGCGGCCGGACTAGAGGCCGAGGCCGCCGCCGTTGACGCCGCCCAGCAGGCCGCCGATCGGGCCGAGCGCGCCGGTGAGGCCGCTGAGGCCGTTCAGCGGGCTGTTCGGGCCGAGGTCGGCGCCGCCGAGGCGGTTGGCCGAACCGTGCTCGGCCAGGCCGAGCACGTCGGCGCCGGGCAGGCCGGAGGTCAGGCCGCCGGGGACGGCGCGGCCGACGGCGCCGAGCGGCAGCGCGTCGGTGACGGCGTTGGTGCTGGGGACGGCCTGGGTCAGCCCGCCCGCGCCCGGGACGGCGTTGGCGACCGCACCGGCCTGGGAGAGCCCGCCGACCGGGTTCGCCCCGCTCTGCGCGCTGCGCTGCGGGGCGGCGGCGCGGCCGGTGACGGCCTCGCCGAGCTTCCCGGCCAGGGTCTTGGCGACCTTCGGGGTGACGCCCGAGAGCTGGCCGGTGGTGGCGGCGGTCTGGTCCACCGGGGCGGTCAGCGAGCTGGCCTTCTCGTTCGCCTCGGGGAGCTGCTGGGCGACGATGTTGCCGGTGGCGTCGGCGGTGGCGGGCACACCCGCGGCCACGGTCGCGGCGCCGGTGGTCCCGGCGGCCTGGCCCAGCTCGTGGGTGGTGTGCTGCAGGGTGGAACCCGTGTCGGTGTTGGTCAGCTGGCCAAGTGGGGCGGCCAGGTCGCTCTTCGGCAGCAGGGCGTCGGCGGCGGACGCGGAGCCGGCCGCGACCAGCGGGGTCGCGCCGGCCGCCACGAGCAGCGCGGCCTGGGCGATCCGGCGCGTGAGGGGGTGAGACATGGGGCTCCTCGGAAGGGGTCTGGGTCCGTTCCGTCCGCCGGGCGGACGACGGTGTTACCGCTTGAGAAGCCAGAAGGTTTCGGCCGGTGCAAGGAAAACGTCGTACTGACCATCTGACGGTATGACCGCACGGAGAGCCGCTCCCGGGGCTGGACCGGGGGTGCGGGCGCGCGACGGGCCAAGGGGAGTGACGGTTCTGCGCCCGACCCGGCCCGGCCGCCCGCCCGTCCACCTGTGTTGACGCGAATCACTCGTACGGCGGCAACCCGTACACCAGTGCGTCAGCCGTCCCGACCCCCCGGTCTCAGCCCTTCGCGGGGGTCGCCAGCGAGACCAGCACCAGCTTGGTCGACGTCCCGGTCGACTGCGGCTTCCAGCCGTCCTCGGACTTCGCCTTCCGCCAGATCCGGCCGTCGTAGGCGACGGTCTCGATGCCCAGCCGCTGCGCCTGGGTGACCGCCCAGTGGGCCACCGCCCAGCCGTTCTGCCGTTCGGCCTCCGGCCCGGAGTCGGTGGACGCGGTCGGGTCCGGGGTCAGCGAGACGGCGTTCTCGGCGCCCTTCACCGTGGAGGTGTAGTCGGCCGCCGGGGTCACCGTCCGGCCGAACTCGCGGCGCACCCGGTCGCTCAGCACCTGCGTCCGGTCCGGGCGGGCCGCCGCCGTCGCGCCGGTGGTCGGCGCGGCCCCGGCCGGGGCCGTCGAGGAGTCCTCCTCGTCGGTCTCCGGCGCCGTGAAGTCGTGCACCACGCAGTTCAGCGCGGCCGCCTCCCGGCCGGTCAGGGCCGAGGCCAGCAGGGTGGCCTTGGTCTCGTGCTTGGCGTAGGCCTGCGGGTAGCCGCTCTTCTGCACCTGCTGGGCCGCGTCGGTCAGCGGCAGCCGGGTGTAGCCGGGCACCTTCACCAGGCCGTCCAGGAACTTGTTGGTCGCGTAGACCGGGTCCATGATCTGCTGCACGGTGCCCCAGCCCTGCGAGGGCCGCTGCTGGAACAGGCCCACCGAGTCCCGGTCGCCGCCGGGCAGGTTGCGGATCTTGGACTCCTGCATCGCGGTGGCCAGCGAGATGGTCACCGCCCGGTCCGGCAGGCCGCGGGCGTGCGCGACGGCGGCGATGGTGGCGGCGTTGGCGGCCTGCGGGAGCTCCAGGGTCCCCTCGCCGGCCGGGGTCTTCACCGAGCAGCCCTCGGGCGTCAGCAGCTTCTGGTCGCGCAGCCAGTACAGCCCCACGGCGACCACGGTCAGCACCAGCAGCACGATCAGCACCGCGCGCACCGGCCTGCGGCGTCGCGGGGGCGCCGCGTCCCCGTCCCCGCCGCCGCTCTTCCGCCTGGCCACCGCCGCCCCTCTCCACCGAGCACCTCGAACCGACACCGTACCCACTCGGACGGGTGTGCGGCGGCGGACGGTTGCCCCCGGACGGCACCGAAGCCGTCACGGAGCTGCCACGGCCCGGAGCCGTCGGGGACCCGTCGGGGACCCGACGAGGACCCGTCCGGGATCCGTCCGCGACCGGGACGGGACTACGCTGGACGACCATGAGCAGCTCGAAGACGCCCCTTGACCTCACCCTCGACGGCGGCGCGCTGACCGCCCAGCTGGTCGACTTCCCCTCCGTCAGCGGCGACGAGCAGGCGCTCGCCGACGCCGTGGAGCACGCCCTGCGGGCCCTCCCGCACCTGACCGTCGACCGCTACGGCAACAACGTCGTCGCCCGCACGAACCTCGGCCGCGCCGAACGGGTCCTGCTCGCCGGCCACATCGACACCGTGCCGATCGCCGACAACCTGCCCTCCTGGGTCGAGGGCGACCTGCTCTTCGGCTGCGGCACCTCGGACATGAAGTCCGGCGTCGCCGTCCAGCTCCGGCTCGCGGCCACCCTGCCCGAGCCCAACCGGGACCTCACCTTCGTCTTCTACGACTGCGAGGAGGTGGAGGCCCACCGCAACGGCCTCGGCCACCTCGCCCAGGCCCACCCGGACTGGCTGGCCGCCGACTTCGCGGTGCTCATGGAGCCCAGCGGGGCGGTCGTCGAGGGCGGCTGCCAGGGCACCCTGCGCGCCCAGGTCAGGCTCACCGGCGTCCGGGCCCACTCGGCCCGCAGCTGGCTCGGCGACAACGCCATCCACCACGCCGGCGAGGTGCTGCGCCGGCTCTCCGAGTACCGGGCGCGCAAGGTCGACATCGACGGTCTGGAGTACCACGAGGGCCTCAACGCGGTGCGGATCGACGGCGGCGTGGCCGGCAACGTGATCCCCGACGAGTGCGTGGTGACGGTCAACTTCCGCTTCGCGCCGGACCGCGACGAGGCCGAGGCCGAGAAGCACGTCCGCGAGGTCCTCGACGGCTTCGAGGTCACCGTCACCGACTTCGCCCCGGGCGCGCTGCCCGGCCTCAACCAGCCGGCCGCCAAGGCCTTCCTCGCCGCCACCGGCGGCACCGCCCGCGCCAAGTTCGGCTGGACCGACGTGGCCCGGTTCAGCGCGCTCGGCGTCCCGGCGGTCAACTACGGCCCGGGCGACCCGAACATGGCGCACAAGCGGGACGAGCACTGCTCGCTGAGCGCGATCGCCGAGACCGAGGAGCGGCTGCGGGCCTGGCTGACGGCCTGAACCCGGCGGACGGCCGGACCGGTCCCGAGGCCGGTCCGACCGTCCGACCATCGGCCGAACGCCATCTTCCGGTTGCCCAACCGACCTTCCACCGTTGCCTGAAAAAGGGGAGGCAGGGGCGTAGGGTTTCGTCATGACAGGCACTGGAGACGAAAAGCACTACGGCCACGGTCCTGAGCAGGTGGGCGAGCCGCGCCCGAAGAAGGCGTGGCCCGAGAAGCAGAAGGGCCCGGTGCTGGTGCGCCGGGACCAGGTCGGCGAGAGCACCACGGACCAGCGGCTGCTGGACACCACCGGCCCGACCGACTGGCTGCACACCGACCCCTGGCGGGTCCTGCGCATCACCTCGGAGTTCGTCGAGGGCTTCGGCGCGCTCGCCGAACTCCCGCCCGCGATCAGTGTCTTCGGTTCCGCGCGGACTCCGGTCGACTCGTCCGAGTACGCCGCGGGCGTGGCGATCGGCCGGGCCCTGGTCGAGGCCGGCTTCGCGGTGATCACCGGTGGCGGCCCGGGCGCGATGGAGGCGGCCAACCGGGGTGCGTCGGACGCCGGCGGCCTCAGCGTCGGGCTCGGCATCGAGCTGCCCTTCGAGCAGGGGCTCAACGAGTTCGTCGACCTCGGGTTGAACTTCCGTTACTTCTTCGTCCGCAAGACGATGTTCGTGAAGTACTCGCAGGGCTTCGTCGTCCTGCCCGGCGGCCTCGGCACCCTGGACGAGCTGTTCGAGGCGCTCACCCTGGTGCAGACGAAGAAGGTCACCCGCTTCCCGGTGATCCTCTTCGGCAGCGCGTACTGGGGCGGACTGGTCGACTGGCTGCGGAACACCCTGGTCGCCCAGGGCAAGGCCGCCCCGCACGACCTGGAGCTCTTCCACGTGACCGACGACATCGACGAGGTCATGAAGATCCTCGCCGACGCCCGCCGGCCCGTGAACGAGATCTAGGCGCCTCCTAGGCCAGCCCCCGGCGGGCCACGGCCGGCGGGCGGGTGCCGCGGATCGAGGCGACCATGTCGAGCACCTGCCGGGTCTCCGCCACCTGGTGCACCCGGTACACCTGGGCGCCCAGCCAGGCGGAGACCGCCGTGGTCGCCAGGGTGCCGAGCAGCCGCTCGTCCACCGGCCGGTCCAGCGTCTCGCCGACGAAGTCCTTGTTCGACAGCGACACCAGCACCGGGAAGCCGGTCGCGGTCATCTCCGGCAGCCGCCGGGTCGCCTCCAGCGAGTGCCGGGTGTTCTTCCCGAAGTCGTGCCCCGGGTCGATCAGCACCGCGTCCCGCCGCACCCCCAGCTCCACCGCCCGCTCGGCCAGCCCGACGGTGACCCGCAGGATGTCCGCCATCACGTCCTGGTAGCCGGCCCGGTGCGGCCGGGTGCGCGGCTCCGCGCCGCCCGCGTGCGTGCAGACCAGCCCGACGTCGTGGCGGGCGGCCACCTCGGCCAGCCGCGGGTCCACCCCGCCCCAGGCGTCGTTCAGCAGGTCGGCGCCGACCTCGCAGACCGCCTCGCCGACCTCGTGCCGCCAGGTGTCCACACTGATCACGGCCCCGGGGTGGCGCTTGCGCAGCTCCGCCACGAACGGCACCGTGCGCCGCAGTTCCTCCTCGACGGTCACCTCGTCGCCCGGCCCGGCCTTCACCCCGCCGATGTCGAGGATCGCCGCGCCCTGCGCCATCGCGCGGTCGGCGGCCTCGAACGCGGCCTCGTCGGCGAAGGTCGATCCCTTGTCGAAGAACGAGTCCGGTGTGCGGTTGACGATCGCCATGATCACAAGCTCGTCGTCGCCGAATTCCCGTGGTCCCAGGCGCAGTGCCACCGATCTCTCCTTAACAGCTGCCGCGGGTGCGATGATGGCCCCCCCGGCCCATCGGGACCATGATCCCACTCCTGTCGGGGCCGGCCGGAGAATCGGGAGGACCGCTCGTGTTCTGGGTGATCGTGGTGGCCATGGCCGTAGTGGTCGGCGGTGCCGCGCTGGTGGCGCTGGGCGGCGGCGGTTCGCTGCCCGAGGCCGTGCAGGACCGGATCTCCGCCCGGCTGCCGCAGGACCGCCCGCTGGGCCGCGCCGACGTGGACGCGCTGCGTCTGCCGATGGCCCTGCGCGGCTACCGGATGGACGAGGTGGACGACGTCCTCGACCGGCTGGGCGCCGAACTCGCGCACCGGGACGACCGGATCGCCGAGCTGGAGGCGCTGGCCGCCGTGCGCGGCGCCGTCGAGGCGACCGACGGCCCCGAGTCCGGGGCCGAACCGCTGCCCGGCCTGGAGGAGTTCGCCCTGGTGGTCGAGCCCGCCGTCGCCCTCACCAAGTCCGCCGCGGCCCCCGCGCCCGGCGGCCCCGAGGACGCCGTGCCGGGCGGGGAGCGGTGAGCGCCGGCACCGGTGCCGTCCTGGGGGCGGACGGGCTGCGCCGCTGCGCCTGGGGCGATTCGGCGGACGACTACCGGGTCTACCACGACACCGAGTGGGGCCGCCCGGTGCGCGGCGACGACGCCCTGTTCGAGCGGGTCTGCCTGGAGGCCTTCCAGTCCGGCCTGTCCTGGATCACCATCCTGCGCCGCCGTGAGGGCTTCCGGGCCGCCTTCGCCGGCTTCTCGATCGCCGAGGTCGCCGAGTTCGGCCCCGCCGACGTCGAGCGGCTGCTCGCGGACACCGGGATCATCCGCAACCGGGCCAAGATCGAGGCCTCGATCGCCAACGCCCGGGTCGCCCGCGAACTCGACGGCGGACTGGACGCGCTGATCTGGGGGTTCGCCGGGGACCCGGACCGGCCGGCCCCCCGCACCCTGGACGAGGTGCCGGCCGTCACGCCCGAGTCGACGGCGCTCGCCAAGACCCTGAAGAAGGCCGGCTTCCGGTTCGTCGGCCCGACCACCGCGTACGCGCTGATGCAGGCCTGCGGGCTGGTGGACGACCACCTCGCCGACTGCCACGTCCGCACCGCGCCCGCGGGCCCGGCCCGGGGCTGAACCGGGGCCGGACCGGGGGCACGTGCGGGGTCAGCGGCCCAGGTAGGCCGGCTTCTCCTTGGCGATGAAGGCGCGGACCGCGATCCGGTGGTCCTCGCTCTCGCCGGCCAGGGTCTGCAGCTCGTCCTCCTTGTCGAGCAGCTCGCTCAGCGAGTGCGAGGCGCCGTACGCCAGCGACTCCTTGATCGCGCCGTAGGCCACCGTCGGGCCCTCGGCCAGCTCCTTGGCGAACACCCGGGCGGTGGCGGCCAGTTCGTCGGCCGGCACGACCTTGGTGGCCAGGCCGAGCTCCATCGCCTCGGCCGCCTTCACGGTGCGCGGCAGCATCAGCAGCTCGGTCGCCCGGGCGTGGCCGACCAGCCGCGGCAGGGTCCAGGAGGCCCCGGAGTCGGCGGTCAGCGCGATCCCGGCGAACGCGGTGTTGAAGCCCGCGGTGTCCGCCACGATCCGGAAGTCGCAGGCGAAGGCCAGCGACGCGCCCGCCCCGGCCGCCACCCCGCCGACCGCGGCCACCGTCGGCTTGCGCATCCCGGCCAGCGCCCGCAGCAGCGGGTTGTAGTGCTCGGCCACCGTCCGCAGCGCGCCCTCGCCGGTCTCCTCGGCCCGCTTCAGCATCCCCAGGTGCTCCTTGAGGTCCTGCCCGACGCAGAACGCCCGGTCGCCCGCGCCGGTCAGCAGCACCGCGCGCACGGCCGGGTCCTCGGCGGCGGCCGTCACGGTGTCACGCAGCGCCACCTTGGTGGCGACGTCCAGCGCGTTCATCGCCCCGGGGCGGTTGATCGTGATGACGGCCAGGCCGCCGTCCAGCTCGTACAGCACCGAATCGGACATGGACGGGAGCTCCCTTGCTCGTGGTCGTGGGCTGCCAGGATGCCGGAGCGCCGGGCCGCCTGGGGAGTGTGAGGTATCGCACCTTCCGATGGCGTACGGACCGGCGCCGCGCCGGGGCTTATGCCGGTTATTGGGAGGGAATGCGGCGGTCCGGACGAGGTTGCACCGAGAGTGATGTTGGTCATCAGGCCGTGGCATGCGGGATAATGGCTTCCGATCAATGCGTTCGATACCGGCGGTGGACGGACTGCCGGTGCGTAGCTGAGCGGTTGCAGGAAGGGGAACGAGCATGGCGGCCATGAAGCCGCGGACGGGTGACGGCCCGCTCGAAGTCACCAAAGAGGGGCGGGGCATCATCATGCGCGTTCCGCTCGAAGGCGGCGGACGCCTCGTGGTGGAGCTCACGCCCGACGAGGCCCACGCCCTCGGCGAGGCCCTGAAGAAGGCCTGCGGCTGACCGCAGCAGGTGCTCGCCATCTCCTGGAGATGTGCCGCCGGGCCCGGGACCGACCATCGCGTCGTCCCGGGCCCGGTGCGTTCCGGCCCCGGTACCGCGCCCGTCCCTCCGGGCCCCGCGGCCCCGGGCTCCGCGCCGCGGCTACCGCTTCACGGCGCAGAGCAGCCCGTCCGACACCGGCAGCAGCGCGGGCAGCAGGGCGTCGCTCTCCCGGACGTCCCGGACGAGGTCGCGCACCGACCTGGTCCGAGGGTCCTGGAGCTCCGGTTCGGCCAGTCGGCCCTCCTGGAACACGCCCTCGAAGCAGACCATCCCGCCCGGCCGCAGCAGCCGCAGCGACTCCTCCAGGTAGGCGCCGGACTCCGCCGGGTCCCCGTCGCAGAACACCAGGTCGTACTGGCCGTCGGCGAGCCTCGGCAGCACCTCCAGGGCCCGGCCCGGTATGAACCTCGACCGGTTGGCCGCGAACCCGGCGGCCTGGTAGGCCTCCTTCGCCAACTGCTGCCGCACCGGCTCCGAGTCGACGGTGGTGAGCACGCCGTCCGACCGCATCCCGCGCAGCAGGTACACCCCGGAGACGCCCGTCCCGGTGCCGATCTCGGCCACCGCCTTGGCGCCCAACGCGGCGGCCAGCAGCCGCAGACAGGCACCTCCGCTGGGGCCGATCGCCCTGATGCCGGTGCGCGCGGACTGCGCCCGGGCGTAGGTCAGCACCGCGTCCTCGCCGACGAAGGTGTCGGCGAGCGCCGCACGCGCGGGCCCGAACTCGCTGATGGCTGCCTCTTTCGGAGCCCCGGGTGGCGGCCCGGCGCCGAGCGGATGTCGATATTTCCTGCCACAGATTACTGGCCGGGCGGGAACCGCGTACGGCGGCGGGCCGTTGAGGGAGCAGGGACCGGGCGAACAGGACGTCCCGGACACCCTCCGGGAGCCGCTTCCGCGGGCCGGGCGGTGCCGCGGATACCGGACGCGGTCCCGGACACACTTCTTATCCGGGCTTGACGGGCGAGGTGGATATGGTGGTGGCCCTGCTGGGCAGAAGAGCCGACCGAGGAGGTGTGGCCGAGGGCGACGTCCCCGTGCGGCGGCATCTCCGCGGCACCTCGTCGGCCCGTACGCCGAAGCCCGTGATGAACCAGCCTGCGCACTCCACCCTGGACCAGCCGGCCGCCGCGCCCGAGGCGCCCGCCGGCACTGCCGAGGCCCCCGCCCTCGCGACCTTCGCCGAGGGCCCCGACGCGCAGACCTGGACTCCGCCCAGCTGGGAGGAGATCGTCGAGGCCCACAGTGCGCGCGTCTACCGTCTCGCCTACCGGCTGACCGGTAACCAGCACGACGCCGAGGACCTCACCCAGGAGGTCTTCGTCCGGGTCTTCCGTTCGCTGTCCACCTACACCCCCGGCACGTTCGAGGGCTGGCTGCACCGGATCACCACCAACCTCTTCCTGGACATGGTCCGCCGCCGTCAGCGCATCCGCTTCGACGCGCTCGGCGACGACGCGGCGGAGCGGCTCGCCTCCCGCGAGCCCAGCCCGGCCCAGCACTTCAGCGACACCCACTTCGACGCCGACGTCCAGCAGGCCCTGGACACCCTGGCGCCCGAGTTCCGTGCCGCCGTGGTGCTCTGCGACATCGAGGGCCTCTCCTACGAGGAGATCGCCGCCACCCTGGGCGTCAAGCTCGGCACCGTCCGCAGCCGCATCCACCGCGGCCGTTCGCACCTGCGCGCCGCGCTCAAGCACCGTGCCCCCGGCTCGGCCCCCGGCCGTGAGCGTCGCGGCGGCGGCGCCGAGGAGCAGCCCGTCCCGGTCGGCGCCGTCGCCGGCGAGGCCCCGGCCGCGCCGGGCGGGCGCGGCCGGAGGCGATCGTGAGCGGAACCGGCCGGTCCGGGGCGGGTCACCCGGACACCCCCGGCCGCACGGCCGCCCGCCGGGCCGGCTGGCCCGCGCTGGGCCGCCGGGGCCAGGACGGGCCGGGTGCGGCCGACGGGCCCGCGCTGCCGGCCGAGCCGGCCCTGCGCGCCGTCGCCGTCCGGTCGGTCGACCCCGCGGAGGAGCACCACCTCGGGGAGCGGCTGTCCGCCTTCGTCGACGGTGAACTCGGCCACGACTCGCGCGAGCGCGTCCAGGCCCATCTGGCGACCTGTCCGCAGTGCCTCGCCGAGGCCGACGAGGGCCGCGCGGTCAAGCACCTGCTGACCCGGACCGGCACACCCGGTCCGTCCTCCGGTCTGATGGCCCGGCTGATGGCCGTCGGCGCGCTCCCGGAGGACGAGCCGCAGCCGCGGGCCGACCGCCCGCGCCGGGACGACGACGACTTCCCCGGCGGCGGCGTGGCCGGCACCGGGACCCTCGGCGGCAGCCGGTTGAACGGCGGCTCCTTCGGTCGTGGCGCCGGCGCCTCCTTCGGCGGCGGCGCGCTCGGCGCCGACACCCCGGTGCCCGGGGTCGACCCGCGGGCCTTCGGCCGGGGCGGCGCGGTGCTGCGCCCGCTGATCGGACGCCGCACGGTCCGTCCGGACGCCCCGGTCCAGCCGCTGGCCGCGGCCGCGGCCGCGATCACCCCGGTGCTGCGGCCGGTCCCGCCGCGCGGCCGGCGCTTCGTCTTCGCCGCCGCCGGGGCCTTCTCGGTGGCCGCGGTGACGCTCGGCGGGGTCGGCGGCATCGCCGGCCCGGGCGAGGACCAGCACGGCACCGTGGTCAGCCCGGCCGGCAGCGGCGGCCGGGGCGGCATGGTCCCGATGAACGCCCAGGTGCCGGCGGCCGACCTGCCGGTCCGCCCGGTGGCGGTCACCCGGGGCGCGATGCCGCCGCACGACCTCCCCGAGCGCACACCGAGCTCGGGCGTGGCCGGTCTGCACCACGAGAACAGATAGACCTCACCGGACCCTTCGGGGCCCCGGTCATCGGCGGGTCTTCACCACGGCTTCATCACACCGGGGGTCATGGACCCGCCGATGGCCATTACGCTGTGGGGAGCGTTTGTCCGATCCGCTCGCGACCGTAGGGAGCTTTGGTGTTCAGTGACGTGGGCACACTGGAGGTCCTGACCCTGGCCATCATGGCCATCGTGATCTTCGGTCCGGACAAGCTGCCGAAGCTGATCCAGGACACCATGGGGTTCATCCGGAAGATCCGGTCCTTCGCGGACACCGCGAAGGAGGACATCCGCAGCGAGCTGGGTCCCGAGTTCAAGGACTTCGAGTTCGAGGACCTCAACCCGAAGACCTTCGTCCGCAAGCAGCTGATGGGCGGCGAGGAGGACCCGCTGGGCCTCAAGGACATGCGGGAGTCCCTGGACATCCGCTCGGTGCTGGACGACAAGCCGGCCGCCCCGGCCAACGGGCACGGCCGCAACGGCAGCGTCTCCTTCGACAAGCCCGCCGCCGCCCCGGCCGCCGCGACCGCCGGCGCCCCCCTCACTCCGGGCGAGCGCCCCCCGTTCGACCCCGACGCGACCTGACCCCTCCGCGGTCCCGAGGCGCCCCCGGCGTCGTTCCGCCGCGTCCTTCTCGCCCCGCCGAACCGCACGGCTGAGCGGGTCCCGGGCGGGTGCGCCGCTATTGTGCTGATTGTTCCCGCTGTGCCGTCCGTCACTTCCGGTCCCTTCCGGGCCCGAGTCGGTCGGCGGGGGCGCCGGGGTACGCCACGATGGGAGCGCACCACGGCAGGCAAACGTCGTTGAGGAGGCCCCGGGGATGGACGCGACGAGTCAGGCGGTGGGAACGGCCAAGGCCGGCGGACCCATGGTCGGCGGACAGGCCGGCCCGGCGGACCCGCTGGTGCCGTACCTGTCCGCGGACTTCCCCTGGTACGGCCTGGACGACGGCTGGTCCGGCCGCCGCTTCCTGCTGCCGAGCGGCTTCGGCGGCCCGCGCTCCGGTGCCCACGGCACCGTCGACTACGGCAGCCTGGGCCACGGCGAGGAGCCGGCCCGTCAGTACGAGCCGCGCGACATGCGCAAGTTCGCGGTGGCCGTCACCGTCGCCCGCCGGGACAGCCGGCGCAGCGCCGACAACACCGGCACCCTGGAGGCCACCTCCGCCGCCTCGGCGGCCTGGCTGGCCGGCTCCGGCCTGCTGGCCGCGACCTGGCCGGGGCAGCTGGACCGCGCGCTGCGGCAGGACTGGCTGGACCAGCAGTCCTCGCTCGCCTGGGACCTCGCCGACGACCTGGACGGCCCCGGCTGGTCCACCCTCAGCCTCCCGGTGAACGGCCTGCCGCAGCCCTTCCGCTACCGCGAGTCCGAGTACGGCTGGGTCCTGGCCGGCGAGGCCCCCGGCGTCCTGCTGGGCGCCTACGGCCGCGGCATCAGCGCCTACGGCGCCGGCTTCGCCACCGTCCCCGACCTCACCGCCTACACCCGCCCGTAGGCAGCGCCCCGCGCGCACCACAGCGCCCCGCGCACACGACAGGGGCCCGCCGGTCCGAACCGGCGGGCCCCTGTCGTCGTGTCAGAACTTGTTCAAGTCAGCCCAGTTGGGCTCTGACCTGCCACGATGAGGCCCTAGCCGATCTCCTGGGCCGTCTCCGGGCCGTCAGCCGTCTCGGGGCCCTCCCCGAAGGCGGAGTCGACGGCCTCCTTGGTGCGCTTCTCGCTGCTGGGCATGAGGTGGGTGTAGGTCCGGAGCGTGAAGCCCGGGTCGTGGTGCCCCAGGTACTCGCTCAGGGCCTTGATGCTCTCCCCGGCGTCCAGCAGTACCGAGGCGTAGAAGTGCCGCAGCGCGTGCATCCCGTTCTCCCGGCCGGGCTGGGTGCCGGCCGTGGTGAGGGCCGGGTGCCAGACGTCCCGGTTGAAGCGGTTGCGGTTCAGCTGCCGGGCCTTGCCGTCGACGAACAACAGCTCCGCCGTGGTCGGAGGCCCGTCGATGTCGCGCCACGGGAGCGTGACGGGCACCGGGGCGTGCACCGAGAGGTGCGCCCGCAGGGCCCGCGCGACCGAGGCGGGCAACGGCACCTTGCGGGTCTTGTTGCCCTTCGGCAGGGAGAACACCGGGCGGTTCCGGATCAGCCGGACCTGCCGGTTCACATGCACCACGCCCTCGGTGAAGTCGACGTCGCCGACGGCCAGGCCGAAGATCTCCCCCTGCCGCAGACCGCAGCCGCCGGCCAGGTCGACCATCGGCCGGTAGTTCGCCGGGAACGTCGCCCGCACGGCCAGCACCCGTTCCCGGACCCACGGGACCAGGCGGCGCGGGGCCAGCTTCGGGGGCCGGACCGACGTCGACCGGCACGGGTTGTTCGGGATCAGCCGATCCTCCACCGCCGCCGTGAGCATGGTTCCGAGGTTGGCGAACACCACCCGCTGAGAGGCAGGGGAGAGCCCGTGCTCGGCAAGCGTCACCAGCCACTCGCGGATGTCCGACGGCCGGAGCGAGCTGAGCGGCCGGGTGCCGAGGTGCGGCACCACGTGCAGCCGGATCCGCTGCTCGGTGCTGACGAACGACTGCGGGTCCATGCTGAGCGACGCCAGCCACTTCTCCGCGTGCTGCTTCACGGTGACCCGCCCCGCGTTCGGGTCGATGAACTGGCCGCGCGCCATGTCCGCCTCGACCTGGGCGAGCCACTGATCGGCCTGCCGCTTCTGGCGGTCGGGGAAGCTCTTGCTCTTCTCGGTGCCGTCGGGGCCGATGTAGCGGGCGCGGTAGCGCTTGCCGGTGCCGTAGCGGTCGGTGCGGACGCGCTGCGGCTTTCCATCGGGGCCGGTCTCGGCCTTGTACCAGCGGTCTTGAATGTGGCCGGCCATGGGCCGCTCCTCGAGGTCGAAGGGTGGGTGTGGGCGGGCAGGGAGGGAGGCGCCCGGGGCGGTGGTGGGCGGTGGATCCGGGTGTGCGGGAGGGTGCGTGGGTGCCTCCCTGCCTCCCTGTGGCGGTGTTGCTGCTGATCAGGGGCTGTGTGGTGGTCAGGGAGGCGGGGAGGGAGTTCTCCCTGCCTCCCTGGCGGGTCCCTGGTGGTTCAGGCGGCGTCGCGGGTCTGTTCGGTGACCCATTGGGCGACGGCGTCGGGGTGGTAGCGGAGGTGGCGGCCGACGCGGAAGGCGGGCGGGCCGGTGCGCTTGCGGCGCCACTGGTAGAGGGTTTCGAGCGGGACGGCGAAGAGGGAGGCGACGTCCTCGGGGGTGAGGAAACGGGCGGGGAGGGCGGTCACGGCGGGTCGGGTGGCGGCGGGGGTGCTGCGGTTGGCCACGGGCCTCTCCTCGGGGCGGTTGCGGCGGGTTTCGGGCCGGGTGTCAGGGGGGTGGTGTCAGGTGCCGTCAGCGGCGGTCTGACACCGGGTCTGCCTAGGGGTTCGGGTGTCAGTGGGTGTCAGGTGTCAGGGGTGTCAGAGCGGCTGGCGGCGGCCGGGGCGGGGCCTGGTGCCTAGCGATCGGGAGCGGGGTGCCGGGCCGGGCTGCGGGCGTTTCCGGGGGTTCGGCCGACGGGGGCGCTAGACGCTAGGTGGCTGGTCGGGGGCGGCTTTGCTCGCTAGCGGGCTTGCTAGGTCTAGCGAGGGTGGACGCTAGGCGCGGCGGCGGTTCCGGGCCCGTCCGGTGTGCGGCGGGGCTTTGCGCGGTGGCTGTGCTGTCCTAGGCGCGGATTTCTGCGTCACCGCGACACCAGCGTCACGCAGGGCCTCTGACCTGCTGTTTTGCGGTGACGCAGCGCCTTTGGGAATCGAGCCCTGCGTCACCGGGTGACGCGGGCTGCGTCCATGCCCATGACGCGCGACGGCTCCCGTTGGCGTGGGTTGTCCGAGGTGCGGATTTCTGCGTCATTGCGACATCAGCGTCATGCGGGCCTGTGACCTGGGGTTTTGGATGACGCAGTGGCCGGGCTCTGCGTCATCGGTGCGTCATGGGCTGCGTCATGGCATGTCGCACATGTCGCACATGTCGCAGCGGCTGCCGTCTGCGTCATGGTCGTTGGTGCAGGTCAGGGGCCGTTTTCCGGCCCGCATGACGTACATGTCGCAGTGTTCCCCTACTTAGGAAAGAAGGAGGGGCTGTTGTAGGTGGGCGTGTCTTGCGGCGTGGTGCCGGGTGGTGACGCAGACCGCGTTGGCGGGTGACGCGGTGACGCAGAGGTGACGCAGGAGCGGCCGTCTGCGTCACCCTTGTTGTCGCAGGTCAGAGGCCGTCTTTGGGCCCGGGGTGACGCGGTGACGCAGAGCTTCCCTTCTTAGGAAAAAAGGAGGGGCTGTTCTGGTACTGGGCGCGCGCCTCAGGGCGTGATGAGGAGCCGCTGCGCGGCACGACCTTCGGCGGCTTCGCCGAACAGCAAGAGGAGCACCCGGCGCCGGGGAGCCCGGTGCTCTTCTTGCTTGTCCGCCTGCGCCGGACGGCGGTGGGCTCAGCTGCGGGGCGTGGTCCAGGGGGACCGCTCCCGGCTGCTGGACGGAGCTGCGGCGGCGACGGCGGACAGGCCGGCGGGCAGTCCGGTGGCGGCCAGGTAGGCGCGGAAGGCGTCGCGGGGGATGCGGACCTGGCCCCGGCCGGTGCCGACCCGGTAGGAGTCCAGGCGTCCGCTGCGGGCCATGCGCCACACGGTCTCCTGCGACAGCCTCAGGGCGAATGCGACCTGGGGCACCGTCAGATAGTCCGTCGGGTCCGGGTCGGGGTTCGCGAGCGGGGTCGGGTCGGCGGTCGTCGGTGGGGTGTTCATGTGGGTCTCCTCGGTCGGGTGGCGGGTCGGGAATGGGGGCGGGCTGGATGCTCACCGACGCTCACGGGTGCTCACGACGGTGGCGTCCACGGTTCACGTGGGTGCCGGTCTCGGGGCCGGGGGCGGCGGTTCAGGGGAGCGGGAGTCGGCCCCGCTCATGGGTCGGGAGTCGGGCTGGAAGTCGGGGTGTTCACCGGTGAACGGTCGGGTGGTTCGCCGGTGAGCGGGTCGGCTGTCGGTCGGGTCGTGGCCGCTGGTCAGTGGGCGACCGATGCAGTTCCGTAAAGGGTGGGAAGCGCTTCCGGGAACGTGGGAACGGTCGGCGGGAACGCCGGGAACGGTCCCGTGAGCGACGGTGAGCGGTCGGGTGTCCATCGGGCCGGTCGGGTGCCGGGGGGTCGGCCGACCGGGGGCTGAACCGCATGCCGCCGGTCGGCCAGGTGAGCGGTCGGTGAGCACCCGTGGGCGCTCACCTTGGGAGGTTCAGATGGTGGCGAGCCGGAGGGTGTTCGCCAGCGGCTCGACGGTCGGCTGCGGGGCGGTGGCGCCGAACGTGCGGGTCACGGCTTCGGCCACCAGTCGGGTGTAGGCGTGGAACGGCCGACGCGGGTGGGAGAGGGCGGTGCGGGCCAGCTCCGCGTACTCCTCGATCTGGCGCATGTCGGAGTTGATCAGCCCGAACTGCAGGGCCTCCGCCAGCGTGTCGGACTCCAGCAGGTCCGAGGCGGTCAGCATCATCTCCGGCTGGAAGGCCAGCAGGCCCACCATGTCGAAGAACCGCAGCGCCATCGACACCCGCACCGACAGGCGCGGCTCGGTCTCGCCCGGGTCCGCCTCACCGAACAGCGAGACGTTCTCCTTCACCGCGTCGATGGTCAGGACCGGCGGAATGGTGAGCGAAGCGTGCATGATGGAACTCCCTTCACTGGGGCATGGAGCGGCGACTGACTTGGCGGTTAGGGCGCCGCTCCCTGCATTTCTGCTTGGCTTCTGCTGAGACCTAGAGTGCTCTAGCTCGCTCTAGCATGTCAAGCGATCGGCCTAGGTGTGTTAGTGCACTTAGGGAGGTAGCCTGAGTGGCATGACTCTGGTTCATGACGAGAGGCCGCCGTATGTGCAGGTGGCCGACACCATCCGGGCCGAGATCGCCTCGGGGGAGCATCAGCCTGGTGGCAAGCTGCCATCGGTGAAGAAGCTGGCGGAGCGATTCGGCATCGCCGACATGACCGTGCAGTCCGGCCTTCGCGTGCTGCGGGAGGAGGGGCTCATCGTGTCGAGCCCCGGGCGTGGGACCTTCGTTCGTAGCGATGTGGACCTGTCGGCCGTCGCTGTTGGCGTGCCGCGCGCCGAGGATGACGTTCGCCTCCTGGTGGAACATCTCACCTCCCAGGTGGAGCAACTGGCGGCCCGGATAGAGGAACTTGAGCGGCGCGTACCTGCGTCGTCCGTTCCTGACTAACCATCGGATAACCGCGAGTGCGCAACCAGTGACAAGGGCAGGGGGTCACTGGTGACAGGGCTGGTGTCATTGCCCTGTCACCCCCTGCTGTCCAGGGCCTTTGCAGTGCAAGACTCAGTGCAGGCACCACCCTTAGGGAGGGCACCATGAGCTTGGACAGGCCCCCGTGGGCGCGACGCATGACGGCGGAGCGAGACGCGCGGGAGTGGTCGCAGACGGATGCGATCAAGGCCCTGCGGGCGCACACGCTCGAGGAGCTGCCCGCCAACGCGAGCTTGCTGCGGCAGTGGAAGCGCTGGGAGTCGGGGGAGGTCATGCCGAACGACTTCTACCAGCCGATCATCGCTGCCACCTTCGGCACGGTGACGCATGCGCTGTTCCCTCTCAGTGGCCGGCGGGATGGCAATGCGGAGATTGCCTTGGCCAGCGGCATGGAGACGCTCGACATCATCAGTCGACTGCAGGCGTCGGACGTGGACAACGCCACCCTGGACGCGCTCCGAATCACGACCGATCGGCTCTGCTCGGAGTACGCCCAGCTCCCTCCGGACCAACTGGCGATTGAGGGTCGCCAGTGGCTGAAGCGGGTCACGGCACTCCGATCTCAGCGGTTGACCCTTGCCCAACATCGGGAGGTGCTCGCTCAGGCCGGATGGTTGGCGCTGTTGGTGGGCTGCGTCGAGTACGACATGGGTGACCGTCGTGCGGCCGAGTCCACCCGCCGTGCGGCGCTGTCCCTCGGGGCCGAGGCTGAGCACGCCGGAATTCAGGGCTGGGCTCACGAGATGCGGGCCTGGTTCGCGGTCACGGCGGGGGACTACCGCGGCGTGCTCGCAGCGTCGAACGCGGGCTCCGAGGTGGCTGCCCGCCAGGGCGTCGCCGTGCAGCTCGCTGCACAGGAGGCGAAGGCGTGGGCGCGGCTGGGCGATCGCCGACAGGCCGAGGTGGCGTTGGACCGTGGCCGGCGCCTGCTCGAAGGACTGCCGTACCCCGACAACCTGGACAATCACTTCGTGGTGGACCCGGCGAAGTACGACTTCTACGCCATGGACTGCTACCGACTGCTCGGGGAGAACCGGCTTGCCCGGACCCTGGCAGAGGAAGTGATCCGGGCCAGCACCGACTACGACGGCACCGAGCGGTCGCCCATGCGGATCGCCGAAGCCCGGCTGACGCTCGGCGTGGTGGCGGCTCGGGAGGGGGACCTCGAGGGCGCCGTGAACTACGGGGAGTGGGCCCTCCGGGGAGAGCGCCAGTCGTTGCCGTCCATCCTTGCGGTCAGTCGGGAACTGGCCTCCGTGGTCAGCAAGCAGTACGCGGAGGCGCCCGAGACGCGCTCGTACTTGGACCACCTGAACACCCTGTCCAGGCTCGGCGGGTAGGAGTGAGACGGGCCGTCCCTGGGCTGTGAGAGGCCCGCAGGGGTTGACCACGTTGACCACTGGTGACAGCAAAAAGGCTGGTCAGCGGAGTGGGAAGATGCCCAGCCGCTGACCAGCCCGTTGCTTGATCGGAACTGGCTGCTACGAGTCCTTCGGCGTTCGTTGGTACCTGGACTTCTCGTACTGGTCCACCCAGTTGCGGCTACTTCGCCAGAGTCCGTCCTCGCCCCTAGTGGCCCTAAGACGGCCCCTGATCGCGGCGACACGCAGCGCGTTCTCGGTCATGGTCTCGGAGGCCAGGGCTGCCAGTGGCACTAGCTTGACTGGCCCCGCAACCGCTGGCACCACGAACTTGTAGAGGTTGGTGGTCACGCTTCGAGCGATCAACTCGCCTAGTGGGCCGTACTCTCCCCGGTCGGCGCGCCGCATCGCGGATAGGTACTTGTCTCGATCCCGCTTGTAGATGATCGCAGGCGGGTACCCCAGTCGTCCGAGTACGAGGTTGAGGACCAGCCGACCCGTTCGCCCGTTGCCGTCCAGAAACGGGTGGACCTGTTCGAATCGGTTGTGGAGTCGGGCGAGCGTCTCTGGGAGTGGCGCTTCCGAGCTCTCTTGCCTCAGTATGGCCGTCGAATCTACCCAGTCGCGGGTGAGGTGATCAACGTCGGTCCAGGATGGTGGGGTCATCCCATCGACGAACGCAGCGATTTCGTGTTGGCGGAAGCTGCCGGGGCCTTCGAAGTCATTCGCATCCGGGTGCGGCTCCACGGTCCAGACGGGCGTCATCAGGATGTGGTGGATGTGGCGGATCTCCTGAAGTGTGATGATCGAGCCGTCGTTCCAGTCACCCGGCTCCAGCGCCTGTCCGTAGACCCAGCGTGCTGCGTCACCATAGCCCCGCACCTCCATGTAGTCCCGAAGGGGCTTGGCTCCTACTGCCTTGCCTTCCTCAAGAAGCCTCTCGACCTCCCGACGGACTAGCGTGTTGCCCTCAAGGGCGGTGCTGTTGTGCGCTTCCTCGTGCCACAGGTCAGACCAGATGTCCTCGGCCTCTGCGGGCGTGGGAAGGCCACCCAGCCGCTCTTTCAGCTCTCGGATGGCTTCATCCATGCGTTGGTAGATGGCTGTTCGCGACAGGCGGCCCATCGTTGCACTCCGAAGTTGTACGACTGGAGGATGACAAACTGTACCGAACAACTTCCTGTGAAAGTGTTCGCTCTAGCGACCAGAAACTGTTCCGTACAACTTCCTGTGAAAGTGTTCGCTCTAGCGACCAGAAACTGTTCCGTACAACTTGTGCGCGAGAACGCAGAGACGGCCCGGACGGTAAGGTCTCGGGGCCGTCTCGGGGCCGTGCGAGGTCTGCCGGGGTCGACCAACGTTGACCACTGGTGACAGCAAAAAGGCTGGTCAGCGGAGTGGGCGGGTGCCCAGCCGCTGACCAGCCCAGTGCTTGATCAGAACTTGTTCTTCGGGGTGAGGCCGAGGGAGAGGCCGGAGAGGCCGCGCTGGCGGCCGCCGAGCTTGCCGGCGATGGCGCGCAGGGCCGCGCCGGCGGGGGAGTCGGGGGCGGCCAGGACGACCGGGCGCCCGTCGTCGCCGCCCTCGCGCAGCCGGACGTCGATCGGGATCGAGCCGAGCACGGGGACGGTGGCGCCGACGGTGCGGGTGAGCGCCTCGGCGACGGTCTGGCCGCCGCCGGTGCCGAAGACGTCGATCATCTCGTCGCAGTGCGGACAGGGCATGCCGGACATGTTCTCGATCACGCCGACGATCTTCTGGTGGGTCTGCACCGCGATGGTGCCGGCCCGCTCGGCGACCTCGGCGGCGGCCATCTGCGGGGTGGTGACGATCAGGATCTCCGCGTTGGGGACCAGCTGGGCCACCGAGATGGCGATGTCACCGGTGCCGGGCGGCAGGTCCAGCAGCAGGACGTCGAGGTCGCCCCAGTAGACGTCGGCCAGGAACTGCTGCAGCGCGCGGTGCAGCATCGGGCCGCGCCAGACCACCGGGGCGTTGCCCGGGGTGAACATGCCGATCGAGATGACCTTCACGCCGTTCGCCTGCGGCGGCATGATCATGTCCTGGACCTGGGTGGGCCGGCCCTCGACGCCCAGCATGCGGGGCACGCTGTGGCCGTAGATGTCGGCGTCCACCACGGCGACCTTCAGGCCGTCGGCGGCCATCGCGGCCGCGAGGTTGACGGTCACCGAGGACTTGCCGACGCCGCCCTTGCCGGAGGCGACGGCGTAGACGCGGGTCAGGGTGCCGGGCTTGGCGAACGGGATCTCGCGCTCGGGGGCGCCGCCGCGCAGCAGCTGGGAGAGCTCCTTGCGCTGCTCGTCGCTCATCACGTCGAGCTCGACCTCGACCTCGGTGACGCCGGGGACCCGGCCGACGGCCTCGCGCACCCGGGTGACGATGGTGTCGCGCATCGGACAGCCGGAGACGGTCAGCCAGACCGCGACCCGTACGGCGCCGCCCTCGCCGATCCCGACCGATTTCACCATGCCGATCTCGGTGATCGGGCGGTTGATCTCCGGGTCGTTGACGGTCGACAGCGCCTGGCGCACGGACTCTTCCGTGACGCCGGCCGCGACCTCTGTCTCGTTGGCCATGACTTGATGGTACGGCGCCGCGCGGGGGCCCCGTCCGGTCGGTGGCGTGCCGCCGGTCACAGCGTCCCGGAGGTCTCCCGGCGCTCGTCGATCTCCTTGAGCAGCGACTGGAGTTCGGAGCGGACGCTGCCCAGCTCGGAGGCGATGAAGGCCCGGGTGGCGACCTCGCCGAGGCCCTGGCGCAGGGCGGCGACCTCGCGGGTGAGGTACTCGGTGTCGGCGATGTTGCGGTCGCTGCGGGCCCGGTCCTGCTCCATGTTGACGCGGTCCCGGTTGTCCTGGCGGTTCTGCGCGAGCAGGATCAGCGGCGCCGCGTAGGAGGCCTGCAGGGAGAGCATCAGGGTGAGGAAGATGAAGGGGTAGTCGTCGAACCGGACCACGTCGGGCAGCAGGGTGTTCCAGACGACCCAGAGGATGATCACCACGGTCATCCAGACGATGAACCGTCCGGTGCCGAGGAAGCGCGCGATCCGCTCGGAGACCTTGCCGAAGGCCTCCGGGTCGTAGGTCGGCAGGTTGATCAGGCCGGAGCGGCCGGTGCGCGGCTGGTCCAGCCGGCTGCGGGCGGACGACGCGCCGGGGGCGGGCTCGGTCCGGCGGTCCTTGGCGCCCTCGCGGGCGCGCAGCTCGCGCAGCTGGCGCAGTTCCCGCAGCTCGCCCTGGAGCCGCTGGCGCGGGGACTCCTCGCGCCGGCCCTTGCGGTCAGCGTCCACCGGTCACCTCCGTCTCGTCCTGTCGGTCGGTGTGCTCCCCGTCCGGACCGCCGTGCAGCGCGGCCTCCCGCCAGTCCTCCGGCAGCAGGTGGTCGAGCACGTCGTCCACGGTGACGGCGCCGACCAGGTGGTCCGCCTCGTCGACGACCGGCGCGGCGACCATGTTGTACGTGGCCAGGTAGCTGGTGATCAGCGGCAGCGGGGTGTCCGGCGGCAGCGGGTCGAGGTCGTCGTCGACCAGCGAGCCGACCAGGGTGTACGGGGGTTCGCGCAGCAGCCGCTGGAAGTGCACGATGCCCAGGTACTTGCCGGTCGGGGTCTCGTTCGGCGGGCGGCAGACGAAGACCTGCGCGGCCAGCGCCGGCTTGTGGTCGGAGACCCGGACCCGGGCCAGCGCCTCGGCGACGGTGGCGTCGGGTTCCAGCACGATCGGCTCGGTGGTCATCAGGCCGCCGGCGGTGTTCTCCTCGTAGCTCAGCAGGCGGCGGACCGGCTCGGCCTCGTCCGGCTCCATCAGCTGGAGCAGGCGCTCGGCCTCGTCGCCGGGCAGCTCGGAGAGCAGGTCGGCGGCGTCGTCCGGGTCCATCGCCTCCAGGACGTCGGCGGCCCGTTCGTCCTGCAGCTTGCCGATGATCTCGACCTGGTCGTCCTCGGGCAGCTCCTCCAGGACGTCAGCGAGCCGTTCGTCGTCGAGCGCGGCGGCGACCTCGGCGCGGCGCTTGGCGGAGAGGTGGTGCATGACGCTGGCGAGGTCGGCGGCGCGCAGCTGGTCGAAGGTGGCGAGCAGGTTGGCGGCGCCCTGGTCCTCCTCGGGCAGGGTGAAGCCGGTGACGTCCTGCCAGTCCAGGGTGACGGTCTCGCCGCGGGCCTTGCGCAGCCGGCCGACCCGGCCGACCTGGACGAAGACCTTGCCGATCTCCCATTCGCGCAGCCGGGTCTGGGTCATCGCGACGTCCAGGACGGTGACCTCCTGGCCGGTCTTGGTCCAGGTGACGGTGCGGTCGAGCAGTTCGGCGAGGACGAGGGTCTCGGCGGGGCGCTGCTCGAAGCGGCGCATGTTGATCACGCCGGTGGTGATGACCTGGCCGGACTCCAGGCTGGTCACCCGGGTCATCGGCAGGAAGATCCGGCGCCGGGCGACCACCTCGACCAGCAGGCCGAGCACCCGGGGCAGGCGGCCGCCGATCCGCAGGGCGACCACGACGTCCCGGACCCGGCCGACCTGGTCGCCGTTCGGGTCGAAGACGGCGATGCCGGACAGGTGCGAGATGAAGACGCGGCTGCCTGGTCCTGCCATGGACTCCGGTCTCCCTCGCCTCGCTCGACGCGCCTCGTTCGACGCCGGTCGGGCGCGGCCACGCCCCGCGGCCAAGGCTACTCGGGCATCTCCGCCCGGGCTCGGTGAAATCGGGCGAATCGGGCGACCGGGGGAGGTGGACGGTCGGGGAGGCGGTCCGACCGGGAGGGGCCGGGTGTGGCGGCGCGTCAGCCCTTGCGGCGCTTCAGCAGCAGCTTCGGCAGCCCGGCGGGGACCGGCCGACGGGTGGTGGCCGGGGTGGGCATCGGTACCGCCGTGTGCGGGTCCTCCGGCATCGCCCCGGGCCGTTCGGTGAGCTCGGCACCGGCCGTCCCGGTCGGCTCCAGCCGCAGCACCCGGCACTCGCGGGCCCAGCGGTCGGTGATGGCGTCGGTGTCCGGCGCGTTCAGCCGCTTGCCCTTCAGCTCCTCCACGGCGCCCTGCCAGGCCTCGCTCCGCGGGGCCAGCTCGACCACCCGGGCCGGCCAGCCGGTCAGCCGGCCGCCCTTGTCCTTGCTCCGGACGGTGACGGTCGCGCCCGCCCCGCCGGTGAGCCCGTGCAGCGGCTGCTCGGCGCCGTCGCCGACCACCACCACCGCGCCGTCGTGCCAGGCGTGCCAGAGCGCCCGTCCGTGCTCCTGGCCGTCCGCCCGGACCCAGAGCAGGCCGGACTTCTTCGCGGCCTCCTCCAGCAGGGCCCGGTCGAGGAAGTCGTCGGCGGTCGCGGCTGCGGCAGGCGTACGGTCCATGGCGCACAGCGTACGGCCTGCGTCGCGGGGCGATGTCTCGCGGTTCGGGCGACAGTTCCATGGGCGCCGCACGGGCCTTACGGTAGGAGCCGCCCGTACCCCGCCCGGATCCAGAGGAGCGCCGTGCCCGCCGCCCGGCCCGAGAGCGACGCCGCCGCCGTCCCTGTCGCCCCCGCCCCCGTCACCGCTGCTGCCGCGGCGGCCGCCGCCGCGCGCCCGCTCCCCAGGGCCGACCTGCTGCTGCTGGCCGTCTCCGTCGGCGCGATCTCGCTCTCCGCCCCGCTGATCAGCGCCACCGCCGCACCCGCCCTGGCGATCGCCTTCTGGCGCAACCTCATGTCGGTCGGCGTGCTCGGCCCCTACGCGCTGCTGCGCCACCGGGCCGAACTGCGCGCCGTCCCCCGGCGCGCGCTGCTGCTGGCGATGGCGGCCGGGGTGCTGCTCGCCGTCCACTTCGGACTCTGGATGCCCAGCCTGCGGATGACCTCGGTGGCCTCCGCGACCGCGCTGGTCACCACCACCCCGCTGTGGACGATCGTGCTGATGCGGCTGCTCGGGGTGCGGGCGCCGCGGATGGTCTGGCTCGGCACGGTGACCGCCTTCGCCGGTGTCCTGGTGCTCACCGGCGTCGACCTCTCGCTCTCGCCGCGGGCCCTGGCCGGTGACGCGCTCGCGCTCGGCGCGGGTCTCGCCGCGGCCGGCTACATGCTGCTCGGGGCCGAGGTCCGGCGGACCGTCAGTACCACCGCGTACACCCTGGTCTGCTACGCCACCACGGCGGTCGTGCTGCTCGCGGTCTGCCTGGTCGCCGGGACCCCGCTGTCCGGCTGGTCCGCCGGCGCCTGGTGGCAGATCGTGCTGCTGATGGTCACCGCCCAGCTGCTCGGCCACTCGCTCAGCAACCGGGTGCTGCGCACGCTCGGGCCCTCGCTGACCTCCACCGCGATCCTGCTGGAGACCCCGGGGGCGGCGCTGCTCGCCGCGCTCTGGCTGGGCCAGTGGCCGCCGGCCGCCGCCTACCCGGCGGTGGTGCTGATCCTGCTCGGTCTGGTCGTGGTCGCCCGCGCCGGCCGGAAGCAGCCGGCCGACCGGACGTAACAGGCCGGACGTAGCCGATCGACGCAGCCGACCGGACGCAGCCGGCCGACCGGAAGCGGTCGGCCGGTCCGGGGCTACAGCCAGCCGTTGCGGCGGAAGCCCCGGTACATGCCGATGCAGATCAGCACCACGCTGCCGAGCACCATCGGGTAGCCGTAGCGGTGGTGCAGCTCGGGCATGTAGTCGAAGTTCATCCCGTACACGCCGGTGATCATGGTGGGCACCGCGAAGATCGCCGCCCAGGCGGTGATCTTGCGCATGTCCTCGTTCTGCGCCACCGAGACCTGCGCCAGATTGGCCTGGAGCAGCGAGTTCAGCAGCTCGTCGAAGCCGTGCACCTGCTCGGTGACCCGGGCCAGGTGGTCCGCGACGTCCCGGAAGTACTTCTGGATCTCCGGGTCGACCAGCCGCTGCAGCGGCTCCGACAGCTGCTGCATCGGCCGCAGCAGCGGCGCCACGGCCCGCTTGAACTCCAGCACCTCGCGCTTGAGCTGGTAGACCCGCCCGACGTCCGCTCCCCGGCCGCCCCGGTTGGAGAACACCTCGAACTCGATCTCGTCCACGTCGGTCTGCAGCTGGTCCGCGACCAGCATGTAGTTGTCCACCACGTGGTCGGCGATCGCGTGCAGCACCGCCGACGGGCCCTTGGCCAGCAGCCCGGTGCCGTCCGCGTCGGCCTCCAGCCGGTGCCGCAGCTCCTTGAGCGAGCTGTGCCCGCCGTGCCGCACGGTGATCACGAAGTCCCGCCCGGCGAACACCATCAGCTCGCCGGTCTCGACCACCTCGCTGGTCGGGGTCAGCTGGTCGTGGTCGACGTACCGGATCGTCTTGAAGACGGCGAACAGCACGTCGTCGTACCGCTCGACCTTCGGCCGCTGGTGCGCGTGCACCGCGTCCTCCACCGCCAGCGGGTGCAGCCCGAAGCGCTGGGCGATGCCCTCGAACTCCGCCTCGGTCGGCTCGTGCAGGCCGATCCAGCTGAACGAGCCCTCGCCCTCCGGCAGTTGCTTCGAGGCCTTGACCAGCCGGGCCGCCTCGCGCGGGCTGCAGGTCTCGCCGTGCCGCCGGCCGTGCTGGTAGACCGCGCAGTCCACCACCGCCGACGGGGTCTCACCCGGGTGGATGGAGTCGAACAGGCCCGCCGCGGTGCGACGGCGGTTGGTGCGGACGGCTGCGCGCAGGCTGTTGATCATCGACATGGCAGGCTCCCTGGGGCAGGAACCGCCGCACGACGGCGTGGTGACGAAAGGCCGCGGTGCGACGGCGGAGGAACACCGATGGAATCCGGCGCCTGCGGTCGCTCCCGGGCCTTGCTAGGGGCACACGGAACGGAACGACCGGACGTCGGTGGGGTGCTCTCCCGGCCGGACCGGAGGACCGTCGTGCCGCCCGCACGGAGGGACGGAACCAGGGTGCCGGTGGGGAAGCCGGTCGGCTGTCGCCGAGGCTCCCAGGGCCCGCTGTTTCAGTCCGCGTGGCGAGGGGTACGGGGAAGGCGTCCGGGCCGGGTAGAGCTGCCGGTACTGCATGGTCGGCTGGTATCCACCGCAACCACCTCCTTCGCGCCGCTGCCCCGGAGGAGGGAAAACTCCCCGGTGGCCAGTCGCTCACACTAACATCCGATCGGCCCTCGTCGCGCCCGCGTTCACGTAAAGGCCGTGCCAACGGCCCGGGGGCCGCGGGTTACGCTCACCGGCATGGCCCACGACTTCCCGCTCTTCGGCGACCCTTCCGGCGGCAGCGCGCACGGCCCCTCCCGGACGGCGGTCCTGGCCGCCGTCGAGGCCCGGCTGCTCACCACCTTCGGCGAGCCGAGCGGCCGCGCCGCCGTGACCTTCCTCGGCGCCGACCGGATCGAGGTGCTGCGCTTCGGCCCCGACGCCGAGGGTCTGGTCCGCTACGCCACGCTCGGCATGTCCGCCGCGCCGATGGCCGATCCGAGCGCCGCGGTCGCCGACCAGGTCCGGGGCCCGCGCGCGGAGCTCGTCCTGACGATCCGCGGCGGGCGCGACGGCGTGCTCCGTCCGCTGGCCACCTTCGCGGCGACGCCGCAGGTGGAGGGACTGGTGCTGGCCCCCGGCGGCTCGCTGGACCTCGGCGCCCCGCTGTGGGACGGCGCGCCGTTCACCTCCGTCCTGGCGGCCGAGCCCGGCGGGCTGGTCGAGGACCTGGAGCTGGACGAGCCGGCCGACCCGGTCCACTTCCTGCCGCTGCTGCCGATGACCCCCAACGAGGCGGGGTGGAAGCGGGTGCACGGCGCGGCGGCCCTCCAGGAGCGCTGGCTCCAGCACGGGACCGATCTGCGCGACCCGGAGCGGCGGGGCGTCGCCCTGGACTGACGACCGAGCCCCGCGACGACCGGGCCCGCGACGACCGGGCCCGCGACGACCGGGCCCGCGACGACCGGGCCCGCGACGACCGGGCGCGGAACGGCCGGCCCCGGCGCGACCGGGGCCGGGGGTGCCCCCGGGCTCAGCCGCCGATCGGCTTGGCGCCGGTCGCCTGCTCCACGAGCGCCTGGTACACCTGCGGATCGGTGGTGTGCTCGCCCAGCCGGACCGTCTTGCGGCTGCCGTGGTAGTCGCTGGAGCCGGTGGTGAGCAGTCCCAACTCGGCGGCGAGGCCGCGCAGATGGGCCCGGGTCGGCTCGTCGTGGTCGACGTGGTCGACCTCCAGCGCGGCCAGACCGGCCGCCGCGAGGTCGGCGATCACCTGGTCGGAGACGGTCCGTCCGCGCTTCACCGCCCCCGGGTGGGCGAAGACCGGCACCCCGCCGGCCGCCCGGACCAGCCGGACCGCCGTCACCGGGTCGGTCTCGTGCTTGCGGACGTCCGCCCGCCCGCCGTTGGCCAGCCAGTCCGCGGTGAACGCGTCCGACACCGAGGCCACCACGCCCGCCTCGACCAGTGCGCTGGCGATGTGCGGACGGCCCACCGAACCCTCCCCGGCGATCCGCCGCACCTGCTCCCAGCTGATGTCCGCGCCCAGCTCGCGGCAGCGCTCGACGATCGCCCGCCCGCGGCGGAACCGGTCGGTGCGCACCAGCTCGCGCTCCGCCGCGAAGGCGGGCTCGGCCGGGTCGAAGAGGTAGGCCAGCAGGTGCATTGAGATGTCGCCCGCCACGCAGGAGAGTTCCGCGCCCGGGACGAGCGTCAGCCGGGTGCCGGCGGGCAGGGCGTGCACCGCGTCGGCCGCCTCGGTGTGGCCGGCCACCGTGTCGTGGTCGGTCAGCGCCACCACGTCCAGCCCGGCCCCGACGGCCGCCCCGACCAGTTCGGCCGGGCTGTCCGTGCCGTCGGAGGCGTTGCTGTGGGCGTGGAGGTCGATGCGCACGGGCGGTGCTCCTCGGGATCGGCGCGGCGCGGGCCGGCGCTGGGGGCCGGCGCGGCGGGCCGGCGGGGTGCCGCCCAGGATAGTGCGGCGGCGGTGGCCGACCGTCCGCGGCGGACGGGGCGTCAGCCGAGCAGGTGCGGGGACAGGGCGCCGCAGGGCAGCAGGTCCAGCTCCGCGCCGGCCTCCCGCAGGTCCGTCAGGACCAGTTCGTCGTACATCACCAGCGCGGACTGCTCGGGCCAGGCGACGGCCCAGAGCCAGAGGCCGCGGGCCTCGCCGACGAACACCGCGCGGTCCGCCGGGGCGTCCGGCACGTGGAACATCGGGGTCGGCCGGCCGGCCGCCATCAGCTTGGCGTCGGCGGGCTTGTAGAGGGCCACCGACTCGCCCGGGTCGGGGCCGGACAGCCCGGCGTACCGGGCACCGAGGCCCACGCCCAGTTCCTCGGCCACCAGCACGAGTTCGCCGAAGCCGCCCAGCGGGGCCGGTCCCGAGCAGGCCACGGCGGTGGCCCGGGCGCCCGAGACGTCGTCGCCGACGTGCGCGATGCCGGTGTAGAGCCAGCCCACCGGGAGCGGCCAGGGCAGCCAGACGGGGACCTGGGAACGGGCGACGGCGACGCCGAGCGCCTCGATGCTCGGGGGCAGTACCGGCTGCATCGGATGCACGGCTCCGTGCCGGTCGCACTGCCAGGTGTCTGAGAACAGACCGGGAGCGCGGACCCGACCGGCGCACCTCGGGCAGCTTGGCTCGCCCCTCATAGCCGACAACGCTCCTCCCTCCGGGCCGCCGCGTCAAGGACGATCACCCGTACGGAGGGCGGCTCGGCGGCACCTGTCGGTGGCGGGTGCCCGTCCGGCGCGGGGTGGGCGCGGTGCGGGCGGCTCCCGTTGGGAAATGTCCAGCGGGGGGCGGCGGCAAACGTCGGTGGTGTGCGCCGGGGTGCGCCCCGACGGAGTTCGAGCCGTGTTCGACCGGCGATCGCGTCAGGAGGCCGGGCCGAGAGGCCGCCACGCGCTGACGCCCCGTGCTCGCTGTGGCGATGACGGGGCGTCAGTGGGGTATCGGAACGTCCGGATCGGACGCGTCGGGCTCGGCGGCGGGGGAGTCCGGGGACTCCGCGGCGGCCGGCCCGGTCAGACGGCCGGGCACGGGCGGATGAGCAGGCGTTCGCCGGTGCGGGCGGCGGCCTGGACGAGCTCGCGGACGGTTTCGGCGTCGGCGATCAGGCGGTCGGTGGCGGCACCGTGGGCGTCGTCCAGTCGGAGGATCTCGAAGCGCATGGGCGTCTCCTTTCCTGGCCCCGCGGTGCGGGGCGGTCGTGGCTGAGTGGGTATCAGCCCTTTCGGGGTCTGTCGGGTCGAGTCGTCGACCGGCTGCTGTCGCGGCAAAGAGGGCTCCCCCCTGATTGCCAAGGGCGCCGATGGCCCTCGTGAACCACACTGCGGTGGCGCTGCTACCGGGCCATTGCCCGTCCGTGACGTCCTGGTTTCGGATGGATCGCGTCGACCGCATGCCGACGTCGCTGTCGACGATGTTTCCAGGACCGAATCAAATATTACCGCAACTAACGAATTTTGTCGCCCCCTTGTACCAGGGGGCCGCGCAGGCCGGTGGGCCGGGGTCCCGCTCCGGGGTGGTGCGGGGTGCCGCAGGTCAGCCCCAGTGCGCCAGCAGGGCCTCGGCGGTGGCGGCCGGCTGCTCGGCGTTGGGGGAGTGCCCGGCGTCCGCGACGACCACCCGGTGGGCGCCGAGCCGCTCCGCCATCGCGGTCTGCTCCGGGACGGGCCAGGCGTAGTCCTGGACACCGGAGAGCACCAGGGCGGGCAGCCCGGCGGTGATCACGTCGGCCAGCTCGGTCACCCGGTCCGGCGCGGCGACCAGGTGGCTGCCGGTGGCGATCAGGGCCTGCGGCACGTTCGCCAGCCAGCGGCGGTGCAGGAACGCGGCCACCTCGGGGGACGGCACGCGGCGCGCCCGCTTCTCGTCGGCCTTCTCCATCTGCTGCATCACCTGCCAGATCTCCTCCAGGCCCATCGTGGGCAGGACCTCGACCAGCAGCCGGGTCCGCTCCGCCTCGGCCGGGTCGATCGGGCCGGGGCCGGTGGACATCAGCGTCAGCGAGGCCCACGGCAGCGGCGCGCCGCCGGGAGCCGTCGACCCGGCCGCCACCTCGGAGGCCGCCGCCTCGGAAGCCGCGGCCAGGACGGCCTCGCGGACCACCTGGCCGCCCAGGGAGTGGCCCAGCAGGTGCAGCGGGCCGGTGCCGCCCTCGGCCGCCAGGGCTTCGGTCAGGGCCCGGACGTCCGCGCCCAGGGCGGCCACCGCGTACGCGGCCGGGTCGTCGTGCGGCCCGCCGGTCTCGTACTGGCCGCGCTGGTCGACCGCGGTCACCCGGTAGCCGGCCGAGGCGAGCGGCTCCAGCAGCGCGATGAAGTCCTCCTTGCTGCCGGTGAAGCCGGGCACCAGCAGGGCCGAGCCCCGCACCGCGCCGACGGGCTCGGCCCGCAGTGCCGCGAACGGTCCGCGCGCCGTGACCACCCGCAGCGCACGGGCCGAGGGCGGGAGGGTGAGGAACGGCGGCGTGCTCATGGAAGGACCTCCGGCGACCGGTGCGAACTCGTGGGTGACCCGAGCATAGGGGCGCCCGGCCGGCCGTTCCCGGGCCCGCCGGACCGCCGCCGGACGGCTCCCGGGGCGCGCGGGGAACGCCGAAGGGGCGGTCCGGAGGTCCGGACCGCCCCTTCGGGGAACGCGGGTCAGCTCTCCGGGGTCGCCTCGGCGGCGGCCGGACGGCGGGCCCGGGTGCGGCGGCGCGGGGCCGGGGCCTCGCCCTCGGCGGCACCCTCGGCGGGAGCCGCGACGGCGCCCGCCTCGGCGGCGGCCTCGGCCGGAGCCGCGGCCTTGGCCCGCGAGCGGGTGCGGGCGCGCTTCGGCTTCTCCTCGGCGGCCGGGGCCCCGGCGGCCTCGGCCAGGACCGGGGCGGCGGTGGCCGGCTCGACCGGGGCGGTCTCCGCGACGACGGCGGCGGCCTCGGCGGCCGTGCCCTCGCCGGACGCCGCACCGCGCGAGCGGCGGCGACGGCGGCGCGGGGCGGCGCCGTCCTCGGTGCCCTCGACGGCCGGGGCCTGCGGCGCGGCGGGGGCCGCCGTGGCGTCCACCGCCTCGTCGACGAGGTCGCCGCGGCGGGTCCGCCGGCGCTCGCGGGTCTTGCGGGAGGCCTTCTCCTCGGCCGCGGCCGGCTCGGCGACCTCGGGACGGGCGGAGCCGCCCCGCCCGGCGGGGCGCGCGCCCCGTCCGCCGGAGCGCGAACCGCGCCCGCCGGTCTCGCCGAGGTCCTCGACCTCCTCCGCGCCGAGCCCGGCCCGGGTCCGCTCCGAGCGGGGCAGGATGCCCTTGGTGCCCGGCGCGATCTTCAGCAGCTCGTAGAGGTGCGGCGAGGTGGAGTAGGTCTCCTCCGGCTCGTTGAACGACAGCTCCAGCGCCTTGTTGATCAGCTGCCAGCGCGGGATGTCGTCCCAGTCGACCAGGGTGACCGCGGTGCCCGAGGCGCCGGCCCGGCCGGTGCGGCCGATCCGGTGGAGGTAGGTCTTCTCGTCCTCCGGGCACTGGTAGTTGATCACGTGCGTGACGCCCTCGACGTCGATGCCACGGGCCGCGACGTCGGTGCAGACCAGCACGTCGACCTTGCCGTTGCGGAACGCCCGCAGCGCCTGCTCGCGGGCGCCCTGCCCGAGGTCGCCGTGCACGGCGCCGGCCGCGAAGCCGCGCTGGGTGAGCTGGTCGGCGACATCGGCGGCGGTCCGCTTGGTCCGGCAGAAGATCATCGCCAGCCCGCGGCCGTCGGCCTGCAGGATGCGCGAGACCATCTCCACCTTGTCCAGCGAGTGCGCACGGAAGATGTGCTGCTCGGTGTTGGCGACGGTGGTGCCGGTGTCGTCCGGCGCGGCGGCCCGGATGTGCGTCGGCTGGCTCATGTAGCGGCGGGCGAGGCTGATGACCTGGCCCGGCATGGTCGCCGAGAACAGCAGGGTCTGCCGCTTCGCCGGCAGCATGGTGATGATCTTCTCGACGTCCGGCAGGAAGCCGAGGTCGAGCATCTCGTCGGCCTCGTCCAGGACCAGCGAGCGGACCTTGGAGAGGTCCATCTTCTTCTGGCCGGCCAGGTCGAGCAGACGGCCCGGGGTGCCGACGACGATGTCGACGCCCTTGCGCAGCGCCTCGACCTGCGGCTCGTAGGCACGGCCGCCGTAGACGGCGAGGACGCGGACGTCACGGACCTTGCCGGCGGTCTGCAGGTCGTTGGTGACCTGGGTGCAGAGCTCGCGGGTCGGGACCACGATCAGCGCCTGCGGAGCCTCGGTGAGCTGCTCCTCGGTGGCACGGCCGGCGTCGACGTCGGCGCGTACGACGACCCGCTCGATCAGCGGCAGACCGAAGCCGAGCGTCTTGCCGGTGCCGGTCTTGGCCTGGCCGATGACGTCGTGGCCGGTCAGCGCGACCGGCAGGGTCATCTCCTGGATGGGGAAGGGGTGGACGATGCCGACGGACTCGAGGGCCTCGGCGGTCTCCGGGAGGATCCCCAGGTCCCGGAACGTCGTCTTCATGGGTTCAGCGGTGGTGGACAGGGTGCTGCCTCTTCCGTGTGAAAGGGGCCGAGAGCGAGCGGCGGGCGGGCAGTCCGCGCGACTGTGTACGGGCCTGGACGGCCTCGAATACAGCTGCGCGGACGCACAACCGCGCCGGTCCCTGCGGCCGGCCGGTGCGCGCGGCCCGGTGAAGGGGCGCGTCGCCGGCGGCGTCGGGGAGGATTCCCGTGAGGGACCTGCGCGGGACCTGCGCCGACTGGCGCGGTCTCGGCGGCCCTCGCTCGGCCACTGATGCGGTGCCAAGGCTTGAAGTCCAAACCCTGGTCGGAGCCGATCGGCTCTCCGACCGGGCATCCGCGTACGTTGAGTTCCCGGCTTCCGTACGCCACGTCCAGGGGGACGGCGGCGTTTCGGAGCGGGCCTGCCCGGCACACCGAGACGGCGGTGACACCGTGCGAGCACGACGGGCCTCCGTACCACCATACAGTCACCCGACGACTCGAACACGTGACGCGGGCGACATCGCAGGTCGGAGAGGTGGGAGAGGTGCCCGGGGCCGGACCGGGACTAAGGTGCGGGTCATGGAGAACCGTGGTGGGACGCAGGACGACGTGGCGGCGGGCTCGATCGGCGACTGGGAGACCTGCTCGGCCGAGCCGGCGTACCGGGCCGCCGTACTGGACCTGCTCGGCGCCCTCGCGTACGGCGAGCTGAGCGCGTTCGAGCGGCTCGCCGAGGACGCCAAGCTCGCGCCCGGCCTCGCGGACAAGGCGGCGCTGGCCCGGATGGCCACCGCCGAGTTCCAGCACTACCAGCGGCTGCACGACCGGCTCGCCGAGATCGGGGCCGAGCCGGAGGAGGCGATGCGCCCGTTCGTCGAGCCGCTGGAGCTGTTCCACCGGATGACCGCGCCCTCGGACTGGCTGGAGGGCCTGGTCAAGGCCTATGTCGGCGATGCCATCGCGACCGACTTCTACCGCGAGGTGGCCGTCCGGCTGGACGACGACACCCGTGACCTCGTCCTCGGTGTGATGTCCGACACCGGTCACGCGCAGTTCGCGGTCGACAAGGTCCGGCAGGCCATCGAGGCCGATCCGCGCTCCGGCGGCCGGCTCGCCCTGTGGGGCCGGCGGCTGATGGGCGAGGCGCTCAGCCAGGCCCAGCGGGTGGTCGCGGAGCGGGACGCGCTGTCCAACCTGCTGGTCGGCGGCGTCCAGGTGCAGGGCTTCGACCTGGTCGAGGTCGGCAAGATGTTCAACCGGATCACCGAGGCGCACACCCGGCGGATGGCCGCCCTGGGCCTGGCCTCCTGACCCCCGGCCGCACCGGGCGGCCCCGGGCGTTCAGGCGGGCCGGTGGCGCCGGTGCGCGCCCGCGCGGTGGCCGCCGGTCCGGGGCCCGCCCGTCCGGTGCTGGCGGTGCCGGTGCGCCGGGGCCCGCCCGGCGGCGAGGTCCGGCCGGGCCAGGACCGAGGTGAGCAGGGCCGAGGCCACCGCCGAGATCGCGATGCTCGCCGCCGGGTACCGGCCGTCCATGGTGAAGTGCGCGATCACCCCGGTCAGCAGCGCCGATCCCAGGGCGGTGCCCAGGACCAGGACCCGGCCGGCCGGGAAGTACGCGGGCAGCGACAGCAGTGCGGCGGCGCCGACGATCAGGCCGACGAGGGCGAAGGCGACGGTCTCGACCAGCAAGGATGCCTCCCCGGGGTACCGGTGCGCGGCGTGCGGTCGGCCGCACTGTCGCCGTACCCCGGGCGTCCCGCCCGTACACCCCGTCCGCACCGCCCGCCCCGGCAACGCGGCCCGGGGCCGCCCTGCGGGCGCACGGTCCGGGAACGACGGTGCCCCGCCCCCTCGACCGAGGGAGCGGGGCACCGGGCGAGGCCCGTCGGGCTCAGAGCGTGCCGAAGCCGACCTTGCGCACGGCCGGCTCGCCGATCTCCACGTACGCCAGGCGGTCCGCCGGGACGATGACGCGACGCCCGTGCTCGTCGGCCAGGGTGAAGAGCTTCTCGGTGCCCTCCAGCGCCTTGGCGATCGCGTTCTGGATCTCCTCGGCAGTCTGCGAGCTCTCGATCACGATCTCGCGCGGCGCGTTCTGCACGCCGATCTTGACCTCCACGGCTTCCGTCCCTCCGGGGTTGCAGCCATCCACGCGCGGCACCGGACCGCCTGGGACAAGCGTTCACGTCTACCGCGCCGTACGGCTTCACCATAGAGCACCGGATCGGTGCCCAGACGAAGGTCAGTGGATCACCGGTCGGCGGAGGACCCGTCCGCGGACTCCGCGTGCGGGTGCATCGGGAAGCCCTTGAGCCCGCGCCAGGCCAGGCTGGCGACCAGCCGGACCGCCTCGTCGCGCGGGATCTCCAGACCCTGCGACAGCCAGTACCTGGCGGTGATCTGGGCCAGGCCGCAGACGCCCGCGGCGAGCAGCTTGGACTCCGCCTCCGGCAGGTCGGTGTCCTCCTGGATCACCGTGCTGACCAGCGTCGCACTGGCCTCGGCGGCCCGCTCGACGCGCTCGCGCACGGCCGGCTCGTTGGTCAGGTCCGACTCGAAGACCAGCCGGAACGCGCCGGACTCGCTGGAGACGTAGTTGAAGTACGCCTCCATCGTCGCCGCCACCCGGAGCTTGTTGTCGGTGGTGGTCTCCAGCGCCTCGCGGGTCGAATCGACCAGGGCGTCGCAGTGCTTGTCCAGCAGCGCCAGGTAGAGCTCCAGCTTCCCGGGGAAGTGCTGGTAGAGGACCGGCTTGCTCACCCCGGCACGATCGGCGATGTCGTCCATGGCGGCCGCGTGGTAACCCTGCGCGACGAACACCTCCTGGGCGGCACCGAGCAGTTGTTCACGGCGGGCGCTTCGCGGCAGGCGGGCACCGCGCGGGCGCTCCTGCGCCTCCTGGATGGCCGTCACGGCGCTCCTCACTTCACGGGTCGTACGGGGTCGGCAAGATGGCCGATTCTACTTTCGGGTAACCGCGTTCGCGCTCGCCAGGTGCGAGAAATGCGGCCGTCCCCCTTGTCAGGAGCCCACAATACGGCGCGCACCACGGCCGTCGGCAGTGCTGTGGACCGGTGAATGGGGAGACCTTCCGGTCCCGGGCCGTCGAGGGGCCGCGACGGCACCGGCTCACTACCATCGTCCACCATGAGCGGTGCTGAGCAGCAGATACTCCCGGAACCGGTCTCCCCCGGGCCCTTCCGGACCGTCGAGGTGCCCGGAGCGGTCCTGGCCGTGCACCGGCCCGCGACCGGTCCTGCGACCGGCCCCGGGGCCGGTCCGACCGCTCCCGTCCCGGCCGACGGACGGGCGCCGGCGCTGTTCGTGCACGGGCTCGGGGGCTCCGCCGCCAACTGGAACGCGCTGATGGCCCGGCTCGGCGGGGACCTGGACGCCGAGGCCGTGGACCTCCCCGGCTTCGGCGAGTCCGCCCCGCCCGCCGACGGCGACCTCGGCCTCTCCGGCCACGTCCGGGCCGTCACCGGCTACCTGGAGGCCGCCGGCCGGGGGCCCGTCCACCTCTTCGGCAACTCGCTCGGCGGAGCGGTCTGCGTCCGGCTCGCGGCCCTCCGCCCCGACCTGGTGCGCAGCCTGACCCTGGTCTCGCCCGCCCTGCCCGAACTGCCGCCGCAGCGCTCCGCCTGGCCGACCGCGATGCTCGCCGTCCCCGGCGTCCCCGCGCTGCTGCGCCGGCTGCCGACCGGTGTGCGCGAGCCCGAGCGGGCCGCCGACCGGCTGCTCCGGCTGGTCTACGGCGACCCGGACAGCCTGGGCCCGGCCGAACGGGCCGAGGCGGTGGCCCAGTACCGGCGGCGGACCGAGCTGCCCTGGGCGGCGGCGGCCCTGGTGGGCTCGGCGCGCGGGATCGTCTCGGCCTACACCGAGCGCGGCGAGCAGGCGCTCTGGCGGCAGGCGGCCCGGGTGACCGTGCCCGTCCTGCTGGTGTACGGGCTGCGGGACAAGCTCGTCTCCTACCGCTCCGCCCGCCGGGCCTGCGCGGCCTTCGCGGACTCCCGGCTGCTGGTGCTGCCGGACTCCGGGCACGTCGCGATGATGGAGCACCCCGACGCCGTCGCCAGGGCGGTGAAGGAGCTGCTGGGCCCGGCCTGACGCCCGCCCCCGTCGCGGTGGGGCGGGGGATACCCCGCGAGGGGGCGCCGTTAACGCCATGATCGGGAAGAGGTCACTCCGGTTCACTCGTTCAGGTGGCAACCAGGCATGTGACCGATGGATTTCCCCGGGCCGGTCCTACCTTTCTGCTGTCGGACCGAACAGGTGTGGGGGAGCCGCGGCCGCCGGAGAACCCGGAGGGCGGCCGCGCGAGGGACGCCGACGGCCGGTGGCGGCCGACGGCGGCCACCGGTCCGGGCCGCCGTGTCTGCGGCGGACCGCCTCCTCCGCCCCGGGCCGCCCCCACGTCGTACGCGCCGCACGCGTCGCCGTGGGGCGGTCGGGCGCCGACCGGCCCGCGCGGCCGGCACCGCCCGCTCGGCCCGGCCATCCGTCGATCCCGTTCTGTCCTGGAGGTCTCCCGTGCGCGTAGCACTGCTCACCGAGGGTGTGCGCCCGCGCTCCCCGCGTGGCGCCGGCGGCTGGTGCGACCGGCTGGTGGACGGACTGCGCGAGCACGACTTCGCGTGGTACGTCCTCGCCGGGACGGCCGGGGGAGCGGGCGCGGCCGACGCGGAGGACACGGCCAGGACCCCGGTCCACGAACTCGCCCTCTGGGGCCGCCGCCCGGCCGGACGCGCGCCCGGCACCCTGCGCGGCCGCCAGTACGCCGCCGCCTACGACCGGCTGGTCCGGTCCCTGCTGCGCCCCGGCGAACGGTCCGGCTTCGGCCCAGGCCTCTACCGGCTCGCCGAACTCGCCCGCGCCGACGGAGCGCTGCCCGCCTTCCTGGTCTCCGACCGGGCCCGGCGCGTCCTGGAGCGGGTCTGGCGCTCGCCCGGCGCCGACACCTCCGCCGGCCGGCCCCTGGTCTGCGACGTCCTGGTCGCCGCCGACCTGCTCGAACAGTGCCTGCGGCCGCTCTCCGCGCCCTGGTACGGCACCGCGCCCGGCGGCCTCGGCGCCGCCGACCTCTGCCACGTCGTCGGCGGCGGCCCGGCCGCGCTGCCCGCGCTGGTCGCCAAGCAGCTGCACGGGGTGCCGTTCGTGGTCACCGAGCACGGACTGCACCTGCGCGAGCAGTACCTCGGCTACCGCGAGGCCCCCTACCGCTGGCCGGTCCGGGCCCTGCTGCTGGCCTTCTTCCGGGCGCTCACCGAGGAGACCTACCGGCAGGCCGCGATACTGACCCCGGGCAGCGCCCACGACCAGCAGTGGCAGCGCCGCTGCGGGGCCGATCCGGCGCGCACCCGGGTCGTGTACGAGGGCACCCCGGCCGTCGAGCGGCCCGCCGCCGGCCCCGAACCGGTCGTCCCCACCCTGGTCTGGGCCGGGGCGCTGGAGCCGGGCCGCGACCCCGAACTCGCGCTGCACGCCTTCGCCCGGGTCCGCGCCGAACTGCCCGCCGCGCGCCTGGTCCTGCACGGGGAGGAGGCCGTCCCCGGCTACCGGGCGCACTGCGCGGCCGTCGCCGAACGGCTCGGGGTGGCCGACGCGGTCGAGTTCGCCGGGCGGCCGCGCTCGGTCGCCGAGGCCTGGGCGGACGGCACCGTGGTGGTCTTCTCCGCCCTCTCCCAGCGGCGGCCCCGCCTGCTGGCCGACGCGATGCTGAGCGGCCGCGCGGTGGTCAGCACCGATGTCGGGGTGGCGCGCGAGGTGGTCGGCCCGACCGGGCTGCTGGTGCCGCCGCGCGACCCGCAGGCCCTGGCCGGCGCCTGTCTCGCCCTGCTGCGCGACGGCGAGCGCCGCGCCCGGCTCGGGCTGGCGGGCCGCCTGCGGGCGCAGGAACGCTTCGCCGTCGAGCCGGTGACGGGTGCCTTCCGGGAGATCTACCTGGAGCTGGTCTCGCAGTGGCCGGCCTTCCCGGCCGCCGCGCCCGACGCCGGCGCGGGCCCGCGGCCCCGGCCGTTCGCCCGGCCCGCCGAGTACTGGATCACCGACCGCCGCCGCAGCGCGCCGCCGGAGGCCGCCCCGGCCGCTGACGCCGCCGTGACGGCGGAGCCGGTGCCGGCCGACGGCACCGGCGGCAACGGCGGCAACGGCACCGACCGCACCGACCGCACCGGCAGCAGCGACACCGACCTCACCGACCGCACCGACGAGGGCGGCACCGCCGACCGGGCGGACGGCGCCGCCGCCGTGGTGGCGCTGTCGCGGGGGCGGCTGCCGGCGGCCGGCGAGGCGCCGGACCGGTCCGGGTCGTTCGCGGAGGCGGTCTGATGGCGGGCGGCGGGGGAGCGGCGGCCGTCGGGCTCGCGGACGGGTCCGGTGACCCGGTCCGGGAGGTGATGGCCGAGCACCGGGTGCTCTGCGAACGCGCCGCGGACCCGCTGGAGATCGCCGCCGGGCTGGCGGAGGCCGGGCTGGGACCGGCCGCCGCCGCCCGGTGCCGGCACGTCGACCTGTTCTCGCTCGCCGAGGAGCTGTACGCCCGGGTGCCGCGCCGGCCGCCCTCGGCGGAGCCGGCCGGGCCCGCCGGGGGCCGGCCGCGGCGGGGCGGGGCGGTGCTGCGGACGGCGGGGCTGGCCGTGCTCCCGTGCGCGGCGGCGGTCGCGCTCGGCGGGGGCCGACCCGTCCTGCTGGCCGCGGCCGTCCCGCTGGTCCTGGTCCCGGCCGCCGCCGGCACGGCCGGAGCGGGCGGTGCGGCGGCCGCGCCGTGGGCCGGTCCGGGCCCCGGGGAGGGGCCGGAGGCCGAGCTGGGCCCGGTCGCGCCCGCCGTGCCGACCCCGCCCGCCGGGGCCCGCCGCTGGTGGGACCCGGCCGCGCGGGGGGCCGGGCTGGCCGCCCTGCTGCTGGTGCCGCTGGCCGTGACGGCCGACGGGCCGGAGCAGCGGCGGGTGACGGCCGCGCTGGTGCTGGCGGCGGCGCTGTCCACCGGGTCCGCGGAGTGGGCGGCCCGGTGGTACCGGCAGGTCGGCCGGGGGCATCTGGGGGAGGCGGCGACGCTGGCCGAGTTCAGGTCCCGGATGCGGCCGGTGCTCCCGGTGGCGCTGGCGCTGCACCTGGCGGTGCTGGCCGTGCTGAGTTTCGCGGCGCTGGCCGTGCTGACCGCGCTCGCGCCGCGCCCGGGCCCGGGGCACGGCGGCGGGCTGCTGCACCTGGCGGCCGAGCGTGCCGGGCCCGCGCAGTGGGCGGCGCAGGGTGTGCTCGGCCTGCTGCTGGTGCTGCCCGTGCTGCTGGCGCGCTGCGGCCGTCCCGCGGCGGCCGCGCTGGGCGCGCTGGCCGGAGCGGCGGGCACGGCGGCGCCGCCCGCGCCGTCCGCCGGACTGCTCGGCGGCGGCGCCGTGGCGCTGGCCCTGCTGCTCCACGCGTGGCCGGTGCTGGGCCGCCCCGATGCGCACCGCTGACCGCCGCCCGGGCGACGGCGCCCGGGGGCTGTCGGACGGCCCCTCGAACTCCCGCTTTCCCGTTGTTCACTCGGACCTGCCAGACCGTGCCCGGTCTGGCTTCGTGGAAGGACGCCCCCCGATGAGGGTGCTGCTGCTGGGCGCCGACGGCTTCATCGGCCGTCGGGTCACCGATCGCCTGCTCGTGGATCCGGAACTGCAGGTGACGGTACTCGGCCGGCGTGACTCCGCCGACATCCGTTTCGATCTGACCACCGGCAGTCCCGGGGCGCTGGCCCGGTTCCTGGACGCGGTCGCGCCGCAGGTGGTGATCAACTGCGCGGGAGCCACCTACGGCAGTTCGCGGACGCTGATCAGGGCCAACACGCTCGCCGTGGCGACCGTCTGCGAGGGGATCCGGCGCAGCCGGGAGCCGGCCCGGCTGGTGCACGTCGGTTCGGCGGCCGAGTACGGGCCGGTCCCGGGCGGGGTGCCGGTGTCGGAGAGCGCCGAGCCCCGGCCGGTGGGCCCGTACGGGGTGTCGAAGCTGGCCGGGACGGAGCTGGTGCTGGCCTCCGGGCTGGACGCCGCGGTGCTGCGGGTGTTCGACGTGGTCGGGCCGGGGGCGCCGACGGCCTCGCTGTTCGGGCGGCTGGCGGAGGGGCTGCGGCGGGCGCTGGAGCGCGAGGAGTCCCAGGTGCGGATGCCGGACCTGTCCGGATACCGGGACTTCGTGGATGTCAGGGATGTCGCGCGGGCGATCCAGGCGGCCGCGGTCTCGGCCGCGACCGGGGTGATCAACATCGGCAGCGGGCATGCCGTCCGGGCCCGGGAGGCGGCCCAGCTGCTGGTCCGGGCGTCCGGCTTCGAGGGGGCGGTGCTGGAGGAGAACCGGCAGGTCGTGCTGCCCGCGCAGGCCGGCGGCCCGGTCGAGCACGTGCCGGGGCACGTGCCCGCGCACCATCTGCCCGGCCACCGGCCGGCGGAGCCCCGCCCGGGCGAGGGGCGGGCGCCCGCGGGGGAGCCGGTGCCGTGGCGGCAGGCGGACGTACGGACGGCCCGGGACCGTCTCGGCTGGCGGACACAGGTGCCGCTGGAGGAGTCGCTGGGGGACGTCTGGCTGGAGACGGCCTGCCGGGTCTGAGCCGGAGGCGCCGCCGCGGCCCGGGCGGGTACGGGCCGCGGCGGCACCGGGAACCCGCTGCTTCCGGGTCCCGGGGCGGTCCGCGGCGACCGTTCCGGGGCCCGGTGCGTGGTCCCACCATCCGGTGCGGCCCGTCTCGTCCTTCGGACGGGCTGTCTCGGAATACCGGGGCGGCGTGACACTGTTGGCCTAGCAGAGCCACCGAGGTGGCGGAGCAACAAGCCCCAAGAGGTTGGCCCCGGCCACCCGAACCGACGAGCAACGGAGAACCCGTGTCGCTGCCACCCCTGGTCGAGCCGGCCGACGAGCTCACCGTCGACGAGGTCCGCAGGTACTCCCGCCACCTGATCATCCCCGACGTGGGCATGGCCGGGCAGAAGCGGCTGAAGAACGCCAAGGTGCTGTGTGTCGGCGCCGGCGGTCTGGGCTCGCCCGCGCTGATGTACCTGGCCGCGGCCGGCGTCGGGACGCTGGGGATCGTCGAGTTCGACGTCGTCGACGAGTCGAACCTGCAGCGGCAGATCATCCACGGCCAGTCGGACATCGGCCGCTCGAAGGGCGAGTCGGCGCGGGACTCCGTCAAGGAGATCAACCCGTACGTCGAGGTGATCCTGCACGACGAGCGCCTCGACAACTCCAACGTCATGGAGATCTTCTCCGGCTACGACCTGATCGTGGACGGCACCGACAACTTCGCCACCCGCTACCTGGTGAACGACGCCGCGGTGCTGCTCGGCAAGCCGTACGTGTGGGGCTCGATCTACCGCTTCGACGGCCAGGCGAGCGTGTTCTGGGCCGAGCACGGCCCCTGCTACCGCTGCCTCTACCCGGAGGCGCCGCCGCCGGGCATGGTCCCCTCCTGCGCCGAGGGCGGCGTGCTGGGCGTGCTGTGCGCGTCGATCGGCTCGATCCAGGTCACCGAGGCGATCAAGCTGCTGGCCGGGGTCGGCGACCCGCTGGTCGGCCGGCTGATGATCTACGACGCCCTGGAGATGAACTACCGCCAGGTGAAGGTCCGCAAGGACCCGAACTGCGCGCTCTGCGGCGAGAACCCGACCGTCACCGAGCTCATCGACTACGAGGCCTTCTGCGGCGTCGTGTCGGAGGAGGCGCAGGCCGCGGCCGCCGGTTCGACGATCACCTCGAAGCAGCTCAAGCAGTGGCAGGACGACCAGGAGGACATCTTCCTGATCGACGTCCGCGAGCCCGGCGAGTACGAGATCGTCAGCATCCCCGGCGCGGTGCTGATCCCGAAGAACGAGTTCCTGATGGGCAACGCGCTGGAGCAGCTGCCGCAGGACAAGAAGATCGTGCTGCACTGCAAGTCGGGCGTCCGCTCGGCCGAGGTGCTGGCCGTGGTGAAGTCGGCGGGCTTCTCCAACGCCGTCCACCTGGGCGGCGGCGTGCTCGGCTGGGTGAACCAGATCGAGCCGCACAAGCCGGTCTACTGATCGCACTGCGCATGACCGACCACCGGGAAGGGCCCGCTCCGGCGGGCCCTTCCCGCGTCCGGGGCCCCTTGCGCGCGTGCGGGGACGGTTTCTAGAGCGCGCCCTTGCGCTGGAGCACGTTGTAGGAGATCCAGCCCGGCACCACCGGCAGCCAGAAGGTGAGCGCCCGGTAGAGGAAGACCGCCGGGGTGGCGACCGCGGCCGGCACGTCGGCGACGGTGAGCGCGCCGATCAGGGCGACCTCGACCGGGCCGATGCCGCCGGGGGTGGGGATGGCCGAGCCGGCCGCGTTGGCGGTCAGGAAGACCACCGCGACCGCCGAGAAGGAGATCGAGCCGCCGAAGGCCTGCACCGAGGCGTCCAGGCAGGCGGTGAACGACAGCGTCAGCAGCAGGATGCCGCCGAAGCCGGTGACCAGCTTGCTGGGCGTCTGCATGAGGTCGAGCATCCGCGGCACCACACCGAAGAACAGCGAGCGCAGCCGGTTCAGCACGAACCGCCGCAGCGGGGCGACCGCCGCCACCACCAGCGCCAGCACGGCCGCGCTCAGCACGCCGATGATCACCGCGCGGGAGGCGGAGAGGTCGCCGTTGGTCTGGCTGCCGGTGATCAGGCCGAAGCTGAACAGCAGCAGCAGGTGCCCGGTCAGGCCGGCCAGCTGGGAGGCGCCGACCGAGGCGACCGCCTGGCCGGAGCGGATGCCCGCCTTCTGCAGGTAGCGGGTGTTCAGCGCGATGCCGCCGATCGCGGCCGGGGCGACCAGCTTCACGAAGGAACCGGCGATCTGGGCGGCCACGGTCCGGCGGAACGGCAGCTTCTCCGGGACGAAGCCGGTCAGGCTCATCGCCGCGGCCACGTAGGAGAAGCTCGCCGCGGCGAGCGCCACCGCCGCCCAGGCCCAGTCCATCTGGGAGAGCTTCAGCTGCGCCGGCTTGACCGTGGTCAGCGTCAGATAGGCGGCGAAGGTGAACGCGATCACCATGATCAGGGTCTTCGGCTTGAGCCGCTCCAGCCTGGCCGGCTCCATCGGCGCCTCGGGCGCGATCTGCAGGATCTGGCCGCGGATCCGGCTGAGCAGGTCCTCGCCGGCGACCGCGATGTCCTCCTCGGCCTGCTCCTGGGTGCGCTCGCCGGCGGCGACCTGCTCCAGGGCCTTGGCCTGGGCGGCGGTCTTGCGCTCCTTGCCGAGCTTCTTCAGGTCGACCCGGGTCGAGCGGCTCATCCCGACCGGCTGGAGCAGCGGCAGCGCCTGGGCGACCCGCTCGGCGCCGAGCACCGCGTTGGCGGTGGCGACCGTGCGCTCCGGGCCGATCCGCAGCGCGAAGGTGGTGAGCAGCTGGGCGACGTCGATGCGCAGGGTGAGGTCGGTGGCCGCGATGTCGCCGCCGGAGAGGTTGACCAGGCAGGCCGTCTTCCCGTCGACCACCAGCAGCGACTCGCCGGTGAGCCGGCGGTGCGCGATCCGGCGTTCGTGCAGGGCGGCGACCGACTCCCAGAGCGAGGCCATCACCCGGTCGGTCACCTCCTCGTCGGCGAGCTCGTCCAGGGTGCGGCCCTCGACGTTCTCGTAGACCAGGATCGCGGCGTCCGGGCCCAGCTCGGAGGTGGCGACCAGCTGCGGGGCGCGGGCGCCGGAGGCGGCGGCCGCGTACGCGATCAGGGCCTCCTGCTCCAGCGCCTGGCGCAGCGACTGCGGGCTGCGCCGGACGGCCACCGAACGCAGCCGCAGCCGGCGCCAGGCCCGGTAGAAGAAGCCGGAGGCCTGCTGTTCGCGGTCGACGATGTGGACGTCCAGCGGCGGACCGCTCTGCTGGGCGACCAGGTAGCGGCGGGTGCCGCCGGGGGCGTCGTGGGCGCGGTGGGCGCTGGCCGGGGTGAAGCCGACCTTGCGCAGGCCGATCATCAGGTGCTGCCCGGTGGGCCGGATGTTCGGCGAGCCGATCGTGTAGAGGGTGCCGTAGGCGACGGACCAGCCGATCAGCACGGTGAGCAGCAGGGACAGCGGGGTGGTGTAGCCGCCGAGCAGTTCGGTGATGCCGCTGAAGACGACCACCACCCACAGGGCGACCCGCCAGCGCGGTCTGCTCGACATGCCGACCGCCGTCATGTAGGCGATCACCGGGGCGAGGTAGCCGTGCACCGGATCGGTCAGGGTGCCGACGGAGTCCAGCGGGAAGCGGGTCAGCGCGTCCCGGATGTGGTCGGAGGCGCCCTCGGCCACCCACCAGTCGATGCCCAGCGAGACGCCGTAGGCCAGGACGGAGGCGAGCACGCCGTCGGCGACCCGTAGCCCGTCCCGTTTGATCAGCCGCTCGACCGCGAAGGCGAGCGGTACGGCCAGCACCGCGACGTTGGAGACCAGGCCGGTGATGGTGGACAGCACGGGGGAGAAGCGGGGCGCGTTCTCGGCGATGTCGATCTCGATGCCGGTGGTGGTCGAGGTCGCCACACCGGCGAGCACGAACACCGCGACGATGCCGAAGACGCCGGCCAGGAAGCGGATGAGGTCCGAGGGGCGGTGCGCGCGGGCGGCGAGCAGCGGTTCGTCGACATCCAGGTGCGGGGCGTCGTCCAGCGGATCGTGCTCGGGGCGCGGGGCCGGGGCCTGCGTGCCGTCGGTCACGGTGCCCGGCGCGGGCTCGGCCGCGGGGGGCTGGCTGGGTACGGCGGCGGGTGTCCCGGTCGTGGGGCCGGCCTGCTCGGGGCTCTTGATCGTCCGGTCCTTGATCAGGGAGACTGCCGGGGACGGCGCGGCGGCGGGCTGCCCGCCGCGACCTGCGGGCATGCTGTCGGAGGACTCGTCGGAGCCCTCGTCCACACCCACGTCAGCCGTCCCGGTCATCTGGTCTTGTCCTCGTATCACCACTCACCGCCCCGAAGATGGTGGCATGCCTCGGCGCCCCGCGCTGGACAGGGGCCGGATCGGGCGCGGCGGATCGTTCGCACGGGCCCCGCCGTCCGGCCGGATGCGGAAGAATGCCGCAGGTGACGGACGCCCCCGACGAGGCCGGCCACGGTGAGCTGCCTCCCTTCGCCGAACTCGTGCTCGACCTGACCGAGCGGATTCCACCCGGCCGGGTGATGACCTACGGGGACATCGCCGAGTACCTCGGCCAGGGCGGGCCCCGGCAGGTCGGCCGGGTGATGGCGCTGTACGGCGGCGCCGTCCCCTGGTGGCGGGTGGTCCGCGCCGACGGCCGGCTGCTGCCCGGCCACGAGCACCGCGCCCTGGGCCACTACGGCGACGAGGGCACCCCGCTGCGGGAGCTCGCCGACCCGCCCCGGGTCGACCTGCGGCGCGCCCGCTGGGACGGCGACGCTTAGCGTCCTCGCCTCCAGGGGGCCGGGCCCGGATCGGGCGGAATCACGTGCGCGGACGGGAATGACGGGGCAGGATCGTAGGCTCGATGTACGACGGGCCCCTCGACGGGGCCCGCCCGCAGTTGCCCGAGCACGACCCCCAGGACGTCCGTGAGCTCCCCCTACCGTCTGGTGCGCAGCCCCCTCGTACCGCCCGTACCGCCCGAACTCGACGCCTACCAGCGCGCCGTGGTCGAGCACACGGGCGGTCCGCTGCTGGTGCTCGCCGGGCCGGGCACGGGCAAGACCACGACGCTGGTCGAGGCCGTCGCCCGGCGGATCGAGAACGGCACCGACCCCGAGCGGATCCTCGTCCTCACCTTCAGCCGCAAGGCCGCCGTGGAGCTGCGCGACCGGATGGCCGGGCGGCTCTCCGCGACCGCCGCCGGTGCCCGCGCCGCCGCCCCGCAGGCCACCACCTTCCACTCCTTCTGCTACGCCCTGCTCCGCGCCCACCAGGACCCGGCCGAGTACGCCGAGCCGCTGCGGCTGCTCTCCGGCCCCGAGCAGGACGTCATGGTCCGCGAGCTGCTCGCCGGCGGCGCCGAGGACGCCCGGCGCGGCCGCTCCCGGATCGCCTGGCCGCTCGACCTGCGCGCCTGCCTGACCACCCGGGGCTTCGCCGACGAGGTCCGCGCCGTGCTCGCCCGCAGCCGCGAGCTCGGGCTGGGCGAGGCCGAGCTGGCCCGCTTCGCCGAGGGCGTGCGGCGCCCCGACTGGGCCGCCGCCGCGCACTTCCTCGCCGACTACCTCGACGTCCTCGACCTGCGCGGCGTCCTCGACTACGCCGAGCTGGTGCACCGCGCGGTGCTGCTCGCCGAGCGCCCCGAGGTCGAGCGGAGCCTGCGCGAGCGCTACGACGCGGTCTTCGTCGACGAGTACCAGGACACCGACCCGGCCCAGGTCCGGCTGCTGCGGCGGCTGGCCGGCGGCGGGCGCGAGCTGGTCGCCGTCGGGGACCCGGACCAGTCCATCTACGCGTTCCGGGGCGCCGACATCAACGGCATCCTGGAGTTCCCGCAGACCTTCCGGCACGCCGACGGCCGCCCCGCCGAGGTCAAGGTGCTGCGGGTGTCCCGCCGCTCGGGCGCCGTGCTGCTGGCCGCCGCCCGCGAGCTCGCCCGGCGGATGCCGATGGGCCGGCTGCCCAGCGACAAGCTCGCCCAGCACCGAGCCCCGCTGCCCGCCCGGGAGGGCGGCCGGGTCGAGGTCCGCACCTACCCGACCCCCGGCGCCGAGCTGGACTCGGTCGCCGACCTGCTGCGCCGGGCCCATCTGGAGGACGGCGTGCCGTGGGGCGAGATGGCGGTGCTGGTCCGGGCCGGCGCCCGGTCCATCCCCGGGGTGCGGCGGGCGCTCGGCGCGGCCGGGGTGCCGCTGGAGATCGACGGCGACGACCTGCCGCTGCGCGAGGAGCCGGCCGTCGCCCAGCTGCTGCTGGCGCTGCGGGTCTGCGCCGAGCAGGCCGTCCGCGACCGCCGGGACGACGTCGGGGACGCCGAGGACGACGGGGGCGGTCCCGGCACGCCCGACCCGCTCACCACCGAACTCGCGCACGCCCTGCTCACCGGTCCGCTCGGCGGCCTGGACGGCGCCGACCTGCGCCGCCTCGGCCGCACCCTGCGCGAGGAGGAACGCGCCGCGCTGCGCGCCGAGGCCGCCGAGCGGGCCCGGGAGGCCGAGCGGGCCCGCGCCGCCGCCGCCGAGGACGAGGACGAGGACGAGGACGGGGGCGAGGCCGCCCCGGCCGCCGTTCCCGCCGCCGCCCCGGCCGCCGCCGTTCCCGCCGCCGTCCCCCGCCCGGCCGGCGAACTGCTCCGCGAGGCCCTCGCCGAACCCGAGCGCCTCGCCGTCCTGGACACTCCCTACGCCCGCCGCGCGTACGCCCTCGGCAGCCTGCTGCGCAAGGTCCGCGAGGCCCTCGCCGGCGGCTGCACCGCCGAGGACGCCCTCTGGCAGCTGTGGGAGGGCTCCCGCCGCTGGCGCGAACGCCTGGAACGCGCCGCCCTGCGCGGCGGCGCCGCCGGCCGCAACGCCGACCGGGACCTCGACGCCGTCTGCGCCCTCTTCGAGACCGCGGCCCGCGCCGAGGAGCAGGTCACCGGCCACCGCGGCGCCCTGGACCTGCTCGCCGAGCTGGAGGCCCAGGACATCGCCGCCGACACCCTCACCGTGCGGGCCGTGCGCCCCGAGGCGGTCCGGCTGATGACCGCCCACCGCGCCAAGGGCCTGGAGTGGCGGCTCGTCGTCGTCGCCGGCGTCCAGGACGGCCTCTGGCCCGACCTGCGCCGCCGCGGCTCCCTGCTGGAGGCCGACCGGATCGGCCGCGACGGCCTCGCCGAGCCCCTCACCCCCGCCGCCCTGCTCGCCGAGGAACGCCGCCTCTTCTACGTCGCCGCCACCCGGGCCAAGGACCGGCTGGTGGTCACCGCCGTCAAGGCCCCCGCCGACGACGGCGACCAGCCGTCCCGCTTCCTGCGCGAGCTCTACCGCGAGGAGGTCGACCCCAGGACCGGCCGGGTGCTGCGCCGCACCCCGGCCGTCACCGTCGAGGACGTCACCCACCGCCCGCGCCGCCCGCTCGCCGTGCCCGCGCTGGTCGCCGAACTGCGCGCGGTCACCGTCGACCCCGCCCGCTCGCCCGAGCTGCGCCGCGCCGCCGCCGAACGGCTCGCCACCCTCGCCCTCGCCACCGACGAGGAGGGCCGCCCGCTCGTCCCCGCCGCCCGCCCCGAGGCCTGGTGGGGCCTGGACGACCCCACCGCCGCCCCTGCCCCGCTGCGCGACGCCGCGCTGCCGGTGCGGCTGTCCGGCAGCGGCCTGGAACAGTTGGAGAGCTGCTCGCTCCAGTGGTTCCTGGACAAGGAGGTCAAGGCCCGGGGCACCTCCTCCGCCGCGCAGGGCTTCGGGAACGTCGTGCACGCCCTCGCCGACGAGGTCGGCTCCGGCCGCACCCCCGCCGACCTCGCCGTCCTGATGGAGCGCCTGGACACGGTGTGGGACGCGCTCGCCTTCGACGCGCCGTGGAAGTCCCACCAGGAGAAGTCCGAGGCCCGCGACGCCCTGGAGCGCTTCCTCACCTGGCACGTGATGTCCCGGGGCCGGGACGTCGTCGCCACCGAGCACGGCTTCGACGTCACCCTCGACGCCGGCGGCGTCCAGGTGCGGATCCGCGGCTCGATGGACCGGGTCGAGCAGGACGAGGCCGGCCGCGCCTACGTGGTCGACTTCAAGACCGGCAAGCAGACGCCCACCGACAAGTCCCTGCCCGACCACAAGCAGCTCGCCGTCTACCAGCTCGCCGTCCGCTCCGGCGCGCTCAACGGGCTGCCCGGCTTCGACGCGGCCACCGCCGCCGAGTCCGGCGGCGCCGAACTCGTCCAGCTCCGCAAGCCCGACAAGACCGTGCCCGAGGCGCCCAAGGTGCAGCGGCAGGATCCGCCCGACGGCGAGCCGTGGATCGAGAACCTGCTCGCCGACGCCGCCGGGCGGATCCTCGCCGAACGCTTCGTCCCGCAGACCGGCGGCGGCTGCGACCGCTGCACCTTCCGGCGCAGCTGCTCCGCCCAGCGCGAGGGCGTCCAGGTGGTCGAGTAGGGCCCGTCCTTCCAGCCCCGTGACCGGGGCGGCGGCCGCGCCGGGTGGCGCTCGCAACACGTGGCCGTCGCCACAGCGGCGCCCGCGCTGTCGGCGGCCCCCGTTACCGTTGCGTGGTGACCGCCGTGCTCAGCCATCCCGACCAGCTCAAGGAGCTGCTGGGCATCCCCTTCAACCGGGAGCAGATCGCGGCCGTCGGCGCCCCGCTGCGGCCCGCCGTCATCGTCGCCGGCGCCGGGTCGGGCAAGACCACCGTGATGGCCGCCCGGGTCGTCTGGCTGGTCGGCTCCGGCGCCGTCCGCCCCGAGCAGGTCCTCGGCCTCACCTTCACCAACAAGGCCGCCGGCGAACTCGCCGAGCGCGTCCGCGCCGCCCTGCGCCAGGCCGGGGTCGGGCAGCCCCCGGCGGACGACGACCGGTACGCCGCCCCCGCCGACGAGGCCCTCGGCGAACCCGAGATCTCCACCTACCACGCCTTCGCCGGTCGCCTCCTCAAGGAGCACGGCCTGCGCATCGGCATCGAGCCGGACGTCCGGCTGCTCGCCGACGCCACCCGCTTCCAGCTCGCCGCCAAGGTGCTGCGCACCGCCCGGGGCCCGTTCCCCGCCCTCACCGGCACCTTCACCGGCCTGGTCGCCGACCTCACCGCCCTCGACGGCGAACTCGCCGAGCACCTCGTCACGCCCGAGCAGCTGCGCGCCCACGACGAGGACCTGCTCGACGCCCTGACCGGCGTCCGGCTCGGCAACGAGGACCTCCGGGCGGTGCCCGCCACCGCCCGGGCCCGGCTGGAACTGCTGCGGCTGGTCGAGGACTACCGGCGCCGCAAGAGCGCCGCCGGCCTGATGGACTTCGGCGACCAGATCGCCGCCGCCGCCCGGCTCGCCCAGCAGCGTCCGGAGGTCGGCGCCCTGCTGCGGGACCAGTACCGGGTGGTGCTGCTCGACGAGTACCAGGACACCTCCGTCGCCCAGCGGCTGATGCTGGCCGGCCTGTTCGGCGCCGGCCCGGACGGCCCCGCCCCCGGCCACGCCGTCACCGCCGTCGGCGACCCCTGCCAGGCCATCTACGGCTGGCGCGGCGCCTCCGTCGCCAACCTCGACGACTTCCCGCGCCACTTCCCCGCCGCCGACGGCACCCCCGCCGACCGGTACGCGCTCAGCGAGAACCGCCGCAGCGGCGGCCGGCTGCTCGCCCTCGCCAACGGGCTCGCCGCGCCGCTGCGCGCCATGCACGAGGGCGTCGAGGCGCTGCGCCCCGCCCCCGGCGCCGAACTCGACGGCCGGGTGCGGGCCGCGCTGCTGCCCACCCACGCCGAGGAGATCGACTGGCTCGCCGACGAGATCGCCCACCTGGTGCGCACCGGCACCGCCCCCGGCCGGATCGCCGTGCTGTGCCGGGGCGGCGCGGCCTTCCCCGACGTGCACGCCGCGCTGGTCGCCCGCGAGGTGCCGGTCGAGGTGGTCGGCCTCGGCGGACTGCTCCACCTGCCCGAGGTCGCCGACCTGGTCGCGGTGTGCGAGGTGCTCCAGGACCCGACCGCCAACGCCGCGCTGGTCCGGCTGCTGATCGGCCCGCGCTGGCGGATCGGCCCGCGCGACCTCGCGCTGCTCGGCCGGCGCGCCGCCGAACTCGTCCGCACCGCGCGCCCCGAGGGCGTGGAGCCGCTCGCCGCCGCCGTCGCCGAGACCGACCCCACCGAGGTGGTCTCGCTCGCCGACGCCCTGGAGAGCTTCCTCGACGGCGAGGAGCCCGAGGACCCGGACGCCCCGGAGTTCTCCGCCGAGGCCCGGATCCGCTTCGCCCGGCTCGCCCGCGAACTGCGGGAGCTGCGCCGCTCGCTCGCCGAGCCGCTGATGGACGTGCTGCACCGGGTGCTCGCCGTCACCGGGCTGGAGGTCGAACTCGCCGCCTCCCCGCACGCGCTCGCCGCCCGCCGCCGGGAGACCCTGCACGCCTTCCTGGACGTCGCCGCCTCCTTCTCCGACCTCGACGGCGACCCGGGCCTCGCGGCCTTCCTCGGTTTCCTGCGCGCCGCCCAGGAGCACGACCGGGGCCTGGACGCCGGCCTGCCCGGCGGCGAGGACACCGTCAAGGTGCTCACCGCGCACAAGTCCAAGGGCCTGGAGTGGGACGTCGTCGCGGTGCCCGGCCTGGTCAAGGGCGCCTTCCCGTCCGCCAGCCCGCGCGAGCGCTGGACCAGCGCCAAGCGGGTGCTGCCGCACGCCCTGCGCGGCGACGCCGCCACCCTGCCCGACGTGCGGGGCGGCTGGAACGCGAAGGCCATGAAGGAGTTCAGGGCGGCCCTGGCCGAGCACTCCGCCACCGAGGAACTGCGCCTCGGCTACGTCGCCTTCACCCGCCCCCGGGCGCTGCTGCTCGCCTCCGGCCACTGGTGGGGGCCCAGCCAGAAGACCCCGCGCGGTCCCTCCGCCTTCCTGGAGCAGCTGCGCGAGCACACCGAGCTCCCCGGCAACGGCGAGATCGACCGCTGGGCCGAGCCGCCCGCGGAGGGCGCCGAGAACCCGGCGCTCGCCGCGCCCGTCGAACGCCCCTGGCCGCTGCCGCTGGACCCGGCCGCCCAGCACGCCCGCCGCCGGGTCGCCGAGGTGGTGCACCGGCGCCTGGCCGGGCAGCCCGCCCCCGACCCCGGGCCGATGGCGCCCGAGGACCGCCGACTGGTCGAGTCCTGGGACCGCGACCTCACCGCGCTGGTCGGCGAGTTGGAGCGCTCCCGGGGCCGGGTGCGGGAGGTGCCGCTGCCGGCCTCGCTCTCCGCCACCCAGCTGATGCGGCTGGCCGCCGACCCGGACGGCTTCGCGCACGACCTCGCCCGCCCGATGCCCCGCCCGCCGCAACCCGCGGCCCGGCGCGGCACCCGCTTCCACGCCTGGGTGCAGTCGCGGATCGAACCGCTGATGCTGATCGGCCCGGGCGCGCTGCCCGGTGCCGACGACGACGGCATCGAGGACGAGCAGGACCTGGAGCGGCTCAAGGAGGCGTTCCTGCGCAGCCCCTACGCCGACCGCTCCCCGCTGCGGGTCGAGGCGCCGTTCCAACTGGTGCTGGCGGGCCGGGTGGTGCGCGGCCGGATCGACGCGGTCTATCGTGACGGTGACGGCGGGTCAGAAATGGGCGGCGCGTCACGCTACGAAGTGGTGGACTGGAAGACGCACCGCGAGGAGACCGCCGACCCGCTCCAACTCGCCGTGTACCGACTGGCGTGGGCCGAACAGGCCGGCGTTCCGCCGGAGCAGGTCACGGCCTCGTTCCTGTACGTCCGGAGCGGCCGGATCGAACAACCCGCAGGACTTCCCGACCGAAAAGAGTTGGAACGGCTCCTGATCGGGAACAGTGAAGAATGAGTCACAGAGAGCATTCAAGTCATCACGGCATCGGGCGAAACCTGTGCGTAGTGCACGTTTCGCGCCTATTGTGGGGTCGGTAACCGGTCAACCCCCGTGCTCCGGCCGCCAGCGAGGCCCGTATTCCCTAACCCTCAGTCATCACCGCAGGTGCCCTCGGGCATCCGCGTCTTCTGCTGGAGAACCGAAGTTGAGCGCGACCGGATGGATCAGAGAACGGTTCGCCGGGCCGACCCCGGGAACCGCACCCGGCGCGACCGGCACCTGGCCGAGGACGGCGCTGTCGCTGCCGTTCATCGGTATGGCGCTGGTCGTCGTCCTCGACTACTTCACCGACGCCGCGGTGACCGTCGAACCGGCGCTCACCGCCGTCCCCGCGCTGGCCGCCGTGGTCAGCCGACGCACCTGGTACCCCCTCGCCATCGGCGCCTGCACCGAGGTCGCCGCCTTCGTCATGGCCGTGCGCAACGACGTGCTCGCCGAGTCCGTGCACAGCGCCACCGTCTTCGCCATCGTCCTCGTCGCCGTGATCAGCTGGGTCAGCGCCACCCTGAGGCTGCGCCAGGAGCGCCTCCTCGCCGACGCCCAGCTGGTCGCCTCCATCGCCCGGCGGGTCCTGCTGCGGCCCGTCCCCGACCGGGTCGGCACCGTCCGCGCCGCCGTCCACTACGCCGCCGCCGCCGCCCACGCCCGCATCGGCGGCGACCTCTACGAAGTCGTCAACACCCGGCACGGCGTGCGCGCCGTCGTCGGCGACGTGCGCGGCAAGGGCCTCGGCGCGGTCGAGACCGCCGCCGCCGTGCTCGGCGCCTTCCGCGAGGCCGCCCACCAGGAGGCCGCCCTCGACAAGGTCGCCGGCTGGCTCGCCGACAGCCTCGACCGCGCCCTCCACGAGAACGACCACCCCGGCGTCGAGGAGGAGTTCGTCACCCTGGTCCTGATCGGCGTCGGCCCCGACGGCACCGCCGAGATCGTCAACTGCGGCCACCCCGCCCCGCTGCTGCTGCGCGGCGGCGAGGCCGTCCGTCCGCTCGAACTCGCCGAGACGGTGCCCCCGCTCGGCGTCCTCGACCCCGCCGACGTCCGGCCCCCGGTCCACCGGGTGCCGCTCCGCCCCGGAGACCGGGTGCTGCTCTTCACCGACGGCGTCATCGAGGCCCGCAACCGGGCCGGCGTCTTCTACCCGCTCGCCGAACGCTTCCCCCGGCACGCCGACGGCGGACCGGTCGAGGTGCTGCACCGCCTGCACGAGGACGTCGTGCGCCACGTCGGGCGCCAACTCGGCGACGACGCCGCCATGCTGCTCCTCCAGTACGACCCGCCGCCGGTCACCGACCGGCCCGTCACCGCCGTCACCGCCGCGGCCGCGCAGGCCCCGGCCGACCCCGGCGGGCAGCCCGCCCCGCCGGCCCCGCGCACCCCGTCCGTCCCGCACGTCCCGCAGCAGAACGCGCACCTCTCCCGGCAGTGAGGTCCGTCGGCTAGAGCGAGACCCGGACCACCAGCGGGCGGTGGTCCGACACCGCCGTGCGCGGCGCGGTCGCCGGGCCCACCGCCGTCCGCGGCACCCCGACCGCCAGCACATGGTCGAACTGCACCGCCGGCCGGTGCGAGGGGTAGGTGGGCGTGCGCGCCAGGTCGTACCAGCCCTGGAGCCGCGCCCGGGGCTCCCGCACCCGCCGCCGGCGCGGCTCCACCAGCGCCGGCCGGGCCCGCCGGGCCGCCCGCAGCTCCCGCACCCGCGCCCGGGGCGCCGACCGCTCCAGCGCGCTCGCCCCGCCCAATACCGTGCGCGGCACCGCGCCCACCAGGTTGAAGTCCCCCAGCACCAGGTACGGCTGCGGCAGGTCGGCGATCCACCGGCGGATCGCCGCCAGTTGCGCCATGTTCCAGCCCGGGACGAACGACAGGTGCGCCGCGACCACGGTGAACGGCCCCTTCTCGCCCTCCAGCACCGCCGCCAGCGCCGCGCGCGGCTCGTCCGGAACGGGTGTCAGTCCGCGCCGTCCGGCCACCCGCAGCGGGAGCCCGAACGGCGCCGGCGCGAACCGGCGGGCCCGCCAGTGCAGCACCGGCAGCCGGGTCAGCAGCGCGGTGCCGTAGGCGGGCGGCGCCTGCGCGCCGAGGTCGGCCGGCCCGTACACCTGGATCCCGGGCGGCGCCGAGGGCTCCGGCAGCCAGCCGGCCACCGGGGCGGGGCGGCCGTGCAGGGCCGCGGCGAAGCGCCAGTCGGCGGCGCCCATCGCGGCGGCGGCGACGGCGGTCTGGTCGGTGCCGCCGGAGCGGGCCTGGTGCCGGTCCACCTCCTGGAGGGCCAGCACGTCGGCGTCCAGCGCGGCCACCGCCTCCGCGAGCGGTGCCGCGGGGTCGGGCGGGAAGGGGCGCGGGGCGCCGTCGGGGGCCAGCGGTCGGCCGTGCAGCAGGTTGAAGGTGGCGATGCGCAACTGGCTCACGCGGTACGACGTTACCGGTCGCCGTCGACCGGCCCGCGCCGGCTCCCGTCCGGAGGTCCTCCGCTGCGGTTCTTCGTGGGGCGGCTCCTGGGGTCCCGGCTTGACCCGTCGAGCATACCGGGTATACATACTCGGTATGTCCATCCGCCACGGCCTGCTCGCCCTGCTCGACCAGGGGCCCCGCTACGGCTACCAGCTGAGAACCGAGTTCGAGGCGCGCACCGGCGCCACCTGGCCGCTGAATGTCGGCCAGGTCTACACCACCCTGGCCCGACTGGAGCGCGACGGCCTGGTCGTCCCCGCCGGGGAGGACGAGGAGGGCCACCAGTTCTACGAGGCCACCGAAGCCGGCCGCGCCGAACTGCGGACCTGGTTCGACACCCCGGTGCCGCGCACCAACCCGCCCCGGGACGAACTCGCCATCAAGCTCGCCATGGCCGTCACCGTCCCCGGCGTCGACGTGCCCGCCGTCGTCCAGGGCCAGCGCCGGCACAGCATCAAGGCGCTCCAGGACTACACCCGGCTGAAGGCCCGCGCCCTGGCCGGCGAGACCCGGCCGGGCGGGCCCGGGCAGCCCGGCGCCGACCTCGCCTGGCTGCTCGTCCTCGAACAGCTGATCTTCCAGACCGAGGCCGAGGTCCGCTGGCTCGACCACTGCGAGACCCGGCTCGCCCAGCACGCGGAGGCGGAGCAGGCCCGCGCGGCCGAGCGGAGCGCCGCCGGGGCGGGTGACGGTCCGGCGGCCGCGCCCGCCCGCTTCGGCCGCCGCCGCAGCAAGGCCTGACACCCGCCCGCAGCACCGGGCCGGACCCGAACCGGCCCGCACCACCCGGCCCGCGGCACTGGGCCCGAACCACCCGACCCGAACCACCCGGCCCGTACCACTGGGCCCGTACCACCGGGCCCGCAGCACCGGGCCCGCACCGAACCGGCTCGAACCCGAACCACCGGCCCGACCGCCGCCACCGCGCGACGGGCCCCACCACAGCAGGGGGAACCGTGTCCCACACCGATCCGACCAGGAGCGGCGACGCCGTCCTGCACCTGGACCACGTCACCCGTGTCCACGGCCAGGGCGCCGCCGAGGTCCAGGCGCTGCGCGGCGTCGACCTCAAGGTCCGCCCCGGCGAGTTCGTCGCCGTCATGGGCCCGTCCGGCTCCGGCAAGTCCACCCTGCTGACCCTCGCCGGCGGCCTCGACACCCCCAGCGCCGGCCAGGTCCTGGTCGAGGGCGTCGCCCTGGGCGGCCTCAGCCGCAAGCGGCTCGCCGAGGTCCGCCGCCGCTCCGTCGGCTACGTCTTCCAGGACTACAACCTGATCCCGGCCCTCACCGCCGCCGAGAACATCTCCCTGCCGCGCGAGCTCGACGGCCTGTCCGCCCGCGCCGCCCGCCGCGAGGCCCTCGTCGCCCTGGAGGAGCTCGGCATCCCCGAGCTCGCCGACCGTTTCCCCGACGACATGTCCGGCGGTCAGCAGCAGCGCGTCGCCATCGCCCGCGCCCTCATCGGCGACCGCCGCCTCGTCCTCGCCGACGAGCCCACCGGTGCCCTCGACTCCACCACCGGCGAGTCCGTGCTCGCCGTCCTGCGCCACCGCTGCGACGCCGGCGCCGCCGCCATGATGGTCACCCACGAACCCCGGCACGCCGCCTGGGCCGACCGCGTCGTCTTCCTCCGCGACGGCCGCATGGTCGACGAGAGCGCCAGCCAGGACGCCGGCAGCCTCCTCCTCGCCGCCGCCAGCAACGCGAAGGGCCCGGTGGCGGAGTGAAGCTCAGCTCCTGGCGGGTCGCCCTGCGCATCGCCCGCCGAGACGCCCTGCGCGCCAAGGGCCGCAGCGCCCTCGTCGTCGCCATGGTCGCCCTGCCCGTGCTCGGCGTGGCCGGCGCGGACGTGGTCTTCCGCAGCGCCGACCTCGACCCGGGAGAGAAGGTCGTCCGCGCGATGGGCCGGTCCGCGGCCGAGCTGCGGATGCTCGACCGGGGCGGCGTCGTCCTCCAGGCCCCGAACCCGGAGGAGGACTTCCACATCACCGACGCCTCGGAGACGAAGAAGGAGAACGGACAGCCCGCCTACACCCCCGAGCAGCGGCTCAGCCTCGACACCGAGCCCGGCGAGCTCGCCCGCCGGCTCCTGCCCGGCGCCACCCTGGTGCCGTTCCGCGAGGGCCCCTACACCGCCACCAGCACCGCCGAGGGCCTCACCAACGTCCGGATCACCGAGGCCGACCTCGCCGACCCGGTCTGGCGCGGCCGCTACGACATCGTCAAGGGCCGCGCCCCCAGCGCCGACCACGAGGTGGCCGCCAGCCAGGAGTTCCTGGACACCTCCGGGCTGCGGATCGGCGACCGCACCGCGCCCCGCGGCCTCGAAGCCACCCCGTACACCATCACCGGTGTCGCCGAGTACCCCGGCGACCTGCGCACCGCCGTCCTGTACGCCCGCCCGGGCGCCGTGCTCGACAAGCTGCCGAGCAACGGGACCCGCGGCGGCGTGAACTCGGTGAGCGAGGGCGTCAGCCACTGGCTGGTCAAGCTCCCCGCCGGGGCCGACGTCGACTGGCCCAAGGTGATGGAGCTCAACAAGTACGGCTTCACCGCCGCCTCGCGCGCCGTGCTCCTCGACCCGCCGGCCCGTTCCGAGGTGCCGTTCTACACCTACCAGGACAGCCAGGGCGGCAGCAGCGGCAGGACCGCCTTCTTCGACCGGACCGCCGTGGTCGTCCTCGGCACCGTGGTCGGCATGGCCCTGCTGGAGATCGTCCTGCTGGCCGGCCCCGCCTTCGCCGTCGGCGCCCGCCGCTCCCGCCGCCAGCTCGGCCTGCTCGCCGCCGGCGGCGGTGACCGCGCCCAGGTGCGGGCCGTCGTCCTCGGCGGCGGTGTCGTGCTCGGCCTCACCGGCGCCGTCGTCGGCCTGGCCGGCGGCATCGGCCTCGTCGCGCTGCTCCGCACCCGTGCCGAGGAGTCCGCCGGCCAGCGCTTCGGCCACTTCGACCTGCAGCCCCTCGACCTGCTGGGCATCCTGCTCATCGGCCTGATCACCGGTCTGCTCGCCGCCGTGGTGCCCGCCGTCCAGGCCTCCCGGCAGGACGTCGTCGCCGCCCTCACCGGGCGCGACAACCTCAAGCCGCCCAGCCGCAAGCTCGCCCTGCTCGGCCTGCTGATGCTCGGCGGCGGCTCCGCCCTCGCCCTGCTCGGCGCCACCGGCGGCTTCGGCAGCCGCTCCCTCGCCGTGCTCGGCGGCTCCGCGATCGCCGAGCTCGGCATGGTCGCCCTCACCCCCTACCTGGTCGGACTGTTCGGACGGATCGGCCGCTGGCTGCCGCTCGGACCCCGCCTCGCCCTGCGCGACTCCGTCCGCCACCGGGGCCGCACCGCCCCCGCCGTCGCCGCCGTCATGGCCGCGGTGGCCGGCAGCGTCGCCGTCGGCGTCTACGTCGCCAGCAGCGACGAGCAGCACCGCCGCGAGTACGTGGCCGCCGGGCCCGCCAACTCCGTCATCCTGTCCAGCGGCTGGGGCGCCGCCTCCGACGGCTCGATGCTGGCCCAGCAGCGCGGCGCCGTGCAGAACTCCGTCCCCGGCCTCGGCGTCCGCGCCGACGTCCAGCGGGTCAACTACCTGGGCGACTGCCGGGCCGCCGGCCAGAGCTGCGGCCGCGTCGAGGTGGCCCTGCCCGAGGAGCGGCAGTGCCCGATCTGGGGCAAGGGCCGCCGCAGCCTCAGCCAGGAGGAGATCGACCGGCTCGGCCGCGAGGACCCGCGCTGCAAGGAGCGCGTCATCACCCGCGGCAACAGCTTCGGCGCCGTCCAGTCCGGCGACGCCGCCCTGCTGCGCAACCTCTACAACGTCACCGACCCGGCCGCCGGGCAGGCGGTCGCCGCGGGCAAGGCCGTGGTCTTCGACGAGCGCTACATCAAGGACGGCAAGGTCGCCCTCGAACTCACCGAGCCCTACCCGGACGGCCCGATGGACGAGGGCTTCGAGCCCGCCTCGCGCACCGTCACCCTCGACGCCGTGCTCGTCGGCGGCCAGTCCAACGTCGGCGGGACCGCCGTGGTCAGTGCCGAGACCGTCCACCGGCTCGGCCTCACCAGCAGCGACGCGGGCTCCGTCTGGCTGCCCGACACCGCGCCCGCCGACGCCGCCGAGCAGCGGGCCCGGGCCGCCCTCGCCAAGCTGTCCGACGGCATCGAGTTCGACATCGAGCGCGGCTACCGGTCGCCCGGCGACCTGATCAGCCTCGGGCTCACCGCGTTCGCCGGCCTCGTCGCCCTCGGCGCCGCCGGTATCGCCACCGGCCTCGCCGCCGCGGACTCCCAGCGGGACCTCACCACCCTCGCCGCCGTCGGCGCCGCGCCCCGGATCCGGCGCACCCTCTCCGGGTTCCAGTGCGGGGTCATCGCCGCCATGGGCGCCCTGCTCGGAGCCGTCGCGGGCATCGTGCCCGCCGTCGCCCTGCGCAAGGTCGAGGCCGCCGGGGCCGTCTACCCGGGGATGAGCCTCCAGGAGGAGGCGGCCAAGGGCATCGTGGTGTTCCCCTGGCTCAACATCGGGGTGACGGTGGTCGTGCTGCCGCTGCTCGCGGTGGCACTGGCCGCGCTGCTCACCCGCTCGCGGATCTCGCTGCTGCGCCGCTCCGGCTGATCCGCGCCGCGCTTCCCGCTGTTCCGTCGACCCGTTCCGTCGGCCCGTTCCGCCGACTCCGTCGACCCGTCGCCCCCGGCCGCCGCTCCCCGCGCGCGTCCGGGGGTGACGGACGTTACAGGCCCCGGGGTGCCCACCCTGCGGGACCGGGGCCGCTGCGGGGTCCCCGGGCGAACTAAAGTCGTCGGCATGACGAGAACCCCGGACAGCGTCGTCCGCTCCTTCATCGACCAGCACCAGGCCGACTTCCTCGCGGACCTCGCCGACTGGCTGCGCATCCCCTCGGTGTCCGCCGACCCCGGCCGCGCCGAGGACGTGCGGCGCTCCGCCGAGTGGCTGGCCGCCAAGCTGCGCGACACCGGTTTCCCGGTGGCCGAGGTGTGGGAGACGGACGGCCTGCCGGCGGTCTTCGCCGAGTGGCCCTCCGGGGACCCGTCCGCGCCGACCGTGCTCGTCTACGGGCACCACGACGTGCAGCCCGCCGCCCGCGAGGACGGCTGGGCCACCGACCCGTTCGAGCCGACCGTGGTCGGCAACCGGCTGTACGCCCGGGGCGCCGCCGACGACAAGGGCCAGGTCTTCTTCCACACCCTCGGGGTGCGGGCCCACCTGGCCGCCACCGGCCGCACCGCGCCGGCCGTCAACCTCAAGCTGCTCGTCGAGGGCGAGGAGGAGTCCGGCTCGCCGCACTTCGCCGGGCTGGTCCGCCGCGAGGCCGACCGGCTGGCCGCCGATGTGGTCATCATCTCGGACACCGGCATGTGGTCCGAGACCACGCCGACCGTCTGCACCGGTATGCGCGGCCTCGCGGACGCCCAGATCGACCTGTACGGGCCGGACACCGACATCCACTCCGGCTCCTTCGGCGGCGCCGTGCCCAACCCGGCCGCCGTCGCCGCCGAGCTGGCCGCCGGCCTGCACGACGCCGACCACCGGGTCGCCGTCCCCGGCTTCTACGACGGCGTGGTCGAGCTGACCGACCGCGAGCGCGAGCTCTTCGCCGAGCTGCCCTTCGACGAGGCGGCCTGGCTGAAGGTCGCCAAGTCGTACGGCACCCGCGGCGAGGCCGGCTACTCCACCCTGGAGCGGATCTGGGCCCGCCCGACCGCCGAGGTCAACGGCATCTGGGGCGGCTACACCGGCCCCGGCGGCAAGACCATCGTGCCCGCCTCGGCCCATCTGAAGCTGTCCTTCCGGCTGGTCGCCGGGCAGGAGGTGGAGAAGGTCCGCGAGGCCGTCCGCGGCTGGGTGGCCGACCGGGTGCCCGAGGGCATCAGGTACGAGCTGGTCTTCCCGGGCGCGACCAGGCCCTGTCTGACCCCGCTCGACCACCCGGCCCTGCAGTCCACCGTCCGGGCGATGGGCCGGGCCTTCGAGCAGCGGATCCTGTTCACCCGCGAGGGCGGTTCCGGCCCCGCCGCCGACCTCCAGGACGTGCTCGGCGCGCCGGTGCTGTTCCTCGGCATCTCGGTGCCCTCGGACGGCTGGCACTCGGTGGACGAGAAGGTCGAGCTGGACCTGCTGGCCAAGGGCGTCGAGACCGCCGCCTACCTGTGGGCCGACCTCGCCGAGAACTGGCGGCCCGGCGGCGGGCAGGAGTGAACCGGCAGCGCGCGGCCGGGGCGGTGGGGGACGCCCGCCGCCCCGCCCGCGCCGCGCACCCGACCCGTCCGGAAGATTCATCACGTGGGGATGGAACAGTTGAGCACCGTGCCTGAGACCGAACACCCGTTGCACCTGGCGCTGGCCCGGGCCGGGGTGGACCGGGCGGCCCAGCACCGGGTCGACGAGCCCTGGCTGGCGGCCGCGTGGAGCCACCCGTCCACCAAGGTGCTGCCGATCGCCGGCGGCGAGGCGTTCGTGGTGGACAGCGGCCAGGGGACCGAGCTGGTCCTGCTGCCCTCCTTCGAGGCGCCGCAGACCGGTGACCGGTACTTCCTCGGCACCGACGAGGAGGGCGTCTCCTACTTCGCGCTGGCGGGCGAGAGCCTGCCGGGCCGGCTGGACGGCGACGCCCGTCCGGCCGGGCTGCGCGAGGTCGGCGCGCTGCTCTCCGACCGGGACGCCGGGCTGCTGGTGCACGCCGTCGCGCTGGAGCACTGGCACCGGCTGCACAGCTTCTGCTCGCGCTGCGGCCACCCGACCGAGAAGGCCGGCGCCGGGCACGTGCGGCGCTGCACCTCCTGCGCGGCCGAGCACTACCCGCGCACCGACCCGGCCGTGATCATGATGATCACCGACGAGCAGGACCGCTGCCTGCTCGGCCGCCAGGCGCTCTGGCCCGAGGGCCGCTGGTCGACGCTGGCCGGCTTCGTCGAGCCGGGGGAGTCGATCGAGCAGGCGGTCGTGCGGGAGGTGTTCGAGGAGGCCGGGGTCAAGGTCGCCGAGGTCTCCTACGTGGCCAGCCAGCCGTGGCCGTTCCCGTCCAGCCTGATGCTGGGCTTCCTGGGCAAGGCGCACCCGGACGGTACCGCGATCACCGTGGACGGGGAGGAGCTGGCCGAGGCGCGCTGGTTCTCCCGGGAGGAGCTGCGGGCGGGCATGGCGGCGGGGGAGATCCTGCCGCCGTCCGGGATCTCGATCGCCCGGCACCTGGTCGAGCTCTGGTACGGCGAGCCGCTGCCGACGGCGGCCCGCTGGTAGTTCCGGCGGCGGTCCGGCGGGGCCGGGGGTTCGGGCCGGAGGCCGGAACCCCGGTCGGAACTGCGGTCGGAACTGCGGTCGGAACTCGGGGGTCGGAGCGTTCCACGGATTGGGGGCGCGCGGAGTTGATTCGCGCGCCCCCAATTTCCATTCCGAACCCGTCTCCCCAGGATGTTCGTAACCGGAGCGGCCCTGCCCGGAAGGGCCCCGGGGCACCGGTCGAACACCGTCACCGATCCCGGGCGACTTTGCCGCAAACGCCTGAAAGCCGCTCACCCGTCTCGCTACATTCACTCGGGTGACAATCCCCCGGGGCACCGCCCAATCCCCCAAATACCAGCGCCTCGCCGCGGACCTGCGCCGCCGCATCGCCGAGGGCGAGTTCACCACCGCGGCCGCCCTCCCGGTCGAGAGCGAGCTGGAGCGCCAGTACGGCGTCGCCCGCAACACCGTCCGCCTGGCCGTCGACGTCCTCGTCAACGAGGGCCGGCTCGTCCGCCTCCAGGGCAAGGGCACCTATCTGCGCGAGCACCCCGTGCTCGACCACCGCGCCTACGGTCCCGCACCCCGCCTCGAACCGCAGGGCCCCGCCCCGCTGGACTGCCTGGCCACCCCCAGCGCCGTCTACCGGGGCGAGGCCGACGACAGCGGACGCGAACTCACCGTCGACTTCGAGATGATGATCGTCCGGGCCCGCGTCGACATCGCCGAGCGCCTCGGACTGCGCCCCGGCGAGGCCATCGTCGTCCGCCGCCAGCTGCGCCTGCTCGACCGCGAGCCGTACTCCATCGAGGAGAGCCACTACCGGGCCGGGCTCGCCGCCGGCACCCCGCTGATGGAACCCGACCAGATCGACGGCGGCGACGAGGCCGTGCTCGCCGCCCTCGGCCGCACCGAGGTCGGCGCCGTCGACCACCTGGTCGCCCGGATGCCGGGACCGGAGGAGGCCCAGTGGTTCCAGGGCGGCCCCGGGGTGCCGCTGGTGGTCCAGACCCGGGTCACCTACGACCGGCGCGGGCCGGTCCGGGTCATCGAGACCCGGTACTCGGCCGACCGCAGCCGGCTGGTCTACGGGGTCGGCGACCTGGCCGCCCGGACCACGCTGCCCGCGCCCGCCGCCCCCGTCGACCCGGCCCGGGCCGACGCGCCGTGACCCGCGGGGCGGGTGCGCGCCGGCCGGGGCCTCCGGGCGTCGGACCGTCGGACGCCGGGCCTTCGGGGGTCAGGACGCCAGGGCCTTCTTCACCTGCAGCAGGCTCGGGTTGGTCATCACGACCCGCTCGCCACCGGCGGTCGGCGTCACCAGCACGGTCGGCACGGTCTGGTTGCCGTTGTTCACCGACTCGACGAAGGACGCCGACGCCGGGTCCTCCTCGATGTTGATCTCGGTGTAGCCGATGCCCTCGCGCTCCAGCTGGCTCTTGAGCCGGTTGCAGTAGCCGCACCAGGTCGTGCTGTACATCGTCACGCTGCCGGACATCGAGGGGACTCCTTCGGATAGCGAATCGGGTGGAGAGGGGCGTGCGGACGCCGATGCGCGCGCGTACCGGTACCGCGTGCGTTCCACGGCTCCGGGGGGAGAACGTCCACCGCCCGGCGGTCATTCCACGACGTCCTCGGCGTCGTTCCGCGGCTCCGGCCCGTGTCGTTCCGCGGCTCCGGCCCGCGTCGGCCCACGTCTGCCCCGGCTCACCGGCGCGCACCCGCAGGCACACGCCCCGGGTATGCCACCACCCGCCGTCCGCGCCGCGATCATCCGTCGATCGCACCGGGCTTGTGGACAACCCTGCCCGGGATGTCCGCCCGGGCTGAGAGGATGGAACGCATGCAGGAAGACCTCTTGAGCGGCAGCCCGTTCGACGGACACCAGGACTCCCACCGGAGCGGCCACTCCGCCGCCGGCGGCCCCGACGCCGTCCTCGCCGGACTCGACCCCGAGCAGCGGGCCGTCGCCACCGCCCTGCACGGCCCCGTCTGCGTCCTCGCCGGCGCCGGCACCGGCAAGACCCGGGCCATCACCCACCGCATCGCCTACGGCGTGCGCAGCGGTGTCTACCAGCCCCAGCAGGTCCTCGCCGTCACCTTCACCGCCCGCGCCGCCGGCGAGATGCGCGGCCGCCTGCGCCAGCTCGGCGCCGAGGGCGTCCAGGCCCGCACCTTCCACGCCGCCGCGCTGCGCCAGCTCCACTACTTCTGGCCCCGCGCCATCGGCGGCCCCGTCCCGCAGCTGCTCGAACGCAAGGTCCAGCTGGTCGCCGAGGCCGCCGGCCGCTGCGGCCTGCGGGTCCAGCGCACCGAGCTGCGCGACCTCACCGCCGAGATCGAATGGGCCAAGGTCACCCAGACCGGCCCCGACGACTACCCCGCGGCCGTCGCCAAGTCCGGCCGCGAGGCCCCCCGCGACCCGGCCGAGACCGCCCAGGTCTACCGGGTCTACGAGGAGACCAAGAGCCGCCGCGGGAACATCGACTTCGAGGACGTGCTGCTGCTCACCGCGGCCATCCTGGAGGACCGCCCGGACATCGCGGACCAGGTCCGCGCCCAGTACCGGCACTTCACCGTCGACGAGTACCAGGACGTCTCCCCGCTCCAGCAGCGCCTGCTCGACCAGTGGACCGGCCCCGGCGGCGGCGCCAGCCTCTGCGTCGTCGGCGACGCCAGCCAGACCATCTACTCCTTCACCGGCGCCACCCCGGACTACCTGCTCGGCTTCCGCACCCGCCACCCCGAGGCCACCGTGGTCAAGCTGGTCCGCGACTACCGCTCCACCCCCCAGGTGGTCCACCTCGCGAACGGGCTGCTCGCCCAGGCCCGGGGCGAGGCCGCCCGCCACCGCCTCGAACTCGTCTCCCAGCGCGAGGCCGGCCCCGAGCCCCTCTACACCGAGTACGAGGACGAGCCCACCGAGGCCGAGACCACCGCCCGGCGGATCAAGGACCTCATCGCCGCCGGTGTGCGCGCCAGCGAGATCGCCGTCCTCTTCCGCACCAACGGCCAGTCCGAGGTCTACGAGCAGGCCCTGTCCGACCTCGCCGTCCCCTACCAGCTCAAGGGCGCCGAGCGGTTCTTCGAACGCCCCGAGGTCCGGGACGCCGGCGTGCTGCTCCGCGGCGCGGCCCGGGCCGGCTCCGACCCCGTCACCGACGGCGCCCCCGACCTCGCGGGGCAGGTTCGCGCCGTCCTCGCCGCCCGGGGCTTCACCCCCGAGCCCCCCGCCGGCTCCGGCGCCGTCCGGGACCGCTGGGAGTCCCTGGCCGCCCTGGTCCGGCTGGCCGAGGAGTTCGAGCGCGGCCGCGCCGCCGAGGGGCTGACCACCGACCTCGCCGCCTACGTCGCCGAACTCGACGCCCGCGCCGCCGCCCAGCACGCCCCCGCCGTCGAGGGCGTCACCCTGGCCTCCCTGCACGCCGCCAAGGGTCTGGAGTGGGACGCCGTGTTCCTCGTCGGCCTCACCGAGGGCACCCTGCCGATCATCTACGCGAAGACGGACGAGCAGGTCGAGGAGGAGCGCCGCCTCCTCTACGTCGGCGTCACCCGGGCCCGCAAGCACCTCACCCTCTCCTGGGCGCTCTCCCGCTCCCCGGGCGGCCGGGCCTCCCGCAAGCCCACCCGCTTCCTGGACGGGCTGCGGCCCGGCTCCAGCGCCCCCGGCAGCCGCCCCGCCGGGCGCGGTGGACGCGGCGGGGTCGAGGGCGGCGAGCGCTCCGCCGGGCGCCGGGTCCGCGGCCCGGTCACCTGCCGGGTCTGCGAGCGGGTCCTCACCGAGGCCGTCGAGCGCAAGCTCCGCCGCTGCGAGACCTGCCCCTCCACCATGGACGAGGCGCTCTACGAGCGGCTGCGCGAATGGCGCGCGGCCCAGGCCCGGGAGCAGGGCGCGCCCGCCTACGTGGTCTTCACCGACGCCACCCTGATGGCCATCGCCGAGGACGTCCCCGCGAACCGCCAGGAGCTGGCCACGATCTCCGGGGTCGGCGCCATGAAGCTGGACAAATACGGGGCGGCCGTGCTGTCGTTGTGTGCGGGGGAGGAGCCCGAGGGGGATCCGGCGGACGTCATGGACGGTCAGTCGGACGAACCGGCCTGAGCCGGTCCGGGGCGATCACAGCCGGCGCCGGAGAGTGCCGAGGAGACCGTCGGGAAACTCGCCGGAAAAATAGTTTGCGCGCCGTACCGGGAGCGCAATAGCCTGCCGGAGCGGTCAAGGGGACGCGAACGCACGGGGTGAAACCTGTCGCTGTGCCCCCCTGCCCCACCAGCTTCACCGAGACAGACATCCGAACAGTTCGGAGCCAGGGGAACCAGGCTCCGCGAGACGCCGAGAGGAGGCGAAGACAGTGGGAACCATGATCACCAAAATGACTGGCCAGACCGTCGACGCTGCCTCCGTGCGTGCCGCCGCCAGCCTGCGGATCACCGCCGAGCTGTGCGGAACCGGTCTGGGTTTCGACACCACCGGTGTCTCGGTTGCTCCCGCGTTCGCCGCCTCCGTTGTCAGTGGTCTTGGACACACTGGCTTCGGCAGCAATGGCGACGAGGGCGGCAACTTTGGTGCCACCCGTGTCGAGATTGGTCTGTCCGGCGACTGGGCGTCGGTCGACGAGTCCCGCTCCCCGCGTGACGAGCGACCGACCCAGGCACCGAAGACGGCCGTAGCCGCTGCCATGCATGGCGGTTATGCGCAGGTCATCGGTGCCGGAAACGCCCAGAAGCAGAACCAGCAGCAGATCGACCTGGCCATGGTCGTCCTCGCGGACGCCACGGCCGTCCGGATGCGGGCCTTCCGCGGGCCTGAACCCTGGAGAGAACGAACCTGAGCAACCTCAGGTCGGCGCCTCCAGGGCCGCGGAACCCCGTCACACCGGGATCCGCGGCCCTTCTGTTTTGTCCGGTACGCAAGACCACCCAGGCCCTTCGGGGCCTCCGGCCCAGCCCCACCAGTCGGCTGAGCCGGACCCACTGAAAAGACGAGGAAGACGCAAACAGTGTCCACGGTCATCACACCGCCCACCCCGTCCGTACCGCCGACAAGCCAGATCAAGGCCGACCAGGCCGACCCCCCGGAGGTTCTCCCCATGCAGTTCACCTCGATCGACCAGGCCGAGCAGCTCGGTCTCCCCATCCCGTGCCGCGCCTTCGACCCCGAGGTCTTCTTCGCCGAGACGCCCGCCGACGTCGAGTACGCGAAGTCCCTCTGCGGCACCTGCCCGGTCAAGGACCTCTGTCTCACCGGTGCGGTCGAGCGCCGCGAGCCGTGGGGCGTCTGGGGCGGCGAGCTCTTCGTCCAGGGTGTGGTCGTGGCCCGCAAGCGGCCGCGCGGCCGCCCGCGCAAGACCGAGGTCACGGCGTGAACCCCGCGTCCGGGGCCGAGGCCGTCCGCCGGGCAGAGCAGCCCCAGCCGGACAACTCCCTCCGCCGCTCCGTACGCCTCGCGGCCGCCAAGGCCGACGCCGCCCGCATCCGCCCCTTTCCGACGACACACCCCGAGCAGGACCACCACATGACCGCCGCCGCCATCGATCCGACCGTCCGCGCTGAGCAGACCACCGAACTTCAGATCCAGAACAGGACCCTCGAAATGCAACTCCTCCACGAATCCCTGGCCCGGGCCCATATGCAAGAGCGCCTCCAGGAGGCCGAGCACCAACGGCTCGTCGGCCGGGTCGCCCGGGCGCACCGGCTCAAGCAGAAGGCCGAGCGCGCCTCGCTGCGGGCCCGCAAGGCCATCGCCGTCGCCCTGATGTGACATCGCCCCGAGGTCGGACCGCCGAGAGGTGGGGACGACCCGAGGCGATGTCGCCATGCCCGGGCAGTGCCGCCGGGTGACCGGGACGCCGGCACCCGCCCGGCCCCGCCGGACCCCCGTCGCGCCGCAGGCCGCCCCCCGACACCGGGGGGCGGCCTGCGGCCGTTGCTGCGGTCGCCCGCCGTGGCGGCGGGGCGGTGGGGCGGCGGAGGGTGGGGGTGTCAGTCCCCGGTCGACGGGCCCCGGCGCCGCGGGGGCGCCGACCGCTTCGCCGCCGCGGCCTTCTGGGTCGTGGCCTTCGGAGCCGCGGCCTTCTGCGTACCGCTCTTCCGGGTGCTGCCCTTCTCCGTGCTGCCCTTCTCCGTGGTGGCCTTCTCCGTCGTGTCCTTCGGAGCCGCCGCCCTCGCCGTCGGACGACTGCCCGCCGATCCCGGCCCCGCGAACTCCGGCAGCCACTCCAGCATCTCGACCCGGAACGGCGCCTTCGCACCCAACTGGCACAGCACCCCGATGGTGCTCAGCGTCACCCGGTGGATCAGCAGGTACGACGGCGGCAGGTTCAACTGCTTGCCCAGGTTGTACGCGGGGGAGCGCGGATCCGCGATCCGCGCCGCCTGGGCCCGCATCCACGCCCGCGTGAAGTGGAACGACTCCACCGCCGCGGGCTCGATGATCGGCACCAGGTAGTCCAGCACCGCGTCCGGGTCCAGCTCGATCGAGGGCTTCACGAAGCCCTCCTCGCGCAGCATCGCCAGCACACCCGTCGCGTCCCCGGCCAGCGCCATCCGCAGGGAGGCCCCGATCGGCGCCGGCAACCCGCCCGGCAGCCGGTCCACCGTCCCGAAGTCCAGCACCCCCAGCCGCCAGCCCTCGACCGGGCCGTCGTCCTTCAGCAGCCGGAAGTTGCCCGGATGCGGATCCGCGTGCAGCAGCCCGGTCCGCGAGGGACCGGCGAACAGGAACCGCGCCAGCAGCTTCCCCGCCCGGTCCCGCTCCTCCTGCGATCCCGAGGAGATCACCTCGGACAGGGGCGTGCCGTCCATCCACTCCGACACCAGGACCTGGTCCGCCTGGGCGACCACCCCGGGCACCGCGATCTCCGGATCGTCCGCGAACTCCTCGGCATGACGGCGCTGGGCCTGGGCCTCCAGCTCGTAGTCGAGCTCCTCGGCGACCCGCTCCCGCAGCTCCGTGATCAAGGGCTTGATGTCCAGGCCCGGGATCAGCGGCCCCAGCAGCCAGGCCACCCGGCTCAGCTGCGACAGGTCCGCCAGCAGCGCGTCACCCGCTCCGGGGTACTGGACCTTGACCGCGACGGTCCGGCCGTCGTGCCACACCGCCCGGTGGACCTGGCCGATCGACGCGGCCGCCGAGGGCCGGTCCTCGAACTCCAGGAACAGGCTCCGCCAGTCCGCGCCCAGCCGCTCCGCCAGCGCCGCGTGCACCTTCGCGGCCGGCATCGGCGGCGCGGCGTCCTGCAGCTTGGTCAGCGCGGCCCGGTACGGTCCGGCCACCTCCTCGGGCAGCGCGGCCTCGAAGACGGACAGCACCTGCCCGAACTTCATCGCCCCGCCCTTGAGCTCGCCCAGGACCTTGAACAGCTGGTCGGCGGTCGCCTGTTGCAGCTCGGCGGTCACCACCTCGGCCGACCGGCCGCCGATCCGCTTCCCCAGCCCCAGGGTGGCCCGGCCGGCTATCCCCAGCGGCAGGGCGGCGAGTCTTGCCGTGCGGGTCATTGCCTTGCGCGGAAGATCGCTCACCCGGGCCTCCAAGTCGACATGCCCCAGGCCCCCGCGGCGGGGGCCGACCGTCATACGCCATTGTGCCCGCTCGACGGTGCGGCCCCGGCCGGAACCGGCCGCCCCGCCGGGGTGGTGCCGATCCCCGTCGGGCCCGGACGCCCGGGCTCGGACCCCCGGGCCCGACGGGCGGGTCGGCTCAGGCGCCGACGGCCTGGGCGAAGGAGAACAGCCGGTGCGGGTCGTACCGGCGCTTCACCGCGACCAGCCGGGGATAGTTCTCCCCGTAGTAGGCGCGCCGCCAGTCCGGCAGCCCGGGATCGACGAAGTTCTGGTACGTCTCGCCGGAGGAGTGCGGGTCGAGCACCGCGAACCCGGCGTCCGCCCAGCTCCGGGCCGCCGCGATCGCCGTCGCGTCCACCGGTCCGGAGGCGATCACCGCGCCGAGGCTCGCGTTGAACAGCGCGTTCCGGTGGACGTAGGCGGTGGCCGTGCGCGCCGGATCGTTGGCGGCGCCGCCGAGCGCGCTCAACTGCACCATCCGCTGCTGCCCGGCCAGCCGGTCCCGGTCCAGCAGGCCCACCGCGGCCTCCCAGACCGCGCGCGGCGGCGGGGCGTCGAACAGCCGGCCCCGGTCCACGGCGGCGGTCGGCCGGGGCAGTACGGCGGCCGGGCCGGTACCCGCCCGGTGGCACTGGTCCTGGGTGTAGGCGCCGCAGCCGTAGAAGCCCATCATGACGGACAGGTACGGGGCGGTGTACCCGCTCCGGGAGGCCGGCACCGCGCCCACCAGGTCGACCAACCGGCCGATCTGGGCGTTGAGTTCGGCCTCGGTGCCGACCGAGCCGACCAGTACCGAGACGAACGGGGTGGCGCCGGGCGCGGCGTCCCGCAGGCCGACCACCGCCCCGCCGCCCAGGGTCCGCGGGGCGTCGGGGAGCCAGTGCGCCCAGGCGTCCAGCACCTCCACCGCGCGGTCGAAGGGCCAGGTGAGGCTGGCCATGGACAGGGTCGTCACCGGTACCGGGGTCACCGTGTAGGAGGTGACGACGCCGAAGTTGCCGCCACCACCGCCGCGCAGCGCCCAGTACAGGTCGTCGTGCTCCTCGGGCGAGGCGGTGACGGTCCGGCCGTTCGCCAGCACCACCCGGGCCGAGGTCACCTTGTCGCTGGAGATGCCGACATGACGGGTCAGCAGGCCGATGCCGCCGCCCTGGAGGAAGCCGCCCAGGGACACGGTGGGGCAGAAGCCGCCGGAGACGGCGAGGCCGTGCGGGGCGACGGCGTTGGTCACGTCGACGAGCTGGGTGCCGCCGCCGAAGGTGGCGGACCCGGGTGTCACCGCGGCGCTGTTCAGCCGGGAGACGTCGACCACCAGGCCGGTGCCGGTGGACCAGCCGCCGCCGCTGTGGCCGCCGGCGCGGACGGCGATCGGCAGGTCCTGGTCCTGGGCGTAGCGGAGGCAGAGCGAGACGTCGGCCTCGTCGACGCAGTAGGCGACGGCGGCCGGTTCGACCGCGTCGAACCGGGCCTGGCCGATCTGCTTGGCGACGTCGTAGGTCGGGTCGCCGGGCAGCACCAGGGTGCCGTGCAGACGGTCGGACAGCCGGGACCAGCGTCGTCGTCGGGCCTCGGTCGCGGTGGCGACGGCGGGCAGGGCCGGGACGGCGGCCAGCGGGACGGCCAGGGCCCCGGCGCCGATGAGCGATCTGCGGGTGATCATGTCGATACCTCTCGGTGAGGTCGTGCACGAGCGTGGCGATCGTTGCGCGGGCCGCCCTCGGCATCGGCCGGGCGGCCGACGCCACAGTAGTAGCTCCAGGGCCCTGCGGTGCCCCCTTTTCCCGTGCGACTGACGAACGATCAAGACGGCTCCCCTTCATGGAGGTTGGCGCTCCGGCCTCAGTGCGGTGCGGCCGGTTGCCAGAGGCACCCGCACTCCGGGTGGCCCTTGAGGCGCAGGCGCCGGGAGGTGCCGTCGACGGCCGAGAGTTCGCACCAGCCGTCCAGGCTGGGCGGGCGGCCGCCGTCCAGGAACACCTGGACGTGCAGTGCGGCCAGCCCGGCGACCGCGGTGGCGAGCGCGGTGTCGCAGGCCGGTGTCGGGGCCTGCCCCGGCCCCCCGTCGGCGAGTTGGGCGAGGATCCTCGGCCAGGCGGCGTCCTGGTCCTCCCGGGCCAGGACCAGGCAGTGGCCGCAGGCGGACACCCCCGGCGCGACCAGGGGCCCGACCACCCCGAACTCCTCGACCACACCGACGTACAGGTGCGGGACGCCGGCCCGCAGCAGCTCCCGGGCCAGGGGGGTGCCGCCGGCGAAGGCCGCGCTGCCGTCACGGGGCGCGAGCACCACGAGGTCCGGCGGCCCCGGCCGCGGGCGTCGGTCGCGCCGGGCCGGGCTCCGGGCCGCGGCCCGGTCGACGGCCTCGCGGGCGGCGGTGGCACGGATCCGGCCGACGTCGGTCGGCGGGAGCCCGGCGGGGGAGCAGTCGCCCGGCGCGACCCGGCCGGAGTCGACCACGGTGACCGTGCCGAGGCCGCCCGCCGCGAGGACGGCGGCCACGGCCGCCCCGATCCGGCCGGCGCCGCGCACCTCGACGGCGTGTTCGGGCCGCCGGGACAGGACGGCGGGCGCGGCACCGGGGCCCGGGTGGATCAGCGACAGCGAGGCGAGGTCCGGGCCGAGCAGCTCGCGCTGCGGCTGCGGGAAGAGCGCGAGCGCGCCGGTCGCGGCCTCGGCGTCGTCGAGCACCCCGGCCTCCTCCAGGAGGTCGAGGAGGGAGTCGGCCGGCTCGCGCCCGAAGCCGATCCGCTCGCTCTCGGCCAGCAGGGCGGGCCGGTCGCGAGTCCCGTCGACGAGGTCGAGGAACTCGCGCAGCACCTTGCCGGAGGCGTGGGCGAGCACCCCCGCGTGCTGGGGGACGGTGCCGAACTGCAGGGTGTCCGAGTCCCGCCAGCTGCGGGAGAGGGCGGGCTTGAGGGCGAGGCGCACGGTGGTCTTCCTCCCGATCGTTTCCGGACGGCCGACGGCAGCATGCCCGGTCGGGGTGCCGCGGTGCGCCGGGTTGTCCACAGGTACGGAGCGATGACCGGATGATCCGTTCGCATGCCCTGTGGATAACTTGTCGTGCGGTCCGATGTCGGATTCCGGACACCTTCCGTCGGCCTTTCGTTCCCGATCGCTCCACGAAAGATTTCGGCCACGGCAGCGGACTTCTGTCAGGGGTAACGGGTAACGTCGTGTGCCATGGCAGCCGAACGGGACTCCCATCCCCCGGCGTCGCCTCGGCGTGCCCGTGCAGCGTCCGGGTCGCAAGTGGCGGCGCCGAGTACGCGTGGGCGTCCGGAGCAGCAGTGTCCGGAGCAGCAGCCGGCGCCCGCGCGGGAGCCCTTCGACCGCTCCCGGGTGGAGGTGCGGCGCAGTGCCCGCCGCAGCCGCACGGTGTCCGCGTACCGCGAGGGCGATCGCACGATCGTGCTGATCCCGGCCCGGATGTCGCACGCGGAGGAGCAGCGCTGGGTCGCGCAGATGCTGGAGAAGCTGGCGGCGCAGGAGAGCCGCCGGGTGCTCGGCGACGACGCGCTGGTGGCCCGGGCGCGGGAGCTCTCGGTGGCGTATCTGGCCGGTCGGGCCCAGCCCGCCCAGGTCCGCTGGGTGACCAACCAGAACTCGCGCTGGGGTTCGTGCACCCCCAGTGAGCGGACGATCCGGCTCTCGCACCGCCTGCAGGGGATGCCCGAGTACGTGGTCGACTACGTGCTGCTGCACGAGCTGGCGCATCTGCTGGTGCCGGACCACGGCCCGGACTTCTGGGCCCTGCTGGAGGCCTATCCGCGCACGGAGCGGGCGCGGGGCTATCTGGAGGGTGTGGTGTCGGCGGCCCGGCTGCCGCACATCCCGGGGGCCCGGCACGCGGATCCGGCGGAGCCCGATCCCGCGGAGTCCTGCGGCTGAGTCCCGCGGCCGAGGCGGCCGAGTACCGTCGCCGGTCCCGCCGGGGCGACGCAGTAGGACGACGGAGCACGACGACAGAGCACGACGACACAGCAGGACGGGAGGGGCGCGGGCCACTGTGGCCCGCGCCCCTCCCGTCGTGCTCGCGCCCCTGAACGCCTCAGCCGGTGAGCTCGCGTGCGCGGGCGACGAGGTCGCGCACCGACTGGTCGGTGAGCTCCGGCAGGCGGTCGTAGTCGAACCAGCGCAGGTCGAGCGACTCCTCGCTGATCAGCGCCTGGGCGCCGGGCGGCGCCACCGCGATGTACTGGACGTCGAGGTGGGTGTTCTCCGGCCGGTCCTTGCCGGTGCAGCGGACCTGGTGGCGGTCGAGCTTGACCGGGACGGGCGCGCCGTCGCGGGTGAGCAGCACGAGGTCGGGGATGCCGGACTCCTCGGTGGCCTCGCGCAGGGCGGCCGCGGCGAGGTCGCGGTCGCCGGGTTCGCAGTGGCCGCCCATCTGCAGCCAGCGGCCGACCTTGGGGTGCAGGGTGAGCAGCACGCGCCCGGCGGCGGGGTCGACGACGGCGGCGCTGGCGGTGATGTGGGCGGGCAGGCAGGAGCGGTACATGCCCCCGGGCTGCTCGCCGAGGTGGCGCAGGTAGTCGAGGCGGAGCCGGTCCTGCTCGGGATCGGCGGGCCGCCAGTCGGTCAGGGCGCGGACCGCGTCGGCGTGCAGGGAGCCGTCCCCGGGTGCGTCGTCCTGCCGGACCTCGGCGAGGTCCGTTCCGGTGGCCGTCATGCGGTGGGCTCGCCCTTCCCCTGGTCGCCGTCGCCGCCGTCGGCCTCGTCGTTCTTCGTCAGGTCGGGCTTGGCACCACCGGCGGCCCCGCCCGCGGCGGCCTCGCCGAGCAGCTTGTCGATGGCGTCGAAGTCGATGCCGCCCTCCAGGTCGTCGGCGCTGCCGCGGTGCACGAAGGCGTCCGGGTCGTCGAGGTCGGCCGCGGTGGGGAGCATGTCGGGGTGCTGCCAGAGGTCGTCCCGGCCCTCGGTGCCGCGGGCGTCGGCCAGCAGCGCCCAGAGGCGGGCGGCGTCGCGCAGCCGGCGGGGGCGCAGTTCGAGGCCGACCAGGGTGGCGAAGGTCTGCTCGGCGGGCCCGCCGGCGGCGCGGCGGCGGCGGACGGTCTCGCGCAGGGCGCCGGCCTGCGGCAGGTGGGGCTCGGCGGCGGCGTGCACGACGGCGTCGACCCAGCCCTCGACGAGCGCGAGGGCGGTCTCCAGGCGGGCCAGGGCGGCCTTCTGGGCGGGGGTGTCCTCCGGCTGGAGCAGACCGCCGGCGAGGGCCTCCTGGAGGGCCTCGGGGTTGCTCGGGTCGAGCTGGCCGACGAGCTCCTCCATCCGGGAGGTGTCGACCTTGATGCCCCGGGCGTACGCCTCGACGGCGCCGAGGAGGTGGGCGCGCAGCCACGGCACGTGGGCGAACAGGCGCTGGTGGGCGGCTTCGCGCAGGGCGAGGTAGAGGCGGACCTCCTCGGCCGGCACGTTCAGGCCCTCGCCGAACTCGGCGACGTTCTGCGGCAGCAGCGCGGCCTTGCCGGTGGGGGCGAGCGGCAGGCCGATGTCGGTGGAGCCGACCACCTCGCCGGCGAGGGCGCCGAGCGCCTGGCCGATCTGGGTGCCGAACATGGCGCCGCCCATGGACCGCATCATGCCCATCAGCGGGCCGGCCATGGCCTGCATCTCCTCGGGGAGGACGCCGCCCATGGCGTTGCCGACGCGTTCGGCGAGCGGGTCGACGAGGTCCTTCCAGACCGGGAGGGTGGCCTCGATCCACTCGGCGCGGCTCCAGGCGACGGCGGAGGCGGCGCCGGAGGGGAAGGTGGTGACGCCGTCGAGCCACAGGTCGGCGAGGCGGACGGCCTCGACGACGGCGGAGCGTTCGGCGTCGCCGACGGAGCGGTCCTTGCTCTTGCCCTCGGCGGGTTCGGCGACCACGGTCTGCCGGGCGATGTCCTTGGCGAGGTCCCAGTTCACCGGGCCGCCCTCGAAGGAGAGCATCTGGCCGAGCTGCTGGAAGGCGGCGCCGAGGTCGTTGGGGTTGAGGCCGCCGAACATCGCGGCGAAGGGGTTGTCGCCCGCGCCGGGGGTGCCGGGGCCGCCCGCTCCGGGGCCGCCGGGCATGCCGGGCAGGCCCATGCCGAACAGGGCGCCCAGCGGGTTGTTCCCGCTGAAACCGAAGGACTGCGGACCGGCGGGCTCGTCGCCCTGGTCCTTCTTCTTCCGGTCGTCGTCGGGCTTGGCCTTGCCGTCCTCGGGCTCCTCGGGCGGAACGCCGAATCCGAAGGGAAGGTCGCTCACGGGGTCCTCGATCCGGTCGGCCGTCATACGGGTGGTGGCGGTGATTCCTGCTGCCCGGGGCGGTCGGCGGAGCTGGGGGACTCCCCGCCGGCGGGCGGTTCCCGGACGGCTGGCCCGTGCCGGGTGCACCGCCGGGCCTCGGCCTCGGGCAGGATGGACGTACGTGACACACGTACGTACGCACATAAGCTAACCGTGGAGGATGGCCGGTGAGTTCCCCGCCTTCGGACGTTCGCTCTGGGCTGACCGGAGGAGAGGACGCCCCGGACACCACGGCGTCGCCGCCTCCAGCCTATGCCGGAAGACCCCTGACCGTGGCGGTCACCGGTGCCGCCGGGGTGCTCGGCGAAAGGGTCGCGGCCCGCCTGGTGGCCTCTCCGGGGGTCCGCAAGGTCCTGGCCGTCGACGACCGGCGCGGTGAGGTGCCCGGGGTGCAGTGGCGGGTCCTGGACGTCCGGGACCCGGCCGTGGCCGAGCGGCTGGCCGGGGTGGACGTGGTGGTCCACCTCGCGATGGACCTGGGCATGGAGTCCGACCCGAGGGCGCGCAGCGCCTACAACGTGCGGGGCGCGCAGACGGTGCTGACGGCGGCCGCGGCGGCCGGGGTGCACCGGGTGGTGCTGTGCACGTCGGCGATGGTCTACGGCGCGCTGGCGGACAACGAGGTGCCGCTGGCGGAGGACTCCGAGCTGCGGGCGACCGAGGAGGCCTCGCTGGTCGGGGACCTGCTGGAGATCGAGCGGCTGGCCCGGCGCGCGCCGAGGGCGCACCCGGGGCTGCAGGTGACGGTGCTGCGGCCGGCCGTGGTGGTGGGCCCCGGCGTGGACACGGTGCTGACCAGGCACTTCGAGGCGCCGAGGCTGCTGGTGGTGGCCGGGTCCCGGCCGTGCTGGCAGTTCTGCCACGTGGACGACCTGGCGGCGGCGCTGGAGTACGCGGCGCTCGGCCTGGTCGAGGGCGAGGTGACGGTCGGCTGCGACGGCTGGCTGGAGCAGGAGGACGTGGAGCGGCTGTCGGGGATCCGGCGGATGGAGCTGCCGGCCTCGCTGGCGCTGGGCACGGCGGCGCGGCTGCACCGGCTGGGGCTGACCCCGGCGCCGGCCGGGGACCTGGCGTACACGATGTACCCGTGGGTGGTGTCGGGGAGTCGGCTGCACGAGGCGGGCTGGCGTCCGACGCACACCAACGAGGAGGTGCTGGCGGAGCTGCTGGCGCAGGTGTCGGGCAAGCACGCGGTGGCCGGCCGGCGGCTGGGCGGCAAGGAGGCCGCGACGAGTCTGGGCGCGGCGGGCGCGACGGTGGCGCTGGTGGGTACGGCGGCCCTGGTGCGACGGGCGCGCAAGCGGCGCCGGTTCTGAGCGGATCGGTCCCGGGCCCCGGCGGCCCGGGGCCGGGACGCCGGCCGCGTCCCGGCCCCGGCGTCCGTGAGCACGCCGTTCTCACGATGCGAAATTTCGCAATCGTGATGCGGAAGGTACTTGCCCCCGCCCGCCGGGCATGGGCAATCATGGGGGCATGTCCGAGAACCACGACCCGATCCGCCTGCTCGCCATCCGCGACACCCCGCTCTCCCTCGACGAGGTGTACGAAGCGGTGGGGGACGACGCGGCCGGCGGGACGACCGTCTTCGTCGGGACGGTCCGCGACCACGACGGCGGCAAGCACGTCTCCGCGCTGGAGTACAGCTGCCACCCGACGGCGGAGAGCGAGCTGCGCCGGGTGGCCGAGAAGGTCGTCGCCGACTTCCCGGTCCGCGCGCTGGCCGCGGTGCACCGGGTGGGCCGACTGGGGATCACCGACAAGGCCGTGATCGTCGCCGTCTCCTGCGCGCACCGGGGCGAGGCGTTCGCCGCCGCCCGGCGGCTGATCGACGACCTCAAGCACGAGGTGCCGATCTGGAAGCACCAGGTCTTCGCCGACGGCGAGGAGGAGTGGGTGGGCGCCGGGAGCTGCTGAGCAGCCGTCCGCGCAGCCATCTCGCACAGCCACTCGTACGGTCGTCCGGGCACCCGCCCGGACACCCTTCGTGCCCCCGCGACACGCAGGCGCGCCGGTCGCTCACTCGAACGGGTGTGGGCCGCTGCGCCGGATACTCCCTGGCAGTGAGCCGATCGGCCGTGCCGTAACCCGGACGGCGCCCGCGGCGTTGTCCGTCGGGATGGTTAATCTGCTCATAGACACGACGAGCTGGGAGTACTGAGATGGCTGTGCTCGCCTGGTTGATCATTCCCTGCGTCGCCGCGGTGCTGGCCGCCGTGTGGGCGGGCTGGGCCCAGCGGGCCCCCAGAGCGACGGGGGACCCGGCCTCGCTGGCCGAGCACCAGCGGTTCATGGCCGCGATGCAACGCACCACCGCCGGCGGCGGCCCCGAGGAGCGCTCCGGCCGCTGACGCCGTCCCGCGGTCCCGACGACCCGCCGGGCGCACGGTCACCCGCGTCCCGTACTGTCGAGGCATGCCACGCCGCTCTGCGACGATGCTCGCCGCCACCCTGCTGCTCATAGCGCTGCTCTGTGCCTCGGTGCTGATGAAGGTGCCGTACACCGAGATGAGCCCGGGCCCGACGTACAACACGCTCGGGGTGCAGGACAAGACGGGCACGCCGGTGATCACCATCACCGGCCACGAGTCGTACCCGGCGAGCGGCCACCTCAACATGACCACCGTCCAGGTCACCGGCGCCAAGTACGAGCCGAGCCTGGTCAACGCGGTGGTCGGCTGGCTGCGCGACGACGTGCTGGTGGTGCCGCACGACAACGTGTACCCGAAGGGCCAGTCCGACGCCGACGCCAAGCGGCAGAACGCCGAGGAGTTCGCGCTCTCCGAGGACCACGCCCGCACCGCCGCGCTGAGCCAGCTCGGCATCCCGATGGGCAGCGAGCTGATCGTCCAGGCCGTCACCGCCGGCGCCCCGGCGGAGGGCCGGCTGCACGCCGGGGACCAGATCGTCGCGGTCGACGGCACCCCGGTGGCCGACGCGGACGCGGTCGCCAAGGCGGTCACCAGGCACCAGCCCGGCGAGCCGGCGGTCTTCACCGTGGTGCCCCGGGTCAAGGAGGGCTCGGCCGAGCCCGGGACCCGTACCGACATCAGCGTGCCGACCGTGAAGTCCCCGGACACCGGCGCCGCGATGGTCGGCATCCGCCCGGGCCTCCGGCACACCTACCCGTTCCGGATCGACATCGGGCTCCAGGACGTCGGCGGGCCCAGCGCGGGCCTGATGTTCTCGCTCGGCATCATCGACAAGCTGACCCCGGACGACCTGACCGCCGGACGGTTCGTGGCCGGTACGGGCACCATCGACGACGCGGGCCAGGTCGGGCCGATCGGCGGCATCTCGATGAAGCTGATCGCCGCCCGGGAGGCCGGCGCCGAGTTCTTCCTGACCCCCGCGTCGAACTGCGCCGAGGCCGCCAAGAACACCCCGTCCGGGCTGCGCCTGGTCAAGGTGGAGACGCTGGACGGCGCGCTGAAGGCGCTGGAGCAGGTCCGGTCCGGGCAGAACTCCGCACTGCCGTCCTGCGCCTCCTAGAACCTGCGTCTCCTGGAAACCTGCGTCTCCTGGAAACCTGCGTCTCCTGGAACCTGCGCCCCCTGGTCCCGCGCCTGCCGGACCCGGACCCGGCGCCGCCCGGACCCCGGGGCTCCCGGAGGAGCCCCGGCCGGGGAGTCCGTCAGGATCAGGAGAAGGTCGCCAGCAGTGCCTCGGTGAGGCCCGGCACCAGGTCGGGGCCGGTGAGCACCTCGCGCGCGACGTCCTTGGAGCGCAGCCGCAGCGCGACCTCGCGCTTGCCGCCGCGCAGCACCGCGGCGGTGATCCGCACCTCCTCGCGCTTGGGGTGGTTGGCCACCCACTCGGCGAGCTGGGCGTCGTTCGCGTTGCGCGGGCGGGACTGCTCGGCGCCCGGCGGCAGCATCAGGCGCTCGACGACCAGCGCGCAGCCGACCACCGCGGCGGGCCAGGCGATGGTGCCGAGGAACTTGTCCAGCTCCATGCCGGCGGGAAGCTCGTCCTGCTCGACCGGGGTGAGGCCCGGCTGGTCGCTGTCGGCGAGGCCGAGCTGCTCGGCGATACGGGGGTCGGCCTTGCGCAGCGCGGCGCTGTCGACCAGGGCGAAGAGGCGGGCCGGGAGGTCCCAGCCGAGGGTGGCGGCGTACTCGTCGATCTCCAGCGCGGCCCGGGTCAGCGGGCTGCCGGCCGGGAGGGTGGAGACGTCGTCGGGGAGGTTGGATCCATCGGACATGCCTCAATCCTCACACGGCGGACGGTGCGCGCGGCGCGGCGCGGCGCCGGGCCGGGGTGCCGGGGCCGGGGAGGGGGCCCCTGGGAGGGCCGGTGCCGGGCGGGCTTGTCGTAACCGTCTGCTAACGGTGGGAACTCGACCAAAGACTGGTTAAGTTGCACTGAAGACCGACCGACTCAAGACGACACAACTGAGGTGCCACCGTGGTGTTCCAGATGCCGGAACGTTCAGGGCCGGGGTTCCGGCGCAGGGTAGGCCCGCCCTCCCGGCGGGCGCGGGTGCTCCTGTTGACCCTGGGCGTACTCGCGGTGCTCTTCCTGCTGTTCGTCATGTTCGCGGGGTTCTGGACGGACTGGCTCTGGTTCAGGTCGGTCCACTACTCCTCGGTGTTCACCACCCAGTTGTGGACGAAGATCGGCCTGTTCGCGGTGTTCGGCCTGCTGATGGCGGTGATCGTCGGCTTCAACGTGTGGCTGGCGCACCGGCTGCGGCCGCCGCTGTCGGCGATGTCGGTCGAGCAGCAGAGCCTGGACCGCTACCGCTCGGGGCTGGCGCCGTTCAAGCGCTGGGCGCTGCTCGGGGTGTCGCTGGTGATCGGGCTGGTGGCGGGTGCCGCGGCCTCGGGCCAGTGGCGGACCTGGCTGCTGTGGACGAACGGGACCTCCTTCGGCGAGAAGGACGCGCAGTTCGGCAAGGACGTCTCGTTCTACGCCTTCGACCTTCCGTTCTACGAGTTCCTGCTGGGCTTCGCGTTCAGCGCGGTGATCGTCTCGCTGCTGACCTCGGCGCTGGTGCACTACCTCTACGGGGGGCTGCGGCTGCAGGGCCCCGGCCGGCGGGCGAGCACGGGCGCGCAGGGGCACCTGGCGGTGCTGCTGGGCGTGTTCGTGCTGCTGAAGGCGGTGGCGTACTGGCTGGACCGGTACGCGCTGGCGGTGAAGACCGGCGCCTACCGTGAGGTCTCCGGCTGGACCGGCCTGCGGTACGTGGACGCGAACGCGTTCCTCCCGGCGAAGACGATCCTGTTCTTCGTCGCGATCATCTGCGCGGTGCTGTTCTTCCTGACCCCGGTGCGGCGCACCTGGGCGCCGGCCCTGATCGGGCTGGGCCTGATGGTGCTGTCGGCGGTGCTGATCGGCGGGGTGTACCCGGCGATCGTGCAGCAGTTCCAGGTCAAGCCGAACGAGCAGGCCAAGGAGACGCCCTACATCCAGAAGAACATCGACGCGACGCGCCGGGCGTACGGGATCGCGGACAGCCAGACGACCCCGTACACCCCGAAGGGTTCGACCGACGCCGAGGCGCTGAAGCCGGACGCGCAGACCATCGCGGACATCCGGCTGATCGACCCGAACGTCGTCTCGCCGACCTTCCAGTCGATCGAGCAGCAGCGGTCGTACTACGCGTTCCCGCAGACCCTGGACGTGGACCGGTACGGCAAGGGCGAGAGCGCCCAGGACACCGTGATCGGCCTGCGCGAGCTGGACCTCAACGGTGTGCAGCGGAACTGGATCAACGACCACTTCAAGTACACCCACGGCTACGGCGCGGTCGTGGCCAAGGGCAACCAGGTCAACGACAAGGGCCAGCCGGTCTTCACCGAGTCCGGCCTGCCGGCGACGGGTTCGCTGGGCGACTACCAGCAGCGGATCTACTACGGCGAGAAGACCTCCACCTACTCGATCGTGGGCGGCTCCAACCAGGAGATCGACTACACCACCGACTCCGGTGAGAACAAGCAGTACAAGTACACCGGCGGCAGCGGCGTCTCGCTGGACAACCCGCTGACCCGGGCCGCGTACGCGGTCAAGTTCGCCGAGCCGCAGATCCTCTACGCGGGGGCGATCACCGACGGCGCCAAGGTGATCTACGACCGGACGCCCAAGGAGCGGGTGGAGAAGGTCGCGCCGTGGCTGTCGATCGACGCCGACCCGTACCCCGTGGTGGAGAACGGCCGGGTGGTCTGGGTGCTGGACGGCTACACCACCTCGGACGGCTACCCCTTCTCGTCGAAGACGACGCTGGGCACGGCCACCAAGGACTCGCTGACCAACCAGCGCGGTGAGCTGCTGACCGTCGCCAACCAGGTCAACTACATCCGCAACTCGGTCAAGGCCACCGTGGACGCGTACACCGGCGAGGTGACGCTGTACCAGTGGGACGAGAACGACCCGGTGCTGAAGACCTGGATGAAGGCGTTCCCGGACACCGTGAAGGCCAAGACGGAGATCCCGGGCACGCTGCTGTCGCACCTGCGGTACCCGCAGGACATGTTCAAGGTGCAGCGCGACCTGCTGGGCCAGTACCACGTGACGGACGCCGACTCGTTCTTCAACGGCAGCGACATCTGGCAGGTCCCGGTGGACCCGACCAGTGACACCAAGCAGTTCCAGCCGCCGTACTACCTGACGGTGCGGATGCCGGACCCGGCGGTCACGTCGGCGAGCTTCTCGCTGACCACCACCTTCGTGCCGCGCGGCCGGGACAACCTGGCGGCCTTCATGGCCGTCAGCGCCGACCCGGGGCCGGACTACGGCAAGCTCCGGATCCTCAAGGTGCCGGGGGACTCCAAGACCCTCGGCCCCAACCTGGTGCAGTCGCAGTTCAACTCGCGGCAGGAGGTCGCGCAGCAGATCACCCTGCTGAAGAGCGGCGGCGACTCGGAACTGGAGTACGGCAACCTGCTGACGCTGCCGGTCGGCGGCGGACTGCTGAACGTGGAGCCCGTGTACGTCCGCGGTCGGGGCGCCAAGTACCCGACGTTGCAGAAGGTGCTGGCGGTCTACGGCAACGACAACGTGGCGTTCGAGAACACGCTGGAGGAGGCGCTCCGGAAGGTGTTCGCGGGCGCGGCGCCGGCGACCACGCCGACCGCACCCACCGCACCGGGGACTCCGACGACGCCCAACAACCCGTCCACGCCGACGCCGGGGGTCACCCTCACGCCGGAGCTGCAGAAGGCGATCGGGGACGTGCTGAAGGCGCAGACCGACGCGGACGCCGCGGCCAAGGCCGGTGACTGGGTGGCGCTGGGCCAGGCGCAGAAGGCGCAGAGCGAGGCCGCCAAGGAGCTGGCGGCGGCCCAGCAGAAGGCGGGCATCCCGGCGACGCCCACGCCGACGGTGTCCGCCACACCGCCCGCGACCGGGGCGCCGACGCCGGCGCCGAGCGGCAGCCCCTGAGCTGCGCCGATCCCGCGCTGACCGATTTCGGCCCCACCCCGCGCCCGTGCTACAGTTCAACTACCGACGCGGGGTGGAGCAGCTCGGTAGCTCGCTGGGCTCATAACCCAGAGGTCGCAGGTTCAAATCCTGTCCCCGCTACTCAGTAGCAACGAAGGCCCGGAGGACTCGTCCTCCGGGCCTTCGTCGTTCGTCCGCACGGGTCGCCGGGAACGCTCCGGTACCATCGAGCGTCGCCAAGGACGACGGCAACGGGGTTTGTGAGGGGCGAGTGTCGGGAAATCGACAAAGCGCCGAAGCAATCTCGTCGGCTCAGGTCCGCCTCGCCGAATTCGGCCGGGGCAGGTGTACGCGGGTTGCGGGTGATGCGACGATGGGACACATGGGGGACGTTGCACGGCCGCTGAGCGGCCGTCGGGTCGATGCGGCCCCCGTCAAGTGCCCCCGGCCCAGGGCCGGAGGACGACGCCGCGACACTCTGGGGGAGCGGGAGTCGGCATGAGGCTGATCGGCAGGAACGGGACGGGAGCAGGGCCGGCGGCGACCACCGAGGCGGACACCGAGACCTGGGCGGAGAGCCCCGAACGGCGGCCCGGCGCCCTCCCCGCGCAGCGCACCAGCGGCCTGGCCGAGCGTCGGCCCGCGGGCGGCTACGGCCCGGACTCCCTGGTGCACGTCCCGGCCGGCGGCCTCGCCGCCGCGCTCGGCGCCCGCGGCGCGTCCGACGGCCAGTCCGGCCCGGACGTCGAGGGCGACCCCGGCTTCGACTCGGCGAGCTTCGAGACCGCGCTCGCCGCCCGCGAGCAGGCCGCCCTGGAGGCCCGGCACCGGCGCGCCGCCGACGACGGCGACCCGGACGCGGCCGCCCGGCTCGGCACCCTGCTGCTGCGCCGCGGGGACCTGGCGGACGCCGAACCCTATCTGCGCGCCGCCGCCGCGGCGGGCCTGCGCGCGGCCGCCAACAACCTCGGCGTGCTGCTGCACCAGCGGGGCCACCGGGCCGAGGCCGCCCAGTGGTGGCGCCAGGCGGCGGTGGCCGGCAGCGCGCCGGCCGCGCACGCGCTCGGCCTGCAGCTGCGCGACCAGGGCGAGGAGGAGGCGGCCGAGTACTGGCTGCACTTCGCCGCCGACCACGGCCACCCGCTGGGCGCCTACGCGCTGGGCGACCTCATGGAGCACCGCCGGGACGTCCGCGCCGAGCGCTGGTTCAAGGTGTCCGCGGACGCCGGGCACCGGGAGGGCGCCTACCGGCTGGCCCGGATGCGCGAGGCGGCGGGGGACAAGGAGACCGCCGAGGCCTGGTACCGGATCGCCGCCGCCCGCAGCCACGCCCGGGCGGCGCTGCGGCTGGGCGTGCTGCTGGAGGACCGCTCCGGCGGGGAGGCGCCGCTGCTGGACGAGGCGGCCCGCTGGTACCGGCAGTCGGCGCAGAACGGCGAGCCGCGGGCCGCGTGCGCGCTGGGCTACCTGCTGCGCGACTCCGGGGACCTCGGCGCGGCCGCCGAGTGGTGGCAGGAGGCCGCCGAGGCGGGCGACGGCAACGCCGCGAACGCGCTGGGAGCGCTGCACGCCTCGCGCGGCGCGGCCGCCGAGGCGGAGCGCTGGTACCGCAGCGCGCTGGAGGCCGGCGACCACAACGGCGCGTTCAACCTGGGGCTGCTGTGCGCCGGGGCGGGCCGCGACCAGCAGGCCGAGCAGTGGTACCGCCGGGCTGCGTACGCCGGGCACCGGGAGGCCTGCAACGCGCTGGCCGTGGTGCTGCTGCAGCGCGGCGACGAGTCGGGCGCGGAGCCGTGGTTCTCCAGGGCGGCCGAGGCCGGCAGCGTGGACGGCGCGTTCAACCTGGGCGTGCTGCACGCCGGGCGCGGCGAGCAGCGGCAGGCGCAGGAGTGGTACGCGCGGGCCGCCGCGGAGGGGCACGGCGAGGCGGCGCTGCAACTGGCGGTCGTGCAGGAGCAGCGGGGCAACGCGGCGGGCGCGCTGGAGCGCTACCGGCAGGCGGCGGCGGGCGGTTCGGCGGAGGGCGCGTTCCGGCTGGCCTCGGTGCTGGACCGGCGCGGGGACGCGGACGCGGAGGCCGAGCACTGGTACGCGTCGGCGGCGGACGCGGGGCACCGGCGGGCGCAGGTCCGGATGGGGGTGCGGGCGGCCGAGCGGGGGGCGCTGGAGATCGCGGAGAGCTGGTACCGGCGGGCGGCCGAGGCGGGCAGCCGCAGTGCGGCGTTCAACCTGGGCCTGCTGCTGGCGCGGCAGGACAGCGAGGCCGAGGCGATGCTCTGGTACACCCGGGCGGCGGACGCCGGGCACGGGCGGGCGGCGCTGCGGCTGGCCCTGCTGGCGCTGCGCCGGGGGGAGCCGGTGCAGGCGGAGGGCTGGTGCCGGCGGGCCGCGGACTACGGTCCGGCGGAGGTCGCCGAGCGGGCGGGCCGGCTGCTGGGCGCGCTGCACGCGGAGCTCAGCGCGTAGCGCTCGGCGCTGAGCGGTTCCGGTGCGACGGCTCCGTTCAGGGTCTGTTCGTACACTGCGGACAGAGGCCGCGGTAGGTGATCTCGGCGCCGGAGACGGTGAAGCCGAACCGCTCGGCCTCGGGCAGCGCGGCCAGCGGGTCCCCCAGCGGGTGGACGTCGCGGATGGCGCCGCAGCCGGAGCAGATCAGGTGCTGGTGCGCGTGGTGCGCGTTGGGGTCGTAGCGCTTGGCGCGGCCGTCGGTGGCGACCTCCAGCACCTCGCCGATGCACACGAGTTCGCCGAGCGTGTTGTAGACGGTGGCGCGGCTGATCTCGGGCAGCCGTTCCACCGCGCGCGCGTGCACCTCGTCGGCGGTCAGGTGCACATGCTCGCCGTCGAGCACCTCGGCCACGACCCGGCGCTGCGCGGTCAGCCGCCATCCACGTCCACGAAGTCGTTCCAGCAGGTCACTCATGGACCAAGGGTAAGTGAGACTCCGAGTTTGGTTCCAGTGTTGACTTGGACAAAGTCCAAGTTAGGATCGGTTCGTCACGACCGGATCACGCGGAGGCCCCTCACATGACTACCCAGGACGAGCTGCGCCCCACCCTCACGACGGAGGCGGGTGCCCCCGTCGCCGACAACCAGAACACCGAGACCGCCGGTGTCGGCGGTCCGGCGCTGATCCAGGACCAGCTGCTGTTCGAGAAGCTCGCGCACTTCAACCGCGAGCGCATCCCGGAGCGCGTGGTGCACGCCCGCGGCGCCGCCGCCTACGGCACCTTCACGCTGACGGCCGACGTCTCGCGCTGGACCCGGGCGGCCTTCCTCTCCGAGGTCGGCAAGCAGACCGAGACCTTCCTGCGGTTCTCCACCGTCGCGGGCAACCTCGGCTCGGCGGACGCGGTGCGCGACCCGCGCGGTTTCGCGCTGAAGTTCTACACCGAGGAGGGGAACTACGACCTCGTCGGCAACAACACCCCGGTGTTCTTCATCAAGGACGCCATCAAGTTCCCGGACTTCATCCACACCCAGAAGCGGGACCCGTACACCGGCTCGCAGGAGGCGGACAACGTCTGGGACTTCTGGGGCCTGTCGCCCGAGTCCACCCACCAGGTGACCTGGCTGTTCGGCGACCGGGGCATCCCCGCCTCCTACCGCCACCTGAACGGCTACGGCTCGCACACCTACCAGTGGCAGAACGAGGCCGGCGAGTACTTCTGGGTGAAGTACCACTTCAAGACCGACCAGGGCATCAAGAACCTCACCGCGGACGAGGCCAACCGGCTCGCCGGCGAGGACCCGGACAGCCACCAGCGCGACCTGCGCGAGGCCATCGAGCGCGGCGAGTTCCCGACCTGGACGGTGCAGGTCCAGATCATGCCGGCCGAGGACGCGGCGAACTACCGCTTCAACCCGTTCGACCTGACCAAGGTCTGGCCGCACGAGGACTACCCGCCGATCGAGATCGGCAAGCTGGAGCTCAACCGCAACCCCGACAACGTCTTCGCCGAGGTCGAGCAGTCGATCTTCTCCCCGGGTCACTTCGTGCCCGGCATCGGCCCGTCCCCGGACAAGATGCTGCAGGGCCGGCTGTTCGCCTACGCGGACGCCCACCGCTACCGCGTCGGCATCAACGCCGACCACCTGCCGGTGAACCGCCCGCACGCCACCGAGGCGCTCACCAACAGCCGGGACGGCCACCTCTACGACGGCCGCCACGGCCGCCGCAAGAACTACGAGCCGAACAGCTTCGGCGGCCCGGTCGAGACCGGCCGCCCGCTGTGGGCGCCGACCCCGGTCACCGGGGCCACCGGCAACCACGAGGCGCCCTCGCACGCCGAGGACGACGACTTCGTGCAGGCGGGCAACCTCTACCGGCTGTTCTCCGAGGAGGAGAAGCAGCGGCTGGTGGCCAACCTGGCCGGCTTCATCGCCAAGGTCTCGGCCGACCGCGACGACATCGTCGAGCGGGCCGTCGAGAACTTCCGCAAGGCCGACGCCGACTACGGCCGGCGTCTCGAGACCGCGGTGCGGGAACTGCGCAAGCAGGGCTGACGCACCGCGCGGCGGGGCCCGGTGAGGGGCTCCGTCGAGCGGCGGGCCCCGGGTGCCGAGGAGAACCGGCACCCGGGGCCCGCGCGGTTGCTCGCCCGCTCGCCTCCGGGGCGCTCTTGTCCGGTGCCGACGGTCGGCGCTCCGATGCCCCTTCGTTCCTCAGGGGCCTCCTCGCTTCTCCCTTTCGGCACCGGCGCGCCCCTTCGGCTCGGGGCGGGGTTGCTCGGGCGGTCAGACGCTCAGGCGGTCCAGGGCCTCCTGGTGGAGCAGGCCGTTGGAGGCGACCGCGTCGGCGCCGCCCGGGCCCGGGACGCCGTCCAGGCCGGTGAAGCGGCCGCCGGCCTCCTCGACGATGACGCTGTTCGCGGCCATGTCCCAGAGCGACAGCTCCGGCTCGGCGGCGATGTCCACCGCGCCCTCGGCGACCATCATGTACGACCAGAAGTCCCCGTAGGCGCGGGTGCGCCAGCAGGCCCGGGTGAGGTCCAGGAACGGCTCCAGCCGGCCGCGCTCCTCCCAGCCGGACAGCGAGGAGTAGGAGAACGAGGCGTCCTCGATCCGGGAGACGCCGGAGACGTGGATCCGGGAGGCCTTGGCGAGGCTGCGGCCCGCGTACGCGCCGAGGCCCTTGGCGGCCCACCAGCGGCGGTTCAGCGCGGGGGCGGAGACGATGCCGACGACGGGGCGCTCCACACCGTCCGGGCCGTCCTCCAGCAGCGCGATCAGGGTGGCCCAGACCGGGACGCCGCGGATGTAGTTCTTGGTGCCGTCGATCGGGTCGATCACCCACCGGCGCGGGCCCGTGCCCTGCAGGCCGAACTCCTCGCCGAGCACCGCGTCGCGCGGGCGGGCCCGCTGCAGGACGCTGCGCACCAGCTCCTCGGCGGCCTTGTCGGCGTCGCTGACGGGCGTCAGGTCGGGCTTGGTCTCGACCCGCAGGTCGAGTGCCTTGAAACGCTCCAGGGTGACCGAGTCGGCCGAGTCGGCGAGGACATGGGCGAGTCGGAGATCGTCGTGGTAGTCGGCCATGGCGGAAACCCTAGCGCGGACCCGCCCCCGGACCGGGGCTCAGGCCCCGACGGATGTCCGTCGGTGTCCGTCAGTGGGCGGAGCCGCTGAGCTGGAGGCCGATCACCCCGGCGATGACCAGGGAGATCGAGACCAGTTTGAGCACCGAGCTGGTCTCGTCCAGGAAGAGCATGCCGTAGATCGCGGTGCCCGCCGCCCCGATCCCCGTCCACACCGCGTAGGCGGGGCCGACCGGGAGCGTCTTCAGCGAGATCGTCAGCAGGCCGAAGCTGCCGAGGGCGAAGACGCAGAAGCTGACGGTGGGCCAGAGCTTGGTGAAGCCGTCGCTGAGCTTGAGGTTGATCGCGAAGCCGGTCTCCAGCAGTCCGGCCAGGATCACCAGGGCCCATGCCATCGCGTGCTCTCCCTGTCGCTCGGGGGACCGGTCGGAGATCGGTCGGGACCGGTCGGCGGGACCGGGTGCCGGGTGGACCGCGATCCGGCCCGACTTTCCTATGATCACCACGAGCGGGCACTCCGACACCTCGAACACCGGAACCGGTCCGCCGCACCGGCCGTCAGTCGCCCTCCCGGGCCTCCTTGCTGGCGAGCAGCCGGCGCAGCGAGTACAGCCGGGCCTGGTCGGCGTGGCCGTCGGCGACCCAGGCGTCCAGCGCGCAGTCCGGCTCGTCGTGGCTGCACGCGCGCGGGCACTCGACGGTGCCGGGCTCCAGGTCGGGGAAGGCCAGGATGACCCGGGACGGGTCGATGTGGGAGAGGCCGAAGGAGCGGAAGCCGGGGGTGTCGATCACCCAGCCGGTGTCCAGCGCCTTCTTCGAACCGGGCTTGGCCCCGGGCGGCGGCGGCAGCCGCAGCGCGAGCGCCGACACCGTGGTGTGCCGGCCCCGGCCGGTGACGGCGTTGACGTGGCCGGTGACCCGCTGCCGCTCCGGGACGAGCGCGTTGACCAGGGTGGTCTTGCCGACGCCGGAGTGACCGATGAACACCGTGCTCAGCCCGCGCAGGTGCGCCCGGACGGCCTCGGCGCCGGCGCCCTCCAGTTCGTCCCTGCGGGTGACCACGTAGTCGATGCCGAGCGGGGCGTAGGACTCCAGCAGCGGTTCGGCCGGGGCCAGGTCGGCCTTGGTCAGGACGAGCAGCGGCTCCATGCCGGCGTCGTAGGCGGCGACCAGGCAGCGGTCGATCAGCCGGGGCCGGGGTTCCGGGTCGGCCAGCGCGGTGACGATGGCGAGCTTGTCGGCGTTGGCGACGACGATCCGCTCGTACGGGTCGTCGTCGTCGGCCGTGCGCCGCAGCACCGAGGTGCGCTCCTCGACCCGGACGATCCGGGCCAGGGTGTCGGCGTCCCCGGAGAGGTCGCCGACGAGGGAGACGATGTCGCCGACGACCACGCCCTTGCGGCCCAGCTCACGGGCCTTCATGGCGAGTACCTGGCGCTCCTGCTTGGTGCCCGGGTCGACCAGGCAGGTGATCCGGCCCCGGTCGACGGTGAGGACCATCGCCTCGTCGGCGTCCTCGTGCTTGGGCCGGATCCGGGTCCGCGGCCGGGATCCCCGGCGGGCGGGGCGGTTGCGGATGTCGTCCTCGTCGGCGTCCTTGCCGTAGCGGCGCATGTGCCCAGTCCCCGCTCAGCCGCCCGCCACCGGTCCGGTGAGCAGCTCGTCCCACATGGCGGTGAAGTCCGGAAGGGTCTTGGCGGTGGTGGCCACGTTCTCCACCTGGACGCCGGGCACGGCGAGGCCGACCACGGCGGCGGCGGTCGCCAGCCGGTGGTCCTCGTAGGTGTGGAAGACGCCGCCGGTCAGCTTGCGCGGGCGGATCCGCAGGCCGTCCTCGGTCTCGCTGACGTCGCCGCCGAGGCCGTTGATCTCCTTGGCGAGCGCCGCGAGCCGGTCGGTCTCGTGCAGCCGCAGGTGGGCGATGCCGTAGAGGTGGGACTCGGAGTCGGCGAGGGCGGCGACCGCGGCGATCACCGGGGTGAGCTCGCCGACGTCGTGCAGGTCGGCCTCGATGCCGTGGATCCGGTCGCCGCCGGTGAAGCGCAGGCCCTCGTCGGTGAACTCGCAGCTGCCGCCCATCCGGGTGTACAGCTCGCGCAGCTGGTCGCCGGGCTGGGTGGTGTGCCGGGGCCAGTCGCGGACGGTGACCCGGCCGCCGGTGACCAGCGCGGCGGCGAAGAACGGCGCGGCGTTGGAGAGGTCGGGCTCGACCACCAGGTCGCGGCCGAGCAGGGCGCCGGGGGTGACCCGCCAGACGTCCTTCTCGCCGCCGTCCTCGGGGGCGTCGACCTGGACGCCGGCCAGGCGCAGCATGTCGACGGTCATCCGGATGTGCGGCAGCGAGGGGACGGGACCGCCGACGTGCCGGATCTCGACGCCGTTGTTGTAGCGGGCGCCGGAGAGCAGCAGGGCGGAGACGAACTGGGAGGAGGCGGAGGCGTCGAGCTGGACGGTGCCGCCGTCGAGGGCGCCGGTGCCGTGCACGGTGAGCGGGAAGCTGCCGCGGCCGCCGTCCTCGATCCGGGCGCCGAGCGCGCGCAGGGCGTCGATCACGCCGTGCTGGGGGCGCTCGTGGCTGCGCGGGTCGCCGTCGAAGTGGACCGGGCCGTCGGCGAGGACGGCCAGCGGGGGGAGGAAGCGCATGACCGTGCCGGCGTTGCCGACGTCGACCGAGGCGGGGCCGCGCAGCGCGGGCGCGGGGATGACCCGCCAGGCCTCGCCGCCGCCGGTGCCGCCGGTGTCGTTGTTGACCTGCTCCTCGATGGTGACGCCGAGGGCGCGCAGGCCGTCGGCCATCAGCTGGGAGTCGCGGCTGCGCAGCGGGCGGCGCACCCAGCCCGGTCCGTCGGCGAGCGCGGCCAGCACCAGGGCCCGGTTGGTGACCGACTTGGAGCCGGGGATGGTGACGGTGGCGTCCACGGGGGTGGTCGCGACGGGGGCGGGCCACAGGGTCTCGGTCATGCCGCCAGTCTAGGGGCCGTGGTGGGGCTCGCCCGTTCGCCTCCGATGCGCGGACCGGGGCGGACCGGGGCGGACCCGGGGCGGGCGGCGCGGGTCGGCGCGCGGAGGTCGGGCCCGGGGCTCAGAGCGGGCGCAGCAGCCAGTCGGCGCCCAGGGCGAGGGAGGCGAGGGCGGTGACGAGGAAGAGCGTGACCCAGGCGAGGCCGGGGACGCCGGTGAGCCGGGCGAGCTGGTCGGCGTCGGAGTCGTCGGCCTGGCCGTGCCGGCGCTGCCGCTGGAGTTCGAGCACCGGGCGGACGGCGCCGAACAGCAGGAACCAGGTGCCGAGGTAGGCGAAGCCGGCCTGGACCTCGGTCGAGCCGAACCAGCTGACCAGGAAGAACGCGCCGCCGGTGAGCAGCACGCTGAGGAAGCCGAAGGCGTTGCGGATCCGCACCAGCAGGGCCAGCAGCAGGGCGATGGCCAGCCACAGCAGCAGGGTGATCCGGTCGGCGGCGAGCAGGGCGGCGCAGCCGAGGCCGAGCAGGGCGGGGGTGAGGTAGCCGGCCGCGGCGGTGAGGACCATGCCGGGACCGGTGGGGCGGCCCCAGGACAGGGTGAGGCCGGAGGTGTCGGAGTGCAGCCGGATGCCGGCCAGCTTGCGTCTGGTGGCGAGCGCGGCGAGGCCGTGGCCGCCCTCGTGCGCGATGGTGACGGCGTTGCGGGCGATCCGCCACAGCGGGCGGGCGAGCACGGTGAGCAGCGCGGCGGCGCCGGCCGCGAGGACGAGCCAGCCGGGCGGGTCGGGCTGGGTGCCGGTGACGGCGGTCCACAGCTCGTCGAGGGTCCTGGCGTCCATGGGTCTCCTCCGCCTCGGTTCGGCCGCTCCTGCGGTACGGCAGCCTGTCATGGAGGGGACGGCGGTCCCGGGGCGGGTGGTTCTGGGCGGCGGCCGGGACCGTGGCAAGCTGACGGCATGTGTGGTCGCTTCGCCGCGAGTAACAGGCCCGAGGACATCGTCGAGCTGTTCGGCGTGCAGCAGTGGGATCCGGCCGAGACGCTGGACCCGAGCTGGAACGTCGCCCCCACCCAGAGCGCCCTGGTGGTGCTGGAACGGCTGCCGAAGGGGGCGGCGCGGCCGGTGCGGCAGCTGCGGGCGCTGCGCTGGGGGCTGGTGCCGCAGTGGGCGAAGTCGCCGGAGTCGGCGGTGAAGATGATCAACGCGCGTTCGGACACGGTGCACGAGAAGCCCTCCTACCGGCAGGCGTTCGCGGCCCGCCGGTGCATCCTGCCGGTGGACGGTTACTACGAGTGGCAGACGGTGCCCGGGGAGCGGGGGCGGCCGAGGAAGAAGCCGTTCTTCGTGTCCCGGGCGGACGGCGCGCCGCTGGCGCTGGCCGGGCTGTACGAGTTCTGGCGCAACCGGACGGTGCCCTCGGACCACCCGGAGGGCTGGCTGGTGACGTTCACCGTGGTGACGACGGAGGCGGAGGAGCTGCTGGCGCCGATCCACGAGCGGATGCCGCTGTTCCTGGACCCGGGGTCGTTCGACGCCTGGCTGGACCCGGGGCTCGACGACGGCGAGGCGCCGGAGCTGCGGCGGCTGCTGATACCCCCGCCGCCGGGTGCGCTGCGCGCGACGCCGGTGTCGCCGGACGTCGGCAGCATCCGCAACAACCACGCCGGGCTGACCGAGCCCTACGTCGAGGTCGAGTACGAGACCACCCTGTTCTGACCCCGCTCCGTACCGACCCCGCCCTGTTTCGACCCCGCGCGCACCCCGTTCCGCTGCGCGCCGCCGCCGATCCGAGAGGACCGCAGTCGCCGTGACCGCCGACACCGCCCCCGTCACCCGGGAGCTCGTGCCCACGCCCGCCGGGGACGCCCGGATCACCCTGCACCCGGCGGCCGCGCCGAGGGCGGTGCTGGCACTGGGCCACGGCGCCGGCGGCGGGGTCGAGGCGCGGGACCTGGCGGCGCTGGCCGCCGCGCTGCCGGCCCGGCGGGTGTCGGTGGCGCTGGTGGAGCAGCCGTGGCGGGTGGCGGGGAAGAAGGTGGCGCCCGCCCCGCGCACCCTGGACACCGGGTGGACGCCGGTGGCCGAGCGGCTGGCGGCGGCCGGTCCGCCGCTGGTGGTGGGCGGCCGCAGCGCGGGCGCCCGGGTGGCCTGCCGGACCGGCGCGGCGACCGGGGCGGTGGGGGTGGTGGCGCTGGCGTTCCCGCTGCACCCGCCGGGGAAGCCGGAGCGCAGCCGGGCGGAGGAACTGCTGGGCACGGGGCTGCCGACGCTGGTGGTGCAGGGGGCGGCGGACCCGTTCGGCGGCCCGGCCGAGTTCCCGGAGCTGCCGGCCTCGCACGGGCTGGTGGCGCTGGAGTACGGCAACCACGGCTTCGAGGTGCCGAAGCGGGCGCCGGTGGGGCAGCAGGAGCTGCTGGAGCTGATCGTCGCCGCGGTGGGGGACTGGGTGCTGCGGCTGGTGTGAGGCGGGTCGGCGTGTGCTGCGCGCGGAGCCGGCGCCCGGGTGGCGCGGATCCGCGCGTGGGGGCCGGGAATGCGCGCGGGGCCGGCGTGGTTGACGCCCTTGTCAGCATGAGTCCCGGTGGAAGGCAGGGCAGATGGGTTCGATCGCGTGCCCCGAGCGGCTTAAGCAGCACGAGGCCGAGTCGGCGTTCGTGCCCTCCTGGTCGGACTGGATCGCCGCGGGCGAGAAGCCCGTCGGCCCGATATCCTCGCTTTCGGGGCGGCCCGCCGTGGGCCGTGTCCGTCATGCCGAGGAGGTGGGTCCGGTCGTCGGGACCGAGCACGAGGCCGAGCCGGGCCGGGGCCCGGACGAGAGCCTGCCCACGGGCGAGGCGCTCACCGGTGAGGAGCTGGCCGAGGCGATCGGTGAGGACACCTTCCGGGTGTCGGCCGAGGAGACCGAGGAGGCCCGGCGGGAGCGCTTCGAGCGCGACGCCCTGGGCTACCTGGACCCGATGTACTCGGCGGCGCTGCGGATGACCCGCAACCCGGCCGATGCGGAGGACCTCCTCCAGGAGGCGTTCGCGAAGGCGTACGCGTCCTTCCACCAGTTCCGCGAGGGCACCAACCTCAAGGCCTGGCTGTACCGCATCCTCACCAACACGTTCATCAACTCGTACCGCAAGAAGCAGCGGGAGCCCCAGCGCACCGCCGCCGAGGAGATCGAGGACTGGCAGCTGGCCCGGGCCGAGTCGCACATGTCGACCGGTCTGCGCTCGGCGGAGACCCAGGCCCTGGACCACCTTCCGGACAGTGATGTGAAGGACGCCCTCCAGGCCATTCCGGAGGAGTTCCGCATCGCCGTCTATCTCGCGGACGTCGAGGGCTTTGCGTACAAGGAGATCGCGGACATCATGGGTACTCCCATCGGTACGGTGATGTCCCGACTGCACCGCGGCCGCCGTCAGTTGCGCGGCATGCTGGAGGACTACGCCCGTGAGCGCGGGCTGGTCCCGGCCGGTAGCGGGGCAGGGCAGGAAGCGAAGGGCTCGGGTTCATGAGCTGCGGCGATCCGCACGACACCGAGTGTGGCGAGGTCCTCGACCACCTCTACGAATTCCTCGACAACGAGATGGCCGAGGGCGACTGCGACAAGCTGCGCGTGCACTTCGAGGAGTGCTCGCCCTGCCTGAAGCAGTACGGGCTGGAGCAGGCGATCAAGGCGCTGATCAAGCGTTCCTGCGGCTGCGACGACACCCCGGCCGATCTGCGCGGCAAGGTGCTGGCCAGGATCGACTCGATCCGGGCCGGGCAGCGGACGGGAGAGGCGCTGGTGGTCTCGGTCGAGACGACGATCGAGGTGCACGCCGAAGCGGCCGCCGGGCCGGTGGAGCAGCCGGTGGCCGATCCGGACCGCGCCGCACAGGCGGCGGCCGGTACCTAGATCCTCGGACCCGCGCCCGTCGCGCGGCGAACGGCGTACATCGGGACGGCCCCGGGAGCATCCGCTCCCGGGGCCGCTCCGTGTCCGCGCCCCTTCCACCCGGATGCGCCGTCACTCGTTCGAGTGAGTTGGTGGTGTGCCAGCAGCGGCATTGCGCGATCATGCGTCCCCACGCCGGAACGGCGCCCTATCCTCCTGACGGACGCTCACCGTTGCCCGTCCGCCGCCCCTCCGGCGTGCGACCGGCCGACGGGCCAGGACGGCGCGGGCCAGGACGCGGGGAGGTCGAGATCGCTACCGACAGCGTGGACACGGACCTGCCGCGGGGCGCGGCGGGCTACCTCGTGGCGGTGCCGGTGGCGGCGCTCTGCTGCCTGCTGCCGCTGCTGCCGCTCCCCGCCCCGCTGGCCGGGCCGCACTGGCTGGGCGCCCCGGTGGACTGGCCCAAGGTCGGACTGCTGGCCTTCCTGCACGGCTGCTGGGAGTCGCTCGCCCAGGGGCTGCCCAGCCCCTGTCTGCGACTGGTCCGGCTGCTGCTGCGCCGCCCCCGGCCGCACGGCCGCCCGCCGGCCCGGCCCGATGTCAACGCCTTCTTCCCGGTGCTGTTCGCCGGGGTGCTGATGCTGCCGCCGGCCGCCGCCGCCCTGGTCGCGGCCCCGGCCGCGCTGCTCGGCGCCGCCGAGCCGACCTGCCGCCGCCGTCAGGTGTGGAACGGCGCGCAGCTCGCGCTGTCGGCCTTCGCGGCGTCGGTGGTGTTCCACCGGCTGGCCGGCCCGCAGCTGCTGCTCGGTTCCCGGTTCCCCGCCGCGCTGCTGCCCGGGTGTGCCGCGCTCGCCGCGTTCTGCCTGGTCAACGGGGTGCTGGTGGGCGTCATGCGGCTGCTGGCGGACGGCCCCCGACGATCCTCGGCGCACCGACCCTCCGGACACCGCCCGCAGGCGCACCGATCGCCGGCGCACCGCCGGACGGCCGCCGTGCCCGGCCTGCCGGTGCTGGTGCACGCGGCCGGCGGGCTGATGGTGGCGGTGCTGTGGCAGGGGCCGTACGGCGCCTTCGCGGCGCTGCTGGCCCTGCTGCCGCTGTCCATCTCGGCCTGGGTGTTCGCCCAGGGCCACCGGGAGCGCGACGCCCACCAGGCCACCGTCCAGGCGCTGGTCCAGGCGGTGGAGATCAAGGACGCCTACACCCGGGGCCACAGCGAACGGGTCGGCCGGGCCTCGGTGCTGATCGCCGGTCAGCTCGGCATGGAGGCCGAGCGGCTGCGCACCCTGCGGTACGCGGGCGTCCTGCACGACGTCGGCAAGCTCGGCGTCGCCACCGAACTGCTGCGCAGAAACGGTCCCCTCACCGAGGCCGAGCGGCGGGCGGTCGAGGTGCACCCGGTGCACGGCTACGAGCTGGTGCGCGGGATCGCCTTCCTCGGCGAGGCGCACGCGGGGATCCTGCACCACCACGAGCGGATGGACGGGCGCGGCTACCCGAGCGGGCTGGCGGGGGAGCAGATCCCCGAGTTCGCCCGGATCATCTCGGTCGCCGACGCCTTCGACTCGATGACCTCCACCCGCTCCTACCGGCGCGGCCGGCCGGTCACCGAGGCGGTCACCGAGCTGGAGCGCTGCTCGGGCAGCCAGTTCGACCCGGTGATGGTGCGGGCGCTGGTCGACGCGCTGGCCGTGCACGACTGGCAGCCGGTGCTGCCGCCGCCCGACACGATCAGGGCGGTGCCGGACATCCCGCTGGGCGTGCCCGAGCCGGTCCGGGCCGCGCCGCGCGGGGTGCCCGCCCAGGGCGGCGGCTCCGTGCCGACGGCCGGACCCTCGTGAGCGCGCGGCGGGGCGCGGGGCCGACGGCGGGCGCCGGGCGCGGTGGTGACCCCGAGGGGTGCGCCGGGGTGGTGTGCGCGGTGCACGGCGCGGCGCTCGCGCTGCTGGCCGCGTCCCTCGGGGCGGTCGCGGTGCGGGGGCTGTCCGCGCCCGGGGTGGCACTGGCGTTCATGGCGCTGATCGCGCTCGGCGAGTGCGTCCGGATCACCCTTCCGGGCGATCGCGAGCAGGCGCCGATCGGAGCGGCGGGGGCGCTGGCGTACGCGCTGCTCGGTCCGCTGCGCGGGCTGCCGACCGGGCACGGCGTGCTCCAGGTGGTGGCGGTGACCGGCGCGGGCCTGCTGCTGGCGCTGTTGCCCGGGGCGCTGGCGCCGGCGCTGGGGCCGCGGCACGGGGTCCGTCGGCGGGTGCGGGCGCCCTGGCGGGAGCGGGCCCGCCGGGACGGCGCGGCGCGGCGGCTGCTCGGGGCGGCGTTCGCGGCCGCCGTGTTCCAGCCGCTCTACAACAGCGGGGTGGTGGACCGGTTCTCCGCCGACGGCCCGGCGTACGGGGCGTTCCTGACCGCCGTGGCCGCGCTGGCCGCGTTGTGCGACGCGGTGCTGGCGGCGGTGCTGCGGCGGGCCCGCAGCGGGCTGCGGTTCCCGGCCGGGCTGGAGGACGAGCTGCGCTCGCTGTTCGGGATCGGCTCGGCGATCGCGGCCACCGGGATGCTGGTCAGCCTGGCCGCCGGGGAGGTGGGTCTGTGGGCGCTGCCGCTGTTCTGCGCGCCGCTGCTGCTGGCGCAGGTGTCGTTCCGGCGGGCGGCGGCGGTACGGGCCACCACCGGGCAGACCATCGCCAGTCTGGCCAAGGCCACCGAGGTGGCGGGCTACACGCCGCCGGGGCACGCCCGCCGGGTGGCCGACACGGCCTGCGCGGTCGGCCGGGAGCTGGGCCTGGGTACCAGGGAGCTGGCCCTGCTGGAGTACGCGGCGCTGATGCACGACGTGGGTCAGCTGTCGCTGGTGGAGCCGGTGCCGGGCGGGGCGACGGCGCTGCTGCCGGACGAGGAGCAGCAGCGGATCGCCCGGCTGGGCAGTGAGGTGATCCGGCGCACCGGGGTGCCCCGGCAGGTGGCCGAACAGGTCGCCCGGCTGGCCGATCCGCACCCCGGGCCGGAGGGCGGCGGGCGGGCGGTGCCGCTGGCGGCGCGGATCATCCGGGTGGCGAACGCGCACGACGACCTGCTGACGGCGGCCCGGGGGCGCGGGCTGGGGGAGGCGGTCGGGCGCCTGGAGGTGCTGGAGGCGCTGCGGCTGGGGCGGGGGCGGTTGTACGACGCCAGGGTGGTGGACGCCCTGGTCCGGGTCCGCGGCTGAGGCCGGGGCGGGCGCGGGGGCGTCGCAGGGGGCGCTCGCGGGCGTCCGCGGGCGCTCGTCGGGCGGCGGCACGGCGTGCGCGGGGCGGACCCGGAGCGGGCGGGAGCCCGGGCCGGACCGGTCCGGCCCGGGGTTGAGGAGCCGGGGCGGGGCAGGCAGGCTGGGGTGGGGGCGGGTTACGGGCAACCTCGGCGGTGGGGAGCGCGGGCGGCGGCCGTCGTGGTTGGATGCGGTCGTAGCGTGGAACACCGACCCGGGGCGCCGGGCCCGTGACGCGGGAGCGGACACGGATGCGGACACCGACTTGAGCGGACGACGACGGCAGGGACGAACGTGAGGATCTTCCACCGGGCACGGCACCGGCCGTCCGCCACCTGGCGGCAGACGACCGATCGGGCCTTCACGCTGATCGGCGACGGACGCTACGAGGACGCCGGCGCGCTGCTGGTCATGGCGGCCGACCTGGAACCGTGGCTGTCGGACTCGTGGTTCAACCTGGCGCTGCTGCACAAGTTCCGCCGCGACTGGGAGCAGGCCCGGGCCGCCGGGCTGCGGGCGGTGGCGCTGCTGGACCGCGAGCAGGGCGCCCCCGACTGGTGGAACCTCGGCATCACCGCGACCGCGCTCCAGGACTGGCCGCTGGCCCGCCGGGCCTGGCAGGCGTACGGGCTGAAGCTGCCGGGCGGCCAGGGCACGCACGGCGACGGCCCGGTCAGCCTGGACCTGGGCACCACCCCGGTGCGGCTCTCCCCGGAGGGCGAGTCCGAGGTGGTGTGGGGCCGGCGGCTGGACCCGGCCCGGATCGAGGTGCTGTCGATCCCGCTGCCGTCCTCCGGCAGACGCTGGGGCGAGGTGGTGCTGCACGACGGCGCCCCGCACGGCGAGCGGGTCACCGACGGGGTGGCGTACCCGGTGTTCGACGAGATCGAGCTGTGGGCGCCGTCGCCGGTGCCGACCTACGTGGTGCTGCTCCAGGCGGCGACCGAGGCGGACCGGGACGCGCTGGAGCGGCTGGTCGCGGACGCCGGCTACGCGGCCGAGGACTGGACGTCCTCGGTGCGGCTGCTGTGCCGGGCCTGTTCGGAGAGTCGGATGGCCACGGACGACGGGAACACCGCCCACCACGACCCGCACGACGACGGGGACGCCGCGCACCCGGGCCACCTCAGCCACCTGAGCACCGGCGCGGGCGGGATGTCCTGGCTGGCCGAACGCGAGTGCGGGATCGCCGCGCCCGCGCACCTGGTGCGGACCCTGCTGGACCGCTGGGCGGCGGCCGCCCCCGGGACCCGGGCGTACCGGGATCTCGAAGAGGTCTGCTGAGTACCCTGGTGAGGTACGCGTAGTCCTATGGAAGCGGAAGACATGGCCGAGCAGCACGACCACGAGCACGAGCACGACGTGGAGGGGGCGGCGCCCGAGGCGCCGGTGAAGGTGGTCGGAACGGAGCCGGACCTGACCAAGGGCACCGCGCGCCCGATCACCGTGTTCGGCAACCCCGTGCTGCACCGCGAGGTGAAGGACGTGACGGCGTTCGACGGCGAGCTGTCCGACCTGATCGACGACATGTTCCAGTCGATGTACGCGGCGGAGGGCGTGGGCCTGGCCGCCAACCAGATCGGCGTCGACCTCAAGGTGTTCGTCTACGACTGCCCGGACGACGAGGGCGTGCGCCACATCGGGCACATGATCAACCCGGTGCTGGAGGAGTTCCCGAAGGACCGCCAGCGGGTCCTGGACGACGGCAACGAGGGCTGCCTGTCGGTGCCGACCGCCTATGCCGAGCTGCCGCGCCCCGAGTACGCCGCGGTGACCGGCCAGGACAAGGACGGCAACCCGATCCGCGTCGAGGGCACCGGCTTCTTCGCCCGCTGCCTCCAGCACGAGACCGACCACCTGTACGGCTTCCTCTACATCGACAAGCTGTCGAAGCGCGACCGCAAGGACGCGCTGAAGCAGATGGGCGAGGGCACGCCGCGCTACGCGACCGTCCCGAACAACTGACGTCCCGAACAGCTGGCGTCCCGAACAACTGAAGCCCGTACGGGAACGGCGAAGGGCCGGGGAGCGGAAGCTCCCCGGCCCTTCGTGCGTCCGGACCCCGGTGTCCCGGGGCGGCCCGGCCGCGGTCTAGAACTCGTCGTCGAAGGCGACCGAGCCCTCGACCGCGACCTGGTACGCCGACACCCGGCGCTCGAAGAAGTTGGTCAGCTCCTGCACGTTCTGGAGCTCCATGAACCCGAACGGGTTGGTCGAGCCGTACCGGATCGGCATGCCGAGGCGGGCGAGCCGCTGGTCGGCCACGGCCTGCAGGTACTCCCGCATCGACGCGGTGTTCATGCCGGGCAGGCCGTCACCGCACAGGTCCTGGGCGAACTGGAGCTCGGCCTCGACGGCCTCCTCCAGCATCTCCGTCACCTGCTGCGCCATCTTCTCGTCGAAGAGGTCGGGCTCCTCCTCGCGGACGGTGTCGACCACCGACATCGCGAAGTCCATGTGCATGGACTCGTCGCGGAAGACCCAGTTGGTCCCGGTCGCCAGGCCGTGCAGCAGGCCGCGCGAGCGGAACCAGTACACGTACGCGAACGCGCCGTAGAAGAACAGCCCCTCGACGCACGCCGCGAAGCAGATCAGGTTCAGCAGGAAGGCCCGCCGGTCGTCCTTGGTCTGCAGCGAGTCGATGTGGTCGACCGCGTTCATGTACTTGAAGCAGAACTGGGCCTTCTGGTGGATGGAGGGGATGTTCTCCACCGCGGCGAAGGCCGCGTTGCGGTCCTCCGGGTCCGGAAGGTAGGTGTCCAGCAGCGTCAGGTAGAACTGGACGTGCACCGCCTCCTCGAACAGCTGACGGCTCAGGTACAGCCGCGCCTCCGGGGAGTTGATGTGCTTGTACAGGCTCAGCACCACGTTGTTGGAGACGATCGAGTCACCGGTCGCGAAGAACGCGACCAGCCGGCCGATCATGTGCCGCTCGCCCTCACTCAGCTTCGCCAGGTCGGCGACGTCCGAGTGCAGGTCCACCTCCTCCACCGTCCAGGTGTTCTTGATGGCGTCGCGGTACCGGTCGTAGAACGACGGGTAGCGCATCGGGCGCAGCGTCAGCTCGAAACCGGGGTCGAGCAGCATCTTCTCGCGGTCGGGGGTGCTCACTGGCAGGCCTCGCAGGACTCGGGGTTCTCCAGGGAGCAGGCCAGCGCGGCCTCCTCCTCCGGGGTGAGGGTCGGGGCGCCCACGGTGACGGTCTGGGCCGGCACCGGCGCGGCGGCGCGGGCGGTGCCCGACGCGGCCTGGGCGATCCGGGTCGCCGGGCGCGAACGCAGGTAGTAGGTGGTCTTCAGACCGACCTTCCACGCGTAGGCGTACATCGAGCTGAGCTTGCCGATGGTCGGCGCGGCCATGAACAGGTTCAGCGACTGGCTCTGGTCGATGTACGGCATCCGGGCGGCGGCCAGGTCGATCAGCGCGCGCTGCGGCAGCTCCCAGGCGGTGCGGTACAGCGAACGGACCTCCTCGGGCAGCCAGCCGAGCTCCTGCACCGAGCCGTTGGCGTCGCGCAGCGCGTCCCGGGTCTGCTGGTCCCAGACGCCGAGCTCCTTGAGCTCGCGCACCAGGTACGGGTTGACCTGGAGGAACTCGCCGGAGAGGGTCTCGCGCTTGAACAGGTTGGACACCTGCGGCTCGATGCACTCGTAGACACCGGCGATCGAGGCGATCGTGGCGGTCGGCGCGATGGCCAGCAGCAGCGAGTTGCGCAGGCCGGTCGCGGCGATCCGGGCGCGCAGCGCCTCCCAGCGGTCGGCCCACTCGGGCGCGGCGCTCGGGAAGTGGTCGATGTGCAGCTCGCCGCGGGCGGCGCGGGTCTCCTCGTACGCCTCGTGCCGGCCCAGCTGCTCGGCCAGGTCGGCGGAGCGCTCGTAGGCGGTGAGCATGATGCGCTCGGCGATCAGCGTGGAGAGCTGCTTGGCCTCGGCGGAGTCGAAGTCCAGGCGGAGCTGGAAGAAGACGTCCTGCAGGCCCATCACGCCGAGGCCGACCGGGCGCCAGCGGTTGTTGGACGCGCCGGCCTCGGGGGTCGGGTAGAAGTTGATGTCCACCACGCGGTCGAGGAAGGTGACGGCGGTGCGCACGGTGGCGTCCAGCCGGTCCCAGTCCATCGCGTTCAGCAGGTCGGCGGCGGTGGCGCCGGCGGCGACGTGGGCACCGAGGTTGACCGAGCCGAGGTTGCAGACCGCGGTCTCGGAGTCGTCGGTGACCTCCAGGATCTCGGTGCAGAGGTTGGAGCTGTGCACCGTGCGGCCGGGCAGCGCGGTCTGGTTGGCGGCGCGGTTGGAGGCGTCCTTGAAGGTCATCCAGCCGTTGCCGGTCTGCGCCAGGGTGCGCATCATCCGGGCGTAGAGGGTCTGCGCGGGGATGGTGCGGACGGCCTTGCCGGCCAGCTCGGCCTTCAGGTACGCCTCGTCGAACTCGGCGCCCCACAGGTCGACCAGCTCGGGGACGTCGGCGGGGGAGAACAGCGACCAGTCGGCGTTGGCGTTGACCCGGCGCATGAACTCGTCCGGGATCCAGTGCGCCAGGTTCAGGTTGTGGGTGCGGCGCGCCTCCTCACCGGTGTTGTCGCGGAGCTCCAGGAACTCCTCGATGTCCGCGTGCCAGGTCTCCAGGTAGACGCAGGCCGCGCCCTTGCGGCGGCCGCCCTGGTTGACGGCGGCGACCGAGGAGTCGAGGGTGCGCAGGAACGGCACGATGCCGTTGGACTTGCCGTTGGTGCCGCGGATCAGCGAGCCGCGGGAGCGGATCCGGGAGTAGGACAGGCCGATGCCGCCGGCGTGCTTGGACAGCCGGGCGATCTGCGCGTAGCGGGAGTAGATCGAGTCCAGGTTGTCCAGCGGCGAGTCCAGCAGGTAGCAGCTGGACATCTGCGGGTGCCGGGTGCCGGAGTTGAAGAGGGTCGGCGAGGAGGTCAGGTACTCCAGCCGGCTCATCAGGCGGTACAGCTCGGCCACCTCGCGCACCGACTGCTCGGTGTCGCCGACCGCCAGGCCACAGGCGACACGGAGCAGGAAGTGCTGCGGGGTCTCGACGACCTTGCGGGTGATCGGGTGGCGCAGCAGGTAGCGGCTCTGGACGGTGCGCAGGCCGAAGTACTCGAAGCGGTCGTCGCCCTTGGCGTCGATCAGCGCGTCCAGGGTGGCGGTGTGCTTGGCGACGAAGGCGGCGGTGGTGTCACCGATCAGGCCCTCGGCGTGGCCGACGGCGATCGAGGTGGAGAACGAGACCACGCCCTGGGTCGCCGCCTCGTCGACGATCTCCAGCGCGAGCAGCCGGGCCGCGAGCTTCGAGTACTGCGGGTCCTCGGCGATCATCGACGCGGCGGCGTCGACGGCGAGTCCGCGCAGCTCGGCGAAGTCCGAGCCGGCGTGGCGGCCGCGGAGCGCGGCGGCGGCGACGTGACCGGGGTCCACCTGGGGGAGGTCGGCGCTGCGGTCGGTGAGGATGCGCAGGAGCGCACCGCCCGGGTCGGCGACCGTCGGGTCGACGGGGACGGAGCTGGAACCCTGGGCGGGCAGGACGACTGAGGCAGCGGTGGTCAAGGCGCTTCTCTCCTGGCGGCGGTCGACGGCGGTGGATCGGGGGCCGGGCCGTTCGGGGCAGGGGAGTACGCCGCGCGGACCCGTGGGCGCCGCTCGCGATTCGTCCCCGGCCCGCCCGCGAGGCCCGGAAATGGTGCTGGTGCGCATGGCCTCTGCGGGGAGGCGCCGGCACGCTGTCGGCAGGTACTCGGACTCGCGGGCCCCCTCGGGAGGAGGCCGCACACCGCTGCGGGGCAGTCCCGGATTCGCACCGGGTTCCCCTGCTTCGACAGCAGGAGTGAGCATACATCTAGTGGCGCTCGTCCGACGAAGCCCCACATGTAGTGTCGCGGCGCTGCGTGTCGCGGGTCGGGTGCGATAGGCTGCGGGGGCTTTCGGCGCCCCTCAGACCGGCCTGTGCCACTCCTGGGCGGGCTTGGCGGCGCACAGCCGCATCCGTACCTGGGAGCCGTTCCCGGTGCCCGTGGGGCCGGTCGCGGGGTTCTCCAGACACTTCCCGGAGTCCTCGTTCAGCAGCTGCCCGCCGTCGGTGGAGCGCCACCGCTGATCGGGCCGGCGGGTGCAGCCGGTGAGGACCGGGAACCCGATGTCGGGGTCCTCCAGACAGCGTCCGGCCTGGCCGACCGAGCCGTCCTCGCCCATGGTCCAGCTCTGCGCCGGGGAGCCGTCGCAGGTGGCGGCGCCGACCGCGGCCGGGTCGCCGGCCACCCGGCTGTCCAGGCAGTAGCCGGGCACCGCGGAGGTGATCGCGCCGCTGGGGCGGCCCGCGGCGACCTCGAACGAGAACGCGTCGGTGCCGAGGCCCGCGCCGCCCTCCCAGATCTCGAAGCCGGCCTGGACGGCGCACAGGTACGAGCCGGCCGGGACGTAGCCGCGCTGGACCGCGTCGCGGGTGAAGGCGCGCAGGTCGAGGTCGGTGACGACGTTGGTGGCGGAGGCCGCCTCGTAGGTGATCAGGGTGTGGCTGCTCTTCTTCGGCGCCTCGTACACCCGGTAGGCCTGGCCGCCGCTGCGCAGCTCGCCGGACTGCTTGCCGAACGGCGAGGTGCCGTTGCCGCGCAGCCAGATCATCACCTCGGCGCTCTCGGTGAAGGAGCAGCTGCCCCGGGTGGTGCTGTACCAGAGGTCGTAGGAGGCGTTCCAGACGCCGCCGTCGACCTGGGTGGTGCGCCAGGTGCTGGTGGCGTACCGCAGGTTGTCGACGGCGATGGGCAGCGGGCTGACGCCGTCGCTGCCGAGCGGGGTGCTGATGTGGGGGTAGGCGCCGGGGCCGCGGGCCGGGTCGGTGAGGTTGCCGCGGGCGACGGCGCTGCGGGTGACGGTGAAGGCGGCGCCGTCGTTGCCGCCGTGCACGCACAGGCCGCCGGTGGCGTTCCACTCGTTGGGGTTGATGACGTAGCGCCCGGAGTCCACCGGCTGCGAGGGGTAGCGGTTCTGCGCGGTGGAGCACAGCTCGCCGGGCTCGGCCGAGCTCAGCGGCGGTGGGGGCGGCGGCGGGGCGACGGCGGCGGTCGAGGGGGCGCTCTCGCGCGGGATCAGCACGGCGCACAGGCAGAGCACCAGGAGGGCGGTGGGCGCGAGCCACCACCAGGCGCGCGGCCGGGGACGCCCGGGGCCGGGCAGGAACGGGCGGAGCATGCTCTTCGCCTCCCAACGGGGTACTGGTGTTCGGTGTGCGGGCCGGCCGGTGCCTGGCGGCCTTCGAGGGGCGGACGGGCCCCGGTCGGTCGGGGGCTAGCCCGCCTCGGCCGACGGGGAGCTCCGGGGCTTGGTGGTGGTCGGCTTCCGGGGCGGGACGGTGCCCCCGGACGGCTTGGTGCCGGTGCCGCCGGTCGGCCTGGCGCTCGGCGAGGTCGGGGCCGGGGCCGAGGGCGTGGACGTGGCGGCGGGCGGCGTGGCGGGCGGAGCGGGCGGCGGCACCGTGAGCAGCGGCTGCGAGCGGACGGTCCACTGCCCGGCGTACCGGGGCGCGGACACCCCGGCGGCGTACGCGGCGCTGGCCGGGCCGGACGCGGTGACCCGCCAGTCGACCTCCTTGACGGCCTCGTACCAGATCAGGCCGATGATGTCCGGGTGCCGGGGCAACTGCTCGAACATCTCGGTGATCCAGCGGGCCTTCTGGCCGGAGCTGTCGGTGGCGGCGGTCTCGGTGATCACCACGGGCTTCTGGCTGAAGGCCCGCAGCTTCTTCAGCGTCGGCTCGAAGATCTGCTCGAAGGAGGCGTACTTCTCCAGGCCGACGGTGCCGTAGTAGCCGGACAGGCCGATCCAGTCGACGTAGTCGTCACCGGGGTAGAGCGAGTCCAGCGGGGTGGCGTTCTCGTAGTCGATGTTCGGGCTCCACACCCAGACCACCTTGTCGGCGCCGGCCTGCCGGAAGAGGTCGTGGACGTGCTTCCATGCCTGGACGTACTGGCCGCGCCGGTTGCCGTTGGCCTGCTCGGCCCACGGGTACCAGTAGCCGTTCATCTCGTGGGCGAAGCGCAGGGCGATCGGGTAGCCGAGGTTCTTGACGCCCTCCGCCCACTGCTTGATGTAGGGGTCGAACTCGCCGCCGACGATGCGGCTCAGCGCGTAGTCGGGCTGTTCGCCGCGGAGCTTGTCGACCTTGGACTCCTTGTGGAAGTCCCAGGGCTCCCAGGCGACCATCGGCATGATGCCGCGCTCGGCCACGGTGTCGAAGACCCGGCGGTCGAACCGCTTGTCCCACCAGCCGACCGAGAACTCCAGCACGTTCGGGTTGTGCTTCACGGCGGTGGCGAACTCCTCGACCGGGGCGAGGTCGTAGGGGCCGGCCTTGGTCATGAGGCCCATGAAGGCGCCGCCGGGGGCCGGGAAGGGGGCCGGCGCCGGGGCCGGTTCGGCGGGGGCCGGGGAGGGGGCGGCCGTCTCCTCGCCGCCCGCCGTCGGATCGGGAGCGGGGGCGGGGGTGTCGGCGGGCGTAGCGGCGGCGGTCGGGGCCGGCGCGGCCAGCGCGGCGACCAGCCAGTCCGGCATCGCGGTCGGCGCCTTGCCGGAGAAGGCGTACGGCTCGGGCGCGTGGCGGGCGTTGTACTTCGGCGCCAGCACGAAGGCGTAGCTGGCCAGCAGCGCGAGCGCGAGCAGGCCGACGATCCGGGGCACGGTGATCCGCAGCATCAGCGGCCGCCCTTCCGGCCGCCGCCGGCCGGGGCCGGCTCCAGCAGTTCCGCGAGTTCCCGCTCGGGGCCCGTCCCGGGGCCTCCCGCGGCTGTTCCGTCCTCGTCCGGTCCGGCGGGTCCGGCGGGCTCGTCGTCCATGTCGTCCATGTCGTCCATGTCGTCATCGGCACCGACGGTGTCGGCGTCGGTGCCGACGGCACGGCGCGGGGCGGGCAGCCCGGCGGCGGCCCGGCGCTCGGCCCGGGCGATCCGCCGCGCGCTGACGAAGGAGATCACCGGCGGCGCGATGCCGGTGAACATGCTGAGGCCCGCCCAGAACCGCAGCAGCCAGATGCCGTGGTGCAGGGTGAAGCTCGCGGCGAGCAGCCCGGCCGCGACGGCGGCCCACAGCAGGTGCAGCCGGAAGGTCGACAGCCGCTCGGCGCTGCGCAGATCGCCCTTGGCGGTCACCGCGTAGGCCAGCGGGCGGCGCAGCAGCGCGGCGATCGCGGCCGCGAGGTAGACCGGTCCGGCGAACAGGGCCAGGCCCATGCCGGCCATGCCGATCTCGCGCCGCTCGTGGGCGGCCAGGTTGAAGCGCCGCAGCCAGAGCCAGAGCAGGAACCAACTGCCCATGCTGGCACCCCAGAGCGAGGTCCAGAGCACGGTGTCGAGCTGGATCGAGGTGATCCCGCAGGCCAGGTAGACGGCGGTGGCGAGGCTGCCGAGGACGGTGGTCACGGCCACGCTGGGGTAGTAGAACTGCACCAGCCCGTACAGCACCCGCTGGCGCGTGCGCAGCCGGATGCCCTTGCGCAGCCGGGTCCTGAGCAGGATCTCCCAGATGCCGAACGCCCAGCGCTTCTGCTGGTTGAAGTAGTCGGTCCAGGAGGTCGGGCCCTCGCCCACGGCCAGCACGTCGGGGGTGTAGACGCCCTTCCAGCGGCGTCCGGTGGCCGGGTTCTCGGTGGCCTGCACCCGCATGCTGGTCAGGTGGTCCTCGATGATCGAGTCCTGGTAGCCGCCGATCTGCTGCCAGGCGGCGGGCCGGTAGAGGTGGTTGGTGCCGATCAGCAGCGGCGCGTCCATGCCGTTGCCGCCGCGCTCGACCAGGCCGGAGAAGAGGTACTGCTGCACGGAGGCGCCGTGCGCGACCCAGTTGTCGTACATGTTGCCGTACACCTGGGGGGCGACCACGAAGGCGGTGTCGGGGTCGCGGAAGTAGCCGAGGGTGCGTTCCAGGAAGCACGGCAGGGGGACGTGGTCCGGGTCCATCTGGGCCACCACGTCGTACTTGTGCTCGTGCTCGGCCCGCCAGGAGTTGTGGTTGCCGGACTTGGTCTTCGCCCGGAACTCGCCCTCCGCCCGGTTGTACTCGGGGCGGCCCTTGCGGCTGAAGTGGTGCACGCCGAGCCGGGCGGCCATCGCCTTCACCCGGTCGTCGTCGCCCTCGTCGAGGATCCAGACGTCGACCTCGCCGTCGTACTCGATCTCCAGCATGGCCGCGAGGGTCTGCTCGACGATCTCGATCGGTTCCTTGGACGGCACGATGGTGGTGAGCACCGCGACCTTGAGGCCGGGCCGGGCGGTGACGGGTATCGGGTCCTTGGCGCGGAAGGCGAACACCCAGACCGCGAGGTTCTGGACCAGCCGCACCAGTTCGACGGTGACCACGGCGCAGAAGCAGATCCGGGCGACGTTGATCCGCCAGTCCGGGGACCAGCCGACGCCCGGCCCGGGTATGTGCGAGGGCAGCAGCAGCCAGCCGACGAACACCAGGCCGGCCACCGCGTTCAGGGCGACCAGCAGGGTCAGCACGACCTTGACGCCGGGCGAGGAGACGGCGCGGTAGCGGACGGTGTCGACGCCCTCGCCGTCCCGCAGCGGGCCGGTGGCCTCGGCGCAGGCCAGGTAGTTGCGCCGGGCCGAGGCGTTGCGGGACTGGCTGCGGGTCGCGCGCCGCTCGTGCGGGGCCTCGGGGAGGAGCCTGCTGTGGCGTCCTCGTCCGCGTCGGCCGCCGGTGGGCGCAGTCCGTTCGTCGGTGGAGTCCACCAGCCCAATCCCCCGTTGTGGGCCGTCCCGTGACCGGGTCGGCTGCGGTTGTCCTCGTCCTGGCCGGTGCGTTCGCGGTGCCCGCCGTGTGGGCGACGGGTCCGGTGGTCCCGCCGTGTGGGCGACGGGTCCGATGGCCGCTAGTGAGCATAAGGGCACCCCCCGGTGACGGGTCATCGGGGGGCCGGGGGGAGTGTCCGGACGCTGTTCGTCCGGATGTCTCCGGATCAGGGGGTGATCTTCACCGAGTTGGCGATCTGGTCCATCAGCGTCAGGGCCGGGGCCTCGGTGGCCTGGTCGAGGCAGATCTGCAGGACCGGCACGGTGGTGGCACCGGCCGCCGGGGTCACCTCCAGGACGCCGCAGTAGGCGTCGGGGGTGGAGGAGCCGCTGGACATCGGCACGTGCCAGAGCGCCAGGTAGCCGTCCATGCCCTGGATCTTGACGGCGGACTGCTTCAGCGGCTCGGGCGGCGTGGGCGCGTCGGAGCCGAAGCGGGTGTTGTAGAGCAGCTGGCCCATGCCGAGGACCATGGACTTCGGGTCGGCCCAGCCGCCGTTGAAGACCCGGAGGTTCTGGACCACCAGACCGCGGGTGCAGGCGCCGCTGCCGTGGCCGACGCAGGCGTACGGGGAGACCGCGTAGCGCACGTCGGTGGGGTTCTTGGCGTCGCTCTGGACCTGCCAGTCGGCCGGCAGCAGGAAGTTCATCTTCGACTCCTGGCCGGTCACCTGCTTCCCGCCGGGGAACTGCTGACCGCCGGTCAGGGTGGCGCCCATGAAGCCGTTGGGGCTCTTGGGGTCGGCGGTGGAGGTCGGGCCGGCGCTGCCGCCGGCCTGCGGGGTGGCGGGCTTGTCGGCGGTCCGGTGGCCGACGACGTAGCCGGCGCCGGCCATGACCACGGAGAGCAGGACGGCGCCGACGCCGAGCAGCAGCTTGCGGCGGCCGGTGTTGGGCTCGACGGTCTCGAACACGACGGAGGTCGGCGTGAACGGCTGCGGTGCGGCCGGGGCGGCGGCGGGCGTGACCACGGTGGGCGTCGCGGAGACCGAGGGAGCGGGGCCGAACGCGCCCGGCGCGCCCTGGCCGGCGGCGCCGCCGGCCGAGGAGCTCACCGTCGCGGCGTCGGCCGCGGACTTCGGCCGGGTACGGCCGCTCCATGCGGAACCGTCCCACCAGCGCTCCGTATTGGCCTGGCCGGAAGGATCGTCGTACCAGCCAGCCGGCGTGTTCCCCGTCGTCATGCGGCGGATCCTAGCAGCGCCCAAATCCGATCGTCATACCCTCCGGCGGATCGCAACCCTGGCCTCGGAAGTCGTCCGGCCGGCGCCGGACGGCCGCTCAGAACCGCATGCTGTAGACCATCAGATCGACGCCCGGCACCGGCGACCAGTCCCGCTCGGGGGCGCGGCCGAAGCCGACCCGCTCGTAGATCCGGTGGGCGGTGGTCATCGCCGGCTGGGTGGAGAACGCCATCCCGGCCAGACCGAGCTCACGGCTGCGGGCGAGCGCGGCGCGGACCAGCGCCTCGCCGACGCCGCGCCCGCGGGCGGCCGCCGCGGTGGCCAGCATCCGGATCTCGCCCTCCTCGGGGGTGGCGATGTCCGCCCAGGTGGTGCCGCCGACCGCGAAGGTGACGCAGCCGAGCACGGTACCGGCGGCCGCGTCGACCGCGACCAGCAGCTCGGCCTCCGCGGCCCGGCGGGCCGCGTCGCGCAGCCGGTGGACGTAGTCGCCGTCGGCCGCGGTGTGGCCGTCGCCGACGAACGCCTCGACGGTTATGCGGCCGGCTTCCTCGAACTCCTCGGACCGGGCCGGGCGGATGACGATGTCCATCCGGCCAGTCTGCCCGAGCCGCCGGGGAGGACGGTGAGCGGGGGTGCGGCATCGTCGCCGGTGGGGGCGGTGGCGGCGGTGCGGACGGGGTCGGTGGCGGGGTCGGCGGACGGGCGGAGCGAGGCGGCGGGCATGGTGCCGTAGAGCCGGTCGGGCAGGGCGGGGTCGACGGGGTAGCCCCCCTGGCGGTGCCAGTTGTCGCGTCCGGTGGCCTTCTGCGCGGTCACCTCGCGTCCGATCAGGGCACCGAGCAGGCCGAATCCCCCGACCGTCCCGAGCAGGGCCAGTGCGCTGGCGAGCGTGTCGGAATCCATGTCTCCACTCTCCCGTCGGCACTGGCGCGGGACGAGTGGCAGTAATGCCCGAATGCATCGAAAAACTGCCAACGCCGGGGCTACCCTGTCGGCATGCTCAAGAACGTGGTCGCGGTCGTGATGGAAGAGGTCCACCCCTTCGAACTCGGGGTGGCCTGCGAGGTGTTCGGCCTGGACCGGACCGAGGACGGACTGCCCGGCTACGACTTCGCGATCGCCGGCCCCCGCCCCGGCCCGCACCGCACCCACGCCGGCTTCACCATCGACGTCCCGCACGGCCCCGAGCGGATCGCCGCCGCCGACCTGGTGGTGGTCACGGCCACCACCATCAGCCGGGAGTACCCGGAACCGCTGCTGGACGCGCTGCGGGCGGCCCACGCCCGGGGCGCCCGGGTGCTGTCGATCTGCAGCGGCGCGTTCGTGCTCGGCGCCGCCGGACTGCTGGACGGCCGCCGCTCCACCACCCACTGGCGGTACAGCGCCGAACTGGCCGCCCGGTACCCGAGGACCACGGTCGAGCCGGACGTCCTCTACGTGGACGACGACCCGGTGATCACCTCCGCCGGTACGGCGGCCGGCATCGACGCCTGTCTGCACCTGGTCCGCCGGGTGCAGGGCGCCGAGGTGGCCCGGGGCATCGCCCGCCGGATGGTGGTGGCCCCGCACCGGGAGGGCGGGCAGGCGCAGTTCGTCTACCGGCCGCTGCCGGAGGGGGACGGCGACTCGCTGGCCCCGCTGCTCGACTGGATGCGCCACCACCTGGACGAGGAGTCGACCGTCGAGCAACTGGCCGCCCGGGTCCACATGTCGCCGCGCACCTTCGCCCGGCGCTTCCACCAGGAGACCGGCACCACCCCGCACCGCTGGCTGATCGGGCAGCGGCTGCTGCTCGCCCAGCGGCTGCTGGAGTCGACCAGCGAGCCGGTGGACACCATCGCCGCCCGCTGCGGCTTCGGCAACGCGGCCACCCTGCGGCACCACTTCGGCCGCCGGCTCGGCACCACGCCGCTGGCCTACCGGCGCTGCTTCGCCGAGCCCGCCGCCAGGGTCGCCGTCCGGGCCTGAGGGCCTCGGCGGGCCCGGGGCCCGGACCCCGGGCCCGCCGCCCCCGTTCAGTCCGCGCGTTCCAGGTGCCCTGTGCCGTTCCAGAGCTCCGGCCGCAGCCGGCCGGCCTCGGCGCGCCAGAGGCTGGTGGAGCAGTTGCGCACCGGCTCCAGCGCGACCAGCTGCTCCTCGGAGAGCCGGTCCAGCGCGTAGCGGAGCATGAGCACCGTGCAGTCGTGCGCGATCAGCAGCACCGGCCGCCCGGCGTCCTCGGCGCAGACGTCGCGCAGCACGCTGCGCACCCGCAGCGCCACGTCGGCCCAGGACTCGCCGCCGGGCGGGCGGTAGTACAGCTCGCCCATCTTCCGCCGCCGGGCCGCCTCCCCGGGGTGCTCGGCCTCGATGGCGGCCCGGGTCAGCATCTCCAGGACGCCGAGCTCGCGGTCGCGCAGCCGCTCGTCGTAGCGGACGGAGAGCGAGACCGGGACGGCGCCGAGGCCGGCGGCCTGGGCGAGCGCGATCCGGGCGGTCTCGGCGGTGCGCACGTACGGCGAGCACCAGACGCTGCGCGGCCGGTCGTGGCTGGGCAGTCCGGCCCACCAGCGGCCGAGGGCCTGCGCCTGCTGCTGGCCGTGCATCGAGAGCGGGATGTCCGCGTCCCGGCAGCTGATCGGGACGCTGAGCGCGCCGGCCGCCTCGGCGAGCTGGAACTCGACGTTGGCGGTGGACTCGCCGTGGCGGGTGGCGATCAGGACGGAGGGGACGGAGGACAGGCCGGGGGCCGCGGTGGCACCGGCGGGCCGGTGCGGGGCGGCCGTCCGGTGCCGTCCGTCGGTGTGGTGGTGCTGGCCGTTGAGGGTGGTGCCGAGTTCTGCCATTGCCGCCGCTCCCCGTGGGTCGATCAGTTGCCGGCCGACTGTCGGTCCGGTCTGGTTGGTGCCCTGGTGTGGTGCCCAAATCACGCGGCCGTTCATACATATGATCGCGCCGTCCCCTCCAGTGTTGACGGAGGGGACGGCGCGAACACAGGGCGCGCACAGCACGTATCAGTGCGCTGCCACGGGCTCCGGCGCGTTCTTCGGCTCCACGTCGCCGCTCTCGGCGCTGTAGTCGCCCGGCCGGGTCTCGTCCGGCCCGTCGGGCGCCTTGACGGCGCGCAGGACCACGGTGAGCACCACCGCCACCAGCAGGTTGAGGACGAAGGCGGTGAGGCCGATGTAGCCGAACTCGCCGATGCCGGGGATCTCGGCGGCGTTCCCGCCGAAGTGCTTGGTCTTGGGGCTGGCGATCCCGTAGGCCTGCCAGGTGCCGTAGACCATGCCGGCCGCCCAGCCGGCCAGCAGCGCCCAGTGGTGGAACCAGCGGGTGAACAGGCCGCCGACGATGGAGACGAAGGTCTGCAGGATCCACAGGCCGCCGAGCAGCTGGAGGTTGATCGCCGCCTGCTTGTCCATGCCGAGCACGAAGACCAGCGCGCCGACCTTGACCAGCAGCGAGACCAGCTTGGCGACCCGGGTCTCGTCGGCGGGGGTGGCGGTGGGCCGCAGGAACTCCTTGTAGACGTTGCGGGTGAAGAGGTTCGCCGCCGCGATGGACATGATCGCGGCCGGCACCAGGGCGCCGATCCCGATCGCGGCGAAGGCGACGCCGGTGAACCAGTCGGGGAACATGTTCTCGAACAGCTGCGGCACCGAGAGCTGGGTGTTGAAGCCCTTGTCGCCCTTGCCGACGCCGGCCGCGATCGCCATGAAGCCGAGCAGCGCCAGCAGGCCGAGCATCAGCGAGTAGGCGGGCATGATCGCCATGTTCCGGCGCACGGTGTTGCGGGACTTGCTGGCCAGCACCCCGGTCACCGAGTGCGGGTACATGAACAGGGCCATCGCCGAGCCGAGCGCCAGCGTCGCGTACGTCCACTGCTTGTTCTCGGGCACGGTGAGCGAGCCGCCGGACTTGGGCGCGGCGAACTTCTCGCCGACCGCGTCGAAGATGTGGCCGTAGCCGCCGAGCCGGATCGGGATGTAGATCACCGCGACGATGATCACCACATAGACGAGGGCGTCCTTGACGAAGGCGATCAGCGCCGGCGCGCGCAGCCCGGAGGAGTAGGTGTACGCGGCGAGCACCCCGAAGGCGATGAACAGCGGCAGGTCCTTGACGAACCAGTTCGCGTTCGCGCCGCCGCCGACGCCCAGCACGTCCAGCACCGCCTGGATGCCGACCAGCTGGAGCGCGATGTACGGCATGGTGGCGAGGATGCCGGTCAGCGCGACCATCAGCGACAGCGGCCGGGAGCCGTACCGCCCGCGCACGAAGTCGGCGGGGGTGACGTAGCCGTGCACCCGGGAGACCGACCAGAGCCGGGGGAGGAAGAGGAAGACCAGCGGGTAGGCGACGATCGTGTAGGGGACGGCGAAGAAGCCCGCCGCACCGGTCGCGTAGACCGCGGCGGGCACGGCCACGAAGGTGTAGGCGGTGTAGAGGTCGCCGCCGAGCAGGAACCAGGTGACCCAGGTCCCGAAACTGCGCCCGCCCAGGCCCCATTCGTCCAGGTGGTGGGCGTTGTCGGCGCGCCGCCACCGGGAGGCCAGGAAGCCCATCACGGTGACCAGCAGGAAGAAGAGGACGAAGACCGTCAGCGCGGGCACGTTGACCCCGTTCACCGGACCTCACCCGCCGTCCCGGCGCGGGCGGCCCGGCGGGCCTTCTCGTCGCGGTTGATCAGCAGGTAGGCCGCGACCGTGAAGACGGCCGAGGCCGGCACCCAGAGCAGCTGGTACCAGTAGAAGAAGGGGACACCGCCCGCCTCGGGGTCGAGCTTGTCGTACGAGCCCACCCAGAGCATCGCGACGATCGGCACCAGCAGGGCGAGCACGGCGAGCACCCGCTCGGGGGTCACCGCCGGCAGGGCGTGGCCCGGTGGCTCTTCTGGCTCGGGCATGACAGGTCGGTCGGTGTCGAGATCGGACGACATGGTTCGGCTCCGCTCCGGAGGGTCTCACCTCGCCGGCGCCGCAGCCGCGGGGGACCGCACAGCCCCGTGGCCCGCCGAGCAGCACCACTGGTGATCGGCAGTCAGTATGGATGCGGAATCTAGAGCATCGCGTGATCCATGTCACCGGATCGGTGCAGATTCCCGCCATCCGGACCCGCCGCGCGCCCCGGGAACACCGCGGGCCCCGGCGCGTACGCCGGGGCCCGGAAGCAGTGGGGGTGGTGCGGGAGCGCGTTCGCTACGCCGGCTCGGGCCGCTGGAGGCGGGTGATGAACTTGTAGCGGTCGCCCCGGTAGATCGAGCGGACCCACTCGACCGGGTCGCCCTCGGCGTCGAAGGAGTGCCGGGACAGCTGGAGCATCGGCAGGCCGAGGTCGGAGCCGAGCAGTCCGGCCTCGCGCGGGTCGGCCAGGGTGGTCTCGATGGTCTCCTCGGCCTCGGCCACGGTCACCCCGTAGACCTCGCGCAGGGCCGTGTAGAGGGAGTTGTGCTTGGCCAGGTTGCGGCGCAGGGCCGGGAAGCGCTTGGCGGACAGATGGGCCACCTCGATGGCCATCGGGTCGCCGTTGGCCAGCCGCAGGCGCTCGATCCGCAGCACCCGGCCGCCGGGCTTGATGTCCAGCAGCGGGGCCAGCCGGTCGTCGGCGGTGATGTAGCCGATCTCGATCAGCCGGGAGGTGGGCTCCAGTCCCTGGGCGCGCATGTCCTCGGTGTAGGAGGTCAGCTGGAGGGCCTGGGCCACCTTGGGCTTGGCGACGAAGGTGCCCTTGCCCTGGATGCGCTCCAGCCGCCCCTCGACGACGAGCTCCTGCAGCGCCTGCCGGACGGTGGTGCGCGAGGTGTCGAACTGCGCCGCCAGTGCCCGCTCGGGCGGTACCGGGGTACCGGCGGGCTGGGTCTCGGTGAGCTGCAGCAGGTGGCGCTTGAGGCCGTAGTACTTCGGCACCCTGGCGGTCGGGTCCGTGCCGCCCTGGGCGGCGAGGCTCTTCACCTGGGGGTCGTTGACCTGGGCCGTGCTGCCCCCGTCGCTGCTCATCGGACGTGTCTCCCGCTTCTCGCGGGGCCCGCGCGGGGCCTCGCCACTTCATTAACGGCTCACATCGTTGCATGTATGGCTACGGAACGAATACCTCATCACGCGATGAACGATGTGCGGTGTCGGCTTGATAACGGGTGGTCCGGATCGGTCGAACAGCCGTTGACAGGCCCATTGGTCTAGGCCAAGCTCCAGGCATCTGGTCTACACCACTAGGCCGGTCACTATGAATCCCCCCCACCGTTCGATGGAGTCCGCGGCACCATTCCTCCCACCTCGTGTGGGTATGCCGCTGCCACCCGACGGGGGTAACCAGGCATCCCTCAGGAGGATGGCGTGAAGCGTCAGCTCATCGCGGCAGTCGGCGTCGCGGCCATGGTTGTTGGTCTCGCGGCCTGTGGCTCGGACGCCAAGAAGGACGACAGCAACAACTCGGCGTCCGGCAAGTCGTCCGCCGCGGCCGACGGCAAGAAGGACTACAACGGCAAGACGCTCAAGGTGTGGCTGATGACCGGCTCGGCCCCCAAGGGCTGGGAGGACTCGGTGAAGGCCGAGTTCGAGTCCACCTACCCGGGCTCCAAGGTCGACTTCCAGATCCAGGAGTGGACCGGCATCGGCCCCAAGGTCACCGCCGCGCTCTCCGAGGGTTCCGTCGACGTCCTCGAGGTCGGCAACACCCAGACGGCGGGCTACGCCGCCACCGGTGGTCTGCTGGACATCACCAAGGACAAGGCCGCCATCGGCGGTGCCGACTGGGCCGCCAACCAGAGCGAGTCGGCGATCCTGGACGGCAAGCAGTACGCCGCCCCGTGGTACGTCACCAACCGCGTCGTGTCCTACAACAAGGACATCTGGGCCAAGGCCGGTCTGACCGTCCCGAAGACCCTGGACGAGTTCTACACCGCGCTGGAGAAGCTCAAGACCACCGAGGGCGTCGCCGACCCGATCTACATGCCGGGCCAGGAGTGGTACGTCTACTTCGGTCTGCTCACCAGCGAGGGCGGCAAGCTGGCGAAGAAGGACGGCGACAAGTGGACCGGCGGTCTGTCGTCCCCCGAGGCGCAGAAGGCCTTCGAGACCTACAAGAAGCTCCAGAGCTACTCGGCCACGGGTGCGAAGGACAAGGACGAGGCCAAGCCGCAGCAGAAGGACGTCTTCGGCAAGGGTGACGTCGGCTCGATCATCGGTCTCGGCTGGGAGCTCCCGGACGAGAAGGCCCTGGCCAAGGACAAGATCGGCTTCTTCCCGCTCCCGGGCAAGACCGCCGACAAGCCCTCCGGCGTGTTCCTCGGTGGCTCGAACCTGGCCGTCGCCTCGGCCAGCAAGAACACCGACATGGCCAAGGACTTCCTGAAGGTCGCCCTCAACGACAAGAACGAGGGCGCGGTCGCCGCCTCGGGTCTCATCCCGAACAAGGCCTCGCTGAACGACAAGGTCGTCGGCGACTTCGCCTCGGCCGCGAAGCTGGCCGCGGGCGTCGGTGGCATCACCCCGACCACCCCGAACTGGGCGAGCGTCGAGAACGACCCGAACCCGATCAAGGAGTTCCTGACCGCGGCCCTGACCGGCGACTACGCCGCCGCCGCCAAGAAGGCGGACGACGAGATCGCCAAGCGTCTCAACGCCAAGCAGTAGCAGTCGAGCGGCGTCGCTCACCGGCCCCCGGCGGGGGGCCGGTGGGCGGCGCCTGTCCGTCGTGGTCGGGTTGTCAGGAAGAGAGAACGATGGCTGTGCATTCGGAGCGGGTGCAGACACAGTCCCCGGAGTCAGGGAAGGCTGCTGTGGCCACTATTGAGAAGAGCGCCGCCCGTGGCAACGGCGCCGGCACCGCGAAGAAGAGCGCCAGACGGGCGGACGGGCCGAGCATCGGCTCCCGGTTCGCGCCGTACCTGCTGCTCCTGCCCGCCACCGTGGCCACCCTGGGCCTGCTGGGCTGGCCCCTGCTGAAGACCGTTCTGGTCTCGTTCCAGAACCTGAACGCGCGCCAGCTCGTCCAGCACCTGACCGAGTGGAACGGCTTCGAGAACTACACCGAGCAGCTCAAGGACGAGCAGTTCTGGGCCGTCACCGGCCGCTCGGTCGCCTTCACCGTGCTGAACGTCTTCCTGATCATGGTCGGCGGCGCGCTGGTCGGCCTGCTGCTGAACCGGCTCGGCAAGAAGATGCGGCTGCTGCTGTCGATCGGCCTGCTGTTCGCCTGGGCGATGCCGGTGGTCGCCTCGACCACCGTCTACACCTGGCTGTTCGAGACCAGGTTCGGCGTCGTGAACTGGCTCCTGGACACCCTGGGCTGGCACTCGATGGCCGCCTACAACTGGACCGGCAGCCAGTACTCGACCTTCTTCGTGATCCTCCTGCTGCTGGTCTGGGGCTCGATCCCGTTCGTGGCGTTCAACATGTACGCCGCGCTGACCACCATCCCCAAGGAGCTCTACGAGGCGGCCCGGATGGACGGCGCCGGGTCGGTGAAGATCTTCACCGCGGTGATGTTCCCCAACCTCAAGCCGTTCTTCCTGGCCACGACCTTCCTCGAGGTCATCTGGATCTTCAAGGCCTTCACCCAGATCTACGCGATCAAGGCCGGCGGTCCCGACGGCCTCACCCGCACCCTGCCGATCCATGCCTTCCTGGAGGGCTCCGGCCGCCAGCACTACGGCACCGGTGCCGCGATCGCGGTGCTCACCATCCTGATCCTGGGCGTCCTGATGGCGTACTACTTCCGGATCATTCTCAAGCAGGAGGACGAGCTGTGAGGCGCTCGCTCATCGGACGCACCTGGCCGAATGTCGTCGCGGTCGTCCTCTTCGTCTTCTTCGCGTTCCCCGTCTACTGGATGATCAGTACGGCCTTCAAGCCGACGAAGGACATCATCAGCAAGACGCCGGTGTTCATACCGTTCGACGCGACCCTGGAGCACTTCAAGACCGCGGTCAACGTGCCGAAGTTCTGGACGTACACCGCCAACAGCTTCATCGTCACCGTCCTCGCGGTGGTGATCTCGCTGGTGATCGCCACGCTGGCGTCCTTCGCGATCGCGCGGATGCGCTTCCGCGGCCGCAAGGTCTTCGTGCTGGTCATCATGGCCGCGCAGATGGCGCCCTGGGAGGTCATGACCATCGCGGTCTACCTGATCTCCCGCGACAACGAGATGCTGAACAGCCTCGTCCCGCTCACCGCCTTCTACATGATGATGGTGCTGCCCTTCACCATCTGGACCCTGCGCGGCTTCATCGCGGCGGTCCCGAAGGAGCTGGAGGAGTCGGCCATGGTGGACGGCTGCACCCGCACCCAGGCCTTCGTGAAGGTGATCTTCCCGCTGCTGGCGCCGGGCCTGATGTCCACCTCGCTGTTCGGCTTCATCACGGCCTGGAACGAGTTCCCGCTCGTCCTGATCATCAACAAGACCGACGGCCAGACCCTGCCGCTGTGGCTGTCCTCGTTCCAGACCGCCTTCGGCAACGACTGGGGAGCCACCATGGCGGCGTCGACGCTGTTCGCCCTCCCGGTGCTGATCCTGTTCGTCTTCCTGCAGCGCAAGGCGGTCGGTGGCCTCACCGACGGCGCCGTGAAGGGCTGATCCCATCGTGAGCATCCTCGTACCCACCCTCCCGGCCTCCGACCAGCTGCACCGCGACGCGCTGACCGTCCTCCAGCCCGGCTTCGTCGGCACCGAGCCGCCGGAGTGGCTGCGCCGGCACCTCGCGGCCGGCCTCGGCTCGGTCGCTCTGTTCGACCGCAACGTGGCCGACCTCGGCCAGCTGGCCGCCCTCACCGCCGCGCTGCGGGCCGAGAACCCCGATCTGCTGATCGCCATCGACGAGGAGTCCGGCGACGTCACCCGGCTGGAGGCGGGCTCCGGCTCGTCCTGGCCGGGCAACCTCGCCCTCGGCGCGATCGACGACCCGGCGCTGACCCGCGACGTCGCCCGCGAGCTGGGCCGGGCCCTCGCCGCCGCCGGCGTGAACTACAACTGGGCGCCCACCGCCGACGTCAACTCCAACCCGCGCAACCCGGTGATCGGCGTCCGCTCCTTCGGCGCCGACCCGGAGCTGTGCGCCCGCCACACCGCCGCCTGGGTCGAGGGCCTGCAGTCGGCCGGCGTCGCGGCCTGCTCCAAACACTTCCCGGGCCACGGCGACACCGCCGTCGACTCGCACCACGGGCTGCCGGTCATCGACGTCGACCTGGACGTGCTGCGCGCCCGCGACCTGGTGCCGTTCCAGGCCGCCATCGCCGCCGGGACCAAGGCCGTGATGACGGCCCACATCATGATCCCGGCGCTCGACCCGAAGCTGCCCGCCACGCTCAGCCCCGCCGTGCTGCGGGACCTGCTGCGCGCGGCCCCGCAGGACGGCGGCCTGGGCTACCAGGGCCTGATCGTCAGCGACGCGATCGAGATGGGCGCCATCGCCGACACCTTCGGCATGGGCGAGGGCACCGTGCTGGCCCTGGCGGCCGGCGCGGACGCGATCTGCGTCGGCGGCGGGCTGGCCGACGAGGCCACCGTGCTGATGCTGCGGGACGCCATCGTGGCGGGCGTGCAGGCCGGTCGGCTCCCGGAGGAGCGGCTCGCCGACGCGGCCGCCCGGGTGCGCGCGCTGGGCAGCTGGGGCCGGATCGCGGCCCAGGGCGAGCGGCCGGAGGCGGACCTCGCGGTCGGCCTGCGGGCGGCCCGCCGGGCGCTGCGGGTGGTCCGGGCGCCGGGCCGGGAGGTCCTGCCGGTGACCGAGCGCCCCTCCGTGGTCTCGTTCTCCGCCGAGCCCAACATCGCCGTCGGCGACGTCACCCCGTGGGGCGTGGCCGGCATGCTGGCCGACCGCTTCCCGGGCACCCGGACCCGTGAGGTCGGCCCGGAGGTCGCCGCGCCGCAGGTGCTGGACGCGGTGGTGGCCGAGGTGCTGGCCGAGGCCGGGGACCGCCGCCTGGTGCTGGTGGTCCGGGACGTCCACCGGCACGAGTGGATGTCGGCCGCGCTGGCCCGCCTGGTGGCGGCCCGGCCGGACGCCGCGGTGGTCGAGATGGGCCTGCCGCAGTCCGAGCCGGTCGGCGCGCTGCACATCGCCACCCACGGCGCGGCCCGCGTCTGCGGCCTGGCCGCCGTCGAGGTGCTCACCGGGCAGCCGGGGGCGATCGGCTGACTCCCCGCCGGACCGTGACACCGGGGGCCGCGAGGCACCCCGCCGACGGGCCCGTCATGCGCATGCCGCATGGCGGGCCCGTCGGCGTCCCCGGACCTCGACGGGCCGGGTGACCTGCCGGTTCGACCGATCTGACGGTGTTCCCTCAAATCCGTCTTAAGGCACCCTTAAGTTCTACTTAGGGTGACCGTCGCGCGACTGATCGCCCACGGGAGACAACAGGTCTGCAACGGCCCTTTCTGCCAGGCCATTTGGCGTTGACACCAGCAGTGGTCTAGGCCAGGCTCCAGTCCATCCGGTTCGAATTTCAATTTCCCCGGATGTGGTATTGGCCCACCCCGAAGCTCTTCGCCGCCCCTCCTCGGACACCGTCCCGACGGGCGCCAGCACGCTGCCGGCGGGTACAGCTCAAACACCTCGGAGGATGGCGTGGGAAAGCGTCGGTTCATGGCGTCGGTCGGCATCATGGCGCTGGCCGCGGGTCTGACGGCCTGTTCGTCGGCCGGTCCGGCCACTGACGGCAAGTCGGCCTCGGCGGACCCGCAGTCCGCCACCGGCACCGTCACGGTCTGGCTGATGGACGATGCCCAGAAGAGCTGGCCCGACCTCGTCCAGCGGGTCAACGACGAGTTCGCGGCCAAGTACCCGAAGGTCACCCTGCGGCTCGCCTACCAGGGCTGGGCCGACAAGGTCGCCAAGCTCGACAAGGCGCTCGGCGACGGCACCGCCCCGGACGTGGTCGAGCTCGGCAACACCGAGACCATGAAGTACGTGCTCTCGGGGGCGCTGGCCCCGGTCCAGCGGAACACCTTCGACAACTCGGACACCTGGATCAACGCGCTCGCCAACACCTGCACCTACCAGGACAAGCTCTGGTGCGTGCCCTACTACGCGGGCGCCCGGGTCGCGATCTACAACTCGGCGGCCCTCCAGCAGGCGACCGGCAGCGCCGACTTCCCGAAGACCGAGGACGAGCTGCGCACGGCCCTGGACCGGATCGCGGACAAGAACAAGGCCGACCGCACCTACTCGCCGCTCTACCTGCCCGGCCCGTACTGGTACGCCGCGATGAGCTACGTCTCCGCGTACGGCGGCGCCATCGCCCGGTTCGACAGCGGCGGCAACTGGCACGGCACCCTGAGCGACCCCAAGTCGCAGCAGGGCATCAACCACTTCGTCGACCTGGTGCGCAAGTACAACAAGGGCGATCTGACGCTCAACGAGCAGAACCAGTACGAGGCGATGGCCCGGGGCCACGCGGCGGCCTTCTACGGCAACGGCTACGAGGCCGCCAGCGTCGCCGCGCCGGTCACCGGCGACCCGAGCCTCAAGGACGCCGTCAAGGTGGCCACGATGCCCGGCCCGGGCGGCAAGCCGCTGCCCACCTTCATCGGCGGCTCGGCGCTCGCCGTCACCGCGAAGTCGCCCGCCGCGGCCCTCGCCACCGACTGGGTCCGGATGTTCACCAGCACCAAGTCCGAGCAGGCGCTCGCGGACAAGGACATCCTGCCGAACAACCTCACCCAGCTGAACCCGCTGAAGACCAAGCCCGTCACCGCCGCCGCGGCCAACGCGGTGCCGGACGCCTGGTTCACCCCGCTGGCCCCCGGCTGGGGCCTGGTGGAGAAGCAGAAGATCCTGCCGGACATGCTGACCGCCATCCTCAAGGGCAAGTCGGTGGACCAGGCCACCAAGGAGGCGGACGCCGCCATCGACCAGCTGATCAACAAGGCCGGCTGAGCAGCCGCCGCCCCGGATCCGGAGCCCCTCCCCGCACCGCCGGGAGGGGCTCCGTCCTCCCGGGAGCACCCCCGGCGGCCGCCCGGGCGGGCGCGACCACGTCCTCGGATGTGCCGCACCCCGGCGGCCCCCGTAGGATTGCCGCAGAAATCACCGGAGCGAGTGTGCGGACTCGCCGCCGTAGAGGTCCCCGCCGGGCATTCCCGCCCGGGCGGGGTGGAACCATCTCATCGGAGGCACCCCACGATGTCCGACACGCAGACCGTCCCTGGCCGGATCATGGCGGCGGAGATGGCCGAGCAGCCGGCCGTCCTGCAGCGCATCCTCGACGAGGGCGCCCCCAAGATCTTCGAGATCGCCGGACAGATCGCCGCCCGCAAGCCGCGCTTCGTCCTGCTGACCGGGCGCGGCACCTCCGACAACGCGGCGCTGTACGCCAAGTACCTGATCGAGATCCTGCTCGGCAAGCCGGCCGGTCTCACCTCGATGTCCACCACCACCGCGTACGGGGCCCAGCCGGACCTCACCGACGTGCTGGTGATCACCGTCAGCCAGTCGGGCGGCTCGCCCGACCTGGTCGCCTCCACCAAGGCGGCCCGCGAGGCCGGGGCCATCACCCTCGCCGTCACCAACAACGCGGGCTCGCCGCTGGCGGAGGTCTCCGAGTTCCACATCGACGTGCTGGCGGGCCCGGAGAAGGCGCTGCCGGCCACCAAGACCTACACGGCCGAGCTGCTCGCCCTCTACCTGCTGGTCGAGGGCCTGCGCGGCGGCGACGGCGCGGCCGCCAAGGACCTGCCGGAGCTGGCCTCCGGGATCCTGGCCCGCCAGGACGAGGTCAAGGCCCTGGCCGAGCGCTACCGCTTCGCCCAGCGCCTGGTCATCACCTCGCGCGGCTACGGCTACCCGACCGCCCGCGAGGCGGCGCTGAAGCTCATGGAGACCACCTACATCCCGGCCTCCCCGTTCTCCGGCGCCGACCTGCTGCACGGCCCGCTGGCCATGGTCGACAACGTCTCCCCGGTCATCGCGATCGTCCCGGACGGCAAGGGCGGCGAGGCCCTGCAGCCGGTGCTGGACCGCCTGCGCGGCCGTGGCGCGGACCTGGTCGTGGTGGGCCAGCAGGCGCAGGTCGAGTCCGCCTCGGCGGGCTTCGCGCTGCCGGCCGGCGTGCCGGAGGAGGTCCAGCCGATCCTGGAGATCCTGCCGCTGCAGCTGCTGGCCTACGAGGTCACCATCGCCCGGGGCCAGGACCCGGACGCCCCCCGCGCGCTCGCCAAGGTCACCGAGACCCACTGACACCGGCGCCGAAACGCCGAGACCCCCGTCCACAGCCTGTGGACGGGGGTCTCGGCGTTTCCGCGCCCTCGGGGCGGAACGGGCCTGGAAAGCACTACGGGCCACGGCGCCGACACGGGACCCTCAACCCTCCCTCCTTGCCCGCCAGCGGGCTGGGGGCACCGCCCGGCCGGAGGCTGGGGGAGAGGGGCCCATGGCACCGCAGCCCGGGCCTGGAAAGCACTACGGGCCACGGCGCCGACACGGGACCCTCAACCCATGCGGCACCGCAGCCCGGAGCTGTCGTCGGGCGCCGTGTATGACCGAGAACTGTGCGGGGTCCTCGCTCGGCGGCGTCCGACCGAGAAGGGGCCTCGCGCGGTCAGGGCAGTTGCGCGGTGGGCCTCTCCTTGGTGCTCTTTCATTGTGGACTAGACCAATCTGGCTTGTCCAGGCCGGTCCGAAAATTGGTCTGGACAACTTGGGGGAGCGGTCGCGGCGTCCGTCGGCCGGGGGTGGGCCCGGGCCGTCCGCGCGCCCCTGGAGCTACGCTCAGCCTGTGCCCTCGCTGAACGAACTCGTCCGCCGCCACACCACCCTGACCGGTGCCGATGTGGAGTGGCTGCACATGCTGGTCTCGGAGTGGCAGCTGCTCTCCGACCTGTCCTTCGCCGACCTGGTCCTGTGGATCCCCACCTGGGACGGCATCCGGTACGTCTCGGTCGCCCAGATGCGGCCCAACACCGGCCCGACCTCCTACCAGGACGACATGGTCGGCCACCTCGTCCCGCGCGGCCGCCGGCCCCTGCTGGACGCCGCCTACGACGAGGGCCGGATCGTGCGCGAGGGTGACCCGGAGTGGCGCGAGGAGGTGCCGGTCCGGGTCGAGTCCATCCCGGTGCGGCGCGAGGGCAAGGTGCTCGGGGTGATCGCCCGCAACACCAACCTGCTGACCGTCCGCACCCCCAGCCGGCTGGAGCTCACCTATCTCCAGAGCGCCTCCGACCTGGCCCAGATGATCGCCGCCGGCACCTTCCCCTACCCCGGGGTCGAGCAGACCGACATGGACGCCGCGCCGCGGGTCGGCGACGGCCTGATCCGGCTCGACGCGGACGGCGTGGTCACCTACGCCAGCCCCAACGCGCTCTCCGCCTACCACCGGCTCGGCCTCACCGCCGACCTGGTCGGCAGCCACCTGGGCCGGGCGACCGCCGAACTGGTGCCGCCCTCGCGGGCGGCCGTGCACGAGGCGCTGGTCAAGCTGGCGAGCGGCTGGGCGCCCAGACAGACCGAGGTGGAGGTCCAGGGCGGGGTGGTGACCCTGCGGGCCATCCCGCTCAAGCCCAAGGGCACCCTGACGGGCTCGCTGGTGCTCTGCCGGGACGTCACCGAACTCCGCCGCCGCGACCGCGAACTGATGACCAAGGACGCCACCATCCGGGAGATCCACCACCGGGTGAAGAACAATCTGCAGACGGTCGCCGCGCTGCTGCGCCTGCAGTCCCGCCGGATGGACTCGGAGGCCGGCCGGGCCGCCCTGGACGAGGCGGTCCGCCGGGTCGGCTCGATCGCGATCGTGCACGAGACGCTCTCCCAGGCGCTGGACGAGAAGGTGGCCTTCGACGAGATCGCCGACCGGGTGCTGGCCATGGTGGTGGAGCTGTCCCAGGACGGCCGGGTGGCGACCCGGCGCAGCGGCAGTTTCGGCATCCTCTCGGCCGAGGTGGCCACCCCGCTGGCGATGGTGCTCACCGAGCTGCTGCAGAACGCGCTGGAGCACGCCTTCGGGCCGAGCGCCTCCGGCAGCCTGGAGGTCAGCGCGCTGCGCGGCCGGGCGCCGGCCACCGGGATGGGCTGGTCGGACAGTTGGAACGGCGGGGCGCGGCCGGAGGAGTACCTGCTGATCACCGTGCAGGACGACGGCAAGGGCATGCCGGAGGGCTTCGACCCGCAGCAGGCGGGAAACCTCGGGCTGCAGATCGTCCGGACGCTGGCCACCGGGGAGCTGGGCGGCACCTTCGACATGGTGGCGGGCCCGAACGGCGGCACCAAGGTGATCCTGGAGATCCCGGTGCGCTGAGGTGCGCCGAGGTGTGCCGAGGCGGGCCGGCTGCGCTCAGGCGTACCGGGGTGTGGTGGGAGCGTGCGACCGGTGTGAGCGCCGGTGGCCCGCTCCTTCACCACCGTCCGCAGTGTGAGGACGGCGCGGCGCGGGGGCGCGAAGACAAAAACGAGGCCCTGTCGACCGGGGGGGGTGGGTCGACAGGGCCTCTCAACCCGTTCCGGCCGTCGGGGGGAGTCGGCCGGAACGGGGGCTCTAGTGATGCGCCACTCGCCGGTGCGTTGCACACGGTGAGCGCCACAGCTCCACAATATTGCTCTAAGTGAACAGTATCAAGTGGCTGGGCGGGCAAGTGTCGCGGGACCTTTTCGGGCAAGGCCCTTTGTACGGAAGGCTTCACCAGGAAGTGCAGGCGAAGCCTTTGATCATGTGTTGATCGGTACGGTGGTCACTGCTGGTACTACGGCGTGTGATCAGGCGGTGCGGGTCAGGCCGTGCGGGCGCGGTTGCGGGCGGCGCGACGCTTCATCGCGCGACGCTCGTCCTCGCTCATGCCGCCCCAGACGCCGGCGTCCTGGCCGGTCTCGAGGGCCCACTGGAGACACTGCTCCATGACCGGACAGCGGCGGCACACGGCCTTGGCTTCCTCGATCTGCAGCAGAGCAGGACCGGTGTTCCCGATCGGGAAGAACAGCTCCGGGTCCTCTTCGCGGCAGACAGCGCGGTGGCGCCAGTCCATGGTCGTCCAACTCCTCCTGCCGACGGGGGTCACCCGCACGGCACATCGATGGCTTGTGAATGTGAACGCTTTCACGAATCCCGCAACAGCAAAAGAGACCAAAGGCCCATCGGGCCCGGGAGGTCTGTGCTGGGGAGGGATTCGGCGATTCGAGGGACACCCCGCGGTCGGCACCCAACAGGTTCTGAGGTTGCCGTCGCTGCGATGCGTCCCGATCGCCATGTAGAGGTTCGCAAACCTCGGGCCCGGATACAACCCCCTTCAGGGAGGAATTTTTGATTCTTCGGTGTCGCCTAGCTCACAGCCAGTACTTCTATGGAGTGAAGGGGGCTTGTGCGTTCGAGAAGAAGGGTGAAGGGCCCTTCTAGTCACACAATCACACGCAGTGCCCGCCGTACGCCTGTGAAACTGACGCGACTCCTGGACCCAAGGTGGTCCCCGTCGACCTGGAACGGGGCCGGTTCCTCCGAAACCAAGGTGAAGTGACGGACGTCGTGATAGGAGACGACATGCTTCCCGGAAGGGCCCGGCGATGCGGCGCCGTCGCTCGAAGGCCCGTGCGACCGCAGGATCTGACGGACCGTTCGAGCAGTGCCGAACGCCGTCATCCGGGTGATGCCGAAGACGTCGAGGTCCGCGTCGAAGGAGGCCAGTGGCGAGGGGTAGACCGGGCGGTTGCCCAGGAACGTCCACGGTGAGGTGTTGCTGACTATCGCCAGGGCCAGGCCGGGCACCGGTCCTCGGCCCGCCATTTCCAAGGAAACCGGGCCTGATCTGCGCTGCTCACGCTGGGTGACGAAGTGGCGGAGCGCCTGGGTGACATAGAGCGCGTGCGTGGACTTGCGCCCCGCCCGGCGCTGTTCCTCGACCCGGCCGACCACGCCGGCGTCGAAGCCGAGCCCCGCGGTGAAGGTGAACCAGCGGTCCGGCAGCCCCTCGGTCATCGCCTTGCCCAGCCCGATCGGGCGCTCCCGCCGGCTCTCCAGGGCGTCCAGCAGCGCGCCGGTCGCCTCCACCGGGTCGTTCGGCAGGCCCAGCGCGCGGGCGAACACATTGGTCGAACCGCCCGGGACCACGGCCAGCCGGGGGACCTTCTCGCCCGGGCCGTGCGAGAGCAGGCCGTTGACCGCCTCGTTGACGGTGCCGTCGCCGCCCAGGGCCACCACCAGGTCGACCGTGCCGTCCTCGACCGCCTCGCGGGCCAGGTCGCGCGCGTGGCCCCGGTACTGGGTCTGCGCCACCTCCAGCTTGAGGTCGCTGCGCAGGGCGTGGATCAGGACGTCCCTGGTGCGACCGCTGGTGGTGGTCGCTTTCGGGTTGACGACCAGGAGAGCGCGCATGTGCTCAGCCTACGGGTCGGTACGGACCTCCCGGCGGCTACCCTGCTGGAGTGACCGCAGAATCCTCCGCACCCGTACCCGCGCCCGGTGCCGACCGTCCGACCGCCCTCACCGTGGGCGCCGCCATCACGGCCGTCGAGGGCGCCGCGCTGGCCGTCGTGGGCGTCTGGGACATGGTCGCCGCGCTGTCCGGCCAGTCCAAGCAGCTCGCCCTGAACGAGTTCGGCGGCCTGGTGATCGTGCTGCTCGGCGTGCTGCCGCTGTTCGCCGCCCGGGCCCTGCTCCAGGGCCGCCGCTGGGGCCGCAGCCCGGCCGTGCTGACCAACTCGATCTGCCTGCCGGTGGCCTACTACATGTGGCAGAGCGGCGGCGCGATGGCCGCCGTCGGGGTGGGCGTCGGCCTGCTCGGCCTGGTCGGCATCGGCGCTCTGCTCAGCCCGAGGTCGACGGAGGCCCTCTACGCTCCGCACGAGGGCTGAGCGCGGAGGGCCTCCGCCTTTCCGGTACCGCATCCGACCGACGGCCGCCACCAGGCGGCCGTCGGTCCTGCTTCTCCGGCCTACTCCTCCACCAGCAGCTTCTCCCGCAGCTGCGCGAGCGTCCGGGCGAGCAGCCGGGAGACGTGCATCTGGGAGATGCCCACCTCGGCGGCGATCTGGGACTGCGTCATGTTCCGGAAGAACCGCAGTACCAGGATCTTCTGCTCCCGGGGCGGCAGTTGGGCGAGCAGCGGCTTGAGCGACTCGCGGTACTCGACGCCCTCCAGGGCCTCGTCGGTGGCGCCGAGGGTGTCCGCGACGGCCGGCGACTCGTCGTCGTTGTCCGGCACGTCCAGCGACAGCGTGGAGTACGCGTTGGCGGACTCCAGGCCCTCCAGCACGTCCTCCTCGGAGATCCCGAGGTGCTCGGCCAGCTCGTGCACCGTGGGGGAGCGGCCGTGCCGCTGGGAGAGCTCGCTGGTCGCCGTGGTGAGCGACAGCCGCAGCTCCTGGAGCCGGCGCGGCACCCGGACCGCCCAGCCCTTGTCGCGGAAGTGCCGCTTGATCTCGCCGACGATGGTCGGCGTCGCGTAGGTGGAGAACTCGACCCCGCGCTCGTGGTCGAAGCGGTCCACCGACTTGATCAGCCCGATGGTGGCGACCTGGGTGAGGTCGTCCAGCGGCTCGCCCCGGTTGCGGAACCGCCGGGCCAGGTGCTCGACCAGCGGGATGTGCATCCGCACCAGCTGGTTGCGCAGCTCGACGCGCTCCGGGGAGCCGTCGGGCAGCGCGGACAGCCGGACGAACAGGGCCCGGGCCGCCTCGCGGTCCGGGGCACCGCTGCGCTGCGGACCCTGGGCGGGCACCGCGGCGCGCAGCGCCCGGGCCGCCTCGTCGGCGGCCCCGTCCTCCGGGCCGTCGCTGTCCGGACCCCCGTCCGGGCGGTCGGCCGGCGGGAGGTCCGCGGCCGACGGCACGGGCGGGGGCGACTGATCGGGCGACGACTCGGGCGTCGGCTCGGTCGGCTGGCTCATCCGGTGGGCGTCCTTCGGGTGCGCTTCGTCGTTGGCGGCGAGGCCGGGGACGCTCGCCTGGGTCGGTACGGCAGGGCCCGCCGTCGCGAGGCCGGTACGGTCCAGATCACTCACGGCCATTCCCCCGTTCCGTTCCGGGAGCACCGGGACCGCCGGTCCCGGTTCGTCTCGATGGTCGTACCGCCGGGTGGGGGCGGTACCGGGAGCCGTCCGTCCGGCCCGGTGGTGCCGGGCGGACGGCCCATGTCAGGTACTGCTGCCGCGCTGCCGCGGCCGACCTAGTGGGCGGCGGAGCCGCCACGCTTCTTGTGCAGGCTGATCGACACGGTCTTGTCCTCGGCGACCGTGGACTCGACCTCGCCGGCCAGCGCGGAGAGCACCGTCCAGGCGAAGGTGTCGCGTTCGGGCGCCCGCCCGTCGGTGGTGGGCGCCGAGACGATCACCTTCAGGGAGTCGCCGACCAGGCGGAACTCGCAGCAGAGGACCGAGCCGGGCACGGCCTGCTGGAGCAGGATGGCGCAGGCCTCGTCGACCGCGATCCGCAGGTCCTCGATCTCGTCCAGGGTGAAGTCCAGCCGGGCCGCGAGGCCCGCCGTGGCTGTACGCAGGACCGAGAGATAGGCCCCGGCCGCGGGCAGCCGGACCTCCACGAAGTCCTGGACTCCGGGCTCGCCGTCGATCTGGGACACCCTCACCTCCTGGGTGACGCGCTGTGCTTCCGGGCCGGTGGCCGCGGCACTGTCTGTTGCTTGGCTCAACTGCTTCGCCCCAACTGTCCAGAGGGGTGGTGCGGTACGTACCGGTCATACCCCTCGTGGGTCGCCCGGACGCCGCCGTCCGCCCGAGACGTTACCGCGTTCGTGCCCCGGAGCGGGAGTCACTCATGGTAAGGCATCGCGACTCAGGGTGGCAGGGGTCCGACGAGGACCTTGTGCGCCCTCCGCGTACGCCTCCGCGCGCCCGGTTCGGCGCGGCGGTCGGGCGTGCGGCGAGGCGCCCGGTTCAGCGCGTGCCGGCGGCGGTGAGCGCCTCGCCGGTGAGGCGGTAGACGGTCCACCCGTCCATCGGCACCGCGCCGAGCGCCTTGTAGAAGTCGATCGAGGGCCGGTTCCAGTCCAGCACCGACCACTCGACCCGGGCGTAGCCGCGCTCGACGGCGATCCGGGCGAGTTCCAGCAGCAGCGCCTTGCCGTGGCCGCCGCCGCGGGCGGTCGGGTCGACGTAGAGGTCCTCCAGGTAGATCCCGTGGCTGCCGCGCCAGGTCGAGAAGTTGAGGAACCAGAGCGCGAAGCCGACCGGCTCGCCGGTGGTGTCGTCCTCGGCGATCAGGCCGAACACGGCCGGCTGCTCGCCGAACAGGGCGGCCCGCAGCTGCTCCTCGGTGGCGATCGCCTCGTGTGCGGCCTTCTCGTACTCGGCGAGTTCGTGGATCATGCGGTGGATCACGGGGACGTCGGCGGGGACTGCGGTGCGGATCATGCCTTCGAGCGTACTTGGGCCGCCCGGTTGCCGTCCCGGGCCGGGTCCGGGACCCGGGACGGCCGGCGCCTCAGCGGGCCGGGACGGTCCGCAGGTAGGCCGCCAGCGCGGTGACCGCGGCCGGGTTGCGGGGGCTCTCGACCAGGTCGACGTAGTCCAGGACGAAGATCCGGTCGTTGCGGACGGCCGAGACGCCGGCCAGCGGCGGGAAGGACTTCAGGAACTGCCGCTTCGCCTCGGCGTCGGGGGTGCCGTAGTTGTTGATCACGATCACCTCGGGGTCGCGCTCGACCACGGTCTCCCAGCCGACGGTGGTCCAGGAGTCGGCGAGGTCCCCGGTCACGTTCCGCCCGCCGGCCTTGGTGATGATCTCCTCCGGGGCGGCGAACCGGCCGGAGGTGTAGGGCTTGTCCTCGCCGCTGTCGTACAGGAAGACGCCCGGACGGTACGCGGGCTCGGGGACGGCCGCGATCTCCGCCTTGAACGCGGCGACCAGCCGGTCCGCCCGGTCCCGGACGTCGAAGATCTCGCCCAGATTGGTGAGGTCCGTGTACAGCGCGTGCAGCGGGGACATCACCCCGCGCTCGGTGCCCTTGCCGCTGCGGCAGGACTCGGTGAGCACGTAGGAGCCGATGCCGAGGCCCGCCAGGGCCTGCGGGGTGACGCCCGAGCTCTCGTCGAAGCCGTAGTGCCAGCCGGCGAACACCAGGTCCGCCTTGGCCTCCAGCGCGATCTCCTTGGTGATCTGCTTCTTGGAGAGCCACGGGGCGCGCTGGTAGGCGTCCTTCCAGGCGACCTTGTCCACCTGGCCCTTGTCGTCCGGCATCACGTAGCCGGCCATCCGGTCCTCCAGCCCGAGCGCGAACATCAGCTCGGTGATGCCGACGTCGTTCGTCACCACGCGGGCGGGCTTCTGCTTGAAGGTGACCGGGGCGCCGCAGTTGTCGACGGTCACCGGGTAGTGGGCGGAGGAGGCGGCGCCGTCGCCGCGCGGGGCGATCTCGGCGCCGCAGCCGGTGAGGGCGAGGGCGAGCAGGGCGGCGGAGGCAACGGCCTTGGTGCGCATGGTGGGTCCTCGGGGCGGTGGGCGGTCGGTCGTACGAAGGTCGGTCGTACCGGGAGACGGTCCGGACCGGGGGATCGGACGGGCCTGGACGGGAGATCGGACGGGAGATCGGACGGGCCGGTCAGGACAGGCGGTCGAACAGCAGCTGGACGGCGCCCGTGACCGGGTGCCGGACCGGTGTCGCCCGGACCTTGAACACCTCGGCCAGCAGCGCCGGTTCGAGCACCTCGGCGGGCGGTCCGGAGGCGACGATCCGCCCCTCCGCGAGCACGTACAGCAGATCGCAGTGCCCGGCGGCCAGATTGAGGTCGTGCAGCGCGGTGAGCACCGTCGTCCCGGCCTCCCGGACCAGCGCCAGGACCTCCAGCTGATGGGTGATGTCCAGGTGGTTGGTGGGTTCGTCGAGCACCAGCACCCGGGGCTCCTGGACCAGCGCGCGGGCGATCAGCACCCGCTGCTTCTCGCCCCCGGAGAGGCTCAGGAAGCCCCGGTCGGCCAGGTGCCCGGCACCGACCCGGCCCAGCGCGGCGGCGCAGTGCCCCTCGTCGGCCGCGGACGGCCCGGCCAGGGCGCCGCGCCGGTGCGGCAGCCGGCCCATGCCGACCACCTCGGCGACGGTGAAGTCGAACTCGGCGGAGTGCTCCTGCGGCAGCGCCGCGACCCGCCGGGCGGCCTCGCGCGGGGCGAGCCGGTGGATCTCCTCGCCGCCCAGCAGAACGGCCCCGGCGGCGGGCCGCAGCGCCCGGTAGACGCAGCGCAGCAGGGTGGACTTGCCGCTGCCGTTCGGGCCGACCAGGCCGACCACCTGGCCGGCGGCGGCGGTCAGGGTGACCTCGTGGACCAGCCGGACGCCGGCCAGGTCGACCGAGACCCGGTCGACGGCGAGGTCCAGGGCCCCGGTGCCGACGGCGCTCACCGGTTGCCCCCGAAGGCGTAGCCGCGACGGCGCATCAGCAGCAGGAAGCAGGGCACCCCGACGGCCGCGGTGACCACGCCGACGGGCAGTTCGGCGGGGGCCAGCAGGGTGCGCGAGACGATGTCCACCCACACCAGCAGCAGGGCCCCGGCGAGCGGCGCGATCAGCAGCAGCCTGCGGTGGCCGGCGCCGACCAGCATCCGGGCCAGGTGCGGGACCATCAGTCCGACGAAGCCGATCGCCCCGCTGACCGCGACCACGGTGCCGGTGACGGCGGCGGTCACCACGAACAGCGCGCGCCGCAGCCGGTCCGGGTCCACGCCGAGCGAGGCGGCCGTCTCGTCGCCCATCGCCAGCGCGTCCAGCTGTCCGGCGGCGCGGGCCAGGTACGCCAGCCCGGCCAGCACGGTGACGGCGGCGATCGGCACCGAGCCCCAGGTGGCCCCGCCGAGGCTGCCGAGCAGCCACATCATGGCCGAGCGGGCGGCCTCGCCGCGGGCGGCGGCGAAGACCATCAGCGTGGTCACGGCGGAGAAGCCGTAGGACATCGCGGTCCCGGTCAGCACCAGTCGCAGCGGGGTGAGCCCGTGGGCGGTACGGGCTGTCAGATAGACCAGCACCATGGCCAGCAGGGCCGAGACGAAGGCGGAGGCGGAGAGCGCCCAGACGCCGAGCGAGGCGAAGGCGCCGAACATCAGCACGGCGTTGGCGCCCACCGAGGCCCCGGAGGATATGCCGAGCACGAAGGGGTCGGCGAGCGCGTTGCGGACCATCGCCTGGACGGCGACCCCGGTGGCGGCGAGTCCGGCGCCGACCACGGCGGCCAGGACGGCGCGCGGCAGCCGGATCTCCCAGACGATGGCGTACGCGGCGGCCTCGTCGGCCTCCAGTCGACCGCCCGTCAGGCCGGCGCCCAGGAGCCGCAGGACCTGGCCCCAGCCGAGGCCGGCGGAGCCCACCGCGACGGCGCAGACCAGCGAGCCGAGCAGGGCCGCGGCGAGTGCGGCGGCCAGGGGGAGGGCGGGGATCCGCCGGGGGCCCGGTGGGGCCGCGGCGGTGGCCGGTGCGGCCGCGGTGGTGCTGCTCACTGGTGGCACGCCTTGCCTCGGGCCGGGTACGGCGAGGGGCGGCGCGTCCGGGCGCGGGTGTGCCGGGGCGCCATCCCCTCGCAGTCCGCGGCGAGTTGTCGGGAGGTCGGCGCCCCCGGGCGATCGGGCTCACGGCCCGGTGGGCCGCTTACCGTTGCGGGTCAGCGCCGGATTCGCACCGGCTTCCCCCGCGGGACGCCCTGGCAGCATAACAAGCGCTCGCGGCCTACGACCCTTACTGTTCGAACGGCCTTGCCCGTTCGGCCCCGACCGCCCCCGTTCGGCCCCGAACGCACGACCGCCCCCGTCCGGATCCGGACGGGGGCGGTCGAAAGGCGACCGGGCGGGGATCAGCCCTGCTTGGTCTCCCAGAAGATCTTGTCGACCTCGGCGATGAGGTCGAGCAGCGCCTGGCCGGTGGCCGGGTCGGTGGACGCCTTGGCGGCCGAGGCGGCCTTCAGGGTGTCGTTGATGAGCTGGTGCAGCTGCGGGTACTTCTCGAAGTGCGGGGCCTTGAAGTAGTCGCTCCACAGCACCGAGATGTGGTGCTTGACGGCCTCGGCGCGCTGCTCCTTGATGATGACCGCGCGGGCGCGGAAGTGCGCGTCCTCGTTGGCCTGGTACTTCTCCTGGGTGGCCTTCACCGACTCGGCCTCGATCCGGGCCTGGGCCGGGTCGTAGACACCGCAGGGCAGGTCGCAGTGGGCGTGGGCGGTGGCGCGAGGTGCAAACAGACGAGAGAACATGGGAGTCCTTCCTTAGATCGTCTTCCCGCGCCCGAGATTACCTGCCGGACCGTCCGGTTTCCCGGCCGGGCGGTGTGCCTAGGGCAAAAGACGGAGCCGGAACCGGATCAATCCGGACATCGGCGGCCGGCGGCCGGTGCGGCAGACTGGTGCGCGACAGCGGAACGGCAGGACAGCAGGACAGCGGGACGCCGCGGGAGCCGGACGGGACACGGCGGGACGCGAGCCGGGAGGAGGAGCCGTGGCACGGAGCACGGAACCGGAGGACGGTCCGCCGGGCGGCGGCGCGCCGTTCGGGCTGATCGACGTGGCGGGGGACTCGATGGTGCCGACGCTGCGCGACGGGGACCAGCTGCTGGTCCGTTACGGCGCACGGATCAGGCCCGGCGCGGTGGTGGTGTTCCGTCACCCGTTCCAGCAGAACCTGCTGGTGGTCAAGCGCGCCGACGGCCGCCGCCCCAAGGGCTGGTGGCTGCTCTCCGACAACCGGCCGGTGGACAGCGACAGCCGCAGCTACGGAGCGGTGCCGGACGAGCTGGTGCTCGGCCGGGTGCTGCTGCGGCTGCGCCCGCGCCCGGCCTGGCTGGCCCCCGGGCGCCGGCTGGAGCGGCTGCTGCTGGCCGCCCCGCTGGCGCGGGTGCCCGGGCTCGCCCGCCGCCTCGGCGTCTGGATCCGGCCGGAGGAACTCCCGGTCCGCTAGGCCCGGCCCACCGGCCCCGGCCCGCGGGCGGCTCCGCTAGAGCCCGGCCGCCGCGGCCTCCTGGGCCTCCAGGCGCTTGCGGGCCCGGTAGGCGGCGACATTGGCGCGGGTGGCGCAGCGGTCCGAGCAGTACCGGCGGGACCGGTTGGTCGAGGTGTCCAGATAGGCGTTGCGGCAGGGCGCGGCCTGGCAGATGCCGAGCCGGTCGGCGCCCAGCTCGGTCAGGTGGACGGCCAGGCCCATGCAGGCGACGGCGCTGTAGTGGGCGGTGGCGGTCGGCGAGTTGTCGGCGAGGTGCAGGTGCCAGCGGGGCCGGCCGGCCTCGTCCAGGTGGTCGTGCCCGGAGACCAGCGGGCTGACCGGGAACTCCATCAGCAGGCTGTTCAGCAGGTCGACGCTGCGCACCTCCTCGCCCTCGGCGGCGGCCTCGAAGACCCCGCGCAGCCGGGTGCGGACGGCCCGCAGCCGGGGCACGTCCGCCTCGTCGGCGAGGTTGCGGGCGCGCGAGGAGTCCGAGAACAGGGCGCGCACTCCGTCCACCGAGGTCAGCGCGTCGGTGCCGCGCTCGGGCTCCTCGGTGTTCACCAGCCGGACGGCCAGTTCGGCGTACGAGGCGAGCTCCACGGTGGTCCTTCCAGAGATCGGTAACAGGCTGATTGCCTCCAGCCTATTACCCGCAGGGGGAAAGCGGGAAAAGCGCGGCGCCCGGCAGGTTCCGCCTGCCGGGCGCCGTCGACGGGTGCGCTCAGAGCACCCCGGGTCAGAGCACCTTGGAGAGGAAGGCGCGGGTCCGCTCGTGCTGCGGGTTGCCGAGGACCTCGCGGGGGCTGCCGGACTCGACCACCACACCGCCGTCCATGAACACCAGCGCGTCGCCGACCTCGCGGGCGAAGCCCATCTCGTGGGTGACCACGATCATGGTCATGCCCTCCTCGGCGAGCCCGCGCATGACGTCGAGGACCTCGCCGACCAGCTCGGGGTCGAGCGCCGAGGTCGGCTCGTCGAAGAGCATCAGCTTGGGCTTCATCGCGAGCGCCCGGGCGATCGCCACCCGCTGCTGCTGGCCGCCGGAGAGCTGGGAGGGGTAGTTCCCGCTCTTGTCGGCCAGGCCGACCCGCTCCAGCAGGGCCATCGAGCGTTCCCTGGCCTCGGACCTGGACTCTCGCTTGACCTGGACCGGCGCCTCCATCACGTTCTCCACCGCGGTCATGTGCGGGAAGAGGTTGAAGCGCTGGAACACCATGCCGATGTCCCGCCGCTTGAGCGCGACCTCGCGGTCCTTGAGCTCGTAGAGCTTGTCGCCCCGCTGCCGGTAGCCGACCATCTCGCCGTCCACCCAGAGGCGGCCGCCGTTGATCTTCTCCAGGTGGTTGATGCAGCGCAGGAAGGTGGACTTGCCGGAGCCGGACGGGCCGACCAGGCAGAACACCTCGCTCTGCTTGACCTCCAGGTCGATGCCCTTGAGCACCTCGACCAGGCCGTAGGACTTGCGGACGCCCTCGGACTTCACCATCGGGCCGCCGCCCGGGCCGCCACCCGGTTCGTCGGCGGGGGTCTTGGTCAGGTCGGTCATGCGTGGCCACCTCCCTCGAGTCCGGGGACCACGTCGTTCTTGGCCTTCGGGGTGGGCCTGCCGCCGAACAGCAGCCGCAGCCGCTGGATCGGCGTGGGCGGCAGGGTCCGGTTCGCACCTCGAGCGTAGTGCCGCTCGATGTAGTACTGCCCCACGGTGAGGATCGAGGTCATGAGCAGGTAGTAGATGCTGACCGCGACCAGGACCGGGATGGTCTGGAAGGTCCGCGAGTAGATGTCGTGGCCGGCCGTGAACAGCTCGGCCAGCGAGATGACCTGGACCAGCGAGGTGGTCTTGAGCATCGAGATGGTCTCGTTGCCGGTCGGCGGGATGATCACCCGCATCGCCTGCGGGAGCACGATCCGGCGCAGCGTGGCCGAGCGGCTCATGCCGAGCGCGTGGGCGGCCTCGGTCTGGCCCTCGTCGACGGACTGGATGCCGCCGCGGACGATCTCCGCCATGTACGCGGCCTCGTTGAGGCCGAGGCCCAGCAGGGCGGCGGTGAAGGTCGGGATCAGGGTGTTGGTCGACTCGGACCAGAACTCGGGTCCGAACGGGATGCCGATCGACAGGTTCGGCCACAGGGCGCCCAGGAAGTTCCAGAACACCAGCTGCACCAGCACGGGGGTGCCGCGGAAGATCCAGATGTAGAACCAGGCCGTCCCCGACAGCAGGGGGTTCGGCGAGAGCCGCATGATCGCGAGGAGCACGCCGCCGACCACGCCCATCAGCATGGACAGGGCGGTCAGTTCGAGCGTCACCCAGATTCCGTGGATGATCTGCTCGTTGGTGAGCGTGTCTCTGACGACGTCCCACTGGAACGCGGGGTTGAAGATGAGGGCGTGGAGCAGCATCGCCGCGAGAACGACGATGACTACTGCTCCGGCCCAGCGTCCGGGGTGGCGCACCGGGACGGCCTTGATGGTCTCAGGCCGTCCCGATTTCACCGCCCCCTGCTCGGAAGATTTCACCTTGGGGCCTCAGGGGGTGTGGTGGTGCGGAGGATCAGCTCTTGGCGGCGTTGATCTCGGACTTGTCGATCGCGCCGGCCTCGACGCCCCACTTCGCCAGGATCTGCTTGTAGGTGCCGTCGGCGATCAGCGACTGGACGGCGCCCTGGACGGCGGGGGAGAGCGGGGAGCCCTTGTCGACGACGACGCCGTAGGGCGCGCTGTCGTAGGTCCCGCCGAGCTTCTCCAGCTGGCCGTTGGTCTGCTTGATCGCGTAGTCGACGACCGGGGAGTCGGCCATCATCACCTGGTCGCGGCCGGAGACCAGCGCGGTGGTGACGTCGGTCTGGAGGGTGAACTTGTCACCGTCGTTGGGGATGGTCGGCTTGCCCGCCTTGGTGCACTCCGGGTTGCGGACGTCGGTGATCTCCTGGGCCTGGGTGGTGCCGGTCTGGACGGCGACCTTCTTGCCGCAGAGGTCCTTGGGGTCGATCTTGTCCGGGTTGCCCTTCTTGACCGCGATGGCGCTGCCCGCGGTGAAGTAGGTGACCATGTCGACGGTCTGCTCGCGCTCCTTGGTGTCGGTGAAGGAGCTCATGCCGAGCTGGTACTTCTTCGCCGTGATGCCCGGGATGATCGAGGTGAAGTCGGCGTTCTGCACGTCGGCGGTCAGGCCGAGCTTCTTGGCGATCGCGTCGGCCAGGTCGACGTCGAGGCCGACGATGTTGCCCTTGTCGTCCTTGAACTCGTTGGGCGCGTAGGAGGCGTCGGCGGCGACGATCAGCTTGCCGGAGGACTTGATGTCGGCGGGGACGAGCCCGGCGAGCGCGGGGTCGGCGGACACGGCGGCGACGCTGACGCTGGGGTTGGCCGCACTGCTGCCGCCGCTGGAGGAGGACTTGCTGCTGCCGCAGGCGGTCAGCACGAGCGACGCGGACGCGAGCACCGCCGCTGAGGCGAGGAGGCGGGTGCGCTGGGTACGGGCGATCATGGGGGATCTCCTCCTGAGGGAGAGGTCGGACGGGCGTGCCACGGGGGAGCGACGCGCCGGAGCAGCGGCCGTACGGCGCTGTACGGCCGGGGCAGCGAGAACACACGCAGGGGTGGTGCCGGGTACTGCTCTCCGCCACCGTCCGCCGAGGTGGGCGTTGACCGAACCGCCTCGACCAGTGGTCGGCTCGATCCGAGATGGGGGGAATCCTGCCATCTGATGACGCTCGGGTGGCCCTCATTCAGATCAAAATCGGATAACGGGGGGCCGTGCCGTCCGCTATTCGGACTAATACCGTGTCCCTGTCACCCTGCGTATAAGTATGCAGATCTCCCTGCGGTCCGCCCGGAGGCCCGGCCGCGCACTCGCCCGATCGTGCGCCCGCCCCGCGGCGGCCCGGATCCCGGCCCGGACCCCCGCCGGGCCCCCGGTCCGGCCCCCCGTCCGGACCCGGCTCAGATGCCTCCGTTGACCACCGCGTTCTGGGCCGCGCCGGCGGCGACGTTCCACTTGGTGAGGATCTTGTCGTACTCGCCGCTGCGGATCAGCTGGTCGATCGCCTTGGCCAGGACGTCGCGCAGCTCGGTGTCCTCCTTGCGCAGCGCGATCCCGTACGGGTTGGACCGGGACTGCGCGCCGGTCACCTCGAAGCGGCTGCCGCCGTCGGTGTTCTTCGCCGCGTAGGCGGCCACCGGGAAGTCGTTCAGGCCCGCCTGCGCCGCGCCGCCGGCGACCTCGGCCAGGGCCTTGGCGTCGCTGTCGAACTTGTGGACGGTGAGCGGCTTGTTGGCGCGGGTGCAGGCGGTCACCTGGCGGGCGACGATCTCGTCCTGGGTGGTGCCGCTCTGCACGGCGACGGTCCGGCCGCAGAGGTCGTCCAGGCTGTGGATGCCCTTGGGGTTGCCCTTCGGCACCACGATCGAGGTGCCGGCGATGAAGTAGTCCACGAAGTCCACCGCGAGGCCGGTCGACTTGCCCGCCTCGTCCACGCCGTCCCGGCGCTGGCGGATGTCGCTGAGCGCGGACATCGCGACGTCGTACTGCTTGTGGTGGAGATTCGGTATGAGCTTGTCGAAGGGGGTGTCGACGTACTCGATCCGCAGGTCCAGGATCCGGCCGAGGGCCGCGGCGATGTCCGGGTCCAGGCCGTCGGGCTTGCCGTCGGTGCCCCGGAACTCCACCGGCGGGTAGTTGACGTCCATCCCGATCCGCAGCACCTTGCCCGACTGCTGGGCGCTCGGGACCTTCGCCCGGAGCTGCTGGAGCGGATCCTCGGCGACGGTCTTGTCGCCTCCGCAGCCGGTCAGCAGAAGGGTTCCGGTGGTGGCGAGGGCGAGCGCGGCGGGGGCCCGGCGGGGGGACAGGGCACGGTGGTGCATCGGTTGCTCCTGAGGGAGGGAGGGGGAGGCGCCGCGGCATCCCGGAGGTGGACGCGAGATGGCGGAACAACGGATCCTCCCATCCCGACCTGCCGCGCCCGTGGGCGGGTGTGTCAGAATTCGGTACCGGGTGACCCCCGACGCTCGAACCGGACCGCCGGGCCGCAAACAGGCCCGGGGTGCACAGGAACGGAAGTCCAGAACGTCGACTCCGTATCCGGCGGCACCGGCCTCCATACCGTGTCCGTGTTCACTCCCGCGGGTGTGCGTACGTGTGCGCCATTGCCGCGGCCGGGGTCCGGTTCTCATGGTTCCTGGTGCCCACAGGTGGCCGTGAGGCGTACGACAACCATGTGACTTGGACGAAAAGGCATGGGTGCGATGCCCTCGTCCGACCTACGCTCGGCCCGGAAGCACAGCGCGGACCACACGCGGACAACTCCATAAACCCTCATTTCGAGGCGCTCGTCCGACGGCGGCGCCCCGACCCAGCCGTCCCCCGGGGGTGCTTCGGCGTTCCCGGGTTCCGCTGACCGGCCGCCGGTCACCGGATGCCGGGAACGGCCGGGTCGTCCGTCCCGTCGGCCGGGTGTCCTCGCTCGATCAATGACGAAGAGGTCATCGTGGCAGCGGAGATCATCCACAGCAGTACTCAGGACACCGACGATCCGGTCGACGCCGTGTTCGCGCTCCACCGCGGCGGCAAGATGGAGGTCAGGGCGACCGTGCCGGTGCGCGACGCGGACGACCTGTCCCTCGCCTACACCCCCGGCGTCGCCCGCGTCTGCACGGCCATCGCCGAGCAGCCCGAGCTCGTGAACGACTACACCTGGAAGGCCAACACGGTCGCCGTGGTCACCGACGGCACCGCCGTGCTGGGCCTCGGCGACATCGGCCCCGAGGCCTCGCTGCCCGTCATGGAGGGCAAGGCGATCCTCTTCAAGCAGTTCGGTGGCGTGGACGCCGTGCCGATCGCGCTCGCCTGCACCGACGTGGACGAGATCGTCGAGACCGTGGTCCGGCTGGCCCCGTCCTTCGGCGGCGTCAACCTGGAGGACATCTCCGCCCCGCGCTGCTTCGAGATCGAGCGCCGGCTCCAGGAGGCCCTCGACATCCCGATCTTCCACGACGACCAGCACGGCACCGCGATCGTCACCACCGCCGCGCTCTGGAACGCGGCCAAGGTGACCGGTCGCGAGATCGGCTCGCTGCGCGCCGTCATCTCCGGCGCCGGCGCGGCCGGCATCGCCATCGCCAAGATGCTGCTGGCGGCCGGTATCGGCGACGTGGCCGTGTGCGACCGCAAGGGCGTGGTGCACCAGGGCCGCGAGGACCTGACCGACGTCAAGGCGGAGATCGCCGGCCTGTCCAACCGGACCGGCCTCAAGGGCACCCTGGCCGACGCGATGGCCGGCGCCGACGTCTTCATCGGCGTCTCCGGCGGCACCGTGCCGGAGGAGGTCGTCGCGACCATGGCCGAGGGCGCGTTCGTCTTCGCCATGGCCAACCCGAACCCGGAGATCCACCCCGAGGTCGCGCACAAGTACGCCGCCGTGGTGGCCACCGGCCGCAGCGACTTCCCGAACCAGATCAACAACGTGCTGGCGTTCCCGGGCATCTTCGCCGGCGCGCTGCAGGTCCGGGCCACCCGGATCACCGAGGGCATGAAGCTGGCCGCCGCCAAGGCGCTGGCCGGCGTCGTGGCCGACGAGCTGACCCCGCAGAAGGTCATCCCCTCGCCGTTCGACGAGCGGGTCGCCCCGGCCGTCACCAAGGCCGTCGCCGAGGCCGCCCGGGCCGAGGGCGTCGCCCGCCGCTAGCCGGTACCCGTACCGGAACCCCGCCCGGGCCCGGGACACGCGTCACACTCACGCGTTGTTCCGGGCCCGGGGGCGTACTGGCTATCGTCCGGTGCATGTTTGCTGCCTACGCCGCACGAATCGACGCCGACGACCCGCTGAGCGGGCTGGAGTTGGGCGAACGCCCCGAACCCGTGGCCCGACCGGGCTGGAGCGTGGTCACGGTCCGGGCCGCCAGCCTGAACCACCACGACCTCTGGTCGCTGCGCGGGGTCGGGCTGCCCGCCGAGAAGCTGCCGATGATCCTCGGCTGCGACGCCGCCGGCATCGACGAGCACGGCAACGAGGTGGTCCTGCACTCCGTGATCGGCCAGAGCGGGCACGGGGTCGGCCCGGACGAGCCGCGCTCGATCCTGACCGAGCGCTACCAGGGCACCTTCGCCCAGCAGGTGGCCGTCCCGACCTGGAACCTGCTGCCCAAGCCCGCCGGGCTCTCCTTCGAGGAGGCCGCCTGCCTGCCCACGGCCTGGCTGACGGCCTACCGGATGCTGTTCACCAACGCCGGGGTGAAGCCCGGCGACACCGTGCTGGTGCAGGGCGCCGGCGGCGGGGTGTCGACCGCGCTGGTGGTCCTCGGCAAGGCGGCCGGCCTGCGGGTCTGGGTCACCGGCCGGGACGGGGCCAAGCGGGACCGGGCGGTGGAGCTCGGCGCCGACGCGGCGTTCCCGAGCGGGGCCAGGCTGCCCGAGCGGGTGGACGCGGTGATGGAGACGGTCGGCGCCGCGACCTGGTCGCACTCGGTGAAGTCGCTGCGCCCGGGCGGCACGATCGTCATCTCCGGGGCCACCTCGGGCCCCAGCCCGGCGGCCGCCGAACTGAACCGGATCTTCTTCCTGGAGCTGCGGGTGGTCGGCTCGACCATGGGGACCAAGGAGGAGCTGGCGGGGCTGCTGTCGTTCTGCGCCACCACCGGGGTCCGGCCGGTGATCGACTCGGTGCTGCCGCTGGAGGGGGCGCCGGACGCGCTCGCCCGGCTGGCCAAGGGCGAGGTGTTCGGCAAGCTCGTCCTGACGCCGTGACGCCGTGACGCCGTGACGCCGTGACGCCGTGACGCCGTGACGCCGTGACGCCGTGACGCCGTGACGCCGTGACGCCGTGACGCCGTGACGCCGGTGACCCCGTGACGCGCCGGCGCCCGGCTCCCTGTGCGGGGAGCCGGGCGCCGGTTGCCGGACGGGTCGGTCAGGAGCGGTCGAGCAGCCGCTTCAGCCGCTCGCCGGCGGTGCCGAGCACGGCGCGGGCCTCGGCCAGCCGGGCCGGGGTCACCCCGCCGTCCCTGGCCGCGTCGCGGACCTGGTCGCGGAAGCGGTCGAGCAGCCGCTCCAGCTCCCGGGCCGGGTCTCCGGCCGGGTCGACCGCGGTCCACCCGGGCAGCTCGGTCGGAACGGCGTCGGCCGGCCCGTCCGGATCGCTGCCGTCCAGGTCGTTCTTGTCCAGGTCGATCCGGGTGACGGTGACCCGCTCGGCGGCCGGGTCCTCCTTCGACTCCCCGGGCTGTCCCCAGCGGGCCGCGTCGGCCAGCCCGGCCAGGCCCTTGGTCAGCTCGGAGAGCCCCTCGGCCAGCCCGGTCGACCAGTCGCCGCGCGCCGCGTGCTCGCGGACCTGCTGCTCCACCCGGCGCTTGAGCCGCAGCGCCTCCTGCTGGGCCGCGGTCCGGGCCGCCCGGGACTGCTCGCGCAGCCGGCGGGCCTCCTCCTCGGCGGCCTTCGCCTTGGCCTTGGCGGCCTTCTCCTGCTCCTTGGCGCGCTTCGCCTGCTCCTTGGCCTGCCGCTTGAAGGCCGCGAACTCCTCCTTGGCGCGCTGCCAGGCGGCCTGGTCCCCCCACGGCCCGGCCCACGGGTTCCCGGTGTTCTCCCGGCCCTGCTCCCCGGCGTCCGGGGTGCCGCGCCCGGCCTGCTCGGCCGCCGCGCCCCAGAGCTGCTCGCGCAGGTCCTTCGCGCTGTCCCGGACGTCCTCGCGGATCGCCCCGGCGAGCTGGGTCACCGAGTCGTGGATCTCCAGCTCCAGCGCGTCCAGCTCGCCCTGCCGGGTGGCGAGTTCGGCCCGCCCGGCGTCGGTGAGCCGGTAGACCTTGCGACCGCCCTCGGTGCTGTGGGCGACCAGCCCCTCCTGCTCCAGCTTGGCGAGCCGCGGGTAGACGGTGCCGGCCGAGGGCGCGTACAGGCCCTGGAAGCGCTCCTCCAGCAGGCGGATGACCTCGTAGCCGTGGCGCGGGGCCTCGTCGAGCAGCTTGAGCAGGTAGAGCCGGAGCCGACCGTGGCCGAAGACGGGGGTCATGTCAGGCCTCCTTGGTGAGGTCGGGGCCGGTGCCGGGGGCGTCGGACTTGGTGAGGTCGGGGGCGGGCAGCTCCCGGGCGGCCCGGGTGTCGTCCTCGGCCTCCGGCCGCTGGAGCACGGTGACCGCGCCGGAGACGGTGGTGACCGAGAGGCTGCCGCTGCCGTCGCCGAGCTGGCCGGAGAGGCGCTTGGTGCCCCAGTTACCGGTGACGGTGAGCTCCTCGAAGCCGGAGGAGAGGTCGCCGCTGGTGGTGCCGGCCTCGACCTTGGTGCCGGTCAGCGGGGGCAGCCGGACGCCGACCGCGCCGCTGACCGTGTTGACCTTGATCTGCGCGGCGGCGGCGGCCGCGAGGTCCAGGGTGACCGCGCCGGTGACGGCGTTGGCGCTCACCTTCTCGGCGGTGCCGGCGAGCACGGTCAGCCGGCCGGAGACGGTGTTCAGCCGCAGCTGCCCGGCCACCGACTGGGCGTCCACGTCGCCCGTGACGGTGTTGGCGTCGGTCCGCCCGGTCAGGCCGACCAGGGTGATGTCGGCGTTGGCGGTCTGCGTCGAGACGTGCTCGTTGAAGCCGGAGACCGTCGTCGTGGCGGAGACGGTGCCGACCTTGACCTCGGTCCCGGCCGGGACGGTCACGGTGACGGCGGCCGTCCGCTTGCGCTTGAAGGAGGAGAAGAAGCCCTTCACCGACTCGACCGACTTGAGCACGTCGCCGAACTCGTTCCAGCTGCTGAGGTCCTTGTAGGTGACGGTGAGGACGCCGTCGACCAGGGTGACGTGCAGCGGCTCGCCCTTGAGCTCGGTGACCTCCAGCCGGGCGGGGCCCTCGGCGGCGACCACGTTGACCGTGCCGTCGATGGTCCGCACCTGGAGCGTCCGGACCGTCTCCTCGATGGTGATCCTGTCGGGTCCCTCGACCGTCCACTGGCTCATCTCTGCCGCCTCCCGTTGCCGTGACTCGCGATGTATCGCGTCCTCTTCCAAAGACGATATATCGCGTGACGGCGAAGTCAAGGGAGTCCGACCCCGAGGCCGACCCGGAGCGGACCCCGAGACGTGCCCCTACGGGGAGCACACGAGAGGGCCCGGAGGCGGTTGCCTCCGGGCCCTCACGACGACCGTTTCACCAGGTCACTCGTCGTCCTCGTCGTCGAGCCTGGCCAGCCAGGTGGCCAGCCGCTCGACCGGGACCTCGAAGTCCGGGTTGAGGTCGACGAACTCGCGCAGGCGCTCGGCCAGCCACTCGAAGGTGACCTCCTCGTCGCCGCGGCGGCTCGCCAGCTCCTCGATGCCTCGGTCGGTGAAATACACGGTTCGCTCCGGTCCGGTGGGGATTCGACCTGGTCAGGATAGACCGGGTCAGCTGGCGCGCCAGGTGCTCACGGTGAGCTTGACCGCGCCGGTGGTGACGTCCGCGACCTCGACCACCGCGACGGCGATGTTGCGGGTGATCCGGTCCCGGATGCAGAGCAGGCGGCCCGGCGAGACCCGGTTGAAGGACAGGTCGGTGTCCGGCCGGGAGTCGATCGCGACGGCGCACTGGTCGGGGGTCACGGTGGACTCGGTGATCACCGCGAAGTCCGACTTGTTGTCGCCCGCGGTGACGAAGGAGTTGGCCTTGCTGCTGCTGCCGGTGGCGTTCAGGCCCAGGCCCCACTTGAGGTCGGTGCCGCGCGGCACCACCGTCCCCGCGTCCAGGTCGATCCGGTAGGAGTCGTAGTACGCGTCGGTGCCGGGGATGGACAGCGGCTTCTGCGCCAGCAGCGGGGAGTAGCCGGTCGGCCGGGCCGGCGCGGTCACGCCGGGACCGGACGAGGCCGACGGGGGCGCGGTCACCGCCCCGACGGAGGAGCCGGAGGACGTGGTCGTGGGCGAGGTGGGGGCGGCCGAGGGGACGGCCGCGGGGGTGGTCGCGGCCGCCGAGGCGCTGCCCGCCGGCGGCGCGGCCGGCTGGGAGCTCCCCGAGCCCGCGCTCGACTGGTGGGCGGAGTTGTTCTTGTTGTCGTCCTTGTTGAACTTGGCCATCAGCGCGACCCCGCCGGCCGTGCCGCCGACCGCCATCACCAGGGCGACGGTCAGCAGGACCTTCCAGGAGACCCCGCCCCTGCTGCGGGCCTGCTCGGGCGCGGGCGCCGGGCTGTCGGTGACCACCGGGCCGGGCGGCGGGGTGTCGTAGGACGGCGGCTCCGGCCGCAGCGGGACGGTGGGCGGGGCGCCGAGCAGCGGGCCGGTGGGGGCCTCGCCGGTCGGCTGCGCGGCGCCGTACGCGCCCAGCGGCGGCGGGACGAAGCCGGGCGGCGGGGTGTCGGGCCGGGCGGGGCCGAAGCCGGGCGGCGGCGGGCCGAAGGACGGCGCGGTGGCCGCGTGGGTGGCGGGGGCCCCGGCCGGCGGCGGCGGGGCCACCGGCGGAGTGAGCGGGGACGACCCGGTCGGCGGACCCGAGGGCAGCGGGGGCGCGGCGGGCAGCGGGGTGGGCGGCGTCTTCGGCAGGTCCGAGCGGCGGGTGATCTCGGTGTTGACCTGCCGGGGCAGCCAGTCGTCGGCGAAGCGCAGCTGGCCGCCGACGCTCGGGTGGTTGCGGGCGAGGTCGATGATCTCGGCCGGCCGGGGCCGGTCCTCCGGGGACTTCGCGAGGCAGCGCAGGACCAGCTCGCGCAGGTCGGCCGGCACGGCGTCCAGGTCGGGCTGCTCGTGCACCACCCGGTAGAGCACGGCGGTGTCCGGGCCGTCGCCGAACGGCGCGCTGCCGGTGGCCACGTACGCGGCCAGCGCGCCGAGCGCGAACACGTCGGTCGCCGGGGTGACCGGGCGGCCCTGGGCCTGCTCCGGGGACATGAAGGCGGGCGAGCCGATCCGGTAGCCGGTGCCGGTCAGGGCGGTGGCGTCGGCGGCCCGGGCGATGCCGAAGTCGATCACCCGCGGGCCGTCGCCGGCCACCAGCACATTGGCCGGCTTGAGGTCGCGGTGGACCACCTCGACGCTGTGGATGGCCTGCAGTGCCTCGGCGATGCCGCCCATCAGCAGCAGCACGGTGCGCACCGGCAGCGCGCCGTTCTCGCGGACCACCTGCTGCAGCGAGGGCCCGGGGACGTAGGCGGTGACCAGCCACGGCGCGTCCGAGTCCAGACCGCCGGAGTCGATCACCTGGGCGGTGTAGAGGCCGTGGATGCGCTGGGCGTTGGAGACCTCCTGGGCGAACCGGCGGCGGAACTCGCCGTCCTCGGCGAACTCCGGGCGGACCACCTTGAGCGCCACCGGCCGACCGCCGGGCGTGTAGGAGAGGTAGACGCGGCCCATGCCGCCGGCCCCGAGCCGGGCGAACAGCCGGTAGCCGCCCACCTCCCTGGGGTCGTCGGGGAGCAGCGGCTGGAAGACCGGCGGGAGAGGCGTGTCGGCGGTGTCCCGTGGCGTGTCGGCGGTCATGCGGTTCTGATCCCCCTGGGAGAGCGGTGAGGTCCACCGGGCTCCGCCGGTGGGCGCGACGACGGGCCCCCGGCCGACGGTCCGGCGACGCTTAACCTATCGACCCGTCAGCTGCTCGCGCAGGTCGGTACCGCATTGGTTGCAGAGCTGGGACCTTCGCACACGGCGCGGCCGCGGTCCGCCGGGGCCGGTCCGGGCCGGGCCGGGGAACGACGGCGGCCCCCGCTCCCCTGGGATCCAGGGAGGCGGGGGGCCGTTGCCGTGCTCGCGCGCGACGACCGGTGGGAGCCGGTGCGTCAGATCGTGAAGATCTCCTCCAGCAGCGCCTGCTGCTCGGCGCCGTGACGCTTGGCCGAACCGACCGCGGGGGCCGAGGAGGCCGTGCGGGCGACGCGGCGCAGCCGCGGGCCGTCGGCGCTGCGGCCGATGACGACCTGCAGGTGGTCGACCAGGTTCATCGCGATGAACGGCCAGGCACCCTGGTTGGCCGGTTCCTCCTGCGCCCAGACGAACTGGACGTCGTTGCCGTACTTGGCCAGCTCCTCCTGGAGCTCGGCCACCGGCAGCGGGTAGAGCCGCTCGACCCGGACGATCGCCGTGTCGGTGACGCCGCGCTCGGTGCGGGCCGCCTCCACGTCGTAGTAGAACTTGCCGGCCGTGATGACGACCTTGCGGACGTTCGCCGGGTCGACGGTGGTGTCGCCGATGACCGGGCGGAACGAGCCGGACAGGAACTCCTCCGTGGCACTCGCCGCGGCCTTCAGACGCAGCATCGACTTCGGGGTGAAGACGACGAGCGGCTTGTGGTGCGGGTTGTGCGCCTGCCAGCGCAGCAGGTGGAAGTAGTTCGACGGCAGCGTCGGCATGGCGACCGTCATGTTGTTCTGCGCGCACAGCTGGAGGAAGCGCTCCGGGCGGGCGGACGAGTGGTCCGGGCCCTGGCCCTCGTAGCCGTGCGGCAGCAGCAGGGTGACGCCCGAGTGCTGGCCCCACTTCTGCTCGGCGGAGGCGATGTACTCGTCCACCACGGTCTGCGCGCCGTTGACGAAGTCGCCGAACTGCGCCTCCCACATGACCAGCGCGTTCGGGCGGGTCAGCGAGTAGCCGTACTCGAAGCCCATCGCCGCGTACTCGGACAGCAGGCTGTCGTACACGGTGTAGCGGGCCTGGTCCTCGGTGAGGTACTGCAGCGGGGTGTAGTCCTCGCCGGTGGCCCGGTCGATCAGGACGGCGTGCCGCTGGCCGAAGGTGCCGCGGCGGCTGTCCTGGCCGGCCAGGCGGACCGGGTGGCCCTCCATGAGCAGCGAGCCGATGGCGAGGGTCTCGCCCATCGCCCAGTCGATGGTGTTGTCCTCGACCGAGCCGGCGCGGCGCTGCAGCTGCGGCAGCAGTCGCGGGTGGACGGTCAGCCAGTCCGGCAGGTTGACCTGCGAGGCGGCGATCCGCTTGACCATCTCCTCGGAGATGCCGGTCCGGATGGTGACCGGGAAGTCGGCGACCGGCTTGCCGCTGGTGGCGGCGGCCGGGGCCTGGGCGGCGTCGCGGACCTCGGCGAACACCTTCTCCAGCTGGCCCTGGAAGTCCTGGAGCGCCTGCTCCGCCTCTTCCATGGTGATGTCGCCGCGACCGATCAGGCCCTCGGTGTACAGCTTGCGCACCGAGCGCTTCTTGTCGATCAGGTCGTACATCAGCGGCTGGGTGAACGACGGGTTGTCGGCCTCGTTGTGACCGCGGCGGCGGTAGCAGATGAGGTCGATCACGACATCCTTGTGGAACTCCTGGCGGAACTCGAAGGCGAGCCGCGCGACGCGGACCACGGCCTCCGGGTCGTCGCCGTTCACGTGGAAGATCGGGGCCTCGATCATGCGGGCCACGTCGGTGCAGTACATCGAGGAGCGGCTGGAGGCCGGGGCGGCGGTGAAGCCGACCTGGTTGTTCACCACGACGTGCACGGTGCCGCCGGTGCGGTAGCCGCGCAGCTGCGACATGTTCAGGGTCTCCGCGACGACGCCCTGGCCGGCGAAGGCCGCGTCGCCGTGGATCTGGATCGGCAGCACCGGGAAGGTGGTGCCGCCCTGGTCCAGGATGTCCTGCTTGGCGCGGGCGATGCCCTCGACGACCGGGTCCACGGCCTCCAGGTGGGAGGGGTTCGCGGCCAGCGAGACCTTGATGGTCTCGCCGTCCAGGCCGGTGAAGGTGCCCTCGGAGCCGAGGTGGTACTTCACGTCGCCGGAGCCGTGCATCGACTTCGGGTCGAGGTTGCCCTCGAACTCGCCGAAGATCTTGCCGTACGGCTTGCCGACGATGTTGGCCAGCACGTTGAGGCGGCCGCGGTGGGCCATGCCGATGACGGCCTCGTCCAGGCGGTGCTCGGCCGCCGAGTCGATGGTGGCGTCCAGCAGCGGGATGAGGGACTCGCCGCCCTCCAGCGAGAAACGCTTCTGCCCGACGTACTTGGTCTGCAGGAAGGTCTCGAAGGCCTCGGCCGAGTTCAGCCGGCGCAGTATGCGCAGCTGCTCCTCGCGCTCCGGCTTGGTGTACGGCTTCTCCAGGCGCTCCTGCAGCCACTTGCGCTGCTTCGGGTCCTGGATGTGCATGTACTCGATGCCGACCGTGCGGCAGTACGTGTTGCGCAGCAGGCCGAGGATGTCGCGGAGCTTCATCATCCGCTGGCCGCCGAAGCCGCCGACCGCGAACTCGCGCTCCAGGTCCCACAGGGTGAGGCCGTGGGTGGTGACGTCCAGGTCGGGGTGCTTGCGCTGCTTGTACTCCAGCGGGTCGGTGTCGGCCATGAGGTGGCCGCGGACCCGGTAGGAGTGGATCAGCTCGATGACGCGGGCGGTCTTGTTGACCTCGTCGTCGTGCGTGGTGGCGACGTCGGTGGCCCAGCGGACCGGCTCGTACGGGATCCGGAGGGACTCGAAGATCTCGTCGTAGAAGCCGTTCTGCCCCAGCAGCAGCTGGTGGATCGTGCGCAGGAACTCGCCCGACGCCGCGCCCTGGATGACGCGGTGGTCGTAGGTCGAGGTCAGCGTCATGATCTTGGAGACGCCGAGGCGGGCCAGGGTCTCCGGGGCGGAGCCCTGGAACTCGGCCGGGTACTCCATGGCGCCGACACCGACGATGGTGCCCTGGTTCTGCATCAGGCGCGGCACGGAGTGCACGGTGCCGATGCCGCCGGGGTTGGTCAGCGAGACCGTGACGCCGGTGAAGTCGTCCATGGTCAGCTTGTTGGCGCGGGCCCGGCGGACGATGTCCTCGTAGGCCTGCCAGAAGCCGAAGAAGTCGAGGGTCTCGGCCTTCTTGATGGCCGCGACGACGAGCTGGCGGTCGCCGTTCGGCTTGACCAGGTCGATGGCCAGGCCGAGGTTCACGTGCTCGGGCTTGACCAGGTAGGACTTGCCGTCCTCCACCTTGTAGCTGTGGTTCATGCCCGGGGAGGCCTTGACGGCCTGGACCAGGGCGTAACCGATCAGGTGGGTGAAGGAGACCTTGCCACCGCGGGCGCGCTGCAGGTGGTTGTTGATGACAATGCGGTTGTCGATCAGCAGCTTGGCCGGGACGGCGCGGACCGAGGTGGCGGTCGGCACCTCCAGCGAGGCGTCCATGTTGGTGGCGACGGCCTTGGCCGGCCCGCGGAGCTGCACCAGCTCGGGGCCCGCGCTCGCGGGGGCCGGCGCGGGCGCCGGGGCGGCGGCCTTGGGCGCCGGGGGCGCTGCCGGGGCGGCGGCGAGCGGCGCGGGCGCCACGGGGGCCGCGGGAGCCGTCGGGGCCTGCTGCACCGGCGCGGGGGCGGCCGGGGCGGCGGGGGCCTGGACGGCCGGAGCGGCGGCGGGCGCGGGGGCGGCGGCGGGGGTCGGCGTCACGCCGACCTGGGTCGCGGCCTGGGTCACTGGGGTCACCTCGGTACCGGGCTTGTAGTCGGCGAAAAAGTCCCACCAGGCTCGGTCGACCGAGTTCGGGTCCTGGAGGTACTGCTGGTAGATCTCGTCGACGAGCCACTCATTGGGGCCGAAGCCAGTGGAGCTAGCCGAGCTGTTGGGGTGTTCAGGGGACTGTGGCGACACGGCGGCAACCGCCCTCTTCCGCTTCCTTTTGGGATGTTTGGACAGCGGGGATTAAGGCTACGCCTCCGATCAGTGATCGCGCAGTCCCCGGGGGGCAGGCGTCGCCCAGATCACAGTCCTGACCTGCGGTTTGGCTGGAAATGTGCGTTAGAAAGCCACAACGGCGGGGAACCGACTGCTTCCGATCGCCATCCAAAGTGTGACAAAAACGGACAAAGATGGGCGTCGGTCCTCTTTGTGCACTGTGTCGGATCTGTGACATCCGTCCCGTGCCGCCGGTCCGTCCGTGTCCCGGGCCGCTGGTTCGTCCGCGTCGTGGGTCCGGGGCCGGACCCACGACGCGGAGCGCGGTCAGCGCGGTCCGGGCAGCCGGACCTCGATCCGGCAGCCGCTCGCCGCCTCGGCGACCTCGATCCGCCCGCCGTGCAGGTCCACCGCCCAGCGGGCGATGGCCAGGCCCAGGCCGGTCCCGCCGTCGGCGCCGGGCCCGGCCGCGGTCGCGGTGCCGCTGCGGCCGAACCGCTCGAAGACCCTGGCCCGGTCCGCCGCCGGGATGCCGGGACCCTCGTCCTCGACCTCCAGCAGCAGCGCCCCCGGGCCCTCGTCGGGCCTGGCCCGCACCGTCACGGTGCCGCCGGGCGGGGAGTGCTTGCAGGCGTTGTCGACCAGGTTGGCCACCACCTGGTGCAGCCGTTCGGTGTCGGCGACGCCGGTCAGCCCGGCCGGGCTGACCTCCAGGGCGAGCCGGACGTCGCCGCGCCGGGAGAAGGCCCCGCCGGCCGTGGCGCCGTCCACGGTGACCCCGCGCAGCACGCCGTCCAGGAACTCGCGCACCTCGAACGGGCGCGCGTCCAGGTCGACCACGCCGCCGTCGATCTTGGAGAGGTCGAGCAGGTGGGTGACCAGCCGGCCGAGCCGCTCGGTCTGTTCCAGCGCGGCACCCAGGGTCGCCGGGTTGGGCTGGACGACGCCGTCGACCACGTTCTCCAGCACGGCCCGCAGCGCGGCGATCGGCGTGCGCAGCTCGTGCGAGACGTTGGCGACCAGCTCGCGCCGGTGCCGGTCGGAGGCCTCCAGGTCGGACGCCATCTGGTTGAAGGTCGCGGCGAGCTCGCCGATCTCGTCGCGCGAGTTCACCTCGACCCGGCGGCTGTAGTCGCCGGAGGCCATCGCGCGGGCGGCGGCGGTCATGTCGCGCAGCGGGGCGGTCAGCCCGTGCGCGAGGAACTGCATGAAGAGCAGCGAGGCGATCATCGAGAAGATCATGATGATCCGGATCTGGGTCTCGGACCGGATCGCCACGACCACCATGCCGGTGGCCAGGAAGACCGAGACGATCACCAGGAGGGCGAGTTTGCCCTTGATGGAGCGGACCGGGTCGAGCGGCCGGATGTCGGCCCAGACCCGTTTCGCGGCGCGGGCGGCCAGGGTGGGCGGCCGACTGCCGTCGATGTCCCCGTTGCGTTGCTGTGGAAAGGTCATTGGTCCCCTGTGGTCCCCCGCGTGGGTCCGCCGCACGGCGGTTCGGGACAACGGGCCCCCCGGCGGCCCGGTGTCCGAGGGTGGTGCCGCTACGAGAGCGGTGCCTCCAGCGCGTACCCGACACCGTGCACGGTGCGGATCCAGCTGGCGCCGATCTTGCGGCGCAGTGCCTTGACGTGGCTGTCGACGGTGCGGGTGCCGGACGCGTCCGTCCAGTCCCAGACCTCGGCCAGCAACTGCTCACGGGTGAGCACGGCGCGCGGCTGGGCGGCCAGGCAGGCGAGCAGGTCGAACTCGGTCGGCGTCAGGTGGACGTCGCCCGAGGCCAGCCGGACCCGGCGCTGCACATGGTCGATCTCCAGCTCGCCGAAGCGCAGGCTGCCCAGCGCGGGCGTCCGGGCGGCCTGCTGGGCGCGCTCGACGCGGCGCAGCAGCACATTGACCCGGGCGGCCAGTTCGCGCATGGAGAAGGGCTTGGTCATGTAGTCGTCGGCACCGACGCCGAGGCCGACCAGCAGGTCCGTCTCGTCGTCCCGCGCGGTGAGCATCAGGACCGGCACCGGGCGTTGGGCCTGGATCCGGCGGCACACTTCCAGGCCGTCGAAGCCGGGCAGCATGATGTCGAGGACGACGAGGTCCGGCTGCCAGGTGTGGAAGCCGTCGACGGCGCCGGGGCCGTCGTGGGCCACCGCCACCTTGAAGCCCTCCGCGCCCAACCGGGCCGCGATCGACTCGGCGATCGTGGGTTCGTCCTCCACCACCAGCACTCTGCGCTGGCTGCTCACCGTGCCGCCGGTGTTCTGGTTGTCCTGCTGAATTTCTGTCACGGTCACGCCACCGCCCCCAGGGCTGCGGGCCGGCCACCTGTGGGGATGGCGAAGGCTCCGCTTCGTAGTCTTGTTCCGTCGTGGACTGTGCCGGGTCCGCCGTCCCGTCGCGTGCGGGGGTGACGGCGAGGGCGTGGGCCGCTCTCCGTCTCCCGTACACCTCGCAGCGTACGGACCGCAGGTGATTCCCGGCAGGTGGACCGGACATTTCCGGCCCACGGACCGGTCGCTCGGACCGGCTTTCCGGCCCACCGGGAAGTGGGCACGGGCCGATACCTTACCCGGCGTTTTTTCACTCTGTAACGGTACGTATGCACATGAGTTGACACCAAGCCGCCGGTCAGGGCGGAAAGGGGCCCCGAAAGGGGTGGAAGGTCTGGACCAATGCGGGCCCGTTCGGACCCCGGATCCTCACGGCGTTCTCCCAGCGGACTCCCAGCTGTCGGACGTACCGTGACCACGACAAATTCGTGGGGGTGGGATTTCCGGAACGCGCCGGTACGTTGGACACGCGCGGGTGACGGCTGCGGGCGTTGGAGCGGAGGCGGCATGACGGATCGACAGGTGCCCGCCGGGTACGGCGGGCCGCCGTACGGGATGCTCCGGGCCGGTCTGCGGACCGGGGCGGTCGACTGGGTCCTGGCCCGGGTGCCGACCCTGCGCCGCAATCCCTTCGCCCTCGGCTACCTCGCCGTGGTCGGCGCCACCACGACTTTCGCCGGACTGGCCGACCCGGAGCTCGTGCTCCGGCTCCAGGAGGCCTCCAGTTCGGACGGGCACAATCTTCTGCAGCACCCGCTGCGCGCGCTGCTGTTCAGCGGCTTCTGGGTGGCCGGACCGGTCTGGATGCCCTATCTCTGGGCCTTCGCCTTCACCGTCGCGCCGCTGGAGCGCCGGGTCGGCCCCGGCCGGGCGGCCGTGGTCTTCGCGGCCGGGCACGTCGCCGCCACCCTGCTCTCCCAGGGTGTGGTCGTCGCCGCGGTGGAGACCGGGCGGATGGAGCCGGCCGCCATGGACCACCTCGACATCGGTGTCAGCTACGGCGTGCTCGCCAGCCTCGGCGCACTGGCCGGGCTGCTCCGGCCGGCGGGGCGCGTGGCCGTGCTCGCGCTGGCGGTGGCGCTGATCGCGGACCAGATCGCCACCGAGCGGGACCTCGTCACCGGGATCGGCCATCCGGCGGCGCTGCTGGCCGGGGTGGCGCTCTGGCGGTGGCTGCGCCGCTGGGACGGCCACCGGCCGCGCCGGGCCCCCCGCCGTGCCCCGCTCGGGGTGCCCGCCGAGCTGTCGTCCCGGCCGGCCTCCGCGTCCGCGTCCGCGGTCCGCCGGGCCGCTCCCGGGTCCGCGTGGCCGGGCCGCTCCTGAGGCCGTGCGGGTGGGGCCGCCTCCGGGCCCGCGCGGCCGGGGTCCGTCCGCCGGGACCGCTTCCCGGTCCGCATACCGGGCCTTTTTGACGGCCCCGCGCCGGCCCGCGCCGACCCCGTTCCGTTCGCTCACGGCGAACAGGTGGTGGGGAACATCCGGGGGCCGCCAAGCCTTAGTCAGGTCGACTCAAGTTCACTGACTGGGGAGAGATCATGGCATCGACGTCCACACCGCTCACCCTGCCCGTGCTGCCGCTCGACGACGAGGTCGTCCTGCCGGGCATGGTCGTCCCGCTGGACCTGAAGGACGCCGAGGTCCGCGCCGCCGTCGAGGCCGCGCGCGCCGCGGCCACCGGCGGTGCCGGGAAGCCCCAGGTGCTGCTGGTCCCGAGGGTGGACGGCTCCTACGCGGCGGCCGGCACCCTCGCCACCGTCGAGCAGGTCGGCCGGCTGGCGGACGGCGACCCGGCGGCACTGGTCCGCGCGGTGCGCCGGGTGCGGATCGGCGTCGGCACCACCGGGCCCGGCGCCGCGCTCTGGGTGGAGACCACGCCGTTCCGCGAGTCCTCCGTCGGCACCCCGGTGGCCGGCCGGGCCGCCGAGCTGGTCAAGGAGTACAAGTCGCTCTCCACCCAGTGGCTGCGGCGGCGCGGTGCCTGGCAGATCGTCGACCGGGTGGCCGCGATCGAGGGCGTCGGCGAGCTCGCCGACAACATCGGCTACGCGCCCTTCGCCACCGCCGAGCAGAAGCTCAAGGTGCTGCTGGAGGCCGACCAGGTCGCGCGACTGGAGTACGCGCTCGGCCTGCTCCGCGACCACCTCGCCGAGGAGGAGGTCAACGACACCATCCGCAAGGACGTCGAGGAGGGCGTCGCCAAGCAGCAGAAGGAGTTCCTGCTCCGCCGCCAGCTGGAGGCCGTCCGCAAGGAGCTGGCCGAGCTGAACGGCGACCCGGCCGACGAGGAGGACGACTACCGCACCCGGGTCGAGGCCGCCGACCTCCCGGAGAAGGTCCGCGAGGCCGCCCTCAAGGAGGTCGACAAGCTGGAGCGGGCCAGCGACCAGTCGCCCGAGGGCTCCTGGATCCGCACCTGGCTGGACACCGTGCTGGAGCTGCCCTGGAACGAGCGGACCGAGGACAGCTACGACATCGCCGGCGCCCGCGCGGTGCTGGACGCCGACCACGCCGGCCTGGCCGACGTCAAGGACCGCATCGTCGAGTACCTGGCCGTCCGCAAGCGCCGGGCCGAGCAGGCGCTCCTGGGGCAGCCCGACGCCCCGGACGAGGCCGTCGCCCCGAAGGGCGGCGGACGGCGGGCGGGCGGCGCGGTGCTCGCGCTGGTCGGCCCGCCCGGCGTCGGCAAGACCTCGCTCGGCGAGTCGGTGGCCCGCGCCATGGGCCGCACCTTCGTCCGGGTCTCGCTCGGCGGCGTCCGGGACGAGGCCGAGATCCGCGGCCACCGGCGCACCTACGTCGGCGCACTGCCCGGCCGGCTGGTCCGGGCGCTCAAGGAAGCCGGCTCGATGAACCCGGTCGTCCTGCTCGACGAGATCGACAAGGTCGGCTCCGACTACCGGGGCGACCCGGCCGCCGCCCTGCTGGAGGTGCTCGACCCGGCGCAGAACCACACCTTCCGGGACCACTACCTGGAGGTCGAGCTGGACCTCTCCGACGTGGTCTTCCTCGCCACCGCCAATGTGCTGGAGTCCATCCCCGAGCCGCTGCTCGACCGGATGGAGCTGGTCCGCCTGGACGGCTACACCGAGGACGAGAAGGTCGTCATCGCCCGCGACCACCTGCTCCCGCGCCAGCTGGAGCGGGCCGGGCTCAAGGACGAGGAGGTCGCGGTCGACGAGCCGGCGCTGCGGAAGCTGGCGGGCGAGTACACCCGCGAGGCCGGCGTCCGGAACCTCGAACGGGCGATCGCCCGGGTGCTGCGCAAGGTCGCCGCGCAGACCGAGCTGGGGGAGCGCGAGCTGCCCGCCGCGATCGGCGCGGAGCAGCTGCGCGCCCTGATCGGCCGGCCGCACCACGTGCCGGAGGCGGCCCAGGAGCCCGCCGAGCGCCGCACCGCGGTGCCCGGGGTGGCCACCGGCCTGGCGGTCACCGGGGCCGGCGGCGACGTCCTCTTCATCGAGGCCTCGCTCGCCGACGCCGAGACCGGCGGCACCGGGCTGACCCTGACCGGCCAGCTGGGCGACGTCATGAAGGAGTCCGCGCACATCGCGCTCTCCTACCTGCGCTCGCGCGGGGCCGAGCTGGAGCTGCCGGTCACCTCGCTGCGGGACCGGGGAGTGCACCTGCACATCCCGGCCGGCGCCGTCCCCAAGGACGGTCCGAGCGCCGGCATCACCATGACCACCGCGCTGGCCTCGCTGCTCTCCGGGCGCAAGGTGCGCGCCGATGTGGCGATGACCGGTGAGGTGTCGCTGACCGGGCGGGTGCTGCCGATCGGCGGGGTGAAGCAGAAGCTGCTCGCCGCCGACCGGGCCGGGGTCACCACGGTGATCATCCCCCGGCGCAACGAGGCCGATCTGGACGACGTCCCGGCCGAGGTGCTGGAGCGGCTCACCGTGCACCCGGTGGCCGACGTCCGGGAGGTGCTGCGGCTGGCCCTGGAGCCGGCCGAGGTGCTGGCCGCGGTCGCCTGACCCCGGGCCGGGTCCGGCCCGGCAGGCCCCGCCCGGAGCCCGTCCCGCCCGGTTCGCCGGACGGGACGGGCTCCGTGCGCCGTGCCAGACTGCGAAGATGCCGTCCCTCACCCAGCGCGCCCTGGCCCGGGTACCGGGCCGGGTGCGACCGGCCCTGGTCCGGCACCGGCGGCTGGTGAAGTTCCTGCTGGTCGGCAGCGGCTGCTTCGCCCTGACGGTGCTGATCAACTACGCGCTGCGGCTGACCGTCATGCCGCACATGCCGGTGCTGGCGCTGACCGTGGCGACCGTGGTCGGCACCGTCCTCTCCTACCTGCTCAACCGGCGGTGGTCCTTCCGCTCCTCCTGGCGCCGGCGCGAACCGCTGCTGTTCGTCCTGGTGAGCGCCGTCGCCGTGGCGGTGAACGACCTGCCGCTGATCGCCTCGCGCTACCTGCTGAACCTGCGCGAGCCCTGGGTCAGCCCGTTCACCCAGGAGCTGGCGGACTTCCTGAGCGGGATGGTGCTGGGCACCTTCGTGGCGATGCTGTTCCGCTTCTGGGCCATGCAGCGCTGGGTCTTCACCCGGGTGGAGCAGACCTGAGCCCGGGCGGGCCGGGCCGGGCCGGGGCGCCCCGGGGCGGGCCGGGGCACCCTGGGGCGGCTCGGCCTAGGCTCGGAAGGGCTCCTCGGTTCGTCAGGGCCGGGAGCCGCGGCCGGAGCGGGTGAGGATGATGCGTGAGACGGACGGCGCCCCGACCGGGCCCGCGAGCCAGCAGGGGATGCGCCGGGCCAACCTGGCGCTGGTGCTCGGTGTGATCGCCCGCGCCCCGCGCTCGCGCGCCGAGGTGGCCGCCGGGACCGGACTGACCAGGGCCGCGGTCTCCTCGCTCGCCGAGGAGCTGATCGGGGCCGGACTGGTGGTCGAGGAGGGCCCGGCCGCGCCCAGCGGCAAGGTCGGCCGCCCCGGCACCGCGCTCGGGCTCAACCCGGACGGCCCCGGCGGCCTCGGCGCCGAGATCGGGGTGGAGCACCTGGGCGCCTGCGTGGTCGACCTGCGCGGCGAGGTCCGCTCCTGGCAGCGCCAGGAGATCCGCAACCGGGGCCGGCGCCCCGCCGCCGTGATGGCCGACCTCGCCGAACTGGTCCGCCGGGCCGCCGCCGAGGCCGGACCGCGTCCGGCCGGGCTGGCCCTGGCCGTGCCCGGGCTGGTCGGGATCGACGGCGCCCTGCTCCAGCGGGCCGCCAACCTGGGCTGGGAGGAGGTGCCGCTCGCCGCCGAGCTGCGGCTCGCGCTGCGCGCCGCCGGTGCCGGGGAGCTGGCCGAGCTGCCGCTGCGGGCAGACAACGAGGCCAACCTCGGCGGGCTCGCCGAACGCTGGCTCGGCGGGGGACCGGCCGACTTCCTGCACGTCTCCGCCGAGGCCGGGATCGGCTCGGCGATCGTCGTCGAGGGCCGGCTGCTGCGCGGTGCGCGCGGCTTCGCGGGCGAGCTCGGGCACGTCCCGGTGCGGCCGGACGGTCCGCGCTGCGCCTGCGGGGCGCACGGCTGCCTGGAGCAGTACGCGGGGGAGGCGGCGGTGCTGCGCGCGGCCGGGCTGGAGGGCCTCCGGGGCGACTGGGTGGCGCTGCTCGCCGAGCGGGCCGAGGCCGGGGACGAGGAGGTGCGGCGGGCGCTCGCCGGGGCCGGCGCCGCGCTGGGGATCGCCTCGGCGGGCGCGGTCAACCTGCTGGACCCGGCGGAGGTGGTGCTGGGCGGCGGCTACGCGCAGCTGGCGCCCTGGCTGCTGCCCGCGATGCGGGGCGAGCTGGCCGCCCGGGTGACCGTCCGGCCCTGGGCGGACGAGCGGCTGACGGTCTCCCGGCTGGGCCGCCGCGGCCCCCTGCTGGGAGCCGCGGCGGGTGTGGTGCGGTCGGTGCTCGCCGATCCGGGCCGACTGGAGGCCTGAGGGCCAGGAGCTGTGGTCAGCCCTCGACCAGCTCGCGGCTGCGGTGCGAAGGCCGGCGCAGCACGGCGGCGAAGGTCACCGCGATCCCGGCCAGGGCCCAGGCGAGCAGCACGAGCAGCGGCCGGGTCAGCGCGGTGCCGTCGAAGTAGGCGATGGAGCGGGTCGCGTCGGTGCCCGCGCCGTTCGGGAACCAGGCCCCGATCGCCCGCCAGAACGGCGGCATCAGCGGCGGCGGGAAGACGCCGCCCGCGCTGGGGTTGCCGAGCACCACGAAGAGCAGCACCGCGACGCCGATGCCGATGATGTCGAACAGGCACTGCAGGGCCATGGTGAACGCGCCCACCGCGAAGACCACCAGCGCGCCGACGGCGGACAACGACCAGAACGGCCCGGGCAGCGCGTCCAGCACCGACTGGACGATGATCGCGCCGCCGATGCCGGCCGCGACCGAGTAGACCGCCAGCGTGCCGAGGCGGATCAGCGCCCGGTTGGTGTTGGCGGGCTTCGCCCCGGCGCTGACGCCGAGGATGGAGGCGACCAGGTAGCCGCCGACGCACCAGCCGATCACCAGGTAGAAGGAGGAGAGGCCGTTGGCGTCGCCCTTGGCGAGCGGCACCACGTCCTCGACCTTCACGGTGCGGCCCTGGGTCTTCTCCAGGCCGGTGACGATGCTCTCGGCGGCCCGGGCGGCGGACGGGCCGCGCGCGTTGGCGACCAGCAGCACGTCCTCGGTGGAGGCCGGGTTCACCACCAGCGCGGCGTAGACCTTCTGGTCCTTGATCTGCTCGGTGGCGGTCTCCGCGTCCGGCGCGGTGACGGCCTTGACGGCCTGGTCCGGGACCGACTCCAGGCCCTGGACGAACTTCGGGGCGACCTGCGGCGGGGCGACCACCGCGATCGACAGCTCGTGCGGGACGGGGTGGTGCAGGGCGCCCACGTACGAGGTGACGAAGCCGAGCTGGAGCAGCAGCACGCCGATGACCAGCATCGCGGCGCGCGGGGTGACCGCGCCCTTCAGCTCGGCGACGAAGCCCTTCCGCGGCTCCGGCGCCGATGCCCGCGCGGGTTCCTGCGTCGGTTCCTGGCCTGCCTGTTGCCCGGGGGCGGAGGTCATGCACATCTCCTTGTGTATCGGGGGAAACCGGATACTTAATAGCATGAACTAGTTTCCTCTGTGTTTCTCCCGCGCCGCAGCGGCCCGGGGCGGCTGCGGGATACTGGCGCGGTGAAGGTGCCGAACGAGGAGCGCGACGAGCAGCCCCTGCTGGCCGTGGAGCGCGAGGTCGGGGTGCTGTTCCGGCGCGGCCGGGCCCGGGTGGCGGAGCTGTCCCGGCGGGTGCATCCGCAGCTGGAGGGCATGGCGTACAGCCTGCTGGGCCATGTCGAGCAGGCCGGTCCGGTGCGGGTGACCGATGTCGGCGTGCACTTCGCGGTCGGCAAGGCGACCATCAGCCGGCAGATCCGGGCGCTGGAGGAGCTGGGCCTGCTGGCCCGGGAGGCGGACCCGCTGGACCGGCGTTCGGCGCTGGTGTCGCTCACCGAGGACGGCCGGCGGCGGTTCCTGGCGGCCCGGGACGCGCGGATGGACCGGGTGCGGGAGCTGATGGCCGGCTGGTCGGAGGAGGACGTGGTCCGCTTCGCCGAGTTGCTGCACCGCTTCAACGATGTGGTGGGCGAGGCGGCCGTGCCGAGCTCCTGAGTGCCGGAGCGGTCCTTCGGGAGCCCGGGCCGTGGGTCGGTCCGGGCTTTACTTGTTCTTGAAGAATGTTGCCCAAGTCAACCATCTAGTCCTATGGTTGCGTCAGGCAACTATCCCGAAGGACCTTGATGACCGCCACCGCCACCCCGACTGCCTCGACCGGAGCCGCCGCCGCCACCGACCAACCGATGACGCACCGGCAGGTGATGGAGGCGCTCTCCGGCCTGCTGCTCGGCCTCTTCGTCGCCGTGCTCTCGTCGACCGTCGTCTCCAACGCGCTCCCCCGGATCCTCACCGACCTGCACGGCGGACAGTCCGCCTACACCTGGGTGATCACCGCGACCCTGCTCACCCTCACCGCCTCCACGCCGATCTGGGGCAAGCTCTCCGACCTCGCCAGCAAGAAGCTGCTGCTGCAGATCGCGCTGGTCATCTACATCGCCTCCTCCGCGCTGGCCGGCTTCTCCCAGAACACCGGCCAGCTGATCGCCTGCCGCGCCCTCCAGGGCATCGGCGCCGGCGGCGTCACCGCGCTCGCCCAGATCTGCCTGGCCGCGATGGTCCCGCCGCGCGAGCGCGGCCGGTACAGCGGCTACTTCGGCGCCGTCTTCGCCCTCGCCACCATCGGCGGCCCGCTGATCGGCGGCGTCATCGTGGACACCTCCTGGCTCGGCTGGCGCTGGTGCTTCTACGTCGGGATCCCGTTCGCGCTGGCCGCCATCCTGGTGCTGCAGCGGACCCTGAAGCTGCCGGTGGTCCGGCGCAAGGTGCGGATCGACTACCTCGGCGCGCTGGTGATCACCGGCGCGGTCAGCCTGCTGATGATCTGGATCACCCTGGCCGGCAAGAACTACGCCTGGCTGTCCTGGCAGACCGCGGCCATGGTCGGCGGCGGACTGCTGCTCGGCGCCCTCGCCGTCGTGGTCGAGCGCCGCGCCGCCGAGCCGATCATCCCGCCGCACCTGTTCCGGCACCGGACGGTCACCCTGTCCGCGCTGGCCAGCGTCCTGGTCGGGATCGGGATGTACGGCGCCACCACGTTCCTCAGCCAGTACTTCCAGCTCGCCCGGGACAAGTCCCCGACGGTGGCCGGCCTGATGACCCTGCCGATGATCCTCGGACTGGCCGTCTCGTCCACCGTGGCCGGCCGGCTGATCACCAAGTACGGCAAGTGGAAGGCCTACCTGGTCGCCGGCACCCTGCTGCTCGCCGTCGGCTTCGCCCTGCTCGGCACCGCCCGGGCCGACACGGCCTACGGCCTGCTCTCGGTCTACATGGCGATCACCGGTGTCGGCCTCGGTCTCACCATGCAGAACCTCGTCCTCGCGGTGCAGAACACCGTGCCGCGCGCCGAGCTCGGCGCGGCCAGCTCGGTGGTCACCTTCTTCCGCACCATGGGCGGCGCGATGGGCGTCTCCGCGCTCGGCGCGCTGATGAACAACCGGGTCGGCCACTACCTCGCCGAGAACCTGGCCGCCGCGCACGTGCCGGCCTCCGGCGGCGCGCTCGGTGGGGGCATCCCCGACCTGCACAAGCTGCCCGCGCCGCTGGTGCCGCTGGTCACCGACGCCTTCGGGCACGGGGTCGGGGTGGTGTTCCTGGTCGCGGCGCCGTTCGCGCTGCTGGCCTTCGTGACGGTGCTGTTCATCCGGGAGACGGTGCTGCGGACCGCTCAGGACTGATGCGCCCGGGCTGGTCCGCTCGGGACTGGTCCGGCCGGACGCCCGCCCGCTTGCCGGGCTGGCGTTCGGCGTTGGAAGCCCCGTGCGGTCGTGCGGCGCCCGGGTCGTGCGCGGCGCCCGGGCGGGCGCCCGGGACGGGTGCGGGAACGGCCCCCCGGCGTGCGGGTCCGGGGCCTGCGCGGGTCGGCATGCATGCGGGCGGGCGGGCGGGCGGACGTTCGGGCCGGGCCGGGAACGGGAGCGGAGGGGCAGGGCCGTCCGGCGGCTGTCGGGTCCGGCCGGGGCAGGTACGGAGAACGGCCGGAGGGCCGGGAGTGGTGGTCCACTCCCGGCCCTCCGGCCGTTCGGTGCTGCGTGGCTCCTGCGCCGCGGGGCTACTTGCCCGCGATCAGCGACAGCCCGTAGAGGACGGCCGCGCCGCAGACGGCGAAGCAGGTGTAGGCGCCGGCCAGGGCCAGCTTGCCGCCGTTCGCCGGGGCGCCCGGTCCGGCCGCCTCGCGCTGCGCGGTGAGCGAGGCCTCGCGGCGGGACAGGGCCAGGATGCCGAGCGCGAAGACGGCGACGACGGCGACGGTGATGCCGAAGCTGACACCTGCGGTCTGGGCCAGGGCGTTCCACTTGATGTGCATGGTGTTTCGAGCTCCTCAGCCGGCGGCGGTCAGGCCGCGACCGTGGTCGAGGCGGGGGTCGGGGTGGCGGACGCGGCCGGGCCGACCTCGACCGGGGTGACGTCGGTGACGTCGTCGGCGGTGACGTTGTCCGCCCCGACCGGCTGGCGGCGGGAGATGACCCACATCGCGCCCGAGCCGGCCACCAGGGCGACGCCGACCAGCGCCACGCCCCAGTTGCCCTGCTCGGCCAGGAAGGCCGCGAGTCCGCCCACGGTGGCGGCGGCGGGCAGGGTCAGGCCCCAGGTGTAGACCATGCGGCGGACCAGGCCCCAGCGCAGCTCGGCCTTCGGGCCGCCGAGACCGGCGCCCATGATGCCGCCGGAGCAGACCTGGGTGGTGGAGAGGCCGAAGCCCATGTGCGAGGAGGTCAGGATGACCGTCGCGGCGGCCGACTCGGAGGCGAAGCCCTGGCGCGGGGTGATGTCCGCGAGGCCCTTGCCCATCGAGCGGATGATCCGCCAGCCGCCCATGTAGGTGCCGACCGCGATCGCGGCGCCGGCCGAGACGATGACCCAGGTGGGGGGCAGCGCGCCCTTCGGCAGGGCGCCGACCGAGACCAGGGTCAGGGTGATGATGCCCATCGTCTTCTGGGCGTCGTTGGTGCCGTGCGCCAGCGAGATCAGCGAGGAGGAGAAGATCTGGCCGGTGCGGAAGCCCTTGCCGACGGTCTCGCCCTTGGCCTTGCGGGTGATCGCGAAGGCGAGCTTGGTGGCGCCCCAGGCGGCCAGGCCGGCCACCAGCGGGGAGGCGACGGCCGGGATGAGGATCTTGCTGACGACGGTGTCGAAGTTGACCCCGTTGACGCCGACGCCGACCACGGTGGCGCCGATCAGGCCGCCGTAGAGCGCGTGCGAGGAACTCGACGGCAGACCGCGCAGCCAGGTCAGCAGGTTCCAGAGGATCGCGCCGGCCAGTGCGGCGAAGATGATCTCCGGATGGATGCCGGCCTTCTCGTTGACGATGCCGCCCGAGATGGTGGTGGCGACCTTCACGGAGAGGAACGCACCCGCGAAGTTGAGGACGGCCGCGATGGTGACCGCGACCTTCGGCCTGAGGGCTCCCGTGGCGATGGAGGTGGCCATCGCGTTGGCGGTGTCGTGGAACCCGTTGGTGAAGTCGAAGGCGAGCGCCGTGATGATCACAACGGCCACCAGGAACGAGATGTGTTCCATACCCAAACAATCGTCGTAGTTGTCGCACAGACGTTGGCGTTGTTCGCGACGGTAGGGATCCTGGATGAACGGAAGGTGAACAGGCATCGGAATCGTAGTTCCGATGGTGACTTGGGGGTGGCCGGGACCTTTCCAGGGGGTGCTGCCCACCGTGCTGAGCTGGACATTAGTGGAGATCTGCCCCGGTTCGCCCGTTTTGCTGAGAGCTGCCTCACACCGGGGGCGAAAAATTCATCGAGCCGTACGGGTGCGGTCTGTTTCCCGTGAGTAACCCATGGCAGGATCTGCGGAGGTCCGGCGACCCCGGAGCGTGGGCTTAGGGGAGGACGGGACCTATGGGCGGCGGGGTACGAGGAACGGAACGGACGGACGGACGACGGGCGGGCAACCGCGGCGGCGGACGGCCGGCCTGGGTGCGGGCCGCACTGCGCTGCGGGGCCGTGCTCGCGGCCGCCGCGCTGGCGCTGCCGCTGGCCGCCGGCGCGGCCTGGGCCGACCCGGCCCAGCCCACCCCCGGAGCCACCGCGCCCGGCGCGCCCGTGAACGACCCCAACGGTGACCCGCTCGCCGCCGCCAAGGCCACCCTCGGCCCGCTGCTGGAGCAGCTGCAGTCCCTCTACCAGGGCGCCGAGGCCGCCACCGAGCAGTACAACGCGGCCGTCGCCAAGGTCACCGAGCAGCAGGCCTCGCTCGCCGAGCTCAAGTCCAAGGTGGACCGCCAGGAGAAGCAGGTCGACGCCGGCACCGACCTCGCCGCGCAGCTCGCCGCCGCCCAGTACCGCAACGGCTCCGCGTCCGCCTACGCCGAGCTGCTGCTCTCCAAGGACCCGTACGAGGCCGTCACCATCGCCGAGCTGCTCGCCACCGCCAGCCGCTCGCAGAACGAGTTCCTCGCCAAGCTGACCTCCGACCGCGACGCGCTGGGCGTGCTGCAGAAGCAGAACGAGGAGGCGCTCAGCACCTCGCAGACCCTGGTCGGCCAGCAGGACGCCGCCAAGGCCAAGGTCGCCGCCGACCTCGCCGCCGTCGAGCAGCTGGTCTCCTCGCTCACCGGGGCGCAGCGCGCCGAGCTGGAGCAGGTCGAGAAGGCCAAGGCCGACGAGGCCCAGCTTGCCCTGCTCGCCTCCGGGGTGCTCGGTCAGGGCGAGCGCACGCCGTCGCTGGCCGGGCGGGCCGCCGTCGCCTTCGCGCTGGCCCAGCTGGGCAAGCCGTACGTGTGGGGCGGCGCCGGTCCGGACGTCTTCGACTGCTCCGGGCTCACCTCGCAGGCCTGGCTGCACGCCGGCAAGCCGATCCCGCGCACCAGCCAGGAGCAGTGGGCGCAGCTCCAGCACATCCCGCTGAACCAGATGCGGCCCGGCGACCTCGTCATCTATTTCGAGGGCGCCACGCACGTCGCGATGTACATCGGCGGCGGGCTGGTCGTGCACGCGCCGCGGCCGGGTTCGTACGTCAAGGTCGGGCCGATCGGGGCGAACCCGGTCCTCGGCGCCGTCCGGCCGGACCCGAGCGGTGCCGCCGACGAGGCGGGCGGCTCCTGGAAGGTGCCGGACCTGCCGGCCGGCTGGGACGCGGTCACCCCGATCGCGTCCAGCCCGCTGAACCAGCCGCCGGTTCCCGAGGGCACCGTGGTGCCGCCGGTCGTGCCCGCCCTCCCGGGGACGCCGACCCCGCCGGTCACCACCCCGGGCACGCCGGTCACCCCGGGCACGCCCGACCCGACCAACCCGGGTACCTCGACGGGGACACCGACCGGGACGCCGACGGGCACCCCGACGGGGACGCCGACCGGGGTCCCGACCGACCCGGGCACCGGCACCCCGACGGGAACGCCGACCGGGACGCCCACCGGGACGCCTACGGGCACCCCGACGGGGACGCCGACCGGGACGCCCACCGGCACCCCGACGGGAACGCCGACCGGTACCCCGACCGGGACGCCCACCGAGACGCCGACGGGCACCCCGACCGGCACCGGCTCGCCCACGGCCTCCGGCTCCGCCGCGGCGACCGCCTCCGGCACCGCGTCGGCCACGGCCTCCGGCACCAGCACGGGCACCCTCCCGCCGAACCAGCACTGACACCCAGCACGGACCACGGCCGAGGCCGGGCTTCGAGAGACCCTCTCGGAGCCCGGCCTCCGTTGTTGTCAGGGGGCAGCCGTTCCGACTTCCCACTCCACCTCACCCGACCTGGGCCAGCCGCTCGCCGACGCCGTTCCTCCTGGTGATGAGCAGGCGGAGCAGGAAGTCGACACGGCTGACTTCCTGCTCCCGGGAGCCACCGGGGCCGAGCCGTGCCGCCGGGGGAGTGGGAAGTCGGAGCGGCCGACTTCCCACTCCACATCACCTGATCTCAGCTGGGCTGCCCCTCGCTCGGCGTGAGCGAGGGGCAGCCCAGCTGAGGTCGAAGGCCAGGCGGAGCAGGGAGTCGATGAGGCTGACTTTCTGCGCCTGGGTTCTTCTTCGGTGGCTCCCTTGCGAGAGGCAAGGGAGCCACCGCAACCGAGCCACTCCACATCACCCGACCGCAGCTGGCCGGCCCTTCACCCGGCCCGAGCGGGAGTGGGCGCTCAGGTCGAAGACGGGGCGGAGTGGAAAGTCGACGAGACCGACTTCCTGGTTCTGGGCCTTTCTTCGGTGGCGCCCTTGCTGCTCGCAAGGGAGCTACCGCAAGCGAGCCGCTCCACTTCACCCGACCTCGGTCGGTTGTCTCTCGCTCGGCCCGAGCGAGGGGTAGTTGCTCATGCCGGGGCCGGCCGGAGCAGGAAGTCGGCGGGGCCGACTTCCTGCGTCCGAGTCTTCTTCCGGTGGCTCCGTGCGCCGCGCAAGGAGCCACCGGAGCAGGGCGAGGGCTCTTGTCGGGCTTCGGGGAGGGCCATGAGAAGTCCTCCAAGCCCTGGGGACGGAGTGGGAAGTCGGCCCCCTCGACTTCCCACTCCGTCTTCGGGGCTGTCCGGCTTGGTCGGGTGCGTGTCCGGGCGAGCTTGCTACCTCCTCTTCTGGTGGCCCCCTTGCACGGCAAGGGGGCCACCGGAACACCGCTGTCCGCAGGCAGCCGTTCGCCGACGCCGTTCCTTCCGGCGAGGTCGGAGGTCAACGGGAGTGGGAAGTCGATGCCGCCGACTTCCCACTCCGGGGGCCTTCTTCGGTGGCTCCCCTGCTGTTCGCGAGGGAGCCACCGGGATTGAGCCGCGCCGCACGGGAACTGGGAAGTCGGACTGGTCGACTTCCCACTCCACATCACCCGACCTCGGCCGGCTGCCTCTCGCCCGGCCCGAGCGAGAGGCAGCTGCTTGAGGCGAGGGCCGGGCGGAGTAGGAAGTCGGCGGGGCTGACTTCCTACTCCGCCACGGTGGCCTCCTTGCGCGGCAAGGGGGCCACCGGAACGCCGTTGCCCGTGGGCAGCTGTTCGCTGACGCTGTTCCTTCGGGTGGGGCCGGAGGTCAGCGGGAGTGGGGAGTCGATGCCGCCGACTTCCCACTCCGGGGGCCTTCTTCGGTGGCTCTCTTGCTGCTCGCACGGGAGCTGCCGGAACTGGGCGGTGCTGTTGGTGGAGTGGGAAGTCGGTGGTCCGACTTCCCACTCCGGGGAGGGCTACTGGGGTATGCGACTGTCGGTCTGGTGGGCGGTCCAGGTGTGTTCGGTGGTGCCGTCGGGGAGGGTGTGGGTTTCCCAGTGGCCGTGGCGGGTGATCGGTGGCGGGGGCGGGCCGATCTTGAGGGCGGTGACGACGCCGGTGATCACGGTGGCGATGGCGAGGGCGAGGAGGACGGCGAAGGCGGCGCCGACGAGGAAACGGCTCATCCCGGGGCCGTCTCGCGGAGCAGGGTGAGGAGGTTGAGGAGGGTGGAGACGGGGGCGTCGCCGAAGTCGACGAGGAGGCGGCCGTCGATGGTGGGGTCCGAGACGGCGATGGAGCCCCAGCGCAGGCCGAGGGGTCTGCCGCGCTCGTGGAGTTCGAGGAGGAGGGCCGTGACCTCGGGTTCCGTGTAGGTGCGCAGGTAGGGGTCGTGGGGGTCGACGGGGGCGTTCACGCGGCGAAGTCCAGTTCGAACCAGACGACCTTGCCGGTCTTGGTGGGGTCGACTCCGAGGCGGTCGGCGAGGGCGCGCACGAGGTGGAGGCCGCGTCCGGAGACGGCGTAGGGGTCGGCGGAGATGCGGGGTTCGGGGAGGTCGGGGCAGTCGTCGCAGACGGCGACGCGGAGGATGGTCGGCCGCAGGGAGACCAGGACGGCCGGGGCGGGGCAGCGGCCGTGCTGCCAGGCATTGACGAACAGTTCCTGGAAGGCGAGTTCGGCGTCGGCGATGGCGTCCGGCCGCCAGCCGGCGGTGTGGAGGACGGAGCGGAGTTCGGCCCGGACGGCGGAGCAGTCGGGCGGGTTGCAGGCACGCATGGCGAACCTCCAGGGGGAGGGGCAGGGAGGGAGGAAACGTCGACGGATGCGCCACCGTGAACGAGGCCGGGTCCGGACCCGGCTGCTCTGCGGTGCAAAAGGGCAGCATGCGCCTACTGCCCGTATGAACAGGCGTTACTGACGATCCGTCGGATCGCTGTGAGGTAGACCATAGCCCACTGCAGTATCTATTTTTTACGCTCGCGAGATATTCACCCGTGAGGGGTAACGGCGGCTGGAACATCGCACTCTGGTGGACCATCGCCCGAACGGCGCGGCACACTTGGCCCGACCGCGCCCCGGAAGGAAGCCATGCCTCCACGCCCGAACCCGACCATCCGTCAACGCAGGCTCGGAACGGAGCTGCGGAGGATGAGAGAGCAGGCAGGCCTCGGCGGATCCCAACTCGGCCGTGCCGTCGGAATGAGCCCTGCCCAGGTCACGCAAATGGAATCCGGGCGGATCGGCATCAGTGCAGAGCGGCTGAACACCATCGCTGCAGCCTGCAACTGCGCCAACCGGCCGCTGATCGACGCGCTTGCCAGCATCATCGGTGAACGTGGAAAGGGCTGGTGGGAGAACTATCGCGAGGTGCTGACGACGGACTTCCTGGAGGTGGCCGAGGTCGAGGCGCATGCTCAGGAGATCGCCATCTGCACCACCACCTACATCCCGGGGCTTCTGCAGACCGGTACCTATGCCTCCGCTGTCTTCACGCGAATCTATCCGCCGTTGTCCCGAACCGAGATCGACATCAGGACTGCCTTCCGGGTCCAGCGGCAGCAGATCGTCCGCTCCGGCAGGACGCCGTTGCGGACGTATGTCCATGAAGCAGCTCTGCGTATGCAGTTCGGGGGTCCGAGGGTTCTCGCCCAGCAGCTTGAGGCTCTGATTGAGGACTCCACTCAGCCGGGGATCTCTGTTCGGGTGGTGCCGTTCGCACTTGACACCTTCCCGGGATCCGGCGAGAACCTCACCTTCGCCAAGGGGCTGGTACCCGAGCTGGACACTGTTCAGATGGACGTGTCTCAGGGGACGATCTTCTTCGACTCCCCGGCAGATCTGGCTAAGCAGCGGATCATCTTTGACCGGCTGGACTCCACTGCGCTCTCCGAGGACGGATCGCGCGACTTTATCCGTTCCCTCATGAAGGAAATAGAGGCCAGCTATGCCTGACGCAATATGGCAGAAGTCCAGTTACAGCGCGGCGAACAACGAGTGCATCGAGGTCCGCGTAGGCGTTGGGGCGGTTGAACTGCGCGAGTCCGATGACCCCAGCGCCATGGTTCACGCGTCTCCCGCTACCTTCGCCGACCTCCTCGAGGCCATCAAGGCCGGCGATCTCGACCAGCCCGCGTGATCTCGTTGGCCCCTCGCTCGGCGCGAGCGAGGGGCCACCCACCTACATGCCGCCGTCCCTGACGGCTGAGGCAGGGCGGGCGGGGAGTGGGAAGTCGACCCTGCCGACTTCCCACTGCCCGCTCCGCGAGTGCACGAAGTCGGTGGTTCCGACTTCCTGGGCCAGGCTGCTGCCTCTCGCTCGGGCCGAGCGAGAGGCAGCGGGACCCGGGCGCCCCGACGTGGGCAGAGCTGTAGTGGGAAGTCGGCCGAACCGACTTCCTGCCGAGTGATGCGCCACTGGGCGCTGTTCGGCCGATCGGGAGCTAAATGACCGCGGCGTACAGAAGCAGGGCGGAGAAGCCGGCCAGGAACAACGTGAGGCAGCCGTACAGCCACGGGTTGGCGGGCCCGTCGAAGTCGGGGATGACGATCAGTTCGGGTCGGCGGGGGTGGTAGGCGACCTCGACCTGTTCGCCCGGGCTGAGCGGGCTGAAGCCTGGCATCCCGGTGGCACTCTCCGCCAACACCGTCCGGCCGTCCGGAAGGGTGAAGCGGACCACCGGGTGGTGCTGGAGGGCTCCGTCTCCATCGGTGTCGGTTCGGATGTGGTCGACCTCGCCGACGGTGCGCACACCGTGATTCCGTATTCGGTACACCCGGCCGGTCTCCCGTGCGCCGTAGCAAGCACCGAGGCCGAGCAGGCAGCCGAAGGCGCCAGCCACAACGTTCATGGACCGGAGTCTAGGGTCCACGACTCGACTGATCGGCCGGACAAAGGCATAGGAGATGACAGGGGAGTCTGGGGTGGTCGGCCGTGGCCGGGGGTTAGTGCGTGGAGGTCCGTGTTCGCGGTGAGGTGGTGGAACTGCGGGAGTCCGATGAGCCCGGAACGATCCTCGGCGCGGATCCTGCGGCCTTCCCCAGCCTGCTCGAATCGATCAAGGCCGGCGGATGCGACCAGCCCGCGTGATCTCGCTGGCCCCTCGCTCGGTCCGAGCGAGGGGCCAGCCGTCAACTGGCCGCTGTTCCTCCGGGCGAGGGCAAGAGGCGGACTGGGAAGTCGGCCTGGCCGACTTCCTCTGGGCGGGAGTCGGTCGGGGCGCCTGCGGGTTGAACTGCTGCGGCTTCGCCCGGGGGTTGACCAGGGGAAGTGTCGGGCGGGATCGTCGTGCGCACGGTGGTCCCGCAGGAGAGGCTGGTCGTGTCGACCTCACCCGTTGTTCCCGGTGGTTGGCTCTCGGAGTTCGGCCGGGAGGCGTTCCGGCTGGAGATCCTCGGCGAACACGGCTCGGCCTGGCCGGACGAGTACCGCACCGGCACCTGGTCCAGAGTGGTGATGGCGGCCCGGCGGGCCGGAAAGCGCATGTACCGCGTTCACCTGCTGACGCGCCCGCTCGGTCCGTGCGTCGAGGCTGACCTCGAATGGGGATCGAACCGGCACATGGCCGCCGGTGAGGAGTACTACGTCCTGGACGTCACCGAGCAGGAGAACCCGATCGCGCAGGCGCCGGAGTTCTGGTTGTTCGACGACGAGACCGTGGCGGCGCCGCGTTACGGCGCCGACGGCGAGTACCTCGGCGTCGACTTCCCCGACGGCGGCCGGGTGGCAGAGTTCAGGGCCTACCGTGACACCGCGATGGCGCATGCGGTGCCCTTCGCGGAATGGTGGGCCAAGTACGGCACGTGAACCCGGCCTGGGACTTCCCGGTTGTGCCTCGCTCGGACCCGAGCGAGGCACAACCAGGAGAGTGCAGAGCTGTACGTGTTCGAGTACGTGCTGGCACAGGAAGTCGGACGGGCCGACTTCCTACGCCGGAGCCACGGCCTCCAACTCCTCCACCGTCCCGGACATGATCGTCCGCACATGGGCGGTGATGTGCTCAGCAGGCCAGTCCCACCAGGCCACGGCCACCAGGCGGGCGACGTCGCCCTCCTCGTACCTCCGGCGGATCACCCGGGCCGGGTTGCCGCCGACAACCGCGTAGTCCGGGACGTCCGCCGTGACCACCGAGCCCGTCGCCACGATCGCGCCGTGGCCGATGCGCACGCCCGGCATCACCGTCACACCGTTGCCGAACCAGACATCGCTGCCCACCACCGTGTCGCCACGGTTCGGGAGGCCGGTGAGCAGGTCGAAGTGATCGGCCCACGCGCCGCCCATGATCGGGAACGGGAAGGTCGACGGGCCGTCCGTCCGGTGGTTGGCGCCGTTCATGATGAACCTGACGCCGGTGCCCAGGGCGCAGTACTTGCCGATGACCAACCGCTCCGGGCCGTAGTGGTACAGCACGTTCCGCGTCTCGAACGCCGTCGGGTCGTCCGGGTCGTCGTAGTAGGTGAACTCGCCGACCTCGATCAGCGGCGAGGTCACCAGCGGCCGGAGCAGCACCACGCGGGGCTGCTCCGGCATCGGGTGAAGGACCGTCGGGTCAGGGCCGGAGGGATCAGGCACCGGCGCCGCTGTCCGGCTCGAAGCGGATCACGACGGCCTTCGACGTCGGGGTGTTGCTGACGTCCGCCGTGGAGTCCAGCGGCACCAGCACGTTCGTCTCCGGGTAGTACGCGGCCGCTCCGCCCCGCGCCACCGGGTAGTGGACGACGCGGAAGTGCGGGGCGCGGCGCTCCACGCCGTCCTTCCACTCGCTCACCAGGTCCACGTACTGCCCGTCGGACAGGCCGAACTCCTCCGCGTCCGCCGGGTTGACGAGCACCACCCGGCGCCCGCCCGTGATGCCGCGGTAGCGGTCGTCGAGGCCGTAGATGGTGGTGTTGTACTGGTCGTGCGAGCGCAGCGTCTGCAGCAGCAGCCGGCCCTCCGGCACCTCGGGGGCGGTGAGCGGGTTGACCGTGAAGTTGGCCTTGCCGGTCGCCGTCGGGAAGGTGCGGGTGTCGCGCGGGCCGTGCGGGAGGGTGAAGCCGCCCGGGCGGCGGACCTTGTCGTTGAAGTCCTGGAAGCCGGGGACGACCCGGGCGATCCGGTCGCGCAGGGTGTCGTAGTCGTCCGCGAAGTCCTCCCACGGCACGGTGTCCTGCGGGCCGAGGGCGGCGCGGGCGAGGCGGCAGACGATGGCGACCTCGGAGAGCAGCCCCGGGGCCGGCGGGCGCAGGCCGCCGCGCGAGGAGTGGACCTGGCCCATGGAGTCCTCGACGCTGACGAACTGGGCGCCGCGTGCGGTGACGTCCCGGTCGGTGCGGCCGAGGGTGGGCAGGATCAGCGCGCGGGCGCCGGTGATCACGTGCGAGCGGTTGAGCTTGGTGGAGACGTGCACGGTCAGCCGGCAGCGGCGCATCGCCGCCTCGGTGACCTCGGTGTCCGGGGTGGCGGCGACGAAGTTGCCGCCCATCGCGAAGAAGACGCCGATCCGGCCGTCCCGCATGGCCCGGATGGTGTCGACCGAGTCGAAGCCGTGCTCGCGCGGCGGTTCGAAGGAGAACTCGCGGCCGAGGGCGTCCAGGAAGGCCGCGGAGGGCCGTTCGAAGATGCCCATCGTCCGGTCGCCCTGGACGTTGCTGTGGCCGCGCACCGGGCAGACGCCGGCGCCGGGGCGGCCCACGTTGCCGCGCAGCAGCAGGAAGTTGACCACCTCGCGGATGGTCGGCACGGAGTGCTTGTGCTGGGTGAGGCCCATCGCCCAGCAGACGATGACCTTCTCCGAGGCGAGGACCATCCGGCCCAGCTCCTCGATCTGCTCCCACGGCAGGCCGGTGGCGGCGAGCACCTCCTCGCGGGAGGTGGTCCGGGCCTCGGCGGCGAACTCCTCGAAGCCGTGGCCGTGCTCGGCGACGAAGGCGTGGTCGACGGCGTCCTTCTCCAGGATCAGCTGGTTCAGGGCGCGGAACAGGGCGAGGTCGCCGCCGAGCCGGATCTGCAGGAAGAGGTCGGTCAGCTTGGTGCCGTGGCCGACCAGGCCGCGGGCCTGCTGCGGGTTCTTGAACCGCTCCAGCCCGGCCTCGGGCAGCGGGTTGACGCTGACGATGGTGGCGCCGGCGCGCTTGGCCCGCTCCAGGGCGGAGAGCATCCGGGGGTGGTTGGTGCCCGGGTTCTGGCCCGCGACGATGATCAGATCGGCCTGGTAGAGGTCCTTGAGGCTGACGCTGCCCTTGCCGACGCCCAGGGTCTCGGTCAGCGCCGAGCCGGAGGACTCGTGGCACATGTTGGAGCAGTCCGGCAGGTTGTTGGTGCCGAGCCGGCGGGCGAACAGCTGGTAGGCGAACGCGGCCTCGTTGCTGGTCCGGCCCGAGGTGTAGAACGCGGCGCCGTCCGGGGTGTCCAGGGCCCGCAGCTCCTCGGCGATCAGCGCGAAGGCGTCGTCCCAGGAGATCGGGGTGTAGTGGGTGGCGCCCTCGTCGAGGAGCATCGGCGCGGTGAGCCGGCCCTGCTGGCCGAGCCAGTAGCCGGAGCGCTCGGCCAGCTCGGCGACCGGGTGCGCGGCGAAGAACTCGGCGCGGATCCGGCGCTCGGTGGCCTCCTCCGCGACGGCCTTGGCGCCGTTCTCGCAGAACTCGGCGGTGTGCGTCTTGTCCGGCTCGGGCCAGGCGCAGCCGGGGCAGTCGAAGCCGTCGGGCTGGTTGACCTTGAGCAGGGTGCTGAGGGTGCGGCGGGCCCCCATCTGCTCGGCGGCCATCCGCAGGCTGTGGCCGACCGCGGGCAGCCCGGCGGCCGCGTGCTGGGGCGCGGACACCCGGGGGGCGTCCTGCGCCGGATCGCTCTGCGGGGCCTGCTTGGCCATGACTGCGCTCCTCGTCGTGCGTGCGGCCGACGCGTCGTCGCGGGGCCCGTTGCCATCCTCCCACCAGGGCACTCGCGGGCGGCAGGGGAGATGTGGCCGAAGGTGGGAAGCGGGGGCGGGAAGTGGAGGCGGGAGAAAGAGCGGGCGACGGGACGGCCGGAGCGGGCGGTCCCGTGGATAGAGTGCGGAGGCGGCACGAGTGCGGGGGTGGGGCGGGTGATGGTCGGCGACGTGCTCGACGGTCGGTACGAGCTGGTGGAGCGGCTGGGCCAGGGCGGCTTCGGTGTGGTGTGGCGGGCGTTCGACTCCCGGATGCGGCGCCCGGTGGCGGTCAAGGTGATCAACCACCACGGCGAGGACCAGCAGAAGGCCGCGCTCCGGTTCGTCCGCGAGGCCTGCGCGGCGGGCAACCTCTCGCACCCGCACATCGTCACCGTGCACGATCTGGGCGAGGGTGAGCTGGGCGGCCGCAGGGTGACGTACCTGGTGATGGAGCTGATCACCGGCCGCACCCTGACCTCGGTGCTCCGGGACGGCCCGCCCGGTCCGGAGCGGAGCGTGCGGTGGGGGCGGCAGATCTGCTCCGCGCTGGCCGCCGCCCACGACGCGGGCATGGTGCACCGCGACATCAAGCCCGAGAACATCATGGTCACCGAGGCCGGCACGGTGAAGGTGCTGGACTTCGGCATCGCCCAGCTCGACATCGGGGCGGGCGGGTTGACCACGACCGGGACGGTCGTCGGCAGCCCCGCGTACATGGCGCCGGAACGCTGGACCGGCGGCCGGGTGGACGGCCGGGCGGACCTCTACGCCCTCGGCTGCGTCCTGGTGGAACTCTGCACCGGGGCGCGGCCGTTCAGCGGCGACTCGACGCCGGTGCTGATGTACCAGCACCTGAACGCGCCGCCGCCGGCGCTGGACCCGGCGGAGTTCGGGCTGCCGGCGGAGCTGGCCGGACTGGTCACCGAACTGCTGGCGAAGGACCCCGAGCACCGCCCGGCGGACGCGCGGACGGTGGAGCGGCGGCTCGCGGAACTGGAGGGGGCGGGGGAGCGGGAGCCGGCGGCGGAGGTACCCGCGGAGGCACCTGCGGAGGCGCCCGCGGAGCAGCCGGGGTTCGGTCCGGTGGTGGTGCTCGTCCCGCCGGTCCCGGTGTTCCCGCCGCCCGTGGTGTTCGGCCCGGTGCCGGTGCTCCCGCCACCCGTCGTGTTCGCGCCGATGGTGCTGCCGCCGCTCACCACGCCCCCGGGCGCCCTGCCCTCGCCGTCGCCGCACGAGGCCGCCCGCGCCGCCCTGAGCGAGCGCCGGAGCGCCGCGCACCGGGCGGCGACGCCCGAGGAGGCCGCCGCCCAGCTCCACGCGCTCGCCCAGGAGGCGCTGGCCGTGCTCGGCCCCGGCGACCGCGAGACCCTCTCCGCCTGGCGCGACTTCGCCTGGTTCCTCAGCCGGACCGGGGACGTGGACGGCGCGATCCGGCTGCTGTCCACCGTCGCCGAGGACCTGCGGCTCGCCCTCGGCCCGTCCGACCCGGACACCCTCACCGCCCGCTACCACCTGCTCCGCTGCATCGGCGAGAGCGGCGAGACGGTCAGCGCGCTGCGCCGGCTCGCCGAGCTGCTGCCGGAGCTGCACGCCGCCTGGGGGCCGCACGACCCGCGGGTGCTCCAGGCGCGGCACGACCTGGCGGCGTACACCGCGGAGCGGGGCGACCTGGAGGGCGCCGTGCACCAGCTGCGCACCCTGCTGCCGGAGCTGGTCGCCGTCCTCGGCGAGCAGCACCCCCTGACCGTCCACGCCTGGCAGGACCTCGCCGCCCGCCAGCAGCGGCTGGCGGCCGCCCCGGCCGGGCGGCCGAAGCCGGGCAAGCGGCCGCGGATGCACCCGGCCGAGGCGCTGGTGCTGATCCGGCGCGTGCTGAGCTGGGAGTTCGCCTCGGAGAAGGAGGCGGACGCCTGTCTGGACGCGCTGGAGCGGGGCACCGGGATCAAGCAGATCGGCGAGTGGATCCTCGCCGCGCCGGACCACGTCACGGCCGAGGACCTGGTGGAGGAGATCTACGGGCCGTGACGCGGCCTGCGCGCCGGAGTGTTCAGACCGCCACCGTCACCTCCGTCGCCACCGTCACCTCCGTCGCCACCACCACCTCCGCCGCCGTCACCTCCGCCGCCGCCCCCACCTGGGCGAGCGCGCCCAGCAGCGCCCGCGCCGCCGCGTCGTTCTGCCGGAAGCCGGGCGAGTCGGTGCGCGGCCGGGCGAACGCCGCCGCCGCCCGCACGCTGGTGTGCGGGCCGAGCGCGGTGCGCCGCGGGTGCGGCTCCCCGCCGAGGGCCGGGTCCAGCACGCGGCCGTCCCGGGGCCGGATGGTGAGCAGCCCCGAGCGGTGGGTGTGCTCCGGGTCGCTGACCACCTCCTCGACGATCCGCCCGGCCCGGTGCAGTTCGCGCAGCAGCGGATCCCGGGTGCGGTCCAGCACGTGCTTGGGCAGGTACGCCTCGACCAGGGCGGTGGCGGCGACGGTGCGGCCGGGCACGGTGGCGCCGGAGGCCAGCCAGTTGCCCGTGCGCTCGTCCCGTTCGACCCGGACGCCCGCGCCGAGGAAGCGGACCACGCCCGCCTCGGACAGCGCGAGCAGCTGCCGCAGCCGGAAGCCGGGTGGGCCGGACGCCAGGTAGCTGAAGTAGCCGAAGAACCACTCGTCGACCTCCTCGCCCACCGACCGGGCGGTGAGCCGGCCGGAGGCGAGGATCCGGGGCAGCTGGCCGAAGAGCGAGAGCAGGGCGAGGAAGGCGCCGAGGTCGGCGCTGTGGGCGGGGTCGGCGCGCCGGTCGGCGTCCTCGGCGATGTAGCGGCGCAGGTAGTGCTGGAGTTCCTCGGCGGAGCCGAGCTCCAGGCCGGCCAGCGGGTGGTCGAGGCGTTCGAGGTCGAGCCGGTCGGCCGGGTCGGGGACGGCGCGTTCGACCAGCGCGCCCAGCTCCGGGGACGCCCAGGGGTGCGCGTCGAGGCCGTCGAGGAACTCCGCCCAGGGCAGCGCGGTGCGCCCGGGGTGGGCGTGGAACAGCTCGTGGTAGTGGCCGAAGGCGATCTCCTTGGCCATCAACGGCCAGGCGTCGCGCCGCAGTTCGATCGCTCCTGGCCGGTCCAGCAGGGCGTCGACGGCGGTGGCGTCGAAGTACCGGGGGAACGGCGGCGGCGGTCCGACCAGGCGGTAGCCGGTCTTGGAGTGGTACGGGACACCGCGCCGCGAGCCGACGTGGACGACCGGTTCGCGGCCCGAGGGCCGGTAGACCAGGCCGCCGTCGGCCGCCTGCTCGAAGCGGCCGCCGCGGCCCTCGGTGAGCAGCGAGACCAGGTCGACGAAGGCGAGCCCGAAGCCGCGCAGCACGGTGTGCTCGCCGGGGGCGATGCGCTCCAGTTCGGCGGCGACGTCGGCGGAGTGGGCGGGCGGCAGGTGGAAGCGGCCGTGCCGGGCGGCGAAGGCGGCGTCGGCGGCGTAGCGGGGGTCGGGGGTGGAGTCGAGGTGGCCGAGGGTGAGGAGGACGTGGTCGGCGGTGAGCACCCGGTCGGAGAGGTGGACCAGCTGCGGGCCGTCCGCCGGGCCCTCGATCCGCCGTGCGGTGTCCCGGTGGACGGTGACGGTGACGTGCGGCGGCAGGTCGGCGACGGCGCGCCGGAACACCCAGTCCAGGTAGGCGCTCTGGGCCCGCCGGGTGGGGAAGTCGGTGGGCGCGAGGGTGCGCAGTTCGGCCCGCAGCGCGGGGTCGGCGATCTCCCGGTGGGGGGCGAACTCCTCGGGGTGGGCGGCCCATTCGGCCAGCGAGGGGCCGGGGCGGACCGGCCCGTCGAGGGTCGAGCGCTCGTCGGTGAACATGGTGACGTCCTCCGCCATCGAGTTCATCCGCAGCAGCGGGGACTGCTCGTGGCGCCAGATCCGGCCGCCGCCGGGCGGGTGCGGGTCGACCAGGTGGATGTGCAACGGCCGGTCGGCGGGCAGCAGTTCGGGGGCGTTGGCGGCGATCCGCTCCAGCACCCCGGTGCCGCGCGGCCCGGCGCCGACGACGACCAGGACGGCGCTCATCGGGCGGCCTTCCCCGTGGTGGCCCCGCCGGTGGTGGCCTTCCCCGTGCCGGCCTCGTCCGCCGTGGCGCGCAGCCGCCGGTACGCGGCGCGGGCCCGGTGCAGCGGCGTGGGCGGCAGGCCCTCGCGGGTGGCGCCCTTCGCGAAGTGGCGTTCGACGTAGTACTGCCCGACCGAGAGCACGGTGGTGATCACCACGTACCAGAGGGTGGCGACCATCAGCATCGGGATGACCTGGTACGACTGCAGATAGACCAGCTGGACCGAGTAGAGCAGGTCGGAGACGGCCAGCACGCTGATGATGCTGGTCCCCTTGAGGGCGCTGATCAGCATGTTCCCGGCGGTCGGCACGATCGAGCGCATCGCCTGCGGGACGACGATCCGGCGCAGCACCCGCCACCGGCCGAGGCCGAGCGCGGCGGCGGCCTCCAGTTGGCCCCGGTCGACGGAGAGGATGCCGCCGCGCACCACCTCGGCGGCGTACGCGGCCTCCAGCAGGGTGAGCCCGACCACGGCGGTGAAGGTCGGGCCGAACAGGTTGACCGTGCGGACGGTGACGAACTCCGGGCCGAACGGGATGCCCAGGCCGAGGGTCGGGTACAGCGCGCCGATGTTGAAGAACAGCAGCAGCTGCACCAGGGCGGGGGTGGAGCGGAAGATCCAGATGTAGATCCAGCTGAGCGTGCGCAGCACCGGGTTGGCGGACAGCCGCATGGTGGCGAGGACGGTCCCGAGCACGAAGCCGAGGCCGAGGGTGACGGCGGTCAGCCAGAGGGTCAGGGTGAGGCCGTTCATCACCGAGGTGGCGGTGAACCACTCGGCGACCACGCTCCACTGGAACGCCTTGTTGTGGACCAGGGAGTTGACCGCCATGGCGAACAGCAGCAGGGCGACGGCGGCGGAGACCCACTGCCCGGTGCGGCGGCGCGGCACGATCCGGGCGGTGGCGGCCCAGGGGTCGGGGGCGGTGGCGGCGGCGGTGCCCTTGCGGGTCGGCACAGGGAGGAGCGGGGAGGCGGCGGGGGCGGTCAGGACGTCCGGCGGGGTGGCCATGCGGAGGCTCCAGGCGGGAGGGCGGAGATGCGGGATGCGCGCGGGCGCACACGGGGCGGGGTACGGCGTGGTCACGTACGGCCGTTGCGGCCGGCCCGCGTCCCTCAACGCGTCCGGCGGGGCACTGCACTCCGCTTTCGATCGTACGCGTGCGCGATCGGCGGGTGTCAAGGGTCGTCGGTGACGGGACGCCGGGGGCGCGGGAGGTGTCGCGTGGCGACAGGAGATCGCAACAGAGCGGTAATGGAGGACGGTTGACGGGTGCGAGGTTCACTGCTCAACTTGAGGCCATGTACGCCGAGCAGCCCCTGGTCACCCGCGACCACATCGACTTCGGTCGAGTGTGGTCCGCGGCGTGTCGCGGCTGACCCGGCAGCGGGCCGCTCGTCCGGCCCCGTCCTCCTCCGGAGCGACCTCCCTCGGTGCCCCGTCCCGGGCCGGGAGAGCCGTCACGTCCTGACGGCTCGTCGACCGCGCGCTGCCGCCCGTTCCGCTTCCTCCCCGCTCCGCTGCGCTCCGGCAGTCCTCCGCACCGCCCCGGGCCGTCACGTGCCCGTGGCCACCTCCCGTCGTCCCGCCCTGTACGGCTGACGCCCTCCGTTCCGTACCGCGCTCTGCTCCGTACCGCCCTCCGGCCGCCGGCCGGCGGTGCCCCGTGCCTTCCCCCACCCTTCCGCGCCACCGGCTGCCCGCCCGGCCGGCCCGCGGACGATCCGAAAGGTTCCGCCGCCATGCCCGTCGAATTCCTCGGCATCGCCGCCACCGCCGACGGTACGGAGACCACCGCGAGCACCACGGCCGCGTTCGACCGCGACTACACGCTGAAGCTGGCCCGCGCCCACGAGGACCACGACTGGGACCGGGTGCTGTTCGCCTACGGCTCCGGCTCGCCGGACCCGGCGCCCGCCGCCGCGTTCATCGCCTCCCGCCTCGACCGCCTGCAGATCCTGCTCGCCCACCGCCCCAACGTCTCGTACCCGACCTTCGCCGCCAAGACCTTCGCCACCCTGGACCGGATCAGCGACGGCCGGCTCACCGTCCACTTCATCACCGGCGGCAACGACCACGAGCAGCAGCGCGAGGGCGACTTCCTCACCAAGGACGAGCGCTACGACCGCACCCGGGAGTACATCCGGATCGTCAAGAAGGCGTGGACCAGCCGGGAGCCCTTCGACCACGAGGGCACCCACTACCGCTTCAAGGACTTCGTCTCCGACGTCTTCCCGGTGCAGGAGCCCCGGCCGGGCGTCTCCTTCGGCGGCTCCTCGGAGGCGGCGTACGCGGCCGGCGGCGCCGAGGCGGACATCTACTGCCTCTGGGGCGAGCCGCTGGCCCGCACCGCCGAGCAGATCGAGCGGGTCCTGGAGGCCGCCAAGCAGGCCGGGCGGACGGACGCGCCGCGGATCCAGGTGGCGTTCCGGCCGATCATCGCGCCGACCGAGGAACTGGCCTGGGAGAAGGCGCACCGCACGGTCGCCGCGATCAAGGCCCGGCGCGAGGGCGGCGACCTGATCCGCCGCGGCCGTCCGGCCGGCACCGGGCCCGAGAACGCCGGTTCGCAGCGCCTGCTGGAGATCGCCGAGGCCGGCGAGCGCTACGACCGGGCGCTGTGGACGCCGACCGCCGCCGCCACCGGCGGGGCGGGCAACTCCAACGCCCTGGTCGGCACCCCGGAGACGGTCGCCCAGGCGCTGCTGGACTACTACGACCTGGGCGTGGACATCCTCTCCGCCCGCGGCTACCACCTGGTGGACGACGCGATCGACTTCGGCCGGCACGTCATCCCGATCGTCCGCGAGGAGGTCGCCAAGCGGGACGCGGCCAGGGCGGCGGCCGAGGCGGCGGCGGAGGCCGAGCGGGCCGGGCGCGCCGAGCACGACCGGCACCAGCTGATCGCGGCCCAGGCGTGAGCGGCGCACCGGCGCTCGACGTCGAGGTCCGCCGGGTCGGGATCGACGACCCGCTCGCCGAGCCGCTGGTGCGCGAGCTCACCGAGGAGTACGTGCGCCGCTACGGCCCCGAGGCGCACGAGGAGATGACCCGCTACCCGGCGGACAGCTGGACCGCGCCGCACGGCCTGCTGCTGCTCCTGCTGGAGGACGGCGAGCCGGTGGCCGGCGGCGCGTACAAGCGGTACGACGAGCGGACGGCGGAGGTGAAGCGGATGTGGACGGCCTCGGCGCACCGCCGCCGGGGGCTGGCCCGCCGGGTGCTGGCCGAGCTGGAGCGGGCCGCCGCCGGGGCCGGCTACGACCGGATCTTCCTCACCACCGGTCCGCTCCAGCCCGAGGCCAGGGGGCTGTACCTGGCCTCCGGCTACACCGCGCTGTTCGACGTCGAGGCCGATCCGCTGACGATCGGACCGCTGCCGTTCGAGAAGCACCTCCTCTGAGCCCGCACCTCCTCCGAGCCCGCACCGCACGTCGAGCCCGCCGCACCGCACGTCGAGCCCGCGCCGCACGTTGGACCCGCCGTACCCGCACCGCCCCCGTACCTCCCGAAAGGCACCTCCGTGAGAACCACCACCGCCCGCCCCCGGCTGCTCGCCGCCACCGCCCTGCTGCCGGTCCTGGCCCTGGCCGCGTGCAGCTCGGACCCGAGCACCGGCACCGCGGCGGGCGGCTCCGCCCGGCCGGCCGCCTCCGCCGCCGCCGAGGACCTCGTCTCCGGCCTCAAGAAGTCGGACACCGCCGCCGCGCTGCTGCCCGCCGACGTCCGGGCCGCCGGGACGGTGAAGTTCGGCTCCTCGATCGGCGCCCCGCCCTCGGCCTTCTACGCCGACCAGGCCACCAAGAAGGCCGCCGGGGTGGACATCGACTTCGGCGACGCCGTGGGCCGCCTGCTCGGCCTGACCGTGCGGCGCGAGGAGGCGGCGTTCGAGACCATCCTGCCCGCCCTCGACAGCGGCAAGTACGACGTCGGCACCGGCAACTTCGGGGTGACCGCGGCCCGGCTGAAGACCATCGACTTCGTCACCTACATCGACGACGGCCAGGGCTTCGCGGTCAAGAAGGACAACACCGCCGTCAAGCCGATCACCGACCTGGTCCAGCTGTGCGGGCTGACCATCGGCACCGGCGCCGGCACCACCTTCGAGACCACCCTCAACGCCAAGAAGAACGTCTGCACCGACGCCGGCAAGCAGCCCTACGAGGTCAAGGCGTTCAGCGACAACGGCGCCACGCTGACCAGCCTCCAGCAGGGCCGGGTGGACGTCGTGATGTCGACCATCAACGGCCTGCGCTACCAGGCCGCCCAGGAGGCCTCCGGCACCAGGTTCCTGGGCGAGTTCCACCGGCTCGACGTCGGCTTCGCGTTCAAGAAGGGCTCGGCGCTGACCCCGGCCTTCCAGGCGGCCGTCAACGAGCTGATCAAGGACGGCACCTACGACCGGATCCTCAAGAAGTGGGGGGTGACGGACTCGGCCGTCAAGGAGTCCCTGATCAGCCCGCCCGAGCACGCGTGATCCCCTGTCCCTCCGGGAGGAGTCCCCCATGACCACCGCCACCGCCGACGCCACCGCCGCCGGCGCCCCGTCCCGCTCGAAACCCGACCGCGCGCCCGCCGCCGCCCTGCTGGACCTCGGCGAACTGCACGGACTGCGCACCGTCCCCGCCCGGTACCCCTGGCGCTGGGCGGCCGGCCTCGCCGCCCTCGTCGTACTGGCCCAGTTCGCCCACGGCCTGGCCACCAACCCCGGCTGGGACTGGGCCACCTTCCGGGTGTACTTCTCCGCCGACACCATCCTGCGGGCGGTCGGCCGCACGGTCGAACTCACCGCCTACGGCACCGTGCTGGGCTTCCTGCTGGGCGCCGTGGTGGCCGCGATGCGGCTCTCCCGCAGCGCGATCCTGCAGACCGTCGCCTGGGCCTACGTCTGGGTGTTCCGCTCGATCCCGCTGATCGTCCAGTTGGTCTTCTGGTTCAACCTCTCCTACCTCTACAAGCGCTTCGGCTTCGGCGTCCCGTTCGGGCCCACCTTCGGGGACTTCGAGACGATCGGGGTGCTGGGCGCGCTCGGCGCGGCCGTGCTCGGCCTCGGGCTGCACCAGGCCGCCTTCGCCGCCGAGATCATCCGCGGCGGCATCATCGCCGTCGACCCCGGCCAGCGCGAGGCGGCCGCCGCGCTCGGCGTGCCGCGCTGGCGGCAGGCCTGGCGGATCGTCCTGCCGCAGGCGATGCGCGGCATCCTGCCGTCCGCCGCCAACGAGGTGATCTCGCTGTTCAAGGGCACCTCGGTGGTCTACGTGATGGCGATCGGCGAACTCTTCTACCAGGTGCAGGTGGTGTACGGCCGGACCGGCCGGGTGGTGCCGCTGCTGATGGTCGCCACCGTCTGGTACGTGCTGCTGACCACCGTGCTGTCGATCGGCCAGTACTACGTCGAGCGGTACTTCGCCCGCGGGGCCGACCGCACCCCGCCGCCCACCCCGCTCCAGCGGGCCCGCTCCCTCGTCCGGGGCCTGCGCGCCCGCACCGCCACCGCCGTCGCCCTCGGAGGCCGCTCATGAGCACCGTCGTCAAGGAACCGCGCGTCCAGGACACCCCGGCCGGGGAGCCGTCCGCCGTCGGGCCGGCCGACGCGCCGTCGATGGTGCAGGTCCGCGGCCTCTGGAAGAGCTTCGGCCCGAACGCGGTGCTGCGCGGCGTCGACCTCGACGTCCCGGCCGGTTCGGTGACCGTGGTGCTCGGGCCGTCCGGCTCCGGCAAGTCGACCCTGCTGCGCGCGATCAACCACCTGGAGAAGGTCGACCGGGGCTTCGTCGCGATCGACGGCGAGCTGATCGGCTACCGCCGGGCCGGGGACAAGCTGCACGAGCTCAAGGAGCGCGAGGTCCTGCGCCAGCGGACCAACATCGGCTTCGTGTTCCAGAACTTCAACCTCTTCCCGCACCTCACCGTGCTGGAGAACATCGTCGAGGCGCCGGTCAGCGCCCTGCGCCGGCCGAAGGCCGAGGCCCGGGCCCGGGCGCTGGAGCTGCTGGAGCGGGTCGGCCTGGCCGAGAAGGCCGACGCCTACCCCCGGCAGCTCTCCGGCGGCCAGCAGCAGCGGGTGGCGATCGCCCGGGCGCTGGCGCTGGAGCCCAAGGTGCTGCTGTTCGACGAGCCGACCTCGGCGCTGGACCCGGAGCTGGTCGGCGAGGTGCTCGACGTCGTCAAGGACCTCGCCCGGGCCGGCACCACGATGATCGTGGTGACCCACGAGATCGGCTTCGCCCGCGAGGTCGCCGACACCGTGGTCTTCATGGACGGCGGCGTCGTGGTCGAGCAGGGCCCGCCGCAGGCCGTCCTGGACGAGCCGCGGCACGAGCGGACCAGGGCCTTCCTGGCCAAGGTCCTCTGAGTCCACCCACCCCCCCACCCTCTTCCCCCTTCACCCGCAGGAGTTCCGCCATGTCCCTACCCCGTCGCGCCCTCGTGACCGCCGCCGCGCTCGCCGCCTCCCTCACCCTGGCCGCCTGCGGCAGCTCCACGGACGCGGCGGCGGACCTCGCTCCCGCCAAGGGCAGCACCGCCCCGAACGGCACCGCGGTCAACCTCACCCCGCAGCAGAACCGGGTGACCACGCCCAAGGTGGACGCCCTGGCCGCCCTGGTGCCGGAGGAGATCAGGAGACGCGGGACGCTGACCGTGGTCGACTCGCTCGGCACCACGCCACCGCTGGACTTCTACGCCAACGACGACCGGACGGTGATCGGCGTGGAGCCGGACATCGCCTCGCTGCTCGGCAATGTGCTCGGCCTCAAGGTCGAGTTCAACCCGGTCTCCTGGGAGAACATCTTCGTCGGCCTGGACAGCGGCAAGTACGACGTCGGCATCTCCAACATCACCGTCACCGAGGCCAGGAAGGAGAAGTACGACTTCGCCACCTACCGGCTGGACATCCTCGGCTTCGAGGCGAAGAAGGGCAGCGGCTGGAAGGTCACCGGGCCCAAGGACATCGCCGGGAAGACCGTCGCCGTCGCCTCCGGCACCAACCAGGAGAAGCTGCTGATCGCCTGGAACGAGGAGAACACCAAGAACGGTCTGAAGGCGGCCGACATCAAGTACTACCAGAACTCCTCGGACTACTACCTGGCGCTCTCCTCCGGCCGGATCGACGCCTACGTCGGCCCCAACCCGGTGGCCGCCTTCCACGCTGTGCAGACCGGCGAGACCGAGGTGATCGGCACCTACTCGGGCGGCGGCGCCGAGGTGCTCGGCAAGATCGGGGCGACCACGAAGAAGGACAGCGGCCTGGTCGGGGCACTGAACGGGGCGATCAACGAGGTGATCAGGAACGGCAGCTACGCCCAGGTGCTGAAGCGCTGGGGCCTGGACGCCGAGGCGGTGCCCACCTCCGAGGTCAACCCGGTGGGCCTGCCCAAGCCCAAGCAGCCGTAGCGAGGTCCCGGGGGCGGCCCCGGGACCGCCGCGGGGGAGCGGTCCCGGGGTCGTTCACCCGGGTGCCGCTCCCCGCCGCTATCGTGACCCGGTCAGGATGAACGGTGTTCGATTCCGGCGGACTTGGTGGGGGAACGCATGCAGGCGGGCGATGTCGTGGGCGGCCGCTACCGGCTGGACCGGGAGCTCGGCCGGGGCGGGTTCGGTGTGGTCTGGGCCGCCCACGACGAGACCATCGGTCGGGCGGTGGCGCTCAAGGTGCTCTCCGACGAGAAGGCGGGGGACGAGGAGGCGGTCGGCCGGTTCATCCGCGAGGCCAGGACGGTCGGCCTGCTGTCCAATCCGCACATCGTCACCCTGTACGACTACGGGCGGGTGCAGGACGGCGCGCGGTCGACCCACTACCTGGTGATGGAGCTGGTCCGGGGCCGCTCGCTGGCGCAGGTGATGCGCGACGGCCTGCCGGAGCCGGCGGTCTCGCTGCGCTGGGTGCGGCAGATCTGCAAGGCGCTGGACGCCGCGCACCGCAACGGCGTGGTGCACCGGGACATCAAGCCCGAGAACATCATGATCACCGACGGCGGCGAGGCCAAGGTGCTGGACTTCGGCATCGCCCGGCTGCTCTCCCAGCCGGCCGCCGGCGGACTCACCTCCACCGACGTGGTCATCGGCACGCCGGTCTACCTGGCGCCGGAGTGCTGGGCGGGTCTGCCGATCGACGGCCGGGCCGACCTCTACGCCCTCGGCGTGGTGCTCTACCAGCTGTGCACCGGCCGCCGCCCGTTCGACGCCGACCAGGCCGTCACCATGATGTACGCGCACCTCAACGAGCAGCCGCTGTCCCCGGACACCGCGGACCCGGCCCTGGACCGGTTGATCCTCCAACTGCTCGCCAAGAAGGCGGCGGACCGGCCCGCCGACGCCGCCGAGGTCCGGCAGCGGCTGCGCGACCTCAAGGCGCTGCGGGACCGCAAGGGCGGCAGCGACCCGGAGGCGCTGCGGCAGAAGGCCGACGACGCCTGGCGGCGCGGCGCGGCCGGCTCGCCCGAGCGGGCCGCCGAGCAACTGGTCGGGCTGATCCCGCAGTTCGCCCGGGCCTTCGGGCCGGCCGACCCCCGGACCCTGCGCACCTGCCACGACCTGGCGCTGTGGCTGGCCCGCTCCGGCCGGCCGCGGGCGGCCGTCGCCCTGCTGCGCGAGCTGCTGCCCGCGCTGGACGGCCACCCGCGGGCCCGTGAGGACGTCGGGCGCGACCTGGAGCGGTGGGAGCGCGACAGCGCCGACGCCGCGCCCGACCCGGCCCGTCCGCTAGTGCTGGCCGAGCTGCTCGACGGCACGGCGCAGAGCGGCTGAGCCGCCCTCGGCGATCGGCACGCCGTGCCCGAACAGCACCGTGTCGGCCTCCAGTTCGGACAGTCGGCGGAAGGACTCCACGGCCAGCGCCGGATCGGCGTTGAAGACGCCGGGCATGGTGCGGTGCTCGACGTTGGCCGCGAGGTCGCCGGTGAACAGCACGCCCCGCTCGGGCAGGTGCAGCGCGATCGAGCCGTCCGTGTGGCCCGGCACGTGCACCACCACCGCGCCGCCGCCGAAGCCGAGCTTCTCGCCGTCCGTCACCTCGCGGTGGACCGTGCACGGCGGGGCGGGCGGCAGCTTCGGCAGGCTGTCCCAGATCTCCTGCTCGAAGGGGCTCAGCACCATCGGCCGGGGGAGCTGCTCGCCGCGGAGCACCGGGGCCTCCAGCCGGTGGGCGACCACCTCGGCGCCCAGCCGCCGGGAGAGTTCGGCGGCCGATCCGGCGTGGTCCTCGTGGTAGTGGGTGAGCACGATGGTGCGCAGGGCGGCGGGGTCGGCGCCGTCGGCGCGGATCGCCTCCTCGATGATGTCGGCGTGTCCGGCGGCGCCGGTGTCGATCAGGGTGAGCGAGCCGTCCTCGTCGCGCCAGAGGTAGACGGCGCCGAAGTCCAGGGTGACGACGGTCAGTTCGGGGCGGATCCGGGTGATCTCCATGGGACCGATCCTGCCCCGGGCGGCGGCCGTTCGAGCGGATGTTCGCCCCTGGCGTGACGACTCGGCGGGACGGTCGGCCGGCTGTCAACCGTACGGGCACCCAGCGCGGCCGGTACCGGGCTCGGACGGTTGGGAGGATTTCGCCGATCGGGACGGTCTGGTCCGGGGCGGCGCGCCGTTGATATACCTCGCAGCACAGGGGCCGGGCACGGTCCGGGCCGCCTCCGGGCGGCCCGGGTCCGGAGCCCGGCGAGCTGCGACGTACTCGACGAACTCGACGAACTAGGAGGTGGGGATCGGATGAAGCTTCTCCGTGTCGGCCCGCCGGGCGCCGAACGCCCGGTCGCGCTGGGCCAGGACGGCACCGCGTACGACCTCTCCGGGGTGACCGCGGACATCGACGGCGGCTTCCTCGCCGGTCTGGCCGGTGGCGGCGCGGCCGCGCTGGCCGGGCAGGTGGCGGCCGGCCGGCTGCCGGTGGCCGAGATCGGCGGGCAGCGGGTCGGCCCGCCGGTGCCGCGCCCCGGCAAGGTGGTCGGCATCGGCCTCAACTACCGGGACCACGCGGCCGAGGCGGGCGCGGCGATCCCGGACGAGCCGGTGATCTTCCTCAAGCCCGGCTCGACCGTGGTCGGCCCGTACGACGAGGTGCTGGTGCCGCGCGGCGGCGACAAGACCGACTACGAGGCCGAGCTGGCCGTGGTGATCGGCCGGACCGCCCGCTACCTGCCGGACCACGCGGCGGCGGCCGCGGTGATCGCCGGCTACACGATCGCCAACGACGTCACCGAGCGGGCCTTCCAGTTCGAGCGCGGCGGCCAGTGGGACAAGGGCAAGTCGGCGGAGACCTTCACCCCGCTCGGGCCGTGGCTGGTCACCCCCGACGAGGTGGGCGATCCGCAGCGGCTGCCGCTGCGGCTGTGGGTCAACGGGGAGCTGCGCCAGGACGGCTCCACCGAGCGGATGGTCTTCCCGGTGCTGGAGCTGGTCCGCTACGCGAGCCAGTTCATGGTGCTGGAGCCGGGGGACGTGATCGTCACCGGTACTCCGGCCGGGGTCACCCTGGGCCGCCCGGGTACGCCGTACCTGGCTCCCGGCGACATCGTCGAGATCGAGATCGACGGGCTCGGCCGGCAGCGGCAGGTGCTCGGCAAGGCGTAGGGCTCGGCCGTCCCGACCCTTGGCACGGGGGTCGGGCCGCGCGTCCGGCGCACCACTCGGCCGGATCCCGTCCGGCGCCGCGCGTCCGGCGCACCACTCGGCCGGATCCCGTCCGGCGCCGCGCGTCCGGCGCACTACTCGGCCGGGCCGCCCAGTGCCGCCCGCAGCCGGGCCGTCCGCGGCGAGTCCGCGCCCTCCAGGGCCAGCAGCCCGGCCAGCACCTCGGCGGTCTGCGGATCGTGCAGCGAGGTCGCCGCCGCCATCGCCACGAACTGGTCCACCAGCCACTCCCGCAGCTCGTCCGCCGGGACCTCCCGGTCCTCGTCGAGCCAGCTCAGCGAGGCCCCCTCGACCACCGCGATCCACGAGCGCACCAGCAGGGTCAGCCTCGGCCCGGCCTGCCGCACCCCGAGGTGGCGCAGCGTGCGCTTCAGCGCCGCCCGCCGGACGTCGTCCACGATCGCCGAGGTGCGGGCCGTCTCCACCACCGAGCCGCCGCGCAGCAGCGCCGAGTAGCCGGTGCCGTGCTCGGCGACGAAGGCGAAGTAACTCTCCAGGACGGCGGACAGCTGCTGGGCCGGGGTCCCGGCGAGCGGCACCACGAAGCGACCGGTGAGCTCCTCGGCCGCGCTGCGCAGCGCGGCCTCGTACAGCTGCTGCTTGCCGCCCGCGAAGTAGCGGTACACCAGCGGCCGGGAGGCGCCGGCGGCCTGCGCCACGTCGTCCAGCCCGACCTCCTCGGGCGCCCGGTGCGCGAACAGCTCCAGGGCCACCGCGATCAGCTGCTCGCGCCGCTGTTGCACCGGCAGCCGCCGGTACCCGGCGCGCCGCGCCCTGGGGGCCGGTTCGGGAGCTGGCGGTACGGGCGCTGAGCTGGCTTCCATGCCGGTCAGCGTAACGGCCCCGGGCCGGATCGGAGCCGGGCGTGCACCGATCTTCCGAACGGGCGTTTGCGCCTGTCCGGGCGGTCGCCCCGGGCCCCGGGACGGCCCGCCCGGCGGTCCGCCCGGGGCCGTGCCGGGGCGGCCCGGGGGCGACCCCGGGGGACGCCCCCGGGAGGCGCGCCACCGGCCCCCGGCCGAGGATGATGGGACGCACCCCGCCGCCCTGCCGAGGAGGCCCGCCGGATGGCGCACACGCTGGAACGGCCGCCCCGCGCGCGCCGCCTGCGCGGGGCGCTCCTGGCGTGGGTGCGCTCGGCGCCGGGCACGTACCTGTGGCTGTTCGTCCTCGGGGTCACCAGTCTGGTGGTGGCCCGGATGGACCAGCACACCCTGGACTGGTTCCTGGCCGCCCGCTCGACCAATCTGGAGCAGCTGCGCTCGCGTCCGGTGCACGCGCTGGTGGCGAGCGCGCTGTGGACCGAGACGTCCAGCTGGCCGCTGTACGCGGTGCTGTTCACCGTGTTCCACGCCAACGCCGAGCGCTGGCTGGGCACCGCGCGCTGGTTCGTGGTCGCCGCGACCGCGCACGTGCTGGCGACCCTGGTGAGCGAGGGCGTGGTCGCCTGGGGGATCGTCCGGGGGACCCTGCAGCGGAGCATGGCCGAGACGGTGGACGTCGGGGTCTCGTACGCGCTGGCGGGGGTGGTCGCGGTGCTCACCTACCGGTTCGCGGGCGGCTGGCGGTGGCTCTACGGCGCCGGGGTCGTCGTCTTCTACCTGGTGCCCCTGGTGGTCTCGCACACGTTCACGGACCTCGGGCACTTCAGCGCCGTACTGATCGGTCTCTGCTTCTTCCGCTTCGCGCACGGACGGTCCCGCTGGGACCCGGGTCGGGCGCTGCGGCGCCGGTGGCGGCGGTACTCGGGCGGGTGAGCGGGCGCCGACCCCAATGAATTGGCCGGTCCATGCCACCGGGTAGGGGCTTGCAAACGGCGCGCGCCACGAAATGATGTCCGGATGGTTGAACTGATCAGCTCCGACGGCACCACCCCCCGCCGTGTCGCCGACGCCTATGTGCGGGACCTTGCCGAGCTCGACCCGCTGACCGCGGTGTATCTGGGCCTGAACCCCGAGGACGACCGCCTCCCCGACCTCTCCCCGGCCGGGGCCGAGGCGATCGCGGACCTCGGACGCTCCACCCTGGCCCGGCTCGACGAGGCCGAGGCGGCACTCGACCAGGCCGGTACGGCCGACGCCGCCCGGGACGAGGCCGAACGGCGCTGCGCCCGCCTGCTGCGCGAGCGGCTCGTCGCCGAGCTCGCCGTCCACGACGCGGGCGAGCGGTTCCGGGCCGTCCACAACCTGGGCTCGCCGCTGCACAACCTCCGTGACGTCTTCACCCTCATGCCCACCGACACCGAGGAGCAGTGGGGCATCCTCGGCCGCCGGCTCGCCCGGGTGCCGGAGGCGCTCGCCGGGTACCGCGCGACCCTCGCCGAGGGCATCGCCCGCGGTCTGCTCTCCGGCCCGCGCCAGGTGACCACCGTGATCGGCCAGCTCGGCGAGTGGCTGGCCGTGGACACCCCGGGCGGCTGGTTCGGCGACCTGGTCCGCGAGGCCCCCGAGCCGCTGCACGCGGAGCTGTCGGGCCACGCCGCGGCCGCCGCCGAGGGCCTGGCGGCCCTGCGCGACTGGCTGGGCGAGGTCTACGGCCCGGCCGCCGCCGATGCCCCGGACACCGTCGGCCGCGAGCGCTACGGCCGCTGGGTGCGCTACTGGACCGGCGCCGACCTGGACCTGGACGAGGCCTACGCCTGGGCCTGGCAGGAGTTCCACGACCTGCTGGCCCAGATGCGCGTCGAGGCCGAGAAGGTCCGGCCGGGCGCCGACCCGATGCAGGCGATGAAGTGGCTGGAGACCGACGGCCCCGCGCGGTTCGGCGCCGAGGCCGCCCGGGAGTTCCTCCAGGGGCTGATGGACGGCGCGATCGCCGACCTCCAGGGCATCCACTTCGACCTGGCCGAGCCGATCACCCGGGTCGAGTCCCGGATCGCCCCGGCCGGCAGCGCCGCCGCGCCGTACTACACGGCCCCCTCGCTCGACTTCAGCCGCCCCGGCCGGACCTGGCTGCCCACCCTCGGCCGCGAGCGCTTCCCGGAGTGGGACCTCGTCTCGACCTGGTACCACGAGGGCGTCCCCGGCCACCACCTGCAGCTCGCGCAGTGGAACTACGTCGCGGACCGGCTCTCCACCTACCAGGTCAGCCTCGGCGGGGTGAGCGCCAACCTGGAGGGCTGGGCGCTGTACGCCGAGCGCCTGATGGACGAGCTCGGCTACCTCACCGACCCGGGCCACCGGCTCGGCTACCTCAACGCGCAGATGATGCGGGCGCTGCGGGTGATCGTCGACATCGGCATGCACGCCGGCCTGGACTTCCCGGCCGACTCGCCGTACCGCCCGGGGGAGCGGGTCGAGCCGGACGCCGCCCGGGAGTTCTTCGGCAGCTACTGCGGGCTGTCCGCCGACTTCCTGGACAGCGAGCTGGTCCGCTACCTGGGCCTGCCCGGCCAGGCGATCGGCTACAAGCTGGGCGAGCGGGCCTGGCTGCGCGGGCGGGCGGCGGCCAGGGCGGCGCACGAGGCGCGCGGCGAGGTGTTCGACCTCAAGGCCTGGCACATGGCGGCGCTGTCGCAGGGCTCGCTGGGCCTGGACGACCTGGTCGCGGAGCTGTCCGTGCTCTAGAGCCTCGACAGGGCCCGACGTGTGGCGCGAGGCCCCGGGCACGGTCCCGGGGCCTCGGTCCACTCGGGCCCTGGTCCCGGTCGATCTGGTTCTTTGGTCCCATTTCAACCGATTTGGTGAGCTTTTTCCTTGCCATTCGCCGCGAGGCGAGTTTGGCTTGAAGGCGACTGCGTGACCTCTCCGCTCCCCTCCGGAAAGGCTCCCGACGTGTCCTCCCAAGCCCAAGCTGCCACCGGTCATGGAACGGCGGGTTCCCGCCGCTGGTGGGCCCTGGCCGTCATCGCCATCGCCCAGCTGATGATCGTCCTCGACATCACCATCGTGAACATCGCCCTCCCGTCGGCCCAGAAGGATCTCGGGATCTCGGACGCCGACCGGCAGTGGGTGATCACCGCCTACACGCTGGCCTTCGGCGGACTCCTGCTCCTCGGTGGCCGGCTCGGCGACCTCTTCGGCCGCAAGCGGGTCTTCACCGTCGGCCTGCTCGGCTTCGCCCTCGCCTCGGCGATCGGCGGCGCCGCCAGCGGCCCCACCATGCTCTTCGCCGCCCGCGCCCTCCAGGGCGCCTTCGGCGCGCTGCTCGCCCCGTCCGCCCTGGGACTGCTCTCCACGACCTTCACCGATCCCAAGGAACGCAGCACCGCCTTCGGCATCTTCGGTGCCATCGCCGGCGGCGGCGCCGCGATCGGACTGCTCCTCGGCGGCCTCCTCACCGAGTACCTGAACTGGCGCTGGTGCCTGTTCGTGAACACCCCGATCGCGATCGCCACCGCCTTCGCGGCGTTCTCCGTGCTGACCCGCGACCACATCGGCAAGGACACCCGGACCAAGCTCGACCTGCCCGGCGCCGTACTCGGCTGCGGCGGTCTGCTCGCCATCGTCTACGGCACCTCCGAGGCCGTCACCCGAGGCTGGGGCGACTGGCTGGTGCTCGGCTCGCTGGGGCTCGGCGTGCTGCTGCTGGTGGTGTTCGTCCTGGTCGAGAAGCGCACCCCGCACGCGCTGCTGCCGCTGCACATCGTGGCCGAGCGCAACCGCGGCGGCGCCGCCCTCTCGGTCGGCCTGGCGATGATCGGCATGTTCGGCCTGTTCCTGTTCCTGACCTACTACCTCCAGGTCATCAAGCACTTCTCGCCGGTCATGTCCGGAGTCTCCTTCCTGCCGATGACGGCGGCCATCGTCATCAGCTCCACCGGCTTCGCGGCCCGGCTGATGACCAGGGTGCCGTCCCGCAACCTGATCGGACCGGGGCTGCTGCTGGCCGCCGCCGGCATGGCCTGGCTGACCCAGATGAAGGTGGACAGCCCCTGGGCCGGCATGGTGCTGCCCGCCGAACTGCTGCTCGGCTTCGGCATGGGCCTGATCTTCATGCCGTCGATGAGCCTGGCCACCCTCGGCGTCGCGCCGCACGAGGCCGGCGCCGCCTCGGCCACCATCAACTCGGCCCAGCAGGTCGGCGGCTCCTTCGGCACCGCGCTGCTCAACACCATCGCGGCCAGCGCCACGGCGAGCTGGATCGCCGCCCGGATCACCACCGCCGGGGACCCGGCGGTCCAGGCGCAGGGCGCGGTGCACGGCTACGTGATCGCCACCTGGGTCGCCATGGGCATCCTGCTGCTGGCCGCGCTGATCGCCTTCCTGATGATCGACCACCGGCCCGCGCCGGGGGAGGCCACCGGGGCGACCGGCACCGCGGCCGAGACCCCGGCGAGCGCCGGAGCGCCCGCCCGGACCGCGGCGCACCAGCAGCAACGGGCCACCTGACCCGAACCGTCGCCCCCGTCCGAGGACCTCCCGGACGGGGGCGAGCGGCTGAATTCTCATGCCGTTCCCAGCGACGCATCACGACCCTCCCAGCTCGGGGCGCCATAGTCGGGACCGACCCCGCACCGCCGCCGACCAGGGCAGGAGCCGACCGAGCATGGGCCAGCACCGCCGCCGTACCCCCCGCCGCCGCCGTCTCCTGGCGCCGACCCTGGTCACCACGGCGCTCTCCGTCCTCACCGTGGCGGTCGTGGTGGTGGGCACCCACAGCCTGACCCCGCGGGCCACCGCCGTGGCCTCCCCGGCCACCTCGGCCGCCGTCGCGCCGCCGGTCCCGGGCACCCCGACCGTGCCCGCCGCCGTCCCGGTCACCGGCACGGAGCCGTCGGCGGCCGCGCAGCCCTCGGAACCGACGGCGCCGGCGGAACTCTCGGAGCCCTCGGCCTCGGAACCGGCCGCGGCCACCCCCGCCGCCACGACGGCCCCGCCCGCGCCCACGACGGCGGCCCCCACCCCCGCCGACGGGCCGCTCGGCACCACCGCCACCGCCCCGGCCACCCCCGAGGCGGCCACCGTCGGCGCCCTGTTCACCGGCGCCGTCCGCCCGGGCAACCACTTCTGCACCGCCAGCGTGCTGCACAGCACCACCGGGAACCTGCTGCTCACCGCCGCCCACTGCCTGGACGACCCGAGCGGCGTCGTCTTCGCCCCGGGCTACCGCGACGGCAGGGCGCCGTACGGCACCTGGCGGGTCACCGCCGTGCACACCACCACCGGCTGGTCCCGCGGCGGCGACCCGGACGAGGACTTCGCCGTCCTGGAGACCGCCGCCGACGCCACCGGCCGCCGGGTCGAGGACGTGGTCGGCGGCAACACGCTCGGCACCGACGAGCCCTTCGGCGCCACCGTCCGGCTCTACGGCTACCCGGCGGGCGGCGAGTCGCCCCTGCTGTGCACCAACACCACCGGCCGTCAGAGCACCTACCAGCGTGTAGTCGACTGCCCCGACTACCCCGGCGGCACCAGCGGCGGCCCCTGGATCTCCACCGCCACCGGCCATGTCGTCGGCGCCATCGGCGGCTACCAGCAGGGCGGCGACACCGACGACACCTCCTACAGCGCCTACTTCGACCACACCGTCGCGGCGCTCTACGCCGAGGCGGCCGCGGCGGCCTCCTGACCGCCGTAGCGGGTCCGGTGCCGGGGCAGTGGGCGGACCCGGGCGACCGCGGCCGGAACCGCCGCCGGTCCGCAGCTGCCGACCGCCCGGAACCAGGCCGCGCGCCAGGCGGCGATCCGGTCCCCCGGGATGCCGCAACAGCGGACGTAGGTGACCAGCAGCGGTTCCGACGGCATCCGGAGCCCGGCCAGCACGTCCGCCAGGCTGCTGCGCGGCAGCGCCCCGAAGCCGCCGGTGCGGGCCCGCTCCTGGAGTTCGCGCAGCGAGGGCTGCCCGGCCGCCAGCCGCAGCCGGTGCATCGCCTCCAGCAAGTGGGCCGGCTCGTAGACCAGTTCGAGTCTTCGGGCCCTCCCGCCCGCGGCCGCCGCGCCGGGCCGCCGTTCGGCGCGGGCCGCCGCCGTGCCGGTGCCGGTGGCGGCCCGTTCCCAGCGCTGCCGCGCCTCGCGGACCGAGGCCCCGCAGGCCGCCGCGTACGCCTCGACCACCCCCAGCCGGGGCAGGGCGGAACCGCTGTCGGCCCGTGACAGGGTGGCCGGCGAGCACCCCGAGCGGGCGATCCGGTCGGCCATCTGCCGGTAGGTGAGGCCGGACTCCGCGCGCAGGGCGCGCAGCCAGTGGGCCAGTTCGTAGTGCGGTGCCGCCTGGGGCACCGCCTTCTTGCGTCGCGCCATTGCCGCCCTCCCCACGGCGTGCCGCCCGGTCGGCCGTCGTTCCCGGTAACGGCCGGAACCCGGTCCGACCGGTTCGGCCAGCCGACTGCGATGCGATGTCGTGAATCGCTTCGAATGACGTTCCGGGTGGTACACGTAAGGGTGCGACCACGGTAGTCATCGGGTTCTCCCAAGGTCAATCCCCTTTGCTTCTTCTTTGCATCCTCGGATGTTGTAGAAGTTGCCACCGCAGGGGCTTGTCGGGAGCGGTTGATTCAATTCGTCCGGAATGCGGTGGGACGGATTCCGCCGCCCTGGCCTGGGTGAAGGAAGGTCCGGGCGGTGTTCCTCCGAGGCGGTTGTCCGGCGCCGGCGGGGTGAGTGGCCCTTGCGGTGGGCTTTACCGGTCTGTTGGCATTGGCAGCGTCCGCAGCGGTATTTCGGAACTCTCGAAGGAGACATTATGTCGCCCACGGAAAACGCCGATTTCAACGTCCTGGTCGAGCTGCTCAAGGACGTCAAATCCGGGCTGGAAGGACAGTCGGTCACCCCGGACGACTCGGTGGTCGAGGACCTCGGGCTGGATTCCCTGGACCTTCTCCAGCTGGCCCGCAAAATCAACCGCCGGCTCGGCGTCGACTTCGACCTGGACCACTGGAACGAGACCGCGGCCGAGCACCGCCGCACGGTCGGCTCGATCCTGGCCGCGGTCGCGGCGGCCCAGCGTGTCTGAGCGGGCCGGTACGTCCGAGGAGCCCGGCGCGTCCGAGCGGCCCGGGGCCACGCCCGGCGCCGGCCGGGTCGCCCTGGTGACCGGCGGCTCGCGCGGCATCGGCGCGGCCGTCGTGCACCGCCTCGCGGCCGACGGACTGACCGTGCACCTGGTCTACCGCGAGGCCGAGGAGGCCGCCCGAAACGTCGTCGCCGCCGTCACGGCGGCCGGCGGCCGGGCGGTCGCCCACCGCGCCGACGTCGCGGACGAGAAGCAGGTCGTCGACCTGGTCGAGCGGATCGCCGACCGGGAGGGCGCACTGCACGTCCTGGTCAACAACGCGGCCGTGATCGACGACCGGCTGGTCGCCGCCACCCCGACCGCGCACTGGGAACGGGTGCTCCGGGTCAACCTGACCGGTCCCTTCCTGGCCTGCCGGGAGGTCCTCCCGCTGATGCTGGACCAGGGCTGGGGCCGGATCGTCAACATCTCGTCCAACTCCGTGCGGATCCCCGGCCCCGGCCAGAGCGCCTACGCCGCCGCCAAGGGCGGGCTGGAGGCGCTCACCCGGACGCTGGCCGTCGAGGTCGGCCGCAAGGGCATCCGGATCAACACCGTGGCCCCCGGCAAGGTGCGCACCGAGATGACCGACGCCGTCGCCGAACGGCTCGGCTCGGACGGCGCCGGCACCCGCTGGGGCCTGCCCGAGGACATCTCCGGCCTGGTCGCCTTCCTGGCCGGCGAGGAGGCCGACTACATCCAGGGCCAGACCTTCACGGTGGACGGCGGCCGGCTGGTGATGCGGGCCGCCGCCGGGGCCCGACCGCGCCGGGCGGGGGTGCCCGCGTGAAGTACTGGGAGGACCTGGTGGGCGCGCCGGACCACCGGTTCGGTCCGCTGGTCTTCGGCGGCGACCTGCTCGACCGGCTGCTCGACCTGATGGGCGAGAAGCACCCCGTCCACGACGACGACGCCTTCGCCCGGGCCCTCGACCGCACCCGGCGGATCGTGCCCGGCGGCTTCATCCACTCGATCACCTCCGGCTGGGTGGTCCAGCACGGCTCGCCGGCGGCCGTCGTCGGCCTGCGGACCCTGGCCTGGGACTTCGTCCGCCCGCTCTACCCCGACACCCCGTTCTGGTTCACCACCCGCACCGGCCGGTCGGTCGAGATCGACGACCGGCTCGGGCTGGTCGAGTCCACCCGGCGGGTGCACGACGACAACGACCGGACCTACGCGATCGGCCGGATGAGCGTGGTGGTGCTGCGCCGCGCGGCGGCCGTCGCGACCGCCCCGGACCCGGCCGCCCCGGGACCCGACACCGACCCGGCGCGGGCGGCCACCGCCGCCGCCCGGACCAGCGAGAGGACAGAACGATGACCGACGGCACCACGAACACCCCGCCGGCCGCCCCGCTGCCCGGCCCGCTGGCACCCCGACCGCTGGAGGGCCGGGTGGCCCTGGTGACCGGCGGCTCGCGCGGCATCGGCGCCGGCATCAGCCGCAAGCTCGCCGCCTGGGGTGCCACCGTGGCGATCAACTACGTCGACCGGGAGGGCCCCGCCAAGGAGCTCGCCGCCGAACTCACCGAGTCCGGCGCCGAGGTGACCCTGCACCGGGCCGACCTGTCCGAGCCGACGGCCGCCGAGGAGCTGCTCGCCGAGGTCGGCGAGGCCCACGGGGACCTGCACATCCTGGTCCAGAACGCGGCGGCCACCAAGTTCTCCCTGCTGGAGAACGCCACCCTCAGCCAGTGGCAGTTCGTCCAGGACACCAACGCCCGGGCCACCTGGCTGCTCGCCAAGCACGGGGTGCCGCTGATGAAGGGCCGCCCCGGCGCCCGGTTCATCACCATCACCAACTCGACCACCACCCGCATCGTGCCGCGGGCCGGCCTGCTCGGCGCCGCCAAGGCCGCCCTGGAGAACCTCACCCAGTTCCTCTCCTACGAGCTGGCCCCGCACGGCATCGTCGTCAACTGCGTCCGCCCGGGCCTGGTGCAGACCGGCGTCTTCAGCGTCCGGCCCGACTTCAACCACGGGGTGCGGCACGAGCAGTCGGTCTCCCCGTGGCCCGACGGACAGATGACCACCCCCGAGAACAGCGCCGACGTGGTCGCCATGCTCTGCCTCGACGAAGCCGCCTGGATCGCCGGGCAGACCATCACGGTCGACGGCGGCTACGCGCTCTGGGGCAACCTCAACAGCCCGCTCCGGGTCGGCGAGTGAGGCGGGGAGGGCGAGTGACGCGGGAAAGGGGAACCGCGCCGTGTCCGACGTGATCGTGACCGGCACCGGGGTGATCTCCCCGGCCGGTCCTGGCACCGAACCGCTCTGGTCCGCGATGACCGCCGGCCGGTCGCTCTTCGACCCGGCCGGGCCGCTGCCCTGGCCGGTGGCCGCGGTCGACCGCGACGCCGTGGAGTGGCCGCCCGGCCGGCCCTGGGTGGACAACCGCAAGTACGCCAACCTGGCCGCCCACTGGGCGGTCGGGGCGGCCCGGCTCGCACTGCGGCAGGCCGGCCGCGACCCGGACGCCCCCGACGCCCCCGGCTGGGGGGACCCGGAACGCGGCGGCACCGTGATGGCCGTCGGCAGCACCGGCGACGAACTGGGCGACGTCATGCCCAGGCTCGCCGGGATGGCCCTGGACGACCCCCGACCGCTCGCCACCCTGCTGTACGAGGAGGTGCCGGACTACTCCTACATCCGCGGCATCCCCTCCCAGCTCGGCCAGTTCGTCTGCATGACGACGGGCTTCCGGGGCTCCAACGTCGCCGCCTACGGCGAGGTGGCGGCCGGCGGCCTGGGCGCGCTGGCGCTCGCGCTGCGGCTGCTGGAGAGCGGCGAACTCGACCGGGTGCTGGTGGTCGGGGTGGCCCCGCCGTCCTCGGTCACCGCGCTGCACTCGTTCGACCGCGACGAGCCGATCGGCACCGAGGCCGCCCCCGGCCGCGGCCCGTTCGACGAGGAACGGGCCGGACCGCTGCTGGGCCAGGGCGCCGCCGCCGTCCTGCTGGAGCGGGCCGCCCCGGCGGACGCCCCGGCACCCCGGGCGCTGGCCCGGCTGCTCGCCTGCGAGACGGTGGTCGCCGCCGACCGGGCGAGCGCGACCGGCCTGGCGGTGCGGGCGGCGCTCCGCCGGGCCGGCGAGCGGCCGGACCTCTGGTGGGCGCACGGCTCGGGCTCGCCGGCCGCCGACCGGGAGGAGTGCTCGGCCGTCCTGCCCCAGATCGGCGCCGTGCCGGTGACCAGCAGCAAGGGCACCCTGGGCCTCGCCCTGGAGTGCTCGGCCCTGATCGACACCGCCCTCGCGGTCGAGTCGCTGCGCCGGGGCCAGCTGCCGCCGGTCGGACTGCTGCGCCGTCCCGACCCCCGGCTGGGCGGACCGGACACCGTGACCGGACAGGCCCGTCCGGTGCCGGCCGCGGGCATCGCCCTGATCACCGGGATCGACCACGGCCGGAGCAGCGCCTCGGCCGGTGCCCTGGTGCTCGGCGGCGTCACCGGCGGCCAGGGCGACCACCGGGCACGGCGGGAGGAGGAGCTGTGACGGACGAGGACATCGTGATCACCGGCATGGGTGTGGTCACTCCGATCGGCGGGACCGTCGAGGACTTCTGGGAGGCCAATCTGGCCGGCCGGTCGGGCGTGGTCGCCGAGGACCGGATGGACCTCGGCGGGCTGCCCTGCGGCTGGGCGGCCGGCCTGATCCCCGAGGACGTCAGGAAGGAGGTGTCCGAACGCTGGGGCGCCCCGGACCGCACCTGGGGCGACACCCTGCTGCACAGCGTCGTGGACCAGGCGCTCACCGACGCGGGCATCACCGGCCCGGTCGGCGGCGACGTCGCCGGACTGGTCTGGTCCCGGGTCTGGCCGGGGCCGAGCGGCTCCTTCCCGCAGGACTACGCGGTGCACTTCCGGGAGCTCGGCCAGCGGTACCGGCGGATCGGCAACGGCCCGGCCGAGGTGCTGGAGAACCTGCGCGGACGCCGGCTGTCGGCGGAGGCCTCGGACCACTCGGCCTTCCCGGTCGAACTCGCCGGGCGCCTGGGCGTGCCGCTGATCGCCTCCCGGGTGGAGGCCACCTGCTCCGGCGGCCTGCGCTCGATCGCCGAGGCTGTCCGGCTGCTGCGGCTCGGCCGGGTGGAGGTCGCGGTGGTCGCGGTCTCGGTCTCCCGCAACACCCAGTACGTGCTCTCCCAGTACGGGCAGCTGATGGCGCTGTCCCGCTGGAAGGGCGATCCGGCCCTCTCCTCGATGCCGTTCGACCGGCGCCGCTCCGGGATGGTGATCAACGAATCGGCCGGGGCGCTCGTCCTGGAGACCGCGGGCCACGCCGCCCGGCGCGGCCTCGACGGGTCGTACGCCGTGGTCGGCGGCTGGGGCCTGGCGGTGGACACCACCCACATCACCGCGCCGCAGGTCGGCATGGTCGAGCGGGTGATGCGCACCGCGATCGCCGGCTCCGGGCTGACCCCGGACGACATCGACACCGTCAACGCGCACGGCACCTCCACCAAGCTCAACGACATCACCGAGGCCCGGGCGCTGCACCGGGTGTTCGGCGAGCGGACGGCGGAACTCGACGTCTGCGCGGTGAAGTCGCTCACCGGGCACGGCTCGGCCGCGTCCGGGGTGGTGGAGACGGTGGCGGCGGCCCTCACCCTCGGGCGGGGCGTCGTGCCACCGGTGGTGACCTGCACCGAACCGGATCCGGCCTGCGCGGTGAAGACCTCGCTGACGCCGGTGGAGCGGCCGGTGGCCACGGTGCTGAAGAACTCCTTCGGCTTCGGGGGCCAGTACGCGTCGATGGTGTTCAAGCGCCCGGCGCGGCCCCGTCGGGCGCCGGTCCGGTGAGCGGCGGGAACGCGGTGGGTGCCGCGCGGCTGCCGGTCGAGGTGGTCGAACCGGTCGGCCGGCACCGGGCCACCGTCCTCTGGCTGCACGGCCTCGGCCAGGGCCCGGAGAGCCTGATGGAGGTGGCCGACCGGCTGGAGCTGGACCGGGCGGGCCTGCGCGGGGTCTTCCCGCAGGCGCCGCTGCGGGAGATCGGCCGGGTCTCCGGCGACCCGGTGCGGGCCTGGTTCGAACAGGATGTGTTCGCCCTGGAGAACCCCGGCCCGGCGTCACTGCCCGGCGTGCTCGCCGTCGAACGGCGGCTGCGCGCGGTGCTGGACGAGGAGACCGCGAGGGTGGGGGCCGGGCGGGTGGTCGTCGCCGGGTTCTCGCAGGGGGCGCTGATGGCACTGGTGCTGGCGCTGCGGTACCCGCAACGGCTGGCGGGGCTGGCCCTGTACGCGCCGTTCCTGCCGGACGAGGCCGTCCCACTGCTGGCCTCCCGCCGGTCGGCGGTCGCGCTGGACCTGCCGGTCTGGATCGGCCACGGCGCCTTCGACTGGATCATCCCGGAGAAGAGCGGAGCGAAGGTGCGGGACGTCCTGGCGGACTGGGGCCACCCGGTCGGCTGGCAGCGCTACCGCGCCGGCCACGAGGCCTTCGGAGGCGTGAAGCGCGCGTTGCCGGAGTTCCTGGACCGCGTCCTCGGCCCCGCCGGGGACTGACGGCGGGCCCGAACCTTGCGCAGGAAGTCGGCCCGGCCGACTTCCTGCGCAAGGCCTCTTCGTGAGCGGCCCTCGTCCGGCCGGGACTTCAGCACCGTCCGGGTCGACTACGACGCGCGGCGGAGCGCAATCCGGCCGGATCGGCCGGTCCTCCCGCCTGCTGTTCCGCAGGCGGCTGCCCGTTCTCCCACGCACCCTCCGTGGACGGACCGCTGGCGCGATCTTCGCCCCGCGTTGTTGACCATGCTCATTTCGCGCCCGAAGCTCTCACGCGACCCGCACAGTTGTCGTGTCGTCGCCAAGATTTCCCGGCGGGCGGGTCCTTCGGCTCCCCGTCCCCGTGAGGATCTTCGTATGCGCCGTACCGCCGCACTGTTCGCCACCGCCCTGCTCGCGGGAGCAGCCGCGCTCGTCGCGCCCGCTGCCGACGCCGCCGAGAGCCCCGCCCCCGCCTCGGTACAGTCCGCCGCCGCGGCGACCGTCCCGGGACCCGGCGGTGTCGGGAGTTGTGAAGAAGGGGGCCCGTCCGCCACCTGTACCGGCCTCGACCCGATGCAGACCTGGCGCGTCGTCGGCACCTGCGCGAGCTTCGACTCCAGTACCGGGTTCCTCGTCTTCTCGTCGACATGGAGCAGCACGGTCACCGGTGACGGCACCGTCTCCGCGTACTGCTTCGGCACGGCCGCGTGGTGGGGCGGCGGCGTCTCGTTCGGACCCGCCGTCCCGGCCGGCCAGGTCGGGCAGGTCACCGGCTTCGCGGGCAAGTGCCTGGACGTGCGTGGCGCCAGCACGGCCAACAAGACGCCCACCCAGATGTGGGACTGCCTCGGCAACGTCAACCAGAGGTGGCGGATCGGCACCGACGGCACCATCCGCGCCGTCGGTGTGTGCCTGGACATCTGGGACGGCCGCACCGGCAACGGCACCCAGGTGCACACCGGCCCCTGCAACGGCAACATCGCCCAGCAGTGGTCGGTCCGCGGCGACGGCGCGATAGTCAACACGAAGTCCGGCCGCTGCCTGGACGTCCGGGGCTTCGACAGCAACAACGGCGCCATCGTGCAGATCTGGGACTGCAACGGCACCTCGAACCAGATCTGGCAGGTGCCCGCCTGACCCGACCCGGCGGCCCGGTCCCGGGACCGGGCCGCCGCCCGCGGTCGTGGCGGTACCGGGGCCGGAACTGCCAAGGGCCTAGGAGGTCGCGGCTCCCTTGACGTCCTCCGCCTCGGCCTGCGGCGGGTCGCCGAAGACCGCGGCCATCGTGCCGAGGGCGTCGTCGACGGCGAGCAGTGCCGCCAGCATCCGCAGCTGCTCGGGGGAGCCCGCCGGAGTCGCACCCGGTTGCCGGGGGATCCGGGCCCGGATCCCCTGGTAGGCGGGTCCGGGCCGGCGGCCGATCGCGCGTCGGACCGCCGCGTTGTTCGCGGCCACCGCCCGGTTGAGGCGGGCCACCCGGGGGTCGGACCAGAGGGCGGGGTCGGCGACCGCCCCGTCGACCAGCACGCCCAGCGGGGCCTCGCAGGCGGCGACGGCGTCCACCACGTCGGCCCGGCTCGGCCGGGTGGAGGACGGAGCTCCGCCCGTGAGTCGCCCGGCCAGGCCGAGAGCGCGCCGCTCGGCCCGCAGTGGCCGGGCCAGCAGCTCCAGCTCCGCGGCCCCGTACGCGAACCGGGCCCGCCCGCGCAGCAGGGCGGGCCGGTCGGCGCCCGAAGCACCCAGCAGCTCGGTCAGCACCGCCAACGCGTCCGCGGTGCGCCGCCGCAGCACGTCCCGGGTGCGGAGCGGGAGGATCAGCCAGGAGGCCGCGATGCCGACGGCCGCGCCGAGGCCGATCGCCGCCAGCCGGGTGCGCAGCAGGTCGTCCGAGCTCTGCCCGAACCAGCCGTACAGCAGGGACAGCACGGCGGTGACGCACCCGGCCCAGTAGGCGTAGCTGAGTTCCCGCAGCCAGGTCGCGAGCGCCAGGACCGCGAAGATCAGCACGACGGCGGCGTCCTCGTGCGGGCCGAAGGAGCCCGCGACGGCCGTCGCGACCACCGTGCCCGCCGCCGCCCCGACCGCCCGCTGCAACCCCTTGAACAGCACGTCGCCCCGGCCGCGGGCGCCGCTGCAGACGATGAACGCGGTGAGCACCACCCAGGCCCAGTGGTCCGGCCAGGCGGCCCGCCCGGCGACGAACGCCCCGCCCACCGCGCCCGCCATCTGGAGGGCCGTCCGGGTGTGGACGCCCGGCCGCCGACGGGGCTCCGGTTCCGGTTTCGGCTGGGATTCCGGCGTGGGAGCGGGCGCCCGGACCGGAGCCGGAACCAGCCCGGTCCGGACCGCGGCGGTCTGGAGCAGGGCCACCCAGGCCCCGGACACGACGGCGATCAGTGCGACCCACAGCGTGTGCTCGTGGCCGGGGACCGGCCCGGCGTCGGGCGGCACGACCAGTAGCGCCACCAGCGGCAGCACCAGCAGCCCGCCGGCCCGGGCCGCCCGGGGGCCGAACCGGCGGAGCCAGACCGCCAGCGCCGTCCCGAAGGTGAAGAGGCCGTCGGCGAGGTTCGGGTGGAGGGTCATCAGCCGACCGATCTCGGCGGCGCCCGCGGCGGCGGCCGGCAGGACGGCGAGTCCGAGCAGCCGGTCGTACCGGTCGGCGGCGAGCTGGACCCGGGCGGCGGTGGCGGCCAGCACCACGGCCTGGACGACCACGTCGACCCGCAGACCGGCGACGTGCTCGATCAGCAGCGCGGAGCCGTACGCGGCCAGCATGGCGGCCGTGGTGACGGCCGTCCCGCGCAGCAGCCGGAGCCCGGGGTCGAAGCGCACGGCCCGGCGGAGCCAGGAGAAGTAGCTACTCATCACGTACGGATTTCTCCCTTGCCTGCTCACGCTGAACGAGGAAGTGCCGGTTCTCTGCTGCCAGAACAGTAAGTGTTAGCGTAGCAATATGGAGATTGATCAGCCGTGGCTTCCGGAGGCGGCGGAGATCCGGCAGGGCACCGTCCGGCTGGCCCGCCGGCTGCGTTCCGAGCGCGTGGGGGAGGGCCTCAGCCTCAACAAGCTGAGCGTGCTCGGGCACCTGCTTCGGCACGGCCCGATGTCCCCGGGGGAGCTGGCCGCCGCCGACCACCAGCAGCCGCAGTCGCTGACCCGGGTGTTCGCCGAACTGGAGCGGGACGGCCTGCTCCGGCGCGTCCCGGGCGAGCGGGACCGCCGGCAGTCCGTCCTCCACCTCACCGCGGACGGGCGGACCGCGCTGGACCGCGACATGGCCGGCCGGGACGCCTGGCTGGCGGAGGCGCTGGGGTCCCTCTCCGAGACCGAGCGCGAAGTCCTCCGTCTCGCCGCCCGCCTGATGGACCGCCTGGCGGACGCCCCCGCCCGTCGGTGAAGCCGCGCCCCTGAGGCCCCGTCGCGCCGCCGGGACGCGGGATCGAAATCCGGTTCGACCGTCGGCCGCGCCCTGTGGGAAGCTCTCCGCGCACTGACCATCGGTTTCCGCCTTGGGGGGCTTCCACCACCGTGCGCCGCAGCACCGTCCTCGCCGCCGCGACCACCGCCGCCCTCGTCCTGCTCACCGGCTGCCGGGGGGACGACACCTCCACCGCGTCGGGCGCCTTCGACCCCGCGCGGGCCGCCGCGACGGCGGGCGGCGAACCGTACGCGGCCACCGTGACGGCGACCCCGGCCGACGCCAGGGCGGTCGCCCTGACGGCGCGTTGCAACTTCGGCGCCGGCTTCACCGGCCGGTCGGAGGCGACGAGCGGGGACGGCTCCCGCCAGGAGAACGTCGTCACCGTGGACCACCAGTACACGCGGGGGGACGACCCCAGCGGGAAGTGGCTGAAGATCCCGAGGTCCACCGACTACTCGGTCCTCGGCTTCGACGGGTACGCCAAGCTGCTGCTGGCCCTGGGGCCGTCCGCCCGCAAGGGCATGGAGGTCCGGGACGGTGTGCCGACCTACCACCTCGCGGGTCACCTGGACGTCGAGCAGCTCGCCGCCGCCTCCCCGGTGGCGCACCGTGAGCTGAGGACGGCGGGAGCCCGGGGCATCGGCCTGGACCAGTGGATCGACGCCCGGGGCCGCACCCGCCGGGCCGAGCAGACGGTGTCCTTCCCCGGGGAGACGACCGCGACCACCTACGTCTTCAGCGACTTCGGCCCCGTCGAGACCTTCACCGAGCCCGGCCCGCTCGCCGACTGACCCCGCCGGGCGCGTACCGCCCCGCAGCCGTTCCACCGTTCACCTTCACCGGGCCACCGGCCCGTTCACCACGGAGTCCCATCACCATGCGCCGTACCACCATGCGCCGTACCACCGTGCTCGCCGCCGCCGCGACCGCCGTCGCCCTGACCGCGCTCACCGCCTGCAACGACACCGAGGACAAGAACGCGGCGGCGCCCGCCCCGGCGACCACCGCCGCCGCCGCGCCCGCGACCACCTCGGCGGCCCCCTCGCCCACCGCCACCGAGACCCCGACCCCGGTCGTCACCACCCCGGCGCCGGTCGCCACGACCCCGGCCGCCGCGGCCGGGGACTTCGACCCGGCGAAGGCCGTGGAGAACGCGAGCAAGGAGCCCTACGCGGTCTCCGTGAAGATGATCACCGAGGTCGGGGGCAAGGCCGCCGGGCTGACCACCGCCCGGCAGAACCTCAACACGGTCTACACCGGTCGCGGTGAGATGAAGATCGCCGAGGCCGGCCTCGTGGTGGAGACGGTCACCACCGCTGACGCCACGTACACCCGCATGGGCCCGGACGAGAAGTGGGTCAAGGCGCCGAGGTCCGCGGACACGGTGGCGCTCGACTACACGCAGTACGCCGGCCTGCTGCTGGCCCAGGGCCCGTCCGCCCGCAAGGGCGCGGAGACCCGCGACGGCGTCCCGACCCAGCACCTGTCCGGTCACATCGACCTGGAGCAGATCGCCAAGCTCGACCCGCGTACCTACAGTTCGTCGAAGGCCAAGGGCATCACCGGCTTCGACTTCGACCAGTGGATCGACGCCCAGGGCCGTACTCGTTACGTCGAGCAGACCGTGACCGTGAAGGGCGCCGCCAGCGTCAACAAGGTGACCTTCTCCGACTTCGGCCCCGCCGAGACCTTCGCCGCCCCCACCGGCGCGGGCGCCGCTGCCGCGAGCTGACCGTCGCACCCGTGGGGCCGGGCCCCGGCCCCGCGGGTTGACCGGGCATCACTGCCGAAAAGCGCGGAAAGCGAATCGGTGCCGGAAAAACGAATCAGGCCCAGTCCGGTGGCAACTCGCCACTGGCCTGGGCCTGTTCTGCACTTCTCGCGAAGTGCCCCCGGTAGGATTCGAACCTACGCACCCGCCTCCGGAGGGCGGTGCTCTATCCCCTGAGCTACGGGGGCTTGCTCGTTGTTGTCGTCGCGTTCGCTTCGACGTGGAGAACACTACCAGGCCCGCGCCGTGCTCCGTGCACGGGTTTCCCGGCGGGCCGGGACCCCGGGTCGGGACCGGGTCGGGGCGACCGGTCCGCGCAGCCGGTCCGGGCGGAAGTGGCCAAAGGCCGGACGGGGCGGCGGGCCCGCCGATACCCTCGGTGAGGTGTCGGGAGTGTCCGGGCGGGTCCTCGTGGTGGACGACAGCGAGGTGATCCGCCAGCTGATCAGGGTCAACCTGGAGCTCGAGGGCTTCGAGGTGGTGACCGCCGCCGACGGTGCCGAGTGCCTGGAGGTGGTCCGCCAGGTGAAGCCCGACGTGGTGACGCTGGACGTGATGATGCCGAGGCTGGACGGCCTGCGGACGGCGGCCCGGCTGCGGGCGGCGCCGGGTACGCGGCTGCTGCCGATCGCGATCGTCAGCGCCTGCTCGCCGGCCGATCTGGACCTGGGGGAGTCGGTCGGGGTGGACGGCTACCTCGGCAAGCCCTTCGATCCGGCGGACCTGGTCGCGCTGGTGCGGCGGCTGATGGAGCGCGACCGGGACGGCGGGGCGGTCGACGGGTTTCGCCCTGGGCGAACAGGTCGGAGTGATCGGGCCTGAGTGATCGGGCCCGAGCGGCCCGCCCCGGTGTCTCAACCGGCAAACCGAGTGGCGAGGGCCCTCCCCCTCTCGCCTACGCTTGGCGTCGTGACCCCCGCAGAGCTTTCCCAGGCAGTCCAGGCCGCAGTGAGCGCCGCCGTCGAGGCGGGCGAGCTGGCCGTCGCCGTGCCCGAGCACGTGACGATCGAGCGGCCCAAGAACAGGGACCACGGCGACTACGCGACCAACGTGGCCCTCCAGCTCGCGAAGCCGGCCGGCAAGCCGCCGCGAGCCGTCGCCGAACTGCTGGCCGAGCGCCTGCGAGGGATCACCGGCGTCACCAAGGTCGACATCGCCGGTCCGGGCTTCATGAACATCACCCTCGACGCGGCCACCCAGGGCGAGCTGGCCCGCACCATCGTCGAGGCCGGCTCCGCGTTCGGCCGCAACGAGGCCCTCAAGGGCCTGAGGATCAACCTGGAGTTCGTCTCCGCCAACCCGACCGGCCCGATCCACATCGGCGGCGTCCGCTGGGCCGCCGTCGGCGACTCGCTGGCCCGGGTGCTGCGCGCCTCCGGCGCCGACGTCACCACCGAGTACTACCTCAACGACGCCGGCGTGCAGATCTCCAAGTTCGCCAAGTCGCTCCAGGCGTCCGCCAACGGCAAGGCCGTCCCGGAGGACGGCTACGTCGGCGAGTACATCGCCGACATCGCCAAGGCGATCGTCGAGGGCGTCCCGGGCGTGCTCGACCTCTCCGAGGGCGAGCAGCTGGAGGTCTTCCGCACCGAGGGCCTCAAGCTCATGGTGGCCGAGATCCAGCGCTCGATGGAGGAGTTCGGCACCCACTTCGACGTGTGGTTCTCGGAGAAGTCGCTGCACGACTCCGGCGCCGTCGAGAAGGCCATGGAGCGGCTGCGCGAGCAGGGCCACGTCTTCGAGCAGGACGGTGCGATCTGGCTGCGCACCACCGACTTCGGCGACGACAAGGACCGCGTCCTGATCAAGGCCGACGGCGAGACCACCTACTTCGCCGCCGACGCCGCGTACTACCTGTCCAAGCGGGACCGGGGTGCCGAGGTCTCGGTCTACATGCTGGGCGCGGACCACCACGGCTACGTCAACCGCCTCAAGGCCATCGCGGCCTGCGCGGGCGACGACATGGACCGCAACATCGAGGTCCGGATCGGCCAGTTCGTGAAGATGCTTCGCGACGGCGAAGAGGTCCGGATGTCCAAGCGGGCCGGCAACATCATCACCATCGACGACGTGGTCGAGTGGATCGGCGTGGACGCGGCCCGGTACACCCTGGCGCGGTCCTCCACGGACTCCACCATCACGCTCGACATCAACGTGCTGACCAGCCAGACCAACGAGAACCCGGTCTTCTACGTCCAGTACGCGCACGCCCGGATGTGCTCGGTCCAGCGCAAGGCCGGCGAGCTGGGCATCACGCGCTCGGACGACTTCAAACCCGAGCTGCTCTCGACCGAGTGGGAGTCCGACCTGCTCGGCCAGCTCGGCGAGTTCCCCCGGGTCCTGGCGACGGCCGGCGAGCTGCGCGAGCCGCACCGGGTCGCGCGCTACCTGGAGGACCTGGCGGGCAAGTACCACCGCTTCTACGACAACTGCCAGATCCTGCCGAAGGGCGACGAGGAGGTCACCGACCTCACGCACGCCCGGCTCTGGCTGGCCGACGCGACACGCACGGTCATCGCCAACGGCCTCACGCTCCTTGGCGTGACGTCGCCCGAGCGGATGTAGGCACCACCCCCACGTGCACAGCGGGGGCGGCTGACGGTCAACGCGGACCGTCGCCGCCCCTCGCCATAGGTCGAGGAAACCGAGGACATGTCTCGCTCCGCACATCCCGCAGGCCCCCGTCACGGTGACGTACTGCCCGAGGGCCACTACCAGGCACCGCCGGCCGACCTGAACGCGCTCGACCCCAAGGTCTGGTCGGAGACGGTCGCGCGCGGCGCCGACGGCGTCGTCACCGTCGGCGGCCTGGACGTGAACCGCGTCGCCGCCGAGTTCGGCACCCCCGCCTACGTCATGGACGAGGCCGACTTCCGCTCCCGGGCCCGCGCCTGGCGGGACGCCTTCGGCACCGACGCGGACGTCTACTACGCCGGCAAGGCCTTCCTCTCCAAGGCGGTCGTGCGCTGGCTGCACGAGGAGGGCCTCAACCTCGACGTGTGCAGCTCCGGCGAACTCGCCGTCGCGCTGGCCGCCGGGATGCCGCCGGAGCGGATCGCGCTGCACGGCAACAACAAGTCGGTGGACGAGCTCGAGAACGCGGTGAAGACCGGCGTCGGGCACATCGTGGTCGACTCCTACGAGGAGATCGAGCGCCTGGCGGCCGTGGCCGGACGCCAGGGCGTGCGCCAGCCGGTGCTGATCCGGGTCACCGTCGGCGTGGAGGCGCACACCCACGAGTTCATCGCCACCGCGCACGAGGACCAGAAGTTCGGCCTCTCGCTGACCGGGGGAGCGGCCGCCGAGGCCGTCCGCCGGGTGCTGGCGCACCCCGGGAGCCTCGAACTGCGCGGCATCCACTCGCACATCGGCTCGCAGATCTTCGACACCGCCGGTTTCGAGGTGGCCGCCCGCCGGGTGGTCGGCCTGCTGGCGTCGATCCGCGACGAGCACGGCGTCGAGCTGCCCGAGATCGACCTCGGCGGCGGCCTCGGCATCGCCTACACCAGCGAGGACGACCCGCGCGAGCCGGCCGAGATCGCGGCCGCGCTGGCCGACATCGTGCGCCGCGAGTGCGCCGCCGCGAACCTCACCGCCCCCCGGCTGAGCGTGGAGCCGGGCCGGGCGATCGTCGGCCCGACCGCGTTCACCCTGTACGAGGTCGGCACCGTCAAGCCGCTCGAAGGTCTGCGCACCTATGTCAGCGTGGACGGCGGGATGTCCGACAACATCCGCACCGCGCTCTACGACGCCGAGTACACGGTCGCCCTCGTGTCGCGCACGAGTGACGCCGGACCGATGCTGGTCCGGGTGGTCGGCAAGCACTGCGAGTCCGGCGACATCGTCGTGCGGGACGCCTTCCTGCCGGCCGACCTGGCCCCCGGCGACCTGATCGCGGTGCCCGCCACCGGCGCCTACTGCCGCTCGATGGCGAGCAACTACAACCACGCCCTGAAGCCTCCGGTGCTCGCCGTCCGGGACGGTGCGGCCCGGGTGATCGTCCGGCGCGAGACGGAGGAGGATCTCCTGCGTCTCGATATCGGATGACGAAATCCTTGTCTCAGATCATGGAACGACCGTAGATCCGTACGGAAAGTCCCGGAGACTGGTAGAGACCGAAAGTCCGGCGGGACACCGAAATGCCCGCCGGAACGACCGAAGAACGACGAATGCAGAGCGGAGTCGGATGATGCGTACGCGGCCGCTGAAGGTGGCGTTGCTGGGCTGTGGTGTGGTGGGCTCCGAGGTGGCGCGCATCATGACGACAGACGCCGCCGACCTCGCCGCGCGCATCGGCGCGCCGGTCGAGCTCGCCGGCATCGCGGTCCGGCGCCAGGGGCGGGTCCGCCCCGGAGTGCCCGAGCACCTGCTCACCACCGATGCCGAGGCCCTGGTCACCCGGGGCGACATCGACGTGGTGATCGAGGTGGTGGGCGGCATCGAACCGTCCAAGAACCTCATCCTGGCGGCGTTCGCGCAGGGCGCCTCGGTGGTCAGCGCCAACAAGGCGCTGCTCGCCCAGGACGGCACCGAGCTGCACGCGGCCGCCGCCGCGGCCGGGGTCGACCTCTACTACGAGGCCGCGGTGGCGGGAGCGATCCCGCTGCTGCGCCCGCTGCGCGAGTCGCTGGCCGGCGACCGGGTGAACCGGGTACTGGGCATCGTCAACGGCACCACCAACTTCATCCTCGACAAGATGGACACCACCGGCGCCGGGTACTCGGAGGCGCTGGAGGAGGCCACCGCGCTCGGGTACGCCGAGGCCGACCCGACGGCCGACGTGGAGGGCTTCGACGCCGCCGCCAAGGCCGCGATCCTGGCCGGCATCGCCTTCCACACCGAGGTGACCGCCGCGGACGTGTACCGCGAGGGCATCACCGAGGTGACCGCCGCCGACATCGCCTCCGCCAAGGAGATGGGCTGCGTGGTCAAACTGCTGGCGATCTGCGAGCGGGCCGCCGACGGCGAGTCGGTGACCGCGCGGGTCCACCCGGCGATGATCCCGCTGTCCCACCCGCTGGCCTCGGTCCGCGAGGCGTACAACGCGGTGTTCGTGGAGGCCGAGGCGGCCGGCCGGCTGATGTTCTACGGCCCGGGCGCGGGCGGCGCGCCGACCGCCTCGGCGGTCCTCGGCGACCTCGTGGCGGTGTGCCGCAACAAGCTCGCCGGCGCCACCGGCCCCGGTGACTCGGTGTACACCCAGCTGCCGGCCAAGCCCATGGACGAGGTCGTCACCCGCTACCACGTCAGCCTGGACGTCGACGACCGCGCGGGGGTGCTCGCCCAGGTCGCCTCCGTCTTCGCCGAGCACGGCGTCTCCATCGACACCGTGCGCCAGCAGGGCCGCGACGGCGACGCCTCGCTCGTCGTGGTCACCCACCGTGCGACCGACGCCGCGCTGTCGGCGACGGTCGACAAGCTCCGCGCACTCGACAGCGTGCGCGACGTGGCCAGCACCATGCGGGTCGAAGGGGAATAGGAACAGATGATGAGCAGCGTTGCCGAGAACGCCGCCAGAGGCACCCACACCCACCAGTGGCGGGGTCTGATCGAGGAGTACCGGGACCGCCTGCCGGTCAGCGCGGCGACCCCCGTGGTCACCCTGCTGGAGGGCGGCACCCCGTTGGTCCCCGCCCAGGTGCTGTCCGAGCGCACCGGCTGCGAGGTCTACCTCAAGGTCGAGGGCGCCAACCCGACCGGGTCCTTCAAGGACCGCGGCATGACGATGGCCATCTCCAAGGCGAAGGAGGACGGCGCCCAGGCCGTCATCTGCGCCTCCACCGGCAACACCTCCGCCTCCGCCGCCGCGTACGCGGTGCGGGCCGGGATGGTGTCGGCGGTGCTGGTCCCGCAGGGCAAGATCGCCCTCGGCAAGATGGGCCAGGCGCTGGTGCACGGCGCGAAGATCCTCCAGGTGGACGGGAACTTCGACGACTGCCTCACCCTTGCGCGTGAACTGTCCGAGAAGTACCCGGTGGCGCTGGTCAACTCGGTGAACCCGGTCCGGATCGAGGGTCAGAAGACCGCCGCCTTCGAGATCGTCGACATGCTCGGCGACGCGCCGGACATCCACGTCCTGCCGGTCGGCAACGCGGGCAACATCACCGCGTACTGGAAGGGCTACCGCGAGTACGCGACGGACGGCCTGGCCTCCCGCACCCCGCGGATGTGGGGCTTCCAGGCCTCCGGCTCGGCCCCGATCGTGGACGGCGCCCCGGTGCTCAAGCCGCAGACCATCGCCACCGCGATCCGGATCGGCAACCCGGCCTCCTGGGACTTCGCGCTCGCCGCGCGGGACGAATCAGGCGGTCTCATCGACAAGGTGACCGATCGTCAGATTCTGTCCGCGTACCGGCTGTTGGCCTCCCAGGAGGGCGTCTTCGTGGAGCCCGCCTCGGCCGCCTCGGTGGCCGGCCTGCTGGCCAAGGCGGAGGCCGGTCTGGTCGACCCGGGTCAGCGGATCGTCTGCACCGTGACCGGCAACGGGCTCAAGGACCCGGACTGGGCGGTGGCCGGCGCGCCGCAGCCCCGGATCGTCCCGATCGACCCCGAGGCCGCCGCCCAGCAGCTGGGCCTGCTCGACTGACGGAGCGTCCGGCGGAACACCGCGCGGACGGCGGGTGGATGAACATCCCCCCACCCCGGGCCGACCCTTTCGGGGGTCGGCCCGGTCTCGTTCTCGACTGACACTTTTGTGTCAATTCAGTGGTTGATTCGGATCCGAATCCGGCATGAATTCCGGCCAGAACCGGCAACACACCAGATCGAAGACCCACGGGGTGTACCGCTGTGGAACCTGTCTTCGATACTCTGGGTGCGGCCGTGTGGCACATGCCCCGGGTCCGACCCCCTTCCGGGCCGCACCACCGAATGTGACCGCCCGCCCCGGCCGGGGCCCCGCGGCCCGCTCCCCACCCTCGCACCGACGCGCTTCGCGCCGCCCGATTTCCCCAGGAGAGTCCACCGCATGGCCGGTCCTGCGTTCCGTGCCGCCGCCGTCCGGGTCCGGGTCCCCGCGACCAGCGCCAACCTCGGTCCGGGCTTCGACGCCTTCGGCCTCGCCCTGGGCCTGTACGACGATGTGGTCGTCCGGGTCGCCGACTCCGGGCTCTCCGTCGACATCGCGGGCGAGGGCGCCGAGACCCTCCCGCGCGACGAGCGCCACCTGCTGGTCCGCTCGATGCGCGCCGCCTTCGACCTGCTCGGCGGCCAGCCGCGCGGCCTCGAAGTGGTCTGCGCCAACCGCATACCGCACGGCCGCGGCCTGGGTTCCTCGTCGGCCGCGATCTGCGCCGGCATCGTCGCCGCCCGCGCCGTCACCATCGGCGGCCCGTCCGCCCTGGACGACGACGGGCTGCTGGCGCTCGCCTCGGAGCTGGAGGGCCACCCGGACAACGTCGCGGCCTGCCTGCGCGGCAACTTCACCGTGGCGTGGACCGAGGAGGACCGGGCCCGGGCGATCGCCCTGGAGCCCTCCGCCGAGGTCGTCCCGGTGGTGTTCGTCCCGTCCACCGAGGTGCTCACCGAGACCGCCCGCGGACTGCTGCCGAAGACCGTCCCGCTGGCCGACGCCGCCGCCAACGCCGGCCGCTCCGCGCTGCTGGTCGAGGCGCTGACCCGGCGTCCCGACCTGCTGCTCACCGCCACCGAGGACCGGATCCACCAGGACTACCGGGCCTCCGCGATGCCGGACAGCGCCGCGCTGGTGGCCGCGCTGCGGGCCGAGAACGTGCCCGCCGTGATCTCCGGCGCAGGTCCGACCGTGCTCGCGCTCACCGACGAGGCGGGCGTGCAGAAGGTCCTGGACTTCGCGGCCGACCACGGCGGCAACGGCCCGGCGTTCGCCGCCCATCGGCTCGAACTCGACCGGACCGGAGCCTCGGTGCTCCCGCTCGACGTCTGAACCACCCCGTCCGCGGCGGTCCGGCCCGGTGCGCCGCCACCGGGCCGTCCGGACACGATTGGCAAGCGCAAGGCTGGGGAATGTCTGAGGGGGTCGGTAGTGTTAACCTCATTGCTGCACCAGGTGCCCTCCGGGGCTCGGTGCGCCGCGTCCCGATCCCAGCACTCCGCGTCAGCGGAGTCCAGGCGATGCACGGGGCGACGATTCTCCGGGAGCCCACCGCAGCGCGTACGCAGCCTGCCTGCGCGACTTGCGGCCGCATCCCGAAGCCGTGACGGCACCTGACTCCCACCCCGCGGCCTCCCACCTGGAGGAACAGGACGGGCGGAGCGCGGGCCACCGTCACGCGACGGGGGCCCGGGATTCGCAGGCAGCGTGGGGGCAGCTCCCGGCCGGCGGCCGGGGGGAGGGTCGGCACACGACCGTCCCACCACGCCACTCAGCACCACCGTGCTTCTAGCACCGCACCTCGCAGCTCTCCCCCGACCGGCACCGCCGTCCGGGGGAACACCGCCTCGGACCGACGCAGTCGAGCGTTGGTCAGGACAGCACAACCGGTCGCCGAGCCAGACAGGCCGACGTCCGCTCCAGGGAAGGACCCTTAGTGAGCGACACCACCGATCTGATGGGCGCGCGCCCGGACGCCGAGGCGTCGGACGCCGCCGCCGCCCCCGCGGCACCGGCGCGGCGCCGCCGCACCGCCGCCGCGGGCCTGGACGGCATGGTCCTGGCTGAGCTGCAGAAGCTCGCCGGCGACCTGGGCATCACCGGTACCGGTCGGATGCGCAAGAGCCAGCTGATCGAGACCATCAAGGAGAAGAGCGGGGGCGACCCGCTGCTCGCCGGCGCCACCGCCGCTCCGGCCGCCGCCAAGCGCGCGGCCAAGGCCGAGACCGCCGAGCCGGCCGAGAAGCCCGCCCGCCGCACCACCAAGGCCGCCGCCGCCCGGGCCGAGGCCCCGGTCGCCGCTGCCGAGGCGCAGGCCCAGATCGAGATCCCGGTCCAGGCCGCCGCCGAGACCGCCGCGCCGGCCCGTGCCGAGCGCACCCGCCGCCGGGCCACCTCGGCCGCCGGCGCCCCGGTCGCCGACGCCACCGAGGCGCCCGCCGCCGTGGCGACCGAGGCCAAGCAGGCCGAGGCCCGCCCCGAGGGCGCCCGCGCCCTGGAGGGCCGCGAGGAGGGTCGCACCGAGACCCGCCGCGACCGCCGGGACCGTCGCGACCGCCGCGAGGGCGGCGAGCGCGAGGGCCGCCAGGAGACCGCCGAGGCCCCGGCCGGCCAGGACGCCGACGGGCGCGAGTCGCGCCGCGACCGGCGCAACCGCCGGGACCGGACCGACCGCCCCGAGCGGGCCGAGCGTGCCGACCGCCAGGGCGGCCAGCAGCAGGGTGCCCAGGGCGAGGGCCAGCAGAGCCGCCAGCCCGCCACCCAGCAGGCCCAGCCGCAGTCGCAGGCGCCGCAGGGCGGTTTCGACGACGACGAGTTCGGCGACGGCCGGCGCGGCCGCCGCGGCCGCTACCGCGACCGCCGGGGCCGCGGCAGCCGCCGCGAGGGCTTCGAGGCCGGTGTCGTCGACACGCAGATCGGCGAGGACGACGTCCTGATCCCGGTCGCGGGCATCCTCGACATCCTCGACAACTACGCGTTCGTCCGCACCTCGGGCTACCTGCCGGGTCAGAACGACGTCTACGTCTCGCTCGCCCAGGTCCGCAAGAACGGCCTGCGCAAGGGTGACGCCATCACCGGTGCGGTGCGCCAGCCCAAGGACGGCGAGCGCCGCGAGAAGTTCAACGCCATGGTGCGGCTGGACTCCGTCAACGGCATGGACCCGGAGAGCGGCCGCGGCCGTCCCGAGTTCAACAAGCTGACCCCGCTGTACCCGCAGGACCGGCTCCGTCTGGAGACCGACCCGGGCATCCTGACCACCCGGATCATCGACCTGGTGTCGCCGATCGGCAAGGGCCAGCGCGGTCTGATCGTCGCGCCGCCGAAGACCGGTAAGACCATGGTGCTGCAGGCGGTCGCCAACGCGATCACCCACAACAACCCCGAGTGCCACCTGATGGTCGTCCTGGTCGACGAGCGTCCGGAAGAGGTCACCGACATGCAGCGGTCGGTGAAGGGCGAGGTCATCTCCTCGACCTTCGACCGCCCGGCGGAGGACCACACCACCGTCGCCGAGCTGGCCATCGAGCGCGCCAAGCGCCTGGTGGAGCTGGGCCACGACGTGGTGATCCTGCTGGACTCGATCACCCGTCTGGGCCGCGCCTACAACCTGGCGGCGCCGGCCTCCGGCCGCATCCTGTCCGGTGGTGTCGACTCGACCGCGCTGTACCCGCCGAAGAAGTTCTTCGGTGCCGCGCGCAACATCGAGAACGGCGGCTCGCTGACCATCCTGGCCACCGCGCTGGTCGAGACCGGCTCGCGGATGGACGAGGTGATCTTCGAGGAGTTCAAGGGCACCGGCAACATGGAGCTCAAGCTCGACCGGAAGCTCTCGGACAAGCGCATCTTCCCGGCCGTCGACGTGGACGCCTCCAGCACCCGCAAGGAGGAGATCCTGCTCGGTGCCGATGAGCTCGCCATCGTCTGGAAGCTGCGCCGGGTGCTGCACGCGCTCGACTCGCAGCAGGCGATCGAGCTGCTGCTGGACAAGATGAAGCAGACCAAGAGCAACGCCGAGTTCCTGATGCAGATCGCCAAGACGACCCCCGGGTCCAGCGACTGACCTTCCTCGGCACACGGACGAGCCCCGGCCCGCGCGAGCGGCCCGGGGCTCGCCGCGTTCCCGGCCGGCGTTTGTTCCAGACTTGGGACACTCTGGTCTCTTTCAAGCATCTTGTCCGATTTATTCTGGACCGTATGGCCGAACACAAGAGGGTCCCGAGCCGCCGCCGCAAGCTCCTGCGCGCGGCCGCCTGCGGGTCCGTCGCGCTCGTCGTCCTCGGCGCCGGGGCCGCCGGGTACGCGTACCTGCGGCTGGACGGCAACATCAAGAGCGTCGACATCGACGGCCGGCTCGGCACCTCCCGCCCGCCCACGGCCACCGACGGCTCGTTCAACCTGCTGGTGCTCGGCTCGGACTCGCGGGACGGCGGCAACGCGGACCTGGCCGGCGGCGACACCGGCGGCACCGCCCGCTCGGACACCGCGATGGTGCTGCACGTCAACCAGGACCACTCGCGCGCCGACGTGGTCTCCATACCGCGCGACACCCTCGTCCCGCGCCCCGAGTGCACCGACCGGCAGGGCCGGGCGGTGCCGGCCGCCAAGCGCGCGATGTTCAACAGCGCCTACGAGGCCGGCGGCGCGACCTGCGCGGTGAAGACCGTCGAGCAGCTCAGCGGGCTGCGGATGGACCACTACGTCGAGGTCGACTTCGCCGGCTTCGCCCGGCTCGTGGACGCCGTGGGCGGCGCCACCGTGACCACCACGGTGCCCATCCACGACAAGGACAGCGGCCTGGACCTCCAGCCGGGGGAGCACCACCTGGACGGCAAGCAGGCCCTCGCCTTCGTCCGCACCCGGCACGGCGTGGGGGACGGCAGCGACCTCGGCCGGATCGAGCTGCAGAAGCAGATGGTGCGCTCGCTGCTCAAGCAGGTCGGCGGCGTCGGGCTGATGACCAACCCGGTGAAGCTCTGGTCGGTCGGCGACACCCTGACCCGCTCGATCACCACCGACTCCGCGCTCGCCTCGGTGAACTCCCTGGTCGGCCTGGCCGAGCAGCTCAAGGGGATCGGGCCGGACCAGCTCGGCATGGTCACCCTGCCGGTGACGGCCGCCCCCGGCGACCCGGACCGGGTGGTCGAGCTGCAGCCGCAGGCGGACCAGCTCTGGGCGGCCCTGAAGGCCGACCGGCCGGTCCCCGAGGCGGTGGCCGCCGCCCAGCCGTCCAACCCCGCCCAGGCCACCCCCACGGCCCCCGCGAAGGCCACCCCCACGGCACCGGCGAAGGCGCCCGCGACGGCACCGGCGAAGGCGCCCACGACCGCACCCACCACCGCCCCCGCCCGGCGCGGCTGAGCCCCGGGCGGGCCCCGTACGAGCCCCGGCGGAGCCCGGAATATCCCGGAGCGCCCCCCGGTTTGGGAAGAAGCGGCCGGTCCTGGCAGACTGGTCCGTCGGTCCCGGTTCACGAGCGGCGTTCCCGCCGCCGACCCGGTGCCCTCCCGAACACTAGGAGAATCCCTTGAAGTCCAACGCCCACCCCGAGTACGTGCTCACCCACGTGACCTGCACCTGCGGTGCCGAGTTCACCACCCGGTCGACCGAGAAGAGCGGCGTGATTCGCGCCGAGGTCTGCTCGCAGTGCCACCCGTTCTACACCGGCAAGCAGAAGATCCTCGACACCGGTGGCCGCGTCGCCCGCTTCGAGGCCCGCTTCGGCAAGCAGCACAGCGCGAAGGCCTAGCGCTCCCTCGGCGCCGGTTCCCGGTGCCCCCGTACTCGTTCCGGGGGCATGGGGGACCGGCGCCGTTCGCGTCCCCCGCACCCTCCGCGCTCCGCGGTCCCCCTCAGATCCACCCACCGATCCCCGGGAAGAAGGCCACCCCCATGTTCGAGGCAGTCGAAGAGCTCCTCGTCGAGCACGCCGCCCTCGAGGCGAGGCTGGCCGACCCGTCCGTCCACGCGGACCAGGCGAACGCCCGCAAGCTGGCCAAGCGCTACGCCGAGCTGACGCCGATCACCCGGGCCTTCCGGGCCTGGCGGCAGGCCGGCGAGGACATCGAGGCCGCCCGCGAACTCGCCGCCGAGGACCCGGAGTTCCTCGCCGAGGTGAAGTCCGGCGAGGCCCGGCGCGAGGAGCTGACCGAGGAGCTGCGGCTGCTGCTGGTCCCGCGCGACCCGAACGACGAGAAGGACGTCATCCTGGAGATCAAGGCGGGTGAGGGCGGCGAGGAGTCCGCGCTGTTCGCCGGCGACCTGCTCCGGATGTACCTGCGGTTCGCCGAGCGGATCGGCTGGAAGACCGAGCTCATCGACGCCAACGAGTCCGACCTCGGCGGCTACAAGGACGTCTCGGTGGCCGTGAAGACCAAGGGCAACGTCGAGCCCGGCCAGGGCGTCTGGGCCCGGCTGAAGTACGAGGGCGGCGTGCACCGCGTGCAGCGCGTCCCCGCCACCGAGTCCCAGGGCCGCATCCACACCTCGGCGGCGGGCGTGCTGGTCACCCCCGAGGCCGAGGAGGTCGAGGTCGAGATCGTCGCCAACGACCTGCGGATCGACGTGTACCGCTCCTCCGGCCCCGGCGGGCAGTCGGTCAACACCACCGACTCCGCGGTCCGGATCACCCACCTGCCGACCGGTATCGTGGCCTCCTGCCAGAACGAGAAGAGCCAGCTGCAGAACAAGGAGCAGGCGATGCGCATCCTGCGTTCGCGGCTGCTGGCCGCCGCGCAGGAGGAGGCCGAGCGCGAGGCCTCGGACGCGCGTCGCAGCCAGGTCCGCACGGTGGACCGCTCCGAGCGGATCCGGACGTACAACTACCCGGAGAACCGCATCTCGGACCACCGGACGGGCTTCAAGTCGTACAACCTGGACCAGGTGCTGGACGGCGAGCTGAACGCCGTCATCCAGTCCTGCGTCGACGCGGACGCCGCGGCCAAGCTCGCCGCGGCCCAACAGAACTGACACCGGCGGCGGCGGGACCGACGTCGAGGCCGGAGAGCGGAAGCAAGAGGTCGTACGGATGAACCTGCTACTCGCCGAGGTGGCCCAGGCCACCCAGCGGTTGGCCGCGGCCGGCGTGCCGTCGCCGCGCTTCGACGCGGAGGAACTCGCCGCACACGTCCACAACGTCAGGCGCAGCCAGCTGCACACCGTCAAGGACGGCGACTTCGACGCCCGGTACTGGGAGGCGGTGGCCCGCCGGGAGGCCCGCGAGCCGCTCCAGCACATCACCGGCCGGGCGTTCTTCCGCTACCTGGAGCTGGAGGTCGGCCCCGGCGTCTTCGTGCCCCGTCCGGAGACCGAGTCGGTCGTCGAGTGGGCCATAGACGCCGTCCGCGACATGGACGTGGCCGAGCCGCTGGTCGTCGACCTCTGCTCCGGCTCCGGCGCCATCGCGCTCGCCCTCGCCCAGGAGCTGCCCCGCTCCCTCGTCCACGCCTTCGAGCTGGACGAGGGCGCGCTGCCCTACACCCGGCGCAACATCGGGTCCTCGCCCGACCGCGCCCGGGTCACCCTGCACGAGGGCGACGCCACCCGGGCCTTCGAGGACGACCGCGCCTGGGACGGCCGTTTCGACCTGGTCATCTCCAACCCGCCGTACATCCCGCTCACCGAGTGGGAGTACGTGGCGCCGGAGGCCCGCGACCACGACCCGCAGATGTCGCTGTTCTCCGGCGAGGACGGCCTGCACACCATCCGCGGCATCGAGCGCGTCGCCGCCCGCCTGCTGCGCCCGGGCGGCGCCGTGGTGATCGAGCACGCCGACACCCAGGGCGGCCAGGTCCCGTGGATCTTCAACGAGGAGGCCGGCTGGACCGACACCGCCGACCACCGCGATCTGAACAACCGCCCGCGCTTCACCACGGCCCGCAAGGCGTCGCTGTGACCGACCGGGCGACCGGCGGGCTCCGCGGCACGTCGGGGCGCCGTACCGGCGCCGGCACCAGCACCAGTACCACCACGAGCACCACCACGAGTTCGTCCGGAAGGGGACCGCACCGATGAGCCGCCGCTACGACTGTGCCGATGCCGGGGACCGCGCCACCGGTCTGCGTGAGGCCACCTCTGCCATCCGTCGCGGCGAACTCGTCGTGCTGCCCACCGACACCCTCTACGGGGTCGGCGCGGACGCCTTCTCCCCGGAGGCGGTGGCCGCCCTGCTCGCCGCCAAGGGCCGCGGCCGCAACATGCCCTCGCCCGTCCTGGTCGGCTCGCCGACCACCCTGCACGGCCTGGTGACGGACTTCTCCGAGCAGGCATGGGAGCTGGTCGACGCCTTCTGGCCGGGCGGGCTCACCCTGGTCGCCAAGCACCAGCCCTCGCTGCGCTGGGACCTCGGCGAGACCCGCGGCACCGTCGCGGTCCGGATGCCGCTGCACCCGGTCGCCATCGAGCTGCTGAACGCCACCGGTCCGATGGCCGTCTCCAGCGCCAACCGGACCGGCGGCCCGTCCCCGTCCACCTGCGACGAGGCCCAGCAGCAGCTCGGCGACGCCATCTCGGTGTACCTGGACGGCGGCACCGCCGACCACGCCCAGGCCTCGTCGATCGTCGACGTCACCGGCAAGGTGCCGGTACTGCTGAGGGCCGGCGCGATCTCCGTCGAGCAGCTGAGGGAGGTCGTCCCCGACCTGGAGGCCGGCAGTTGACGGCCGCCTCCCTCCATGCCGGGCCCGGCATATCGCCGTACCTGAGCGTGGGACCCAGGCCGCTGGACCACTTCCGGATCCTGTACGTGTGCACCGGCAACATCTGCCGCTCGCCGATCGCCGAGCGGCTCACCCGGCGTGAGCTGGACACCCGGCTGAACCCCCGGGTGGCCGGCCGGATCCTGGTCGAGTCGGCCGGCACCTGGGGCCATGTCGGCGCGCCGATGGAGGACCACGCCGCCACGGTGCTGGACGAGTACGGCGCCGACAGCGGCGGCTTCACCGGCCGCGAACTGCTGGACGAGCACGTGGTCGAGGCCGACCTGGTGCTCACCGCGACCCTGGACCACCGGGCCCAGGTCATCTCCATGGGCCACGAGGCCGGGCTGCGCACCTTCACCCTGAAGGAGTTCACCCGGCTGGTCCGGACGATCGACCCGGGGACCCTGCCGGACCCGCGCCGGGGCGCCGACGTGACCGAGCGCGCCCGGGCCCTGGTCCGGGCCGCCGCGGCGCTCCGCGGCTGGCTGCTGGCCGCCGACCCCGAGACGGACGAGTTGCACGACCCGTACGGCGCGCCGATCGGCATGTTCCGCAACTGCGGCGAGGAGATATTCCACGCCGTCGACCCCGTGGTCACCGCGCTCACCGGGGTCCGCGCACTGCACTGAGCGCCGGCCCGGTCGCCGGCCGGTCGCCGCGGCGCCGCCGGCCCCCTCGCGACGCTTCCTACGGCCGGGCGTACCCCGGCACGCGCCGCCGTGCCGGGGCGCCGGGGCGGTCCTACGCTGGAGGGATCCGACCCGACGCGCCCGGGAGCCCCCGCCATGACCGTCACCGATGCCGCGACCGGCCCCGTCGAGACCCCCGAGGCGCTCTCCGCCGCCCTGTTCCGGGCCGATCCCCAGCTGGCCGACCTGATGGCCGCCGAGGCCGAACGGCGGGCCGAGACGATCCAGCTGCTGGCGGGGGAGAACCTCACCGGCCCGGCCGTGCTGGCGGCCCTCACCGGCCCGCTGATCGACAAGTACGCCGAGGGCTACCCGGGCCGCCGCCACCACGCCGGCTGCTCGCTGGCCGACGCCGCCGAGCTGCTGGCGATCGACCGGGCCCGCGAGCTGTTCGCCGCCCCGCACGCCAACGTCCAGCCGCGCTCCGGCACGGCGGCGATGCTCGCCGCCTACGCCGCGCTGCTGCGGCCCGGAGACGTGGTGCTCGCGATGTCGCTGGAGCACGGCGGCCACCTCAGTTGCGGCTCGCGGGCCAACTTCTCCGGCCGCTGGTTCGACTTCGTCGGCTACGGGGTGCGCCGCGAGGACGGGCTGATCGACCTCGACCAGGTCCGCGAGCTGGCCCTGAAGCACCGGCCGAAGGCGATCGTGGCCGGCTCCATCTCCCACCCGCGGCACCCCGACTGGGCCGCCTTCCGGGCGATCGCCGACGAGACGGACGCCTATCTGGTGGCCTCCGTCGCGCAGACCACCGGCCTGGTCGCGGCCGGGGTCGCGCCGTCCCCGGTGCCGTACGCGGACGTCACGGTGGCGGCCACCCACAAGCTGCTCCGCGGCCCGCGCGGCGGTCTGCTGCTGTGCACCGCCGAGCTGGCGGAGCGGGTCGACCGGGCGGTCTTCCCGTTCAGCCAGGGCGGCGCCGCGATGAACGAGGTGGCCGGCAAGGCCGTCGCGCTGGCCGAGGCCGCCACACCCGCCTACCGGGCCTACGCCCACCGCACGGTGGCCGGGGCGCGGGTGCTCGCGGCCGGGCTCGCGGAGGCCGGCGCGCGCCCGTTGACCGGGGGGACCGACACCCATCTGGTGACCGCCGACGTCGGCGCGCTCGGCGTCAGCGGGGCCGAGGCGGAGCGCCGCTGCGCGGCCGCCGGACTGTTGTTCGGCAAGTGCGCGCTGCCGTACGACCCGGCGCCGCCGTCGGAGGCCTCCGGGATCCGGCTCGGGACCGGCACCGTGACCTCGCAGGGCATGGGGGAGACCGAGCTGGCGGAGATCGCCGCCCTGGTCGGACGGCTGCTCGCCGGGGGTACGGACGTCCGGGTGGCGGAGCGGGTCAGGGAGCTCGCGCGGGCCTTCGCCGGGCGGCGCTGACCGCGCTTCCGAATCTCCTACCCGGTAGGGCGAACCGCGATGCGTGCCCCCGGCGTCCGACTCAATAAGGTGTGTGCCGTGGCGACGCACCTCGAACCTCGGACAGGCACGGGAGTACCTTCGGTACCCAACCGTCGGACAACGCTGCGGGAGGCCAGTGGTGCGTGAGTATCTGCTGGTGCTGTTCTGCACCGCGGCGGTCACCTATCTGCTGACCGGCCCGGTCCGGAAGTTCGCCATCGCGGCGGGGGCGATGCCCCCGGTCCGCGCGCGTGACGTGCACCGCGAGCCGACGCCCCGGCTCGGCGGCATCGCGATGTTCGGCGGACTCTGCGCGGGCATCCTGGTCGCCTCCCAGCTCGACAACCTGAGCAAGGTGTTCTCCCAGGGCACCGACATCCGCGCGCTGCTCTCCGGCGCCGGCATCATGTGGCTGCTCGGCGTGCTGGACGACAAGTGGGGCGTGGACGCCCTGGTGAAGCTGGGCGGCCAGATGATCGCCGCCGGTGTGATGGTCTGGCAGGGCGTCACGGTGATCACCCTGCCGGTGCCCGGTTTCGGGCCGGTCGCGGTCAGTCCGACCCAGGGCATGGTCATCTCGGTGGTCCTGGTCGTCGTGATGGTCAACGCGGTGAACTTCATCGACGGCCTGGACGGTCTGGCGGGCGGCATGGTGTGCATCGCCGCGATCGCCTTCTTCCTGTACTCGTACCGGCTCTGGTACGGCTACACGATCTCCGACGCCGCCCCCGCGGTGCTGTTCAGCGTGCTGCTGATCGGCATGTGCCTGGGCTTCCTGGCGCACAACATGCACCCGGCCCGGATCTTCATGGGCGACTCCGGCTCGATGATGCTCGGCCTGATGCTGGCCGTCGCCGCGATCTCGATCACCGGCCGGGTCGACCCCGACCTGATCACCAGCGAGCTGGGGTCGCAGACCGCCACCGTGCACGCCCTGGTGCCGATCTACATCCCGCTGCTGCTGCCGCTGACGGTCATCGCGCTGCCGCTGGCGGACCTGCTGCTCGCGGTGGTCCGCCGCACCTGGGCGGGCCAGTCCCCGTTCGCCGCCGACAAGCGGCACCTGCACCACCGACTGCTCCAGGTCGGCCACTCGCACAGCCGCGCCGTACTGATCATGTACTTCTGGGCCGCGCTGATCGCCTTCGGGACCGTCGCCTTCTCGGTCACCAACACCGGCCGGACCGTCGTCCTCACGCTGGCCGGGCTCTGCCTGGTCGGCCTGGTGGTGCTGCTCACCCCGCGGTTCCGGCCCCGGGCCCCGCGCGCGGTGCAGGCCTTCGTGCCGCCGCGCTACCGCCGCCGTCCGGTGCGCCGGACCGCCGCCGCCCCGGTCGCGGAGAGCACCGCGAGCAACGGGAGCAACGGGAGTGCCGGGACCGCCGAGGGCACCGAGCTCACCGCCGAATCGGCCGGGCGTACGAGCTCCGAGCCGATGGCCGAACTGTCGGCCGAGGACAAGCGGCTGCTCGGCGGAGTGCCCAAGGGATCGTCGGCGGCCACCGGCCGAGGTCACGGCAACGGCCGCGGCCGTTGGGAGAGGTGAGGGTGTGTCAAGCGGCTCACCCGATCGGCGGCACCCTTGGGCCATCGGTGTGACAGGTACCACACATTCATGGTAAAGCTCTCATCAAATAGTTTGTGATACCGTTCACGAGTACCGAGAAGACGCCGAAAGACCTGACAGGTGGATGACTTCCGTCCCTGGCGGGTCCCACTCGACGGGCTCGCCGTCGAGAGACCGGCCCGCGGTGGTTTCGGTCCGGTACCACCCACCGAGTTCTGTGCCCGTCCCCCCGCCACTCGACATGCCGCCGGAGTTGCCGACATGCCGTCCAACGACGCCCGGATCCTCCGAGGCGCCGCGATCCCCACTGCGGTCGCCGGAGTCATCGCGATGGCGATCTCCTTCGCCGTCGCGGGAGGCAAGGGCCTGCTCGGGGCCCTCTTCGGCGCCCTGCTCGTGCTGGTCTTCTTCGCCTCCGGCCAGGTCGCCCTCGACCGGCTGACCAGGTCGAACCCGCAGATGATGATGGCCGTGGGGCTGCTGGTGTACACCACGCAGATCCTGCTGGTCGGCATCGTGCTGGCGGTCTTCAAGGACACCGAGCTCTTCAACCGGCAGGCCTTCGCCTTCACCCTGCTGGGCTGCGTGCTGATCTGGACGGGCTTCCAGGTGCGCGGCTTCCTCAAGGCCAAGACCTTCTACGTCGAGACCGACGCCTCCGAAAACAAGGCCGAGAAGCCCTCGGACAAGGGGCGTCAACAGTGACGACGGCCCACTGTCCCCCCAACGAGGGGGGCGGTGTTTATGCCGCACTGACGGACTGCTATCGTCCGTCGCAACAACGGAGTACGGGAAGAGGCCAGGTCCATCCGCAGCGCGGATCGATCGCCCCCCGGATCCGGGCAGTCTTCGATGATCCCGCTGTGGTGCAGTGCTCTGCCGCGCGGGGTCGGCGAGAAATCCATCAAGTTCCAGTGCCGCTCCGTGGCCGCAGGCCATGCCGACACACCGAGGTTGCCGTAACCATGCGTCACGACGAAGGAGTCCGTGGTGAGTGCTGAACTCACGTCCCTCGCCTCAGGCAGTTGCCACTTCGGGGACGCTGGCTGCGGCTTCCCGGCCCCCGGCCTGAACGAGTTCCAGTTCGAGCCGATTTTCACCATCGGCAGCTTCGAGTTCAACAAGCCGATGCTGCTGTCGATGATCGTGGCTGTCCTGGTCATCGGCTTCTTCTGGGCGGCCTTCGCGAAGCCGAAGCTCGTCCCGGGCAAGCTGCAGCTGGTCGGTGAGATCGGCTACGACTTCGTCAAGCGTTCCATCGTGCTGGAGACGATCGGCAAGCGGGGCGAGAAGTACGTCCCGATGCTCGTCTCGATGTTCTTCATCATCTGGCTGATGAACATCCTGTCGGTCATCCCCTTCGCCCAGTTCCCGGTGACCGCGGCGATCGCCTTCCCGGCCGGCCTCGCGGCCGTCGTGTGGTTCACCTACATGGGTCTGACGTTCAAGAACCACGGCTTCGTCGGTGGTCTGAAGAACCTCTGCTGGCCGTCGGGTATCCCGGGCTGGGTCATGTTCATCCTGGTGCCGATCGAGTTCTTCTCGAACATCTTCGTGCGCCCCTTCACGCTCGCGGTCCGAGCCTTCGCGAACATGTTCGCCGGCCACCTGCTGATCGTGATGTTCTCCATCGCCTCCTGGTACCTGCTCAGCCCGACCCTGGGCGCGCTGTACGGCTCGGCCTCGTTCGTCGTCGCCGTCGGCCTCACCGCCTTCGAGCTGCTGGTCCAGTTCCTGCAGGCCTACATCTTCGTGATGCTGGCCAGCAGCTACATCGCCGGTGCCCTCGAAGAGGCGCACTGAGCCCGGGCCCCTCACCGGGCCCGCCACGATCCACACCTCCCGGAATGCCCGGTGGCCAATCACCACCGGTTCACCACCCTGCAAAGGACAACTGCAATGAGCTTCCTCGCTGAGGGCACTGTCTACGGTTCCGTCGCCTCGATCGGCTACGGCCTCGCCGCCATCGGCCCCGGCATCGGCGTCGGTCTGATCTTCGGCAACGGCGTCCAGGCCATGGCCCGCCAGCCCGAGGCTGTCGGCCTCATCCGCTCCAACATGTTCATCGGCTTCGCGCTCACCGAGGCCCTCGCGCTGATCGGCATCGTCATGCCGTTCGTCTTCGGCAACAAGTAATCCCGCCGCAGACCCATTCGAGGAAGGTCCAGATATGAGCATCGCGGCTCAGTTCGCGGCCGAGGAGAAGATGAACCCTCTCCTCCCCGCTTGGCCCGAGATCATCATCGGCCTGCTCTGCTTCTTCATCGTCTTCGGTCTCCTCGGCAAGAAGATCCTCCCCAGCATCGAGAAGGTGCTGGCGGAGCGCCGGGATGCCATCGAGGGTGGCATGGAGCGCGCCGAGGCCGCTCAGAACGAGGCGCAGGCCCTGCTCGAGCAGTACCGCGCCGAGCTCGCCGAGGCGCGCCACGAGGCTGCTCGCATCGTCGAGCAGGCTCGTGAGCAGGGCGCTGCCCAGCTCGTCGAGATGCGCGAGGAGGGCCAGCGTCAGCGCGAGGCCATCGTCGCCGCCGGCCACGCCCAGATCGAGGCCGACAAGAAGCAGGCGACTGCCGCCCTGCGCCAGGACGTGGGCTCGCTGGCCACCCAGCTGGCGTCCCGCATCGTGGGTGAGTCCCTCGAGGACCAGGCGCGACAGAGCGGCGTCGTCGACCGCTTCCTGGACGAGCTGGAGGCCAAGGCCGCCGTTGCTCAGGGTGCGGCGAAGTGATCGGCGCCAGCCGTGAGGCCCTCGCCGCCGGGCGGCAGAACCTCGAGAGCCTGACCGACTCCACCTCGGTGGACGCGGCCCGGCTCGCCGAGGAGCTCACCGCCGTCACGGCCCTGCTGGACCGCGAGGTCTCGCTGCGCCGGGTTCTGACCGACCCGTCCCGGTCGGGTCAGGACAAGGCTCAGCTGGTCTCCTCGCTGCTGGCCGGCCAGGTCTCCGGCGAGACGGCCGACCTGGTCTCCGGCCTGGTCCGCTCCCGCTGGTCGGGTGGCCGTGACCTGGTCGACGCCGTGGAGGAGCTGGCCGCGTACGCGGAGGTCATCGCCGCGGACAGGGCCGCTGCCCTGGACGACGTCGAGGACGAGCTCTTCCGGTTCGGCCGGGTGGTGAGCGGCTCGCACGAGCTGCGCGCCGCGCTGACCGAGCCCAAGGCCGGCGCCGTCGCCAAGACGGCCCTGATCAAGAAGCTGCTCGGCGGCCGCGCCAACGCGGGCACCGTGCGGCTGGTCACCAGCCTCGTCAACAACCCGCGTGGCCGTAGCCTGGAGCAGGGGCTGGAGTCCTACTCCAAGCTCGCCGCCGCCCGGCGCGATCGCATGGTGGCCCAGGTCACCACCGCGGTGCCGCTGTCGGACAGCCAGAAGGAGCGCCTGTCGGGCGCCCTCGGCCGGCTGTACGGCCGCCAGGTCCACCTGAACATCGATGTCGACCCCCAGGTCGTCGGCGGTGTCCGGGTGCAGGTCGGTGACGAGATCATCGACGGCACCGTGTCGAGCCGCCTCGAGGGCGCTCGCCAGGTTCTCGAAGGCTGAGCACCGAAACAGCACATCCGACCCTCGGTCGGGAAACCGGCTCCACCGGAGTCGGCAAAACGTACGGCCGGTTCATACGACCCGGCCGAGAGTCGAGCACTTGCGGCCCTCAATGGCGGGCCGAGGATCGCAAACTAGGAGAGCAGGGAAGCCTGATGGCGGAGCTTACGATCCGTCCGGAGGAGATCCGGGACGCGCTGGCCGACTTTGTCCAGTCGTACCAGCCGGACGCCGCCTCTGTGGAAGAGGTCGGCACGGTCACTGACGCGGCGGACGGCATCGCGCATGTCGAGGGTCTGCCCTCGGTCATGGCGAACGAGCTGCTGAAGTTCGAGGACGGCACGCTCGGCCTCGCGCTGAACCTCGACACCCGCGAGATCGGTGTCGTCATCCTCGGTGAGTTCGGCGGCATCGAGGAGGGTCAGACGGTGCGCCGCACCGGCGAGGTCCTCTCCGTGCCGGTCGGCGACAACTACCTCGGCCGCGTCGTGGACCCGCTGGGCAACCCGATCGACGGTCTCGGCGACATCGCCGCCACCGGTCGTCGCGCCCTGGAGCTGCAGGCCCCGGGCGTCATGGCCCGCAAGTCGGTCAAGCAGCCGCTGCAGACCGGCATCAAGGCCATCGACGCGATGACCCCGATCGGCCGCGGCCAGCGCCAGCTGATCATCGGCGACCGCCAGACCGGCAAGACCGCGGTGGCTGTCGACACGATCATCAACCAGCGCGACAACTGGCGCTCGGGCGACCCGGAGAAGCAGGTCCGCTGCATCTACGTCGCCGTGGGCCAGAAGGGCTCCACCATCGCGTCCGTCCGCGGCGCCCTGGAGGAGGCCGGCGCGCTGGAGTACACCACGATCGTGGCCGCTCCCGCGTCCGACCCGGCCGGCTTCAAGTACCTGGCTCCGTACACCGGCTCCGCCATCGGCCAGGAGTGGATGTACGACGGCAAGCACGTCCTGATCATCTTCGACGACCTGTCGAAGCAGGCCGAGGCCTACCGTTCCGTCTCCCTGCTGCTGCGCCGCCCGCCGGGCCGCGAGGCGTACCCGGGCGACGTCTTCTACCTGCACTCCCGTCTGCTGGAGCGCTGCGCGAAGCTGAACGACGCGCTGGGCGGCGGCTCGATGACCGGTCTCCCGATCATCGAGACCAAGGCCAACGACGTGTCGGCGTACATCCCGACCAACGTCATCTCGATCACCGACGGCCAGTGCTTCCTGGAGTCCGACCTGTTCAACGCCGGCATCCGCCCGGCCGTGAACGTCGGTATCTCGGTCTCCCGCGTCGGTGGCTCCGCCCAGATCAAGGCCATGCGCTCGGTCGCCGGCCGTCTGCGCCTGGACCTCGCCCAGTACCGTGAGCTGGAGGCCTTCGCCGGCTTCGGCTCCGACCTGGACGCGGCCTCCAAGGCCCAGCTGGAGCGCGGTGCGCGCATGGTCGAGCTGCTGAAGCAGGGCCAGTACCAGCCGTTCCCGGTCGAGGAGCAGGTCGTCTCCATCTGGGCCGGCACCACCGGCAAGCTGGACGACGTCCCGGTCGCCGAGATCCGCCGCTTCGAGCGCGAGTTCCTGGACTACGTGCGCCTGCAGCACAAGGACCTGCTCGCGGGCATCGTCGAGACCGGTCTGCTCGCCGACGGCACCGTCGACGCGCTGACCGCCGCGATCGGCGAGTTCAAGCAGGGTTACCAGACCGCTGACGGCAAGCTGCTCTCCGAGCAGGCCTGAGTCCGGTAGCGAGGGAAAGGACGTAACGACCCATGGGAGCACAGCTTCGGGTCTACAAGCGCCGGATCCGCTCTGTCACCGCGACGAAGAAGATCACCAAGGCGATGGAGATGATCTCCGCGGCGCGCATCGGTAAGGCGCAGCGCGCGGTGGCCGCCTCCACCCCGTACGCCGATGAGCTCACCCGGGCGGTGACCGCGGTGGCCACCCGGTCCACCGCCAAGCACCCGCTCACCAGCGAGAACCCGAACGCCTCGCGTGCCGCAGTCCTGCTGATCACGGCGGACCGCGGTCTGGCGGGCGGCTACTCGTCCAACGCCATCAAGGCCTCGCTGGCGCTCGCCGAGCGTCTGCGGTCCGAGGGCAAGGACGTGGTGACGTACGCCGTCGGCCGCAAGGGCGTCTCGTTCTACGGCTTCCGTGACCTCGCGGTCGCGCAGTCGTGGACGGGCTTCTCCGACAAGCCGACCTACGCCGACGCCAAGCTCGTCTCGGCCGCGCTGATCGAGGCCTTCACGGCCGAGACCGGCGGGGTGGACGAGGTCCACGTGATCTCGACCAAGTTCGAGTCGATGCTGACGCAGACCGCCGTCGACGCGCGGCTGCTGCCGCTGAAGCTCGACGAGGTCAAGGTCAGCGAGGAGTCGTCGGCGAAGACGGAGATCTTCCCGCTCTACGACTTCGAGCCGTCGGCGGAGGGCGTCCTCGACGCGCTGCTGCCGCGGTACGTGGAGAGCCGGATCTACAACGCGCTGCTGCAGTCGGCCGCTTCCGAGCACGCCGCCCGCCGCCGCGCGATGAAGAGCGCGACGGACAATGCCGGCGAGCTCATCAAGTCGCTCACGCGGCTTGCCAACTCGGCCCGCCAGGCCGAGATCACCCAGGAAATCAGCGAGATCGTCGGTGGCGCGAACGCGCTCGCTGACGCGAGCCGCGGGAGCGAATGAGTATGACTACCACTGTTGAGCCGACCACGGCGACGGGCCGCGTCGCGCGGGTCATCGGCCCGGTCGTCGACGTGGAGTTCCCCGTCGACGCGATCCCGAACATGTTCAACGCCCTGCACGTCGAGGTGGACAACCCCGACGGCAGCGGCAAGAAGATCCTCACCCTCGAGGTCGCCCAGCACCTCGGCGACGGCCTGGTCCGCGGCATCTCGATGCAGCCGACCGACGGCCTGGTCCGTGGCTCGCAGGTCACCGACACCGGCTCCGCCATCTCGGTGCCGGTCGGCCAGATCACCAAGGGCAAGGTGTTCAACGCCCTCGGTGAGGTGCTGAACGTCGACAAGGACGAGTTCGAGTCGCAGGTCCAGGTCCGGTGGCCGATCCACCGCAAGGCCCCCGACTTCAAGGACCTCGAGTCCAAGACCGAGATGTTCGAGACCGGCATCAAGGTCATCGACCTCCTCACCCCGTACGTCACCGGTGGCAAGATCGGTCTGTTCGGTGGTGCCGGTGTCGGTAAGACCGTTCTGATCCAGGAGATGATCTACCGCGTCGCCGAGAACTTCGGTGGTGTGTCGGTCTTCGCCGGCGTCGGCGAGCGTACCCGTGAGGGCAACGACCTCATCGACGAGATGGTCGACTCGGGCGTTCTGGACAAGACCGCGCTGGTCTTCGGCCAGATGGACGAGCCGCCGGGCACCCGTCTGCGGGTCGCGCTCTCCGCGCTGACCATGGCGGAGTACTTCCGTGACGTCGAGAAGCAGGACGTGCTCCTCTTCATCGACAACATCTTCCGGTTCACCCAGGCCGGTTCCGAGGTGTCGACCCTGCTCGGCCGCATGCCCTCCGCGGTGGGCTACCAGCCGAACCTGGCCGACGAGATGGGCCTCCTGCAGGAGCGCATCACCTCGACCCGCGGTCACTCGATCACCTCGATGCAGGCGATCTACGTCCCCGCGGACGACCTGACCGACCCGGCCCCGGCCACCACCTTCGCCCACCTGGACGCGACGACCGTTCTGTCGCGCCCGATCTCGGAGAAGGGCATCTACCCGGCCGTCGACCCGCTGGACTCCACGTCCCGCATCCTCGACCCGCGGTACATCGCGCAGACCCACTACGAGACGGCCATCCGTATCAAGGGGATCCTGCAGAAGTACAAGGACCTCCAGGACATCATCGCCATCCTCGGTATGGACGAGCTGTCGGAGGAGGACAAGATCACGGTCCACCGTGCCCGTCGCATCGAGCGCTTCCTCTCGCAGAACACCTACGTGGCGAAGCAGTTCACCGGTGTCGAGGGTTCGACCGTGCCGCTGTCCGAGACCATCGAGGCCTTCAACTCGATCGCGGACGGCAAGTACGACGCGGTCCCCGAGCAGGCGTTCTTCATGTGCGGTGGCATCGAGGACCTCGAGCGCAACGCCGCCGAGCTCGCGAAGAAGTAGTCGCGGCCGGTAGCAGCCGAGCGTGATCGCGAGGGGTGGGCCCCAGCCCTGGGACCCACCCCTCGCGTCGCATCGGCTGTGATTCCGGTCAAATCCGTGCCGCCGGTTTCATGCCGGGGGCGCGGGCCCGTTATTCTTACCGAAACTCCCGAGTAATCGGGGGTTGCATGAGCCTAGGAGCCCACGTTGGCTGAGCTGCACGTCGAGCTGGTCGCAGCCGACCGCAAGGTGTGGTCCGGTGCGGCCACCATCGTCGTCGCCCGTACGGCCTCCGGTGACACCGGCATCATGCCGGGACACACCCCGGTGCTGAGCGTGCTGGAGACCGGTCCGGTCACCATCCGCACCACGGACGGCGGCACCGTCATCGCGGCGGTGCACGGCGGCTTCATCTCCTTCGCCGACAACAAGCTGTCTCTGCTCGCGGAGATCGCCGAGCTGGCGGACGAGATCGACGTCGCGCGCGCCGAGCGCGCACTGGACAAGGCCAAGTCCGACCTGGACGAGCACGCCGAGCGGCGCGCCGAGGTCCGGCTGCACGCGGCACGCGGCCTGAAGGCGCGCGCCTGATTGTGCCGGACCCCCGCCTGAGCGGGGTCGACCGACGGTCCCGGGGACGCGTGAGCGTGACCCCGGGACTGTCGTCTCAGTTGGTAGGTCAACGCGGTCGCCTGGTACGGCCGAACGGGGAACGCGGGTAGCGAGGAGGTAGGTGAGCATGGTCCTCGCCCTTGTGGTGTGTGCGGCGGTCGTGGCGCTCGGAGTGATCGGGTTGGTCGCGTTCGCGGTACGCCGCCGTGTGATCCAGCGGGTCGGCGGCACCTTCGACTGCAGTTACCGGCTCAAAATGCCCGTCGACGCCTCCACGCAGCCCGACCTCGACGAGAACGGCAAACCCACCTCGGCCCCGGTTCCCCAGACCGACGGCAAGGGGTGGGTTTTTGGTATCGGCCGGTACAGCGGCGACTCCATCGAGTGGTTCCGGGTCTTCTCCTACGCCCCGCGGCCCCGCAAGGTGCTGCCGCGCCGGGAGATCGAGGTGCTGGGCCGGCGCTACCCGGAGGGGCAGGAGGAGCTCGCCCTGCTCTCCGGCTCGGTCGTGCTGCGCTGCCTGCACGAGGGCGCCCCGCTGGAGCTCGCCATGAGCGAGGACGCGCTCACCGGCTTCCTCGCCTGGCTCGAAGCGGCCCCGCCCGGGCAGAGGGTGAACGTCGCGTAGCGGCGGACCCTCGGGGTGGGGGTCCCCCCGGCCGGAGGCTGGGGGAGGTCAACGTCGCGTAGCGGCGGACCCTCGGGGTGGGGGAGGTCAACGTCGCGCAGCGGCGTTTTCGGGGGCTAACGCCGCCTGAGCTGCCCGGCTAGGGTGGCCGCATGGTCAATCTGACGCGCATCTACACCCGTACCGGCGACGACGGCACCACGGCGCTCGGTGACATGAGCCGCACGAGCAAGACCGATCCCCGCCTGGTCGCCTACGCGGACGCGAACGAGGCCAACGCCGCGATCGGCGTGGCGATCGCGGCCGGCGCGCTGCCGGACGACGTGGTCACGGTGCTCACCCGGGTGCAGAACGACCTGTTCGACGTCGGTGCCGATCTGGCGACCCCGGTGGTGGAGGACCCCAAGTACCCGCCGCTGCGGGTCGAGCAGTCCTACATCGACAAGCTGGAGAAGGACTGCGACCACTACCTGGCGGAGCTGGAGAAGCTGCGCAGCTTCATCCTCCCCGGCGGCACCCCGGGCGCCGCGTACCTGCACCTGGCCTGCACCGTGGTGCGGCGGGCCGAGCGGGCCACCTGGGCGGCGATCGACACCCACGGGGACACCGTCAACCCGCTGACCGCCAAGTACCTCAACCGGCTGTCCGACCTGCTGTTCATCCTGGCCCGGGCCGCCAACAAGGAGCGCGGCGACGTGCTCTGGGTGCCGGGCGAGAACCGCTGAGACGACCGCGCGCGGACGCGGTGGACCGTCTCCCGTTCGGTCCACCGCATCCGCGCCCGCACCCGCCGCCGCTGTCCTAGGAGTGGCTCGCCCGCTCGGGGACGCTCCAGCCGACGATCCGCCCGTCCTCGACGATCGCGCCGGCCGGCGGCTGCTTGGGCCAGAGGGTGTAGGTGGTGGCGATGACGAGGTTCACCACCGCGGCGATGCCGAGCCGCCAGTACCACTGGTCGAACACCTCGGTCCCGGTGGCGTCGGTGAACAGCTTCAGTGCGGTGATCAGGGTGAGCGTGATCGCCACCGAGACCAGGGTGCGTCGGCAGATCGCCCACTCGTGGCGGGCGCGGGCGGTGCCGTACTTGGGCGCGGGCAGCGGCTTCGGGCCGCCGCCGAAGCGGTGCTGGAACCGTTCGTCGGCCCAACGGACCACGGACGGCCCGTAGCCGACCGAGAAGCCCAGGTAGCTCGCGGCGAGCGCGTGCGTCCAGGAGGCGGTGGCGCCGCCGTGCAGGTCGACGAAGGTGAGCAGGAACAGCGCCAGGTCGATCACGGGCAGCCCGACCAGCAGGACGGTGCTCACCTTCTGCCACCGCAGCAGGTAGCGGGCGGCCAGGCCCAGCGCGAGAACCACCCAGAAGGCGACCTCGGCGGCGAGGACAAGGGTGACGATCATGGTGCGCTCCAGTTCTCGACGACGCTCCCAGCCTCCCCGCGGCACCCCCGCGCGCGCGTCGTCGGCGAGGACGGACCGCCCTGCATCTTTCGATGTAGCGGCGCTCCTCCCGCCTCCGGAGTCGGCCGCGGGGCCGGAGATGATCTGATGGGGGCGTGCGCAGACCCACACCCACCCCACGGCAGGTCGATGCCTCGATCGCGCTGGCCGGGCTGCTCGGCGGACTGCTGCTGATCGCCTTCCAGGTCTACGACCACTCCTCGGCCATCCCCCGCTGGCAGGTCCTGCCCGCGCTGCTGGCGATGGCGGCCCTGGAACTGGTCCGGCGGACCAGGCCGATCACCATCGCCGTCCTCGGCGGGCTGGTCTTCGCCGGGAGCATCTTCTCCGGCGCCCTGCTGGCGACCACCATGATGTACACCGACCTGCTCTACGCGGCGGTGGTGTACGGGCCCCGGCGGATGTCGCCGGTCCTGCACATCAGCGGCATCGCCTCGGTCCTGGTGCTGAGCACCCTGAGCTTCGTCTACAGCGACACCGGTACGGCGGTCGCGGTGGTGGTGATCACCACCCTGGTCTTCCTGGGCCCGCTGTGGAGCGCCGACATCGTGCGCAAGCACCGGCAGGAGGCGGAGTCCCAGCGGCTGCGGGCGGAACAGACCGCGCTGCTCTCGGAGATGGACCGGCGCGAGGCGGTGGTCACCGAACGGGCGCGGATGGCACGCGAGTTGCACGACGTGGTGGCCAACCACCTGTCGGCGATCGCGATCCACGCGACCGGCGCGCAGTCGATGGCGCGGCGTCAGGGGCGGCCGGCGGACGATCCGGTGCTGGAGGTGCTCGGAGTGATCCGCGAGAACAGCGTCCAGGGTTTGGCCGAAATGCGTCGCATCGTCGGGCTGCTGCGGGACAGCGGCGGCGGCGAGGCCGACGAGTCGTACGCCGCGCCGGACCTGTCGGCGGTGGACGCGCTGCTCGCCAAGGCCCGGGCGGCCGGGCGGGACGTCGGACTGGACTTCGACCTGGCGGAGCACGGCGAGCGCGGGGTCCTGCCGGTGCCGGTCGGGCTGGCCGCGTACCGGATCGTGCAGGAGTCGCTGACCAACGCGCTCAAGCACGCCGGCCCGGGGGAGGTCCGGGTGCTGCTGGACTTCCGGGCCGAGGAGCTGCGGATCAGTGTGGACAGCCCGTTCCGGAGCGGGGCCGGGCAGGCGCTGCCGGGCGCCAGGGCGGGGCTGGTCGGCATGGCGGAACGGGCCTCGCTGCTGGGCGGCAGCTTCGAGGCCGGGCCGAGGGAGGGCAGCTGGAGCGTGCGCGCGGTGCTGCCGAGGGAGCAGGCGACGGAGGAAGGGGCGGGACGGTCATGACGATCCGGGTACTGGTCGCGGAGGACCAGGCGGCGGTCAGGGCGGCGCTGGTGATGATCCTGCGGGCCGAGCCGGACCTGGAGGTGGTCGGCCAGGCGGCGGACGGTGAGGAGGCCGTCCGGCTGGCGCTGGAGCTGCGGCCCGACGTCGTCCTGATGGACGTGCAGATGCCGCGGCTGGACGGGGTCTCGGCGACCCGCCAGGTGGTGGCGGCCGGGGCGGCGCAGGTCCTGGTGCTGACGACCTTCGACCTGGACGAGTACGTCTACGGCGCGCTGCGGGCCGGGGCGGCCGGGTTCCTGCTGAAGGACCTGGAGGCGGACGCCCTGGTCGACGGCATCCGGACGGTGGCGCGCGGGGACGGCATGCTGGCGCCCTCGGTGACCCGTCGGCTGATCGGGACCTTCGCCCGTCCGGAGCGGCAGGCCGGGCCGGAGGCCCGGGCGGCGGTGGCCGGGCTGACGCCGCGCGAGCGGGAGGTGCTGGCCTGCATCGGCGCCGGGCTGTCGAACGGTGAGATCGCCGGGCGGCTGGAGATGGCGGAGGCGACCACCAAGACCCATGTCAGCCGGATCCTGGCCAAGCTGGGGCTGCGCAGCCGGGTGCAGGCGGCGATCCTGGCCCAGGATCTCGGGCTGATGATCTGACCGGTCCGATCGATCCGATCAGCTGACCTTCTCGCATGCTCAGGTCTGTCGCAGATCACACCCCCGGATGCCACCACGGGCGCCGGATCGGCATTAAAGTCCCGCCCATGAGTGATGCGGCTCGGTGGGTGACCCCTGCCTTGAGCCGCCTTCAGGGCCCGCCCACCAGGGCGGCGACGGCATCGGGAGACCAAGCCATGAGCAGTGCGTCCAGCAAGCAGATCGCCGTGATCGGGGCCGGCCTGATGGGCGCCGGCATCGCCCAGGTCTCCGCGCAGGCCGGACACCCCGTGGTCCTGCGCGACGTGACCGAGGAGGCGCTGCGCCGGGGCCTCGACGGCATCCGCGCCTCGTACGACAAGTTCGTCTCCAAGGGCCGGCTCACCGCCGAGGACGCCGAGGCGGCGCTCGGCCGGATCACCACCACCACCGACCTCGGCGCGGTCGCCGAGGCCGACATCGTGGTCGAGGCGGTGTTCGAGCAGCTGGAGGTCAAGGAAGGCGTCTTCAGGGAGCTCGACAAGCTCGCCAAGGACGGCGCGGTGCTCGCCTCCAACACCTCCGCCATCCCGATCACCCGGATCGCCGCCGTCACCTCGCGCCCCGAGTCCGTGGTCGGCGTGCACTTCTTCTCGCCGGTGCCGCTGATGAAGCTGGTCGAGCTGGTCCGCGGCTACAAGACCAGCGACGAGACGCTGGCCACCGTCCGGGCCTTCGCCGAGGGCGTCGGCAAGGACGTCGTGGTGGTCAACCGCGACGTGGCCGGCTTCGTCACCACCCGCCTGATCACCGCCCTGGTCGTCGAGGCCGCCAAGCTCTACGAGTCGGGCGTCGCCTCCGCCGAGGACATCGACACCGCCTGCCGGCTCGGCTTCGGCCACGCGATGGGCCCGCTGGAGACCGCCGACCTGACCGGCGTGGACATCCTGCTGCACGCCGCGCGGAACATCTACAACGAGACCCAGGACGAGAAGTTCGCCGCCCCGGAGATCATGGCGCGCATGGTCACCGCCGGTGACCTGGGCCGCAAGAGCGGCCGCGGTTTCTACCCGTACCCGGGCAAGTGACCGCCGCCGGCTGAGTCGACGGACCGGACGGGCCGTGCGGTCGTGGGACCGCGCGGCCCGTTCTGCCGGGCCTGGTGAGTTTCCTCACGCCGGCGCCGCAGACGGGTGATTTGGGCGGTAATCGAGCGTAAGTGTGGAGAGTTCCTGCGTATATTCCCTCGGACGAGTGAAGTTGCTTCAGATCCGGCCGGAACCAGCAACCCGAGGGCCCGGCTCGCCGTCAGATGGATGACGGGGAACCCGGCATTCCGTCCGGGGCCGACGCGCGGGGCCGCAGGGCCCGCCCGGCGCCCGGAGCGCCACCGCCCCCGGTCCGGCACCGCCGGCGGCACCCGTACCCACCGACACCCACCCGGCCACCGACACCCGGCGGCACCGACCGTCAGGACCGGCGCCGAACCCGGTCCGCCCCGGCACGCCGGGCCCGCCCCGCGGAGGAGGAGAGCATGCGCATCACCGGCAACCACGTGGCGCTGGCCCTCGAAGGCCGCCTCGACGTGCGCACCGCCGCCGACGCGCGGGCGCGGCTGCACCAGGCCGTCGACGGCGGCCGCGGCGACCTCGTGCTCGACCTCGGCCGGCTGGAGTTCTGGGACGCCACCGGTCTGGGCGTGATCATGGGTACCCACCGCCGGGCCGGCCGGATCGGGCGCCGGCTGGTGCTCCGCTCCGTCCCGGCCCAGCTCCAGCGCCTCCTGGTGGCCACCCGGCTGCACCGCATCCTCGCCGTCGAGGGCGTCACCGTCGAACCCCTCGGCGCCACCCTGCCGGCCCTCTGACCGCCCCGGCCCGGTCCCGGGCCCCACGATCCCTTGCACCGGGCGGCCGGTGACGGTCCGACGCTGCGCGGGCGGGCGCCGATGTGCGAGAGTCTGGCGTCAGGAAACGGCCGCCGGGCCCGATTCCCGGCCGCGGACGACGCCGGCCGGTGCGGGGCGACGGCGCGAGCGTGGGGCGGAGCAGAACGTGGCACAGCCAACCGGGGACTTCCGGCAGGAGTCCGTGCGCACCCGGAACGGTGAACTCGTCTCCGGCGGACTGCTGGTGGGAGTCGGCGGCCCCGAGGGCTCCGAGGTCCGGCCGTGCCCCGAGGAATGGCGCCCCCGCCCCCGCCGGACCGGGCCTGGAGCGGCCGCCCGCGGCCCGGCCGGCGACCCCGGCGGCCAGGTCGGCCCGCTCGCGCTCGGCGCCGGCCCCGCCGACCTGCCGCTGCTCGACCGCGAGGCCGACGTCGCCCAACTGCTCGGCCTGCTCGCCGAGGGGCGCTCGATACGCCTGGTCGGCCAGGCCGGCTCCGGCCGCAGCGCCCTGCTGTCGGCCGTCGCCTCGGCCGCCGGCGACCTCGCCCCCGGCGGCGTGGTCCAGCTCCGCGGCCACCGGCGCACCGCCGCCGACCTGCTCCAGGAGCTCTTCGCCGCGACCCACCACGCCCCCGGCTTCCGCCCCGACCCCGGCCAGCTCGCCGAACACCTCGCGGGCGTCGGCGCGATCGTCGTCATCGACGAGGTCGAACCCGACGGCGCCGAGCTGGAGGCGCTGCTCGCCACCGCCCCCGACTGCGCCTTCCTGATCTCCTCCGCCGCCGACGGCCCGCTGCTCGCGGCCGACTCCCGGCTCCAGGACCACCTGGTGGCCGGTCTCTCCCGGCCCGCCTGCCTGGCCCTCGCCGCCCGGCTGGCCGGACGGCCCCTGGACGCGGCCGAGAAGGCCTGGGCGGTGGACCTCTGGTTCGAGTCGGAGGGCCTGCCGCTGCGCTTCGTCCAGGCCGCCGCGCTGCTGCGGCAGCGGGACGTCGCGGTGGACGCGCTGGTCGCCGCCGAGGAGGACCGGATGGACGTCTTCGGCGCCGTCCGGGAGCCCGTGCACGACCCCGACCCGGCGGTCCGCGAGGCGGCGCTGCGGGGCACCGTGCCGCTGCCCTCGGTCGCCGAGTCCACCCTCCCCGCCGTCCGGCTGGCCGAGGGGCTGAGCGAGACCGCGCAGGCCGTGCTGAGGCTCGCGGTGGCCCTCGGCGGCGAGTGCCCGACCGCCCCGCACCTGCCCGCCCTGATCGACGTCGGCCAGGGCGAGAGCGCGCTCGCCGAACTCGCCGACGCCGGGCTCGCGGTCTCGATCGGCGGCCACCACCGGCTCACCGCCGGGGCGCTGGAACTGCTCGCCCCGCACTGGCCGGCCCGGGACAGCGTGGACGGCGCCGCGCAGCACTTCTCCTGGTGGGTCGGGCACTCCTCGGTCTCGCTGCCGCAGATCGCCGCCGAGGCCGAGGTGGTGATCGGCGTGCTGCTCGCCGACCGGGCCGCCGGGCGGCACGACTCGGTGCGGCGGCTGGCCCGGGCGGCGGCCCCCGCGCTGGCCCTGGCGCTGCGCTGGGGGGCCTGGGAGCGGGCGCTGCGGCTCGGCCTGGAGGCGGCCCGGCGGACCGGTGCCGGGGCCGACGAGGCCTGGTTCCACCACGAGCTGGGCGTGTACGCCCTCTGTGTCCACGAACCCGGGCAGGCCGTCGTCGAGTTGGAGGCCGCGCTGACGCTGCGGTCCGCGCTCGGCGAGGTGCGCGGGGCGGCCGCGGCGCGGCGGATGCTCGACCTGCTGCGGGCCGAGGGCCGCGAGCTGTCGGCCGGGGCGCCCGCGGGCCCGGGGTCGGTCCGCCGGCCCGGTATCCGGGCCATCGCGCGGGTGCCGCTGCGGATCGGCGCCGCCGCGGCGGCCGGTCCGGGCCGGAGCAGACGGGCGGTCGTCGCCGCCTCGGCGGCGGTGCTGGCGCTGGGCGTGCTCGGGACGGCGGTCGGGCTGACGGTGACCGGGGACGAGCGGGGCAACGACCCGCACAGCAGCAGCGACGACGGCTCCACCCTGCCCGAGGCCTCGCCGCGGCCCTCCTCGCCCCGGCCGACGGCCTCCGGGGCCTCCTCGCCGGTCACCCTGCCGGCCACCGGACCGTCCGCGGCGACGGGCGGGCCGGTCCTGGAGCAGTCGGCGGCCCCTACCGTGCCGAGCGGTGGCACCACGGCCTCCCGGACGCCCTCCGGCTCGCCGTCGGCCTCGGGTTCGGCCTCGGCCTCGAAGAAGCCGAGCGGTTCGCCGAGCCCGGGGGCGAGCACCGGCACCACCCCGCCGCAGACCCAGGCCCCCAACCCGCCGCAGCCCCCCGGGGGCGGCACCGCGGGCGGTACGGGCGGCGGCACGGGCGGTGCGAGCGGGGGCGGGACCACCGGCGGGACCACCGGTGGGACCAGCGGCGGGACGACGGGTGGAACGACGGGTGGAACGACCGGGGGGGACCCCGGCCCGTCCCCGTCCACGACCTCCCCGACGGCGACCCAGCCCCCGAGCCCGACGCCTACCCCCACCGATACGACGACGACGCCGCCGGGCTCGGCGAGCCCGACGGCGTCCACTTCGGCGCCCAAGCCGACCGGTTGACCGGCCGGCCGGGGGTCAGAACAGCTTCAGCTTGTCGTCGTCGATGCCGCGCAGCCCGTCGTAGTCCAGCACCACGCAGCCGATGCCCCGGTCGGTGGCCAGCACGCGGGCCTGGGGCTTGATCTCCTGCGCGGCGAAGATGCCCTTCACCGGGGCCAGCAGCGGGTCCCGGTTGAGCAGTTCCAGGTACCGGGTGAGCTGTTCGACGCCGTCGATCTCGCCGCGCCGCTTGATCTCCACGGCGACCGTCGCGCCGTCGGAGTCGCGGCAGAGGATGTCCACCGGGCCGATCGCGGTCGGGTACTCGCGGCGGATCAACGACCAGCCGGCGCCGAGCACCTCCATCCGGTCCGCGAGCAGCTCCTGGAGATGCGCCTCGACGCCGTCCTTGATGAGCCCGGGATCCACCCCGAGTTCGTGGGAGGAATCGTGCAGCACCTCCTCCAGCGTGATGATGAGCTTCTCGCCGGCCTTGTTCTCCACCGTCCAGACCCCGTCGGCCTCCTTGAGGACGCACGGCGGGGACATCCAGTTGAGCGGCTTGTAGGCGCGGTCGTCGGCATGGATGCTGACGCTGCCGTCGGCCTTGACCAGGATGAGCCTGGTGGCGGAGGGCAGATGGGCGGAGAGCCGACCGGCATAGTCGACTGAGCAGCGGGCAATTACGAGACGCACGGTCGACCACGCTAGCCCACCGGGGCCAGTTGATGCGATTCCACGACGACGGGGTGAAGAATCCGCGAACCCCGCCACGATGGATGCCCTGCGATCCCGTCAAAGCCTGTCGGCACCCTGGCGGCCACCACCGGAGACAGCTACGGTGTGTGACGGCTTGCTTGCGGGAGCGCTGTCAACGGGGATGGAGACTTCAGATGAACGATCCGACAGGTTCCGGCCAATCCGGTGCACGGGGGCGTATTCCCGGAGGAATCCGCCGGAACCACCGGCCTGGTCCGTTGTTGGCTGCCACGCTGTCCTGAGCGGGCGGCGCCCCGGCCGCGTCCCTCGACGGACCAGCGGCGCCCCTGCCTGGGCGTGTTGCCGGAAACACGGTCGTCCGACGGCTTCACACCCGTCCGACGGTGTTCCGGACACAGACGCGCCCGCACCCTCACCCTCAGCTCTGACTTGGACTACGCATCACCGCCCGCGCGCCGCGCGGACGGACCGCGAGAGGAGAATCCATGTCGCTCGACGTCTCACCGGCCCTGCTGGAGAAGGCCGCGCGGGACGAGGTCGACGAGCGGGAGTTCGTCGACTGCGTCCGCGTCTCCCTGCCGTACGCCTGGGAGCTGATCAGCTCGCTGGTCGCCCGGGCCGAGGTCGACGGCACCGACTTCGCCGACAACCATGTACCGCCGCCCAGCGAGCAGGCCCGGGGCCAGCTCCTGCGGGCACTGGCCAGCGACGCCATCCGGGGGGCCCTGGAACGGCACTTCGGCGTCCGCCTGGCGTTCCAGAACTGTCACCGGGTGGCGGTCTTCCGGCCGTCCTCCGCCAACAAGAAGCGCTACGAGCGCTTCACCTCGGTCCGCGAGCAGCTCCTCAACCAGTCGGACGAACTCCGGGACTGTTAGTCGCCCGCTCGCCTCCGGGGCGCTCTTGTCCGGTGCCGACGGTCGGCGCTCCGATGCCCCTTCGTTCCTCAGGGGCCTCCTCGCGCTCTCCCTTTCGGCACCGGCGCGCCCCTTCGGCTCGGGGCGGGATGGGGTGGGACGGGGCGGGGGTCGCCCGCTCGCCTCCTTCGTGGGGGCTCGGGGCGGGAGTCGCCCGCTCACCCGTGCTTTCCGGGTGGCCGCCGGGTCCCTGACGGGGGCCCGGCGGCCGGGCCTCACCCCAGTTGCGGCAGGACCTCGGAGCCGATCCGGGCGATGTTGTGCAGGGTGGCCTCCCGGTCGCCGCTGCCCTCGGCCAGCAGCGCGAAGCGGCGGATGCCGGTCCGCTCGGCGGTGGCCAGCAGCCGGTCCGCGCACTGCCGGGGCGTCCCGACCGCGTGCAGGTCGCAGAGCAGCTCGGTGTACTGGCGCGGATCGCGCATCTTCCGCTCCCGGCCGTCCACCGTGCGGTGGGCGCCGAGCCCGAACTCGAACCAGCCGGGCATCGCGCCCAGCAGGGTGGCCCGCGCCGTCGAGGCGCGGTCGTCGACCTGGGCGACCCCGGCCGCGACGTGCTGGCGGGTGATCCGCCGCAGCTGCTCCTCGCCGCGCCCGGCCGCGAGCCAGGCGGAACGGTACAGCTCGAGCATGTGCAGCTTGTCCTCGTCGCCGGAGTGCATGCCCAGCAGCATCGGCAGGCCCCGCTCGGCGGCGGTGCGGACCCCGCCGGGCGAGGTGCAGGCGACCACCATCGGCGGGCCGGCCACCGGTCGGCCGGTGGCGGTGAGCTCCTCGGCGGAGCCGTCGACGTCCTGGCGCTGACGGGGGAACCGCAGCGTGCCGGTCCGTTCGTCGAGGCCCAGCCAGGCGCCGAGGTCGGGCTGCCGGGGCGGCTCGGTGGCCCGGGGCACCACGGCGACCTCGGGGAAGGTGAACTGCGGCCCGGCCGCGCCCACCCTGGTCCCGCGAAGCCAGCGCAGCAGCAGGTCGAGCCGCTCCGGGAAGCCCCGTTCGAAGGCGTCGACACCGCCGCCGAACACCTCCAGGTCGATCCACGGGCCGCCGCGCCCCACCCCGAGCGTGAAGCGTCCGTCGGAGGTGAGGTGGAGCAGTGCCGCCTGTTCGCCGAGGGCCACCGGGTGGGTGGTGGAGAGCACGCTGACCGCGGTGCCGATGCCGATCCGCCTGGTCCGGCCGAGCAGCAGCGCGGCCAGGGTGGCGGCGTTGGGGCAGACGCCGTACGGGACGAAGTGGTGCTCGGCCAGCCAGACGCTGTCGAGTCCCGCCTGTTCGGCCGCGACGGCGGCGCGCACGGTGCGGTCGAGCGCCTCCCCGTGGGTCTGGCCGGGGAACTGCGCCGAGAGCAGGAACGCGCCGACCTGGACGGGCGCGGTGTCCGCGGTGGCGGAGCCGGTCCGCCGGTCCGCCGGCAGTGGGGTGCCGGCGGCGGCCGTGACGGTGGTGGGGGTCAGCGCCGGGCCGGGTGCCGGCGGGCGGACCCCGACGGGCCGGCGGGTCTCGGCGCGGGTGCTGGTTCGGGTCATCGTGAGGCCTCCTCGGGTGCGCGCAGGGTCTGCGGGCCCCGCCTGTCCCCTCGTGAGTAGCCCATGTCATGTGCCAATGGCACGCCGAACCACCAATTTCCCAGAGAATCGGGTGGATCTCACGGGAAACAGCCGATCATCCTCCGATGCCGTGATAGTGGCCCGCCCGGGCGGTGTGCGGCCGTACGCTGGAACGGTTCCCGACACCCCGCAGAGAGGTAGCCCGACGTGTCGCCCCGACGCAACCGGATCAAGAGCGCCGCCGAACCGGACCGGGCGGAGCCGGCCGCCCCGATGGGCAGCTCGATGCGCCGGACCGAGAGCTACCAGGGCGACGACTGGGTGGTGCAGACGGTCGCCGGGACGGCCGGGCGGCACTACCGCTGCCCGGGCTGCGACCAGGAGATCCCGCCCGGGACGGGGCACTTGGTGGCGTGGCCGCTGCACGGCGCGGGCGTGGACGACCGGCGGCACTGGCACCGGGCCTGCTGGGGCGCGCGGGAGCGCCGGGCCTCGAACCTGCTCCGGGGCCGGGGCGCTCCCCGCTACTGACCTCCACCGGCCCGCGCGGACCGGTTCCGGCCCCCCGGGCTCAGGCGTCGCGGTTCTTCAGCACCAGCGCGCCGCCGGCCAGCGCGGCGACCGTCCAGGCCAGGCAGATCAGGAAGCCCGCCCACGGCCCGTACGGCTGGCCGCTCTGCTCGTAGACCAGCAGCATCCGGGAGCCCGCGTAGTCGGGGAAGTAGTGGGCGACGGTCTTGGCGCCCGGCACCGCCGAGAGGATCGGCGAGAGCAGGAAGAAGAACGGCACCAGCACGCCCAGCGCGAGGGTCTGGTTGTGCAGCATCGTGGTGACGCCGGCCGAGAAGAGGCACAGCATCGTGAGGTAGAGCGCGGCGCCGAACACCGCGCGCAGCACGTTCGGCTCGCCGAGCGAGGTGGAGTGGTCGCCGAGCAGCGCCTGGCCGGTGAAGAAGGTCAGGAAGGCCGTCACCAGCGAGACGGCCAGGGCGAGCCCCCCGAGCACCACGGCCTTGCCGGTGAGCAGGGTGCCGCGCTGCGGGACGGCCGCCAGGGTGACCCGGATCATTCCGCTGCTGTACTCGTTCCCGATCGCCAGTACGCCGAAGACGATGATGGCCAGCTCGCCCAGGAGGATGCCGGAGAAGGCGGTGCCGGTGGCGTCGAACGGGGTGTTGTCGCTGCGGAACTCCTCGAAGTTGTTGTTGGTCAGCAGCGACAGCAGGGCACCGACGCCGAGGGTGACCACGAAGGTCAGCGCGAGGGTCCAGATCGTCGAGCGGACGCTGCGGATCTTGGTCCACTCGGAGCGCAGGACCGCGGGGAAGGACGCCATCTCAGTTCTCCTCCGTGCCGGTGGCGGCCGGCTGTCCCGCCGCCCCGCCCTTCCAGTCGGCGCCCCAGACGCCGGGTGCGCCGGCCGCGTCCCGGCCCGGCCCGTCGCCGGCGTGGTACTCCACCGCGTCGGCCGTCATCTGCATGAACGCCTCCTCCAACGAGGCCTGCTGCGGGCTGAGTTCGTGCAGCACCACGCCGTTCGCGGCGGCCAGCTCGCCGAGCGCGGCGAGGTCGCCGTCGACCACCTCGACCGAGCCCGTCGGGCCCGCCTCGTGCCGCAGCCCGGCGCCGGCCAGCGCGTCGAGCAGCCGCTCGGGCTGCGGGCTGCGCAGCCGGACGGCGGAGCGGGAGTTGCGCCGGATGAATTCGGCCATCGGCAGGTCGGCCAGCAGCCGGCCCCGGCCGATGACCACCAGGTGGTCCGCGGTGACGGCCATCTCGCTCATCAGGTGGGAGGAGACGAAGACGGTCCGGCCCTCGGCGGCGAGGCGCTTCATGAGGTTGCGGATCCAGAGGATGCCCTCCGGGTCGAGCCCGTTGACCGGTTCGTCGAACATCACGATCTCCGGGTCCCCGAGCAGCGCGCAGGCGATGCCGAGGCGCTGGCCCATGCCGAGCGAGAAGCCCCGGGCCCGCTTGCGGGCGACCGGGGTGAGGCCGACCAGGGAGAGCGCCTCGTCCACCCGGCGCTCGGGGATCCGGTTGCTCTGGGCGAGCCAGAGCAGGTGGTCCCGGGCGGTGCGGCCGGGGTGGACGGCCTTGGCCTCCAGCAGCGCGCCGATGTACTTGAGCGGTTCGCTCAGCTGTCCGTACCTCCTGCCGTCGATGGTGACCCGGCCGCCGGTGGGGCGGTCGAGGTCGAGGATCATGCGCATCGTGGTGGACTTCCCGGCACCGTTGGGCCCCAGGAACCCGGTGACCACGCCCTGCGGCACCTTGAAGCTCAGCCGGTCGACGGCCAGGGTCGAGCCGTAACGTTTGGTCAGGTCGTGCAACTCGATCATCGCTGCTCCCTTACTCTCCGTCAGGCTATGACAAAGCGGACAAGGTGGCCCGCTGAGTGGGCCCGCCGGGCGCACCGGAATACGGTGGCCCCATGACCCAGCTCCCCTCCGCAGTGTCGGTCCGCGAGAGCGGTACCGGAACTCCCCTCGTGCTGCTGCACGCCTTTCCGCTCAGTGCCGCCATGTGGTCCGCCCAACTGGAGACGCTGCCCGGTCCGACCGGGGACCGGGCCCGGGTGGTGGCCCCGGACCAGCGCGGCTTCGGCGGTGCCGGGCTGGGCTCCGAGGAGCCCTCGCTGGACACCGTCGCCGACGACGTGGCCCGACTGCTGGACGCCGCCGGGATCGACCGGGCGGTGCTCGGCGGGCTCTCCATGGGCGGCTACGTGGCGCTGGCCTTCGCCGAGCGCCACCCCGACCGGCTGGCGGGCCTGCTGCTGGCCAATACCAAGGCCACCGCCGACCCCGAGGCGGCCAGGACCAACCGGGAGCGGATCGCCGCCGCGGTGCTGGCCCGGGACAGCGTGCGGCTGCTGCTCGACGAGCGGACGGCGGCCGGCCAGCTCGGGCCGGACTCCCAGCACCTGGTGGGCCGGGTGGAGGCGATGATCGCCGCCGCCCCGCCGGCCACCGTCGCCTGGGCGCAGCGGGCCATGGCGGCCCGTCCGGAGCGGCTGGACGTCCTGGCCGGGGTGCGGGTGCCGGCCGCCGTGCTGGCGGGCGCGGAGGACGCCCTGATGCCCGTCGGCGAGGCCGAGCTGATGGCACGGGCCCTGCCGGACGCCGAGCTGACCGTGCTGCCCCGGGTGGGGCACCTGAGCGCGATCGAGGCACCGGAGGCCTTCGACGCGGTCGTGCGCCGGCTGCTGGAGCGGGTGGTGGCGGCGGGATGAGGGAGGAACCTGGGGAGGCCGGCGGCTGGGACTTCTCCGCCCTGGAGGTGACCGGCCGGATCCCGTTGACGAACCGGGGCGAGGGGCTGCTCGAACTGACCCTGGAGCCGCTGGGCGAGGACTACTGGATGCGCCCGGGGGAGACGTTCATCGTCACCTCGTACGGCGACTACGGACCGGGGCACCCGTTCGAGGTGCAGTACTGGCCGGACTCGGTGTCGGTCTGGTGCACCTCGTGGTTCGGCACCGTCTCGGACGACGAGGGCAACCAGCTGAGCCACGGCCACCAGCGGCCCGACGGCGCCTACCCGCGCTACGGGCTGTCGGACAACTCCTGAAGCCCGTGCCGGGAAAGCCGGACGGCCCCCGCCCGGGAGGGGCGGGGGCCGTCGTGGCTCGCGGGGTGCGTCAGCGCGACTGCTGGGCGGGCACGCCCATGGTGTCGTCGTTCGGCAGCGAGGCGGCGGCCACGGCCGCGCCGGTCAGCGTCGCCAGCATCTCGCGGACGTTGGTCAGCTGGGCGTTGATGCTGTCGCGGCGGTTGGTGAGCGCCGCCAGCTCGCGCTCGGACTCGCTGCGGATGCGGTCGGCCTTGGCGTTGGCGTCGGCCACGATGTCCTCGGACTGGCGCTGGGCCGTCTCGACGGTCTGGCGGGCGCGGCGCTCGGCGTCGGTGCGCAGCTTCTCGGCCTCCAGGCGCAGCTGCTCGGCCCGGTGCTCGATCTCGGCCAGCCGCTTCTCGGCCTTGGCCTGACGGGCGGCCAGGTCGCGCTCGGACTGCTCGCGGCGCTTCGCCAGGTTGGTCTCGAACTCCAGCGCGGCCTGGGCGGCCTTGGTGCGGGTCTCCTCGAAGAGGGCGTCCGCCTCCTCGCGCTTGTTCTGCGCGTCCTTGTTGGCCTCGGCGCGCAGCTGGGCGGAGTCGCTCTTGGCCTTGTCGACGATCCGCAGACCCTCGTCCTCCGCCTTGGCCTTGCGGTCCTTGGCGTAGTTCTCGGCCTCGGTGCGGACCTGCTGGGCGGCGGCCTCGGCGAGCTCGCGGTGCTGCTCGGCGGCGCGGTGCGCCTCCTCGCGCAGGTCCTTGGCCTCCTCCTCGGCGAGGCGCAGGATCTTCTCGACCCGGGCGCCGAGACCGGCGTACGACGGCTCCGCCTCGGCGACCGCCGCCTGGGCGGTCTGGGTCTCCAGGTGGAGCTCCTCGATGCGCTTCTCGAGTGCGCTGATCCGGGTCAAGGCACTGTCACGGTCGGCCACCAGCTTGGTGATCCGCTCGTCGACCTGGGCACGCTCGTACCCACGGCGCACCAGGTCGAAGCCGTGAGGGGAGTGACTGTCGCTCATGGGGTTCTGGGCTTCCTGTCGTCAAACCGCTGAGGTGGTTGAGGGAATCCTGACACGGTACCGGAGTGTCGGCCGCGAAACGCCGTTGTCCTGCGGACAATGTCCGCTCAATCGGGTGGTGCGCTCTTGGAGCGATTGCCACCCGATCGGGGAGAGCCAATTCCGGCACCTGCCTTGGCACTCCCGTCCTTCTTGGTACTTCCCCCGTTTGCCTGCGCGACCGGTGACGGTGCCTCGAAGGCCTCGAGCGCGGACAGCACGTCCTGGACCCTGGAGATCTCGGTGTTGATGTCCTTGCGCCGGCGCACCAGTTCGTCCAGCTCGCGCCGGCCCTCGTCGGTGACCCGCTGCGCCTCGGCCCTGGCCTCGGCGAGCAGCCGCTCGGCCTCCGCGCGGGCGAGTTCGATCTGCTCGTCCGCGGTCCGGTCGGCGGCCCGCAGCCGCTTCTCGGCCTCGGCGGCGGCCGACTCCAGTCGCTCCTCCGCCTCGTCCTGGGAGGACTTCAGCTTGGCCTCGGCCTTGACGATCAGGGCCTCGGCGCGGTCGGTGGAGCTGGCGAGCTTGGTCTCGGCCTCCTTCAGCAGGCCCTCGGCCTTGCGGACGGCGGACAGCCGGACCTTGCTGGCCTCGCTCGACGCGACCGAGGTCAGCTCGTTGGCGCGGTCCTCGGCGCCCGCGACCAGCGCGGCCGCCCGGTCCTCGGCCTCGGCGACGGTGGCGACCGCCTGCTCCTCGGCCTCGGTCAGCTGGTCCTGGGCGGCCGTCACCAGCGCGTCCACCCGCTCGCCGGCCGACTTCATGGCCTGCGCGTTCTCCTTGCGGGCGCGCTCGTGCAGGGCCTCGACCTCGGCGTCGGTGCGCTCGCGCAGCTCCTCGGCGCGCTCGCGGATCGCGGTGGCGTCCCGGCGGGCCTCGGAGAGCAGCGCGTCGGCGTCCGAGCGGCCCTTCTCGACGGCCTCCTGCCCGGTGGCCTCGCCGGCCGCGACCAGCCGGTCGGCCTCCTTGCGGGCGGCGGCGACCATCGCGTCGGCCTGCTCCTCGGCGGCGGCGGTGGTGGCCAGGGCGGTGGTGCGGGCGTCCTCGCCGAGCGACTCGGCGTCCGCGAAGGCCTTCTCCAGGACGGACTTGGCGTGCTCGCGGGTGGACCTGTCGAACTGCTCGGCGGTCTCGCGGGTCTCCGCGTCGTAGGCGTCGGCGCGGGCGTGGGTGTCGGCGTCGTAGTCGTCGGCGAGGGTGCGGGTGGCGAGCGCGTACTCCTCGGCCTCGGCCCGCAGGGCGGCGGCGAACTCCTCCGCCTCGGCGATGCCGGCGGCGGCCCGGTCCTCGCCGGCGGCCACCGTCCGGGCGGCCAGCTCCTCGGACTCGGCGCGCTGACGCTCGGCGGCCTCCTGGGCGGCGCGCAGGGTGTCGTCCGCCCCGGCGCGCAGCTGCTCGTCCCAGGCCAGGGCCTCGGCCCGATGCCGGGCCAGCTCGGCCTCGACGGACTCGCGCTCGGCGGCCAGTTCCAGCTCGGTCTGCTCGCGCAGCGCGGTGGTCTCGGCGTCGGTGCGGGCCCGCAGGTCGGCGGTGTCCCGCTCGGCGGCGGCGCGCAGCTCCGCCACCTCGTGCTCGACCGTGTCGCGCAGCTCGGTGGTCTCGCGGTCGGCCAGCGCCCGCAGTTCGGTGGTCTCCCGGTCGGCGGTGTCGCGCAGTTCGGCGGCGGCCCGCTCGGCCTGCTCGCGGAGTTCCGCGGACTCCCGCTCGGCGGTGGCCCGGAGTTCGGCGATCTGCTGGGAGGCGGTCTCGTGCAGCCCGGCCACCGACTGGCGGACCTCGGCGGCCTCCTCCTCGGCGGCCTCGACCAGCGCGGCGGCCTCGGTCCCGGCCGCGGCGACCAGTTCCTCGCCGTCGCGCCGGGCCTGCTCCAGCTCCTCGCCGGCCTCGGCCCGGATCGTCGCGGCGGTGGCCCGGGCCTCGGACAGCTCGCGGCCGGCCTCGGCGCGGACGGTCGCGGCCTGCTCGTCGGCGAGCGTGCGCTCGGCCTCGGCCCGCTCGCGCAGCTCCGCCGCGGCGGCCTCGGCCTCGGCCCGGAGCCGGGCGGTCCCGGCGGCGGTGCGTTCGGTGAGTTCGGTGGCGGCGGTCTCGGCCTCGGTGCGGACGCGTTCGGCGTGGGTGTCGGCGGCCTCGCGGACGGCGGCGGCCTCGGCGGCGGTGCGTCCGGCCAGCTCCTCGGCGGCGGCCTCGCTGTCGGTGCGGAGCTGTTCGGCGGCGGCCTCGGTCTCGGCGCGGAGCTGCTCTGCGGCGGCCTCGCTGTCGGTGCGGAGCTGCTCGGCTGCTGCTTCGGTCTCGGTGCGGAGCTGTTCGGCGGCGGCCTCGCTGTCGGTCCGGAGCTGCTCGGCTGCTGCTTCGGTCTCGGTCCTGAGCTGTTCGGCGGCGGCCCCGGCGGACTCCAGGGCCCGCTCCGCCTCGGCCTGGAGCCGGGCGGTCTCGGCGGCGGTGCGTTCGGTGAGTTCGGTGGCGGCGGTCTCGGCCTCGGTGCGGACGCGTTCGGCGTGGGTGTCGGCGGCCTCGCGGACGGCGGCGGCCTCGGCGGCGGTGCGTCCGGCCAGCTCCTCGGCGGCGGCCTCGCTGTCGGTGCGGAGCTGTTCGGCGGCGGCCTCGGCCTGCTCCCGCGCCGCCTTGGCGGCGGCCAGCTGCTCGGCGGTCTCCTCGCGCTCCCGGAGCAGTCCGGCGGAGGCCTCCTCGCGCTCGCGGCGGCTCTCCTCGCGCAGCTCCTCGGCCGCGGCCCGGGCCTCGGCCCGGCTGCGGGCGGTCTCGGTGTCGGTCTCGGTGCGCAGCCGCTCGGCCGCGCCGACGGCGGCGTCCCGGACGGCGTTCGCCTCGGTCTGGGCGTCGGCCCGCAGGGCCTGCGCGGCGGCGTTCGCCGCGGCCCGCAGCTGCTGGTCGAACTCGGTCGCCTCGCGGCGCAGTTCGGCGGTCTCCCGCTCCGCGGCGGAGCGGTTCTCGGCGGCCGCGGCCTTGGCGGCGGTGAGCGCGGCCTGGCCCTGCTGCTCGGCCGTGGCGGTGATCTTCGCGGCCTCGGCGCGGGCCCGCTCCAGGGTCTGCTCGGCGCGTCCCTGGGTCTCGGCGGCCTGCTCCTTGGCCTGCTCGCGCAGCCGCTCGATCTCGGCGGCGGCGCCGGAGCGCAGCTCGTCCGCGTCGGACTTGGCCGTGGTGAGCAGTTCCTCGGCGGTCTTCGCCGACTCCTCGATCTGCACCACCGCCTGCCGGCGGGCCTCGCCGCGCACCCGCTCCGCCTCGGCGGCGGCCTGGGCGCGCAGCTCCTCCGCCTCGGCGCGCAGCCGGGCGGCCTCGTCCTGCATCTCCTGGATCCGCTCGCGGATCGCGGCGGCGTCGTCCAGGGCGGCGTTCTGGGCGGCCTCGACCGCGGCCCGGGCCTGCTCGCGCAGCCGCTCGGCCTCCTCGGCGGCCTCGCTCCGGATCCGCTCGGCCTCGGCGGTCGCCCCGGTGCGGGTGGCCTCGGAGTCCCGGCCGGCCCGGTCGAGCATCTCCTCGGCGTTCTTGGCGGCCTTGGCCAGGTGGGCGGCGGCCTCGGCGGCACCGGCGGCCCGGCCGGCCTCCTCGGCCTCGCCGCGCAGCCGCTCGGCGGCGCTCTCGGCCTGGGCCCGCAGTTCGGCGACGTCCTGCTCGGCCCGCGCCCGCATCTCGGCGATCGCGGCCTCGGCCTCGGAGCGCAGCTGGCCGGCCACCGACTCGGCGGTGGCGCGCAGCCGCTCGCTCTCCTCGGAGGCGGCGGCCTTGGCGGCGTCCGCCTCGGCCTGGCGGGTGGCGGCCTGCGCGCGGATCGCGTCGGCCTCCTTGGTGGCCTGGGCGACCATCCGGGCGACCTCGGCGCGGGCGGTCTGCGAGCGCTGCTCGCTGGCGGCCTCGCCGTCGGCGACCCGCTGCTCGGCGGCGGCCTCCGCCGCGGCCTGGAGCTGTTCGGCGGCGGCCTCGGCCCTGGCGCGCAGCTCGGCGGCCTCCTGCCGGGCCCGCTCGGCCTCGGCGGCGACCTCGGCGCGCAGTCGTGCTATCTCCGCCTGGGCGTGGGAGAGCTGCTGCTCGGCGCGGGCCTGCTCGGCGGCCGCGACCTCGGTGAGCCGGCCGATCTCGGCGCGGGCGGCGGCCAGCTCCTGCTCCGCGGCGGCGTGCGCGACGGCGAGCTGCAGCTGGGCCTCGCCGCGGGCGGCGTCCACGTCGGCGGCGGCCTGGGCACCGGCCTGCTGGGCCTGCTCGGAGGCGGCCCGCAGCAGTCGCTCGGCGTCGTTCTGGGCGCGGTGGAGGGCGGCCTCGGCGGCGGCCTGGGCCTCGCCGCGGGCGGCGTCCACGTCCGCGGCGGTCTGCGCGCGGGCGTGGTCGGAGAGGGCGGCGGCCTCGGCACGGGCCGCGGCCATCAGCCGGTCGGCCTCGCCGCGGGCCTCCTGGAGCAGGCGCTGGGCCTCCTGCTCGGTGCCGGCCCGGGCCTGCTCGGCCCAGCTGACGTTCTCGTTGACGTGCTGCTCGGCGCTGCGCCGCAGCTCGGCGAGCTCGTCCTCCAGCTGGCGGCGGCGGGCGGCCAGCTCGGCCTCCAGCCGGGCGGTGCGCTCGGCGGCCTCGGCCATGATCCGCTGGGTCGCGGCCTGGGAGTCGCGCAGCTGGCGCTCGGCGTCGGCGCGCAGCTGCTGGGCCTGCATCTCGGCCGTGCGGAGCATCTGCTCGGCCTGGCCGGAGACGGCGTCGAAGGCGCGCGGCTGGGCGAGCATCCGGCGGGATTCGTGCAGCTTGGCCCGGAGCACCTCCACCTGGTAGGCGAGGTCCTCGGCATGCTCGACTGACTTGTCCCGCTCCTTCCGAGTCCGATCCATCTCGGCCTCGAACTGGGAGAGGTGATCGTCAACCTCGTAGCGGTCGTAGCCCCGCACTCCGCGGTCCCATCCATCTCCTGGTCGCGTCCTCGACCCGGCCGGTCCGCTCCCGTGGTCCGGGCGCCGTTCCGACTGGTCCTTGCATCGCGGACGTCCGGACGCCCCCGTCGTACCGGGAACCTCCGCCGCGTCGTCGGAGTCCGGGGCGTGGGAGCGCGGTCGATCCGCATTCCCCCGTCCGGGTGGACTCCTGGGCGAACTCTTGCCTTGTGGAGAATGGTGACAGATCCGTCTTGCGACTGTTCAGCCGTGCCCGCGTAGTGGACTCCCCTGCGACGGGCCTCCCACCGGTGGCGGGCGGGCCTGTCTTCGGCCGTGCCCGTCGTCTCCGTCCCCCGGAGTCTTCGCGCACCTGGGCATTGTAGTGGGAGCGTGTGGCGGGGGAACGGTCGCGTGGGGGTTTTCCGGCCCGACCGCCGAGGTTACCGGCCGGTCATGGCCGCGGCGGGGCCCCGGAGGGCCGGGTGCCGCCCCGCGGCGGCACCCGGGGAAGGCGTCAGTGGGCCTCGTGAGCGCCCGTTCCGGCGGCGGTGACCAGCTCGGTCAGCACCCCGCCGCAGTCCTTCGGGTGCAGGAAGGTGATCCGCGAGCCCATCGAGCCGATCCGCGGCTCGTCGTAGAGGACCCGGACGCCCTTGGCGCGGATCTCCTCGGAGTCGGCGTCGACGTCGGCGGTGCCGAAGGCGATGTGGTGGACGCCCTCGCCGTTCTTGGCCAGCCACTTGCCGACCGGGGAGTCCTCCCGGATCGGCTCCAGCAGCTGGAGGAAGGAGGCACCGCCGTCGCCGGTGTCGTTGATCCTGAGCATGGCCTCGCGGACCCCCTGCTCCTCGTTGACCTCGCTGTGGAACACCTCGAAGCCGTAGGTGGCGCGGTAGAACTCGACCGTCTTGTCGAGGTCCCGGCAGGCGATGCCGATGTGGTCGATGCGGGTGAGCACGGATGGCCTCCGATGAGGTGCGGGCGCGACAGGACGGCAACAGTGCAGCGCATGACGGTCGGCGGCGCCACCGATCGGGATGCGAGTCTGCTCACACGGGCCCGGCAGGGTTCACCCGGGCCGGGTCGGCACGGTGTTGACCGGAGTGTGCCAGTGCGCTCGATCACACCATGGGTCCGGTGACGGGCGGGTAACAGGTCAGTAGATTGAGCGGAATCCTCCACCTGGCCACGACGTGCGAAGGGGCTCGTCCCATGACCAACACCACCTCTGTGATCGTTGCCGGGGCACGGACCCCGATGGGCCGGCTGCTCGGCTCCCTGAAGGGCTTCTCCGGCGCGGAACTCGGCGCCTTCGCCATCAAGGCCGCGCTGGAGCGGTCCGGCATCACCGGCGACCAGGTCCAGTACGTGATCATGGGCCAGGTGCTCCAGGCCGGCGCCGGCCAGATCCCGGCCCGCCAGGCCGCCGTCAAGGCCGGCATCCCGCTGAACGTCCCGGCGCTCACCATCAACAAGGTGTGTCTCTCCGGCCTGGACGCCATCGCGCTGGCCGACCAGCTGATCCGGGCCGGCGAGTTCGACATCGTGGTGGCCGGCGGCCAGGAGTCGATGACCAACGCCCCGCACCTGCTGCCGAAGTCCCGCGAGGGCTACAAGTACGGCGCGATCGAGCTGCTCGACGCGATGGCCCACGACGGCCTGACCGACGCCTACGAGAACATCCCGATGGGCGAGTCCACCGAGAAGCACAACGCCCGGCTCGGCATCCCGCGCGACGTCCAGGACGAGATCGCCGCCGCCTCGCACCAGCGCGCGGCCAAGGCGCAGGCCGACGGCATCTTCGACGCCGAGATCGTCCCGGTGGAGATCCCGCAGCGCAAGGGCGAGCCGGTCGTGTTCGGCCAGGACGAGGGCATCCGCGCCGACACCACGGTCGAGGGCCTGGCCCGGCTGCGCCCGGCGTTCACCAAGGACGGCACCATCACCGCCGGCACCTCCTCGCAGATCTCGGACGGCGCCGCCGCCGTGGTCGTGATGAGCAGGGCCAAGGCCGAGGAGCTGGGCCTGAGCTGGATCGCCGAGATCGGCGCGCACGGCAATGTCGCGGGCCCGGACAACTCGCTGCAGTCGCAGCCGTCCAACGCGATCAAGCACGCGGTGGCCAAGGAGGGCATCGCGGTCGAGGACCTCGACCTGATCGAGATCAACGAGGCCTTCGCCGCCGTCGCCCACCAGTCGACCAAGGACCTCGGCGTCTCCCCGGAGATCGTCAACGTCAACGGCGGCGCGATCGCGCTGGGTCACCCGATCGGGATGTCCGGCGCCCGGGTCGTGCTGCACCTCGCGCTGGAGCTGAAGCGCCGCGGTGGCGGCATCGGCGCGGCCGCGCTCTGCGGCGGCGGCGGCCAGGGCGACGCGCTGATCGTGCGGGTGCCCAAGGTCTGACCCGTACCGGCCCACCGACCGAACCACACCGGGGCTGCGCACCGCCACAAGCGGGGCGCGGCCCTTCGGCGCAAGGAGACCCACCCATGATCGATGTGCCGACCCTGGTCGAGCAGGCCCGGCAGGGCCGTCCGCGGGCCGTCGCCCGCCTGATCTCGCTGGTCGAGAACGCCGCGCCGGAGCTGCGCGAGGTGATGGCCGCGCTGGCGCCGTACACCGGGCACGCCTACACGGTCGGGCTGACCGGCTCGCCGGGCGTGGGCAAGTCCACCTCCACCTCGGCGCTGGTCTCCGCCTACCGGCGGCTGGGCAAGCGGGTCGGCGTGCTGGCGGTCGACCCGTCCTCGCCGTTCTCCGGCGGCGCGCTGCTCGGCGACCGGGTCCGGATGCAGGACCACGCCACCGACCCCGAGGTGTTCATCCGCTCGATGGCCACCCGGGGCCACCTGGGCGGCCTGTCCTGGGCCGCCCCGCAGGCGCTGCGGGTGCTGGACGCGGCCGGCTGCGACGTGATCCTGGTCGAGACCGTGGGTGTCGGCCAGTCCGAGGTGGAGATCGCCGCGCAGGCCGACACCTCGGTGGTGCTGCTCGCCCCCGGGATGGGCGACGGCATCCAGGCCGCCAAGGCCGGGATCCTGGAGATCGGCGACCTGTTCGTGGTCAACAAGGCCGACCGGGACGGCGCCGACGCCACCGCCAGGGAGCTGAACCACATGCTGGGCCTCGGCGAGGCCCGCGACGCGGGGGCCTGGCGCCCGCCGATCGTGAAGACCGTGGCGGCCCGGGGCGAGGGCGTGGACGAGGTGGTGGAGGCGCTGGAGAAGCACCGCGCCTGGCTGGAGGAGCACGGCGAGCTGGAGGTCCGGCGCCGCCGTCGGGCCGCCCAGGAGATCGAGGCGATCGCGCTGGCCGCGCTGCGATCCCGGATCGGCGACCTGCACGGCGACCGGCAGCTGGCCGCGCTGGCCGAGAAGGTGGTGGCCGGCGAGCTGGACCCGTACGGCGCGGCCGACCGGCTGGTGGCGGGCCTGACCAGGAGCTGAGCCCGCGCCGCGGCCCGGCACCCCGGTCGGGGGCGCCGGGCCGCGGGGACCGGTCGGGGCGGGCTGCTCAGCCGCGTCCGCGCAGGCCGCGCAGGTGCTCGGCGACCGGGGCCAGCGCCTCGTACATCGCGTCGAGCTGCTCGGGGGTGAAGCGGTCGATGAAGTGCGCCCGGACGCTGCGCACATGGCAGGGCGCGACCCGCTGCATGGTCTCCCAGCCCTGCTCGGTGAGGTTGGCGTAGAGGCCGCGGCGGTCGCCGGGGCACTCCTGGCGCAGCACCAGTCCGGCGTTCTCCATGCGGGTGATCTGGTGCGAGAGCCGGCTCTTCGACTGGAGGGTCGCGGTGGCCAGGTCGGTCATCCGCAGCCGCCGCTCGGGCGCCTCGGAGAGCACGACCAGGATCTCGTAGTCGTTGATCGCCAGGTTGTGCGGCTGGAGCTCGCGGCTCAGCTGGTACTCCAGCAGCTTGGCGACCTCCAGGTGGGCGCGCCACAGCCGTTGCTCCCGGACGGTCAGCCAGGGGGTCTCCTCCTCGGGCCCTCCGGGCTGCGGGGCCGAGGCGTCTGCCGGGTCGACGGTGTGCGTGTCCATGGTTCTACGATAGCGCACTTAGTTCAATGTTGTACGACTTTACCGGCGTTCACACGACCGGGGACGTCGCGGCCGGACCGGCGGCGGAACGGGTCGGTGCGGGCGGGGCGGGTCAGAGCCCGAAGCGCCGCCCGAGGTCGCCCAGGTTACCGAGACCGGGCACGTTCACGTTCGGCAGCTGGCTGTTGCCGTGCCCGGCGCCGTGCTGGCCCGGCACCCCGCCCATCGGCACCCCGGCCTCGGCGTGCACCTGGCCGACGGCGCGCTCGGCCATCAGCACCTCGCTGGACTGGAGCAGCACCTGGCCGGCGCCGATGAACTCGAACTGGTGCTCCTCGCCGGAGGCCCCGCCCAGCCCGGTGAGCCGGCGCAGACCGCCGATCACACCGTGCATGTAGTCGTGGTCGTAGTGGTGGCACGGCGCCGGGCAGTCCGCCCAGCCGACCAGCGCCTGCGGGTCCACCCGGATCGGCGGCTCGACGAAGTGCACCGGCCCGTTCGAGGCGGCGACGAACTTGCCGCTGCCGATCAGGGTCAGGAAGCCCGGGATGATCGACTGCTTGAGCCGCAGGGTGGGCTCGTAGGCCAGCAGGTTCCCCGAGCGGACCGTCAGGTTCCCCTCCTCCAGGTCGTAGGAGTTGAGGTCGAAGGCCCGGTCGGCCAGCAGCAGCTTGCCGCGGCCCTCGGCGACCACCCAGTCCGCCGCGTGCATCGGCGAGTTGAAGTGCTGCCCGAGCATCCGGTCGATCGCGCCGGCGCCGACGCCCTTGAAGGAGATGTCGCCGTAGTAGGCGACCATCTTGCCCTTCTGCAGGAAGTACGAGCCGTTGAGGTCCACCGAGAAGGCGTACGGGTTGACGTTGTCGTTGGACGGCAGGCTGTGCACGTCGTGGACGACCGGCCCGGTGCCGTCCTGCGCCTTGGGCAGCGGGGCCTGGGCGCCGCCGTACTGCTCCTGGGCGTACTGCTGCGGCGGCTGGGCCGGGTAGCCCTGCGGCGGGGGCGGCGGGTAGCCGCCCTGCTGCGGGTAGCCCTGCGGGGGGTACGGCTGCTGGCCCTGCTGGGGGTAGCCCTGCGGCGGGTAGCCGGGCGGCGGTGCGGCGGGGTAGCCGGGCTGGGTCGGCTGGCCGTACGGGGACTGCCCGTACGGGTCCTGGGGCTGCCCGTACGGGGGCTGCGGCGGGTAGGACATCAGAGCTTCTCCTCGCTCGCCTGCACGTACACCGTGCCGTGCCCCGACAGCTCCAGCTGGAACGCCTCGCCGGAGCCGCGGCCGATCATGTCGCGCCACCCCAGCGCGGTCGACAGCTTGTTCTGGACCTGGCCGCGGTGCGCGACGTAGGCCTGCGGGTCGACGTGCACCGGCTGGTGCGGGGTGATCGGCAGCTCGAAGACGCCGCCGTGCGCCATCACCGCGACCGCGCCGTGGCCGTCCAGCTTGGTGGTGAACAGACCCTGGCCGGTGACCTGGCCCCGGACCATGCCCATTACGCCGCCCTGCGAGCCCATGAACATGGTGGACTGCTGCAGCGAGCCCTCGAAGGCGAGCAGCCGGTCCGCCTCGACGTACAGGGTGTCGCCGGTCAGGTCGATCACCTGGACGTGGTGGCCGCCGTGGCCGAACATCACGGTGCCCTGGCCCTCGACGGTCATCAGCGGGGTGTCCTCGTTGGCCACCCGGCGGCCGATCATCGACATGACGCCGCCCTGGCCGCCGGTGATGTTCGGCGTGAACCGCACCTCGCCGGAGTACGCGAGCATCGCGCCGCGCTGGCTGAACAGTCGCTGGCCGGGCACGACCCGGGCCTCGATCATCTTGCTGTTGATCTTCGTGAACGCCATCAGACGTCACCCCCGACGGTCAGCTTCTCGGAGGGCTGCACGTAGACCAGTCCCTCGCCGGTGAACTCCACCTGGACGGCCTCGCCGCCGCCCTCGCCGATGAAGGTGCTCCAGCCGGCGCCGGACTTGATGGAGCGGTTGAGGTTGCCGGTGTGCGCCACGTACGCGCCGGGGTCGACCCGCAGCGGCATGCCCTGGGACACCCGGAGGATGATCGCCGGCCCCTTGGACGTGACGGCGGCCCAGCCGTGCCCCTCGACCTTGGTGGTGAACAGGCCGTTGCCGGACGAGACGCCGTTCAGGCCGGTGAAGCTGGTGCCGGTCTTGAGCGTGCCCTCGGTGCAGAGCAGATTGTCGGACTCGACGTAGAGCGTCTCGCCGTTCAGCCGCACCAGGTTGATCTCGGTGGCCTGGTCGGCGAAGTAGCAGGTGCCCTGTCCTTTCACCTCCATGACCGTCATCTGCTCGCCGGTGAGCCGACGGGTCACCATGCCGCGGATGCCGTCACCGCCACCGCTGAGCTTCTTGAAGTTCATCTGGCCGGTGTACGCGACCATTGAACCGTTCTTGGCCTTCACGAGGTCGCCGGTCATGTCGACGGCGAGCGTCTTGGACCCCTGGAGTCGAAACTGTGCCACGGCCGCAATGTAGCGGTCGGCGGGCCGGGCCGGGGAGGGGGAGGCCGGGTTCTGGTACGCGTCCGGTACAAAGCGGTCGCCCGGAGTCCGCTCCCCGTACCCCCGGGGGCGGGTTCGGACATGTGCTCGGTGATAATGGGGCGGATGCTTGTGAGCCGGTTCACAAGCGATCTCCGAACCCCCGTATCGAGGTACCCATCGTGAACAGCAGCGCCGTCCACCGCCTGCGCCTGGTCTCCGGCCCCGAAGGGGTCTCGTTCCTGCTCCTGCTGCTCTGCTCGGTGCTCAAGCGCACCACCAGCTTCAACGGCGTGCCGGTGATGGGCATGGTCCACGGGATCCTGTTCATCCTCTACGTGGTCTTCTGGATCATGGCCTGGCAGTCGCAGAAGTGGGACGTCAAGCGCGGCGCCGTGCTGTTCGTCCTGTCGGTGCTGCCCCTCGGCGGCTTCGTGGCCGAGCGGATGCTCGCCAAGGAGGAGCGCGCCGGCGTCGAGACCGCGGTGCCGGCCGCGGCCTGACCGGCCCGCGCGAGCCCTCCCGACGCCCGACGCCGACAGGCTGCCGGGGCCCCCTCTCCCAGTGGGCCCCGGCAGCCTGTCGCTTTCCGGGAGTGGTCCGGTCCCTCCTAGTTGACGTTCACCGCGCTCCAGGCCGCGGCCACCGTGTTGTACTCCACGCTGCCGGCGCCGTAGAGGTCCTTGGCGGCGTTCAGGGTGCCGGTGCGGGCGGCCTTGTAGTTGGTGCTGGAGGTGAAGTAGGTCGTCAGCGCGCGGTACCAGATCGCGGCGGCCTTGTCGCGGCCGATGCCGGTGATCGTGGAGCCGTTGGAGGTCGGGCTGTTGTAGGAGACGCCGTTGATCACCTTCGCGCCGCTGCCCTCGGACAGCAGGTAGAAGAAGTGGTTGGCGACACCCGAGGAGTAGTGGACGTCGATGCTGCCGATCCCGGAGTACCAGGAGTCCTTGGACGAGCCGTCCTTGGAGGGCTTGTCCATGTAGCGCAGCGGCTGACCGTTGCCGAAGATGTTGATCTTCTCGCCGATCAGGTAGTCCGGCACGTCCGAGGGCAGGTTGGCGTACCACTCGACCATGGTGCCGAAGATGTCCGAGGTGGCCTCGTTGAGGCCGCCGGACTCGCCGGAGTAGGTGAGGTTGGCGGTCGCCGCCGTGACGCCGTGGCTCATCTCGTGGCCGGCCACGTCGATGGCGGTCAGCGGGTTGGTGTTGTTGGTGCCGTCGCCGTAGGTCATGCAGAAGCAGGAGTCCTGCCAGAAGGCGTTGACGTAGGCGTTGCCGTAGTGCACCCGGTTGCTGGCGCCGACGCCGTTGTTCTTGATGCCGTTCCGGTTGAACTTGGCCTTGTAGTAGTCCCAGGTCGCCCCGGTGCCGAACTGCGCGTCGACCGCGGCGGACTGGGTGTCCGAGGCGGTGCCGTTGCCCCAGTTGTTGTCCGCGTCGGTGTACAGCGCGTTGCCGTTCTTGGCGTTGCCGGTCCACTGGTTGCCGCGGGAGGCGTCCTTGAGCTGGTAGGTGGACCCGCTCTGGGTGGTGGTCAGGGTCACCGTCCCGACGTGCACGCCCTTGCCGGTGCCGGTGGCGGTCTGCACCTCCTCGTGGGTGGAGAGCAGCTGGCCGGTGGCGGCGTCGGTGACCAGTCGCTGGCTGCTCGGGGTGCCGTCGGCGCGCTCGCCGTGGACCACGGTCTGGTACGCCAGCCGCGGGCTGCCCCCGCCCGCCCAGACCACCAGGGTCGGGCTGCTCGCGCCGTCGACCCGGGTGACCGGGGACGCGTCCTCGTCGGCCGGGGCGATGCCGACGGTGGCCCGGACCGAGTCGACGGCCTGGGTGGAGGCGGTGTCGGCGGAGAGCTTCGGGGTGAGGCTCGGCAGCGAGAGCCGGCCGTCGAAGGCGCGGTCCACCGAGGCGACGGTGCCGTTCGCCTTCTGGTGGACGATGAGGTCGCCGCCCAGGACCGGCAGGCCGGCGTAGGTCCGGTCGTAGCGCAGGTGGCGGGTGCCGTTGGCGTCCACGATCGCGTCCTTGACGACCAGCTGCTCCTGGCCGCCGAGGCCGAGGGCCTTCGCGACCGGCGCGGCCTGCTGGCCGGCCAGGGAGATGATCGCGTCGCGCTGCAGGACGGGGGCGGCCTGGGCGGGGGCGGCGGCGACCTGGATGGCGCCGGCCAGAAGTGCGGAGGCGGAGAGTACGGCGCCGGCTGTCAGCTTTCGCTTCACGTGCGGGGTTCCTTCCACGAAACCGCGGGTGCGCGGTCACGCCGCGTACCGGGGCGCCGGGGTTGGCGCCTTGGGGCGGTAGGGCGTTGACGTGCTGCTCCGTGCGGCCTGACGGTCCGTCGGTGGGTGGGGCGACGGACGTCCGGACGGGGCTTGGGCAGAAGCATGACAAGTCAGTTCGGCGAACAACAGGGAGCGACGGGGTATTGGCCAGGTCTCGCCACGGCCCGAACGGGTGGTGGCCGTGCGACGGTTGTGCCGGTTGTCCGCTTTCGTCCGCTGGCGTGATCCCGCCAGCGGCGGGCCTTGTCGGCCTCCGCCGGTCTTGCTACGCGGGCGGGGAAGGAACGGGTGGGGGCGGAAGGGGCGGGCGGGGGGACGGACGGGCGGGGAAACGGACGGACGTCCGGGGCCTCCCCTCCCAGTGAGGGCCCCGGACGTCCGTCGGACCGCGCGTCAGTTGACGTTGACGCCGCTCCACGCGGCCGCGACCGCGTTGTACTCGGTGCTGCCGGCGCCGTAGAGGTCCTTGGCGGCGCTCAGGGTGCCGGTGCGGGCCGCCTTGTAGTTGGTGGTCGAGGTGAAGTAGACCGTCAGCGCGCGGTACCAGATCGCCGCGGCCTTGTCGCGGCCGATGCCGGTGAGCGTCGAGCCGTTGGAGGTCGGGCTGTTGTACGCGACGCCGTTGATGGTCTTCGCGCCGCTGCCCTCGGCCAGCAGGTAGAAGAAGTGGTTGCCCACGCCCGAGGAGTAGTGGACGTCCAGGCCGCCGACCGAGGAGGACCAGGCGTCGGCCGAGCCGCCGTCCTTGGAGGGCTTGTCCATGTAGCGCAGCGGCGTGCCGTCGCCGTTGATGTCGATCTCCTCGCCGATGAGGTAGTCCGGCTTGTCGGCGGCGAGGTTGGCGGACCACTCGACCATGGTGCCGAAGATGTCCGAGGTGGCCTCGTTGAGGCCGCCGGACTCGCCCGAGTAGTTCAGGCCGGCGGTGGCCGAGGTGACGCCGTGGGTCATCTCGTGGCCCGCGACGTCCAGCGCGGTCAGCGGGTTGGTGTTGCCGCTGCCGTCGCCGTAGGTCATGCAGAAGCAGGAGTCGTCCCAGAACGCGTTGACGTAGTTGCGGCCGTAGTGGACCCGGCTGGTGGCGCCGACGCCGTTGTTCTTGATGCCGCTGCGGCCGAAGGTGTTCTTGTAGTAGTCCCAGGTGGCCGCCGCGCCGAACTGGGCGTCCACCGCGGCCGACTGGCGGTTGGCGGCGGTGCCGTCGCCCCACGCGTTGTCGGCGTCGGTGAAGAGGGTGCCGGAGCCGGTGGTCTTGCCCTTGAGGTCGCTGGTGGACTGGCCGCCGCGGGAGGCGTCCTTCAGCTGGTAGGTGGAGCCGCTCTTGGTGGTGGTCAGCGGGACGCTGCCGACGAAGACGCCCTTGCCGGTGCCGGTGGCGGTCTGCACCTGCTCGTGGGTGGACAGCACCTCGCCGCTGGCGGCGTCGGTGACCAGCAGCTGGCTGCTCGGGGTGCCGTCGGCGCGCACGCCCTGGACGGTGGTCCGGTACGCCAGCCGCGGGTTGCCGTCGGCGGCCCAGACGACCAGCTCGGCGGCGCCGGCCTGGTGCACCTCGGCGAGCGGGGACTCGTCCTTGTCGGCGGCGATGCCGACGCTGGAGGCGACCGCGCCGGAGGCCTGGGCGGCGGCCTTGTCGGCCGGGATCGCCGGGGTCAGGCTCGGCACCGCGATCGTCGCGGCGACGGCCTTGTCCACGGCCTCGACGGCGCCGCCGGCGGCCTGGTGCACGACCAGGTCGCCGCCCAGCACCGGGAGTCCGGCGTAGGTGCGCTCGAAGCGGAGGTGGCGGGTGCCGTCGGCGTCCACCACGGCGTCCTTGGCCACCAGGGTCTCCTTGCCGCCGAGGCCGAGCGCCTTGGTCAGCGGACCGGTCTCGCCGTTCGCCAGGGCGATCAGGCCGGCCCGGTGCTCGGCGGCCTGGGCCTGGACCGAGGGGGTCGGAGTGGCCTGGGCGGCGGTGCTCACCTGGATGACGCCGGTGAGGAGGGCGGTGGCGGAGAGTACGGCGCCGGCTGCGAGCGATCGCTTCACGTACAGGTCCTTCCGGGAAACCGCGTGCGCGGTCGCGCCTCGCTCCGGGGTGCCGGGGTTGGCACCTGAGGGGCGGAACGGGCGCTGACGTGCTGCTCCGTGCGGTCCACGGTGGTCACCGGTGAGTGGGGCGGTGGCCACCGGACGGGGCTGGCCGAAAGCATGACAATCCAACAAGTGAAATGACAGGTCTTGTTCATGGATTGGCCAGGTCTCGCCAATGTGGCGGAACGTGAACAGAGTGAGGAATGGGGTGAATCCCCCCGCCCCCGTCACGGGTTCCGGTCCGAACCGACGCCCGGTAGCGGCGCGGACGTCGTCCGACGGCCCGCCCGGGCCCCGCCCGCCCCGGCCGGCGGAACGGTTGGTACCCGTTCACACCCCCGCAACGTGCTGGTACGGACCTGACGGACCCGCTGGCGTGATCCCGCCACGTGTCGCGCTTGTCCATCCCTCAGGACGACTGGTAGCGGCGGCCGCTCCCGCCGGTACGGTTGGCGGGTGGCCAAGCCCCTCGCACTCGACTTCGACCCGATCGCCCGTGCCGACGAGCTGTGGACCCGCCGTTGGGGAGCCGTCCCCGCGATGGCGGCGATCACCTCGATCATGCGGGCCCACCAGATCCTGCTCTCCCGTGTGGACGCGGTGCTCAAGCCGTACGGGCTGACCTTCGCCCGCTACGAGGCGCTGGTCCTGCTCACCTTCAGCCGGACCGGGGAGCTGTCGCTCTCCAAGATCGGTGAGCGCCTGATGGTCCACCCGACCAGCGTCACCAACACCGTCGACCGCCTGGAGCGGGCCGGGCTGGTCGCCCGCCGCCCCAATCCGCTGGACGGCCGGGGCGTGCTCGCCACGATCACCGACCGCGGGCGCGAGGTCGTCGAGGGGGCCACCGGGGAGCTCATGGCGATGGACTTCGGCCTGGAGGAGTTCGACGGCGGGCAGTGCCGCGAGGTGTTCGACCTGCTGCGCCCGCTGCGGGTGGCGGCCGGCGACTTCGCCGAGCTGCCCGGCGAGGGGCCTGCGCCGGGCGGGGCGTGAGGACGGCTACCCTCGTGGGAGCGGTGCGCGGATCCGGACGTACCCCCCCGATGCTGACTCGCGAGGCGATGTAGAGATGAAGGCGACCCCCCTGCTGGGCTGGTACCGCGCCCTGGCCGTTGCGACCGGTGTGGCGCTGCTGGTCTTCTGCGGTTTCATGGTCGCGAAGTACGGCTTCGACGCGGCCGAGGACGTGACCACCTACGTCGCGATGCTGCACGGGTACCTCTACATCGGGTACTTCGTGGTGACCTTCCTGCTCGGCCAGAAGCTCAAGTGGCCGCTGGGGCGGATGGTCTTCTTCCTGGCCGCCGGCTGCATCCCGTTCGCCTCCTTCGTCGCCGAGCGCAAGGTGGTCGCCGAGGCCGCCGCCGCCGGGCAGGCCGCCGGTGACGCCGCCCGGCAGCCGGCCGGCGTCTGAGCGGAGCCGCCGCCGGCGCCGCGCCGAGGCCGCAGAGGTCGTCGAGGGCGCCCTTCCCCGTCCGGGGGAGGGCGCCCTTTCGCATGCTCCCGGTGCGCTTGGCCGGGTGTCCGTCGACAAATAGTAGGACGTCCGAGTAAATTGGTAGGACGTCCTAATAGCTGTGCCGCCCGTTGCTGTGGCGGCCGTACTGAGCGGAGTTCGGGGTCATGGACGCCGAGGAGATCGAGCGCGGACGGCAGCGCTGGCAGCAGCGGTACGACAGCTCCCGCAAGCGGGACGCGGACTTCACCACCCTCTCCGGGGACGACGTCGAGCCGGTCTACGGCCCGGCCCCCGGGCAGCCCGTCGAGGGCTTCGAGCGGATCGGCTGGCCCGGGGAGTACCCGTACACCCGGGGCCTGCACGCGACCGGCTACCGGGGCCGGACGTGGACCATCCGCCAGTTCGCCGGCTTCGGCAACGCCGAGCAGACCAACGAGCGCTACCGGATGATCCTGGAGGCGGGCGGCGGCGGCCTCTCGGTGGCCTTCGACATGCCGACCCTGATGGGCTACGACTCGGACGACGCGCGCTCGCTCGGCGAGGTCGGCCACTGCGGCGTGGCGATCGACTCGGCCGCCGACATGGAGGTGCTGTTCCGCGGCATCCCGCTCGGCGAGGTGACCACCTCGATGACGATCAGCGGCCCGGCCGTGCCGATCTTCTGCATGTACCTGGTCGCCGCCGAGCGGCAGGGCGTCGACCCGGCCGTGCTCAACGGCACCCTGCAGACCGACATCTTCAAGGAGTACATCGCCCAGAAGGAGTGGCTCTTCGCCCCCGAGCCGCACCTGCGCCTGATCGGCGACCTGATGGCCCACTGCGCCGAGGGCATCCCGGCCTACAAGCCGCTGTCGGTCTCCGGCTACCACATCCGCGAGGCCGGGGCGACGGCCGCGCAGGAGCTGGCGTACACCCTGGCCGACGGCTTCGCCTACGTCGAACTGGGCCTCTCCAAGGGCCTGGACGTGGACGTCTTCGCGCCCGGCCTGTCGTTCTTCTTCGACGCGCACCTCGACTTCTTCGAGGAGATCGCCAAGTTCCGGGCCGCCCGGCGGATCTGGGCCCGCTGGATGCGCGACCGGTTCGGCGCGAAGACCGACAAGGCGCAGTGGCTGCGGTTCCACACCCAGACCGCCGGCGTCTCGCTCACCGCGCAGCAGCCGTACAACAACGTGGTCCGCACCGCCGTCGAGGCGCTCTCGGCGGTGCTCGGCGGCACCAACTCGCTGCACACCAACGCCCTGGACGAGACCCTGGCGCTGCCCTCCGAGCAGGCCGCCGAGATCGCCCTGCGCACCCAGCAGGTGCTGATGGAGGAGACCGGCATCACCAACGTGGCCGACCCGCTGGGCGGTTCCTGGTACGTCGAGGCGATGACCGACCGGATCGAGCAGCAGGCCGAGGAGATCTTCCGGAAGATCCTGGACAAGGGCCGGGAGGACCACCCGATCGGCCCGATCACCTCCGGCATCCTGCGGGGGATCGAGGACGGCTGGTTCACCGGCGAGATCGCCGAGGCGGCCTTCCAGTACCAGCAGTCGGTGGAGAAGGGCGAGAAGCGGGTCGTCGGCGTCAACTGCCACCCCCGCAGCGTCACCCCCGAACTGGAGATCCTCCGGGTCAGCCACGAGGTGGAGCGGGAGCAGGTCCGGGTGCTGGGCGCCCGTCGGGCGGCCAGGGACGAGGCCGCGGTCCGGGCCGGGCTGGACGCGATGCTGGCCGCCGCGCGGTCCGGCGCGTCGATGATCCCGCCGATGCTGGACGCGGTGCGCGCCGAGGCGACCCTCGGCGAGATCTGCAACGCCCTGCGCGAGGAGTGGGGCATCTACCGGGAGACCGCCCGGTTCTAGTCTCCGCGAACGGTCGGGCCGTCCGGTGCCCTGCGGCGCCGGACGGCCCTTCGGCGTGCCTCCGGCCGCCCTCAGTCGCCGAGCAGGCTCGGGAACGGTCCGAGCAGCAGGCCGGTGAACCGGCGGGTCCACTCCGGGGTGATCGGCTCGCCGCTGACCAGCACCCGGTGCTCGACCGTCCCGGCGATGGTGTCGAAGATGATGTCGATCTCCTCGCGGGCGGTGGCCTCGTCGCAGTCCGGGGCCAGCTCGCCCCGGGTCTGGGCGGCGGACCGGCCCTGCCGGACCAGCCGCTTCTGCGGATCGACGATCGCCTCCCGGATCCGCCGCCGCAGCTGGCGGTCGCGGGTGCCCTCGGCGAACAGGGCGAGCAGCGCGGCCTGGGTCTCCGGACGGGCCAGCAGATCGGCGAACTGGGTCACCACCGCCTCGATGTCGGCCCGCAGGCTGCCGAGGTCGGGCATCACCAGCTCGTCGAAGAGGCTCGCGACGGCGTCGACCACCAGCTCGTTCTTGGACGGCCAGCGCCGGTACAGGGTGGTCTTGGCGACCCCGGCCCTGGTCGCGACGTGGCCCATGGTCAGTCCGCCCCAGCCGAGTTCGGCGAGGGCCTCGCGGGTGGCGTCGAGAATGGCGCGGTCGGCGGCGGCGCTGCGCGGCCGCCCCTTGGCCCGGGCCGCGCCCCCCTCGGGGGTCTCCGGGGAGCGGGCGGGGGGCGGGAGCCCGGGGCCCCGGGGGGCGTCCTGGGGGGCCTCGGCCGGGCGGACCTCGTGCGGCGGGGTCGCGGGTGGCTGGGGGGCCGGCACCGGGCCTCCTTGCGATTTACCGGTAAGTAACTTGGGTGGGACCGGTAACGGTAGCGACTCCTCCGCACCCAGGTCAGCCGGGGCGCCCGGGAAAGTGGCTCAGCTCACGTCGGGGGACTGCCGATAGGGGTTGCGGCGGGTGACCCCGGTCCAGTTACGCTACGACTCGTAGCGAAAGCGACGACCAGGCGCCGCGTCCCCGTGGGACGGGAGCGGCGCGGGCGCGGATGGGGATCCGCGCCGAACGGTTCAGGCTACCCGGAGGTGGGTCCGCCACCTCGGGAAACGGGACCGCGCAGCCCGCGCGGGGCGTTTTCCGGGAGGTTGGTGCCCACCGGCGGCGCGAGCGGGGGAGGATGGTGCCATGCAGCCACGGAATTCTCGTCTCAACAGTGCCGCCCTGCGTGGCGCGGTCGACCTCGCCGCAGTGAAGGCAGCCGGCGAGGCTGCCCAGAAGGCCGAGCAGGCCAGGGCCGAGCGGGCCCGCCAGTCGGCCGCCGCCGAGGAGGCCGGGCTCGCCCCGGCCGGGGTCGGCTACGAGCTCGTCATCGACGTCAACGAGGACACCTTCGAGACCGAGGTCGTCCAGCGGTCCACCGAGGTGCCGGTGGTCGTCGACTTCTGGGCCGAGTGGTGCGGGCCCTGCAAGCAGCTCAGCCCGATCCTGGAGCGCCTGGCCGAGGAGTACGCCGGCCGGATCGTGCTCGCCAAGATCGATGTGGACGCCAACCAGCTGATCGCCCAGCAGTTCGGCATCCAGGGCATCCCGGCCGTGATGGCCGTGGTGGCCGGCCAGTTGGTGCCGCTGTTCCAGGGCGCCGAGAACGAGGCCAACGTCCGCAAGGTGCTGGACCAGCTGATCCTGGTCGCCGAGCAGCGCTTCGGCATCGTCGGCGGTACCGGCGCTCCGGCCGAGGGTGCCGAGGCCGCCGCCCCGCAGCGGCCGGAGGACCCGGCGCTCTCCGCCGCCCACGACGCGCTGGACCGGGGCGACCTGGCGGGCGCCGTCCAGGCCTACAAGAACGTGCTGGTCGAGCAGCCGGGCAACACCGAGGCCAAGCTCGGCCTGGCCCAGGCGCAGCTGCTGCACCGGGTCGAGGGGCTGGACCCGCAGGCGGTCAGGGCGGCCGCGGCCGCCGACCCCAAGGACGTCGCGGCCCAGCTGGGGGCGGCCGACCTGGACCTGGTCGGCGGGCACGTCGAGGACGCCTTCGGCCGGCTGGTGGTGACGGTCGGCAAGACCTTCGGCGAGGACCGGGACGCGGTCCGGGTGCGGCTGCTGGAGCTGTTCGAGGTGATCGGCACCGAGGACCCGCGGGTCACCGCGGCACGTCAGGCGCTGGCCCGGGTGCTGTTCTGAGCCCTGTGCCGAGTCCGCCGGGCCGACGCTCCAAGTCCGGCCGGTGACACGGCGGATGACCTGCGGTGCCGCCTGGTGATTTGGCGACAATCCGGTCATCGCGTCTGAGGTTTACCAAATCTTGACAACACCCGTGGACGGTCACGACATGTGACCGTCCACGGGTGTTTCACTGATGTTTCCGAGGGATTTCGCCCTCACCAATCCTCCATTTCGTCACTCTGCGTGGTTTTCCGGCCGATTCCATGATCGTTTCGGCTCGTATGGGATTACCCGTCAGTAATGCGACCTCTTGTGCTCAGCCCGGGATTCGAGCAGCATCGGCACGCCCGGTCCCCACGATTCGACCTCCGCCGGCAGCCGGTCGGCGGACCCGACGCTGGGGATCCCCACCGGGCTGCCGACGGCCACGCCGTCGGCGAGAAGGCAGGGGGGTATCCGCTCCCACGGCGGTTCCTGTCCTTCGTAAGGCCGCGCTGCCCGCGCGGTCACTGGTTGTCGCTCGGGGGGATCGTCCGTGTTGCCACGGCGCTCTCCGCTACCGAGGACGTAGCTCTCTCCCATCCCAGGCCCCCATTGACGCGGGACGCGCCACCGGGGAGCCGGAGATGTACGTCCAGAAGGAGGACACGCATGTCCCAGACCCACGGCAAGACCCGCTGGAAGCGCTTCGCCCTGGTGATGGTCCCGAGCATCGCGGCCACCGCGATGGTCGGTGTCTCCATCGCCAACAGCGCGCTCGCCGCCTCGTTCAGCGTCTCCGGCCAGCAGTTCAAGGTGAAGACCTCGTACCTGAAGGGCGACAACTTCGCCCAGTTCGGCGCGGTCGACGTCGAGGCCAACGGCACGCTGCACCCGGTCGCGGTCTCGGCCTTCGACGACGCCGAGATCCACAACCTCTGCCAGTCGGTCGTCACCGACCTGTCGCGCCTCGGCCTCGGCAAGATCACCCTCCAGCTGAACGCCGGCAACGACGAGAAGAAGCCGGTCACCGCGCACAACCTGCTGATCGACCTGGAGCAGCTGGACGCCGACGCGACCTTCACCGACATCAACATCGGTCAGGACGCCTCCACCCTCACCGGTTCGGCCACCCAGGGCTGGCACGGCCACCCGGCGCTGAAGGAGGCCGGTGCGAAGCTCCCGACCGGCGCGGTGGGCTTCTCCCAGGCGGCCAAGCAGGCCGTGCTGACCGACGTCAAGCAGACCGCCCGGGCCACCTCGGCCGGCACCTTCGTGCTCAACGGTCTGAGCCTCAAGCTCAAGAGCGGCGACGGCGCGGGCAACGAGTGCTTCTGAGCCCCTGCTGAGGGCGTGCCCACCGGCACGCCCGAGTGAGGGTTCCCACGCGGGCCGGGGGCGGCGAACACCGCCCCCGGCCCGACCTCAAGTTCTTCCCTCGTAGAGACATCGAGGAGCTGCACCATGTCCAGCGCAACGGCCGAGGCTCGGCCCGAACATCGGAACCTGGCCGGGGCGTTCTGGCGGGGCTTCCGTAACTTCCGCCGCTCCAGGCCCTTCTGGGGCGGCCTGCTGGCCATGATCGCCGGCGTCCCGATCCTGTACTTCCCCTACGCGCACCTGTCGTTGGGCGGCGTGACCATCGCCATGTCGACCACGGCCGGCGCCGGTTCGCTGATCATCGGCGTGCTGCTGATCATCCTCGGGCTCACCGCCTGGTTCCAGCCCGCCGTCCGGATCTTCGCGGGCGTGGCCACCACGCTGCTGATCCTGGTGTCGATCCCGGTCTCCAACCTCGCCGGATTCGGCATGGCGCTGCTGCCGGGGCTCATCGGCGGCGGACTGATGATGGCCTGGGCCAAGCTGCCCGAGCCGACGGTCGCCGCCGGGGTCGAGGCGGCCGAGGGGACGACGGCCGAGTCCGTCGCCACCGAGCAGCCCGCCGCCGCGCCCGCCGCGGCGGAGCCGGTCACCCAGGAGCCGGTCACCCAGGAGCCGGTCACCCAGGAGCCGGTCGCCGAGCAGCCGGTCGCCGAGCAGCCCGCCGCCGGGGCGAGCGTTCCCGCGCAGCAGGCCGCGGAGCCCAAGGAGGTCCGGTGAGCGACCCGCGCGAGGAGCGTCCCGAGTCGGCGGAGCGCCGTGCGCCCCGGCACGCGGCGCCCCGCACACCCGTGCGGCTCCGGCTGCGCGGCCGGGCGCTGGCGATGGCCGCGGTGCCGACCGCGCTGCTGATGGCCGCGACCTACACGCCGAACCCGGCGATCGCGGAGACCGCGGCCAGCAAGCCGTGCGCCACCGCCCCGGACGCGCCGCCGAAGGTCGTCGAGACACCGGTGCCCAAGAGCGAGCTGCCGCCGCCGATACCGGGCCCGTCCGTCCCGCTGCCGGAGGCGCCGGCCACCGTCGAGCCCGAGCCGACGGCCGCACCCGGGACCGGTCCGACGACGGCGCCCGCGACGCCGCCCGCCGAGACCGCTCCGACCGCGTCCACCGCGCCCGCGCCCGCCCCGGCGGCCACCGCGGCCGCGCCGCAACCGGCCGCCACCAAGGCCCGCACGGCGGGCAGCGGCGGCGGGGTCGTCCAGGCCGGACTCATCGGCGACATCGTCGGCGGTGTCACCGACCTGCTCCTCCCGGGTGCCGCGCCGAGCCCGACGGCCACCGCGAGCCCGTCCGCCGGGACCCGTGCCGTCGCCCCGGCCGCCCCCGCGCCCACCGCGTCGGGCACCGCGCCGTCCACGGCCCCGGCCGGCACCGCCGCGCCGACCGCCCCGGGCACCACGGCACCCGTCACCACCGCGCCGGCCACCACCGCGCCGACGAGCCCGAAGCCCACCGCCGCGCCCTCGACCGGCGCCCCGGCCACCGGCAGTGCGGCGCCCTCCGCGTCGGCTTCCGCGAAGACGCCCGGCAAGGCGTCCGCGAAGCCCGCCGCCGGGAGCGCCGCGGCGACGCCGTCCGCCTCGGGCACCCCGTCGAAGGACCCGAACTGCCTGGTCGACAGCAAGGCGCTGAGCCCGGCCGGCAAGCCGCCGGACAACCCGATCCTGGTGCCGGACCAGAACTGGACCCTCCAGACCAGCCGGCTCACCCTGAACCACGCGGTGCTGCTGGGCGTGGTCAACGTCCAGACGCCGACCGGCACCAAGCGGGTGCTGAAGTTCGAGGTCGAGACGGTCGACATCGAGAACCTGCACATGACGACGCTGCAGGGGAACGGCAAGACCTTCCATGTGAAGGGCGCGCCGGGCTCGGTCTCGACGATGCGCAAGGGCCCGGTCACCATGTACGTCGAGCGGCTCTCCGGCCACCTGGCCAAGGTGCTCGGCCTGCCGATCCCGATCGACCTGGGCGAGCTGACCCTGACCCCGGACGGGCCGCTGCCGCAGTGGCTGTACGACCTGATCGGCCAGCTCCAGGTGCCGCTCTGGATCGAGCTGACCGGGGTCACCGCGATCCAGTCGGGCCAGTTCGGCGGGACCCTGAAGATCCCCGGCATGAAGCTCTACAACGACGACCAGCCGTACCCCGGGGCGGCCTGATCCCGGACCCGGGTACGACCGTGGGGCGGCCCCTCCGCTTGGAGGGACCGCCCCACGGGCGTTGTTCCGCGTGCTTACGCGCTGCGGGTGCCCAGGTGGTGGACCTGGACCATGTTGGTGTTGCCGGGGATGCCGGGGGGCGAGCCGGCGGTGACGATCACGGTGTCGCCCTCGTTCAGCTCGCCGATGCGCAGCAGCTCGCCGTCGACCTGGGCCACCATCGCGTCGGTCGAGCCGACCTGCTCGGTGACGTGGGCCTCGACGCCCCAGCTCAGCGAGAGCTGGTTGCGGGTGGCGTTGTCCGGGGTGAACGCGATCACCGGGATCGGCGAGCGGTAGCGGGAGAGCCGGCGCGCGGTGTCACCGGACTTGGTGAACGCGACCAGCGCCTTGCCGTTGAGGAAGTCGCCCAGCTCGCACGCGGCGCGGGCGATCGAGCCGCCCTGGGTGCGCGGCTTGCGGCCCGGGTTGAGCGGCTGCAGGCCCTGGGAGAGCAGCTCCTCCTCGGCCTTCTCGCAGATCCGGCTCATGGTGCGGACGGTCTCGATCGGGTACTTGCCGACGCTCGACTCGGCCGACAGCATGACCGCGTCGGTGCCGTCCAGGATGGCGTTGGCGACGTCGGAGACCTCGGCGCGGGTGGGGCGCGAGGCGTGGATCATCGACTCCATCATCTGGGTGGCGACGATGACCGGCTTGGCGTTCCGGCGGGCCAGGGTGATCAGCTGCTTCTGGACCAGCGGCACCCGCTCCAGCGGGTACTCGACGGCCAGGTCGCCGCGCGCCACCATGATCGCGTCGAAGGCGAGGACGATCTCCTCCATGGCCTCGACGGCCTGCGGCTTCTCGATCTTGGCGATGACCGGCACCCGGATGCCGACCTCGTCCATGACCGCGTGCACGTCCTTGACGTCCGCGGCGTTGCGGACGAAGGACAGCGCGACCATGTCGACGCCCAGCCGGAGCGCGAACCGCAGGTCGTCCTTGTCCTTCTCGGACAGGGCGGGCACGTTGACGGCCGCGCCGGGGAGGTTGATGCCCTTGTTGTTCGAGAGCACGCCGCCCTCGACGACCACGGTCCTCACCCGCGGGCCGTCGACGCTGACGACCTCCAGGGCGATGACGCCGTCGTTGATCAGGACCGGGTCGCCGGGCTTGACGTCGCCGGGCAGGCCCTTGTAGGTGGTCCCGCAGATGTGCTGGTCACCGGGGACGTCCTCGGTGGTGATGGTGAACTCGTCGCCGTTGTCGACGGTCACCGGACCGTTGGCGAAGGTCGCCAGACGGATCTTGGGACCCTGGAGGTCGGCCAGGACGCCGATGGCCTTGCCGGTGTCCTCCGAGACCTGGCGGACCTTGCGGTACCGCTCCTCGTGGTCCGCGTGGGTGCCGTGGCTCATGTTCAGTCGGGCGACGTTCATGCCCGCCTCGACGATGGCCTTCAGCTGTTCGTAGGAGTCCGTCGCGGGACCCAGGGTGCAGACAATTTTCGCTCGGCGCATATCGATCAGTCTATCCGTTCGTGTTATGGGTGCATTCGGCCCGAATGGAAAGGAATCGCCGACGAAGGATTTCGCGGAGCGAGACGACGGAGGGTCAGTTTTCGGCCGATCGGTGCACCAGGGCGAAGGTCTGCCGGGCGATCTCCAGCTCCTCGTCGGTCGGGACGACGGCGACCGCCACCCGGGCGCGGCTCCCGGACGTCAGCAGCGCGGGAGAGATGATCCTCGGCTCGCGCGAGCGTACCGAGTTGAGCTCCGGATCGACGGCGATGCCGAGTTCCTCCAGGTCGGCGGTGACCGCCGCGCGCACCGGCGCGGCGTTCTCCCCGACCCCGGCGGTGAAGGCGATCGCGTCCACCCGGCCGAGGACCGCGTAGTAGCCGCCGAGGTACTTGCGGGCCCGGTGGACGTACGCGTCGAAGGCCAGCCGCGCGTCCGGGTCGCCCGCGTCCGCGCGGCGCATGATCTCGCGCATGTCGTTGTCGCCGCACAGGCCCAGCAGCCCGCTGCGGCGGTTGAGCAGGTCGTCGATCGCGTCGACCGACAGTCCGCCGACCCGGTGCAGGTGGAAGACCACGCCGGCGTCGATATCACCCGAACGAGTGCCCATCACCAGGCCCTCCAGCGGGGTCAGGCCCATCGAGGTGTCGACGCAGCGCCCGCCGCTCACCGCCGAGGCGGAGGCGCCGTTGCCGAGGTGCAGCACGATCACATTGACCTCGGCCGGGTCCTTGCCCAGCAGCCGCGCGGTGGCCCGCGAGACGTACTGGTGCGAGGTGCCGTGGAAGCCGTAGCGGCGCACCCGGTGCTCGTCCGCCACCTCCCGGTCGATCGCGTACCGGGCGGCGTACTCCGGCATCGAGGCGTGGAAGGCGGTGTCGAAGACGGCCACCTGCGGCAGGTCGGGGCGCAGCGCGCGGGCCACCTCGATGCCGGTGATGTTGGCCGGATTGTGCAGCGGTGCCACCGGGATCAGCCGGCGGATCTCCCGCAGCACCTCGTCGGTGATCACGGTCGGCTCGGTGAACCGCAGCCCGCCGTGCACCACCCGGTGGCCGATCGCGGCCAGCTCGGGGGAGTCCAGGCCGAGGCCGTCGGCGGCCAGCTCCTCGGCGACCGCCTTGAGCGCCGCGCCGTGGTCGGGGAAGGGCTGGGCGGCCTCCCGCTCGGTGCCGCCGCGCGGGGTGTGCGCCAGCCGTCCGCCGGCCTCGCCGATCCGCTCGACCAGGCCGGAGGCCAGCCGGGCGCCGTCCAGCATGTCGATCAGCTGGTACTTCACCGACGAGGAGCCGGCGTTCAGCACCAGGACCCGGGTACCCTCACTCACCCCTGTGCTCCTTACGCTCCTGGGACTGGATGGCGGTGATCGCCACCGTGTTGACGATGTCCTGCACCAGCGCGCCGCGCGACAGGTCGTTGACCGGCTTGCGCAGTCCCTGGAGCACCGGTCCGACGGCGACCGCGCCCGCCGAGCGCTGCACCGCCTTGTAGGTGTTGTTGCCGGTGTTGAGGTCCGGGAAGATCAGCACGGTCGCCCGCCCGGCCACCGCCGATCCCGGCAGCTTGGTCGCCGCGACGTGTTCGTCCACCGCCGCGTCGTACTGGATCGGACCCTCGACCAGGATGTCCGGGCGCAGCTCGCGGACCAGCTCGGTGGCCTTGCGGACCTTGTCGACGTCCGCCCCGGAGCCGGAGGTGCCGGTCGAGTAGGACAGCATCGCGACCCTCGGCTCGACCCCGAACTGGGCGGCGGTGGCGGCCGACTGGATGGCGATGTCGGCCAGCTGCTGGGCGTCCGGGTCGGGGTTGACCGCGCAGTCGCCGTAGACCAGCACCTTGTCCGCCAGGCACATGAAGAAGACGCTGGAGACGATGGCCGCGCCCGGCGAGGTCTTGATCACCTCGAAGGCGGGCCGGATGGTGGCGGCGGTGGAGTGCACCGCGCCGGAGACCATGCCGTCGGCGATGCCCTCCTGGACCATCAGGGTGCCGAAGTAGGAGACGTCGGTGACGACGTCCAGGGCCAGTTCCACGGTCATGCCCTTGTGCGCCCGCAGCTTGGCGTACAGCTCGGCGAACTGGCGGCGCAGCGGGCTGGTGGCCGGGTCGACGATCCGCACCTGGGCGCGGTCGGCCCCGGCGTCCGGCTCCGGCAGCGCGATGCCCAGGGCGGCGGCCTTGCGGCGGACGGCGTCGACCTCGCCGAGCAGGGTGAGGTCGCAGATGTTGCGGCGCAGCAGGATCTCGGCGGCGCGCAGCACCCGCTCCTCGGTGCCCTCCGGCAGCACCACGTGCCGACGGGCCGCCCGGGCCCGCTCCAGCAGCGCGTGCTCGAACATCATCGGGGTCACCCGCTCGGACCGGCCGACCTCGATCAGGTTCGTCAACTCGGCGGTGTCCACGTGCAGTTCGAACAGTCCGAGGGCGATCTCGGCCTTCCGCGGGCTGGCCGAGGAGAGCTTGCCCTCCAGATGGGTCAGGGCGGCGGCGGTCAGCCAGCTGCCCTCCGGGACGACCGCCACCGGGGTGCCGGGGGCCAGCCGGGCGGCCAGCGCCATCACGTTCGGGCCGGGGTGCTGGCCGAGGGTGAGCAGTACCCCGGCGATCGGCGGGGCACCGGCGGCGTGCGCGGCCAGCGAGCCGATCACCAGATCGGCGCGGTCGCCGGGGGTGACGACCAGCGCCCCCTCGGTCAGCGCGTCCAGGAAGGTCGGCAGCATGGCGCCGCCGAAGACGAAGCCGCGCACGTCCCGGGCGAGGCCGGAGGCGTCGCCGATCAGCACCTCGGCGCCGGTGGCCTCGACCAGCTGGGCGACGGTCGGCGCGGCCAGCGCCGGCTCCTCGGGGATGACGTAGGCGGGGATCGGGAGCTTCTCGGTCAGCTTGCGCTGGACCGGCTGCTTGGCCGCCGGGGCGACCCGGTTGGCGACCATCGCCAGGGTCTCGCAGCCGAGGTCGGTGTACGCCCGGTGGGCGTTGCGGACCTCGGCGATCACCGCGTCCGCGTCCTCGCCGTGGCCGCCGACCACCGGCAGCACGGCGGCGCCGAACTCGTTCGCCAGCCGGGCGTTGAAGGCCAGCTCGTCGGGGATGTTGGTGTCCGCGAAGTCGGTGCCCAGCACCAGCACGGCCTCGCAGCGGCGCTCCAGCGCCCGGAACCGGTCCACCAGCACCGAGACCAGCTCGTCCTGGCCCTGGGCGGCCTGCAGCGCGGCGGCCGCCTCGTAGTCGAGGCCGTAGAGATCGGCCGCCGGCAGGTCCAGCCGGTAGCGGGCCCGCAGCAGCTCGACCACGTGGTCGGAGCCGGCGGCGCCCTGCGCGGAGGCGTGCACCAGCGGACGGAACACCCCGACCCGGTCCACCTGGCGGGTGAGCAGCTCCATGACCCCGAGCTCCACCGCCTGCCGGCCGTCGCCCCGGTCGATCCCGGTCACGTACACGCTGCGCGCCACGCGGTTCTCTCCGTCCCGTCGTCTCAGGAAGTGGTCATATCGACCATACATTCGCACCGTGAACACGCGTCGGCGAGCGGAGCGGTCGCGCGGGAGCAAGGGCCGAAGGTCACCGGGGCACGCTCCCGCGGGCGCGGGTCCGAGGGCCCGTCCTACGGGGAGCGGTCGGGGCCGGTGAGTCCGACGGCGACGCCGGCCGGCCGCTCGGTGATGGACAGCAGGGTGATCCGCTTGTCCAGCAGCCACCCGTGCCGGCGGGCCAGGACGAGATCCGGCCCGGTGCGCCAGCCCTCCGCCGTCAGCCGCTCCCGCAGCCGGCGGGCGACCTCGGCGGCGGACCGGCCCTCGGTGCTCACCACCGTCAGCTCGCGCACGCAGGTGTGCAGGCCGCAGTCGTGGTCGGGGCCGCTGTCGTGCGCGACGGCGAGGCCGGGCGGCAGTGCCAGCTCGGAGCGCTCGGGCGAGAAGGGCTCGTGGACGGCGAGCTGGTAGAGCAGGCCGACCACCAGGCCGAGCAGCGCGTGCGCGGCGGTCAGGGCGATCGCGGCGGTCGTCCGGCCGGACCCGCCGGCGGGCCGGTGGCCGCGCCGAAGGTGCTCGGCCAGGGCGCCGAGCAGCACGACCAGCCCGGCGGCGAGCGGATAGCCGGCCTGCGACTCCGCGACGGCCCGGCTGTGGAACCACCCGTACTCCAGGCCCACCGGGACGACCGCCAGCGCGGCCAGCACCGCGGCGACCACCGCCCCGACCGCCCTGGTCCGCGCCAGCACCGCCCAGCAGACCAGCGGCAGCAGTACGTACCCCCACCCCAGCACCGTCCCCACGAAACTCCCCCCGGTCCCCACCGACGTCCCCGGCGGTGAGCTTAGGGCGTGTCCTCGGATCGCGCCGGGCGGTCGCCGACGGTCCCCGCGGGCCGGTGAGGGCTTCCTGCCTCACCGGCCCGGGGCCCTGAGCCCGGAGCGGCCCGTCAGACCGGGCGGAGCCAGATGGTCGACAGCGGCGGCAGCACCAGCTCCGCGCTGCGCGGCTGGCCGTCCCACTCGACGGCCTCCGACTTCACCGGGTGGGAGTTGGCGATCCCGCCGCCGCCGTAGGCCGCGGCGTCGGTGTTGAGGGCCTCCTCCCACAGCTGGTCCCGTCCGCTCAGCCGGGGCAGGCCGACCCGGCGGCCGTGCCGGACGACGGGGGAGAAGTTGCAGACCGCGACCAGCGGCGTGCCGTCGGCGGCGTACCGGACGAAGGAGAGCAGGTTGTCCTCGGCGGCGCCGCCGTCGAGCCAGCTGAAGCCGGCCGGGACGCTGTCCTGCTCCCACAGGGCCGGGGTCTCCAGGTAGCGCCCGTTGAGGTCGCGGACGAGGCGGCGCACGCCGAGGTGGTCCCGGTGGGCCGGCCACTGCTCGTCGAGCACCCACCACTGCGGGCCCTGCTCGTGGTCCCATTCGGCGCCCTGGGCGAACTCCTGCCCCATGAAAAGGAGTTGCTTGCCGGGGTGGGCCCACATGAAGCCCAGGTAGGCGCGGTGGTTGGCGCGCTGCTGCCACCAGTCGCCGGGCATCTTGGAGACGAGCGCCTGCTTGCCGTGCACCACCTCGTCGTGGGAGATCGGCAGGATGTAGTTCTCCGACCAGGCGTACACCATCGAGAAGGTGATCTCGTTGTGGTGGAACCGCCGGTGCACCGGGTCCTTGCCCATGTAGACCAGCGAGTCGTGCATCCAGCCCATGTTCCACTTCAGGCCGAAGCCGAGCCCGCCCCGGTCGGTGGGCCGGGTGACGCCGTCCCAGGCGGTGGACTCCTCGGCGACGGTGATCACCCCCGGGCAGCGCCGGTAGACGGTGGCGTTCATCTCCTGGAGGAAGGCGGCCGCGTCGAGGTTCTCCCGCCCGCCGTACTGGTTGGGGGTCCAGGCGCCGCCCTCGCGCGAGTAGTCGAGGTAGAGCATCGAGGCGACGGCGTCCACCCGCAGGCCGTCGACGTGGAACTCCTCGCACCAGTAGACCGCGTTGGCCACCAGGAAGTTGCGCACCTCGACCCGGCCGTAGTCGAACTCCAGCGTGCCCCAGTCCGGGTGCTCGGCGCGCAGCGGGTCGGCCGGCTCGTACAGCGGCTCGCCGTCGAAGCGGGCCAGCGCGAAGTCGTCCTTGGGGAAGTGCGCGGGCACCCAGTCGACGATGACGCCGATGCCGTGCCGGTGCAGGGTGTCGACCAGGAAGCGGAAGTCGTCCGGGCTGCCGAGCCGGGAGGTGGGCGCGTAGTAGCCGGACACCTGGTAGCCCCAGGAGCCGCCGAAGGGGTGCTCCATCACCGGCATGAACTCCACATGGGTGAAGTTCAACTCCTTCAGGTAAGCCGGGAGTTCGGCGGCGATGGCGCGGTAGTCGGTGAGGTCCGGCCGCCAGGACGCCAGGTGCAGCTCGTAGACCGACATCGGGGCGCGGTGGTGCGCGGTGCGGGCCCGGCGGGCCATCCACTCGCCGTCCTCCCAGCGGTAGGAGGAGCTGGTGACGACCGAGGCGGTGCCGGGCGGCAGCTGTGCGGCCCGGGCCAGCGGGTCGGCCTTGTCCAGCACCCGGCCGTGCCGGGTGTGGATCTCGTACTTGTAGTGGTCGCCCTCGCCGAGGCCGGGGACGAAGAGCTCCCAGACGCCGGAGGAGCCGAGCGAGCGCATCGGGTGCCCGGTGCCGTTCCAGTGGTTGAAGTCGCCGATCAGCCGCACTCCGGCGGCGTTCGGCGCCCAGACCGCGAAGGCGGTGCCGGCCACCCCGCCGACGGTGCGTACGTGCGAGCCGAGGGCCTGCCAGAGCTGCTCGTGCCGGCCCTCGGAGATGAGGTGCAGGTCGAGTTCGCCGAGGGTGGGCGGGGTGCGGTAGCCGTCGTGCTGGCGCAGCGGCTCGGCGTCCGGGTACTCGACCAGCAGCCGGTAGTCGGGGGCCTCGGGGGCGGCCAGCAGGCCGGTGAACAGGCCGCCCTGCTGGTGGGTGAGCTCGACGGAGCCCTGGTCGGTCTCCACCAGGACCCGGTCGGCGAACGGGCGGAGCACCCGGATCGCGGTGCCGCCGTTGACGGGGTGGGCGCCGAGCAGGGCGTGCGGGTCGTGGTGCTGGCCGCCGACCAGCCGGTCCACCTCGCCGGGCGGCAGCGGGGCCTCGGGCAGCCGAAGCGCCCCGCCGGCCGCGGGGGCGGCCGCCTCGCCGACGGACTCGGACGCGGACACCGATGCGGGTACGGACGCCGAGGCGGGTGCGGGTGCGGGTGCGGGCGGGGGCACGGCGGCCGAGGGGGCGGGCCCGGTCGGCTCCGGCTCGGCCCGCCGGGCGGTCGCGGGGTCGCGCGCGGGGGCGTCCGGGCCGGCCAGGAAGGTGGCCGGCACGGTGCGGGTGGTGCGGCCTGGCGGGTCGAGCGGCGTCACGGCGAGGACCTCCTGGGGCGGGGCGCGGAATCGGGGGAGGGGCGGCGGATGCGGAGCGGCGGCGGGTCCGTCGGCGCCGGAGCGGGGAGGGGGAGGGGCTCCGGCGGCAGGACGGGAGGGGTGGAGGGGCGGAGGGGGCGGCCCCCGGTGGGGCGGGGACCGGACCGGCCGACGAGGGGGCGCGGCGGGCGGGACGCGGATCAGCCGGTGACGGCGAGCCGGTTGATCGCGGCCAGCGGGATCGGCAGCCAGCTCGGCCGGTGCCTGGCCTCGTAGACCACCTCGTACACCGCCTTGTCGATCTCCAGCGCGCGCATCAGCTCCGGCGAGGCCGCCGGGTCGGTGCCGCCGCCCGCGGTGTAGCCGGCGCAGAAGGCGGTGCGGTTGCGCTGCGCCCAGGCGGCGGCGAGGTGCGCGAGTTCCGGGTCGGACGGCCCGCCGGCCAGCAGGTGGGCGGCGGCGTAGTCGAACGAGCGGAGCATCGCGGCGACGTCCCGCAGCGCGGTCTGCGGTTCGCGCCGTTCCGCGACCGACTTGGCCGGCTCGCCCTCGAAGTCCAGCAGGACCCAGCCGTGCGGGGTGCGCATGGCCTGGCCGAGGTGCAGGTCGCCGTGGATCCGCTGGACCGCCAGGCCGTCCGGGTGGGCGTCGGCCATCTGGCCGAAGGCCGAGCGGAGGGCGCCCCGGTAGCGCATCAGCCCCGGGACGGCGGCGACCGCGCTGTCCAGCCGGTCGGCCATCGCGGTGGCCAGCTGCCGGGTCTGCCCCCGGTCCAGCCGGGCCACCGGCATCGACCGGGAGAGCACCCGGTGGACCTCGGCGGTGGCCCGGCCGAGCCGGTGCGCCTCGATCGCGAAGTTGCCGGGGGAGGGGTCGCCCTTCAGCCGGCCGACCTGGTCGAGGGCGAGCTCCCAGCCGTCCTCGGCCTCCGGGAGGTAGCGCTGGAGCAGCCCGAGGGTGGCCGGCTCGGTGCGCTCCAGCCGGCTCTCGAACCAGGCGGCGACCCGGGGGATGCGGGTCGAACCGGCCCGGGAGAGCGCGAGCGAGAGTTCCAGATCGGGGTTGGTGCCGGGGTGGACGCGGCGGAACAGCTTCAGGATGTACGAGGTGCCGTAGATGACGGAGCTGTTGGACTGCTCGGCGGTGGAGGCGCGCCCGGGCAGGTTGGTGGGCAGCCCGGAACCGGGGGTGCGGCGGAACGACAGCGCGCCGAACCGGTCGCCGGTGGCCAGGTGCTCCAGCAGCCGCCCGGTGAGCTCGGGGTCGTGCACCGCGTCGATCAGCGTCGCCCCGTCGTACGGGCCCTGGGTGAGCCGGCCGAGGACGGCGGTCGGCTCGATGCCGGCCGGGCCCTGCGAGCGGATGCCGAGCAGCAGTTGGTACAGGTCGCCGTGCGGCACACCGGCGGTGGCGGCGTGCTCGACCCGGAGCAGCAGGTGCAGCAGGGCGGGGTCGCCGACCTGGAGGGGGGTGCCGACCACGGGGGTCAGGCCGGTGATCGGGCGCCCCTTCCCGGCGTACCAGCGCTGGGTGGGTAGCCACTCGGCGATCAGCGGCAGCGCCGCCTGGACGAGTTCGCTCACCCCCAGGGCGGTCCTCCGGACCCCGGTACCCCGCGGGACGGCCGGCGCGGCGGAGCCGGCGGAGGCGTCCTGGTGCAGGGGGACTTGCGAACGGGAGGTTTCGGACATGACTCCCTTTCCCCGGAGGAGCTGGGCGGATCGCCCGACGGGTCTGGCCGGGTCCGTCAGTCTTCCGGATTGCGGCGGCGCGGCGGCGCGGCACGCGAGCGCTGGGCCCGGGTGTCACGCCTTCGTGTGGGTGGCCGTTGGGCTGTTCTCCGTACGCGGTGGTGCAGAGACGACCGGGGGCGCGGGGTACGAACTCGCGCCCCCGGAGGGTTCGGTGGGATCCGCCGGCGGCTGCCGGATCGTTACTTCGACCGCGGGATTCCGCTCGGCCGGGCGGGCCGGCGGAGCTGGAACCAGTAGAAGCCGTGCCCGGCCAGGGTGAGCAGGTACGGCCACTCGCCGATCGAGGGGAAGCGCACCCCGCCGATCAGCTCGACCGGATTCCGTCCGCCGTACCGCCGCAGGTCCAGTTCGGTCGGCTGCGCGAACCGCGAGAAGTTGTTCACGCACATGACCAGGTCCCCCTCGTACTCACGGACGAAGGCCAGCACCGCGGGGTTGCTGGAGGGCAGTTCGGTGTAGCTGCCGAGGCCGAACGCCGGGTTGAGCTTGCGGATCTCGATCATGCGACGCGTCCAGTGCAGCAGCGAGCTCGAACTGCTCTGCTGCGCTTCGACGTTGGTCACCTGATAGCCGTACACCGGATCCATGATGGGCGGCAGACTGAGCCTGCCCGGGTCGGCGGAGGAGAAACCCGCGTTGCGGTCCGGGGTCCACTGCATCGGGGTCCGGACGCCGTCCCGGTCGCCCAGCCAGATGTTGTCCCCCATGCCGATCTCGTCGCCGTAGTAGAGCACCGGCGAACCGGGCAGGGAGAGCAGCAGGGCGGTGAAGAGCTCGATCTGGTTGCGGTCGTTCTCCAGCAGCGGGGCGAGCCGTCGGCGGATGCCCACGTTGGCGCGCATCCGCGGGTCCTTGGCGTACTCCGCGTACATGTAGTCGCGCTCCTCGTCGGTGACCATCTCCAGGGTCAGCTCGTCGTGGTTGCGCAGGAAGATCCCCCACTGGCAGCCGTGCGGGATGTTGGGCGTCTTGGCGAGGATCTCCGAGACGGGGTAGCGGGACTCCCGGCGGACCGCCATGAAGATCCGCGGCATCACCGGGAAGTGGAACGCCATGTGGCACTCGTCGCCGCCGGAGGCGAAGTCGCCGAAGTAGTCGACGACGTCCTCCGGCCACTGGTTGGCCTCGGCGAGCAGCACGGTGTCCGGGTAGTCGGCGTCGATCTCCTTGCGGACCCGCTGCAGGAACTCGTGGGTCTCCGGGAGGTTCTCGCAGTTGGTGCCCTCCCGGGCGAACAGGTACGGCACCGCGTCCAGCCGGAACCCGTCGATGCCGAGGTCCAGCCAGAACCGCAGCCCGGCGATCATCTCGTCCTGGACCCGGGGGTTGTCGTAGTTGAGGTCGGGCTGGTGGGAGAAGAACCGGTGCCAGAAGTACTGCTTGCGCACCGGGTCGTAGGTCCAGTTGGAGGTCTCGGTGTCGACGAAGATGATCCGGGCGTCCGGGTACTGCTTGTCGTCGTCGGCCCACATGTAGAAGTCGCCGTACGGGCCGTCCGGGTCCTCCCGGGAGGCCTGGAACCACGGGTGCTGGTCGCTGGTGTGGTTCATGACGAAGTCGATGACCACGCGCATGCCGCGGGCGTGCGCGGCGTCGACGAACTCCATGAAGTCGGCGAGGTCGCCGAACTCCGGCAGCACCGACTTGTAGTCGGACACGTCGTAGCCGCCGTCGCGCAGCGGCGAGGCGAAGAACGGCGGCAGCCAGAGGCAGTCGACCCCGAGCCACTGCAGGTAGTCGAGCTTGGCGGTGAGCCCCTTGAGGTCTCCGACCCCGTCGCCGTTGCTGTCCTGGAAGGACCGCACCAGCACCTCGTAGAAGACCGCACGCTTGAACCACTCGGGGTCCAGGTTCTTCTTCGAGGTCTCGGGGAAGGTGTCGGGGACGGGCTCGTTGACTGTCACGCTGGGTTCCTCCGAACCGTGAGGAGGTGGGCCGGCTCGGCTGAGGGGTCGAGCCGGACGTAGTTGTGCCGGCCCCAGGTGTAGGCGGCGCCGGTGAGCTCGTCGTGGACCGCGTACGGCCCGTCCCCGTCCAGGGTGACGGTGGCCTCCTGGGTGCGGTGCGGATCCAGGTTGACCACGGTGATGAGGTGGTCGGTGAGGCCGTCGGGCGTCGGGGCGGTCTTGGAGTAGGCGAGCACCTGGTCGTTGTCGGTGGGGTGGAAGCGCAGTGAACGCAGCTGCTGGAGGGCCGGGTGACGGCGGCGCAGCCGGTTCAGGACGGTGAGCAGCGGGGCGAGGGTGTCGGTGCGGCTCCAGTCCCGGGGGCGCAGTTCGTACTTCTCCGAGTGCAGGTACTCCTCGGAACCGGGGTGGGCCGGCTCGTTCTCGTAGAGCTCGTAGCCGGCGTACACGCCGTAGCTGGGGGAGAGGGTGGCCGCCAGGACGGCACGGATCGCGAACGCGGCCCGGCCGCCGTCCTGGAGGTAGGCGTGCAGGATGTCCGGGGTGCTGGCGAAGAAGTTGGGGCGCATGTAGGCCGCCGCGTCACCGGTGAGCTCGGTGAGGTACTCGGTGAGTTCGGCCTTGGTGTTGCGCCAGGTGAAGTACGTGTACGACTGGTGGAAACCGATCTTCCCCAGGGTGTGCATCATCGCCGGACGGGTGAAGGCCTCGGCGAGGAAGACCACGTCCGGGTCGGTGCGCGCGATGTCGGCGAGCACCCGCTCCCAGAAGAGCACCGGTTTGGTGTGCGGGTTGTCGACCCGGAAGATCCGCACCCCGTGCGCCATCCAGAACCGGAGGACCCGGATCGTCTCCTTGACGATTCCGTCCATGTCCTGGTCGAAGTTGATCGGATAAATATCCTGATATTTCTTCGGAGGATTCTCGGCATAGGCGATGGTGCCGTCCGCCCGGTGACTGAACCATTCCGGATGCTTGTTCACCCACGGGTGGTCCGGCGAACACTGGAGCGCGAAGTCCAGCGCCACCTCCAGGTGCAGCGCGGTGGCCTCGGCGACGAAGTGGTCGAAGTCCTCGATCGTGCCGAGGTCCGGGTGGACGGCGTCGTGGCCGCCCTCCGGGGAGCCGATCGCCCAGGGCGAGCCGACGTCGTGCGGGCCGGCCGTCAGGCTGTTGTCCGGGCCCTTGCGGAAGGCTCGGCCGATCGGGTGGACCGGCGGCAGGTAGACCACGTCGAAGCCCATCGCGGCGACCGCCGGCAGGCGCTCGGCGGCGGTCCGCAGGGTGCCCGAGCGCGGCGGCTCCACCCCGGACGGGTCGACCACCGCGCCCTCGGAGCGGGGGAAGAACTCGTACCAGGAGCCGAACAGCGCCCGCTCCCGGTCCACCTGGAGCGGTACCGGCCGGGAGGCGCTCACCAGTTCGCGCAGCGGGAAGCGGCCCAGCAGCTCCTGCACCTCGGGGGCGAGGGCGGCGGCCAGCCGGGACAGCGGCGGCAGGGCCGGGTCGCGCAGCGCCTCTGCGGCCGCCAGCACCACCGCCCGGCCCTCCTTCTTCGGGACCCCGGCGGCGGCGCGCTCCAGCAGCTGCGCGCCCTCCTCCAGGACCAGCGCGGTGTCGACCCCGGCCGGCAGCTTGATCGCCGCCGCCCTGCGCCAGGTGGCCACCGGGTCCGACCAGGCCTCGACCAGGTACGACCAGCGGCCGGGGGCGGTCGGGGTGACGTGCGCGCCCCAGCGGTCGGAGCCCTCCGCCAGCTCGCGCATCGGGGTCCAGGGGCCGCCCCGGCCGCGCGGGTCGCGGAGCACCACGTTGGCGGCGACCGCGTCGTGCCCCTCGCGGAACACGGTCGCGGAGACCGGGAAGGACTCGCCCACCACCGCCTTGGCCGGGCGGCGGCCGGAATCGACCAGGGGGCTGACGTCCAGGACGGGGATGCGGCCGATCACGGTGTCGCTCTCTGTCGTCGTGCGGGCGGTCTTGCGGGTGGTGGCGGGCTTCGCGCGGGCCCGGCCGGCGGTGGGGCGCGCGGCGGACTTCCCGGCGGGTGCGGCGCCCCCGGCCCGGCCGGTGGCGGGTTCGGAGGCGCTCGCGCCGCGGGCGGTGGTGCGCCCGCGCGGGGTCGCGGCCCTGGTCGGGCCGGGGGCGGTCCGGCTGTCCTCGGCCCCGGGTTGTCGGGCCGGCTCGTCCGGTCGCTCCGTACGGTCTGCCCCGGCACCCCGGGGTCCCGGCATCGCCGCGTCCGTCCGAGCGTCAGAATCCATCCGTCCGGCGGATTCCGCGACCGCTGCGTCGAGGGTGTCGGCCACCGGTGTGGACTGGTCCCGCGTGTCGCCGTGCATGCCAAACTCCTGCCCGAGATCGGCGGCAGCTCCCGCGGGCCGGCAGGGCCAGGGGAGTACCGGGAGGACTGCTGGGTGGGGAGGACCTGCGACCGGAAGCCTGCCCGCGCCGCCGTTCCGGGCAACCTGCCCCGCTCCCGCCGAGCCCGTGGCGGAGGGCCCGAGAGCCCGCGCGCGTCCCGGCGCACGCCTCTCGGAGCGCGCCCCCGGTGGACCCGACCCACCCGTGAACGAGCGGGATGATCGCGAGGACACGCGGCGGTCCGCGATGGGCGCCGAATGGACCAATCAGGATGACGAACGATCAACACGAAAAGGATTCGGACGTGCTGCTTCGCGGGGGAACGCCACCCGTCTCCGCACTCCCCGCAGCATCGACGACCGCGGTTCATCCTCGCACCGGTGGCGCGGATTCCGCACCGGTCCGGCCGGAGTTTCGGAGGTGATCGGGCGCGGGCCCACCGACGGAAATGGATCTGTTCCGCCGTGTTCACGTATTGGTGGCGCGGCGCCCCGGAAAGTGCGCCTCGTGCGCCCCCCGTGCAGTCCAATGCGCCGAATGCGATCTCATCAATAGGCCGAACGGATGCCGAATAGCCCAACTGACGCACCATCATGCCATCGGGCGAGGCTACGCTTCACGCCGTGAAGGCAATCCGCAGATTCACCGTCCGCACCGTCCTGCCCGAACAACTCCAGCCGTTGCACGAGCTGGCTCTCAACCTGCGCTGGTCCTGGCACCCCGAGACCCGGGACCTCTTCCGGTCCGTGGACCCGGACGTGTGGGCCGCGACGGGCGAGGACCCGGTGCGGCTGCTCGGGGAGGTCCCGGCCGCCCGGCTCGCCGCGCTCGCCGCCGACCGCAGGTTCCTGCGCCGGCTCGGCGACCTCGCCGACGACCTGCGGGAGTACCTGGCCGGCCCGCGCTGGTACCAGACGGCGGGACAGCAGGCCGCCGCGCCGCTCCCCGCCGCCATCGCCTACTTCTCGCCCGAGTACGGCATCGCCGCCGCGCTCCCCCAGTACTCCGGCGGTCTCGGCATCCTCGCCGGCGACCACCTCAAGGCCGCCAGCGACCTCGGCGTCCCGATCATCGGTGTCGGCCTCTTCTACCGGCACGGCTACTTCCGGCAGTCCCTCGACCGGGACGGCTGGCAGCAGGAGCGCTACCCGCTGCTCGACCCGGACGAGCTGGCCGTCACCCTGCTGCGCGAGCCCGACGGCACGCCCAGCCGGGTCGACCTCGCCCTGCCCGGCGGCCGCACCCTGGCCGCGCACATCTGGAAGGCCCAGGTCGGCCGGGTCCCGCTGCTGCTGCTGGACTCCGGCATCGAGGCCAACTCGCCCGCCGAGCGGGACGTCACCGACCGGCTCTACGGCGGCGGCAGCGAGCACCGGCTGCTGCAGGAGATGCTCCTCGGCGTCGGCGGCGTCCGGGCCGTGCGGGCCTACCAGCGGCTCACCGGCCACCCCGCGCCCGAGGTCTTCCACACCAACGAGGGCCACGCGGGCTTCCTCGGCGTCGAGCGGATCCGCGAACTGGTCGCGGACGCCGGGCTCGACTTCGCGGCCGCCCTGGAGTCGGTCCGGGCCGGCACCCTCTTCACCACCCACACGCCGGTCCCGGCCGGCATCGACCGGTTCGACCGCGAGCTGGTGGCCCGGCACTTCGGCGGCGAGACCGCGCTCCCCGGCGTCCCGGTCGAGCAGGTGCTCGCGCTCGGCGCCGAGACCTGGCGCGGCGGCGACCCGAAGCTGTTCAACATGGCCGCCATGGGCCTGCGGCTGGCCCAGCGCGCCAACGGCGTCTCCACCCTGCACGGCGAGGTCAGCCGTTCGATGTTCAACGGCCTCTGGCCGGGCTTCGACGCCGCGGACGTGCCGATCACCTCGGTCACCAACGGCGTGCACGCGGCCACCTGGATCGACCCGGCGGTCGTCCGGCTCGGCGCCGCCGAGATCGGCGCCGACCGCGCCGAGGAGGCCATGACCACCGGCGAGACCAAGCGCTGGACCGGCCTGGAGCGGATCGGCAACACCGAGGTCTGGGACCTCCGCCGCACCCTGCGGGCCCAGCTGGTCGACGAGGTCCGCCACCGGCTGCGCGCCTCCTGGCACCAGCGCGGGGCCGGCGAGGCCGAACTCGGCTGGGTCTCCTCGGTGCTCGACCCGGACGTGCTCACCATCGGCTTCGCCCGCCGGGTGCCCTCGTACAAGCGGCTCACCCTGATGCTCCGCGACCCGGAGCGGCTGCGCGCCATGCTGCTGCACCCGACCAGGCCGGTGCAGATCGTGGTCGCCGGCAAGGCCCACCCGGCCGACGACGGCGGCAAGCGGCTGATCCAGCAGATGGTGGCCTTCGCCGACGACCCCGCCGTCCGGCACCGGATCGTCTTCCTGCCGGACTACGACATGGCGATGGCCCGGCACCTCTACCCGGGCTGCGACGTCTGGCTGAACAACCCGCTCCGCCCGCTGGAGGCCTGCGGCACCTCCGGGATGAAGGCCGCGCTCAACGGCTGCCTCAACCTGTCCGTGCTGGACGGCTGGTGGGACGAGTGGTTCGACGGCCAGAACGGCTGGGCGATCCCCACCGCCGACACCGGCGACGGCGTGCTCGACCCGGACAGCCGGGAGGCCGAGCGGCGCGACGACATCGAGGCCGCCGCGCTCTACGACCTGATCGAGGACCAGGTCGCCACCCGCTTCTACGACCGGGGCTCGGACGGCCTGCCGCACCGGTGGATCGCGATGGTCCGGCACACCCTGGTCACCCTCGGGCCCAAGGTGCTGGCCGGCCGGATGGTCCGCGAGTACGTCGAACGGCTCTACGCCCCGGCCGCGCAGGCCCAGCGGGAGCTGGCCGGCAGCGGGGCGCACCGCGCCGCCCGGGAGCTGGCCGGGTGGAAGGCCGGGGTGCGCGAGGCCTGGCCGGCCGTCCGGGTGGAGCACGTCGAGGCGGACTGCCCGGACGAGGCGCAGGAGCTGGGCAGCGCCCTGGCGCTGCGGGTGCAGGTGACCCTCGGCCCGCTGGAGCCGTCCGACGTCGAGGTCCAGGTGGTCTCGGGCCGGGTGGACGAGTCGGACCGGATCTCGGACGCCAGCCTGCTCGCCCTCAAGCCGGTCGGCGGGCCCGACCTCGACGGGCGGACCAGGTACGAGGGCTCCCTGGAGCTCGGCCGCACCGGGCCGTTCGGCTACACGGTGCGGGTGCTGCCCGCGCACCCCCGGCTGGCCTCGCCCGCCGAGCTGGGCCTGGTGGCGCTGCCGCCGGAGGTGCCGGGCATGGACGCGGTCCTGCTGCGCTGAGCGCGTGGGGCGGGGCGCCGGCCGGACCGGCGCCCCGCCCCGCGGACGACCTGTTCGGCGGACGGCCCGTCCGGTGGACGACCTGTTCGGCGGACGGCCCGTCCGGTGGACCGTCCGGATTCAGCGGACGGCCGCCACCATGGCGTCGGTGACCGAGCGCCAGGCCACCCCGGCCTCGGCGAAGCCGGACGCCACCAACCGCTCGGTGTGCCAGCCGGCCGGGTGGGACTCGCCGTCGGCGTGCGAGCCGTACAGCGCGTTGCGGGCGGCCACCTGGTCGGCGAGCAGCGGGTCGGCCGCGGCGGCGAGCCACCAGGACTCCCAGTCCAGGACCCCGTCGGCCTTCTCGCGCTCCTGCCGACCGTGCCGCTGGGCCCGCTCGGCGGCGTTGAGCAGCGGGACCTCCGGGTCCGGCATGTGGTCGGCGTTGAGGAACACCCCGCCGGGGCGGAGCAGCCCGGCCAGGTCGGTGTAGAGCCGGGTCAGGTCGGTGGCGGGCAGCCAGTGCAGGGCGGTGGCGGTCACCACCGCGTCGAAGGGTCCCGGCGGGAGGGCGCGGGCCCACTCCGGGTCCTTGAGGTCGGCGGTCACCAGGGTGAAGCGCTCGTCCTCGCCGAGCACGCCCCGGGCGATGGTCATCAGCGCCGGGTCCTGGTCCACGCCCACGCTGGTGGCGCCGGGCAGCCGGGCGAGCAGCCGCTCGGTGATGCTGCCGGTGCCGCAGGCGAGGTCGAGCACGCGCGGGGCCGGGCCGGTCACGGCCCCGACGAGGTCGATCATCACCCGGAACCGCTCCTCGCGGTCGGGCAGGTACCACTCCTGCTGCCGGTCCCAGCTGCGCTGCCACTGCTCCCAGTGCTGACGGTCGACCATGCTCGTTCCCCTTCGCGGACCCGGAGGCGGTAAGTCCCGAGAACGACCATAGACCCTTTCGGTAATGGACGAAAGGGTCTATGGACTGTTACTCGCGAAGGTGCGGGAAGGCCGCGGGCCGGGGGTCAGACCAGGCTGTCCCGCCAGGCCCGGTGCAGCAGGGCGAAGCGTCCGGCGCCGTCGATCAGCTCGCGCGGGCTGCCGTCCTCCACGATCCGGCCCTGCTCCATCACCAGCACCCGGTCCGCGATCTCCACGGTGGACAGGCGGTGGGCGATGATCACGGCCGTCCGTCCGGCCAGCACGGTGCGCATCGCCCGCTGCACCGCCTGCTCGCCGGGCACGTCCAGCGAGCTGGTGGCCTCGTCGAGGATCAGCACCGCCGGGTCGGCGAGCAGCGCGCGGGCGAAGGCCACCAGCTGCCGCTGGCCGGCCGAGATCCGCCCGCCGCGCTTGCGCACGTCGGTGTCGTAGCCGTCCGGCAGCTCGGCGACGAAGGCGTGCGCCCCGATCGCCCGGGCCGCCTCCTCGACCTCGGCCCGGGTGGCACCGGGCCGGCCGATCGCGATGTTCTCGGCGACGGTGCCGGAGAACAGGAAGGACTCCTGGGTCACCATCACCACCCCGCGCCGCAGCTCGGGACCGGCGAGGTCGCGCAGGTCCACCCCGTCCAGGGTGATCCGGCCCTCGGTCGGGTCGTAGAACCGGGCCAGCAGCTTGGCCACCGTCGACTTGCCGGCCCCGGTCGCGCCGACCACGGCGACGGTCTGCCCGGCCGGCAGCTCCAGGTCGAACGGCGGCAGCACCTCCTTGCCGGTGCGGTACGCGAACCGGGTCTTCTCGAAGCGCACCTCCCGGCCGGTCAGGGTCGAGGCCGGCAGCTCCTTCGGCTCCGCGGGCTCGGCGACGGTCGGCTCGTGGGCCAGCAGGCCGGCGATCTTCTCCAGGGCGGCGGCGGCCGACTGGTAGCTGTTGAGGAACATCGCCAGCTGGTCGATCGGGTCGAACAGCCGGCGCAGGTAGAGCACGAAGGCGGTCAGCACGCCCAGTTCGACGGCGCCGTCGGTGACCAGCCAGGCGCCGAGCAGCAGCACGCCGGTGCTCCACACATTGGCCGTCCCCCGGGACAGGCCGACGTACCGGGCGATCTCCAGCAGCCCGTCCGCGGTGGCGGTGGCCGACTGCCGGTTCACCACGCCGAACGCCGCGTCGTTGGCCCGCTCGCGGCGGAACGCCTTGACCGGGCGGATGCCGTTCATGGTCTCGGTGAAACGGACGATCAGCGAGGCCGCGGCGGTGCGCGAACGCCGGTAGACCCGGCGCGAGCGGCGCCGGAACGAGCGGGCGATCAGCCACAGCGGCAGGAAGGAGGCCAGCGAGGCCAGACCGAGCCGCCAGTCCAGCACCAGCAGGATGACCGAGATGGAGCAGACCGAGAGGAAGACCGTCAGCAGCTCCTGGAGGCCCTCGGAGAGCAGCTCGCGCAGCGCGTCCACGTCGCTGGTGGCGCGGGAGATGATCCGGCCCGAGGTGTAGCGCTCGTGGAAGTCCAGGCTGAGCCGCTGGGCGTGCCGGAAGATCCGCCCGCGCAGGTCCAGCAGGATGTCCTGGTTGACCCGGGCGCTGATCTTGATGAACGCCCACTGGAGCACGGTGCCGAGCAGCGCGCAGCCCAGGTAGGCGGCCACCACCGCGACCAGCGGTCCGGAGTCGTGCTCGCGCAGGGCGGGGATGCCCCGGTCCATCGCGAAGGCGACCAGCAGCGGTCCGGCCTGCAGCGCGGCCTGCTGGAGCAGGATCACCGCCATGGCGGTGGCGATCCGGCCCCGGTGCGGGCCCAGCAGCGAGCGCAGCAGGGCGCGCGGCGCGCCGGGCGGGACGGGGATGTCCTCCTCGTCGGTCGGCGGGGCCGGCAGCTCCTCCTCGTCCGGTGCGTCCGGATCGGTGCGCGCGGCGGCGGGTTCGACGGTGGTGGTCATCGGGCGGTGCTCCCCTCGGGGACGAGGGCGGCCTCGCCCGACATCAGTTCGCGGTAGCGCGCCGAGTCGCGCAGCAGCTCCTGGTGGGTGCCGACGGCCTCGATCCGGCCCTCGGCGAGGACGGCGACCCGGTCGGCGAGCAGCACGGTGCTCGGCCGGTGCGCGACCACCAGGGCGGTGGTGGCGGCGAGGACCTGGCGCAGGGCGCGCTCGACCAGCGCCTCGGTGTGCACGTCCAGCGCCGACAGCGGGTCGTCGAGCACCAGGAAGGCCGGGTCGCCGACCACGGCACGGGCCAGCGCGAGCCGCTGGCGCTGGCCGCCGGACAGGCTGAGGCCCTGCTCGCCGACCTCGGTGGCGACGCCTTCCGGCAGCTTCTCGACGAAGCCGGCCTGGGCGGTGGCGAGCGCGGTGCGCAGCCGTTCCTCGTCCGCGCCGGGGGCGCCCATCAGCACGTTCTCCCGGACGGTGGCGGAGAACAGGGTGGGCTCCTCGAAGGCGACCGCGACCAGCTCGCGCAGCCGGGTGCGGTCGAACTCGCGGATGTCCCGGCCGTCGAGGGTGATGCTGCCGCCGGTGGTCTCGTAGAGGCGGGGGAGCAGGGCGGTGAGGGTGGTCTTGCCGCTGCCGGTGGCGCCGACCAGGGCCATCGTCTCGCCGCTGCGGATGTGCAGGTCGACGCCGCGGAGCAGGTCGGGGGTGCCGGCCGGGGCGTCGGGGTAGCGGAACCGGACGCCGGTGAGCCGGATGCCGTCCTGGACGTCGGCGGTGCCGGCGGAGCCGCCCGCGGGGGCCTCGGCGGCCTCCGCCTCGGGCTCGTCCAGTACCTCGAAGAAGCGGTCGGTGGCGGTGGCGGACTCGTTGGCGTAGGCGAGCAGCCAGCCCAGCGACTCGACCGGCCAGCGCAGCGCGAGCGCGGTGGACAGGAAGGCGACCAGGGTGCCGGCGGACAGCTGGTCCTGGGCGACCAGGTGGACGCCGACCGCGAGGGCGCAGCCGAGGGCCAGCTCGGGCAGGCCGACGATGACCGACCACAGGTTGGCGAGCAGTCCGGCCTTCCGCAGCTCGGTGCGGCGCAGTTGCCGGGAGTGCTCGCGGAAACGTTCCGCCATGGAGCGGTGGCGGCCGAAGGCCTTGAGGATCCGGATGCCGAGCACGGACTCCTCGACCACGGTGGCGAGGTCGCCGTTCTGGTCCTGGGCGCGGCGGGCGGCGCCCGAGTAACCGGCCTCGAAGCGGCGGGTGAGGATCAGCAGCGGGACGGCCGGGCCGAGCACGATCAGTGCCAGCCGCCAGTCCTGGGTGAACATCAGCACGGTGCCGACCAGGAAGGTCACCGTGTTGACGATCAGGAAGACCAGCGGAAAGGCCAGGAACAGCCGCATGGTGTACATGTCGGAGGTGGCCCGGGAGAGCAGCTGGCCGGAGCCCCAGCGGTCGTGGAAGGACACCGGCAGCCGCTGGAGTTTGGCGAAGAGGTCGCCGCGCATCGCCGTCTCGACGCCGGACAGCGGCCGGGCCAGCACCACCCGGCGGGTGTAGAACAGGGCGGCCTCGGCGAGGCCGAGCACGAGCAGCAGGGCCGCCGGGGCCCAGAGGCCGTCGAGGTCGCGCTCGGCGATCGGGCCGTCCACGATCCGGCCGAGCACGGTCGGGACCAGCAGGGCGCAGAGGGAGGCGAGCATCGCGGCGGTGACCGAGACGGTCAGCCGGGCGCGGATCGGGCGGACGTAGGGCCACAGGCGCAGCAGCGAGCGCACCGTCGACCGGCGGGGGGCGGGCGGCTCACTGCCGGGCTCGGTCTCGGAGCCGGTCTCGGAGTCGGGGGCGGTGTCGGGGGCTTGGTTCTCGGCCATCGCGGTGAGAGTAGGCCGGGTACGCGTCATTTCTCATCCGGTTTTTCGGACCTGTCGTCGAGAACCGGCCAGCCGGGCGCGGCGGCCGCGGCCGCCGACGGACGGCCCGGTCAGGGGACGGCCCGGAGCAGGTGCAGGGCGCGGGCGCCGAGCGGGACCGGGTCGCCGGGGAGGTGCCGCCCTGCGGGGCCGCCGTCCGCCGCCGCCGTGTCGACCACGGTCTCGTAGCCGGCGCCGTCGCCCGCCCGGGGAGTGCCGGGCAGGACGAAGGGGACGGGTTCGGGGCCGGCGTTGAGCAGCAGCAGGAAGCTGTCGTCCAGCAGCGGTCGGCCGCGCGCGTCCCGTTCCGACATCGCGGTACCGGCCAGCAGCATGCCCACGGCGGCGGTCGGCGCGAACCAGTCGGCCTCGGTCATCTCCTTGCCGAGCGGGGTGAACCAGGCGAGGTCCGGCAGGCCGCCGGGCGCGGTGGCGCGGCCGGAGAAGAACGCCCGCTGCCGCAGCACCGGGTGGTCGCGGCGGAGCCGGACCAGCCGGGCGGTGAACTCGTACAGGCTCCGCCAGGCCGGGTCGTCGAGCAGCGACCAGTCCAGCCAGCTCACCTCGTTGTCCTGGCAGTAGGCGTTGTTGTTGCCGCCCTGGGTGCGGCCGAACTCGTCCCCCGCGGTGATCATCGGGACCCCGGCGGAGAGCAGCAGGGTGGCGGTGAGGTTGCGCAGCTGGCGCCGGCGCAGGGCGGTGACGGCGGGGTCGGCGCTCTCGCCCTCGGCGCCGTGGTTCCAGGACCGGTTGTCGTCGGTGCCGTCCCGGTTGGCCTCGCCGTTGGCCTCGTTGTGCTTGCGGTCGTAGGAGACGAGGTCGCGCAGGGTGAAACCGTCGTGCGCGGTGACGTAGTTGACGGAGGCGTACGGGCGCCGGCCGTCCCGCTGGTAGAGGTCGGAGGAGCCGGAGAGCCGGTAGCCGAGTTCCCGGACGTCCGGGCGGGCGCCGCGCCAGAAGTCCCGCACGGTGTCGCGGTAGCGGTCGTTCCACTCGGCCCAGGGCGGCGGGAAGCCGCCCACCTGGTAGCCGCCCGGGCCGACGTCCCAGGGCTCGGCGATCAGCTTCACCCGGCTGAGCAGCGGGTCCTGGGCGACGGCGGAGAGCAGCGGGTGCTCCATCGTGACCCCGCCGTCGGCGCCGCGGGCGAGGGTGGCGGCGAGGTCGAAGCGGAAGCCGTCCACGCCCATCTCGTGCACCCAGTAGCGCAGCGAGTCGGTGATCAGCCGGACCACCTGGGGGCGGCGGGTGTCGAGGCTGTTGCCGCAGCCGGTGTAGTCGGCGTAGCCGCGCGGGCGGTTGGGCGGCAGCCGGTAGTAGCCGGCGTTGTCGATGCCGCGCAGCAGCAGTGCGGGGCCGAGCTCGGCGCCGTCGGCGGTGTGGTTGTAGACGACGTCGAGGATCACCTCGATGCCGGCGGCGTGCAGCGCCCGGACCATCCGCTTGAACTCGCCGACCTGGCCGCCGCGCGAGCCGGCGGCGGAGTAGCCGGCGTGCGGGGCGAAGTAGCCGACCGTGTTGTAGCCCCAGTAGTTGACGAGGCCGCGGGCCTGGAGGTGGTCCTCGCTGACGTGGTGGTGGACCGGGAGCAGTTCGACCGCGGTCACGCCCAGGCCGGTGAGGTGGGCGATCGCCGCAGGGTGGGCGAGTCCGGCGTAGGTGCCGCGCAGCTCGGGCGGGACGTCGGGGTGGCGGCGGGTGAAGCCGCGCACGTGCAGCTCGTAGAGCACGGTCTCGGCCCAGGGGGTCTTCGGCCGGTGGTCGTCGGACCAGTCGTCGTCGTCCCGGACGACCACGGCTCTGGGCACGTAGGGGGCCGAGTCGCGGTTGTCCCGGACGGTGTCGGCGACCTCGGCCTCGGGCCAGTTGCGGGCGGCGGAGCAGACCGCGTCGTGCGCGGTGTAGCCGCCGTCGACCGCCCGGGCGTAGGGGTCGAGCAGCAGTTTGGCCGGGTTCCACCGGGCGCCGGTCCACGGGTCCCAGCGGCCGTGCACCCGGTAGCCGTACCGGGTGCCGGGCAGCACCCCGGGGACGAAGCCGTGCCAGGTGTGGGCGTCCTGCTCGGTGAGGCGCAGCCGGCTCTCCCGGCCGTCCTCGTCGAAGAGGCAGAGGTCGACGGCCTCGGCGCCGCCCGCCCAGAGCGCGAAGTTGGTGCCGGGGCGGCCGTCCGGCCCGGGGTGGAAGCGCGCGCCGAGCGGTAGCCGGCTGCCCGGCCAGGGCGGCTCGCCGTCCGGCCGCTCGCCGGGGTGTCCGTGCGCGCGGTGCCCGTTGACGGCCGCGGGGGCGTGCGCGCGCACGGCGGCCGCCGACTCCTGCCCTGACGCCATGGCGGTGCCCTCCCTGGCGGGGTGTCCCGGACCCCGTGCGGTGTCTCATTCCCTGATCGCACCGGACGGAAGCGGCTTAACACCGTGTTACCGGCGGATGGCGCCCGGGTACGGCCGGGTGGCTGGGCCGTCGGAGTGGGCGCTTCCGGCGTGTCGGCGTGTCCTGGCGGGGCCGTCCTCGTTGTGCGGGGTATCGGACGGCTACGGCGGGAGGCCCCGGGATGCGGCCCCGAGGACGGATGTGGGCACGGCGGCTGGCGGCGGTGGGCTGCTGCCTGGCCGTGCTGGCCGGGTGTTCCGGCGGTGGCGGCGGGCCGGGGAGCACCAGCGCGGACGCCGTCCGGGCGGAGCCGTCCGGTCCGCCGCCGGCCTCCCGGGCGTCGATCACCGCGCTGCCGGCCGACGACACCCAGAACCTGCCGCCCGAGGGCCCGGTCCGGGTGAGCGTCGCCCAGGGCCGGCTGGTGTCCGTGCGGCTGGCCGACGGCCGGGGCGGCGAGGTGCCGGGATCGCTCTCCGCGGACGGCACCGCCTGGGCGCCGGACGGCCCGCTGCCGCTGGGCACGAAGTTCACCCTGGACGCGGTGGCCGAGGACGACCAGGGGCAGCGGGCGGTCCAGCACGCCGACTTCTCGACCGTGGCCCGGGCGCACACCTTCGTCGCCTTCTTCACCCCCGAGGACGGCTCCACGGTCGGGGTGGGGATGCCGGTCTCGCTGCGGTTCAGCCGCCCGGTCACCGACCGGGCGGCGGTGGAGCGGGCGATCGCGGTGACCGCGGACCCGCCGGTGGAGGTGGCCGCGCACTGGTTCGGCGGCCAGCGGCTGGACTTCCGCCCCCGGGCGTACTGGGCGCCGGGCACCAAGGTGGCGGTCGCGCTGCGGCTCAAGGACGTCCAGGGCGCCCCGGGCGAGTTCGGCACCCAGAACAAGGACGTCCGGTTCACCGTCGGCCGGGCCCAGGTCTCCACCGTCGACCTGGACGCCCACACCCTCACCGTCCGGGCCGGCCAGGGCGGCCGGGTGGTGCGCACCCTCAAGGTGTCCGGCGGGGACGCCAAGCACACGACCTACCGGGGCGTGCTCGTGGTGTCCGAGAAGTACCGGGTGACCAGGATGAACTCGCAGACCGTCGGGATGGGCGACGAGTACGACATCAAGGACGTGCCGCACGCGATGCGGCTGACCGGCTCCGGCACCTTCGTGCACGGCAACTACTGGGCCGCTCCGTCGGTGTTCGGCACCGCCAACACCAGCCACGGCTGCATCGGCCTGGCCGACGCCAAGGGCGGGACGAGCGGGGAGACCCCGGCGGGCTGGCTGTTCGAGCACACGATCCCGGGGGACGTGCTGGAGGTCAGGGCCTCGACGGGGGACACGGTGCCGCCGAGCAACGGGCTGAACGGCTGGAACCTGCCCTGGGCGCAGTGGGTCGCCGGGAGCGCCCTCCAGCCGGGCGCGAGCCCCTCCGGCGCTCCGGCCGCCGGGCCGGGCGCCGGGCCGTCGCCGAGTGCGCCGCCCGGTGCGTCCCCGGGTGCGTCGCCGGTTCTGCCGCCGAGCCCCTCCCCGGACCCGTCCCCGGGGGCGAGGCCCTGACGGCCGGGTGACCGTCCCGTGCGGACGATCTTCACCCCCGTTCACCGGTAGCCCTCCCAGGATTCACCCGATCGGCCCAGCTATCCTGCTTGCCGCGCCGAAGCCCGGCGCGGAAGATCGCCGGTCCGGTGCAACCCGTTCGGGCACCAGCGCGTCCACAGTGATGGACACCGGGAGGGGAGAGACCGTGAAGCCGGTTAGGGCGGCCGACGCCGCGATACGTACCACCGTCACCAGCCGCCGTCTGCGCCAGAGCGCGGTGGCGTTGGCGATGGGTGGGGTTCTGCTGCTCACCGCGGCCTGCAACAGCGGGGGCGACGACAAGGCCGCCGGCAGCGGTGACGCGACCGCCAGCGCGGGCGCCGCCGACGCCGGAGCCGCGGGCAACGGCGGGACGCCGGCCCCCGGCCAGACCTCCGCCGCGCCGAAGACCTCCGCCGCCGTGCTGAACGTCGAGCCCAAGGACGGCTCCCAGGACGTCGCCCCGGACGGCGCGCTGAAGGTCGGGGTGACGGGGGGCAAGCTCACCACGGTCGAGGTGACCGACAAGGAGGGCAAGCCGGTCGCGGGCGCCATCGCCGCGGACGGCAGCGGGTGGAAGCCCAGCGCCCCGCTGGCCGTCGGCATGGCCTACAAGGTGAACGCCCAGGCCACCGACGCCGAGGGCCTGGTGGCCGCGTCGACCACCTCGTTCACCACCCTGACCCCGGCGAAGAAGATCTCCACCAACGACAACATCGCCGACAACGCCACCTACGGCGTCGGCATGATCGTCTCGGTGGTCTTCAACAAGGACGTCAAGAACAAGGACGCGGTCGTCCAGGGCATCACCTTCGAGGCCAGCGACGGCACCACCGTGAAGGGCCACTGGTTCGGCACCAAGCGGCTGGACTTCCGCCCCGAGAAGTACTGGGCCCCGGGCACCAAGGTCGTCATCAAGTACCGCCTGAAGAACGTCGAGGTGTCCCCGGGCGTCTACGGCGACATCGACAAGGACGAGCCGTTCACCATCGGCCGCTCCCAGGTCTCGGTCGCCGACTCGGCCACCCACCAGATGACGGTCACCCGGGGCAGCGACAGCCGCACCGTGCCGGTGACCCTGGGCGACGAGAAGAACCCCTCCTGGAACGGCACCATGGTGGTGATGTCCAAGGAGAAGGTCACCCGGATGAACTCGCAGACCGTCGGCCTCGGCGGCGAGTACGACATCCCGGACGTGCCGCACGCGATGCGGCTGACCAACTCGGGCACCTTCGTGCACGGCAACTACTGGGCCAACCCGTTCGGCAAGAGCAACGCCAGCCACGGCTGCATCTCGATGCAGGACGAGAAGGGCGGCAGCGACGCCTCGGTGGCCGGCAAGTTCTTCAACGATTCGATGATCGGTGACGTCATCACCATCAAGAACTCCAAGGAGAAGGTCGTCGCCCCCGACAACGGCCTGAGCGGCTGGAACATCGCCTGGGCGAACTGGTAGTCGTACCCGTCAGTAGTACCCGTCAGTCGCGGAACCGCCACGACCGGCCCGATCCTCACTCGTTGGGGTCGGGCCGGTCGCGTTTCCGGGGCCGATGCCCCCCGAACGGCGCAACCTTTCCGGTGCACGGCGCGTGTAAATGTCGAACACCGTGACACGAACGAGGGGGACGACGGTGAAGTCGATACGCAAGGTGGTGGCCGCGGGACTGGTCGGCGGAGCGCTGGTGCTGACCAGCGCCTGCGGCGGGAGCGGCGGGACCGGGGGCGGGACGGCGGCCAAGGCCGAGCTGGGGGCCGACGGGACCGCGGGGGTCCCGTCGTCCGCCGCCCCGGCCGGCGGGCAGGCCCCCGGCGCTCCGGCCGCCACGGGCGCCCCCGCCGGCGCCGCCACCACCGCCCCCGCCGCGCCCAAGGCCTCCCAGGCCGTGGTGGACATCCAGCCGAAGAGCGGCGCGGTGGACGTCGCCCCGAACGGCGCGCTCAAGGTCGCGGTGACGGGCGGGAAGCTCACCACGGTCAAGGTGAGCGACAAGGCCGGCAAGGAGGTGGCCGGCACCCTCGCCGCCGACGGGTCCAGCTGGACGCCGTCCGGCCCGCTGGCGGTCGGCACCGCGTACCAGGTGAACGCGCTGGCGGCGGACGCCGGCGGCGTGGTCACCGAGGCGGAGAGCGGCTTCACCACGTTGACGCCGGAGCGGGAGGCGAAGGCGAGCGACAACATCACCGACAACGCCACCTACGGCGTCGGCATGATCGTCTCGGTCTCCTTCGACAAGGACGTCAAGAACAAGGACGCGGTGGCCCGCGGCATCACCTTCGAGACCGACAACGGCACCGTGCTGAAGGGCCACTGGTTCGGCAACCGCCGGCTGGACTTCCGTCCGGAGAAGTACTGGACCCCGGGCACCAAGGTCACCGCGAGGTACCGGCTGAAGAACGTGGAGCTCGCGCCGGGCGTCTACGGGGGAGTGGACCGGGACGAGCCCTTCACTATCGGGCGATCCCAGGTTTCGACCGTTGACGCCAAGACGCACCGGATGACGGTGGTCCGGGACGGCCAGAGCTCGGTCCTGGACATCACCTCCGGCTCGTCCGAGTTCCCGACCTGGAACGGCACCATGGTCGTGATGTCCAAGGAGGGCGTGGTGCGGATGCAGTCCAGCACCCTGCCCGGCATGACCGGCGACCCCTACGACAAGCAGGTTCCGCACTCGATGCGGCTGACCGACAGCGGCACCTACGTGCACGGCAACTGGTGGCGTCCCGCCTCGGTGTTCGGCTCCCAGAACACCAGCCACGGCTGCGTGGCCCTCAAGGACGTCGAGGGCGGCGCACCGGGCACCGAGGCGGGCAAGTTCTACGACGGTTCGCTGATCGGGGACATCGTCACGGTGCAGAACTCCACCCGCGGACAGGTCAAGCCGGACAACGGCCTCAGCGGCTGGAACATGGACTGGAGCGCCTGGTAGGCACTCGGCGGGCCGGCGGCCCGGACCTTGCGAACGCGGGTTCGGGTTGCACCCGGCATATGCCGAAAGAGTAGTGATCGTTTGTTCATTGTCCGTACGCGGCCGCTTGCGTTCCGCAATGATGGGGCGCATGGCGGGTTGGGGCGAAACAGATCAGTCATCGGTTCCGGGTTCCAGCTTGGTCGCCGAAGCGTCGTGGGGGTCGTTCCAGGACTCCCTGGCGGCGCTGGAACGGCTCAGCTGCGACGAGCTGGAGCGGCTGTACGCCGGCAGGCTGTGCGACCGGACGACGCCGGGTGAGGTGCGGCTCCCGTCCCGGCCGGAGACCGGACCGGTGGCGCGCCGACTGGTGCTCGCGGTCCTGGACGCCTGGGAGCTGCACCAGCACCTGGAGGTGTGCGAGTTACTCACCAGCGAGCTGGTCGCCAATGCCGTGCGGCATGCCGCGGGGCGGACGATCGGGCTCCAGGTGGTGCGGAAACCGGGCTGGCTCCGGGTCGAGGTGCGGGACTCCTCGCGGGCGCTGCCGTGCATGATCCTGGCGGAGCCGCTGCCGGTCACCGAGCGCGGGCGCGGACTGCAGGTGGTCGACGACCTGGCGGACCGCTGGGGCGCCGACCTGATGCCGCGCGGCAAGGGTGTCTGGTTCGAGCTGAAGGTCCGCGAGCGGGTCTGAGCCGGGCCCGTCCGGTGCGGGCCGGGCCCGGGAAACACGCAGGGCCCCCGACATCGCCGTGGTCGGCGGCTGGGGGCCCTTGCAAGTCATCGCGCGGCCAAGGGGGTGCGTGCCGTGCGATGGGTGTCGGCCGTGCCGGGTCGGGCGGGCCGAAGTCATCGTTGCCCGGGGCTCCGTCAGTGGCTGACGTTCACCCTCGAACACTTCGACTATCGCATGGATCTCAGCATGTGGGCAAACCGGGTGGCTTCGAATGGAAGGTTTGTAACTTAGTTCACCTTCGGAATTTGCATAGGTTCACGTCAGCGCCTGAGATTATTCACGATCTCCCGGTTCCGATCATGCTCGACCTGAGGTCCGCCCCGGGGTGGTGGAACCGCTGACCGGACGGCCGTCGTCACGCTTGGTGACGTCCGGTCAGCAGCAGAGGAGCACCGCCATGAGCCGTCCGCACCACCGCACCGCCGCCCGCCGCCCGCTCGCCGTCCTGCTGGCCGCCGCCGGCCTGGTGGCGGTGGCCGCCGGACCCGCCGCCGCCGTCCGCGGCGGGTCGGACACGACGACGAAGCAGCACCCGTTCGTCGTCGCCCTGGAGACGGCGGACGGCCAGCAGTGGTGCACCGGCGCGCTGATCGCGCCCACCAAGGTCCTCACCGCCGGCCACTGCGTCGCCAACGCCGACGACCCGACCGCGCTCCGGGTGATCGCCGGCCGCACCGACCTCACCGGCACCGGCGGTCAGGAGCGGAGGGTGCGGAGCGCCGCGGTCGACCCCCGGTACACCCCCGGCCTCGACCACGACGCGGCCGTGCTCACCCTCGACCGGCCGCTCCCGCAGCGGACGGTCCGGGTGGCCGGGAAGGGCGACGAGAAGCTCTACCGCTACGGCGGCAGGGCCACCGTGTACGGCTACGGCCGCACCGGCGACGGGGCACCCGGAACGCACCTGAAGCAGGCCGTGCTCACGCTCGCGGCGCCGGCCGGCTGCGTCCCGTTCACCGAGCCGGACGCCTCGCCGCTGCTGAAGGTCTGCGGACTGCCGGGCCCCGGGACGACCGACAGCATCTGCCACGGCGACTCGGGCGGGCCGCTCGTCGTCGGCGGGGTGGTGATCGGCGTCGTCTCGACCGGCAACAAGTACTGCGACACCCAGTACCCGGTGTCGGTCTTCACCCGGGCCACCGACATCCCCCGCTCGCTCCTGAAGTAGCCCCGCGCCCCGGGGAGCGCACGGGGAGAACGACCCGCGCCCCCGCCCGGAGAGGGCGGGGGCGCGGGTACGGACGGGGCGGGTGTCAGCACTCGATGACGTTGACGGCGAGGCCGCCGCGCGAGGTCTCCTTGTACTTGATCTTCATGTCGGCGCCGGTCTCCTTCATGGTCTTGATCGCCTTGTCGAGGGAGACGTGGTGGCGGCCGTCGCCGCGCAGGGCCATCCGGGCGGCGGTGACGGCCTTGACCGAGGCCATGCCGTTGCGCTCGATGCAGGGGATCTGGACCAGGCCGCCGACCGGGTCGCAGGTGAGGCCGAGGTTGTGCTCGATGCCGATCTCGGCGGCGTTCTCGACCTGCTCGGGCGATCCGCCGAGGACCTCCGCGAGACCGCCGGCCGCCATCGAGCAGGCCGAGCCGACCTCGCCCTGGCAGCCGACCTCGGCGCCGGAGATGGAGGCGTTCTCCTTGAAGAGCATGCCGATCGCGCCCGCGGCGAGCAGGAAGCGGACGATGCCGTCGTCGTCCGCGCCGGGGATGAAGTTCAGGTAGTAGTGCAGGACGGCGGGGATGATCCCGGCCGCGCCGTTGGTCGGGGCGGTGACCACCCGGCGGCCGGAGGCGTTCTCCTCGTTGACCGCCATCGCGTAGAGGGTCACCCACTCCATCGCGTTGGCCGGGCCGATGCCCTCGGCGCGCAGCGCGCGGGCGCCCGAGGCGGCGCGGCGGCGCACCTTGAGGCCGCCGGGGAGTATGCCCTCGCGGGACATGCCCGCCCGGACGCACTCCTGCATGACCTGCCAGATCTCCAGCAGTCCGGTCCGGATCTCCTCCTCGCTGCGCCAGGCCTTCTCGTTCTCCAGCATCAGGCCGGAGATGGACAGGCCGGTCTCCCGGCTGAGCCGGAGCAGCTCGTCACCGGTGCGGAAGGGGTACTTGAGCGAGGTGTCGTCGGGCTTGACCCGGTCCGCGCCGATCGCGTCCTCGTCCACGACGAAGCCGCCGCCGACCGAGTAGTAGGTCTTCTCCAGCACGGTGGAGCCGTCGGCCCGGTAGGCCCACAGGGTCATGCCGTTGGCGTGGTACGGCAGCGAGCGCCGCCGGTGCAGCACCAGCTGGGTGTCGCGGTCGAAGTCGATGGCGTGGGTGCCGAGCAGGTTGAGCCGCTTCTCGGCGGTGATCCGCTCGACGTCGAGGTCGGCCCGGTCGACGTCCACGGTGCGCGGGGAGTAGCCCTCCAGGCCCAGCAGGACGGCCTTCGGGGTGCCGTGGCCGTGGCCGGTGGCGCCCAGCGAGCCGAACAGCTCGGCGCGGACGGACGTCACCTCGTCCAGCAGGGCCTCGGACTTCAGGCGGCGGGCGAACATCCGGGCGGCGCGCATCGGGCCGACGGTGTGGGAACTGGACGGGCCGATGCCGATGGAGAAGAGGTCGAAGACGCTGATGGCCACGGAGTGACGTCCTTGTCTGGTCTCGTGGATGGTGCCGGCAGGGAGGGAGGGACGGCAGTGGCGGAGGTGGTGGGTCGGTCGACCGACACGGGTCGGGGCACCGCGCGCACCTTCCAGTGTGCGCGGTGCCCCGGAATCCCCGGTGTCCGGGCGGCGTGAGCCCGGTCACCCGCGGCCGAACAGGAGGGACCTACAGGTTCGGGTACAGCGGGTACTTCTCGGCGAGGGCGGTGACCCGGGCCTTCAGGTCGGCGGCGACGGTCTCGTCGAAGGCCGGCTTCAGGGCCTCGGCGATGATGTCGGCGACCTCGCGGAAGTCCTCGGCGCCGAAGCCGCGGGTGGCGAGCGCCGGGGTGCCGATCCGCAGGCCGGAGGTGACCATCGGCGGGCGCGGGTCGTTCGGGATCGCGTTGCGGTTGACGGTGATGCCGACCTCGTGCAGCCGGTCCTCGGCCTGCTGGCCGTCGAGCTGGCTGTTGCGCAGGTCGACCAGGACCAGGTGGACGTCGGTGCCGCCGGACAGCACCGAGACGCCGGCCTCGGTGACGTCGGCCTGGAGCAGGCGCTCGGCCAGGATCCGGGCACCGTCCAGGGTGCGCTGCTGGCGCTCCTTGAACTCCTCGGAGGCGGCGACCTTGAAGGCGACGGCCTTGCCGGCGATGACGTGCTCCAGCGGGCCGCCCTGCTGGCCGGGGAAGACCGCGGAGTTGATCTTCTTGGCGTGCTCGGCCTTGGAGAGGATGACGCCGCCGCGCGGGCCGCCCAGGGTCTTGTGGGTGGTGGTGGTGACCACGTCCGCGTACGGCACCGGGTTGGGGTGCAGGCCCGCGGCGACCAGGCCGGCGAAGTGGGCCATGTCGACCATCAGCAGCGCGCCGGTCTCGTCGGCGATCCGGCGGAACTCGGCGAAGTCGAGCTGGCGCGGGTAGGCGGACCAGCCGGCGATGATCAGCTGCGGGCGGTGCTCCTTGGCCAGGCGCTCGACCTCGGCCATGTCGACCTGGCCGGACTTGTCGTCCACGTGGTACGGCACCACGTTGTAGAGCTTGCCGGAGAAGTTGATCTTCATGCCGTGGGTCAGGTGACCGCCGTGGGCCAGGTTCAGGCCCAGGATGGTGTCGCCCGGCTTGATCAGCGCGAACATCGCGGCGGCGTTGGCCTGCGCGCCCGAGTGCGGCTGGACGTTGGCGTGCTCGGCGCCGAACAGGGCCTTGATCCGGTCGATCGCGATCTGCTCGACCACGTCGACGTGCTCGCAGCCGCCGTAGTAGCGGCGACCGGGGTAGCCCTCGGCGTACTTGTTGGTCAGGACCGAGCCCTGGGCCTCCATGACCGCCACCGGGGCGAAGTTCTCGGAGGCGATCATCTCCAGGGTGGTCTGCTGGCGGTGCAGCTCGGCGTCGACCGCGGCGGCGATCTCCGGGTCGAGGGCGTGCAGGGACTGGTTCAGAACCGTCATGGTGGAGTCTTCCCGGAAGTGAGAGGGAGGAGGGCCGGCGGGCGGGGCGGCCACCGCGCTGCGGCCGCCCCGGGTGGCTCAGGCCGAGGGGTTGGTGAGCTTGGTGTACTCGTCGGCGCTCAGCAGCGCACCGGTCGACTCGATCCGGACCTTGAACAGCCAGCCACCCTCGAACGGGTCGCTGTTGACCAGGCTGTTGTCGTCGGCGACGGCCTCGTTGACCTCGGTGATCTCACCGGTCACCGGCGAGTACAGGTCGCTGACCGACTTGGTCGACTCCAGCTCGCCACAGGTCTCACCGGCGGTCACGGTGTCGCCGACCTCGGGGAGCTGCACGTAGACGATGTCGCCGAGGGCGTCCGCGGCGTGCTTGGTGATGCCGACCGTGGCGACCTCACCGGCCTCGGCGGTGGTCAGCCACTCGTGCTCCTCGGTGTACTGCAGGTGCTGGGGGTTGCTCATGGCGTCATTCTCCAGGATGGGAAGCGGGTACGGCGAAGCGGCCCGGGGGGCGGACGAGCCTCGCGAGGGAAAGGTGGGGGAGCGGGGTCAGCGGGCGCGCTTGTAGAACGGCAGCGCCACGACCTGCACCGGCTCGTGCTTGCCGCGCACGTCCACCGCGACGGTGGTGCCCGGGGCGGCGTGCGCCGCGTCCACGTAGGCCATCGCGATCGGCTTCTCCAGGGTGGGGGAGGGCGAGCCGGAGGTGATCCGGCCGATCGGGGCGCCCTCGGTGGAGACCACGGTGTACTCGGCGCGCGGCACCCGCTTGCCGTCGGAGACCAGGCCGACCAGGACCCGCGGCGGGTTGGCCTCGGCCTCGGCGGCGGCCCGCTCCAGGGCCTTGCGGCCGACGAAGGCGCCCTCGTTGGTGGTCTTGTCGAAGCGCACCACCCGGCCGAGGCCGGCGTCGAACGGGGTCAGCTCGGTGGACAGCTCGTGGCCGTACAGCGGCATGCCGGCCTCCAGGCGCAGCGTGTCGCGGCAGGACAGGCCGCAGGGGATCAGGCCCCGGTCGGTGCCGGCCGCGGTCAGCGCCTGCCAGATCTGCTCGGCGTCGCCCGGGTTGCAGAAGATCTCGAAGCCGTCCTCGCCGGTGTAGCCGGTGCGGGCGAGCAGCACGTCGCGGCCGGCCACCTGGGCCGGGAGGATCGCGTAGTACTTCAGGCCGGGCAGGTCGGCCTCGGTGGTGTCGGCCAGGATCGCGGTGGACTCCGGGCCCTGGACGGCGATCAGCGCGTAGGCGTCGCGGTCGTCGGAGACGACGGCGTTGAAGCCCTTGGCGCGGGCGATCAGCTCGTCCAGCACCAGCTGGGCGTTGGAGGCGTTGGCGACGACCAGGAAGGCGTCCTCGCGCAGGCGGTAGACGATCAGGTCGTCCAGGATGCCGCCGTCCTCGGCGCAGATCATGGTGTAGCGGGCGCGCAGCACGCCGAGCGCGGAGACGAAGCCGACCAGGGCGTGGTCCAGCATCTCGCCGGCCTGCGGGCCGGTGACGGTGATCTCGCCCATGTGGGACAGGTCGAACAGACCGGCCTTGGTGCGGACGGCGAGGTGCTCCTCGCGCTCGCTGCCGTAGCGCAGCGGCATGTCCCAGCCGGCGAAGTCGGTCATGGTGGCGCCGAGGGCGCGGTGCAGCGCGTCGAGCGCGGTGAGGCGGAGGGACGACATGGCCAGGAACTCCTCGGTCGGGGCACTCAGGGGTGCGCACGCCGGGACCGGCCCGGGCACGGGGCGGACCCTGCGCGCGGGCATGCGGCGGCTGGGTCTCCCCATCTGTCGTCGTACCTGAGAGCTTCACCGTCCACTGCCCTGCAAAGGACAGCATGGCGGCTTGCACCGTGGGTGGGCGGACGGCAGGGCCGTGCACCGCTTTCCAGATCTGCCTAACCCGTGCGGTAGGGGGGCCTGAGAGATTCCGGGGAGGACTTGCTCCTTCGGCGCCGGCTGTGCCGCCAGGACGGGGCACTCCGGACTCTCCCGCGCGGGTTCGAGCGGCCGGTATGGAGTTGGAGGGCCTGGGTGGATGCCACCGCAGACGCGCACATCATGGCACGTCCGCACCGATGGCGGGAGAGGGGGCTGCCTCACACGCCCGCTCCGCTCCCCGCGCCGCGCCCCGCCTTCCCCCGGCCTTCCCGCGCCTCCCCGCGCCTCCCCCCGGCCTCCTTCCGCTCCCGTTCCGCGTCCCGTTCCGTCCCGCCCGGGCGCTAGGCTGCGGGAATCGGCGAGCGGAGGGCGGTACAGGGGCGGATGGGCAACCCGGTGGAGCAGCAGGGCTGGGGCGGGGCGCAGTCGGCGCCGGCCGGCGGCGCGTGGCCGGCCAACGAGCTGGAGCAGGTGCTCACCGCCGCGCTCGGCGACCCGGGCGCGACCCCGCGGGTGATCGAGGTGCTGGCGCGCAGCCAGGTGTGGATCCCGCTGCCGTCCGGCGGCGACCCGCAGGGGCGGGCGCTGGACCTGCCAACCCTCGAACTGGCCGGCGGCCCCTATGTCCCGGTGTTCTCCTCCCAGGAGGTGCTGCTCCAGCAGGCGCCGGGGATGGCGTTCGCGGTCGCGCCGGTGTGGGAGTTCGCCCGCGGCCTGCCGCTGGGCGTCGGCATCGCCGTCAACCCCGAGGCCCCGGTGGGCATCCCGGTCCCGCCGGAGGGCGTGGCCGAGCTGCGCCGGGGGCCGCGCGAGGACCGCTGGGACGTCGCCCAGGACGCGCCGTCCGGGGGCCGGGTGGCGCTGCGCGAGCCGGTGCCGGGCGAGGACCCGGAGCTGTTCCTGGCCGCCTGCCGGGCCGAACTGGCGCAGTTGCCGGGGGTGCTGAGCGCCCGGCGGGCGCTGGCCAGTGTCGAGGGCGAGCCGACCGTGATGTTCGTGGGCGTCCAGTTGGACCCGGCGGCCCCGGCCGACCCGGGGGCGGTGAACGAGGCGCTGGGGCGCGCGCTGGGAACCGCGCCGCTGCCCGGTGGCGTCCACCTCGTACTGCTCGACCTCGCGGACGATCCGGTGGTCGAGTGGATGGTGAACCGGGTCGCGCCCTTCCACGTGCGGGGCTGAGCCGGTCCCCGGCCGTCCGTGCGGTGCCCTTCGGGCCGGACGCTCGGCGGGGGAGCGGCGGGGGCCCTGGCACGTCGGCGTGGCGGTGGTCGACGGTGCCCCATAAGGTGCGTGCTGACGGCCGCCGGGCCGCCGGTGACGGACGAGGAACGAAGAGGCGCAACGAGGTGGGCGCATGAGTGCGGGATCGGTAGCTGGCGGCGCACCGGGGCCCTGGGGCCAGGCGCCCACCGGACGCCCGGATCCGGGCGCGCTGGAACGCGCCCTGCGCGAGGTGGCGCCGGAGCGCTACGAGGCCTACGAGACGATGCTGAACGCGCTCGCCGAGGGCCGGGTCTGGATGCTGCTGTGGCACGGGACGCCGGGCAGCGCCGACGCCCAGTACGGGAACATGGAGATCAGCGGCCACGGCTACGCGCCGGCCGTCACCTCGCCCGAGCAGCTGGCGGCGTCCGGCTGGGCGCGGGCGCACGAGGTGATCTCCGGCCGGGAGATCGCGGCCTCGCTGTACCGGACCCGCTGGGGGCTGTGGCTGAACCCGCACGCCCCGGGCGGCGGGGTCGGGGTGCCGTGGGCGGACCTGCGCCGGGTGGCCGCGGGGCTGGACCGGCTGCCGGCCGGTCCGCTGCGGCTGAGCGAGCCGCAGGTGCCGGCCCAGCAGTTCTTCGCGCTGCTGGAGCGGCAGGCGGCCGAGGTGCGGGCGGTGCGGGCGCTGCGCCGGGCCTGGGTGCAGCCGTCGGTGGGCGAGCCGTACCTCGCCATCGGTCTCGAACTGTACGAGAGCTCGCCGCCCACGGTGGAGGCGGTGCGGGCGCTGATGCAGCGGGCGATCGCGGTCGCGCCGGAGGGGCTGGCGGTCTCGACGGTGGCGATGGCGGACGAGTTCGACCCGGTGGCGCTCTGGATGCGGGCCCACGCACGCCCGTTCTACGACCGGGAGGCGGCCGGGCACGGCCGTCCGCAGACCGGCCCGTACCCGCCGGTGCCCCCGCCGCCGTACGCCTCGCAGCAGGGCCCGGCCCAGGGGCAGGGCTTCGGTTACGGCACCCAGCCGCCGGCTCCGGCCTGGCCGGGGCAGCAGCCCCCGCCGCAGCAGCCGTGGCCCGGCTACCCCGGTCGCTGATCGCGCGAACCCCCGAAGCCCCTTCCACGAAACCGGCTTGACGCCACGTCAGGCCGGTTTCGGCGTTTTTTCGGACGTTCTCCCCGAATCGGATGGAACACATCTTGACATGGCTGTTACAGCTGTGTGAAGAGGGATATGCCGATGGTCGGGGAGGTGCATGCGCACAGATCACAGTTGGGCATCTGTCGGTGGTCAGGGCTGGCGTAAGCCAGTTCGGATGGCAGAGAGTTCTGCAACAGCCCGCCGCGCGTGGTTGGCGTCCCACAAGGGCGAACGCGCTGACGGACCGCATGATCCACGTGACGCCCATCCCGCGTGGCAGCAGTACTGAGCCAGTCGTACCGCTGGAAGCACTCCGCTCCTGTACCTCAGCACGTCCGCACCCAAGCACGTCCGCACCAGCCGCGCCGCCGATCCCGGTGCCCGGCACCCGTGGGCCGGCCACCGTCGGCGAGGGGACCGAACTGACCATGACCGCACCCATCAAGACCGCCGGCAACGCACCGGAGGCAGACGCCGCCGCGAGCCCGGCCAAGAAGATCGAGGGCCGCTCGCTCGGCCGCATCGCCTGGACCCGCTTCAAGCGGGACAAGGCCGCCGTCGCCGGCGGCGTCGTGGTGATCCTGCTGATCCTGCTCGCCGTGCTGGCCAAGCCGATCGAATCGGCCTTCGGCCTCGATCCCGACGCCCTCCACCAGGACCTCCTGGACGCCGACCTCGGCGGTCTGCCGTTCGGCGACTGGGGCGGCATGAGCTGGGACCACCCGCTCGGCGTCGACCCGCTGCAGGGCCGTGACCTGCTGACCCGCGTCATCGAGGGCTCCTGGGTCTCCCTGCTGGTCGCCTTCGGCGCGACCGTGCTGTCCAACACCATCGGCACCGTGCTCGGCATCATGGCCGGCTACTACGGCGGCTGGGTGGACACCCTGATCAGCCGGGTGATGGACGTCTTCCTCGCCTTCCCGCTGCTGCTGTTCGCGATCGCGATCTCGACCTCGCTGCAGGGCGGCGCGTTCGGCCTGCACGGCCTCCCGCTGCACATCATGGTGCTGATCTTCGTGATCGGCTTCTTCAACTGGCCCTACATGGGCCGGATCGTGCGCGGACAGACCCTCTCGCTGCGCGAGCGCGAGTTCGTCTACGCGGCCCGGAGCCTGGGCGCCCGCGGGCCGTTCATCCTCTTCAAGGAGCTGCTGCCCAACCTGGTCGGTCCGATCCTGGTCTACTCGACCCTGCTGATCCCGACCAACATCCTCTTCGAGGCCGGGCTGAGCTTCCTCGGCGTGGGCATCCAGCCCCCGCAGGCCTCCTGGGGCGGCATGCTCCAGGACGCGATCCGGTACTACCAGGTGGACCCCCAGTACATGGTGGTCCCCGGTGTGGCGATCTTCGTCACCGTACTCGCCTTCAACCTGCTCGGCGACGGGCTGCGTGACGCCCTCGATCCCAAGAGCAACTGACGCCGCGTCAGGATCCCTCGTTCGGCCAACACTTCCTCAAGGGGTTGATCTCACCCATGCGTAGGTCCCGTACCGTCGCACTGACCGCCACGGCTGCTGCCGCGGTCCTGGTCGTCACCGGCTGCTCGTCCAGCACGAAGAGCACCGACGCCAAGTCCACCGCCTCCGGCTCCGCCACCGAGGCCGCCGGCGGCACCGGTGCCAACGCGGCCACCAAGGGCATCGTCAACGCCTCGGACAAGAAGGGCGGGACGGTGACCTTCGAGATGAAGGGCACCCCCGACTCGCTCGACCCGGGCAACACGTACTACGCGTACATCTACAACTTCTCGCGTCTGTACGGCCGTCCGCTCACCACCTTCCAGCCGGGCGCCGGCGAGGCGGGCAACAAGCTCGTCCCGGACCTCGCCGAGTCGCTCGGCCAGGTCAGCGCCGACGGCCTGAGCTGGACGTACAAGCTGCGCAAGGGCCTGAAGTACGACGACGGCACCCCGATCACCTCGAAGGACGTCAAGTACGCCGTCGAGCGCTCCAACTTCGCGCCGGACGTGAACTCCAACGGCCCGACGTACTTCAAGGAGCTGCTGGTCGACAACCCCACGCCGTACGAGGGTCCGTACAAGGACAAGACCGGCGACCTGAAGTCGATCGAGACCCCGGACGACACCACCATCGTCTTCCACCTGACGCACGCCTTCGCCGACTTCGACTACCTGGTCAGCGCCCCGCAGACGGTCCCGGTCCCGCAGGCCAAGGACACCGGCGCCGAGTACGTCAAGAAGATCGTCTCCTCCGGCTCCTTCAAGTTCGAGTCCTACGAGGACGGCAAGCAGGCCGTCCTGGTCCCGAACACCAACTGGGACCCGAGCACCGACCCGATCCGCAAGCAGCTGCCGGACAAGATCGTGCTCCGGATGAACATCGACCAGGCCACCATCGACAAGGACCTGCTGGCCGGCAACGCCCAGGTCGACCTGGTGGGCGGCGGTGTCGACCCGCAGACCCAGGCGCAGATCCTGCAGAACCCGAAGCTGAAGGCCAACACCGACAACGCCTACGGCGGCCGTCTGGTCTACATGGCCATCAACACCGACGTCGCGCCGTTCGACAACATCGAGTGCCGCAAGGCCGTCCAGTACGCGGTCGACAAGGTCTCGGTGCAGACCGCGCTCGGCGGCCCCGTCCGCGGCCAGGTCGCCAACACCGTGCTCCCGCCCGACATCCCGGGCCACCAGGACTTCAACGTCTGGGAGACCAAGGACAACAAGGGTGACGAGGCCAAGGCCAAGGACGCCCTGAAGGCCTGCGGCAAGGACAGCATCACCACCGTGCTCTCCGCCCGCACCGAGCGCGCCACCGAGGTCGCCGCCGCCACCTCGATCCAGGCCGCGCTGAAGAAGGTCGGCATCAACGCCGAGATCCAGCAGTTCCCGCAGGGCAAGTACCTGGCCGACAGCGCCGGCGCTCCGAAGTTCGCCAAGGAGCACAACATCGGCCTGATGATGATGCAGTGGGGCGCCGACTGGCCGACCGGCTACGGCTTCCTGCAGCAGATCGTCGACGGCCGCGCGATCAAGGCCTCCGGCAACAGCAACCTGGCCTCGCTGAACGACCCCGCCGTCAACAAGCTGCTCGACGACGCCGCCACCAACCCGGACCGCGCGGCCCGCGAGAAGATCTACGGCGACATCGACAAGAAGGTCATGGAGGCCGCGGTCTACGTCCCGCTCACCGACTTCAAGGTCTTCCTGTACCGCCCGGACAACGCCACCAACCTCGCGTCCACGCCGGCCTTCTCGGGTGAGTACGACTACCTGAACATCGGCACCACCAAGTAAGAGCCTGGCTCTGCATCCCTGAAGGCAGGTGAAGGCAGCGGCAAAGCCCGCCGCCGTCCGGAGGATCCCGGACGGCGGCGGGCGGCCGGAGCCGACCAACTGTGTTTGCCTACATCATCCGCAGGATCCTCGCCGCCGCGGTGCTGCTGCTGGTCGTCAGCGCGGTCACCTTCGCGATCTTCTTCCTGCTCCCGCGCCTCGCCGGCGAGACGGTCGACCAGCTGGCCACCCAGTACATCGGGAAGAACCCCTCTCCCGACGCGATCGCGGCGGTCAAGAAGAACCTCGGCCTCGACCAGCCGCTGTACACCCAGTACTGGAACTTCCTCAAGGGGCTGGTCAGCGGCGCCGAATACAAGTTCGGCCCGGAACCGGCCACCTGCCACGTACCCTGCTTCGGCTACTCCTTCAAGAACCACCTGGAGGTCTGGCCCGAGCTGTCCAAGCGGATCCCGGTCACGCTGTCGCTCGCCATCGGCGCGGCCACGCTCTGGCTGGTCTCCGGCGTCGCCACCGGCGTCGTCTCCGCCCTCAGGCCGCGCTCGATCTTCGACCGGATCTCGATGGGCATCGCGCTCGCCGGCGTCTCGCTGCCGGTCTTCTTCACCGGCGCGCTGCTGCTCACGGTGTTCAGCTACGAGTGGCCGATCCTGGACAACCTCCAGTACGTCAACTTCACCGACGACCCGCTGATGTGGGCCCGCAACCTGATCCTGCCCTGGATCTCGCTGGCCTTCCTCTACTCCGCGCTCTACGCCCGGCTCACCCGCGCCGGAATGCTGGAGACGATGAGCGAGGACTACATCCGCACCGCCCGGGCCAAGGGCCTGGCCGAGCGCAAGGTCGTCACCCGGCACGGACTGCGCGCCGCGCTCACCCCGATCGTCACCATCTTCGGCATGGACCTCGGTCTGCTGCTCGGCGGTGCGCTGATCACCGAGCAGGTCTTCTCGCTCCAGGGCGTCGGCCAGTTCGCCGTCCAGGCGATCTCCGACAACGACCTGCCGAAGATCCTCGGCACCACGCTGCTCGCCGCCTTCTTCATCGTCCTCTGCAACCTCGTGGTTGACCTCCTGTACGCCGCTGTCGACCCCCGGGTGAGGCTGTCGTGACCGAGCTCCAGAAGACCCCGGCCCGCGCGGCCGCCCCGGCCGGAGGGGACCCGTACCTCTCCGTCCGGGACCTGCGGATCCACTTCGACACCGACGACGGCCTGGTCCGCTCCGTCGACGGCGTCAGCTTCGACCTGGCCAAGGGCCGCACCCTCGGCATCGTCGGCGAGTCCGGCTCCGGCAAGTCCGTCACCTCGCTCGGCATCATGGGCCTGCACCGCTCCAAGCGGGCCCGGATCACCGGCGAGATCCGGCTCGACGGCGAGGACCTCGTCGCGGCCGGACCGGACCGGGTCAGGGAGCTCCGCGGCCGCCAGATGGCGATGATCTTCCAGGACCCGCTGACCGCGATGCACCCCTACTACACGGTGGGGCAGCAGATCGTCGAGGCCTACCGGGTGCACCACCCGCAGGCGACCAAGAAGCAGGCCCGCGCCCGCGCCGTCGAGATGCTCGACCGGGTCGGCATCCCGCAGCCCGACCGCCGGGTCGACGACTACCCGCACCAGTTCTCCGGCGGCATGCGCCAGCGCGCCATGATCGCCATGGCCCTGGTCAACGACCCCTCGCTGCTGATCGCCGACGAGCCCACCACCGCCCTGGACGTCACCGTCCAGGCGCAGATCCTGGACCTCATCCGGGACCTCCAGGAGGAGTTCGGCTCGGCCGTCATCATCATCACCCACGACCTCGGGGTGGTCGCCGAGCTCGCCGACGACATCCTGGTCATGTACGGCGGCAAGTGCGTCGAGCGCGGCCCGGCCGAGACCCTCTTCGACTCGCCCGAACACCCCTACACCTGGGGCCTGCTGGGCTCGATGCCGCGTCTCGACCGGGAGCTCCAGGAGCGGCTCGTCCCGGTCAAGGGCACTCCGCCCAGCCTGATCAACGTGCCGTCCGGCTGCGCCTTCCACCCGCGCTGCCCGTACGCGGAGCTGACCGGCGGGCGCTCCGTCGAGGAGACCCCGGGGCTCACCGAGGTCGCGCCCGGCCACCACGCGGCCTGCCACCTCGCGCTCTCCGAGCGGCACCGCATCTTCACCGAAGAGATCGCGCCCCGGCTGTGAGCCCGGACTCGTACCACCTTTCTGGAGAGAACCGATGACGGACACCCAGGCGGCGACCATCCCCGCGCCGGCGCCCGCCCCGGATCGGCAGCCGCTGCTCCGGGTGACGGGCCTGACCCGGCACTTCCCCATCCACAGCGGCCTGATGCGGCGCCAGACCGGCGCCGTCCGGGCGGTCGACGGCATCGACTTCACGGTCAACGCCGGTGAGACCCTGGGCGTCGTCGGCGAGTCCGGCTGCGGCAAGTCGACGATGGGCCGGCTGGTCACCCGGCTCGACGAGCCGACCGCCGGGAAGATCGAGTTCGAGGGCACCGACATCACCCACCTGGGCGTCGGGGCGATGCGGCCGCTGCGCCGCGACATCCAGATGATCTTCCAGGACCCGTACTCCTCGCTGAACCCGCGGCACACCGTCGGCACCATCGTCGGCGCGCCGTTCCGGCTGCAGAAGGCGGAGCCCGAGGGCGGGGTCAAGAAGGCCGTCCAGGAGCTGCTGGAGCTGTGCGGGCTCAGCCCCGAGCACTACAACCGCTACCCGCACGAGTTCTCCGGCGGCCAGCGCCAGCGCATCGGCATCGCCCGGGCGCTCGCCCTGCGGCCCCGGATGATCGTCGCCGACGAGCCGGTCTCCGCCCTGGACGTCTCCATCCAGGCCCAGGTGGTCAACCTGCTCGACGACCTCCAGCGGGAGCTCGGCCTGACCTACCTGATCATCGCGCACGACCTCTCGGTGGTCCGGCACGTCTCCGACCGGGTCGCCGTGATGTACCTCGGCAAGATCGTCGAGATCGCCGACCGGGACTCGCTCTACCGCAGCCCGATGCACCCGTACACCACCGCGCTGATGTCGGCCGTCCCGGTGCCCGACCCGCGCCGGCGCCAGAGCGGCGGGCGCGACCGGATCCTGCTCAAGGGCGACGTGCCCTCGCCGATCAACCCGCCCAGCGGCTGCCGCTTCCGCACCCGCTGCTGGAAGGCCCAGGAGATCTGCGCGAGCCAGGAGCCGCCGCTCGTCGCGGCGACGGCCGGCCACCAGGTGGCCTGCCACTTCCCGGAGAACGCCGTCACCGGCGACGGGGCGAAGGCCTCCGTCTGACCGCGCGGTCGGAGGGGAGGGCCGGTCGGGTCACACTGGTGCGGTGACCTCGCAGATCTTCCCCTCCGACGTGCAGCAGTCGCTGGACCTCGTCGGCATCTTCGTCTTCGCCCTCTCCGGAGGGCTGCTCGCCGTCCGCAAGAACATGGACATCTTCGGCATCTGCGTCCTCGCCGAGGTCACCGCGCTCGGCGGCGGCGTGATGCGCGACCTCGTCATCGGCGCCACCCCGGTCGCCGCGTTCAGCAACCTCGGCTACTTCGTCACCCCGCTGCTCGCGGGCCTGGTGGTCTTCTTCCTGCACCCCGAGGTCGAGCGGATCAACCGCGCCGTGCAGACCCTCGACGCGCTGGGCCTCGGACTGTTCTGCGTCACCGGCACCGCCAAGGCGCACGACTACGGGCTCGGCGCGGTCTCCTCGGTCGCCCTCGGCATGGTGACCGCCGCCGGCGGCGGGGTGATGCGCGACGTCCTGGCCGGCGAACTCCCCTCGCTGCTGCGCTGGGACCGCGAGATCTACGCCGTGCCGGCCCTCGTCGGCGCCGCCCTGGTCGCCGTGCTGATCGCCCTCGGCAGCCTCACCGCCGCCACCGGCACCGCCGCCGCGCTGACCGCGTTCGGCCTGCGGATGCTCGCCCTCAAGTACGGCTGGCGCGCGCCGCGGGCCTGGCACCGCAACGGTTCTCGCACCAGCGAGGAGTAGGCGAGCCGCCGTACGCCAGCGAGACCGCCTCCGCGGTGCAGAGCAGCTCCGGCACCAGCCGCAGCAGCTCGGCCGAGGGCATCCGGTCGGCCGGCGCCGAGATCGCGCAGGCCGCGACCGCCCGCCCGTCGCTGCCCGCCACCGGCGCCGCCACGCAGGTGACCGCCTCCAGGTGCTCGGCCGACTCCGCGGCCCAGCCCCGGCGGTGCACCGCCGCCAGATCGGCGGCCTGGGCGTCGGTCGTCGCGCCGGTCGGGGGCAGTCCCGCCAGCAGCACCCGGCCGATCGCCGTCCCGGCCGCCGAGGCCCGCCGCCCGATCCGGGTCGGCCGCCCCGGATCGGTGCTCCAGCGGCCGGCCAGCTCGTCCAGGTACAGCACCTCGTCGTCCTGCAGCACGGCCAGCTGCACGGTGCAGCCGCAGCGCTCGTTCAGCGCGGCCAGGTACGGGGCGGCGACCTGCCGGACGTCGATCTCCTGGAGCGCCCGCTGGGCCAGCGACAGCACCCGGCCGCCGACCCGGTAGCGGCGGTCGGACTGCCGGTGCACGAAGCCGTGCTCCTCCAGGGTCCGCAGCAGCCGCAGGGCGGTGGACTTGTGCACCCCGATCGAGCCGGCGGCCTGTTCCAGGGTCACCGGTCCGTCGCCGAGCGAGCCGAGCAGGGTCAGCGCCCGATCGACCGACTGCGACATGGGGCTCCCCGTTCCTGGTTCCGGCCGGGCCGCGGGCAGGGGCCGTCGAGCCTGGTGGTGGCGGCCGTTCGGCCGGGTGGTGCCGGTGGCCGTCCGGCCGCCCGGCGATGGCCGTCGGGCCGCGTGCTGGTGGCCGTCAGGCTAACCGTTCGGGGGCCGTCCCCCGTACCTGGGCTGCCCCGAGGGGCACCGGCCCGGTGACCGCTGTCCGGTGGCCGGATCGGTGCGGTGCGCCCGGCCGTCCCGGGCACGCCGGTCCGGTGCAGGCCGGAGGGCCACTACAATCGCATGGTTATGCCATACCTGGACCATGCGGCGACCACGCCGATGCTGCCCGAGGCGATCGCCGCGATGACGGCGCACCTGGGGGTCGTCGGCAACGCCTCCTCCCTGCACGCGGCCGGACGCCGGGCCCGCCGGGTGGTCGAGGAGTCCCGCGAGTCGCTCGCCGAGTCGCTCGGCGCCCGGCCCAGCGAGATCGTCCTCACCGGCGGCGGCACCGAGTCCGACAACCTGGCGGTCAAGGGCCTGTACTGGGCCCGCCGCGGCGCCGACCCGGCCCGCACCCGGGTGCTGTGCAGCCCCGTCGAGCACCACGCGGTGCTGGACGCCGTGCACTGGCTCGCCGAGCACGAGGGCGCCACCGTCGACTACCTGCCGGTGGACGCGCTCGGCCGGGTGCACCCGGCGGCGCTGCGCGAGTCGATCGAACGCGACCCCGCCTCGGTCGCGCTGGTCACCGTCATGTGGGCCAACAACGAGGTCGGCACCGTCCAGCCGGTCGCCGAACTCGCCGCCGTCGCCGCCGAGTACGGCATCCCGATGCACGCCGACGCGGTGCAGGCGCTCGGCCAGGTGCCGGTCTCCTTCGCCGGCTCCGGACTCACCGCGCTCACCGTCACCGGCCACAAGATCGGCGGCCCGTTCGGCATCGGCGCGCTGCTGCTGTCGCGCGGCGCGACGCCCGTCCCGCTGCTGCACGGCGGCGGCCAGGAGCGCGACGTCCGCTCCGGCACCCTGGACGCGCCCGCCGCCGCCGGCTTCGCGGCCGCCGCGGCCATCGCCGTCGCGCGCCGCGAGGAGCACGCCCTCGCCCTCGGCGCGCTGCGGGACGAACTGGTCGCGACCGTGCTCGCCGCCGTCCCCGACGCCGTGCTCAACGGCGACCCGGCGGGGGAGGGGCGGCTGCCCGCCAACGCGCACTTCTCCTTCCCCGGCTGCGAGGGCGACGCGCTGCTGATGCTGCTCGACGCCCGGGGCATCGAGTGCTCGACCGGCTCGGCCTGCTCGGCCGGCGTCCCGCAGCCCAGCCACGTGCTGCTGGCGATGGGCGTCGACCCGCTGCTGGCCCGGGCCTCGCTGCGCTTCTCGCTCGGCCACACCTCCACCCGGGACGATGTCACCGCCCTCGCGGAGGCCATCGCCCCGGCCGTCCAGCGCGCCCGCAACGCCGGTCTCGCGGCCGTCCGGCGCTGAGCCGGAAGGCCGTCCGGCCCGGTACCGGAAGGCCGTCCGGCCGAGCGCCGGAACCCCGGCGGAATGCCGGGCGGCACCACGTACGCTTGTTGTCATCATGACTGACTTCCCGGGTGCCCCGACCGCTCCGTCCACCACCGGCCGCCTGCGTGTGCTCGCGGCGATGTCCGGCGGGGTGGACTCCGCCGTCGCCGCGGCCCGCGCGGTCGAGGCAGGCCACGAGGTGACCGGTGTGCACCTGGCCCTGTCCAGCAACCCGCAGTCCTTCCGCACCGGCGCGCGCGGCTGCTGCACCATCGAGGACTCCCGGGACGCCCGCCGGGCCGCCGACGTGATCGGCATCCCGTTCTACGTCTGGGACCTCGCCGAGCGCTTCCGCGAGGACGTCATCGACGACTTCGTGGCCGAGTACGCGGCCGGGCGCACCCCCAACCCGTGCCTGCGCTGCAACGAGAAGATCAAGTTCGCGGCGCTGCTGGACAAGGCGGTCGCCCTCGGCTTCGACGCCGTCTGCACCGGCCACTACGCCCGGATCGTCGACCTGGCGGACGGCTCCCGCGAGCTGCACCGGGCCGTCGACGCGGCCAAGGACCAGTCCTACGTGCTCGGCGTGCTCGACGCCGACCAGCTCGCCCACTCGCTCTTCCCGCTCGGCGACACCACCAAGGACGTCATCCGCGAGGAGGCCGAGCGGCGCGGCCTGGCCGTCGCCAAGAAGCCCGACTCGCACGACATCTGCTTCATCGCCGACGGCGACACCCAGGGCTTCCTGGCCCGCCACCTCGGCACCGCCACCGGCGACATCCTGGACGTCGACGGCACCAAGCTCGGCGAGCACGACGGCGCCTACGGCTTCACCATCGGCCAGCGCAAGGGCCTGCGGATCGGCCGCCCGGCCGCCGACGGCAAGCCCCGCTACGTGCTCGACATCTCGCCGGTGAACAACACCGTCACCGTCGGCCCGGCCGAGGGCCTCGACGTCACCGGCCTCACCGCGATCCGCCCCCGCTGGTGCGGCACCGAGCCCCTGGCCGACGGCCGCTACACCGCCCAGCTCCGCGCCCACGGCGAGGAGGTCCCGGTCAGCGCCTCCGTCACCGACGGCACCCTCCGCGTCGACCTCGACACCCCCGCCCGCGGCATCGCCCCCGGCCAGGCCGTCGTCCTCTACGACGGCACCCGCGTCGTCGGCTCCGCCACCATCGCCACCACGGAACGCCCGGCCGTCAACGTCTGAGGACGAGAGGACCGCATGAGCTTCTACGAGCGGCACCGCGACTTCGTCGAGGAGTTGGAGCGGATCGCCCCGGAAGGTGTCCGGGTCGAGTGGTCCGGGGACGTGCTGGTCATGCAGGCGTCGCCGCCGGACGCCCACCGGCTCGACGTCGCGGTGCTGCGCGGGCAGTTCGAGCGGCACGTTCCCGAGGGGTACGTTCCCCGTGAACGGACCAGGATCGTCAGTCCGGACGTCTCCAAGGGCCGCGAGCCGGACCTCACCTACCTGCCGGTGGAGGTGCTCTCCGAGCCGGGCAACCGGGCCCCCGCCGCCGAGGCGCTGATCGCGGTGGAGATCGTGTCGCCGTCCAACCCGGGCAACGACTGGATGGACAAGCTGCACGACTACGCCGTGATGCGGATCCCGCTCTACCTGATCGTGGACCCGCGCGAGCGGACGGTGACGCTGTTCTCCGAGCCCGGTCACGACCGCTACCACACCCGTACGGACCGGGAGTTCGGCGACGGGATCGGGATTCCGGAGCCGTTCGGCTTCACGCTGGACCTGGCGGTGCTGGTCCCGTACCGGGACTGAGGCGGCGGAGAAACCCGGTGGGCGGGTCTGCGGGGGCGTGATAGACCGGGGGCATCATGAATATCTCTGTCTTCTGCTCCGCGTACTCGCTCGACGACCGCTACTCCCTCCCCGCCGCCGAATTCGCCCGGCTCCTCGGGGAGGGCGGGCACACCCTGGTGTGGGGCGGCTCGAACGCCGGGCTGATGGGGCTGCTCGCCGACGGGGTGAAGGAGGCCGGGGGCCGGCTGGTCGGGATCTCCGTCGAGTTCCTGAAGCACAAGGCGTACGACGGGGCCGACGAGCTGGTCACCACCGCGGACCTCGCCGAGCGCAAGGCGAAGCTGCTGGCGCGTGCGGACGCGGTGGTGGTCCTGGTCGGCGGGCTCGGCACCCTGGACGAGGTGACCGAGGTGCTGGAGCTGAAGAAGCACGCGCTGCACGACAAGCCGGTGGTGGTGCTCGACACCGAGGGCTTCTACGCGGGGCTGCGCACCCAGCTGGAGCGGATGGACGCCGAGGGCTTCCTGCCCCGCCCGCTGGGCGAGCTGATCACCTTCGCCGACACCCCGGCCCAGGTCTTCGAGCAGCTCAAGGGCTGAGAGGATCACGGTCATGGCCTCTCATCTGATCACTGGCGCCGGCTCCGGCATCGGCGCCGTCCTCGCCGCCCGTCTCGCCGAGCGCGGGGACGAGCTCTGGCTGCTGGCCCGCGACGCCCGCCGGGCCGCCGAGCTGCGCGAGCGCTTCCCCGGCGCGCGGACCCTGGTCGGCGACCTCGCCGACCCGGCGAAGCTCTCCTGGGCCCTCGGGCACCAGGCGCCGCCGGTCGAGCTGGACTCGGTGCTGCACGTGGCGGGCGTGGTCGAGCTGGCCCCGGTCGGCGAACTGCCGGTCAAGGCCTGGCAGGAGACCCTGAACGTCAACCTGGTCGGCCCCGCCGAGCTGACCAGGCTGCTGCTGCCCTCGGTGCGGCTGGCCAAGGGCCATGTGGTGTTCGTCAACTCCGGTGCCGGGCTGCGGGCGAGCGCCGACTGGTCGGCGTACGCGGCGAGCAAGCACGGGCTGCGCGCCCTCGCCGACTCGCTGCGGCTGGAGGAGCACGGCAACGGCGTGCGGGTCACCTCGGTGTACCCGGGCCGCACCGCCACCGCGATGCAGGTCAAGGTGCACCAGCAGGAGGGCCGGGTGTACGACGCCGGTCAGTGGATCGAGCCGGAGTCGGTGGCGAGGGCGATCCTGGCGGCGCTGGACGCCTCCCGGGACGCGGAGATCACCGACATCACCGTCCGCCCGGGGCGGTAGGGCCCGCCCGGACCACCCGGACCGGACCACCCGGCACCCGACGGCCCCGTCACCGAGCCCCGCGCCCGGCGCCGGGGCCGTCGGCGTTCCCGACCCCATAGGCTTCGGCCGTGAGCAACCCACTGTCCTTCCCCGACCTGGTCGGCGCCGCCACCGGCGTCGGATCGCTGCCCGGCACCGACGCCCGGGAGGCCGCCAGGACCTCCACCGGGGCGCTGGAGCACCTGCCGTTCCTCCCCGAACTCCCCGCCCGGGGGCCCGGCGCCGACATGATCGGCCGGTCCGCCGGCCTGCTGGTGGAGCTGTTCGCGCAGACCGAGCCGAGCGGCTGGCGCTTCGCCGACCGTCCGGGCCGGGACACCCGCCGCGCCCACTCCTGGCTGGGCGAGGACCTCGACGCGATGGAGGAGTTCACCCAGGGGTACACCGGCGCGCTGAAGGTGCAGGCGGTCGGGCCGTGGACGCTGGCCGCCTCGATCGAGCTCAAGTACGGCGAGAAGGCGCTCGCCGACCCCGGCGCCTGCCGGGACATCGCCGGTTCGCTCACCGAGGGGCTGCGCCGCCACCTCGCCGAGGTCCGCCGCCGGGTGCCCGGGGCGGAGCTGGTGCTCCAGCTCGACGAGCCCTCGCTGCCCGCCGTGCTGGCCGCCGAGGTGCGGACGGCGAGCGGGTTCCAGCGGCTGCGCTCCGTCGACCGGCAGCGCGCCGAGGAGGCGCTGCGGGACGTGATCGGCGCCCTGGACGTGCCCGTGGTGGTGCACTGCTGCGCCCCCGGGGTGCCGCTGCCGCTGCTGCGCCGGGCCGGGGTCGCGGGTGTCTCGCTGGACTTCTCGCTGCTGACCGAGCGTGAGGACGAGGACTTCGGCGAGGCGGTCGACGCCGGCACCGTGATCCTCGCGGGCGTCGTCCCCTCCACCGAGCGGGCGCTTGCTCAATCAACGGCGCTGTCGGACCCGGCCGGTAGTGTCCAGGGTGTCAGGGCGTTGTGGCGCAGGCTCGGGTTCTCCCCGGAGCTGCTGGGCCGCCGCGTACTGGTGACGCCGACCTGCGGGCTGGCCGGGGCCTCCCCGGACCATGCGCGCCGGGCGTTGTCACTCAGTGTGAACGCGGCCCGGAGCCTGGTGGACAACCCGGAATGAGAGATTGACGGAGGGCTTGCGGTGGTGGCTGTCGAGGGCTGGGAGGACGTTCCGGCGGAGGTGCGCAAGCGGCACGCCGAGCTGGCCGCCGAGATCACTGACCACCGGGCCCGGTACTACGAGCAGGACGCGCCGGTCGTCAGCGACGCCGAGTTCGACGCGCTGATGCGCGAGCTGGAGGGGCTGGAGGCGGAGCACCCCGCCCTGGTCACCCCGGAGTCGCCCTCGCAGCGGGTCGGCGGCGCGCCGACCCTGCTGTTCGCCCCGGTCGAGCACCGCGAGCGGCTGCTCAGCCTGGACAACGCGATGGACGACGAGGAGCTCGCCGCCTGGGCCGAGCGGGTCGCCGGCGAGCTGGCCGGGATCGAGTACCACTACCTGTGCGAGCTCAAGGTGGACGGCCTGGCCGTCAACCTCACCTACGAGAACGGCCGGTTGACGCAGGCGGCGACCCGGGGCGACGGCCGGGTCGGCGAGGACATCACCGCCAACGTCCGCACCATCGAGGAGATCCCGCACCGGCTCACCGGCGACGACGTGCCCGAGCTGGTCGAGATCCGCGGCGAGGTCTACTTCCCGACCGAGGCCTTCGAGGCGCTCAACGCCTCCTTCGCGGCGGAGAACGAGCGCCGCCGGCTGGAGAACGAGGAGCGCGCCAAGGAGGGCAAGCGGCCCCGGGCGATGATCCGGCTGTTCATGAACCCGAGGAACGCCGCGGCCGGCTCGCTGCGCCAGAAGGACCCTCTGGTCACCGCCTCCCGCCCGCTGCGGATGGTGGTGCACGGCATCGGCGCCCGGGTGGGCTTCGACATCGACAACCAGTCGCACGCCTACGAGCTGCTGCGCGGGTGGGGCCTGCCCACCGCCCGGCACAACCGGGTGGTCGGCTCGCTGGCGGAGGTGCGGGAGTTCGTCGCGCACTTCGGCGAGCAGCGGCACTCGGTCGAGCACGAGATCGACGGCGTGGTCGTCAAGGTGGACGAGATCGCCCTCCAGGGCCGGCTCGGCTCCACCTCGAAGTCCCCGCGCTGGGCGATCGCCTGGAAGTACCCGCCGGAGGAGGTCACCGGGAAGCTCGCCGCGATCAAGGTCGGGATCGGCCGCACCGGCCGGGCCACCCCGTACGCGGTGCTGGCCGAGCCGGTGAAGGTGGCCGGTTCGATGGTGCAGTACGCGACCCTGCACAACCAGGACGTGGTCAAGGCCAAGGACGTCCTGCTCGGCGACACCGTGGTGCTGCGCAAGGCCGGTGACGTGATCCCGGAGATCCTCGGCCCGGTGTACGACCTGCGGGACGGCGGCGAGCAGGCGTTCGTGATGCCCTCGCACTGTCCCGAGTGCGGCACCGGGCTGCGGCCGATGGCGGAGGGGGACATCGACCTGCGCTGCCCCAACGCCCAGTACTGCCCGGCCCAGATCCGGGAGCGGATCGCCTTCCTCGGCGGGCGCTCGGCGCTGGACATCGAGGGCCTCGGCTACGTCGCCGCCACCGCGCTGACCCAGCCCCTGGAGCCGGTCGAGGCGCCGGTGGGGAACGAGGGTGACATCTTCGGTCTGACGGTCGAGCGGCTGCTGCCGATCAAGGTGCTGGTGCGCGACCAGAAGACGGGCATGCCGAAGCTGGACGACGAGACCGGCGAGGAGAAGGAGGTGTTCTTCTTCGCCACCACCGCCGGTGCGCCGAAGAAGAACACCGGGCTGATGCTGGAGAACATCGAGAAGGCCAAGGACCGCCCGCTCTGGCGTTTCCTCAACGGCCTCTCGATCCGGCACGTCGGCCCGGTCGCCGCCCAGGACCTGGCCCGGGAGTTCCGCGACCTGGACGCGATCTTCGCGGCGAGCGAGGAGCGGCTGGCCGCCACCGAGGGGGTCGGCGCGGGCACCGCGCGCTCGATCGTCGAGTGGTACCAGGTCGACTGGCACCGGGAGATCGTGGAGAAGTGGCGCGCCGCCGGGGTCCGCTTCACCGAGGAGGCCGCCGAGGAGGAGGGCGAGCGCCCCCTGGAGGGGCAGACCGTCGTCGTCACCGGCACGCTGGCCGGGCACACCCGGGACGGCGCCAAGGAGGCGCTGACCTCGCGGGGTGCGAAGGTGACCGGTTCGGTGTCGAAGAAGACCCACTTCGTGGTCGCGGGTGACAATCCGGGGTCCAAGTACGACAAGGCCGTTCAGCTCGGGCTGCCGGTCCTCGACGACGCGGGCTTCGCGATCCTGCTGGAGCAGGGTTCGGCCGCCGCCCGGGTCCACCTCGGGCTGCCGGCGGAGCCGCCGGAGGAGCCGGTGAAGAAGGCGCCGGCCCGGAAGAAGGCCGCCGCCAAGAACGCCGCCGAGGCCGCCGGGGACGCCGGGGACGCGGCCGGGAGTGCCTCCGGGGACGGCGCGGAGGCACCCGCCGGGGAGGCCGGGAGCACCGCCGCGGCGAAGGAACCCGAGGTGGGGGCCCCGGCCGCCGCCGAGGCCGCCGCGGAGCCCGCCGAGAGGGGCGCCGAGGAGCGCGCCCAGGGCTGACCCCGCGCGCGGAAGCCCCGAATCCGGCTTGTTATCGTCCTGATGCAACGTCATCGGGTGCCGCACAGTGTTAGCGGGCATCGTGACACTGTGCGGCACCCAGCGCGGTGGCGTATGTCCGGTTGTCCGAAAGTCTGCCCGTCGGGTGAAGCCGCGCATACCCTGGAGCGCAACAGAGTGTCAGCAGGGGTGGGGGTACCGGCCGAGCCGGACTCCGCGGGGCCGCTCCATGCCTGGCAGGCTGCCGGCACCGGTACGGTGCCTCACCGCTAGGCGGCCTGACGGGGCGGGCCCGACGGAGGACTGGGCTTATGGATCGTACGACCGGCGGTGCGCCCACACGCCCGCCGCAGGGGGTGGCGGGAGCGGTCCTGCTGCTCGGCGTGCTGCTGGCCGGCGCCGCGCCGCTCATCCCGCTGGCCGTGCTGGTCTACCGCTACGAGGCGGAGCTGCTGCCACTGTTCGCGGTGCCGCTGGCCGTCCTGGTCGCGGCCTGGCGGATCGCCCGCGACCGGGCGCGCGACCAGCTCACCGATCCGCTGACGGATCTGCCCAACCGCCAGGCGTTACTCCTCGCCGCCCAGGAGTCGATCGCGGAGCACACCGAGGGTTACAGCGTCGGTCTGATCCTGCTCGACCTCGATCGCTTCCGGTCGCTCAACGACACCCTCGGCCATACCGCCGGCGACCGTCTGCTCGTCCACATCGCCCGTCGGCTGCACCGGGCGCTGCGCTCCGGCGGGGCCGCCGGCAGCGCCACTCGCGAGTCCATCGACGACGTCTTCGCCGGCCTTCCCCGGCACTACCGGGGCCGCCCGATGGTGGCCCGGATGGGCGGCGACGAGTTCGCCGTCCTGCTGCCCGGCATCGGCTGCCCGGACTCGCTGGAGAAGGTGGCCAAGGCGCTGATCGCCGAACTCGCCGCCCCGATCCGCCTGGACGGACTGCTGCTGGTGCTGGAGGCCAGCGCGGGCGTCTGCGTCTTCCCCCAGCACGCCCAGGACGCCGAGTCCCTGCTGCGCCGCGCCGACGTGGCGATGGGGCACGCGCAGCGCGGCCGCACCTCGGTCGAGCAGTACGACGAGGCCCAGGACGCCGACACCCCGTACCGGATCGGACTGCTGGGCGATCTGCGGCGGGCCCTGGAGACCGGCGAGGTCCAGCTGCACTACCAGCCCAAGGTGGCCTTCGACGGCCGGGTGGTCGGCCTGGAGGCGCTGCTGCGCTGGGAGCGTCCGGGCCAGGGCCGGGTCTCCCCGGACGAGTTCGTGGGCCTCGCCGAGTCCAGCGGGCTGATGCCCCGGCTGACCGACTACGTGCTGGAGGCCGCCGTCGGCCAGCTCGCCAGCTGGCGCGAGCAGGGCCTCCAGGTGCAGGTCGCGGTGAACGTCTCGCCCCGCGACGTGCTCAACCCCGGCTTCGCCCAGCGGGTCGCCGGCCACCTCGTGCGCCACCAGGTGCCGGCCCACGCGCTCCAGCTGGAGATCACCGAGCGGCTGCTGCTGGACGACTCCCGCCGGGCCGCCGACACCCTGGCGGAACTGCGCGGCTACGGGGTCGGGATGTCCCTGGACGACTTCGGGACCGGCCACTCCTCGCTGGTGCGGCTGCGCAGCCTGCCGGTCGGCGAGCTGAAGATCGACCGCTCCTTCGTCTCCCGGATGGCCACCGACGACCACGACGCGGCGGTGGTCCGCTGCTCGGTCGAGCTGGCCCACTCGCTCGGCCTGACCGTGGTCGCCGAGGGCGTCGAGGACGACGAGACCTGGGAGCGGCTGCACGGCATGGGCGTGGACGCGGTCCAGGGCTGGCTGGTGTCGGCGGCGCTGCCGGCCGAGCAGGCCACCGCCTGGCTGCGGGTGCACCGCACCGGCGCCCCGCCGGTGGAGCGGCTCGGCTCCGCCGCCGCCGACCGGCTGCCGCCCGCGATCCAGCCCGTCCTGCCGCCGGTGATCCAGGCGGCGCAGGCGGCGAAGCTGGAGATCCAGGCGCCCAAGCAGCAGAGTTGGGCGCCGACCCGCCCGCAGTGAGGGCGCCGCGCGGCGAGGGTGACCCGGTCCCACCGCCGGTCGTCGGCCGGTGGCCGTCCCGTGCCCCCTAGGATGGGGACCACAGACCACGAGGACGGGAGCGCCGGACAGGCGGCTCCCGGCCCGGGCCCGGCGCCGCCGGAAGGCGGATCCGGGCCTCACCAGAACTCACCCTGAGGATCGCTGCATGCCTGGCATCACGCGCGAGGAGGTCGCCCACCTCGCTCGGCTGTCGCGTCTTGAGTTGCAGGCCGAAGAGTTGGACCACTTCGCCGAGCAGCTGGACGTGATCATCGGCGCGGTCGCCCGCGTTTCCGAGGTCGCCGGACAGGACGTCCCGCCCACCTCCCACCCGCTGCCGCTGACCAACGTCATGCGCGCGGACGAGGTCCGGCCGTCGCTCACCCCGGACCAGGCGCTGGCCGGGGCCCCGGCCGCCGAGGAGCAGCGTTTCCGTGTGCCCCAGATCCTCGGGGAGGACTGACCCATGACCGAGCTCATCCGTTACACCGCGGCCGAGACCGCCGCCGCCGTCGCCAAGGGCGAGGTGTCCGCCGTCGAGGTGGCCCAGGCGCACCTGGACCGCATCGGGGCCGTCGACAAGAAGGTCAACGCCTTCCTGCACGTCGACACCGAGGGCGCGCTGAGCGCCGCCCGGGCCGTCGACGAGAAGCGCGCCAAGGGCGAGGAGCTGGGCCCGCTGGCCGGCGTCCCGCTGGCGCTGAAGGACGTCTTCACCACCAAGGGCGTGCCGACCACCTGCGGTTCGAAGATCCTCGAAGGCTGGATCCCGCCGTACGACGCCACCCTGACCACGCGTCTCAAGGACGCCGGCGTGGTCATCCTCGGCAAGACCAACATGGACGAGTTCGCGATGGGCTCCTCCACCGAGAACTCCGCCTACGGCCCGACCGGCAACCCGTGGGACCTCTCCCGGATCCCCGGCGGCTCCGGCGGCGGTTCGGCCGCCGCGCTGGCCGCCTTCGAGGCGCCGCTGGCGATCGGCACCGACACCGGCGGCTCGATCCGCCAGCCCGGCGCCGTCACCGGCACGGTCGGCGTGAAGCCGACCTACGGCTCGGTGTCGCGCTACGGCCTGGTGGCGTTCTCCAGCAGCCTGGACCAGGGCGGCCCGTGCGCCCGCACCGTGCTGGACGCGGCGCTGCTGCACGAGGCGATCGCCGGCCACGACCCGCTGGACTCCACCTCGATCGACGCCCCGGTCCCGGCCGTGGTCGAGGCCGCGAAGCTGCGCGACGTGCGCGGCATGCGGATCGGCGTGGTGAAGGAGTTCTCCGGCGAGGGCTACCAGGCCGGCGTGATGCAGCGCTTCGACGAGTCGGTGGAGCTGCTGCGCGAGCTGGGCGCCGAGGTCGTCGAGGTCTCCTGCCCGTCCTTCACCCTGGCGCTGCCGGCGTACTACCTGATCGCCCCGAGCGAGGCCTCGTCCAACCTGGCCCGCTTCGACGCGATGCGCTACGGCCTGCGGGTCGGCGACGACGGCTCCCGCTCGGCCGAGGAGGTCACCGCGCTGACCCGCGAGGCCGGCTTCGGCCCCGAGGTGAAGCGCCGCATCATCCTGGGCACCTACGCGCTGTCCTCGGGCTACTACGACGCCTACTACGGCTCGGCCCAGAAGGTGCGGACGCTGATCTCCCGCGACTTCGACGCCGCCTTCGCGGGCGTGGACGTGCTGGTCTCGCCGACCACGCCGACCACCGCCTTCCCGATCGGCGAGCGCGCCGACGACCCGATGGCGATGTATCTGGCCGACCTGTGCACGATTCCGTCCAACCTTGCGGGCAACGCGGCCATGTCGCTGCCGGTGGGCCTGGCCCCGGAGGACAATCTCCCGGTCGGCCTGCAGATCATCGCACCCGCGATGGCGGACGACCGCCTGTACCGCGTGGGCGGCGCCGTCGAGGCCGCACTCAACGACAAGTGGGGGCACACCCTGCTGGAGGAGGCACCGGCACTGTGAGCAAGATCGAGAACGCCAAGGCCCAGTCGGCATCGCTGAAGGGGTGGAAGCACTCCAAGCCCGGGCTCTGGCTGTCCATCGGCACCAGCGCCTTCGGCGCGGTCTCCATCGTCAAGGACGTGCGCAAGGCCCGCGGCGAGAGCGACACGCTCAAGCTGGTCAACGCCCTGGTCGGCGCCGCCGCCCTGGTGACCGGCACCGCCCTGCTGGTCCGTGAGCTGCGCCGCCTCGGCGACGACGACGTCCTGCTGGGCTGACCCAGCCCGTGAGGCCCCGGCCCGCACTCCCACGTGCGGGCCGGGCCCGCACCACCGAAGACTTTTTAGTGAAGGGGACGCTGTGAGCGTCAAGAACCTGGTCTCCTACGAGGACGCGCTCGCGTCGTTCGACCCGGTGATGGGCCTGGAGGTCCACGTCGAGCTGGGCACCAAGACCAAGATGTTCTGCGGTTGCTCGACCGAGCTGGGCGCCGAGCCGAACAGCCAGGTCTGCCCGACCTGCCTGGGCCTGCCGGGCTCGCTGCCGGTGGTCAACGCGATCGGCGTGGAGTCGGCCGTCAAGATCGGCCTGGCGCTGAACTGCGAGATCGCCGAGTGGTGCCGGTTCGCGCGGAAGAACTACTTCTACCCGGACATGCCGAAGAACTTCCAGACCTCGCAGTACGACGAGCCGATCGCCTTCAACGGCTACCTCGACGTGCAGCTGGAGGACGGCTCGACCTTCCGGGTGGAGATCGAGCGCGCCCACATGGAGGAGGACACCGGCAAGTCCAGCCACGTCGGCGGCGCCACCGGCCGGATCCACGGCGCGACCCACTCGCTGCTGGACTACAACCGGGCCGGTATCCCGCTGATCGAGATCGTCACCAAGCCGATCGAGGGGGCCGGCGAGCGCGCCCCCGAGGTCGCCCGCGCGTACGTCGCCGAGCTGCGCGAGGTCATCCGCTCGCTGGGCGTCTCCGAGGCCCGGATGGACAAGGGCCAGATGCGCTGCGACGTCAACCTGTCGCTGCGCCCGAACGGCACCAAGACCTTCGGCACCCGCTCGGAGACCAAGAACGTCAACTCGCTGCGCAGCGTGGAGCGGGCCGCCCGCTTCGAGGTCCAGCGGCACGCCACGGTGCTGACCGACGGCGGCACGATCGTCCAGGAGACCCGGCACTTCCACGAGGAGGACGGCAGCACCACCGCCGGCCGGATCAAGGACAACGCCGAGGACTACCGGTACTTCCCGGAGCCGGACCTGGTGCCGATCGCCCCGGCCCGCGCCTGGGTGGAGGAGCTGCGCGCCGCGCTGCCCGAGCTGCCCCGGGTGCGCCGGGCCCGGCTGCAGGCCGAGTGGGGCCTGACGGACAAGGACATGCAGTCGGTGCTGAACGCCGGCGCCGTCGAGCCGATCCAGGAGACCATCGCCGCCGGTGCCCCGGCCGACCAGGCCCGCAAGTGGTGGATGGGCGAGCTGGCCCGCCGGGCCAACGAGACCGGCACCGAGCTGGCCGAGCAGCCGATCACCCCGGCGCAGGTCGCCCGGGTCGCCGCGCTGGTCGCCGAGGGCAAGCTGAACGACAAGCTGGCCCGTCAGGTCATCGAGGCCGTGCTGGCCGGCGAGGGCGAGCCGGACGCGGTCGTCGAGCAGCGCGGCCTGGCCGTGGTCTCGGACGACTCCGCGCTCGGTGCCGCCGTGGACCAGGCCATCGCCGAGAACGAGGCGATCGCCGCCAAGATCCGCGACGGCAAGGTCGCCGCGGTCGGCGCGCTGGTCGGCGCGGTCATGAAGACCACCCGCGGCCAGGCCGACGCGGCCCGGGTCAAGGATCTGATCCTTGAGAAGCTGGGTGTTTCTTCCTGAGTTTCCAAGGCGCCTAAGGCGTTCTTAGGGCTACTTAGTGGCCCAAGGCCCGGTCTTACCCTTCGTCAGGGGTAGGGCCGGGCCTTTGCCGTACCCGGGACCCCCGGCCTAAGGCGGTCGGGGCCCGGAACATCCGGCAGGCTGCCGATGCGGCCCACCCCCCTGGGAGAGGAATCTTTACCTCAGAACGAGAGAGACACCGAAACCCACGAGGGGAAACACCGTGATCGAGTACGAGCTCATCAAGCAGCAGGAGCTGGAACTCCGGGCCCAGGCCCAGCACGAGCGCCTGGTCCGCGAGGCGAAGGGGGCCAAGCGCACCGGCTGGCGTCCGAACGTCGGCTTCCGCTTCCAGCGCCGCGCCGTCCGTCCGCGCGAATGCTGACGGACCGGCACCGAGGTGCCGAGCAGGGACCGGAGGGGGAGGCGACACGGGGGTGCGCCTCCCCTTCCGGGCGTCCGGAGGGCGGGATAACCCCTCGGAGCGCACCCGACCTCTATGGCATGCTCGCCTCCATGCAGCAGATATCGGTGAGTCCCGTCTTCGTCGGCCGCGATCCGGAGCTCACCGTCCTGCTGGACGCCATGCGCAGGGCCGGGGACGGCCAGCCGCAGACCGTGCTGATCGGCGGCGAGGCCGGCGTCGGCAAGACCAGGCTGCTGGAGGAGTTCCTCCGCCAGGCCTGCCTCGACGGCGTGGTCACCACCGTCGGCGGCTGCCTGGAGATCGGCGCCGAGGGCCTGCCCTACGCGCCGCTGGCCACCGCGCTGCGCCGGCTGCACCGGGGCCTGGGCACCGAGCTGGAGGCGGCCGCGGCGGGGATGGAGGGGCACCTCGCCCGGCTGATGCCGGACTTCGGCGAGGCCGACGGCGAACCCAACGACGAGTACGGACGAGCCCGGCTGTTCGAGCACACCGCGAGGCTGTTCGAACGGCTCGGCACGGACCGTACCCTCGTGCTCGCCGTCGAGGACCTGCACTGGTCCGACCGCTCCACCCGGGAGCTGCTGGCCTACCTGGTCCGCACCCTGCACCGGGCCCGGGTGCTGCTGGTCGCCACCTACCGCAGCGACGACCTGCACCGCCGCCACCCGCTGCGGCCGTTCCTGGCCGAGCTGGAGCGGCTGCGCACCGTGCAGCGGGCCGAACTGGAGCGCTTCGGGCCCGGCGAGGTCGCCGCGCAGCTGGCCGGCATCCTCGGCACCGCCGCCCCGGACCGGGAGCTGGTCGACCGGATCCACCGCCGCTCCGAGGGCAACCCCTTCTTCGTCGAGGAGCTCGCCACCGCCTTCCGCGAGGGCTGCTCGGCCGGGCTCACCGACTCGCTCCGGGACATGCTGCTGGTCCGGGTCGAGGCGCTGGACGAGCAGACCCAGCGGGTGCTGCGGATCGCCGCCGAGGGCGGCTCCTACGTCGAGCACGCCCTGCTCGCCGCCGTCCTGGAGGACGAGGAGGAGCTGATCGCCTCGCTCCGGGTCGCGGTCGGCGCCAACATCCTGCGCCCGGACACCGACGGCGACGGCTACCGGTTCCGGCACGCGCTGGTCCGGGAGGCGGTCTCGGACGACCTGCTGCCGGGCGAGCGGCACCGGATCAACCGGCGCTTCGCCGCCGCGCTGGAGGCCGATCCGCACCTGGTCGGCTCCGACGTCCGCCCGGCCCGGCTGGCCAACTACTGGTACCACGCCCACCACCCGGCCCGGGCCCTGCCGACCGCGCTGGAGGCCGCCAGGGCCGCCCGCCGCCGCAACGCCTTCGCCGAGCAGCTGCGGATGCTGGAACGGGCCCTGGAGCTCTGGGACGAGGTCCCGGAGGAGGTGCTGGCGGGCACCCTGCGCCCGCACGACTGGGCCGAGACCTACCCGCCCTGCTCCTGCGACGTGGACCGGCACGACGAGCACTGCGACCGGCTCTGCCTGATCGACGTGCTGGCCGAGGCGGTGGTCGCGGCCCGCCGCAGCGGGGACCGCGAGCGCGGGCTGAGCCTGGCCAAGCGGGCGCTCAAGCTGGTCGACGAGACCGAGCACCCGGCCCGCGCCGCCTGGTTCCGGATCAACCGGGCCCGGATGCTCGGCCACCTGCGCCGCTCCGGCGACGAGGAGGAGATCGCCTACGCGCACCGGCTGGTCGAGCACCTGCCGCCGTCCGCCGTCCAGGCCGAGGTGTTCGCCCTCGGCGCCGGCAGCGGGATGCTCTCCAACCCCCGGCCCGAGCTGGTCGAACTCGCCGAGCGGGCGGTCCGGATCGCCCGCGAGGTCGGCGCGGACGCCGTCGAGCAGCACGCCCTGATGACGCTCGGCGGGCTGCGCAACGACCTCGACTCCGACCCGGAGGCGGCGGTCGCCCAGCTCACCGCGGCGGTGGAGGCCACCCGGCGGATCGGCGCCCCCGACATCCTGCTGCGCGGCATCAACAACCTGTCCTCGATGCAGCGCGGGCTCGGCCGGGCCGAGGAGGCGGCGGCACTCGCCCGGGAGGGGCTGGAGTCGGCCCGGGGCAACGGCCTCCAGCGCAACATCGGCACCATCCTGACCGGGAACCTCGCCGAGGCGCTGATGGACCTCGGGCGGATCGACGAGGCCGAGCAGGTGCTCGCCGAGTGCCAGCAGATCGGTGTCACCGGCACCCACGCCGAGTTCCTGGACCGGATGCGCGGCGAACTCGCCCTGCTCCGCGGCGACCTGCCCACCGCCGCCGCGATGCTGGCGCAGGCCAGGGCGGCCAACCGGGTCGGCCAGCTCCAGCACTCCGTCCCGGTCGCCCGCCTGGCGCTGCGGGTCGCCGTCGGGGTCGGCCGCCCGCTGGAGGCCCGCGCCGAGCTGATCGCCGCCCTGGACGAGGACCTCCGTTGCGGCTACCTCGCCGACCTCTACCCGCTGCTGGTGGACGGCGCCGCGGCCGAGGCGGACAGCCGGGGCCTGCCGGAGGCCGACCGGGGCCGGGCCGAGGTGCTGGCCAGGATCGCCGCGACGGCGGCCGGGCTGACCCCGACCGTGCCGCTGCACCACGGCTGGGCGCGCCTGCTGGAGGCCGAACTGGCCCGTGCCGAGGGCGCGGACACCCCCGAGTTGTGGGCCACCGCGGTCGCGGCGCTGCGCCCGACCGGGCTGCCGTACCCGCTGGCGGCCGCGCTGCTGCGGGCCGGCGAGGCCGAGGTGCTGGCCGGACGCCGCGAATCCGGCGCCGAACTCCTGCGCGAGGCACGGGAACTGGCGTCCGCCCGGTCCGACGCCGCACTGCGGGCCGAGATCGACGGCCTGGCCGCGCGGGCCGGACTCCCGCTCGTCGCGGACCGCCGGGTGCCCGCTCCGGCACTGCCGGCCGGTGAGTCCCTCGGCCTCACCCCCCGTGAGCGGGACGTGCTCCGATTGCTCGCCCGGGGGTGCACCAACCGGCAGATCGCCGAGGAACTGTACATCTCGCCGAAGACCGCGAGCGTGCACGTCTCCAACATCCTCGGCAAGCTCGCGGTGGCCGGCCGGGGCGAGGCGGCCGCGCTGGCCCACCGGCTGCGGCTGTTCCCCGAGGACCTGGCCCCGGCCGCCCGCTGACGGTCCGTCCGTCGCTCCCGACCGGTGCGCCCGTCCGACTCCCCGCCCGGCGTACCGCCGCGGTGGCCGGTGCCGGGCGGGCGCTGCCGTATGCTCCTGTGCGCGCTGCGTGAGCCCCCTTGTGCGCGCCCCCGTCAACCGGACCGATTCGGTGGAATCGGACGCAATTCCCCACCCCTGGACCATTACTCTAAGTTGAGTGTGCGTGTCATTGAGTGACCGAAGTGGTGTAGGGTCCCGAACGGGAACATCGGTGTGGCGGGACGGCCGGCAGGCCCCCCGCCCCCTGGGTCACCGCCCTGCCGGGGCGCCAGGACACCGCGCACGGCCACCGGGCGCGCGGCCGGTGGTCCGTGACCGGGGCGCGAGGCCCCGGGCCGGAGGGGGAGAGGCCGAGTGAGCTCCACCGACGCGGTGCTGCCCGGAGCCGGACGGCCCCAGGCACCGGACGCCGTCCTGCCCGCGGACGGTCCGCCGAGACCGGGCCCGCCGAGGCCCGGCCCGCCCCCGCGCGGCGTCCGCGCCGGTGGCCCGCCCCCGTACCGCCCGGCCCGCGGGGCGAGACCGGGGACGCTCCGCCGGGCGCTCTGCAGCCGCAAGCTGCCGGGCGCCGTCCTCGGCGTGCTCTGCCTCGCCTACACCCTCGGCGCCGCGCTCGGCTGGGGCTCGCGCCAGGTCGCCGTCTTCATGGGCGACTTCGGGCTGGCGGCGGCCGCCCTCGCCGCCGCGCTCTCCTGTCTGGCCTACGGCTGTACGGTCGGCGGTCACGCCCGTCCGGCCTGGCTGCTGTTCGGCCTCTCCTCGCTCATGGTCGCCTTCGGCAACGGCACCTGGGGCTGGTACGAGCTGGTCGAGCGGACCCAGCTGCCGCCCAACTCGCTGGCCGAGTACGCCTTCCTGCTGTTCGCCCCGCTGGCCATCACCGGCGTCCTGGTGCTGGCCCAGCGCCCGCGCACCGCCGCCGGCTGGCTCTGCCTGCTGCTGGACGGCTGGCTGGTGGCCGGCTCGCTGTTCACCCTCAGCTGGAGCCTCGCCCTCGGCCGCACCGCCGCCGGCGAGGACGGCTCGCCGCTGCGGCTGGCCCTCAACCTGGCCTACCCGGTGCTGGACATCCTGCTCGTCTCGCTGGTCGTCGGGCTGCGCTTCGGCGGCCGGGACGGCAACCGCGCCGCCGTGCACACCGCCATGGTCGGCCTCGCCGTCACCGTGCTCTGCGACGCCCTGTTCACCTCGCCGGAACTCCGCAGCAGCTACCACTCCGGCGAACTCCTGGACGCCGGCTGGTTCGCCGGCAGCCTGCTGCTGGCCTGGGCCCCGTGGTCCCCGCGCTGGCGCCGCCCGCTGCGCGAGCACCCGGCGCTCGGCGGGCTGCCCCGCCGCCGGGTCGCCACCACCTTCAGCGCGCTCACCCCCTACGCGGCCGCCGCCGTCTGCACCGCCGGGATCCTCTACAACGCCCTCGGCGGGCGCTCGCTGGACCGGGTGGTGGCCTCGGCGGCCTGCACCGTCGGTCTGGCGCTGATCCTGCGCCAGGGCATCATGCTGCTCGACAACCTCTCGCTGGCCCAGGAACTCGCCCACAAGGAGGCGCACTTCCGCTCCCTGGTGCAGGGCTCCAGCGACGTCATCATGATCGCCGGTGCCAACGGCGTGCTCTCCTACGTCTCCCCGGCCGCGCTCGGCGTCTACGGGCGCGACCCGGAGGAGCTCGTCGGCGGCAACCTGCTGGACCTCATCCACCCCGAGGACGTCGACCGGGTGCTGCTGGAGGTCCGCCGCTTCCTGGCCCGGGGCCGGCTCGCCGCGCACCGCGACCCGGGCGCCGAGCCGCTGCCCGCGGCCCGGGTGGAGTGCCGGATCGGCTCCGGCGGCGGCGAGTGGCTGCACGTCGAGTCGACCGTCGACCGGTACCGCGACGGCCTGATCCTGAACAGCCGCGACGTCACCGAACGGGTCATGCTGCAGGCCCAGTTGCAGCACAACGCGTTCCACGACCCGCTCACCGACCTGCCCAACCGGGCGCTGTTCACCCAGCGGCTGCGGGCCGCCCTGGCCGCCCGCGGCCCGCAGGACGAGGCGGGCTCCGGGGTCGCCGTGCTCTTCCTCGACCTGGACGGCTTCAAGGCGGTCAACGACACCGCCGGCCACCAGGTCGGCGACGAGCTGCTGGTCCAGGCCGCCCGCCGGCTCCAGGGCGCCGTCCGCTGCGGGGACACCGTCGCCCGGTTCGGCGGCGACGAGTTCGCCGCCCTGGTCTGCGGCCCGCTCGGCCGGCTCCAGGTCCAGGAGCTCGCCGAACGGCTGCGCGCCGCGCTCTCCGAGCCCTACTGGATCGGCGGCAGCGAACTCAGCGTCGCCGCCAGCATCGGGATCGCCTTCGGCACCCCGGAACGCGGTCCGGCCGCCGACCCGCGCGCCGCCGCCGACGAGCTGATGCGCAACGCCGACCTCGCGATGTACCGCGCCAAGTCCGAGGGCAAGGGCCGGGTGATGCTCTACACCCCGGCCATGCGCGCCGACCTGGAGCGCCGCACCGAGCTGGACGAACGGCTCCGCGCGGCCGTCCGCGAGGGCGGCTTCACCCTGCTCCACCAGCCCGTGGTGGACCTCACCACCGGCGCGGTCACCGCCGTCGAGGCACAGGCCCGCTGGCGCTCCGCGCAGGGCCTGCTGCTCACCCCCGCCGAGTTCCTGCGCTCCACCGAGCCGGGCGACGCCGCCGCGCGGTTCTCCCGCTGGCTGGTCCGCGAGGCGGTGACCGCCGCCGCGCTGCGCCGGGGCGTGCCCGTCCGGGGCCGCGCCGTCCCCCCGCCGGTCCCGGTGTCGGTCCGGCTGTCGGCCGAGCGGCTGTGCGCGCCCGGCCTGTACGAGGCGGTGGTGGCGGCCCTGCGGGACAGCGGACTGCCCGGCGGCCAGCTGATCGTCGAGGTGGCCAGGACCGGCCCGGACGACCTGGCGGACGAGCTCGGCCGCCGGCTCGACGCGCTGCGCCGGCTCGGCGTCGGCACCGCGCTGGCCGGCTTCGGGGCCGGCCGGGGCTCGCTCGGGACGCTGGTCCGGCTCCCCTTCGACGGCCTCAAGCTGGACCGCTCGCTGGTCCAGGACCTGGGGGAGTCCGCCCTCGCCCGGACCCTCGCCGGGCACGCCCTGCGGCTCGGCCGGGACCTCGGGCTGGTCACCGCCGCCGAGGGCGTCGACCTGCCGCGCCAGGTGGCCGTGCTGCAGGAGCTGGGCTGCCGCCAGGTGCAGGGCTCGGCGTTCTCCGCGCCGCTGGACGAGATCCGGCTCCGGCGCGAGCTGGCCCGCCGCGCGTACCCGGTGCCGAGGCCGCTCGGCCCGCTGCCCGCGCGGCGCGCCTTCCTGGCCGCGGACACCCGGACGAGTGGCCGCGGCGAGGCCGCCGGGGGGCGTGTGGTACCCCTCCACAACGGCTCCGACCTGCCCGAACACCCGGCTGTGGCCGGTCCGGGAGTCGGTCCGCATGGCGAGACGGCCGTCCCACCTGCTTGACAGCCGACCCTTGGCGGGAGGAAGGTCGTTGCCATGCGCACCCGAATTCTCGTACTTGGCGGGCGCGTCGGCTGAGCGGGCCCCGACCCGTTCGTGACAGACCGACGCGCCACCCCTCGCATGCCCTTGGGCACGAGGGGTTTTTTGTTGCACCGACGCTGTTCCACCACCGCAAGACCCCTGGCCCCGAGGCCCCGCGAAAGGGACGATTGGGGCAGAGCCGGCGATCGGCCCGCAAGCGGGACCCCACCCTCGACCCCCCGGGGCCCGCAAACCACCGGGCCGGCCAGAACCGAGAAGAGACAGGCAGATGACCGAGCACGCCGCATCCCCCCGCCGCGGGGACACCCCGGCCGCCCACGCTCCCGCTCCTCAGCACGTCGTCGAGACCATGACCGGCGCCCAGTCGCTCATCCGCTCGCTGGAGGCCGTCGGTGCGGACACCGTCTTCGGCATCCCGGGCGGGGCCATCCTTCCCGCGTACGACCCGCTGATGGACTCGACCAAGGTGCGCCACATCCTGGTCCGCCACGAGCAGGGCGCCGGCCACGCCGCCACCGGCTACGCGCAGGCCACCGGCCGGGTCGGCGTCTGCATGGCGACCTCCGGCCCGGGCGCGACCAACCTGGTCACCCCGATCGCCGACGCGTACATGGACTCGGTGCCGATCGTCGCCATCACCGGCCAGGTCACCTCCAAGGCGATCGGGACCGACGCCTTCCAGGAGGCGGACATCTGCGGCATCACGATGCCGATCACCAAGCACAACTACCTGGTCACCGACCCGGCCGAGATCCCCCGGGTGATCGCCGAGGCGTTCCACATCGCCGCCACCGGCCGCCCCGGCCCGGTCCTGGTCGACATCGCCAAGGACGCCCTGCAGGCCACCACCACCTTCCGCTGGCCGGTCGAGACCTCGCTGCCCGGCTACCGCCCGGTGACCAAGCCGCACGCCAAGCAGATCCGCGAAGCGGCCAAGATGCTGGTCACCGCCAAGCGCCCGGTCCTGTACGTCGGCGGCGGCGTCATGAAGGCCGGTGCCACGGCCGAGCTGCGCATCCTGGCCGAGCTGACCGGCGCCCCGGTGGTCACCACCCTGATGGCGCTCGGCGCCTTCCCGGACAGCCACCCGCAGCACCTGGGCATGCCCGGCATGCACGGCTCCGTCCCGGCCGTCACCGCGCTCCAGAAGGCCGACCTGCTCTTCACCCTCGGCGCCCGCTTCGACGACCGGGTCACCGGCAAGCTGGACAGCTTCGCGCCGTACGCCAAGGTCGTCCACGCGGACATCGACCCGGCCGAGATCGGCAAGAACCGCCCGGCGGACGTGCCGATCGTCGGTGACGCCCGCGAGGTGCTGGCCGACCTGATCGTCGCCGTCCAGGCCGAGTTCGACGCCGGCCACAAGGGCGACTACGCCGACTGGTGGGAGCGGCTCGACGAGTGGAAGACCACCTACCCGGTCGGCTACGAGGCCGCGCCCGGCGGCCAGCTCTCCCCGCAGCAGGTGATCGAGCGGATCGGCCGGCTGGTCGGCCCGGACGCCGTCTACGCGGCGGGCGTCGGCCAGCACCAGATGTGGAGCTCGCAGTTCATCCGGTTCGAGAAGCCGGGCACCTGGCTCAACTCCGGCGGCGCCGGGACCATGGGCTACGCGGTGCCGGCCGCGATGGGCGCCAAGGCCGGCCGCCCGGAGGCCGCGGTCTGGGCGATCGACGGCGACGGCTGTTTCCAGATGACCAACCAGGAGCTGGTCACCTGCGCCCTGAACGACATCCCGATCAAGGTCGCGGTCATCAACAACGGCTCGCTGGGCATGGTCCGGCAGTGGCAGACGCTGTTCTACAACCAGCGCTACTCCAACACCGTGCTGCACGCCGGCCCCGGCCACGACGGCATCGAGCCGCCGGCCCAGGGCACCCGGATCCCCGACTTCGTCCTGCTCGCCGAGGCGATGGGCTGCGTCGGTCTGCGCTGCGAGCGCCCCGAGGACCTCGACGCGGTGATCAAGCAGGCGATGGAGATCAACGACCGCCCGGTGGTCATCGACTTCATCGTCCACCAGGACGCCATGGTCTGGCCGATGGTCGCGGCCGGCACCAGCAACGACGAGATCCAGTTCGCCCGCGGCGTCCGTCCCGACTTCGGCGACGACCTCGACTGAGCCCCTTCCGGAACGACCAAGGGAACCCACGACCCATGTCCAAGCACACCCTCTCCGTCCTGGTCGAGAACAAGCCCGGCGTGCTCGCCCGGATCGCCGCGCTGTTCTCCCGTCGGGGCTTCAACATCGACTCCCTCGCCGTCGGCCCGACCGAGCACCCGGACATCTCCCGGATGACCATCGTGGTCAACGTCGAGGACCTCCCGTTGGAGCAGGTCACCAAGCAGCTCAACAAGCTCGTCAACGTGATAAAGATCGTCGAGCTCGACCAGTCCGCTGCGATCCAGCGGGAACTGGTCCTCGTGAAGGTCCGCGCCGACAACGACACCCGGTCGCAGATCGTCGAGATCGTCCAGCTGTTCCGCGCCAAGACGGTCGACGTGTCCCCGGACGCGGTGACCATCGAGGCCACCGGCAGCTCGGACAAGCTGGAGGCCATGCTCCGGATGCTGGAGCCCTACGGCATCAAGGAGTTGGTCCAGTCCGGTCTGGTCGCCATCGGACGCGGCGCCCGTTCGATCACGGACCGCTCGCTGCGCGCCCTCGACCGCAGCGCCTAGGACCGGCTCCGCCCCTCCGGGACGCGCCGCCGTCTCAAACCCTGAAGCACCGCCCCACCCCGACGCCGGATCCGCATACGGTAGGAACCACCGCAGACCCGGCAAACCACTCGCAAGGAGATGTGCCCCCGTGGCCGAGCTGTTCTACGAAGACGACGCCGACCTGTCCATCATCCAGGGCCGCAAGGTCGCGGTCATCGGCTACGGCAGCCAGGGCCACGCCCACGCGCTGTCCCTGCGCGACTCGGGCGCGGACGTCCGGGTCGGCCTGAAGCCGGAGTCCAAGTCCCGGGCCAAGGCCGAGGAGGCCGGCCTGCGCGTGGTCACCCCCGCCGAGGCCGCGGCCGAGGCCGACGTCATCATGATCCTGGTCCCGGACCCGATCCAGGCCGACGTCTACGAGGCGGACATCGCCCCGCACCTCAAGGCCGGCGACGCCCTGTTCTTCGGCCACGGCCTGAACATCCGCTTCGGCTTCATCAAGCCCCCGGCCGACGTCGACGTCTGCATGGTCGCCCCGAAGGGCCCGGGCCACCTGGTCCGCCGCCAGTACGAGGAGGGCCGCGGCGTCCCCGCGATCGTCGCGGTCGAGCAGGACGCCACCGGCAAGGCCTTCGACCTGGCGCTGTCCTACGCCAAGGGCCTGGGCGCCACCAAGGCCGGCGTCATCAAGACCACCTTCACCGAGGAGACCGAGACCGACCTGTTCGGTGAGCAGGCCGTCCTCTGCGGTGGCACCGCCGCCCTGGTGAAGGCCGGTTTCGAGACCCTGGTCGAGGCCGGCTACCAGCCGGAGATCGCCTACTTCGAGTGCCTGCACGAGCTGAAGCTCATCGTCGACCTGATGTACGAGGGCGGCCTGGAGAAGATGCGCTGGTCGGTCTCCGAGACCGCCGAGTGGGGCGACTACGTCACCGGCCCGCGGATCATCACCGCCGACACCAAGGCCGAGATGAAGAAGGTCCTCACCGAGATCCAGGACGGCACCTTCGCCAACACCTGGATCGCCGAGTACAAGGCCGGTCTGCCCAAGTACAACGAGTACAAGAAGGCCGACGAGGACCACCTGCTGGAGACCACCGGCAAGAAGCTCCGCAAGCTGATGAGCTGGGTCAAGGAAGAGGCGTAAGGCCTCGGGGAGGGCCCTCGCGGGTTTGTATCCCCCTTGTACAACAAGGCGGCTCCCGTCCGGGTGATTTTGCCGGACGGGAGCAGCCCGTTACCCAGCCCGTCGATACACTTCCGAGTGCGCGTCAGGCCCACAGCGTCGTGCGTCTAGCTACGCGGCATGCCACCTTCCCCCCGCCCGGCAAGGCCACCCTCGTGCCCGGATCCGGGGAGAACCGGACAGTTAAGGACACACTGTCGTGAGCGCTGCTACAACTGTGAAATCTGGCGTAGTACTGATCGCCGAAGAGCTGTCGCCCGCCACCGTCGACGCCCTCGGCCCGGACTTCGAGATCCGGCACTGCAACGGTGCGGACCGCGCCGAGCTGCTGACCGCCATCGCCGACGTGGACGCCATCCTGGTCCGCTCCGCCACCAAGGTCGACGCCGAGGCGCTGGCCGCGGCCCGCAGGCTCAAGGTGGTCGCCCGCGCCGGTGTCGGCCTCGACAACGTGGACGTCTCCGCCGCCACCAAGGCCGGCGTCATGGTCGTGAACGCGCCGACCTCCAACATCGTCACCGCCGCCGAACTCGCCTGCGGCCTGCTGATCTCCGTCGCCCGCAACATCGCGCCGGCCAACGCCGCGCTCAAGGGCGGCGAGTGGAAGCGCAACAAGTACACCGGTGTCGAGCTCAGCGAGAAGGTCCTCGGCGTCGTCGGCCTCGGCCGGATCGGCGTGCTGGTCGCCCAGCGGATGTCCGCCTTCGGCATGAAGATCGTCGCGTACGACCCCTACATCCAGGCCGCCCGCGCCGCGCAGATGGGCGTCAAGCTGGTCTCGCTGGAGGAGCTGCTGGAGGTCTCGGACTTCATCACCGTCCACCTCCCGAAGACCCCGGAGACCATCGGCCTGATCGGCGACGAGGCGCTGCACAAGGTCAAGCCGACCGTCCGGATCGTCAACGCCGCCCGCGGCGGCATCGTCGACGAGGCGGCGCTGCTCAGCGCCCTGCGCGACGGCCGGGTGGCCGGCGCCGGCCTGGACGTGTACGCCAAGGAGCCGTGCACCGACTCGCCGCTGTTCGCCCTCGACAACGTGGTCGCCACCCCGCACCTGGGCGCCTCCACCGACGAGGCCCAGGAGAAGGCCGGCATCGCCGTCGCCAGGTCGGTCCGCCTGGCGCTGGCCGGCGAGCTGGTGCCGGACGCGGTCAACGTCCAGGGCGGCGTGATCGCCGAGGACGTCCGCCCGGGCCTGCCGCTGGCCGAGAAGCTCGGCCGGATCTTCACCGCGCTGGCCGGCGAGGTCGCCGTCCGGCTCGACGTCGAGGTGCGCGGCGAGATCACCCAGCACGACGTCAAGGTGCTCGAACTGTCCGCCCTCAAGGGTGTGTTCGAGGACGTCGTGGCGGAGACGGTGTCCTACGTCAACGCCCCGCTGTTCGCCCAGGAGCGCGGTGTCGAGGTGCGGCTGACCACCTCCAGCGAGAGCCCCGAGCACCGCAACGTCATCACCGTGCGCGGCACCCTGGCGGACGGTGAGGAGATCGCCATCTCCGGCACGCTGGCCGGCCCCAAGCAGGTCCAGAAGATCGTCGGCGTGGACGCCTTCGACGTGGACGTCGCGCTCACCGACCACATGGCCTTCTTCAAGTACGAGGACCGGCCCGGCGTGGTCGGCGTCCTCGGCCGCCACCTCGGTGACGCCGGCATCAACATCGCCGGCATGCAGGTCGCCCGCGACGGCAGCGGCGCGCTCGCCTCCCTCACCGTGGACAGCGAGATCCCGCAGGAGGTGCTGTCGGCGATCGCGGCCGAGATCGGCGCCCGCTTCGCCCGCTCGGTCGACCTCGGCGCCTGAGCCCCGCACCACCCCTCACCAGGGCCCGGACCACCGTTCGCACGGCGGTCCGGGCCCTGGCGCGTTCCTCCGGGGGACGGCCGTCTCAGATAGTAGGAAATCCAAGTATTCGTGCAGACACCGCCGGGCGCGGGTCGTACCGTGGAGTCAGCCGCACGGTGTGCCGCCCCTGTAGCCAGGGCGTCCGGCCCGTGCGCGCGTCCGCACCCGATGGGCGGGAGACCCCTGCCCGGTGTACCTACCCCCCTCCTCCCCACCCCGCCGCGTCCGTTCCCACGGCGCGTATCGAACCAAGGAGCCCCGGTATGCCCCCGACCGCCGACCGCCACGCCGCTTCCGCCCCCGCCGCCCCGCAGACCCGCGCCCCCCGGCGCCGCCGGGCCGTCGAGCGGAACCCCTTCGCCGCCGCCGCGCTCCAGCGGGCGCTGGACCGCCGCGACAACGGCGGCGCGACCGGCCACTGACCGGCCGCGCCTCCTGCCGGCGGTCTTCGACCGGCGGCTCCTGACCGGCCGCCTCCGGCCCTCCTCGGCCCGTTCGGCGTTCATCCGCCGAATGGGCCGGACGGGCTGACGGAGGGTCACCCCCAGGAGTGCAAGTTGCCGCCGTTCGGTGGAAGTCGCTCGCCCCGACCGGCGCGATATTCCTAATTTGGGGCCCCCGGAAGGGTGATCGACGGCCGCGCGGGCGGACGTCAGCGGCACCGGATGCGGATCAGTTCCCCCGGCCGGGGGAGAGGACCATGCGCCGTCCCGTCGTCCGCCGACCGCTTTCCCGGCTCGGCCTGACGCTCACCCTGCTCGCCGGACCGGCCCTGCTCACCGGGGCCGCCCCGGCCACCGGCAGCCCGCCGACGTCCCCGGCGGCCCCGCCGGGCCGCTCCGCCACCGGCCCCGTCGCCGTCCTGCTGGAACTCGCCACCGAACCGGTCGCCCCCGCCTGGCGCCGGGCCGGTGACGAGGCCCGGCGGAACCGGCGCTCCCCGGAGGCCGTCCGGGGCGAGGCCGCCCGGGCCGGCGCCGCCCAACGCGGCCGCGCCTCCACGGCGCTGGACCGCCTGGCCGACGCCGTCCACGACGCCGTCCCCGCCGCCCGGGAGCTCTACCGCACCCGCACCCTGATCACCGGACTCGCCGTCAACGCGCCCGCCGACCGGCTGCCCGCGCTGCGCACCCTGCCCGGGGTCGCGGCCGTGCACCCGATCGTCCGCAAGCGGCGGGACAACGCCCACTCGGTGCCGGTGACCGGCGCGCCCGAGGTCTGGGCCGGTGGCTCCGCCGACGGCAACACCGGCGTCGGGGTGCGGATCGGCATCGCCGACAGCGGCATCGACTACACCCACGCCGACTTCGGCGGCCCCGGCACCGAGGAGGCGTTCCGCTCCGTCGACGGGGCGAAGCCCGCGCCGGCCGGCCTGTTCCCGAACGCCAAGGTGACCGGTGGCCGCGACCTGGTCGGCGACGACTACCAGCCGGATCCGACCTCCCCGCACTACCAGCCCGAGCCGCACCCGGACGGGAACCCGATCGACTGCGTCCGCAACGGCCACGGCACCCATGTCGCCGGTACCGCCGCCGGCCTCGGCGTCACCACCGACGGACAGCCCTACCGGGGCCCGTACCGGCCCGGCCTGGACCCGGCCGGCTTCCGGGTCGGCCCCGGCGCCGCGCCCGGCGCCCAGCTGTACGCGATCCGGGTGTTCGGCTGCGACGGCTCCACCGACCAGCTCGGCGAGGCCCTCGACCTGGCCGCCGACCCGGACGGCGACGGCGATCCGAGCGACCGGCTCGACGTCCTCAACCTGTCGCTCGGCAGCCGCTTCGGCGCCACCGACGACGCCGACGCCCTCGCCGTCGACCGGCTCGCCGCGCTCGGCACCGTGGTGGCCGCCGCGGCGGGCAACGAGGGCGACGTGTACGCCATCGGCGGCAGCCCCGGCACCGCCGCCAGGGCGCTCGCCGTCGCCGCCTCGGTCGACCCGCACAGCGACGCCGACGGCCTCACCGTGCTCGACCCGCAGCCGCTCGCCGGGGTCGTGCCGGCCCACTGGAGCGCCCGCTACCAGGACTGGTCCACCGCCGACGTGTCCGGTGAGCTCGCCCTGCCCGTCGACCAGCGGGACGGCTGCGCCGCCTTCTCCGAGGCCGACCGGCAGCGGATCGCCGGGCGGATCGCGGTGCTCGCCTGGAGCACCCGCGAGTCCGAGCGCGCCTGCGGCTCGGGCCCGCGCGCCGACCACGTCGCCGACGCGGGCGCGCTCGGCGCCCTGCTCGCGGCCGACGACGACCACCTCGCCGAGATCGCCGGCAACGACCGCGTCCCGCTGGCCCTGCTCGCCCGCGCCGACGGCGAACGGCTCCGCGCGGGCGCCGCCGCCGGTCCGGTCCGGGTCCGCCTCGCCGCGCCCGGCAACCCGCTGCACGGCGTCGTCGCCCAGGAGCAGCCGCAGCGGCTCGACACCCTCACCGACTTCACCTCCCGCGGCATCGGGGTGCCCGGGGTGGTCAAGCCGGACCTCGCCGCCCCCGGCGAGACCATCTGGTCGGCCCGGGTCGGCAGCGGTACCGACGGCCAGCGCGAGGACGGCACCTCGATGGCCACCCCGCACGCCGCCGGCCTGGCCGCACTGGTCCGGGCCGCCCACCCCGGCTGGACCGCCGAACAGGTCAAGGCCGCGCTGATGAACACCGCCGGGGACACCTGGCTCGGCGACGGCGGCACCGGACCGGTCTACGGGCCCGAGCGCACCGGCGCCGGCCGGGCCGCCGTCGACCGGGCCGTCCGCACCCCGGCCGTCGCCTACGCGGCGGGGGAGGGCGCGGTGGAGGGCGCCGTCGGCGTCTCCTTCGGCCCGGTCGCCGTCACCGGGCCGCTCGCCCCGGTGCGCGAGGTCGAGGTCCGCAACCTGTCCGCGGCCCCGGTCGCCTACCGGACCGGCTACGCGGCCGCCACCGAGCTGCCCGGCGCCCGCTTCGCGCTCTCGCCCGACCGGATCGAGGTGCCGCCCGGCGGCACCGCGCGGGTCCGGGTCACCCTGAGCGTGCCCGGCGCGCTCGGCCGCGCCCCGGACCCGACGATCGCCACCCTCCAGGGCGGCCGGGCCCGCAGCTACCGGGGCGAGCTCTCCGGCCGGCTGCTGCTGACCCCGGACGACCCGGCCGCCCCCGGCCTGCGGGTGCCGCTGTTCGCGGCCCCGCGCCCGGCCAGCGACCTGGCCGCCACCGCACCGGTCCGCACCACCCGCTCCGGGGCCGTGGTCGCGCTCACCGGCACCGACGCGCCCGGTGACGCGCCCGGACTGCTCAGCGCCTTCGCGCTCGGCGGGGAGGGCGCCCGCTGGGCCGACTGCCCGCCGAACAGCGGGGCGGCCGTCGGACCGGGCGCGGGCTTCGTGCCGGAGGGCAGCACGGAGGAGGCCGAGCACCTGCGGGACCTCTGCGTGGAGCGCCCCGGCGACCGCGCCGCCAACCTGCGGGCCGCCGGGGCCGCCAGCGACGCACCCGCCGTCGCCGGGGACCCGCTCGCCGAGGGCCGGCTCTACCTCGGCGCCCAGGTGTGGGCCCCGGCCGCCACCCCGGTCGGACTGTTCGGCGTCCGGGCCGTGCTGGACACCGACGGGGACGGCGTCACCGACGTGCTGGTCAAGGCCGACCGGATGCGCGGCAGCGACGTCCTGGTGGCCCGGACCCTGGACGCCCGCACCGGCGCCGAACTCGACGTCCAGCCGCTGAACGCCCGCTGGGGCGACACCGACACCGCCCTGCTGGACTCCGACACGGTGGTCCTGCCGGTCCGGCTGTCCGCCCTCCCGGGCGTCCGCGCCGGGCACAGCACGGTCCACTACGCGGTCTGGACCGGCCTGGCCGGCTCCGGACGGGACCCGGCCGACGCCTTTTCCGCGATCGGCCTGCGCGGCACCCGTCCCACCCTCGCCGTCGACGTCCTGCACCCCGCCGTCGACATCCGCACCGGCCCCGGCGGCCCCACCGCCCTGGCCGCCCCCGTCCACCCCGCCACCCTGCTCGACATCCGCCGCACCGACGGCGACCGGTCGCGCGTCCTCCTGCTCCACCACCTCAACCCGGAGGGCCGCCGCAGCCAGATCCTGACCCTGCCGTAACCACGCCCGAGGGGGCGCGCGACCACCGTCGGGCGCCCCCTCGAAGGGGTGGAGTGGGGGGAGAATCGTCCGAGTAGCCTGGGAACCGCCACGAGGATGCCCGCATGGGAGGAACCATGAGCGTCGCGCCGTACCCTGATTGGATCATTCCCCCGACCGAGGGGTACACCGCCGAGGACCTCGACCGGCTGCCGGATCTCCCGCCGCACACCGAGCTGCTCGACGGGAGCCTGATCTTCGTGAGTCCGCAGACCCTGTTCCACATGCGCATGCTCCGTAGGTTCGAGCGGGCCCTGGAGTCGGCGGTCCCGGAGGGTTGGCAGGCGTGGCGGGAAATGACGATCCGGCTCGACGCACGCAATCGCCCCGAGCCGGACCTCACGGTCGTGAACGAGCAGGCGGACACCGGCCCCGACGGCACCTACTGCGATGCACAGGACGTCCTGCTCGCTGTGGAGATCGTCTCCGAGGAGTCCCGGGACCGTGACCGCGAGGTCAAGCCGCGCAAGTACGCGGCTGCCGGTATCGCGCACTTCTGGCGGGTGGAGAAGGACGAACTCGGGCAGGCGATCGTCCACACCTACGAGATCGACCCGGCCACCCGGCTCTACGGGCTGACGGGGATCCACCACAAGCAACTGAAGGTCGACCGGCCCTTCCCGGTCGACATCGATCTCACCTGAGCACGTTCCATCAAGGCTCCTGTCCGGATGGTGGACGTCGGATGTCAGGCTCTGGGATGCCGGAGTAGCCTCCGAGCATGTCTCGCACGATTCGTCTCGCAGTCGTCCCCGGTGACGGTATCGGCCAGGAAGTGGTGGCCGAGGGCCTCAAGGTGCTGGAGGCGGCACTTCCCGCCGATGTGAAGCTGGAGAGCACCGAGTTCGACCTCGGCGCCCGGCGTTACCACCGCACCGGTGAGACTCTCCCGGAGAGCGTGCTCGCGGAGCTCAAGGCCCACGACGCGATCCTGCTCGGCGCCATCGGCGACCCGAGCGTGCCGTCCGGAGTGCTGGAGCGGGGGCTGCTGCTGAAGCTGCGGTTCGCCTTCGACCACCACATCAACCTCCGGCCGGGCCGGCTCTTCCCGGGTGTGAAGTCGCCGCTGGCCGGCGAGCCGGAGATCGACTTCGTGGTCGTCCGCGAGGGCACCGAGGGCCCGTACGTCGGCAACGGCGGCTCCCTGCGCACCGGTACCGAGCAGGAGGTGGCCACCGAGGTCAGCCTCAACACCGCCTTCGGCATCGAGCGCGTGGTGCGCGACGCCTACCGCCGGGCGCAGGCGCGTCCGCGCAAGAAGCTCACCCTGGTGCACAAGAACAACGTGCTGGTGCACGCCGGCCACCTGTGGACCCGGATCTTCGAGCAGGTCGGCACCGAGTTCCCCGAGGTCACCACCGACTACCTGCACGTGGACGCGGCGACCATCTTCTTCGTCACCCAGCCCGAGCGGTTCGACGTCATCGTGACCGACAACCTGTTCGGCGACATCCTGACCGACCTGGCCGCCGCCGTCACCGGCGGGATCGGCCTGGCCGCCAGCGGCAACATCAACCCGAGCGGTGCCTTCCCGTCGATGTTCGAGCCCGTGCACGGCTCGGCGCCGGACATCGCCGGGCAGGGCAAGGCCGACCCGACCGCCACCGTGCTGTCGGTCGCCATGCTCCTCGACCACCTCGGGTACGCCGCCGAGGCCGCCCGGATCGAGGCCGCGGTCGCCGCGGACCTCACCGAGCGGACCGGCACCCGTACCACGTCCCAGGTCGGCGACGCGCTCGCCGCCCGAGTATCCGCCTAGGAGGCCGGGACCCGACAAACGGTGTTCCGGCCCGAGGGCCGGACCCCATAACGGCAGCTTGCGGTTCTCCAAGGAGCCCGCGACTGTTCGGCACGGCCCTCTGGATGCGAGTATCGACAGTGGGCCGTGCCGTCGTGCGTCCGTACCGGAGCGAGAGTCCGGGACGAACACCGGCGGAGGCGGCCCGGACCAACCCCACGGTGAAGGACACACAGCCATGAGCACGCCCACCCAGGCGCCCATCACGTTCGACCTCAAGCCCTCCGCGCACCCGCTGCCCCAGGCGGAGCGCGAGGCCCGGCTGGCCAACCCGGGCTTCGGGCGCGTGTTCACCGACCACATGGTCACCATCCGCTGGACCGAGGGCGTGGGCTGGCACGACGCCCAGCTGGCGCCCTACGCGCCGATCGAGATGGACCCGGCCAACATGACCCTGCACTACGGCCAGGCGATCTTCGAGGGCCTCAAGGCCTACCGCCAGGCCGACGGCTCGATCGCGACCTTCCGCCCGGAGGCCAACGCCGCGCGCTTCCAGGCCTCCGCCCGCCGGCTGGCGATGCCGGAGCTGCCGGTCGAGGCCTTCGTCGAGGCCGTCGAGCTGCTGGTCCAGCAGGAGCAGGCCTGGGTCCCGAACGAGCCCGAGCAGAGCCTCTACCTGCGGCCGTTCATGTTCGCCACCGAGGTCGGTCTGGGTGTCCGGCCCGCGAACTCCTACCTCTTCATGATCATCGCCTCCCCGGCCGGCGCCTACTTCCCGGGCGGCGTCAAGCCGGTCTCGGTCTGGCTCTCCGAGGACTACGTCCGCGCGGCCCCGGGCGGCACCGGTGCCGCCAAGTGCGCCGGCAACTACGCCGCCTCCCTGGTCGCCCAGGCCGAGGCCGCCGCCAAGGGCTGCGACCAGGTCGTCTGGCTCGACGCCGCCGAGCACCGGTGGATCGAGGAGATGGGCGGCATGAACCTCTACTTCGTCCTCGGCGAGGGCAAGGACGCCCGGATCGTCACCCCCGAGCTGTCCGGCGCCCTGCTGCCCGGCATCACCCGCGACTCGCTGCTGCAGCTCGCCACCGACCTCGGCTACGCGGTCGAGGAGCGGAAGATCTCCACCGAGGAGTGGAAGCAGGGCAACGCCGACGGCACCCTGACCGAGGTCTTCGCCTGCGGCACCGCCGCCGTGATCACCCCGGTCGGTTCGGTGAAGTCCCGCGGCGGCGACTGGACCGTCGGCGCCGGCGAGCCCGGCCCGGTCACCATGGAGCTGCGCCGCTCGCTGCTCGCGATCCAGGGCGGCCAGGCCCCCGACACCCACCGCTGGCTGCACCGGATCGTCTGATCCCGCCGCGCCGGGCGGGCCGCCGCAGGCACCCGCCCGGCCGGTCCGCCGCGGCCGACCGCCACCCGCCCGTCCAGGCCCGCCCGTTCCGGATACCGAGACGGGCGGGCCGGGGCGCGGACGATGTGCCAGACTGCCGACGTGTCCTCGCTTTCGCTGATTATTAGCAGCAGGCGCGCCGGTCCGCAGTGACCGCTCCCGCACCACCCGATGCGGAGCAGCGACCACCAGCGTCCAGACCCGCGCGCAGACCTCTCGCACCCGCGAGGGGTCTTTTTGTTTCCCCCGGACCGGCCGGAGCCCCCACAAGGGGCCGAGGGACACCGGGCGCGCGCGGGATGCTGGACAGTGGAGCCGGGAATCAGAACCGGCAGAGCAGTAAACCGACCTCCCGGAACGGAGACCCAGGGTCATGACCCAGGCGAGCAACCTCCCCGACGACGCCTTCCACGTCTTCGACACCACCCTGCGCGACGGCGCCCAGCGTGAGGGGATCAACCTCACGGTGGCCGACAAGCTGGCCATCGCCCGGCACCTGGACGAGTTCGGCGTCGGCTTCATCGAGGGCGGCTGGCCCGGAGCCAACCCGCGGGACACCGAGTTCTTCGCCCGCGCCGCCGAGGAACTGGACCTCCGGCACGCCCGGCTGGTCGCCTTCGGCGCCACCCGGCGGGCCGGCGGCAGCGCCGCGGACGACCCGCAGCTCGCCGCCCTGGTCAACTCCGGCGCCCCGGTGATCACGCTGGTCGCCAAGGCCCACGACCGGCACGTCGAACTGGCGCTGCGCACCACCCTGGACGAGAACCTGGAGATGGTCCGCGACAGCGTCGCCCACCTGCGGGCGCAGGGCCGCCGGGTCTTCATCGACTGCGAGCACTTCTTCGACGGCTACCTGGCGAACCGGGACTACGCGCTGGCCGTGGTCCGCACCGCCCACGAGGCCGGCGCCGAGGTGGTGGTGCTCTGCGACACCAACGGCGGGATGCTGCCCTCCGGCGTGCGCGACACCGTCGCCGACGTCCTCGCCGCGACCGGCGCCCGGCTCGGCATCCACGCCCAGGACGACACCGGCTGCGCCGTCGCCAACACCCTGGCCGCGGTCGAGGCCGGCGCCACCCACGTCCAGTGCACCGCCAACGGCTACGGCGAGCGGGTCGGCAACGCCAACCTCTTCCCGGTGGTCGGCGCGCTGGAGCTCAAGTGCGACCGCCGGGTGCTGCCGCCCGGCAGCCTCGCCGAGATGACCCGGATCTCGCACGCGATCGCCGAGCTGGTCAACCTCGCCCCCTCCACCCACCAGCCCTACGTCGGCTTCTCGGCCTTCGCCCACAAGGCCGGACTGCACGCCTCGGCGATCAAGGTCGATCCGGACCTCTACCAGCACATCGACCCGGAGACGGTCGGCAACACCATGCGGATGCTGGTCTCCGACATGGCCGGCCGCGCCTCGGTGGAGCTCAAGGGCAAGGAGCTCGGCTACGACCTCTCCACCGACCGGGACCTGGCGGGCCGGGTGGTGGCCAGGGTCAAGGAGCAGGAGAGCCTCGGCTACACCTACGAGTCCGCCGACGCCTCCTTCGAGCTGCTGCTGCGCGACGAGGTGCGCGGCCGCCGCGAGCGCTACTTCGCCCTGGAGTCCTGGCGCACCATCAGCGAGCAGGGCCCGGGCGGCAGCGCGGGCAACGAGGCGACGGTCAAGCTGTGGGCCAAGGGCGAGCGGATGCTCGCCACCGGCGAGGGCAACGGCCCGGTCGACGCGCTGGACAAGGCGCTGCGCACCGCGCTGGAGCGGATCTACCCGCAGCTGGCCAAGCTGGAGCTGGTGGACTACAAGGTCCGCATCCTGGAGGGCCAGCACGGCACCGGCTCCAAGACCCGGGTGCTGATCGAGACCACCGACGGCACCGCGAGCTGGTCCACGGTCGGGGTGGCCGACAACGTGGTGGCCGCCTCCTGGCTGGGCCTGGAGGACGCCTACACCTACGGCCTGCTGCGGGCCGGACTGGAGCCGGACGCGCCCCAGGGCTGAGGGGCGGTCAGCCCGCCGCGGTGACACGACGGCGCGGCCCGGGGACCGGAGGGTCCGCGGGCCGCGCCGTTCGGCCGTGCGTCGTGGAACGGTGCTCCCGGGTCACCGCAGCCGGGCGAGGAGGGCGTGTTCGACGAGGGTGATGAGGGCGCTCTTGGCGCTGTCGCGGCGTCGGGCGTCGAGGGTGACGACGGGGGTCTCGGTGCTGAGCTGGAGGGCTTCGCGGACTTCGTCGGCGGTGTGGGGCTGGTGTCCGTCGAAGCCGTTGAGGGCGACGACGAAGGGGAGTCCGCTGTTCTCGAAGTAGTCGAGGGCGGGGAAGCAGTCGGCGAGGCGGCGGGTGTCGACGAGGACGACGGCGCCGATGGCTCCGCGGACGAGGTCGTCCCACATGAACCAGAAGCGGTCCTGTCCGGGGGTGCCGAACAGGTAGAGGATGAGGTCCTCGTCGAGGGTGATGCGGCCGAAGTCCATGGCGACGGTGGTGGTCGTCTTGCCGGAGACGTGGCTGAGGTCGTCGATGCCGGCGGAGGCGCTGGTCATGACGGCTTCGGTGCGCAGGGGGTTGATCTCGGAGACGGCGCCGACGAGCGTGGTCTTGCCGACGCCGAAGCCGCCTGCGACGACGATCTTCGCGGAGGTGGTGGCGCGGGTGGGGGCGGCCGCGTTAGAGCTTGCGAAGTCCACTGAGGACCCTTTCGAGCAGCGTGACGTCGGGCTGGTTTCCGGTTTCGCCGCCGGAAGCGGGCTGGTGGATGGCGACCAGGCCGGCCTCGGCCAGGTCGGCCACGAGGATCCGCGCCACTCCCAGGGGAAGGGAGAGCAGCGCCGAGACCTCGGCCACGGACTTCACCTCGGTGCACAGGGTGCAGATCCGCTGGTGCTCCGGCAGCAGGGTGGAGAGTCGCTGCGGATCCACGTCGGCGGAGACGAGCGCCTCCAGGGCGAGCTCGTACCGGGGCCGGGTCCGTCCGCCGGTCATCGCGAACGGGCGGATCAGCGGGCCGCTGTCCGGCTCGTCCTCGTAGTCGTCGTACCCGGACCGGGACGGTCCGCCGGGCTGCTGCCCGGCCGGCTGCCCGGCAGCAGGTCCGCGACCGCGGAGGTGACCGGGCTGCTGCCCGCCCTCCCCGCCCGGATAGCCGGCCGGAGGGGCGTCGTACGAGGGCTGGGGCCGACCGTACTGGTCGTACTGCCCCGGCTGGTACGGCTGGCCGTACGTCGGCCGGCCGTAGGACGGGCCTTGCTGCCGGTCGTCGTGCCGGCTCTGCTGCTGCTGGCCGGGGAGCGGCTGGCCGTACTGCTGACCGTGGCCGCCGACGCCGGGTGTTCCGAAGGCGTCGTGGCCCGTGCCAGGGTACGGAACGCCGTACTGGCCGCTGCGGTCGTCGGGCGGTGTCACGGTTCCTCTCCTCACAAGGTGCGGCGGTGCGGTGCGAGCTCGGGCACGAGTCCTGAGCCAGTGGTGCGAAGGCCGTACAACGTCCGAACCCGAGCCTGCCGAAGCGGGCCCGGGACGGACGTGGAGGTGCTTCGAATACCTGGACGGTATCCGACGAACCGTCAGTGCAGGAGACTGCCCTGGAGTTCTGCGCGGAGCGCGGGGGTGAGGACCGCGCCGGCGCGGTCGACGAGGAGGGCCATCTCGTAGCCGACCAGGCCGATGTCGGAGTCGGGGGCGGCCAGGACGGCGAGGGCGGAGCCGTCGCTGACGGCCATCAGGAAGAGGAAGCCCCGTTCCATCTCGACCACGGTCTGGTTGACCTCGCCGCCCTCGAAGATCCGGCTGGCGCCGGTGGTGAGGGAGGTGAGGCCGGAGGCGACGGCGGCGAGCTGGTCTGCGCGGTCGCGAGGGAAACCCTCCGACATGCACAGCAGGAGGCCGTCCGCGGAGACCACCACCGTGTGCGACACCCCAGGGGTGTTGTCCACGAAATTGGTGATCAGCCAGTTCAGGTTCTGTGCGGCCTGGCTCATCTGACTCAACTCAACGCTCCTGGTGGTTCGAGCCGCCGAAGAGATCGGTGCTGCGATTCTGCTGTCCGTTGCCGGACGGGTCTACCTGATCGGGGTCGATCCGGAAGCTTCCGGTACTGCCGGCGCTGCGGCCCTGCTCGACGCCGCGGCGCAGGTTGGTGAGACGGCCGCGGACCTCCTCGGGCGCGCGGGACACCTGCGGACCGTCCTGCGGGGTGGGCTGGGCGTTGCCCGGCACCAGGTTCTGCTTGGGCACCCGCCGGGGCAGGCCGGCCTGGGTGGTGCCGCCGGAGGAGGGCTCGCGGAGCTTCTCCGCCCGCTGCCAGTCGCCGTCGTTGGGCGACTGCCAGCTCTGGCCGCCGGCCGCGGTCGGGCCGGTGGGCCCGTAGCCGCCGAGGGCGGACACGTCGTGGCTGCCGCGGGGCTCGGCCGGGGCGGCCGAGGTGTCCTTGGCACCGGCGAACCAGTTGGGGGTCTCGCCGCTCTCCTGCGGGCCGGACGGGAACCCGCCGCCGGCCAGCTGCTGGCCGGGGCGGCGCTGCGGCAGCCCGGACGGCAGGGTGGCCGAGCCGTTGTCGGCCGCGGCCGGGAGGGCCGGCTGCTCCGGGGCGTACGGGTGGCCCGCGGGGGCCTCCTCGGCCCGGTCGCCGTAGGTCTCCCCGGCGTAGCCGCCCTGGCCGTACTCGTCCTGCCGGCCGTACTGGTCGTAGCCCTGCTGCGGGTACTGGCCGTACCCGTCCTGCTGGCCGTAACCGTCCTGCTGGTAGCCGTCCTGCTGGCCGTACCCGTCCTGCTGGTGGCCGGCGTCCTGGCCGTACTCGTCCTGCTGGTAGCCGTACTGGTCGTCGGCGTAGCCGGACTGCTCGTAGCCCTGCTGCGGGTACTGCGCGTCCTGGCCGTAGTCCTCGTCGTTGCGACGGCCGTACGCCGGGTACTCGTCCTCGACCTCGGCGTCCAGCACCGGCCGGTCGCCCTCCGGGCCGGACTCCAGCGCGGCGCGGCGGACCTGGTCCAGGCGCTGCGAGCGCTGGACGGCCTCCAGGGCCGGGCTGAAGCCGCTGGAACCGGTGCCGTTGTGGCCGGTGAGGTGGTCGTCGAAGCCGAGTTCGGCGGCGCTGCGGGCCTGGCCCCGGTCGGGGGCCCACTCGGCGGCCGGCTCCTGCTCGGCGAAGATCCGGGAGACGGTGAACTGCTCCTCGGGCTCCGGCGCCGCGGCCATCTGGGTCAGGAACGGCGGCAGCATGACCAGCGAGGTGGTGCCCGCGGACTCGCCGGAGGGGCGGAGCTGGACGCGGACGTCGTGCCGCTGGGACAGCCGGCCGACCACGAACAGGCCCATGCGGCGCGAGATCGTGGCGTCCACCGTGGGCGGCTCGGCCAGCTTCTCGTTGATCTCCGCGAAGTCCTCGGCGGTGAGGCCGATGCCCTTGTCGTGGATCTCGACCAGTACCCGGCCGTCCGGCAGGCGGGTCGCGTTGACCAGCACCCGGGTCTGCGGGCTGGAGAAGGTGGTGGCGTTCTCCAGCAGCTCGGCGAGCAGGTGGACGAGGTCGGTCACGGCGGCGCCGACGACCTCGGCCTCGGGGATGCCGGCGAGCTCGACGCGCTCGTACTGCTCCACCTCGGAGGCGGCGGCGCGCAGCACGTCGACCAGCGGGACCGGGGTGTTCCAGCGGCGGCCGGCCTCCTCGCCCGCGAGGACGAGCAGGTTCTCACCGTTGCGGCGCATTCGGGTCGCGAGGTGGTCCAGCTTGAAGAGGTTCTCCAGCTGGTCCGGGTCGGCCTCGTTGTTCTCCAGGTCCGTGATCAGCGCCAGCTGGCGCTGGATGAGGCTCTGGCTGCGGCGCGACAGGTTGGTGAAGATCGCGTTGACGTTGCCTCGCAGCAGGGCCTGCTCGGCGGCGAGTGCGACCGCCTGCCGGTGGACCTGGTCGAAGGCCCGGGCGACCTCGCCGATCTCGTCCTTGCCGTACAGCGGGATCGGGGTGACGTTGGTGTCCACCCGCTCCGGGTCGGTCTTGGAGAGCTTCTCGACCAGGTCGGGAAGGCGATGGTCGGCGATGTCGAGCGCGGCGCTGCGCAGGGTGCGCATGCCGAGGATCATCGAGCGGGCCACGTAGCCGGTGAGCACACCGGCGAGGATCAGCGCGACGATGACGATCAGCGAGTTGAGGATGGCGTCGAAGCGCGCGTTGTCGCGCAGGTTGGCGGCATCGTCGAGCACGTCGTCCAGCAGCACGACCTCGGTCGCGCGGAGGCTGGAGATGTGGGTGTTGGCGGCCTGGTTCCAGTTCTCCGGCGTCAGGCCGGACTCCTTGGCCTCCTTGTACGCGCGGTCGGCGGCCTCGCGGCCCTGCGACTGCCCGTTGGCGGCGGCCTGGGTGTAGGCGGCACCGATGTTGAGCAGACCGCCCATGGTCGGGGCGCTGCCGTTGGGCATCCGGTACGCGGTCCGCTGGTCGGCGTTGGCCTGGGCGACCTGGGCGTCGGCGTACTTCTTGGCGTCCTCGGGGGCGCTGCCGGTGTTGAACTCGGAGAGCGCGGTCTGCTCCAGGCGCTGGGCGACCAGCAGCTGCTGGATGAGGTCGACGTTCTCGTAGCGCGTGGTCTTCTGGGCGGCGATGCCGACCAGGAGCTGCAGCATCAGGGCGCGCTGGGTCGAGGCGGAGGCCTTGGCCAGCGACATCGCGTAGATCGAGCGGCCCTTGCTGGTGAGGTTGCTGGAGCCGAGGCCGACCGAGTTGTCGTAGGCGAGCAGCGGGGCGAACATCACCGAGTAGGCGCTGACGGTCGCGGAGGCGAACAGCGTGTCGCTGTAGGCGGTGGCGCGCAGCTGGGGCAGGAAGACGACCATCTGCTGGAACGCGTCGTGGCGCCGGGGGAGCTCGCCGGACTTGTCGCTCGCCTCGTAGGCCGCGTTGTACGCCTTGAGGGCGGCGTCGGTGGTCGAGCGCGCCTTGGTGACGTCGTTGTTCGGGTCCTGCTTGGTGATCAGGGGTATGAGCGTCTTGTCGCGCTCGCTCTCCAGTGCCTCGGAGAGCTCGGTGGCGGCCTTGGCGAGGGCCGCGGTGCGCTGGGCGCGGTCGGCCTTGACGAAGCCGTCGATCGAGGTGTTGACGCGGAGGCCGCCGAAGACCAGGGCGATGATGACCGGGATCAGCAGAATCGCGATCAGACGGGCCGGCACGCGCCAGTTGCGCGGGCGCACGAAGTCGTACCGGCTGCTCTTCGGTTCGGTGCCGTCCGTGCCCTGGCCACTGCCCGACCCGAGGACCGGGGCGCCCGTGGGGCGGTCCTTCCCGGTGCCGGGCGGCTGCGGTGACGGGGCGGCCTGGGGCCGCTCCTCGGTCGGGGTGAACGCCGAGAACCCGCCCGGGGCCGTGCCGTTCGGCTCGCTCTGGCGGGGCTCGGAGCGCCGCTGCGGGGCGACCTGCTGCTTACGCCTCACTCGACAACTACCTCTCGGCCGCTAGGGCGGCCATGGATCAATCCAGCGCTACCCCCGGTGGCCGCGCGTTCCGGGGAGCGGAACGACAGCCGTACGGGATCCAGGGGTAGCTGGAATTTCAGCACGTGCAGGGATGGGGGACAAACAGCTGCTGGTGGGCGCTGTGTGCGGTGCAATTTAGGACATTCGCCGACAACTTGGAGCAAAACTGTGGTCTTCTGGCGCTGAGCGACGCTGATTCGCTACAAACAGTCATTGTTGATCACGAAATGCCTACCGAACTGTTATCCGCTGCTTATGCGAGGGTCTTGCGCGCGGCGCCCGGACGACACCTCTCCGCAAGCGAACGCGCCCCGGCACCCCGTCGGTGCGACGGGGTGCCGGGGCCGCCGACCTGGGACTCCGCTCAGCGGAGCCGGGCGAGGAGGGCGTGTTCGACGAGGGTGATGAGGGCGCTCTTGGCGCTGTCGCGGCGTCGGGCGTCGAGGGTGACGACGGGGGTCTCGGTGCTGAGCTGGAGGGCTTCGCGGACTTCGTCGGCGGTGTGGGGCTGGTGTCCGTCGAAGCCGTTGAGGGCGACGACGAAGGGGAGTCCGCTGTTCTCGAAGTAGTCGAGGGCGGGGAAGCAGTCGGCGAGGCGGCGGGTGTCGACGAGGACGACGGCGCCGATGGCTCCGCGGACGAGGTCGTCCCACATGAACCAGAAGCGGTCCTGTCCGGGGGTGCCGAACAGGTAGAGGATGAGGTCCTCGTCGAGGGTGATGCGGCCGAAGTCCATGGCGACGGTGGTGGTCGTCTTGCCGGAGACGTGGCTGAGGTCGTCGATGCCGGCGGAGGCGCTGGTCATGACGGCTTCGGTGCGCAGGGGGTTGATCTCGGAGACGGCGCCGACGAGCGTGGTCTTGCCGACGCCGAAGCCGCCTGCGACGACGATCTTCGCGGAGGTGGTGGCGCGGGTGGGGGCGGCCGCGTTAGAGCTTGCGAAGTCCACTGAGGACCCTTTCGAGCAGCGTGACGTCGGGCGTTCCGCCCGACTCGCCCGCGGCGGCGGGCTGGTGGATGGCGACGAGACCGGCCTCGGCCAGGTCGGCCACGAGGATCCGGGCGACACCGAGCGGGACACCGGCGAGCGCGGAGATCTCCGCGATGGACTTGACCTCTCGGCAGAGGTTGACGATCCGGGCGTGCTCGGGCAGCAGGCCACCGGTCCGCTCGGCGGAGCCGGTGGTCGAGATCAGGGCCTCGATCGCGAGCTGGTAGCGCGGCCGGGTGCGGCCACCGGTCATCGCGTACGGGCGGACCAGCGGCTGCTGCTCGTAGCCGTCGGACTGCTGCCCGCCGTAGCCGCTGCCGTACCCGTTGCCGTACGAGCCGGCGGGATTCGAAGGCGGGGTCATGGGTCCTCCTTGTGCTGCAGCCTGGGGCAGCCGGTTCCAGCTGGGGCGATGCCAGCTGAGGCGAAATCAGCTGCCTGAGGGTAGCTGAGGGCGGGACGCCGGGTCCGGTCGGGTCGGACCCGGCGGGGAGGTGGGACGGTGGAAGTACCGCTCAGGGCGACTCAGTGCAGGAGACTGCCCTGGAGTTCTGCGCGGAGTGCGGGGGTGAGGACCGCGCCGGCGCGGTCGACGAGGAGGGCCATCTCGTAGCCGACCAGGCCGATGTCGGAGTCGGGGGCGGCCAGGACGGCGAGGGCGGAGCCGTCGCTGACGGCCATCAGGAAGAGGAAGCCCCGTTCCATCTCGACCACGGTCTGGTTGACCTCGCCGCCCTCGAAGATCCGGCTGGCGCCGGTGGTGAGGGAGGTGAGGCCGGAGGCGACGGCGGCGAGCTGGTCCGCGCGGTCGCGGGGGAAACCCTCCGACATGCACAGCAGGAGGCCGTCCGCGGAGACCACCACCGTGTGCGACACCCCGGGGGTGTTGTCCACGAAATTGGTGATCAGCCAGTTCAGGTTCTGTGCGGCCTGGCTCATCTGATTCAACTCAACGCTCCTGATGATCTGCGGCGTTGCCGTCGTTCCGGCCCCCGAAGCTATCGAATCCGGGCTGCTGGGCACCATGGTGGGAACCGGCCGGGTTGGCCGGAGGCTGGCCCGCGGCCTGCTCGGCACCGGCCCGGCGGCCCTGCTGGATGCCGCGGCGCAGGTTGGTCAGGCGGCCGCGGACCTCCTCGGGCGCGCGGGACACCTGCGGACCCGTCATCGGGGACGACTCGGCGGTCCCGGAGACCAGGTTGGCCTGCGGGGTGCGCCGGGGGAGACCCGACATGGTGACCCCGCTGGTCGAGGGCTCGCGGACCTGCTCGGCCCGGCGCCAGCGCTCGTCGTTGGCGGACGGGCGCCACGGGGCCTCGTCGGGCAGCTGCTGGCCGGGCGCCTGCTGCTGGGCCTCCCGCTGGGGGGCCTGCTGCTCGGGCCGCGACTGCGGAGCCTGGGCCTGCGGTGCCTGCTGCTGCGGTGCCTGTCGCTGGGGCTGCTGCTGCGGGGCCTGGGCCTGCGGCTGCCGCTGCGGTGCCTGCTGCTGCGGGCCCTGCGGTCGCTGCGGCCGGCCCTGCGGGGCCTGTCGCTGACCGTCCTGCGCCGGGAAGCCCGGGGCCGTGGTGCCGGGACGGCGCGGCTGGTAGGCCTGCTCGCCCGGACGGCCCTCCTCGCGGTACCAGCCCTGCTCGGCCGGCGCCCCGCCCTCGGACGGGCCGGACGGCAGCGCTATCGGCTCCTGCCGCACGGGCGGCTGCGGGGCCTGCTGCTGCGGGGCCTGCGGCTGCTGGACGTTCCGCTCCGGACGGGCCGGGTTCGGCACGGTCGGCAGCACCGGCTCCACCAGGCCGAGGCCCAGCGGGTCGCGCGGGTCGATGTCACTGGCCTCGAACCGGGGCCGGGCGAGCTGCTGGGTGCTCTCCATCGAGGAGGCGTCGGCCGCCGGCAGCGGCTGGGGCTGCGGGGCCTGCGGCAGCGGCTGCTGCTGGCCCGGCTGCGGACGGTTGCCCTGGACGGGCTGCTGCGGACGGCCGCCCTGACCCTGCTGCGGACGGCCGCCCTGACCCTGCTGCGGGCCCTGGGGGCCCTGCGGCGGCCGGCCCTGCGGACCGGGACGGCCCTGGCCGGGGCGCTGGCGCTGCGGCAGTCCGTCCTGCGGACGCTCGCCCGGGCGGGCACCCTGCGGTGCCGGCGCGCCGGGGCGGCCCGACTGGTCGGCCCAGCCGTGCTGCGGCTGATCGCCGCCGCGGGCGGCGGGGGCGCCGGCGCCCTGCGGACGCTCCTGGCCGGGGCGGCGTGCCCCCGGACCGCTCTGCTGCGGGCCGCCCTGCTGGGGGCCGTTCTGCTGGGGGCCGTTCTGCTGCGGACCCTGGGGGCCGCCGGGCTGCCGGTCGCGTCGGGGCAGGCCACCGGGGGCACCCTGCTGCGGCGGGCCCTGCCGGCCCGGGGAGCGCTGCGGGAGGCCGCCCTGCTGGTTCGGGCCACCCTGCTGCGGCGGGGCCTGTCGGCCCGGGGAGCGCTGCGGGAGGCCGCCCTGCTGGTTCGACGCCTGCTGGTTGGGGCCCTGCTGGTTCGGCGTACCCGGACGACCGGCCTGCGGCGGGTTCTCCCGCAGCGACTGGCCGATCTGGCGGGTCGGCAGACCGCCGGCGGGGGCGCCCGGGGCACCCTGGCCGCCGGACGGGCCGGGGCCGCCCTGGCCGAGCTGCGGCCGGCCCTGCGGGGCACCGCCCGCCGGAGCCTGGCCGAGCGCGGCCCGGTCGCCGCCGCGGCCGCCCTGGCCGGCCGGCATCTGGCGCTGTTGGCGCGGCGTCGGGGCGGCCCCGCGCTGCTGCTTGGGCTGCTGCTGGCCGCCGCCGGGGCGACCGGCGCCGCGACGGTCGGCGGAGTTGGTGACGTCCACCGGGAGCATGACCAGCGCGGTGGTGCCACCGGAGTCGCTGGGACGCAGCTGGATGCGGATGCCGTGTCGCAGGGACAGGCGGCCGACCACGAAGAGGCCCATGCGGCGGGAGACGGAGACGTCCACCGTCGGCGGGTTGGCGAGGCGCTCGTTGATGTCGGCGAGGTCGTCCGGGCTCAGACCGATACCGGTGTCGTGGATCTCGACCAGCACCCGGCCGTCCGGCAGGGCGTGGCCGGTGACCCGGACGCGGGTCTGCGGGCTGGAGAACGAGGTGGCGTTCTCCAGCAGCTCGGCGAGCAGGTGGACGAGGTCGTTGACGACGCGGCCGGCGACCTCGGCCGACGGCACGGCGGCGAGTTCGATGCGCTCGTACTGCTCCACCTCGGAGGCGGCGGCGCGGAGCACGTCGACCAGCGGGACGGGGCGGGTCCAGCGGCGGCCCGGGTCCTCACCGGCGAGGACGAGGAGGTTTTCGCCGTTGCGGCGCATACGGGTCGCGAGGTGGTCCAGCTTGAAGAGGTTGGCCAGCTGGTCCGGGTCCGCCTCGCGGCTCTCCAGCTCGGAGATGAGCGACAGCTGGCGCTGGATGAGGCCCTGGCTGCGGCGCGAGAGGTTGGTGAACATCGCGTTGATGTTGCCGCGGAGGAGGGCCTGCTCGGCGGCGAGGCGGACGGCCTCGCTGTGCACCATGTCGAAGGCGTGGGCCACGTGGCCGATCTCGTCCGCCGAGTCGACGCCGACCGGTTCGACGGCGACGTCGACGTCGTGCGGGTCGGTCTCGGAGAGCGTCTTGACCAGCTCGGGCAGTCGCCGCTCGGCGACGTCCTCGGCCGCGGCCTGGAGGCGGGTCAGCGAGCGCACCATCGAGCGGGCGATCAGACCGGCGCCACCGAGGGCGACGAGCAGCACCAGCGCGACGGCGGCACCGATGATCAGGGCCTCGGTGTCGGCCTGGGACTGGAGCTCCTGGGCCTTTCCGTCGAGGTCCTCGATGAGCTTGGACTCGATCCGGCGCTCGGCGGCGATCTTGGCGGTGGACTGCTCGTACCAGTCCTTGTAGCTGACGACCTCGCTCTGGTGGATACCGCTCTGCTGCAGGATCGACCGGGCGTAGCGGTCGGCCGCGGCGACGACCGAGTTGTAGCTCAGCTGGCCGCGCAGGTTGTCCAGGTCGTGCGAGGTGTAGATGTTGTTGAAGCCGGTCAGCGCGTTGTCGTAGGACGACTTCAACCGGATGCCGAAGGACTCGTCGCTCAGGCTGAGGTCCGGGCCGCCCGGGTTGGCGAGCGCGGCGCTGATCAGCGCGCGCTGCTGCGAGGTGGAGTTCTTGGCGAGCGAGAACTGCTGCAGGGCACGGGTCGCGCGGACCAGCTCGCGGTTGTTGGACGCGAGCGCGATGTCCTGGGTGATCGACAGCAGGTCGCGGATGATCACGTCGTAGGCGGTGATCGTCGCCTGGATGTTCTGGTTGTTCTGGTACGGGTTGCCACGCGCGTCGGAGACCGAGTTCAGGTCCTTGCGGATCTGGAAGAGCAGGGCCTTTCCGCCGGAGAGTTCGAGGTTCTCGAACTTGTCCGCGGACGCGGTGAAGGTGCGGCTGAGGTCGTCGGTGACCTTGCGGGCGGCGACGATGTCGTCGTCCAGCGGCGCGTTGGGCTTGTTGGTCATCGGCCCCGCGCTGACGTCCCGCTCGTTCTGCAGGGCGTTGGCGAGGTCGGTCGCCTTCTTGGCCAGGTCGGAGAGGTTGGCCATCTGGGCCAGCTGCTGCGACGTTTCGAGCGAGGTCTGGATGCGCAGGCCACCGAGGACCAGCGCGACCATGACCGGCAGCGCGAGCAGCGCGATCAGCTTGCTGCGGATGCGCCAGTTGCGCATGGCGAGCCGGCTCATGCCCTTGGCCCGGCGGCGGGTCAGCGAGGAGCGGAGCTTGCCCCGGGTCGACTTCCGCTCGGCACCCTCGTCCTCGGGTCGTCCGATCACGTCGGGCGTCGGTTCGGCCGGACCGCCGGGGGCCGCCGCCGGCTGGGGGGCTGCCACCGGCTCACGCGACTCAGGGTCACCCGCGCCGCCGCTACCCCTTTTGAAACGTCCCTGCACTGGCGTCGCAACCTCTGGACCGGGCGTCCCGCCGCGTCGCCGCAGCCTGGACGGTGTGGAGTTTCCATCCGCACCCCGGCCGGTCCGGGAGAGCGGGCACCGGGGTGGAGTACTCCCTACCCACGGTCCGTGGCATTCCAGCACAGCCGGGGAATCCCAACAAGGGCGAGCGGGGCACATCGGACGGCACTACCCACCGCGCGCGGAATCTCACGGTCTGTACGGCAACCGGACCTGAATACCGCCTTTTTCGGACACTCGTCAGATACATGCCAAGCAGCGGCGAGATCAACCTGATGCGCGGCGCTTCGGGTATGACCGATATATCCGATATGCCGGTAAAAACTGATGCAGCGACATGTCGGATATAGGCATTATGTTCCGTGATTTGTGACGAAAATCACAGATGAATGTGTAGCTTTGGTCACGGTGCCTGTGGAAAGAGATCCGTAACCTTGCGGTATCCGGAGCACGGCCCCGAATCAGCCTGCCCAGAATCCTCCCGAATCACTCAGGCCGGGGCCGATCGCGGTCGGTCGCCCGGCCACGACCTTGAGGTGCTGACGAGATGTCCCAGGCGAAGAAGGCCGCCGAGTCCACGCTGTCCGCCAACTCCACCGCGAACCCGCGCCGGACGACGCTGGCCTCGGTCGAGGACTTCGGCCAGATCCCCGGCGCCCGCCGGCCGGAGGCCGTGACCTACCCGACCGACCTGCCGACCTCCACCGCCAACCCGCGCCGTACCCGGCTGATGGTCGCTCCGGTGGTGAACGTCCCGCAGGACTGAAGCGTTCCGCATACGCCCCGAAGGGCCCCGCCACCCCGGTGGCGGGGCCCTTCGCGTACCCGGGCGCCCGCGCCGGCCTCCGGACACCCGGGCCGGTGGAGGGGCCGGTCCGGGGCCCGCGCGATAGCCTGGGCGGCGATTGAGCGGGGCCGGGACCGATGGCGGGACCGGCCTCCACCAGCGCCCGGGCGCGCCCCGGGCGGCCGACGACGCGAGGGGTGCCCGAGCCGTGCGCATTGCCAGGTTTTCCGTCCGGGAAGGGAGTCCTGCCGCCGGCAGCGTCTCCTTCGGTGTGGTCGAGGGGGACCCGGCGCGGCCCGAGTCGCTGGTGGTCCACGGGCTGGCGGGCCATCCGTTCGGCCAGCCCCGGCCGACCGGTGAGAGCTACCGCTTCCAGGACGTCCGGCTGCTGAGCCCGATCCTGCCCAACAAGATCGTCGCGGTCGGCCGCAACTACGCCGCGCACGCCGCCGAACTGGGCAACGCCGTCCCGGACGTCCCGCTCACCTTCTTCAAGCCCTCCACCTCGGTGATCGGCCCGACCGAGAACATCGCCTACCCGCCGTTCTCCTCGGACGTCCAGCACGAGGCGGAACTGGCCGTGGTGATCGGCCGGATGTGCCGCGAGGTGCCGCTGGAGCGGGTCCCCGAGGTGATCCTCGGCTACACCTGCGCCAACGACGTCACCGCCCGCGACGTCCAGCAGCGCGAGGGCCAGTGGGCCCGCGCCAAGGGCTTCGACACCGCCTGCCCGCTCGGCCCCTGGATCGAGACCGACCTCGACCCGTCCGACCTCGCCGTCACCTGCACGGTGAACGGCGAGCTCCGGCAGACCGGCCGCACCTCCCTGATGGTCCGCTCGGTCGCCGAGCTGATCGTCCACATCTCCGAGGCCATGACGCTGCTGCCCGGCGACGTCGTCCTCACCGGCACCCCCGCCGGCGTGGGTCCGATCCAGGTCGGCGACGAGGTCGCGGTCACCGTCGAGGGCATCGGCACCCTCGCCAACAAGGTGGTCAAGCGCGGCTAGGGCCCGTCCTGGCGAGGAGCTGCGGCCCGACCGCGGCAGCGCTCCGACCGGCCGCCGGACACCGGCGGCGCCCCCGCGGGCCCGGCCTCGGTGCCGGGCCCGCGGCGCCCCCGGAGGTCACCGGACGGCCCCCTTCCCGCTGCCTGGGGTTATCGATTTTGGAGCCGGGGCGGACGTCGGGTAATGTTCTTTCTGCGCCGCCCGGGAGGGCAACGACGAGGGAGTCAAAGCCCCCGCCGGAGCCGAGCGGGAGGCGCAAGCCCGAGAGGATCCCCGACAGGGGTTCAACTCTGGTGGGGTATGGTGTAATTGGCAGCACGAGTGATTCTGGTTCATTTAGTCTAGGTTCGAGTCCTGGTACCCCAGCGCAGTACCCGCGGTCCACACCGCGACAAGTGAAGACAAGCCCCCGTTGTGTAGCGGCCTAGCACGCTGCCCTCTCACGGCAGTAGCGCCGGTTCGAATCCGGTCGGGGGTACTGGTCCCGCAAGGGACCGCCTGGAAAGCCCCCGTTGTGTAGCGGCCTAGCACGCTGCCCTCTCACGGCAGTAGCGCCGGTTCGAATCCGGTCGGGGGTACTGATTCCGCAAGGAATCGCCAGGATGCCCCCGTTGTGTAGCGGCCTAGCACGCTGCCCTCTCACGGCAGTAGCGCCGGTTCGAATCCGGTCGGGGGTACTGAAGCAGGAAGCCGATGGGGTTGCTCATCGGCTGATTGCTTTGTGTTGGGGTATGGTGTAATTGGCAGCACGAGTGATTCTGGTTCATTTAGTCTAGGTTCGAGTCCTGGTACCCCAGCCAGAAAAGAAAGGCCCCGGTTCCCGGGGTCTTTTTTGATTTCCCGGCCCGCCGGGAATCCACCGGGAATCCCTCGGGAGCCCCGCCCGAAGGGCCCCGCTCGACAGCGAGCGGGGCCCTTCACGGTTCTTCGGCGGGGGAGTGGGGGAGTGGGGAGTGCGGGGGAATCCGGGGAAGGCGTGGGGGTGGGTGGGGGACGGGCGGGTCAGCTGCGGCGCAGGGCCTCGGTGAGGCGGTTGGCGGCCTCGATGATGGCCTGGGCGTGCAGCCGCCCGGGGTGGCGGGTCAGGCGCTCGATCGGCCCGGAGACCGAGACGGCGGCCACGACGCGGTTGGAGGGGCCCCGGACCGGCGCGGAGACGGAGGCGACGCCCGGCTCCCGCTCGCCGATCGACTGGGCCCAGCCGCGCCGCCGGACCCCGCTCAGCGCGGTGGCGGTGAACCGGGCGCCCTGGAGGCCCCGGTGCAGCCGCTCGGGCTCCTCCCAGGCCAGCAGGACCTGGGCGGCCGAGCCGGCCTTCATCGGCAGGGTGCTGCCGACCGGGACGGTGTCCCGCAGACCGGAGAGCCGCTCGGCGGCCGCGACGCAGATCCGCATCTCGCCCTGCCGGCGGTAGAGCTGTGCGCTCTCGCCGGTGACGTCGCGCAGATGGGTCAGGACCGGGCCCGCGGTGGCGAGCAGCCGGTCCTCGCCCGCCGCGGCGGAGAGTTCGGACAGGCGCGGGCCGAGGATGAACCGGCCCTGCATGTCCCTGGTGACCAGACGGTGGTGTTCGAGTGCGACGGCGAGTCTGTGGGCCGTGGGGCGCGCCAGACCGGTGGCGGCGACCAGCCCCGCCAACGTGGCGGGGCCCGACTCCAGTGCGCTCAGCACCAGAGCGGCCTTGTCGAGCACGCCGACGCCGCTAGAGTTGTCCATGCGCTAAGACTGCAGTCTCATTCCGCGAGACGCAAGTTCAATCTTCTGCGAAAAGCGCCACTCTGGATGCAGCAGCCCGGGAGACATCCAGGATGCGACCCCGCCGAGGTGTCCGCATCGTGGACACCGATCCGGTGTGCAGGTCGCTCGTCGCGTGCCGCACCACCGGGCCGCGACAGCTTTGACCTCGACGACACGAGAAGGCCGGCAACGCGGCCGGCTGGAGGGAATCCGATGGGACGGACACTCGCAGAGAAGGTCTGGGACGACCACGTCGTGCGGCGCGCGGAGGGCGAGCCCGACCTGCTCTTCATCGACCTGCACCTGCTCCACGAGGTGACCAGCCCGCAGGCCTTCGACGGCCTCCGGCTGGCCGGGCGCACGGTCCGCCGCACCGATCTCACGATCGCCACCGAGGACCACAACACCCCGACCCTGGACATCGACAAGCCGATCGCCGACCCGGTCTCCAGGGTCCAGCTGGAGACCCTGCGCAAGAACGCGGCCGAGTTCGGCGTCCGGATCCACTCCCTCGGCGACATCGAGCAGGGCGTCGTGCACGTCGTCGGCCCCCAGCTGGGCCTCACCCAGCCCGGTACGACCGTGGTCTGTGGCGATTCCCACACCTCCACCCACGGCGCTTTCGGCGCGCTGGCGTTCGGCATCGGCACCAGCCAGGTCGAGCACGTGCTCGCCACCCAGACGCTGCCGCTGGCCCCGTTCCGGACCATGGCGATCACCGTCGAGGGCGAACTGCCCGAGGGCGTCACCGCCAAGGACCTCATCCTGGCGATCATCACCCGGATCGGCACCGGCGGCGGCCAGGGCTACGTCCTGGAGTACCGGGGTTCGGCGATCCGCGGCCTCTCCATGGAGGCCCGGATGACCATCTGCAACATGTCCATCGAGGCGGGCGCCCGGGCCGGCATGATCGCCCCGGACGAGACCACCTTCGCCTACCTGAAGGGCCGCCCGCACGCCCCGCAGGGCGAGGACTGGGACGCCGCCGTCGAGTACTGGCGGACCCTGGGCACCGACGAGGACGCGGTCTTCGACCACGAGATCTTCATCGACGCCGCCGAGCTGACCCCCTTCGTCACCTGGGGCACCAACCCCGGCCAGGGCGCCCCGCTGGGCGCCTCGGTGCCGGACCCGGCCTCCTTCGCCGACCCGCAGGAGCGGATCGCCGCCGAGAACGCCCTCGCCTACATGGGGCTGGAGGCCGGCACCCCGCTGCGCGAGGTCGCGGTCGACGCGGTCTTCGTCGGCTCCTGCACCAACGGCCGGATCGAGGACCTGCGCGCCGCCGCCGACCTGCTGCGCGGCCGCCGGATCGCCGACGGCGTGCGGATGCTGGTCGTCCCCGGCTCCGTCCGGGTCGCCCTCCAGGCCGTCGAGGAGGGCCTGGACAAGGTGTTCACCGCGGCCGGCGCCGAATGGCGGCACGCGGGTTGCTCGATGTGCCTGGGGATGAACCCGGACCAGCTCGCCCCCGGCGAGCGCTGCGCCTCGACCTCGAACCGCAACTTCGAGGGCCGCCAGGGCAAGGGCGGCCGCACCCACCTGGTCTCGCCCCAGGTCGCCGCCGCGACCGCCGTCCTGGGCCGCCTGGCGGCCCCCGCCGATCTGGTGGCCGCCGCCGCCGTGGAGGTCTGAGCAGCATGGAGAAGTTCACCACCCACACCGGGCGGGCCGTGCCGCTGCGCCGCAGCAACGTCGACACGGACCAGATCATCCCCGCCCATTGGCTGAAGAAGGTCACCCGTTCCGGTTTCGAGGACGGCCTGTTCGAGGCCTGGCGCCGGGACGAGTCGTTCATCCTCAACCGGCCCGAGCGGCAGGGTGCCACGGTCCTGGTGGCCGGCCCCGAGTTCGGCACCGGCTCCTCCCGCGAGCACGCCGTCTGGGCCCTGCAGAACTACGGTTTCCACGCCGTGATCTCCTCCCGCTTCGCCGACATCTTCCGCGGCAACTCGCTGAAGAACGGCCTGCTCACCGTGGTCCTCCCGCAGGAGACCGTGGAGCGGCTCTGGGAGCTGACCGAGGCGGACCCGACCGCCCCCGTCACCGTCGACCTGGAGGCCCGCGAGGTGCGGGCCGAGGGCATCACCGCGCCGTTCGAACTGGACGACAACCTCCGTTGGCGGCTGCTCAACGGCCTGGACGACATCAGCATCACGCTGCGGAACGAGGCCGACATCGCGGCCTTCGAGGCGAGCCGTCCCGCGTTCAAGCCACGCACCCTCCCGGTGGCCTGACCGCCCGTTCTGAACAAGCATTCTGACGATCCGCCGGATGGCCCGCCTCCCCCCTCGGGGGGGCGGGCCATCCGCCGTTCCGGGGCGGAAGTTGTGCCCGTCCGCGGGGCCCGGATTGACGATTCGGTTTTGCGGCGGAGGGGCCCGCGCATGCACAACTGCGCGTAGATGGCACAATCAGTGCATGCACCGGCACCATGAACCTCCGTACGCGGGTGGCGAACCCGCGTCACCGGAGTCCATGGGCCGGGGATCCGAACGCCGAATTGACGATCGGCCGGACGCTGCCACCTCAGCTGCTGAGGGGCCGGACGACCCGGAAGTCGCAGCGCTCTTCGCGCTTGTGGCCGAGCGGTTGAAGCAAGCTCACGACCGCGTGCATGCGCTGAACGTGTCTGCCGATGCAAAGACCGCTCTCACCCGTCAACTGCTCATCGTCACCGAGACCGCCAAGCGCGATCTTCCGGGGGCGGCGCGGCGGTTGAGTCGCTTTGTGCAGGACCTCGACGAGGGGCGCCCGCCCGTCGTCTGAGGTCGCCGACGCGCAAATCCATTGCGACACTAGGGTGATTCGCGCGTTTGGTAATTGAAAGTCCGCAGATACATACCTAACGTGCGAAATGAACGGATGGAATCATCCGGCGCCCGTTTCTGAAGGGGAAGACGTGAACAAGGCTCAGCTTGTCGAAGCGGTGGCCGAGCAGCTGGGCGGTCGCAAGGCTGCCGCAGAGGCCGTCGACGCAGTGCTCGACACCATGGTGCGCGCCGTCGTGGCCGGCGACCGTGTTTCGGTCACCGGTTTCGGCACCTTTGAGAAGGTGGAGCGCTCCGCGCGCTTCGCCCGCAACCCGCAGACCGGCGAGAAGGTCAAGGTCAAGAAGACCTCCGTGCCGCGCTTCCGCCCGGGCCAGGGCTTCAAGGACCTGGTCAGCGGCGCCAAGAAGCTGCCGAAGGAAGGCCCCTCGGTGAAGAAGGCGCCCAAGGGCTCCCTCACCCCGGGCAAGAGCGGTGTCGCCGCCACCCCGGCCGCCAAGCGTGCCGCCACCAAGCGCGCCGCCACGGCCGCTGCCGCCGCCGCTGCCGCCACCCCGGCGAAGAAGGCCGCTGCCAAGAAGACGGCCACCAAGGCGACCGCCACCAAGGCGACCGCGACCAAGGCCGCCGCCACCAAGACGGCCGCCACCAAGAAGACGGCCGCCGTCAAGAAGGCGACCACCACCGCCGCCGCGAAGAAGACCACCGCGACCGCGACCAAGAAGACGGCCGCCGCCGCCAAGAAGGCGACCACCACCGCCGCCGCGAAGAAGACCACCGCGACCGCCAAGAAGGCGACCGCCACGGCCAAGAAGACGGCGCCGGCGAAGAAGACCGCCACCCGCAAGACCACCGCGCGCAAGACCACCGCCAAGTAGTCGGTGCGCGTCGCCGTCGGACGGCCTTCGCGAGCCGTGGCGCCGCCCTCCTCCGGGAATTCCCGGCAGGGTGGTGCCACGGCTTATCGCTTTTCCGGGATTTCCCCCCGTGAGCGGGGCTCCCGGTGGCTCCGCGGCTCCTGAGGGAGCCGCCGCCCCGGTCGGCCCGAGGGGTGAGCCCGAGGGGTCAGTCCGAGGCCGGGTCCGGGAAGGTCTGCAGCGTCAGGAAGACCACCCGCCGGGCGTCACCGGCGCCCTCGGTGCGGATCCGCACCCGCTGGCCCGGGCGCAGCAGGCGCAGCCCGCCGGCGTCGAAGGCGGCCGTGTCGAACGGCACCGGGGTCCCGTCGTCGAGCAGCACGGAGCCGGCCCGGGTGGCGGGGTCGTAGGTGAACGCGGTGGCCTGCATGCCAGCAGCATAGCGAGGGGCACCGACAGCCCCCGGTGCCCTAGCCGGGCAGCGCTGTGCCGGACTGCCGGCGCTCCCGCGGCAGGTACCCGAGCAGGGTGGCCAGGGCGAGGGTGCGCGGACCGACGCCGAGCGCCAGCGCCTCGGCCAGGTCCTCACCGGTGTCGACGTCCCTGCGGACCGACTCCACGCCGGACAGCCGGAGTTCGCGGGCCCCGCCGGCCGCGTGCCGGGCGCGCGAGCCGTCCCCGAACGCGGGGTCGAGCGGACTGCCCGGGGCGCAGGCCAGCAGGGTGGTGCCCAGCCCGGGCGCGTCCGGCAGGAAGGCCCGGCCGGTCGCCGGGACGGCGGCCAGCACCCGGCCCAGCTCGGCCGGGCGCAGGGCCGGCAGGTCCGCCGAGAGGGCGGCCAGCGGCGCGTGGGGCGCGAGGGCCAGCGCGGCCGCCGCGCCGTGCGCCAGCGCCTCGTTGAGGCCCTCGCCGGGTTCGTCGTCGACCACCAGGGCGCCGAGCGCGGCCAGCCGCGCCCCGGCCCCGGCGTCCCGGGTGACCACCAGCACCCGGCCGGTCCCCGGTGCGGCCAGCGCGGCCGCGACGGTGTCCAGGGCGAACGAGAGTGCGAGGTCGGGGCGGTGCGGGCCGGCGAACGGGGCCAGCCGGGACTTGGCCCCGGCGAGCCGCTTGAGCGGCACGACCAGCGACCAGTCGGCGGCGGGTGCGGCGGGCGCGACGGGCCTGCCGGGGCGTACGGTGTCCTGGGTCATCGGCGTCATTCTGTCGCCGGTCCCGGAGCCCTCGCCAGGCCGTCCGAGCTGTGCGGACGTGCGTTTGATCACGCCCGCCGGACGTCCGGGCGGGGTTGCTCGACAGCCGGCGAGCGGTCGGGCGACACTGTTCCGCGCCCGTGCCCCGAGAGGGCGGCGGAAGCGAGATCGACCGCGGCACCCCACGTGCCGCACGAATGAGGAGGACCTGGGGTGGCCCGCCGCTCGTACGCCAGCTTCGGCAACGCCGACTACGGCTTCTGGTACCGCTTCGCGGCCGTGCTGGTGAAGCCGGTGAACACCGCGCTGGTCAAGCCCGACTGGCGGGGCTGGGAGCACCTGCCCGAGCGGGGCGGCTTCATCGCCGCGGTCAACCACAACTCGATCATCGACCCGGTCGTGTACGCGCACTGGCAGTACAACAGCGGGCGGCCGCCCCGGATCCTCGGCAAGTCCTCGCTGTTCTCGATCCCGTTCATCGGGTTCATGCTCCGCAAGACCGGCCAGATCCCGGTGTTCCGCGAGTCGACCGACGCGGCGCAGGCCTTCCGGTCCGCCATCGACGCGGTCAACAGCGGCCAGTGCGTGCAGTTCTACCCGGAGGGCACGCTCACCCGGGATCCGGACCTGTGGCCGATGACCGGCAAGAGCGGCGTCGCCCGGGTGGCGCTGATGACCGGCGCGCCGGTCATCCCGGTGGCCCACTGGGGCGCGCACGAGATCATCCCGCCGTACGGCCGGGGCGGGGCGGGGCGGAGCCGGTTCAACCTGTTCCCGCGCCACCGGGTGGTCGTGGCGGCCGGACCGGCCGTCGACCTGAGCAAGTACCAGGGCCAGGAGCTGACCGCCCAGGTGCTCAGGGACGCCACCGAGGACATCATGACGGCGATCACCGCCGTGCTGGCCGACATCCGGGGCGAGGAACCGCCCGCGGAGCGGTACGACATGCGGGAAGCGGCCCGGCTGCGGGCCGCCGCCGCGGCCCGCCGTGAGGGCGGCCGTGGCACCGACGAAGCAGGGGAGGAAGCCAAGTGACCCGCTGCGCCGTGTTCGGCACCGGTTCCTGGGGCACCGCGTTCGCGATGATCCTCGCGGACGCCGGGTGCGAGGTGACCCTCTGGGGCCGCCGCCAGGAGTTGGCGGACGCCGTCAACGCCACCCACACCAACCCGGACTACCTGCCCGGGGTCCGGCTGCCGGACACCGTCCGGGCCACCACCGACCCCGCCGAGGCGCTGGCCGGCGCGGACTTCGCGGTGCTGGTGGTGCCCTCGCAGACGCTGCGCGAGAACCTCGCCGCCTGGGCGCCGCTGCTGGAGCCGCAGACCGTCCTGGTCAGCCTGATGAAGGGCATCGAGCTCGGCACCGCGAAGCGGATGAGCGAGGTCATCGGTGAGGTCGCCGGGGTCGGCCCGGAGCGGATCGCCGTGGTCAGCGGGCCCAACCTGGCCCGGGAGATCGCCAACCGGCAGCCCGCGGCCAGTGTGGTGGCCTGTACCGACGAGGCGGTCGCCAAGCGGCTCCAGGCGGCCTGCCACACGCCGTACTTCCGGCCGTACACCAACACCGACGTGATCGGCTGCGAGCTGGGCGGCGCGGTGAAGAACGTGATCGGCCTGGCGGTCGGCATGGCCAACGGCATGGGGCTCGGCGACAACACCAAGGCGACCCTGATCACCCGCGGGCTGGCCGAGACCACCCGGCTGGGGCTGGCGCTCGGCGCGGACGCGCACACCTTCGCCGGGCTCGCCGGCATGGGCGACCTGGTGGCCACCTGCTCCTCGCCGCTCTCCCGCAACAACACCTTCGGCACCAACCTGGGCCGGGGGATGTCGCTCGCGGAGACCATCGCGGCCACCCGGCAGACTGCGGAGGGCGTCAAGTCCTGCGAGTCGGTGCTCGACCTGGCCCGGCGCAGCGGCGTCGACATGCCGATCGTCGAGGCGGTGGTGGACGTCGTGCACAACGGGCGGCCCACCCAGGAGGCGCTGCGGGCGCTGATGTCCCGCTCGGCCAAGCCCGAACGGCGCTGACGGTCCGGTGTCCGCCCCGCTGCCCGGCGGGGCGGCGGACCGGGCCCGGGTCGGGTCGGTCACTGTCCCGAAACCCGCCTCGGGGTACCCTCTGTCGCGATATGAGCATCGAACAGACCTCCCAGAACCCGTCCGCGAAGCCGCGGGTCGCCGTCGTGTTCGGCGGCCGCAGCTCCGAGCACGCCATCTCGGTCTCCACCGCGGGCAGCGTGCTGAGGGCGATCGACCGCGACAAGTACGAGGTGCTGCCGATCGGCATCACCCACGAGGGCCGCTGGGCGCTGGCCAGCGACGAGCCGGCCCGGATGGCGATCACCGACGGCCGGCTGCCGGACGTCGAGCACGTCGCCGAGTCCACCGAGGGCCGGGTCGCGCTGCCGGTCGACCCCGGCAGCCGCGAGGTGGTCTGGAGCGAGCCCGGTGCCGCCCCCAAGGCGCTCGGCGAGGTGGACGTGGTCTTCCCGCTGCTGCACGGCCCGTGGGGCGAGGACGGCACGCTGCAGGGCCTGCTGGAGCTCTCCGGTGTGCCGTACGTCGGCAACGGCGTGCTGGCCAGCGCGGCGGGCATGGACAAGGAGTTCACCAAGCGCCTGCTGGCCTCGCACGGCCTCGGCGTCGGGCGGTACACCGTGGTCCGGCCGCGCGAGTGGGAGACCGAGGAGGGCCGGGCCGCCGTCCGCGAGCGCGCCGCCGGCCTCGGCCTGCCGCTGTTCGTGAAGCCCTGCCGGGCCGGCTCCAGCATCGGCATCAGCAAGGTCAAGGACCTCTCCGACCTCGACGCCGCGATCGAGGAGGCGCGCCGCCACGACCCCAAGCTGATCATCGAGGCGGGTGTCTCCGGCCGTGAGCTGGAGTGCGCGGTGCTGGAGTTCGAGGACGGCCCGCGGGCGAGCGTCCCGGCCGAGGTCCTGGTCGGCGGCGGCTACGAGTTCTACGACTTCGAGGCCAAGTACATCGACTCCTCCGAGGTCCGGATCCCGGCCGAGCTCACCGAGGGGGAGACCGCCGCGATCCGCCGCCAGGCGATCGAGGCCTTCGAGGCGCTCGGCTGCGAGGGCCTGGCCCGGGTGGACTTCTTCCTGCTGGACGACGGCAGCTGGATGGTCAACGAGGTCAACACCATGCCCGGCTTCACCCCGATCTCGGCCTACCCGAAGATGTGGGAGGCCAGCGGGATGTCGTACCCGGAGCTGGTGGACCGGCTGCTGGAGGCGGCGCTGCGCCGCTCGACCGGCCTGCGGTAACCGCGCCGACGTGTGAGGGGGCGGTCCCGGGTTCCGGGGCCGCCCTCGCGCGTGCCGGTCGGGGCCGGTCCTGTCCGGTCAGGGGATGTTGGCGGCGACCACGGGGGAGAGCGCGGCGACCACGTCCATCGGGTTGGCGAACGAGCCCTTGGGCACGGTGAGCTCCACGTACGCCTTGCGCATCGTGACGGTGTAGCGGTAGCCGCCGTCCCCCAACTCCTGCGGCCACCAGGTGACGTCGTCGATCATCGGCGAGACGTCCAGGGCGGCCGGGCCGTTCAGGGCCTCGGGCCGGTCCACGCCGCAGCGCAGCACCACCCTCGGCGAGCTGGCCCAGGCGGCCACGAACGGCGAGGCGGGGGTCGGGTCCTTGCGGGGGTGGCCGTACAGCTCCTGGGGGAGCGCGTCGGCGAGGGCCCGGCAGTAGCCGGCGGCCTTGGGGGCGGGGGTCGGCGTCTCGATCTTCTCTGGCGTGCTCCAGCTGCCGACCAGCACCACGACGGTGCAGGTGAGCGCGGTCGGCACCGCCAGCCACCGAACGGGGGCCGGCAGTGCCGCCAGGAAGCGGGGGGCGCGGAGTTCTCGGGTCACCCGCCGATGGTATGCGGGTCCTACAGGTGGACGACGGGACAGGTCAGGGTGCGGGTGATGCCCTCGACCTGCTGGACCCTGGCGACGACCAGACGGCCCAGGTCGTCCACGGTGTCGGCCTCGGCCCGGACGATCACGTCGTACGGTCCGGTGACGTCCTCGGCCTGCAGGACGCCGGGGATCTTGGCGATGGACTCGGCGACGGCGCTGGCCTTGCCGACCTCGGTCTGAATCAGGATGTAGGCCTGTACCACGGGGACCTCCGGGCGGCTGGGTACGGGGATCGCGGCCGTGCGGACCCGGTCGGGTGTCGGGTGGCGAACGGGTTCACGGCAGACTGATCACCACGCTACCCCCCGGTGGGCCGGGGAGGGGAGACCTCTGCGCCGTCGGAGGGCGTACGCTGCGCGCGAGGCGGCGTGACCGCAGGACGTAGGCGCCCGGGGCCGGGCGCGACCGGGAGGACGGCAGATGCAGGGGACCGTGGGCGAGCTCGGCGAGTTCGGACTCATCAGGGAGCTGACCGCCCGGGTGCCGCTCACCGACGCGGTCGACCTCGGCCCGGGTGACGACGCCGCCGTGGTGAAGGCCCCGGACGGCCGGGTGGTGGCGACCACCGATGTGCTCATCGAGAACCGGCACTTCCGCCGGGACTGGTCCACCGCGTACGACGTGGGCCGCAAGGCGGCCGCGCAGAACCTCGCCGACGTGGCCGCGATGGGCGCCGTGCCGACCGCGATCCTGCTCGGCCTGGTCGCGCCGGCGGACCTGCCGACCACCTGGGCCACCGAGCTGATGGACGGGCTGCGCGACGAGTGCCAGGTGGCCGGCGCGACGGTGGTCGGCGGTGACGTGGTGCGCGGGGACACCATCACGCTGGCCATCACGGCGCTCGGGGACCTTCAGGGGCGCGCGCCGGTGACGCGCGCCGGTGCCCAGGTGGGCGACGTGGTCGCGGTCACCGGCTGGCTCGGCTGGTCGGCGGCGGGCCTGACGGTGCTGCAGCGCGGCTTCCGCTCGCCGCGGGCCTTCGTCGAGGCCCACCGCCGCCCCGAACCGCCGTACCACGCCGGGCCGTCCGGCGCGGAGCTCGGCGCCACCGCGATGATCGACGTGAGCGACGGGCTGGTGGCCGACCTCGGGCACGTGGCGCTGGCCAGCGGGGTGGACATCGACCTGCGGGCGGCCGACTTCGACGTGCCCGCGCAGATGGCGGACATCGGCCAGGCGGTCGGGGTCGACCCGCTGGTGTGGGTGCTGTCCGGGGGGGAGGACCACGCGATCGTGGCGACCTTCCCGCGCGGGGTCCAACTGCCCGCCCGCTGGCGGGTGGTGGGTGAGGTCGTCGGCCGCTCCCGGGCGGCCAGGGGCGGCCGGGTGACGGTGGACGGCGAGCCCTGGGACCGGGTCGGCGGCTGGGACCACTTCTCGGAGTGACGGGCCGGGGTCGCGGCCGGGGAAGTGCCCGGGGACGCGGCAACGGGGCGGCGGGGAGCGGCGGTCGGCGCTCGGCGGGGAGCTGCGGGACGGGCCTCGGGGTGTGTGACGGGGGCGTGCGACGCTCCCGGGCGCTCGTGCGAACCGGTCCCCGGCGGGGTGTGCGCATAGGCTTGGCCCACAGCCCGGCCACCCGTCCTCGACAGGGGTGGTCTGGACCACTGTGGTCTGAACCACTTGGAGCGGGGAGGCGTCGGCATGCGCATCGGAGTCCTGACCAGCGGCGGCGACTGCCCCGGCCTGAACGCGGTGATCCGCTCCGTGGTGCACCGCGGCACCGATGTGCACGGCGACGAGATCGTCGGCATCGAGGACGGCTTCCTCGGGCTGATCGAGGGCCGCACCCGCCCGGTCTCGCACGACGACGTCACCGGTCTGCTCACCCTCGGCGGTACCGTCCTCGGCTCGGCCCGGGTGCAGCGCGAGCGGATCGCCTGGGCGGTGGAGAACGCCAAGACCCTCGCCCGGGACATCGGCATCGACGCGCTGATCGCGATCGGCGGCGAGGGCACCCTCACCGCCGCCCGGATGTTCAGCGAGGCCGGGCTGCCGGTGGTCGGCGTCCCGAAGACCATCGACAACGACATCGACGCCACCGACGTCACCTTCGGCTTCGACACCGCCGTGCACGTCGCGACCGAGGCGATCGACCGGCTCAAGACCACCGCCGAATCGCACCAGCGGGTGATGGTCGTCGAGCTGATGGGACGCCACACCGGCTGGATCACCCTCACCGCCGGCATGGCGGGCGGTGCGCACGGAATCCTGATCCCCGAGAAGCCGTTCGACATCGAGGGCGTGGCCCGGATGGTCGAGGACCGCTTCTCCCGGGGCAAGAAGTTCGCCATCATCGCGGTCGCCGAGGGCGCCTCCCCGATGCCCGGCACCATGCGCTTCGACCACGGCGAACTCGACCGGTTCGGGCACCGCACCTTCGGCGGGATCGGCAACCGCCTCGCCAACGAACTGGAGAACCTGCTCGGCAAGGAGGCCCGCCCGGTCATCCTCGGCCACGTCCAGCGCGGCGGCACCCCGACCGCCCGCGACCGCGTCCTCGCCACCCGCTTCGGCTGGCACGCGGTGGAGGCCGTCCACCGGGGCGCGTTCGGCCACTTCACCGCGCTGCGCCGGGGCGACATCAGGCTGGTGCCGATCGCCGACGCGGTGACCCGGCTCAAGACCGTCCCCGAGCAGCGCTGGGCGGAGTCGGAGGCCGTGCTCTGACCACGTAGGTTGGGGGCCATGTCCTCCACCGCACCCCCTCGTGTGCTCACCGTCGCCGGCTCCGACTCCGGCGGCGGCGCCGGGATCCAGGCCGACCTCAAGGCGATGCTCGCCCTCGGCGTCCACGGCATGAGCGTCGTCACCGCCGTCACCGCGCAGAACTCGCTCGGCGTCCAGGGTTACTGGGAGCTGCCGGCCGAGGCCGTCCGGGCCCAGTTCCGCAGTGTGGTCGACGACATCGGCGTCCAGGCCGTGAAGACCGGCATGCTCGCCTCGATCGAGCTGGTCGAGACCGTCTCCGAACTGCTGACCGGGGTCGGCGCCCCGGTCGTGGTGGACCCGGTGGGCGTCTCCAAGCACGGTGACGCGCTGCTCGCCACCGAGGCCGTCAGTACCGTCCGGGAGCGGCTGCTGCCGGTCGCCACCCTCGCCACACCCAACCTGCACGAGGTGACGCAGCTCACCGGCCGGACGGTCGAGGGCGAGGGCGACATGCTGGACGCGGCCAAGGCACTGCTCGACCTCGGGCCGCGCTGGGTGCTGGTCAAGGGCGGGCACCTGGCCGGCGAGGCGGCCGACCTGCTGTACGGGGGCGCGGGGGAGGAGCACTGGTACCGGGCGCCGCGCTACGACAACCGGCACACCCACGGCACCGGCTGCACGCTGGCCAGCGCGATCGCCTCGGGCCTGGCCAAGGGCGAGGAACTGCCGGCGGCGGTGGCCTCGGCCAAGGAGTACATCACCGGAGCGATCGCCGGCGGCTTCGCGCTCGGCGCCGGCATCGGCCCGGTGGACCACGCCTGGCGCTGGCGCTAGCCGCCCCCGGACACGACTGTGGGCGGGCCCGAGGGCCCGCCCACAAGAGGTCGGTCGGATACCGGAACAACAGAAAGCCGGTTCATCCGGGGATGAACCGACTCACTGGAGGACCGGCATACCGGTCTGCGCGTCAGCGCGAGACCTTACCGGCCTTGATGCACGAGGTGCAGACATTGAGCCGCTTCGGCGTCCGCCCAACCACAGCGCGCACCGTCTGGATGTTGGGGTTCCAGCGACGGGGGGTACGGCGGTGCGAGTGGGAGATGCTGTTGCCGAAGCCCGGCCCCTTGCCGCAGACGTCGCAGTTGGCAGCCACAGGAGTCACTCCAAGACTTCAGAATCATTTACGTGAGACAACCCCGCCGGACCAGCGGAGCACTCACGTGAACCGAACCGGGCCAAGGGGAGAGCCTGGACCTGTTCCAGGCAACCGGAAGAGCATACAACGCTTGCTTCCGTTCGACGAAACTACCATGACCAGCGGGGTGATCGCTCCGGCCGCCGTGTCCGCCGCCGCCGTCCGGGCCCCGATAACCTGCCCGTACCACCCCTCGCCGTTCACTCTCAGGCCATCACGGCGTCCCACTCCGGAGGAGACCTGGTGCTGCACACGCTCGACGCCCCGGCCGTGCGCAGCTGGTGCCAACTGGCGCTGCGGGCGCTCGGCCAGGCCCGCGAGGAGATCGACGCACTCAACGTCTACCCCGTCCCGGACGGCGACACCGGCACCAATCTGTACCTGACCGTGGAGTCGGCCGCCGCGGCCGTCGAGAGCCGCTTCGCCGAACCGGGCCCCGGTCCGGCGCCCGGCCTGGCCGAGACCGTCCGGGCGATGGCCCGGGGCGCGCTCGTCGGCGCCCGGGGCAACTCCGGGGTGATCCTCGCCCAGTGGCTGCGCGGCACCGCCGAGACCCTCGCCGGGGGCGGCGGCGCCGACCAGCTGCGGACCGCCCTCCAGCGGGCCGCCGACTCCGCCTACCAGGCGGTCGCCGAACCGGTCGAGGGCACCCTGCTGACCGTCGCCCGGATCGCCGCCCGGGAGGCCGCCCGGGCCGGCGACGGCCTCGGCCAGGTCGCCGAGGCCGCCCACCGGGCCGCCAGGGAGGCCCTGCGGCACACCCCCGAGCAGCTCCCCGTCCTGGCCGAGAACGGCGTGGTGGACGCCGGCGGCCGGGGCCTGGTCGCCGTCCTCGGGGCGCTCGCCGACGCGGTCGCCGGCCACCAGCCGATGGGTCCGGTCGCGCTGCGCGACGACCTCCGGCCGGTGGAGAGCTGCCGGCTCCATGTGCGCCCGCCCGGGCCCGGCCACCCCGCCTTCGAGGTGATCTACCTGCTGGACGCGCCCGACGAGGCGCTGCCCGCGCTGCGCGAACGGCTCGCCGGGCTCGGCGACTCGCTGGTGGTCGGCGGCGGCGACGGCCTGTGGAACGTCCACGTCCACGTCGACGACGCCGGTGCCGCCGTCGAGGCCGGGGTCGGGGCCGGGCGCCCGCACCAGATCCGGATCACCCACTTCGCCGAGGCCGCCGCCCGCTCCGGCGCCGCCGCCGGCCGGGGCGAGCCCGAGTGGCGGGCCCGCGCGGTGCTCTCGGTGGTCTCCGGCCCGGGCCTGGCCGAACTCTGCGAACAGGCCGGCGCGGTCGTGCTGCACGCCGAGCCCGGCCGCCCGCCGGCCAGCGCCGAGCTCACCGCCGCCGTACGCCGCGCCGCCGCCCGCGAGGTGGTGCTGCTGCTCAACGACCCCGAACTGCGGGCCGCCGCCGGGGCCGCCGCCGACCAGCTGCGCGAGGAGGGGGTGCGGATCGCGGTGCTGCCCACCCGCTCGCCGGTCCAGGGACTGGCCGCGCTCGCCGTGCACGAGGCCGGGCGGCGCTTCGACGAGGACGTGGTCGCGATGACCTCGGCGGCCGGGGCCACCCGGTACGCCGAACTGGCCGTCGCCGAGGGCGAGTCCTGGACCATGGCCGGGGTCTGCCAGGCCGGTGACGTGCTGGGGCTGATCGACGGGGACGTCGCGGTGATCGGCACCGGGCTGGCCGAGGTCGGCGCGAGCGTGCTGGACCGGATGCTCGGCGGCGGGGGCGAGCTGGTCACCCTGATCCTCGGCGAGGGCGCCCCCGAGGGCCTCGCCGAGCAGCTGGCCGCCCAGGCCCGGCACAGCCGGCCGGAGGTGGACGCGGTGGTCTTCCACGGCGGCCAGGAGTCGGCGCCGCTGCTCATCGGAGTCGAGTGAACACCCGGACCGGTCGAGCGACCGGTCGCTCGACCGGGCGGTGTGCGGGCCGGACTGTCGGTCCGGTGGTGTAGACAGGGGCCTGATGGGCGCTCTCGATGAACCACTGACCAAGCTCGTCGGCGACCGGACCGCCAAGGTGCTCGCCGACAGTCTCAAGCTGCGCACGGTCGGGGACCTGCTGCACCACTATCCGCGCCGCTACGTCGAGCGGGGCCGGCTCACCAGTCTGGACGAGCTGGAGGTCGACGAGCACGTCACCGTGCTGGCGCGGATCGACAAGGTCACCCTGATCCCGTTCCGCGGCCGCAAGGGCGACCGGCTGGAGGTGGTGGTCACCGACGACCGCAGCCGGCTCACGCTGGTCTTCTTCAACCAGGGCTGGCGGCAGAAGGAGCTGCGGCCGGGCACCCAGGGCCTGTTCGCGGGCAAGGTCGGGGTGTTCAACCGGGCCCGCCAGCTGGCTTCCCCCGACTACCAGCTGCTCGACGACACGGACGGCGGCGGCGCCGCCGCCGGATTCGCCAGCCGGCTGATCCCGGTCTACCCGGCCAGCGCCCAGATGCCCAGCTGGAAGCTCTCGCTCTGCGTCGAGACGGCACTCACCAAGCACCTGTCCGACGTCGGCGAGCCGCTGCCCGCCGAACTCCGCGACCGGCACGGCCTGATCGCGCTGCCCGAGGCGCTCGAACTGATCCACCGCCCGCAGAACCAGGCCGACCGCGAGCGCGCCCAGGACCGGCTCCGCTGGGACGAGGCCTTCGTCCTCCAGGTCGCCCTCGCCCGGCGCCGGGCCGCCGACTCCGCCCTGCCCGCCAAGCCGCGACCGGCCCGCCCCGGCGGCCTGCTGGACGCCTTCGACGCCCGGCTGCCGTTCACCCTCACCGAGGGCCAGCGGAAGGTCTCCGCCGAGATCTCCGCCGACCTGGCGAGCGACCACCCCATGCACCGGCTGCTCCAGGGCGAGGTCGGCTCCGGGAAGACCCTGGTGGCGCTGCGGGCCATGCTGGCCGTGGTCGACGCGGGCGGGCAGGCGGTGCTGCTCGCGCCCACCGAGGTGCTGGCCCAGCAGCACCACCGGTCGATCGTCGAGATGATGGGCGACCTCGCCGAGGGCGGCCTGCTCGGCGGCTCCGACCTGGGCACCCGGGTGGCGCTGCTCACCGGGTCGATGGGCGTGCCGGCCCGGCGGCAGGCCCTGCTCGACATGGCCTGCGGGGACGCCGGGATCGCGATCGGCACCCACGCCCTGATCGAGGACAAGGTGCAGTTCCAGGACCTCGGCCTGGTCGTGGTCGACGAGCAGCACCGGTTCGGCGTCGAGCAGCGGGACGCGCTGCGGGCCAAGGGCGAGCAGCCGCCGCACCTGCTGGTGATGACGGCCACCCCGATCCCGCGCACGGTCGCGATGACCGTCTTCGGGGATCTGGAGACCTCGGTCCTGGACCAGCTGCCGGCCGGGCGCTCGCCCATCTCCACCCATGTGGTGCCGGCCGTGGAGAAGCCCAACTTCCTGACCCGGGCCTGGGAGCGGGTCCGCGAGGAGGTGGCCAAGGGCCACCAGGCGTACGTGGTCTGCCCCCGGATCGGCGACGAGGAGCCGGAGCCGGCGAAGGGCGCGAAGCGCAAGCGCCGCCCTGCGGAGGACCTGGAGGAGCTGCTCGACGACGCGCCGGACGAGGGCGCGGCGGCCGACGGCGACCGGCGGCCCCCGCTGTCCGTGGTGGAGACCACCGCGAAGCTGGTGGCGGGCCCGCTGGCCGGGCTGCGGGTGGAGATCCTGCACGGCCGGCTGGCGCCGGAGGCCAAGGACGAGGTGATGCGCCGGTTCGCCGCCGGCGAGGTGGACGTCCTGGTCGCCACCACGGTGATCGAGGTCGGGGTGAACGTGCCGAACTCCACCGCGATGGTGATCATGGACGCGGACCGGTTCGGCGTCTCCCAGCTGCACCAGCTGCGCGGCCGGGTCGGGCGGGGCTCCGCCCCCGGGCTCTGCCTGCTGGTCACCGACATGCCGGCGGCCAGTCCGGCCCGGGCCCGGCTGGACGCGGTGGCGGAGACCCTGGACGGCTTCCGGCTGTCCCGGATCGACCTCGAACAGCGCCGCGAGGGCGATGTGCTGGGCCAGGCGCAGTCCGGGGTGAAGTCCTCGCTCAAGGTGCTCTCGGTGCTGGAGGACGAGGAGGTCATCGTGACCGCCCGGGCCGAGGCCACCCGGCTGGTCGCCGAGGACCCCGACCTCACCGCCCATCCGGACCTGCGCACGGCCCTGGCCAGCCTGCTGGACGAGGACCGCGCGGCCTACATGGAGAAGGGCTGACCGGTCCGGCGGAGGGCCGACCGGGCCCACCCGCAGGGCCCTCGGCCGAGCCCTCGGCCGAGCCCGATTGTCAGACCCCCGGGAGAGAATGAAGGTGTTCGGGACGCACCCCCAAGGTGCGTTCCCGGCACGACACTTGGGGGTTTAGCCAATGGCATTCCGTCATCTCAACGAGCTCCCGCTGGGCGACAAGGTCTTCCGGATCGAACTCGCCAGCGACGACGACCGCGAGGTCACCCTCACCCTGGCCGGCTGGCGCGAGGGGGCCGCCGCCACCCCGCTCGCCTCCGGCAAGCTGCGGCTCCCGGTCGAGGACGTCGCCTCGCTGCGGATCGCGCTCAACCGCGCGCTCCGGGCCCTGGCCATCGTCGCCGACGTCTCCGAGCCCATCCCCGACCGCGACGTGCTGCGCGAGCTCTACCCCGGCCACGGCGCCCCCTGGGTGCCGCAGCACGAGGAGGAGCTGGTCCGGCGCTTCCACGAGAACGAGACCGTCGCCCGGATCGCCGCCCGCTTCGGCCGCACGCCCGACTCCGTCCGCACCAAGCTGCGCGAGCTCGGCCACGACCCGCGCCGTCCCGAGTACTGCCCGCCCGACGGCTGCCTGTCCTGGTCCCGCTACGCCTCGCCGTCGCTGCTCGGCGCGGCCGTCCCGGAGCCGGCGGCCGGGTCCGAGGCGAGCTGACCCGACCGGGGGGTCGGCACCGGAGGGGCGTCCCGCGCGGGCGCCCCTCCGGCGTGAGCGGAGGGCGGTGATCGGGATAGCGTGGTCGGGCAGCGACGAAAGGACCCTCCACCACCATGACCCGCGTGATCGCCGGGGCGGCCGGCGGCCGCCGACTGGCCGTACCGCCCGGCCGGGGCACCCGACCGACCTCCGACAAGGCCCGCGAGGCGATGTTCTCCACCCTGGAGGCGCTGCGCGGCACCCTGCACGGCGCCCGGATGCTGGACCTGTTCGGCGGATCGGGCGCGGTCGGCCTGGAGGCGCTCTCCCGCGGGGCGGCGCACGTGCTGCTGGTCGAGGCGGACGCCCAGGCGGCCCGGGTGATCCGGGAGAACGTCCGGACGGTCGGCCTGCCGGGCGCGCTGGTGCAGGCGGCCAGGGCCGAGAAGGTCGTCGCCGGGCCGGCCCCGGAGGTGCCGTACGACCTGGTCTTCCTCGACCCGCCGTACGTGGTGACCGACGACGAGGTCCGGGAGATGCTGATCACACTGTCGGCCGGGGGCTGGCTCGCGGAGGACGTACTCGTCACCGTGGAGCGCAGCACCCGCGGTGGTGCGTTCGGCTGGCCGGAGGGCTTCGAGGAGCTGCGCTCCCGTCGTTACGGCGAGGGCACGCTCTGGTACGGTCGCGCCGCCGACGAGACCCGCGACCACCCCTAGCGGGCCCGGGCCCGCAGCAATCACGTCACCCCACGAGGGAGCACACACGCCATGCGCCGCGCCGTCTGCCCCGGGTCCTTCGACCCGATCACCAACGGTCACCTCGACATCATCGAGCGGGCCTCGAAGCTGTACGACGTGGTGCATGTCGCGGTCGCGATCAACCGCAACAAGCAGGGCATGTTCAGCATCGAGGAGCGGATCGCGCTGATCGAGGAGACCACCGCCCAGTACGGCAACATCGTGGTCGAGTCGCACCTCGGCCTGCTGGTGGACTTCTGCCGGGAGCGGGACATCCCGGCCATCGTCAAGGGCCTGCGCGCGGTCAGCGACTTCGACTACGAGCTGCAGATGGCCCAGATGAACCACGGCCTGACCGGCGTCGAGACGCTCTTCGTGCCGACCTCGCCGACGTACAGCTTCCTCTCCTCGACCCTGGTGAAGGAGGTCGCCTCCTACGGCGGCGACGTCTCGCACCTGCTGCCGGAGACGGTGCACCGCCGGCTGGTCGAGCGGATCGCCGAGCGGCGCGCCCAGCAGTAGGGAGCGGTCCCGGGAAGGGCGGGCGGTGACCGGCCGACGGTGACCGCCCGTCCGTTTCTGCCGGTTCGTCACGGTATGCCGGGCAGGTGGCGGGGCGGCCCGGTCCGGGCGTTGTGACCTCCCCCGGCGCTGGCCGTACAGTCTGTATTCCTGCCCTGCGGTGACGTCCACCGCGCCGGGCGCTGCCTCCGCCGGACCTCGGCGGCACACGGAAAGACGAATCCCCGTGGACGTGCAGAACAAGGTCGACGAGATCGTGGCGGCCGTCGAGAACGCCCGCTCGATGCCCATGTCGTCCTCCTGCGTGGTGAACCGTGCCGAGCTGATCAGCCTGCTCCAGGACCTCAGGTCGGCCCTGCCGGCCGAGCTGGCCCAGGCCCGGTCGGTGGTGGCCGACCACGACTCGATGGTGGCCGGCGCCCACGCGGAGGCCGATCGGATCATCCAGGGCGCGCACGCCGAGCGCGGTTCGCTGATCTCCGACACCGAGGTGGTCCGGCGCGCCCAGGCCGAGGCGGACCGGATCCTCGCCGAGGCCCGCGCCGAGGTCGACACCAAGCGCACCGAGGCCGACGACTACGTGGACAGCAAGCTGGCCAACTTCGAGGTCGTGCTCACCAAGACGCTCGGCGCGGTCGGCCGGGGCCGCACCAAGCTGCGCGGCGACGGCAGCGTCTTCGAGGTCGAGTACGAGGCCGAGACCGACGGCGAGGAGTTCCGCCCGCAGCGGATCAGCCCCAGCCCCGAGGTCGACGAGTACGTCGATGTGAAGCTCGCCACCCTGGAGAACGTGCTCAGCGCGACCCTGGAGGCGGTCGGCAAGGGCCGCGACAAGCTGCTCGGCAAGCGGCCGATCGACGAGCTCGGCGCCTACCTGGCCGCCGCCGACGAGGCGCAGCAGGCCAAGGAGCGCGCCGAGGCGGTCGCGGCCGGTTTCGCCGGGGACTCGGAGGGCAGCGAGCTGGCCTGGTACCGCGAGGAGGTGCCGCAGCAGCAGACCTGGCCGGAGCAGACCCCGGCCGCGGCCGGCTGGCAGGCGCCCGGCGCGGACCAGTACGCGGTGGCCCAGCAGGGCGGCGCCCAGTACGCCGAGGTGTACGGCGGCGGCTTCGACCCGGCGGCCGGCCAGGCCGCGGACCCCTACGGCAATCAGTGGGGCCACCAGGGCCCGGAGGCCGGCGGGTACCAGCAGCAGCACCAGGGCTACCCCGACGGCCAGCAGGCCGGCTACGGCTACCCGGCCCAGCAGCAGGGCTACGAGCAGCAGCAACAGCAGCAGCAGTACGGCGGGGGCGGTTACGACTACCCGCAGCAGCCGGGCAATCCGCCCGCGCCGGTGCCGCAGCAGAACCAGGCCGGACTGGACGAGACCAGCTTCTTCGACACCAGCATGATCGACATGACCAGGCTGCGGGAGCTCGGCGGCCGGTAGGAGGGCGCGCTCCCGGCTCCCGGCCCCCGCGGTCGGGAGCGAAGTTGGGCCTGACGGGAGACTCGGGTAGTCTGACCACTCCGGCCTCTCCGTGTCGGACCGCAGGTCTGCCCGCGAACCGCCCGACCGGCAGCGCCGCGCACCGATCCCCTCAGGAAGTCAGGACATCTTGAACCGCCTCGACCACCGCGACCCCCTCGTGTTCGACACGCACGAGCTGGGCCGTCGTCCGGGTGCGCTGCGCAAGGTGTCCCGCACCCTGGAGGCCCCCGAGGGCCTGGGGATCATCGATGTGATCGGTGTCCCGGAGAAGAGCGAGATCGAGCTGGAGCTCCGCCTGGAGTCCGTGGTCGAGGGCGTGCTGGTCACCGGCACCGCCGGGACCGTGGTCGAGGGCGAGTGCGTACGGTGCCTGGAGCCGGTCGAGTTCGACCTCGACGTGGACTTCCAGGAGCTGTACTACTACCCGGAGTCCGACGAGCGCCTCCGCGCCCGGACCCCCGGGGCCGAGGACCTCGACGAGGACCCGGAGAACGAGACTTACCGCCTGGAGGGCGATTTCTTCGACCTCCAGCCGGTGCTGCGTGACGCGGTGGTGCTCGCACTGCCGCTGCAGCCGGTGTGCCAGGAAGACTGCCTGGGCCTGTGCTCCGAATGCGGGGCGCGCCTGAGCGACGACCCGGCGCACCACCACGATGCCGCCGACCCCCGGTGGGCGGCTCTGCAGGGACTCTCCGCCGCCCCCGGCGACGAGGGTGACGGAACCAAGAACAGCGGTACCCGTGAGGGTCTCGCCGAGAACCAGGAGAAGTAGCCGTGGCTGTTCCGAAGCGGAAGATGTCGCGCAGCAACACGCGCCACCGCCGTTCCAACTGGAAGGCCGTTGTCCCGGCCCTCGTGGCGTGCGACCGCTGCCACGAGCCGAAGCTGGGTCACATCGCGTGCCCGAGCTGCGGCACGTACAACCGTCGCCAGGTCCTCTCGGTCTGATCGGCGGGGTGTACGGATCGATGTCGGACGGTAACTCTTCCCGCAAGGCGACCAGCGCCCCGAAGACCCCTTCGGGCGGTGGTAAGGCCGGCGGGCCGGCTTCGACCGAATACGACGTCCTGGAAGGGCGCCTCGGGTACACGCTCGAGCGCGCCCTTCTGGTGCGTGCCCTGACCCACCGCTCGTACGCGTACGAGAACGGTGGCCTGCCCACCAACGAGCGCCTGGAGTTCCTCGGCGACTCGGTGCTGGGCCTGGTGGTGACCGACACCCTCTACCGCGTCCACCCGGACGTCCCCGAGGGCACGCTCGCCAAGCTTCGCGCCGCGGTGGTGAACTCGCGCGCGCTCGCCGATGTCGGCCGGGGTCTCGACCTCGGTGTGTTCATCCGGCTCGGCAAGGGCGAGGAGGGCACCGGCGGCCGCGACAAGTCGTCGATCCTCGCCGACACCGTCGAGGCGGTCATCGGCGCGGTCTACCTGGACCAGGGCCTGGACGCCGCCACCGAATTCGTCCACCGCCTGTTCGACCCGCTGATCGAGGAGTCCTCTCAGCTGGGCGCGGGCCTGGACTGGAAGACCAGCCTCCAGGAGCTCACCGCCTCGGTGGGCATCGGAGTGCCCGAGTACGTGGTCGAGGAGTCCGGTCCGGACCACGAGAAGACCTTCACCGCGGCGGCCCGGGTGGCCGGCGAGGACTTCGGCAGCGGCGTCGGCCGCTCGAAGAAGGAAGCCGAGCAGAAGGCCGCCGAGAGCGCCTGGCGCGCGATCAAGGAGAAGCACGCCGACCGGCTGCCGAGCGGCGCCTGAGCACGCAGTAGCCTTCCTCCTGCAGAGCCGAGTCCGTTCCGCAGGAGGCGTGTTCCCGTGCCCGAACTTCCCGAGGTCGAGGTCGTCCGCCGAGGTCTGGCGAACTGGGTCGCCGGGCGGACGGTCGCCGGCGTCGACGTCCTGCACCCGCGCGCGGTCCGGCGCCAGCCGGCCGGTGCGGCGGACTTCGCGGCCCGGCTCACCGGCACCACGTTCGGCGCCGCGCAGCGCCGCGGCAAGTACCTCTGGGTCCCGCTGACCGGCCGGGGCCAGGGATTCTCGATGATCGGCCACCTCGGAATGAGCGGCCAACTGCTCGTCCAGGACCCGACCGTGCCGGACGAGACGCATCTGCGGGTCCGGCTGCGCTTCACCGACGGCGGGCGCGAGCTGCGCTTCGTCGACCAGCGGACCTTCGGCGGGCTGGCGGTCGAGGAGGCCGAGGACGACGACCCCGAGGGCACCCCGGTCTCCATCGCGCACATCGCCCGCGACCCGCTCGACGCCCGGTTCGACGACGCCGTCTTCGTCGCGGCGCTGCGCGCCCGGCGCACCACGGTCAAGCGGGCGCTGCTGGACCAGACGCTGATCAGCGGGGTCGGCAACATCTACGCGGACGAGGCGCTGTGGCGCTCCCGGCTGCACTACGACCGGCCGTCCGCGACGCTCACCCGGCCGCAGGCGGCGCTGCTGCTGGCGAACGCCCGCGAGGTGATGACGGCGGCGCTGGCGGTCGGCGGCACCAGCTTCGACAGCCTGTACGTCAATGTGAACGGCGAGAGCGGCTACTTCTCCCGGGACCTGGACGCCTACGGCCGGGAGGGCGAGCCCTGCCGCCGCTGCGGCACCGCGATCCGGCGGGCCGCCTGGATGAACCGGTCCAGCTACTTCTGCCCCCGCTGCCAGCGGGTTCCGCGGGTGCGCGACGGGGGCTGAAGGGGCGGGCGGCGCCCTCTCGCGCCGCCCGCCCCTCCGGCCCCGCTGTCAGCGGTCGGCCTCGGAGGTCCGTCTCGAAGGCCGGCCCCGGAGGCCGGTGTCAGCGGTCGGCGAGTTCGGGCCGGGCCGGTTCGCCGTCGGGGAGGCCGCCGTGGGTGTCCTGGCCGAAGTAGGCGACCCCGACCGCCGAGACCACCGCCAGCACGAAGCCGGCCACGCCGAGCCAGCCCAGCCCGGCCTTGGAGGAGTCGCCGAGCCAGAGCACGCCGACCGCGCCCGGCAGCACCGTCTCACCGACCACCAGGGCGGCCGTGGCGCCGTTCACCGAGCCGATCTGCAGGGCCACGGTGTGCACGTACATACCGCCGATGCCGCCGACCAGGATCGCGTACAGCGCCGGGTCGGAGAGCAGGCTGCCGAGGTCGAAGGGCTCGACGCCGTTCAGGATCCGCACGCCCACGCCGAGCGCGCCGAAGCCGAGACCGGAGAGCAGACCGGCGACGATCGCGCCGTTGGCCCCCATCCGGCGCACCAGCAGTGCGCCGCCCACCAGCAGCACGGTGGTGATCAGCAGCAGCCACCAGTGGAAGGCCATCTCGGTGTGGTGCCCGCCCTCGGGCCCGGCCGAGACGGCGAGCAGGACGAGCGCCGAGCAGAGCACGCCGATCGAGGCCCACTCCAGCTGCTTGAGCCGGATCCCGAGCAGCTTGATCGACAGCACCGCGGTGATCACCAGGTTGGCGCTGATGATGGTCTGGGAGAGGAACAGCGGCAGCAGCCGGGCGGCCAGCGCGCCGAGTCCGAAGCCGATGAAGTCCAGCACCGTGCCGAGGATGAACTCCCAGGTCACGGCGGCCTTGGCGGTGGAGGAGAGGCTCGGCCCGCCGTGTGCGGTGGTGCCGGTGGAGTCGCCGCCCTTGGCGGCCTCCTCGCGGGCGGAGCGCCGGGATCCCACGGCCTGGAGGACCGAACCGGTGCCGTAGCAGGCGGAGGCCGCCACAGCGGTGACGAGGCCGATGATCACACGTGCTCCGATCAGGAGGGACGGGGGAGGACGGTCGAGGCAGGGGGTGACCGTTCGGCCACCACTATGCCTGGTCGCGCGGTACGGACGGGACGCCCCGGGACGGGCTCCGCGCCCGCCGGGACACGCCGGGAGGTACGAGCGGGCCGGTGGCCGGGTTCCCGCCCGGACCGAGCTCCGGGGCGACCGGAGGAAAGATCATCCCGAGGAAGGGGACCGACCCCGGCGGACGGTGGGGGTGCCGGTCCGCCCCGTACCCGGCCGGTATGCCCTGCCGGGGGACCGGTCGCGGTAGCGTCGGTGGCATGAGAACCCTTGCTCGACGACGTTCCCGGGGTGCCGGGCCGCTGGCCCTGGTGGCGGCGCTGCTCGGGCTGCTGCTCCTGCTGGCGCCGGCCGCCTCGGCGGCGGGCGGCCTCGACGACGCGACCGCCGCGCTCAAGCAGGGCCGGGTGTACGTCGACCCGGCGATGACGGGCCGGTTCGGACAGGCCCAGGCCGACGCGTTGACCGAGAAGATCCGCAAGGCGGACAAGCCGGTCTTCGTGGCGGTGGTCCCGGCGGCCGACCCGTACGGCGCCTCGACCGTCTTCGACGACCTGCGCACCAAGGTCGGCATCACCGGCACCTACGCGATCTGGCGCGGCGACCAGTTCCAGGCCCGCTCGGACAAGGAGGCGCTGCCCACCGCGAGCGCCCAGCGGATCGCCGGCGCGTCCTTCCGCGCGCACCCCGGCGACATCGACGCCACCCTCAACGACTTCGTGGACACCGCCGCCCCGCAGGTCAAGGGGCACGGCGTGAACAGCACGGCGGGCGGCGTCTCCGCCGCCGCGGTCGCCGTCCCGCTGGCCCTGCTGGCGCTGGCCGGCACCGGGGTGTTCCTGCTGTTCCGCCGGTCCAAGCGGCGCAAGGAGGACCAGCGCCGGGCCGAACTGGCCCAGGTCCGCCGGGTGGTGGACGAGGACATCACCGCCTACGGCGAGGAACTGGACCGGCTGGACTTCGTCCCGTCCGCGCCCGACGTCGACGACGTGCAGCGCGGCGACTACACCCACGCCCTGGACTCCTACGAGCGGGCCAAGCGGCTGATGGACGAGGCCAAGGGGCCGGAGGACGCCAAGCCGGTCGCCGAGGCGCTGGAGGACGGCCGGTTCGCGCTGGCCACCCTGGCAGCCCGGCGGGCCGGGCACCCGCTGCCCGAGCGGCGTCCCCCGTGCTTCTTCGACCCCCGGCACGGCCCGTCGGTCAAGGACGCCGACTGGGCCCCGGCGGGCGGCGCCGCCCGCTCCGTCCCGGTCTGCCGGGCGGACGCGGACCGGCTGGCGGCCGGGCAGGACCCGGACATCCGGACCGTGCCCACCGAGCACGGCCCGCAGCCGTACTGGAACGCGGGTCCGGCGTACGGCCCCTGGGCCGGCGGCTACTTCGGGGGCTTCGGCGGCGGCGGTCTGCTGCCGGGCCTGCTGGTCGGCACCATGCTCGGCTCGATGATGGCGACCCCGGCCTACGCGTACGGCCCGGCGGACGGCGGCTCCGGCTACGAGGGCGGGGACCAGTCCGGTGCCGACTACGACTCCTCCGACTTCGGCGGCGGCTTCGACGGCGGCGGTGGGGACTTCGGCGGCGGTGGCGGCGACTTCGGTGGCGGCGGCGACTTCGGCGGGGGTTTCTGACCCCGTCGGCCCCGCTCCGCTCCGCCGCCCCCGGCCGGTCCCGCGACCGGCCGGGGGCGGCGTCGTACCGGCGGCGTCATCCCGGCGTCGTCGGGCTGGCTCCGCCGTGACGCGGGCCGCCGTCGCGGCGGATAGGGTCGGGACATGCACGGTCGCGACGCCCACAGTGACGAGCCCGTCCGCGTCACCGCCTGGGTACGCGGCAAGGTGCAGCAGGTCGGCTTCCGCTGGTGGACCAGGGCGCGGGCGCTGGAGATCGGACTGACCGGCTACGCGAGCAACCTCGGCGACGGCCGGGTGCAGGTGGTGGCCGAGGGGCTCGCCCCGGAGTGCGAGGAACTGCTCGCGCTGCTCAGGGGCCCCGACACACCGGGCCGGGTCAGCGGGGTGACCGAGATCTGGACCGCCGTCGGCGCCGGGTACGGGACCTTCGAGATCCGCTGAACACCCCCGTCGGCGGGGGCCGGGACGGGTCGATCGAAAACGATCGTCAACCGGCGGTGTCGTACGGTTGCCATCCGGGCAGACTCGTGGTTGACTCCGCATCGAACGATGATCCACGAGCATGTGAAGGACCCCCCTTCGTAGCCGTCGGGCGTGACGACACCGCCAGGCAGGTGACAGGGGCGCGGTAGCGTGCGGTGATCGTGTTGACCCGTACCGTCTTTGGTGAGACGCTGGAAACCCGCGCACACGACCGCGTTATTCCGGTAGGTGCATGCCCCCGTGAGCCCAGCTCACGGTGGTTGTGCCGTAGTGCCCAGCCAGCACTGCCGGTGCGACGCCGCGCGTGCGTCCCCCTTCCCCCTAGACCTGTACCGTTCCGGTTCGGTCACTCAGCGTGGAGGACCATTCATCATGGCAAAGGCGCTTCTCGGGTACGTCGGCGGCCCCGACCCGCGAATGCTCACCGAGATGCGACGGCTGCAGCAGCGCGTCCAGGATCTCGAAGCCGAGCTCATCAGGATGCAGGCTGTGAACGACGCACTCACCGCTGTCGCCGGCGAGCACTCGTTGCTCAACAGCATCGACCTGGATCAGCGGGAGCCGGCTCTCACCTGAGTCCCGCCCGATCTCTCGGTCGACGCCGCTGTGCACTGAGCCGCCCCGAAAGGGACGCAGCTTGCAAGGGACGCCCCGTGTGGCGTCCCTTCGTCGTGTCCGGCCGCGATCGCCGCAGGTCCCGGCCCTGCGGGCGGATACAGTCGCCGCAGGGCCCCGGCCAGGGCCCGGCGATCGAGGGGCGAGGAGAGCGGCGCGTGCACCTGAAGAGTCTGACGCTGCGCGGGTTCAAGTCCTTCGCCTCCGCCACCACCCTGCGCTTCGAGCCCGGCATCACCTGCGTGGTCGGGCCGAACGGCTCCGGCAAGTCCAACGTCGTCGACGCGCTCTCCTGGGTGATGGGCGAGCAGGGCGCCAAGTCGCTGCGCGGCGGCAAGATGGAGGACGTCATCTTCGCCGGCACCAGCGGGCGCGCCCCGCTCGGCCGGGCCGAGGTCAGCCTCACCATCGACAACACCGACGGCGCCCTGCCGATCGAGTACGCCGAAGTGACCATCACCCGGACGATGTTCCGCAACGGCGGCAGCGAGTACGCGCTCAACGGCGACACCTGCCGGCTGCTGGACATCCAGGAACTGCTCTCCGACTCCGGCATCGGCCGCGAGATGCACGTCATCGTCGGGCAGGGCCGGCTCGACTCCGTTCTGCAGGCCGACCCGATGGGCCGGCGCGCCTTCATCGAGGAGGCGGCGGGCGTCCTGAAGCACCGCAAGCGCAAGGAGAAGGCGCTGCGGAAGCTCGACGCGATGCAGGTCAACCTCAACCGGGTCCAGGACCTGGTGGCCGAACTCCGGCGCCAGCTCGGCCCGCTCGGCCGACAGGCCAGGATCGCCCGCCGGGCCGCCGGGATCCAGGCCGACCTGCGCGACGCCCGGCTGCGGCTGCTCGCCGACGACCTGCTCGGCCTGCGCCGGGCCGTCGAGGCGGAGATCGCCGACGAACTGGCCCTGCGGCTGCGCCGTTCCACCGTCGAGCAGGAACTCGGCCGGGCGATCCAGCGCGAGGCCGTGCTGGAGGCGCAGGTCCAGCAGCTCGGCCCCGGCCTGGAGGCGGCCCGGCAGACCTGGTACCGGCTCTCCGCCCTCGCCGAACGCACCCGCGGTACCGTCGGACTGGCCGGGGCGAAGGCCCGGCACGCGGCCGCCGACGGGCAGTCCGAGGAGCGGCGCGGCCGCGACCCGGAGGAGCTGGAGCGCGAGGCCGAACGGGTCAGGGAGGAGGAGGCCGCGCTGGCCGAGGCCCTGGAACAGGCCCAGGAGGCGCTGGACGAGGCGGTCGACACCAAGGCCGAGCTGGAACGCGCCCTCGTCGCCGAGGAACGCCGGCTCAAGGACGCCGCCCGGGCCATCGCCGATCGCCGCGAGGGGCTGGCCAGGCTCCAGGGGCAGGCCGCCGCCGCCCGGTCCAGGGCCGCCGCCGCCGAGGCCGAGATCGGCCGGCTCGCCGAGGCCCGGGACGAGTCGCTGCAACGCGCCGGGGCCGCCCGCGAGGAGTACGAGGAACTGAAGGCCAGGGTCGACGCCGAGGCGGAGGACGGCGAACGGGCCGACAGCGCGCACGAGGACGCCGGGGAACTGCTCGCCGCCGTCGAGCGGGAGCTCGCCGCGGCCCGCGAGGCGGCCGCCGTCGCCGAGCGCGAGCGGGCCGCGCTGACCGCCCGGCACGACGCCCTCGCCCTCGGCCTGCGCCGCAAGGACGGCAGCGGCGCGCTGCTCGCCGCCGGGGACCGGCTCGCCGGACTGCTCGGGTCGGCCGCCGGACTGCTGAGGATCGCCCCCGGCCACGAGACCGCCGTCGCGGCCGCGCTCGGCGCCGCCGCCGACGCGGTGGCCGTCGACTCGCCCGGCGCCGCCGCCGAGGCGCTGCGGCTGCTGCGCGAGCAGGACGCCGGCCGGGCCGCCCTGCTGATCGCCGGTGCCCCCCGACCCGACTCCCCGGCGGGGGAGTTGCCGCCGGGCGCCCGCTGGGCCGCAGACCTGGTCGACGGACCGCCCGAACTGCTGCCCGCCGTCGGCCTCCTGCTGGCCGGGACCGCCGTGGTGGACACGCTCGACGCGGCGCTCCGACTGGTCGCCGAGCACCCCGGGCTGAGCGCCGTCACCGCCGAGGGCGACCGGCTCGGCGCGGCCTTCGCCCACGGTGGTTCCGGCGCCGCGCCCAGCCTGCTGGAGACCCGGGCGGCCGTGGACGAGGCCGCCCGGAGCATCGCCGAACTCGACGTCCGCTGCGCCGAGTCGGCCGAACGACTGGCCGAACTCACCGAGCGGCGCCGCGAGTCGGCCGCCGCCGTGGAGCAACTCGCCGTCCGGCGGCGGCAGCTGGAACGCGAGCGGGCCGAGGTGGCGGGTACCCTCGGCCGGCTCGGCGGACAGTCCAGGGCCGCCGCCGGGGAGGCCGAACGGCTGACCGCCGCCGCCGGCCGCGCCGAGGAGGGCCTGGACCGGCTGCTCACCACCGCCGAGGAGCTGGCCGAACGGCTGGCGGTGGCCGAGGAGACCGCCGCCGACGGGGAGGACGAGCCGGACGCCGCCGAGCAGCAGCGGCTGGCCGGGGCCGCCACCGCGGCCCGGGCGACCGAACTGGAGGCCCGGCTCGCGGTGCGCACCCACGAGGAGCGGGTCCGCGCCCTGGCCGGGCGGGCCGACCAGCTGGACCGGGCCGCCCGCGCCGAGCGCGAGGCGCGGGCCCGGGCCGCCGAACGCCGCCGCCGGGCCGAGCGGGACGCCGCCGTGGCCGTCGCGGTCGCCGAGGGCGCCCGGCAGCTGCTCGCCTGTCTGGAGGTGTCGCTGGCCCGGGCGGACGCCGAACGGGCCGCGATCGAGCAGGCCAGGGCGGCACGCGAGGCGGAGCTGCGGGAGCACCGCGAGCACGGCCGCGAACTCAAGGACGAGCTGGACAAGTTGGTCGACGCCGGGCACCGCGACGAGGTGCTGCGGGCGGAGAAGCGGCTGCGGATCGAGCAGTTGGAGAGCCGCGCGCTGGAGGAGTTCGGCATCGAGGGCGGCGAACTGCTGGACTCCTACGGTCCCGACCGGCCGGTCCCGCCCTCCACCCCGGAGGAGGGGCAGGAGCCGGGCGAGCCCCGTCCGTACGACCGGGCCGAGCAGGAGAAGCGGCTGCGCGCGGCCGAGCGGGCGTACCAGCAGCTGGGCAAGGTCAACCCGCTGGCACTGGAGGAGTTCTCCGCGCTGGAGGAGCGCCACCGCTTCCTCGGCGAGCAGTTGGACGACCTCAAGCGCGGGCGGCGCGACCTGCTCGACATCGTCAAGGACGTCGACCAGCGGGTCGAGCAGCTGTTCACGGCCGCGTACCACGACACCGCCGCGCAGTTCGAGGGCGTGTTCTCCCGGTTGTTCCCGGGCGGCGAGGGACGGCTGGTGCTGACCGACCCGGACTCCATGCTCACCACCGGGGTCGAGGTGGAGGCCCGCCCGCCCGGCAAGAAGGTCAAGCGGCTCTCCCTGCTCTCCGGCGGGGAGCGTTCGCTCACCGCGGTGGCGCTGCTGGTCTCGATCTTCAAGGCCAGGCCCAGCCCGTTCTACGTGATGGACGAGGTCGAGGCGGCGCTGGACGAGACCAACCTGCGTCGGCTGATCGGGATCATGGAGGAGCTGCGGGAGAGTTCCCAGCTCATCGTGATCACTCACCAGAAGCTGACCATGGAGTCCGCCGACGCGCTGTACGGGGTGACCATGAAGGGCGACGGCATCTCGCAGGTGATCAGCCAGCGGCTGCGGGACGACCGGAAGGAGCGCCGGACCGGGCCCGTGCCCGTTCCGGAGGCGGTCCCGTCCTGAGCCGGCGGTGACCGGGCGGCGGTGCCGGCGGCGGTCCGTTCCCGATCCGTTCCGGATCCGGTCCGCCGCCTGCGGTCCGCGCGGACCGTCGTCACGGATACTGGGGGAGTTATGGAATACGTGATTCTTGCCGTAGTCATCGCGGTGGTCGCCGTCGGCGCGATCGCCGGACTCGTCGTTTCCGGCAGACGACGCCAGCAACTGCCCCCGAAGTCGCAGGCGCCGGTCATCACGGCGCCCCCGACCCCGCGCGAGCCCGCCGTCGGCGAGGAGTCCGCGCCGCCCACCGAGGAACCGCGCCGCACCGTCGAGGAGGTGCAGCTCCCCGAAGCCGAGGTCGTTCCCGAGGCCGTCGAGGAAGCCCCCTCCATCGAGGTCCCCGAGCCCACCGCCGGCCGCCTGGTCCGGCTGCGCTCGCGGCTCTCCCGCTCGCAGAACTCGCTGGGCAAGGGGCTGCTCTCGCTGCTCTCCCGCGAGCACCTCGACGAGGACACCTGGGAGGAGATCGAGGACACCCTGCTGACCGCCGACGTCGGCGTGGCCCCCACCCAGGAGCTGGTCGAGCGGCTGCGCACCCGGGTCAAGGTGCTCGGCACCCGCACCCCGGACGAGCTGCGCGCCCTGCTGCGCGAGGAACTGGTCGAGCTGATCGGCAAGGACGCCGACCGCACCGTCCGTTCCACCAAGCACGAGGAGGGCCCCGCGGTCGTCCTCGTGGTCGGCGTCAACGGCGTCGGCAAGACCACCACCACCGGCAAGCTGGCCCGGGTGCTGGTCGCCGACGGCCGCAGCGTGGTGCTCGGCGCGGCCGACACCTTCCGCGCCGCCGCCGCCGACCAGCTGCAGACCTGGGGCGAGCGCGTCGGCGCCCGCACGGTGCGCGGCCCCGAGGGCGGCGACCCGGCCTCGGTCGCGTTCGACGCGGTCAAGGAGGGCATCGCCGAGGGCGTGGACACCGTGCTGGTGGACACCGCCGGGCGCCTGCACACCAAGACCGGCCTGATGGACGAGCTGGGCAAGGTCAAGCGGGTCGTCGAGAAGCACGGCCCGGTGGACGAGGTGCTGCTGGTGCTGGACGCCACCACCGGTCAGAACGGGCTGGTCCAGGCCCGGGTCTTCGCCGAGGTGGTCGACATCACCGGCATCGTGCTGACCAAGCTGGACGGCACCGCCAAGGGCGGCATCGTGATCGCGGTCCAGCGGGAGCTGGGCGTGCCGGTCAAGCTGATCGGTCTGGGCGAGGGCGCCGACGACCTGGCGCCGTTCGAGCCTGGCGCGTTCGTGGACGCGCTGATCGGGGACTGAGGACCGCCGGTCCACCGATGAAGGGCCCGCCCCCCGCGAGGGGCGGGCCCTTCGGCGTTCCCGGCCGCCTGCGCCGCGCGGTGAGCGCGGGCGACAGTACCCCTCAGGCGATCCAGGCCGGTTCGGGGGTGCGCTCCCGGCCGCGGTGGCAGGCGTAGGCGAGGGTGCCCAGCAGCAGCCGGGCCTCGGGCGGGCAGCCCGCGTTGTCCCGGGTCGGCCGGCGCAGCCAGCGGACCGGGCCGAGGCCGGCCAGCACGGTGGGCGGCGCGGCGACGAAGCTGCCCTCGCCGTGGCAGGCGAGGTCGAGCGCGGCGTCGTCCCAGCCCATCCGGTAGAGCAGGTCGGGCAGCCGTCGCGCGGTACCGGCCGCGACCAGGAACTGGAGCCGCCCGGTGGGCGCGGCGAGCACCGGCCCGACCTGGGTGCCCATCCGCTCCAGCCGGACCAGCGCCTGGAGGCCGGCCTGCTCGGGGACGTCCAGGACGTCGAAGGCGCGGCCGGTGGGGAACAGTACCGAGGCGTCCGGTCCGGGGCCGCCGGCCGGGCCGGCTCCGGGGACGGGGTGCAGACCGGGGGCGGCGCAGCGCGGGGTGCCGCAGTGGCAGCGCTCCGGGGTGCCGGCGGCGCGGGCCGGCTCGCCGACGACGACGGCCCAGCCCCACCGGCCGGTGTACTCCGCGGCCGCCCGGCTCGTGGTGACGCGGGTGCGACGGCGCGCGCCCAGCGGCGCCAGCCGCAGGCTCCCCAGTCGAAGTTCGCCGAACAGGTTGTCCATGCCTCCCCCAACAGGTTCTGGTTGCCGATGGTTACGGGACGGTGACTTTGTGTTGATTGTCCGTTGCGTGGTGCGTTGTGCGGTGACGGCGCGCAGCGCCCGGTGTGCGCCAGTTGCGGTGATGTGCCTCGGGCGCCGCCTTGTGGCGGACGGTGCGGATGCCGGATCGTCTGGTGCGCGGGGCGGCCGGTGATCGGTGCGGGTGGCGAAATCCCCTGCGGTGGGTGGCGGTTCGCCCGAAGGGCCGGATATCCGTGGGGACTTGGCGGCCCGCATATGCCGGACCGTCGGGACTTCCTAGTGAACCGTCTGTCGACACGCTTCGGTTCACTCCTGGGGGTGGCGAAAGGTGGCGTTTCGCCAGGGCCGCTCCCCGGGGCAGTACGCGGGGCGTTACGTTCAGCACACGGACCTCGTCAGGGGACCGCTCCGGGCCCTGGGGAGCCGGGAGTTGGGGAACTGACGGTTCGTCTGCGGCGGCAGCGCCGCAGTTTCGTCAACGGCACGGCCGCAAGAGCCCGCAACCGTCGGGCGGTCACGATCGGGGCCCCGTGGGGGCCGGGCGGGATGGGGACCCATGGCAGAGAAGCAACCCAACGAGAAGCTGACCACGTGGTTCGCCCGCAGCGGTTGGTCCAAGGGGGAGTTGGCCCGCCAGGTCAACCGCCGGGCCAGGCAGATCGGTGCCCACCACGTCTCCACCGACACCTCGCGGGTGCGCCGCTGGCTGGACGGCGAGCAGCCGCGGGAGCCCATTCCCAAGATCATGTCGGAGCTGTTCTCCGAGCGGTTCGGCTCGGTGGTCTCGATCGAGGACCTCGGCCTGCGCGCCGCCGTTCCGGTCTCCACCGTGGGCGGCGGCGTCGACCTGCCGTGGAGCGCCCCGCAGACCGTCCAGTTGATCAGTGACTACTCCCGCAGCGACCTCATGCTCAACCGGCGGGGCTTCCTGGGCACCTCGCTCGCCCTGACCGCCGGCGCCGCGCTGATCGAGCCGATGCAGCGCTGGCTGGCCCCCGGCCCGAACGGCGCCCCCACGCCGATCCTGGCCGCCGCCAACGGCGGCGAGCCGTTCACCGGCCGGCTCTCCGAGCCCGAGCTGGAACTGCTGGAGCAGACCACGGTCATGTTCCGGCAGTGGGACGCGCAGAACGGAGGCGGCCTGCGCCGCAAGGCCGTGGTCGGCCAGCTGCACGAGGTCACCGACCTGCTCCAGGAGACCTACCCGGAGCAGACCACCCGGCGGCTGTTCCGGCTCACCGCCGAGCTCGCCCACCTGGCGGGCTGGATGTCCTACGACGTCGGCATGCACCCGAGCGCGCAGAAGTACTACGTGCTGGCGCTGCACGCCGCCAAGGAGGCCGGGGACCGCCCGTTCGGCGCCCTGATCCTCACCGACATGAGCCGGCAGATGATCCACCTCAACCGCGGCGAGGACGCGCTGGAGCTGATCCACCTCGCCCAGTACGGCAGCCGCGACACCGCCACCCCGCGCCAGCAGTCCCTGCTGTACGCGATGGAGGCGCGCGCGTACGCCACCATCGGCGAGGTGAACCGGTGCGCCCGGGCGGTCCGGCTGGCCGAGGACACCTTCACCGACATCCGTGAGGGCGACGCCGACCCGGACTGGCTGAAGTTCTTCTCGCCGGCCGAGCTGAACGCCGAGAACGCCCACTCCTTCCGCGACCTCGCGTACCACTCCGACAACGGCGCGCTCTACGCCTCGATGTCCGCGCCGGTGATGGAGCGCGCGGTCGACCTGTTCCGCCAGGACGGCGACCACGTCCGCTCCTACGCCTTCAACCTGGTCGGCATGGCCAGCGTGCACCTGCTCCAGAACGAGCCGGAGCAGGCGGCGGTCTTCGCCGAGCAGGCCGTGGACATCGCCACCAAGGTCCGCTCCGAGCGGCTCAACTCCCGGGTGCGCAAGACCACCGAGGCCGCCTCGTCCCGCTACCGGGGCGTGGACGCGGTGAGCCGGCTCAAGGAGCGGGTGGTGCAGGACATCCCCGAGTACGTCTCGGTGGTCTGAGTCCGGTCCGACCCGAGCACGACCCGAACCCCGATCGCGACCCCGACTCCGACCTCGGGCCCCGACCCGCCGACCGCGCCGTCCGCCGACGGCGCGGTCGGTGCCGTTCGGCGCCGTTCCGCGCCCGTGCTGTGCCGTTCCGTACGGTCCCGTTCCGTGCTGTCCCGGGCACACCCCGTACGGGGCGGCCGTACGGTAACCCCTCCGGCCGCGCGACACGGCCGGGGTTCACGCGGGTGTAACCCCGCTGTCGCCCTCGTCACGGCGGTGAAACAACCAGCGGCATCGGCCGAAACCGGCCTTCGGCACGCTCCTCCTCATCGCCGACGCCCCGGTGCACGGGACAGGAACCCGGGTGCGGATCGGCTCCAGTCAGGAGGTACGCCGATGCCGGACGGCTTCAGCGCGGGTGACACCGCCTTCGTACTCGTCAGTGCGGCCCTGGTCATGGTGATGACCCCGGGGCTGGCCTTCTTCTACGGGGGGATGGTCCGGGCCAAGAGCACACTGAACATGCTGGCGATGAGCTTCCTCTCGCTGGGCATCGTCAGCGTGCTGTGGGTCCTCTACGGCTACTCGCTCAGCTTCGGGCCCGACGCGGGCGCCGGTCTGATCGGGAACCTCGACTTCCTGGGGATGCAGGGAATCGGCCTCGACGACCTCGCCGGGACGATCCCGGTGACGGCCTTCTCCGCCTTCCAGCTGATGTTCGCCATCATCACCCCGGCCCTGATCAGCGGGGCGATCGCGGACCGCGCGAAGTTCACCGCCTGGGGCCTGTTCGTGGCGCTCTGGGTCACCGTGGTCTACTTCCCGGTCGCGCACTGGGTGTTCTTCTTCGACGGCGGCAACGGCGGCTGGCTCGGCGACCGCAACGGCGTGATCGACTTCGCCGGCGGGACGGCCGTCCACATCAACGCCGGTGTCGCGGGCCTGGCGCTCTGCCTGGTGCTCGGCCGACGGATCGGCTTCCGCAAGGACCCGATGCGCCCGCACTCGCTGCCGCTGGTGATGCTCGGCTCCGGGCTGCTGTGGTTCGGCTGGTTCGGCTTCAACGCCGGCTCGGCGCTGGCCGCCAACGGCGTCGCGGCGATGGCCCTGATCAACACCCAGGTCGCCACCGGTGCCGCGCTGATCGGCTGGCTGATCTACGAGAAGCTGCGGCACGGCGCCTTCACCACCCTGGGCGCCGCCTCCGGCGCGGTGGCCGGCCTGGTGGCCATCACCCCGGCCTGCGGCTCGGTCTCCCCGCTCGGCGCGGTGGCGATCGGCCTGGTCGCCGGCGCCGTCTGCGCGGCAGCGATCAGCCTCAAGTACCGCTTCGGCTTCGACGACTCGCTCGACGTGGTCGGCGTGCACGCGGTCGGCGGGGCGATCGGCTCGCTGCTGGTCGGCCTGTTCGCCACCGGGACGGTCGGCCAGACCGCCAAGGGGCTCTTCTACGGCGGCGGGTTCGAGCAGCTGGGCAAGCAGGCGATGGGCGTGGCGGTCGTCGCCGTCTACTCCTTCGTGCTCTCCTGGCTGCTGGCCAAGGCGATCGACAGGACGATCGGGTTCCGGGTCGCCGAGGAGGTCGAGGTGGCCGGTATCGACCAGGCGGAGCACGCCGAGTCCGCGTACGACTTCAGCGCCCTCGGCTCGGGCCTGGGCCGGTCCTCGGTCGCCGCGGCGCCGACACCCGCGACCGCCGTACCCGCCGCCGCAACCGTCGCCGCCGCGGCGAAGAGCACCGAGAAGACCGAGGTGGACGCCCGATGAAGCTCATCACCGCCGTCATCAAGCCCCACCGCCTGGACGAGGTGAAGGCCGCCCTGCAGTCCTTCGGGGTGCACGGTCTGACCGTCTCCGAGGCGAGCGGCTACGGCCGCCAGCGCGGTCACACCGAGGTCTACCGGGGTGCGGAGTACACCGTGGACCTGGTGCCCAAGGTCAGAGTCGAGGTCCTGGTCGAGGACGAGGACGCCGAGCAGCTGATCGACGTCCTGGTCGAGGCGGCCAGGACCGGGAAGATCGGCGACGGCAAGGTGTGGACCGTCCCGGTCGACACCGCCGTCCGGGTCCGTACCGGAGAACGCGGCCCCGACGCCCTCTAGGACCGCCGGCGCACCGCTCAGCAGCCCCTCCCGCGGGCCTGCGACCCCCCACGGTCGCAGGTCCGCCGACGGCGTTCCGGCGCCGGAACGACCGATCCGCACGACCCGCACGACCACGGACGGGGACTTCACATGGCCTCCCACACCGACGACTCCCACCCGGGCCCGGCCGGACCGGCCGACCCCGCCGCCGCCCGGGCCCGGCTGCTCACCGCCCCCGGGCCCGGCGGCCGCGACCGGCGCGCCGAACTGTCCGCGCGCACCGACGACTGGCTGGCCGCCCTGTTCGCCTCGGCCGGCGCCCCCGCCGGGACCGCCGTGGTCGCGGTCGGCGGCTACGGACGCGGCGAGCTCTCCCCGCGCAGCGACCTCGACGTGCTGCTGCTGCACGAGGGCCGGCTGGACCCGGCCCTGCCCGAGCGGCTCTGGTACCCGGTCTGGGACTCCGGCGCCGCCCTGGACCACGCCGTCCGCACCCCGGCCGAGGCCAGGGCGGTGGCGGCCGCCGACCTCAAGGCGCAGCTCGGCCTGCTGGACGCCCGGCACGTGGCGGGCGACCCGGCGCTCACCGCCGCGCTGCGCTCCACCGTGCTCGCCGACTGGCGGGCGGGCGCGGCGGGGCGGCTGCCGGAGCTGCGGGAGCTGGGCCGGGAGCGGGCCGAGCGGCACGGCGAGCTGTCCTTCCTGCTGGAGCCCGACCTCAAGGAGGCCAAGGGCGGTCTGCGGGACGTGGTCGCGCTGGACGCGATCGCCGCGAGCTGGCTGGCCGACGCGCCCCGGGAGGGCCTGGACGCGGCCGCGCTCCGGCTGGCCGACGTCCGCGACGCGCTGCACCTGGTCACCGGCCGGGCCACCGAGCGGCTCGCCCTGCAGGACCAGGACCAGGTCGCCGAGCGGCTCGGTGTGCTGGACGCGGACACCCTGCTGCGGCAGGTCTACGAGGCGGCCAGGACGGTCGCCTACGCCTCGGACGTCACCTGGCGGGCGGTGGACCGGGTGCTGGCCGCCCGCTCGGGCCGGGGCCGCCGCCCGCTCCGGCGCGGGTTCCCGTTCGCCGGTCCGTTCGGCGGCGCCTCCGGCGCGGCCCGGCGCGGCGCGGGCGCGGTGGCCCGGGGCGCGGTGGAGCGTCGGCCGCTCGCCGAGGGTGTCGTCGAGCAGGACGGCGAGGCGGTGCTCGCCCAGGGCGCCCGCCCGGTCTCGGACCCGGTGCTGCCGCTGCGCGCCGCGGCGGCGGCCGCCCAGAACGGGCTCACCGTCTCCCACGCGACGGTGCGCCGGCTGGCCGCCGAGTGCCGTCCGCTGCCGGTGCCCTGGCCGGACGAGGCGCGCGAGCAGCTGGTCACCCTGCTCGGCGCGGGCGAGGCCTGTCTGCCGGTCTGGGAGGCGCTGGAGGCGGAGGGGCTGATCACCCGGCTGCTGCCGGACTGGGAGCGGGTCCGCTGCCGGCCGCAGCGCAACGCGGTGCACCGCTGGACGGTGGACCGGCACCTGGTGGAGACCGCGGTGCGGGCCGCCGCGATGACCCGCCGGGTGGCCCGGCCGGACCTGCTGCTGGTCGCCGCGCTGCTGCACGACCTCGGCAAGGGCTGGCCCGGCGACCACAGCGAGGCGGGCGAGGTGATCGTCCGCGACGTGGCCGTCCGGATGGGCTTCGACCCGGAGTCGGTGGAGACCCTCGCCGTGCTGGTCCGCCACCATCTGACCCTGGTGGACACCGCGACCCGGCGCGACCCGGACGACCCGGCCACCGTCGAGGCGGTCACCAAGGTGGTCACCACGCTGCCCCGGCTGGAGCTGCTGCGGGCGCTGACCGAGGCGGACGCGCTGGCCACCGGCCCGGCGGCGTGGAGCGGCTGGCGGGCCTCGCTGGTGGACGGCCTGGCCGCGCGGGCCGCCGCCCGGCTGGCCGGGGACGCCGCCGCGGGCCCGGAGCCGGCCGCCGCGCCGACCGCCGAGCAGGAGCGGCTCGCGGTGGAGGCGGCCAGGACCGGCGGACCGGCGCTCTCGCTGCTGGCCCAGACCGGGGCGGAGACGGCCGGCACCGAGCCGATGGGCGTGCGGCTGCTGCTGGCCGTCCCGGACCGGCCGGGGCTGCTCGGCACCGTCGCCGGGGTGCTGGCCCTGCACCGGCTGGCGGTCCGCTCGGCGGGGCTGCGGGAGCTGGACCCGATCGGCGCGGGGCCGGTGCTGCTGCTGTCCTGGACGGTGGCGGCGGAGTTCGGCGAGCTGCCGGAGGCGGCGCGGCTGCGGGCCGACCTGCGCCGGGCCCTGGACGGCTCGCTGGACGTCGCGCGCCGGCTGGCCGAGCGGGACGCGGCGGCCCCGCGCCGGCGGGGGATCCCGACCCCGCCGCCGGTGGTCGCGGTGGCGCCCCCGGTCGCCTCGGCGAACGCGACGGTGCTGGAGGTGCGCGCCCACGACGCCCCCGGGCTGCTGCACCGGGTCGGCCGGGCCCTGGACGGCGCGGGGGTGCGGGTGCGGACGGCGCACGTCTCCACCCTGGGCGCGGACGTCGTCGACGCCTTCTACCTGACCGACGCGGAGGGTCGTCCGCTGTCCGCCCGGCGGGCCGGGGAGGTGGCGGCGGCGGTGCGCGCGGCCCTGGGCTGAGCGGCCCCTCCGGAGGCCGCCGGAGTTCCCCCGAACCCGGGTGGAGACCGTCCGTGGACCGGCCGGATACCCTTGGGGGCGACGACCGTACTCAGACCGATGCCGTAGAGGACCCGCGACGACGTGTTCGACACCCTTTCCGATCGCCTCGCAGCGACGTTCAAGAACCTCCGGGGCAAGGGCCGCCTGAGCGAGGCGGACATCGACGCCACCACCCGCGAGATCCGCATCGCGCTGCTGGAGGCGGATGTCGCGCTGCCGGTCGTCCGGGCCTTCATCAAGCGGGTGAAGGAGCGCGCGCTCGGCTCCGAGGTCTCCGGCGCGCTCAACCCGGCGCAGCAGATCATCAAGATCGTCAACGAGGAGCTCGTCGCCATTCTCGGCGGCGAGACCCGCCGGGTGCGGTTCGCCAAGAGCGGCCCGACGGTGATCATGCTCGCGGGCCTCCAGGGTGCCGGTAAGACCACCCTCGCGGGCAAGCTCGGCCACTGGCTGAAGAAGCAGAAGCACACCCCGCTGCTGGTCGCCTGCGACCTCCAGCGTCCCAACGCCGTCAACCAGCTGCAGGTCGTCGCCGAGCGCGCGGACGTCGCGTTCTACGGGCCGCAGCCGGGCAACGGCGTCGGCGACCCGGTCCAGGTGGCCCGGGACTCGATCGAGTACGCCAAGCAGAAGCAGTACGACGTCGTCATCGTCGACACCGCCGGCCGCCTCGGCATCGACGCCGAGCTGATGCAGCAGGCCGCCGACATCCGGGCCGCGGTGAACCCGGACGAGGTCCTGTTCGTCGTCGACGCCATGATCGGCCAGGACGCGGTCACCACCGCGCAGGCCTTCCTCGACGGTGTCGACTTCACCGGCGTGGTGCTCTCCAAGCTCGACGGCGACGCCCGCGGCGGTGCCGCGCTCTCGGTGGCGCACGTCACCGGCCGCCAGATCATGTTCGCCTCCAACGGCGAGAAGGTCGACGAGTTCGACGCCTTCCACCCGGACCGGATGGCCTCGCGCATCCTGGGCATGGGTGACGTCCTCTCGCTGATCGAGAAGGCCGAGCAGACCTTCTCGCAGGCCGAGGCCGAGAAGATCGCCGCCAAGCTGCGCGGCGGCCCGAAGGCCTTCACGCTGGACGACTTCCTGTCGCAGCTGGAGCAGGTCCAGAAGATGGGCTCGATCTCCAAGCTGCTGGGCATGCTGCCCGGGATGGGTCAGATCCGCGACCAGATCAACAACATCGACGACAAGGACGTCAACCGCGTCGGCGCCATCATCAAGTCGATGACCCCGGCCGAGCGGGCCGAGCCGGAGCTGATCAACGGCTCGCGCCGGGCCCGCATCGCCAAGGGTTCGGGCGTCCAGGTCGGCGAGGTGAAGAACCTGGTCGAGCGGTTCTTCGACGCCCGCAAGATGATGTCGGCGATGGCCTCCGGCAAGGGCATGCCCGGTATGCCGGGCATCCCGGGCATGGGTGGCGGCGGCAAGAAGAGCACCAAGAAGGCCCCGGCCGCCAAGGGCAAGCGCAAGAGCGGCAACCCGCTGAAGCGGGCGCAGGAGGAGGCCGCGGCCGCCGAGCGCCGCGCGCTCGGCCCCGGTGCCGACCAGTCGCCCGCCCAGGGCGGCGCGTTCGGCCTCGGCGCGGGCAAGGGCCCGGCCGACTTCGAGCTGCCCAAGGAGTTCAAGGACCTGCTGTAGTCCTGACCCGGTCCTGACCCGGCCCCGCTGCCCGCGGGTCCCGGGACGAACGGCCCGCCGCCCCGGTCCTCCCGGGGTGGTGGGCCGTTCGCCTGCCCGATGGTCATCCGAGATGATGGTCCGATGCGAGTAACGATCAGGGCCCCGCGGGCCGGGGACGAGGTGGCGTACGCCGAGGCGGTCCGGCGGTCCGCCGAGCACATCGGCCGGTGGAACCCGGTCGAGCCGGACGCGCTGCCGGACCTGCTGGAGCGCCAGGGGCCGGGCCTGCGGACCTTCCTGATCGTCGACCTGGAGACCGGCGGACTGGTCGGCAAGGTCAATGTGGCCAACATCGTGATGGGCCGCTTCTGCAACGGCTCGCTCGGCTACGACTCGTTCCTGCCGTTCGCCGGCACCGGGCGGATGACCGAAGGCCTGCGGCTGGTGCTGGACACCTGCTTCGCCGGGCACCCGGAGGGCGGTCTCGGGCTGCACCGGCTGGAGATCAACGTCCAGCCGGACAACGGGCGGTCGATCGCGCTCGCCAAGCGGCTGGGCTTCCGGCACGAGGGGTTCACGCCGCGGATGCTGTTCCTCCAGGGGGCCTGGCGGGACCACGAGCGGTTCGCGCTGACCTCGGAGGAGTGGCCAGGGTCGGCCGCGGCGGACGAGCGGGGCTGACGGCGTCACGGGGCCAGGGCCGGGGCCAGGACTGGGGCCGGGGACAGGACCGGGGCCGGGGCCGGGGCCGGGACCAGGACCAGGACTGGGGCCGGGGGCGTGCCGGGCGGGGGAGCGGGCGGGGAGCGGCGTTGCGGTTGGAGGCGCCGAGCAGATGTCCGTATTGTCCGACAGGTGACTGATCCCGTGCCGCCGCGCCAGACCCCCGACCAGCCATGGCGTTCGGAAGGGGCCCCGCCCCCGCCGCCGCGCCGCAGAATGCCCGGCGGCTGGATGGGCCTCGTCCTGACCGCGCTGGTGGTGTTCCTGATCAGCGACCTGCTGCTGTCCTTCTTCGGCCCCGGTGGCGCCACCACGATCTCCTACACCGAGTTCAACAACCAGCTGAACAAGGGCAACGTCACCAAGATCTACTCCAAGGGCGACTCGATCGAGGGCACCCTCAAGAACGCCGAGCCGAAGCCGGACGGCGGCAAGGGCACGTACACCGAGTTCGACACCCAGCGGCCGGTCTTCGCCGGGGACAACCTCTGGACCACCCTCCAGCAGCAGGGCGTCGAGGTCACCGCGTCGCCGGTCGTCCAGCAGCGCAGCTTCCTCGCCAACCTGCTGATCTCGCTGGCCCCGATGCTGCTGCTGATCCTGGTCTGGGTGCTGCTCGCCCGGCGGATGGCCGGCGGCCTCGGCGGCGGCGCGCTCGGCCGCAAGGCCCCGCCCAAGCCGGTCACCGCCGAGGCCGGCCGACGCACCACCTTCGCCGACGTGGCGGGCATCGACGAGGTCGAGGCCGAACTCAGCGAGGTGGTCGACTTCCTGAAGAACCCGCAGCAGTACCGCCGGCTCGGCGCCAAGATGCCGCGCGGCGTCCTGCTCAGCGGTCCGCCCGGCACCGGCAAGACGCTGCTGGCCCGGGCCGTCGCGGGCGAGGCGGACGTGCCGTTCTTCTCGGCCTCCGCCTCCGAGTTCATCGAGATGATCGTCGGCGTCGGCGCCAGCCGGGTGCGCGAACTCTTCGCCGAGGCCCGCAAGGTCGCCCCGGCGATCGTCTTCATCGACGAGATCGACACCATCGGCCGGCAGCGCGGCAGCGGCGGCGGGATGGGCGGCCACGACGAGCGCGAGCAGACGCTCAACCAGATCCTCACCGAGATGGACGGCTTCAGCGGCTCCGAGGGCGTCATCGTCATCGCCGCCACCAACCGGGCCGACGTGCTCGACCCGGCCCTGCTGCGCCCGGGCCGCTTCGACCGGCGGATCACCGTCAGCCCGCCGGACCGCGACGGCCGCGCGGCCATCCTGCGGATCCACTCCCGGCACGTCCCGCTGGCCGGCGGCGCCGACCTCGACCGGCTGGCCAAGGTGACCCCCGGCATGACCGGCGCCGAACTGGCGAACCTGGTCAACGAGGCCGCGCTGCTGGCGGTCAAGCGCCGCCAGGACACGGTGAACGAGCGCGACCTCTCGGACGCGCTGGAGAAGGTCCAGCTGGGCGCCGTCCGGCCGCTGGTGATGCCGCAGGCCGAACGCGAGCGGACGGCGTACCACGAGAGCGGCCACGCCCTGCTCGGCATGCTCCAGCCGGGCGCGGACCCGGTCCGCAAGATCACCATCGTGCCGCGCGGCCGCGCCCTCGGCGTCACCCTGTCCACCCCGGAGACCGACCGGTACTCCTACACCGAGCCCTACCTGCGCGGCCGGATCATCGGCGCGCTCGGCGGGATGGCCGCCGAGCAGGTGGTCTACGGGGTCATCACCACCGGGGCGGAGAGCGATCTGGAGCAGGTCACCAATATCGCCCGCGGCATGGCCGGCCGGTGGGGCATGAGCGAGCGGGTCGGCCGGCTCACCGCCGTGCCGTCGGACCCGCAGGGGGCGTACGGGCTCTCCGCCGCGCCGACCACGCTGGACGCGGTGGACGAGGAGGCGCGGCGGATCGTCGCGGAGTGCTACGAGGAGGCGGTGCGGCTGCTGACCGAGCAGCGGGACCGGCTGGACGCGCTGGCGGCGGCGCTGCTGGAGGCGGAGACGCTGGACGAGGAGGCGGCCTACCGGGCGGCGGGGGTGCCCCGGAAGACGCTCGACCAGGCCTGAGCCGGGGCCGGGGCCTGTTCCCGTCCCGGGTCCTGTCCCCGGTCCCGTTCCCGTCCTCGGGTGGAGGGGCGTGCGTCACGTGGCGCACGCCCCTCCGTCGTTGCCGCGCTGCGGTCGGTGCGGCGGTGGTCGTTGCGGCGCTGCGGTCGTTGCGGCGGCGGGGGCGCGGTGGTGGTCGGTGCGGCGGCGGGGGTGCGGCACGGCCGCTGTCAGCGGGGGCGTTCGGCGATCAGATAGCGGAAGACGTTCGCCATCCGCACCGTGCCGTCCGGCCGCAGGTGCGGCTGCAGCGCCTCCTCCAGCTCCTTCGTGACCAGCGGCGCCCCGGAGAACTCCGCCGCCGCGTCGTACAGCCCGGTGGAGAGCAGGCCGCGCACGGCGCTGTCCAGGTCCGGGTAGGCGAACGGGCAGCCGACCCGTCCACCGCCGGCCGGGCGCAGGCCGGTTCCGGCGAGCAGGTCCTCCAGCGCCCCCGGCGGGCTCAGCTCGAACGGGTCGCGCGCGCCGCTGCGCCGGGCCATCCGCCGGGCGACGTCCAGGACGGCCGCGCTCTCGCAGCGCTCCCTGGGCCCCCAGGCGGCCAGCACCACGTGCCCGCCGGGCAGCGCCAGCCGGGACGCGGCCGCGACCGTGCGGCGCGGTTCGCCCGCCGGTGGCGGCTGCTCGAAAACGGTGACCAGCGAATAGGCCGAGCGGGCGACATCCTCGGTCGGGCGGTGGCCGGCGCCGACCCGCAGACCGCGTCGGCCGGCCAGTGCCCGCAGCTCGCCGTCCTGCTCCAGGCCGGCCACCTGGGCGCCCCGTCCGGCCGCCAGCAGCAGGGCGAGACCGGAGCGGCAGCCCAGGCCCAGCACACTGGTCGCCGGACCCACCTCCAGCCGGTCGTGGACGGCCTCGTAGAGCGGTACCAGCATCCGTTCCTGGATCTCCGCCCAGTCCCGGGCCCGGGTGTTGTCCCGCCCGGTGCCGACGGGTCCTGCGGTCGTGCCGATCAACCCAGCTGAAGCCATCGCGGCCTCCCATCCGGTCCTTCGAGGTGCTGTTCCGAACCCCCCTCGACGTCCCGCCCCACTCCAGCGAACAGCGGCTCGGGCGCGGCGTCCAGAGGGGTGCGGGGTGGTGCGCGCGGGTCGGGGGCGTGCGCCCCGGTGCGGGACACCGGTGAGGGGGCCCGGACGGCGGCCCGTAACGGATTCGAAGTCGGGGGCCCGCTCCCCGTACGATTCGCCCATGGCTAAGGCACCCGTTCTCACCCCCCAGGCGGAAGACTTCCCGCGCTGGTACCAGGACCTCATCAACAAGGCCGAGCTGGCCGACAACGGTCCGGTGCGCGGCACCATGGTCATCCGACCGTACGGCTACGGCCTGTGGGAGCGGATGCAGCAGGAGATGGACGCCCGGATCAAGAAGGCGGGTGCCCAGAACGCCTACTTCCCGATGTTCATCCCGCAGTCGTACCTGACCAAGGAAGCCGAGCACGTGGAGGGCTTCGCCCCCGAGCTCGCGGTGGTCACCCACGGCGGCGGCAAGCAGCTGGACGAGCCGGTCGTCGTCCGGCCGACCTCCGAGACCATCATCAACGAGTACTTCTCGAAGTGGGTGCAGAGCCACCGCGACCTGCCCCTGCTGATCAACCAGTGGGCCAACGTGGTCCGTTGGGAGCTGCGCCCGCGCGTCTTCCTGCGCACCACCGAGTTCCTCTGGCAGGAGGGCCACACGGCCCACGCCACCTACGAGGACGCGCGCGACTACGCCTCGATGATCCACACCCAGGTCTACGGCGACTTCATGACCAACGTGCTCGGCATCGACGTCGTGCTCGGCCGCAAGACCGCCAAGGAGCGCTTCGCGGGCGCCATCAACACCCTCACCCTCGAGGGCATGATGGGCGACGGCAAGGCGCTGCAGATGGGCACCAGCCACGAGCTGGGCCAGAACTTCGCCAAGGCGTTCAACACCACCTACCAGCTGCAGGGCGCCGAGCGCGAGTACGTCTGGCAGACCTCCTGGGGCGTCTCGACCCGTATGGTCGGCGGCCTGATCATGTCCCACGGCGACGACAACGGTCTGCGCGTCCCGCCGCGGCTCGCCGCCGTCCAGGCCGTCGTGCTCGCCATCAAGGGCGACGACGCGGTGATCGCCAAGGTCCGTGAGATCGGTGCCGCGCTGGAGGCCGCCGGCATCCGCGTGGTCGTCGACGACCGCACCGACACCCCGTTCGGCCGCCGTGCGGTCGACTGGGAGCTCAAGGGCGTTCCGCTGCGGATCGAGGTCGGCCCGCGCGACCTGGAGAACGGCACGGCCATGCTGGCCCGCCGGATCCCGGGCGGCAAGGAGCCGGTCTCGATCGACTCGCTGGTGTCGATCCTCCCGGGCATCCTGGACGAGGACCAGGCCCTGCTGCTGCGTCAGTCGCGCGAGCGCCGCGAGGCCCGCACGGTGGACGTGACCAACCTCGACGAGGCCGTCGAGGCCGCCGCCACCGGCTGGGGCCGGATCTCCTGGGCCGAGCTGGGCCCGGAGGGCGAGGCCAAGCTGGCCGAGCAGGGCGTGTCGGTCCGCTGCATCGTCGCCGCCGACGGCTCGGTGCCGCAGACGGACGACCAGGACGGCAACATCGCGATCGTCGCGCGCGCCTACTGACCGTTCGGTGGCTTCTGCGGCGGCTTCCCCGGTCACTTCCGGAGCGCCTTCCGGAGCGGCTCCGGCGGTGACTTACGCGGTGGCTTGCGGGGCGGCTTGTGGGGTGGCTTCGGCGGTCGCTTCCGCCGCGGCTTCCCGTGCGCGAAGGATGGTGCCGTAAAACGACGCCCGGCGACGCGTTCTGACGGTTCTCGACCTGGCCGACAGGAAATTCGAACGTCCGATGAGCAGTGTTGTTCCACTGATGTCTCACCTGTCGACATCCCTACTGGTCGGTCAACTGCCGGTATTAACGGAATAGCGGTACGGTGTACGGCCCGTGGCCCTGTCAACTCGACAGGACCGCGGGCCGTACGTCCTGGGGGCGACAGCCCGTCCCCGGGCGGAATTGACGAGGCGCCCGTCGAGCTCGACGGGGCCCGAACCTGTAGGGGGTTGGTCTTGCGTCAGATCCGGAACGCGCATTTCGCGCGAGGTCGCACATTCCTGAGAGTTTCCTGGGAAATCCCGGGGAACGGGAACACGCGGAACATCGGCTCCTACTCCATCGTTGGTCTAGCGTGAGCACGACACAGCCCCTCGTTCTCGCGGCCGAACTGGCCGCCGCCTGGAGTGACATCCAGGCCCACCACCAGGACCTCCCCGACCTCGCCTCGCCCGAGGCGCTGATCGGCGAGTCCTCCTCGGCCTGTGGCACCCGGCTCGGTTTCGAGCGGCTGCTCCACGAGGCTGCCCACGGTCTGGCCGCGGCCCGGGACATCCGGGACACCTCGCGCGCCGGCCGCTACCACAACCGGCGCTTCCTGCTCCTGGCTTCCGAGCTGGGCCTGGCGCACCCGGTCGAACCGCACGCGAGTAGCGGCTTCTCCCAGGTGACCATGCTCAAGGAGACCCGCGAGCGGTACGCCGACACCATCGAACGCCTGGACCGCGCCCTCGGCGCGCACCAGGAGGCGGTGGCCGGTGAGGGTGCCTCGCGTGCCTTCCGCGGCCCGGCGGCCCGGCACGGCTCCTCCGGGGGCGGCGTCCGGGTGAAGGCGGTCTGCGGTTGCGGCCGCAACGTCCGGGTCGTTCCCTCGGTGCTCGCCCAGGCGTCCATCGTCTGCGGCGCGTGCCAGCAGCCCTTCAAGATCGCGTAACGCGGGTCGCGTCACGCGAGTGGTGCGGCGCGCGTCGCGCAGCTCGGGTCGGGTGACCCGGGTCGCGCAGTTCGCGTGGTCGCGCAGTTCGAGAAGTTCGGCAAGTTCCGGGATCCGGGGAGACCCAGGGGCCCGGGCAACCAGGAGAGCCGGCCGGCGACTGTGCGGGCAGTGGTCCGGCCGCAGTGACGAACGGTGGCCGCAGGGGATCCGCAGGGGGTCTGCGGATGTCCGCGGGCGATCGGCCGAAAGCCGGCCGGTGGTCCGGAGGCGGTCCACCGCGATCCGCCAGGGAGGTGCGCCGCGAAGGCGCACGTGTTGGGCTGACCGGGAGCGGGGGCTCCCGGTCGACCTGTTTTCGGGGGTAGGGCGCCCTTGTGGCAGAATGGACAGCTGAGTACCCGGCAGCCGGGCAGGACCCCTCTCTCCTACGGCTGGCGTGTCCCTTGAACGGCCCACCACGCAACCCCACGCGAGGGCAGGGCCGCTCACCCACGTCAACACCAGGAGAATCCACTCCCGTGGCAGTCAAGATCAAGCTGAAGCGTCTCGGCAAGATTCGCTCCCCGCACTACCGCATCATCGTCGCCGACGCCCGCACCAAGCGTGACGGCCGTGCGATCGAGGAGATCGGCCTCTACCAGCCGACCTACAACCCCTCGAAGATCGAGGTCGACAGCGACCGCGCCCAGTACTGGCTGTCCGTCGGCGCCCAGCCGACCGAGCCCGTGCTCGCGATCCTGAAGCTGACCGGCGACTGGCAGAAGTTCAAGGGCCTGCCGGCCCCGGCGCCGCTGCTGGTTGCCGAGCCGAAGGTCGAGGACTTCTCGCACCTGTTCGCGAAGGCCGTCGCCGGCTTCGAGGACGCCACCACCGGTGTCGCCATCACCCCGAAGGCCAAGAAGTCGGACAAGGCCGAGGCCGACGCCGACGCCGAGGCCTGAGCGTGATCGAGGATGCCCTCGACCACTTGGTGAAGGGCATTGTCGAGCACCCCGACGAGGTGCAGGTGCGCTCGCGCAACCTGCGTCGGGGCAACACCATCGAGGTGCGGGTGCACCCCGATGACCTCGGCAAGGTGATCGGCCGGGGCGGTCGTACGGCTCGTGCTCTGCGCACGGTCGTCGGTGCCCTCGGCGGTCGCAACGTCCGGGTCGACCTGGTCGACGTGGACAACATTCGCTGATCCGGCTGCTCGTTCAGCCGTCAGGGTTTCGAGGCCGGCCGGGACGCATGTCGTCCCGGCCGGCTTTCGCCGTTCCGGCGGCAAATCCGCAACTCCGCAACCCCGTAGCACTCACCCAGGAGAACGATCACCGTGCAGCTCGTCGTCGGCAAGATCGGCCGCGCCCACGGCATCAAGGGGGACGTCAGCGTCGAGGTCCGCACCGATGAGCCCGAGCTCCGGCTCGGGCCCGGCGCCGTCCTGTTCACCGACCCCGCCTCGGCGGGACCGCTGACCGTCGAGTCCGGCAAGGTCCACAGCGGGCGGCTGCTGCTGCGGTTCGCCGGCGTCAAGGACCGCAACGCCGCCGAGGAGCTGCGGGGCACGATCCTGATCGCCGAGGTGGATCCGGAGGAGCGTCCGGACGACCCGGAGGAGTACTACGACCACCAGCTGATCGGTCTGGACGTCGTTCTGCTCGACGGCACCCTGGTCGGTGAGCTCACCGAGGTGATCCACCTGCCGTACCAGGACCTGCTCACCGTGCGGAAGGCGGACGGTACGGACGCGCTGGTGCCCTTCGTCAGCCGGATCGTGCCGACCATCGACCTGGAGAACCAGCGCGCGGTCATCGACCCGCCGGTCGGGCTGATCGACCTGGGGCAGGCCGAGGTCGCCGCTGGTGAGGCGGCTGATGGCGGTGCTGACGACGCCGGTGACGCCGGTGACGCGGAGGAGTCGCGGTGAGCACCGAGGAAGGCGCGGCGGTCGTGACGGCGGACGCGGGGGAGTCGGTCGGGGCGTCCGTGGAGTCGTCGGAGGACTCGTCCGTGGAGTCGTCCGCGCTGCCGTCCGTGCGGGACGGGATGCGGATCGACGTCGTGTCGATCTTCCCCGAGTACCTGGAGCCGCTGAACATCTCGCTGGTCGGCAAGGCCCGCGCCCGGGGCCAGCTCGATGTGCACGTCCACGACCTGCGGGGCTGGACGCACGACGTGCACCGGACCGTCGACGACAGTCCGTACGGCGGCGGCCCCGGCATGGTGATGAAGCCCGAGCCGTGGGGCGAGGCCCTGGACGCGGTGCTCGGCCAGGGGCCGGAGGGTGAGGTCCCGACCCTGGTGGTGCCCACCCCCAGCGGTCGGCCGTTCACCCAGGAACTCGCGCAGGAGCTGGCCGGCCGGCCCTGGCTGGCGTTCACGCCGGCCCGGTACGAGGGCATCGACCGGCGGGTCATCGAGGAGGCGGCCACCCGGATGCCGGTGGTCGAGGCCTCGATCGGCGACTACGTGCTGGCCGGCGGCGAGGTCGCGGTGCTGGTCATGGTCGAGGCGATCGCCCGGCTGCTGCCCGGCGTGCTCGGCAACGCCGAGTCCCACCGGGACGACTCTTTCGCGCCCGGCGCGATGGCCGACCTGCTGGAAGGGCCTGTCTACACCAAGCCCGCCGAGTGGCGCGGTCGCACCGTGCCGGACATCCTGCTGAGCGGAAACCACGGCCGGATCGCCCGCTGGCGCCGCGAGCAGGCCTTCGCCCGCACGCTGGCGAACCGTGCGGACCTGGTGGCGCGCTGGCGGCACGCGGACTTCGACAAGAAGGACCGCGAGGCGCTCAGCGTGCTCGGTCTGGCCTGGGACGAGGACCTCGGCCGATTTCGGTCCGTGGCCGATGGTGTGGAAGAATAGGCCGCTGCTGTCTGTCGCTGGACTCCTCCCGTAGGGGTCACGTGGTCCGTCGCCCCCGCCACGGGGGGCTCGTCGGTAACCGGTGCGGCCCGCAGCGAACCCCATTTGTGACGACTTCCGTGGGCGGCCCGTGGCGCCTGCGATGGAGAGCAACATGAGCAACAAGCTCGCTGCTGTCGACGCGGCCTCGCTGCGTAGCGACATTCCGGCCTTCCGCGCCGGTGACACCCTGAAGGTTCACGTCCGGGTCATCGAGGGCAACCGCTCCCGTGTCCAGGTCTTCCAGGGCGTCGTCATCCGCCGTCACGGCGCCGGCATCGGTGAGACCTTCACCGTTCGCAAGGTCAGCTTCAACGTCGGTGTCGAGCGCACCTTCCCGGTGCACACCCCGATCGTCGAGAAGATCGAGGTCGTGACCCGCGGTGCGGTTCGCCGCGCCAAGCTGTACTACCTGCGTGACCTCCGCGGCAAGGCCGCGAAGATCAAGGAGAAGCGCGACCGCTGATCCACCGGCCCCCGGCACCGCCGGGGGATCGGGATCGCTCTGGGGGGCCGGACTGCCGCACGGTAGGCTCAGCCCCTGATGAGCACGCACGAACCACCCGCGGACCGCGACGGCTGTCCCGCACCCACCGGTGCGGACTCGCCGACGCGGTCCGCGGTCGTTTCCGCGCCCGGCGCCCGGGTGGCGCCCGATGCGGGAGGGGCGGTCGACCGGGGGAGGCAGGACGGCCCCGGCGTCGCGGGTCCGTCGGATGCCTCGGAGACCTCGGGCGGCGTGGGCGGCGTGGGCGATACGGACGACGCGCCCGATGCGCCCGACGCGGCCGCTCCGGACGACGCCCCGGACGAGGGTGGCCGTTCGCGCTCGCGCTCGCGCGAGCTGTTGCTGCTCACCGGTATCTGCCTTTTCGTACTGCTGCTGGTGAACGCCTTCGTGGCGCGCCCGTTCTCGGTGCCCTCCGGATCGATGGAGAACACCCTGCGCCCGGGTGACCGCCTGATCGTGAACAAGCTGTCCTACGCCTTCGGCGGTCACCCGCGCCGCGGTGACGTGGTCGTCTTCGACGGCACCGGCTCCTTTCTGCGCAAGCCCCTCGAACCCGCCGGCCTCGGGACCTCGCTGCGCTCCTTCGGCCGGGAGGTCGGACTGGTCCCGGCCGGTGACTCCGTCTATGTGAAGCGGGTCGTCGGTATCGGTGGCGACCGGGTCACCAGCGCCGGACCGGGCCACCCGATCACGGTCAACGGTGTGCCGGTCGACGAGTCCGGTCACCTCTACCCGGGGGACGAGCCGTCCAATGTGGCCTTCGACGTGGTGGTGCCACCCGGCAAGCTCTGGGTGATGGGCGACCACCGCAGTGCCTCCCGCGACTCCCGCGACCACCTCGGCGAACCGGGGGGCGGCTTCGTTCCGGAGTCCAAGGTGATCGGGCGGGCCGCCTGGGTGGTCTACCCGGTCGGACACTGGGCCGACCTGGACCGGCCGGACGCCTACGCCGCTGCAGAAGGGACGGGCGGCCATGGGGAGCAGGGGTAGGGGGCGGCTCGCCGACCGCCCGGACGCCGGCTCCGAGCCCTCGGCCGTTGCCGCCTCTGCGGTGGCGAGCGGGTCCGGGGCGGTGAGCGGGTCCGCGGAGGCCGCCGGGTTCGGGGAGGCCGCCGGACCGGCCGATCCCGCCGGGGCGGCCCAGGCCCCGGTGGTGCGCGGGCGTGCCGAGCGCCGCCGCACCGCCCGCAGGGCGGCCCGTCGCCGCAGACGCTCCCGTCTGCGGGAGATTCCGCTGATCATCGTGGTCGCGCTGGTCGTCGCGCTGGTGATGAAGACCTTTCTGGTGCAGGTCTTCGTGATCCCCTCGGGATCGATGGAGCAGACGATCCTGATCGGGGACCGGGTTCTGGTCGACAAGTTCACTCCCTGGTTCGGCGCCGAGCCTGAACGCGGCGAGGTCGTGGTGTTCAAGGACCCGGGCGGCTGGCTGGAGAACCAGCACGGGGCGTCGACGGACGGTGTGCTCCTGCGTGGCGCCAAGCAGGTGCTGACGTTTGTCGGACTGCTGCCCTCCGACAGCGAGCAGGACCTCATCAAGCGGGTGATCGGGGTCGGTGGCGACACGGTCGAGTGCTGCGACGATCAGGGCCGGATCCTCCTCAACGGCAAGCCCCTGGACGAGCCCTACGTCGCGTCGGGCAACCCGCCGTCGCGGCAGCCGTTCAAGGTGAAGGTGCCACCGGGGCGGCTCTGGGTGATGGGCGACCACCGGGACGTCTCCGCCGACTCCCGTTTCCACATGGGGAATCCGGGTCAGGGCACCGTTCCGGTGAGCGGGGTGCTGGGGCGGGCGTTCATGATTGCCTGGCCGGTCGGCCGGGTTCATCAACTTGATGTGCCGGTTTCACTCTCCTCGGTGGCGCGGGGTCCGACGGACCCCGGAACTGCGCGGAACGCGGTGGGTGTTGACCCGATCCCTGAGGAACCTCCGCTCGTTATGGGTGTGTTGGGCATCCTTCCGCTCGTCGGCCGCCGGGTGGGACGACCCGGGCGGTAGGCCCTGCCGGACCGGTGGACGGTCGGAAGGCGCGTGTGGGACCGCGAGCCGGATGTCCGGGAGTGATAGAGAAGTGCTGGGTGCGGCCGTTGCGACGAGCCGCGCCCGAAGGCTGTGCCGGTGTCGGACACCCCCGAGGGGGCAGTTCCGGCGGGCGCGGCCGATCGTGGAACGTGGTGCCCGCTGTGCGGCACTGTGAGCGCGGACGCGCAGGCGTCCGCACAGCAGGGAGGAGACGTTGTGGGGGATTTGGTGATCGGCGCCCGTTCGGGCGCCGGGGAGCCCGAGGGCTCAGGCGGCCGGGCTGCCCGGTCCGCGGATGCCGCGGCGCCTTCGGCCTCGGCCGAGGAGGCGGCGGCCCAGTCCGCGGACGAGCACGGCGACGGCACGAACGACGCCTCGAAGCCCACCCCGGACAACGCGGAGCCGGCGGACGGCACCGATGAGCAGCCGGACCGGAAGGAGCGCAAGCCGCGGTCGTTCTGGAAGGAACTGCCGATCCTCATCGGCATCGCCCTTGTGCTGGCGCTCGTGATCAAGACGTTCTTCGTCCAGGCGTTCTCCATTCCGTCGGAGTCGATGCAGAACACGCTCCAGGTCGGTGACCGTGTCCTGGTGGACAAGCTCACCCCGTGGTTCGGTGCCGAGCCGGAGCGCGGCGAGGTCGTGGTGTTCCACGACCCGGGCGGTTGGCTGGCGGACGAGCCCACCAACGAGAGCAGCAACTCCTTCGTCCGGGGCGTCCAGAATGTGCTGAGCTTCGTCGGCCTGATGCCGTCCGACAACGAGAAGGACCTCATCAAGCGCGTCATCGCGGTCGGCGGGGACACCGTCGAGTGCGAGGGCGAGGGCCCGGTGAAGGTCAACGGGATCGCTCTCAACGAGCCCTACGTCTACGCGGGCAACACCCCGTGCGGGACCAAGCCCTTCGGTCCGGTGAAGGTGCCGGACGGTCGGATCTGGGTGATGGGCGACCACCGCGCGGACTCGCTCGACTCGCGCTTCCACATGGACCAGCCGGGTGGCGGCACCGTTCCGGTGGACGATGTGATCGGGCGGGCCTTCGTGGTGGCCTGGCCGATCAACCGCTGGGCGACGCTGCCGGTGCCGGAGACCTTCGACCAGAAGGGGCTGGCGGCGGCGGCCCTGCCCGCGGTCCCGGCCGCGGCCGGTGCCCTGGGCGCCGTCGTACTGCTCCCGCTGGTCCGCCGACGGTGGAACGGGACGGACCGCGACGACCGGTCCTGACGACGACCGGGGACGCCCGGGTCTTGCGCGGGCCGTGGTACCGACGAGTAATCTGCTCGGACGTGCCACGGCCCGCCGGGTTTTCCGCCCGTCGTCCCGGCGCGGCGCCATGGGCGTTTCCGGGTCGGTCTGGGTTTGGACGGTATCGATGAGCAGTGTCGTGGAACGCGCGACCGACAATCCGCCGACCGCCGCCCGCCGTCGGCGCGGACCCGCGGCCGTGGTCCAGGGCGTACTGCTCGGCCTCGGGCTGGTCCTGCTGATCGGCGGCTTCGCGGTGATCGCCGTGAGCTACCGGCCCTACAACATCCCGACCGCCTCGATGGCACCCACCCTCCAGGCCCAGGACACCGTCCTGGCCAGGAAGTCCGACGGTTCGGACATCGGGCGGGGCGACGTGGTCGTCTTCCGGGACGTCGCCTGGGGCGGCGAGCTCATGGTCAAGCGCGTGGTCGCGGTCGGAGGGGACACCGTCGCGGTCGGCGAGGGCGACCGGCGGCTGACCGTGAACGGCAAGCCGGTGGACGAGCCCTACCTCGCCGGCACGGGTGCCCAGGGCGCCTCCTTCCGTGTGGAGGTGCCGCCCGGTCGGCTCTTCCTGCTCGGCGACAACCGGCTCGGCTCGCTCGACTCCCGGGTGCACCTGGAGACGGACGGCGGGACCGTCCCGGCCACCGAGGTGCAGGCCAGGGTGGAGGCCACCGTGCTGCCGTTCGGCCGGATGGCGCTGCTGGGCGGCACCTCGGCGTTCGAGGCGATCGACGGGCACCGGCCGGCGGGCCCGGGACCGCTGGAGCCCGCGTTCTGGGCGAGCGTCGCAGGCGCGGCGACGATCGTCGTGACCTCGGCGGTGGGTGGTGCGGCGGGCCTGGCGCGCCGCCGTCGCCGCGCCGTCTGACCCCGGCCGGTGCCGCCCGCGCCGGGACCGCTCTGCCGAACCTCGCCCCGGACGACCGCGCCGGGTGGCAGGATCGGGGGAACGACCGGGGCGGACGGAGGGAGCGTGGAGGCTCGTCATGGCGGCAGAACGGCGCAGGGCCTCGCGGATCCTGCTGCTCGACCGGCAGGACCGACTGCTGCTCTTCCACGGCTCGGACCCGGCGACGCCCGGCGTCACCTGGTGGTTCACCCCCGGCGGAGGGCTGGAGCCGGGGGAGAACGCTCGGGAGGCCGCCGAGCGGGAGCTCGTGGAGGAGACCGGGTTGCGCGGCGTGGAGCTGGGACCGGTGGTCGCGTACGGCAATGCTTCGTTCTCCTATCAGGGGCAGCGCTTCGAGCAGGAACAGTGGTTCCACCTGGCCCGGACGACGCGGACGGAGCTGGACCACTCGGGTATGGGCGAGGACGAACACGCCCAGTTGCTCGCGGTGCGCTGGTGGACGGTCGAGGAATTGCGGTCCACCTCCGAGACGGTCTATCCGGTCGGACTGGTGGACTTTCTGGAGCGGTTGTTGACCGAGGGGCCGCCGGTCGCCCCGGTACGGCTCTGAGGGTGAGTGCGGTGGTCCACAATGGGTGGACGTGACAAGTTGAGGGGACGCCTGGATGAGTGCCGAAGATCTCGAAAAGTACGAGACCGAGATGGAGCTCAAGCTCTACCGGGAGTACCGGGACGTCGTCGGCCTGTTCAAGTACGTGATCGAGACCGAGCGACGGTTCTACCTCACCAATGACTACGAGCTGCAGGTGCACTCGGTGCAGGGTGAGGTCTTCTTCGAGGTGTCGATGGCGGATGCGTGGGTCTGGGACATGTACCGGCCGGCCCGGTTCGTCCGAAAGGTCCGGGTGCTGACCTTCAAGGACGTGAACATCGAGGAACTCGCGAAGAGCGATCTGGAGCTGCCCTCGGACGAGCCCGGCTTCGGGAACTGACGTTGGACCGCCCGGTCCCCGGATGTCCAGGGGAATTTCGGATATTCCGGAATTCTCACTCCCGTGGGTGACATGAGTTATCCACAGGCCCGGGTTTTCCACAGGAAATAACAACCCTCTGGTCCGCTTCCGGATCGCACGGCAGCCTCCCCGTCGGAGGTGGTCACCGTGCAGGACATCGAGCGCGCCACGCGCCAGCAGACCGCGAAGGCCCGACGGGACGGGCAGCCACGCCGGCGGGCGGCCCGCACCCCGGCGGGAGGCCCGATCCCGTCGGCCGATCAGGGCTCCGTCGCGCCCGCGTCCACTCCGGTCGAGCCCGCCCCGCCCGTAACGGCCCTGCCCGTGCCCGGCGGGGCCGGACCGGGGCGGCTCGGCAACACCGGCCTCGGCCGCTACGGCGAACGCGTGGCCGCCCGCCGGCTCACCGAGCAGGGGCTGCGCATCCTCGACCGCAACTGGCGGTGCGTGGAGGGCGAGCTGGACATCGTCGCCCTCGACGGCGACACGGTGGCGGTCTGCGAAGTCAAGACCCGTTCGGAGCGGGGGTTCCAGCAGCCCACCGAGGCCATCGACGCCGTCAAGGCGGACCGGCTGCGCCGCCTGGCCGAGCGCTGGATGTCCGAGCGCTGGCCCGGCCACTTCGCCCGGCTGGCAGGCCCCGAGTACCGGCCCGGCTCCACCGACCCGCCGTGGGCGCCCGTCCCGCCGGGCGGCGTCCGGATCGACCTCGTCGCCGTCATCAACCGGGTCCGCGGCGCGGCCACGGTCGACCACCTGCGGGGGGTGGTCTAGATGGCCTTCGCCCGGACGTGTTCTGTGGCCCTGGTCGGGGTCGACGGGGTCATCGTCGAGGTCCAGGCCGACCTGGAGCCCGGGGTGGCGGCGTTCACCCTGGTCGGCCTGCCCGACAAGGCGCTCTCCGAGGCCCGCGACCGGGTCCGCGCGGCGGTCGTGAACAGCGGCGAGGCCTGGCCGCAGCGCAAACTGACCGTGGGGCTGAGCCCGGCGTCGGTGCCCAAGAGCGGCAGCGGCTTCGACCTCGCCGTGGCCTGCGCCGTCCTGGCCGCGGCCGAACGGCTCGACCCCACCGCGATCGCCGACCTGCTGCTCATCGGTGAGCTGGGCCTGGACGGGCGGGTGCGCCCGGTCCGCGGGGTGCTCCCGTCGGTGCTGGCGGCCGCCGACGCCGGCTACGAGCGGGTGGTGGTGGCCGATCAGACGGCCGCCGAGGCCGAGCTGGTCCCCGGAGTGAGCGTCATCGGCGTGCGCAGCCTCCGCCAGCTGATCGCCGTGCTCACCGGAGCCCCCGAGCCGGAGGAGCCCCCCGACCGGCTCGTCGGCCGCCCCGACCCGCTGATGGCGGGCCTCATGCTCCCCAGCGCCGGCGTGCGCGGCCTGCCCGACGAGGCGGCCGCCCGGATGGACCTCGCCGACGTGGCCGGCCAGTACGAGGCCCGCCGGGCCCTGGAGATCGCCGCCGCCGGCGGCCACCACCTCTATCTCAAGGGTCCGCCCGGAGCGGGCAAGACGATGCTGGCGGAGCGGCTGCCGGCGCTGCTCCCGAGGCTGACCCAGAAGGAAGCGCTGGAGGTCACCGCGGTCCACTCCGTCGCGGGGCTGCTCCCGGCCGGTCGTCCGTTGATCGACCACGCGCCCTACTGCTCCCCGCACCACTCGACCACCATGCCCGCCATCGTCGGCGGCGGCAGCGGCCTGCCGAGACCGGGTGCGGTTTCGCTGGCCCACCGCGGGGTCCTGTTCCTCGACGAGGCGCCCGAGTTCCCCGTCCGGGTCCTCGACGCGCTGCGCCAGCCGCTCGAAGCCGGCGAGGTGGTGATCGCACGGTCCGCCGGGTCGCTCCGGCTGCCCGCCCGCTTCCTGCTCTGCCTGGCGGCCAACCCCTGTCCGTGCGGGCGCCACTCGCGGCGGGGCGAGGGGTGCGAGTGCACGCCCGCCATGGTCAGCCGCTACCAGGGCAGGTTGTCCGGCCCGCTGCTCGACCGGGTCGACCTCCAGGTCCAGGTCGCCCCGGTGACCAGGGCCGAGCTGATGCAGCGGGACACCTCGGCGGAGACCACCGAGGTCGTCGCGGCCCGCGTACTGGCGGCCCGGGAGCGTGCGGCGGCGCGGCTCGCGGGCACCCCGTGGCGGACCAATGCCGAGGTCCCCGGACACGAGCTGCGCACCCGCTGGCAGCTGGCGCCGGGCGCGCTGAACGATGCCGCGCGCCAGCTGGAGCGCGGCCTGCTGACCGCCCGGGGTCTGGACCGGGTGCTGCGGGTCGCCTGGACCGTCGCCGACCTCGCCGGCCGGGACCGCCCCGAACAGCGCGACATCCGGACGGCCCTCGTGCTGCGCACCGGTGTGGAACAGGGGCTCCCGCTGACCGAGCAGTTCTTCCGAAGTCCGAACCCCGCCGTCGACCGCCCCCACCGCCCCGACCGCGCCGACGACCGAGCCGACGATCGCGCCGACGATCGCGTCGAGAACCGGACCGGCGACGGCTCTGACGAGCAGCCCGAGGGGCGGCCGGACGCCCCGACCGGACGCCGTCCCGCCCGCCCCCGGTCCGCCCGCCGTCCACCCGGTCCCACCCCCGCCCCCAACCCCACCGAGAAGCCCGAGGAGAGCGGCACATGAGCCTTTCCGCGAACGACCTCCCCCAGCACCCGCCCGCCGAACCGGGAGCCGTCCCCGAGCCCGGGCCGCAGGCCCCGTCGCGCGTCGCCGAACCGGTCGGCCCGGCGGCACCCCGGGCTCCCGGAGCGGAGGCCGAGGGGCCGCCGGGGCCGCAGGCCAAACCCCGGCCCGACCCGGAGCGCCTCGCCAGGGCGGCACTCAGCCGGCTCGGCGAACCGGGGGACGCCGCACTCGGCCGCTGGCTCGCCCGCCTCGACGCACTGGACGTCGTGAGGGCGATCCGGGGCGGCGCCCCGGCCGAGCAGCTGGGCGTGGACGCCGCCCGGCTGGCGGCCTACCGGGCCCGGATGCCCGGCCTCGATCCGGTCGCCGATCTGGAGCGGGTGCGCGCGGTCGGCGGGCGCTTCATCATTCCGGGCGACACCGAGTGGCCGAGCCAGCTGGACGACCTCGGGGAGGGCCGGCCCACCGGGCTCTGGGTGGTCGGGACGGGTTCGCTGCGCCTGCTCGCTCTGCGATCGGTCGCGGTGGTCGGGGCCCGGGCCTGCACGGCGTACGGTGCGCACGTCGCCGGGGACTTCGCCGCCCAGCTCGCCGAGCGCGGCTGGGTCGTCGTGTCCGGCGGCGCCTACGGGATCGACGCGGCCGCCCACCGCGGCGCGCTGGCGGTCGGCGGTCCGACGGTCGGTGTCCTGGCCTGCGGGGTGGACGTGGCCTACCCGCGGGGCAACACCTCGCTGATCCGCCGGATCGCCGAACAGGGACTGCTGGTGAGCGAGCTTCCGCCGGGGGAGCACCCGACCAGGTTCCGGTTCGTGCTGCGCAACCGGGTGATCGCGGCGCTGACCCGCGGGACCGTGGTGGTGGAGGCGGCGCTGCGCAGCGGGGCGCTCAGCACCGCCAGACGCGCCCGCGACCTCAACCGCCACACCATGGGTGTGCCCGGGCCGGTGACCTCGGAACTCTCCGCCGGGGTGCACGCGCTGGTCCGCAGCGGCGCTGCCACCGTCGTGACCGACGCGGCCGAGGTCGTCGAGCTGATCGGGGCGATCGGAGAGGACCTGGCGCCGCAGCGCAGCGGGCCGGTGCTGCCGAGGGACCTCCTGGAGCCGGAGGCGGCCCTGGTCCTGGAGGCCGTGCCCGCCACCGCGGAGGGCGCGCCGGTGGAGCGGCTGGCCCGGCAGTCGGGACTGCCGCCGGACGAGGTGCTCCAGCGGCTCTACGAGCTGGGCTCGCTGGGCCATGTGGAGCGGCACGGCGCGCACTGGCGCCTGGTGCGGAGGAGGTGACGGCCCGTCCGGACGAGAGCGGCGGAGCGGCTCGGGGGAGCAGCGGGGCGGAGCGTCAGGAGGACACGCGCCCGAGGAGCGACCGGGAGGAGGACGGGTAGGGGCGCGGTGTTGACGGGGCGGAGCGGCCGGGCGGGGCCGCCATCCGGTTCGTCCACCTCCGGTGCCCGGGTGGGGCGACACGAACGCCACCGGATCGGGGGACGACCGAGTGGCGGTAGCACTCTGCAGCGAGTCGGTCACGCTACGCTCGCCATGCCTTCCCTATCAGCACATGACTCGGCAGAACGGCGCAGACCAACGTATGCCCACACACATTCCCGGACACCGAGTGACCGGTGGCGCCCGGTCCTCGGGAGGGCCGCGCACCGAGCGGCGGACCGCGACCGAGTACCCGTCCAAGTCCACGGGTGCGATGGGGGCCCTGGCGCGGCAGGGCGGCCGTCCGGCGCTCACCGGGGCGCACGACGACCGCCCGGCCGCGCCCGGCGCTCCCGCCGGCCCGGCCGCCCCCGCGTCCACCGAAGCGCCGGCTCCCCGCCGGGAGCGCACGGCGCTCGAAGAGCTCTGGCGCGCCTACAAGGAGACGGCCGATCAGCGGCTGCGGGAGCAGCTGATCCTGCACTACTCACCGCTCGTCAAGTACGTGGCGGGCCGGGTCGGGGTCGGTCTGCCGTCCAATGTCGAGCAGGCCGACTTCGTCTCCTCCGGTGTCTTCGGGCTGATCGACGCGATCGAGAAGTTCGACATCGAGCGCGCCATCAAGTTCGAGACCTACGCGATCAGCCGGATCCGCGGCGCGATCATCGACGAGCTGCGCGCGCTGGACTGGATCCCGCGCTCGGTGCGGCAGAAGGCGAAGGCGGTCGAGCGCACCTACGCGACCCTGGAGGCCCGGCTGCGGCGGACGCCCACCGAGCCCGAGGTCGCGGCCGAGATGGGCATCGCGATCGAGGATCTGCACACCATCTTCAGCCAGCTCTCGCTCGCCAACGTGGTCGCGCTCGACGAGCTGCTCCACCCGGTCGGCGACGGCGGCGACCGGCTGAGCCTGATGGAGACGCTGGAGGACCACGGGGCCGACGACCCGGTCGAGGTGGCCGAGGACCGGGAGCTGCGCCGGCTGCTGGCGCAGGCGGTCAACACCCTTCCCGAGCGGGAGAAGACCGTGGTGACGCTCTACTACTACGAGGGGCTCACGCTCGCCGAGATCGGCCAGGTCCTCGGGGTGACCGAGAGCAGGGTCAGCCAGATCCACACCAAGTCGGTGCTCCAGCTGCGCGCCAAGCTGTCGGACATCCGGTAGCCGAACGCCCTCGGCCGGGCACCCTCCGGCCGACCGTCCTCCGACCGCCCTCCGACCGACCCCGGCCGAAAACCGCCCCCGGCCGGACGCCCCCCGACCGGACACCCCCCGGCGGGCGCCCCTCGGCCGAACGCCCCGGCCGGTCGTCACGCGGGCCGGTCGGTGCGCCGCGTACGCCGGGTCGGCGCTCCGCGCCCCGGAACGCATCCCTCCGTATCCGTTGCGGTACGCGGCACCGTACCGGCGGGATGTAGGGCTCCGTACAGTGGAGGGCGTGCCGAAGATCCGAGCAGCCAGTGTGGCCGAGCATCGTCAGATGCAGCGGGCAGCCCTCCTCGATGCTGCCCGCAGTCTCCTCACCGAGGGAGGCATGGAAGCCCTGACCTTCCCCGCGCTCGCCATGCGTACCGGGCTCGCGCGTTCCTCGGTGTACGAGTACTTCCGTTCCCGCGGGGCGGTGGTGGAGGCGCTCTGCGAGGTGGACTTCCCGCTGTGGGCCGCCGAGATCGAGGCCGGGATGGCGAGCCGGGACACCGCCGCCGAGCGGATCGAGGCGTACGTCCGGAGCCAGCTCGCGCTGGCGGCCGACCCGCGCCACCGGGCGGTCGCGGCGATCTCCGCACTGGAGCTGGACGACGCGGCCCGGGACCGCATCCGGGCCGCGCACGGGACGCTGGTCGGGCTGGTGGTCCAGGCGCTGGAGGACCTCGGCCACGAGCAGCCCCGGCTGGCCGCCGCGCTGCTCCAGGGCATCGTCGAAGCGGCGGTGCGGCAGGCGGAGCACCGGGCCGCGGGCGGCCGGGCCGAGAGTCCCGAGGTGATCGCGGACGCCGCCGTCGCCCTCGCCCTGCACGGCCTCGGCCCGAGCTGAGCCGCCGCCTTCCGAGGACGGCGCGCGGTCCGGTCAGGGTGACCGGCGCTGCGGCGACCGCTTCCGTCGTGCGGTCGAGCGGAAGCAGTCGGGCCCGGCCGGTCCCGAACAGGGCCGACGGGTCCAGATAGCGCTTCCCGCGAAGCAGGCCCCAGTGCAGGCAGGGGCCGTCGGAGCAGTGGCCGCCCCCGGGGGCCAGCCGTCCGATCACCTGTCCGGCCGCCACGGCGGTGCCGACCGGGAGCACGCCCTCCACCGGTAGATAGGTGGTCCGCAGTGGGGGAGCCGGCGGAGTCGCAGACGTTGCGGAACCCGCCCCCGGGTGGGTGACCGCGACGACCGGCCGTCCGGCCACCGGTCCGGCGAACGTCACCACCCCGGGCGCGGCGGCGCGGACCTCCGCACCTGCGGTGGCGGCCAGGTCGACGCCCCGGTGGCCCGCGCCCCACGGTCGCGCGGGCGGTTCGAAGCGGCCGATCACCGCACCCGGCCCCCCGCCCGGTCCGTCCACCGGCCACCGCCGCCCGCTTCCACCCGCCCCACCCACCCCGGGACCCCCGGAAGCGACCGGGCCAGGTCCGGCCTCCCCGGCCTCCCCGGCCTCCCCGGCGCCACCGACCGCCGCCACGCCCGCCCGGCCCACCCCGCCCGTCGGGCCCACCCCGTCCGCGGCGTGCCCGAGCGTCCCGGGCCGGCCACCGGTCAGCAGGACGGCCAGCACCACCGGCACGACCACCAGCACCCGCCGCCCCACCCGCGCCTCCGCCCCCGCCCGGCGGCCCCTCCCGCCCCGAGCGGCACCCGCACCCGCACCAACAGCCACCTCCGCACCCACCTCCGCACCCACATCCGCACCCACCACCCCCACGCCGAAAGCCACGCCGAAAGCCATGCCACCGAGGCTCCCCGGGCCGGTCCGACCCGGCCACCCGGTCCCCGTTTCCTGTGGACAACCGGCCCCTGGGGACAATGGCCGTCCCTCCAACGGGTGGACCCCGGCAGGTGCACGGGACCCCAACACGGTCGCCCGGGTGCCCCGGACCTGGCCGGTCCCCGCCCGCCCGCCTTCCGCGGAGTCGCTCCGCGCTCGGCGCTTCCCGTACACTTCACACGCGACCCGGTCCGCCGGGTCGACTTCGCACGCCCCGCCACCGGTGGTCGGACAGCGGCTCAGCCGCCGCCCCCGCCAGGTGCGAGTGCCGCTCGGTCCGCCGAGCCCGACCGGTCCCAGGACCGCCGGGGGAAGCGGCTCGGCACGTTCGGGGCGTCAGGCGTGGCTGTCACCTGGCCGCCACGGACAAAACCGAGCCTGACCCGGCCGTTCGCACCAGCCGAGCGGGAAGCGCCATCGCGCCTCCCGTGACGCCGCTGCGACGGAGCCGGGCGTAACACCTGAGGAGCACGGCTATGGCCGTCGTCACGATGCGGGAGCTGCTTGAGAGCGGCGTCCACTTCGGTCACCAGACCCGCCGCTGGAACCCGAAGATGAAGCGCTTCATCATCACCGAGCGCAACGGCATCTACATCATCGACCTCCTGCAGTCGCTGAACTACATCGACCGCGCCTTCGAGTTCATCAAGGAGACCGTTGCCCACGGCGGCAGCGTCCTCTTCGTCGGCACGAAGAAGCAGGCCCAGGAGGCCATCGCCGAGCAGGCCACCCGCGTGGGCATGCCCTACGTGAACCAGCGCTGGCTCGGCGGCATGCTGACCAACTTCTCGACCGTCTACAAGCGCCTGCAGCGCCTCAAGGAGCTGGGCGAGCTGGACTTCTCGGACGTGGCCGGTTCCGGCCTCACCAAGAAGGAGCTCCTGGTCCTCCAGCGCGAGCACGACAAGCTGGAGAAGACCCTCGGCGGTATCCGTGACATGCAGCGCGTTCCCAGCGCTGTCTGGATCGTGGACACCAAGAAGGAGCACATCGCGGTCGGCGAGGCCCGGAAGCTCAACATCCCGGTCGTCGCCATCCTCGACACCAACTGTGACCCCGACGAGGTCGACTACAAGATCCCGGGCAACGACGACGCGATCCGCTCCGTCACCCTGCTGACCCGCGTGATCGCCGACGCCGTCGCCGAGGGCCTCAAGTCCCGCGCGGGTGTCGCCAAGGGCGACGTCAAGGCCGAGCCGGGTGCCGACCAGCCGCTCGCCGACTGGGAGAAGGACATCCTCGAGGGCGAGAAGAAGGCCGAGGAGGCCCCCGCCGCCGACGCCGAGGCTGCTCCGGCCGCCGAGGCCGCCGCTGTCGAGGCCCCGGCCGCCGAGGCCGCTGCCGTCGAGGCCCCGGTCACCGAGGCCCCCGCCGCCGAGGCTCCGGCCGAGCAGGCCTGACGTACCAAGGGTGAGGGGCACCCGCCGGTACGACACCGGTCGGTGCCCCTCTCTCCCGTGCCGGGGCCGAACCATCGGCCCCGGCACCACTCCACGCAGACACGCGAGACGCGAGAAGAGATTCACACCATGGCGAACTTCACCGCCGCGGACGTCAAGAAGCTCCGTGAGCTCACCGGCGCCGGCATGATGGACTGCAAGAAGGCCCTGGACGAGGCCGAGGGCAACGTCGAGAAGGCCGTCGAGCTTCTGCGCATCAAGGGCCAGAAGGGCGTTGCCAAGCGTGAGGGCCGCGACGCCTCCAACGGTGCCGTCGCCGCGCTGATCGCCGAGGACAAGAAGTCCGGCGTCCTGGTCGAGCTGAACTGCGAGACCGACTTCGTCGCCAAGGGTGACAACTTCGTCAAGGTCGCCGACGCGATCGCCGCCCACGTCGCGAAGAGCGCCCCGGCCGACCTGGACGCCGCCCTGGCTTCCGAGATCGAGGCCGGGAAGACCGTCCAGCAGTTCGTGGACGAGGCCAACGCGACCCTGGGCGAGAAGATCGTCTTCCGCCGCTTCGCGCAGTTCGACGGCGAGGGCTTCGTCGCCGTCTACCTGCACAAGACCAGCCCCGACCTGCCGCCGGCCGTCGGCGTCCTGGTCGAGCTGGACAAGGAGAACGCCGAGGTCGCCAAGGACGTCGCGCAGCACATCGCCGCCTTCGCGCCGAAGTACCTGTCCCGCGAGGACATCCCGGCCGAGGACATCGAGAACGAGCGCCGCGTCGCCGAGGCCACCGCTCGCGAGGAGGGCAAGCCGGAGGCCGCCCTGCCGAAGATCGTCGAGGGTCGCGTCACCGGCTTCGTGAAGGAGAACTCCGTCCTGGAGCAGGCCTTCGCGAAGGACAACAAGAAGACCGTCGCCAAGGTCCTCGAGGAGAACGGCGTCGCCCTCAAGCGCTTCGCCCGCTTCCGCGTCGGCGCCTGAGCCACGTTCCACCGGTCCCCCCGGCCGTAGGCTGGGAACCGCCCCCGCCCGCTGACCAGGGCGACGGGGAACGCGCCGTACGGGCTCACCCAGCGCCATCCGTTCACGGGCGAGCCGCGTCGGCGACATGAACGACGAGGAGGCCATTGCCGTGCAGGACACCGAACCGGTTCCCGCGGCAGTGGCCTCCTCTCGTGTACGCGCAGACCGGGCACCCGCACACCCGCGTCTGTGAACCAGTAGGTGCAGAAGGAGAAGTCCATGCAGGAGACGCAGGAGACCGCGCGGGAGATCCAGGACGGCACACGCCGCCGGGTAATGCTGAAGCTGTCCGGTGAGGCCTTCGCCGGCGGCGGCGGGCTCGGCGTCGACCCGGACGTCGTGCACGCGATCGCCCGTGAGATCGCCACCGTCGTCCGCGCGGGCACCGAGGTCGCCGTGGTGATCGGCGGAGGCAACTTCTTCCGCGGCGCCGAGCTCCAGGTCCGAGGTATGGACCGGGCCCGCTCGGACTACATGGGCATGCTCGGCACGGTGATGAACTGCCTGGCGCTCCAGGACTTCCTGGTCAAGGAGGGCATCGAGACGCGGGTCCAGACCGCCATCACGATGGGCCAGGTCGCCGAGCCGTACCTGCCGCTGCGTGCCGTCCGGCACCTGGAGAAGGGCCGTGTGGTGATCTTCGGTGCCGGTATGGGCATGCCCTACTTCTCCACCGACACCACGGCCGTCCAGCGGGCGCTGGAGATCCACGCCGATGTGCTGCTGATGGGCAAGAACGGCGTGGACGGCGTCTACGACTCCGACCCCCGGACCAACCCGGACGCGGTCAAGTTCGACGCGCTGGAGTACTCCGAGGTCATCGCGCGCGACCTCAAGGTGGCCGACCTCACCGCGATCACGCTGTGCAAGGACAACAACCTTCCGATGCTGGTCTTCGAGCTGCTTGCGGAGGGCAATATCGCGCGTGCGGTGAAGAGTGAGAAGATCGGCACACTCATCAGCCAGGATTCTGTCCGGGCCTGAGCAGTAACCAGCCGTACCGGACGGCGCCGCCGCCGCGAGGCTCCGGCGCCCGACCCCGGTCGGGACACCAGCAGATGAACCGGACAGGGAGATCACAGTGATCGAAGAGACCCTCCTCGACGCCGAGGAGAAGATGGAGAAGGCCGTCGCCCACGCCAAGGACGACTTCGCCGCCATCCGCACCGGCCGCGCGCACCCGGCGATGTTCGCCAAGATCGTCGCGGAGTACTACGGCGCCGTGACGCCGATCAACCAGCTGGCCTCCTTCTCCGTGCCGGAGCCCCGGATGGCGGTCGTCTCGCCGTTCGACAAGACCGCGCTGAAGGCGATCGAGCAGGCGATCCGCGACTCCGACCTGGGCGTCAACCCGTCGAACGACGGCTCCATCATCCGGGTCGTGCTCCCCGAGCTGACCGAGGAGCGCCGCCGGGAGTTCATCAAGGTCGCCCGCGGCAAGGGCGAGGACGCCAAGGTCTCGATCCGCGCCGTCCGCCGCAAGGCCAAGGACGCGATCGACAAGCTGGTCAAGGACGGCGAGATCGGCGAGGACGACGGCCGTCGCGCCGAGAAGGAGCTCGACGACACCACGGCCAAGTACGTGGCCACCGTCGACGAGCTGCTGAAGCACAAGGAAGCCGAGCTGCTCGAGGTCTGATGAACGACGCCCCTGACGCCCCTGGCTATTGGGGCACGTCCGATCAGCAGTACCAGCCGTACCGTCCGTACGAGCCTGCGCAGGCCCCCGGCACGCCTGCGCAGGCCCCCGGCGGACCGGGCACGCCCGCTGCCCCCGGCACCTCCGCCGTCCCCGGCACACCCGGCGCAGCCGCCGCCGGCGGGTACCCGGCGCAGCCGCCGCACGGGCAGTACGACCGACCCGGGCAGTACGACCAGTACGGTCGGCCCGGGCAGTACGGCCCGGGTGACCCCGGCCACCGAACGGGTCACTCCCAGCAGCCTCCGGTGTACTGGGACCCCGACGCGGAGGAGACTCAGGTCATGCCTCCCGTACCGGCCGACCCGGGCCCGCAGCCCGCAGCCCCGCCCGGGCCCGACCCCGCCGAGGGGCCGTCCCGGGAGACGGGCCGGCTGAGCGGACCGCTGTTCCGCGACGAGCAGCCCGGGGTGTCGGAGCCCGGCGCGTCGGAGACGGTCGTGCTGCGCGCGATCACCGACGACGCCCGGTCCGCTCCGCCCGGCGGGCCGTACCCGGGCGCCGCGGCGTACCCGGGGCCGTCGGTGCCGCAGGCGCCGCCGGTCGCGGCGGGTCACCCCGGTGCGCCGGGCGGACCGGCGGCGGGGCAGCCGTTCCTCGTGCCGTCGTCCTACCCAGGGCAGGAGACACCCGTGGCCCAGCCCGATCCGCAGCCTCAGCCGGCGCAGCGCAAGCAGCGCGGTGGCCGCAACCTCCAGGCCGCGATAGGCGTGGGCGTCGGCCTCGGCGCGGTCATCGTCGCCTCGCTCTTCTTCGTCAAGGCCCTGTTCCTGGTCGTGGTGATCGCGGCGGTGTCGGTCGGCGTCTGGGAGCTGACCAGCCGGCTGGCCGAGCGCAAGGAGATCAAGGCGCCGCTGGTGCCGCTGGTCGCGGGCGGCATCGCGATGATCGCCACCGGCTACTGGTCGGGGATCCAGTGGGCGGCGGCCTCGCTCGCGCTCACCGGCCTCGCGGTGATGGTCTGGCGGATGGCCGAGCCGCCGGAGAACTACCTGCGGGACATAACGGCGGGCATCTTCACCGCCTTCTACGTCCCCTTCCTCGCCACCTTCGTGGCGTTGATGCTGGCGGCCGACGACGGTCCGCAGCGGATCGTGCTGTTCCTGATCGTCACGGTGTGCAGCGACACCGGCGCCTACGCGGTGGGCTACAAGTTCGGCCGGACCAAGCTGGCGCCGACGATCAGCCCGGGCAAGACCCGGGAGGGCCTGGCCGGCGGCATCGGCCTGTCGATGCTGGCGGGCGCGCTGCTGATGGAACTGATCATCGACGGCGGCAGCTGGTGGCAGGGCCTGATCCTGGGCGGCTGCGCGGCGGTCACCGCGACCCTGGGCGACCTGGGCGAGTCGATGATCAAGCGCGACCTCGGCATCAAGGACATGGGCACCCTGCTGCCCGGTCACGGCGGCATCATGGACCGGCTGGACTCGCTGCTGCCGACCGCTCCGGTGGTCTGGCTGCTGCTGGCGGCCTTCGTGGGCAGCTGAGGCCACTCGCCCCCGGCCCGGGCCCCGGACGCACGGCGTCCGGGGCCCTCGCGCGTCTGCGACACTGGTTGGACCATGCCTAAGCCCGGAGAACACTCACGGGCACGGCGACAAAGGGCCCCCTACCTGCGGCTTTCCCGCAGGTAGGGGGCCCTCGCGCGTCCGCCGGGCCGTCCCTGGGCCGTCAGGTGGTCGAATCACCTGGCAGGAACAGCCGGTCGACCGCCTTCCGGGCGCGGTCCTGGCTGTTCGGCATCAGGTGGGCGTAGACCCTCAGCGTCAGGGCCGGGTCGGCGTGGCCCAGGTAGTCGCTCACGGCCCGGATGCTCTCCCCGGCATCGAGCAGCACGGAGGCGTAGAAGTGCCTCAGGGCGTGCATGCCGTGTTCCCTCGCGGAGGCGTAGGTCTCGCCGGACCGAGGCGTCGGGATGAGGCCGGCCACCGCGAGCGCGGGCTTCCAGTCCTGCAAGTTGAAGTTGCTCCGCCAGACCAGCCCGTCGGCCGTGTTGCTGAACAGCAGCCGGAAGGTGACCAGTGGCCCGTCCGGGGTCTTCCACGGGAGCGTCACTGGTACGGGCTTGCGGGCGTCCATGTGGACCCGGACGGCATCGGCCACGGAGCTGGGGAGCGGCACATCACGCTCCTTGCCGCACTTCGGCGGAGCGAACACCGCCTTCCCCCGGATCTGCTTCACCTGGCGGAGCACGTGGACGGTACCCGTCTCGAAGTCGAGTGCGTCATCCTCCGCCAAGCCGACGATCTCACCCTGCCGGAGTCCGCACCCGGCGCCCAGGTCGGCCATCGCCCGGTACCGCTCCGGCAACGCGTCACGCACGGCGAACACCTGCTCCGGCAGCCAGGGCACGACCCGGCGGGCCTCGGCGGCTGGCGGGCGGACCGACGCCGCGCCACACGGGTTGCGGTTCAGCAGCCCGTCGTCCACGGCGGCCGACAGCACGGCCCGCACGTCCGAGTAGATGTTCCGGGCGTACCCGCCCGAGATCGGGCTCAGCTCCAGTTCCTTCACCAGCTCCTGGATGTGGGACGGCCGGAACGAGTCGAGCGGTCGGCGGCCGATCCGGGGGAACGCGTGCAGCCGCAGCCTGGTCTCTACCAGAACCTGACTGGCCGGGTCGGTGGTCTGGGCGTTGAGCCACCGTTCCGCGAACTGCTGGAAGGTGGTCCTGGACGCCTTCGGGTCGATGTACTGGCCGCGCGCCATGTCGGCCTCGATCTGGGTCAGCCAGTCCTCCGCCAAGCGCTTCTGGCGGTCGGGGAAGCTCTTGGACTTCTCGGTACCGTCCGGCGCGACGTAGCGGGCGCGGTAGCGCTTGCCGGTGCCGTAGCGGTCAGTGCGGGTGCGCTGGGGCTTTCCGTCGGGGCCGGTCTCGGTCTTGTACCAGCGGTCTTGGATGTGGCCGGCCATGGGCCGCTCCTTGGGTTCGAAGGGTGGGTGTGGCGGGGCAGGGAGGGAGGCGTCCGGTGCCGGAAGAGAGCGGATTCCGGGGCGTTCGGCGGTGCCAGCGGGGCGCCTCCCTGCCTCCCTGTGGCGGTGTCGCTGCTGATCAGGGGCTATTTGGTGGTCAGGGAGGCGGGGAGGGAGTTCTCCCTGCCTCCCTGGTGGGTCCCTGGTGGTTCAGGCGGCGTCGCGGGTCTGTTCGGTGACCCATTGGGCGACGGCGTCGGGGTGGTAGCGGAGGTGGCGGCCGACGCGGAAGGCGGGCGGTCCGGTGCGCTTGCGGCGCCACTGGTAGAGGGTTTCGAGCGGGACGGCGAAGAGGGAGGCGACGTCTTCGGGGGTGAGGAAGCGGGCGGGGAGGGCGGTCACGGCGGGTCGGGTGGCGGCGGGGGTGCTGCGGTTGGCCACGGGCCTCTCCTCGGGGCGGTTGCGGCGGGTGTCGGGCCGGGTGTCAGGTGCCGTCAGCGGTGGGCTGACACCGGTTCTGCCTAGGGGTTTGGGTGTCAGCGGGTGTCAGGTGTCAGGGGGTGTCAGAGCGGCTGGCGGCGGCCGGGGCGGGGCCGAGCGCGGGGCCCGGTGCCCTAGCGACCGGGAGCGGGGTGCCGGGCCGGGCTGCGGGCGTTTCCGGGGGTTCAGCCGACGGGGGTGCTAGACGCTAGGTGGCTGGTCGGGGGCGGTTTTGCCCGCTAGCGGGCTTGCTAGGTCTAGCGAGGGTGGACGCTAGGCCCGGTGGCGGTTCCGGGGCCCGGCTGGTGTGCGGCGGGGGAGGGGCGGGGCTTTGCGCGGTGGCTGTGCTGTCCTAGGTGCGGATTTCTGCGTCACCGCGACACCAGCGTCACGCAGGGCCTGTGACCTGGTGTTTTTTGGTGACGCAGCGACTTCGGGGATCGGGTCCTGCGTCACCGGGTGACGCAGGACTGCGTCCACGCCCATGACGCGCGACGGCTCCCCGTGGCGTGGGTTGTCCGAGGTGCGGATTTCTGCGTCATTGCGACATCAGCGTCATGCGGGCCTGTGACCTGGGGTTTTGGATGACGCAGTGGTCGGGCTCTGCGTCATCAGTGCGTCATGGGCTGCGTCATGGCATGTCGCACATGTCGCAGGATGACGCAGGGGTTGCCGTCTGCGTCATGGTCGTTGGTGCAGGTCAGGGGCTGTTTCGCGGTGCGCATGACGTACATGTCGCAGCGTTCTCCTACTTAGGAAAAGAGGAGGGGCTGTTGTAGTTGGGGGTGTGTCTTGTGACGCGGTGCCGGATGGTGACGCAGACCGCGTCTGCGGGTGACGCGGTGACGCAGCGGTGACGCAGGATCGGCTGTCTGCGTCACCCTTGTTGTCGCAGGTCAGAGGCCGTCTTTCGGTCCTGGGTGACGCGGTGACGCAGAGCTTCCCTTCTTAGGAAAAGAAGAAGGGGCTGTTCTGGTACTGGGCGCGCGCCTCAGGGCGTGATGAGGAGCCGCTGCGCGGCACGACCTTCGGCGGCTTCGCCGAACAGCAAGAGGAGCACCCGTCTGCGGGGTGCCCGGTGCTCTTCTTGCTTGTCCGGCCGCGCCGGGCGTCCAGCTTTCTGGACACCCGGCGGCCACTTCCGGGGTGGCGGTGGGGGTGGTCAGCTGCGGGGAGTGGTCCAGGGGGACCGCTTCCGGCTGCTGGACGGAGCTGCGGCGGCGACGTCGTGCAGGCCGGCGGGCAGTCCGGTGGCGGCCAGGTAGGTGCGGAAGGCGTCGCTGGGGACGCGGACCTGGCCCCGGCCGTTGCCGACCCGGTAGGTGGCCAGTCGCCCACTGCGGGCCATGCGCCACACGGTCTCCTGGGACAGCCGCAGGGCGAAAGCCACCTGGGGCACCGTCAGGTAGTCCGTCGGGTCCGGGTCGGGGTTCACGAGGGGGGTCGGGTCGGTGGTCGGCGACGGGGTGTTCATGCGGGTCTCCTCGGTCGGATGGTGGGGCGGGAATGGGGTCTGGCTGGATGCTCACCGACGCTCACGGGCGCTCACGACGACGCGTTCGCCGCCCACGTGGGCGTCGGGTTCGGGAAGCAGGAGTCCGCGCCGCTCATGGGTCGGGAGGCGGGCGGGAAGTCGGGGTGTTCACCGGTGAGCGGGTCGGCTGTCGGTCGGCTCGTTGCCGCTGGTCAGTGGGCGACCGATGCAGTTCCGTAAAGGGCGGGAAGTGCTTCCGGGAACGCGGGAACGATCGGCGGGAACGCCGGGAACGGTCCTGTGAGCGGCGGTGGGCGGTCGGGTGCTCACCGTGCCGGTCGGGTACCTGGGAGTCGGCCGACCGGGGCTGCACCGCATGCCGCCGGTCGGTCGGGTGAGCGGTCGGTGAGCGCCTGTGAGCGTCGGTGAGCGCTCGCCTGGGGAGGCTCAGACGGCGGCGAGCAGGAGGGGGTTCACCGCCGGGGCGGCGGGCGGCTGCGGGGCGGTCACGCCGAATGTGCGGGTGACGGCCTCGGCGACGAGCTTGGTGTACGCGTGGAACGAGCGGCGCGGGTGCGACAGCGCGGTGCGGGCCAGCTCCGCGTACTCCTCGATCTGGGACATGCCGGAGTCCACGATCGCGAACCGCAGGGCCTCGGCCAGCTCGTCGGAGCACTGGAGCTCCGAGGCGGTGAGCATCATCGACGGGTGGAAGGCCAGCAGGCCCACCAGGTCGAAGAACCGCAGCGACACCGACACCCGCACCGACAGGCGCGGCTCCGGCTCACCCCGGTCCGCCTCGCCGAACAGCGAGACGTTCTCCTCCATGCGGTCGGTGGTCAGGGGCTGCGGGGCGATGAGCGAAGCGTGCATGATGGAACTCCCTTGAGAGAGGGGTTGGGGAGCGGAACTGACTTGGCGGTTGGGGCCGCTCCCCATCGTTTGAAAGCCCGGGGTTCCCCCCTTGGGCTTGAACCTAGGTTACATAGGTCCAAGCCGGAGATGCAAGAGCTGACGCAAGCTCTCGTGATCTGGGTCAGCTAGTACAGCTAGGCTTGTGTCATGGAGACGAAGCGAAGCGAGTCACAGCCCCCCTACGTCGTGATTGCAGCCGATCTGCGCCGCCAGATCCTTGATGGCACATACGCCCCGGGGGCTCGCCTTCCGACGGCGAAGGACTTGGCCGCTCAGTACAAGGCGGCAGTCATGACCGTGCAGAGCGCCGTCCGTCTCCTCCGGGAGGAAGGTCTGGTGATCACCCAGCACGGCCGAGGGATCTTCGTGAGTGCGACTCCCGGAGAGGTGAGTGAGGGCGCGGAGCAGTCCCCGGGGTACGCCGAGATCATGCGCGGCATCGACACGGTGATTGCTGAGCTTGGTCGGCTCGACAACCGGATGCGCACGCTTGAAGAGACCGTTGAAGCCCTTCAACGCGGGCGCTGAGGCTTTCCGCGCGCCTGGCCAGACTGCCTAGCCCTTCGTGCAGCGCGGCCAGGCGCGCCGACACCACATCGAGTTCCGCCGTGGAAAGTCCCATGTCCCCCACATTCCTAACTTCCGTCTTGAGTTAAGGATGTGACGCATGTTCGACCGGTACACCGGGTTAGCTGTCTCCCACGTGGGCACCGACGAACCAGGCGACAGGGGGAGTGGAGACGGTGGGCCTTCAAGCAGGAACGATCGGTCCCATGAGGACCACCTTCAGTCGGCTCCTGGTGGAGCTGCGTGCAAGCCGCGGTAAGTCTCTGGCTGACCTTGCCCAGCTCATTCACTTCAGCCGTGGGTACATCGGCAACATCGAGAACGGCAGCAAGTTCCCCACCCGGCCGTTCGCAGAACTCGCAGACACAGCACTCCAAGCGCGCGGCGCCCTACTTGCTGCCTGGGTACTCGCCGAGGAGGAAGAGCGTGAGGCTGAACGTACGCGCCGGTTGCTGGCGACGTCCGTAAGGGAGTCGAACGCGCTCGACGCACTCTGCGGCAGCCGACCCGACTCCGGGTTTGTCAGCCAGTCGGTGAGAGAGCTTGCCATCGACTACCTCGGGACTCCGCCGGCGCCGATGCTGGCCCGTACGACCCAGGTCCGGACGAGTTTGGTCGACAGGCTCAAGAACGGCGGCATGCGGGCGGAGGATGAGAAGGACCTTCTCCTGGCCGTGGGGCAGTTGTCGGGAGTGCTTGCATACGCAGCGCTCGACCTGGGGAGCCCGGCGGCTGCGCTTGCTCATGCGCGGGCTGCCTGGCAGTGCGCCGATCGGGTGGGCGACAACGAGCTGAGGGCCTGGACCCGTGGCACGCAGAGCCTCATCTCGCGCTTCCAGGGCGACTACGACCAGGCCCTCGCGTTCATTCGGGACGCGGAGCAGTACGCGACGCAGGGAACCTCCAGGCCCCGGATTCTTTGCGGCCTGGCGCAGTGCATGGCGAACCTTGGAGACGCTGCGGAAGCCAACAAGGCCCTGAACGCGGCACAAGAGGCACGGGAGCAGGCGCGAACGCTGGACTCCGTTCCCGGGTTGTTCGAGTTCACACAGGCCAAGCAGCACTACTACGCGGGCAGCAGCCTCATCTGGTTGACCGGGCGCGAGAACGCCGAGCGGGCCCAGCGCGAGGCGAGCATGGCGATCAGGATGTGGGAGGGGGAGCCCCCCGAGGCGCGCTCCCTCGACGACGAGGCGCTCGCGCACGTCTACCTGGGGACCGCTCGCCTCCAGCTCGGCGAACTCGACGGCGGAATGGCTGCGATCAGGCCCATCCTGGACCTTCCGGAGGGACGCAAGATCTCATGGATCGGTAAGCGCCTCGACCGGTTCCACGCGATGCTGATTCAGTCGCCCTATCGCGGTTCAGTCCTGGCCCAAGAGGCTGCGGACGAGATCCATTCGCTGATGTAGGTCGGGAGTCGGGCGACAGCTCGGGCCGTCTGTGGGCCGTCCGGGGACGGCCGACAGTGACAAATGACGGCCACCGCTGAATCCCTCCGCCCTTGTGCGGCCTGGGTCACCCTGCGCGGTCTGCGACACTGGATGAACCATGCCTAAGCCCGGAGAACTCACCTTTGTCGCGCCGCGCGGCGCCAAGCCCCCGCGACACCTCGCCGACCTGAGCCCCGCCGAGCGCAAGGAGGCCGTCGCCGAGCTGGGCGAGCAGCCGTTCCGCGCGAAGCAGCTCTCCAACCACTACTTCGGCCGGATGTCGAACGACCCGGCGAGCTGGACGGACATCCCCGCCGCCAGCCGGGAGAAGCTCACCGAGGGCCTGCTGCCCGAGCTGATGTCCGTGCTGCGGCACGTGTCCTGCGACGACGACACCACCCGCAAGACGCTCTGGAAGCTGTTCGACGGCACGCTCGTCGAGTCGGTGCTGATGCGCTACCCGGACCGGGTCACCATGTGCATCAGCTCCCAGGCGGGCTGCGGCATGAACTGCCCGTTCTGCGCCACCGGCCAGGCCGGACTGACCCGCAACCTGTCGACGGCCGAGATCGTCGAGCAGATCGCCGCCGGGATGCGCTCGCTCCGGAGCGGGGAGATCCCCGGCGGCGAGGCCCGGCTGTCCAACGTGGTGTTCATGGGCATGGGTGAGCCGCTGGCCAACTACAAGCGGGTGCTGGCCTCGATCCGCCGGCTGACCGACCCGGCGCCGGACGGCTTCGGCCTGTCCCAGCGCGGCATCACGGTCTCGACCGTCGGGCTCGTCCCGGCCATGTACCGGTTCGCCGACGAGGGGCTCAGCTGCCGCCTGGCGCTGTCGCTGCACGCTCCGGACGACGAGCTCCGTGACGAGCTGGTGCCGGTCAACACCCGGTGGAAGGTCGCCGAGGTGCTGGACGCGGCGTGGAACTACGCCGAGAAGTCCGGTCGCCGGATCTCCATCGAGTACGCGCTGATCAAGGACATCAACGACCAGGCGTGGCGGGCGGACCTGCTCGGCCGGCTGATCAAGAACCACCGGGTGCACGTCAACCTGATCCCGCTGAACCCCACCCCGGGCTCCAAGTGGACGGCCTCGCGCCCCGAGGACGAGCGGGAGTTCGTCCGGCGGCTGCAGTCGCACGGTGTGCCGACGACCGTCCGCGACACCCGGGGCCAGGAGATCGACGGCGCCTGCGGCCAGCTCGCGGCGGCGGGCTGACCGTGTGAGCGCCTGACCGGACCTGAGCGCCTGACCGGACCTGAGCGCCTGACCGGACCTGAGCGCCTGACCGGACCGGTCGCCGACCCGGCCACCCGTACTGAGCCCGATCCCCTGTCGCAGCGGGGTCGGGCTCAGCGCAGTCCGGCGGCGGCCAGGGCCGCGGTCGCCCCACCGGTGACCAGCAGGACCGTGCCGGTCATCAGGGTCCGCAGCACGACGGCGCCGAACAGCAGCCGGGGCGCCGCCCCGAGCCGCAGCAGCGCGTCGGCGACACCCCGGCGGGCGGTGCGCAGCTCGGCCAGCCGGGCCACCACCGCCCCGGCCGCGCAGCCGAGCACCAGGCCGGCCTCGATCGCGGGCAGCACATCGGCGCTGCCGGGCTCGCCCAGCCAGTAGCGGACGGTGGTGAGTACCACCGCGAGTGCCAGGGTGAGGACGGCCAGCGGCGCCCCGAGCCGGCCGGCCTGGGCGGTGAGGCCCCGGCCGGCGAGCAGTCGCAGCGGGGTGGGCCGCCCCAGCGCCAGCAGCCGGCCGGCCCAGCCGAGCAGCGGGCCGGTGAGCAGGGCGAGGCCGATCGCGGAGGCGATCCAGCCGCCCAGCGCGGCGGTGCTGGTGCTGCCGAGTCCGGCCGGGAGGTGGATCGGGCGGCCGTCGGCGGCGGCGCCGGGGCGCAGCGCGATCAGTTCCAGGGCGAGGCCGATGACGGCGAGGCCGATCGGCAGGGCGAGCCGCCACACGCCGAAGCCGGTCGGTTCGGCGGCGGCGCGGCCGGGCAGGGTCTCGGCGGGCCGGACGGCCCCGGCGGCGGCGAGTCCGGCGGTCAGCGGTACGAGGGCGAGCAGGGTGACCGGTGCGGCGGCGGGGAGGGCGACGCCCATGCCCAGTTCGTCGGCGAGGGTCGGTCCGGCGATGTCGTTGCGCAGGACCAGGAAGAGCAGCAGGGTGAGTGCGGCGCCGGCCCCGCAGGCGAGCGCGACCTCGCCGGCGATCAGCGCGCGGATCCGGCCGGCCCCGGCGCCGGCCGTGGTGAGCCCGGTGATCCGGTCGGCCCGCCGGGCGGGTACGGCGCGGGCGGCGACGGCCGCGAACCAGGCGACCGCGGCCAGTGGGGGCAGGCACCAGAGCAGCCGGACGAGCGCGTCGTGGCCGTCGGCGGGGCCGCTCATCGCCCGGCCGAGGGCGCGCAGCAGGAACGCGGCGACGACCGCGCCGGCCAGGGCGGTCAGCAGCCAGCGGCCGAGGTCGAGGACCCGGTAGCCCCGGGCCAGGCGGAGATAGAACACGGCGTCGACTCTTTCAGCGGCCGGCGGCCGGGACGGCGGCGGCCCCGGCCGTGCCGGGGGCGGCGAGGCCGCGCGGCACGGGCGTGGCGGGGCCGGTCAGGCGGCCGTCGAGGAGGGCGACGGCGCGGTCCGCGTACCGGACGAGCTCGGGGTCGTGGGTGGCCAGCACGAGGGTGAGCTGGTGGGAGCGGGCCGCGCTGGTCAGTATCCGCAGGACCTGTTCGGCGGTCTCGCGGTGCAGCGGGGCGGTGGGGTCGTCGGCGAAGACGACCGGCGGGAGCGGTGCGAGGGCGCGGGCGACGGCGATCCGCTGGCGCTGGCCCTGGACCAGGCGTTCCGGCCGGAGCTTGGCGAGGTCGCCGATGTCCAGGCGTTCCAGCCACTCGTCGGCGGCGGTGTAGGCGGCCTTGCCGCCGGCGCCGGCCAGCAGCAGGGGCAGGGCGACGTTCTCCCGGGCGGTCAGTTCGGGCACCAGGTGCGGCTCGGAGCCGACGAAGCCGAAGCGGTCGCGGCGCAGCCGTTCGCGGCCGGCCCGGCCGAGGGTGTGCACGGGGGAGCTGTTGAACCAGACCTCGCCCTCGTCGACCGGGAGCAGGGCGGAGAGGCAGCCGAGCAGGGTGCTCTTGCCGGAGCCGCGCGGGCCGGTGACGGCGAGGACCTCGCCCTCCCGGACCCCGAGCGAGACGCCGCGCAGCGCGGGGGTGCCCTGGTGGGACTTGACGATCCCCCGGGCCCACAGCACGTCGTTGTCAGGAGGGGCCGCTGACATGAGGTTCCATCCTGGGTGGCCGCAGGGATATGACAGTCGTCAGATTAGAACGATCGGGCCTGGGCGCGGTTGCGGCACACTGGCCCATCCGGGGCAAATCACCCGTAATCAGGCGTGTTTGATCGACGGGCCGTTGGCGGAACGGCCGGGAACCGCCGTCCGGGGCGGTATCGGGGCGGTGTCGAAGCTCTGTCAGGGACGTTGTCGGGACGTTGTCGGGGTGCTGTCGGGAGCACGGGGAACGCCGCAGGGCGGCCCCGCCGAAGCGGGACCGCCCTGTGACGGAGGGTGGGGAGGAAAGTCCGGGGTCAGATCTTCGCCCACGCGTCGGTGAGGCTGGTCCGCAGGATCTGCTCGATCTCGTCGAAGGTCGACTGGTCGGAGATCAGCGGCGGCGCCAGCTGGATGACCGGGTCGCCACGGTCGTCGGCGCGGCAGTACAGGCCGTTCTCGAAGAGCGCCTTCGACAGGAATCCGTAGAGCACGCGCTCGACCTCGTCGTCGTTGAACGACTCCTTGGTGACCTTGTCCTTCACGAGCTCGATGCCGTAGAAGTACCCGTTGCCGCGGACGTCGCCGACGATCGGCAGGTCGCGCAGCTTGTCCAGGGTGCCCAGGAACTTCGACTCGTTGTCGAGGACGTGCTGGTTCAGGCCCTCGCGCTCGAAGATGTCGAGGTTGGCCAGCGCCACCGCGGAGGAGACCGGGTGGCCGCCGAAGGTGTAGCCGTGCAGGAAGGTGTTGTCACCCTTGTAGAACGGCTCGGCGAGGCGGTCCGAGATGATCGTGGCGCCGATCGGGGAGTAGCCCGAGGTCATGCCCTTGGCGCAGGTGATCATGTCGGGCTGGTAGCCGAACTTGTCGGCGCCGAACATGGTGCCGAGGCGGCCGAAGGCGCAGATGACCTCGTCCGAGACCAGCAGCACGTCGTGGCGGTCGCAGATCTCGCGCAGGCGCTGGAAGTACCCGGGCGGCGGCGGGAAGCAGCCACCGGCGTTCTGCACCGGCTCGACGAAGACGGCGGCGACGGTCTCGGCGCCCTCGTTGAGGATCGCGACCTCGATCTCGTCGGCGCACCAGCGGCCGTACGCCTCGGGGTCGACCGTGCCGTCGGGGCCGGCCAGGAAGGCCGGGGCGCGGTAGATGTTGGTGTTCGGGGCCTTGTGGGTGCCCGGCACCAGCGGCTCGAACGGGGCCTTCAGGCCCGGCAGGCCGGTGATGGACAGGGCGCCCTGCGGGGTGCCGTGGTAGGCGACGGCCCGCGAGATGACCTTGTACTTGGTCGGCTTGCCGGTCAGCTTGAAGTACTGCTTGGCGAGCTTCCAGGCGGTCTCGACGGCCTCGCCGCCACCGGTGGAGAAGAAGACCTTGTTCAGGTCGCCCGGGGCGTAGTTGGCCAGGCGCTCGGCCAGCTCGACGGCCTTCGGGTGGGCGTAGCTCCACACCGGGAAGAAGGCGAGCTCCTTGGCCTGCTTGGCGGCGGCCTCGGCGAGCTCCTCACGGCCGTGGCCGGCCTGGACGACGAACAGGCCGGCGAGGCCGTCGAGGTACTTGCGTCCCTTGTCGTCCCAGACGTAGGTGCCCTCGCCCTTGACGATCGTCGGCACGGGGGAGTTCTCGTACGACGACATGCGGGTGAAGTGCATCCACAGGTGGTCGTAGGCGGTCTTGGAAAGGTCCTTCTGCGCCGGGTCGGCTGTCATCGGGTGCCCCAGGTGTAGGTCTGTTTCCGGAGCTTCAGGTAAACGAAGCTCTCGGTGCTCCGCACGCCGGGAAGCGCGCGGATGCGCTTGTTGATCATTTCGAGCAGGTGCTCGTCGTCCTCGCAGACCAGTTCGGCCAGGAGGTCGAACGAGCCGGCGGTGCAGACGACGTAGTCGACCTCGTCGAGGGCGGCCAGCGCGTCGGCGACGGGATCGATGTCGCCCTCGACCCGGATCCCGACCATCGCCTGGCGGGTGAAGCCGACGGTGAGCGGGTCCGTGACGGCGACGATCTGCATCACGCCTTGGTCGAGCAGCTTCTGGACGCGCTGGCGCACGGCCGCCTCGGACAGGCCGACGGCCTTGCCGATGGCGGCGTACGGGCGGCGCCCGTCCTCCTGGAGCTGCTCGATGATCGCCTTGGAGGCGGCGTCGAGGGGAACGCTGGCGTTCCGGTCGCGGTTGGCCACGCCGCCACTGTGCCCGATCGGTCTCGTGTTCGCAAGCGCGGCTGCTGCTGATTTCGTCGAGATCTTGGAGAACGCATGCGGATTTCATCGTCGATGCGCGGTCGGCCTGTCGATAACGGCAGTCGTACGGCTACCCTGGCTACGGTACGCGCGCGGCTCCGCTGGGCCGCGCGCATTCCGCCAACCAGTGGACCGCGGCACGACCGACGCGGCCACTCGGCGCCCGCCGTCGGCCCCGGCGGCCGACGTACCATGGCGCCGGATTCTGCAATGCCGCAGGCCGAGACCGAGGAGACATCCGTGAGCGACCTTCGCACGCTGCGCAACTACATCAACGGAGAGTTCGTCGATGCGGCCGACGGCCGCACGCTCGACATCGTCGACCCGACGACCGGCGAGGTCTACGCGACGTCCCCGCTGTCCGGAGCCTCCGACGTCGACGCCGCCATGGACGCCGCGGCCGCGGCGTTCCCGGCCTGGCGGGACTCCACCCCGAGCACCCGGCAGAAGCTGCTGCTGAAGATCGCGGACGCGGTCGAGGCCCGGGCCGACGAGATCGTCGACGCCGAGGTCCGCAACACCGGCAAGCCGCGCGGGCTGACCCTCTCCGAGGAGATCGGTCCGATGGTGGACCAGATCCGCTTCTTCGCCGGTGCCGCCCGCCTGCTGGAGGGCAAGTCCGCCGGCGAGTACATGGACGGCATGACCTCGATCGTCCGCCGCGAGCCGGTCGGCGTCTGCGCCCAGGTGGCGCCGTGGAACTACCCGATGATGATGGCCGTCTGGAAGTTCGCCCCGGCCATCGCCGCCGGCAACACCGTGGTGCTGAAGCCCTCCGACACCACCCCGGCCTCCACCGTGCTGCTGGCCGACATCATCGGCGGCATCCTCAAGGACCTGGAGCTCCCGGCCGGCGTCTTCAACGTGATCTGCGGCGACCGTGAGACCGGCCGTCTGATGGTCGAGCACCGGACCCCGGCGATGGCCTCCATCACCGGCTCGGTGCGCGCCGGCATCCAGGTCGCCGAGTCGGCCTCCAAGGACGTCAAGCGCGTCCACCTGGAGCTGGGCGGCAAGGCCCCGGTCGTGGTCTTCGAGGACGCCGACATCGCCGAGGCCGTCGAGGGCATCTCGGTGGCGGGCTTCTTCAACGCGGGCCAGGACTGTACCGCCGCCACCCGCGTGCTGGTGCACGAGTCGATCCACGACGCCTTCGTCGAGGCGCTGGCCAAGGCCGCCGCCGAGACCAAGACCGGCGGCGTGGACGACGAGGACGTGCTCTACGGCCCGCTGAACAACGCCAACCAGCTGAAGCAGGTCTCCGGCTTCGTCGAGCGCCTGCCCGCGCACGCCAAGGTCGAGGCCGGCGGCCACCGGGTCGGCGACAAGGGCTACTTCTACGCCCCGACCGTCGTCTCCGGCCTGAACCAGGACGACGAGATCATCCAGAACGAGGTCTTCGGCCCGGTCATCACCGTGCAGAAGTTCTCCGACGAGGAGCAGGCCGTCGACTACGCCAACGGCGTCGAGTTCGCGCTCGCCTCCTCGGTGTGGACCAAGGACCACGCCCGCGCCATGCGGATGTCCCGCCGCCTGGACTTCGGCTGCGTCTGGATCAACACCCACATCCCGCTGGTCGCCGAGATGCCGCACGGTGGCTTCAAGAAGTCCGGCTACGGCAAGGACCTCTCCTCCTACGGCTTCGAGGACTACACCCGCGTCAAGCACGTGATGACCGCCATCTGAGCGTGACCGCCATCTGAGCGAGCGCCGCCACCGGAACACGGTCCGATCGGACGACGATCGTGTGATCCGACCATGGGCCCGGGTCCCCGCGACCCGGGCCCTGTGCCTTTGCACCCTGTCGGCCGTTGCGGCGACCGGCTGACAGGATGGCTCTCCACTTCGCCGCGGCGAGTCCCTAGCCTTGCCGCATGAGCATCCCCACCGCAGACTCGGCCGCCGGCCGGTCCGTCAAGGCCGCAGACCGCGCGCACGTCTTCCACTCGTGGTCCGCCCAGGCGCTGATCGACCCCCTCGCGGTGGCCGGCGCCGAGGGCTCGTACTTCTGGGACTACGACGGCAACCGCTACCTGGACTTCTCCTCCCAGCTGGTCAACACCAACATCGGGCACCAGCACCCGAAGGTGGTCGCGGCCATCCAGGAGCAGGCGGCGAAGCTCTGCACCATCGCCCCCGGCTTCGCGGTGGAGTCGCGCAGCGAGGCCGCCCGGCTGATCGCCGAGCGCACCCCCGGCGACCTCGACAAGATCTTCTTCACCAACGGCGGCGCCGAGGCCAACGAGAACGCCATCCGGATGGCCCGGCTGCACACCGGCCGGCAGAAGGTGCTCTCCACCTACCGCTCGTACCACGGCGCCACCGCCAACGCGATCGCCCTCACCGGTGACCCGCGCCGCTGGGCCAGCGAGACCGGTGTCTCCGGCATCGTGCACTTCTGGGGCCCGTACGCCTACCGCACCAACTTCCACGCCGAGAACGAGGCGCAGGAGTGCGAGCGCGCGCTGGCCCACTTGGAGCAGGTCATCGCCTTCGAGGGCCCCGGCACCGTCGCGGCCGTCATCCTGGAGACCGTGGTCGGCACCGCCGGCATCCTGATCCCGCCGCCCGGCTACCTGGCCGGCGTCCGGGAGATCTGCGACCGCTACGGCATCGTCTTCATCCTCGACGAGGTGATGGCCGGCTTCGGCCGCACCGGCGAGTGGTTCGCCGCCGACCACTGGGGCGTCACCCCGGACCTGCTGACCTTCGCCAAGGGCGTCAACTCGGGCTACGTCCCGCTCGGCGGCGTGGCGATCAGCGCGGAGATCGCCGCCACCTTCGCGGAGCGGCCCTTCCCGGGCGGGCTCACCTACTCCGGCCACCCGCTGGCCTGCGCCTCGGCCGTCGCCACCATCAACACCATGGCGGAGGAGGGCATCGTCGAGAACGCCAAGCACATCGGCGAGACCGTGCTCGGCCCCGGCCTGCGCGAGCTGGCGGAGCGGCACCCGTCCATCGGCGAGGTGCGCGGGCTCGGCGTCTTCTGGGCGCTCGACCTGGTGAAGGACCGCGCCACCCGCGAGCCGCTGGTGCCGTACAACGCGGCCGGCGCCGCCAACGCGCCGATCGCCGAGCTGGCCGCCGCGTGCAAGCAGCGCGGGCTCTGGCCGTTCGTCAACATGAACCGCTTCCACGTCGTTCCGCCGTGCACGGTGACGGAGGAGGAGGCGAAGGCCGGTCTCGCCGTCCTCGACGAGGTGCTGTCGCTGGCCGACGCGCACACCGTCTGACTTCCACCGGCCGACTCCCACCGACAGACCGACAGACCGAAAGGACGGCCCCGGGCGCCCGCGCGTCCGGGGCCGTCTCCCGCTCCGGAGGCTCCACCATGCCCAGCACCACCCCGGTCCGCCGCCCGAGCGGCCTCCTCCGTCCGTCCCGTCTCCGCCCGACCCGCCGCCGGGTGCTCGGCGCCGGCGCCGGACTGTTCGGCGCCGCCGCCCTGACCGGCTGCGGCATCCCGTCCGCCTACGTGGACGAGGGTCGCCGGTCCGCCCCCGACCGCTCGGAGAGCGAGAAGCGGCTGGGCTTCTCCAACTGGACCCAGTACATCGACGTCGACGACGACGGCGGGCGCCCGACCCTGGACGCCTTCACCGAGCGGACCGGCATCAAGGTCACCTACACCGAGGACATCAACGACAACGACGAGTTCTTCGGCAAGATGGGCCCGGTGCTGACCCAGGGCACCGACCCGGGCCGCGACCTGATGGTGGTCAGCGACTGGATGGCCGGCCGGTACGTCTCGCTCGGCTGGGTGCAGGCCATGGACCGGGCCAACCTGCCCAATGTCACGGCGCAGCTGGACCCGCAGCTCGCCGACCCGGCCTTCGACCCCGGGCGCCGGCGCAGCGTGCCCTGGCAGTCCGGGATCACCGGCATCGCCTACAACCGCAAGGAGCTCGGCCGGGAGATCAGGTCCGTCGCCGACCTCTGGGCGCCCGACCTGAAGGGCCGGGTCACCCTGTTCGCCGGGCTGGACGAGGCGCTCGGCCTGCTGATGCTCGCCCAGGGCGCCGACATCTCGGCCTTCACCGAGGACCAGGCCCGGCAGGCGATGGACCTGGTGCAGCGGATGGTCGACAGCCGCCACGTGCGCCGGTTCACCGGCAACGACTACACCAGCGACCTGGCCTCCGGCGCGGCGCTGGCCTGCCAGGCGTACTCCGGCGACGCCGTGCAGCTCACCGCCGAGAACCCGGACCTCGCGTTCGTGGTGCCCGAGGAGGGCGGCGAGCTGTGGGCGGAGAGCCTGCTGATCCCCAACCGGGCCGGGCACAAGCGCAACGCCGAGCTGCTGATCGACCACTACTACCAGCCCGAGGTGGCCGCCGAACTGGCGGCGGCGGTGCAGTACATCTGCCCCGTGCCGGCCGCCCGCGAGGTGCTGGCGGCCAGCGGGGACCGGGAGAAGGCGGAGCTGGCGGAGCACCCGCTGCTCTTCCCGACCGAGGAGATGCGGGCCCGGCTGCACACCATGCGGGACGTCGGCTCCGCCGAGCGGCCCGGACTGCACAAGGTCTGGACCCGGATCACCGGCGTCTAGGGCCCTTCCCCCGGGCTCCCCGCCCCCGCCCCCGCACCGGCGTCCCCGTGGCGTCGGTCGGGGCGTCGGTGCTTCGGGGCGGGGTCAGCGGCGGACGGCGTCCAGCGCGAGCAGCGCGACGTGCAGCGAGAGGCAGGACTCGACCTGGTCGAGGTCGACCCCGAGGATCCGCTCGACCTTGTGCAGCCGGTCGTAGAAGGACGGCCGGGACAGGTGCGCCGCGTCCGCCGCCGCCGACTTGTTGCGGCCCTGCTCCAGGTAGATCCGCAGCATCTGTACCAGCTGGCCGTTGTGCTCGGCGTCGAAGGCGAGCAGCGGCCCCAGCTCCCGTTCGACGTAGGTCTGCAGCCGGGCGTCGTCCCGCAGCAGGTGCAGCAGTCCGCGCAGCCGCACGTCGGGCAGCCGGTAGTAGGACGCGCCCCGGCCGCCGGGCGCGTCGTGCAGCGCGGCGTCGGCGACCTGGGTGGCCTCCAGCAGGGTGCGCCGGGCGTCGCGGACCGAGCCGACCGAGGAGCCGACCGCGACCACCGGTTCCGGCGCGGCGGCGTCCCGGGCCGCCTCGGCCGCCAGCCGGCGCAGCGCCGCGGCGAAGGCGTCCAGTGCCGCGTGCTCGTCCTGCTGCGGGCCGAGCGTGATCAGCACGCCGACGCCCTCGTCGTCCAGCGCCCCGACCAGGGCGGACAGTCGGCAGGCGCGGACGGCGCTGGCCGCGAGTTCGGTGAAGTCGCGCAGCCGGGCCTGTGCCTCCAGCGCGGCCGGGATCGGGCCGCGCCGCTGCCGCAGCACCGCGCCGACCAGCCGCCGGCCCTCCAGCGGGACACCGAGCGCCTGGGCGCGCAGGGCCACCTCGGAGACGGTCAGCGCATGGGTGAGGATCCCGGAGAGCAGCGTGCGGTGGGTCTGCCGCTCCAGGCTCTCCCGGTCGCGGACCACCAGCCGGTTGAGGGCCAGGGCGGAGGCGCCGCGCTCCAGCAGCATGGTGTTCGGGTGCGGGCCGCCCTCCGGCCGCGGACCGGGCTCCTGCATCAGCACCAGCCGCCCCCAGTCCTGGCCGCGGGCACCCACCGCGGTGACCAGCCAGCCGCTGCGCGGGTCGTACCCGGTGCGCCCGGGCGGGCGGACCCCGCGCGAGCGGCGCTCCCAGTCCTCCAGCAGCTCGGCCTCGGACCGGCCGGCGGACTCGTGGGTGAGCACCTGGTGGGCGAGGTTCTCCAGGACGACCGGGGCTCCCGCTATCCGGGACACCTGGCGGACCACCTCGGCCGGTTCGGCGCCCTCCACGACCAGCTCGTTGAACACCTGGTGGATCGCCTCGGAGGTGCGCAGCTGCTCCAGCTGGGCGTTGACCACCAGGGCGTGCACGGCCTCGGTGACGGAGACGAAGCGCAGTTCGCGGCGGAGCGCGATCAGCGGCAGCCCGCGCTGCTCGGCGGCGTGCACCAGGGCGCGCGGCAGGCTGTCGAAGTAGCGCCGGCCGTACTCGATGACCAGTCCGGCCACGCCGATGTCGGCGAGCTCGCGCACGTAGCGGGCCAGGCCCTCGCGGTCCTCGGGCAGCGCGATGCCGGTGCTCAGCACCAGCTCGCCGCCCTGCAGCATGCCGGCGACGTCGGGCAGCTCGCTGACGTGGACCCAGCGGACCGGGCGTTCCAGGTGATCGGCTCCGGCCACCACCTGGGGGAGGCCGCGGCGCATCACCTCCAGATCGAGCACATGGGCGACGGTGGGGAGCATCGCGGGGCCTCCAGGGTTCAGAGTGTCAAGGAAATCATCCATCGCGGCGACGACCTGTTGCCCTGCCCGAAGCCTTGCACCTTGTAAGGCGCTTTCCGTCGAGGTTGTCGCAGTGGTCCTTGTCACGCCCCGGCGCCAGCAGGCATGGTCAGCGGGTCGACCGTGACGGATCCGGCCCGGTGGCCGGAACCCGGCGCCACGAGCGCGACGACCGGCCTGCCGGCCACGCCCTGTCCGCCCCTCGCCCGCCCCCCACGGCGGCGCCGGTGGGACGGCCCGGGAGCGTCGTCCGGCCGGTCGCACCACCGCAACCTGGAGGAACCAGATGGACCTGACCGACTTCGGCGCGGGCGCGCAGTACATCGCGGGCCGGCAGGGCCGGGGGAGCGGTGACGCCTTCCAGGTCGTCAACCCGGCCGACGGCAGTGTCGTCCAGGAGATCTCCCTGGCCTCCACCGGACAGGTCGACGAGGCCGTGGCCGCCGCCCGGGCCGCGCTGCCGGAGTGGGCCGGCGCCACCCCCGGCGCCCGCTCCGAGGCGCTCACCCGGCTGGCCGCCGTCCTCACCGACGCGGCCGCCGACCTCGCCCGGGTGGAGACCGCCCAGACCGGCAAGCCGATCAAGCTCTCCACCGAGTTCGACGTCCCCGGCACCATCGACAACACGGCCTTCTTCGCCGGGGCCGCCCGCAACCTGGAGGGCAAGGCGGCCGGCGAGTACTCCAGCGACCACACCTCCTACGTGCGGCGCGAGGCGATCGGCGTGGTCGGCTCGATCTCGCCGTGGAACTACCCGCTCCAGATGGCCGCCTGGAAGGTCCTCCCGGCGATCGCGGCCGGCAACACCATCGTCCTCAAGCCGGCCGAGCTGACCCCGCTGACCTCGCTGATGTTCGCCCGGGCCTGCACCCTGGCCGGCATCCCGGACGGCGTGGTCAACGTCGTCACCGGCGCGGGCCGGGTCGCGGGCGAGCACCTGGTGTCGCACCCGGACGTCGCGATGGTCTCCTTCACCGGCTCCACCCCGGTCGGCAGGCGGGTCGCCGAACTCGCCACCGCGACCGTCAAGCGCACCCACCTGGAGCTCGGCGGCAAGGCCCCGTTCGTGGTCTTCGACGACGCCGACCTCGACGCCGCGGTGCACGGCGCCGTCGCCGCCTCCCTGATCAACAGCGGCCAGGACTGCACCGCCGCCACCCGCGCCTACGTCCAGCGCCCGCTGTACGACGCCTTCGTGGCCGGCGTGGCCGAGCTGTACGAGGGCATCCGGCTGGGCGACCCGCTGGACCCGCGCACCGACCTCGGCCCGCTGGTCTCCTTCACCCACCGCGACCGGGTGGCCGGCTTCGTCGAGCGCGCCCGGGCCTACGCGACCGTGGTCACCGGCGGCGCCGCCCCCGCGAAGGGCCACGACGGCACCGACCTCACCCGCGGCGCCTACTACCGCCCCACCCTGATCACCGGCGCCGCCCAGGACAGCGAGGTCGTCCAGGGCGAGATCTTCGGCCCGGTGCTGGTGGTCCTGCCCTTCGACAGCGACGACGAGGGCCTGCGGCTGGCCAACGACACCCCCTACGGCCTGGCCGCCTCCGCCTGGACGGGCAACGTGCACCGCTCGCTGCGGGCCACCCGCGAGCTGGCGGCCGGCTGCGTCTGGGTCAACGACCACATCCCGATCATCAGCGAGATGCCCCACGGCGGCTACAAGTCCTCCGGCTACGGCAAGGACATGTCGCAGTACTCGCTGGACGAGTACACCCAGGTCAAGCACGTCATGTTCGACACCACCGCGGTCGCCCGCAAGGACTGGCACCGCACCGTCTTCGGAGACAGATAACCCGGACCGGGGTGCCCCCACACCCCCCTTCGCCCCCCAGGAGGCCCGCCCCATGGCGTTCAACGAGCTCACCGACGGACTGTCGGAACCGGTCCGCAAGGCCTGGGAACGCAGTCTGACCAGTGGCCGGGCCGCCCTCGGCCGGCGCGCCGTGCTGCGCGCCGCCGCCCTCACCGCCGGCGCGGCCGGCCTCGCCGCCTGCGGCATACCGCCCGCCGGGCACACCGGTGGGACGGGCGACTCCGCCGCGAACGCCGCCAAGGACCTCTCGGACAGCGAGAAGGAGGTGAACTTCTCCAACTGGCCGCTCTACGTCGACACCGACGAGAACGACAAGGAGAAGCACGGCACCCTGGAGGCCTTCACCGCCGCCACCGGCATCAAGGTCAAGTACACCGAGGACGTCAACGACAACGTCGAGTTCTTCGGCAAGGTCAAGCCGCAGCTCGCCGCCGGCCAGGACACCGGCCGCGACCTGATGGTGCTCACCGACTGGATGGCCGCCCGGCTGATCCGCCTCGGCTGGGCGCAGAAGCTCGACCCGGCCAACGTCACCACCGCCATCACCAACGTCGAGTCCCGCTTCCGGGCCCCCGACTGGGACCCGGGCCGGCTGTACAGCTACCCGTGGGCCGGCATCCAGGTGGTCATCGCCTACAACCGCAAGGCCACCAAGGGGAAGGAGGTCACCAGTGTCGCCCAGCTGCTGGAGGACCCCGACCTCAAGGGCCGGGTGACCTTCCTCTCCGAGATGCGCGACAGCATCGGCATCACCCTGCTGGACATGGGCAAGGACCCGGCGAAGTTCACCGCCGACGACTACGCCGCCGCGGTCGCCCGGCTGCAGAAGGCGGTCGACAACAAGCAGATCCGCCGCTTCACCGGCAACGACTACGGCCAGGAGCTCTCCTCCGGCGACATCGCCGCCTGCGTCGCCTGGGGCGGCGACCTGATCCAGCTGCGGGCCGACAACCCGGACATCGAGTTCGTCATCCCCGAGAAGGGCTTCGTGACCAGCACCGACAACCTGCTGGTCCCGGCCAGGGCGCAGCACAAGACGAACGCCGAGAAGCTGATCGACTTCTACTACCGGCCGAAGATCGCGGCGCAGCTGACCGCGGGCATCGGCTTCGTCTCCGCCGTCACCGGGATGAAGGAGGAACTCGCCTCCATCGCCCCGGACAGCGCGGCCAACCCGCTGGTCGTCCCCACCCCCGAGATGGCGGCCAAGGCGCACGTCTTCCGGACCCTCACCGAGACCGAGGAGAGCGACTTCGAGGAGAAGTTCTCCAAGCTCATCGGCGCCTGACCCCCACTGACGGCAGCGAACCCAGAGAGACACCATCCATGACAGAGCAGCAGAGCCCCGCGGCCGTCGGCGGCGACGTCCGGCTCACCGGCATCGGCAAGACCTACGGCTCCTTCACCGCCGTCCACCCGCTGGACCTCACCGTCCCCCAGGGCTCCTTCTTCGCCCTGCTCGGCGCCTCCGGCTGCGGCAAGACCACCACCCTGCGGATGATCGCCGGCCTGGAGGAGCCCACCAGCGGCACCGTCCTGATCGGCGGCCAGGACGTCACCCTCCTGCCCCCGTACAAGCGGCCGGTGAACACCGTCTTCCAGAGCTACGCGCTCTTCCCGCACCTCGACATCTTCGAGAACGTCGCCTTCGGCCTGCGCCGGCGCGGCCGCAAGGACGTCAAGAAGCAGGTCGAGGACATGCTCGAACTCGTCGAGCTCGGCCAGTACGCCCGGCGCAAGCCGCACCAGCTCTCCGGCGGCCAGCAGCAGCGCGTCGCCGTCGCCCGCGCGCTCATCAACCACCCGCAGGTGCTGCTCCTCGACGAGCCGCTCGGCGCCCTCGACCTCAAGCTCCGCCGCCAGATGCAGCTGGAGCTCAAGCGGATCCAGACCGAGGTCGGCATTACCTTCGTGCACGTCACCCACGACCAGGAGGAGGCCATGACCATGGCCGACACCATCGCGGTGATGAACGGCGGCCGGGTCGAGCAGCTCGGCGCTCCCGCCGACCTCTACGAGAACCCCGCCACCACCTTCGTGGCCAACTTCCTCGGCCAGTCCAACCTGCTGCCCGCCGACGTCACCGGCGGCGCCGGCGAGGACCTGCTGCTCACCGCCGCCGGCGCCCGGCTCACCGTGCCCCGGGCCCGCTGCGCCACCGACGCCAAGCGGGTCCACCTCGGCGTCCGCCCGGAGAAGATCACCATCGAGCACGGCTCCGCCGAGGTCGCCGAGGGCCGCAACCGGCTGGCCGGCACCGTCGTCGACTCCAGCTTCATCGGCGTCTCCACCCAGTACCTGGTGCGCACCGACGGCGGCCAGGAGGTCACCGTCTTCGAGCAGAACATGGAGCGCGACGCCCGGGTCGTCCCCGGCGCCCCGGTCGTCCTGCACTGGAACCCGGCGCACTCCTTCGCCCTCGACGCCGCGCAGGCGATCGACGCGGGCACCGGGGAGGCGGCGGCATGACCACCACCACCCCGGCGGCACCGCCGCAGGCCGTACCCCCCGACGGCGCCGCCGCCCCGGTGCCCACCCCGAAGGCGAAGCGCCGGCTCACCCCGTACTGGCTGCTGCTGCCCGGCGTCGCCTGGCTGGTCGTCTTCTTCGCGGTGCCGATGCTCTACCAGGGCTCCACCTCGCTGCAGACCGGCTCGCTGGAGGAGGGCTTCCGCGTCACCTGGCACCTCGCCACCTACTGGGACGCCCTGGTCGAGTACAAGTGGCACTTCGTCCGCTCGTTCGGCTACGCCGCCACCGCCACCCTGTTCTGCCTCGCCATCGGCTACCCGCTCGCGTACACGATCGCCTTCAAGGCGAGCAAGCGCTGGCGCAGCGTGCTGCTGATCCTGGTCATCGCGCCGTTCTTCACCAGCTTCCTGATCCGCACGCTGGCCTGGAAGACCATCCTCTCGGACGGCGGCCCGGTGGTCGGCCTGCTCAACACCCTGCACGTCCTGGACGTCACCAGCGCGATCGGCCTGACCTCCGGCGACCGTGTGCTGGCCACCCCGCTGGCCGTGGTCTGCGGCCTCACCTACAACTTCCTGCCGTTCATGATCCTGCCGCTGTACACCTCGCTGGAGCGGATCGACCCGCGCCTGCACGAGGCCGCCGGGGACCTCTACGCCCGCCCGTTCACCACCTTCCGCAAGGTCACCTTCCCGATCTCGCTCCCCGGTGTGGTCGCGGGCACCCTGCTCACCTTCATCCCCGCCTCCGGCGACTACATCAACGCCCAGCTGCTGGGCTCGCCGAGCGAGCAGATGGTCGGCAACGGCATCCAGAAGCAGTTCCTGAACGTGCTCGACTACCCCACGGCCGCCGCGCTCAGCTTCATCCTGATGGCCCTGATCCTGGGCATGGTGACGGTCTACATGCGCAAGGCCGGGACGGAGGAACTGGTCTGATGTCCCGATTCTTCATGTGGATACGCGCCCACCTGGTGGTGCTGGCGGGCCTGCTGGCCCTCGCCTACCTGGTGCTGCCCAACCTGGTGGTCCTCGCCTTCTCGTTCAACAAGCCGGTCGGCAAGTTCAACTACGAGTGGAACGAGTTCTCCACCGACGCCTGGACCGACCCCTGCGGCGTCGCCGACATGTGCCAGTCGCTCTCGCTGAGCCTCCAGGTCGCGGTGCTCGCCACCGTCGGCGCCACCGTGCTCGGCACCATGGTCGCCTTCGCGCTGGCCCGCTACCGCTTCCGCGGCCGCTCCGCCACCACCGCGATGATCTTCCTGCCGATGGCCATGCCCGAGGTGGTCATGGCCGCCTCGCTCGGCACGCTCTTCCTCAACATGCGCATCCCGTTCGGCTTCACCACCATCCTCATCGCGCACATCATGTTCTGCCTGAGCTTCGTGGTGACGGCGGTCAAGGCGCGCGTGATGAGCATGGACCCGAGGCTCGAACAGGCCGCCCAGGACCTCTACGCCACCCCGGTCCAGACCTTCCTGCGGGTCACCCTGCCCCTCGCCGCCCCCGGCATCGCGGCCGGCGCGCTGCTCAGCTTCGCGCTCTCCTTCGACGACTTCATCATCACCCAGTTCAACTCGGGCCCGACCACGGTCACCTTCCCGATGTTCGTCTGGGGCGCCTCGCAGCGCGGCATCCCGGTCCAGGTGAACGTCATCGGCACCGCGATGTTCATCGCCGCCGTCGGCCTCACCGTGACCGGCCAGTGGCTCGGGAACCGCCGGAAGGCGACCGCCTGACCACCCCGGCCGCCTTCCCGGCGTACCGTCGGAAGGCGGCCGATCATCACCATCGATGTGCAGAAAGTGGCTGATAATGCATGGACTCCGCCCGCGCGCTCAGTGACGCCAGGCCCACCCCCTTCTGGCTCGAGGACCCGGGGCGGCCGACGGCGCAGCCCGCGCTGGTCGGCGACGCCCACTGCGACCTCCTGGTCGTCGGCGGCGGCTACTCCGGCCTCTGGACCGCCCTCGTCGCCAAGGAGCGCGACCCCTCCCTGGACGTCGTCCTGGTCGAGGGCCAGGAAGTGGGCTGGGCCGCGTCCGGGCGCAACGGCGGATTCTGCGCGGCCAGCCTGACCCACGGCTTCGGCAACGGCCTGCAGCGCTGGCCCGCCGAGCTCGGCCGGCTGGAGCGCCTCGGCGCCGACAACCTCGACGGCATCGAGGCCACCCTCACCCGCTACGGCATCGACGCCGAGTGGGAGCGCACCGGCGAGATCGACATCGCCACCCAGCCGCACCAGCTCGACGAACTGCACGAGGTCGCCGAGGCCGTCGCCCAGTACGGCCTGGACGTCACCGTGCTCGACCGCGACGAGCTGCGCGCCCAGGTCGACTCGCCGACCTTCCTCGGCGGGATCTGGGACAAGGAGGGCGTGGCCATGGTCCACCCCGCCAAGCTCGCCTGGGGCCTCAAGCAGGCCTGCCTCGGCCTGGGCGTGCGGATCTTCGAGCACACCCCGGCCGAGGCCCTGCGCGAGCACGGCGCCGGCATGGCCGTCCGCACCCCCTACGGCCGGATCTTCGCCGGCAAGGTCGCGCTCGGCACCAACGCCTTCCCCTCCCTGGTCAAGCGCGTCCGTCCGTACATCGTCCCGGTGTACGACTACGCCCTGATGACCGAGCCGCTCAGCGACGAGCAGCTGGCCGCGATCGGCTGGAAGGGCCGCCAGGGCCTCAGCGACAGCGCCAACAAGTTCCACTACTTCCGGCTCTCCGCGGACAACCGGATCCTCTGGGGCGGGTACGACGCCGTCTACCGGTTCGGCGGGCACGTCCGGCACGAGTACGACCAGCGGCCGGAGACCTTCCGCACCCTGGCCCGGAACTTCTTCACCTGCTTCCCGCAGCTGGAGGGCGTCCGCTTCACCAACGCGTGGGGCGGCGCGATCGACACCTGCACCAGGTTCTCCGCGTTCTTCGACACCGCCTACCGGGGCCGGGTCGCCTACGCCGCCGGCTACACCGGCCTCGGCGTCGGCGCCACCCGGTTCGGCGCCGAGGTCATGCTCGACCTGCTCGCGGGCGAGCGCACCGAGCGCACCGAACTGGAGATGGTCCGCCGCAAGCCGCTGCCCTTCCCGCCCGAGCCCGTCCGCTGGGCCGGCATCGGGATCACCACCCGCTCGCTGGAGCGCGCCGACCGCACCGGCGGGGAGCGCAACCTGTGGCTGCGCACCCTCGACAGGCTGGGGCTCGGCTTCGACAGCTGACGGGGCGCGGAGAAGACCCGCGTGCCCGACCCGTGTAAGAGAGACCCGCCGTTCACCTCTCGATGGTGACGGCGGGTCTCTGCACGCCCCGCCGCGCCATCGCACACACGACGCGCAGAGCGGGGACAGCACATGGAGACCACGGCACTCGACTGGCTGGCCCAGGCCGCACCGGACCCGCAGGCCTTCCGGGCCCAGTGGGAACGCTCCGGCCTCGGCCTGGTCCTGCTCCCGGCCGGCCGGCACTGGGACGTCCTCTCGGTACCCGGCCGGCTCGGCCGCCCGGTCGTCGAACTCCTCGGCACCGGTTCCTGCGGACCGGTCCTGGCCGACTTCGGCGAGGAGCACATCGGCTTCCTGGTGCCCGTCGGCACCGCCGCCCGCTGGATCGGCACCGGCGTGCGCTGCGCCGGGGAGGGCACCTGGATCGTCGTCCCCCACCCCGAGCGGCGGGGCCGGGGCGTGCGCTGGCTCGTCCCACCCGACGGGTCCGGGCGGCTCAACGATCCCGTGCTCCTGGAACTCGCCCTGCACGAGGCGGCGGTCGGGCTCGGCGACTGGTGACGGGAGGGGGCGGCCGCCCTTCGGCCCTCCGGGCGGGGGTGCTGTTCTCCGGGCCGTTGCTGTCCGAGCCGGGCCGTTGCCGTCCGGGCCGGGGCGTTGTCCTTCCGGCCGGGCGCGCCGGAGGGGGCGGCGCGCCAGACTGGAGGGATGACGACAACCCCGGACGCCGTCGACCCCGCCCTCCACCCGGGCCGGGCCCAGCTGCGCCTCGTCGACCTGGCCCGGCCGGTGTGCGACCGGCACGGCCTCGCCCTCGCCGGTGGGCACGCCCTGCGCGCCCACGGTGTCCCGGCCTGCGACCAGGACGGGATCACCCTGGTGGCCACCGGGACCACCGACCTGCCCCGGGCCGCCGCGGAGCTGGCGCTGGCCTACCGGACGGTGGGCGGCGTGGTCGCGGAGCGTCCGGGCACACCCCGGTTGGAGCAGCTCTCCGTCCGGCTCACCCTGGGCGGGCGGGCGCACACTGTCGAGCTGCGCAAGGAACCGCTGGGCCACCGTCCGGTCCGACTCGCTCTCGGCGGCCCCGACCGCGCTGCTCCTGAGCCTGCTGCCCCTGAGCCCGCTGGTCCCGAGCCCGCTGGTCCCGAGCCCGTCGGTCCCGAGCCCGACAGTGCGACCGGCACCCCGCTCGTGGTGGACACGGTCGCGCTGGAGGACGCCGCCGCCCTCACCACCGCGCTGCTCGTCGACCGGGCCCTGCCCCGGGACCTGATCGACGTGCACGCCCTCACCGCCTGCTACCGGGAGGGCGAACTGCTCGCGCTGGCGACCGGACTGGACGCCGAGTTCCAGCCCACCGCGCTCGCCGACCGGCTGGAGACCCTGGCCGAGGCCGCCGACGGCCGGTTCCGGGCCCGGGGCCTGCCCGGCGGGGAGGTCGACGCGCTGAAGCGGTGGGCGCTGGCCTGGGCCCAGGACCTCAGGCTGGACCTCCTGGAGACCCGGGAGGCCGCGGACGGCCTGCACGACCCGTACCTGGAGGACGTGGAGGCCCGGGAGGATCTGGCGGACCAGGCCCCCGGAGCGGGTCGGCAGTACGACCTGTAAGGCTGAATCCGCAATCCCCGTCAGCCTGTTCGTTGAGGCTGCCCCGACCGCGCAGCAGACTGGAGCAGTGAGCGCGGTAGCCCCGTGACCTCGCCGCCCCCGTCCCGTGCGGGCGGCGTCACACAAGGGACCGGTGGCGCAAGGCCGCCCGGACTTCGGAGGCAGACGGACCTTGAGCAAGCACATCACCCACTGGATCGGCGGCCGCCCGGTCGCGACCGCCGGTGCCGCGCCCCGTCGCGGTGACATCTTCGACCCGGCCACCGGCCAGGTCACGGGCCACGTCGACTTCGCGGCCGTGGCGGACGTCGACCAGGCGGTGGCCGCCGCCGCCTCGGCCTTCACCGAGTGGCGCACCGCGTCGATCGCCAAGCGCACCACGGTGCTCTTCGCCTTCCGCGAGCTGCTCAACGCCCGCAAGGACGAGCTGGCGTCGATCATCGTCGCCGAGCACGGCAAGGTGCACTCGGACGCGCTCGGCGAGATCGCCCGCGGCCTTGAGGTCGTCGAGTACGCCTGCGGCATTCCGCAGCTGCTCAAGGGCGGCTTCACCGAGCAGGCGTCCACCGGCATCGACGTCTACTCGATCCGTCAGCCGCTCGGCCCGGTCGCGATCATCTCGCCGTTCAACTTCCCGGCCATGGTGCCGATGTGGTTCTTCCCGATCGCCGTCGCCGCCGGCAACACCGTGGTGCTCAAGCCGTCCGAGAAGGACCCGTCCGCCGCCAACTTCCTGGCCGAGCTGTGGAAGGAGGCCGGTCTGCCGGACGGCGTCTTCAACGTCGTGCACGGTGACAAGGTCGCGGTGGACCGGCTGCTGGAGCACCCCGACATCAAGTCGGTCAGCTTCGTGGGCTCCACCCCGATCGCCCGCTACGTCTACGAGACCGGCACCCGCTACGGCAAGCGCGTCCAGGCCCTCGGCGGCGCCAAGAACCACATGCTGGTCCTGCCGGACGCCGACCTCGACCTGAGCGCCGACGCCGCCGTCAACGCCGGCTTCGGCGCGGCCGGCGAGCGCTGCATGGCGGTCTCCGTCCTGGTCGCCGTCGACCCGATCGGCGACGAGCTGGTCGAGAAGATCAAGCAGCGGGTCGCCACGCTCACCGTCGGCCCCGGCTGCAACGGCGAGTCCGAGATGGGCCCGCTGGTCACCGGCCAGCACCGGGACAAGGTCACCTCCTACGTGGAGTCCGGCCTCGCCGACGGCGCCGAGCTGGCCGTCGACGGCCGCAAGCACGAGATCACCGCCGAGGACCGCAACGGCTCGCCGACCGCGGACGGCTTCTGGCTCGGCCCCACCCTGTTCGACCACGTCAAGCCCGGCATGTCCGTCTACAACGACGAGATCTTCGGCCCGGTCCTGTCCGTGGTGCGGGTCGACTCCTACGAGGAGGGCCTGGCCCTCATCAACGCGAACCCGTACGGCAACGGCACCGCCATCTTCACCAACGACGGCGGCGCGGCCCGGCGTTTCCAGTACGAGGTCGAGGTCGGCATGGTCGGCATCAACGTGCCGATCCCGGTCCCGGTCGCCTACTACTCCTTCGGCGGCTGGAAGGCCTCGCTGTTCGGCGACGCCCACGCCTACGGCCAGGACGGCGTCCAGTTCTTCACCCGCGGCAAGGCGGTCACCCAGCGCTGGCTGGACCCCTCGCACGGCGGCATCAACCTGGGCTTCCCGACCAACAGCTGATCCGGACGGGCACCTGCCCGCCTCCGCCCCGAGTCCGTCCCGCTCGACAGGCCGGCCCGCACCCGTGCGGGCCGGCCTGCGGCTTGTCCCGGGAGTTTGCCGGGCGTTTGCCTTCGGCCGCGAACCGGCGTAGTGTTCCCTAGTCGCTCGACAGGGAGCACCGGACACGCAACAGCGCGGACGGTCCCGGGGCGGCCAATCCTCGAAACACCACTTCCAGAACCGAATCGGCTGCGCCATGCCTTTTGGCTTTCGCGGCGAGGGTTTGTTTTGTTGTGCTCATTTTTGATGATTGCGGCCGGATTCGCTTTTCGGAGCGGGGATCGGCTAGAGTTTGAAACGTCGGACGGGGCGTCAAGCCGCAGAAGACACCAGCGAGTTGGATGAAGGAAGTGCCGGGAACGGCACGGAAAACATCTGATAAGCTGGGAACACGAAAGAACGAAGCGCCCGGAGGGCCGGTGTGAAAGCCGCCTGAAGGAAGTGTCCGTTCCTTGAGAACTCAACAGCGTGCCAAAAGTCAACGCCAGATATGTTGACATCCCCGGCCTCGGACTTGTTTCGGGGTTGGAGATTCCTTTTGAAGTAAAACACTAGCGAGGACGCAGTGTGCGGGGCCGCCCTATTCCGGTGGTTGCCGTGCCGCTCGACGCGAGTGCTGACCCGATTACGGGTAATCATTCACGGAGAGTTTGATCCTGGCTCAGGACGAACGCTGGCGGCGTGCTTAACACATGCAAGTCGAACGGTGAAGCCCTTCGGGGTGGATCAGTGGCGAACGGGTGAGTAACACGTGGGCAATCTGCCCTGCACTCTGGGACAAGCCCTGGAAACGGGGTCTAATACCGGATATGACCTGGGACCGCATGGTCCCGGGTGTAAAGCTCCGGCGGTGCAGGATGAGCCCGCGGCCTATCAGCTTGTTGGTGGGGTAATGGCCTACCAAGGCGACGACGGGTAGCCGGCCTGAGAGGGCGACCGGCCACACTGGGACTGAGACACGGCCCAGACTCCTACGGGAGGCAGCAGTGGGGAATATTGCACAATGGGCGAAAGCCTGATGCAGCGACGCCGCGTGAGGGATGACGGCCTTCGGGTTGTAAACCTCTTTCAGCAGGGAAGAAGCGCAAGTGACGGTACCTGCAGAAGAAGCACCGGCTAACTACGTGCCAGCAGCCGCGGTAATACGTAGGGTGCGAGCGTTGTCCGGAATTATTGGGCGTAAAGAGCTCGTAGGCGGCCTGTCGCGTCGGATGTGAAAGCCCGGGGCTCAACCCCGGGTCTGCATTCGATACGGGCAGGCTAGAGTGTGGTAGGGGAGATCGGAATTCCTGGTGTAGCGGTGAAATGCGCAGATATCAGGAGGAACACCGGTGGCGAAGGCGGATCTCTGGGCCATTACTGACGCTGAGGAGCGAAAGCGTGGGGAGCGAACAGGATTAGATACCCTGGTAGTCCACGCCGTAAACGTTGGGAACTAGGTGTTGGCGACATTCCACGTCGTCGGTGCCGCAGCTAACGCATTAAGTTCCCCGCCTGGGGAGTACGGCCGCAAGGCTAAAACTCAAAGGAATTGACGGGGGCCCGCACAAGCAGCGGAGCATGTGGCTTAATTCGACGCAACGCGAAGAACCTTACCAAGGCTTGACATATACCGGAAACGGCTAGAGATAGTCGCCCCCTTGTGGTCGGTATACAGGTGGTGCATGGTTGTCGTCAGCTCGTGTCGTGAGATGTTGGGTTAAGTCCCGCAACGAGCGCAACCCTTGTTCTGTGTTGCCAGCATGCCTTTCGGGGTGATGGGGACTCACAGGAGACTGCCGGGGTCAACTCGGAGGAAGGTGGGGACGACGTCAAATCATCATGCCCCTTATGTCTTGGGCTGCACACGTGCTACAATGGTCGGTACAAAGGGCTGCGATGCCGCGAGGCGGAGCGAATCCCAAAAAGCCGGCCTCAGTTCGGATTGGGGTCTGCAACTCGACCCCATGAAGTTGGAGTTGCTAGTAATCGCAGATCAGCATGCTGCGGTGAATACGTTCCCGGGCCTTGTACACACCGCCCGTCACGTCACGAAAGTCGGTAACACCCGAAGCCGGTGGCCTAACCCGTAAGGGGAGGAGCCGTCGAAGGTGGGACCAGCGATTGGGACGAAGTCGTAACAAGGTAGCCGTACCGGAAGGTGCGGCTGGATCACCTCCTTTCTAAGGAGCAATATGCCGCTTGCAGGCGAATGTCCTGCACGGTTGCTCATGGGTGGAACGTTGACTATTCGGCACACTGGGCAAGGGTCCTGTTAGTACTGCTTCGGCGTGGAAAACAGAGCACTGGCTGGTGTGTCGGGCACGTTGTTGGGTCCTGAGGGAACGGCCGTATGGTCTGTTTCTTCAGTGACGGTCTCATGCGAGGTGGTCTTCGGGCTGCTGAGTGTGGGTGTCTGGTCGTTGTTTGAGAACTGCACAGTGGACGCGAGCATCTGTGGCCAAGTTTTTAAGGGCGCACGGTGGATGCCTTGGCACCAGGAACCGATGAAGGACGTGGGAGGCCACGATAGTCCCCGGGGAGCCGTCAACCAGGCTTTGATCCGGGGGTTTCCGAATGGGGAAACCCGGCAGTCGTCATGGGCTGTCACCCATACCTGAACACATAGGGTATGTGGAGGGAACGCGGGGAAGTGAAACATCTCAGTACCCGCAGGAAGAGAAAACAACCGTGATTCCGGGAGTAGTGGCGAGCGAAACCGGATGAGGCTAAACCGTATTGGTGTGAGACCCGGCAGGGGTTGCCGATACGGGGTCGTGGGATTTTTCTTGACCGGTCTGCTTAGCCGGTCGGCGAGTCAGAAACCGTACAGGTAGTCGAAGGACATGCGAAAGGTCCGGCGTAGAGGGTAAGACCCCCGTAGGCGAAATCTGTACGGCTCGTTTGAAGAACTCCCAAGTAGCACGGGGCCCGAGAAATCCCGTGTGAATCTGGCGGGACCACCCGCTAAGCCTAAATATTCCCTGGTGACCGATAGCGGATAGTACCGTGAGGGAATGGTGAAAAGTACCGCGGGAGCGGAGTGAAATAGTACCTGAAACCGTGTGCCTACAAGCCGTGGGAGCGTCGGACATGCAGCTTGCTGTGTGTCTCGTGACTGCGTGCCTTTTGAAGAATGAGCCTGCGAGTTTGCGGTGTGTAGCGAGGTTAACCCGTGTGGGGTAGCCGTAGCGAAAGCGAGTCCGAACAGGGCGATACAGTTGCATGCCCAAGACCCGAAGCGGAGTGATCTAGCCATGGGCAGGTTGAAGCGGAGGTAAGACTTCGTGGAGGACCGAACCCACCAGGGTTGAAAACCTGGGGGATGACCTGTGGTTAGGGGTGAAAGGCCAATCAAACTCCGTGATAGCTGGTTCTCCCCGAAATGCATTTAGGTGCAGCGTCACGTGTTTCTTGCCGGAGGTAGAGCACTGGATAGGCGATGGGCCTCACCGGGTTACTGACCTTAGCCAAACTCCGAATGCCGGTAAGTGAGAGCGTGGCAGTGAGACTGTGGGGGATAAGCTCCATGGTCGAGAGGGAAACAGCCCAGAACACCGACTAAGGTCCCTAAGCGTGTGCTAAGTGGGAAAGGATGTGGAGTCGCAGAGACAACCAGGAGGTTGGCTTAGAAGCAGCCACCCTTGAAAGAGTGCGTAATAGCTCACTGGTCAAGTGATTCCGCGCCGACAATGTAGCGGGGCTCAAGCACATCACCGAAGTCGTGTCATTGCAGCATATAGGGCCAACGCCTGCTGTGATGGGTAGGGGAGCGTCGTGTGCCGGGTGAAGCGGCGGTGGAAACCAGTCGTGGACGGTACACGAGTGAGAATGCAGGCATGAGTAGCGATACAAGAGTGGGAAACTCTTGCGCCGATTGACCAAGGGTTCCTGGGTCAAGCTGATCTGCCCAGGGTAAGTCGGGACCTAAGGCGAGGCCGACAGGCGTAGTCGATGGACAACGGGTTGATATTCCCGTACCCGCTTTGAAGCGCCAACGCTGAACCAGGTGATGCTAAAGCCGTGAAGCCGGCCCGGAGTCTTCGGACAAAGGGACGTGGTGGAGCCGCTGATCCAAGTCTGTACTAGGTGAGCGATGGGGTGACGCAGGAAGGTAGTCCAGCCCGGGCGGTGGTTGTCCCGGGGTAAGGGTGTAGGGCGTTGTGTAGGCAAATCCGCACAACACGTAGCCTGAGACCTGATGCCGAGCCGATTGTGGTGAAGTGGATGATCCTATGCTGTCGAGAAAAGCCTCTAGCGAGTTTCATGGCGGCCCGTACCCCAAACCGACTCAGGTGGTCAGGTAGAGAATACCGAGGCGTTCGGGTGAACTATGGTTAAGGAACTCGGCAAAATGCCCCCGTAACTTCGGGAGAAGGGGGGCCATTCCTGGTGACGGCACTTGCTGCCAGAGCTGGGGGTGGCCGCAGAGACCAGCGAGAAGCGACTGTTTACTAAAAACACAGGTCCGTGCGAAGCCGTAAGGCGATGTATACGGACTGACGCCTGCCCGGTGCTGGAACGTTAAGGGGACCGGTTAGCTCTGATTCGTCGGGGCGAAGCTGAGAACTTAAGCGCCAGTAAACGGCGGTGGTAACTATAACCATCCTAAGGTAGCGAAATTCCTTGTCGGGTAAGTTCCGACCTGCACGAATGGCGTAACGACTTCTCGACTGTCTCAACCATAGGCCCGGTGAAATTGCATTACGAGTAAAGATGCTCGTTTCGCGCAGCAGGACGGAAAGACCCCGGGACCTTTACTATAGCTTGATATTGGTGTTCGGTTCGGCTTGTGTAGGATAGGTGGGAGACTTTGAAGCCGTGACGCCAGTCATGGTGGAGTCGTCGTTGAAATACCACTCTGGTCGTGCTGGATGTCTAACCTGGGTCCGTGATCCGGATCAGGGACAGTGTCTGGTGGGTAGTTTAACTGGGGCGGTTGCCTCCTAAAGAGTAACGGAGGCGCCCAAAGGTTCCCTCAGCCTGGTTGGCAATCAGGTGTTGAGTGTAAGTGCACAAGGGAGCTTGACTGTGAGACTGACGGGTCGAGCAGGGACGAAAGTCGGGACTAGTGATCCGGCGGTGGCTTGTGGAAGCGCCGTCGCTCAACGGATAAAAGGTACCCCGGGGATAACAGGCTGATCTTCCCCAAGAGTCCATATCGACGGGATGGTTTGGCACCTCGATGTCGGCTCGTCGCATCCTGGGGCTGGAGTAGGTCCCAAGGGTTGGGCTGTTCGCCCATTAAAGCGGTACGCGAGCTGGGTTTAGAACGTCGTGAGACAGTTCGGTCCCTATCCGCTGTGCGCGTAGGAGTGTTGAGAAGGGCTGTCCCTAGTACGAGAGGACCGGGACGGACGAACCTCTGGTGTGCCAGTTGTCCTGCCAAGGGCATGGCTGGTTGGCTACGTTCGGGAGGGATAACCGCTGAAAGCATCTAAGCGGGAAGCCTGCTTCGAGATGAGCACTCCCACCTCCTTGAGAGGGTAAGGCTCCCAGTAGACGACTGGGTTGATAGGCCGGATATGGAAGCCCTGTGAGGGGTGGAGTTGACCGGTACTAATAGGCCGAGGGCTTGTCCTCAGTTGCTCGCGTCCACTGTGTTGTTCTGAAACAACGACCCCCATACCTGGTCACGGTGTGGGTGCGGTTGACAGTTTCATAGTGTTTCGGTGGTCATAGCGTGAGGGAAACGCCCGGTTACATTCCGAACCCGGAAGCTAAGCCTCACAGCGCCGATGGTACTGCAGGGGGGACCCTGTGGGAGAGTAGGACGCCGCCGAACAATCATTGTGAAGAACCCCCGTCGGGAAACCGGCGGGGGTTCTTTGCGTTGTGTGTGAATTACCGCGCGAACGGCTGTGTGTATTGCTGTGCGTGGTGCGTGGTGCGTGCGGGACTCGGCGTCGCTGGGGCAGGGGCCAGCGTGGGGTGGACCTAGGACCACCCCGAATTCGGGTGGGACGGCCAGTGCCGGCGGCTCCGGGTCCGGGGACACTGGATGAGGAGGATCGGGGCCGGTCTGCGGCATCGGCATCAGCAATCAGGAGTCGGCGTGACAACAGAGAGTCGGATCAGCGGGGGCGGTGCCGTGCGCGCCCAGACCGAGGCGGCACTCGCTGCGGGCGGCCGCGGGCTGGCCCGGTTGTCCCTCCTGGTGCTCGGTGCGGTGCCGATCGTGGTGGTGCCCGTGTTCGGGGCCTTCTTCGCCGGCGCGACGACCGCGTGGCTGCTCGACAGCTACTACCCGGCGGTGTTCCTCGCGCTGGTCGCGGCCGTGGGCGCGGCCCTGGCGCTGGCCGGGCTGTTCGTGCGGCCGACCGCGACCCGGACGAGGGGGCAGCTCAACCGCTGGTACGGCACCAGGCTGCAGGCGGTGTACACCCCCAGGCCGGCGCTGGAGGCGGACGCCCGCGGTCACTGGTGGACGGGCTACTCCTACCACCGGTCCCACAACGTCGCCCGGCTCGCGCAGCTGCTGCACTGGGCCGCGAGGGACGCGGTCGTGCGGCGCGAGATGCTCTGGCTGCTGGTCAGCCCGCTGCTGGCGACCGCGCTGGGAGCGGTGGTGCTGATGGTCCTGGGCAGCGGGGCGGCGTCCCTGGTCGTCGCGGTCCGCGGCGACGGGCCGGTGGGTTCGAGGGGTGCCGCGGCCCTGCCCCTCTCGATCCTGCTCGGGCTCGGGCTGCTCGCCCTGGGCACACTGCTGGCCCCGTACGCGGTGCGCGGGTACGCCGAGGTGGCCCGACGGGTGCTGGACAAGGACGGCCGGGCCTCGCACGCCCAGCTGACCCGGCGGGTGGCGGAGCTGACCGAGACCCGGGCCGACGCGGTCGGTGACCAGGCGGCAGAGCTGCGGCGGATCGAGCGGGACCTGCACGACGGTGCCCAGGCGCGGCTGGTCGCGATCGGGATGACGCTGGGCACGATCGAGCACCTGATGGAGACCGATCCGGTGGCGGCGCGCGAGCTGCTGTCCGAGGCCCGGCAGTCCTCGGCCCGGGCGCTCCAGGAGCTGCGCGACCTGGTCCGGGGCATCCACCCGCCGGTGCTGGCGGAGCGGGGGCTGGGTGACGCGGTCCGCGCGCTCGCGCTGGACTGCGCGCTGCCGACCGAGGTGTGCGTGAGCCTGCCGGACCGTCCGGCGGCGCCGGTGGAGGCCACGGCGTACTTCAGCATCTGCGAGCTGCTGGCCAACGCGGCCAAGCACTCGGGCGCGGAGCAGGTGTGGGTGGACATCCTGTACCGGGCCGGCCGGCTGCGGGTCACGGTGACGGACGACGGCGTCGGGGTCGCGGATCCCACCAGGGGGACCGGGCTGCGGGGGATCGAGCGGCGATTGGGTACCTTCGACGGTGTCCTCGCCATCGACAGTACGTCGGGCGGTCCGACCACCATCACCCTGGAGCTGCCGTGCGAGTTGTCCTCGCCGAGGACCTTTACCTCCTTCGAGAAGGTCTGATCAGGCTGCTGGAGGCGCACGGTTTCACGATCGCCGCCGCGGTCGAGACCGGTCCGGAGCTGCAGGAGGCCCTGCTGACGCACCGTCCGGACGTCGCGGTGGTCGACGTCCGGCTGCCGCCGACCCTGACCGACGAGGGTCTCCAGGCGGCGCTCAAGGCCCGTCGGGAGATTCCGGGCCTGCCGGTGCTGGTGCTGTCGCAGCACGTCCAGCAGCTCTACGCGCGGGAGTTGCTGGCGGACGGCACCGGCGGGATCGGATATCTGCTGAAGGACCGGGTCTTCAACGCCGACCAGTTCATCGACGCGGTGCGCCGGGTGGCGGCCGGCGGTACGGCGATGGACCCGGACGTGATCGCCAAGCTGATGCAGAGCACCTCGCGTCGTTCGGGGCCGTTGCAACGGCTCTCGCCGCGCGAGCGGGAGGTGCTGGAGCTGATGGCGGAGGGGTGTTCGAACTCGGCGATCGCCGCCCGGCTGTCGGTGAGCGACGGTGCGGTGGCCAAGCACATCGCCAATATCTTCACCAAGCTCGAACTCGCCCCGGCCGAGGACGCGAACCGCCGGGTCATGGCGGTGCTGGCCTACCTCAACGGCACGGCGGGGCAGCCGTCCTGACCGGGTGCCCGCTCCCCGGCCGCGCGGGGCGGGCAGCCGAGGAGCGCGAGTGGCCGGTGACGGTGACGGTGCGGGCTGCGGGAACGCTGGGACAGGTGTACGAGTAAACTCCGGTGGGCCGAGCCCGGAGGTCGCTCAGCCGTCCGGCGCCCCGACAAGCGGGAACCGGCAGCCGAGGCAGCGTACGGCCGCAGCCGACATCCAGGGGTTGATAGACGTAATGGCACGCCCATCGCTCACCAAGGCCCACCGCAGCCTGCTCGGTCTGGTCGCCGCCGGTGCCTGCATCATCTCCGGTATCGGCTTCGCCGGCTCGTACAGCGCGGTCAAGGAGCTGGCCGAGCAGAAGGGCTTCGGCGCCTTCTCCTACGCGTTCCCGATCGGTGTGGACGCGGGCATCGTGGTCCTGCTCTCGCTGGACCTGGTGCTCACCTGGCTGCGCATACCCTTCCCGGCGCTGCGGCAGACCGCCTGGCTGCTGACCGTCGCCACCATTGCCTTCAACGCGGCCGCCTCCTGGGGCGATCCGCTCGGGATGGGCATGCACGCCGTCATCCCGCTGCTGTTCGTCGTCGTGGTCGAGGCCTCCCGGCACGCGGTCGGCCGGATCGCGGCGATCACCGCGGACCGGCACATGGAGTCGGTCCGGATGATGCGCTGGCTGCTCTCGCCGGTGCCGACCTTCCGGCTCTGGCGGCGGATGAAGCTCTGGGAGCTGCGCTCCTACGACGAGGTCGTCCGGCTGGAGCAGAACCGGTTGGTCTACCGGGCCCAGCTGCGCTTCCGCTACGGCCGCGGCTGGCGCCGCGCGGCGCCGATCCAGGCGCTGCTGCCGCTGAAGCTGGCCAAGTACGGCGTGCCGCTGGATCCGTCAGTGTTCGACCGGATGGACGAGGACGCCCGGGTGGCCCGGGAGGAGAAGGAGGCCCGCGAGGTCGAGGCGGCCGCCAGGGCCGAGGCGGCCCTGGCGGCGCAGGAGGCCCGCGCGCTCCAGGAGAGCCGTGCGGCGGCCGCCCTGGTGCCGGCCGGGCAGTCGGCGCGGGCCGGGAACGGCGCCGCGGCGGTTCGCGAGCGGGACGGGGTCGAGGGTCCGGCCGCCGCGAGGCAGCAGCAGTCGGCCCGGGCCGACCGTTCCGCCCAGGCCGTTCCGCGGGTGCCGGGCCCGGCGCAGAGCCGGCCGCAGCCGCAGCCCCAGGGGCAGCCCGAGGCCCTGGGGCAGGGCCGCCCGGAGCCGGAGGCGGAGCCCTTGGGCCAGGCCGAGCCCGCTCCCGCCCAGGTGCTCGCCAAGCTCGCCGCCGTGCGGCTGCGCGACGCCCAGGAGCCGGTCGGCGCGGCGCAGCAGCCCCCGGTGCCGCAGCAGGAGGAACTGAACGTCTGGACCGAGCGGGCGGTGCGGACCACCGGGCACCCCGCTGACGGCGCGTCGGGCGGGCGGGTGCCCGGTCAGGTCTCGCCGTGGTTCAAGGCGCCGCGTCCGAGCGACCCCGATCAGCCGGAGGCGCCGGAGCAGCAGGCCGCCGCCCACGCCGGGCCCGGGGCGGGATACGCGGAGCCGTCGCTCGTCGAGGAGCACTTCGCCGAGCAGGGCCGGGTCGAGCAGGGCCGGGTCGAGCAGGGGTACGGGGACCAGGGCTACGCCGAGCAGGGCTTCGCCGAGCCCGTGGAGGAGGCGCCGGAGTCCGCCGAGCGCGGGCAGCGGCCGATCGGTCCCGCGCCGCGCCCGGGTTCGTACCGGCTGGACCCCGAGCAGGCCTTCGAGGCGCTGGTGAGCTACATCGACACCTTCGAGCACGAGCCGGACCCGCAGCGGCTGGCCGCCTGGCTGACCAAGAAGTACGGCGTGGCCGGCAACCGTCCCGACGGTTCGGTCCACCCCAAGGACGTCGAGGCGCTCTACCCGGAGCTGCGGGACCGCTACGCGACCTCCGGGCGGGACTGACCCGGCCCGGGGCCGCGTCGCCCGGTCCGTCGGCGGACCATTGACGCCCGTTCCCGGCCCGTCTACCTTCGCATCAACAAACTGTTGAAGCGCTGGCCTGGCACGGGCCCCGCGCGCATGCTTGCGTGAGGAGTGACGGATGTCGCAGGTCGAGACGGGCGCTACCACCGGGCCGACGGGCGAGGCGGGATTCTCCGCCGCCGCCCGGTCCGCCGTGGACGCTTTGCTGGCGCCGGTCGACGCCGAGCTGGCCCACCGCTTCCCGGGCGACCCGGGCACCCGCCAGCCGGTCCACACCGTCTACGTGCCGGCCGACGCCTTCGCCGCCGACACCGTGCGGAGCTGGGGCCGGCAGGCCCTGGCGGCCTTCGACACCCACGCTGGCACCCCCGCCGAGCTCGCCCGCGCGCTCGGTGTGGCGGACGACGCGCTGCTCGCCGAGGTGCACCGCCGGGTCCGGGCCAAGCTGGAGCGCGAGCCGGTCGAGGACCTGCGGATCGACTTCGAGGACGGCTACGGCCCGCGGCCCGACGCGGAGGAGGACGCGGCGGCGGTCCGGACCGCCGAACTGCTCGCCGCCTCGGTCGCCGACGGCAGCGCTCCGCCGTACCTCGGCATCCGGATCAAGTGCATGGAGGCGGCCGTCCGGGACCGCGGCATCCGCACCCTGGAACTGTTCCTCGGCACCCTGCTGGCGCACGGCGGACTGCCCGACGGGCTGGTGCTGACCCTGCCCAAGGTGACCTACGCCGAGCAGGTCACCGCGCTGGTCCGGCTGCTGGCGGACTTCGAGCGCGGTGCCGGACTGCCGGAGGGCCGGCTCCGTTTCGAGATCCAGATCGAGACCACCCAGGCGATCCTCGGCCCGGACGGCCGGGCCACCGTCGCCCGGATGATCGCCGCGGCCGAGGGGCGGGCCACCGGCCTGCACTACGGCACCTTCGACTACAGCGCCGCGTGCGGGGTCGCCGCCGCCCACCAGAGCATGGACCACCCGGCCGCCGACCACGCCAAGGCGGTGATGCAGGTGGCCGCCGCCGGGACCGGGGTGCGGCTCTCCGACGGCTCCACCAATGTCGTCCCGACCGGCACCACCGCCCAGGTGCACGCGGCGTGGAAGCTCCACCACGACCTGGTCCGCCGCTCGCTCGCCCGGGCCTACTACCAGGGCTGGGACATGCACCCGGCGCACCTGCCGACCCGGTACGTAGCCGTCTACTCCTTCTACCGGGAGGGCCTGGCCGCCGCGGCGGCCAGGCTGGCCGCGTACGTGGCCAAGGCGGGCGGGGACGTCATGGACGAGCCGGCGACCGCCCGGGCGCTCAGCGGGTACCTGCTGCGCGGGCTCGACTGCGGTGCGGTCGACCTCGCCGAGGTGCGGGCGGCGACCGGTCTGGACCGGGCCCGGCTGGACGCGCTCGCGGGCCGCGGCTGAGTGCTGCCCGGCCGGCCCGCCCAATGGGGTCCGCCCCCGGTCGGAAGGGCACGCCGTAGGCTGGCGGGGTGGTCCGTGGGCGAGCTGTCGTCCCGCCCGGGCCGCGCCGTCCGCCCCTCGTCGCCCTCCGGGAGAACCGCCGCGCCATGCCCGCCACACCGGAGCCGACCCCCCGGCCGTACCTGACCGTCCGGCGTGCGGGCACGCACGAGATCGAGATCAAGAAGTCCCGGTTCATCTGCCACCTCGCCCGGGTCGCCGACGAGGAGGAGGCCCAGGCGTTCATCGTCGGCATCCGCAAGCAGTACTGGGACGCCCGGCACAACTGCACCGCCTTCGTGGTCGGCGAGGATCAGCGCCGCGAGCGCTCCAGCGACGACGGCGAGCCCGGCGGGACGGCCGGAGTGCCGATGCTGGAGGTGCTGCGCAGGCGCGGGGTGACCGACACGGTGGCGGTGGTGACCCGCTACTTCGGCGGTGTGAAGCTCGGCGCCGGCGGTCTGGTGCGCGCCTACGGGAGCGCGGTGTCGGAGGCGCTGGACGAGCTCGGACTGCTGGAGCGGCGGCCGGTCGCGCTGCTCGCGGTGACGGTCGACCACGCCCGGGCCGGGCGGGTGGAGAACGACCTGCGGGCGGCCGGACACACGGTCAGCGACCTGACGTACGAGGCGTCCGGGGTGCGGATCGAGGTCGGGGTGCCGGAGCCGGAGGTCGCGGCGTTCCACACCTGGCTGGCCGAGGCGACCGGCGGCACGGCGGCCGGGGTGGCGGCGGGCCGGACCTTCGTCGAGGTGCCGGTCTGAGCGGTCGGCGTCCGCGCGGCCGGTCCGGGGGAGGGGCCGGAGGCGATGCAGATTCTCGTCCCGTGCGACAGCGGGCTTGAGCAGATTCACCCGAATGTAGTGATGTGGCCCGGAGTTGGAACTTCCGCTCCGGGCCATGGCGTTTCCTGGGCACAGGTCCGGCGAACCGGACCAAAGACCCATCGATGGAGGACACGGGACCCCACTGCCCCACGGAGGCATGCGCATGACCTCGGAACGTTCCTCGTCGCCGCCCGCCCGAGCCGGACTCCCCGGCTCCGGAGGCCCTGCGGCGCCCTATCGGATGACCGTCACCACCGCCCTCCCGTACGCCGACGCCCTCGCCCTGGCCGACCAGCACCTCGCCGCCTGGCTGAAACAGGAGGGGTGCGAGGAGCCTCCACCGGCCCTCCTCGGCCCGCCGCCCGCGCTCTCCACCGCCTCGTCCGCCCCGTGCGACCTGTCCGCCCCGTCCCGGGCCGGGGCCGCCGCTCCTTACGCCGAGCGCTTCCGGCTCGGCGAGCGCGTCCTGCTGGACCGCGACGGCGGCCCGCTCCCGCTCGGCCCCGGGGACCCGGACAGCCCCGGGGGCCGCTACGACCGCCGCCGGGTCCGCACCCCCGCCCCGCACGGCACCGACCACCTCACCCTCACTCTGGCGGCCGGGCCGACCGGCCCGACCTGGCTCCGGCTTGAGGCCGCCACCCGCACCACCGACAGCGCGGTGCGGACGCCCGGCCGGGTCCCGGTGCCCGCACCGGCCCGCACCCTGCTGCCGCTGCTGGACGCCGCCGACGGCCCGGCCGCCGTCCTGGCCGCTCCCCGGATGCTCACCGCGGCCGAGGTCGACGGCCTGGTCGACGAGCTCTGCGATCCGGACCGCCGGATGCCCGCCATGGTGGCCAGCGTCCCGGCCGGCCTCGATGCCGGAGCGTGGCTCGCCGAGGTGGTCGCCCCGCTCTGCGAGCACCTGCCGGGGCTCGCCACCCTGTACGTCCTGGACGCGGAGGCGCGCACCAGGTTCAACGTCGCCCTGGAGTTCCACGCCGTCTACGGCGGGGCGGTCCGCACCTATCTGCCCGAGGTCGACCCGGCCTCGCGCCGGGACGGCCGCCGGCACCCGGTGCTGGCCCGTCACCGGATCGAGGAGGACCCGCGGCGCGCGGCCGTCCTGCTGTCCCGCGAACCGCGTCGGCTCGCCGCCGAACGGACGCCGCCCGCGACGCTGGCGGCCGTGCCCCCACCGCGGGTGCCGGCCTCGGCTCCCGCGCTCGCGGCCCCGGTGGCCGTCCCCGCCGGCCGGCCGGACCGGCCGGAGGAGCACGAGCGGGGCGCGCGCCCAGGCCACTCCCCGTATCCCGCCCACTCCGCCCACCCCGCGCGGCACGAGGGCCGTCGGGAGCACCGTCGCGAGCGGCCCCAGTCGAAGGCCCTCACGGCGGGCGGCCCGCTCCCCGGCCGGACGGCCGGCCCCGGGCCGGGGCGCGGCTCCGCCGGCCGCCTCTGCACCGCACCCGGAGGAGCGGCGCCGGCCCCGCCGGCGCTCTTCGTCCCGGTCCCGGCGGCCCCGCCCCGGCCGCTGCTGCCCGCCCCCGCCCGTCGGGCCGGGCGGCGGCGCACCGGACCGGCCGGCGGCCACGGCGGGATCCCGCTCACCTTCACCGAGCTGATGGACCGGCTCGGCGAGTTCCCGCTGCTCACCTTCACCGGCGACCAGAAGGCCGCGCTCGCCCTCGACGAGCTGCGCTGCGCCGGAGGCGGCTGGGCCCGGCTCACCTGGGACGGTCTGACCGCGCTCCAGGAGTACGCCGAGGCGGCGGTCCGCGGCCGGGCGGGCGGTGACTTCAAGCAGTGGTGCGAGCGGACCCCGGCCGGCTGCCACCGCTTCCCGCCCCGCAAGGCGGTGCGCGGCGAGTCGCGGACGGTGTACAGCCACGCCAAGTGGAAGCGCGAACGGATGCTCCCGGTGCCGGAGTGCGTGGACGCGTCCAGACGGGCCTTCATGGGGGCGCACCTGCGGATCGGCGGCGGCCGCACCGCACCCCGGCTGCACTACCTGGACGACTGTTCGGGCAGTGGCCGGATCTATGTCGGCTACATCGGACTGCACCTGACCAACACCCGGACCAACTGAGAGGCTTGGCTGACCGGTGCGCCCGTTCGGTGGACAATGTCCGGAAGCGGGGCGGACCCCCGGTTCGCCGCCGAGGGGCTGCCGACCGCCCCGGGCAGGCGCCGGACGAGCATGGGGGACGACCACCGATGCAGTACTCAGCAGACGGCCAGTCCGACGGTGCTGTCACGGCCCCCCAACCGGGCTTCCTCGCCTCCGTGTTCCGTGACCTCGGGGTGGAGGAGCCGACCGCGGACGGTCCGCCCGGCCGTCCCCCCGGCGCCCCGGACGGACCTTCGTCCACCGCGGGTCCGGTCCCGGACCCGCTCGGCGCGGGCGGCGACGAGGACGTCGCCGCCCATGCCAGGGCCGCCGCGCTCACCCACCACCGCACGCTCACCGTCCAGAGCGAGCACGAGCGGCTGGCCGACCTGCTCCGGCGGTCGGCCCTGCCGGTCTCGGCCATGGACTTCGAGAGCCAGCTGCGCCGTTACGAGCCGCGCCCCTACCCGGACGGCGCGCCGCCCGCCACGGCCGGCGCGGACCCGGAGCCGCGCTGGGAGGACTACGCGCCCGCCGAACCGGCGGCCTCCGACCCCGACGGCCCCCCGGTCCGCCGGCTGCTCGACTCCGACTACCAGCGCGGACTGGCCAAGGCCCGGCTGGCCCACCAGCGGGCCCTGCGGGAGTGGCGCACCCGGCAGGCCGAGGCCGGCAGCCCCGCCGCCGACGAGTCCCGGCGCGCCCACGACGAGGCCGAGCAGGCCCGGGCGCGGGCGGTGCGCGAGTACAACGACTCGCTGGAGGAGTGCCGCCGGGCCTACCGGCAGGCCGAGCCGGCCGCCGTCGAGTCCCTGCTGGAACGGGCCCTCGCCGCCGCCGAGACCAACACCCGGGACCTGCCGGCGTCCTGCCGCGCCGTCTACCGGCCGCTGACCCGCACCGCGGTGCTCGACCTCGACCTGCCGCCGCTGGACGTCGTGCCCTCGCTGACCGGCTACCGGCTCGCCCCGGACGGCGAGGTCCTTCCGGTGCCGCGCCCGCCGGCCGACCGGGCCTCGGACTACCTGCGGCTGGTCGCCCGGCTGGCCCTGCGCGCCCTGCAGGCCGCCGACGCCGTCGACACCGACGAGATCCTCGCCGGCGTCGTGCTCAACGGCTGGCTGCGCGAGCCCGGCGCCCGGCCGCTCTGCCTGGTGAGCGTGGACGCGGACCGTGACGCGCTGGCCCGCACCAGGCTGCTGCCGCCCACCGATCCCGAGGAGGAGCCCGACGGCGAGGGCGTCTACGCGGACGCCGAGCAGGACGAGGCGCTGGTCCGGCTGCGCCAGCTCGACGCCGCCGTCAGCCCCGACCCGTACGGCCGGGCGGGCGTCGAACCGGCCGCGCAGGCGGCGGCCACCGTCCCGGCGGCGCCGGACCTCTCGGCGAACGAGTTCGCCCAGCTGGTCCGTGAGCTGCTCACCCGGGGCGGGCTCGGGCAGTGGAGCGTACGGCTGCGCGGCCCGGTCGGGCTGGTGGCCACCGGGGAGGGTCCCGTCGGCAGCGCGCTGCCCGGCCGCTGGGTGGTCTGGGCCTCCCGGGGCGAGGGGCCGGTGGGGGAGGAGGAGATCCGGACCCTGGCGGAGGCGGTCCGCGAGGAGTCGGCCGAACGCGGGCTGCGGCTGACCACCGGCCGCTTCACCGACGGGGCGCTCGACCTCACCGGCGAGGACGGGCACCGGCACATCCACCTGGTCGACGGGGACGGCGTCCGCGAGCTGACGCACACCCACCTCGGACTGTCGTTCGCCGCCGGACACTGAACCGCGCGGGCCCGGTCGTGCGGGCCCGGCCGCGGGGGCGCCCGCGTCCCGAGGGGGTCCGGGCGGTCGGGAATCCACTACGGTGGTCGGCCCGGCGCGGGTACTGCAGGCCGGCGTCGTCGGCCTGCCCCGGCGGCCTCACCCCGACGGCTTGCCCGGCGGGCGACGGCGCGCGGGGTGTCCGACGCTGGGGGACACGGCCGGTCGGTACCGGCCGGCGGTCGGCCCGGGGACGGGCGGGACACGGGGGAGACGAGTGGACAGACGGACCGTCACGGCGGTGCGGCGGTGACCGCGGTCCTGGTGGCCGCGGGGGCCTTCCTGATGACGCTGATCGGCGGCTGGGTCGCGCAGCGCACCGGCGACCGCCGGCACCTGGTGCTCGGCTTCGCCGCCGGGCTGATGCTCGGGGTGGTCGCCTTCGACCTCCTCCCGGAGGCGCTGCACCAGGCGCCCGAGGAGGTCCACGGGGTGCCGCAGGCGCTGCTGATGTTCGCGGCCGGCTTCCTGGCCATCCACATCGTCGAGCGGGCGGTCGCGATCCACCGCGGTCACGAGGAGGAGTACGCCGAGCACAGCCACGGCCACCGCCACAGCCACGGCGCGGCGGCCGAGCAGGACCGGGGCCACCACCACGGCCACAACCACGGTCGTTCCCGGTCGGACGCCGAGCGGCACCAGGGAGTGGGCCTGACGGCCGCGATGGCCCTGGTCGGCCACAGCGTCATGGACGGCTTCGCGATCGGCGCGGCCTTCCAGGCCGGTACGACGGTCGGGACGGTGGTGGCGATCGCGGTGGTCGCGCACGACTTCGCGGACGGCTTCAACACGTACACGATCACCCGGCTCTACGGGAACAACAAGCGGCGGGCGCTGGCCCTGCTGGCGGCCGACGCGCTGGCGCCGGTCACCGGCGCCGCGATCACCCTGCTGTTCAGCATCTCCGAGCACCTGCTCGGGCTGTACCTGGGGTTCTTCGCCGGATTCCTGCTCTATCTGGCGACCTCCGACATCCTCCCCGAGGCGCACAGCCCGCACCCCTCGCGCACCACCCTGCTCTGCACCCTCGCCGGGGTCGGCTTCATGTGGCTGGTGATCGGCTTCGCCTCCTGACGGGAGGCGCCGCGACGGGGCGACCGCCGGAGGGGCGGCCCGGTCGGCCGCCCTGGTCGGCAGTCCCGCTCAGCCGCTCCGGGCGTCCCAGCGGGCCCGCATCGCCTCCAGCGCCTCGGTGATCGCCGGCCGGCGCGAGGCCTGGGAGCGCCAGAGCGCGAACACCCGCCGGGCCGGCTCCGGCGCCACCGGCCGGGCCACCACCCCCGGCGGCAGCGTGCCCCGGCCCAGCCGGGGCACCAGTCCGATACCGAGACCGGCCCCGATCAGGGCGATCTGGGTCTCGAACTCGCCGACCCGGTAGTGCACGTCCGGTTCCTCGCCGGCCTCGCGCAGGGTCCGGACCAGCCAGTCGTGGCAGATGTTGCCCGGCGGCACGCTCGTCCAGCGCTGCCCGCGCAGCCGCCCCACCGGCACCACCGGGAGCTCCGCCAGCGGATGGCCGACCGGGAGCAGCAGGTCCACCGGGTCCGACCCCAGGTCCTTCCGGTCGAGCCCCTCCTGCACCGGCAGCGGCACCGTCGGCCAGTCCTGGACGAGCGCCAGGTCGACCTCGCCGCGCGCCACCAGCTCGGCCGCCGGGTACGGGTCGCTCTCCAGCAGCCGCACGTCCAGCTCCGGGCAGCGCTCGCGCAGATCGGCCAGTACCCCCGGCATCAGCCCGCGCGCACCGGTCGCGAAGGCGGCCACCAGCAGCCGGCCGGCCGCCCGGCCGCGCTGCTCCTCCAGCCGCACCTCGGCCTGTTCCACCAGCCCCAGCACCGCCTGCGCCGTACCCGCCAGCTCACGCGCCGCGTCCGTCAGCACCACGCCCCGGCCCTGGCGCTCCAGCAGCACCGTCCTGGTCTCCCGCTCCAGCTTGGCGATCTGCTGGGAGACGGCGGACGGGGTGAAACCGAGGGCCGCGGCCGCCCCGCCGACCGAGCCGTGGACGGCCACCGCGTGCAGCGCCCGCAGGCGCCCCAGATCCATCATGCAGCAATGCTAAAGCGTTGCCTTCAGAACTCATCGCTGGTGCTGCACGGTCCCGGGCGGCCATCCTCGAGCCATGAGCGTTTCCCCGCAGGCCGCCCCGCGCGGCGCCAGCATGAGTCCGCGTCACATCGGCCTGGCCGTCCTGGTGGCCGCCGTCTGGGGCCTCAACTTCGTCCTCATCCACATCGGGCTCCAGAACTTCCCGCCGCTGCTGTTCTGCGCCCTGCGGTTCGCGGTGGTCGCCGTCCCGGCGATCTTCTTCGTGGGACCGCCGAAGGTCGCCCTGCGCTGGGTCGTCGCGGTCGGGGTGGTGCTCGGCGTGGTCAAGTTCGGCCTGCTCTTCCTGGGCATGCACGCCGGGATGCCGGCCGGGCTCTCCTCGCTGGTGCTCCAGGGGCAGGCGGTGTTCACCGCGCTGTTCGCCGGCGCGCTGCTGGGCGAGCGCCCCGGCGCCCGGCGGCTGACCGGCCTGGGGGTCGCCTTCGCGGGCATCGGGCTGAGCGCCGTCGACCACGGTCTCGGCGGGCCGCTGGGCGCGTTCGCCCTGGTCGTCCTGGCCGCGGCCGCCTGGGGACTGTCCAATGTGCTGACCCGCAAGGCCGCCCCGCCGGACGCGCTGCGCTGGATGGTCTGGGTCAGCGCCGTGCCGCCGCTGCCGCTGCTCGGCCTCTCGCTGCTGGTCGAGGGCCCGGCGGCCGACCTGCGCGCGCTGCGCGGGATCGACCTCGCCGGGCTCGGCGCGATCGGCTACGTCGGACTGGTCTCCACCCTGTTCGGCTTCGTCGCCTGGAGCTACCTGCTGCGCAGCTACGACGCCACCGCCGTGGCGCCCTACTCGCTGCTGGTACCGGTGTTCGGGATGTCCTCGGCCTGGCTGCTGCTCGGCGAGCCGGTCGGCCCGGTGGCCGCCGTCGCCGCGCTGCTGGTGATCACCGGGATCGGGATCACCGCGCTGCGCCCGGGGGCGCTGTCCGGCGCGGCGCGGCGGTGGGAGCGACGGTCGCCGCGTACGCGGTCTCGGCGCTCCGCAGTGCTCGCAGCAGCGCGTCCTGGTCGGCGGGGCTGACCGCGCCGAAGTACTCCTGGGAGACCTCGTACCGGACCTGGCCGATCCGCTCCACCGCCGACCGGCCGGCCTCGGTCAGCAGGATCCGCACGGCCCGGCGGTCGGCCGGGTCCGGGGTCCGCTCCACCAGCCCGGCCTCCTCCAGTGCGTCGACCACCGTGGTGGCCGAGCGGGGGGCGATGTGCAGCCGGTCCGCCAGGTCGCTGAGCCGCATCGCCCGGTCGGGGAGCTCGCAGCCCGGGGCGTGCGCGAGGGTGCGCAGGGCGCGGCCCTGGCCGGGGGTGATGCCGTAGGGCTCCAACCGCTCGCTGGTGAGCCGGCGGATCCGCTTGATCGCCCGGGTCATCGCGTCGGCCAGCTCGGCGGCGGTGTCCTGTTCGGCGGTGCCGGGTTCGGTGCCGTGCTGCGCGGTACCGGCCTGCGCGGTACCGGCCTGCGCGGCGCTGTCGGGGGTGCCGGTGCCGGGGGAGGAGCTCGCCGCGTCGTCGGTCGGCGTGGTGGTCATGGGCGGCTCTCCTCGGCAGGTGTTCGACCAAGGGTATCGGCCGCTCCGGGGGGCGCCCGGAAAAATGTTGAGTAAGACTCAGTATCTGGGTTAGCGTAGGTGGCGAGTGAGGGCACCCTAAGTTCCCTCCCCTGATTCTGGAGGGCCCGTGCCCCGCTCCGAAGCCCGCGTCACCACCGACCGTTCCGCCCGCTACGCCAAGCAGCTCGCCGCCCACATGGGCCGCAAGATCAAGGCCGACTGGTCCGAGGAGACCGGTCACGGCACCCTCGTCTTCGGCGCCGGCACCGCCACGCTGGAGGCCACCCCCGACGCGCTGCTGCTCGCCGTCGAGGGCGAGACCGAGAACCTGCCCGGACTGGAGGACGTCGTCGGCCGCCACCTCGTCCGCTTCGGCGCCCGCGACGAACTGGTCGTCGAGTGGCACCGTGACAACGGCGAGGCCGGCCTCGTCCACCGCAACGAGGAGGAGCCGGCCGAGGGCTGATCCCCGGGCGGCGCGGGCCGGCGTCCACGGCCCGCGTTCACGGCCCGGGGCTCGGAGCCTCAGCGCTCCGGGCGCCGTCGGCGCGGGGACGGGCGGCCGGTGAGCGGCCACCGGGCCAGCGTCCAAAGGACCAGGCCGCCCAGGCACCAGCTGGCCACCACGTCCAGCAGCCAGTGGTAGTCGCTCCACACCAGCCCCAGTCCGACGCCCACGGCCAGCAGCGTCGCCGCCGCGGCGAGTGCCCGCCGGCCGCGCGGCGCGGCCGTCCGCGCCAGCAGCAGCGCCGCCACCCCGTACCCGAGCGTGGCGGTCGCGGTGTGGCCGGAGGGGTACCAGCCCCACTGGTCCGCCGCCAGCGGCAGCCCGAACGGGCCCGGCCGGGCGAACCAGGCCTTCGCCGGTACCACCAGCAGCGGGATCAGTCCCGCCGTCAGCACCGCCACCGGCACCGGCAGCCACCACCGCGCGAACCCCGCCCGGAACTCCCTCAGGGCGGCGACCGCTCCGCCCAGCAGCAGCACCGGTACCGCCACCGAGCCCCCGCCCAGGTCGGAGAACGCCTTGCCGAGGTGGTTGAGCAGGGTGCTGTGCAGTGCGTGCCGGGTCTCCCGGACGGCGTGCCGGGCCCAGTGGTCCAGCTCCAGCAGTGGCCCGTCCACGGCGACCTGCCAGGACACCAGCAACAGCACCAGGACGAGGGCCGCCGGCACCGCCGGCCGGGCCAGGACGCGAGGCAGCCGCCCCGGAGCAGGGGGGAGAGCTCCGGGGCGGCCCTGATGATCGCCGTTCCGTGCGTCCCGGGGGGTGTGGGCCGGACGGCCGGTCGATCGGCTTTCGGTGTGCGCCGCCCCGTACGGGACGGCCTGGTTGTCCTCGCGGCCCTCGCGCGGAGCCGCCCCCTGGGGCGACACCGCGGACGGCTCCGCCCGTGGCTGGGGCTCGCTGTCCATCTGTGATGACACTACGTCAAGGTCCTTGCGCGGCCGAGGAGCTTCAGCGATTCCGCACACCATCTTCACCGTCCGCGCCGGGGATGTCACACCGGGTTCGAAACCCAACGGCCCGCGGGGACTCGAGTCCCCACGGGCCGTTCGGCGCTGTCCGGACATCCCTCCGGCGGGTATCGGGCGCGGCCTCGGGCCGCGGGCCGGATCAGACGGTGGCGAAGGCGCCCTCGATGATGTCCAGACCCTCGTTCAGCAGGTGCTCCGGCATGACCAGCGGCGGCAGGAAGCGCAGCACGTTGCCGTAGGTGCCGGCGGTCAGCACGACCAGGCCCTCGGCGTGGCAGGCCTTGGCGATCGCCGCGGTGGCCTCCGGGTTCGGCTCCTTGCCGCCCGGCTTGACCAGCTCGACGGCGATCATCGCGCCGCGGCCGCGGACCTCGCCGACGCGGACCCGGTCGGAGTCGGCGTACTTCTCCTGGATCGCCCGCAGACGGCCCAGCATGACCTCGCCGATCCGCTGCGCCTTGCCGTTGAGGTCCAGCTCCTTCATGGTCTCGATGGAACCCAGCGCGGCCGCGCAGGCCACCGGGTTGCCGCCGTAGGTGCCGCCCAGGCCGCCGGCGTGCGCGGCGTCCATGATCTCGGCGCGACCGGTCACCGCGGCCAGCGGCAGACCGCCGGCGATGCCCTTGGCGGTGGTGATGAGGTCCGGGACGATGCCCTCGTCGTCACAGGCGAACCACTGGCCGGTGCGGCAGAAGCCGGTCTGGATCTCGTCCGCGACGAAGACGATGCCGTTGGCCTTCGCGTACTCGACGATGGCCGGCAGGAAGCCCTTGGCCGGCTCGATGAAGCCGCCCTCGCCCTGGATCGGCTCGATGACGATCGCGGCGACGTTCTCGGCGCCGATCTGCTTGTTGATGATGTCGATCGCCTGCGCGGCGGCCTCGGCGGCGCAGTTCTCGGCACCGGTCAGCCAGCGGTAGGGGTACGCCACCGGCACCCGGTGGACCTCGGGGGCGAACGGACCGAAGCCCTGCTTGTACGGCATGTTCTTCGCCGTCATGCCCATGGTGAGGTTGGTGCGGCCGTGGTAGCCGTGGTCGAACACCACGACGGCGGTGCGCTTGGTGTACGCGCGGGCGATCTTCACCGCGTTCTCGACCGCCTCGGCGCCCGAGTTGAACAGCGCGGTGCGCTTGTCGTGGTCGCCCGGGGTCAGCTCGTTGAGCTGCTCGGCGACGGCGACGTAGCCCTCGTACGGGGTCACCATGAAGCAGGTGTGGGTGAACGCGGCGAGCTGCTCGGAGGCCTTGGCCACCACGGCCTCGGCGCTGTTGCCGACGTTCGTCACGGCGATGCCGGAGCCGAAGTCGATCAGCGAGTTGCCGTCCACGTCCTCCAGCACGCCGCCGTTGGCGCGGGACACGTACACCGGCAGGGTGGTGCCGACGCCGGCCGCCACCGCACCCAGCTTGCGGGCCTGCAGCTCCTGCGACTTCGGACCGGGGATCGCGGTGACCAGGCGGCGCTCCTGCGGGAGCGGCGTTGCGGCGCTCATGGGTTTCTCCAGACTTCTCGGCTCGGTAGTTCGCAGGCTACGGGGGCGTTCCCCGGGCAGGCATGCGCCACTCGGTAGCACTGGGCCGTCCGACTTGTCCGGGGCGGCCAGCCCGGGCGGAGCCGCTACCGGGAGGCTCCGCTCCACTACATTGAGCGCGGGCGTGTCGCCGGGGCGGTGGCATGGGTATGGGCGGCACCGACGGCGGTCGGGCCGGCGGGCGAGGGAACGGGGCCGTAGATGGGACTGGACGGGGCACGGAGCCACGACGAGCGGACCACCGCCACCCCCCGCACTCCGATGCCGCACCCGCGTCCCCCGGCCAGGGCGCCCTTCGACCTCGCCGCCTGGGCCTCGGCCCCGCGGCCCGAGGCCGACCCGGGTGTCTTCCGCCAGGAGCACCGGCCGCTCGACCCCGACCGGGCGGAGGCCGCCAAGGTCCCCACCTGGCCGCTGCTCCTGCGGGCGGGGCTGAACGCGGTGGTGGGGTGGCTGGCCTTCGTCTACGGGACGCAGCTCGTACTGCGCCTCATCGTCCTGACCGTGTGGGTGGACCATCCGTCCTCGACCGCGGTCACGGTGGTGGGACTTTCGGTCAATGCCCTGGTCCTCGCCGTGGTCATCAAGGTCTTCGGCCGGATGGGCCGGTGGCTGGAGGTGTGGCGGCGGTACGCCTTGCCGTTGCTGTCGCGGACGGTGACGGAGGAGGTGCCGGCCACCGAGGAGGAGCAGTCGGAGGCGGCCCGGCGGCGGGATCCGTGGGCGGTGCTGCGGCAGGACGGGGCCGCCGTCGCGGCCGGGCGGCTGGACGCCGAGGTGGTCGGGGACGTCGACTACGTGCGGATCCGGCGGGCCTGGGAGTCGGCCCAGGCCGATCCGGCCTTCCTGCCGGCCTTCGTCGAGCAGGTGACGCAGCGCGGCGCCGCCGCGTTCGCGCACCCCTCGGAGGCGCGCGAGCTGCCGGGCCGGGCGGAGCGGCACGATCTGCTGCTGGGGCAGGTGCGGCTCGGCACCGCGCAGGACGTGCCGAAGAACCCGCTGACCCACCGGTCGGCCGGTTTCGCGCTGGACCCGGTGGTGCTGGGCACCTCGCTGCTGGCGGTGGGCCCGGCCGGGACGGGGAAGACGGCGCGGCTGGCCCGTCCGGTGGCGGAGGCGCTGTGCCTGCAGGCGCTGGCCGGGACGGCGTGCGCGGTGGTGATCGGGGCGGCCGACGCCGATCTGGGGCCGGACGCCTGGTACGACGTGGTGATCGCCCCGGGCGACCCCGCGTCCCGCTACGGGCTCGACCTCTACGGCGCGGCCCAGGATCCGGACGAGGCGGCGGCCCGGCTGGCCGAGGCGCTGCTGCCGGACGAGCTGACGGCGCGCGCCGAGACCGCCAGGACGGCCCTGCAGCAGATGGTCGGCCCGTTCCACGCCGCGTTCGGCCGCTACCCGGGCGTGCGCGAGCTGCGGGCGCTGCTCGCCGGTGAGCCGGATGCGCTGGAGGCCCTGGTGAAGGGGCTGCGGGCGGCGGAGCGGCTCGGCTCCTTCGAGCGGGACCTCGAGCACCGGGAGCACCAGCGCGGCCGGGCGGACGATCCGGGGGCACTGCTGGCGGACCGGCTGGCGCTGCTGGACCGGCCGGCCTTCGAGGGGGTGTTCGCGACCGACGGCACGGGTCGGCCGCCGTTCGCGATGCGGGTGCTGGACCATCCGCTGCGGGTGCGGGTGAAGCTGCCGGAGCGCAGCCATCCGGAGGCGGCGCGGATGCTGTCGCGCCTGCTGGTGGGGCAGTTCGTGCAGGCGGCCGGGGCGCGCGGGGACCGGTCGCTGTTCGCGGGCCTGGTGGTGGACGACGCCTCGGCGGCGCTGGACGCCGGGATCGTGCGCGGTCTGCAGCGGCTGCGCGGGGCGAACGCCGGAGTGGTGCTGCTGCTGCGCACCCTGGTGGACCTGCCGGAGGCGCTGCGGGCGCCGCTGTTCGGGGCGGTGGGCTGCCGGGCGGCGTTCCCGGGCATCGCGCCGTGGGACGGGAAGCTGTTCTCGGAGGCCTGGGGCACCCATCTGGTCCGCGAGACGGCGGTGACGCTGGCCCCGGACACCTCGGGCGGGATCGTGCGGCGGGCCGGGCGGCTGGGGCGCAAGGCGCTGTCGGGGACGACGGCGCAGACGGAGTCGGTGACCACCCGGGAGGTGGAGCGGCTGCGCTGGTCGCCGTCGGACCTGGCGCACGCCCTGCCGGCGGGGCACGCGGTGGTGTCGCTGACGGCGGTGTCGGGGGAGCAGGTGCCGCCGCTGCTGGTGGACCTCCGGGGCTGAGTCGGGCCGCCGATTGGGCCGGGGCGGGCCCTCGGACAGGACCGGGGCAGGCCGCCGAACGGGCCGGGGCGGGCCCTCGAAGCTCGCCTTCGAGGTGGATTCGGCAGTGCCGGTTGTCCGGAGCGTCCATAATGAGAAGTGGGGTTCCCCCTGGACTCCCGGCTCTCTCCCCGCCCGGCCGCAATGGCGCGGTCGCGTCGCTCCCCCGAAGGTGCCATGCCCCCCACACTTGCCTCCGTCGTCCGCAACACCTCGCTCCATCTGACGGTCCTCGCAGGTGCGGACCATTTGGAGCGGCCGGTCCGCTGGGTGCACACCAGCGAGCTGGACGACCCGACGCCCTTCCTCGAAGGCGGTGAGCTGCTGCTCACCACCGGTATCAAGCTGGGCCGCACGGCCGCCCGGCTGCAGGCGTACGTGCACCGGCTGGCCGACGCGGGGGTGGTCGGGCTGGGGCTCGGGGTGGGGCTGTCGCACACGGAGGTGCCGCAGCCGCTGGTGGACGCGGCGGCGCAGCGCGGGCTGCCGCTGCTGCGGGTGCCGGAGCCGACGCCGTTCATCGCGATCAGCAAGGTCGTGTCGGCGGCGCTGGCGGCCGAGCAGTACGAGGCGGTGACGACCAGCTTCGAGGCGCAGGAGGAGCTGACCCGGGCCGCGCTGGGCAAGGACGGCACGACGGCGGTGGTGCGCCGGCTGGCGGCCCGGCTGGGCGGCTGGGCGGCGCTGTACGACGGTTCGGGCGCGCTGTCGGTGGTGGCGCCGGACTGGGCGGCGCGGCGGGCCGGGCGGCTGGCGGCGGAGGTGGACCGGCTGCGGCGGCGTCCGGCGCCGTCGAGTGCCGCGCTGCAGGGCCGGGCGCCGGGGATAGACACGGCGGACGAGGACTACGTGGTGGTCCAGTCGCTGGGGGCGGACCGGCGGGCGCGCGGGTTCCTGGCGGTCGGTACCGAGGACCGGATCACGCCGACCGAGCGGTACGTGCTGAACGCGGCGGTGGCGCTGCTGACGCTGACCCTGGAGCGGTCGCGGGAGCTGCGGCAGGCCGAGGAGCGGATGGGCGCGGCGCTGCTGCGGATGGTGCTGGCCGGTGAGGTGGCGACGGCGCGGCAGGTCGCGGCGGGCCTGTTCGGCGGGCTGCCGGAGGGCACGGTCCGGGTGCTGGTGGCCGGGGCGGGCCAGGGGGTGGACGCCGGGGAGTCGCTGGGCGAGCTGGGTGACCGGGCCGAGCAGGCGGGTTCGCGGGTCGGCGAGAAGCTGCTGGTGGCGCGGGAGGACGGCGCGCACGGGCCGCGGCTGATGGTGCTGGCGCTGGACAACGGCGCGGTGCACCGGGCGTGCCTGGGTGTGGTGGAGGAGCACGAGGGTCTGTCGCTGGGGGTGTCGGCGCCGGCCGCGCTGGAGGACGCCGGTACGGCGCACGCGCAGGCCGAGCGGGCGCTGGCGGTGGCGCTGCGCGGTGGGCGCCGCTCGGTGGACCACGAGGAGGTCGGCGCCGGTTCGCTGCTGCCGCTGCTGGGGGAGGACGCCGTGACGGCCTTCGCCGAGGGGCTGCTGCGGCCGCTGCGGGAGCACGACCGGACGGCGCGCGGCGATCTGGTGGCCTCGCTGCGGGCGTGGCTGTCGCGGCACGGGCAGTGGGACGCGGCGGCGGCCGATCTCGGGGTGCACCGGCACACCCTGCGGTACCGGATGCGGCGGGTCGAGGAGCTGCTGGGCCGGTCGCTGGACGACACGGACGTCCGGATGGAGCTCTGGCTGGCCCTGCGCTCGGGCGAGGAGTAGCCCACCCGCAGGTCCACCGGCCCCGGGCCGCTGGACGCGGTGGAGTGGCCGCGCGGGTGAACGCTACTCCGTGTCCAATCCGGTCGGTGCGTCGGCCGCCCTACCCTCGATTGCGGCTCCACGTCCGTGGGGTCCTGAGGACGACGAGGAGAGGCCGGTACCACGGTGACCACCACGTACGATTTCTGGCTGGCCGGCCGCCGGGCGAGCGGCGATGCCGACTTCGAGGTGCACAACAGCTGGGACGGCCGCCTGGTCGGCAAGGTGAGCGTGCCCACCGAGGCGCAGGTCGAGGAGGCCCTGGAGGCCGCCGTCGCCGCGCTGCCGGTGTTCGCCGCGACCCCGGCGCACGTGCGGTCCGCCGCCCTGGACCACGTGGCCCGGCGGCTGGCCGAGCGCACCGAGGAGATCGCCCGGCTGATCACCGCGGAGAACGGCAAGCCGATCAAGTGGGCCCGCGGCGAGGTCGGCCGTGCCGTCTCGGTGTTCCGCTGGGCCGCCGAGGAGGCCCGCCGGACCAACGGCGAGACCATGCGGCTGGACACCGACCCGGGCGGCGTGGGCCGTTTCGCGCTGGTGCGCCGTTTCCCGCGCGGCGTGGTGCTGGGCATCGCCCCGTTCAACTTCCCGCTGAACCTGGTCGCCCACAAGGTCGCCCCGGCGATCGCGGTCGGCGCGCCGATCATCCTCAAGCCGGCCCCGGCGACCCCGCTGTCGGCCATGGTGCTGGGCGAGATCCTGGCCGAGACCGACCTGCCGGCCGGTTCCTGGAGCGTCCTGCCGGTCCCGAACGACCGGATGCCGGCCCTGGTGCAGGACCCGCGGCTGCCGGTGATCTCCTTCACCGGTTCGGACAAGGTCGGCTACCAGATCATGGACTCGGTGCCGCGCAAGCACACCACCCTGGAGCTGGGCGGCAACGCCGCGGCCGTGGTGCTCGCCGACTGGTCCTCCGAGGCGGACCTGGACTGGGCGGCCACCCGGATCGCGATGTTCGCCAACTACCAGGGCGGCCAGTCCTGCATCTCGGTGCAGCGCGTGATCGCCGACGCCTCGGTCTACGACGCGCTGGTGGAGAAGGTCGTCGCCAAGGTGGCCGAGCAGGTCACCGGTGACCCGAACGACGACGCCACGGACGTCGGCCCGCTGGTCGACGAGAACGCGGCGAAGCGGGTCGGGTCCTGGGTGGACGACGCGGTGGCCAAGGGCGCGAAGCTGCTCGCCGGCGGCACCCGCGAGGGCGCGACCTACGCCCCGACCGTGCTGGCCGAGCTGCCGGCGGACGCGATCCTGGCGACCTGCGAGGTGTTCGGCCCGGTGCTGTCGCTGCACCGGGTGGACGGGGTGGACGAGGCCTTCGCCGCCGTCAACGACTCGCCGTTCGGCCTGCAGGCGGGCGTGTTCACGCACGACCTGCAGACCGCCTTCCGCGCCCACCGGGAGCTGGAGGTCGGCGGTGTGATCATCGGCGACGCGCCGTCCTACCGCGCCGACCAGATGCCGTACGGCGGCGTCAAGGACTCCGGCGTCGGCCGTGAGGGCGTCAAGTACGCGATGGACGACTACACCGTCGAGAAGGTCATGGTCCTCAGCGGCCTGGACCTCTGAGACAGCTGCTGACGAAGGGCCCGACCGCGGTACGGTCGGGCCCTCTGGCGTACCCGGGGTGCCGGGGGAGCGCTCAGTCCCGGCCGGCGGCGGCCGCGACGGCCTCGGCGACGGTGGCGTCGCCGGAGAGCAGGTCCAGGGTCTTCCCCGCGGTGCCGGGTTCGTGCAGCAGGGCGGCGAGCACGGCGGCGACGTCCTGCCGGTCGACGGCGCCGCGGGGGAGGCCGGGGGCGAGCCGGACCAGTCCGGTGCCGGGTCCGTCGGTGAGGCGGCCGGGGCGCAGCACCGTCCAGTCCAGGCCGGGGCGGGCCCGGACGGCGTCGTCGGCGGCGCCCTTGGCCCGCAGATAGGTCTGGAAGCCCTCGTCGGCGGGGTACTCGGCCCGGGCGTCGGCGCCCATCGAGGAGACGATGACGTAGCGGCGGACGCCGGCGAGTTCGGCGGCGTCGGCGAGCAGGACGGCGGCGTCCCGGTCGACGGTGAGCTTGCGGGCGGCGCCGCTGCCCGGTCCGGCGCCGGCCGCGAACACCACGGCGTCGGCGCCGTCGAGCAGCCGGGCGAGTTCCGGAGCGGTGGCGGCCTCCAGGTCGAGCAGCAGCGGTTCGGCGCCGGCGGCGGCGAGGTCCTCGGAGTGTTCGGGGCGGCGGACGATTCCGGCGGGCCGGTCGCCCCGGTCGGCGAGCAGCCGTTCCAGTCGGAGGGCGATCTGTCCGTGGCCCCCGGCGATGACGATGCGCATGGCTCCGACGGTAGCCCGGGGCGGGGGCGCCGTCCTGGGGAACCGGGGCGGCGGGTCCGGGGATCCGGTGGGGCGGGTCGGGGCAACCCGTGGTGCGGGGGAGGGTGTCGGGCAGGCCACAATGGGCGCATGACTTCGCTCGCCCACCCGCAGCTGCGGTTCACCCCCGAGGTGACCGACCCCTCCGGCCCCCGGGAGTTGGTGATCCTCGGTTCCACCGGATCGATCGGCACCCAGGCCATCGACGTGGTGCTCCGCAACCCCGACCGGTTCCGGGTGGTGGCCCTGTCGGCGGCCGGCGGCCGGGTCGAACTGCTCGCCGAGCAGGCGGTCCGGCTGGGCGTGCGCACGGTGGCGGTGGCCGATCCGGCGGCGGAGCCGGCGCTGCGCGAGGCGCTGGCGGCGAAGGCCGCCGGCGGGCCGCTGCCGACCGTGCTGGCGGGGCCGGACGCGGCGACCGAGCTGGCGGCGACGGAGTGCCACTCGGTGCTGAACGGCATCACGGGCTCGATCGGTCTGGGCCCGACGCTGGCGGCGCTGCGGGCCGGCCGGGTGCTGGTGCTGGCCAACAAGGAGTCGCTGATCGTCGGCGGCCCGCTGGTGAAGGCGGTGGCGCGGCCGGGCCAGATCGTCCCGGTGGACTCCGAGCACGCGGCGCTGTTCCAGGCGCTGGCCGGCGGCACCCGGGCCGAGGTCCGCAAGCTGGTGGTGACCGCGAGCGGTGGCCCGTTCCGCGGCCGGGGCCGCGCGGAGCTGGCCGGGGTGACCCCCGCCGACGCGCTGGCGCACCCGACCTGGGCGATGGGCCCGGTCGTCACGATCAACTCGGCCACCCTGGTGAACAAGGGCCTGGAGGTGATCGAGGCGCACCTGCTCTACGACGTGCCGTTCGACCGGATCGAGGTCGTGGTCCATCCGCAGTCGGTCGTGCACTCGATGGTGGAGTTCACGGACGGTTCCACGCTGGCGCAGGCGAGTCCGCCGGACATGCGGATGCCGATCGCGCTCGGCCTGGGCTGGCCGGACCGGGTCCCGGACGCGGCCCCGGGCTGCGACTGGACCAAGGCCGCGACCTGGGAGTTCTTCCCGCTGGACGACGAGGCCTTCCCGGCGGTCCAGCTGGCCCGCGAGGTCGGCACCCTGGGCGGTACCTGCCCGGCCGTGTTCAACGCCGCGAACGAGGAGTGCGTGGAGGCCTTCCTGCAGGGCCGCCTCGCCTTCACCGGGATCGTGGACACTGTGGCGAAGGTCGTGGCCGAGCACGGCGCCCCGGCCGCGGGAACTTCTCTGACGGTGGAGGACGTCCTGCACGCGGAGGACTGGGCGCGCGCCCGGGCCCGCGAGCTGGCGGCGGGCTGACGGTCCGCCCGGACGGGCGGCTCCACCGCGGCGGGGCGGTCCGGACGGCCCCGCCCGGAGGACCGGTACGACGACAGGACGATCGGAGCGGAATGACGGAGGCGCAGCGGTGGCAACGGTGATGACGGTGGTCGGCATCCTGGTCTTCGTACTGGGACTGCTCTTCTCGATCGCCTGGCACGAGCTCGGCCACCTCTCCACGGCCAAGCTGTTCGGCATTCGGGTGCCGCAGTACATGGTCGGCTTCGGGCCGACGATCTGGTCGCGGAAGAAGGGCGACACCGAGTACGGCCTCAAGGCGGTGCCGCTGGGCGGGTACATCCGGATGATCGGGATGTTCCCGCCCGGTGCGGACGGGCGGATCACCCAGCGCTCCACCTCGCCCTGGCGGTCCATGATCGAGGACGCCCGGGAGGCCTCCTACGAGGAGGTGACGGAGGGCGACGAGTCCCGGCTGTTCTACACGCGCAAGCCGTGGAAGCGCGTGATCGTCATGTTCGCCGGGCCGTTCATGAACCTGCTGCTCTCGTTCGGGCTGTTCCTGACCGTGATGATGGGCTTCGGCGTCTCGATGGCGGTGCCGACCATCGGCACCGTCTCGGAGTGCGTGGTCAAGGCCGGCCAGGCGACCGACACCTGCCCGGCGGACGCCCCGGCGGCGCCCGCCTTCCAGGCCGGGCTGCGGCCGGGCGACCGGGTGGTGTCCTTCGACGGCGACCGGATCGGCACCTACGAGCAGCTCCAGGCCGACATCCGGAAGTCGGCCGGCAAGCAGGTCGAGCTGGTGGTCGAGCGCGACGGTCAGCGGCTGACCCTCGAACCGACCATCGCCAGCAACGACGTGCAGAAGTACGACGACCAGGGCCTGCCGGTCAAGGGCGAGACGGTGCGGGCCGGCTTCCTCGGCTTCACCCCGACCACGGGCGTGGTCCGGCTCGGCCTCGGGCAGTCCGTCGACCGGATGTACGACATGGCGGAGAACGGCGTGGAGTCGCTGGCCGCGCTGCCCGGCAAGATCCCCGGGCTGTGGCACTCGGTGGTCGACGGCGCCCCGCGCGAGGTGGACTCCCCGATCGGTATGGTCGGCGCGGCGCGGGTGAGCGGCGAGGTGTTCTCGCTGGACATCCCGGGCAGCCAGCGGGTCGCCTACTTCGTCAACCTGCTCGCCGGGATCAACCTCTCGCTGTTCCTCTTCAACATGCTGCCGCTGCTGCCGCTGGACGGCGGCCACATCGCGGGCGCGGTCTGGGAGTCGGTCCGCCGCCGGTTCGCACGGCTGTTCCGCCGTCCCGACCCCGGTCCGTTCGACGTGGCCCGGCTGATGCCGCTCGCGTACGTGGTGGCCAGCGTGTTCATCGGCTTCACCCTGCTGGTGCTGGTCGCCGACCTGGTGAACCCGGTCAAGATCAGTTAGAGCGGCGGGGCCGGTGGGTGCGCGGGCGCCCGTTCCCGTGGCGTACCGTTGGAGCCCGGGCGTGCGATCGTCGGCGCGCCCGGGTTCGGTCGTCCCAGCGGCCGGGCCGACCACACATCGACCCCGGGGAACCCTGCGCACATGACCGCGATCTCGCTCGGTATTCCGTCTCTGCCGCTCAAGCCGCTCGCCAAGCGCCGGGTCTCCCGTCAGATCATGGTCGGCAACGTGCCGGTCGGCGGCGACGCACCCGTCTCGGTGCAGTCCATGACCACCACGCTGACCTCGGACATCAACGCCACCCTGCAGCAGATCGCGGAGCTCACCGCCTCCGGCTGCCAGATCGTGCGGGTCGCCGTCCCGTCCCAGGACGACGCGGACGCGCTGCCGATCATCGCGAAGAAGTCGCAGATCCCGGTGATCGCCGACATCCACTTCCAGCCGAAGTACGTCTTCGCCGCGATCGACGCCGGCTGCGCCGCGGTCCGGGTGAACCCGGGCAACATCAAGGCCTTCGACGACAAGGTCGGCGAGATCGCCAAGGCCGCCAAGGGCGCCGGGGTGCCGATCCGGATCGGCGTCAACGCCGGTTCGCTCGACAAGCGCCTGCTGGAGAAGTACGGCCGGGCGACCCCCGAGGCGCTGGTCGAGTCCGCGCTCTGGGAGTGCTCGCTGTTCGAGGAGCACGACTTCCGCGACATCAAGATCTCGGTCAAGCACAACGACCCGGTCGTGATGATCAACGCCTACCGCCAGCTCGCCGCCGCCTGCGACTACCCGCTGCACCTCGGCGTCACCGAGGCCGGCCCCGCCTTCCAGGGCACCATCAAGTCCGCGGTCGCCTTCGGCGCGCTGCTGGCCGAGGGCATCGGCGACACCATCCGGGTCTCGCTGAGCGCCCCGCCGGCCGAGGAGATCAAGGTCGGCAACCAGATCCTGGAGTCGCTCGGCCTGCGCCAGCGCGGTCTGGAGATCGTCTCCTGCCCGTCCTGCGGCCGCGCCCAGGTGGACGTCTACAAGCTCGCCGAGGAGGTCACGGCCGGCCTGGAGGGCATGAACGTGCCGCTGCGCGTCGCGGTCATGGGCTGCGTCGTCAACGGCCCGGGCGAGGCCCGCGAGGCCGACCTCGGCGTCGCCTCCGGCAACGGCAAGGGTCAGATCTTCGTCAAGGGCGAGGTCATCAAGACCGTCCCCGAGTCCAAGATCGTGGAGACCCTGATCGAGGAGGCGTTCAAGATCGCCGAGCAGATGGAGTCGGAGGGCGTCGAGTCCGGCGCGCCGACCGTCACCGCCGGCGAGTGACCCACCCCGGTGCCGGGTAGGTCCGCGCTGTTCTTCCGGAAGCGGGGCCGTCCGTGCGCGGACGGCCCCGCGGCCGTGCCCGGGTGGGGGCAGGGAGTAGGGTGCGGCCACCGTCGTCTCAGTAAGGTGCTGTCTCGATGCTCGATCGAGGTGTGATGCTCCCCAGCTCGTTCCAGGCCGCCCGCGCCCTGGCGACCACCCGCGTGCTGGAACCGCCGGACCTCGCCGACGCCCTCGCCGTCCTCCACCGCGACCCCGTCGCCAACGCCTTCGTGGCCACCCGGGTGGAGGCCGTCGGCCTCGACCCCTGGCGGCTCGGCGGCGAGATGTGGGGCTGGTACGACGAGCACGGCGAACTCGACGCGCTCTGCTACGCCGGGGCCAACCTCGTCCTGGTGGACGCCGGCCCGCAGGCCGTCCAGGCCTTCGCCGAACGCGCCCGCAGACAGGGGCGCCGCTGCTCCTCCATCGTCGGCCCGGCCGGGCCGACCTCGGCCCTGTGGGCGCTGCTGGAGCGCAGCTGGGGGCCCGCCCGCGAGGTCAGGGCGCACCAGCCGCTGCTCGCCACCGCGGTGCCGTCCGCCGAGATCGCCCCGGACCCGCTGGTGCGGCGGGTGCGGCAGGACGAGGTCGACATCCTGATGCCGGCCTGCGTGGCCATGTTCACCGAGGAGGTCGGCGTCTCGCCGCTGGCCGGTGACGGCGGGCTGCTCTACCAGGCCCGGGTCGCCGAACTCGTCACCACCGGACGCTCGTTCGCCCGTTTCGGCGAGGACGGCGAGGTGGTGTTCAAGGCCGAGATCGGGGCGGTCACCGAGGGCGCCTGCCAGATCCAGGGGGTCTGGGTCGCGCCCGGGCACCGGGGGCAGGGGCTGTCCGAGACCGGGATGGCCGCGGTGCTGGAGGTCGCGCTGCGGGAGGTCGCGCCGGTGGTGTCGCTGTACGTCAACGACTACAACCTGCGGGCGCGGGCCTCCTACCGGCGGGTGGGGTTCCGGGAGGTCGGGGCGTTCATGAGCGTGCTGTTCTGACGGTCGACCGGTCGCCGGTCGCCGGGTTGCCGGTGCGGGCCGCGTGGCGGGTGGGCGGGGGGTAACGTCCGGGGCATGGAACGGGTGACTGGGGTGATGGCGGGGTGACCGGGGTGACTGGGCCGGCCGGGGTGCGGATCGAGGCCATCGACCTCGCGGCATGGGCTCCGCAGGCGCTCGACGTCCAGGCGGTGGCGTTCGGGCTCACGCCCGAGGAGGTCATGGTCCGGCTCCACATCGTCGGACGGCACGCCCAGCAGCCCGGGGTGATCGCGCTCGGGGCGGTCAGCGGCGGCCGGCTGGTCGGTTTCGGGTACGGGATGCCGAACCGGCGCGACCACTGGTGGAGCACGGTGATCGAGCCCTATCTGGTCGCCCGGGGGCACGGGGCCTGGCTGGACGGCGTCTTCGCCGTCACCGAACTGCACGTGCTGCCGGAGTTCCAGGGGCGCGGCGTCGGCTCGGCGCTGATCCGGACGCTGACCGCGCGGTCGGGGGCGGACCGCAGCATCCTCTCCGCGATCGACGCCGAGACGCCGGCCCGGCGGCTCTACCGGGCGCTGGGCTACCGGGACCTCGCGAGGGCCGTGCACTTCCCGAACACCGAGCGGCGCTACGCGGTGATGGGGGCTCCGCTGCCGTTGCGCGGGGCGGGCGGCGCGGACGTGGTTCAGAGCGCGCCGGCGAACTCCAGGTAGAGCTCGGCGTCCGGGCGGCGGCCCTCGGCGAGGGCGGCGCCGGCCAGGTCGACGGCGCGGACCAGGGTCCAGCCGCGGAGGCGGTCCCGGTCCACCTCCAGGGCCTCGGCGAGCTGGTGCAGCCGGCGGCGGACGGCGGCCGGCAGGCCGGGGGAGCCGACCAGGGTGTCGGCGCGGTCCAGGGTGAGGCGGGCCAGGTCGTAGGCGCGTTCGCCGACCAGCGGCCGGGGGTCGATCGCGAGCCAGGGCGCGCGGTCGGCGGCGAGCACATTGCCGTGGTGGAAGTCGCCGTGCAGCAGGAACTCCTCGGTGGCGGAGGCGGCGAGGGTGGCGGCGGCCTCTTCGGCCTCGGCGAGGAGCGGACCGGCCTCGGCCGGGAGGTCCGCGGCGGTGGCGGCGGGTGCCGGGGCGGGCAGGCCGGGGAGGCCGTGCCCGGGGGGGACGGGGGTCCAGAGCCGGTGCAGCAGGCTGGTGGCCTCCAGCATGGCCTTGGGCTCGGCGAGGGAGCGCAGCGGGATCTCGCCGTGCAGTCGCTCCAGCAGGAGGACGGTCGTACCGGGGTCGGGAACGGCCGTGTCCAGCAGCAGGACGGCGCCGCGGCCGGCCCAGGCAGTGAGGGCCTCGGCCTCGTGGGCGGTGCCGGGGGTGCGGAGGGAGACCTTGAGCACGGCCGGAGCGAGGTCGTCGTCGCGGTGGACGTAGGCCACCAGGGCGAGCGAGCCGCCGGGGTCCAGGACGCGGTCCAGGGTCAGGCGCAGCCGGGCGAGCTCGGCGGTGACGAGGGCGGGGAGGGCGGCCAGCCAGCGGTCCGCCTCCTCGGGGCGGACGGCGGCGACGTTCCGCGCGAGCCGGTCGGGGACGGTGATCTGCCCTGGTGCTGCTGCCGACATGCCGGCCTTTCGGTAGCGGTTCCCCCGTGGTGGTACGTCTCCATTGTCGGTGATGGGAGGGCCGGGGGCGCTGGGACGGAGCAGGGGCGGGGCCTCCGGCTACGGGGTGGGGGTACCCGTCGCGGCGGGGGTGTCGGCGAGGCCGGGGAAGGCGGTGGGGGCGGCGCCCCACTGGCGGGCGCGGAGGGCGGACTCGCGCAGGGCGTCGGCTGCCAGCGGCCGCTGGGGGGTGGGGACGGCGGCGACCAGGTCGGCGTAGACGGTGGTCAGCCGGGTCTCCAGATGGGCGGCGAGGCGGCCGGCGGAGGCCGCGTCGCCGACCGGGAAGGGCAGCTGGTAGCCGGCGGCCGCCGGGTCGGGGGTGGCGCCGGCGCCGGCGAGGAGGCGCTGCCAGGCGTCGCGGCGGGCCTGGTGGGCGGCCAGCGAGGTACGGGCCGCGGTGCGCTGCCCGTCGTCGGTGAGGCGGGCACCGACCACGCCGTAGCCGTAGACGGCGGCGTGCTCGGCGCCGAGGGCGTCCTGGAAGGGGGCGGCCGGGCCGGCGGCGGACGCCGTGGTGGACGTACTGGCGGACGTACTGGCGGACGCGGACGCGGACGCGGACGCGGACGGGGAGGCGGAGGAGGACGGCGCCGGGGCGGCGGCAGCGGCCGGGGCGGCGTCGCCGAGGGCCACCGCGTGCAGGACGCCGGCCGCGGAGACCGAGGCCAGCAGGCGGGCCAGCGGCGGCGAGGCGGCACCCAGGTCGGCCAGCCGGGCCTGGGCGGTCTGGCGTTCGAGGGAGGCCAGCGCGGCGGTGGTGGGTACGACGGCGGCGGTGGTGGTGGCGGTGGACGCGGTGGCGCCGGGGGTGCCGGGGGTGCCGGCGCCGGAAGTGCCGGTGCCGGGGGAGGGGGTCGGCGCGGGGGTGGCGGTGTCCAGGGCCGCACGGTGGCGGGCGACGTCCTCGCGCAGCGGCTGGAGCTGGGGCGCCTGCGGGAGCAGGGCGTCGTAGGCGGCCAGCAGGGCGTCGGTGGCGTCGAGGGCGCGGCGGCGGACCGGCTCGTCCGGGTCGGGCCGGTTGTGGTCGCCGGCCGGGCTGCCCGGGTCCCGGTGGGGCGAGTCGGTGCAGGCGGTCAGCGCTCCGCCGGTGAGGAGCAGCCCGAGGGCCAGGAAGGTCCGTCGGCTGGGCGGCTGCATGGCTGTCACTCCGGGGCGGGTACGGGAGGACGGCCTGCCCTCGCTGGCGTGAATGATTACAGAATCCTCACCTGTGTGGGCGTGGATTGCCCTCCCGGCGGGTGCGGGCGGCCCGTGTGAGCTTGCTCGCACCCGGCCGGGAGGGGGTGGCGGCGGCGGGGGCGGAATCGGTGGTTGGGCGGTTCACCGGCTAGGCTTTGGGCCGAGCTGCCGCGACCCGGCCGCGCGCCGGAACGGCGCCGGTGGGTGCGGTGCGACCTTCCGACAACAGCAGACGCGGCCGAGGAGTCCACCCGGATGAGCACCACCCACATCGACCGGCTGCGTGCGTTGCTGGAGCCGCTGGCCGCGCAGTCGGGCCTGGACCTGGAGGACATCAAGGTCACCCAGGCGGGCAGCCGCCGCCAGGTGCAGATCGACGTGGACGCCGAGGACGGCGTGGACCTGGACACCGTCGCCGAGTTCAGCCGGGTGGTCGGCGAGGCCCTGGACGCGTCCGACGTGATGGGTTCCGGCGCGTACGTGCTGGAGGTCGGTTCGCCGGGTGCGGAGCGTCCGCTGGACCTGCCCCGGCACTGGATCCGGGCCGAGGGCCGTCTCGCGAAGATCCACCTGGTCGACGGCGGGGAGATCGTCGCCCGGGTGCTGACGGCGGACGAGGACGGCGCGCTGGTCGAGGTGCAGCCGGTCAAGGGCCGGGGCCGGGCCAAGGAGCGCCGACTGGAGTACACCGAGGTCGACCGTGCCCGGGTCCAGGTGGAGTTCAACCGCAAGGACGACGAGGAGCTCGACGAGCTGCTCGAAGAGGGGGACGACGGTGCGGAGTGACGACCTGCGCACCGACCGCACCATGAAGAACGTGACGAAAGACGAGGAGGCGTAGCCGTGGACATCGACATGAGTGCCCTGCGCACGCTGGTCAGCGAGAAGAACATCCCCTTCGGCCTCGTGGTCGAGTCGATCGAGTCGGCCCTCCTCACCGCGTACCACCGCACCGAGGGCTCGCGCCGCCGCGCCCGGGTCGCGCTGGACCGCCAGTCCGGCCACGTGACGGTCTGGGCCACCGAGGACGCGTCGGAGCTGGACGAGGGCGTCGAGCCGAAGGAGTTCGACGACACCCCGAGCGGCTTCGGCCGGATCGCCTCCAGCATCGGCATGCAGGTCATGATGCAGCGGCTGCGCGACGCCGCCGACGACCAGACCTTCGGCGAGTACGCGGGCAAGGAGGGCGACATCGTCACCGGTGTCGTCCAGCAGGGCAACGACCCGAAGAACGTGCTGGTCGACATCGGCAAGCTGGAGGCCATCCTGCCGCCGCAGGAGCAGGTCCCGGGCGAGGACTACCGGCACGGCACCCGGCTGAAGTGCTACGTGGTGGCCGTGCGCCGGGGTGTCCGCGGGGCGTCGGTGACGCTGTCGCGCACCCACCCCAACCTGGTCCGCAAGCTGTTCGCGCTGGAGGTCCCGGAGATCGCGGACGGCAGCGTCGAGATCGCCGCGATCGCCCGTGAGGCCGGCCACCGGACGAAGATCGCGGTCTGGTCGCGCCGCCAGGGGCTGAACGCCAAGGGCGCCTGCATCGGCCCGATGGGTGCCCGGGTGCGCGCGGTGATGGGCGAGCTGCACGGCGAGAAGATCGACATCGTCGACTGGTCGGAGGACCCGCGCGAGATGGTCGCCGCGGCTCTGTCCCCCGCGCGGGTGACGAGTGTGGAGATCGTCGACCTGGCGCAGCGCTCCGCACGGGTGATCGTGCCGGACTACCAGCTGTCGCTGGCGATCGGCAAGGAGGGGCAGAACGCCCGTCTGGCCGCCCGTCTGACCGGCTGGCGGATCGACATCCGCCCGGACACCGAGGGCGTCGAGCCGGAGTCCCCGGCCGAGTAGTCGTTGCTGTCGGAGCCCCCCGCCGTTCCCCCCGGAATCGGCGGGGCGGCGCCATGTCCCTCCGGAGGGGTAGACTTGCCTTCGTCTGGCCGGACGCACGTCCGAGCACGCCCGGAACGCACCTGCGTGGGCTGCCGCAAGCGCGCGGCCAAGCACCAGCTGTTGCGTGTCACGGCGGTCGAGGGCGTCTGCGTCCCTGATCCACGTGGCGCACTGCCGGGCCGGGGAGCGCATCTGCACCCCGAACCGGCCTGTCTCGACCTCGCGGTCCGCCGACGGGCGTTCCCCCGGGCCTTCCGGCTCCAGGGCGCGCTCGACACCGGGCGGCTCCGCGGGTTCATCGAGGAGCGGGTGAGCGACAGCTCCCCGTGACAGCGCGCCGCTCACGCGGCGGAGAACCACCGCAACAAGCACGGCGCACGGGCAGCCGTACGTCGTGCCACCAGTCAGGTACCTCGCGATGTGGAAGTAGGTCGAGATTGCGATGAGCACTCGATGAGTACGCGATGAGTACGCGATGGGTACGCCCATGAAGTAGCGACAGTCCGGCGGACGAGACCCCCGGACTCATAGACAGGAGTGAAGTGGCTAAGGTCCGGGTTTACGAGCTCGCCAAGGAGCTTGGTTTGGAGAGCAAGGCCGTGATGGCCAAGCTCACCGAGCTGGGCGAGTTCGTCCGTTCGGCGTCCTCGACCATCGAGGCGCCGGTCGTGCGCAAGTTGACTGACGCGCTTGGCGTTGCCCCCACCGGTGGTGGCTCTGCTGCCAAGCCGGGCCCGCGGAAGCCCGCGGCGCCCCAGCCCTCGGCCGGTTCGGCCGCGGGCGCACCCAAGCCGGGTGCTCCGACCCCGGGTCCGCGCCCCAGCGCGACCCCCGGTCCCCGTCCGACCCCTGCGGCCGCCGCCCCCGCGGCTCCGGCCGCGCCCGCCGCCGCCCCCGCGTCCCGGCCGGCCGGTGCTCCGGCACCGGGTCCGCGTCCGGCGCCGCGTCCCGCGGCTGCGGCCCCGGCCGCTCCGGCGGCCGAGTTCTCCTCGCCGGCCCCCGTGTCCGGTGAGACCGAGGCTCCGCGCCCGGCCGCCCAGGCCCCGCGCTCGACCGGTGGCCCCGCCGCCGGTGGCCCCGCTGCCGGCAGCGGCGCCCGTCCGGGCCCGCGTCCGGCCGGCCCGCGTCCGGGCAACAACCCCTTCACCTCGGGCAGTGCCACCGGTATGGCCCGCCCCGGCGACCGCCGTCCCGGCGCGCCGGGCGCGCGTCCGGGTGCTCCGGCCGGCCAGGGTGGCGACCGTCCCCGTCCGGGCGGCGACCGTCCGCGTCCGGGTGGTCAGGGTGCTCCGGGTGCCGGTGCTCCCCGTCCGGGTGGCGACCGTCCCCGTCCCGGTGGCGACCGTCCGCGTCCGGGTGGTCAGGGTGCTCCGGGTGCCGGTGCTCCCCGTCCGGGTGGCGACCGTCCCCGTCCCGGTGGCCAGGGCGCCCCGGGTGCCGGTGGTCCCGGTGCCGGTGCTCCGCGTCCCGACGGCATGCCCCGTCCGGCCGGCCCGCGTCCGAGCCCGTCGGGCATGCCGCGTCCGAACCCGGGCATGATGCCGCAGCGTCCGGCCGGTCCGGGCCCGCGTCCCGGCCCCGGTGGCGGTCGTGGTCCGGGTGGCCCCGGTGGCCGTCCGGGTGGTCCGGGTGCCGGTGGCGCCCGTCCGGGCTTCCAGGGCCGTCCGGCCGGTCCGGGCTCGCGTCCGGCCGGTGGCGGCTTCGGCGGCCCCCGTCCCGGTGGCGGTGCCCCGGGTGGCGGCGGCGGTTTCGGTCCGCGTCCGGGTGGCTTCGGCGGCCGTCCCGGTGGCCCGGGTGCCCGTGGTGGCACGCAGGGTGCCTTCGGTCGCGGTCCCGGTGGCCGTCCGGCCCGTGGTCGCAAGTCGAAGCGGGCGAAGCGCCAGGAGTACGAGGCCATGCAGGCCCCGTCCGTCGGCGGTGTGATGCTGCCTCGCGGCAACGGCCAGACCGTTCGCCTGTCGAGCGGCGCCTCGCTGATGGACTTCGCGGAGAAGATCAACGCCAACCCGGCCGCGCTCGTCTCCGTGATGTTCAACCTCGGTGAGATGGTCACCGCGACGCAGTCGGTCTCCGACGCGACGCTGCAGCTGCTGGCCGACGAGATGGGCTTCCAGCTCGAGATCGTCAGCCGGGACGACGAGGACCGCGAGCTGCTGGAGTCGTTCGACATCGACTTCGGTGCCAACGAGGGCGACGAGGAGCAGCTGGCCCCGCGCCCGCCGGTCGTCACCGTCATGGGTCACGTCGACCACGGTAAGACCCGCCTGCTGGACGCCATCCGCAAGTCCAACGTGGTGGCCGGCGAGGCCGGTGGCATCACCCAGCACATCGGTGCGTACCAGGTGGTCACCGAGGTGAACGGCGAGTCCCGTCCGATCACCTTCCTCGACACCCCGGGTCACGAGGCGTTCTCCGCCATGCGTGCCCGTGGTGCCAAGTCCACCGACATCGCGATCCTGGTGGTCGCGGCCAACGACGGTGTCATGCCGCAGACGGTCGAGGCGCTCAACCACGCCAAGGCCGCGGGTGTGCCGATCGTGGTCGCCGTCAACAAGATCGACGTCGAGGGCGCCGACCCGACCAAGGTCCGCGGTCAGCTGACCGAGTTCGGTCTGGTGGCCGAGGAGTACGGCGGCGACACCATGTTCGTCGACATCTCCGCGCGCCAGGGCCTCAACATCGAGCAGCTGCTGGAGGCCGTGGTCCTGACCGCGGACGCCTCGCTCGACCTGCGGGCCAACCCGGAGCAGGACGCGCAGGGTATCGCCATCGAGGCCCACCTCGACAAGGGCCGCGGTGCCATGGCGACCGTCCTCGTGCAGCGCGGTACCCTCCGCGTCGGCGACTCGATCGTGGTCGGCGACGCCTACGGCCGCGTCCGCGCGATGCTGGACGAGAACGGCAACAACCTCGCCGAGGCGGGCCCGTCCCGTCCGGTGCTGCTGCTCGGTCTGACCTCGGTGCCCCGCGCCGGCGACAGCTTCATCGTCGTCGACGAGGACCGCACCGCCCGCCAGATCGCCGAGAAGCGCTCGGCCCGCGACCGCAACGCCGCCTTCGCGCAGCGTCGGGTCCGGGTGTCCCTGGAGGACCTGGACAAGGCCATCGCCGCCGGCTCCATCGAGCAGCTCAACCTCATCATCAAGGGTGACGTCTCCGGTTCGGTGGAAGCCCTCGAGGACGCCCTCGTCAAGCTGGACGTGGGCGAGGAGGTCGAGCTCCGGGTCCTGCACCGCGGTGTGGGTGCCATCACCGAGTCCGACGTGGACCTGGCGATGGGCTCGGACGCCATCATCATCGGCTTCAACGTGCGCGCCGAAGGCCGTGCGCGCGCCGCGGCCGACAAGGAAGGCGTGGACGTCCGGTACTACTCGGTCATCTACCAGGCGATCGAGGAGATCGAGAACGCCCTCAAGGGCAAGCTCAAGCCGGAGTACGAGGAGGTGCGCCTCGGCGCCGCGGAGATCCGCGAGGTCTTCCGCTCCTCCAAGTTCGGCAACATCGCCGGTGTCCTGGTCCGCGACGGAATCATCCGCCGCAACACCAAGGCCCGCCTGCTGCGCGACGGCAAGGTCGTGGCGGAGAGCCTCACCATCGAGGGTCTGCGTCGCTTCAAGGACGACGCGACCGAGGTCCGCGAGGGCTTCGAGGCCGGTGTGACCCTGGGTTCGTTCAACGACATCAAGGTCGACGACATCATCGAGACCTACGAGATGCGCGAGAAGCCGCGCGCGTAAGCGAGTGGCTGCCGGGGCCGGTCGACGGGTGGTATTTCCGTCGACCGGCCCCGGTCCTGCTGTGTAGGGTCCGGGGAGCGGTCCCGTTCGGGAACCGCTCCCCGAGGCCTTCCAGGTCGGCTCTGACCTGTCACACATGTTCGTGGGAACACTCACCTTCGACCTGCTGCTGGGCGACGTCCACTCGCTCAAGGAGAAGCGGTCGATCGTGCGGCCCATCGTGGCCGAACTGCAGCGCAAGTACAGCGTGTGCGCTGCCGAGACCGGGAACCAGGATCTGCACCGCCGGGCCGAGATCGGCCTCGCGGTGGTGTCCGGCGAAGCCGGGTACATCACCGAGATCCTGGACAGCTGTGAGCGGTTGGTCGCCGGCCGCCCCGAGGTTCAGCTGCTCTCCGCCAGGAGGCGCTACCACAACGACGACGACGAATGAGAACTGTGGACGCGGACGGCGCGAGTCGCCGTTCTCACACAGATCAGGACCGAGAGCGCCCACAAGGCTGGGCGCGGGCCGGTACTTTGGGGCATGGGCCCCGATGGGTGCGCAGCACGCCCGAGTACCCGGCCCACTGCACGAGGAGGCAACGTGACCGACACCGCAAGGGCGCGCAAGCTCGCCGACCGCATCCAGGTGGTCGTCGCCCAGACCCTGGAGCGCCGGATCAAGGACCCGCGACTCGGGTTCGTGACCATCACCGACGCCCGGGTGACCGGGGACCTGCGCGAGGCCACCGTCTTCTACACGGTCTACGGTGACGACACCGAGCGCGAGGCCACGGCCGCAGCGCTGGAGAGCGCCAAGGGCGTGCTCCGCTCCGAGGTCGGCAAGCAGACCGGGGTGCGCTTCACCCCGACGCTGACCTTCGTCGCGGACGCCCTGCCGGAGAACGCCAGGAACATCGACGATCTGCTCGACCGGGCCAGGGCCATCGACGCCGCGGTGCGCACCAGCGCCGCGGGCGCGGTCTTCGCCGGCGACGCGGACCCGTACAAGGTTCCGGCGTCCGAGCGTGACGACGAGGACGAGTAGTCATGGCGGGTGAGCCGGCGGCGGCCGGTTCGGCGGCCGGTACCGGTTCGACCACGGGGGCATCCTCCACCGACACGGTGGAGGGTGCCCTCGCGGTGCTTCCGGGGCCGCGCGCCGAGGAGAGCGGATTCGAGCTGCTGTGGCAGCAGGTGGTCGCCGAGATCGGCCGGGCCCGCTCGATCGACCTGATCTGCCACATCTGCCCGGACGGCGACGCGCTCGGCTCCGCGCTGGCGGCCGGGCTGGCGCTGAAGGGCCTCGGCAAGGAGGTCCGGGTCTCGTTCGGCGACGATCCGCAGATCGTCCCCGAGTCGCTGGCCTTCCTGCCCGGCCAGGAGCTGATCGTGCCGGCCTCGGCGGTGCCCGACACCCCCGAGCTGGTGCTCTGCTTCGACGTCGCCGCGGAGAGCCGGCTGGGCCTCCTGCACGACAAGGCCTTCGCGGCCCCGGTGCTGGTCGTCCTCGACCACCACGCCTCCAACCCCGGCTTCGGCACCCACCAGCTGATCGATCCGGACGCCCCGGCGACCGCCGTGCTGGTGGACGAGCTGCTGCGCCGGCTGGGCGTCGAACTGGACCAGGCGCTGGCCACCTGCCTGTACACCGGTGTCGCGACCGACACCGGCTCGTTCCGGTACCGGGCGACCACGCCCGCGACCCACGAGCTGGCCGGGCGGCTGCTGGCGACCGGCATCCGGCACGACCTCATCTCGCGGCAGCTGTGGGACACCTCCTCGTTCGGCTACCTCAAGGTGCTGGCCGGCGCGCTCGACCGGGCCGTCTACGAGCCGGACGCGGCGGACGGCCTCGGCCTGGTGTGGACCTGGGTGCCGTACCAGGAGCTGGTGCTGTTCAGCGTGACCGTCGAGGAGATCGAGGGTCTGATCGACATCCTGCGCCGCCCGGCCGAGGCCGAGGTGGCGCTGGTGCTCAAGCAGGACCCGGACGGCACCCTGCGCGGCTCCTCCCGCTCCAAGGGCGCGGTGGACGTCGCGGCCGCCTGCGCGGAGCTGGGCGGCGGCGGCCACGTCTACGCGGCCGGGTTCTCCGCCCGGGAGGACGTGGACGTGGTGGTGCGGCGGTTCCGCGCCGCGCTGCGGGCCGGCCGGGACTGATCCGCCCGCCCCGCCGACGGCCGCCGGCTGCCAGCCGTGCTGCGTGGTGGGCGGGGCCGTGCGGTCGGTAGGTTGGCAGCCTGTGGTTGATCGTTTTGTACAGGGCTTTGACAGAGAGAACTTGATGAAGCGCAAAGGCACCGGTCCGGACGGCCTGGTCATCGTCGACAAGCCGGAGGGCATCACCTCGCACGGGGTGGTCGCGAAGCTCCGGTGGCTGGCCGGGACGCGGAAGGTCGGCCATGCCGGCACCCTCGACCCGATGGCCACCGGTGTCCTGGTGATCGGGGTCGAGCGGGCCACCCGGCTGCTCGGCCATCTGATGCTCACCGCCAAGACCTACGAGGCGACCGTCCGGCTCGGCCAGACCACCGTCACCGACGACCGGGAGGGCGAGGTCACCGCCTCGACCCCGGCCGACGGGGTGACCGCGGAGGCCATCGCCGCCGGCGTCGCGGCGCTCACCGGCGAGATCATGCAGGTGCCGTCCAAGGTCAGCGCGATCAAGATCGACGGCAAGCGCTCCTACGCCCGGGTGCGCGAGGGCGAGGACTTCGAGCTGGCCGCGCGGCCGACCACCGTCCACTCCTTCACCGTGCACGAGCGGCGGGCCTCGGTCGCGGAGGACGGCACGCCGGTGGTCGACCTGGACGTCACCGTGGAGTGCTCCTCCGGCACCTACATCCGGGCGCTGGCCCGGGACCTCGGCGCCGGGCTCGGCGTCGGCGGGCACCTCACCGCGCTGCGGCGCACCCGGGTCGGGCCGTACGGGGTGGAGTCGGCGTACACCCTGGAGCAGCTGGAGGCCTCGGTGACCGGCGACGGGGCCACCGGGCTGGAGGTGCTGCCGATCGCCGCCGCGGCGGCGGCCGCCTTCCCGCGCTGGGACCTCGACGCCGACCAGGCGAAGCAGCTGTCCCACGGCGCCCGGTTGAAGGCTCCGGGCATGGGCGTGGACGGTCCGATCGCGGTGTTCGGCCCCGACGGCACCTTCCTGGCGCTGGTGGAGGAGCAGGCCGGCCAGGCCAGGCCGGTCGCCGTCTTCGTCGGCTGAGCCGGGGCCGGACCGGGGTCGGTCCGCGGCCGGACCGGCGTGCTGGGGGGGGCGGCGTCGGCGCTTCCTCGGGCGGACATTCACCCGCGCGGGGGAGCGCACGAGGTGAACCGAGGTCGTGAACGGCGTGGGCGCGGTCGGTCCGCGACCGTGCCGGGCAGGCTCCCCCGCGGCGCGCAGGTCGCCGCGACGCGTCCACTCCAGGGCCGGCCGGCCCTGCGGGGAGGGCTGCGGGCATGCCGGGACTGCTGGGCTTCAGGGGCTTGCCGGGGGAGGACGACGGCACGGCGGCGGGCGACCCCGGCCGTCGGCTGCTGCGGATCCACGACCGGGACGGTCGGCCGCGGGGCCTGGGCTTCGTGCTCGACCCGCTGGGCACCGTCCTCACCGCGCACGAGACGGTCGCCGGACTCGACGGGATCGTGCTGCACCTCCTCGGGGGCCAGACCAGGGTCCTGGGCCCGGACCACGTCCGGCCGCTGCCCGGCCAGGGGCTGGCCCTGCTGCGCACCGACAGCGTCGGCGGACTGCCGGTGCCGCCGCTGCCCGTCGCCCCGCCGCCGGTGGCCGGGGACGGCGCCGTGCTGCTGGTGCCCGTCCAGGTCCGGGGCGAGGGGCGCGCGGACGGGCGGACGGTCCTGCTGCGCTGCGGCCTCGCGGCGACCACCGGGGCGGTGTACCCGCAGGGCGACCGCTTCCACCTGATCGACGGTGTCCTGCTGCTCGACGTGCCCTCGGCGGCCGACGCGGCGCTCGTCCCGGCCGGGGCACCGGTGCTGGACGCCGCCACTGGCACGGTGGTGGCCGTGGTCGCGCCCGGCCTGCGGACCCCGGGGCGGCCCGGGCCGCCCACCGCCGTTCCGGTGACCGCCGTCGGAGTGGACGTGCCGGAACTCGCCGAGGCGCTGGCGCGCAACGCGGCCGGGGTGCCCGCCTACGGGAGCGCGCTCAATCCGGCCGGGGTGCTGCGGCTGTCCGCCGCCCAGCTGGCCGCGGCGGGGGCCGGGCCGGACCGGGTCGCCGCGCTGGCGGCCGACCGGGTGGACCGGCCGGACGGGCTCGCGGAGTGGGCCGACCTGCTGGTGGACGGCTGTTCCTCCGGCGGCGGTCCGTCCGGCCACGGTCCTTCCGACGGCGCTCCTTCCGCCGGCGGTCCTTCCGGCGGCGGCTGGTCCGGCGGCGGCCGTTCCGAGCCCGGCGGAGCGCCGGAGGTCGGGGTGGTGGCCCTGGTGGGGGCGGCCGGCACGGGCCGCAGCACCGAGGCGGCGGCCGTCGCCGTACGGCGCGGGGACGGCGAGAGCCCCCGGCCCACGGTGTGGCTGCGCGGCGCCGACCTCGGGCCGGGGGACGCCTCGCTCGCCGACGCGGTGGAGCGGGCCCTGTGGGCGGCCTCGGCGGAGCTGGGGGTGCCGGCGCCGACCGGCCCCGGGGCGGTGGCCGCGCTCTGCGCGGCGGCCGGGCGGCCGCTGCTGGTGGTGCTGGACGGCCCGGAGGAGTCGCCGGTACCGCTGGACGCCGACTGGCTGCGGGCCTCGGCGCACTGGCTGGCGGCGGGCGGGGCCCGGCTGCTGGTCGTCTGCGGGGCGGAGGCCTGGGAGCGGCTGGCGCCGGGCGGGGCCGAGGGCGAGTTCCTGGTGCCGGTCGGAACGCCGCTCGGCCCGCCGTTGGGAGCAGCGACCGGAGCAGTGTTCGGAGCAGCGGTAGGAGGGCCGCCCGGCGGGCCGGGGCGCGGCGCGGGCGCCGTCCGGGTGGTGGTGCGGCGTCTGGGGCCGCTGCCCGCCGAGGCGGCGGAGCGGGTGCGGCGCCGGTACGGGGTGCCGCCCGGCTGGCCGGCGGCGGAGGACGCCCGGCACCCGTTGGCGGTCCGGCTGGCTGGGCAGTTGTGGGCGGAGGGGCTGCGCGGGGAGCCGGTGGGCCGTACCGGGCTGTTCGCCGCCCACCTCGACCTGTGTTGCCTGCGGGTGGCCCAGCGGCTCGCCGAGGACGGCCGGCCCCGGCGGCCCGGCGCCCACCGCCGGGGCGCGGTCCCGCCCGCCGGGGTGTCCGCCGGGCGGGTGCGCCGGACGGCGGCGGCGGTGGCCGGCCGGGTGCACGAGGCGGCGCGGCGGATGCTGGGCGCCGAGCAGGGCGGTCTGCCGCGGGCGGTGTTCGAGGAGCTGTTCCCGGTGGCGGGCGGCTGGGCGACGGCGGTGCTGGCGGAGGGGCTGTTCGTACCGGCCGGGCCCGGCTACCGCTTCGCGCACGGGGAGTTCGCCGACTGGCTGCAGGGCCTGCACCTGGACCTGGACGCGGCGCTGCGGCTGCTGCTGGGCGAGGCCGAGGACACTCCCCCCGGGCCCGGCGGGGGCCCGCCGGCGGGGATCCGCACCGTGCCGCGGCACCGGATCGGCCCGGTGGTCGCGGCGCTGCGGCGGGTCGGCCTCACCTGGGGCGCCCCGGCGCTGGATCCCTGGCTGCACCGGATCTGGCGGGCCGTGGATCTGCGCCCGGCCGGCAGCGAACCCGGCTGGTGGGCCGGGCGGTTGCTGGTCGCCGGACTGGCCGCCGGTCCCGACCTCGCCGAACACCGCTCGCTGCTGGAGCAGTTGGCCGAACGGATCGTCGAACGGTCGGCGGCCGCAGGTGGGTTCGAACGGCTGCCGACGGAGGGCCTGGGCCGGTTCGGACCGTCCTTCTGGTCCGCTCTCGGACTGCCGCCGGAGGCCGAACTCGCCCTGTTCCGCCGGCTGGTGGCCGCCGACGGACCGGACCGGCCGTTCCTCGCCGCGGTGACCGCCCGGCTGCGCGCCGATCCGCCGGCGGTGCTGCCACTGCTGTGCGGATGGTTCGACGATCCGCGCGGTCTGCCGGCCCGCCCCGGGAGCACCGTCGCCGACCTCGCGCACGACCTGCTGTTCGCCCACCGGTCCCTGGCCCTGGACGAGTTGACCGAGGTGCTGGCCGCGGCCGCGCACCCGAGGGCGGACGCGCTGCTCGCGGTGCTGGCCGTCGAGGAGCCCTCGGCGCTCTGCCGGGCGGTCGACCGCTGGAGCCACGACCCCCGGCCCGAGCGCCATGTGGCCGCCGCGGTGCACGCGCTGCACGTCGCCCCGTACGCCCGCGGCGCCGGGCCGGAGCTGCTGCGGTTCTCCGCGCTGGCCCTGCTGGCCAGGGAGGACGAGCTGGCCCTGCACGGCGCCGCGCTGGCCCTGCTGCTGCGGGAGCCGGCGAGCCGGGCCGTCCATCTGCGGTCGGCGCTGGACGTGTACCGGGGCGGCGAGGACCGCTTCCTGACCGCGCGGGCGCTGGCCCCCGCGCTGGAGAGCGACCCGGAGCCGGTCCTGGCCGCGCTGGCCGACCGTCTGGGCGGGCCCGGCGCGGCGGCGCGGCCGGGCGCGCCGGTGGCCGGGACGCTGCGGGTGCTGGCGGACGCCCGGGCGCCGCTGGCCGCCCGGCGGGGCGCCGAGTTCGCCGCCCGGCTGCTGCGCGAACGGCCGGAACTGGCCGGGCCGGTCGCCGTCGACTACCTGGGCCGGCGGCTGGCGCGCGGTGCGGTCGAGGGCGCCGTCGCCCGGTTGGAGCTGCGGGTGCTGCTGAGCGGGGCCCTGGCGGCCCGGGCGGCGGCGGTCCGCCGGCCGTTCGCCGAGGTGCTGTCCCGCCCGGTGCCGGATCCGGTGGCGGACGCGCTGCGCTGCGAGCTGCTGGACACCCTGCTGGCCACCGAGGGGGACCCGGAGGTGCTGGCCGCCGCGCTCGCGGGGCTGGCCGAGCACTGTGCGGCGGAGCGGCCGGTCCGGGCCCGGGCGGTGGTGGTCCGGGTGGCGGCCGCGCTGCCGGGCGCGGACGGGCTGCTGGTGCGCTGCGCCGGCCGGTCGGCGGCCTTCGCCGCGCTGCTGGCGCGCTGGCCGGAGGACGAGCGTCCGGCCCGTCCGGTGGGGCCCCGGCTGGACCGGCTGCGCGCCCTGGTCGCGGCCGGTCGGGACCCTCGGTACGCGGCGGCGGAGGCCGAGCGGGCCGGTGGCGCCGGGGCCGCCCGGCCGCCGGGCGGGGGAGTCCGGCACCCGGCGGTTCGGCCAACCTGCCTTCCGGTGCCGAACTCCGGACAGGCGCATGGCACGCTATAGGGGTTCGGGTTTTGAGCGTTTGAGCGTACAGAAGGTACGCGCCGTAGGGAACAAGGAGCGGTCAGGTGCAGCGCTGGCGTGGCCTGGAGGAGATCCCCGCTGACTGGGGACGCAGCGTCGTCACCATCGGCTCGTTCGACGGGGTGCACCGCGGACACCAGCTGATCATCAACCGGGTGGTCGAGCGCGCCCGCGAGCGGGGGGTGCGCTCGGTGGTGGTCACCTTCGACCCGCACCCCAGCGAGGTGGTCCGTCCGGGGACCCACCCGCCGCTGCTCGCCCCGCAGCCGCGCCGGGCGGAGCTGATCGAGGAGCTGGGCGTCGACGCCGTGCTGGTGCTGCCGTTCACCACCGAGTTCTCCAAGGAGTCGCCGGAGGAGTTCTTCCGGCAGGTGCTGGTGGACGCCCTGCACGCCTGCCTGGTGGTCGAGGGGCCGAACTTCCGCTTCGGCCACCGCGCGGCCGGGAACGTCGCCCTGCTGGCCGAGCTGGGCCGGGCGGCGGACTGCGGCGTCGAGGTCGTCGACCTCCAGGTGCGCGGCACCGTCGGTGACGGCGAACCGTTCTCGTCGACCCTGACCCGCCGGCTGGTGGCGTCCGGCGACGTGGCCGGGGCGGCGGAGGTGCTGGGCCGCCCGCACCGGGTGGAGGGCGAGGTGGTGCGGGGCGCGCAGCGCGGCCGCGAGATGGGCTACCCGACCGCCAACGTGGACACCGTGCCGCACAGCGCCGTCCCGGCCGACGGTGTGTACGCGGGCTGGCTGACGGCGGACGGCGAGAGGATGCCGGCCGCGATCTCGGTGGGCACCAACCCGACCTTCGACAACACCGCGCGCACCGTCGAGGCGTACGCCATCGACCGGGTCGGCCTGGACCTCTACGGGCTGCACGTGGCGGTGGAGTTCCTGGTGTACCTGCGCGGGATGGAGAAGTTCGACTCCATCGAGGCACTGCTGGACCGGATGGCCGACGACGTGAAGCGGGCCCGGGAGCTGACCGACGCCGGCTGACGGACACCACGCCGACCGCCGCGCCGGACGGCGTGCCGGAGCACGCGCGAGGGCCCGCCGACCACCGAGGTCGGCGGGCCCTCGCGCGTCCGTCGTTACTGCTCCTGCTCCTGCTACTGCTGCGGCGGCGCGGGCGGCGGCGGGTATCCGTAGCCGGGGGGCGGGGGCGGCTGGTGGCCCTCCTCGGGGCCGGGGTGGCCGTAGGCGCCGCCGGCCGGCGGCGCGGGCGGCTGCTGCCACTCGGGCGCCGGCGGCTGCGGCGGGGCGCTCTGCTGCGGCGGGTAGCCGTAGCCGGGCGGGGGCGGCGGGACCTGGCCGGGCTGCGGCGCCCACGGCGTGCCGGGCTGCGGGGCGTGCTGGCCGGGCTGCGGCGGCTGGGGGGACGGGTACGGCTGGCCGTACGGGGGCTGGCCCTGCGGTCCGGGCTGGGGCTGCGGGTAGCCCGGTGCCGGGGGCTGCGGCTGGGCGGGCTGCGGCTGGACCTGCTGCTGCCAGCCGTTCTGCTGGGCGGTCTGCTGGGCCCGGACGATGTCCTCGGCGACCAGGGTGGCCAGCTCGAAGTAGGCCTCGCGGACCTTGGGCCGCATCATGTCGAGGTTGACCTCGGCGCCGGCCGCCAGGCTCTCGTCGAACGGCACCACGACCACGCCGCGGCAGCGGGTCTGGAAGTGCGCGACGATGTCCTCGACCTTGATCATCTTCGCGGTCTCGCGGACCCCGGAGACCACCGTGATCGACCGCTGCACCAGGTCGGCGTAACCGTGCGCGGAGAGCCAGTCCAGGGTGGTGGAGGCGGACGAGGCGCCGTCCACGCTGGGCGTGGAGACGATGATCAGCTGATCGGCGAGGTCCAGCACCCCGCGCATCGCGCTGTACAGCAGACCGGTCCCGGAGTCGGTCAGGATGATCGGGTACTGGCGGCCCAGCACGTCGATGACCTGGCGGTAGTCCGAGTCGTTGAAGGTGGTCGAGACGGCCGGGTCGACGTCGTTCGCCAGGATCTCCAGACCGGAGTGGAGGTCCTGGGAGGTGAACTGACGGATGTCCATGTAGCTGCGCAGGTGCGGGATGGCCGTCACCAGGTCGCGGATGGTCGCGCCGGTCTGCCGCTTGACCCGGCGGCCGAGCGTGCCGGCGTCCGGGTTGGCGTCGATCGCGATCACCTTGTCCTGGCGCTCGCTGGCCAGGGTGGCGCCCAGGGCGGTGGTGGTCGTGGTCTTGCCGACGCCGCCCTTCAGGCTGATCACCGCGATCCGGTAGCAGCTGAGCACCGGCGTCCGGATGATCTCCAGCCGGCGGGCCTTCTCGGCGGCCGCGGCCTTGCCGCCGAACTGGAACCGGGGCTGCTGCCGCTGCTGCTTCGGCTGGCTGCGCAGCAGCCGGTCCGAGGACAGCTCGACGGCGGCGGTGTAGCCGAGCGGCGCGCCGTGCGCGGTCTGCTGCGGGGCACCGGCCTGCTGGAACGCGGCGGGCGCGGCCGGCGGCTGGCCCCACTGCGGGGCGGTCGGCTGGGGCTGCGCGGGCTGCTGGTAGGCGGCGGGCTGCGGCCAGCCGCCGGCGCGCGGGTCGGCGCCGGCGGGCGGCGCGGCCGGTCCGGGCTGCTGCTGCTGGGGCTGGGCCTGCTGCGGGACGGCCTGCGGCGGGACGACGGCCTGCTGCGGCTGGCCGGGTTGGGCCTGGGCCTGCTGGGCGGCCGCCCACGCGGCGGCCTGCGGGTCCTGTGCGAAGGGCTGCGGATCCTGCGCGAAGGGCTGGGGGCCCGGCGGGAAGGCCTGCGGCTCCTGGGCGAACGGCTGGGGCTGGCCCGGCGCCGCGGCGAAGGGCTGCTGCGGCGCGGCCGGGTACGGCTGGGGAGCCGGGGCGGCGGCCGGCGGCTGGGCGGGGCCGGGCTGCGCGGCGGCGGACGGGTCGGCCGGCGGCCAGCCGGGCACGGGGGCCGGGGCCGGCGCCGGTACGGGGGCCGGGGCCGGAGCTGCCACCGGTACGGCAGCCTCGCCCGGCTGCGGCTGCGGCTGCGGGTACGCCGGGGACTGCACCGGCGGCTGGGACTGCACCGGAGGCTGGGCCTGCGACGGAGCGAGGGGCTGCGCGGGCGGCTGGGCCACGACCGGCGGCGCCACGGCGTCCGGCACCACGGCCTCGGGCGCGACGACGGGTGCGGGGACAGGCGCGGGTACAGGAACGGGTGCGGGTGCGGGTGCCGCCGCTGCGGCAGCACCGCCCGGAGCCGGCGTCACCCCGGCGTCCGGCGCGGCCGCCGGAGCACCCGCGGCGTCCGTCTGCACGTACCAGGACGGGGGAGTGTAATCGGGCGCGTCGGACCAGTCGTCGTCGTCCTCCGCCGCGTTGTCGCCGACGTAGACGCCGTCCCGATCGCTGCTCACCTAGGGCTCCCTCGTGTTCGCCGCCGCAAGTTCGCGGTGCCGTTGCCGTCCCACAGCCTAGGCCGTGAGCCACCCCCGGCTGAAGGCGGTGTCTCATCTCCGACCGGGCCGCACACGGGCCGTACACAGGCCCCGACCGGCTCCGCGCGGGTCAGTCGAGGCGGCGCGGGCCGCCGAGGACCTGGCGCTCCGCCTGTCCGGTGACGATCCGGACGTACTGACGGCTCATCCGGGTCGTCCACAGCGTCAGGTCGTCCGGGAGCGACGGCAGGGCGGCGGTCTCGGCCGGTCCGAGCGAGAGCACCCGGCCGATCAGCTCGGCCTCCTCCGGCATCACCCGCTGCACCCCGACCAGGTCGGCCGCGTTGAGCACCCGGGAGGCGTTCGGCCCCAGGTGCGGCACCACCGTCAGGACCGTCTGCCAGGGCGTGGCGGAGAGCCGGCTGCGCGGCGGGCGGGCACCGAGGTCGCGCACCACGAGCACCGGCGAGGTGACCGAGGCGCCCTGCGGGCCGAGCCGACCGGGCTGGTGGACCGTCACGCACGGCTGCCCGCCGCCCGCGGCCTGCGCCATCGGCCCCCAGAGGTGGCCGCGGGCGGTCTCGACGGCGATCCGCGCGCCGGTGGCGGCCGCCCGCAGCGCGATGACCTGCGCCGTCCAGAGGCCGCCGACCAGCACCAGGTCGTAGGAGCTGGGCCGGAACAGGCCGAGCACGGCGGGCCGGGAGCGGTGCACGTCCTCGCCGATCAGCACGCCGTCGTCGCCGACCGGGAAGGACAGCGCGTCGAGCTCGGCGAGGGTGAGCACGTGCTTCTCCCGGCGCGGGCCGCGCAGCCCGAAGCCGGGCAGCAGCCGGCGCCCGGTCCGGGGCGCCGGCTCCGCGCCGGTCCGCGGGGCGGGAGCGGGATAGGACTGCTGTGCCATCAGGAGGCACCTCCCAGCGGCAGGGTGGCGAGCACGCCGGGTGCCTGCTCCAGGTCGAGCCGGACCAGGCCGAGTCCGGCGCTCTGGGCCCGGGCCTCCAGCTGCCGGCCGAGTTCGACGGCCTCGCTCTCGCTGCGCTCGGTGACCCGGACGTGGCCGCTGAGGGTGACCGAGCCGCCGGTGCCGTGACCGGCGGTCAGGCTGAAGGTGCTGGCCAGCGCGGGCGCGCCGGTGACCAGGTTCACCAGATCGGGGACGGCGATCCGGCCGGGGGCGCCGCCGGGGCGGCCCAGCTGCGGCCAGCGGGAGATCCAGTAGGTGCTGTGCCAGCGGTCGTCGACCCGCCAGAACCGGTTGGTCTCCTGGGTGCGCCGTCCGCTGCCGCCGCCGCTGCCGGTGCCCTGCCGGACCGTCGTGGCCAGCGGGTTGACGCAGGTGGAGATGGCGAGGGCGGCGATCAGCTCGCGCTCGTCGAGCACGGTGACGTCGAACCCGGCGCTGTTCAGCCGCCCGGCCAGCTGGTCGGTGACCCGCTGGAGCGCCTTGCGGGCACCCGTCTCGCCGCCGCCGCGGGCGCGCACCGCGGTGGCGGCCCGCTCCGGGTCGAGCTTGAGCGCGACCCAGGTGAGCCGCAGCGCGGGGGTGGCGGTGCCGTCGGCGAGCTCCCGGTAGGCGCGGGCGGCCAGCGACTGCTCGGGCAGGTGCGGCGCGGGCGCCGGCTGGGTGTGCTGGACGAGCTGGACCGATTCCAGGGCGATGTCGTCCACCCGCAGCGCCGAGCAGACCACGTCCAGCGGCAGCGGCCGGGCGGTGCGGTCCGGACGCAGCGGCAGGTCCTTGGCCTGGACGAGCAGGACGGCGCTGAGGAAGGTGCCGTCGCCGACCATGCCGGTCTCCCGGCGCACCGGTCGGCCGCCGAGGTCGGCCTCGGTCGCGTGGGTGCAGGTGCGCAGCGCGGGTTCGAGTTCCAGGGCGGGCGCGAGCGCCGGGTCGGTGCCGGGCGGCGGGAGGTGGGTGCGGGCCCGCTTGCGCCGGGCCTTGAGCGCCGCGCGCACCCGCAGCGCCTCGGGGAGGGTGCGGCCGCGCAGCGGCACCAGGGCCAGCGCGACCAGGGCGAGGGCGACCGCGCCGAAGCCGGCGGCGACCGCCCTGCTGATCGTCCAGCCGACCGCGACCAGGGCCACCGCGACCTCGACCAGCACGAGTTGCTGGAGCCTCAGCCGGCTGCCGAGCAGCCCGGGCCGGGGGTGGACGCGGACCGTGACGGGCCCCTGGGCTCCGTCGGCGCGGCCCGGGGCGGGGGAGCCCGCGGTGTCGGTCCCGTCGCGGCGCGCGGAGCGGCGCGGACCTCTGCCCCGTGACGTGCTCCGGCGCCCCGGAACGGTCTGGTTCGGCATCCCCCGAGTGCCCCTCTCTGGTCGGTTGTCGCGGCCCGGCTGGCCGGTGCGTGAACCGTACCCGTACCGTACTCACCGTCTGCTGCCGCATCGTAGAGGGTTCGAGCCCGTTCTCGCCCGGGGGGTGGCAGGCCACGGGGAGCAGGGTCCGACAGGGGAGACGACGAGCATGGCATCGCGCCGGGACGAGCTGAACGCCTACACCTTCGCCCGCAAGCGCACGGTCGGAGCCTTCCTGCTGCCCGGCGGCGGGGGGAGCGACGAGGACGCGCCGCGCCCGGTGAAGGCGATCCTGCCGAGCGTGCTGGTGGGGGCGCTGGTGATCGGAGGCTTCGGCCTGTGGGGGGTGTTCAGGCCGAGCGCGCCGGTGGGTTGGGACGAGGGCAAGTACATCGTCCAGGGCAAGCAGAGCACCACCCGCTACGTGGTGCTGGTCGATCCGGACGGGAGGACCAAGCGGCTGCACCAGGTGCTGAACATGGCCTCGGCGCGGCTGGTGCTGCCGGTGGACAGCAAGGTCGTGGTGGTCGACGACGGCGTGCTCGACCGCTATCCCAACCACGGTCCGACGATCGGCATCCCGTACGCGCCGGACAAGCTGCCGAGCAAGGAGAACGCGAGCCGGCCGATGAAGTGGTCGGTCTGCGACCGGCCGGGCGACGAGCAGGGGAGCACCGTCGACCAGGCGGTGTTCGTGGCGGGCGGCGCCGACGCGGAGGTGCTCGGGGCGAAGGACCGGATGCTGGACGTCGGCCAGGCGCTGCTGGTGCAGCAGGCGGACGACCCGCAGGTGACGGCCTCCGGTCCGGCCGCCGGCCAGGGCAAGCTGAAGGTGTTCCTGGTGGACAGCAAGGGACGCCGGCACGCGATCGGCGGCCCGGAGGACTCCGACACCACCCGCTCGCAGCTGATGTGGGCCGTGTTCGGGTCGACGGCCGTGCCGCAGAAGGTGAAGAAGGACTGGCTGGACACCCTGGCGCCGGGCAGCGACATCGTCTTCCCGCGGATCGACGGGCTGGTCCCGGACACCAGGACGGCCAACTCCTCGGTGCCGCTGCAGAACCCGGAGGACCGCAAGGTCGGCCGGCTGGTGCGGTTCGGCGAGAAGTACTACGTGGTGGGGAAGAGCCAGCTGCTGCTGGTCAGCCAGTTCCAGGCGGAGCTGGTCCGGCAGAACCCGCTGCTGCAGCCGCTGTACAACCAGGACGCCAACAAGAGCCCGCGGATCGACGACCTCACCCCGGCCGAGCACGCCACCGTCAACAGCAGTGTGCCGCTGATGGCCGAGGGCGCCGCCGACTGGCCGACCCGGACGGGCGCGCCGGCCAACTCCTGGCAGGCGCCGAAGGACGCCCGGGCGGTGGTCTGCAGCACCTTCGACGGGGTCGCGGAGGACGGCCGGACGCCGCGGCGCAGCGTCTGGGCCGGGACGGAGTACCCGGTGCGGTACGGCAACGGCACGTCGACCGCGCATGTGACGCCCGGTCACGGCCTGTTCTACCGGGCGCTGGACAACGCCATGGACGGCTCCGGCACGGACTTCCTCATCACCGAGACCGGTCTGCGCTACGCGGTGCCGGCCAGCAGCGAGGGCGGCAAGGGCGGCCAGAGCACGCCGTCCGCCCAGCCCGGCCAGCCGTCGGCTCCGGCGCCCGCGCCGCCGGGTGCGTCGAAGGGGCCGTCCGGGCAGCCGGCGACCCCGTCCGGCCCGCCGCAGCCCGAGGAGCTGGGCGGCAACCAGGCCCGGCTGGGCTACCAGGGGCTGCAGCCGGCGCCGGTGCCGCAGCAGTGGTCGAACCTGGTGCCGGTCGGCCCGGCGCTCAACGCCAGGAGCGCGGCCCAGCAGCAGAACGCCTGACGGCCGCGGTGGGGTCTCGCCCCGCTGCCCGCAAAGGAATTGGCCATGATGTCATGGCTTGGTAACCGACCGTCGCCCGGTGTTGGGCGAGCTGCGTGTGCCGACTACAGTGCTGCAGGACATCACACCGGTGGTGCCCGGGGGGCCGGAAACGATCCCTCCGGACTCAAGGTCTGTCTCATGGGGGACGGTAGAGCATGGGTCAGTTCAAGACGACCGCTCAGGAGATGCTGGCTTTCGCCAAGCACATGGACGAGGTCATCAACCAGATCAACACCGAGATCAACGGTCTCAACAACCTGGTGGGTTCGATCACCGGTGGTTGGCAGGGCCAGGCCGCGCAGGCGTACACCAACCTCCAGGGTCAGTTCAACACCGACGCCCAGGAGCTGAACAAGTCGCTGCGCGCCATCAAGGACGCGATCGAGCTCACGACCCAGAAGTACTCGCAGGCGGACGCCGACCAGCAGGCGATCTTCGGTTCCGCGGCCGCGTCCTGATCCTCAGCTCTGTCCGTTCACCCGGCGACGCACCCCTCGGGTGATGGGGTGCCTCGCAGCCTCGACTAGGAGACATCGTGGCCGAACACATTCTGGTCAACTTCGAGACCATCAAGAACGCCAGCTCGGAGGTCCGTCGGACCGCGGGGACGATCAAGGCCCAGCTCGAGGAGCTGAAGGCCGGCGTCACCAAGATCTCCGGTAGCTGGGAGGGCGCCGCCCAGCAGGGCTACCAGGCCCACCAGGCCAAGTGGGACCAGCGCGCCGAGCACCTCCAGCAGGTGCTGGAGTCGATCGCCAAGTCCCTGGACAGCGCGGCCTCCAGCTACCAGAACACCGAGAACCGCAACGCCACCCTCTGGACCGGCTGACGGTTCGCGGCCCCAGTACCACGCGCCGAAGGGCGGGTGTCCCGTGCGGGCACCCGCCTTTGGCGCGACCGCACGACCAGGTGGACGACATGAGGGGTGGCAGGGTGCCGGTGGTCAGGTACCGGACGGCGGCCGCGGCGGTGGCCGCGCTCACGGTGCTCGGCGGCCCGCTGACGGTGCCGGCGGCGGCCGAGGGGCCGGGCGTCTCGGCGTCGGGGGAGTGCGGCAAGAACGCGCAGAACGTGCAGGCCGTGCCGTGGTCGCTGCAGCGGATGGTGCTGGACGAGCTCTGGCAGGGCGGCGCGACCACCGGGGCGGGCGTCCTGGTCGCGGTCATCGACACCGGGGTGGACGACCAGAACCCGCAGCTGGCCGACAAGGTCCTCGACGGCGGTTCGCTGCTCAAGGACAAGGAGGGCAAGCGGGTCGAGGGCGGCGGCAAGGACGACCTGGTCGGCCACGGCACCAAGGTGGCCGGCATCATCGCGGCCTCCCGCAGCGACCGGACCGGCTTCGTCGGCATCGCCCCGGGCGCCAGCGTGCTGTCCATCCGGCAGAACGACGCCGAGGGCAACGGCGACGTGCACTCGCTGGTGGACGCCGTCAACTCGGCCGTCGCCCAGGGCGCCAAGGTCATCAACATCTCGCAGGACGTGCGCGGCGCGGCCGACACCCGCTTCGTCGGCTACGAGGAGCTGAAGGCCGCGGTCGACAACGCGGAGAACCGGGGTGTGGTGGTGGTCGCCTCCTCCGGCAACGACGGCAAGAGGGGCGACACCTTCCCGGCGGCCTTCCGCACCGTGCTCGCCGTCGGCGCCTCCGACCGCAACAACGAGCGCACCTACTTCTCCCAGTACGGCGATTTCGTGGACGTCGCGGCCCCCGGCGTCGACATGCTCTCCACCGTCCCGCGCGGCGGGCAGTGCGTGGACAACGGCACCAGCTTCGCCGCGCCGTACGTGGCCGGGCTGGCGGCGCTGCTGGTCGGCGCGCACAAGGAATGGAAGCCGAGCCAGGTGCGCGCCTGGATCGAGCAGACCGCGCAGCGCACCGACCACAAGGCGAACGAGTACATCGGCTGGGGTGTGGTCGACCCGGTGAAGGCCGTCACCACCGCGCCCGCGGCGCCGCCGGACAAGCCGGCCGAGGACCCGCCGGTGCAGCTGGCGTCCGCCCCGATCGTGCCCCGCCCGCTCGGCCTCGGCGAGACCCAGGCCGACCGCGACGGCCGGACCGCGACGTACGTCCTGGGGGTGGGGGCGCTGCTGGTCGCCCTGCTGATCGGCGGTGGCGTCGTCCTCCGCGACCACCGCCGCCGTCCCTGAGCCCTGGACCGGAACCGCGCGAGGCGGCGAGCGGACGCGGCAGTGCCCCGGGCCAGGGGGAGCCCGGGGCACTGCCGTGTGGGGGAGGGGTGGGGGTCTTCGGGGGCGGCGGTCAGGCCTGCTGGTCCTCGGGGACGGTGATCACCCAGCGAGTGTCCTGCCGGGGGCGCAGGTAGAGCAGCCAGTAGAGGGTGGCGACGGCGGTGATGCCGCCGGTCCACAGCAGCGGCACGGTGTCCAGCTGGGTGATCACGTAGACCAGCACCACGATCAGCACCACCGGGACGGCCGGCCACAGCGGCATCCGCCAGGCGGCGGCGTGCTTGTGCTGGTTGCGGCGGGAGAGCAGCGCGGCGATCGCGACCAGCAGGTACATCCCGGTGACGGCGACGCCGGTGATCTCGCTCAGCAGCTCGCCCTTGACGAAGCAGAGCGCGGCGCCCGGGAGGCCGACGGCCAGGGTGGCGACCCACGGGGAGCCGAACCGGCCGAGGGTGCCGAAGGCCTTGTTGACCGGCTCGGGCCACGCCTTGTCGCGGGCCGAGGCGAACAGCACCCGGGAGTTCTGGATGACCATGACGATGCCGGCGTTGATGATGGCCAGCGCGACGCAGAGGCTGATGAAGGTGCCGACGGCCGAGTTGCTCCAGGAGGTGACCAGGCCGGAGATGTCGCCGGAGCTCAGGGTGGCGAGGTCGGGGGCGCCCATGGTGATGGCGGCGACCGGGACCAGGATGACGGCGGCGGAGATCGCCAGCGTCCACAGCACGGTGCGGGACACGTTGCGGCGCGGGTTCTCCAGCTCCTCGGAGAGGTAGACGGCGGTGGAGAAGCCCTGGGTGATGAAGAGCGCGATGCCGAGGGCGCCGATGATCGCGCCGATGCTCACCGTGGTGGTGACGCCGTCCTCGCCGGTGACCACGCCGTGCAGCATGCTGGGCGCGCCGCTGTTGGCGTGGGCGAAGCCGAGCACCGACACCACGCCGGCGGCGATGACCTCCAGCACCAGGAAGACGCCGGTGATCCAGGCGTTGGCGCGCAGGTCCAGCAGGCCGGCGAGGGTGGCGGCGAGCATCACCGCGGCGCCGGCCAGCGGCTTGTCCACGTGCAGGACGGGGGCCAGGTAGTCGGCGGTGCCGAGGGCGATGACCGAGGGGACGATCATCACCACGATCAGCGAGAGCACGAACACCAGCCAGCCGGCCAGCCGTCCGGCCAGGGTGCCGACCATGGCGTACTCGCCGCCGGCGCTGGGGATCAGGGTGCCGAGCTCGGAGTAGCAGAAGGCGACCGCGATACAGAGCACCGAGCCGATCGCGATGGCCAGCGCGGTGGCGCTGCCGATGCTGGAGAACAGCTCCGGGACGATCACGAAGAGCGTGGAGGCCGGGGTGACGCAGGACAGCGTGAGCAGTGTGCCGCCCACGACGCCGATCGAACGCTTGAGCGTCTGCGAGGCGGCGGGGGTGCCCTCGACGGTCGGGCCGGGGGCCGCGGCGGTCGGTGGGCGAAGCGTGTCGGTCATCGGGGCATCCGATCGGCTCTGTGCGGTCCTGGAGAGGGAGCGGTATCGCCTCCGCTGGCTGTCTGCTCGGTTCTGGTCCTGTCGCTCCCGGGCCGTCATGGAACCTTGGCCGTATCGATCGCGTCAATGCCGGAATTGCTTCGGAATCCGTTGCGCCGATCCGCATAGACATGCGATCTGATGATCACTTATCGTCATCACTATGCATGTCCGACTTGTTACTTTCGCCACATAGCACTTGAATCCAAGGTGAACGCGGTGTTGCGCGCCTCAATCCAAGGTCTGGACCGGATGCGGAGGCAGGTCGACCGGAAGTGCCCTGGCCGTAGGCCCGGTCCTCCACCGGGTACGGGAACCGCAGCCCTCCGGCGGAAAGATCTAGGTAACGTTTCGACACCCGGGACGCCGAAGGGGCCGGACCCCGAGGATCCGTCCCCTTCGAGCACGCTCCGTGACGACAGGCCCGCCGTTACGGTGCCGGCAGCCAGCCCGTCTGCACCATCTGCCCGCTGGTCACCCGGCGCGAGACGAACACGCCCCGGCCCGGCGGCAGCGCCTGCGGCTTGACGTTGCCCAGCAGCGGGCCCTCGTCCCGGTTGCCGGACAGCAGGACGCCCTGCCCGCCCAGCTCCCGCATCCGCTGCATGAACGGCTCGTACAGCGAGCGCCCGGCGCCGCCCGCGCTGCGCGCGACGACCACCCGCAGCCCGATGTCGCGCGCGAACGGCAGGAACTCCGCCAGCGCGGCCAGCGGATTGCCGGAGGAGGTCGCCACCAGCTCGTAGTCGTCCACCACCACGAACATGTCCTTGCCGCTGTACCAGCTGCGGTTGCGCAGCTGCTCCGCGGTCACGTCCGGCCCGGGCAGCCGGCGCGAGCAGGCCCCGCGCAGCATCTCGACCACGGAGTTCATGGCCGGCTGCGCGGCGGCGTACTCGACCAGGTACTCCGGCGGGACCACGCCGAGCAGCGCGCGCCGGTAGTCGCCGACCACGATCCCCGCCTGGTCCGGGGTGTACCGCTCGGTGATCTGCTTGACCAGCATCCGCAGCAGCGCGGACTTCCCGGACTCGGTGTCGCCGAACACGATGAACAGCGGATCGGTCTCGAAGTTGACGAAGGCCGGTGCCAGCTCCGCCTCGTCCACGCCGAAGGCGACACCCCGCTCCGGGTGCTCGAAGCCCTTCGGCAGCGACTGCCCGTCCAGCACCGTCGGCAGCATCCGCACCTGCGGCGCGCGCGGACCGGTCCAGGCCCCGGCGACCGCCCGGACCAGCCCGGCCACACCGTTCTGCAGGTCCTCCACCGAGTCGGAGCCGTCCAGCCGGGGCAGGCCGGTGAGGAAGTGCAGCCGGTCCGGGGTGACGCCCCGGCCCGGCTGGGCCGGTACGGCCTGCGCCACCCGGCGGTCCACCTCGGACTCCATCGCGTCGCCGAGCTTCAGCTCGGTCCGGTTCTGCAGCAGGTCCTTGAGCGCCGGGCGGACCTCGGCGTACCGGGCCGCGGTGACGATCAGGTGGACGCCGTAGCCGAGGCCGCGCTGGGCGATGTCGCCGACGACCGGCTCCAGCGCCTCGAACTCCTGCTTGAAGGTGTTCCAGCCGTCGATCACCAGGAAGACGTCGCCGAACCGCTCGTCCGGCAGCGCGCCGGCGGCCCGGCGCGCCCGGTAGGTGCCGATGGAGTCGATCCCGGTGCTGCGGAAGAGCTCCTCGCGCCGGTTGAGCACCCCGTGCACCTCGGAGACCATCCGGCGGACCTTCTCCGCGTCCAGCCGCCCGGCCACCCCGCCGACGTGCGGCAGGTCCTGGAGCGACTGGAAGCCGCCGCCGCCGAAGTCCAGCAGGTAGAACTGCGTCTCCAGCGGCGTGTGGGTGAGCGCGAACGAGGCCACCGTGGTGCGGATCATCGTCGACTTGCCGGAGCGCGGGCCGCCCACCACCAGTCCGTGGCCGGCCGCGCCCGCGTAGTCCTGTTCGAGGATGTCCCGCTTCTGGTCGCGCGGCTTGTCGACGATGCCGACCGGCACCCGCAGCCGGCCCAGCGTGCCGGACTGCGGCGCGGTCAGCCCGCGCTCGGCGGTCGCCTGCAGCGGCGGCAGCAGCTGGTCCACGCTCGGCGGCGTGTCCAGCGGCGGCAGCCACACCTGGTGCGCGGCCGGGCCCTGGCCCGCCATCCGCTGCACGAACACGTCCAGCACGGTGTCCGCCAGGGCGTCGTCCTGCTCCTCGACCAGCGGCTCGACCTCCTCCTGCACCAGCGGCTCGGTCACCGGCACCTCGGCCGCGGTGAACCGCACCGGCCGCGCGGACACCAGCCGGCCGCCGGTCGACCGCTGCTGCCCCGGTGCCCGGTAGGCCCCGGAGACGTAGGCGGCCTTGAACCGCTCCATCACATCGGTGCCGAACTTCAGGTAGCCGACACCCGGCACCGGCGGCAGGTGGTAGGCGTCCGGAACGCCGATCGCGGCCCGCGACTCGGCCGCCGAGAAGGTGCGCAGACCGATCCGGTAGGAGAGATAGGTGTCCAGGCCGCGCAGCTTGCCCTCCTCCAGGCGCTGCGAGGCCAGCAGCAGATGCACCCCGAGGGACCGGCCGATCCGGCCGATCTGGATGAACATGTCGATGAAGTCGGGCTTGGCGGTGAGGAGTTCGGAGAACTCGTCGATGATCAGCACCAGTGAGGGCAGCGGGTCCAGCGCCGCGCCGGCCGCCCGGGCCCGCTCGTACTCGTGGATGTTCGCGTAGTTGCCCGCCCGGTGCAGCAGCTCCTGGCGCCGGTTGAGCTCGCCCTCGATGGCGTCCCGCATCCGGTCGACCAGGGTGAGCTGGCCCTCCAGGTTGGTGATCACCGCCGAGGTGTGCGGCATGTCCGCCATGCCCGCGAAGGTCGCGCCGCCCTTGAAGTCGGCGAGCACGAAGTTCAGCGTCTCCGAGGAGTGCGTCATCGCCAGCGCCAGCACCAGGGTGCGCAGCAGCTCGGACTTGCCGGAGCCGGTCGCGCCGACGCACAGGCCGTGCGGGCCCATGCCCTCCAGCGCGGCCTCCTTGAGGTCCAGGTACACGTGCTCGCCGCCGGCCCCGACACCGATCGGCACCCGCATCCGCTCGTGCTGCGCCCGCTGCCGCCAGCTGCGGGTCACGTCGAAGGAGCCCGGGTCGCCGGAGTTCATCAGGTCGGTGAAGTCCAGGTTGGACAGCAGCGGCTCGTCGTCACCGCCGGCCGAGGCCCGGTACGGCGCCAGCTGCCGGGCCAGCGCCTCGGACTGCCAGGCGCCGAGGGTGTCCGGCTTGCCGGTGTAGGTGGCGCCCGAGGCGGAGCGCAGCACCAGCGCGTCCGGCGAGACGGTGACGATCAGGTGCCCGCTCGGCTCGTCCAGGTCGCCCGGGACCACCTCGACGATGGTCACCCCGTGCACGCCCTCGGCGCCGGCCAGCAGCGAGTCGTGCGGTACCGAGGCGCCGTCCATGACGACCACGATGTGCGGCTGGTCGGCGGCCGGGGCGGCGTCCCGGACGAACCGCTGGCGACCGGCCAGCTCGTCCTGGAGCAGCAGCTCCAGGTCGCCGAGTCCGGTGGCGATCAGCCGGCGGGAGCCGGCGCCGTCGTTCTCCTTGCGGTGCTGGTTGTGCGGGAGCCACTTGACCCACTCCCACTCGTCCACCGCGCCGGGCGCCGCGGCGACCGTGATCAGCAGGTCGTCCGGCGAGTGCAGGGTGGTCAGCTGGGCGATCATCGCCCGGACGTTGCCGTACACGGTGTCCGGGTCGCCGCAGACCGTGATGTGGTAGAAGGCGCGCAGCGAGATCGCCAACGGCAGGTCCTGCAGGGTGCCGTGGGCGTTCAGGAAGGTCTGCATCGCGGCCGCCGAGAGCGGCTCCAGCTCGTCCATCGGCGCGGTCTGCGGCGCGACCAGCGGGGTGGACAGCTGGACCGGTCCGCGGCCGACCCTGATCTGCGCGAAGTCGGCGTCGCCGCCCCGCCGCTCCCACAGCCGCCGGCCGTCGGCGACGATCGACCAGAGCTGGTCCGGCTCGGGGTTCAGGAACAGCTGCGCGCCGCGCTGGCGCTCGGCGGTCCGGCGCACCTGGCGGCGCATCTGCTGGAGGTACTTGAGGTAGTCGCGCCGCTCGTCCGCGGTGGCCGTGGAGCCGCCCTTGCGGGCCCGGACGATCTGGGCGAGCGCCATGCCGACCGTCGAGACGATCATCAGACCGCCCATGATCTTCATCGGGGCCTGGGCGCCGGGGGCGAAGAAGAACACCGCCGAACCGCCCATGCCGAGCATCGGCAGGATGCTCATCACCCAGTCCTCGCCGCCCGAACGGGGCAGCTCGGGCGGGGGTACCAGCTCCACCGGCTCGTCCGGCACCGCCGGCGGATAGGCCCTGGGCGGCCGCTTGACCATGATCACGCCCATACGCGTCCCATCCCCCGACCACGAACGCTTCGCAAGACCACTACGGCATCAGCCCTCACGCAACAGGATCCGTACGGGTGAGGACGCCCCGTGTGACGCCGCCCCCGCTCCGCCGACCGCAGGCATCCGGGGAGGAACGCGCCGCCCCCGCCGCCCTGCGCAGGGGCCGATCCTACTGGGGCCCGCCCCCGCGGCCCCGCCCGCCCTCCGCGGGGCCGGGCACGAACCGAGCGGGTAGGGTAACGCCGCGCCAACTCGTGGCCGCGCCCGGCCGGTTCCGTCCGGCCGGCGTCCGCGCGAGGGCCGGACCGGCCGGCCGCCGGTGCCGCGCCGGCACCGTCGGGGCGGCGGCACCGCGCACCGGCGCCGAGCACCCGTCACCGAACACCGTCTCATCAAGGGGGAGCGCCCAGTGCGTCGAGCGAACGAGGTGCGGGCATGACGACGCCCGCGACCACCGGCTTCTGCCGGGTCACCGTCGTCGCCCCGGACAGCCGGATCGACGTCGCCCTGCCCGAGGACGTCCCGCTCGCGGACGTGTACCCCGAGGTCCTGCGACTGTCCGGCCAGACCCAGCCCGACGGCGTCCCCACCGGCTTCCACCTGGTCCGCCGCGACGGCACCGTGCTCGACGGCGGCCGCTCGCTCGCCGCCCAGCAGGTGCGCGACGGCGACCTGCTCAACCTGCGCCCGTTCGCCGAGTCGCTGCCGCCCGCCGTCTACGACGACGTCGCCGACGCGATCGCCACCGCCGGCGAGACCGACCGCCGGTTCTGGAGCCCCGAACTGATGCGCGCCTTCGGCCTCGTCGGCGCCGGCGTGCTGCTCACCCTGCTCGGCTTCGCGCTCTGGTTCGCCGACCTGCGCCACGACATGCACGGCCTGCCCGGCGTGCTCTCCGGCGTCGTCGCCGTGGTGCTCACCGCCCTCGCCGGCGTCCGCGCCCGGGTCTACCGGGACGCCTGGGCCGGCCTCGCGCTCGGCCTCGGCGCCCTGCCGCACGCCCTGATCGCCGGCAGCGGCATCCTCGCGCCGACCGGCGGCCCGCTGGACGGCCCCGGCCGGCTCCAGTTCCTGACCGGCTGCGTCGCCGTCCTGGTGGTCGCCGTCCTGCTGGTCGGCCTGCTGCCCACGATGGACTCCCTGTTCGTGGCCGCCGCCTTCCTGGCCGCGGCCGGCGCGCTCGCCACCTTCGCCGCCGTCCTGCTGCCCGGCACCCCGGCCCACCACATCGCCGCCGTCACCGGCGTCGCCGCCGTCGCCGTGATCGGCTTCCTGCCCGGCCTGTCCGCCCGCTTCGCCCGGCTCCCGGTCGGCTACAGCGCCCCCGGCCAGACCCGCGCCCGGGGCCGCGACCACGACGAGGACGCCGCCCGCGCCGAGCTGGTCCAGTACGAGCGGATCGCCCACCAGGCCCGCCGCGGCCACGAGGTGCTGGTCGGCCTGGTCGGCGGCTGCGCCGCGGTGGTCGTCGGCTCCTGCGCGGTGCTCGGCTTCACCGACCGGACCTTCCCCGAGCTGCTGGCCCTCGTCCTCGGACTGGCCGCGATGCTCCGGGCCCGGCTGTTCCGCTACAGCGCCCAGGTCCTCGCGCTCACCGCGGCAGGACTGCTGGGCCTGTCCCTCCTGATCGTCGGCCTCTCCCTGCACACCCCGCAGTTCGTGCTGCGGGTCGGCCTCGGCTCCACCGACGCCGATCTGCGCACCGTCTGGCTGACCGCCTCGATCGCCTTCGGCGCCGCCGTGCTCACCGCGATCGCCCTGGTGGTGCCGCGGCTCGGCGTCTCCCCCTTCTGGGGGCGCATCCTGGACCTGGTCGACAGCCTCACCCTGATGTCGCTGGTCCCGCTGGTGCTGGCCGTGCTCGACGTCTACCGGCTGGTCCGCGGCGCCACCGGCTGATCCGCACGCCGGGGCCGCCGACCGTCGGCATCGGCGGCACTGGTACGCTTGGCCTCCGAGCGCAGCCGTGTGTCCGTCCCCGGGTGGGACGACGCCCGTAGGCCGCGCCCGCAACACGACACCGAGTTCTCGCAGAGTCCTGTGCCGTAGACCAGGAACGCTCGGTATCACCTCGAAGGAGTTGCAGTGGCTCTCGCCTCTGACATCAAGAAGCAGATCTTCGCCGAGTTCGGCCAGAAGGAGGGCGACACCGGCTCCCCCGAGGTCCAGGTCGCCATGCTCTCGCGCCGCATCTCGGACCTGACCGAGCACCTCAAGACCCACAAGCACGACCACCACTCGCGTCGTGGCCTGCTGATCCTGGTCGGCCAGCGTCGTCGTCTGCTGCAGTACCTGGCCAAGAAGGACATCGAGCGCTTCCGTACGCTCGTCGACCGCCTGGGCATCCGTCGCGGTGCCGCCGGCGGCGCCCGCTGAGAACGCCGCTCGGGGCGGCTCCCCACACCGGGGAGCCGCCCCTCGCGCGTATGCCGCGACCGGTGACCGGGGCGCCCACCACGGCGCCCGCGCCCACCGGCCGGGGATAACAACTCGCGCGCACCTCCCCAGGTGGCCGAGGATTGCACCGTAGGGTTGTGGGCATGCCGGTGATGGCGCCGAAAGCGCGCCACCGGGCAGCAGGACCCGAACCCCCCGCGGGACGAAGGCTTCAAACGGAAGCCGCCCGCATCCGAGAGAGCGTCCAGACGCGGACCGCCCGTCCGAACCCGGCCGGCCGAGAGGCGCCGGTCCTCGGTAGTGGCCGCCGGAGGCCCCGCAGACCGAAGCGGGGACCGCCGGAGGCTTCGATCGAAGACCGGCCCGGACCGTCCAGGGTCAGCACGCAGGCGATTACGCGGGGACGCTCTCCCGGACACGTACGAAAGAGGAGATCTTCCAGGTGGAAGAGAACGTGTTCTACGCCGAGGCCGTGATCGACAACGGTTCCTTCGGCACCCGTACCATCCGCTTCGAGACCGGCCGTCTGGCCCGTCAGGCCGCCGGCTCCGCCGTGGCCTACCTCGACGACGACACCATGGTGCTGTCGGCCACCAGCGCGTCCAAGCAGCCGAAGGAGCACTTCGACTTCTTCCCGCTGACCGTGGACGTCGAGGAGCGGATGTACGCCGCGGGCCGGATCCCCGGCTCGTTCTTCCGTCGCGAGGGCCGGCCCTCCGAGGACGCGATCCTCACCTGCCGCCTGATCGACCGCCCGCTGCGCCCGTCCTTCGTCAAGGGCCTGCGCAACGAGATCCAGGTCGTCGTCACCGTGATGGCGCTCAACCCGGACCACCTGTACGACGTGGTGGCCATCAACGCCGCCTCCGCCTCCACCCAGCTGGCGGGCCTGCCGTTCTCCGGCCCGATCGGTGGCGTCCGCGTCGCGCTGATCAACGGTCAGTGGGTGGCCTTCCCGACCCACAGCGAGCTGGAGTCGGCCGTCTTCGACATGGTCGTGGCCGGCCGCACCCTGCCGGACGGCGACGTCGCGATCATGATGGTCGAGGCCGAGGCCACCGACAAGACGATCAAGCTCGTCGAGGGCGGCGCCGAGGCGCCGACCGAGGAGATCGTCGCCGCCGGTCTGGACGCCGCCAAGCCGTTCATCAAGGTCCTCTGCGCCGCCCAGGCCCAGCTGGCCGCCCAGGCCGCGAAGCCGACCGGCGAGTTCCCGGTCTTCCTGGACTACCAGGACGACGTGCTCGCCGCGCTGACCGCCGCCGTCAAGGACGAGCTGGCGCAGGCCCTCACCATCGCGGGCAAGCAGGAGCGCAACAACGAGCTGGACCGCGTCAAGGCGCTGGCCGCCGAGAAGCTGCTGCCCGAGTTCGAGGGCCGCGAGAAGGAGATCAGCGCCGCCTACAACGCGCTGACCAAGAAGACCGTCCGCGAGCGCGTCATCAAGGACAAGGTCCGCATCGACGGCCGCGGTGTCACCGACATCCGCACCCTGGCCGCCGAGGTCGAGGCCATCCCGCGGGTGCACGGCTCGGCCCTGTTCGAGCGCGGCGAGACCCAGATCCTGGGTGTCACCACGCTGAACATGCTCCGCATGGAGCAGCAGCTCGACACGCTCTCCCCGGAGACCCGTCGTCGCTACATGCACAACTACAACTTCCCGCCGTACTCGGTCGGCGAGACCGGCCGCGTCGGTTCGCCGAAGCGCCGCGAGATCGGCCACGGCGCGCTCGCCGAGCGGGCCATCCTGCCGGTGCTGCCGTCCCGCGAGGACTTCCCGTACGCCATCCGCCAGGTCTCCGAGGCGCTGAGCTCCAACGGCTCCACCTCGATGGGCTCGGTCTGCGCGTCCACCATGTCGCTGCTGAACGCCGGTGTGCCGCTGAAGGCCGCCGTCGCCGGTATCGCCATGGGCCTGATCTCCCAGGAGATCGACGGTGAGACCCACTACGTGACCCTCACCGACATCCTCGGTGCCGAGGACGCGTACGGCGACATGGACTTCAAGGTCGCCGGTACCCGCAACTTCATCACCGCGCTGCAGCTGGACACCAAGCTCAACGGCATCCCGGCCTCGGTGCTGGCCGCCGCGCTGAAGCAGGCCCGCGACGCCCGCCTGCACATCCTCGACGTGATGAACGAGGCCATCGACTCCCCGGACGAGATGTCGCCGAACGCGCCGCGCATCATCACCATCAAGATCCCGGTGGACAAGATCGGTGAGGTCATCGGCCCCAAGGGCAAGATGATCAACCAGATCCAGGAGGACACCGGCGCCGAGATCACGATCGAGGACGACGGCACCATCTACATCGGTGCCGCCGACGGTCCGGCCGCCGAGGCCGCCCGCACCACGATCAACCAGATCGCCAACCCGACCATGCCGGAGGTCGGCGAGCGCTACCTGGGCACCGTGGTCAAGACCACGACCTTCGGTGCCTTCGTCTCGCTCATGCCGGGCAAGGACGGTCTGCTGCACATCTCGCAGATCCGCAAGCTCGCCGGCGGCAAGCGTGTGGAGAACGTCGAGGACATCCTCGGCGTCGGCGCCAAGGTGCAGGTCGAGATCGCCGAGATCGACCCGCGCGGCAAGCTCTCGCTGATCCCGGTCGTCGAGGGCGAGGAGAACGGCGAGGCCGCTTCCGAGTGAAGCGCCGCTAGCTGATCCGCGGCCCGCACGCCCCCAGCGGCGTGCGGGCCGCACCCTGTTGTCCCCCCATGCTTCGACGGATTGCTTTCTACGGAGGTACCCCCGTGGCTCTGGCCTCGGCGGCGACGCAGCGCCCCGGCACGACCCGAACCCTGCTGAAGGGCGCGGACGGCGCCGGAATCGTGCGCCGCACCGTCCTTCCCGGCGGCCTGCGCGTCGTCACCGAGACCCTGCCGACGGTGCGCTCCGCGACCTTCGGCATCTGGGTCGGGGTCGGCTCTCGCGACGAGACCCCCCAGCTCAACGGCGCCACGCACTACCTGGAGCACCTGCTCTTCAAGGGCACCGAGCGGCGCAGCGCGCTGGACATCTCGGCCGCCCTGGACGCGGTCGGCGGCGAGATGAACGCCTTCACCGCCAAGGAGAACACCTGCTACTACGCGCGGGTGCTCGACACCGACCTGCCGCTGGCCATCGACGTGGTCTGCGACATGCTCACCGGCTCGCTGATCCGCCCGGACGACGTCGAGGCCGAACGCGGCGTCATCCTCGAGGAGATGGCGATGGCCGAGGACGACCCGGGTGACGTCGTCCACGACCTCTTCGCCAAGGTGATCTTCGGCAACGGCCCGCTCGGCCGCCCGATCCTCGGCACCCAGGAGACCGTCAGGTCGCTCACCCGCGACCAGATCGCGAACTTCTTCCACCGCCGCTACCGGCCCGAGCACCTCGTCGTCGCCGCGGCCGGCAACCTGGACCACCGCAAGGTCGTCCGGCAGGTCGAGCGGGCCTTCGCACCGCTGCTCGCCAAGTCCGAGGCCGTCCCCGCCGAGGCCCGCCGCGGCGTGAAGGCGCTGCGCACGGCCGGCCGGGTCGAGGTGCTCAACCGCTCCACCGAGCAGGCCCACCTGGTGCTGGGCGTGCCCGGGGTGCCCCGGCACGACGAGCGCCGCTGGGCGATGGGCGTGCTCAACGCGGCCCTCGGCGGCGGGATGAGCTCGCGGCTGTTCCAGGAGGTGCGGGAGAAGCGCGGCCTGGCGTACTCGGTGTACTCGTACTCCTCCTCGTACGCGGACAGCGGGCTGTTCGGCATCTACGCCGGCTGCCAGCCGAAGCGGGTCGAGGAGGTGCTGCGGATCTGCCGCGAGGAGCTCGCCAAGGTGGTCGCCGAGGGCATCACCGAGGAGGAGCTGCGGCGGGCGATCGGCCAGATCTCCGGTTCCACCGTGCTCGGCATGGAGGACACCGGCTCGCTGATGAACCGGATCGGCAAGGCCGAGCTCAGCTACGGCCACCACCTGTCGGTGGACGACATGCTGGCGCGGATAGCGGCGGTGACCCTGGACGACGTGCACGCGGTGGCCCGTGATGTGCTGGGTGCCCACCGGCCGTCGCTCGCGCTGATCGGCCCGATCAACGACAAGCGGGCCGCCCGGCTCGCCGACCTGCTGGTCTGAAGGGACTTCTCACCATGACGCTGCGTGTCGCCGTGATCGGCGCCAAGGGGCGGATCGGATCGGAGGCCGTCAAGGCCGTCGAGGCCGCCCCGGACCTGGAGCTGGTCGCCACCCTCGGGCGGGGGTCGGACCTCGCCGAGCTGACCGGCGCGGGCGTGCAGGTCGCCGTCGAACTGACCCACCCCGACTCGGTGATGGGCAACCTCGACCACTGCCTGTCGCACGGCATCCATGTGGTCACCGGCACCACCGGCTGGACGGAGGAGCGCCTCGCCACCGTCCGGGGGCAGCTCGCCGCCGCGCCGGAGCTGGGTCTGCTGATCGCGCCGAACTTCTCCATCGGTGCCGTGCTCGGCATGAAGTTCGCGCAGGCCGCGGCGCGGTACTTCGAGTCGGTCGAGGTCGTCGAGCTGCACCACGACCACAAGGCGGACGCCCCCAGCGGCACCGCCACCCGCACCGCCCAGCTGATCGCCGCCGCCCGGGCGGAGGCCGGCCTCGCGCCGCAGCAGGACCCGACCACCCACGGCCTGCCCGGCGCCCGCGGCGCCGACGTCGACGGGGTGCCGGTGCACTCGGTGCGGCTGCGCGGTCTGCTCGCCCACCAGCAGGTGATGTTCGGCGACGAGGGCGAGACCCTCACCGTCCGGCACGACTCGCTGCACCACAGCAGCTTCATGCCGGGCATCCTGCTCGGTGTGCGCAAGGTCGTGGAGACGCCCGGGCTCACCCTGGGCCTCGAACACTTCCTGGACCTGTGAGCCCGGCATGACGTCCCGTACCGGCTTCTTCGTCCTCTCCGGAGTCCTGGCCCTGGTCGCGCTGATCTGCGTCGGCGAGGGCGTCCAACTGGTCGCCACCGGCAAGCCGCTGGGCATCGGCCTGGGCCTGTGCGCCTTCGTCATCCCGGTCGTCGGCATCTGGTTCCTGCGCCAGACGGTCCGCTTCGGACGGGACAGCGAGCGGCTCGCCCGCGAGCTGGAGGCCGAGGGCGGTCTGCCGGTCGACGAGCTGGAACGCACCGAGGGCGGGCGGATCGACCGCGCCTCGGCCGACGCGGTGTTCGCCCGCCGCAAGGCCGAGGCCGAGGCCGCCCCGGGCGACTGGCGGGCCTTCTTCCGGCTCGCGGTGGCCTACGCCGACGCCGGCGACGTGCCGCGCGCCCGCAGGACCATGCAGCACGCGATCAAGCTGCACCGCACCACCACCGGTGCCGACGCCACCACCACCGGTGCCGACGCCACTCCCGGCGGCGCCGAAAGCACCATCGGCAAGCCCGCGAGGAGCACCGCGTGAGCGAGGACACCACCGCCCCCAGGTTCCGCAGCGACATCACCGCGGACCTGGTCCGAGGCGCCGCCGCCGACTCGGACGTCATCTGGGCGGCCCGGGTCTCGACGGCGGGGGAGCAGTCCCTGGAGGCGCTCCAGGAGGACCCGGAGAAGTCCGCCGGCCTGATCAACTTCCTGATGCGCGACCGCCACGGCACGCCGTTCGAGCACAACTCGATGACCTTCTTCATCAGCGCGCCGATCTTCGTCTTCCGCGAGTTCCAGCGCCACCGCAGCGGCTGGTGCCTTGCCGGAGACACCGAGATCACGCTGCAGGGCAAGGACGGGTCGCTCAAGCGCCGGACCATCGCCGAGTTGTACCAGCAGTGGCACGTCGGCGTGGAGGACCGGATCGAAGCCGGGAAGGGCGGCGTGACCTGGCACAAGAAGTCCGAGAAGTGGCGGGCGCAGGTCAAGCAGAAGGGCGAGACCCACCACTTGGGTCTGCACGGCACTCGCGAGGCGGCGGAGGTCGCCGTCGCGGAGTTCCGCGCCCTGAATCCGAGCAAGCGGACCCGGAAGCTGGAGTCGGTTCGGCGCAACCACGTCCGCTGCTTCGACGAGCGGACACTCCTGGCCGGGCGCGCGCGGATCGTCGACGTGATGGAGTCGGGTGTCAAGCAGCTCCTCCGGCTGACCACCGCGAGCGGCAAGCAGCTGCGGTGCAGCAAGGACCACGCGATCCTCACTCCGGACGGCTGGCGCAAGGCGGGTGAGCTGGCCGTCGGCGACTCGGTGATGACCGGTGGTACCGCGGCACGTCCGTCGGAGGCCCTGGTCCCGCCGAGCCTTCGGCGGGGCATCGGTGTGTGGACCTCGATGCAGCGGAACCGGCTCATCGACGAGCAGGACGTCTGCTACCTGTGTTCCCGCGTGTTCCCGCGGGAGGCGCTGGAGCTGGACCACGTCGTACCGGTCGCCCTCGACCTGGGCAAGGCACTGGACGAGAAGAACCTGGCGCCTGCCTGCGGAGACTGCCACACCGCCAAGAGCGCGGGCGAACAGGCCCTGGCCAGGCGCGGTGGCAAGGTCGCCCTCGCCAAGGCCGACCTGGTCACCGGGATCGTCGAGCACGGCGAGGAGATGACGTACGACCTGGCGGTGGAGGGGCCTTGGCACAACTTCCTGGCCGACGGCATCGTCGTCCACAACTCGTACAACGAGGAGTCCGGCCGCTACCGCGAGCTGCAGCCGGTCTTCTACGTGCCGGCGGAGGACCGCAAGCTGGTCCAGCAGGGGCGTCCCGGCCGGTACGAGTTCGTCGACGGCACTCCGGAGCAGCACCGGACCGTCGGCTCCGCGATGGAGTCCGCCTACCGCGAGGCCTACGAGCGCTACCAGGAGATGCTGGCGGCGGGCGTGGCCCGGGAGGTCGCCCGCGCGGTGCTGCCGGTCGGGCTGTTCTCCTCGATGTACGCGACCTGCAACGCCCGCTCGCTGATGCATTTCCTGTCGCTGCGGACCAAGCGGGAGCACGCGGCGGTCCCGTCGTTCCCGCAGCGCGAGATCGAGATGGTCGCCGAGCGGATGGAGGAGCAGTGGGCGGAGCTCATGCCGCTCACCCGTGCGGCTTTCGAGAAGCACGGTCGGGTCGCGCCCTGACCTGCGACGACGGGCATCCGGGGGCAGCGCCGGGCATGTCTGGATTGCGGCATTTCTGACCTCTCCCTACGCTCGTGAACACGGATTCCGGTGCTGCTTGAACCCCCGAGCACGCAGCACCGGAATCCCATGTTTCCGCTGCTGGAACCGGCTCCAGGGGGCCCGTACCGGGACGATCCCGGACCGTTCCACAGGCACGGCCGTCCGAACAGTGGACCGGCCTGGGTGTCGTCCCACCGCCTACGAGTAGTTTTGGACACATGGCTCCGACCTCCACCCCCCAGACGCCCTTCGGCCGGGTCCTGACCGCGATGGTGACACCGTTCACCGCCGACGGCGGCCTCGACCTCGACGGCGCCCAGCGCCTCGCCGCGCACCTCGTCGACTCCGGCAACGACGGCCTCGTCGTCAACGGCACCACCGGCGAGTCCCCGACCACCAGTGACGCCGAGAAGGCCCAGCTCGTCCGCGCCGTGGTGGAGGCGGTCGGCGACCGGGCCCACGTGGTGGCCGGCGTCGGCACCAACGACACCCACCACAGCGTCGAGCTGGCCCGGCAGGCCGAGGCCGCCGGCGCGCACGGCCTGCTGTCGGTGACGCCGTACTACAGCAAGCCCCCGCAGGAGGGCCTGTACCGGCACACGGTGCGGATCGCCGACGCCACCGGACTACCTGTCATGCTGTACGACATCCCGGGCCGCAGCGGCGTCGCGCTGAGCCACGAGACGCTGGTCCGGCTGGGCGAGCACCCGCGGATCGTGGCCAACAAGGACGCCAAGGGCGACCTCGGTGCCGCGTCCTGGGCGATCGCCCGCTCCGGACTGGCCTGGTACTCCGGTGACGACATCCTCAACCTGCCGCTGCTGTCGGTCGGGGCCGCGGGTGTGGTGAGCGTGGTCGGGCACGTGGTCGCCGGCGAGCTGCGGGCCATGGTCGAGGCCTACCTGGCCGGTGATGTGGCCAAGGCCACGGCGGTCCACCAGCGCCTGCTGCCGGTGTTCACCGGTATCTTCCGCACCCAGGGCGTCATTCTCGCCAAGGCCGCGCTGGACCTCCAGGGTCTGCCGGCCGGGCCGCTGCGACTGCCCCTGATCGGCGCGACTCCGGAGGAGATCGCGCAACTGAAGAAGGATCTCGCCGACGGCGGGGTAGACCTGTAACAGACAAAGACGTGCGCGCCCCGGCTCGCCGGACCCTCACGGGCCCGCCGCTGGACCGGACCGAAGGCGCGAGAGCACAGACCTGGTAGGAAAACCGACACGGAGAACGCACGCCATATGTCTCACGGGGGAGGACCCCGGACATATGGCGTGCGTCGTGAGGAGAGTCTTTTGAGCCACCCGCATCCCGAACTCGGCACGCCGCCGGCCCTCAAGGCCGGCGCCCTGCGCATCACCCCGCTCGGCGGTCTCGGTGAGATCGGCCGCAACATGACGGTCTTCGAATACGGCGACCGCATCCTCATCGTCGACTGCGGTGTCCTCTTCCCCGAGGACGAGCAGCCCGGCGTCGACCTGATCCTCCCGGACTTCACCTACATCCGGGACCGTCTGGACAAGATCGACGGCATCGTCCTCACGCACGGCCACGAGGACCACATCGGCGCCGTCCCGTTCCTGCTCCGGGAGAACCCGGACATCCCGCTGATCGGGTCGAAGCTCACCCTGGCGCTCATCGAGGCCAAGCTCGCCGAGCACCGCATCCGCCCGTACGTGCTGGAGGTCGCCGAGGGCGACCGCGAGCGGATCGGCCCCTTCGACTGCCAGTTCATCGCGGTCAACCACTCCATCCCGGACGCGCTGGCCGTCGCCGTGCGCACGCCCGCCGGCATGGTCGTCGCCACCGGTGACTTCAAGATGGACCAGCTGCCGCTCGACGGCCGGCTGACCGACCTGCCGACCTTCGCCAAGCTGGCGGAGGAGGGCATGGACCTGCTGCTGGTGGACTCCACCAACGCCGAGGTCCCCGGCTTCATCCCGTCCGAGCGGGACATCTCCGCGGCTCTGCGCAACGTCTTCGCCAACGCGGACAAGCGCATCATCGTGGCCTCCTTCGCCAGCCACGTGCACCGCATCCAGCAGGTCCTGGACGCCGCGCACGAGTACAAGCGCAAGGTCGCCTTCGTCGGCCGCTCGATGGTCCGCAACATGGGCATCGCCCGCGACCTCGGCTACCTCAAGGTGCCCGGCAACATGGTCGTCGACGTCAAGCAGCTCGACGACCTGCCGGACAAGGAGGTCGTGCTGATCTGTACCGGTTCGCAGGGCGAGCCGATGGCCGCGCTGTCCCGGATGGCCAACCGCGACCACCAGATCCGCATCGTCGAGGGCGACACCGTCGTGCTCGCCTCCTCGCTGATCCCCGGCAACGAGAACGCCGTCTACCGGGTGATCAACGGCCTGACCCGCTGGGGCGCCAAGGTCGTCCACAAGGGCAACGCCAAGGTGCACGTCTCGGGCCACGCCTCGGCGGGCGAGCTGCTGTACTTCTTCAACATCTGCAAGCCGCGCAACCTCATGCCGGTGCACGGCGAGTGGCGCCACCTGCGGGCGGCGGCCGATCTCGGCATCGCCACCGGAGTCCCGCGCAACCGGGTCGTCATCGCCGAGGACGGCGTCTGCGTCGACCTGGAGAAGGGCGTCGCCCGCATCGTCGGCAAGGTGCAGGCCGGCTACGTCTACGTGGACGGCTCCTCGGTCGGTGACATCACCGAGGCCTCGCTCAAGGACCGCAGGATCCTCGGCGAGGAGGGCTTCATCTCCTGCTTCGTCGTGGTGGACTCCACCAACGGCAAGATCGTCGGCGGCCCGAGCATCCAGGCCCGTGGTTCCGGCATCGACGACGCCGCGTTCGTCCCGGTGGCGGCCAAGCTCCAGGAGGCGCTCGACCGCTCGGCGGGCGACGGCGTTCTGGAGATCCGTCAGGTCCAGCAGCTGGTGCGCCGGACCCTCGGCAAGTGGGTCGCGGACAACTACCGCCGCCGCCCGATGATCCTGCCGGTCGTCGTCGAGGTGTGATTTGACGTGGGGCAACCCGGTGCGTAATGTTCTCCGGGTTGCCCCACGGGACGGCCCCCAGTCGAAGTCCTCGAAATGAAATTCGAGAACGGAGCGGGAAAACGGCCCGAGAAACTCTGATAGAGTTCGGGAGCGCCGAAAGGCCCAAGCAAATACGATGAATGAAACTCCGGAAAACGGAGCGGAAAACATCTGATAAGCTTGAAACACGAAAGAACGAAGCGCCCGGAGGGCCGGTGTGAAAGCCGCCTGAAGGAAGTGTCCGTTCCTTGAGAACTCAACAGCGTGCCAAAAGTCAACGCCAGATATGTTGACATCCCCGGCCTCAGGGTTTCCTGGGGTTGGAGATTCCTTTTGAAGTAAAACACTAGCGAGGACGCAGTGCGCGGGATCACCCTATTCCGGTGGTTGCCGTGCCGCTCGACGCGAGTGCTGACCCGATTACGGGTAATCATTCACGGAGAGTTTGATCCTGGCTCAGGACGAACGCTGGCGGCGTGCTTAACACATGCAAGTCGAACGGTGAAGCCCTTCGGGGTGGATCAGTGGCGAACGGGTGAGTAACACGTGGGCAATCTGCCCTGCACTCTGGGACAAGCCCTGGAAACGGGGTCTAATACCGGATATGACCTGGGACCGCATGGTCCCGGGTGTAAAGCTCCGGCGGTGCAGGATGAGCCCGCGGCCTATCAGCTTGTTGGTGGGGTAATGGCCTACCAAGGCGACGACGGGTAGCCGGCCTGAGAGGGCGACCGGCCACACTGGGACTGAGACACGGCCCAGACTCCTACGGGAGGCAGCAGTGGGGAATATTGCACAATGGGCGAAAGCCTGATGCAGCGACGCCGCGTGAGGGATGACGGCCTTCGGGTTGTAAACCTCTTTCAGCAGGGAAGAAGCGCAAGTGACGGTACCTGCAGAAGAAGCACCGGCTAACTACGTGCCAGCAGCCGCGGTAATACGTAGGGTGCGAGCGTTGTCCGGAATTATTGGGCGTAAAGAGCTCGTAGGCGGCCTGTCGCGTCGGATGTGAAAGCCCGGGGCTCAACCCCGGGTCTGCATTCGATACGGGCAGGCTAGAGTGTGGTAGGGGAGATCGGAATTCCTGGTGTAGCGGTGAAATGCGCAGATATCAGGAGGAACACCGGTGGCGAAGGCGGATCTCTGGGCCATTACTGACGCTGAGGAGCGAAAGCGTGGGGAGCGAACAGGATTAGATACCCTGGTAGTCCACGCCGTAAACGTTGGGAACTAGGTGTTGGCGACATTCCACGTCGTCGGTGCCGCAGCTAACGCATTAAGTTCCCCGCCTGGGGAGTACGGCCGCAAGGCTAAAACTCAAAGGAATTGACGGGGGCCCGCACAAGCAGCGGAGCATGTGGCTTAATTCGACGCAACGCGAAGAACCTTACCAAGGCTTGACATATACCGGAAACGGCTAGAGATAGTCGCCCCCTTGTGGTCGGTATACAGGTGGTGCATGGTTGTCGTCAGCTCGTGTCGTGAGATGTTGGGTTAAGTCCCGCAACGAGCGCAACCCTTGTTCTGTGTTGCCAGCATGCCTTTCGGGGTGATGGGGACTCACAGGAGACTGCCGGGGTCAACTCGGAGGAAGGTGGGGACGACGTCAAATCATCATGCCCCTTATGTCTTGGGCTGCACACGTGCTACAATGGTCGGTACAAAGGGCTGCGATGCCGCGAGGCGGAGCGAATCCCAAAAAAAGCCTCAGTTCGGATTGGGGTCTGCAACTCGACCCCATGAAGTTGGAGTTGCTAGTAATCGCAGATCAGCATGCTGCGGTGAATACGTTCCCGGGCCTTGTACACACCGCCCGTCACGTCACGAAAGTCGGTAACACCCGAAGCCGGTGGCCTAACCCGTAAGGGGAGGAGCCGTCGAAGGTGGGACCAGCGATTGGGACGAAGTCGTAACAAGGTAGCCGTACCGGAAGGTGCGGCTGGATCACCTCCTTTCTAAGGAGCAATATGCCGCTTGCAGGCGAATGTCCTGCACGGTTGCTCATGGGTGGAACGTTGACTATTCGGCACAGGAAGAGACCAGGGGCTAGTACTGCTTCGGCGTGGAACGCGTTCTGGGATTGACTGTGTCGGGCACGTTGTTGGGTCCTGAGGGAACGGCCGTGAGGCTGTTGCTTCAGAGATGCCGGTCTCATGCGAGGTGGTCTTCGGGCTGCTGAGTGTGGGTGTCTGGTCGTTGTTTGAGAACTGCACAGTGGACGCGAGCATCTGTGGCCAAGTTTTTAAGGGCGCACGGTGGATGCCTTGGCACCAGGAACCGATGAAGGACGTGGGAGGCCACGATAGTCCCCGGGGAGCCGTCAACCAGGCTTTGATCCGGGGGTTTCCGAATGGGGAAACCCGGCAGTCGTCATGGGCTGTCACCCATACCTGAACACATAGGGTATGTGGAGGGAACGCGGGGAAGTGAAACATCTCAGTACCCGCAGGAAGAGAAAACAACCGTGATTCCGGGAGTAGTGGCGAGCGAAACCGGATGAGGCTAAACCGTATTGGTGTGAGACCCGGCAGGGGTTGCCAATACGGGGTCGTGGGATTTTTCTTGACCGGTCTGCTTACCGGTCGGCGAGTCAGAAACCGTACAGGTAGTCGAAGGACATGCGAAAGGTCCGGCGTAGAGGGTAAGACCCCCGTAGGCGAAATCTGTACGGCTCGTTTGAAGAACTCCCAAGTAGCACGGGGCCCGAGAAATCCCGTGTGAATCTGGCGGGACCACCCGCTAAGCCTAAATATTCCCTGGTGACCGATAGCGGATAGTACCGTGAGGGAATGGTGAAAAGTACCGCGGGAGCGGAGTGAAATAGTACCTGAAACCGTGTGCCTACAAGCCGTGGGAGCGTCGGACATGCAGCTTGCTGTGTGTCTCGTGACTGCGTGCCTTTTGAAGAATGAGCCTGCGAGTTTGCGGTGTGTAGCGAGGTTAACCCGTGTGGGGTAGCCGTAGCGAAAGCGAGTCCGAACAGGGCGATACAGTTGCATGCCCAAGACCCGAAGCGGAGTGATCTAGCCATGGGCAGGTTGAAGCGGAGGTAAGACTTCGTGGAGGACCGAACCCACCAGGGTTGAAAACCTGGGGGATGACCTGTGGTTAGGGGTGAAAGGCCAATCAAACTCCGTGATAGCTGGTTCTCCCCGAAATGCATTTAGGTGCAGCGTCACGTGTTTCTTGCCGGAGGTAGAGCACTGGATAGGCGATGGGCCTCACCGGGTTACTGACCTTAGCCAAACTCCGAATGCCGGTAAGTGAGAGCGTGGCAGTGAGACTGTGGGGGATAAGCTCCATGGTCGAGAGGGAAACAGCCCAGAACACCGACTAAGGTCCCTAAGCGTGTGCTAAGTGGGAAAGGATGTGGAGTCGCAGAGACAACCAGGAGGTTGGCTTAGAAGCAGCCACCCTTGAAAGAGTGCGTAATAGCTCACTGGTCAAGTGATTCCGCGCCGACAATGTAGCGGGGCTCAAGCACATCACCGAAGTCGTGTCATTGCAGCATATAGGGCCAACGCCTGCTGTGATGGGTAGGGGAGCGTCGTGTGCCGGGTGAAGCGGCGGTGGAAACCAGTCGTGGACGGTACACGAGTGAGAATGCAGGCATGAGTAGCGATACAAGAGTGGGAAACTCTTGCGCCGATTGACCAAGGGTTCCTGGGTCAAGCTGATCTGCCCAGGGTAAGTCGGGACCTAAGGCGAGGCCGACAGGCGTAGTCGATGGACAACGGGTTGATATTCCCGTACCCGCTTTGAAGCGCCAACGCTGAACCAGGTGATGCTAAAGCCGTGAAGCCGGCCCGGAGTCTTCGGACAAAGGGACGTGGTGGAGCCGCTGGACCAAGTCTGTACTAGGTGAGCGATGGGGTGACGCAGGAAGGTAGTCCAGCCCGGGCGGTGGTTGTCCCGGGGTAAGGGTGTAGGGCGTTGTGTAGGCAAATCCGCACAACACGTAGCCTGAGACCTGATGCCGAGCCGATTGTGGTGAAGTGGATGATCCTATGCTGTCGAGAAAAGCCTCTAGCGAGTTTCATGGCGGCCCGTACCCCAAACCGACTCAGGTGGTCAGGTAGAGAATACCGAGGCGTTCGGGTGAACTATGGTTAAGGAACTCGGCAAAATGCCCCCGTAACTTCGGGAGAAGGGGGCCATTCCTGGTGACGGCACTTGCTGCCAGAGCTGGGGGTGGCCGCAGAGACCAGCGAGAAGCGACTGTTTACTAAAAACACAGGTCCGTGCGAAGCCGTAAGGCGATGTATACGGACTGACGCCTGCCCGGTGCTGGAACGTTAAGGGGACCGGTTAGCTCTGATTCGTCGGGGCGAAGCTGAGAACTTAAGCGCCAGTAAACGGCGGTGGTAACTATAACCATCCTAAGGTAGCGAAATTCCTTGTCGGGTAAGTTCCGACCTGCACGAATGGCGTAACGACTTCTCGACTGTCTCAACCATAGGCCCGGTGAAATTGCATTACGAGTAAAGATGCTCGTTTCGCGCAGCAGGACGGAAAGACCCCGGGACCTTTACTATAGCTTGATATTGGTGTTCGGTTCGGCTTGTGTAGGATAGGTGGGAGACTTTGAAGCCGTGACGCCAGTCATGGTGGAGTCGTCGTTGAAATACCACTCTGGTCGTGCTGGATGTCTAACCTGGGTCCGTGATCCGGATCAGGGACAGTGTCTGGTGGGTAGTTTAACTGGGGCGGTTGCCTCCTAAAGAGTAACGGAGGCGCCCAAAGGTTCCCTCAGCCTGGTTGGCAATCAGGTGTTGAGTGTAAGTGCACAAGGGAGCTTGACTGTGAGACTGACGGGTCGAGCAGGGACGAAAGTCGGGACTAGTGATCCGGCGGTGGCTTGTGGAAGCGCCGTCGCTCAACGGATAAAAGGTACCCCGGGGATAACAGGCTGATCTTCCCCAAGAGTCCATATCGACGGGATGGTTTGGCACCTCGATGTCGGCTCGTCGCATCCTGGGGCTGGAGTAGGTCCCAAGGGTTGGGCTGTTCGCCCATTAAAGCGGTACGCGAGCTGGGTTTAGAACGTCGTGAGACAGTTCGGTCCCTATCCGCTGTGCGCGTAGGAGTGTTGAGAAGGGCTGTCCCTAGTACGAGAGGACCGGGACGGACGAACCTCTGGTGTGCCAGTTGTCCTGCCAAGGGCATGGCTGGTTGGCTACGTTCGGGAGGGATAACCGCTGAAAGCATCTAAGCGGGAAGCCTGCTTCGAGATGAGCACTCCCACCTCCTTGAGAGGGTAAGGCTCCCAGTAGACGACTGGGTTGATAGGCCGGATATGGAAGCCCTGTGAGGGGTGGAGTTGACCGGTACTAATAGGCCGAGGGCTTGTCCTCAGTTGCTCGCGTCCACTGTGTTGTTCTGAAACAACGACCCCCACGGCATGGCCTGTCGTGGGTGCGGTTGACAGTTTCATAGTGTTTCGGTGGTCATAGCGTGAGGGAAACGCCCGGTTACATTCCGAACCCGGAAGCTAAGCCTCACAGCGCCGATGGTACTGCAGGGGGGACCCTGTGGGAGAGTAGGACGCCGCCGAACAATCATTCCAAAAAGACCCCCTCCGGTTCAGGAGGGGGTCTTTTTGCGTTAACGTCTCCCCACTACGTCCGCGCTCGGTGGAGAGGCACGAACCGTTGCAGAACCTGACCCTTACCTGGCAGTCCGCCGGGGGTACCGCGGCCGTGCTCTACGGGGGCTCGTACGTGGCGGCCCGGGTGCGGCGACGCGGTGTCTCGACGGTCCTGCGGGAGGCCGGCACCCTGCTCGCGCTGTTCGCGCTCTGGCAACTGGTCGGACGCCTCTCGCTGATGAGCACCGAACACGCCCTGGACCGCGCCCGCTGGATCCACGGGACGGAACTGGCGGTCGGACTGCCCGACGAGGCCTCCTGGCAGGCCGCGGTGACGCCGTACCCGGTCCTGGTGAAGCTGGCGAACTACTACTACGCGTCGATGCACTTCACCGTGATGATCGCGGTGCTGGTCTGGGTCTTCGTCAGACACCGGGAGCGGTACGCCTGGGTGCGGACCACGGTGGTGATCACGACGGCGGTCTGTCTGGCCGTCCAGTTCATCCCGGTGGCGCCGCCCCGGATGCTGCCGGAGAAGGGGTTCGTCGACGTCGCGGCGGAGTACGGGCAGTCGGTCTACGGCGGTGGGGTCGGCGGGCTGGTGCAGGCCGCGCAGCTGTCGGCGATGCCGTCCGTCCATGTGGCGTGGTGCGTGCTGGTGGCGGTCGCGGTGGTGCGGGTCTCGCGGAGCCCGCTGCGGTGGTTGATGGTGCTGCACCCGGTGCTGACCGTCACGGTCGTGGTGGTGACGGCCAACCACTTCTGGGCGGACGGCCTGGTCGCGGTGGCGATCCTGCTGCTGGCCTACGCGGCCCAGAGCGGCTTCGCGCGGTGGCGGGCCCGGAACACGGCGGACGTCCGGCCGGAGGCCGGACGGGACCGGGTGGGTGCCCGGGGCTGAGCCGACGTACGGCAGGCCGGTGGGCCGGGCCCCGTGGGGGGAGGGTCTGGCCCACCGGTGCACCCGCCGTTACTTGACCGGCAGGGCGTCACGGCCCCACGCGCTGTTGGTCAGCGACGCGGTGGCCCAGTACCAGGCCGCCAGCCCGGAGGCCGCGGCGATCCAGCCGGCCGCCTTGGCAAGGCCGCCGGAGGTGTTGAAGGTGGCGATCGCGGAGAGGAACAGCGAGACCGTCAGCAGGCCGTAGACCACGCGGCTGAACAGACCGGCGTTCCAGCTGGCCGCGGTCAGGGTGAGCGCGAGCAGGGCCCAGAGCAGCAGGAACAGGCCGGCCGCGTTCTTGCCGGCGCCGGAGGCCGTGGACCAGGTGGCCCAGAAGGCACCGAGGCTGGTGAAGGCCGTCCCGGTGAATCCCTCGCCGCCGCGGAGCTGCCAGAGGCCGGCGACGAACAGGGTGATGCCGCCGAGGATGTGGGCGAGATGGGCCGAGTTCGCCGCGGCTGTGCCGCTGAACAGGCCGGTCGAGAGAACGCCGTAGGCGAGGAGGGTCAGGCCGAGTGCGAGGTAACCGAGGTTACCCGCGTCGGCACCGGTGGAGCGGGCGTTCAGTGCCCCGGTAGCTTCATTGCTCACCGGAGGCTCCTTTCACTCATGGGCGCGCGCAAGGGCGCAGTGAACGCGGGATGAGTTTCGATGAGGTGAAGGCGCACGACCGCGCCGGGTGCGCACGGCTGGAGCGTGCGACGGCTGCGGTCAGAAAGCTGGCCAGCGAAAGAGCCGCTGGTCACGTCCCCTCCGGGGGGATTCCCCGGTGAGATCGGTGTACCCACGGTGAGCGGGCTTGTACCCTTGTGAATCGCACATTTTGTGTCGACGGCCCGTCGCGGATCGTTCAGGCTGCGACAGTCCGACGGACAAGCCCGGTCCGACAGGACAGGACGGGCCCGGTCGGGGCCGGGGCCGGACTCAGGTGGTCCGCTGGGTGGGCACCCGCAGGGTGAGGATGGCCATGTCGTCGGACGGCGGCTCGGGGGCGAAGCGTTCGACCGCCCGCTGGACGCGCAGCGCGACCGCTCCGGCGGTGAGGCCGGTGCAGCCGGTGAGCACCTCGGCGAGGCCGTCGTCGCCCAGCATCCGCAGGCCCTCGCGGCGCTCGGTGACGCCGTCGGTGACGCAGAGCAGGACCTCGCCGGGGTGGAGCACCAGGTGCTCGGCGGTGAGGTCGAGCTCGTCCATGACGCCGAGCAGCGGCTGCGGGGTGGCGGCCCGGTCGACCCGGCCGTCGGTGCGCAGCCGCAGGGGCAGCGGATGGCCGGCGCAGACCATGGAGAGTTCGGTGCTGCCGTCGGGGCGGGGGGTCAGCTCGCCGTAGAGCAGGGTGAGGAAGCGGCTGCGCGAACCCTCGTCCAGGATCGCGGTGTTGAGCCGGCTGAGGACCTGCGGGGCGTCCAGGCCCTCGCGGGCGAGCAGCCGCAGCGAGTGCCGGGCGAGGCCGGTCACCGAGGCGGCCTCGGGGCCGGTGCCGCAGACGTCGCCGATGGCGAAGCCGTAGGTGCCCTCGCGGATCGGGAAGAGGTCGTAGAAGTCGCCGCCGACCTCGTTGCCCTCGCCGGCGGCCTGGTAGTAGACGTCCACCTCGACGCCCGGGATGTCGGGCAGGTCCGGCGGCAGCAGGCTGCGCTGCAGGGCCTGGCTGGTGGCCGTGCGCTCGGAGTAGAGCCGGGAGTTGTCCAGGGCGAGGGCGGCCCGGCGGGAGAGGTCCTCGGCGAGTTCCAGGACCTCCTGGCGGAACCGGACGCCGGCCGGGGTGCCGAGTGCGAGCAGGCCGATCACCCGGTTGCGGGCGGTCAGCGGCAGGACGACGGTCTCGCCGAGGAGGCCGCCGAGGCCGGGCTCGTCGGCGAAGCCGCTGCCGTCGGCGGTCTCGACGGGTCCGGCCCAGAAGCGGGCGCCGTGGGTGGGGCCGGCGTCCGGGGCGGTGGTCTTGTCGAGCAGGGCGCGCAGCGGGTCGATCCGGTCCTCGTCCTCGTGCAGGACGAAGGCCAGTGAGGCGGGGGCGCCGTGGTCGCCGTTGGTGTAGACGGCGCACCAGGAGGCGAGGGTGGGGACGGCCATCTGTGCCATCAGGGCCAGCGTCTGCTCGTGTTCGAGGGTGCCGGCCAGCAGGTCGGAGGCCTCGACCAGGAAGGACAGCGAGCCGCGGCGCAGCCGTTCGAGCTCGGTGAGCCGGGTGGACTCGACGGCGAGCGCGAGCCGGTCGGCGGCGGACTGGAGCCGCAGCGCGTCCTCGTTGTCGTAGCGGCCGGGGGCGGCGGTGGCGATGCCGAGCGAGCCGATCAGGCGGCCCTCGACCTTGAGCGGGACGGTGAGCAGGGAGCGCAGGGCGCTGCCGTCGAGCACGGTCCGGCCGGTGGGCCGGGCGGTGAGGTCCTCGTGCACGGAGGGGAGGCGGGGCGAGTCGTAGCGGTTGCCGGTGTCGACCGGGAAGCGGGTGTGCGGCCGGATCGCGGTGGGCAGTCCGGTGGTGGCGCGGAGCTCGAACTCGGTCTCGTCCTCGGTGGTGAGCAGGACGTAGGCGGCGTCGGCGTCGAGCAGGTCGCGGGCGCGTTCGACGGTGTGCTGCAGCAGGGTGTCGAGGTCCTCGCCGCTGCCGAGGCCGGCCAGCAGGTCGAGCCGGGGTGCCGGTTCGGCGCGGTCGCCGGGCAGGGCGCGGGCGGGGGAGCGCAGGACGGCGCGGTCGTCGTCGAGGACCAGCAGACAGAGCGTGGACGGGGTGCCGTCGGTGTCGCGCAGGCGGACCTGGACGCCGTAGACGTCGGTGGTGGTGCCGTCGGCGCGGCGCAGCGCGTAGCCGCCCTCCCAGCGGGCGAGCCGCAGGGTGGCGGCGAGGCCGAGGCCGGCCTCGGCGGGCTGGGGCCAGACGGCGAGGTCGGCCCAGGGGCGGCCGAGCACGGTGTCGGCGGGGTGCTGGAACAGCGCCTCGGCGTCGGGGTTCCAGGCGAGCACCCGGCCGTCGTCGTCGAGCTGGACGACGGCGACGTGCACCGGGCCGCTGCTGCGGGGCAGTTCGCTGCCGGGGGTGGCGGGCAGCGCGTAGCGGGTGCCGGCGGTGTGCGCGGGCAGGGCGAGCCGGAACCAGACGGTCTTGCGGCCGGAGCCGTACTCGACGCCCCAGCGTTCGGCGAGGGCGGCGCACATCAGCAGGCCCCGGCCGCCCTCGCCGTCGGCGTCGGCGTAGTGGTCGGAGGCGGTGGTGGGTACGTCGGCGAAGGTGGGCAGGCCGCGTTCGGGGTGGTGGTCGGTGACCTCGATCCTGACCGTGCCGTCCTCGCGCAGGCAGCAGACCTCGGCGGCGGTGCCGGCGTGCACGACGGCGTTGGTGACGAGTTCGCTGACCAGGACCACCGCGTCGTCGACGACCTCGGGCAGCCCCCAGCCCAGCAGCGCGTCGCGTACGAAGGCGCGGGCGGCGGAGGCCGACCGGCCCACGGGTTCGAAGGTGGCGGCTGCGCGCGCGGTGACCACGTTGCCACGTCTCCTCTGCTCTGGCCTGGCTGCCCGGGGGTGCGGCCTCGACTCCCGGTGCGTGCCGGCGGGTGGCGGCGGCGCTGGGGCGGGTCGGTGGCCCGGTGCAGCGCTCCACCCTACTTTCCGCTTGGTTCCCCGTGGGGGCGGGGCGTCGAAACAGGCACCGGAGGGTGATTCTGCCCACCCGTTTCGGACCGGGCCGGTACCAACCGAGCGCAACCGGTCTTGTACCGGGCGCGAGTGCTGCCAGACTGGGGGGTCCGCGATGTCCGTTCGGAGCAGTACGGTCGTTGCGGGTTCCGGTGGACCCGAGGGGCCCACCGGGACGTTCACCGGGACGGTTCCCGGCGGTGGGCCCCGGCGGGGCGCGGCCGCGGGCGCCCGGACAGTTCACGATCTGGGAGGGGCCCGTTGAGTTCGGCCACCAAGGACGCAACCGGTACGACGCCGCCCGCTCAGCGTGGCGGGCGGTCCGGGGCCGCGCCGCGGAGCGCGGCCGGCCGGCGTGCCAACCACAACCGCGGCGCCGAGCCGGCCGAGCTGCGCAAGCTGCTGGCCGCGCTGACGGCGATGCGGGACGGAAACTTCCGGCGCCGGCTGACGGTGCCCGGGGACGGACCGCTGGCGGAGATCGCCGCGGTGTTCAACGAGGTGGCGGAGCGCAACCAGCACCTGACGGGCGAGCTGGCCCGGGTGCGCCGTGCGGTGGGCCGCGAGGGCCGGCTGAACGAGCGGCTGGAGACCGGGGCCGGCGAGGGCGCCTGGATGGCGGCGGTCGACAACTGCAACTCGTTGATCGACGACCTGGCGCGGCCGATGGCCGAGGTGGGCCGGGTGCTGAGCTCGATCGCCGAGGGCGACCTGGACCAGAAGATGGAGCTGCGCTCGCTGCACAGCAACGGGGTGAGCCACCCGTTGCGCGGCGAGTACCTGAAGATCGGCCGCACCGTCAACGGGCTGGTGGACCAGCTGTCGGAGTTCACCGACGAGGTGACCCGGGTGGCCCGCGAGGTCGGCACCGAGGGCAAGCTGGGCGGCCAGGCGAAGGTGCGCAGCGTCTCCGGCAGCTGGAAGGACCTCGCGGACTCGGTCAACACCATGGCCGGCCGGCTGACCGCGCAGGTCCGCAACATCGCGCAGGTGACGACCGCGGTGGCCAAGGGCGACCTGTCCCGCAAGGTGACGGTCGAGGTGGCCGGCGAGATGCTGGAGCTGAAGAACACCGTCAATACGATGGTGGACCAGCTGAACGGCTTCGCGGCCCAGGTGACCCGGGTGGCCCGGGACGTGGGTACCGAGGGCCGGCTGGGCGGTCAGGCGCAGGTGCCGGGTGTCGCAGGGGTCTGGCGGGACCTCACCGATTCGGTGAACTTCATGGCGGACAACCTGACGGGTCAGGTCCGCAGCATCGCCCAGGTGACCACGGCGGTGGCGCGCGGCGACCTCTCGCAGAAGATCGAGGTGGACGCGCGCGGGGAGATCCTGGAGCTGAAGAACACCATCAACACGATGGTGGACCAGCTCTCGGGCTTCGCCGAGCAGGTGACCAGGGTGGCCCGCCAGGTGGGTACCGAGGGGCGGCTCGGCGGTCAGGCGCAGGTGCCGTGGGCGGCCGGGGTCTGGCGGGACCTCACGGACAACGTCAACTTCATGGCGAACAACCTCACCGACCAGGTGCGGAACATCGCCCAGGTGACCACGGCCGTGGCCCGGGGCGACCTCTCGCAGAAGATCCAGGTGGACGCCCGCGGGGAGATCCTGGAGCTGAAGAACACCATCAACACCATGGTCGACCAGTTGTCCGCCTTCGCGGACGAGGTGACCAGGGTGGCCCGGGACGTCGGCACCGAGGGCATCCTCGGTGGTCAGGCGAGCGTGCCGGGGGTGTCCGGCACCTGGAAGGACCTCACCAACAGCGTCAACCTGATGGCCAACAACCTGACCAGCCAGGTCCGCAACATCGCCGAGGTGACCACCGCGGTGGCCCGCGGGGACGTCTCGAAGAAGATCACCGTCGATGCCCGGGGCGAGATCCTGGAGCTGGTGACCACCGTGAACACGATGGTGGACCAGCTGTCGGCGTTCGCCGACGAGGTGACCCGGGTGGCGCGCGAGGTGGGCACCGAGGGCAACCTCGGCGGCCAGGCCCGGGTGCGCGGGGTGTCGGGCATCTGGAAGGACCTGACCGACAACGTCAACTTCATGGCCTCGAACCTCACCAGCCAGGTGCGGAACATCGCCGAGGTGGCGACGGCGGTGGCCTCGGGCGACCTCTCCAAGAAGATCACCATCGAGGCGCAGGGCGAGGTCGCGGCGCTCGCCGGGACGCTCAACACCATGGTCGACCAGCTGTCCGCGTTCGCGGTGGAGGTCACCCGGGTGGCCCGCGAGGTGGGTACCGACGGCATCCTGGGCGGTCAGGCGGGGGTGCCGGGCGTGGCCGGCATCTGGAAGGACTTGACCGACAACGTCAACCTGATGGCCAACAACCTGACCGGTCAGGTGCGGAACATCGCGCTGGTGATCACGGCGGTGGCGCGCGGCGACCTGTCGCAGAAGATCGACGTCGACGCGCGCGGCGAGATCCTGGAGCTCAAGACCAGCATCAACACCATGGTGGACCAGCTGTCGGCGTTCGCCGACGAGGTCACCCGGGTCGCCCGCGAGGTGGGCACCGACGGGCGGCTCGGCGGTCAGGCCCGGGTGCCCGGGGTGGACGGCACCTGGCAGGACCTCACCGAGTCCGTCAACGAGCTGGCGAACAACCTCACCCGGCAGGTGCGCGCGATCGCGCAGGTCGCCACCGCGGTGACCCGGGGCGACCTGTCGCTGCGGATCGACGTGGACGCCGCCGGAGAGCTCGACGAGCTCAAGGACAACATCAACCAGATGATCGCCAACCTGCGCGAGACCACCCGCACCAACCAGGAGCAGGACTGGCTGAAGACCAATCTGGCCCGGATCTCCGGCCTGCTCCAGGGCCGGCGCGATCTGGAGGCGGTGGCCTCGCTGATCATGACCGAGCTCACCCCGGTGGTCTCGGCCCAGCACGGCGCCTTCTTCCTCGCCCAGCCGGCCGGCCGTACCGCCGAGCTGATCACCGAGGACGACGACGAGAACGACACCGTGCTGCGGCTGATCGGCAGCTACGGCTACCAGCGCCGGGCGATGCCGACCACCTTCCACCCCGGTGAGTCGCTGATCGGCCAGGCCGCGGTGGAGAAGCGGGCGATCATCCTCAAGGAGGCGCCGCCCGGGTACCTGAAGATCGCCTCCGGGCTCGGCGAGGCCTCGCCGGCCCACATCGTGGTGCTGCCGGTGCTGTTCGAGGGCCGGCTGCTGGGGGTGATCGAGCTGGCCACCTTCAGCTCCTTCACCACCGTCGCGCTGGACTTCCTCAACCAGATCGCCGACCTCATCGGCGTCACCGTCAACACCATCAGCGTCAACACCAAGACCGAGGGCCTGCTGCTGGAGTCCCAGCGGCTGACCGCGGAACTCTCGATGCGGTCGGCGGAGTTGGAGGCGCGCCAGGAGGAACTGGAGCGCACCAACGAGGAGTTGCAGGAGAAGGCCGAGCAACTCGCCCAGCAGAACCGTGACATCGAGATCAAGAACAGCGAGATCGAGGAGGCGCGGCAGGTCCTGGAGGAGCGCGCCGAACAGCTCGCGCTGGCCTCCCGCTACAAGAGCGAGTTCCTCGCCAACATGTCGCACGAGCTGCGCACCCCGCTGAACTCGCTGCTGATCCTGGCCAAGCTGCTCTCCGACAACAACGAGGGCAACCTCTCGCCCAAGCAGGTCGAGTTCGCCGACACCATCCACGGCGCCGGGTCCGACCTGCTCCAGCTGATCAACGACATCCTCGACCTGTCCAAGGTGGAGGCGGGCAAGATGGACGTCCGGCCGGCCCGGATCGCCCTCGTCCAGCTGGTCGACTACGTCGAGGCGACGTTCCAGCCGGTCGCGCTGGACAAGAACCTGGAGTTCGAGGTGCGGGTCTCGCCGGCCCTGCCGGTCACCCTGCACACCGACGAGCAGCGGCTCCAGCAGGTGCTGCGCAACCTCATCTCCAACGCGGTGAAGTTCACCGACACCGGGGCCGTGGACTTCTCGATCAGCCCCGCGGGCGGGGGCGTGCCGCAGCACGTGCGCGAGCAGCTGCTGGAGGCGGGCGCGATCCAGGGGCCGGACGATCCGCTGATCGCCTTCACCGTCTCGGACACCGGGATCGGCATCCCGGGCGACAAGCTGCGGGAGATCTTCGAGCCGTTCCGGCAGGCCGACGGCACCACCAGTCGCAAGTACGGCGGCACCGGCCTCGGGCTGTCGATCAGCCGGGAGATCGCCCGGCTGCTCGGCGGCGAGATCCACGCCGAGAGCGAGCTGGGCAAGGGCTCGACCTTCACCCTCTACCTGCCGCTGCACACCGAGGCCCCGGGCGCCGGCCAGGCGCCGGGCATGCCCGCGCTGCGGGCCTCGGTCGGGGTGACCCCGGTCGGGACCCCGGTGCCGGTGGGGGAGAACCCGGCCGAGCACTGGGCGCAGGAGGTGCGCGAGCTGGTCGAGGTCCGCCGCCGGGGAGCGGTCGAGCGACGTCGCGGCGCGGCCCTGGACGTGCCGCCCGGCGGTGGCCGGTCCACCCCGGCCCGGCCCGCCGGCCTCCGTCCGGCCGAGGGGCGGGCGGCCGAGGGGCGCACCCTGGAGAGCGCCCCGGCGGTCCGGTCGGCCGGTCGCGGCGACCTCCGGTTCGACGGCGAGCAGGTGCTGATCGTCGACGACGACGTGCGCAACGTGTTCGCGCTCACCAGCGTGCTGGAGCAGCACGGTCTGACCGTGCTGTACGCGGAGAACGGCCGTGAGGGCATCGAGATGCTGGAGCAGCACGAGAACGTGGCGCTGGTCCTGATGGACATCATGATGCCGGAGATGGACGGCTACGCGACCACCGAGGCGATCCGGCGGATGCCCCAGTTCGCCGGTCTGCCGATCATCGCGCTGACCGCCAAGGCGATGAAGGGCGACAAGGAGAAGTCCCTGGCGGCCGGTGCCACCGACCACATCACCAAGCCGGTGGAGACCGACCACCTGCTGTCGGTGATGCACGAGTGGCTCACCCTCCGGAAGTCCTGAGGGCCGGGTGTCCGGTGCCCACCGGGCCCCGCGGAAGGCCGAGTTCGGCCCATGCGAATGGCGGGGGCGTGAATCCCGGAGTACGCTCCGGGGTTCACGCCGGTGGGTGGGCGGTTTGCTGGCGGGGAGGGTCGGGAACCGGGTAGGGTCACCGATCGTTGCGAACAGTGACCGAGTGACGACTCGCTGGTGAGCGTACGCCGGTGCACTGGCTGCGCACCGCTCCGGATCCGGACGCGACGGAGCGATGTGCCGGGCGAGGGGGTGCGGCTAGCATGACCGGGGTAGTGGTGGGCAGTACGCGGGTGCCTTCCCCAGGTAGGCAGGCGACAGGAGGGCGCGTCGTAATGCAGAAGGCGAAGATCCTCCTGGTCGACGACCGGCCGGAGAACCTCCTGGCACTGGAGGCGATCCTCTCGGCGCTGGACCAGACGCTGGTACGGGCGGCCTCCGGCGAGGAGGCGCTCAAGGCGCTGCTCACCGACGATTTCGCGGTGATCCTGCTGGACGTCCAGATGCCGGGGATGGACGGTTTCGAGACCGCCGCCCACATCAAGCGCCGCGAGCGCACCCGGGACATCCCGATCATCTTCCTGACCGCGATCAACCACGGGCCGCACCACACCTTCCGCGGCTACGCGGCCGGCGCGGTCGACTACATCTCGAAGCCCTTCGACCCCTGGGTGCTGCGCGCCAAGGTCTCGGTCTTCGTCGATCTCTACATGAAGAACTGCCAGCTGAAGGAGCAGGCGGCGCTGCTGCGGCTGCAGCTGGAGGCGACCGGCGCCGAGCCCGCCATCGGCGGCGCGCTGCTCGGCGAGCTGTCGGCCCGGCTGGCCGCCGTCGAGGAGCAGGCCGAGTCGCTGACCAAGCAGCTGGACGGCACCGAGGACGGCGGGGTGGCGGCCACCGCGGCGCACCTGGAGCGCAAGCTGACCGGACTCCGGCGGGCCCTGGACGCGCTGCGTCCCGGTACCGACTGAGACACGCCGGGCCCGCCCCCGAGGGCGGTCGGCCGGCCCGTCGGCGCTCACCCGTCCGGGTGAACACGACCGGGGTGACGGTGTGTCGGCGACACGTCCGGGCACCCCGGACGGACGACATGGGCACAGCTCGCGTGCCCCGGTAGGCTGCTGACCCATGGCCACACGCACGCCCGGAAGCGCGGCACGCAACCCGAGTCCGGGACCGTCCAAGAAGGCCGCGGCGAAGGCTCCGGCCAAGCCGCCCGCGAAGAAGGCGGCCGCCAAGAAGGCAGCCCCGGCGAAGAAGACGGCGGCCAAGCAGGCCCCGCCGCCGCCCCCGCCCCGGCCGATACTCTTCCGGGCCGTGCGCGCCGTCTGGCTCGGCGCGGCGCACGGCATCGGCGCGGTCTTCCGGGGCTTCGGCGACGGAGCGAAGAACCTCGACCCGGCGCACCGCAAGGACGGCCTCGGCCTGCTGCTGTTCGCGCTGGCCCTGGTGACCGCCGCCGGCACCTGGTTCAGTCCGCAGGGCTGGCTGGGCGAGGCGGCCACCAACGTGGTCTCCGGCCTGTTCGGCCGGCTCGACGCGCTGGTGCCCTTCCTGCTGGCCGCGGTGGCGGTCCGGCTGCTGCGCCACCCCGAGCTGCCGGAGGCCAACGGGCGGATCATGATCGGTCTGACCACCCTGCTGGTCGGGGTGCTCGGTCTGGTCCACATCGGCTGCGGCGCGCCCGCGATGGGCAGCGGCGCGACCCGGATAAGGACGGCCGGCGGGATCATCGGCTGGGCCGCGTCCACCCCGATGATGGCCGCGGCCGGGCCGGCCCTGGCGGTGCCGCTGCTGCTGCTGCTCGCCTTCTTCGGCCTGCTGGTCACCACCGCCACCCCGGTCAACCGGATCCCGGAGCGGATCCGCGCGGTCGGCGTCCGGCTCGGGGTGGTCGAGGCCGGTCCGCAGGGCACCGGGACCGAGGGGCGCACGCCGGAGCGCGAGCTCTCCCACGAGCCGCCGGAGGACGCCGATCCCTCGGCGCTGCCCTACACCCTGGAGACGGACGGCGAGGACTCGACGGACGAGGTGGCCGCCCGTCGGCGCCGTCGCAAGCGCAGGCCGGAGCAGGCCGGGGCGCCCGCCGACGAGCCGGACATGTTCACCAAGGAGGCCCTGGACCCGTACGCCACCCGGGACATCGCCGCCGGCGCCGCCGCCGACCTGGACGGCGCGCTGGTGTACGGCGTGCCCGCCTCCTCGGCGGTGGCGGACATGATGCACCAGGTGCAGGACCGCACCGCCCCGCCGGAGGAGCCCGCCGTCCCGGCCGCCAGGACCGGCGGCGCCGGCCCCGGCGCCCCCGAGGAGCACGGCCCGGCCCCGGTCCGGATGGAGCAGCTCCGGCTCTCCGAGGGCGTCGGCTACTCACTGCCCCCGCTCGACCTGCTGGAGCGCGGCGGCCCGGCCAAGGCCCGCAGCGCCCTCAACGACGAGGTGGTGGCCCAGCTCACCGGGACCTTCGGCGAGTTCAAGGTGGACGCCAGGGTGACCGGCTTCACCCGCGGCCCGACGGTCACCCGCTACGAGGTCGAGCTCGGCCCGGCCGTCAAGGTCGAGCGGATCACCGCGCTGGCCAAGAACATCGCCTACGCGGTGGCCAGCCCGGACGTCCGGATCATCAGCCCGATCCCGGGCAAGTCCGCGGTCGGCATCGAGATCCCGAACCGGGACCGGGAGATGGTCAACCTCGGCGACCTGCTGCGCTCGCGCGCCGCCGCCGAGGACGCCCACCCGATGGTCGTCGGCATGGGCAAGGACGTCGAGGGCCACAGCGTGATGGCCAACCTCGCCAAGATGCCGCACATCCTGGTGGCCGGCGCGACCGGCGCGGGCAAGTCGTCCTGCATCAACTGCCTGATCACCTCGATCCTCGCCCGGGCCACCCCGGAAGAGGTGCGGATGGTGCTGGTCGACCCCAAGCGGGTCGAGCTGACCGCCTACGAGGGCATCCCGCACCTCATCACGCCGATCATCACCAACCCGAAGAAGGCCGCCGAGGCCCTCCAGTGGGTGGTCCGCGAGATGGACCTGCGCTACGACGACCTCGCCGCGTTCGGTTTCCGCCATGTGGACGACTTCAACGCGGCGGTCCGGGCCGGCACCGTCACCCCGCCGCTCGGCAGCGAGCGCGAGCTGACCCCGTACCCGTACCTGCTGGTGATCGTCGACGAGCTGGCCGACCTGATGATGGTCGCGCCGCGCGACGTCGAGGACTCGGTGGTCCGGATCACCCAGCTCGCCCGCGCGGCCGGCATCCACCTGGTGCTGGCCACCCAGCGGCCCTCGGTGGACGTGGTCACCGGCCTGATCAAGGCCAATGTGCCGTCCCGGCTGGCCTTCGCCACCTCGGCGATGGCCGACTCCCGGGTCATCCTGGACCAGCCCGGCGCCGAGAAGCTGATCGGCAAGGGCGACGCGCTGTTCCTGCCGATGGGGGCGAGCAAGCCGATCCGGATGCAGGGCGCGTTCGTCACCGAGGCCGAGATCGCCGCGGTGGTGAAGCACTGCAAGGAGCAGTCCTCGGTCGCCTACCGCGACGACGTAACGGTCGGCGGCGGGCCAAAGAAGGAGATCGACGAGGAGATCGGCGACGACCTGGAGCTGCTGATCCAGGCGGCCGAGCTGGTCGTCTCCACCCAGTTCGGCTCCACCTCGATGCTGCAGCGCAAGCTGCGGGTCGGCTTCGCCAAGGCCGGCCGGCTGATGGACCTGATGGAGTCGCGCGGCATCGTCGGGCCGAGCGAGGGCTCCAAGGCCCGCGACGTGCTGGTGCAGCCGGACGAGCTGGACGGGGTGATCGTCGCCATCCGCGGCTGAGGGTGCCGCGGTGGCCGGAGGGCGGTGTGTCGGGGCCCCGGGGAGTGTTCACCCGTTCGGACCGGGGTAGGCGGCGGGTGCGGAACCGATCGGGTGCGGACGGCGTCCCACGGGCAACGGACGATGTGCCACCCCGGTACGGGGGTCCCGGAGACGGCGGCCCCCGCACCGACGGACAGTCAGTGCACGCCCGGCCCCCGGCGGGGGCGGGCGAACGCATTCGGGCCTGTTCCGCTTGAGAAACGATCCGCTCCCGCCCCTAGACTGTTCCCCAGCAGGTGGCCAACCGCTCGAAAGGCGTGCACCGTGACCATCGGCAAGTCTCCCGACCGCGAGAACGCCCCGTCGTCCGCGCTGCCCTCCGGCACCGCGGAACAGACGGCCGATGCGCCCAGCATCGGCCGGGTGCTGTCCGCCGCCCGGATCGACGCCGGGCTCACGGTGGATCAGGTGAGCAGTGCCACCCGCGTGCGGGTGCCGATCGTGCACTCCATCGAGGAGGACGACTTCGGTCGCTGCGGCGGTGACTTCTACGCCCGCGGCCACATCCGCGCGATCGCCCAGCTGGTCCGCGTCGACGGCGAGGCCCTGGTGGCCCGCTACGACGCCGCGCACGGCGGCTCCCCGGCCTCCAAGCGGCCCACCGAGCTGATCGAGAGCGGCCCGATCAAGGTCCCCGGCCGGGGCCGCCCGAACTGGACGGCGGCGATGGTCGCCGCGATCGTCGCCGTGGTCGGAGTGATCGGCTTCAACCTGGTGAGCGGCAAGTCCGGCGTCGGCACCACCGGCTCCGCCAGCGCCCCGCTGCCCTCGGGCTCCGGCACCGGCTCGGTCGCCGCGGTCGCCCCGGCGCCCACCCCGACGGTCCAGCCGCCCGCGCCGGCGCCCAGCGCCGCCGCGATCGCCGCCGCCCCGGCCGACAAGGTCACCGTGAAGCTGGTGGCCGAGAAGGACACCAGCTGGGTCTCGGCGGTGGACGGCACCGGGAAGTCGCTGTTCCAGAACAACATCGAGGAAGGTCAGGACCAGACCTTCACCGACCCCAAGCAGATCAAGCTGGTGATCGGCAACGCCGGCGCCGTGCACGTGTACGTCAACGGCAAGGACCTCGGTCCGGCGGGCAAGAACGGCCAGGTGGTGCACGTCACGTACACCCCCGGCGACCCGCAGGCGGGCTGATGGCGAGGGGCGTCCGACCGGTCGGGAACCCGGCCGGGACCAACGTGTGGCCTCCGGGGCGAACGGCTCCGGCGGCCGCGCGTTAATCTTGGCCCTATGCCTGATCGCCGTACTGTCGCCCTTGTCACGCTCGGATGCGCCCGCAACGAGGTGGACTCCGAGGAACTCGCCGGGCGACTGGAGGCCGACGGCTGGTTGCTCGTGGACGACGCAGCCGAAGCCGACGTCGCCGTCGTCAACACCTGTGGCTTCGTCGAGGCCGCCAAGAAGGACTCCGTCGACGCCCTCCTGGAGGCCAACGACCTCAAGGGTCACGGCCGCACCCAGGCCGTCGTCGCGGTCGGCTGCATGGCCGAGCGCTACGGCAAGGAGCTCGCCGACGCGCTGCCCGAGGCCGACGGTGTGCTCGGCTTCGACGACTACTCGGACATCTCCGACCGCCTGCAGACCATCCTGTCCGGCGGCCACCACGCCCCGCACCTGCCGCGCGACCGCCGCAAGCTGCTCCCGCTGAGCCCCGTCGAGCGCCAGGCCGCCGCCGCCGAGGTGGCCGTGCCCGGGCACGGCGCCCCCGAGGACCTGCCGGACGGCCTCGCGCCCGCCTCCGGGCCGCGCACCCTGCGCAAGCGCCTGGACGACAACCCGGTCGCCTCCGTCAAGCTCGCCTCCGGCTGCGACCGGCGCTGCTCGTTCTGCGCCATCCCGGCCTTCCGCGGCTCGTTCATCTCCCGCCGCCCCTCGGACGTGCTGCACGAGGCCCAGTGGCTCGCCGGGGAGGGCGTCCGCGAGGTCGTCCTGGTCAGCGAGAACAACACCTCGTACGGCAAGGACCTCGGCGACATCCGACTGCTGGAGACCCTGCTCGGCGAGGTCGCCTCGATCGAGGGTGTGGAGCGGGTCCGGGTGTCCTACCTCCAGCCCGCCGAGATGCGCCCCGGGCTGATCGACGCCATGACCGGCACCGCGGACGTGGTGCCCTACTTCGACCTGTCGTTCCAGCACTCCGCGCCGGCCGTGCTGCGGCGGATGCGGCGCTTCGGCTCCACCGACCAGTTCCTGGAGCTGCTCGGCTCCATCCGCGGCAAGGCCCCGCAGGCCGGCGCCCGGTCCAACTTCATCGTCGGCTTCCCCGGTGAGACCGAGGCGGACTTCGCCGAGCTGGAGCGCTTCGTGACCCACGCCGGGCTGGACGCGATCGGCGTCTTCGGCTACTCGGACGAGGACGGCACCGAGGCCGCCGGCTACGACGGCAAGCTGCCGGAGGACGTGGTCGCCGACCGGCTGGCCCGGCTCACCCGGCTCGCCGAGGAGATGACCGCCCAGCGCGCCGAGGAGCGGATCGGCACCGAGGTCGAGGTGCTGGTCGAGTCGGTCGACGGGGACGTGGTCGAGGGCCGTGCCGCCCACCAGGCCCCGGAGACGGACGGCCTCACCACCCTGCTCGGGGTCGAGGACCCGGAGGTCGGGCAGTTCTACCGGGCCCGGGTGGTCGCCAGCGAGGGCGTCGACCTGGTCGCCGAGGCGCTGGAGCAGGTGCGGCTCCGCCGGGCGCCCGGAGTCGGGGAATGACCCAGGGGCCAGGCGCCCCGGCCGCGGCCCACCCGGGCAGACCGGCGGCCGTGGCGCCTCCGGCGCCGGGGATCTGGAACATCGCGAACGTGCTGACCATGGTCCGGCTGCTGCTGGTCCCGGTCTTCGTGTCCCTGCTGTTCGCCGACGGCGGGCACGATCCCAAGTGGCGCTCGGTGGCCTGGGCCTCCTTCGCGGTCGCGATGATCACCGATCTGTTCGACGGCGAGCTGGCCCGGCGCAAGGGCCTGGTCACCGACTTCGGCAAGATCGCCGATCCGATCGCGGACAAGACGATCATGGGCGCGGCGCTGATCGGGCTCTCGGTGCTGGGGGACCTCCCCTGGTGGGTCACCGTGGTGATCCTGGCCCGCGAGCTCGGCATCACGCTGATGCGGTTCTGGGTGATCCGCTTCGGCGTGATCCCGGCCAGCCGGGGCGGCAAGATCAAGACGCTCACCCAGGGCATCGCGGTCGGCATGTACGTGCTGGAGCTGACCGGCTGGCTGGCCACCGGCAGGGCCCTGCTGATGGGGGTCGCGGTACTGCTGACCGTCGGCACCGCGCTGGACTACGTGGGGCAGGCGCTGCGCCTCCGCCGGGAGGGTCTGGCCGCGCGGCGCACGACCGGGTGAATGCCGGGGCGGAGCGGCTCCCCGACGGCCCTCCGGGCCCACAATGACGGGTACTCCGGGGCGGGCCCGGGGAACGCGAGGGAGGGACGTCGGGATGAGCGGCGGAGCCGGGGCGGCCGATTCGGGGCCGGCCGAATTCGGGCCGGGTGATTTCGGGCCGGGTGATTTCGGACTGGCCGAGCGGGTGCACGCCGGGCTGCGGGCGGAGGGCGGCACGGTGGCCGTCGCGGAGTCGCTGACCGGCGGACTGCTGGCGGCCGCGCTGGTGGACGTCCCGGGGGCCTCCGCGACCTTCCGGGGGTCGGTGACCGCGTACGCGACCGAGCTGAAGGCCTCGGTGCTCGGGGTCGACGAGGGACTGCTGGCGGTCCACGGCCCGGTCCACCCGGTGGTGGCCCGGCAGATGGCCGAAGGCGTGCGGAAGCTGCTCGGCGCCACCTACGGGATCGCGACCACCGGAGTGGCCGGTCCGGAGCCGCAGGACGGGCAGCCGGTCGGCACGGTACACCTCGCGGTGGCCGGCCCGGGGGGAAGTCTGGTCAGTTCGCCACGGTTGTCGGGGGAGCGTGCCACAATCCGTCACGGGGCGGTGACCGCCGCTCTGGAGCTGCTCGTAGGGCGGCTCCCGTCCGGTACGCCCACGCGCTGAGCGTCGTCCGCACTGTCGTCACCGTGCCTCCGACCGTCCACGCACCACCTCGGACCCGGCTCCCGCCGAAGGCCGCTCGCAGGATCTCCGTCGAACCGGGATCCACCGAACTGGCGTGCGGGCATCGGACAACTGCAGGATCGTGTTACATCGGAGGCCCTGGTTGGGCAGAAACCAGGTGGCGAACGAGTGGCGCGGCGGTGACCCGGTGCCGCCCGGAGGGTACGACGGGGTGCCCACCGGCCCGGGCGCGACACCGAAACAGGGGAGGGGACAGCCTTGCAGCCCAGAGTGAACACGACCATGGTCCCCGCACGCGAAGCGGGCAAGGCGGTACGGTGGGGGCGTGACATCTCGATCCGCAGTCCGAGGAGGGAGGCACCGATGATCCTGCTCCGTCGCCTACTGGGCGATGTACTGCGTCGGCAGCGCCAGCGCCAGGGCCGCACACTCCGCGAGGTGTCGGCGGCAGCCAGGGTTTCGCTCGGATACCTCTCCGAGGTCGAGCGGGGACAGAAGGAGGCCTCCTCGGAGCTGCTCTCCGCCATCTGCGACGCACTCGACGTCCGGATGTCCGAGGTCATGCGCGAGGTCAGCGACGAACTGTCGCTCGCCGAACTTGCGGCGATGGCCACCCTCTCCGAAGGTGAACTGCTGAGGCCGGTGCTCGAACCGGTACCGCTGCCGGCCCCCGGTTCCGACCGGGCGAACATCTCGCCCAAGGCCGCCGCGATGGACGTGGTCGCCGCCTGACCCGGTCTCGGAGCGGGCCCTCTGCGGCCCGGGTCGAGCGAAGGAGGCGGTCGTGCGGAATGCGGCGGCGATGCGTGCCGGGGCCCGAATACGGCTCCGGCGGGTGCGGTCCCGGCGGGTCCTGGTGCTGCTGGCGCTCCTGACGGTCCTGGCCGTCGGGTCCGGCTGGTGGCTGTCGGCGGGTGCCGGACGGCTGCCCGAAGGGGCGATGCTGGGGCTGCTGGCGGCCGGGGGCTGGGGCCTCGGGCTGATCCCGGTCCATGCCGACCGGTGGTCCACCGGCCCCTCGCGACGCCGGACGGCTGAGCCGATCGGACCAGCGGCGGAGGCCGGGCCTCCGATCGGGTGAGACCGGGCGGGGCCGAGGGAACAGAACGCGGACGAGGGCCGCGGGACTTCGACGTCCCGCGGCCCTCGTCGTGTGTCCGCCTCCGTCCGTGTGCGTCCTCGTGCGTCGGGTGGACCGGGGGCGGCGTTCCCCGGCCCGGGGGTGGGTGCTTTTCGGCCGCTTCCGGATGTTTTCCGGCCCCCTTGTACCGGCCCTTCCGGTGCTTCCGGCCCGTCCGGTGCCGGCGGTGCTCCGCTCAGGGGCGCAGCCGCAGACCGCGCGGGGTGGGGTGGAAGCCCGCCTCCTCCAGGGCGGCGCCGAGCGCGGAGCCGAGGGCGGGCTCGCCGTTGGTCCGTTCGACGGTCACGCTGCCGAGTGCCCCGGCGCGGGCGGCCCCGGCCAGCGCGGCCGCCGCGGCGGCGAGCGTCGCCCCGTCCTCCGGCCAGGCCAGCAGGGACTTGCCGCCGCGCTCGACGTACAGGCACAGCTCGCCGTCGACCAGGACCACCAGGGCGCCGGCCTTCCGGCCGGGCCGGTGCGCCTTGCCCGTGGTCCCGGCGGGCGGCTCGGGCCAGGGCAGCGCGGCCCCGTAGGCGTTGGCCGGGTCGGCGGCGGCCAGTACCAGGGCCTGTGGGGGCTCGGCGGCCGGGGCGGCCGGCCACTCCACGCCCCGGGCCCGCTCCAGCCGGCCGTTGACCGAGCGCAGCCGGTCGGCGGCGCCCTCCATGGCGAACTGGGCGCCGCCCAGCCCCTCGACGAAGTAGCCGCGACGGGCCCGGCCGCGCTCCTCCATGGCGGAGAGCACCCGGTAGACCCCGGCGAAGCCGCCCGGGACCCGCTCGGCGACGACCGTGCCCCGGGTGAGCAGGCCGTGCCGGTCCAGCAGGGACTGGGCCTGGGCGGTGGCCCGGAGGGTGGGGTCGGCGGTGAAGGGGGGCAGCAGCGACCAGCGCCCGCCCACCGTCGGCGGGCCGCTGCGCAGGGCTCCGCCGAGTCGGCCCTGGGGCCGGCCGGCGCCGCCGTAGCGGCCGCGCGGGGTGGCCCGGGGCGCCCGGTGCGCGGTGGCGCCGGCCGTCCGCCCGGAGCCGAGCAGGGCCCGCAGCGGGGCGAGGGTGTCGTTGCTGACGTAGCCGGCCCAGACGAGGTCCCACAGGGCCTCGACGATCTCGGGTTCGGGTGTCTCCGGGAGGTGCGCGACCAACTGGCGGAAGAACAGGCCGTAGCCGTCGGCCAGCGCCTCCAGTAGGGCGCTGTGCACCGGGGTGAGGGCGGGCGGGACGGGTTCGGGCCGCAGCAGATGGGCGTTCTCGGCCAGGTGCAGGCTGATCCAGCCGTCCTTGCCGGGCAGCGCGCCCGCGCCGGCCCAGCCGATCTCGCCGGCCGCCGTCAGCTCGTCGAGCAGGCCGGGGGAGTAGTCGCTCAGCCGGGCCGGGAGGATCAGCTTCTCCAGCGCGGAGGCGGGCAGGGCGGAGCCCTGGAGCTGCTCGACCACCCGGAGCAGGCCGTCCGGTCCGCGCAGCCGGTGGCCGGCCAGGTGCTGCCACTGCGGCAGGAAGGCGGCCAGCGCGCGGGGCGGGACCGGCTCGACCTCCTGGCGCAGGGCCGCCAGTGAACGGCGGCGCAGTCGGCGCAGCACCTCGGCGTCGCACCACTCGACCGCGCCGGTGTGCCCGTCGGCGGGGGCGGTGTGCGGCGCTTCGGGTGCGGGGTGGTGGGAGACGGGGCGGAACTCGCCCCGGACCAGGCGGCCGGTGGCGGTGAGGCGGTGCAGGGTGCCGGTGACCACGGCGGTGCCGAGGCCGAAGCGGGCGGCGGCCTCGGCGGAGGTGAACGGGCCGTGGGTGCGGGCGTGCCGGGCGAGCAGGTCGCCGAGCGGGTCCTTGACCGGTTCGGTGAAGGCCTCCGGCACACCGACCGGGAGCGGGGTGCCGAGGGCGTCGCGCAGCCGGCCGGCGTCCTCGACGGCGGCCCAGCGCAGCTCGCCGGAGATCCGGACCTGGATCACCCGCCGGGCGGCCTCCAGTTCGAGGGCCAGGAGCGGTTCGGCGCCGCGGGCGGTCAGCTCGGCCTCGCTCAGCGGGCCGAGCAGGCGCAGCGCGTCGGCGACCCCCTCGGCGTCCTTGATCCGGCGCTCGGGGGTGAGCCGCTGGAGCTCGGCCTCCAGCTCGGCGAGGACCTCCGGGTCCAGCAGCTCGCGCAGCTCGGCCTGGCCGAGGAGCTCGGACAGCAGCCGGGAGTCGAGCGAGAGGGCGGCGGCCCGGCGCTCGGCGAGCGGGGAGTCGCCCTCGTAGAGGAACTGCGCGACGTAGCCGAAGAGCAGTGAGCGGGCGAAGGGGGAGGGCTCGGCGGTGGTGACCTCGACCAGGCGGACGGCCCGGGACTCCAGGTCGCCCATCAGCTCGACCAGGCCGGGGACGTCGAAGACGTCCTGGAGGCACTCGCGGACGGCCTCCAGGACGATCGGGAAGGAGCCGTACTCGGCGGCGACCTCCAGCAGCTGGGCGGCGCGCCGGCGCTGCTGCCAGAGCGGGGTGCGCTTGCCGGGGCTGCGGCGGGGGAGCAGCAGGGCGCGGCCGGCGCACTCGCGGAAGCGGGAGGCGAACAGGGCGGAGCCGCCGACCTGGTCGGTGACCAGCTGCTCGATCTCCTGCGGGTCGAACAGGGCGGCGTCGGCGCCGACCGGGGCGTCGTCGGTGACCGGTCCGGCGGCGGCGCCCGGTGCGGCGAAGGGGCCGCCGAAGTCGAAGTCGGGCGAGAGCAGGTCGGCGTCGGGCAGTCGGAGCACGATGCCGTCGTCCGCGTGCATGACCTGCGGGTCGAGGCCGTGCTTCTCGCGCAGCCGGGCGGCCAGGGCGAGTGCCCAGGGGGCGTGCACCTGGGCGCCGAACGGGGAGTGGACGACGATCCGCCAGTCCCCCAGCTCGTCGCGGAAGCGCTCGACCACGATGGTGCGGTCGTCGGGGAGGTGGCCGCAGGCGGCGCGCTGCTCGGCGAGGTAGTCGAGCAGGTTGGCGGCGGCCCAGTCGTCCAGGCCGGCCCGCTTCAGCCGCTCGGTGGCGGCCGCCGGGTCGAGTGCGCCGAGCTCGCGGGTGAAGGCGCCGAGGGCGCGGCCGAGTTCGAGCGGGCGGCCGAGGGTGTCGCCCTTCCAGAACGGCAGCCGGCCGGGGATCCCGGGGGCGGGGGTGACCAGCACCTTGTCGTGGGTGATGTCCTCGATCCGCCAGGAGGTGGTGCCGAGGGTGAAGACGTCGCCGACCCGGGACTCGTAGACCATCTCCTCGTCCAGCTCGCCGACCCGGCGCCCGCCGGCGCCCTTCCTGTCGTCCGTCCCGGCGATGAAGACGCCGAACAGGCCCCGGTCGGGGATGGTGCCGCCGGAGGTGACGGCGAGCCGCTGGGCGCCGGGGCGGCCGGTGACGGTGCCGGCCACCCGGTCCCAGACCAGGCGGGGGCGCAGCTCGGCGAAGGCGTCGGAGGGGTAGCGGCCGGCCAGCATGTCGAGCACCGCGTCGAAGGCGGACTGCGGCAGGGTCGCGAACGGCGCGGCCCGGCGGACCAGGGCGAGCAGCTCGTCGACCTGCCAGGTGTCCATCCCGGTCATCGCGACCAGCTGCTGGGCGAGCACGTCGAGCGGGTTGCGCGGGATGCGCAGCGCCTCGATCCGGCCGGCCCGCATCCGCTCGGTGACCACGGCGGACTGGACGAGGTCGCCCCGGTACTTGGGGAAGACGACGCCGGTGGAGACGGCGCCGACCTGGTGGCCGGCCCGCCCGACCCGCTGGAGGCCGGAGGCGACCGAGGGCGGGGACTCGACCTGGATCACCAGCTCGACCGCGCCCATGTCGATGCCCAGCTCCAGGCTGGAGGTGGCGACCACGGCGGGCAGCCGCCCGGCCTTGAGCTCCTCCTCGACCAGGGCGCGCTGCTCCTTGGAGACCGAGCCGTGGTGGGCCCGGGCGATCACCGGCGGGGCGCCGCGGGCGGCGCCGGAGCCGCCCATCAGCAGGGCCGGGGCGTGCGCCTCCGGCGGCGGGGTGCCGCCGGCCCGCTCCAGGGCGATCTCGTTCAGCCGGTTGCAGAGCCGCTCGGCGAGGCGGCGGGAGTTGGCGAAGACGATGGTCGAGCGGTGGGCCTGGACGAGGTCGACGATGCGCTCCTCGACGTGCGGCCAGATCGAGGCCTTGCGCTGCGGGTCCTCGTCGCCGGCGGCGCCGGTGGAGGGGGCGGCGGGCAGGTCGTCGAGGTCCGGGACGGGGACCACCACGGAGAGGTCGAACTCCTTGGTGGCGGGCGGCTGGACCACCTCGGCGCCGCGCCCGGGGCTGAGGAAGCGGGCCACCTCCTCGACCGGGCGGACGGTGGCGGACAGGCCGATCCGGCGGGCCGGGCGGTCGAGCAGCTCGTCCAGCCGCTCCAGGGAGAGGGCGAGGTGGGCGCCGCGCTTGGTGCCGGCGACGGCGTGCACCTCGTCCAGGATCACCGTGTCCACGCCGCGCAGGGCCTCCCGGGCGGCGGAGGTGAGCAGCAGGAAGAGCGACTCGGGGGTGGTGATGAGGATGTCCGGCGGGTGGGTGGCGAAGCGCCGGCGGTCGGCGGCCGGGGTGTCGCCGGAGCGGATGCCGACCTGGACCTCCGGCTCGGGCAGGCCGAGCCGGACGGCGGCCTGGCGCAGTCCGGCCAGCGGGGCGCGGAGGTTGCGCTCGACGTCCACCGCGAGGGCCTTCAGCGGGGAGATGTAGAGGACCCGGCAGCGGCGGCCGGGCTCGGCCGGGGGCGGGGTGCTGCTGAGCCGGTCCAGCGCGGACAGGAAGGCCGCGAGGGTCTTGCCGGAGCCGGTGGGGGCGACCACGAGCACGTCGGTGCCCCGGCCGATGGCGCGCCAGGCCTCGGCCTGGGCGGCGGTCGGCGCGGAGAAGGCACCCGTGAACCAGGCCCTGGTGGCCGGGGCGAAGCCGGCCAGCGGGTCGGCGGGGGGCGGGGTCGGGTGCGCGGTCGCCATGCCCCCATGGTGCCGGGTGGCACTGACATCGCGGGCCGGGCGGCCGCGGGGCGGTGGCCGTTCGGGGCAATCGGGAAGGCGAGTCGGACAAACGGACCATATGGTGATGATTCTTACCACCGTGATGCTCCTGTGATGATCAGCCCTCCGGTGGCCGGCCGGCTCCGGCGCGGCCGCCGGGACCGACGAGCGGAGACCGTGCCATGGCGCAGGCGGACCCGTCCGGCCGCGGTGGTCCTCTCCCCGGGCCCGGCCCTCTCCCCGCAACCGGCGCCGGGCCGCTCCCCGCAACCGGCGTCGGGCCGCTCCCTGTGCCCGTCCGGGCGGCCGGTCCCGGGCGGCCGGTCCGGCGCCGCGGCCGGGGGCCGCTCCGGGTCCTGCTCGCGATGCTGCTGACCGCGCTGGTCGTCGGCGGCGCCGTGCCCTACGTCGCCGGGCCGGGCCGTTCCTACCTCAGCTACCTGGTGCTCGCCGAGCGGGCCGACGCCGACGGGGCCGCCCACGCGGCCGCCGAGGCCCGGGCGGCCGGGGGGCAGGTGGTCCAGGAGTACCCGCAGATCGGGACGGTGCTGGCGTACGCCGGCGGGGGCTTCGCCGAGAAGGTCCGGGGTCGGCCCGGGGTGGCCGCGGTCGGGGCCAGCCGCACCTCGCCGGTGCCCGGGCCGCCCCGGCCGCTGGACGGCGCCGGCGACTTCCGGGCCGGGACGGACCCGGCGGGCGGTGACCGGGCGGTCGGTGATCGGGCGCGTGGTGACCGGCTGCTGCCCGGACGCGCCGTCGACGGCAACGGCGTCCGGGGCGGCGCCCGGGGCGGGGACGGCGGGGACGACGCCACCGCCACCGTCCCGGACCCCGGCGAGCAGGACGCCTGGAACCTCGCCCTGCTCGGCGCCGCCCCCGCCGCCGGGGACGCCACCCCCAACCTGCTGCGCGGTACCGGCGCCCCGGCCGCCGACGCCCTGCGCAAGGTGCTGGTCGCCGTCCTCGACTCCGGCGTCGACGACACCCACCCCGATCTGCGCGCCGCCGTCGACCCGAAGAGCTCCGCCTCCTGCGCCGACGGCCGCCCCGACGCCAGGACCGGCGCCTGGCGCCCCGACGCCGGGGTCGGCGAGAGCGGCCACGGCACCCATGTCGCCGGGATCGTCGGCGCGGCCAGGGACGGCCGCGGCGTCAGCGGGGTCGCGCCCGGCGTGCGGATCGCCGCCGTCCGGCTGCTCGGTCCGCTCGGCCAGTACTACGCCGAGAACATCGTCTGCGGCATGCTCTGGGCCGCCGACCACGGTGCCAGGGCGATCAACAACAGCTACTTCGCCGACCCGTGGAAGTACAACTGCCCCGGGGACCCCGACCAGGCCGTGCTGACCGCCGCCGTCGGCCGGGCCGTCGAGTACGCCCGGGGGAAGGGCGCGGTGGTGGTCGCCTCGGCGGGCAACGACGCGCAGGACCTCGGCGCGCCCCGCACCGACGAGCGCAGCCCCAACGACCGCACGACCGGCCCGCCGCAGTCCCGCCACGTCGGCCCCGAGTGCGTCCGGCTGCCCGGCGAGCTGCCCGGCGTGGTCACGGTGACCGCCGTCGACCGGGACGGCCGACCGTCCGCCTACACCAACTACGGGCGCGGCCACGTCTCGCTGGCCGCCCCCGGCGGGGACCCGGACGGCGGCGCCCGGGGAGCGGTGGTCTCCGACTGGCCCGGCGGCCGGTACGCCGCGCTGGCCGGCACCTCGATGGCCGCCGCGCACGTCACCGGCGCGGTCGCGGTGGCCGCCGCGCTGCACCCGGACTGGGGCTCCGACCGGCTGGCCGCCCTGCTCGCCGCGGACGCGGCGGCCGCCTGCCCGCCCGGGCCGCACGTCTGCGGCGACCACGAGTTCTACGGCGCCGGGCCGCTGGTGCTGCCGCACTGAGCCGCTGCCGCTGCCGCTGCCGCGGCTGCGCCTGACCGCGGACGGTGCGGCGGACGCTGGTGCGGTGGTGCGGTGGTGCGGGGACGGAGGGCCGCGGAAAACCGGGTGACGGGGCGGGGCCGGCGGGCCGAGGATCGGGGGATGGACACCTTCCTCACCACCGAGCGGCTGGTGCTGCGCCGCTTCACCGCCGACGACGTGGACGCCCTGGTGGAACTGGACGCCGACCCGGAGGTGACCCGCTACCTCACCGGTGGCCGGCCCACCCCGCGCGCGGTGGTCGAGGACACCCTGCTGCCGCTCTACTTCGACCACTACCGGCGCTTCGGCGACCTCGGCTGGTGGGCCGCCGAGGAGCGGGAGGGCGGGGCCTTCCTCGGCTGGTTCGAGTTCCGGTCGCTCCACGGCGACCGCTCCGAGGTCGAGCTGGGCTACCGGCTGCGCCGCGCGGCCTGGGGGCACGGCTACGCGACGGAGGGTTCCCGGGAGCTGGTCCGCCGGGGCTTCACCGGACTGGGCGTGGAGCGGGTGGTGGCGTACACGATGGCGGTCAACAGCGGGTCCCGGCGGGTGATGGAGAAGGCCGGGCTGTCGTACGTGCGGACCTTCCACGAGGACTACCCGGAGACGATCGCGGGCAGCGAGCACGGCGAGGTCGAGTACGCCCTGACGGCCGCCGACTGGCGGACCCGGGCGGGCTGACCGGCCGGAACGGTCCGAGCGGCCCGTGCCCCGGACCCCCGGACCGGCCGGTGTGCGGTCCGGGATACTGGGGGCATGAGGCTGACGGAGTTCTGGCGGCGAATGTACGAGCACTTCGGCGAGGCGTACGCGGAGTCCTTCGCGAGCGACCACGTGATGAGCGAGCTGGGCGGGCGGACCGTCCGGCAGGCGCTGGACGCCGGCCACGAGGCCAAGGACGTCTGGCGGGTCGTCTGCGAGACCCAGGGCGTCTCCGGCGTGCTCCGCTGACCCCGGCCGTCGGGCTCCGCTGACCCCGGCCGCCGGGCCGGACCGGTCCCGACCCCGCTCCGGCGAACCCTTCGCCGATGCTCGAACGTTCGTCGGGCATGGGTCAAACTGTGCGGGTGGCAAGGAGTGCAGAACAGCAGAATTCGGACAGGTCGGCGCAGGTCGCCGACGAGGCCGCGGGCCCTCCGCCCGCCTCTCCGCCCGGCCCGCCCGAGGGGCCGACCGGGGCCCGGACCGCGGGTGACGGTCTCTGGGGCACCGGGATGCCGCGCTGGCTGCCGCGCGCGATGGTGCTCGCCCTGGTCCTGGTCGGGGTGTTCCAGCTCGCCGACTGGGCCTTCCACCAGCTGATCGACCTCTTCGTGATGCTGCTGGTCTCGTTCTTCCTCTCGCTGGCGCTGGAGCCGGCGGTGGACCGGATGGCGGCCCGCGGCGTGCGCCGGGGCATCGGCACCTTCCTGGTCTTCGTCGCGGTGGCGATCGCCGTGGCCGGGTTCCTGACCGCGCTCGGCACCCTGCTGGTCGACCAGGTCGCGAAGATCGCCGGCGACCTGCCGCACCTGCTGGACAACCTGATCGCCTGGATCAACAGCACCTTCCACCAGGACCTCTCGCTGGACGAGCTGCAGAAGAAGCTGCTCAAGGACTCCGGCGCGATCGAGACCTACGCCCAGCAGGCCGCGGACAACGTCTGGGGCGTCTCCTCGACCCTGATCGGCGGGCTCTTCCAGGCCTTCACCGTCGGCCTCTTCACCTTCTACTTCACCGCCGACGGGCCCCGGGTGCGGCGGACCGTCTGCTCGATGCTGCCGCCCGCCAAGCAGGCGGAGGTGCTGCGGGCCTGGGAGATCGCGCTCGCCAAGACCGGCGGCTACCTCTACTCGCGGGCCCTGCTCGCGGTGGTGTCGGCGCTCGGGCACTGGGTGATGTTCGCGCTGCTGGACCTGCCGTACGCGGCCGCGCTCGCGGTCTGGGTCGGCGTCATGTCGCAGTTCGTGCCGACCATCGGCACCTACCTCGCCGGGGCGCTGCCGGTGCTGGTGGCGCTCACCACCTCGCAGCCGGTGGACGCGCTCTGGGTGCTGGCCTTCGTGGTGGTCTACCAGCAGATCGAGAACTACCTGCTGCATCCGCGGATCACCGCGCGGACGGTCGACGTGCACCCGGCGGTGGCGTTCGGCTCGGTGATCGCCGGTGCGGCGCTGCTGGGCGCGGTCGGGGCGCTGATCGCGATCCCGGCGGCGGCCACCCTGCAGGGCTTCGTCGGGACGTACGTGCGCCGCTACGAGGTGGCCACGGACCCGCGGATCGACCGCGGCGAGCAGCGCCGGCACCGCCGGGAGCTGCGCCGGGAGGCGGCCAGGAGGCTGCGGCGGATGGTCGGCGGGGACTCCGGGAGGAAGTAGTCCGAACGGCCCCGGCTTGATTCGAACACTTGTTCTTTGTACTCTCCGGCGCAGAGTTTTCCCCAGGCAGAGCCCGGTCGGGGCCGATTGTCGGTGGGAGGCGCTAGCGTCGAGGACGATGAAGCGCACAGCACAGAACCCGAGGGTGGAAGCCATGGCAGGTACGGACCGCGAGAAGGCCCTTGAGACGGCGCTCGCCCAGATCGAGCGCCAGTTCGGCAAGGGCTCGGTGATGCGCCTCGGCGAGAAGGCGAACGAGCCGATCGAGGTGATCTCCACCGGTTCCACCGCCCTGGACGTCGCCCTCGGGGTCGGCGGCATCCCGCGCGGCCGGGTGGTCGAGATCTACGGCCCCGAGTCCTCCGGCAAGACCACGCTGACCCTGCACGTGGCGGCCAACGCCCAGCGGGCCGGCGGCACGGTCGCCTTCGTCGACGCGGAGCACGCGCTCGACCCGGAGTACGCCAAGAAGCTCGGCGTGGACACCGACGCCCTGCTGGTCAGCCAGCCGGACACCGGTGAGCAGGCGCTGGAGATCACGGACATGCTGATCCGCTCCGGCGCGGTCGACCTGGTGATCATCGACTCGGTGGCGGCGCTCGTGCCGCGCGCCGAGATCGAGGGCGAGATGGGCGACTCCCACGTCGGTCTGCAGGCCCGGCTGATGAGCCAGGCGCTGCGGAAGATCGCCGGTGCGCTGAACCAGTCGAACACCACCGCGATCTTCATCAACCAGCTGCGCGAGAAGATCGGCGTCATGTTCGGCTCGCCGGAGACCACGACCGGTGGCCGGGCGCTGAAGTTCTACGCCTCGGTCCGGCTGGACATCCGCCGGATCGAGACCCTGAAGGACGGCACCGAGGCGGTCGGCAACCGCACCCGGGTCAAGGTCGTCAAGAACAAGGTGGCCGCGCCGTTCAAGCAGGCCGAGTTCGACATCCTCTACGGCGTGGGCATCAGCCGCGAGGGCGGCCTGATCGACATGGGCGTGGAGCACGGCTTCATCCGCAAGTCGGGCGCCTGGTACACCTACGAGGGCGACCAGCTCGGCCAGGGCAAGGAGAACGCCCGCAACTTCCTGCGGGACAACCCGCAGCTGGCCGACGAGATCGAGCGGAAGATCAAGAGCAAGCTGGGCATCGGCCCGAAGGTGGAGGAGCCGGCCGAGGCCGAGGCGGCTGCGGGTGGCGCCGAGGGTGCGGCCAAGCCGATCACCGCGACCGCCACCAAGACGGCCGCGGCGAAGAAGACGACGGCGGCCGCCGCCAAGGCCTGAGCCGTTGACGCAGCACAGTGGGCCGGTCGGCCCCGAGGAGGAGGACGACGACGGGCCGCCGGACTGGTTCGCGGCCGTCGCAGGGCCGCAGACCGAGCCCCGGTCCGCGTCGCGGCCCGAGCCGGGGGGCCGGTCGCGATCGGCGTGGCAGCCGGAGTGGGAGCCCGCGCCGGAGCGGGCCCGGGCGGCGAAGCGCCCGGCGGCCCGCCCGGCGGACGTGGGCGAGCTGGGGCTGGTCCAGGCCTCCGAGCTGCCCACGGGGCGGCGTCGGCGGCGCTCGGCGCTGGAGGCCGAGAGCGGCGCGGCCGTCGGGGGCGGCCGGGGCGAGGGTGCGGGGTCGGCCGGTCACGGGGGTGTGGCCGACCCTGCACCGGCGTTCCCGGAGGAGCGTCCGAGGCGTCGGTCCGGCCGTACCCGGGGGGGCGGTGACTCCGGGGGGCGGGACCACGACGGTGCCGACCGGGGTCCGGGCCGTCGCGGCGCGGGCCGCGGTGCCCGGGCCGAGGAGCCGGCCGATCCCGAGAGCCGGGCGCGGGACATCTGCCTGCGGCTGCTCACGGGCGCGGCCAAGAGCCGCAAGCAGCTCGGCGACGCCCTGCGCAAGCGGGAGATCCCGGACGAGGTCGCGGAGCAGGTGCTGACCCGGCTGGAGGAGGTCGGGCTGATCGACGACGCGGCCTTCGCCCGGGCCTGGGTGGAGTCCCGGCACAGCGTCCGAGGTCTGTCCCGGCGTGCGCTGGCGCAGGAGCTGCGGACCAAGGGGATCTCCGGCGAGCTCGCCGAGCAGGCCCTGGCCCAGCTCGACCACGACGACGAGACCGAGGCGGCCCGGGCCCTGGTCGACCGGCGGCTCCGGGCCACCCGGGGCCTGGAGCGGCAGACCCGCACCCGCCGGCTGGTCGGACTGCTCGCCCGGCGCGGCTACTCCGAAGGGCTGGCCTTCCGGGTGGTCCGCGACGCCCTGGACGCGGAGGGGTCCGCGGACGAGGACGAGTACGGCGACGAGGGCGACGGCTTCGAGGACTGAGGTCCTCCCGGTCGGCCCCGTCCGCCCCGACTGTTACCCGAGGGTTGGTCAACTGCCTGGCCAGTCTTGACCGTTTCGTAACCCGCGCCTAGCCTCGCACTCAGTGCGGGAGCACGTCGACCGTCCCTCGGCCGACCCCGGTCGTACGCCCGGCCATGCCTGTGACCGGGCGGTTCCGGGCGGCCGCGCGGGGGTCCCGGGCGGTGTGCCGCGGCGGGACGGGGAGTGGGCAGCATGAGGATCGCGGTGAGCGCCGGATCGGCCGCCTCCCTTTCGGTGGCCGTCCTGTTGGTGGTCCTGGCGACAGCCTGGCTACTGGTCCGGCAGTCGCGGGTCGCGCGTCGTCGCGCCGCCGCGGCGGCCGAACGGGCCCGGCGGCAGACCGAGCAGCAGGCCGACCGGCTGCGGGCCGAACTCGACCGGCGCGAGGAGCGGCTGGCCGGGGAGCTCGACCGGCTGCGCACCCGCGAGGACGAACTCGCCGAGCGCTCGGCCGCGCTGGCCCGCACCGCGGCGGAGGCCGGGGAACTCCTCCGGCGCCGGGCGGCCGAGCTGGAACGGACCGCCGGTCTCTCCGCCGCCGAGGCCCGCGCCGAACTCGTCCGGGAGGCCGAGTCGGAGGCCCGCCGGGAGGCGGCGGTCACCGTCCGGGAGATCGAGCGCGCCGCCCGCGAGGAGGGCGAGCAACGGGCCCGGGGCATCCTGGCCGGGGCGATCCAGCGGCTGGCGGCCGAACAGACCGCCGAGACCGCGGTGTCGGTGTTCCGGCTGCCCAACGAGGAGATGAAGGGCCGGGTGATCGGACGCGAGGGCCGCAACATCCGGACCTTCGAGGCCGTCACCGGCGTCAATCTGATCATCGACGACACGCCCTCGGTGGTGCAGCTCTCCTGCTTCGACCCGGTCCGCCGGGAGACCGCCCGGCTCACCCTGGAGCAGTTGGTGGAGGACGGCCGGATCCACCCGCTGCGGATCGAGGACGTGCACGAGCGCAGCCGGGTCGAGGTCGAGCGCCGCTGCGTGCGGGCCGGCGAGGACGCGCTGCTCGCCGTCCGGGTCGGTGCCATGGACCCGGAGCTGGTCCGCACCCTCGGCACCCTGCGCTACCGAGCCTCGTACGGGCAGAACGTGCTCGGCCACCTGGTGGAGTCGGCGCACCTGGCCGGGATGATGGCGGCCGAACTCGGGGTGGACCCGGAGCCGGTGCGGCGCGCGGCGCTGCTGCACGACATCGGCAAGGCGCTGACCCACGAGATCCAGGGCAGCCACGCGGCGGTCGGCGCCGACCTGGCCCGGCGGTTCGGCGAATCGGCGGACGTGGTGCACGCGATCGCCGCGCACCACGGCGAGGTGGAGCCCCGGACGGTGGAGGCGGTGCTCACCCAGGCCGCCGACGCCTGCTCGGGCGCTCGGCCCGGTGCGCGCAAGGAGTCGCTGGAGGCGTATGTGCGGCGGCTGGAGCGGCTGGAGGAGATCGCCCGGGCGCACGACGGCGTGGCCACCGTCTACGCGATGCAGGCCGGCCGGGAGGTGCGGGTGATGGTCCGGCCGGAGGTGGTGGACGACCTCGGGGCGCAGGTGATCGCCCGTGAGGTCGCCAAGCAGGTCGCCGAGGAGCTGACCTACCCGGGCCAGATCCGGGTCACCGTGGTGCGCGAGAGCCGGGCGACCGAGGTGGCCAGGTAGGGCGTGTCCTCCGGACCCCGACGGCGGCGGTCCGGCCGCCGCCGGGTCGGCGCCCGGTCAGCGCCCGGACGGGCGGACCGGCGGGAACGGCTCGGTGGCCGGAGCGGCGGCGGGAGGAGCGGCGGCGACCGGGCCGGTGACGACCGGACCGGGGGCCTTGGTGCCGTTGGCCTTCGCGCCGTTGGACGTGGCGCCGTTGGCCTTCGCGCCGTTGGACGCGGCGCCGGGGCCCTTGGCGTCGTTGGGCGCCGGGCCGTTGGACGTGGCGCCGGGTGCGGCCGGTCCGGGGACCGGTGCCTCCTGCTCGGACCCGCCGGGGAGCGAGGCCGGGCCGCCCCTGGCCCCGTCGGCCAGGGCCTGGAGGTCCTCCGCCGCCGCGCCCTGGGTGACCCCGACCAGATGGCCGTCGGGCCGGATCAGCAGCACCGTGTGCGGGCCGGCGCCCGGGTAGGCCTCGGTGACCAGGACCTCGGCCGGTACCGGCAGCGCGGCGGCGACCTCGGCCAGCCGGGGCATCAGCCCGGCGCCCAGCCAGCGCTCCGCGGACCAGACGGCGGTGCCGGGCGCGACCAGCAGCAGCAGGAAGCCCGCGCCGAGCCGGGAGTGCAACCGGTCGGGGGTGCCGTCGGTGGCCAGGACCGGCAGGTCGGGGACGAGCACCCCGGGGGCGGTGGCGGGCAGCAGCTCGCTGAGCGAGGTGGTGCCGCGGGCGCCGCGCTGGACCGGGACCCGTCCGGGCACGCCGGAGGGGGCGGCCGGATAGGCGGGGGCGCCGCCGAACCGCCCGGTGCCGAGGTGCCCGTCGGCGAGCATCGGCGCGTGCTTGCGGAAGGACCCGGTGAGCAGCGAGCGCCGGGTCTGGGCCCAGCCGCGCAGCGGGCGCAGCAGCGGCATGGCCTGGTCGACGGCGCGCAGCCGGGCGCCGACCGCCCCGCGGCGTTCGGCCTCGTAGCCGTCGAGCAGGGAGCCGCCGGGCTGCGGACCGCCCGAGTGGAGGTGCCAGGCGAGGGCGAGCCGCCAGGCCAGGTTGTCGGCGTCGCGCAGGCCGTCGGTGAGGTTCTGCATGCCGAGCGCGCCGTGCAGGTGGGCGGCGTCGCCGGCCAGGAAGCAGCGGCCGACCCGGAACCGGGCGGCCAGCCGCTGCTGGGCGGTGTGGTCGGCGGCGGCGAGCAGGTCGAACTTCGGGAGTTCGCCGCACCAGCCGGTGAGGGTGGAGGAGACCCTGGTGAGCAGGGTGTCGCCGGTGACGATGCCGGGCCAGGTGGCGTGCGGGTCGACCGGTTCGGCGGGGGCGGGCCGGCCCGGGGGGAGCCGCCAGTCGAGCCGCCAGACGCCGTCCGGCAGCGGGCGGGCGGTGGCCTCGCGGTCGCCGCGCCACGGCGGCTCGCGGTGCAGCCGGGGCTCGGTGAAGGGCAGGTCGACCCGGACGGTGGCGATCGCGCTGCGGTCGACGGCGGGCCGCCCGGGGAAGCGGATCTTCAGCAGTTTGCGGACGGCCGAGCGGGCGCCGTCGCAGCCGACCAGGTGGCTGCCGCGCCACCAGTTCTCGGTGCCGTCCTGCGGGTTGCGGGTGAGCACGCTGACGCCGTCGCGGTCCTGTTCGAGCCGGGTGACCCGGTGCAGCGGGACCACCCTGACCAGCGGGCTGCCGGTGAGGGCGTCGCGCAGGCCGCGCTGGAGGCGGTGCTGGGGCAGGTGCAGGACGGGGGTGTCGGCGAGGTCGATCCGGAGCACCTCCTGGCGGCGGCGCCAGACGGCGAAGGCGTCCCAGCGGGCGGCGTCGGAGGCGGCCCGGGTGTAGCCGATCCGGGTGAGGAAGGAGGCGGTGTCGGCGCCGAGGACGACGCTGCGAGGGCTCTCGGGGCTGAGCCCGGAGCCCTCGTCGAGGACGACGGTCGGCACCTCGTGCCGGGCCAGGGCGAGGGCCAGGGCCAGGCCGACCGGCCCGGCCCCGACCACGATCACCGGGTCCATGCCGGTCCCTCCGGGCCCGGGCGGGCGCCGTGGATCTCGGAGCACGGACCGGCCGTCAGCCTGCCGTCATATGCCGCGTGGATGCTCCCGGATGGTGTCACGAAGAGCAATGCAACAGTTCACCTGCGTGTCCGTCAAGCAGCAGCTGAAGTGCGCCGGTTCGCGCCGCGTCGGCCACGTGCCTCGATCCACCGGGCGAGCGCGGTGAGCAGGAGGCACATCGCGATGTAGATGGGGCCGATCACCAGGACCACGGGGATGTAGGGGAAGCCCGCGGAGTTGAGCGGCTGGGTGGCGATCGCCTTACCCACGAAGAGCAGCTCGTGGTAGGTGATGATGAAGCCCAGCGAGGTGTCCTTGAGGGTGACGACCAGCTGGCCGATCATCGTGGGCAGCATCGAGCGGACCGCCTGCGGGACCAGGATGTCGGTCATCACCTGGGTCTTGCGCATGCCGAGCGCGTAGGCCGCCTCGCCCTGGCCGCGCGGCACCGCGTTGACGCCGCTGCGGATGATCTCCGCCTGCACCGAGCCGTTGTAGAGGCTGAGGCCGAGCACCAGGGCCCACATCGGCTCCTTCGCGAAGAACGCGTAGTAGAGCGCGACGATCAGGATCAGCAGCGGCATGGCCCGGAAGAACTGGACCACCGAGACGCAGACCCAGCGCACCGGCTTGTGCTCGGAGAGCTGTCCGGCCGCCAGCAGCGCGCCCAGCACCAGGGAGAACACCGCCGCCAGCCCGAAGGCCTGGAGGGTGGAGACCAGACCGTCGACGATCCGCTGCTGGATGGTCGTGTACTGGAACGCGTCCCAGAGCCCGGGGTCGAACTGGCCGTTGTCGTTCAGCGCGGTGACGACGTACCAGAGCAGTCCCGCGATGCCGAGCAGCGAGAGCACCCCGAAGATCCGGTTGCGGGCGCGGGCCTTCGGTCCGGGGGCGTCGAAGAGGACGCCGGCGGTCGTCGAGCGGGTGAAGAGCTTGCTCATCGGGCCACCGCCAGTCGGGACTCCAGGAAACGGAACAGCAGGGCGACGGTGGCGCTGATCACCAGGTAGGCGCAGGCGACCCAGAAGAAGATCGCGAAGATCGAGTAGCCGCGCTCGGAGAAGGTCTGCTGCGCGCTGTACAGCTCGCTGACGCTGAACGCGCCGGCGATCGCCGAGTTCCTCGGCAGCGCGATGAACACGCTGCTCATCGGGGCCAGCACCGTCCTGGCCGCCTGCGGCAGGACGACCTGGGTCAGCGTCTGGCCGAAGGTCAGGCCGAGACTGCGGGCCGCCTCGGCCTGACCGATCGGCACCGTGTTGATGCCCGAGCGCAGCACCTCGCAGACGAACGCCGCGGTGTAGCTGCCGAGCGCCAGCACCGCGAACACGAGGTGGCTGAAGTGCACGCCGAGCGGCGGCAGGCCGAAGGTCACGGCGAAGAACAGCACGGTCAGCGGGGTGTTGCGGAAGACCGTCACCCAGCCGGTGCCGAAGGCACGCAGCACGGGGACGGGGGAGACCCGGAAGGCCGCCAGCAGGGTGCCCAGCAGCAGGGCGAGCAGCGCGCTGAGCGCGCTCAGCTCGATCGTCTGCAGGAAGCCGTCGCGGAACAGCGCGAAGTTGCCGTCCTCGAACAGGAAGCCCATCCGGCGGCCCTCCTCTCAGGGGTTCGTCGACTCGGGGGAGATCCGGACGGATCGGTCGGGATCCGTCCGGATCCGTGGAGGATCGGGTGGGACGGGTGGATCAGTAGCGGTCGAGGGCCGGCGGCTGCGGGGCGGCGGCACCGGAGAGGCCCAGGGTGGCGTCGTAGGCCTTCTTCCAGTCGCCGTTGTCCTGGTGGGCCTTGAGCGCGTCGCTGATCGCGTCGCGCAGCGCCTTGTCGTCCTTGTTCAGGCCGACGCCGTAGTTCTCCTTGGTGAAGGGCTGGCCGACCACCTTGAGCTTGCCGGTGTACTTCGAGGCGTAGCCCTTGAGGATGGCGTCGTCGGTGGTGACCGCGTCGACCTCGCCCGACATCAGCTTCTCGACGCAGGCCGAGTAGGTGTCGAACTGGGTGATCTTCGGCGAGTACTTCTCGATGTTCTTGATCGAGGTGGAGCCGGTGGCGGTGCAGACGTTCTTGCCGTTGACCGAGTCCGGGCCGGTGATCGTGGTGTTGTCGGCCTTGACCAGCAGGTCCTGGCCGGCGACGTAGTACGGGCCGGCGAAGGAGACGGTCTTCTTGCGCTCGTCGTTGATGCTGTAGGTGCCGACGTAGAAGTCGATCTGGCCCTTGGAGATGGCCGGCTCGCGCTGCGAGGAGACCAGGGTCTGCCACTTGATCTGCTGCGGGGTGAAGCCGAGGTCGGCGGCGACCATCTTGGCGATCTCGATGTCGAAGCCGCTGCGGTCGCCGCTGGCGAGGTCCTCCCAGCCGAGGAACGGCTGGTCGGACTTGGCGCCGATGAGCAGCTGGCCGCGCTTCTTGGCCTCGGCCAGCACGGCCGAGTCGATCTTGACGTCGGTCTTCACGGTGTAGGTGGGCAGCGCGGGGGCGGCGCTGCCGCCGGCCGAGGTGTTGGTGGCGCCGGGCGTGCCGTCCTTGCCGCAGGCGGCGGTGGCGGTGAGCGCGATGGCGCAGAGCGCGACGGCGAAGGTGCGACGAGTCCTCATGAGGGCAGTTCTCCTGGGGCTTGGCCACGGGTCGACCGGGCTCTGGCGGAGGGTGCGGTTCGGGTGGGGGCCCGGCGGGCGGGCGGGAGGGCGCGCGGTGGCGCCCCGCCGCCGTCGGCCGGGGGTCCGGACCGGGACATCAGTGGTGCAGGATCTTGGAGAGGAAGTCCTTGGCGCGCTCGGAGCGCGGCGCGGTGAAGAAGGCCTCGGGGGTGTTCTGCTCGACGATCCGGCCGTCCGCCATGAACAGCACCCGGTTGGCGGCGGAGCGGGCGAAGCCCATCTCGTGGGTGACGACGACCATCGTCATGCCGTCGGCGGCCAGCTGGCGCATGACCTCCAGCACCTCGTTGATCATCTCGGGGTCGAGTGCCGAGGTGGGCTCGTCGAAGAGCATCACCTTGGGGTTCATCGCCAGCGCCCGGGCGATCGCGACGCGCTGCTGCTGGCCCCCGGACAGCTGGGCGGGGAACTTCGACGCCTGGGCGCCGACGCCGACCCGCTCCAGCAGTTCCTGGGCGGTCCGTACGGCCTGGTCCTTGGCGATGCCGCGGACCTTCACCTGGCCGAGGACCACGTTCTCCAGCACGGTCTTGTGGGCGAACAGGTTGAAGCTCTGGAAGACCATGCCGACCTCGGCCCGCAGCCGGGCCAGCTCCCGGCCCTCGGCGGGCAGCGGGCGGCCGTCGATGGTGATCGTCCCGGAGTCGACGGTCTCCAGCCGGTTGATCGTCCGGCACAGGGTGGACTTGCCGGAGCCGGAGGGGCCGATCAGTACGACCACCTCGCCCTGCTTGATCTCCAGATCGATGTCCTGGAGGACGTGCAGCGCACCGAAGTGCTTGTTGACGTTGCGCAGGACCACCAGGGGAGCGGCGTCGGCGCGGGAGTCCTGGTCGAGGCTCGTGCTCATCGGGCCTGCTCCCTCGGGTCGGCCCGTGGGTGCGAACTCCCTTGGGCGGCAATGGTGGTAGGAATCCGAGGGTCGCAGCCGGCGGAGCCGCGACCCTCGGTGGGCCGACCATAGGAGCCCTGACGTCGCCACGTCAGCCGATCTGAGTGGAATTTGAGGATCACGATCCGGCCACACGCCCGGCGAACGCTGTTCACAAAGGTCCGATAAGGGCACAGTGACAGCGTCCGGAGGCCGCGGCGGGCGTGATCGCGGAGCCCCGGAGGGGCCGGGCGGCCGCCGGCCGAGCCTGGCGTCCGGGCCTTCGCTGGCCCATACTGCGCAGAACCGGGACCTGCCCGGCAGGGGCCGTGACAATCCCACGGCGACCGAGGGACGCACTCCCCGGGAAACCGTCCGGGAGAGGAGGAGAACCATGAGACTGCTGCTCGTCGAGGACGACGAACGCGTGGCCGCCGCGCTGGTCGCGGTCCTGGGCCGGCACGGCTTCCAGGTCCGGCACGCCCGCAGCGGCCACGAGGCCCTGGACGCCCTGGTGCCGGACGGCAACGAGCCGTACCGGGTGGTCCTGCTCGACCTCGGGCTGCCCGACCGGGACGGCTTCGAGGTGTGCAGCCGGATCCGGGCCGGCAGCGGCGTACCGGTGATCATGGTGACCGCGCGGGCCGACATACGCTCCCGGATCCACGGCCTCAACCTCGGCGCCGACGACTACGTCACCAAGCCCTACGACATGGGCGAGCTGCTCGCCCGGATCCACGCCGTCGCCCGCCGCGGCGCCGCGCCGGCCGCCGTCGCCGCACCCGCCCCGGACACCGTCCCGCAGCAGCGCGGCCCGCTGGAGTCCCGCGGCATCGTGATCGACCGCGAGCGCCGCCGGGTCAGCGTCGACGGCCGGGACGTGCCGCTCACCCGCAAGGAGTTCGACCTGCTGGCGCTGCTGGCCCAGAGCCCCGGCGTGGTCTACCGCCGCGAGCAGATCTTCAGCGAGGTCTGGCGCAGCGGCTGGGAGGGCAACGGCCGCACCCTGGAGGTGCACATCGGCTCGCTGCGCACCAAGCTCGCCCTGCCCGGCCTGGTCGAGGCCGTCCGGGGCGTGGGCTACCGGCTGATCCCGGAGTGCCCGACGCCCGCCGCCGACAGCCCGCCCCCGGCCCGCACGGAGCACTGACCGCACGTGCGCACCCGCCTTCTCGGCATCCTGATCGCGCTGATGCTCTGTGTGCTCGCCGCGCTCGGAATGCCGCTCGCCGCGGCGTTCGCCGCCGCCGAGCAGAGCCGGGTGGTGGTCGACCGCCTGGACGACGCCGCCCGGTTCGCCCAGGACCTGCCGACCTCCGGCGTCTCCGGCCTCGAATCGGCGCTCAAGGGCGATCCCCAGCCCGCCCCCGGCGACCTCAGCCGCCGCCACGCGCTGGACGCCGAGGTGGTGCGCTACCACGAGCTGTACGGGGTGCGGATCGGCATCTTCCAGCGCGACGGCGTGCCGATCGCGGTGGCCCCGGCCGACTGGCGGGTACCGGCCGGCGGCTGGGCCGAGCAGGCGTTCCAGGAGGCGCTGGACGGCCGGCGCAGCCACAACCCGCCGCAGGTCTGGCCGTGGACCCCGGAGCGGACACTGACCGTCGCCACCCCGGTGGTCCGCGACGGCGACGTGGTCGCGGTGGTGCTCAGCGACTCCCCGACCGGCGCGCTGCGCACCCGGGTGCTGCGCCAGTGGCTGGTGATCGGGGCCGGCGAGGCCGTCGCGATGATCGTCGCGGTGCTGCTCGCGGCCCGGCTGACCGAGTGGGTGCTGCGCCCGGTCCGCACCCTGGACCGGGCCACCCACGACATCGCCACCGGCCGGATGAACGCCCGGGTGGCGCCCGGCGGCGGCCCGCCCGAGCTGCAGCGGCTGGCCCGCTCGTTCAACGAGATGGCCGACCACGTGGTGCTCGCCCTGGACCAGCAGAAGGCCTTCGTCGCCGACGCCTCGCACCAGCTGCGCAATCCGCTGGCGGCGCTGCTGCTGCGGGTCGAGGTGCTGGGCCTGGAGCTGCCCGAGGGCCACGACGAGGAGCTCGGCGGGGTCCGCGAGGAGGGCGTCAGGCTGGCCCGGGTGCTGGACGACCTGCTCGGACTGGCCACCGCCGAGCACGCCCGCCCCGAGCCGGAGCCCACCGACCTGGCCGCGCTCGCCCTGGCCCGGGTGGACGCCTGGCGTCCGCTGGCCGGGCAGCGCGGGATCGAGCTGGTCTGGGAGGGCCCGGCGCTGGCGCTCGGCCTGGCCGACCCGATCGGCTTCGGCAGCGCGCTGGACGCGGTGGTCGACAACGCGCTGAAGTTCGGCCCGACCGGCAGCCGGGTGCGGGTGCTGGTCGCGGTGCGCCGCGAGGAGGTCGCGGTGACCGTCTCGGACCAGGGCCCCGGCCTCACCGAGGAGGAGCTGGCCCGGGCCGGCGACCGCTTCTGGCGCAGCACCCGGCACCAGAACGTGGACGGCTCGGGCCTCGGCCTGTCGATCGCCCGGACCCTGCTGCAGGCCGCCGGCGGCTCCCTCACCTTCGGCACCGCCGTCCCGCACGGCCTCGCCGTCACCCTCGCCGTCCCCCGCGCCGCCGACAAGCGCCGCGGCTGAGCGGCGGGTCCGACCCGAGGGTCAGGGCTTGACCGAGCGGTAGTAGCGGGCGGCGCCCTCGTGCAGCGGGAGCGGGTCGGTGTAGACGGCGGTGCGCAGGTCGACCAGCTGGGCGGCGTGGACCTGGGCGCCGATCTGGTCGCGGCTGTCGATCACCGCGCGGGTGATGCCCTGGACCAGGTCGTCGTCCACGTCGGCGCGGGTGATCAGCAGATTGGGCACGGCGACGGTGGCGACCGCGTCCTTGGGCTCGGCGTTGGGGTAGGTGCCCTTGGGCATGGTGGCCGCCCGGTAGGCGTCGGTGCCGCCGCCCTCGACCTTGTGGACCGACTCGGCGAGGTCGCCCAGCGGCACGATCCGGATCCGGACGTGCTCCGACAGGTCGGTGAGCGCGCTGGTCGGCAGGCCGCCGGACCAGAAGAAGGCGTCCACCTCGCCGCGCCGCAGTCCGTCGGCGGCGTCGCCGATGCCCAGCGGCTTCGGGGTGATGTCGTGCTCCGGGTCGAGCCCGGCCGCGGCCAGCAGCCGCCGGGTCACCAGGTTGACGCCCGAGAGCGGCTGGCCGACGCCGACCCGCAGGCCCTTGAGGTCGGAGGCCCGGTGCACCGGGGAGTCGGCCGGCACGATCAGCTGGAGGTAGTCGTCGTAGAGCCGGGCGAGAGCGCGCAGCTTCTCCCGGCCGGGGCCGGTGTACTGGGCCACGGCGTCCGCGGTGGCTATCGCGAAGTCGTCCCGGCCGGAGGTGACCCGGCGGAGGTTGTCGACCGAGCCCTCGGAGTTGTCGAGCTCCAGCCGGACCCCGGGCATCGCCCTGGCCAGCTGGGCGTCCAGCAGCTGCCCGTACCGGTCGTACACCCCGCGCTGGACGCCGGTGGCCAGGCGGGTCTCGCCGCGCGGGTAGCCGGGGGAGCGGCCCTCCGACAGCCACCAGCCGCCCAGGCCGGCCAGCACCAGGACGAGCGCCGCCACGATCCGCCACAACGGCCGGCGGGCCGCGGCGCGGAACCGGGAGGAGCTGCTGGAGGCCATGGAAGGGATAGTGCCAGGCGCCCGCGGCGAACGGGAGGGGGGCAGGACGGCGGAAGGTCCGGGGGAGCTGCCCGTACCCTGGTCGGGTGAGCGGTGACAGCGGATCGAAGAGCTACAAGGTCGTCACGTACGGCTGCCAGATGAACGTCCACGACTCGGAGCGGCTCTCCGGGTTGCTGGAGGACGCCGGGTACGTCAAGGCGGGCCAGGAGGGTGACCCCGACCTGGTGGTCTTCAACACCTGCGCGGTGCGGGAGAACGCGGACAACAAGCTGTACGGCAACCTCGGACAGCTGGCCCCGGTCAAGACCCGCCACAAGGGCATGCAGATCGCCGTCGGCGGCTGCCTGGCCCAGAAGGACCGCGACACCATCGTCGCCAAGGCCCCGTGGGTCGACGTGGTGTTCGGCACCCACAACATCGGCCACCTGCCGGCGCTGCTGGAGCGGGCCGCGGTCGAGCGCAAGGCCCAGGTCGAGATCCTGGAGTCGCTGGAGACCTTCCCCTCCACCCTGCCCACCCGCCGGGAGTCGGCGTACGCCGCCTGGGTCGCGATCTCGGTCGGCTGCAACAACACCTGCACCTTCTGCATCGTCCCGGCGCTGCGCGGCAAGGAGGAGGACCGCCGGCCCGGCGACGTCCTCGCCGAGATCGAGGCGCTGGTCGGCGAGGGCGTCATCGAGGTGACCCTGCTCGGCCAGAACGTCAACGCCTACGGTTCCGACCTGGGCGACCGCGAGGCGTTCTCCAAGCTGCTGCGCGCCGCCGGGCAGATCGAGGGCCTGGAGCGGATCCGCTTCACCTCGCCGCACCCGCGCGACTTCACGGACGACGTGATCGCCGCGATGGCCGAGACCCCGAACGTGATGCACCAGCTGCACATGCCGCTGCAGTCCGGCTCGGACCGGGTCCTCAAGGCGATGCGCCGCTCGTACCGGCAGGACCGCTTCCTGGGCATCATCCGCAAGGTGCGGGAGGCGATGCCGGACGCCGCCATCTCCACCGACATCATCGTGGGCTTCCCCGGCGAGACCGAGGAGGACTTCGAGGAGACCATGAAGGTCGTCCGCGAGGCCCGCTTCACCAACGCCTTCACCTTCCAGTACTCCAAGCGCCCCGGCACCCCGGCCGCCGAGATGGACGAGCAGGTCCCGAAGGCGGTCGTCCAGGCCCGCTACGACCGGCTGATCGCGCTCCAGGAGGAGATCTCCTGGGACGAGAACAAGAAGCAGGTCGGCCGGATCCTGGAGATCCTGGTCGCCGAGGGCGAGGGCAAGAAGGACGACCGGACCGACCGGCTCTCCGGCCGGGCCCCGGACAACCGGCTGGTGCACTTCACCCGGCCCGCCGAGCCGGTCCGCCCGGGCGACACGGTCACCGTGGAGATCACCTACGCCGCCCCGCACCACCTGCTGGCCGAGGGGCCGACGCTCGGGGTGCGGCGCACCCCGGCCGGGGACGCCTGGGAGAAGCGCAAGGGCGTGGCCGCGGCCAAGCCGGCCGGCGTGATGCTGGGGCTGCCGTCGATCGGCGCCCCGAAGGCGCTGCCGCTCGCCGCCCCGGCCGGGGGCGCCTGCTGCGGGGACTGACCCGGCACCGGCCCGACCGGAGCACGGTCGGGCCTTCGCCCGGACTGCCGACGGCCCGGGGGACCGCACGGTCCCCCGGGCCGTTCGGTGTTCTTGGCTAGAGTGATCCACATGCTGGTTGCCGCCGCCGTGTGTCCCTGTCCGCCGCTGCTGGTCCCCGAGGTCGCCGCCGGGGCCTCGGCCGAGCTGGAGCCGCTGCGCGCGGCCTGCGACGAGGCGCTCGGGGCGGTGCTCGCCGCCGGGCCGGAACTGCTCGTCGTCGTCGGCACCGGGCCGGAGGCCGAGGTCTGGACCGAGGGCGGGGCCGGGTCCTTCCACCGGTACGGCGTGCCGCTGGTGGCCGCGCTGCCGGGCGGCCGGGCCGAGGGCCCCGAGCTGTCGCCCGCGCTGACCGTCGGCGCCTGGCTGCTCGGCCGGTCCGGGACGGCCCTGCCGACGCACGCCTGCGCGGTGCCCGCCGACGCGCCCGCCGACCGGATGCTCGGTCTCGGCCAGGGCCTGGCCGGGCTGGCCGACCGGGTCGGGCTGCTGGTGATGGGCGACGGCAGCGCCTGCCGCTCGCTGAAGGCGCCCGGCTACCTGGACGAGCGGGCCGAGGGCTACGACGCGGCGCTCGCCCGGGCGCTGGGTACGGCCGACACGGCCGCGCTGGCGGCGCTGGACCCGGGCCTGGCGGCCGAGCTGAAGGCCGAGGGCCGGGCGCCCTGGCAGGTGCTGGCCGGCGCCGCCGAGGGCGCCGGCCTCACCGCGCGGCTGGGCTACCAGGACGCGCCGTACGGGGTCGGGTACCTGGTCGCCTCCTGGAGCTGAGCCCGGGCCGGGCCGGAAGGCCGGGCGGTCAGCCGGTCGGGCCGGGCGTGCTGCCGGGCGCGCCGCCGTTCGGGCTGCCCGGGGCGGTGCCGGTGCCCCCGGTGTCCTCGGGCTTGTGGGCGAAGTCGTCCACGGCGGTCCTGGCCTTGCTGGTGCCGTGCTCGATCTTCTCGCTGTACTTGCCCTTGGTGGCCTTGTCGATCGCGCCGCCCGCCTTGTCCACCGCGCTCCCGATCTGGTCGCTGTGCTTGCCGGCGAACTCGCTGGCCTTCTCCTTGAGCTCCCCGGCCTTGCCCTTGAGGTTGTCCATCAGACCCATGGCGCCTCACCCTTCTCTCGCTGTCTCTCTCACAACGTCCGTCACGTCCGAACCGTTCGCAACGGGACGAGGTGGCCGAAAACGGGCGTGAACGGGGGGCCGGACGGTCGGCCGCCGTTCTTTGGCAGACTTGTCCGGTGAGCAGCTCCACTACTGTCCGGCCCAGCCGCCCCCGTGTCGTCTCGGTCGTCGGCGCGACCGCCGCCGGCAAGTCCGACCTGGCCGTGGCCCTGGCCCGCGCCCTCGACGGCGAAGTGATCAACACCGACTCCATGCAGCTCTACCGGGGCATGGACATCGGCACCGCCAAGCTGACCCCGGCGGAGCGCGGTGGGGTCCCGCACCGTCTGATGGACATCTGGGACGTCACCGAGGCCGCCAGCGTCGCCGAGTACCAGCGGCTGGCCCGGGCCGAGATCGACCGGCTGCTCGCGGCCGGCCGTACCCCCGTCCTGGTGGGCGGCTCCGGCCTGTACGTGCGGGCGGCGATCGACGAGATGGAGTTCCCGGGCACCGACCCGGAGGTCAGGGCCCGGCTGGAGGCGGAGCTGGAGCAGCTCGGCCCCTACGCGCTGCACGGCCGGCTGGCGGCGCTGGACCCGGCGGCGGCCGAGGCGATCCTGACCGGCAACGGCCGGCGGATCGTCCGGGCGCTGGAGGTCATCGAGATCACCGGGCAGCCGTTCACCGCGAACCTGCCGAGCAACACCGCCGTGTACGACGCGGTGCAGATCGGCGTCGCGGTGCCGCGTCCCGAGCTGGACGAGCGGATCACCCTGCGGGTGGACCGGATGTGGCGGGACGGGCTGCTGGAGGAGGTGCGGACCCTGGAGGGGCTCGGGCTGCGCGAGGGGCGGACGGCCTCCCGGGCGCTCGGCTACCAGCAGGTGCTGGACCACTTCGCCGGGACCTGCACCGAGGACGAGGCGCGGGCCGAGACCGTCCGGGCGACCAAGCGGTTCGCCCGCCGGCAGGAGTCCTGGTTCCGCCGGGACGACCGGATCCACTGGCTCTCCCGGCCGGCCGGCACCGACCCGGCCGAGCTGCTCGACCGCTCGCTCGGGCTGATCGATCGTCAGGAAACGGCCGCGCGATAGGCGGTTTCCGGCCATCCGGCGGTGCAGTTGCGCGGGCAGAGGGCCGTGCAGCACGGTCCGGCGGTCACGACCGGATCACGTGATGGCCACGGATCACCCGACGACCCCGGTCAGGCCCGGAACGCGACCCTGGACATGCCATCATCGAGGTCACAAGGGTCGACCCGGGCGGGTCGATCGGCCAGGCCGCGAGTCGCACTCGTGTCGAACTGTCAGGGGAGGCCGCGTGTCCACGGGTACCGGCCCCGAGACCGACCAGAGCGCCGGCCGTTCCGTGAACGGCGGAGCCGTCGGCGGCAGTGTCACGGCGCAGACCGCCGACCTCGACTCCTCGACGCTGCCGGACCTGCCGGTGCTGTCCGGACTGGACATGCCCACCTCGTACGCCCTCGCGCTGCCCGCGCTCGACACCAGCGCCCCCGCCGGCGCGGTGCACGAGCGGGAGATCCGGCCGCGCCGCCGGCTCCGCTGGTGGCAGACCCTGCCGATAGCCCTGCTGGCCACCGCCGGCTCGCTGATGTTCGCCTTCCCGCTGGCCTTCGGCTCGGCCGGGGCCGGCTCGGCGATGATCGGGATGCTCGGTCTGCTGCTCACCGCCGCCTCGCTCGGCTGGGGTGCGATGGCCGCCCGGCACGCCGGTTACAAGTGGCCCGGCCTGCCGCGCCGAGGCACCGGCGAGCGGGCCGGGTGGCGGTCGATCGTGATCTACACGCTGATCGTGCTGGCCGCCTGCGCGCTGGCCCTGTGGCGGGTCGTCCGGCTCTCCGGACGGTAGGGCGGGTCCCCGGCGGTCCGCGGTCCGCGCCGGTCCGCGGGGTGGAACCGGACGGCACCGGTCCGGGGCGCCTCGGTACCATCGGGAGGGTGACCGCAACCTCCGCGCAGCCCGTCGGCCTCCCCTTCCTCAAGGGGCACGGCACCCAGAACGACTTCGTCATCGTCCCCGACCCGGACGGCCGGCTGACCATCGGTCCCGAGGCCGTCGCCGCGCTGTGCGACCGCCGCGCCGGCATCGGCGGGGACGGGCTGCTGCGCGTGGTGCGCTCCGCCGCCGACCCGGCCGCCGCCGACCAGGCCGACCGCGCCGAGTGGTTCATGGACTACCGCAACGCGGACGGTTCGATCGGTGAGATGTGCGGCAACGGCGTCCGGGTCTTCGCCCGCTACCTGGTCGAGGCCGGACTGGCCGAGCCGGGCGAGCTGCCGGTGGCCACCCGGGCCGGACTGCGGACCGTGCGGGTCGCGGCCGACGCCGCGGACGGCACGCCCGGGGAGATCACCGTGGACATGGGCCGCGCCGCGCTGCCCGGGCCGGACGGCGTCGCGGTGGCGGTCGGCGGTCGCAGCTGGCCGGCCCTGAACGTCAACATGGGCAATCCGCACGCGGTCGCGTTCGTCGAGAGCCTGGACCACGCCGGGGAGCTGCGGACGGCGCCGGCGACCAGCCCCGAGGGCGCCTACCCGGAGGGCGTCAACGTCGAGTTCGTGGTGGACCGGGGCCCCCGGCACGTCGCGATGCGGGTGCACGAGCGCGGCTCCGGCGAGACCCTCTCCTGCGGCACCGGCGCCTGCGCCGTCGCGGTGGCCGCCGCCCGGCGGGACGGCCTGGATCCGGCGGTCACCGGCGCCGCCGTGACCTACGCGGTCGACGTGCTGGGCGGCCGGCTGACGATCACCGAGCACCCGGACGGCCGGGTGGAGAAGACCGGCCCGGCGGTCATCGTCGCCCGCGGCGAACTGGACCCGTCCTGGACGGCGCTGCTCGGCGGCGCCTGACCGCCCCTCACCAGCGGTGCGAGCGGCCCGGGGAGCGTTCTCCGGGCCGCTCGGCCGCTCCGGCCGTCGACGATCGCGTTTGCCCAATTCGTATGGGATCGAATCCCCCCGTTCGAGTGACAGGTATGACGGACGGGAAGCGGGGCATCGCGGAACGTGCTCTGCTCGGTAGCATGGACCACCGGGTCGGCCCACGCCCCCGGTACCGCTGCCGGAGGTGCCGATGACCATCGAAGCCGGGCAGCCCCTGGCGGGGCAGCCGACGTCCGCACGGCAAGCCGGGCCCAGACGGCCGCTCGGCGGACTGGGCCGGGCCGCGCTCGGACGCGCCGGGCGCGCCGCGCTGCTGGCCACCGGCCGTCCGCCGGTGCCGGACGCCCTCGAACCGCTGGTCCAGGCCCACCGGCGGCACCATCCGCAGGCCGACCTCGGCCTTCTCGGCCGGGCCTACCGGCTGGCCGAGGAGAGCCACCGGGGCCAGAAGCGGAAGAGCGGCGAGCCGTACATCACCCACCCGCTGGCCGTCACCATGATCCTGGCCCAACTCGGCGCCGGCACCACCACCTTGGTCGCCTCGCTGCTCCACGACACCGTGGAGGACACCGAGTTGACGCTGGACCAGGTCGCCGAGGGCTTCGGTCCCGAAGTCGCCTACCTGGTCGACGGGGTGACCAAGCTGGAGAAGGTCGACTTCGGGGCGGCGGCGGAGGCGGAGACCTTCCGCAAGATGCTGGTCGCCACCGGGGACGACGTCCGGGTGATGGTGATCAAGCTCGCCGACCGGCTGCACAACATGCGGACCATCCGGCACATGAAGCCGGCCAGCCAGGTGCGGATCGCCAAGGTCACCCGGGACGTGCTGATCCCGCTGGCCGAGCGGCTCGGCATCCAGGTGCTGAAGGCGGAGCTGGAGGACATCGTCTTCGCCACCCTGCACCCGGAGGAGCACGCCCGCAGCCGGGCCCTGCTGGCCCGGCACGAGGACGGCCCCGACACCCTGCTGGCGCCGTTCGCCGACGTGCTGGGCCGTCAGCTCGCCGAGGCCGGGGTCGCCGCCGAGGTGACCGTCCGGCCCCGGCACTGCGTCTCGCTGCACCGGGTGCTGCTCAAGCGGGACGCCGCCCCGGGGCGGGACGGCCGGCCGCAGGAGCCGCAGCCGGCCGACTTCGGGCGGCTGCTGGTGGTGGTCGAGGAGAACGCCGACTGCTATGCCGTGCTCGGCGAGCTGCACACCTGCTGGACGCCGCTGCCGGGCGAGTTCAAGGACTTCGTGGCCGCGCCCAAGTTCAACCTCTACCAGTCGCTGCACACCGCGGTGGCGCTGGCCGGCGGCGAGGTGGTCGAGGTGCTGGTGCGCACCCGCCGGATGCACGCGATCGCCGAGACCGGGGTGGTGGCGCTCGGCGACCCCCGGCAGCCCGCGCGCGGCGGCGAGCAGGCCCCGGACGAGCTGGACCGCACCGACCCGGCCCGGCCGGGCTGGCTCTCCCGGCTGCTCGAGTGGCAGCAGGAGACCCCGGACCCGGACGCCTTCTGGTCCGCCCTCACCGCCGACCTCGCCGGTGACCGCGAGATCACCGCGGTCACCGAGCTCGGTGAAACGCTTCAGCTCCGGGCCGGGGCGACCTGTGTGGACGCCGCCTACCTGCTGGGCGAGGAGACCGGGCACCGATGTATCGGGGCGCGGGTGAACGGGCGGCTGGTGGCGCTCTCCACCGTGCTCCAGGACGGCGACCGGGTGGCCATCCTCACCGACGGCTCGGACGCGCCCGACGGCCCCCACGGCCCGGACGGCTCCCGCGGCCCCGACGGCCCCGGGTCCGCCGCCGCGCCGGCCGGCCGGCGCCGGTCCGAGCCCTCCGGCCCCGCCCCCGAATGGCTCGCGCACGCCCGCACCCCGGCCGCCAGGATCGCCATCGAACGCTGGCTGGCCGACCACCCGGCCCGCCGCCCGGTGGTCCGCACCGGCCCCTCGCCGAGCCAGCCCGCGCCGCCCGCCCACCCCGTCGCCCCCGCCCGGCCCGCCGTCCCGGTGACCTCGGCCGAGCGCCCCGGCGCGCCGGTCCGGCTGGCCCGCTGCTGCACCCCGGTGCCGCCGGACGGGATCGTCGGCTACCCGATCCGCGGCGGCGCGATCGCCGTGCACCGGGCCGGCTGTCCGGCCGGGGAGCGGATGCGCGACGACGGGCGCGGCGCGCTGGAGGTCGACTGGAGCCCCGGCGGCGCCCCGCCGGGCGGCTACCGGGCCACCCTGCGGGCCGAGGCGCTGAACCGGCCCCGGCTGCTCGCCGACCTCACCGCCGCGATCTCGGGGGAGGGCGTCGGCATCGTCTCGGCGGAGGTCGAGCCGCCGCAGGAGCTGCGGGTCCGGCACACCTACACCGTCGAGCTGCCGGACCCGGCCGCGCTGGCCTCGGTGCTGCGGGCGATGCTGCGGGTCTCCGGGGTGTACGACGTGGAGCGGCCGCACGCGCCGCCCGGCGGCGGTCCCGGCCGGGCCCCGGCCGCCCCGCCCGGCCCGGCGGGCGACCCGGCGGCGCCGGAGGGAAATGCGGATGACCCGTCCGCGCCCGACGTGCGAACATCATGGGGAATTCACGGCCGGACCGCGGCGTTCTCGGGGCAGAGGAGTCCCAGTCCGAACCGCGGCCCCGAGGGGTAGCTCGCACCTCGCCCGAGTGGTAGTCGGGGCGGCAGCTGGGCAGACTCCCGGCACGACCGTCCGTACGGTCGCGCACAGGCCACCCGTTCCAGCAGCCGAAGGACAGAATGACCTCCACGTTCGACACCCGCGACCAGACCGACGCCACGCGCCGCATCGACGGTCTGCGGGCGGAAGCCCTCATGGACGAGGACCTCGCGGCCATCGACGAGGACCACGGACACCACTACGACGGCGACCAGTACGACCGCAGCGAGCGCGCCGCGCTCCGTCGTGTCGCCGGCCTCTCCACCGAGCTCGAGGACGTCACCGAGGTCGAGTACCGCCAGCTCCGCCTGGAGCGCGTGGTGCTCGTCGGGGTCTGGACCGACGGCACCCTGGAGGAGGCGGAGAACTCGATGGCCGAGCTCGCCGCGCTGGCCGAGACGGCCGGCTCCGAGGTGCTGGACGGTGTGATCCAGCGCCGTGACAAGCCCGACGCGGCCACCTACATCGGTTCCGGCAAGGCCAAGGACCTGCGCGACATCGTCGCCGCCAGCGGCGCCGACACCGTGGTCTGCGACGGTGAGCTCACCCCGGGCCAGCTGATCCACCTGGAGGACGTGGTCAAGGTCAAGGTCGTCGACCGGACGGCCCTGATCCTGGACATCTTCGCCCAGCACGCCAAGTCCCGCGAGGGCAAGGCGCAGGTCTCGCTCGCGCAGATGCAGTACATGCTGCCGCGACTGCGCGGCTGGGGCCAGTCGCTCTCCCGGCAGATGGGTGGTGGTGGCTCCGGCTCGTCCGGCGGCGGCATGGCCACCCGCGGTCCCGGTGAGACCAAGATCGAGACCGACCGGCGCCGGATCCGGGAGAAGATGGCGAAGCTCCGCAAGGAGATCGCCGACATGAAGAAGGGCCGCGACACCAAGCGCCAGGAGCGCAAGCGCCACCAGGTGCCGTCCGTGGCCATCGCCGGCTACACCAACGCCGGCAAGTCCTCGCTGCTCAACCGGCTCACCGGCGCGGGCGTGCTGGTGGAGAACTCGCTGTTCGCCACCCTCGACCCGACCGTGCGCCGGGCGCAGACGCCGAGCGGCCGGGTCTACACCCTGGCCGACACCGTCGGTTTCGTCCGGCACCTGCCGCACCACCTGGTCGAGGCGTTCCGCTCCACCATGGAGGAGGTCGCCGACGCCGACCTCATCCTGCACGTGGTGGACGGCTCGCACCCCGAGCCGGAGACGCAGCTGGCCGCCGTCCGCGAGGTCGTCGTCTCGGTCGACGCGCAGAACGTGCCGGAGATCGTGGTGATCAACAAGGCCGACGCGGCCGACCCGCTGGTGCTGCAGCGGCTGCTGCGCCGCGAGCCGCACGCCATCGTGGTGTCGGCCCGCACCGGCGTCGGCATCGAGGAGCTGCTCGCGCTCATCGACGACGAGCTGCCGCGGCCGGCGATCGAGGTGCAGGCGCTCGTCCCGTACACCCAGGGCGCGCTGGTGTCCCGGGTGCACGCCGAGGGCGAGCTGCTCGGCGCCGAGCACACCGGCGAGGGCACCCTGCTGCACGCCAAGGTGCCGGCCGAGCTGGCCGCCGAGCTGGAGCCCTTCGCGGTGGCGCTGACGCCGCAGGGCTGATCCGCACCGCGAAGAACGCGAACGGCCCCGGTCCCCTCCCGCGAGGAGGGGCCGGGGCCGTCGGCGTTTCCGGTCGGTTCCGCCCGGCGGCCGCGTCGGTGATCGTGCCGGGCTACTTCTTCTTGGCGATCCAGTCCAGCGCCTGCTTGGCGACCGTCTCCAGGTACGGCCCGCTCAGCGAGGTGTGGTCCTGGGTGCCGATCGAGGTGTTGGAGACCAGGGCGAGCTTGCCGTCCGGCATCGGCGCGAACCAGCCGCCGCCGCTGGAGCCCTGGGTCATGTTGCAGCCGATGGTGAGCATCGACGGGCGCTTCGGGTCGAAGGAGAGCCGGGTCGGCTTCCCGCCCTCGCACTTGTACAGCTCCTGGCCGTCGAACGGCTTGTACAGCGGGTAGCCGACGGCGGTGGCGGTGACCTTGTCGCGCGGGGCGTCGAACCAGACCGGCACGGCCCCGCCGACCGTCTCCTCCAGCGACTTGCCGCTGTCGTTCTGGTTGCTCACCCGCATGATCGCGAAGTCGTACTGGTTCGCCGCGTCGCCGGTCCCGCCGCCCTCGACCAGCCACTGCGGCGAGGTCACCACGTCCTTGGCCCACCAGGTGCCGAGCGGGGCGAGCTCGGCCAGCGGGGCCTTCTTGCCGCCGCTGGAGGCGCCCGAGTTGTTGTAGGCGGGGACGAACACCAGGTCCTTGAAGTAGTTGCCGCCCTTGCCCGGGTGGACGCAGTGGCCGGCCGTCCAGACCAGGTTGCTCTTCCCCGGGTGCGCCGGGTCCTGGACCACGGTGGCCGAGCAGTTGCCCCGGCCGCCCTCGGCGGAGAAGAAGACCTTCCCGGACGGCTGCTTGGTGTACGGACGCGGCACCGGCACGGCCTTGACCACCGCGGGCTCCGGGTCGGTGACCCCGTCGTCGGCGGCGGGCTTGGCGGTGGGCGGCGCCGGGTCGGCCGGCTTGGAGTCGCCCATCTTGTCCGGGTTCCAGAAGTCCTTGACGATCGGGTTGTTGAAGACGTGCTTGGACGCCCAGTTGTCCCAGTCCTCGAACTTCCACCGGGTCAGGTCGTCCCAGCTCTTCGGCAGGCCCTCCAGCAGGCTGGTCGGGATGCCGGTGGGCAGGGTGATGCCGCCGATCACGCCGGTGCCGCCCGCCGCGGCGGAGGCGGAGGCGGTGGTGCCCGGCGAGGGCGGCGGGGCGGCGGTTCCCCCGCCGCCCGAAGGCCCGTCGGGGCCGCAGGCGGTGACGGCGAACAGGGTCCCCGCGGCGAGGACCGCGGCCGCGGCTGACCGGTGGATCGCTGGCATGAGTGCTGTCCCCCTGGTGGTTCGGTGTGGGCGGCGGGCCGCCGTCCTGGAGTCTGCCACTGGCCACCAGGACGGCACCGGGCGGCCCCCGGTTGCGGTCCCGGGCGGCGGTCACCGATCTGTGACGCGGGGGCCGTCCGCTCGTTGGCACTGGGGGACCAGCTCCCTCCCGAATGGTGAACCTTCACCGGTCTTCACCCGGACGAGTGAAGCGCCCTTGTGATCAACCGTCAGGGATAGGTAACCCTTACCTGACGCGACGGTGCGAGCGCCCGCAGGTTTTCTCCACCCCACGCGCGTCGGCACTCCACGCGCACCAAGGAGCAGCATTGAGCACCGCCCTCACCGGAGCCCCGCCCGACATCCCGGCCGGCCGATCCGGCCCCGCGGCCCCCGCCGCCGGCCCCGCGACCACTGTCCCTGCCGTCGGCGTCCCCGCCGTCGCCGCCCCGGTCGCCTCCGACCGGCTGCTCCACCCGGACCCGGCCGTCGCCGCCGAACAGGCCGCGCTGGAGGCCCTGTTGCGTTGCTGGGCCCGCGAGACCGGCGCCGCCCCCGGCCCGGACGGACATCTGCGGATCGCCGTCCTCGGCGGCGCCGCCCGACTCTCCGCCCCCGTCCGGCACTGGTCGCCGGCCGGCTGGCACCGGTTCGGCCCGGCCACCCTCGGGGCCGGTACGGCGGGAGACCTGCACGAGGCCCCGGTGGACGCCGTCACCGCCGCCGCCCTGCTCGCCGCCGCGGCCGCCGACCGGCCCGACCCCGGGCAGATCGCCGACCTCGCCGCCCGGGTCGCCGACTCGGTGGTCCGCACCGCCGACATCCTCGCCCACCACCGCTCCGGCACCGCCCCGTCGCCCGGCGGGCCCGAGCGCTCCGAGTTCCTCGCCACCGAGCAGTCCCTGCTGCTCGGCCACCCGATGCACCCCACCCCCAAGAGCCGCGACGGCCTCGGCCCCGCCCAGAGCGCCGCCTACTCGCCGGAACTGCACGGCTCCTTCCAACTGCACTGGTACGCCGTCGACCGCGAGCTGCTCGCGGCCGGCTCCGCCCTCACCGAGGGCGCCGACCGGATCACCGCCCAGCTCCTCGGCGACCCCGCCCTGCTGCCGCCCGGCACCGCCGCCCTGCCGCTGCACCCCTGGCAGGCCCGCGAACTGGCCCACCGCCCGGCCGTCGCCGCCCTGCTCGCCGACGGCCGGCTGCACGACCTCGGCCCGTCCGGCGCCGCCTGGTACCCGACCTCCTCGGTGCGCACCGTCTACCGGCCCGGCACCCCCTGGATGCTGAAGCTCTCGCTCGGCCTGCGGATCACCAACTCCCGCCGGGAGAACCTCCGCAAGGAACTCCACCGGGGCCTGGAGATGCACCGGCTGCTGGAGAGCGGCCTCGGCGCCGAGTGGCGGGCCGCCCACCCAGGCTTCGACATCGTCCGCGACCCCGCCTGGATCGGCGTCGACCACCCCGGCCTCGGCGACCCCGGCGGACTGGACACCGTGCTGCGCGCCCAGCCCTTCGCCCCCGGCGACCGCGTCCACTGCGTGGCCGGGCTGGTCGCCGAGCGGCCGCACCCGGCGGGGGCGGGCGACGAGGCCGGCCGCGTCCGGTCCCGGCTCGGCGACCTGCTGCGCACGCTCGCGTCCCGCACCGGCCGGCCGCTGCCGACCGTGGCCGCCGAATGGTTCCTGCGCTACCTGGACGCCGTCGTCCTGCCCGTGCTCTGGCTGGACGGACAGGCCGGCATCGCGCTGGAGGCCCACCAGCAGAACAGCCTCGTCCTGCTGGACGCCGAGGGCTGGCCGAACGGCGGCCGCTACCGCGACAACCAGGGCTACTACTACCGGCACAGCGCCACCGACCGGCTCACCGCCCGGCTGCCCGGCCTCGGCGCGCGCAGCGACACCTTCCTCGACGATCCGGTGATCGACCACCACTTCGCCTACTACCTGGGCATCAACCACGTCCTCGGCCTGATCGGCGCCCTCGGCTCGCAGCGGCTCGCCGACGAGGCCGTGCTGCTGGCCGCGCTCCGGCGCTTCCTGGCCGGCCCCGCCGCCCGGGCCACCGGCTCCGCGCTGCCGGGCCTGCTGCTCGAAGCCCCGACGCTGCCCTGCAAGGCCAATCTGCTCACCCGGATCCAGGGCCTGGACGAGCTGGTGGGGCCGGTCGCCACCCAGTCCGTCTACATCGAGCTGCCCAACCCGGTGGCGGGCGCGTGAGCGGGCCGGTGGACGGGCTGTCGGACGGTGGCCCCGGCGTCGGCGGTCCGGCGGACGATCCGGCGGGGTGGGGCACGATCGCCACCGCCGCCGGGGAGTTCCGGCTCCGCCGGGTCCGGCTCCCCGCCGACCTCGGCCTGCTCACCCGCTGGATGAACGACCCCGAGGTGGCCGCGTTCTGGGAACTCGCCGGCCCGTCCGCCGTCACCGAGCAGCACCTGCGCCGCCAGCTCGACGGCGACGGCCGCAGCCTGCCCTGCCTCGGACTGCTCGACGACACCCCGATGAGCTACTGGGAGGTCTACCGCGCCGACCTCGACCCGCTCGCCGCGCACTACCCGGCCCGGCCGCACGACGCCGGACTGCACCTGCTGCTCGGGCCCGTCGCCAGCCGCGGCCGGGGCCTCGGCACCGCCCTGCTCGCGGCCCTGACCGACCGCGTCCTGCGGGAGCGCCCGCACTGCGAACGGGTGGTCGCCGAGCCCGACGTCCGCAACCGGCGCTCCGTCCGCGCCTTCCGGCGGGCCGGCTTCCGGCTCGCCGCCGAACTCGACCTGCCCGACAAGCGGGCCGCCCTGATGGTCCGCGACCGCACCCCGCACCCCGCCTAGGACAGCACCCGCCTCATGGACACCCCAGCCCCCCCGCCCGGACCGTACGACCTGCTCGGCCTCGGCCTCGGCCCGTTCAACCTCTCGCTCGCCGCGCTCGCCGAGCCCGTCCCCGGGCTGCGCACCCTCTTCTGCGACCGGCGACCGGAGTTCCGCTGGCACCCCGGGATGCTCGTCGAGGGCGCGCGGATGCAGGTGCCGTTCCTCGCCGACCTGGTGTCCCTGGTCGACCCGACCAGCCCCTGGTCCTTCCTCAGCCACCTGCGGGAGGAGGACCGGCTGTTCCCGTTCTACTTCAGCGAGCGCTTCCAGCTCACCCGCCGGGAGTACGACCACTACTGCCGCTGGGTCGCCGAACGGCTCGCCAACTGCCGCTTCGGCACCGAGGTCACCGCCCTGCACTGGACCGGCGACCGCTACCGCGCCGAGCTGGGCGAGCCCGCCACCGGCCGGACGTACACCGTCGAGGCGCGCAACGTCGTGCTCGGCGTCGGCACCCTGCCCGTCCGCCCCGCGGCCTTCGCCGCCCTCGACGGCCACCCGGCGGTCTTCCACTCCGCCGACTACCTCGACCGGCGCGAGGGCCTGGCCGGCGCCCGGGACATCACCGTGGTGGGCAGCGGACAGTCCGGCGCCGAGATCTTCCTCGACCTGCTGCGCCGCCACGACGGCGACGGCGTGCGACTGCGCTGGCTCACCCGCACCCGGGCGCTCGCGCCGATGGAGTACTCCAAACTCGGCCTGGAGCACTTCACCCCCGACTACACCCGGTACTTCCACGGCCTGCCGGAGGCCGTCCGCGACCACCTGGTCGAGGCCCAGTGGCAACTGCACAAGGCCGCCTCCGCCGAGACCCTCGCCGAGATCCACGACCAGCTGTACGAACGCACCGTCGGCCGGCCGGTCGGCGCGGCGCCGGTCGAGATCACGCCCGGCACCGAGGTCACCGAGGCCCGGCCCGGCCCCTGCGGCGGGCTCGAACTCGACTGCCGGCACACCGACTCCGGCACCGCGCACCTGCTGCGCACCGACGCCGTGGTGCTCGCCACCGGCTACCGGGCGGCCGGGCCGGCCGCCCTGGAACCGCTCGCCCATCTGATCGACCGCGACCCGGCCGGCCGCTACCGGGTCGACCTCGACCACCGGGTGGCCACCCGGCCGGAACTCACCGGCGGGCTGTACGTCCAGAACGGCGAGCTGCACACCCACGGGGTGGGTACCCCCGACCTCGGACTGGGCGCCCACCGGGCCGCGGTGATCCTCAACGCCGTCACCGGGCGGACCGTCCACCGGCTGCCCCGGCGCACCGCCTGGACCGGCTTCGCCCCGCCCGCCCCCACCACCGCCGCCCCCGCTTCGTCCGTTCCCGCAACCACCCTCCCCCGACCCCAGGAGCCGACCCGTGCCGCAACCGCCGGCCGCTGAACCGCCGCTGTACCTGCCGCCGCAGCTCACCGCCGGCCATTGGCAGCGGGCCGGCCGCGCGCTGCTCGCCAAGATGCTCGGCGAGTTCGCCTACGAGGAACTCCTCGCCCCGACCGGGACCGGGACACCGGACGGCTGGACACTCGCCCTGCCCTCGGCCGAGTACCGCTTCACCGCCCGGCGCGTCGCCTACGAGAGCTGGCTCGTCGACCCCGGCTCGGTCCGCTGCGACGACCCCGAGGGCCTCGACCCGCTGCGCTTCCTGGTCCACGCCCGGCACGCCCTCGGGCTGCGCGGCGACACCACCGGCCACCTGCTGCGCGAGCTCACCGCGACCCTGATCGCCGACGCCCACCTGCTGGCCACCGGCCTCACCGCCGCCGAACTCGCCGACCTCGGCCACACCGAGCTGGAGGGCCGGCAGGGCGGCCACCCGTGGATCGTCCCCAACAAGGGCCGGATCGGCTTCTCCGCCGCCGACGCCGCGCGCTGGGCCCCCGAGGCCCGCAGCCCGCGCCCGCTGCCCTGGATCGCCGTGCACCGCCGGCTCGCCGAGTACCGGGGCGTCGCCGGTCTCGCCGACCCCGAGCTGCTGTACCGCCGGGAGCTCGACGACCCGGCCGCGCTCCGCGCCCCGCTCGGCGCCGCCGCCGAGGACTACCTGCTGCTGCCGGTGCACCCGTGGCAGTGGGACGAGACCGTGGTGCCGCTGTTCGCCCCCTGGATCGCCTCCGGCGAGATCGTGCCGCTCGGCACCGACGGCGACCTCCGGCTGCCCCAGCAGTCGATCCGCTCGTTCTTCAACGAGAGCCGACCCGAGCGCTGCACCGTCAAACTGCCGCTGGCCGTCCTCAACACCCTGGTCTGGCGCGGCCTGCCCACCGAACGCACCCTGGCCGCGCCCGCCGTCACCGCCTGGATCCACGGGCTGCGCGACGCCGACCCCTTCCTGCGCGAGGAGTGCCGGGTGGTGCTGCTCGGCGAGATCGCCTCGGTCACCGTCGACCACCCGGTCTACCGCGACCTGCCCGAGGCCCCCTACCAGTACAAGGAACTGCTCGGCGCGATCTGGCGGGAGCCGCTCGGCCCGGCGCTGGCGCCCGGCGAGCGCGGCCGCACCCTGGCCGCCCTGCTCCAGACCGGACGCGACGGACGGCCGCTGGCCGCCGAACTGGTCGCCCGCTCCGGGCTCGCCCCCGCCGAGTGGACCGGCCGGCTGTTCGCCGCGATGCTGCCGCCGCTGCTGCACTTCCTCTACCGGTACGGGCTGGTGTTCTCCCCCCACGGCGAGAACGCCGTCCTGGTCTTCGACGAGCGGGACGTACCGGTCCGGCTGGCGGTCAAGGACTTCGTCGACGACGTCAACCTCAGCGACCAGGACCTGCCGGAGCTGCGCGACCTGCCCGCCGAGGTGGACGCCGTCCTGCTGCGCGAGGACCCGCAGGGGCTGTGCCAGTTCCTGCACTCCGGGCTGTTCATCGGCGTGTACCGCTATCTGGCACCGCTGCTGGAGGCCGGGACCGGCCTCGCCGAGGCGGAGTTCTGGGCGCTGCTGCGGGCCGAGATCCACCGCTACCAGGCGCGGTTCCCGGAACTCGCCGAGCGGTTCGCGCTGTTCGACCTGTTCCGGCCGAGGATCGACCGGCTCTGCCTGAACCGCAACCGACTGCTGCTGGACGGCTACGGCGACCGCCCGCACCGCCCGCACGCGGCCCGGCACGGCACCGTGCCCAACCCGCTCGCCGCGGACGGGACGGGCCGGGTGCCCCGCCGCCGGGACCGGATTGTCACCCCTGCCCCGTAGGCTGGGTGGGTCATGACGAACGACTCCGAATCCCAGCTCCCCGCCGAGGACGCCGACGAGGCCGGGAGCGTCGCGGACGCCCCGGCGGAGGCCGTCCCCCGCGCCCGTGTCCCCGAGCTGCTGCACGCCGCGGTGGCCTCCGTCGGCGGCGTCGAGCGCCCCGGACAGCTCCGGATGGCCGAGGCCGTCGCGGACGCCGTCGACCACGGTGAGCACCTGTTGGTGCAGGCCGGCACCGGTACCGGCAAGTCCCTCGCCTACCTGGTGCCGGCGCTCGCGCACGGCGACCGCGTGGTGGTCGCCACCGCGACCCTGGCGCTCCAGCGCCAGCTGGTCGAGCGGGACCTGCCGCGCACCGTGGAGGCGCTCCACCCGGTGCTGCGGCGCCGCCCGCTGTTCGCGATGCTCAAGGGCCGCTCCAACTACCTGTGCCTGCACCGGGCCAACGAGGGCACCCCGGGCGAGGAGGGCGAGGGCCTGTTCGACCCGGTCGAGGCGCTGGGCGGGCCCGCCGGCAAGCTCGGCAAGGAGGTGCTCCGGCTGCGCGACTGGGCGGACGAGACGGAGACCGGCGACCGGGACGACATGTCCCCCGGCGTCTCCGACCGGGCCTGGGCCCAGCTCGCGGTCACCTCCAAGGAGTGCCTGGGCGCGACCCGCTGCGCCTACGGCCAGGAGTGCTTCGCGGAGAAGGCCCGGGAGCGGGCCAAGCTCGCCGACGTCGTCGTCACCAACCACGCGATGCTCGCGATCGACGCGATCGAGGGCGCGCCGGTGCTGCCCGAGCACGGGCTGCTGATCGTCGACGAGGCGCACGAGCTGGTCAACCGGGTCACCGGGGCGGCCACCGCCGAGCTGACCGTCGGCGCGGTGAACCGGACGGTCAAGCGGGCCGCCCGGCTCGCCAACGAGAAGGCCGTGGACGCGCTGCAGGCCGCCGCCGAGAACTACCACGGCCTGATGGAGACCGCCCAGCCCGGCCGGGTGGAGGAGCTGCCCGAGTACCTCGCCTACGCCGTGACGGCGATCCGGGACGCCTCCCGGCAGGTGATCACCTCCCTCGGCGAGACCAGGGACAAGGGGCTCAGCGACGAGGACGCCGTGCGCAAGCAGGCGATGGCCGCCGCCGAGTCCCTGCACGAGACCGCCGACCGGCTGCTCCAGGACTCCGAGTACGACGTGGTCTGGATCGAGCGCAGCGACCGCTACGGCCTCGGCACCGCCTCGCTGCGGGTCGCCCCGCTGAGCGTCTCCGGGCTGCTGCGGGAGGGGCTGTACAAGGAGCGCGCGGTGGTGCTCACCTCGGCCACCCTCAAGCTCGGCGGGGACTTCACCGGTGTGGCCGCCTCGGTGGGCCTGCCGTCCGACGCCCGGCTGCCGGACGTCCGCACCCCCGGCGACAATCCGGAGGCGGCGGGGGAGGGCATGGGCGACGAGCCGGTGCCGCACTGGCGGGGCATCGACGTGGGCTCGCCGTTCAAGTACTCCAAGCAGGGCATCCTCTACGTCGCCAGGCATCTGGCCGATCCCGGGCGCGATCCTGAACGGCCGGACATGCTCGACGAGTTGGCCGATCTGATCGGCGCGGCCGGCGGGCGGACGCTGGGGCTGTTCTCCTCGATGCGCGGGGCGCAGGCGGCCGCCGAGGCGATGCGGGAGCGGCTGGACCAGCGGATCCTGCTCCAGGGCGAGGACACCCTGGGCGAGTTGATCCGGGAGTTCGCCTCGGACGCGACCACCTGCCTGTTCGGCACGCTGTCGCTCTGGCAGGGCGTGGACGTGCCCGGCTCGGCCTGCCAGCTGGTGGTGATGGACCGGATCCCGTTCCCGAGGCCGGACGACCCGCTGATGAGCGCCCGGCAGAAGGATGTCGAACAGCGCGGCGGGAACGGCTTCATGGCCGTCGCGGCCACCCACGCGGCGCTGCTGATGGCGCAGGGCGCGGGCCGGCTGGTGCGCGCGGCGGAGGACCGGGGTGTGGTGGCGGTGCTCGACCCCCGGGTGGAGACCAAGCGCTACGGCGGCTTCTTCCGGTCCTCGATGCCGGAGTTCTGGTACACCACGGACCGCAACCAGGTGCGCCGCTCGCTGGCGGCGATCGACGATTCGGCGGCGCCGGTCCGGCCGGTGCCGAAGCGGGGCTGATCCGGGCCCCGGGCGGGACCGGGTCGGCGTCCGGAAAGGCCGGAGGGGCTCCACGCGCTGTGCGGGGAGCCCCTTCCTGTGGGTCCGGGCGGGGTGGTGCGGTCAGAGCCGGCGGAGGACGGCCACGACCTTGCCCAGGATGGTCGCGTTGTCGCCGTTGATCGGCTCGTACGCGGGGTTGTGCGGCATCAGCCAGATCCGGCCGTCCTCGCGCTTGAGACGCTTGACGGTGGCCTCGCCGTCGATCATCGCGGCGACGATGTCGCCGTTCTCGGCGACCGGCTGGCGGCGGACGGTGACCCAGTCCCCGTCGCAGATGGCCGCCTCGATCATCGAGTCACCGCGCACGGTGAGCGCGAACAGCTCGCCCTCGCCGACCAGCTGCCGGGGCAGCGGGAAGACGTCCTCGACGGTCTGCTCGGCGAGGATCGGCCCACCGGCGGCGATCCGGCCGACCAGCGGCACGTAGGAGGTGGACGGCCGGCCGGCCGTCTCGGCGGTGTTCGGCCGGGCCACCTCGACGCCCCGGACCTCGTAGGCGCGCGGACGGTGCGGGTCCCGCCGCAGGAAGCCCTTGCGCTCCAGCGCCATCAGCTGGTGGGCCACCGAGGAGGTGCTGGACAGGCCGACGGCCTGGCCGATCTCGCGCATCGACGGCGGGTAGCCCCGGCGCTGCACGGAGTCCCTGATGACCTCGATCACCCGGCGCTGGCGCTCGGTGAGGCCTGCCTCGTCGGTCCGGATGCCGGGCGGGCGGCCCGGCGCGGAACGGGTCGGCGCCGGGTGGGCGTCGTCCAGGGCGGGGGAGTGTTCGATGGGCTGGTCCGGAACACGCCCGACCCCGGAAATGCCCGGGCCCGTGGGGCGGTGATCCTCGCTGCGGTCCATGCTGATGTCCACACTCTGCTGATTCGTGGTGCGCTGCCCCACCTTGAGCTGGGAGTGCTCCTGCACCGGGATGGTGTTGCTTTCGACGGCGTTCACGGCTGCCCCTCTCGACGGCTGTCCTCTCCTTTTTCCAGCCCAACGCACCTCGTATCGAAAGGTTGCGCCAAACACACGTTCGAGTGAATTATTCGGGAGTTGGCTGACTCGATCAAGGCTTTGTTGTACATCGATTAAATGTTCGATCGGAAATCGACTCCGAGGGTATCGCCCGCGCCGACACGCCAGGGCCCCTCCTTCGCTCCGAAACCTAGATGTAGTGGCTACAGTCCTCTTCGTGGCCCAGTACTTGTGGTCGAGACCTCAAGATCGGGTTGCTCGCAGAGCCCCGGGATCGCATAGACTCGACCAAGTCCGCACGTCCTGCCAAGGAGGGATCCTCAGGTGCACTGCCCCTTCTGCCGGCACTCCGACAGCCGCGTCGTCGACAGCCGGACCACCGAGGACGGCAGCTGCATCCGCCGCCGCCGGCAGTGCCCGGACTGCGGTCGCCGATTCACCACCGTGGAGACGGCCGCCCTGATGGTCATCAAGCGCAGCGGCGTCACCGAGCCGTTCTCCCGGGAGAAGGTCATCTCCGGAGTCCGCAAGGCCTGCCAGGGCCGCCCGGTCACCGAGGACGCCCTCGCCCAGCTCGGCCAGCGGGTCGAGGAGTGCGTGCGGGCCACCGGCAACGCCGAGCTCACCACCCATGACGTCGGGCTTGCCATACTCGGCCCGCTCAAGGAACTCGACGTGGTCGCGTTCCTGCGCTTCGCCAGCGTCTACCAGGCGTACGACGGACTGGAAGACTTCGAGGCCGCCATCGCGGAACTCCGCGCCGAGCAGCCCGCCCCCGAGGCCGACGGCGCCTGCGTGCCCGTCGCCGCCGCCGCGCCCTAACCGGCCCGGCCCCTCCACCGGCCCCTTTCCGGGGTCGGCGCAACCCCTTCGGTCCCCCGGGGCCGACGTGTGCCCGAAAACGGCGCACAGACCATGACAAAACGTGCGCGGTGGGTGAGGATCCCTGCCTGCCGCACACCGGAAGAGCGAACCAGCCGTGCCCGGACTTTACGGGGCACTTCGGGCGTTTGCCCAACCAGGAGGAGGAACAGAAGTGACAGACACCACGAGCGGTTCCGCGCGCGGGTCGAAGTCCGACAAGGCCGCGGGCAAGGGTGCCGGCAAGGCACCCAAGGGCGGCCTGCGGATCGAGCGCATCTACACCACCCCTGGCGTGCACCCGTACGACAAGGTCCGCTGGGAGCGGCGCGACGTCGTCATGACCAACTGGCGTGACGGCTCGGTCAACTTCGAGCAGCACGGTGTCGAGTTCCCCGACTTCTGGTCGGTCAACGCGGTCAACATCGTCACCTCCAAGTACTTCCGCGGCGCCCTCGGCACCCCGCAGCGCGAGTGGAGCCTCAAGCAGATCATCGACCGCGTGGTGCTCACCTACCGCGCCGCCGGCGAGAAGAACGGCTACTTCGCCACCCCGGACGACGCCGAGGTGTTCGAGCACGAGCTGACCCACGCCCTCCTCCACCAGGTCTTCAGCTTCAACTCGCCGGTGTGGTTCAACGTCGGCACCAAGCAGCCCCAGCAGGTCTCCGCCTGCTTCATCCTGTCCGTCGACGACTCCATGGAGTCGATCCTCGACTGGTACAAGGAAGAGGGCATGATCTTCAAGGGCGGCTCCGGCGCCGGCCTCAACCTCTCCCGGATCCGCTCCTCCAAGGAGCTGCTCTCCTCCGGCGGCAACGCCTCCGGCCCGGTCTCCTTCATGCGCGGCGCCGACGCCTCCGCCGGCACCATCAAGTCCGGCGGCGCCACCCGCCGCGCGGCCAAGATGGTCGTCCTGGACGTCGACCACCCGGACGTCGAGGCCTTCATCGAGACCAAGGTGAAGGAGGAGGAGAAGATCCGCGCCCTGCGCGACGCGGGCTTCGACATGGACCTCGGCGGCGACGACATCGCCTCCGTCCAGTACCAGAACGCCAACAACTCCGTCCGCGTCAACGACGAATTCATGACCGCCGTCGAGAACGGCACCGAATTCGGCCTGCGCGCCCGGATGACCGGCGAGGTCATCGAGACCGTCGACGCGAAGAAGCTCTTCCGCAAGATGGCCGAGGCCGCCTGGGCCTGCGCCGACCCCGGCATCCAGTACGACTCCACCATCAACCAGTGGCACACCTGCCCGGAGTCCGGCCGGATCAACGCGTCCAACCCCTGCTCCGAGTACATGCACCTGGACAACTCCAGCTGCAACCTCGCCTCGCTCAACCTGATGAAGTTCCTCCGCGACGACGACTCGTTCGACGCCGAGAGCTTCGCCAAGGTCGTCGAGCTGGTCATCACCGCGATGGACATCTCCATCTGCTTCGCCGACTTCCCCACCGAGAAGATCGGCGAGACCACCCGCGCGTTCCGCCAGCTCGGCATCGGCTACGCCAACCTCGGCGCCCTGCTGATGGCCACCGGCCACGCCTACGACAGCGAGGGCGGCCGCGCGCTGGCCGGCGCCATCACCTCCCTGATGACCGGCACCGCCTACCGCCGCGGCGCCGAACTCGCCGGTGTGGTCGGCCCGTACGACGGCTACGCCCGCAACGCGGCCCCGCACCAGCGGGTCATGAAGCAGCACGCGGACGCCTCGCTCGCCGCCGTCTCCTTCGACGGCCTCGACGCCCCCGTCCTGGCCGCCGCCAACGCGACCTGGCAGGACGTCCTGCGGATCGGCGCGCAGAACGGCTTCCGCAACGCCCAGGCCTCGGTGCTCGCCCCGACCGGCACCATCGGCCTGATGATGGACTGCGACACCACCGGCGTGGAGCCCGACCTCGCGCTGGTCAAGTTCAAGAAGCTCGTCGGCGGCGGCTCGATGCAGATCGTCAACGGCACGGTGCCGCGTGCGCTCAAGCGCCTCGGCTACCAGGACGAGCAGATCGAGGCGGTCGTCGCCCACATCGCCGAGCACGGCAATGTGGTGGACGCGCCGGGTCTGCGGACCGAGCACTACGAGGTGTTCGACTGCGCGATGGGCGAGCGCTCGATCTCCCCGATGGGCCACGTCCGGATGATGGCCGCGATCCAGCCCTGGATCTCCGGCGCCATCTCCAAGACGGTCAACATGCCGGTCTCCGCGACCGTCGAGGACGTCGAGGAGATCTACTTCGAGGCGTGGAAGCTGGGCGTCAAGGCGCTCGCCATCTACCGCGAAAACTCGAAGGTCGGCCAGCCGCTCTCGGCCAAGAAGAAGGACGAGGAGAAGGCCGCCGCCGAGGCCCCGGCCCAGGTGGAGAAGGTCGTCGAGTACCGTCCGGTCCGCAAGCGCCTGCCCAAGGGCCGCCCGGGCATCACCACCTCCTTCACGGTCGGTGGCGCCGAGGGCTACATGACCGCCAACTCCTACCCGGACGACGGCCTCGGCGAGGTCTTCCTGAAGATGTCCAAGCAGGGCTCGACCCTCGCGGGCATGATGGACGCCTTCTCCATCGCCGTCTCGGTGGGCCTGCAGTACGGCGTCCCGCTGGAGACCTACGTCTCGAAGTTCACCAACATGCGCTTCGAGCCGGCCGGTCTGACCGACGACCCGGACCTGCGCATGGCGCAGTCGATCGTCGACTACATCTTCCGCCGCCTGGCGCTGGACTTCCTGCCGTTCGAGACCCGCTCGGCGCTCGGCATCCACTCGGTCGAGGAGCGCCAGCGCCACCTGGAGACCGGCTCCTACGAGCCGCTGGAGGCGGAGGAGGAGCTGGACACCGAGACCCTCGCCCAGTCCGCCCCGGTCGTGCCGGTCGTCACGAAGCCGGTCGCCGTCCCGGCCCCGGCCCCGGTCGCCGCCCCGGCGCCGAAGGCCACCGCCCAGGCCCACAACTCCACCGAGCTGATGGAGATCCAGCTGGGCATGAACGCCGACGCGCCGCTCTGCTTCTCCTGCGGCACCAAGATGCGCCGCGCGGGCAGCTGCTACCTCTGCGAGGGCTGCGGCTCCACCAGCGGCTGCAGCTGAGCGGAGCGGCCGCCTCGCGGGTGAGGTGAGCCGCCGCTGAAGGCGGGGCGAGGACAGAGATGTCCTCGCCCCGCCTTTTCGGTTTTTCCGTCAACTTTGGTTGACACTCTGCCGCCGTCAACCTAGGTTGACACTATGAGCGAGAGCGGAGAACTGGCGGCCGCGGCAGCCAGTCGGGATCCGGCCGTGGGGCTCCGGGCGGTCCGGGCGTTGCGGGATCTGGCGGACCGGCTGGAGGGGCTGCAGGTCGGCAGCGCGCGGGACCAGGGCTGGTCGTGGCAGGACATCGCGGTCTGCCTCGGGGTGACCAGGCAGGCGGTGCACAAGAAGTACGCGCGGCGCGGTGCCGGTGGAAGCGGGAAGGACGGGGACTGAGCGATGTTCGAGCGATTCACCGAGGAGGCCCGGCGGGCGGTCGGGCAGGCGGGACGGGAGTCGGCGGAGCTGGGGCACGGGCACGTCGGGACCGAGCACCTGCTGCTGGCGGTCCTGGCCGAGACCGCCGACCCGGCGGCGCGGGTGCTGATCGACGCGGGGCTCGACCACGCGGAGGCCCGGCGGGCCGTCGGGCGGTTGCTCGGGACCGGCGGCGACGCGCAGGCGCTGGCCTCGATCGGGGTGGACCTGGAGGCGGTGCGCGAGGCGGTGGAGTCCGTGTTCGGGGCGGGGGCGCTGGACTCCCCGCCGGAGCCGGAACCGCGGCGGCGCGGGTGGTTCCGGTCCGAGGGCCGGGTGGGGCGGAGTCCGTTCACGGCGCGGGCGCGCAAGGCGGTGGAGCTGTCGCTGCGCGAGTCGCTGCGGATGAAGTCCGGTCACATCGCGGTCGGCCACCTCCTGCTCGGGGTGCTCCGCGAGGGGGAGGGGCTCGGGGCGAGGGTCGTCGCCGACCGCGGGCTGGACCTCGCGGAGGTGCGACGTGAGGTCGAGGTGGCGATGGGGTGAGGGGATGGAGGTGGAGTGGTATACGGAGCGTGGCTGAAGGAGACTGACCGTCAACTTACCGGTTGAGCACATCGTCTGAATGGATATGATCGGCCGACTGCGTGAACCGAAACACCGCCCGGAGACGTTCCACGACGTCGGCCGGGCGGTCGCGCATTCGCCCGACTTCTGCCGAGGACACCGCACCGATGACAGAAACCACCAGCCCCGACGGTGGGCCCAGCCGTCGATCCGACGTGCGTACCAGGGCCGTTGTGGCGGCCGCCGCCCTGCTGGCGGCGGTGGCCGGGCCGGTCGGGGTGATGCGGGCCTTCGACGCCGGGCGCCCGCTGACCGCGGCCGCCGTGGCGGCGGCCACCGTGCTCTGGCTGATCGCCGTCCGGCAGGCCGGCAGTGCCACCGAACGGGCCCGCCGGCTGGAGCTGGAGCTGGGCCGGTGGGAGGGCGAGTCGATGACGGCCCTCGTGGTCGCCGGTGCGGCCAAGCAGGCCGAGACCGCCGCCAAGGCGCGGGCCGCCGCCGCCGAGGCCGAGCGGGACGAGGCCGGGGCGGCGCTCGCCCGGGCCGAGGAGCAGATCGCCGCCGCCCGCGCGGAGGCGGCCGGGGCCCGGGCGGAGGCCGAGGCGGAGCGCGCCGAGCGGGCCGCCGTGGACCGGATCGCCGACGAGGTGCTGCCGGTCCTCGTGAAGCGGCTGCGGAGCGGCGCGACCGTGGACGCCGCCCTGGCCCCGCACCGCGAGCACCCGCAGCGGCCGCTGCTGCGCGCCGTGGCGGAGGAGATCGGCCGCGGCGAGCGGCTGCGGGCCGCCGCGCTGGCGGTCTGCGCCACCGCGGCCGGACGGGTGCAGGCCCTGGCCACGAGCATGCACGCGGAACTGCGCGAGATGCAGCACCGGCACGACGAGGAGGTCCTCGGCGACCTGCTGCGGCTGGACCACTCGACCGCGCAGGCGGGTCGGATGGCCGACAGCATCGCGGTGCTGACCGGCGCCCGTTCGGGCCGTCGCTGGGGCCGGCCGATCCCGGTCGAGTCGGTGCTGCGCGGCGCGCTCGGCCGGATCGGCGCCTACCAGCGGGTCAGGCTGCACAACGCGAGCACGGCCGCGGTGGCCGGGTTCGCCGCCGAGGGCGTGATGCACGCGCTCGCCGAACTGCTGGACAACGCGACCACGTTCTCCGCGCCGCCGGCCGAGGTGCACGTCTACGTCGAGGAGGTGCCGGCCGGACTGGTCGTCACCGTCGAGGACAGCGGCCTGGGCCTGAGCGACAGTTGGCTGCGCCGCGCCGAACGGGCCGTCTCCGCCGAGTCGCTGGACCTCACCACGCTGTCGGCGGGCACCCGGATCGGTCTCGCGGTGGTCGGTGTGCTGGCCCGCAAGCACGGGCTGCAGATCTCCTTCCGGCCGTCGGCGCGCGGCGGTACCGGGGTGGTGGTGCTGATTCCGCAGCAGCTGGTCACGCACCCCGCGACGGTTCCGGCCCCGCTGCCCGCGCCGGTCGAGCGCGCGGTCGAGCGGGCGGGCGGTTCGGGTCCGCGCCCCGCGCTCACCCCCGCGCGCCCGGCGCCCGCTGTTCCCGCCGCACCTGTTGAGCCCGTCGCCCCGTCGGCCGATCCGGCGCCCGTCGCGCCCGCCGTCACCGACAGCGGTCTGCCGCAGCGCCGCCGCGGCCGGACCATGGCCGCCGCCGCCCCGGCCGCGGCCCCCGTCGAGCGGCCCGCCCGTCCCGACGGGGCGAGCGCCGCCGCCAGGCTGGGCGCCTTCCGCCGGGCCGCCCTGCCCGCCGCCGGGCCCGCTGCCGCCGCACCCGCCGAGCCCGCCGTCGGCACCCCGAACCCCGCGCCCGCCGGTGCCCCCGCACCGGCCGAGGGCGCCGTACCGGTCCAGGACACCCCGGGCGCGCGGTCCGCCGCCGACCCCGCGTCCGACGCTTCCCCCGTCACCGAGAAGGACTTCCGATGAGCAGTGCCACCGACCGCGACCTCGACTGGCTGCTGGAAAACCTGCTGACCAACACCCCCGGCACCCGGCACGCCCTGGTGCTCTCCGCCGACGGCCTCAAGCTCTGCCACACCTCCGGCCTCGGCAACGACCGGGCCGACCAGCTCGCCGCCATCGCCTCCGGTCTGCAGAGCCTGGCGCACGGCGCGTCGATCGAGTTCGGCGACGGCACCGGCGGTGTGCGGCAGTCGATGACCGAGTTCCACGGCGGGGTGCTGTGCATCGTGGCGGCCGGCGAGGGCGCCCACCTGGCCGTGGTCACCGACGAGGACGCCGACGTGGGTGTGGTCGGCCACAACATGCACGGGCTGATCGAGCAGATCGGCGTCCACCTCAGCGCACCGGCCCGGGAGGGCGCGGCCGGGGCGGACGGCCCGGTGACCGACGGGAGCGCCCGGGCATGAGCGGGCGCGGGGGGAACACCGACGGGCGGCCGGTCCGGCCGGGCCGGGACGACGACCCGGACCGCCTCTACACCATCACCCGGGGCCGCAGCCGGTCCCCGGAGAACGCGTTCGACCTGGTCACGCTGATCGTCGCCGAGCGGGAGCCGGCGCCGGGCATGCAGTCGGAGCACGCGCGCATCCTGCGGATGTGCGAGGCGCCGACCGCGGTGGTGGAGGTCGCCGCCGAGCTGGCGCTGCCGGTCTCGGTGGCGAAGATCCTCCTCGGCGACCTGCTGGAGGCCGGTTCGATCACCGCCCGCCACCCCCGGTTCGCCCCTAACAAGGCCCGGCTGCCCGATCTCGACACGCTGAAGCAGGTACTGCATGGACTCCAACAGCTCTGAGGGCCGGGACCCTCGGCCGAGCGGGCGGACACCGCTGCGCCGCACCGCCGACAACGCGCTGAAGATCGTCGTGGTCGGCGGCTTCGGCGTGGGCAAGACCACCCTGGTCGGCGCGGTCAGCGAGATCCGTCCGCTGAACACCGAGGAGACCCTGACCCGGGCCGGGGAGGGGATCGACGATCCCACCGGGGCCTGGGGCAAGCGCTCGACCACGGTCGCCTTCGACTTCGGCCGGATCACCCTCTCCGCGAGCCAGGTGCTGTACCTGTTCGGCGCGCCGGGGCAGGAGCGGTTCTGGTTCCTCTGGGACCGGCTGTTCTCCGGGGCCCTGGGGGCCGTCGTGCTGGTGGACACCCGGCGGCTGGCGGACTCCTGGTACGCCATCGACCGCCTGGAGCACCACGGCACGCCCTTCGTCGTCGCCCGCAACAACTTCGGCGACCCGACCCACACCCTGGAGCAGGTCAGGGAGGCGCTCGACCTGCCGCCCGGGGTGCCGCTGGTGGACTGCGACGCCCGGGACCGGGAGTCCGGCAAGCAGGTGCTGATCGAGCTGGTCCGCCACCTGACCGCCCGGGTCGAGGCCGAGACGGCGGGCACCCCCGTCACCGCCGCCGCCCCCGTCCTTGAGGAGAGCACCCCGTGACCGAGCCCGCCGCCACCCCGCCGCCGGGCTGCCCGGCCCACGCCGGCGCCACCCCGTTGTACGGGCCGCGCTTCCAGACCGACCCCTCCCAGGTCTACCGGGAGATGCGGGCCGGGCACGGCCCGGTCGCGCCGGTCGAACTGGCCGGCGGGGTCCCGGCCTGGCTGGTGATCGGCTACCGCGAGCTCCAGCTGGTCACCGGTCAGCCGCAGCTGTTCGGCCGGGACTCCACCCGCTGGACCGGCTGGGCGACCGTCGCCGAGGACTGGCCGCTCAAGCCGATGATGGCGCCGGTGCCGTCGATCCTCTACGCCGAGGGCGAGGAGCACGTCCGCCGCTCGCGGGCGGTCACCGACGCGCTGGCCGCCGTCGACCCGTACGAGCTGCGCAAGCACTGCGAGGAGCTGGCCGACCGGCTGATCGACGACTTCGCCGGGCGCGGCGAGGCGGACCTGGTCGCCGAGTACGCCCACCGGCTGCCGCTGCTGGTGCTCTGCCGGGTGCTCGGGCTGAGCGAGGAGCAGGCGCCGGTGCTCATCGAGGGCCTGCTGACCATGCTGGACGGCGGCCCGGACGCGCCGGCCGGGGCGCAGCGGCTGCTCGCCGTGATGCTGGAGCTGGTCGAGGAGAAGGCGGCGCACCCGGGTGACGACGTCGCCTCGCGGATGCTGGCGCACCCGGCGGGTCTCAACCACGACGAGATCATGCGGGACCTGCGGGTGATGCTGATCGCCGGTCACCAGCCGACCTCGTACTGGATGTCCAACGCGCTGCGGCTGATGCTCACCGACGAGCGGTTCGCCGCCTCGCTGTCGGGCGGGCGGCGCAGCATCAGCCAGGCGCTGAACGAGGCGCTCTGGGAGGACACCCCGACCCAGATCTTCGCGGGCCGCTGGGCGACCAGGGACACCCAGTTGGGCGGGCAGCGGATCGCCGCCGGGGACATGCTGCTGCTGGGTTTCGCGGGGGCCAACGCGGACCCGTCGGTGCGGCAGTCGGACGGACGGCCGGCCGAGGGCAACCGGGCGTACCTGAGCTACTCGTACGGCGAGCACGGCTGTCCGTTCCCGGCGCAGGAGGCGGCCGAGGTGATCGCGACGACGGCGGTCGAGGTGCTGCTGGACCGGCTGCCGGACCTGCGGCTGGCGGTGGCCGAGCACGCGCTGGTGTGGCGGCCGTCGGCCTGGGTGCGCGGGCTGGTGGCGCTGCCGGTGTCGTTCGCCCCGGGGTACGCGGGCTGAGTCCGGTCCGGGACGCGGGCCGAGCCCGGTCCGCGATCCCGGGCCCCGGCGGTGCCGGGGTCGCTGTACCGCTTCACCAGAACCGAAGGAGTGTTTTAGCCATGACCGCCCCCGCCCCGTTCGTCCCCGCCCCGTTCGTCCTCGATCCGCTGGCCCGTGACAACGCCGCCGAGGGTGCGCTGCTGCGCGCCGCCGGTCCGGTGGTGCCGGTGGAGCTGCCCGGTGGCGTCACCGCCTGGGCCGTGACCCGGCACGGGCCCGCCCGGGAGCTGCTGACCGATGCCCGGTTGGTGAAGGACGCCCGGCACTGGGCGGCCTTCCAGCGCGGTGAGGTGCCGAAGAGCTGGCCGTTGATCGGCCTGGCGGTGCCCGGTCCGAGCATGGTGACCACCGACGGCGCGGAGCACCGGCGGCTGCGGGCGCTGGTGGCGCACGCGTTCACCCCGCGCCAGGTGGAGCTGATGCGACCGCGGGTGGAGGCGATCACCCGGGATCTGCTGGACGCGCTGGCGGTGGGGGAGCCGGTGGTGGACCTGAAGTCCGCCTTCGCCTTTCCGCTGCCGATGACGGTGATCTGCTCGCTGCTCGGCGTCCCGGAGTCGGAGCACGCGCTGCTGCGCGACCTCTACGAGCGGTTCTTCGGCGCCCGCCCGAACCCGGAGGGCATCCAGGCGACCGTCGCCGGGCTGAACGCCTTCGTCAACGGTGTGGTGGCGCAGCGCCGTGCGGCCCCCGGTGACGACCTGGCGAGCGTGCTGCTGCAGGCCGACGCCGAGGGCGGGGCGCTGACCGACGCGGAGGCGGCGGCCACCCTGCGGGTGATCATCGCGGCGGGTCACGAGACGACGGTGAACCTCATCGGCAACGCGGTGCGGGCGCTGCTGGCGCACCCGGACCAGTTGGCGCTGGTGCGGGCGGGCAAGGTCGGCTGGGACGCGGTGGTGGAGGAGTCGCTCCGCTGGACGCCGCCGACCAGCAACTTCCTGTTCCGGTTCACCACCGAGGACGTGGCGGTGGGCGACACGGTGATTCCGGCCGGGGAGCCGGTGCTGGTCTCGTACAACGCGATCGGCCGGGACCCGGCGCAGCACGGGGTGACGGCCGAGGTGTTCGACGTGACCCGGGATCCGGTCCGGCACCTGTCGTTCGGGCACGGCCCGCACGTCTGCCCGGGCTCGCCGCTGGCCCGGCTGGAGGCGGGGATCGCGCTGCCGGCGCTGTTCGAGCGCTTCCCGGGGCTGTCCTTGGCGGTGCCGGACGAGGAGCTGCGGCCGAGCGGCTCGCTGGTGGTGAACGCGCTGAAGGAGCTGCCGGTCCGGTTGTTCTGACGGCCGGGCGGTCGGGGTGGGCCGGGTGCGGTGCGCGGCCGGCGGTCGGGGTCACAACTGGGGCACGCGGTGACGAAGGGCGTGCCCGCACCTTGGCGGGCACGTCGTGGCTGCGTTACCGTCGTCGGATCGGCCGGCCGCCGCGTCCATGTCGAACGTCGAACTCCGGTACAGCGCAATGCCGTTCTGTCGCACAGCCGAGCGTTCGCGCCCCGGCGAGGAGGACCGCGTTGACTCCCACCCCGACCGTGCCGTCCACGACCGCGCAGCCACTGAACCCTGTCCGCCGCCGTCGCCGTCCGCTCGCGGCGGTGGCCCTGCTGGCCGTCGCGGCCCTGACCGCGGCCTGCTCCAACAGCTCCGGAAGCTCGGGGGATTCGGGCGGCGGCGGCAACCAGACCCTGTCCGGCGACTGTGCCCGCTACCAGCCCTACGCCGGTCACGGGGGCACCACGGTGACGGTGTTCGCCTCGATCCTCAGCCCCGAGTCCGACAATCTGGAGAAGTCCTGGGCCGACTTCAGCCGGTGCACCGGTATCAGGATCAGTTACGAGGGCAGCAACGACTTCGAGTCCCAGCTGCCGGTGCGGGTGAGCGGCGGCAACGCCCCGGACTTCGCGATCGTCCCGCAGCCCGGACTGCTCGCCCAGATGGTCAAGAGCGGCAAGGTGGTCAAGCCGCCGCAGCAGACCGTGGCGAACCAGGAGAAGTGGAGCCCGGTCTGGAAGACCTACGGCTCGGTCAACGGCACCTTCTACGCGGCGCCGATGAGCGCCAACATGAAGTCCCTGGTCTGGTACTCGCCCAAGACCTTCAAGCAGGCCGGCTACGAGGTCCCGAAGACCTGGGCCGACCTGATGGCGCTCAGCGACCGGATCGCCAAGGCCGGCGGCGGCGCCAAGCCGTGGTGCGGCGGCATCTCCTCCGGTACGGCCACCGGCTGGCCGGCCACGGACTGGCTGGAGGAGGTGGTCCTCGGCACGTACGGCGGCGAGGTCTACGACCAGTGGGTGAACCACCAGGTGAAGTTCTCCGACCCGAAGATCGCCGCGGCGATGAGGACGGTCGCCGACTGGATGCAGAACCCGGCCTGGGTCAACGGCGGCTACGGTGACGTGAAGTCGATCGCCACCACGACCTTCCAGGACGCGGGCGCGCCGATCCTCACCGGCAAGTGCCTGATGCTCCAGCAGGCTTCGTTCTACAAGGCGCAGTGGCCCAAGGACACGAAGATCGGGCCGGACGGCGACATCTTCGCCTTCCACCTGCCCGCGGTGGACCCCTCGGTGCCCAACCCGGTCGAGGGCGGCGGGGAGTTCCTCACCGCGTTCGCGAGCCGGCCCGAGGTGCAGGCGGTGCAGAACTACCTGTCCAGCGCCGACTGGGCGAGCAGCCGGGTGCGGACCGCGACCGGCTGGGTTTCGGCCAATCAGGGTGTGGACAAGAGCCTCTACACCGATCCGATCGACCGGATCTCCGCCGACGCCCTGACCGACCCGGCGGCGACCTTCCGGTTCGACGGTTCGGACCTCATGCCGGCCGCGGTCGGCGCCGGGCAGGAGTGGAAGTCGCTCACCGCCTGGTTCGCCGAGGGGCAGTCGATCCAGAAGACCGCCGCGGACATCGACGCCGCCTGGCCGCAGTAGCGGCGCGCGTCGCAGGACCACCTGCCGAAGGGCGGTGCGGGGCCACCCACCCGCACCGCCCGCCCCTCCTCCCGCCCTGCTGCCTCCCGGGCTCGTGTGTTCGTGTGATCGCGTGTTCGCGGCCGAGATCCGTCGTGTCCCTTCGTTCGGGTCCGCCCGCTTCCCGGTACCTCCGCCTCCCGGTAGCTCTGCTTCCCGGTACCCCCGTTCCGCCTCCCGTTGGGAAAGGACGTGACGCCATGTCCCTCGCCGCCGGTGCCTGGGGCGACGCGATGGTCAAGTTCGGCAACGGCCTCGGTGCGATCGCCGGCTTCGTCGGCATCCTGTTGCTGGTCTTCCTGGTCGCCGGCCGCGCCTCGGGCCGGATCGCCCGCCCGCTGGCCGTGCTGGTTCTGCTCGGCCCGGCGCTGGTCCTGCTGCTGCTCGGCCTGGTCGCGCCGCTGGTCCGTACCGTCTACCTGAGCCTCTACAGCGACGACAGCAGCCGCTTCGTCGGCGGCGAGAACTTCGGCTGGGCCCTCACCACCGGTTCGGTGCGCGAGGTCCTGGTCAACACCCTGCTCTGGCTGGTGATCGCGCCGCTGGCGGCGACCGGGCTGGGGCTGGTGCTGGCCCTGCTGGTGGACCGGATGCGCGGCCAGGCGGTCTACAAGTCGCTGATCTTCATGCCGATGGCGATCTCCCTGGTCGGCGCCTCGATCATCTTCAAGTTCGTCTACGAGTCGCGCGACCCCTCGCAGCGGCAGATCGGTCTGCTCAGTCAACTGGCGATCTGGCTGGGCTGGGACGACCCGCCGAACTGGATGCTCGCCCAGCCGCTCAACACCTTCCTGCTGATGGCCGTCATGGTGTGGGTGCAGACCGGTTTCGCCATGGTGGTGCTGTCGGCGGCGATCAAGGCGATCCCGGACGAGGTCACCGAGGCGGCCCGGCTGGACGGCGCCCAGGGGCTGCGGCTGTTCCGGCACATCACCGTGCCGATGATCCGCACCACGGTGGTGGTGGTGCTGACCACGGTGATGATCACCACGCTGAAGGCCTTCGACATCGTCCGCACCATGACCGGCGGCAACTTCGGCACCCAGGTGCTGGCCAACGAGATGTACTCGCAGTCCTTCGTCCAGTTCAACACCGGACGGGGGAGCGCGCTGGCGGTGATCCTCTTCCTCGCGGTGCTGCCACTGGTGGCCTACAACATCCTCCAGCTGCGCAAGGAGCGTGCGGTCCGATGAGCGTACGGCGGGACGGCGGCGCCGTCCGGAAGACCTTCTCCTCACCGCTGGCCTCGGTCTTCGTGATCGCGGTGACGGTGCTGTGGACCGTTCCCACCCTCGGTCTGCTGGTCACCTCGCTGCGCCCGAAGCGGGACGTCACCGCGGACGGCTGGTGGAACGTCCTGCTCCATCCGGACCTCGGGCTGGACAACTACCACACGGTGCTGTTCGAGGGCGGCTCCGGCGTCTCCACCGGTCTGATGCCCTTCCTGGTGAACTCGCTGGCGATCAGCGTCCCGGCCACGCTCTTCCCGCTGGCGCTGGCGGCGATGGCGGCCTACGCGCTGGCCTGGGTGCGGTTCCGGGGCAGCGACACCCTGTTCTTCGTGGTCTTCGCGCTGCAGGTGGTGCCGCTGCAGATGGCGCTGATCCCGCTGCTCCAGCTGTTCTCGGGCGGTGCGCACCTGGGCTCGTTGACGCTGCTGCCGGCGCTGGACCTCAAGGGCACCTACGCGCCGGTGTGGCTGGCGCACACCATGTTCGCGCTGCCGCTGGCGATCTTCCTGCTGCACAACTTCATCGCCCAGCTGCCCCGCGACCTGATGGAGGCGGCGGTGGTGGACGGCGCCTCGCACTTCAAGATCTTCCGCTCGATCGTGCTGCCGCTCTGCACACCCGCGCTGGCCTCGTTCGCGATCTTCCAGTTCCTGTGGGTGTGGAACGACCTGCTGGTGGCGCTCACCTTCGCCGGAGGCACCCCGGAGGTGGCGCCGATGACGGTCCGGCTGGCGCAGCTGTCCGGCTCCTTCGGCGGGCGGTGGGAGCTGCTGACGGCGGGGGCGTTCCTGTCCATCGTGATTCCGCTGGCGGTGTTCTTCGCGCTCCAGCGCTACTTCGTGCGCGGGCTGCTGGCGGGTTCGGTCAAGGGCTGACGCCGGTTCGCCGGTTCCGCCCGTGACGCCCGTACCGCCCGCGACGCCCGTTGTCCCCGGGGGAACGTCGGGGTTCAGGTCATTCCATGGCGAATGTGGCGATTTCGTGGACACGGTAGGCGGGTTACCGGTACACCGTTAGGGGCTGGTCGGCCGAGATGACACAGGGGGGCGGTCATGGCAGACAGGGGCATACGCCTGGGCGGGCGTACCGACAGACGCGGTGGCGGGCGGGGTGGTGGCGGGCGCGCCGGGGGGCGGTGGTGGCGGCGGGCCGGAGTCCTGCTGGCGGCCCTGACCACGGCCGCGGCGGTGGTGTCGGGCCCGGGCGCGCCCCCGGCGGCGGCCGTCACCGCGACGCTCGGCAGCACGGCGGTCGGCACCGCCACCGATTCGGCCGACTCCAACTACCTCAACGCCTCGCGGTACGTGACCGGCTCGGCGGGCGGCACGGTCAGCAGCGTCTCGGTCTACGTGGACGGCGTGGACGCCGCGCCCAACAACCGCTTCCAGACCGCGATCTACCAGGACAACGGCGGAAGCCCGGGCGCCCTGCTGGCGAGCAGCGCCACCGCCACCCTCGCCGGGTCGGGCTGGAACACCGTCCCGCTGACGGCCACCCTGACCGCCAACACGCCGTACTGGCTGGCCTACAACACCAACGGCTCCGGTCCGACGGTCAACAACCTGCGCTACAGCCCGGGCGGCACCAGCGTGTACGGCAACGGCGGCCTGGCGTTCGGCAACTGGCCGGCCACCGCGGGCGCGGTCACCAGCAGCGGGCTGAGCTTCTCGATCTACGCCACGTACACCACCGAGGCGGCCCCGCCGCCCCCGCCGCCCGGCACGGGCCCGGGCGCCGAGGGCCCGGTCCTGCTGGTCACCAGCCAGGCCAATCCGTACACCCGGTACCTGGCCGAGATCCTCAAGGCGGAGGGCCTGAACGCCTACCGCCAGGTGGACATCTCGGCCGTGACCGCCTCGGTGCTGGCCTCCGCCGAGGTGGTGCTGCTCGGCGAGACGCCGCTCACCGCCGCCCAGGCCGCGCTGTTCACCACCTGGACCAACGGTGGCGGCGCACTGGTCGCGATGCGCCCGGACCGGCAGCTCGCGCCGCTGTTCGGGCTCACCCCGGCCACCGGCACCCGCGCCGACGCCTACCTCAAGGTGAACACGGCTGCCGCGCCCGGCGCCGGGATCACCGCCGACACCATGGGCTACCACGGCCCCGCCGACCTCTACACGCTGAACGGCGCCACCACCGTCGCCACGCTGTACAGCGACGCCGCGACCGCGACCGCCAACCCGGCGGTCAGCCTGCGTTCGGCCGGCAGCGGCCGCGCCGCCGCGTTCAGCTACGACCTCGCGAAGTCGGTGGTGCAGACCCGGCAGGGCAACGTCGCCTGGGCGGGCCAGCAGCGCGACGGGGTCGACGGCTACGAGGCCAGCGAGATGTTCTTCGGCACCGGCGGCCAGCCCGACTGGAACGACCTGGACAAGGCGCTGATCCCGATCGCCGACGAGCAGCAGCGACTGCTCGCCAACCTGCTCACCCAGCTCGCCTCCGACGACGCGCCGCTGCCCCGGTTCTGGTACTTCCCGCGCGACGTCAAGGCCGTCGTGGTGATGACCGGCGACGACCACGGCGTGGGCGGTACGGCCGGCCGCTGGGACGGCTACATCGCGCAGAGCCCGCCCGGGTGCTCGGTCGCGAACTGGGAGTGCGTCCGGGGCTCCTCCTACATCTACACGGACGACCCGCTCACCCCGGCCCAGGCGAAGGCGTACAGCGACCAGGGCTTCGAGGTCGGCGTGCACGTCAGCACCAACTGCCGCCCCTGGGGCAGCACCTCGGTCCTCCAGGGCTACTACCGGGACCAGTTGGCGGCCTGGCGGGCCAAGTACCCGAACCTGCCGAACCCGTCGAGCAGCCGCACCCACTGCGTGGAGTGGGACGACTGGGCCACCCAGGCGAGGACCAAGCTCGCCAACGGGATCCGGCTGGACACCGACTACTACTTCTACCCCTCGAACTTCACCCAGGACCGGCCCGGCTACTTCAACGGCACGGCCCAGATCATGCGCTTCGCCGACACCGACGGCAGCGTGATCGACGAGTACCAGGCCACCACCCAGCTCACCGACGAGTCCGGCCAGTCCTACCCGGGCACCGTCAACACCCTGCTCGACGCGGCGTACGGCGCCAAGGGCTACTACGCGGCGCTGACCGCCAACATCCACACCGACTTCGCCGCCTCCGCCGCCTCGGACGCGGTGGTCGCCGCCGCCAAGGCGCACGGCGCCCCGGTGGTGTCCGGCCGGCAGATGCTCACCTGGCTGGACGGGCGCAACGCCTCGGCCTTCACCGGGCTGGCCTGGAACGGGAGCGCGCTGACCTTCGGCATCACCGGCGGGGCCAACGGGCTGCGCGCCATGCTGCCGGTGGACGCGGCCGCCGGCACGCTGACCGGGATCACCTCGGGCGGCCACCCGGTGCCGTACCGGGTCGAGACGGTCAAGGGCGTCGCCTACGCGTTCTTCGACGGCGCGGTCGGCTCGTACAGCGCGAGCTACGGGCAGGACACCACCGCGCCCGCGGTGATCGGCACCACCCCGGCCGGCGGCGCCGACGCGGTCGCCCCGGGTACGGCGGTGCGGTTCTCCTTCAACGAGCCGCTGGACCCGGCGAGTGTCACCGGCGGGTCCGTCACCCTGCGGACCACGGCCGGCGGCGCGGCGGTCGCGGGGTCGGTGGCCCACGACGCGGTGGCGAACGGCGTGGTGTTCACGCCGGCCGCCCCGCTGGCGCTGACGACCGGGTACACCGCGACCGTGCAGGGCGTCCGGGACCGCTCGGGGAACGCGCTGGCCGCCCCGTACACGTTCTCCTTCACCACCGGGGGAGCGGAGCCGCGGACGATCGGGAACACGGCGGTGGGCTCGCTGATCGACGACACCGACTCCAACCATCTGAACGGCAGTCGGGTGACCACCGGCGCCGATCCGGCGGCACTCACCGCGCTGAGCGTGCACGTCGGACCGATCGCCGCGGCGCCCAACAACCGGTACCAGCTCGCCGTCTACACCGATGCGGGCGGCTCACCGGGCACGCTGGTGGCCGCCACGGGCTCGGGCACGCTGACCGCCAACGCGTGGAACTCGCTGCCGGTGAACCTCACCCTGAGCGCCAACACCTCGTACTGGTTCGTCTACAACACCAACGGCACCAGCACCACGGTGAACAACATGAACTACTCGACCGGAACCGCCGGACAGGGGGCGTACAGCAACACGGTGGTGCCGTTCGGGACGTGGCCGGCGGACTTCGGGCCGGCGGTGAAGGACTCCTTCCGGTACTCGCTCTACGGGACGTACTGACGCCGGTCCGGTCCCTCTCCGGCTCCTCTCCGGTCCCTCTCCGGTCCCTCTCCGGTCCCTCTCCGGTCCCTCTCCGGTCCCTCTCCGGTCCCTCCTCGGTTCCTCTCCGGCTTCGGGCCGGGCTCTGTCACAGGGGTGTGACAGAGCCCGGCCCGATGTTTTTGAACCTGTTCAGAATGGTCTACAGTCGGCTTCGGCCGTGGTGCCCGGTGTCCTCACCGGTGTGGTTCCGCGTGCTCGTTGGCGGACCGCCCGGAGGGTGGATTCCGCGTTCCCACCCGACCATTGAGGGGGATCCCATGTCCGGATTCAGCGTGCCCGCCGCGGGCGGAGTGCCGTCCCGGCCCGGTGCCGGTGCCGGTGCCGGTGCCGGTGCTGGTGGTGCTGGTGCTGGTGGCAGCGGTGCCGGTGCGGACGCGGGGGTGGGTGCCGGTGTTCCGGTGGCCGGTCCCACCGGGGCCTTCGGTCCTGCCGGTGGGTTCGGTCCCGGTGGGGCTCCCGGTGGCGCTCCCGGTGGTCACGGCCCCGGTGGCGTCGGCCCCGGCGGTCACGGCCCCGGTGGCGTGCCCGGCGCCGGTCCGTACCGGGTGCCCGGCACCCCCGCGCCGCAGCCGTTCCAGTGGCTGCGGCCCAGTGACCCTGAGCGGAAGGCCCCGGCCACCGGCCGGACGGTGCTGGCGGCGGTGCTCGCCGGTCTGCTCAGCTCCTGGCTGCTGATCGACGGACTCGGCGTCGATCTGCTGCTCTGCGCCGCGGTCGTCACCGTGGGCGCCGGGGCCGCCGCCCGGGCCGCCGGCCGTCGGCCGAGGGCCTGGACCGTGCTGTGGAGCGCGCTCGCGCTCGCCCTGCTCGCCGTCCCGGCGCTCTACGAGGCGGGCTGGCCGGTGCTGCTGAGCACGGTCTCGGCGGTGGGCCTGGCCTCGCTGGCGCTGCACGGCGGACGGCGCTGGAGCGGTGTCCTGCTCGCGCTGCCGGGGCTGCTCTGGCAGCTGGTGCCGGCACTGGTGTGGGGCTGCCGGACCCTGCGCGGACGTCGCGCGGGCAACCGGGGCCAGGTGGTGCCGGTACTCAAGGGCGTCCTGGTGGCGGCGGTGCTGCTGACCGTCTTCGGTGCCCTGTTCGCCGGGGCGGACGCGGCCATGGCGAACGTCCTGGAGAGCCTCGTCCCCAGCGTGGACCTCGGCGAACTCCCGGCCCGCGCGGCGCTGTTCGTGCTGGGCCTGGCGACCGCCCTGGGCTTCGCCCACATCGCGGCGGGCCCGCGGCGCTGGGACCGCACGGTGGTCCGGCCGGGCCGTGCCCGGGGCCGGCTGGAGTGGGCCCTGCCGGTGGCCGCGCTGAACCTCATGTTCGGTGCCTTCGCGGTGCTCCAGGCGGTGGTGGTGCTCGGCGGCGCCGAGGCCGTCCTGGAGCGCACCGGGATGAGCCGCTCCGAGTACGCCCGGCAGGGCTTCTGGCAGCTGCTGGTGGTCACCGTGCTGACCCTGGTGGTCGTCGCGCTCGCCAAGCGCTGGGCGCCGCGCGGGACGGAGGCCGACCGCCGACTGGTGCGACTGCTGCTCGGCGCGCTCTGCCTGCTGACCCTGGTGGTGGTCGCCGCGGCGCTCGGGCGGATGTGGTTCTACGTGGACGCCTCCGGCCTGACCAGCCTCCGGCTCTGGGTGCTGGCGGTCGAGATCTGGCTGGGCGTGGTGTTCGTGCTGCTGATCGTGGCGGGCCTGACCCCGTCGGCCGCCTGGCTGCCGCGCGCGGCGGTGCTCAGCGCGGTGGCGGCCGCCGCCGTCTACGGGCTGATGGGGCCGGACGCGATGGTCGCGGAGCAGAACGTGGCCCGCTTCGAGCGGACCGGGCAGATCGACCTGCGCAACGTCCGCTACCTCTCGGTGGACGCGGTACCGGCCCTGGACCGGCTGCCCGGCGACTACCGGACGTGTGCCCTGAACCTGGTGGCGTTCAACCTCCGGGCGGACGGCCCCGCGCCCTGGTACGCCACCAGCCTGGCCGAGTCGCGGGCCCGCGCGATCCTCGCCGAGCGGCCGTCGCCCGACCGTCTGACGGACGGAAACAACGCCTGCGACCGGGTGGGCATGAGCCGCGACTACTCCTTCGAGGGCTGAGCGGCGGCGTCGGTCCCGCTGGCCGCGAGCCTCCGGGGAATCGCGCGAAGGGCCGGTCGGGAGCGTGCTGCTCCCGACCGGCCCTGTGCCATGTCGTGCTGTGCTCTGTCGTGCTGTGTCGTGCTGTGTTGCGTGGTGTCGCGTCCGGTGCGGCCCACCGGGGTGGGCGACCGGGTCAGTGCACGGCGACGCCGGCGGTGTCCGACGGAAGGTCGGAGGCCTTCGCCTTGATGGCGACGACGGCGATCACGAAGGCCAGGCCCGCCATCACGGCGCCGACGATGAAGCCGTGCGAGATGCCCTGTGCGAGCACCTCGTTGGCCGCGCCGGTGCCCTTCGGGAACTCCTGCTTCTCCATCAGCCAGGCCTTCTGCTCCGGGGTGGCCGTGGCCATGAAGCCGGGCATCTGGACCTTGGCCTCGGCGGTGGCGTAGTGCGCGAACACCGTGGTCAGGATCGACAGACCGAGCGATCCGCCGATCTGCTGCATCGAGTTCAGCAGGCCGGAGGCGGCGCCGGTCTCCTGGCCGGAGACGCCCGCGACGGCGAGCAGCATGACCGGGACGAAGACCAGACCCATGCCGAAGCCGAAGACCACGGTGGGGCCGAGGATGCCGTCCACGTAGCCGCTGTCCGCGTTCATGAACGTCAGCCAGGTGAGCCCGACGGTGACGAGCAGCGCGCCGCCCGCCATGAACGGCTTCGGGCCGTACTTGGCCTGCAGGCTGGAGGCCAGCTGGGCGGCCACGATGATCGAGGCGCTGATCGGCATGAAGGCGAAGCCGGCCTTGAGCGGGCTGTAGTCCAGCGGGCCCTGCACGAACAGCGTGATGTAGAAGAAGATGCCGAACATGGCCGCGGCCAGGCAGAGCATCATCACCAGACCGCCGGTGCGGTTGCGGTTCGCGAACAGCTTCAGCGGCGTGATCGGCTGCGCGGTGCGGGTCTCGATGATCACGAACGCGGCCACCAGCACGACGCCCGCGGCGAAGGAGCCGAGCGTCACCGGGTCCGTCCAGCCGTCGGACGCGGCGCGGATGAAGCCGTACACCAGGCTGACCAGGCCGAGTGTCGAGGTGAGTGCGCCCGGCAGGTCGAACTTGCCCGGGTGGCGCTCCGACTCGGCGATGTAGCGCGGCGCGGCGAAGGCGATCAGGACGGCGATCGGCACGTTGACGAAGAAGACCCAGCGCCAGTCGAGGTACTCGGTGAGCAGACCGCCGGCCAGCAGGCCGATCGCGGCGCCCGAACCGGCCACCGCGGAGAACACGCCGAAGGCCCGGTTGCGTTCGGGCCCCTCGTCGAAGTTGGTGGCGATCAGGGCGAAGGCCGTCGGCGAGCAGATCGCGCCGCCGATGCCCTGGAGCGCGCGGGCGGCCAGCAGCATGCCGCCGTCCTGCGCGAAGCCGCCGAGCAGCGAGGCCAGCCCGAACAGCAGCGTGCCGGCGATGAAGACCCGTCGCCGGCCGAGGATGTCGCCCGCGCGTCCACCGAGCAGCAGCAGGCCGCCGAAGGTGAGCGTGTAGGCGTTGATCACCCATGAGAGGTTGGTGGTGGAGAAGTCCAGCGCGTCCCGGATCTGCGGCAGCGCGATGTTCACGATGGTGGCGTCGAGCACCACCATCAGCTGCGTGGCCGCGATGACGGCGAGGGTGATGCCCTTGTTCGGGCCGTGCCCGCTCCGCGTCGGAGAGTTCTTGCTGAGTGTGTTGGAGATAGCCAAGTTGATGCCCCCTGCTGGCTATTGCTTCGTATGCTGCGGACCCTGGGGTCCGGCCCGGCCCGTCGGCGTCCCGCGGACTATGAAGGAACGGTATCGTTCACTACTGTGGACGATAGCGTCGGCGAGATTATGAACGCAAGCGTTCCTTAGGGTTGGTGATGATGGATCAGTTGGTGCGGCGCCAGGCGAAGGAGCGCTCGGCCGACCGGCAGGCTCCCGGGGCCGAGGCGGATCGGGCGCCCGAGCCCGCGCGGGGCCCCTGTCCGGTCCAGGCCGTGGCCGAGGTGCTGACCAGGCCGGTGCGGCGGCGCGGGCGGGAGCTGGAGGCGGCGATCTTCGAAGCGACGCTCGATCAGCTCACCTCCGGCGGCTTCGCGCGGCTGACGATGGAAGGGGTCGCCGGTGCCGCGCGCACCGGAAAGGCCGCGCTGTACCGGCGGTGGGCGTCCAAGGTGGAACTGGTCATCGACGCCCTGGACTCCACTCTCCCACGCCCCACCGACACTCCGGACTTCGGGTCCGCCCGTGAGGAACTGCGGTACCTGGTCGAGAGTTTCGCCTCGGTGTCGCGCTCCCGCGCGGGCGGTGCCCTGACCGCGGTGATGGCCGAGTTGGACCACGAACAGGCTCAGCTGTTCAAGGACTTCATCGCCCAGCGGATGATCGAGCCCACCAAGGGCGTGATCCTGGACATCCTCCGCCGGGGTGCCGAGCGCGGCGACGTCCGGCCGGACGCGGCCACCCCGCTGGTCGCCGACGTCGTCCCGGCGATGCTGCTGTACCGGGTGAAGGTCTGCGGCCGACAGGTCGGGCCCGAGTTCGTCGACCAGTTGGTGGACGAGGTCCTCGTGCCGCTGATCCGGATGTGAGGGGGAGGGCCGTCCGGGCCTCCTGGCGGGGTGGTTGGTCCGGCCTCTCGTCCGGCCTCCCGTCCGGCCTCCCGTCCGGCCTCCCTGCTCGGCCTTCCGTCCGGTCGTGGTCCGGGTCGGGGGGGCGAGCAGGGCCGGGTCGGGGGTGCGGATGGGTGGCTTAGGCTGGAGTCCGACCAGCTGAACGGACCCCCTCATGCCCATCGTCCCGCCGACGCACTCCGTCGAGCGCTCGCTCCGGCGGGCCGGCGCCAAGATCGTGGTCGGCCTCGACGAGGTCGGGCGTGGTGCCTGGGCCGGTCCGGTCACCGTGGGCGCGGCCGTCACCGGCCTGCGCCGGCCCCCCGAGGGGCTGACCGACTCCAAGCTGCTCACCCAGCTCCGACGTGAGGCGCTCGCGCCCGTCCTCGCCGACTGGGTCACCGCCTACGCGCTCGGTCACGCCTCGGCCTCGGAGTGCGACGAGCTCGGGATGACGGCCGCGCTCCGGCTGGCCGCCGTCCGCGCGCTGGAGGTGCTGCCGGTGGAGCCGGACGCGGTGATCCTGGACGGCAAGCACGACTACCTCGGCGGCCCCTGGCAGGTACGCACGGTGATCAAGGGCGACCAGTCGTGCATCTGCGTGGCCGCCGCCTCCGTGCTCGCCAAGGTCCACCGCGACGGCATGATGGCCGAACTCGGCGAGGAACACCCCGAGTACGCCTTCGCCGACAACGCCGGCTATCCCTCCCCGGTCCACCGGGCCGCGCTGGAGGAGCTCGGGCCGACCGAACACCACCGCCTCTCCTGGTCCTATCTGGACGCGCTGCCCAAGTGGCGCCACCTGAAGCGGATCCGGGTGGTGCCCGGCCCCGCCGGGACGGTCTCCGCGGAGTCCGCCGGGGAGCAGCTCGCGCTCGGTTTCTGACACTACGTCGGGATATTTCGACCGCGGACCGTAGGGCTCGTGGTGCCCAATGGGTGGGGCGCCCGTGCGCGTTCGACCGGCATTTGATAGATATCCGGGTATGCCTGTCTTCCCCGAGGAGCCGGAGATCAACGAGAGCCTCCCGGGCCCCGGCGTTCCCAGTCCCCGCGAGTCGGACGCACAAGCCCTCCACGCGCCAGCCACCGGCGGCGCGACCCCCGTCGTACCGTCGGCCGCCGGCCCCGTGCCGGTCCAGGTGCCGGGGCCCCGCCCCGCACCGCCGCAGGCGGCGCGGCCGCGTTCGACGAGCGCGCGTGCGGACCGTCCGGGGCCATCGCCGCGGCCGAGCCCGATCCCCAAGCCCGGTCCTCGACCCGCGCCGCAACCGGTGTCGGTCGAGGTGCGGCACGTCCCCGCCGGCCGGGCGGCGGCGTTGGACCGCGCCGACGAGACCGTCGACCGACTGCTGGACGCCGGCCGCGAGCCCGGTGCCGTCCTGGTGCTGACCGTCGGTGCGGCGCACCCGTGGCAGCAGCACGAACTCTCCTTCGGGGAGGAGCGCTACTGGGCGCAACTCACCGAGGGCGGCGATGTCTTCTACGCCGACGCGGAGCTCGCCCGCCCGGTCCGCCGGCCGGTGGTCGTGCTGGTCGTCAACGGTGGCTCGGCCGCTCGTGCCGCGGCGGCGTACACCAAGGCGCTGCGGCACGCGGAGGAGCTGCTGGTGGTCTGCGGCGGCACCGACCCGGCGGTCGCCGGTGCGTCGCTCGCGGCCGCCGGGGCACCCGCTCCGCGCGTCCTGCCCGCCTGAGACCCGCGCCCGCGTCCGGACCCGCGACCCGCGGGGGCCCTTCGGCCCTCGCGGCTCCGGTCCTCCGGCCGGTCGGCGGCCCGCTCGGCGGTCTGCTCGACTGCCTTCCCCAGTCCTGTTCGGTCTTCTCCTCCCCGTCCGGTTCCGTTCCGGCCCGGTGCCCCTGTGGGGTGCCGGGCTTCGGCATGTCCGGGCCCGGGGCGGCGCGGAGGCCGCTGAGGGGCGGGGCACGGAGCAGCCGCGCGGGGCACCCGGCAGGTGCCGCGGCGCACGCCGGTCCCGGCGGGTGCCGGAGCGGCGTCCGCCGTCACGGAGCGCGGACGGGAGGCCGTCCGGTCAGCGGGTGCCGGTGCGCCGGACCGGTTCGATCGCCGTGACCCGGGCGGGCGTCCACGGGCGGTCGCCCTGGCGGGACCGCTGGGGCCGCTCGCCGCGCTGCGGTCGCTCGGGCGTCGGCCGCAGCGGCCGCTGGCCGTGCGAGCCCTCCAGCGCCGTGCGCGGTGGCAGCTCGGTCACGGTGTGCACCGGACCTTCCGCCCACGAACCCGCGTGCGGATTGCGGCCGCCGCGCCCGTCCCCGAGGATCTGCCAGCCGGCCGGGGTCAGCGCCACGTACGCGCCGCAGCGCAGCCCGTGCAGGGTGGCGGCGTCCCGCAGGGCCCACATCCACGCGCCGTCCTGCTCCGTCCAGCCGGCCGCGCCCTCGCGGCAGCGCAGCAGCACGGCCGTCCGGGCCGGGCTGGACAGGCGCAGGTCGTGCGGGGTGACCTGGCGCAGGTGGGCGAGGATCGCGTTGCGGTGCTGCCAGCCGTCGGCATCGTGCGGCCAGGGGGCGAAGGAGGCCGAGGCGGTCACCCGGTGCTCGGGGTCCAGGACGGCGACCACGACCGTGCCCGGCTGCGGCAGGTGCCGCTGGTGCAGCTCCAGGACGAAGTCGCGGGGGTCGCGGAGCAGCGGGATCCCCGATTCCGCCCAGGCCTCCAGGTCGAGCATCCGTCTGGGCGACGAGCTCCGGGCGAGGGGATACTGACCTCGGTCGATGCCGCTGATCACGATCCTCCTTCCCGACCCACGGGCGCGCGGGCGCATGCGTACGCCGAAGGCACGGTCCATGGGACCGGGCTCCGGGTACGGTCCAATTCTCAGGGTAGGAGGGGTGGAGCGGCAATGATGAAATGATGAACGCCGCCCGAAAGCCAACGTTCTGCCGGATATATTCCACGGTCGCGCGAAACCGGTCAGCACGCCTCCGGACCGCGATCCGGCCGCGTCGCAGTGCACTGCGAAGCATCTCCGACACCTCCGTTCCTCCTTTCCCGCGGTGGTCTCCCGTTGATCCGTCCGGCGGATCCCGCCGGTTCCGGCGCCGTCGGCGGTCCGTCCTCGTGCTGTTTCCGCCCTCCCGCCGTTCTCCCTCCCCGGCCGTTCCGGTGCCCGCGTCCCCGCTCCGTCCCCGCTCCGACGTCGCGTCGTCCCTGCGTCGTCCCCGGGCCGGAGCGGGGACGACGCCTTCCGTCAGCCCTGGACCGCCAGGACGAGCGGCAGGACCGCGCTGGCCCCGGCCCGGCGCAGCAGCCGGGCGGCCACGGTGACCGTCCACCCCGAGTCGACCAGGTCGTCCACCAGCAGCACCGGTCCGCCGACGGCCGCTAGCGCCGAGGCCAGCTCCGGCGGCAGGGTGAGCGCGCCCGCCACCGAGTTCAGCCGCTGGGCGCTGTTGCTGCGCGAGCCGTGCGGCGGCTGCCCGGTCGCGTACTCGATGCGCCCGAGCAGCGGCATCCGCCCGATCTCGGCGATCCTGGCACCGAGGCTGCCGACCAGCTGGGGCCTGGACGAGGAGGCCATGGTGACCACGCCGACCGGCCGGTCCAGCCGGGCGCCGTCGGCCGCCGCCGGCCCGGCCCAGCCGCCCGGCCCGCGCGCCCAGTCGGCCAGCACGGTGACCAGCGCGTCCACCGCCTCGCCGGGGACCGGCCCGTCCGGGGCCTGGTCGGCGAGCAGGGAGCGCAGCCGGTTGCCCCAGCCGATGTCCGAGAGGCGGCCGAGCGCGCGGCCCGTCTCGGCCTGCTCCCCGGCCGGGATGCGGCCCTTGAGCGGGACGCCCAGGGCGTCCATGCCGGTGGGCCAGAGCCGCCGCGGCTCGAAGCCCACGCCGGGGCGGCCGAGCGCGGCCCGGGCCGCCTCCAGCGCCTGGGCCGAGACCTCGGGCCCGTGCAGCGGCCCGGCGCAGTTGTCGCACCGCCCGCACGGCACGGCCTCCTCGTCGTCCAGCTGGCGGCGCAGGAACTCCATCCGGCAGCCGCCGCCGGTCGCGTACTCGCGCATCGCCCGCTGCTCGGCCTCCCGGGAGGCGGCGACCTTGGCGTAGCGGGCGCTGTCGTACTCCCAGCTCCGGCCGGTGGCCGTCCAGCCGCCCTTGACCCGGTGGACGGCGCCGTCCACGTCGAGCACCTTGAGCATGGTCTCCAGCCGGGTGCGGCGGAGGTCCACCCGCGGCTCCAGCGCGGCGGTGGAGAGCGGCCGGCCGGCCTCGGCCAGCGCGTCGATGGTGCGGCGGACCTGCTCCTCGGGCGGGAAGGCGAGCGAGGCGAAGTAGCGCCAGATCGCCTCGTCCTCGCGACCGGGCAGCAGCAGCACCTCCGCCCGGTCGACCCCGCGCCCGGCCCGGCCGACCTGCTGGTAGTAGGCGATCGGGGAGCTGGGCGAGCCGAGGTGGACCACGAAGCCGAGGTCGGGCTTGTCGAAGCCCATGCCGAGGGCGGAGGTGGCGACCAGCGCCTTGACCCGGTTGGCCAGCAGGTCGGCCTCGGCGGTGCGGCGCTCGGCGTCCTCGGTGCGGCCGGAGTAGGAGGCGACCGCGAAGCCGCGCTCGCGCAGGAAGGCCGTCACCTCGTCGGCGGCGGCGACCGTGAGGGTGTAGACGATGCCGGAGCCGGGCAGCCGGTCGAGGTGGTCGGCGAGCCAGGCCAGCCGGTGCGCCGGGTCGGGCAGGGTGAGCACACCGAGGGTGAGGCTCTCGCGGTCGAGCGGGCCGCGCAGCACCAGGGCGTGCTCGTCGCCGGCGCCGGTGCCGAGCTGCTCGGCGACGTCGGCGGTGACCCGGGCGTTGGCCGTGGCGGTGGTGGCCAGTACCGGTACCCCGGGGGTGAGCTCGGCGAGCATGGTGCGCAGCCGCCGGTAGTCGGGGCGGAAGTCGTGGCCCCAGTCGGAGATGCAGTGGGCCTCGTCGACCACCAGCAGGCCGGTGGAGGCGGCGAGCTTGGGCAGCACGTGGTCGCGGAAGTCGGGGTTGTTCAGCCGCTCGGGGCTGACCAGCAGGACGTCGACGGCCCCGGCGGCGACCTCGGCCTGGACGGCGTCCCACTCGTCGGTGTTGGCGGAGTTGATGGTGCGGGCGTGGATGCCGGCCCTGGCGGCCGAGTCCACCTGGTTGCGCATCAGGGCGAGCAGCGGCGAGACGATCACCGTCGGCCCGGCGCCCCGGGCGCGCAGCAGGGAGGTGGCGATGAAGTAGACGGCGGACTTGCCCCAGCCGGTGCGCTGCACCACCAGGGCCCGGCGGTGGTCGACGACCAGGGCCTCGATGGCCGTCCACTGGTCCTCGCGCAGGGTCGCGCCGGGGCCGGCCAGCTCGCGCAGGACGGCCTCGGCCCGGACCCGGACCTCGGCCCGGTCGGCGGTGGTGGCGGTGGTGTGGGTCTTCGGCTGCTCCATGGCGTCCATGAAACCCCGAGGGACCGACAGCGGGCGAACGGCGGTGGGTGAGGGACGGGCGAAGTCCGGAGGTATTTCATCCGTTCTTCTGCTGAACGGCCGTCATTTTTCCCTCGGGCGAGTGAGGCGACCGTACGCCGAACGAGGGAGGAGTTATTCACAGGCCGGGTTTATCCACAGATTCCGAAGAATTTTCCGAGGGTCCCGGGAAATTGGGACAGCCTTCGGGCCATGAGCAACGAACACATCGCGCTTCCCTTCGGCGACGGTCCCGGTGGCCGTTCGCTCACCATGCGGGGCCCGGCCGACATGGCCGAGGCGCTGCCCTACCTCCTCGGCTTCTTCCCGGACGACAGCATCGTCGCGGTCGGGCTGCAGCCGCCCGGCCTGCACCAGGGCGGGGTGATCCGGCTGGACATCCCGGAGTCCGAGGCCGAGTGGCCGTCCGCCGCGGAGGAGACGGCCGCCCTCATGGTCCGGCTCTCCGAGCGGCAGGAGCAGCGGCCGGTCCAGGTGCTCCTCTACCTCTGCCAGGACCCGGCCGTGCGGGGGCCGGGCCGGGAGCACGGCCCGCCGGTGGCGGAGCGGTTGCGGCCGCTCGCCGAGCGCCTGCGGCAGTCCTTCGAGAGCCGGGGCGTGCGGGTCAAGGAGTCGCTCTGCGTCTCGGCGGGCCGCTGGTGGTCCTACCTCTGCACCCGGGAGGGCTGCTGCCATCCGGGGGGCCATCCGGTCCGGAGCCGGCCCGGGCCCGGTCCGGTCGCGGTCGCGGCGACCGTCGCGGGCCTGGCGCCGCGCGGCAGCCGCAAGGAGATCCTGGCCGGGCTGGCCCCGATCGGCCCGCCCGGGGCGGAGTCCGCGCGGGCGGCCCTCGCCCGGGCCGGGGTCGCCCCTGGCGGGTGGCGGAGGCCGCTCGACCGGCGGGAGGGCGCCCGGCTGGTCGACACGGCCGTCGCGGAGTTCATGGCCGGGGCCGTCTCGCTCGACGACGACCGGGCGGCCGAGCTGCTGCTGGCGCTCCAGGACCGGGTCCTGCGGGACCGCGCCGCCGAGTACGCCCGCCCGGCCGAGCTCGCGTCCACCCGGCGGCTCTGGGCGTTCCTGGTCACCCGCTGCGTGGCGCCCCACGAGCGCCTCGCCGCTCCGCCGCTCACCCTGCTGGCCTGGGTGTCGTGGGTCGCGGGGGACGCCGCGACCGCGCGGGTGGTGCTCGGCCACACGCTCCGCCGTGCCCCCGGCTACCTGCTCGCGCAGCTGCTCTACGAGTCGATGAACGGCGGGTTCGCGCCGGAGGTGCTGCTGGCGAGCATCGAGGAGGAGCGGCAGCGCCGCACCGAGCAGGAGCGGGCGGAGGGCGAGGCAGCGGCCGCAGGACCGGAGGCGGCTCCGGAGCCGCCTCCCGGCCCGGACCTCGGTGGTGCGCCCGGTCCCGGTTCCGACCCGGCCGGGGGAGGGGCGGCGGAGCCCGGGCCCGGTGGCGCGGAGGCGGGCGCTCCGGCGCGGGGGAAGGCCCGCCGGGGCCGACGGCGGCGCGGTCGCCCGGTGGCGGGCTCGTCGCCCGTCGACACCCCGCCGGGGCCCGGCTCCCGCAGCGCCGACAGCACCGGTACGGCGGAGCCCCCCGGCCACCCGGCCGGGCCGGACGCTGTCGGTCGGAGCACCGGGGGCGGGCTCTGCCGGGCGCGGGTCCCCGTTCCGGCGCCCAGGGCGGAGTGGGGGCAGCGCCGTGCGCGGTGACCTCCGGGGCGGCCGGGCCGGGTCCGTCGAAGGCCTCCCGTGCCGCACGTCCGGCCGACCGACGGTCCGCCTCCCCGGTCGTCCGACCGACCGCCCCGACCGCCGGCCTGTCGGCCGACCGGGGAGCCGCCGGGCGGCCCGGGGCGCGGGCGGGCTACACCTCGCCGCGCGCCATCGCGATCAGCCGGTCCAGTACCTTGCCCCCGCTGACCCGGAGGCCGTCGTGCTCCCACTCGTTGGTGATCCAGGTCCGCACCCCGCGCACGGCCCGCGCGGTCTCCAGCGAGTCGGCGGTGTCGACGTACATGTCGTCGTGGTAGACCGCCGCGAACACCGGCACCTCGTTGGCGGCGAGCACGGCCGGGTCGTACAGGTCCGGCCAGTCGGTGCGGGCGGCGAGCAGCTCCGCGGTCTCCTTCAGCGGGCGCAGCGCCGGATCGGTGTCGAACACCCCGGGGTAGATCATCTCCCCGGTGAACAGCACCGGGGCGCCCGACTCCAGCGCGGCGCGGGCGTCGAACTCCGGGAACTCCGCGCGCACCCGCTCGGCCGCCCAGGCGGTCCCGGCCGGGTCCACCGAGCGCTGGCCGTAGATCGACTCGTGCAGGACGGCGTAGAGCGGGCCCTGGGCGAAGGAGAGCTGCGCCTGGGCGCCGGCGAGGAAGGTGTCGGAGAGTTCGGGGCCCTCCACGCCCTCCACCCAGGCCTCCTCCAGCAGGTAGTGGAGCGTCCCGGAGCCGCTGCCGGTGCCGAGCAGCATCCCGAGGGCCTGGAACGCCTCGACGGTGAGCAGCCCGCCGTCGGGCAGGGTGGCCGGGGTCCCGACGAGGTGCCCGGCGATCCGCCGCACCGCGTCGACGTCCTGCGGGAACCGCGCGTAGTGGTCCTCGTTCTTGCCGACGACCCGCGGGTACGCGGCCCGGTAGACGTCGGCGGCGGAGCTGCGCAGACCGGCCAGGCCGCCGGTGACGAAGGCCCGGTCCAGTCCCTCGGGAGCGATCGAGAGGTAGGTGAGGGTGCAGAAGCCGCCGAAGCTCTGACCGAGCACACTCCAGCGGCGGTCGCCGCCGAGCAGCCGGCGGCGGATCAGCTCGGCGTCCCGCACGATCGAGTCGGCCCGGAAGTGCGACAGATACTCCGCCTGCTCCTCGGCCCCGCCCCGCCGGGCCAGCGTCTGCCGGGTGGCGGGTGTGGAGCGGCCGGTGCCGCGCTGGTCGAGCAGGAGCACCTGGTGGTCGTCGAGCGCGCGCTCCAGCCAGCCGTCCCGGCCGAGCGGCCGGCCGGCCTTGCCCCCCGGTCCGCCCTGGAGGAACAGCAACCAGGGCAGGTCGGTGTCCCCGGTCCGGCCCGAGGCCACCACCTCGCGGGCGTACACCTCGATCTGCTCGCCCTGTGGGGCGGCGTGGTCGAGCGGCACCTGGAAGACGTGCTCGGTGAAGGCAATCCCGGGCAGCCGGCTGGCGGTCGACATACAACTCCTCGGTCTCTGCTGGTCACAGCGGTCGCTCCGGCTCCGCCCGGGGTTGCCGGTGGCGGGCCCGCGACCCCCGCACCGTATCCTGGCCGCGGCCCGGGGCCGCCTCCGGCGGCAGCCGCCCGCGACCGCCCACCCGGCGGACCGTGCGGCCGGGCCGGGACCACGGATCGGCAGCCCCGGCGGGCAGCACGCGGTCGCGGTGCGCCGGGCGGGCCTCGGACGCCCGGTGGGCGTGACCTGTGGCCGGTCTCCGGCGTTGTCCCCGGGGGCCCTGCGCCCGGGCGTCACCGCCCCGGGCGGGGCGGACCGGGACCCGACCCGGCACCGGTGACGGTGCCGTCGGACGGGTGCCCGACGCGGCGCCGGTGCGGGCCGCCGTCCGACGGTCGCCAGGACGGGACCGGACGCCGGCCCCGGGTCGGCGACGGGTGCGGTCGGACCGTCGGGCCCGACCGGGCAACGGGGAGGCGGGGACCTCCGGGCGCGAGAACGCCCGGGGGCCAACGACGCGGGGCGGGTACCGACCGGGTACCCGGCACCGCATGGCACGGCCCGGCACCGGGTACGGCCAGACACGGCACAGACCGGCGGGGATTCCGCCGGTCCGGAACCAGCACGCGATCGAGCATGCTCGCGGCCCATCGGCCTGACCGGCCACCGGACCGCCGAGGGGAGGAGAGTCCGGTGACCGCGATGAGGCCGCCACAGGCCGCACCGGCCGAGAGTGTGGTCGGCGCGCCGAGACCGGCGGGCCGGCCTGACCAGGCCCACCCGGCCGGCGCCGGTGGTCCGGCCAGGTCCGCGCCGCCGCGCCCGCAGCCGGCCGCGGTCCATCAGGCGGTGCTGTGCGTGAAGGCGCCGGCGATGGCGGCCTCGGACCCCGACGGCCAGTTGCGCGGGCACGGCCTGCACGGGTTCTACCGCTCCGGCGTCCGGGTGGTGGCCCGGATGGAGCTGCGGCTCGGCGGGATCGAACCGCTCCCGCTCCAGGGCACCCTGACCACGGCGGCCCAGGCCCGGTTCCTGGGGGCCGTCCGCCTCCCCGGCGACCTCGACCCGGACCCGGCGCTCACCGTCGAGCGGCTGCGGCACGCCGACGGCGTGGAGACCGTCACGGTGCGCAACGCCGGCGGCCGCCCGGCCCGGCTGCCGCTGGAGATCGCGCTCTCCACCGACCTCGGCCCGGTCGCCGAGATCGCCGCCGGCCACCGCTCGCCGGACCTTCCCGGCCAGGTGCAGTCCGCGGGGCTGCGCTGGGCGGGGCCCACGCACAGCGCCACGGTCAGCGCCCAGCCCTCGCCGCACGCCGTGCTGGCCGGTGCCGGGGTGCTGCGCTGGGACCTCGACGTCCAGCCGGGCGCGCGCTGGTCGGTCGAGCTCCGGGCCGAGCTGGAGAGCACGGTTCCCGGCCCGCGCCCGCCCGGCGGTCGCGGCCCCGGCGTCCCGCTGCCCTGGGCCGAGCCCGAGGTGCGCTGCGACGACCCCCGGGTGGCCCTGGTGGTGTCGCGATCCCTGGACTCCCTGGGCGGTCTGCTGTTCGCCGACCCGGACCGGCCGACCGACCTCTACCTGGCCTCCGGCGCGCCCTGGCGGTTCGGCCTGGCCCCGGCCGACGCGCTCTGGGCGGCCCGGATGACCCTGCCGCTCGGCACCCGGCTGGCCGCCGGGACCCTGCGCGCGCTGGCCCGCCGTCAGCAGCAGCCCGCCGCTGGGGCGGGCGGTCCCGGCCAGGGCGGCCGCCGCCCGGAGGGGCTGCTGCCCGGCGCGCTGCGGCACGGCGGCCCCGAGCTGCCGCCGACCTGCACCGCCACCGAGGCCACCCTGCTGTTCGTCACCGTGCTGGCCGAGGCCTGGCGGTGGGGCCTGCCCCGGGCGGAGGTCGCCGAACTCCTCCCGGCCGCCGAGCGCGCGCTCGGCGCGCTGCGCGAGGGCCTGGTGGACGGTTTCGTCACCGATCTGAGCCGCCCGGTCGAGGAGCGCGCCGCCCATCCGGTGCCGGCCCGGGCCGAGGTCCAGGCCCAGGCGCACCGGGCGGCCCTGCACGGGGCCGACCTGCTGGCGGCCTTCGGCCGGCCCGGCGCCGAGGAGTGGCGGAGCTGGGCGGCCGCTCTGCGCGGCCGGTTCCGTGAGCGGTTCTGGCTGGACGACCTGTCCGGCGGGCGCCCGGCCGCCGGACTCGCCCCGGGCGGGCAGCCGCTGCCCGCCGTGGCCGCCGCCCTGGTCCACCTGCTCGATCCCGGCCTCGCCGCCGACGGCGGCCGTCACGAGTCCCTGCTGGACCGCGAGCAGACCAGGCTGCTCGCCCAACGGCTGGCGGCGCCGGAGCTGGACAGCGGCTGGGGGCTGCGCACGCTCAGTGCCAAGTCCCCCCGGTTCAACCCGCTCGGCCACCGCAGCGGTGCGGTGCGCGTCCACGAGACCGCGCTCGCCGTCGCCGGGCTCGCCGAGGCCGGCCACGAGAACGAGGCGGGGGCCCTGCTGGAGGGGCTGCTCGCGGCGGCGGCCCACTTCGAGGGGCGGCTGCCCGAGATGTACGCGGGGGAGCAGTGGACGCCCGGCTCCCCGCCGGTCCCGCACCCGGGTGCCTGCCGGCCGGCCGCGGTCTCGTCCGCCGGGGCCGCGTACGCGGTGTTCGCGCTCGCCGGGGTCCGGCCGGACGTGCCCGGCGGGCGGGTGCTGGTCCGCCCGGCCAGCACCGCGCCGCTCGGGGAGCTGGAGCTGACCGGACTGCGGGTCGCCGGGGAGCCCTTCTCGGTGCGGGTCAGCCGGATCGGCGTGGCGATGGTGGAGGAGGCGTCCGCGGAACTCCAGCTGGTGGCCCGCTGACGTCGCCACCGCCTCCGCCCGCCCGCCCCCGTGGTCCGGCCCGCACCGGACCGGCCGGACCGGGCACGGCGGAGAGGCGGGAGGGCCGGGAGTGCCGTCCCAGCACGGTCCGTACCCGGGCCTGTGCTTATCGTCAGAGAGACGACTATGATCGTCGCCATGTCGCGTTATGACCCGTCGGCCTTCCCCCCGTTCGCAGTCACGGTCGACCTGGTCGTGCTGACGGTGCGCGAGCACGCGCTCTGCGCCCTGCTGGTCCGCCGGGGCGAGCCGCCCTACCAGGGCTACTGGGCGCTCCCGGGCGGCTTCGTCCGCCCCGACGAGGGCCTCGCCGAGGCGGCCTCGCGGGAGCTGGCCGAGGAGACCGGCCTGCGGGCCCCCACCGCCCCCGGGCACGACGCGGCCGGTCCCGGTGCGGCCGGCGCCCACCTGGAACAGCTCGCCACCTACGGCCACCCCCAGCGCGACCCGCGGATGCGGGTGGTCAGCGTCGCCCACCTGGTGCTCGCACCCGACCTGCCGACCCCGCGCGCGGGCGGCGACGCGAGCGGCGCCCGTTGGGCCCCGGTCACCGAGCTCCTCGGCCCGGACCGGGCCGACGGCGTCCCGCTCGCCTTCGACCACGGCCTGATCCTGGCGGACGGGGTGGAGCGTGCCCGCTCCAAGATCGAGTACTCCTCGCTGGCGACGGCGTTCTGCGCGACCGAGTTCACCGTCGGCGAGCTGCGCCGCGTCTACGAGGCGGTCTGGGGCGTGGTGCTCGACCCGCGGAACTTCCACCGCAAGGTCACCGGCACCCCGGGCTTCCTGCTGCCCTCCGGCGGCACGACGACCCGTCAGGGCGGGCGCCCGGCCCAGCTGTTCACCTCCGGCGGGGCCAATGTGCTCAACCCGCCGATGCTGCGTCCGGAGTCCTGAGCCCCCGGTCGCCACGGTCCGGCCGGGGTGCCCCGGCGGGGCCGGTGCCTCGCGCCGTCCCGGCCCACGCGGCTCGGTCGCAGGATCGGATTGTCCCCTGATCGGGTGAGGTGGGCGGGCGGTCGGCCCGTGGCGCTCCCGTAATGCCCGGAATCTCCGCCGCGGGCCCCTAATGTGCTGGCGCGGAACCGTGCGGGTGCGACCCGGCGCGCCGCGGACCAGGTCGGCCGAGGGCATGGGAGCAGCCAGCGATGATCCAGATCACCGGACTGACCAAGGTTCACCGAGGGGGAGGCCCCCCGGTGCTGCTGGACCTGACCTTCGAGGCCCGCCCGGGCGCGGTGACGGCCCTGCTCGGCCCCGAGGGGGCGGGCAAGTCGACCGCGCTGCGGCTGATGCTGGAACTCGAACGGGGCCGGGGCGTCACCCTCTTCGACGGCCGCACCTACCGCCGGCTGCGTCGGCCGGAGCGCGAGGTCGGGGTGCTCCTGTCCGGATCCGGCGGCACCCCCGGGGCGGTCGACCTCGCCGGGCACCCCGGCCGGAAGGCCCGGGGGCACCTCAGGATGCTGGCGGCCGCGGTCGGCGCGCCCACCAGGCGGGCCGACGAACTCCTGGAGCGGACCAGGCTCGCCGCTGTCGCCGAGCAGCGCCTGCGCACCTACTCGCCGGGCATGCACCGGCGGCTCGCCCTGGCGGCCGCTCTGCTCGGCGAGCCCGGCACGCTGCTCCTGGACGCGCCCACCGAAGGCCTCTCGCCGCGCAACGTGGAGTGGTTCCACGCCTTCCTGCGGTCCTTCGCCGCGGACGGCGGTACGGTCCTGGTCACCACCCGCACCCCGCAGGAGGCCTCGCAGCTCGCCGACCGGGTGGTGACCCTGGACCGGGGACGGATGGCGGCGGACCAGTCGGTGACGGAGTTCCGGCGCACCCGGCTCAGCCCGGAGGTCGCGGTGCGGGGTCCTCAGATGGCCCGGCTCGCCGATCTGCTGGCCGGTCAGGGCGCGCAGGTCCGGCGGGAGGGCGGGACCGAACTGGCGGTGTCCGGCGTCGGCCGGACCGAGATCGGCGAACTCGCCTACCGCCACGGCATCCTGTTGCACGAACTCGCCGACCGGGTCGCCGAGCGGCCGGCCCCCCGGGCGGACCTGCGGGTGGTCGCGAGCGGTCCGGGCCGCCCCCGGACGCCCGAGACCGCGGATGCGCCGGTGTCCGGAGCGGCCCCGGTGGCACCGACGGCGGACGCCGCGGTGCCGGAGGACGCGATGGCGCTGACGGCGGGCCGGACCGGACAGACCGGACCGACCGGATGCACCGAACGGGCCGAACAGGTCGAACAGGCCGAACGGGCCGACCGGACGGTGGCCATGCCGGTGGCGCGGCCCCGGGCGCTGGTCTCCACCACCCAGGACCTGGAGCCCTCGCCCACCCTCGCCCTGCCGGTGGCGCCGTCCCCGGCCGGCGGCTCGTCGGCCGTGACCGCGCCCGCCGCGCCGGGGCCCCGCCGCGGCGCCCGGGCCGTCACCCGACGCGCGGTCGAGGCGGCCGAGGCGGCCGAAGCGGCCGGGGTGCTCGCCGAGACCGCCGGGGCCGTGCGGACCAGGCGCCGCGGCGGCGGTCGGCGGGAGGACGAGACCTCCCCGGTGGTCGCGGTGGACCGGCTCTTCCGGGACGGGTTGACCGGCCTGGCGCGCTCGGCGCAGGCCCAGGCCGCCGCGCCGGGAGCCGAGGCCCACGAGCGCCCGGGGGAGGCGGCCGACGGACTGCTGGGCGACGACACCGTCCGCCTGGGCCGTGTCACCCGTCCGCAGCCCGACCGGGCCGAGCGGCCCGCGCCCGACCGGCCGGCCCCGCCGTCCGGGGCGCACCCGGTCGAGCCCGTTGTCCCCGCCACCTCTGACCTTCGGAGCGAGTGAACCGTGCGTGTTCTGGCTTATGAGCTGCGCCGGGTGCGCGGCCTGCGTTCGACCTGGCTGCTGCTCGGGCTCGTGGTGGTCTGCGACGCGGTGGTCGCCGGCGTGCTGGCGGGCCAGGCGGGGGACCGGACCCTCGACGGCGCGGCCGCGGTGCGGCTGCTGACGGCGGCGGTGCCGCTGGTGCCGCTGCCGTTCGCGGCGCTGGGCGCCGGGGTGCTGGGCGCGCTGGCGTACGGCCACGAGGTGCGGCACCGGGGCCTGGCGGCCTCGCAGGTGTCCTACCCGCGCCGGGTCCGGCTGCTGACGGCCAAGCTGGCGGTGACCGGCGCCCTGGCGGCGCTGCTCGCCCTGGTCACGCTGCTGGTCGACGCGGTGACCGTGCACTTCGCCCTGCCCGCCGGGGTGACGGTGGCGGCCTGGTCGGACCCGGCCGCGCTGTCCGCCCGGGTCGCGGAGGCGCTGGCCCCGTCCGGTCCCGGCGGGCTCGACATGCTGCCGCCGGTGGCGGCGCCGCTGGCCCTGGTGGCCGGGCAGGGGGCGCCGACGGCGCTGCTGGCCTTCGTGCTGCTGGTGGTCGTGGCGGGCTGGACCGGGGTGCTGACCGCCGCGCTGACCCGGAGCGCCACCGCCGGGGTGCTGCTGCTCTGCGCGCTGCCGCCGCTGCTGGAGTCCGTGGTGGCGCTGGTGCTGCGGGAGAGCGGGACGCCCTGGCCGGCCCGGGCGGCGGAACTGCTGCCGTTCCCCTCGGGGATCGAGTGGGCGTACGGATGGGTGTACGGCGGGGACGGTCGGGTTGCGGGGGGCGGCGCGGTGTCGGCGGCTCCGGCCCTGACCGATCCGGCGCTGCAGGCCGCCGCGGTGGCGCCGGTGCTGGTGTTGCTGCTGGTCACCCTGGTGGTGCAGGCCCGGCGCCGGGCGCTCTGAGCCCGCGGCGGGCCGGGGCGGTTCGCAAAGATCGACCAAGGGTGACCGTAATGAGTGGTTCACCCTGATAAGAAGTCAATTATCCAGTCACGGGCGATCACCCTTTCGTGTGCTTTTCACGAGAATTCTCAAGCTGTGCCCGCGGATCGCCGACAAAGGAGCTGTGAGTACCCTTGCGCACCCCACCATGACCCCCGCCCGTTCCGCCGATGGGGCCATCCCCGGCTCCGCCGACCTGGACCGCTACTCCTACGCCGACCGGCCCATCCCGCCGGCGCCCCGCTGGGAGGGCGCCGAGTCGGACCTCGCCCGGGTCGGCCGCAAGACCACCAGCAGCCGGGGCCGAGGCCTGCACGGCCAGCTCGTCCAGCAGCTGGGCCAGATGATCGTCTCCGGCGACCTCGGCGCCGACCGGCCGCTCGTCCCGGAGGAGATCGGCCAGCGGTTCGAGGTCTCCCGCACCGTCGTCCGCGAGTCGCTGCGCGTGCTGGAGGCCAAGGGCCTGGTCAGCGCCCGCCCCAACGTCGGCACCCGGGTCCGTCCGGTCAGCGACTGGAACCTCCTCGACCCGGACATCATCGAGTGGCGGGCCTTCGGCCCGCAGCGCGACGAGCAGCGCCGGGAGCTGTTCGAGCTGCGCTGGGCGATCGAGCCGCTGGCCTCCCGGCTGGCCTCCGGCCACGGCCGGGAGGACGTCCAGCAGCGGCTGGCCGAGCTGATCGAGATCCTGGGTCACGCCTGCGCCCAGGCGGACCTCGCCACCTACGCCCGGGCCGACACCGAGCTGCACGTGCTCATCCTGCAGCTGGCCGGGAACCGGATGCTGGAGCACCTCTCCGGGATCGTCGCCTGCGCGCTCCAGGTGTCCGGCGGTCCGGCCACCGCCTGCGAGCGGCCGTCGGAGGCGTCGGTCGGGATGCACGCCCGGCTGGTGGAGGCGCTCGGCTCCGGCGACGGCAGTGCCGCCGAGAACACGATGCGGGCGCTGCTCACCGTCCACCCCGAGATCGAGCCCTCCGTTCCGGCGCCCCGGGAGCACTGAGCGGACCGTTCGGCGACCGGACACCGCCGCCCGCCCCGCGACCTGCTCCCCGACCCGCCCCGTCGTGGTCCGACGTCCGCGATTCCTCCGCGGCCTCCCGAAGTCCCCCTCGCGACCCCCGGCCCCCCTGCCGCCACGGTGCGGCCGGGGGGTCTCCGTACGTCCGGGGCCGCGCGGTGCGGCCGGGTGGAACGGCGGGGCGGAACGGCGGGGTGGAACGGAGAGGCGGAGGGGGTGGGGGGAACGGAGGGCGAAAAGGGAGGTGGAGGGGGCGGAAGGGGTGCCCCGGCGGTGGTTCGACGGCGGTTCGGAGCCGACCCGCACCCGCCGGACAGTGGAATGGCGTGTCCATGGTGAATGGTTCGGTCGCGGGTGGGGGATGATGGAGGTCGGCCCCGGGCCGCGGCCGCCCACCGGTGTGACCCGCGACACGAAGGCCATGCGTAACACTTGACGAGCAGCAGCGATGTCTCCTGAGCGGGAGCAGCTCCGGAATAACCCAACGTGTCAGAATGCTGTGTTGGTCCGCGGCGCTGCTGCCGTCCTGCAAACCCAGACCTCAAACCCGAGTCGGTCGGAATCGACACCGCGTGCCCGACGCGCGATCTCCTTCCCCGCCCGCTCGGGCGGCCGGTACGGGTTCGAGTCCACTCATCGTCCGAGAGGTTGTTCGTGTCGGCCAGCACATCCCGTTCACTTCCCCCCGAGATCGCCGAGTCCGCGGCTCTGCTGGCGCTCATCGAGCGGGGCAAGGCCCAGGGGCAGATCGCCGGTGACGACGTACGCCAGGCGTTCGAGGCGGACCAGATCCCGGTCACCAAGTGGAAGAACGTCATGCGCAGCCTCAACCAGGTTCTGATTGAGGAGGGGGTGGACCTCATGGTCAGCGCGGCCGAACCGGCCGGCGCCAAGCGCAAGAGCGTTGCTGCCAAGAGCCCCGCCAAGCGCACCGCGACCAAGGCGGTCACCACCCGGAACCCGGCCGCTCCGTCGGCCCCGACCAAGCCGCCCGTGCGCATCGCGCCCGGTGCGCCCGTCTCCACTCCGACGGTCGCGGCCGCCGCCGCGCCGGTCAGCACCGTGTCCGCCGAGATCACCGTCGAGGGGGCGACCGTCGGCACCGAGGTGAAGGCGGCCGTCGCCAAGAAGGCCGTGGCGAAGAAGGCCGTCGCCAAGAAGACCGCGGCGCCGGCCAAGAAGGCCGCCGCCAAGAAGACCACCACCGCCAAGACCGGCAAGGCCGGCGAGGAGGAGGGCCTCGGCGAGGAGGAGGTCCTCGAGGACGTGGCCCTGCCCGGCGACAAGCCCGCCGCCGAGGGCGACGCCCCGGAGGAGGAGTCGGAGGGCTTCGTCCTCTCCGACGACGACGAGGACGACGCCCCGGCCCAGCAGGTCGCCGTCGCCGGTGCCACCGCCGACCCGGTCAAGGACTACCTGAAGCAGATCGGCAAGGTCCCGCTGCTCAACGCCGAGCAGGAGGTCGAGCTCGCCAAGCGCATCGAGGCCGGCCTGTTCGCCGAGGACAAGCTCTCGGCCGCCGACAAGCTCGCTCCCAAGCTCAAGCGCGAGCTGGAGATCATCGCCGAGGACGGCCGCCGGGCCAAGAACCACCTGCTGGAGGCCAACCTCCGCCTGGTGGTCTCGCTGGCCAAGCGCTACACCGGTCGCGGCATGCTCTTCCTGGACCTCATCCAGGAGGGCAACCTCGGTCTGATCCGTGCGGTCGAGAAGTTCGACTACACCAAGGGCTACAAGTTCTCCACCTACGCGACCTGGTGGATCCGCCAGGCGATCACCCGAGCGATGGCCGACCAGGCCCGCACCATCCGTATCCCGGTGCACATGGTCGAGGTCATCAACAAGCTGGCCCGCGTCCAGCGCCAGATGCTCCAGGACCTGGGCCGCGAGCCCACCCCGGAGGAGCTGGCCAAGGAACTCGACATGACCCCCGAGAAGGTCATCGAGGTCCAGAAGTACGGTCGCGAGCCCATCTCGCTGCACACCCCGCTCGGCGAGGACGGCGACAGCGAGTTCGGTGACCTCATCGAGGACTCCGAGGCGGTCGTCCCGGCCGACGCGGTCTCCTTCACCCTGCTCCAGGAGCAGCTGCACTCGGTCCTGGACACCCTGTCCGAGCGCGAGGCGGGCGTGGTCTCGATGCGCTTCGGCCTGACGGACGGTCAGCCGAAGACGCTCGACGAGATCGGCAAGGTGTACGGGGTCACCCGTGAGCGCATCCGCCAGATCGAGTCGAAGACCATGTCCAAGCTGCGTCACCCGTCACGTTCCCAGGTGCTGCGCGACTACCTGGACTGATCGACGGTTCGGCACCGACGTCCGACCGGAAGGCCCGGAGCTCCGCGCTCCGGGCCTTCCGGCTGTTCGGGAGGGGCGGACGTCACCGTCCGGGTGGCCCTTGTCGCTCGTCCGGGTGGCGGTGCGCCGCTGAGCGGTCGCGGACCGTGGCCGGTCACCTACGCTGTGCCGGTTGCCTGCTGCCGAGCCACCTGGAGACACGGTGCCGCCCACCCCGGACCGTCCGGACCGCGCCGACCCGCCGACCGACGCGCCCCGCGCCGTCCGCCCCGCCGCGCGCGCGGCCCGGGCGACCGCCCGGCCCGCTCCCGCCCGCCGGCTGCCCCGGTACCGCCGGGCCGCCGTGCTGACGCTGCTGGCCGCACTGCCCGGGCCGCTGCTGGCGTTCGGCCCGGCCACCGCCGCCGCGCAGGCGCGGCCGCAGGGGCGGATCGTCGGCGGAACGGCCGAGAGCACGGGCGACCACCCCTGGGTGGTGGCCCTGGCCAGCCGGCAGCAGTTCGGCTCCGGCCGCTCGGGCCAGTTCTGCGGGGGAGCGCTGGTCACCCCCACCAAGGTGGTGACGGCGGCGCACTGCTTCTACGACGAGTCCGGCGGGCACCAGGTGGACCGGCCCGGGCTGCGGGTCGTGGTCGGCCGGGACGACCTGCGCGGCACGGTCGGCCGGGAGGTGGAGGTGCGGGAGGTCCGGATCCACCCCGACTACTCGTTCACCACCAACATGAACGATGTGGCGGTGGTCACCCTCGCCGAGTCGCAGGGGAGCCGGCCGGTGATCGACCTGGTCGGCCAGGGCGAGACCGAGCCGTACCGCGCGGGGACCCCGGCCCGGGTCTACGGCTGGGGGGACACCACCGGTCACGGCGACTACTCGCCCCAGCTGCGGGGCGTGGACGTGCCGGTCATCGCGGACCAGACCTGCGCCCAGGCCTACCCGGGCGGCCAGGACGGGCGTTTCGACGCCCGGGGCATGGTGTGCGCGGGCGAGGAGCGCGGCGGGAAGGACGCCTGCCAGGGCGACAGCGGCGGGCCGCTGGTGGTCGCGGGCCGGCTCGCGGGGCTGGTGTCCTGGGGGACGGGCTGCGCCGAGGCCGCCCACCCGGGTGTCTACACGAGGATCGCCTCGGTCTCGGACGCGGTCCGCGCCCTGCTGTAGCCGAAGGGGCACGGACCGCCGCCCGATCGGGCCGCTACCGGGGCCGGGGATCCGGGAGCCGGTGGGCAGGGGGGCCGGGATCCGGGGCGAGCGGAGTCGGCGCTCCGGGACAGGCGGGGTCGGGACAGGCGGTCCGGGAACGACGAAGCCGGGCGGCCGGCCCCCAGGGGGGCGGTCGCCCGGCTCACCCGGTCGCACGCGGTGTGCGACCGGACACAGCTCGACGTCGGTCTGCTGCTGGCGGCGCCCGGGATCAGCGCTCGTCTTCGGTGGCCGTGGCGGCAGTGGTGCCGAGGCGGTTGCTCTCGTCCTGTATCTCCACGGCGATCTTCTTGAGCTCCGGCTCGAACTTCCGGCCGTGGTGGGCGCAGAAGAGCAGCTCTCCACCGCTGGCGAGTACGACGCGCAGGTAGGCCTGGGCGCCGCAGCGGTCGCAGCGGTCAGCCGCGGTGAGCGGGCTCGCAGGGGTCAGAACAGTAGTCACGTCGCCTCTTCTCTAGCTCGACGAGCTGTCGTACCAGGGTCAACATCCAACCAGGCCGAAAACGTTCCCGCTCGTGGCTTTTCTTCTCTGAGGATTCTGCTGTCGTTGATGAGGACGTGCCCCGGGGGCCGGTGGTTCATGCGTACCGGATCCCAGGATCCGCCCGCGGCTCGAACGCCCGATCGGAACCGGGTGCGGGAGTCCGCGTAGCATAATCCTCTGCTGGGTTGGAGCATAAGCCCCGTCCCGGGCCCCGGTAGCCTGCATAACGGCAGTTCCGGAGCCTGTGCCCGGTCCCACGGTCCGCCAGGAGCAGTGGTACCGGGAGGAGATGGAGCCCCGGCGTCCCGAATCCGGCACGGCTCTTGTTCGCGGAGCGCGTACAAGCTGCGCGGGACCGGCCTGCCGTGCTGTGCACCCAGCGGAGGGGTGCGCACACGGAGGGGAACGGCTGTCGGTGCGGTGTGCTGCACTGGCGGACGCTCCGTACCTGTCCGGATCTGCCCGGATGTGACCGATGAGACAGAACTTCACCGAGGAGAGTGCCGCGTGAGTGCCGAAACGACCGTGCCGTCCGCTCTGCTGGCCGGCGACGACGGTTCCAACTACACCGCTCGGCACCTGCTCGTCCTGGAGGGCCTGGAGGCGGTCCGCAAGCGTCCCGGCATGTACATCGGCTCGACCGACAGCCGCGGTCTGATGCACTGCCTCTGGGAGATCATCGACAACTCGGTGGACGAGGCGCTGGGCGGCTACTGCGACCGGATCGAGGTCGTCCTGCACGAGGACTCCTCGGTCGAGGTCCGTGACAACGGACGCGGCATCCCGGTCGACGTCGAGCCCAAGACCGGGCTGTCCGGCGTCGAGGTCGTGATGACCAAGCTGCACGCCGGCGGCAAGTTCGGCGGCGGCTCCTACGCGGCCTCCGGCGGTCTGCACGGCGTCGGCGCCTCGGTGGTCAACGCGCTCTCGGCCCGGCTGGACGTCGAGGTCGACCGCAGCGGCCACACCCATGCGATCAGCTTCCGGCGCGGTACCCCCGGCATCTTCACCGAGGCCGGCCCGGACGCCCCGTTCGAGGCGGCCAACGGCCTCAGCCGGACCCGCAAGGTCCCCAAGGCCCGCACCGGTACCCGCATCCGCTACTGGGCGGACCGGCAGATCTTCCTCAAGGACGCCAAGCTCTCGCTGGAGCACCTGCACAACCGGGCCCGGCAGACCGCCTTCCTCGTCCCCGGCCTGACCATCCTCGTGCGTGACGAGCGGCTCACCGAGAGCGAGAAGGTCGACGAGAGCACCTTCCGCTTCGACGGCGGCATCGCCGAGTTCTGCGAGTTCCTGGCGCCGGACAAGCCGATCAGCGACGTGCTGCGGCTGCACGGCGAGGGCACCTTCAAGGAGACCGTGCCCGTCCTGGACGAGCTCGGGCACATGACGCCGACCGAGGTCACCCGGCAGCTCGGGGTGGACATCGCGCTGCGCTGGGGCACCGGTTACGACACCACGCTGCGCTCCTTCGTCAACATCATCGCCACCCCCAAGGGCGGCACCCACGTCACCGGTTTCGAGCGCTCGCTGGCCAAGACCGTCAACGAGGTGCTGCGGGCCACCAAGCTGCTGCGGGTCGCCGAGGACGACGTCACCAAGGACGACGCCACCGAGGGCCTCACCGCCGTGGTCACCGTCCGGCTGGCCGAGCCGCAGTTCGAGGGCCAGACCAAGGAGGTGCTCGGCACCTCGGCGGCCAACCGGATCGTCGCGGCCGTCCTCGCCAAGGAGCTCAAGACCTTCCTCACCTCCGGCAAGCGGGACGAGAAGGTCCAGGCCCGGGCGGTGCTGGAGAAGGTGGTGGCCGCCGCCCGCACCCGGGTCGCCGCCCGCCAGCACAAGGAGGCCCAGCGCCGGAAGACCGCGCTGGAGACCAGCTCGCTGCCGGCGAAGCTGGCCGACTGCCGCAGCGACGACGTCGAGCGCAGCGAACTCTTCATCGTCGAGGGCGACTCCGCGCTCGGCACCGCCAAGCTGGCCCGCAACTCCGAGTTCCAGGCCCTGCTGCCGATCCGCGGCAAGATCCTCAACGTGCAGAAGGCGTCCGTGAGCGACATGCTCAAGAACACCGAGTGCGCGGCGATCATCCAGGTGATAGGGGCCGGTTCGGGCCGCACCTTCGACATCGACCAGGCCCGCTACGGCCGGGTCATCTTCATGGCCGACGCCGATGTCGACGGCTCGCACATCCGCTGCCTGCTGCTGACCCTGTTCCAGCGGTACATGCGGCCGATGGTCGAGCAGGGCCGGGTCTTCGCGGCCGTGCCGCCGCTGCACCGGATCGAGCTCACCAACCCCAAGCGCGGCCAGGAGAAGTACCACTACACCTACTCGGACGCCGAGCTGCGCTCCACCCTGCTGGAGTTCCAGCGCAAGAACCTGCGCTGGAAGGACCCGGTCCAGCGCTACAAGGGCCTCGGCGAGATGGACGCCGACCAGCTGGCCGAGACCACCATGGACCCGCGCCACCGCACGCTGCGCCGGATCAACCTGGGCGACCTGGACCAGGCCGAGAAGGTCTTCGACCTGCTGATGGGCAACGACGTGGCGCCGCGCAAGGAGTTCATCGTGGACTCGGCGGCCACCCTGGACCGCTCGCGCATCGACGCCTGAGCGTCCGCGCCGGAAGGGCCCTCCACCCGTGGGTGGAGGGCCCTTCGCGTCGGTTTCCACCCGTGGTCCACCCCGGCTCCGATCAGCCGCGGGCGACGGATCCGTAGCGTCGGGGAGGTCAGACAGAGCCTCCCCGGACGGAGAACCCCGATGCCCACCCTGGTCGACGCCGCGCTCGTGGTCGTGGTGATGGTGCTCGTGCTCCGGCGCCAGATGCGCCCCCGGCGCCTGGACACCGACCGCCGCTTCTGGCTGCTGCCGCTGGTCCTCGCCGTCGTCGCGCTGCGGGATCCGCAGCTGATCGACCGGCGGGACACCGTCTGGTCCGTCGTCCTGGTCGGCTGCGGCACGGTCGCGGTGCTCGCGGCGGGCTCGGTCTGGGGCTGGACCGTCCGGCTGTGGCGGGACGCGGACGGCGCGCTCTGGGCCCAGGGCACCCGGGCCACGCTGGCCGCCTGGGGCGGGATGGTCGCGATCAGGGTCGGCCTGTTCGGGCTCGGGGCGGCGCTGCACCTGCGGCAGTCGAGCAGCGCGCTGCTGCTGAGCCTGGCGGTGCTGCTGCTGGTCCGCTCGCTCGTGGTGCACTGGAGGGCGCGGTCCCTCCTGCCCCTGGGGCGGGTCACCCTGACGTCCTGACCACCGCCGCACGTACGAGGAGGCACCCCCTTGGTCGAGGCCGACCGCTTCTGGACCGGCTGGCCGTCCCGCGAGGGGCTGGAGCACGACGCCGACAGCCACCCCCGGCGGATCCTCGCCGGGCTCGGCCGGCTCGCCCTGCTGACCACCGTCTGCTGGGGGACCTTCTCCGACGGCCGGTACTCCGGCTGGGCCGTGGTGGCCGAGGTCGCCGGGCTGGTCGTGGCGGTCGTGCTCGTCGCCGGATTCCTGCACGCCTGCCGGGAGCAGCGCCCGGTGCCGGCGTACGCGCTGGCGGCCGGGCTGTCCGCGACCGCTTGGCTCGCCAACGCGGGGCACGCCTACCTGCTCGCCGACGTGCTCTGGTACGGGCTGGCGGTGACCGCGCTGATCCGGCTGCCACCCGGTCCGGCGCTGGTCACCGCCGGGGCCTCGCTGGGCTCGTACGCGGCGGTCAGCTGGGCCGGCACCCTGAGCATCGCGGCCACCTGCGGCGGACTGCTGCTGCTCGGCTACCTGCTGCGGCTGGACGTCGAGGCGCGCGGGACGGCGCGGCGGCTGCTCGTCCAGGAGCGGGCCGCGCGGGCGGCCGAGGCGGAGAGCGCGGCGCTCGCCGAACGGGCCAGGATCGCCCGGGAGATCCACGACGTGCTGGCGCACAGCCTCTCCGCCCAGCTGGTGCACCTGGAGGCGGCCCGGCTGATGCTGGACGCCGGCACCGACCGGGAGCAGGTCCGGGAGCGGGTGGTGGCCGCCCGGCGGATGGCGCAGGACGGGCTCGCCGAGACCCGGCAGGCGCTGTCGGCGCTGCGCGGCGAGTTCACCCCGGTCGGCGACTACCTGGTGGAGCTGACCGGGCAGGAGCGCGCGGAGTTCCGGGTGGCCGGGATGCCGCGTCCGCTGGCCGCCGAGGCGGGGCTCGCGGTCCGGCGCACGGCGCAGGAGGCACTGACCAATGTGCGCAAACACGCCCCCGGCGCGCGCTGCACCGTCGAACTGCGCTATCTGCCCGAGGAGGTGGAGCTGGAGGTGCGGGACGAGGCCGCGGGACGCGCGGGAGCGCCCGGCGGGCTGGCGGCGAGCGGGGGCGGGTACGGTCTGCTGGGGATGCGCGAACGCGCCGAACTGCTCGGCGGCAGCCTGCTGGCGGGCCCGCACGAGGGAGGATGGCGCGTGCTGCTGCGAGTGCCCGCATGACGGGGCCGACGGTGACCAGGGTGCTGGTCGCGGACGACCAGACCGTGGTCCGCGAGGGCATCGTGATGCTGCTCGGGCTGCTGCCGGGGATCGAGGTGGTCGGTGCGGCGGCGGACGGCGAGGAGGTGGTCGCGCTGGTCGCGCGGCACCGTCCGGACGTGGTGCTGATGGACCTGCGGATGCCGCGGTGCGACGGCGTCGAGGCGACCCGGCGGATCCGGGCCGCGTACCCGGGCACCGAGGTCGTGGTGCTCACCACCTATGCCGACGACGAGTCGCTGTTCCCGGCGCTGCGGGCCGGGGCGCGGGGGTATCTGACCAAGGACGCGGGCGGCGAGGAGATCGCCCGGGCGATCGCGGACGTCCGCTCGGGGGCGGCCGGGCTCTCGCCGCAGGTGCAACTCCGGCTGCTGGAGCGGCTGTCGGGTGCGGCCGACCCGGTGCCGTCGGGGGAACCGTCCTCGGCACCGTCCCCGGCGAGGCCCGCGGCGCCGGCCGCGGAGCCGCCGGACGGGCTGACCGCGCGGGAGGCGGAGGTGCTGGGGCTGATCGCGGAGGGCCTCTCCAACACCGAGATCGCCCGTCGGCTGTACGTCGGTCCGGCCACCGTGAAGACCCACATCAACAACCTGTTCGCCAAGACCGGCGTGCGGGACCGGGCGCAAGCGGTCGCGTACGCCTTCCGACACGGAATCACCGGGTCGCCGCAGTAGTCGGATGAGCGTCTGTCGGATCATCGATCACCTCATCGAGTGAACGTATCTGCGTTGGGAGTTTGGGGAGTTGGGGCGACCCCATGATGGGTCGGGTCACAACCCCCCGGTCCAGGAGCAGCCGTGCCACAACCGCAGACGAGAAGTCCAGAGCCGGGCGGACAGGTGGACTGGTGGGCCTCGGCACCGGCCTCACCACCGGTCGCGCCGCCGCTGTCGGCGCCCCCGGCCTCCCTGGAACCCCTGACGCCACCGGCACCGCAGGCCGGGGCCGGTCCCGGCCTCTCGGACGACGCCAGCACCGAGGTCTACCGCTCCGTCCAGAACAGCCTGGCCTTCCAGCGGATCCGCCACAGCTACCGGTCCTTCGTCTTCCCGGTCAGCGGCGTGTTCCTCGCCTGGTACCTGCTCTACGTGGCCGCCCAGGCCGCCGCCCCCGGGCTGATGCGCACCCCGGTCGCCGGGCCGGTCAACGTGGCCTGGCTGCTCGGCCTGCTGCAGTTCGCCACGACCTTCCTGCTGACCTGGCTCTACGCCCGCAACGCCCGCACCCAGCGCGACCGGGCCGCCCTGTCGCTGCGCTGGGACACCCAGGACCAGTTGCGATGAGGACCGCCACCCCGCCCCCCGTCGCCCCCGCCGGCGACCACCACGACCTGGCCGTGGTGCTGTTCGCCGTCATCGTCCTGGTCACCCTCGGGATCACCTTCTGGGCCGGTCGCCGTCGCGGCGGCGGCGCCGACGACTTCTACGCCGGCGGCCGCGACTTCACGCCGCTGCAGAACGGCTTCGCGCTCTCCGGCGACTACCTCTCCGCCGCCTCCTTCCTCGGCGTCGCCGGGCTGATCGCGCTGTTCGGGTACGACGGCGTGCTCTACAGCATCGGCTTCCTGGTGGCCTGGCTGGTCGTCCTGATGCTGGTCGCCGAGCTGGTCAGGAACGCCGGCCGGTACACCCTGGCCGATGTGCTGGCGCTGCGGCTGCGCCGCCGCAAGGTCCGGGCCGCGGCCGGCGGTGCCAGCGTCGTGGTCACGCTGTTCTACCTGGTCGCCCAGATGGTCGGCGCGGGCAGTCTGGTCGCCCTGCTGCTCGGCACCAACAGCGCCGAGGCCAGGACCTGGACCATCGTGGCGGTGGGCGGTCTGATGATCGTCTACGTCACGGTCGGCGGGATGCGGGCCACCACCTGGATCCAGATCGTCAAGGCGTTCCTGCTGGTGGCCGGTTCGGTGCTGCTGACGGTGCTGCTGCTGGTGCGCTTCCACGGCGACGTCGCCGAGCTGATGCGGCAGGCGGCCCAGCACAGCGGCGCCGGCCAGCGGTACCTGGAGCCCGGGCTGAAGTACGGCAAGAGCTTCACCAGCCGGCTGGACTTCTTCAGCCTCGGCCTCGCCCTGGTGCTCGGCACCGCGGGCCTGCCGCACATCCTCTCCCGCTTCTACACCGTGCCCACCGCCCGGGCCGCCCGGCGTTCGACGATGTGGGCGATCGGGCTGGTCGGCGGCTTCTACCTGATGGCCATCGCGCTGGGCCTCGGCGCCACCGCGCTGGTCGGCTCGGCGGAGGTCCGGCACGCCAACGCGGCGGGCAACACCGCCGTCCCGCTGCTCGCCCTGGTGCTGGGCGGCGGCAACGGCTCCACCGGCGGGGTGGTGCTGTTCGCGGTGATCTCGGCGATCGCCTTCGCCACCATCCTGGCCGTGGTCGCCGGGCTCACCCTGGCCTCCTCGGCGGCCTTCGCCCACGACATCTGGGCGGGCGCCTGGCGGGGGCGTCCCCGCCGTCGGCGCGGCGGCCGCGGGGAGCGGGGGGCACGCGGCCGACGGGCCCTCGTCCCGGCCTCCCGGCGGGCACGCGGCGGCGCGGAGGCCGCGACCGGAACGGCGGCGGAGCGTTCGGAGGACGGGGCACCGGCGACCACCGAGCGCCAGGAGGTGCTGGTCGCCCGGATCGCGGCGGTCGGGATCGGCGCGGTGGCGATCGTGCTGAGCCTCTTCGCGCAGCAGCTCAACGTCGCCTTCCTGGTCGGCCTGGCCTTCGCCGTGGCCGCCTCCGCCAACCTGCCGGTGCTGCTCTACAGCCTGTTCTGGCGGCGGTTCACCCCGCGCGGCGCGGTCTGGTCGGTGTACGGCGGGCTGATTCCGGCGGTGGTGCTGGTGGCCTTCTCGCCGGTCGTGTCCGGTACCAAGGTGGCGCTCTTCCCCGGCGTGGACTTCCACTGGTTCCCGCTGGAGAACCCGGGCCTCGTCTCCATCCCGCTCGGCTTCCTGGCCGGGTGGATCGGCACCCTCACCTCGCCCGAGCCGGCCGATCCGGACCGGTACGCCGAGCTGGAGGTCCGGGCCCTGACCGGGGCCGGGGCCGCCTGACGGCGAGGCTCCCGGCCGTGCCCCGGCCGACTTCCACGACCCCCGGCGGACCCCCGTCGGGGGTCGTGCCGTTCACCGCCCCGGGTCGGCGAGGGGCGGGGCGGTCAGAGCTCGCGCAGGGAGGTGACCTCCATCCGGGACGGCGTGCCCGCCGCCTTGCCGCAGCTCTCGGGCCGGGCCGGCTCGCTGACGCCCTCGGCCACCTCGACCTCCCAGGACCGGCCGTCCTCGTGCCGGACGCCGACCAGCCAGCGGCCCGCGCCGTCCGCCCGCTGGGCCAGGGTCAGCGCGTCCGCCCGGGTCTCCCCGGTGACCAGCCGCACGGCCTGGTCGGCGGCCTGGCCCGGCCGGTCCCAGCCGGAACAGCCGCGCGACCACTCCGGCGCCATGTGGCCGGCCGCCGTGGCCGCCAGCACCTCCTTGGCCGACTCGGCGGTCAGCCGCCCGTAGGTGTAGCCGTACGGCAGGACCAGCATCGTGGGGGAGAAGCGGTGCCCGCCCAGATGCGTCACCTCCCACACCTCGCTGTGCCCGGCGGCGGCCAGCTCGGCCGCGAGGGGGCGGCCCAGCAGGGCGCAGCAGCGGTCGCGGCGGCCGTTGGTGCACACCAGGGCGATCGGGCCGCCGATGTGGGGGGTTCCGAAATCGCCGTGCTCGCCGACGCCCAGCGCGGTGAAGTCCAGGGCGAGCAGCTCCGCCGGGTCCGCCACCGTGCCCCGGCGGACCCAGCTCCGGCCGGGGGCCGGGACGGTGTGCGCCACGACCACCTCGTGCCGGGCGGTCGGCAGGCAGTCCGCGTGCCGGCCGGGGCGGCGGATCAGCGCGACCCGGACGCCGGTGCCGCCGGTCGCGGCGTCCAGCGCGCGGCCGACCTCCGGGTCCAGGTGGCTCTGGCCGAGCGCCTTGGCACCCCACGGGCCGGTCTGTTCGACCAGCAGCCAGGTGGTGGCGGTCGCGGCGGTGGCGACCAGCGGCTCCGACAGTTCACGCGACAGCGTCGCACAGGTGCTCACGGCGGTAAGGCTACCCTTGCCGCCCGTCCGCGGCCCGGCCGCCGGGGGTGCGGCCGAGCGCCGACCGGCCGACCGCCGACACGCCGAGCCCGCACCGGCCGACGGCGCGGGTGCGGGCGGTACGGGCGGTACGGGCGGTGCGGGCCGGGCCGGGAGCGCCGGAGGGGCGCCGACCCGGTCGGTCGGCGCCCCTCCGGCGGTGGCGGGCCCGCCCTAGAAGGGCCCGGCCACGGTGCTGATCGGGCTGGTCACCGGGGTGCCGGAGCCGTCCCGGCGCGGGTCGCGCTCCGGCAGGTCGACCGGTGCGCCCTTGGGGCCGGCGGCGCGGGCCGGAGCCGGACCGGCCCAGGCGAAGGCGAGCGCGTCCTCGCCGCGCAGGAAGCGCTGGCAGCGCACCCCGCCGGTGGCCCGGCCCTTGCGCGGGTACTGCTCGAACGGGGTGACCTTCCAGCTGGACTGGGCCTCGCCGGTGAGGGTGCCGGCGGCGCCGGCCACCGAGACGACCACCGCGTCGACGCCCGGGTCGACGGCGGTGAAGGAGAGCACCCGGGCGCCGTCGGACAGCTTGACGCCGGCCATGCCGCCGGCCGGCCGGCCCTGCGGGCGGACCTGCCCGGCGGGGTAGCGCAGCAACTGGGCGTCGGAGGTGATGAAGACGAGGTCCTCCTCGCCGGTGCGCAGCTCGACCGCGCCGACCACCTCGTCGCCCTCCTTGAGCCCGATCACCTCGAACTCGTCCTTGTTGGCGGGCCATTCGGGGACCACCCGCTTGACGACGCCCTGGACGGTGCCCAGCGCCAGGCCGGGCGAGGACTCGTCCAGCGTGGTCAGCGCGAGCACCCGCTCGCCGTCGTCCAGCCGGAGGAACTCGGTGACCAGCGCGCCGCCGGCCAGCGTCGGCGACGGGGTGGGCGGCAGCGCGGGCAGGTCGATGACCGGCAGCCGCAGGACCCGTCCGGCCGAGGTGACCACGCCGATGTCGGCACGGGCGGTGGTCGGCACCGCGGAGACGACCACGTCGTTCTTGGCGCGCTTCTCCGACACCTCGAACGGCTCGCCGTCGGCGGTGCGGGCGAGCAGGCCGGTGGAGGAGAGCAGCACCCGGCACGGGTCGTCCGCGACCTCCAGCGGAACGGTCAGCGAGGCGGCCGGAGCGGCCCCGGCCTCCAGCAGGACGGTGCGCCGCTCGGTGCCGAACTGCTTGGCGACGGCGCCGAGTTCGGTGGAGACCACGCTGCGCAGCCTGGTGTCGGACTCCAGGATCTCGGTCAGCTCGGCGATCTCCGAGTTGAGCTTGGCCTGCTCCTGCTCCAGCTCGACCCGGTCGAAGCGGGTGAGCCGGCGCAGCGGGGTGTCGAGGATGTACGCGGTCTGCGTCTCGCTCAGCGAGAAGCGCTCGATCAGGCGCTCCTTGGCCTGGGCGGCGTTGTCGCTGGACCGGATGAGGGCGATGACCTCGTCGATGTCGACCAGGGCGACCAGCAGGCCCTCGACCAGGTGCAGCCGCTCCTGGCGCTTGCGGCGGCGGAAGTCGCTGCGCCGGCGGACCACCTCGAAGCGGTGGTCGACGTAGACCTCCAGCAGCTCCTTGAGGCCGAGGGTGAGCGGCTGGCCGTCGACCAGCGCCACGTTGTTGATGCCGAAGGTCTCCTCCATCGGCGTCAGCTTGTAGAGCTGCTCCAGCAGGGCCTCGGGCACGAAGCCGTTCTTGACCTCGATGACGAGGCGCAGCCCGTGCTCGCGGTCGGTGAGGTCCTTGACGTCCGCGATGCCCTGGAGCTTCTTCGCGTTGACGAGGTCCTTGATCTTGGAGATGACCTTCTCCGGGCCGACGTTGTACGGCAGCTCGGTGACCACGATGCCCTTGCGGCGGGCGGTGACGGCCTCGACGGTCGTGGTGGCGCGGATCTTGAAGGTGCCCCGGCCGGACTCGTAGGCGTCCCGGATGCCGGAGAGGCCGACGATCCGTCCGCCGGTGGGCAGGTCGGGGCCGGGGACGAACCGCATCAGGGTGTCGAGGTCGGCGGTCGGGTGCTTGATCAGGTGCCGGGCGGCGGCGACGACCTCGGAGAGGTTGTGCGGCGGCATGTTGGTGGCCATGCCGACGGCGATCCCGGTGGCGCCGTTGACCAGCAGGTTGGGGAAGGCCGCGGGGAGGGCGAGCGGTTCCTGCTCGCTGCCGTCGTAGTTGGGGCCGAAGTCGACGGTGTCCTCGTGGATCGACTCGACCATGGCCATCGAGGCGGCGGTGAGCCGGGACTCGGTGTAGCGCATGGCGGCCGGCGGGTCGTCGTTGCCGAGCGAGCCGAAGTTGCCGTGGCCGTCGATCAGCGGGAGCCGCATCGAGAACGGCTGGGCCATGCGGACGACCGAGTCGTAGATGGAGGCGTCACCGTGCGGGTGCAGCCGGCCCATCACCTCGCCCACCAGGCGGGCGCACTTGACGTGGCCGCGCTCCGGGCGCAGGCCCATCTCGTTGGCCTGGTACAGGATGCGGCGGTGCACCGGCTTGAGGCCGTCCCGCGCGTCCGGGAGGGCCCGGGAGTAGATGACGGAGTAGGCGTACTCGAGGAACGAGCCCTGCATCTCGTCCACGACGTCGACGTCGAGGATGCGCTCCTCGAAGTCTCCGGGGGGCGGGGTCTGCGAACTGCGGCGGGCCATCGCGGCGGGGCTCCCTTACGTCTCGCTTGCTTCTCGTCCACGTCTCGTCGGCGCGGTCTCGCCGGGCTGTCGGCTGTGCTGTCAACAGGGCTCGGCGCCCCCATTGTGGACCCTCCCGCCGACAGTCCCGGCCAGCGCCCCTCTTCCGCCCCTGGCGAACGTCCTGTCCGCGCGGACACATCCACGGCGCTCGCGCGTTGCACCACAATGGGGGACGTCACACGAACACCCCCCGACGTCGACGACGGGAAGGACCCGAGCGCATGGCCAACCCGGCCCCCGCCTCCCAGCAGCGAGGCATCGCCATCACCGAGCACCGCCTGGCCAATGGCCTGCGCGTCGTCCTCTCCGAGGACCACCTGACCCCGGTGGCCGCGGTCTGCCTCTGGTACGACGTGGGCTCCCGGCACGAGGTGAAGGGCCGCACCGGGCTGGCCCACCTGTTCGAGCACCTCATGTTCCAGGGGTCCGCCAACGTGTCCAACAACGGGCACTTCGAGCTGGTCCAGGGCGCCGGCGGTTCGCTCAACGGCACCACGAGCTTCGAGCGCACCAACTACTTCGAGACCATGCCGGCCCACCAGTTGGAGCTCGCGCTCTGGCTGGAGGCGGACCGGATGGGCTCGCTGCTGGCCGCCCTCGACGACGCGTCGATGGAGAACCAGCGCGACGTGGTGAAGAACGAGCGCCGCCAGCGGTACGACAACGTGCCCTACGGCACCGCGTTCGAGCGGCTCACCGCGCTGTCGTTCCCGGACGGCCACCCCTACCACCACACCCCGATCGGCTCGATGGCCGACCTGGACGCGGCCACGCTGGAGGACGCCCGGGCGTTCTTCCGCACGTACTACGCGCCCAACAACGCGGTGCTGTCGGTGGTCGGCGACATCGACCCGGAGCAGGCGATCGCCTGGGTGGAGAAGTACTTCGGCAGCATCCCCGCGCACGACGGCAAGCAGCCGCCGCGCGACGGCGCCCTGCCGGAGAGCATCGGCCGGGAGATCCGCGAGCTGATCCGCGAGGACGTGCCCTCCCGCGCGCTGATGGCCGCCTACCGGCTGCCGCACGACGGCACCCGCGAGGCGGACGCCGCCGACCTGGCGCTGACCGTCCTCGGCAGCGGCGAGTCGAGCCGGCTGTACAACCGGCTGGTCCGCCGGGACCGCACCGCCGTCGCGGCCGGCTTCGGCCTGCTGCGGCTGTCCGGCGCGCCGAGCCTGGGCTGGCTGGACGTCAAGACCTCGGGCGACGCCACCGTCGAGCAGATCGAGGCGGCCGTCGACGAGGAGCTGGCCCGGTTCGCGGCCGAGGGCCCGACCCCGGCCGAACTGGAGCGCGCCCAGGCGCAGATCGAGCGCGAGTGGCTGGACCGGCTCACCACGGTGGCCGGCCGCGCCGACGAACTCTGCCGCTACGCCGTGCTGTTCGGCGACCCGAAGCTGCTGAACGACGCCCTGCCGAAGGTCCTCGACGTCACCGCCGAGGAGGTGCGGGCCGTCGCCGCGGCCCGGCTGCACCCGCAGAACCGGGCGGTCCTGGTGTACGAGCCGACCACGGCCGAGGACACCGCCGCCGACACCGCTGCCACCGCCGAGACCGACGAGGAGGGCGCCGCCGTATGAGCACCGAGTACGTCCCCGCCATGACTTTCCACCAGCAGCCCCAGCCCGGCACGCCCACCCCGTGGGCGTTCCCGGCGCCGGAGCGCGCCGCCCTCGGCAACGGCATCACGGTGCTGCACTGCCACCGCCCCGGCCAGCAGCTGGTGGCCGTCGACGTGCTGCTCGACGCCCCGCTCGCCGCCGAGCCGGAGGGCCTGGACGGCGTCGCCTCGATCCTGGCCCGGGCGCTCAGCGAGGGCACCGACACGCTGACCGCCGAGGAGTTCGCGGCCGAGCTGGAGCGGGCCGGCGCCACCCTGGACGCGCACGCCGACCACCCGTGCATCCGGGTCTCGCTGGAGGTCCCGGCCTCCCGGCTGGCCCGCGGCCTGGACCTGCTGGCCGCCGCGCTGGGCAGCCCGGCGCTCCCGGAGGACGAGATCGAGCGGCTGGTCGCCAACCGGCTGGACGAGATCGTGCACGAGCAGGCCAACCCGGCCCGCCGGGCCGCCAAGGCGCTGTACGCCTCGCTGTTCGACGCCGCCGACCGGCTCTCCCGCCCGCGCGGGGGCAGCGCCGAGACGGTCAAGACCATCGACCGGGCCTCGGTCCGCGCCTTCTACGAGGGGCATGTGCGGCCCGCCACCACCACCGTGGTGGTGGTCGGCGACCTCACCGGCACCGATCTGCCGGCCCTGCTGGAGTCCACCCTCGGCGGCTGGAAGGGCGCCCCGGCCGCGCCGGCCGCGCACGCCCCGGTGACCGGCGACGACACCGGCCGGGTGATCATCGTGGACCGGCCCGGTTCGGTGCAGACCCAGCTGCTGATCGGGCGGATCGGCCCGGACCGGCACGACCCGGCCTGGGCCGCGCAGATCCTCGGCACCTACTGCCTGGGCGGCACCCTCACCTCCCGGCTGGACCGGGTGCTGCGGGAGGAGAAGGGCTACACCTACGGCGTGCGGGCGTTCGCGCAGCCGCTGCGCTCGGCCCCGGACGGCAGCGGGCGCGCCATGCTGGCGATCAGCGGCTCGGTGGACACCGCCTCCACCGCCCCGGCGCTGGCCGACACCTGGACCATCCTGCGCACGCTGGCCGCGGAGGGGCTCACCGACGCGGAGCGCGAGGAGGCGGTGCAGTTCCTGGTCGGGGTGGCGCCGCTGAAGTACGAGACGGCGGGCTCGGTGGCCGGGACCCTGGCCGACCAGGTCGAGCAGTACCTGGCGGACGACTTCCAGGCGGAGGTCTACCGGCAGCTGGCCGAGCTGTCGACCGAGGCCGCCACCGAGGCCGTGGTGAACGCCTTCCCGCCGGACCGGCTGGTGACGGTCCTGGTCGGTGACGCCTCGGCGTTCGCGGACCAGGTGCGCGAGCTGGGCATCGGCGAGGTGACCGTGATCGGGGCCTGATCCGGCCCGGACCCCGGGGGCCCGGTGGAGCGTCGCGACGCTCCACCGGGCCCTTTCGCGTACCGGCGCCGATGCCGGTGCCCGTACCGGTGCCGACGCCGGGGCCCGTACCGGCGCCGATGCCGGTGCCCGTTCCGGTGCGGCCGGCCCGCCGTCCGCTCCCGGGCCGGCGATCCGCCGGGCCGGTGTTAATTCCCTTGCCGGGACGGGGCGGTGCGTGGCTAGATATCCCCGGCAACCGGTGCACACACGGAGAGGAGGCGGTCACCATGCGGGTCGAGACCTATCGACAGTGCTCCCCGAGACTGTCCTCCCGATGCCCCTTCGCGGTCTGAGCACCGCTCCCGCGTCGGCCGAGCGCCGCCGCCCCCACTGACGTCCCCGAACCGCGCCGGGTCCTTCGCGCGGCACCCGCCTACGCTTGAACCGTCCGACCCCAGGAGGTCGTTGAACCATGTCGTACACCGAGGTACCCGGCGTCCGGACTCCGATCCGGATGTGGACCGACCCGGCCACCGTCGAGGGCCAGGCCATGCAGCAGCTGCGCAACATCAGCTCGCTGCCCTGGCTGCACGGGCTCGCCGTGATGCCCGACGTCCACCTGGGCAAGGGCGCGACCGTGGGTTCGGTGATCGCCATGCGCGGCGCCGTCTGCCCGGCCGCGGTCGGCGTGGACATCGGCTGCGGGATGAGCGCGGTGAAGACCTCGCTCACCGCGAAGGACCTGCCGGACGACCTGTCGCGGCTGCGCTCGCAGATCGAGCGGACCATCCCGGTCGGGCGCGGTCTGCACAGCGACCCGGTCGACCCGGGCAAGCTGCACGGCGCCCCGACCGGTGGCTGGGACGACTTCTGGCAGCGGTTCGACGGGGTCGCGTCCGAGGTGAAGTGGCGCAAGGACCGGGCGGCGCAGCAGATGGCGACGCTCGGCGGCGGCAACCACTTCATCGAGGTGTGCGTCGACGACACCGGCGCGGTCTGGCTGATGCTGCACTCGGGCTCGCGCAACATCGGCAAGGAGCTGGCGGAGCACCACATGGGCGTGGCCCGGTCGCTGCCGCACAACCAGGGCCTGATCGACCGTGACCTCGCGGTGTTCATCGCGGACACCCCGCAGATGGCCGCGTACCGGCAGGACCTCTTCTGGGCGCAGGAGTACGCCAAGCGCAACCGGGCGCTGATGATGGCGCTGTTCCAGGACGTGGTCCGGCGCGAGTTCCCCCGGGCGAAGGTCGCCTTCGACCAGGTGATCAGCTGCCACCACAACTACGTCGCGGAGGAGCGCTACGACGGCGTCGACCTGCTGGTCACCCGCAAGGGCGCGATCCGGGCCGGGGCCGGTGACTACGGGATCATTCCGGGCTCGATGGGCACCGGGTCGTACATCGTGCGCGGGCTGGGCAACGAGGCCTCGTTCAACTCGGCCTCGCACGGCGCCGGCCGGAAGATGAGCCGCACCGCCGCGAAGAAGCGGTTCAGCACCAGCGACCTGGTCGAGCAGACCGCGGGCGTGGAGTGCCGCAAGGACGCCGGGGTGGTGGACGAGATCCCGGGCGCCTACAAGTCGATCGAGAAGGTGATCGAGCAGCAGCGGGACCTCGTCGAGGTCGTGGCGCACCTGAAGCAGGTGGTCTGCGTCAAGGGCTGAGCGCCCTCCGGCGCCCGTCGCGGGAAGCCCCCGGCCGTCGGCCGGGGGCTTTCGCGTGCCCGGGGGCTTTCGCGAGTGTCGGGGGTTCGGCCCGTTCCGGGGGTTCCGCCCGTGCCGGGCCGGCCGTTCAGACGCTGTCGCGCCGGGGGTTCAGCCGCCGGTAGCCGGGGTGCACCCCGGCGGTGAGCTGCTGCGCCTCGGCGATCCGGCGCAGCAGTCCGGCCAGGGCGATACGTTCCTGCGGGTCGAGGCCGGTGCAGAGGGCCTCCTCGTGGGCGAGCGCCGCCTCGGCGAGCCCGCGCATCGCCTCCTCGCCCTTGGGCGCGAGGTAGAGGTCCTGGAACCGGCGGTCCTTGGGGTTGCGGCGGCGCTCGACCAGTCCGCGTTCCTCGATGGCGTCGATGAAGGCGACGAACCGGCTCGGCGACATGCCGAGCCGTCGTGCGAGTTCCTGCTGGTGCTGGCCGGGGGCCAGGCTGACCGCCCGGAGCAGGCCCGCCTGGGCCGGGGTGAGATCGAGCTCGGCGACCCGCCGGGCGAAGGCCTGCGAGGCGTGCTCACCCAACTGGGACAGCAGAAATGCGACTTGGGCTCCCTGCGGTCCCGAATGGGGCGACGGGGCGCGGTCGGGAGATTCGGTCATGGAAACACGATACCAGTGGACAATGATGTCCCCGAGTGAACTATTCTGGACAAGGAACTACCGGCGTCGGTGCCGACCTGTCCGTCGTCGGCCTCCGGACCACCCATCGACCCGTTTTCGACTGGAGTGCCCCTCATGACCACGACATCTGCGGTGCCGGCCGCCTCCGCCCGGCGACAGCAGTCAGGTCCCCCCTTGCTGCTGCCCGCCGTGGCGTTCGCGGCGCTGATGGTGGTGTCCATCGTGCTGGCGCGGCAGACACCGCTGCCCACCGATTCGGCGGCCGACACCCTCGCCTACTACAAGGACCACGCGACCGCCGCCAAGGTGGCCGGAACGCTGCAGTTCGGTGCCTCGCTGCCGCTCGCGGTCTGGGCCGCGATCGTCTACCAGCGGCTGCGCCGCCTGGGCGTCACCGCCCCCGGCCCCGGCATCGCGCTGGTGTCCGGGGTGCTCTCCGCCGCGTCGATGGCGCTGTGCGGCCTCACCGTCTGGGCCGCCTCCCGCTCCGGGGACCTCGGCGACGCCCCGCTGGCCCGTTCGCTGGCCGACCTGACCTTCGCCTCCGGCGGGCCGGGGCACGTGGTGCCCTTCGGCGTGATGCTGGCCGGCGTGGCCGTGCCGATGCTGCTGCTCGGCTTCGGGCCGAAGGGCTTCGCCTGGGCCGGCCTGGTGCTCGCCGGGATCGGCGTGCTCGGCACCCTGGCCCTGCTCAACACCAGCCTCGGCTTCTTCCTGCCGATCGCCCGCTTCGGCGGCCTGATCTGGCTCATCGCGGCCAGCGTGATCCTGCCCAAGCAGCGTCCGCGCCGCACGGCGGGTGCCGAGGCCGACCTGGCCTGACGGACCCGGAATTCCGACTGCTCCGGCGCGGTGACGGCCCGGACCCCCCGTTGGTGGTGCTCCGGGGGTGGGGCCGTCCCGGTCGGGGGCGGGCGGCGGGGCGCGGCGCCGGGAGGCGCGGCGGACCGGTCGCTACCGAGCGGGCCGCAGGGCTCGTGAGGAAAAGGGAGGGCGGCGCGGCGGTGTCCTGGGGAGGAAGGCCGCCGCGCCGCCTACCGTCGTACGGCGACCGGAGGGGGGTCGCCGGCCGACGGGGTGGTGCGGTTCGGTGCGCTCCGGGGGGGCGGACGCGCGTGGTGCGGGAGTGGCGCGGGTGAAAGGGGTCCGTTCGACGGACCCGTGAGTCATGGGCGCGGGAGCCGCCCGGCTGTCAGGCCGCCGCGAGACGGCGGTCGAGAACGGCGAGAATCAGCTCCTCGACGCGGCGGGCGACCGGATCGCTCTCGCCGCCGGGCCCGGCCAGCAGGTCGAAGGTCTCGAAGCTGGTCAGCATGAACAGCATCTCCACCAGCTCGTCGAGCCCGGCCTCGTCGACCTCGGCGTCCCGGTCGGCGAGCAGCCGGTTCAGGACCACCTGGAGGCCGCCGCGCCGCCGCTCGCTGCGGCTCTGCAGCGCGGTGTCGAGCTCCGGGTCGAGGATTCCCAGGCCCCGCAGCCGGCGCAGGGCGACCCGGCCGGAGGCGTAGAAGCCGTTCAGCACGTCGAGCAGCGCGGTGAGCGCCTCGCGACCGCTGGGGGCCATGAACGCGGCGGGCATCCTGGCCATTCCGCCGCGCTGGGCCAGATCGTCGAAGAGTGCCTCCAGCAGGCCGGTCTTCGAGTCGAACTGGTAGTAGACGGTCATCCGCGCCACTCCGGCGGTCTTGGCGACGGCGTCCATGCTGAACGAGGCCGGGCCCTTCTCCCCGGTGAGCAGCTCGCAGGCCGCCTCCAGAATGCGGGTGCGGGTCTGTTCGGCGGCTACCTGGCGTTGGCCGGCTCGGTACTGGCGTGGGCTCATGGGCTGTTGACGTCTCCTGAGGCGGGTGCTATCACATTCATTGTACACTCAGTCTATATAAAAATACGGGGGCAGGGAACGGTGCGGCGGCGACCGCCTCCCGTACCCGCCCCCCGCGGAGGACCGGCGCCACTCCCATCACGACATCCCCCCATACTGCGGAGGCCACGATGAGGTACCGCCATGTGAGTGTGCCGAGGCTCGGCGGAGCCGAGGTCCTGAGGCTGTCCAGCGACGAACTCCCGGCACCGGCCGTCGGCCAGGTCCGGGTCCGGGTGCTCGCCGCCGGCGTCTCCTACGGTGACATTCTGCTCCGTGCCGGCGTGATCCCCGGCGGGCCCAAGCGGCCCTTCACCCCCGGATACGACCTGGTGGGGGTGGTGGACCAGGTCGGACCGGGCACCAGGGCCCCCGAACCGGGCACCCGGGTGGTCGCGTTGGTGCGCAGCGGCGGCTACGCGGAGTACGCGCTGGTGGCCGCCAATCGGCTGGTTCCGCTGCCCGAGGGCGTGGACCCGGTGGAGGCCTCGGCGCTGTCGCTGAACTACTTCATCGCCCAGCAGATGCTGCACCGGGTGGCCGAGGTCCGGCAGGGCGGCACCGTCCTGGTGCACGGCGCGTCCGGCGGCGTCGGCACCGCCTTCCTGGAGCTGGCCGCGCTCGCCGGGGTCACCGTCTACGGGACCTGCTCCGCCGCCCGGGCCGACCAGGTGCGGGCGCTCGGCGGCCGTCCGATCGACCGGGACGCCGAGGACTTCCGCCGGGTGGTGCGCGGCCTGCCGGGCGGCGCGGTGGACGCGGTGTTCGACCCGATCGGCGGCCCGCACTTCCTCCGCTCGTACCAGGCGGTGCGGCGCGGCGGCGTGATGGTCGGCTTCGGCCAGAACGCCGCGCTGCGCGGCAACCAGCGGGACCTGCTGACCGGCGCCCAGGGCTTCCTGGGCGGCATCGTGCTGCCGAAGCTGGTCCCGGACGGCAAGCGGACGCTGTTCTACAACGCCTGGAGCCTGGAGAAGTCCCACCCGGCCGCGTACCAGCAGGACCTCGCGACCGTGCTGGAGCTGCTGCAGAAGGGCCTGGTCAAGCCGCGGGTGGGCCGCACGATGCCGCTGGAGGAGGCGGCGGACGCGCACCGGGCGATGGAGACCGCCGCGATCACCGGGAAGATCGTGCTCGTCCCGGCCGCGGCCTGACCGAAGGGGCGCGCCTCCAGGGCACGGGGCGCGCCCGGGCCGCCGTACTCCTGTCCCCGGTCAGGGGGGCGGCGGCCGGGGACGGGGCAGGAAAGGTTCCCAGCGTGTTGGGGATTCCCGACCCATGACGGTGGGACGGCGGGTCCGCAGGATGGCGGTAGCACGCTTCCCCCCGTTGCCGTCCCGTCGGAGGCTCCCCGATGCGAACCGCCCTGCGCCGTGCCCACCGCCGTCTGCTGCTGCGCCGCTGGATGCGGCGGGGCGGCCGCTACCTGGCGGACGGGCTGATCTGGCTCGGTCTGGCGATGGGCGCGATGACCTCGCCCTCCGCCCTGCCGGGGGTGCGGAAGCCGGAGGACGTGCTGCCTCCGGTGGGGGTGCCGGAATGGCACCCGGAACGGACCTCGGCGCCGGTCGAACCGCTGAGCCGGCGCGAGGAGGAGCTCTGGGCGCAGCTGCTGGAGCGCTGACCGGGCCCCCGCGGCCCGGCCCGGGCCGTCCTGTCGACCGGCCCGGGCCCGGGGAGTGATCGGGCGGGGCCGGCCGCCCGGCGTGATCCGGAGAAGCACGGGCCCTAGCTGCCGAGCCCGGCCCGCCGGGCCCGGACGGCGGCCTCGGCGCGGTCGGCCACCTGGAGCTTGCTGAAGATCCGGGAGAGGTAGTTGCGCACCGTCTTCATGGAGAGCCCGAACTCGTTGGCGATGTGCGCGTTGTTGCGGCCGTCGGCCAGCATGGTCAGCACCGCCATCTCCCGGGGGGTCAGATCGGGGAACGGCTCGCGCTCCGGAGCCGGCCGGCGCACCTGGGCCAGCAGGTGGGCGGCGGCCTCCGGGCCGAACAGCGCCCCGCCCTGGCTGACCGCGGTGATCGCCCGGCGGACGTCGTCCAGACCCGCGCCCTTGACCAGGTAGCCCCGCGCGCCCGCGCGGACCGCCGAGACGATGGACTCGTCGTTGTCGTCGGCCGTCAGCATCACCACCGCCACCCGGGGGTGGCGGGCGAGCAGCGTCCTGGTCGCCTCGATGCCGTCGGTGCCGGGCATGCTGATGTCCATCAGAACCACGTCCGGCGCGAGCCGCTCCACCGCGGAGAGCACGTCGGCCCCGCTGGAGGCCTCGCCCACCACCGTCAGTGAGTCGATCCGGTCGAGGAGTTGGCGCAAACCCGCCCGGAACAGCTCATGGTCGTCGACGACCAGGATGCGGAGGTTTCGAGGTACGGCCGGATCCATGGGGGCTCCTAGGGGAGGGTGAGGGAACACGGTCAACTCGGTGGGCGCGCGGGGTCGCAGGGAAACGGCACGGGTCGGTCGGGCACGGAGTCCGTGGCCGCCGGGGGCGGGGGAGAGAGGGGCGAGGGCGGGTCAGTCGAGCCGGTGGGTACCGTCGACGAGCGCCGAGTGCGGCAGTCGGACCCGGACCACGGTGCCGTGCGGGGCCCTGGTCCCGATCGAGAAAAAGCCGCCGAGTTCTCTGGTGCGCAGGCACATCGAAGGAAGTCCGATTCCGCCGACCGCGTCGCCGGAAATGCCGATCCCATCGTCCTCGATGGAAAGCACGAGGCCCTCGGGGCCGATCGACGCGGAGATGCGGCAGAACGTTGCCCGGGCATGCCGGACGACATTGGCGACGGCCTCGCCGGAGATGTTCTTCAATTCTTTCTGGACACGTGTCGGAAAATCGTCCAGGACGGCCGGGAGCTCGGTGACGACCCGGAGCCGGCCGGCGCCGGCCTCCTCGAAGGCGAGGGCCTGCCGGTGCAGGAACTGGCGCAGTGTGCCAGTGGTGGCGACGGTCCGGGGCTCGGAGGTGTCGAGGTCCCGGATCACCTGTCGGACATCCGCGATCGCGGTGCTGACGTCCTCCCGGGCCTGGGCCAGCAGGGCCGGGGCCTGGTCGGTGTCGTCGGTCAGGTTGAGACCGGCGAGTTCCATGCGCATGTGCAGGGCGGCCAGTCTGGGTGCCAGCGAGTCGTGCAACTCCCTGCGGACACGGCGGCGTTCGTCGAGTCGGGCGGCGGCGGCCGGACAGCCGGACTCCGCTTCGTCGACCGGCGCGGCGGCCGGTCGGGGGCGTGGCTGCGCCGGCGGCAGGCCGGCCGCGCCTTGGCCGGTGACCAGCCCGAGCAGGGAGTTCACCAGCCGACCGATCCGGTCGGAGGTGTTCCGTTCACCGCGCGTAGCGAGCGCTCCGACGCCGCTCACGGCCAGGCTGGTCGGTCTTCGGTCGGCCCTGCCGGAGGATTTGAGTATCTGGTCCAGCATGGTTCCTGAGATCCCCCCGTCGCTCGCGTCTTACCCACTGTGCACGGGCGTTCCTGGCGCGGGGAAATGGAATTCCTCGGGCATGTCCGAAAACAGGCACGGCGGACCTCTGAGTATCGGTCCGTCGTTCGTTTCCATGCCGTGATCCCAATCCACCCGGGACAAGACCTTAGGGGCGTGGTTGCACAGGGCGCAAGGGTGGGAGGGCCGGGTGGGGGAGGGGGCGGTGACGGATTCGGACACTTGGTTGCACCCATGTGAGTGAGCACTTACCCTCATGGAGTCGGGCCACGAGCGAGACCGGCGAACGAGGCGCGCGGCGCCCCGCCGGCCGTCCCCCGGAGAGCCGAGGAGGCGACCCCATGGGCACATCCCGCACCACCGATCTGACCGTCGATCAGATCGTCGAGATCTATCGCACGATGAGTGTGATCCGGGCCTTCGAGGACCGTCTGCACGGACTGGCGAAGAGCCTCCCCGGCGCGGTCCACCTCTACAGCGGGCAGGAGGCCGTCGCAGCCGGAGTCTGCGCGGCCCTCGCCCCGGACGACTACCTCGCCAGCACCCACCGCGGTCACGGTCACGCGATCGCCAAGGGCTGCGACGTCGAGGCGATGATGAAGGAGTTGTACGGCCGGCCGGACGGGATCTGCGGCGGCAAGGGCGGCTCGATGCACATCGCGGACTTCGACCGCGGCATGCTCGGCGCCAACGGCCTGGCCGGCGGCGGCGTCCCGCTCGCCTGCGGGGCCGCTCTGACGGCGCGTCAGCAGGGCACCGGCCAGGTGTCGGTGGCCTTCACCGGCGACGGCGGCGCCAACCAGGGCGCCGTGCTGGAGAGCCTGGTGCTGGCCCGGATGCTCGACCTGCCGGTGATCTTCGCGATCGAGAACAACGGCTACGCCCAGGCGACCCCGGCCGCCGCCCACTTCTCCGGCACCGACATGGCCCAGCGCGCGGCCGGCTTCGGGATCCCCGGTGAGGTGGTGGACGGCTACGACGTGATCGCCGTGCACGCCGCCACCGCCGAGGCGGTCCGGCGCGCCCGGGCCGGCGAGGGCCCGACCGTGCTGGAGTTCCGGGCCGAGCGCTTCCACGGCCACATGGAGCTCTGGGACGACCAGTCCTACCGGCCGGACGCCGACCCGGAGCGGCTGCGCACCGAGTCCGACCCGCTGCTGCTGCTCCGCTCCCGGATCGCCGAGGGCACCGTGGCCGGACCCGCCGCCTTCGAGCTGGACCGGATCGACCGGGACGCGACCGCCCTGGTCGAGGCGGCCGTCACGGCCGCCTCGGAGCCCTTCACGGTCGACCCGCGCACCCTGCTCGACCACGTCTACACCCGCTGACCCGCTCCGAGGAGGGAGTCCCATGCGCACGATCACCTACCAGCAGGCCATCGGCGAGGCGCTGGCGCAGCAGATGCGCTTCGATCGCTCGGTGGTCCTGATGGGCGAGGACAGCACCAATGCCTGGGGCCCGACCAAGGGCCTCCACCTGGAGTTCCCGGACCGGGTGCTCGACATGCCGATCACCGAGGCGGCCTTCGTCGGCGCCGCGGTCGGCGCCGCCGCGACCGGACTGCGGCCGGTGGTCGACCTGCTGTTCGTCGACTTCGCGACCGTCGCCTTCGACCAGATCGCCAACCAGGCCGCCAAGCTGCGCTACATGGCCGGTGGCCGGATCTCGGTGCCGCTGGTGCTGCGCGCGATGTGGGGCACCGGCCTGCGCCGCGGCGCCCAGCACTCGCAGGCGCTGCACCCGCTCTTCGTCCACCTGCCCGGCCTCAAGGTGGTCGCGCCGTCCAACCCCTACGACGCCAAGGGGCTGATGGCGCAGGCGCTGGTGGACGACGACCCGGTGCTGTTCCTGGAGCACAAGATGCTCTACTTCGTGCCCGGCGGCGTGCCCGAGGAGCCCTACGCGATCCCGTTCGGCTCGGCGAAGGTGGTCCGGCCCGGCACCGACTGCACCGTGGTCGCGATCGGCCGGATGGTGTCGGTCGCGCTCGCCGCCGCCGAGCAGCTGGCCGCCGAGGGCCTGCAGATCGAGGTGATCGACCCCCGGACGCTGTCGCCGCTGGACACCTCGACCATCTACGGCAGCGTCGAGCGGACCGGGCGGCTGGTCGTGGTGGACGAGGCCCACCCGCGCTGCAGCCTGGCCACCGACATCGCCGCGCAGGTCGCGCAGGACCGTTTCGCGGCCTTGCGCGGGCCGGTCAGGATGGTCACCGGGCCGCACGCGCCGGTGCCGTTCAGCCCCGAGCTGGAGGACGCCTTCGCCCCCGGCCCGGACCAGGTGGCCGCCGCCGTGCGCGCCACCGGCCTGGTGAAGGACGCGGCCGTACAGCCGCGCTGACGATCGATCAGTTTCCGTACCGCTGTGCTGCCGGGCCCCGAACGCGGGCCCGCCGACCGAGGAGGAACCGAGTGACGTCCCAACCGTTCGTGAAGCAGCCCGACGAGGGCCGCGCCATCTGGCACGTGGGCGCGCTGCTGCAGTTCAAGGCGACCGGCGCCGAGACCAACGGGCAGTTCTGGCTCGCCGAGCAGCTCTCCCCGGCGGGCTACGCCTCGCCGGTCCACCTGCACACCCGTGAGGACGAGTTCTTCATCGTCCAGGAGGGCGAGATGGTGCTGCGGATCGGCGACGACGAGCACAAGGTCGGCCCGGGCGCCACGGTCTTCGCGCCGCGCGGCATCGCGCACCAGTACCGGGTGGAGACCGAGGGCACCCGCTTCCTGGTGCTCGGCACCCCGGCCGGCTTCGAGGAGTGGTTCTTCAAGACCGGCGAGCCGGCCACCAGCCTGGAGCTGCCGCCGCCGCTGCAGGGCCCGCCGGACTTCGCCCGGCTGCTGGGCGAGCTGGCGCCGCTCGGTGTGCAGCTGGTCGGGCCGCCGCCCGGTGTCGGTGGGCCCGCCGGGCCGCCGCGCTGAGCGGTGCCCTCGCCGAAGCCCGTCTCGCCGGCCCCGGCGCCCCTCGTGGGCGGCGGGGTAGCGCGCCGTTCGGGGCGCCCGGCGAAACAGGTGAGCGGGTACTCACCTGCACGCTATCCTTCGGGTGCCCCTCCGCAGCCGCGGCCCGCTCGGAAGCCGGCCGCCCCGTTCCTTCGGAGCCTTCATGAGTATGCGCGAGCAGATCGTCGACGCCGCCGAGCGGGTGATCCGTGACCTCGGCCTGGCCCGCTGCACCACCAAGGAGATCGCCGAGGTGGCGGGCTGCTCCGAGGGCACCATCTACCGGCACTTCCGCAGCAAGGAGGACGTCTTCCTGGCCGTCCTCGCCGAGCGGCTGCCGGGCCTGCTGCCGGTGCTGCGGGCGCTGCCGGAGGAGATCGGCACCGAGGGCGAGGTGCGGGCGTCCCTCCAGCAGGTGGCGGAGGAGGCGCTCGCGTTCTACCGCGCGTCGATGCCGATGCTGCTGTCCGTCTTCGCCGAGCCCAAGCTGCTCGACCGTCACCGGGAGTGGATGCAGGCCAACAACGCCGGGCCGCACCGGGCCGTCGAGCTGCTGGCCGACTACCTGCGCCGGGCCCAGCGGGCCGATCTGGTCAGCCGGGACGCGGATCCGGTGGCGGCGTCCCAGCTCCTGCTCGGCGCCTGCTACCTGGCCGCCTACGGAGGCGTGTTCGCCGCCCCGGGCACCGGGTCGGAGCCGTTGCGGGAGGCGGAGGCCTTCGTCCGGGAGCTCTGGCGGACGCTGGCCCCGGCCCGGTCGGCGGCGGCGCCGGCGCGGGGCCGGGCCAAGGCCCGCTGAACCACCGGGTCCGCGGAGGAGCTGCACCGCGGATCGGCCCGTCGTCCGGCGAGAACCGCCGGGCGGCGGGCTTTCGCATGCCCGGGGCCGGGTCGCGCCGGTGCCGTTGCGGCTGCCCGTGCGGGCGCCCGGGCCCGTGGGCGCGAGGGCGGGCGCGCGGCAACGGGGAGGGGCGGACGGCCCGCGGCCGCCCGCCCCTCCCCGTGCTCCCGCCGTGCTCAGCCCTGGAGGCCCAGCACCTGGGCCGCCGCCTCGACCTGGCCGAGGTCCCCGGCGCAGGGCATCAGCAGCAGCTCGTCGCAGCCCGACTCGGCGTACTTGCCGACCAGCCCGCGCAGCTTGCCGGGGTTGTCGGCCGCGCCGCGCAGGATGTGCTCGACGAACGGCCCGGCGTCGCGGTAGTACGACCGCAGGTAGCCCTCGGTGTGCTTGGTGCCGTCCGCGCCGAGCGCGAAGTAGGCGAGCGCCACCAGTCGGGGCGCCCCCTCCCGGCCCTCGGCCGCCCACTGCTCGCGCAGCGCCTGGGCGCCCTGGGCGAACATGATCGGGCCGGTGCCGCCGCCGATCCAGCCGTCGCCCAGTCGGGCCGCCCGGGCCAGTGCGGCCGGGGAGTGCCCGCCGAGGATCAGCTCCGGCCCGTTCGGGCGGATCGGGGCCGGTCCGACCGAGGGCTCCCGGCCGGACTGGGCGTCGGCCCAGTGCCGCCGCAGCTCGGCCACCTGGGTGCCGGTCCGGGCGCCCCGGCCGGCCTTCTCGACCTGGCCGACCTCGAAGTCGTCCGGCCGGGAGCCGACCGCCATGCCGAGGGTGAGCCGGCCGCCGGAGAGCCGGTCCACGGTGGCCGCCTGCTTGGCCAGCAGCGCGGTGTTGGCGCGCAGCGGCGAGATCAGGATGCTGGTCGCCAGGCCGATCCGCTCGGTCACCGCGGCGGCCGCGGCCAGCGTGGTGAGCGGTTCCCAACTGCTGTGCACCAGACGGTCGATGGTGCCGAGGGTGGAGTAGCCGGCCTGCTCGGCGAGCCGGGCCCAGGCGACCACGTCGGCGCCGGCCGCACCGGCCAGCGAGGTGGGGAGTCCGATTCCGATCTTCATCGTGTTCACTCGCCTTCGAGCGGCTGGTCGTGGCGGCGGGAGAGCACGTTCTCCATCGAGGCCAGCCGGAAGAACGCCTGCGCGCCCTCGCGGCTGGTCATGTCGCGCGGGACGGCGAGGTGCTTCTCCAGCTCCCGCTCGAACTCGCGGACGGCGGGCTGCTGGCTCATGTGCGCGGCGACCAGCGGCAGCGGGCCCTCGATCTCGATCACCCGGACGGCCAGTTCCTTGCCCACGAAGGCCTGGGTGCCGAGGAGCTTGCCGACCACGGTGCCGTCGGGGCTCTTGACGTCGAAGTCCGGGCGCCCGCTCTTGCGGAACAGGTCCTTGACGATGTCCTCGCTGCCCGGCAGCAGCGGGTAGTACAGCGCGTGCCACGTGCTCATGGTCGTCTCCTGGGTTCTCCGGGCCGGGCTCGGCCCGTCGGTGGGTGTGGGGCGGTGCGGGCGGGTCCTCACTGGCTGGTGGTGACGCCGCCGTCCACGTACAGCACCTGGCCGCTGATGAAGCCGGCCCGCGGCGAGGCGAGGAAGGTGACCGCGTCGGCCACCTCGTGCAGTTCTGCGGTGCGGCCCAGCGGGATCCGGCCGAGCACCATCCGCATGAACTCCGGGTTGCTCGCGTTCTCCTGGACGAAGTCGGTGCGGACGAAGCCGGGGGCGACCGCGTTGACCGCGATCCCGTGCCGGCCCCATTCCGCGGCCAGCTGCTTGACCAGCAGGTCCAGGCCGGCCTTGCTGGCGCCGTACGCGCTGAAACCGCGCCGGGCGCCGAACTTGCCGCGCACCGAGGAGAGGTGGACGATCCGGCCGCCGCCGGCCGCGATCATCGCCCGGCCGACCGACTGGGAGAGCCAGAAGGCGCCCAGCAGGTTGGTGTCGACGATGGTGCGCCAGTCCTCCTCGGAGATCTCCTCGGCGCCGACGGTGACCAGCGCGCTGGCGCAGTTCACCAGGACGTCGATGCCGCCCCAGTCGGCGGTCACGGCCGCCACCAGCCGGTCCACGTCGGCCCGGTCGGCGACGTCCACGGCGTGCGGCACCACGGTGCCGCCGCGGGCGGCCAGCGGGGCGAGCCGCTCGGCGGTCTCCTCGGCCTTCTTCAGCGAACGGCCGGCCACCGCGACCCGGGCGCCCTGGGCGGCGAGGTCCTCGGCGACGGCGGCGCCGATGCTGCCGTAGCCGCCGACCAGCAGGACCCGGCTGCCGAGGAACTCCCGGTCGGCGGGGACGCGTTCGGGCGCGGGCCGGGGCGGGGCGGCGAAGCCGGGGGGCGGTCCGCCGGCTCCCGGAGGAGGTCCGCCGAAGCCGGCGGGCGGTCCTCCGAATCCCGGCGGGGGTCCGCCGAGGCCCGGAGGAGGTCCGCCGGCCCCCGGGGGCGGACCGCCGAAGCCGGGGGGCGGTCCGCCGGGCGGCCCGGACGGTGGGGTCGGTGCGGCTGCCGTCATGACAGCACCTCCCTGTCGCGTGTCGGTGGTGCGGGGAGTCCGACGGAGTGTCGGACCGGGGGACGCCGGGGGTGGTGAGGAGTCCGGGCCCGGTGCTGTCCGGGTCCGCTCGGCCGGCGTCGGGTCCGGTCCCGCCCGGTGCGGGCGGGACCGGGTTCAGGTGGCGTCGGGTGCGCCGGGCAGGCCGAACAGCCCGGCGGCGTTGCCGTGCCGGATCCGCGCGACCTCGGCCGGGTCCAGGCCGAGCCCGTTCAGCCGGGCCAGCGAGGCGTCCAGCGGCGCGCTCATCGGCGGGGAGTCGGTGCCGAACATGACGTTGCCGACCCCGAAGGCGTCGACGGCGGCGGCCACGGCCCGCAGGCTCGGGGTCGCGGTGTCGACGAAGACCCGGCGCAGGGCCTCGGCCAGCGGCGGGACGACGGGCCCGGTCGGCGCGGCGCCCGGTCCGCCGGGACCGCCGGGACCGCTCGGCCCACCGGTCCCCGGTCCGCCGGGACCGCCGGCACCGGGACCGCCGACCCCCGGCGGAGGACCGCCGGGAGCACCGCCCGGAGCACCGGCCGGAGGCCCGCCGGGAGGTCCGCCGGGAGGGCCGCCCGGGGCCCCGCCCGGCCGGCCGAAGGTGACCGGCATCCGCCGGGCCAGCTCCAGCCGCTCCAGCAGCAGCGGCAGTCCGCCGCCGCAGACCGGGGCGACGATCCGCAGCTCCGGGTACTTCTCCAGCCACCCGGCGAACAGCACCGCGGCCGTCCCCAGCGTGACGTCGCAGGGCCGGGCGATCTGCTCGACCAGCCGCAGGTCGTCGAGCTCCCCGGCCCCGGCCGGTTCGGCCGGCGGGTGCAGCATCACCGGGGTGCGGTACTGCGCGGCCATCGCGAAGAAGGCGTCGGCCTGCGGGGTGTCCAGGAACCGTCCCTCGATGCTGGAGTTGACCATCAGCCCGACGAATTCGTCCTGCTCCAACCGCTTGGCGGCGGCCGCGAGTTCGGCGTCGGAGCCGAGCGGATTGGTGTAGACGTAGCCGCGCAGCGCCGCGGGCCGGGCCCGGACCTGCTCGCCCAGCCAGTCGTGGAAGCGTTCGAGGGTGTCCAGCGGCTGGCGGTAGTTGTCCAGCCCGGGCGTGCGCACCATGGTGCCCGCGCCGACGGGACTGCCGACCAGGGACATGGTGATCCCGGCCGCCGCCTTGAGCTCCACCATGCCGTCGACGTCGACGAGGCTCGGCGGCATGGGGAAGCGGCGGAAGAGTTCGGGCGACGTGATGTGGCCGTGCACATCGATCGTCATCGGCTCGGCACCTCCTGGGATGTCCGCCGGCCGGTCGGCGCGGCGGGGTGGTCGCGGGCCCTGGGCTCTCGGTGAGTGAGTGCCCGCTCGCACCGTAGGGTGCGTCCGGTGGGCGCGTCAACACGGCCCGGAATCCGGGAGGTTGGTGCAACGAACCGGCTGGGCGGACGGCCCGGAACGGCCGGGACGCGGTCCGTGACGGCCGGGGCGACGTCCCAGCCCGGTGGAGACGGATGCCTCCTGACACTGGGACCGCCCGGCGGCAAGGATGAGGCGGCGGGGCAGCCCCGGGGGCCGAGATGCCCCGGTCCCCGGGGTCCCGTGTCTCTCGCATCGGGCGACCCCGCCCCGGTTCGCCGCATCGACGCGGCGGACATTCCGCGATCCCGGATCGATTCGAGGAATCGATATGAAGGACATGAAGGATAATTCGGACGTCTGGTTGGTTACCTCGTCCAGCGTTCAGCTCGGCACGCTCTGGATCATGAAGACCTCGATCCTGCCGATGCTCAACTCCCTGCCCTACGACCGGTACGTCAACACCTGCCAGCTGATCGACATGCACGTGTTCCACCCGATCGCCTTCTGGAACGGCCTGGCCACCGCCGCTGTCGGCGCCACCAAGGCCGTCCGGTCGGAGAGCAAGGTGGCCAAGGTGCTGTACGCGGCCGGCACCGTCGGCATGGCGACCGTCGCGGTCGCCTCCGAGGGCGTCAACCGGCCGATCTGGCGCCAGATCGAGCGCTGGAGCCCGTACCGCGACACCGACGCCGCCTGGCGCGGCAAGCGCCGCCGCTGGCACCTGGCGCACGAGACCCGGACCATGGGCGCGATCGGCGCGGCGGCCTGCTTCGTCCTCGCCTCGCTCATCTGACCGGCCCCTCCCCGCACCTCGCGCCGCAGCGCGCACCGGCCGGTTCCCGGAGCCTCCCCGTTTCCCGGGCCGGCCGCCGCCCCACGCCCACCCGGACCGCCCTCGGCCGCGCACCGGCCGGGGTCGTCCGCCGAGCAAAGGACTGTCATGACCTCGTCCACCGAGAGCGCGGTGGAGGCCAACAAGGCCCTCATCCGCGAGCTGACCCTGCGGGCGTTCAACGACGGCGACCTCTCCGCCATCGGTGACCGCTTCGCCGAGGACTACGTGGTGCACGCCCCCGGCCTGCCCCCGATGCCCCCCGGCCCGGACTCCTTCCGGCAGGCCGTGCTGCTCTGGCGCAACGCCTTCCCGGACGTCAACGTGACCGTGGAGGACGTGGCCGGCGACGGCGACCGCGTCTACGCCCGGTTCACCACCCGCGGCACCCACCAGGGCCAGCTGTTCGACATCCCGCCGACCGGCAAGCCGGTCACCGTGCACGAGATGTCCTGCCACCGCATCGTCGACGGCCGCGTCGTCGAGTCCTGGATCGGTGACAACGTGCCCCGGATCCTGCTCGACATCGGCGCCATCCAGCCGGTCGGCCGCCCGCAGCACTGAGGCCGCGGCGCCGAACGCCGGCCCGGAAGAGCCCACGAGAGCCCGAGAGCCGAGAGCCCGAGAGCCCGAGAGTCCGAGAGAGCCCGTACCCCGAGGGGAGCCCGCATGCACCGCACACTGATCATCGCCCGGATGCTGCCCGGCGCGGAGGGCGACGTCGCCCGCGTGTTCGGTGAGTCCGACGAGACCGAACTGCCCCGTCTCGCCGGCGTCACCCACCGCTCGCTGTACAAGCTCGGCGATGCCTACGTCCACCTGCTGGAGACCGACGACCCGGGCCAGGAGGCGGTCGACGCCGCCCGCCGCCACCCGGAGTTCGCCCGGGTCAGTGAACGGCTCACCCCGTTCATCTCCCCCTACCTGCCCACCTGGCGTTCGCCGCAGGACGCGGTCGCGCAGTGCTTCTACACCTGGGAGTCCGGCACCGGCGGTCGGTGAGCCCGCCCTCCGCCGGCGGCGCCGGCCGAACGGGGACCCGTTCACCCCGTACGGCCGCGCCGCGAGGCCCAGGAGCAGTCCCTAAACCGGAGAAACGAGAGGCAGCACCATGACCGACCACCAGGCCGGCGGGACGACCACGGTCGTCACCGCGGAGGAGATCGAGAACGTCCTCATCACCAGCGCCGGCGCGGCGCCGGACGTGTTCGAGGGCTCCCGGCACGTCCCCCTGGAGGAGCTCGGCCTCGACTCGCTGGCCGTGCTCGAGCTGGAGGCGGTGATCGCCGACCGTTACGGCCTGAAGGTCCCGGACGGCGCCGTCGCCCTCAGCGTCGACCAGATCGTCGCCGAGCTGCAGACCGCCGGGGCGGTGGGCTGAGCGATGGCCGGACACACCGAGAACAGCATCGTCATCCAGGCCCCGCTCAAGCTCGTCTGGGACGTCACCAACGACGTCGCCGGCTGGCCGGAGCTGTTCACCGAGTACGCGTCCGCCGAGATCGTCGAGCGCCGCGGCGAGACCGTCCGGTTCCGGCTCACCATGCACCCGGACGAGGAGGGCCGGATCTGGAGCTGGGTCAGCGATCGCACCGTCAACGTCGCCGACCGCACCGTCCACGCCCACCGGGTGGAGACCGGCCCGTTCGCCTACATGCAGATCCACTGGCGGTACGAGGAGCTGCCCGAGGGCGGCGTCCGGATGACCTGGATCCAGGACTTCTCCATGAAGCCCGTCGCCCCGGTCGACGACCAGGGCATGACCGAGCGGCTGAACATCAACTCGCCCGTGCAGCTGGAGATCATCCGGCAGAAGGTCGAGGCCCTCGCCGCCGGTTCCAACGCCGTCCCCGCCGAGAAGGAGTGAGCGCCGTGGCCGCCAGGAACATCCGCATCATTTCCGCCGACGACGTCCCCGCCAACCGCAAGCGCGGCGGCGAGACCCGCGCGGTGCTCTCGCCCGCCACCTGCGGCGCGACCTCCGGCTTCATGGGGACCGCCCGGCTCCAGCCGGGGGAGCGGATCACCGAGCACTACCACCCGTACAGCGAGGAGTTCCTGCTGCTCGTCCGCGGCGAGCTCACCCTCGACCTGGACGACAAGCCCTTCGAGCTGTTCGCCGGCCAGGGCGTGCTGATCCCCAAGGACATCCGCCACCGGCTGCGCAACACCGGCTCCGAGGAGGCCTTCGCGGTCTTCCACCTCGGCCCGCTGGCGCCGTCCCCCGAGCTCGGCCACGTCGACACCGAGGACGGCCCGGGCACCAAGGCCGAGGGCCACATAGTGCTGGGGGAGCGATGACCGCTTCCCCGTCCACGGGTGACCGCCGCGTCGTGGTCACCGGGATCGGCGTGGTGGCCCCCGGGGGCACCACCCGCGAGACCTTCTGGGAACTGATCACCTCGGGCCGCACCGCGACCCGTCGGATCTCCGCCTTCGACCCCTCGGCGTTCCGCTCGCAGATCGCCGCCGAGGCCGACTTCGACCCGGTCGCGGCCGGCCTCACCCCGCTGGAGCTGCGCCGCGCCGACCGCTACGTGCAGTTCGCGCTGGCCGCCTCCCAGGAGGCGGTGATCGACGCCGGACTGGAGCTCGACGAGCGCACCCGGGAGGCCACCGGTGTGGTCCTCGGCTCGGCGGTCGGCGGCACCATCGTCCTGGAGGACGAGTTCGTCGTCGCCAGCGACTCCGGCCGCAACTGGCTGGTCGACCCCGACGTCACCAGCCCGTTCCTCTACCAGGGCCTGATCCCGAGCAGCCTGGCCGCCGACGTGGCCGTCCGGCACGGGGCGCACGGCCCGGCGCTGGTCGTCTCCACCGGCTGCACCTCCGGCATCGACGCCATCGGCCACGCCTACCAGCTGCTGGTGGACGGCGAGGCCGAGGTGATGCTCACCGGCGCCTCGGACTCCCCGATCTCCCCGGTCACCGTCGCCTCCTTCGACGCCATCAAGGCCACCACCCCGGACAACGACGACCCGGCGCACGCCTCCCGGCCGTTCGACCGGGACCGGCACGGCTTCGTGCTGGGCGAGGGCTGCGCGGTGCTCGTCCTGGAGGAGCTGGAGCACGCCCGCCGGCGCGGCGCCCGGATCTACTGCGAGGTGGTCGGCTACGCCAACCGCGGCAACGCCTTCCACATGACCGGTCTGCGCCCGGACGGTCTGGAGATGTCCGAGGCGATCACCGAGACGCTGCGCCAGTCCCGGCTCAACCCCGAGGACATCGGCTACATCAGCGCCCACGGCTCCGGCACCCGGCAGAACGACCGGCACGAGACCGGCGCCTTCAAGCGCTCGCTCGGCCACGCCGCCTACGGGGTCCCGATCAGCTCGATCAAGTCGATGGTCGGCCACTCGCTGGGCGCGATCGGCGCGATCGAGATGGCCGCCTGCGCGCTGGCCGTCGACCGCGGGGTCGTCCCGCCGACCGCCAACTGGCAGAACCGCGACCCCGAGTGCGACCTCGACTACACGCCCAACACCGCCCGCGAGGTGCGGGTGGGCGCGGCGCTCTCGGTCGGCAGCGGCTTCGGCGGCTTCCAGTCCGCGATGCTCTTCGCCAAGCTGGGGAGGGGCCGATGAGCGCACGACGTGCCGTCATCACCGGTATCGGTGTGGTCGCGCCCAGCGGCGTCGGCAGCGAGGCGCACTGGAAGTCGGTCTGCGGCGGCGAGAGCCGGATCGCTCCGATCACCCTCTTCGACGCCGGCCGGTACGAGACCACGCTGGCCGGCGAGGTCCCGGACTTCGACGTCAACCGGTACGTCGAGCGCCGGCTCCAGGTGCAGACCGACCGCTGGACCCACCTCGCCTACGCGGCGGCCGAACTGGCCTTCGGCGAGGCCGAGCTGGACCCGTCCACGGTCGAGCCGTACAAGCTGTCGGTGGCGCTCGCCAGCTCCTCCGGCGGCAACCAGTTCGGCCAGCGCGAGCTCCAGCGGCTCTGGCAGCCGGACACCTCGCGGACCGTCGGCGCCTACCAGTCGATCGCCTGGTTCTACGCCGCGACCGTCGGGCAGCTGGCCATCAAGCACCAGGCCAAGGGCCCGTCCAGCGTCCTCGTCTCGGAGGGCGCCGGCGGCCTGGACTCGCTGGCCCACGCCGCCCGGCTGGTCCGCCGGGGCGCCGACGTGGTGCTCGCCGGCGGCACCGAGGCCCCGCTCGGCCCGTACGCGCTCGCCTGCCAGCAGCGCAGCGGCCGGCTCTACACCGGCACCGACCCGGCCGAGGCCTACCTGCCCTTCGACGAGCGGGCGGCCGGCTTCGTGCCGGGCGAGGGCGGGGTGGTGTTCGTGGTCGAGGACCTCGACCACGCGCTCGCCCGCGGCGCCCGGATCCGGGCCGAGATCGCCGGCTGGTCCGCCACCCAGGACGCCGTCGCCTCCAGCAGGACCGGCTCCGGCTCGGTCCGGCAGTACGCCAGGGCGCTCGGCACCGCGGTCGAACGGGCCGGCCTCACCCCGGGGGACGTCGACGTGACCTTCCCGGACGCGGTGGGCCTGCCCGCCTACGACCGCACCGAGGCCGAGGCGCTGCGCGCGGTCTTCGGCGACGCCGGCCCGGCCGCCGTCACCACCCACAAGCCGCTCACCGGCCGCCTCTACCAGGGCGGCAGCGCCCTGGACGCGGCCACCGCGGTGCTCGCCATGGACAACGGCCTGATCCCGCCGTCGGCGGGCCCGGCCCGTCCGGCGGACGGCTGCGACCTGGCCTTCGTCCGCGAGGAGCGGGCCACCGAGGTGCGCAGCGCGCTGATCGGCGCCCGCGGTTTCGACGGCTTCAACAGCGCCGTCCTGCTGCGCGCGCACTCCTGACACCCACGAGCACCACCCACGAGCACCACGACCCGGAAGGAGACCGTCATGCCGGTCGACGAGGGCGCGGCACAGGGCCGCGTGCTCTTCCTCATCACCGTCAAGGAGGAGCGCCGGGAGGACTTCCTCAAGGCGTACGAGCAGATCCGCCACCTGGTCGCCGAGGGCGTCCCCGGACACGTGCGCGACCAGGTCTGCCAGTCCTCCACCGACCCGGAGCAGTGGCTGATCACCAGCGAGTGGCGCTCGCTGGACGACTTCGTCGCCTGGGAGCGGACCGAGGAGCACCGGGACCTGGTGCGCCCGATGCGCGAGTGCTTCAGCGACGCGAAGTCCATCCGCTTCCACATCAAGGCCGAGACCTCGCGGGACACCCCGAAGGCGGGCCTTTCCACTCCTACCACCGCGGGGTGAGGTCATGACACGGACTCTGATCATCGGCGGCAGCGTCGCCGGCCTGGTGGCCGCGCTGGCGTTCGCCGACCTGGGGCACGACGTCACCGTGCTGGAGCGGGACGCCAACGAGGCCCCCGACACCGTCGACGAGGCGCACGGCAACTGGCAGCGGCCGACCGTGCCGCAGCTCCACCACTCGCACGCCTTCGGTTCGCTCGGCACCAACCTGCTGCGCGAGCGGCTGCCCTCCGTCTACCAGGCGCTGGTCGCGGCCGGCGTGCGGGAGATCGAGCTCGGCAAGGCCATGCCGCCGACCCTGGCCGACAAGACGCCGCACCCGGCCGACGCCGAGCTGCGGATGCTCGGCAGCCGGCGGACCACCTTCGAGCTGGTCCTCCGCCAGGAGGCGCTGCGCAAGCCGGGCATCTCGCTGCGCCGCGGCGAGACGGTGCGCGGTCTGACCGTGGCCGACCGCGGCCCGGCCCGGGTGACCGGCGTGGTCACCAAGGACGGCCGCACCATCGCCGCCGACCTGGTGATCGACGCCAGCGGCCGCCGCTCGCAGGGCCACGAGTGGCTGCGCGAGCACGGCCTGGCCGAGCCGGAACTCGTCGCGCAGAGCGCCGACATCACCTACTACACCCGCTACTACCGGGCGCACGGCCCGCGTCCGGTCGGCCCGCTCAACCGGGGCTTCGGCGCCGGCGGGCTCTGGGACCACTACACCGGCGTGATGTTCCTCGGCGACAACAACACCTTCGCCATCTCGTTCGGCATCCTGCCGGACGACACCGAGCTGAAGCAGATGCGCGCCGAGGACGTCTTCACCTCCGTGGTCCGGGCCACCCCGCTGCTCGCCCCCTGGGTGTCGCCGGAGGCCTCCGACCCGATCTCGCCGGTGCACGCGATGGCGGGCCTGGACAACTCGCTGAAGCTGTACGGGCAGGACGCCCAGCCGGTGCCCGGCTTCCTTCCGGTCGCCGACGCCGTCTGCACCACCAACCCGGCGTTCGGCCGGGGCGTCTCGCTGGCCATCGCCCATGTGCTCGGCCTGGCCGACCTGGTGCGCGAGCACCCGGAGCCGGACGCCGAGCAGGCCGCGCTGGCGGCCGGCCTGGCCGGGCGGACCTTCCGTCCGTGGTTCGAGGACGCCGTCCGCAACGACGCGGGCCGCGCCCGGCTCTGGCGGGCCACCGTGGCCGGCCAGCAGCTGCCGCCGCTGCCGCCGGACGTGCTCACCTTCGGCACCGTCGCCGAGGCGGCCGGTACCGACGAGGTGGTCTGGCGCCGGCTGGTCCGCACCATGATGTCGCTCGACAACCCGGCCGGCCTGTACGAGGACGAGGAGATCCGGCTGCGGGTCAAGCAGGCGGTCGCGGGCGGGCCCCCGCCGTTCCCCGCCCCGGACCGGGCGACGCTGGTCGACATCGTCCGCCGCGCCGCGAACTGACGAACCGTCACCACCGCGTCGGGCGAAGCCGGTTCGACCGCTTCGGGCGACGCCGTTCCACCGCACGGCCCCGCGTTGTTGCACGGCCCCGCATCGCACCGTCGCACAGCTACAGGAGGAGAGTCATGAAGGTCGTCGACCACCCCAACGCCAAGCTCATGGAAGCGGTCTACGCCGCGTTCACCGTGGGCGACGTGCAGAAGGCGGCCAGCTACTGGACCAAGGACTGCGTGCACTACTACCCGGGCACCAGCGAGCTGTCCGGCGCGCACGAGGGCATCGAGTCCGCGCTGGCCTTCGCCGGCCGGATGTTCGAGATCTGCCAGGGCCGGATCACGATGGAGATCCACGAGATCGGCGCGAGCGACTCGTTCGCCTTCGCCACCGTCTTCACCCGGTACGAGCGCGAGGGCAAGAGCCTGGAGATGCCCTTCGTCAACGTCGCGCGGATCCAGGACGGCCTGATCGCCGAGTTCTGGACCTACCCCGAGGACCAGTACGCCGTCGACCAGTTCTGGGCCTGACCGCCCCCCGACTATTGAGAGGTCGCATCATCATGGCAGGCATCATCAGCAGCTGGGGTGACAACACCAACGGCCAGCTCGGCGACGGCGGGACGGTCAACCGGACCACCGCGCAGGACATCAAGGGCCTGGAGAACGTGGTCAAGGTGGCGGCCGGCAGCGGCCACGCGCTGGCCCTGACCGGCGACGGCGAGCTCTGGGGCTTCGGCCGCAACGCCTTCGGCCAGCTCGGCGACGGCTCCACCGAGAACCAGGCCACCCCGGTCCGCACCGTCGGCCTGCCCGGCCGGGTCCGCTCGGTCGGCGCCGGCGGCGGCCACACCGCCGCCCTGCTGGAGGACGGCACCGTCTGGGCCTGGGGCGCCGGCTTCTTCTGCGCCCTCGGCGAGGCCAACTTCGGCGTCCAGCCGGTCCCGGTCCGGGTCGACGGCCTGGAGGACGTGGTCGAGCTGGCGGTCGGCGGCGCGCACAACCTCGCGCTCAAGGCCGACGGCACCGTCTGGTCCTGGGGCCGCGACGACCGCGGCCAGCTGGGTGACGGCCCCGGTTCGACCCGCGAGGGCCGGATCGTCCGCTCCTACATGACCGCCTCCTTCGACTGCCGGCCGCGCCCGGCCGTGATCGAGAACCTGGAGCCGGCCGTCAAGCTGAGCGCCGGCGGCGGTCACAGCATGGTCGTGCACGCCGACGGCACCGCCTCGGTGTGGGGCTTCAACGACCGCGGCCAGCTCGGCGACGGCACCACCGAGGACCGCGCCGCCCCGCAGAAGGTCGCGGGCCTGCGCTCGGTCACCCAGCTGGTCGGCGCCTACCACCACACGGTGGCGCTGCTGGCCGACGGCACCGTGTGGGCCTGGGGCCTCAACGACGGCGGCCAGCTCGGCGACGGCACCACCGCCGACCGCGCGGTGCCGGCCCCGGTGCCGGGCCTGACCGGCGTCAAGGCCGTGTCCGTCAGCGGTGGCGGCACCGACGCGGCCCCCGGCAACGGCGGGCACGCGCTGGCGCTGCTGGCCGACGGCTCGGTGCAGGGCTGGGGCTGGAACAACTGGGGCCAGCTGGCCGCCGGCCAGGTCCAGATCGTCCCCACCCCGACCCGGATCGCGCTGACCGGCCCGGCCGTGGGCGTCGCCGCCGGCGGTGAGATCCCGCCGACCAACAAGTTCATGGCCAACCCCGGCGGTGGCTTCGCCTTCGCCCTGCTGGGCTGAGTCCCGGCCTTGCGCAACCGCCGGGCGGCCCGGCCCGTCCGGGCCGCCCGGCGCGGGGCCGTCCGGCCCGTCCACCCATGACCGCTGACCTCGGGCCGGGGGCGCCGTCCGCCCCCGCCCCGGTCCCCGCAGGGAGGCCTCACCCCATGACCGCCGTTCCCCAGACCGCCCCTGCTTCGGCCGGCGCGGTGTTCCTCTCCGAATTGATGTTCCCGTCCACGCCGCGCTGCCTGGCACTGGCCGCCGAGTTCAAGCTCGCCGAGCTGCTGGCCGACGGCCCGCTGCCGGTGGCCGAGCTCGCCGAGCGCGCCGGAGCGACCGCGAGCGCGCTGGCCAAGGTGCTCTCGCTGCTGACCGAGGACGGTGTGTTCGAGGAGGTCGAGCCCGGCGTCTTCGCCAACACCGGGCTCTCCGAGCTGCTCCGCCCGGGCGTGCCCGGTTCGATGGACGCGATGGCCCGGATGGTCGGCGCCGAGTGGCTCTGGGCCTCCTGGGGCGCGCTGGACCACAGCCTGGCCACCGGGAAGCCCGGTTTCGAGAAGGTGCACGGCACCGCGCTCTGGCCCTGGCTGCAGAAGAACCCGTCCGCCGCCGCGACCTTCAACCAGGCGATGACGGACTTCACCGACGCCCTCTCCGACGCCCTGGTGTCCGCGTACCCCGAGTTCGCCGAGGCCGGCGCGGTCTGCGACCTCGGTGGCGGGCAGGGCACCTACCTGGCCGCGATCCTGCACAAGTACGACGCCCTCGCCCGCGGCGTGCTGGCCGACCTGCCGAGCGTCATCGAGCAGGCCAGGACCCAGCCCGACGTCGCCAAGCTGGCCGAGCAGGGCCGGCTGGACTTCGAGCCGGTCGACTTCTTCGCCGGGGTCCCGGCCGGGATCGGCGCCTACGTCACCAAGCAGGTCTGGCACTCCTGGCCGGACGAGGCGCTGGTCCGGCTGCTGCGCAAGTGCCGGGAGGCCTCGCCGGGCGCCCGCTTCGTCGCGGCGGAGCTGGTGCACCGCGAGGGCGTGCCGAGGTTCGTGAAGAACTTCGACCTGGTCATGCTGGTCACCATGAGCGGCGAGGTCCGCACCGAGGAGCAGTTCGCCGAGGTCTTCCGGCGCGGCGGCTACCGGCTCAACCGGGTGGTGTCCACCGGGACGGCGTTCTCCTTGCTGGAGGCCGTGCCGGACCCCGACCCGCTGGACTGACCGGACGATCCGCCGTCCCGGCCGGACGATCCGCCGTCCCGGCCTCCCGGCCGGACGTTCCGCCGGACCGGCCGGCCGCTCGGGGCCGCCCGGGGGAGAATTCCTCCGGGCAGTTCCCGCGGAATTTTCGGACGGTATTGCGAGAGGGCCCGGATCCGATTTCGGATCCGGGCCCCCGGCATTCCCTCCGGGTATTTCCCGGAGGGAATGCGCCACTCAGTCGAACCGGAATTCCGAGAGGCCGCCGCGGGAGCGGTAGCCGAGCGAGCCGAACAGTGCCTGCACGGTGTCGTTGCCCTCGGCGGTGACCGCCATGCCGACCAGCCCCTCGGCGCGCACCTCGGTCGAGGACTCGGTGAGCAGCGCCCGGGCGTACCCGCCGCGCCGGGCGCCGGGCAGCGAGTAGATCGGGCCGTAGCGCACCACGCCCGCGACGGCGGCGGTCCGGCCGAGGATCGCGACGGGCTCGCCGTCGAGGTCCCAGGCCCGCAGCAGCCCGCCGGCGATCTGGCCCCGGACGGAGCGCGAGGCCATCTCCCGGCTGAGCCCGGCGCCGTGCGCGGCCTCCAGGCACCAGTCGGTGAACAGCTCCGCCTCCTCCTCGCGGGCGGCCCTGGACTGCCCCTCCGGGGCCGGGCGGCCGTCGGTGGTGACGTCTCCGTCCAGGCACAGCATCCGCTCGCGGCGGTCGGCCCTGGCCGGTCGGCCGGTGGCCTCGGACCAGGCCGCGGCGAAGGCGGCGGCCGCCGCGTCCGGCCCGATCACGCCGGGCAGGAGGTCGGGCCCGGCGCCGAGTTCGGCCCCGAGCGCGGCCGCGGCGGCCGCCGGCATCCCGCTGAGCACGACCAGGTGCGGCGCCGTGAACGCCGCGACGCCGACCACCGGCGCCGTGTCCGAAGCAGGGTCCTCGACCCGGCTCCAGGCTATCGGCGGGGCGGTCGGCGGGCGGAATTTAGCGCCGGCCAGCATGGTCAGCAGGATGGAATTCTCGACAGGGTTGCCGGCAATCCACCCACCGGTTTCCGAGATGAACTCTTCGGTGTTCCTCGTGGTTTTTACGAACATATCGAAAAAATAGCCCGAGGGTGGATTGCTGGCAATGGGACGAGTGGGAACGGGCCCCGGTGCGTCCGGTTCCGGTCAGTTCGCGCCGGGGCGACCGGCGCCCGGCCCGCCCTGGCCCGGAGCACCCTGCCCCGGAGCACCCTGGCCGCCCTGGCCGCCCTGTGCACCGGGGCCGCCCTGGCCGCCGCCGGGCCGCCCCATCGTCCCGGCCGTGACGCCGGCCGTCATGCCGCCGTCCAGCCCGAACAGCGAGCCGGTGACGAAGCCGGCCGCGTCGCTGCCGAGGAAGACCACCGCGTTGGCGATCTCCTCCTCGGTCGCGATCCGACCCAGGGCGGTGGCCGCCCCGGCCCGCTCCAGCGCGCCCGGCTGGCCGCCGACCCGCTGGCGGAAGTCCTCGGTGTCGACCGGGCCGGTGATCAGCGCGTTGACCCGGATGCCCGCCGGACCGGCCTCCAGCGCGGTGGCCCGGGTCAGGCCGACCACGCCGTGCTTGGCCGCGGTGTACGCGCCCAGGCCGAAGGCGGTGCCCTGGACGCCGGCGGTGGAGGCGTTGTTGATGATGCTGCCGCCGCCGCTCGCCCGCATGGCGGCGATCTCGTGCTTCAGCGAGTGGTAGGTGCCGACGAGGTTGACCGCGATCACCGCGGCGAAGGCGTCCGCCGGGACCCGGTCCAGCGGGCCGAACGCCCCGCCGCCACCGGCGTTGTTGAAGGCGATGTCGAGGCGACCGTGTCGCTCGACCGTGGTACTCACCAGGCGGGCGACGTCATCCTCGACGGTGACATCGGCGGCGACGAACTCCGCCAGCCCGCCCTTCTCCCGGATCCGCTCCACCACGGCGTTGCCCAGCTCGGCCCGGCGGCCGGAGACCACGACCTGCGCCCCGGCGGCGGCGAGCGCCAGTGCGGCGGCGGCCCCCATGCCCGAGGTAGAACCGGTCACGAGCGCGATCTTCCCCTGGAGTTGGCTCATCGTTAGCTGCCCTTCCGGGCGGCCGCGGCCGCCCTTGACGTTGGCTCTTGACGGCTAATTTTGATTGTATAGTCTATACGAATTCAAGCTCGGAGCAAGGTCTCCGAGCCGGCGGACGCCTCTCAAGGAGTACCCAATGAGCGCCCCGTACGCTGCACCCGCCCCGGAAGTGCCACGTAAAACCTTCTTGACGATCTTTGCTGCCCTGGTGCTTGCCATGTTCCTGGCAGCCCTGGACCAGACGATCGTGGCGACGGCCCTGCCGACCATCGCCGGTGACCTCGGCGGCGTGACCCACCTGGCCTGGGTCATCACCGCCTACATGCTGGCCGCCACCGCGGCCACGCCGCTCTGGGGCAAGCTGGGCGACCTCTACGGCCGCAAGCTGATGTTCCAGTCGGCGATCAGTATCTTCCTGCTCGGCTCGGCGCTGTCCGGCCTCTCCGCCAACATCGGCCAGCTGATCGGCTTCCGCACCCTCCAGGGTCTGGGCGCCGGTGGTCTGATGGCGCTGGCCATGGCCCTGATCGCCGAGCTCGTCCCGCCCCGCGAGCGCGGCAAGTGGCAGGGCTACGCGCAGTCCTGCTTCGTGATCGCCGGTGTGGTCGGCCCGCTGATCGGCGGCGCCTTCGTCGACCACCTGTCCTGGCCGTGGATCTTCTACATCAACCTGCCGATCGGCGCGGTCGCGCTGGTGGTCGTCAGCTCGGTGCTGAAGCTGCCGGTCACCAAGCAGAAGAAGAAGCTCGACTACCTCGGCTCGGCGCTGCTCAGCTCCGCCATCGTCGCGATCCTGCTGGTCTCGGTCTGGGCCGGCGACCAGTACTCGTGGGGCTCGGTCCAGATCATCGGCCTGCTGGTGCTCGCCGCGGTGCTGCTGGTCGGCTTCGTCCTGCAGGAGAAGCGGGCCAGCGAGCCGGTCGTCCCGCTGGAGCTGTTCAAGGACCCGGTCATCCTGGTGGCCACCGTCGGCCTCTTCCTTGCCTCGATCTCGCTCTTCGTGGCGACCGTCTACACCCCGCTCTTCCTCCAGGTCGCCAACGGGGACACCGCCACCGAGTCCGGGCTGCTGCTGGTCCCGCTGATGATCGCGACCGTGGTCAGCCTGACCGTCTCGGGCAAGGTCGTCGCGGCGACCGGCAAGTACAAGCTGTTCCCGATCGCGGGCCTGCTGATCATGTCGCTCGGCCTGTACCTGATGTCGACCCTCAAGGCCGACTCCTCCCAGGTGGCCGCGGGCGGCTTCCTGGCGGTCTTCGGTATCGGCTTCGGTCTGGTCACCCAGGTGCTCATCGCGGCGGTGCAGAACTCCGTCGAGATGCGCCAGCTGGGTGTGGCGACCGCCGCGGCGAACTTCTTCCGCTCGCTCGGTGGCGCCATGGGTGTGACCGTCTTCGGCGCGATCCTCAACGCCCAGCTGCGCGACCAGCTGCCGAAGAAGGTGCCGGCCGAGGCCCTGGCGCGGCTCGGCACGGACGGTCTGCTGACCTCGCCGGCCAAGGTCCGGGCGCAGGCGCCCGAGGTGCGCGACGGCGTGGCCTCCGCGCTGGCCGAGTCGCTGCACACGGTCTACCTGATCGGCATGGTCATCGCGCTGCTCGGCGCCCTGGTCGTGGTCTTCCTCCAGGAGCGTCCGATGCGGGCGCCGATGGGCGCGCCCGGCGGCAAGGGCCCCGGCGGCCAGGGTGGCCCGGGCGGTCCCGGCGGTCAGCACCAGGGCCAGGGCGGCCCCGGTGGCGGCCAGTGGCAGGGTCAGGGCGGCCAGGGCGGTGGCCAGGGCCAGGGTCAGGGCGCGCCCGCCGGCGGCCAGTGGCAGGGCCAGGGCGAGGGTGCCCCGGCCGGCAAGGGCCAGGGTGCCCCGACGGGCCAGGGAGGCCAGGGCGGTCAGCCCGGGCACGCCGGTCCCGCGGGCGGACGGCCGGAGACCGCGGCCGGCTGACGGCCGCCGCTCCGCCCCGGTCGACCGACCGGCGTCCGCCCCGACAGCCCCTCCTCCCCCACCGTTACCCCCGGCGGTGGGGGAGGAGGCTTGTCCGGGGCCGGAACTGATCGCACGTCAGCCTCGGATACGGCTCGAAACGGACGCCGAAAGCCGTCGCGGAGTGAGTGTTCACCCGCTAGGCTGGACGGGCAGTCGGCACCCCGGCCGCGGTGGGGCGGGGTGTCTGGCACGGCCTTCCCCGCCGCACTCCGAGCGCCGGGAGTACCGGCGCGACCAGCCCACCAGGAAGCGGGTCGACTCCATGGCCGACATACCCAGCCGGCGGCGTGCACTCTCCCGGGACCTCCCGCCCGCCGCCGCCCCCGGCATACCCCCGGCGACCAGGATCGGTGTCATCGGTCTCGGCGTCATGGGCGGTGGCATGGCCTCCCGCCTGCTCGACCAGGGCCACCGGATCGTGGTCCACAACCGCACCCCCGAGCGCGCCGCCCCGTTCGCCGCCCGCGGCGCCGTGGTCGCCGCCACCGCGGCCGAACTGGCCTCGCAGGTGGACGTGGTGCTGCTCAGCCTGGCCTCCGAGGCCGCCGTCGAGGAGCAGCTGTTCGGCGCCGGCGGGGTGCTGGAGACGCTGCCCGCCCACGGCATCGTGATGGACACCAGCACCGTCTCCCCGGACTTCGCCCGGTCGGTGGCCGAGCGCGTCGCCGGCCGCGGCCGCAGCGCCGTGGACGCCTGCATCATCGGCAACGGCCAGCACGCCAAGGACGGCGAACTGCGCTTCATGGTCGGCGGCTCCGCCGAGACCTTCGAGCGGCTGAGCGCCGTACTGGAGCCGCTCGCCAAGGAGATCCGCCACCTCGGCCCGAGCGGCCTCGGCGCCACCGCCAAGGTGATGCTCAACGTGCTGATGGGCGTCGAGATGCAGGTGCTCGCCGAGTCGGTGACGCTGGCCCAGCGGGCCGGCATCGACCGCGAGCTGGCCCTCTCGATGATCAGCGAGAGCGGCTTCAGCTCGCCCGTGATGAAGTACAAGGCCGGCGTGATGCGCCGCCGGGCCTACGGCGAGCCGCAGTTCCGGCTCGACCTGATGCGCAAGGACCTCCGGCTGGCCACCGCCGAGGCGGGCCGCCTGGGCGTCGCGACCCCGGTCTGCGACGCCACCCACGAAACCCTCGTCGCCGCCGCCGAGGCGGGCCTCGGCGAGCTCGACTGCGCCGCCGTGCTCTCCCACGCGGAGGTCGCCGCCGGACTTCCCGGCACCCCGGACCGTACGTGAACCACTCGCCCTCACCGAGGAGTTGATCCACGTGTCCCAGCCAAGACGGCCCCGGGCGGCCGGTTTCGGCACCGCCCTGGTCGCCCTGTTGACCGCCCTCGTCCTGCTCGCCGCCACCAATGGCGCGGGCGCCGAGGACACCGAGTCCCGCCCCCGCCCCCCGGCCAACTGGAGCGGTTGGCAGTTCGACCAGGCCGGCAGCCGGTTCAACGGCCAGGAGAGCCGGATCACCCCGGCCACCGTCGGCAACCTCGGCCTCAAGTGGGCCTTCGGCCACGAGAAGGTCCAGGGCGTCTACCTCGGCAGCCAGCCCGCCGTGGTGGACGGCACCCTCTACGTCGGCGGTGCCGAGGGCACCTTCCACGCCATGGACGCGAAGACCGGCGCGGCGCGCTGGACCTTCGACGTCGCCCCGGTGGCCGGCGCCCACTCGGCCACCAACCCGGACCCGGTCCGCAGCAGCCCGGCCGTCGAGGGCAACACCGTCTACTTCGGTGACAACCGCGGCTACCTGTACGCGCTCGACCGCCGCACCGGCGCCCTGCGCTGGTCGCTGAAGCTGGACGCCCACCCGCAGGCCCAGATCACCAGCTCGCCGCTGGTCTACAACGGCCAGGTCTACGTGGGGGTGTCCAGCAAGGAGTCGGGTGCCACCTTCGACCTGACCTACCCGTGCTGCACGTTCCGCGGCTCGGTGGTCGCCGTCAACGCGTACACCGGACAGCTGAGCTGGCGGCACTGGACCACCCCGCAGCCGCAGCAGGTCGGCACCTGGCCGAACGGCGCGGCCCGCTACGAGCCCTCCGGCGTCGCCGTGTGGAGCTCCCCGGTGGTCGACCGGGAGACCGGCACCATCTACGTCGGCACCGGCCAGAACTACACCGGCGCGGCGGGCGACACCGACTCGGTGCTCGCCCTGGACGCCCGCAACGGCAACGTCCGCTGGCGGTCCCAGGAGGTCTTCCCGGACACCTTCACCGTCGCCTGCGGCATCCCCGGCGCCGACGCCTACTGCCCCAGCAAGGCCAACGGCACCGACCACGACTGGGACTTCGGCGCCAGCGCCAACGTCTTCAGCATCGGCAACCGCCGGGTGATCGGCATCGGCCAGAAGAACGGCATCTACCACGTCTACGACGCGCTGACCGGCGCCAAGGTCTGGGACCGCGCGGTGGTCGCCGACCCCAACACCAAGGGCGGCAGCTCCGGCATCCAGTGGGGCACCAGCTACGACGGCACCCGGCTCTACGTCGCCACCTGGTTCGCCAACCCGGGCACCCTGTACGCGCTCGACCCGGCGACCGGGGCGGTCCTCTGGCAGACCGAGAGCCCGGCCGACGGCTGCCAGTGGGGCGGCGCGGCCGCCAACCCCGAGCTGTGCCAGCGGGCCTTCACCCCCGCGGTGACCGCCACCCGCGGCCTGGTCTACGAGGGCGGCGCCGACGGCAAGATGCGCGTCTTCTCGGCCACCACCGGCGCGGTGCTCTGGCAGTACGACGTGGTCCGCGACTTCACCACGGTCAACGGCGTGCCGGGCCACGGCACGGCGCTCTCCGGCGGCGGTGGCGCGGTGGTCGCGGACGGCATGCTCTACGTCCAGGCCGCGTACTACCCGCAGTACCCGAGCAATGCGGGCGGCGTTCTGCTCGCCTTTTCCCTACCGTAGGACCCGTCGGCGTACCGAAGGTCAACTCACGGCCGGCGGCAACCAGTTGCCGCCGGCCCCGGCAAGGAGGAAATTATGGAGATCGTCGTGGTGGGCGCGGCCGGTCGGACCGGACGGCTGCTCGTCGAGAAGGCCCTGGAGAACAAGCACAGCGTCACCGCGCTGCTGCGCGACCCGGCCAAGCTGCCGCTCGAGCACGAGCGGCTGAGCAAGGTCCGCGCGGACGTGTTCGACGTGGAGTCGCTGACCGGCCCGCTGGCCGGCAAGGAGGCCGTCGTGATCGCGCTGGGGGTGACCACCCGCACCACGACCACGGTGTTCTCCGAGGGCGCGCGCAACGTCATCGCCGCCGCCCGGGCGGGCGGGGTGCGCCGACTGGTCACGATGTCCTCGGCCGGCCTGGAGACCAAGCACCTGCCCGCGATGCAGCGCTTCGTCGCCGAGTTCGTGGTGGACCGGGTCTACCGGAACATCCACCTCGACCTGGCCCGGATGGAGGACGAGGTCGAGGCCAGCCCGCTGGACTGGACGATCGTCCGGGTGCCGATGCTGACCGACGGTCCGGCCACCCCCAACTACCAGGCGGTGGTGGGCGGCCACATCGCGAAGGCGTCGCGCATCGCGCGGGCGAACGTCGCGGACTACATCGTCACCCATCTGGATGACACGGCCACCTACGGCCGACGCGTCGAGGTGGCCAACTGATGACCCCCGGCGGGGGCCGGCCCGCCCGCGGCACGTCCGCGGCGCGGGGCTTACCGCCGCGCGCGCCCCCCGGCCGGCCACCCGTCGCCGGGGTCCACCGGGGCTGACCGGGTCCGACCGTTCCGACCGTTCCGACCGTCCGAACCGGTACGACCGAGGCCGTCCGAGGCCGTCCAAGGCCGATCGAGGGGGAAACGCACCGTGAACATCGTCGTCTTCGGCGCGACCGGTGGCACCGGCCGCCACTTCCTGGAGCTGGCCGCCGAGGCCGGGCACTCCACCGTCGCCTTCGCCCGCGACCCGCTGGCCCTGGCCGACGCCCGTCCCAGCACCATCCGGCAGGGCGACGTCCTCGACCCGGACGCGGTGGCCCGCGCCGTCGAGGGCGCGGACGCGGTGGTCTCCGCGCTCGGCATCGGCTACAGCCGGGCCGCCACCACCGTCTACTCGGCCGGCACCGACCACATCCTCAAGGCGATGCGCGCCACCGGCGTCTCCCGGGTCGTGTGCGTCTCCACCACCAGCATGAGCCCGGTGCCCTGGCGCGCCGCCCCGTTCCAACGGGCCCTCACCTCCTGGGTGCTGCACCCGATGCTCCGCCGGCCGTACGCCGACATGGCGCGAATGGAGCGGTTCCTGCTGGAGGACACCGAGCTGGACTGGACGCTGGTCCGGGCCGCCCGGCTCACCGGCGGCCGGGCCCGGGGCCGCTACCGCACGGCGGTCGGCCGCCGGCTGCCCGGGGCCTGGTCGATATCCCGCGCCGACCTCGCGCACTACCTGCTCGCCGCGCTCCAGGAGCCGGCCGCCCGGCGCGAGGTCGTGGAGATCGCCTACTGACCGCCCGCCCGCCGTCCGTCCCGGTCCGCCCGCGGTCCGTGCGCGGCCCTTTCGTCGCCCGTCCGCCGAACGATCCCGGCCGTCGGCCGCCCGCGCGCCGCGCCGCCCGTACTCAACGAGCGGTACGGCCGGCTACTCCCGCCGTGCGATGCCCCGCCCACCCCGGCCGGGCAGAGTAGTAGGTGATCCCGTGGATCACCCAAGCCGTGGGCCGGCGGCCGTACACCATCCACCCGGTGGCCGCCGGCCCGTGGCCCGCGTCGCCCCTCGCCCTCCGGAGCACAAGCCGATGCCCACTCCTCCTGGTCCGCCCGCCGCCGACACCCCCGAGGCCCCGACGGCCCCCGCCGGGACCCCGGCCGGCCGCGCCGACCGCGCCGCCGACCGGCCGGAGCCTCCGGCCGGCCTCGCCGGGCGCCTGCGCCTGCCCAAGCACGCCCGCCGGGTCTGGCTGACCGTGCACGTCGCCTGCTCGGTCGGCTGGCTCGGCCTGACCGCCGGTGTGCTCGCCCTCGGTATCGCCGGCCGCTTCTCCGACAACCCGGACACCGTGCGCGCCGCCTACCTGGCGCAGGAGATCTTCGCCGACTGGCTGCTGATCCCGATCAGTCTGCTCTCGCTGCTCTCCGGCGTGCTGCTGTCCCTCGGCACCACCTGGGGCCTGCTGCGCTACCGCTGGGTCGCCACCAAGTTCTGGCTCACCCTGGCCGCCACCCTGGCCTCGATCTTCGCCCTGCGCGCCTTCATCCACGACGCGGCCGGCCAGGTCGCGGCGGGCACCGTCCCGCCGGACGGCCGCGCCCCGCACGTGCTGGTGATCGCCCCCTCGGTGGCCCTGACCATCTACCTGACCGCCACCGTGCTCTCCGTGGTCAAGCCCTGGGGCATGACCAAGCGGGGGAAGCGGCTGGCCGCCGAGGCCCGCGCCGCGCGCATCGACCGGGCCGCGGGCGCGGCGCCGGGGCGGTGACCGTTACCCGTTCATGAGCACCGACCACGTGAGCACAGGCCACGATCCCTTTCCCGGACCGCCGTGGACCAGACCCTCCTGGACCAGGCTCTCCGCCCTCCTGGTGGCCCTGGTCCAGGTGGTCGGCTCCACCGCCGCCGCCCGCCAGCAGACCGACCGGGCCGCGCTCGACGCGGTCGGCTACGCGCTGCTGCTGCTCGGGCCCGCCCTGCTGCTGCTGCGCGACCGCTACCCCGGCCCGGTGGTGGCCGGCGTCACCGCCGTCACCATCGGCTACCTGCTGGCCGGCTACCCGTACGGCCCGGTGTTCTTCAGCCTCGCCGTCGCCGTCTACGGCGCGCTCGCCCGGGGCCGCCGCCGGTGGGCCTGGATCTCCCTCGGCGGCGGCTACCTGGTCCATCTGGCCAGCTCCCACCTGCTGCCGCACGACTGGCAGCGCGCCCCCGGGCCCGGCCCGAGCTGGTGGCAGGAGGCCGGCGCGGCGGCCTGGCTGCTGCTGATCCTGGCCGGCGCCGAGATCATGCGCTCGCGCGGCGAACAGCTCGCCGCCCGCCGGCTGGCCCGTCGGCAGGCCGAGGAGAACCGCGCCGCCGAGGAGCGGCTGCGGATGGCCCGCGAACTCCACGACATCCTGGCCCACTCGATCTCGGTGATCCACCTCCAGGCCGGGGTGGCCCTGGAGCTCATCGACGAGCACCCGGACCAGGTGCGGGCCGCGCTGACCGTCATCAAGGCGACCAGCAAGGAGGCGCTCGACGAGGTCCGCCAGGTGCTCGGCACCCTGCGCGGCCCGGACGGCCAGGCCCCGCGCACCCCCGCCCCCGGGCTCGCCCGGCTGCCCGAACTCGTGACCCAGGCCGGCCACGCCGGGCTCACCGTCACGGTCGACACGGTGGGAACCGTCCGGCCGCTCCCCGCCCAGGTGGAGCTGGCCGCGTTCCGGATCGTCCAGGAGGCGCTCACCAACGTCATCCGCCATTCGGCCGCGCGGAGCGCCACGGTTCTGATGGACTGGTCCTCCCCGGCGGGGCTGCTGCTCCGGGTGGACGATCCGGGTCCGGCCGCGGGTGGTGACGGCGGAGGCTCCGGCAACGGCCTGATCGGCATGCGCGAGCGGGCCGCGGCCTTCGCGGGCGAGCTGACCACCGGTCCGTACGGCGGCGGCTTCCGGGTCCGGGCCTGGCTGCCCGACCCCGCGGGGTCGGGCACGGCGAGCGAGGGGAAGCGGACGGGATGATCCGAGTACTGCTGGCGGACGACCAGGTCCTGGTCCGGGCGGGCTTCCGGGCCCTGCTCGACGCCCAGCCCGACATCGAGGTGGTCGGCGAGGCGGACGACGGCGGGGCGGCCGTCCGGCTGGTGGAGGAGCTGCGGCCGGACGTCGTGCTGATGGACATCCGGATGCCCGGCACCGACGGCCTGGAGGCCACCCGGCAGATCTGCTCCCGCCCCGAGCTCTCCGCCGTCCGGGTGGTGGTGCTGACCACCTTCGAGATGGACGAGTACATCTTCGAGGCGCTGCGGCTGGGCGCGGCCGGCTTCCTGGCCAAGGACACCGAACCGGCCGACCTGCTGCGCGCCGTCCGGGTCGCCGCGGTCGGTGACTCCCTGCTGTCCCCGGGCGTGACCCGCCGGGTGATCGACGAGTTCGCCAGCCGCTCCCGGGAGCCCTCCGCCGGCGGGCAGCTGCTGGACGCGCTCACCGACCGGGAGCGCGAGGTGCTCACCCTGGTCGGCATGGGCCTGAGCAACGACGACATCGCCCGCCGCCTGGTGGTCAGCCCGCTCACCGCGAAGACCCACGTCAGCCGCGCCATGGTGAAGCTCGGCGTGCGCGACCGCGCCCAGCTGGTCGTGCTCGCCTACGAGTCCGGCCTGGTCCGCCCCGGCTGGCTGTAGCGGCGGCCGGCCCGGCCGGTTCCCGGGGCTGTCCGCCCGGGAGCAGCCCGGGCCCCGGGCCCTACTCCCGGTGTCGTACCCGAGGTGCCGCTCCCCGGAGGACGCGGCGGACCCCCCTCCGGCGAGAAGCTTCAGGTGGCCTCGGAGACCGTCCGGGGCGGCGCGGCCCCCGTCCGAACATGCGGGGCACACCGAGGAGTTGACCGACATGCAGAGCACCGCACTGCTCGCCGACGCTTACTGCCGGGAGGGCTGGGGCCCGTGGAACGGGGGCGGCCCCGGTCCGTGGTTCCTGCTCTTCCCGCTGTTCTGGCTGATCGTCCTGGTCACCGTGTTCACCGTCTTCCGCCGCCGCGGCTTCGCCCGCCGCGGGCCGTGGGGCCCGCCGTGGGCCGGCGGCCAGTGGGGCGGCCCCTGGGGCGGCGGCGGTCCGGGCTGGCGCGGTGGCCCGTGGGGCGGCGGCGGTACCGAGGCCCCGCTGGCGAGCCTGGCCCGCCGGTACGCCGACGGTGAGCTGACCGAGGAGGAGTACCGCACCCGCCGGGACACCCTGCTGGAGCACTTCCAGGGCCCGGACGACACCAAGCCGGGTCAGGGCGGTACCAAGTGACCACCATCCCGGTCCTCGAACTGGTCGAAACCGACCGGATGGCCGCCCGGGTGGCCGACGCGGTCAAGGTCTACGGGGTCGGACGCACCGAGGTGCGCGCCCTGGACCACGTCACCGTCGGCTTCCCGGCCGGCCGGCTCACCGCGATCATGGGCCCGTCCGGCTCCGGCAAGTCCACCCTGCTGCACTGCGCGGCGGGCCTGGACCGGCTGACCGCCGGCACCGCGATGATCGGTGACACCGAGCTGGAGAACCTCAACGACCGCAGGCTGACCCTGCTGCGCCGGGAGCGGATCGGCTTCGTCTTCCAGTCCTTCAACCTGGTGCCGGTGCTGACCGCCCGGGAGAACATCACGCTGCCGGTCGACCTGGCCGGCGGCGAGGTGGACCGGGAGTGGGTGGAGACCCTGATCGACGCGGTCGGCCTGCGGGACCGGCTGGAGCACCGGCCGACCGAGCTGTCCGGCGGCCAGCAGCAGCGGGTCGCGCTGGCCCGGGCGCTGGCCGGCCGTCCGGAGGTGGTCTTCGCGGACGAGCCGACCGGGAACCTGGACTCCCGGACCGGCGCCGAGGTGCTGGAGCTGATGCGCCGCGCGGTGGACGAGATGGGCCAGACGGTGGTCATGGTCACCCACGACCCGACCGCCGCCGGCTACGCGGACGAGGTGCTGTTCCTCGCCGACGGCCGGCTGGTGGACCGGATGGAGCGGCCCACCCCGGCCGGGGTGCTGGACCGGATGAAGGACTTCGACCGTGCCCCCGCGGCAGGCCTGGGAGGCGGCCGGTCATGAGCAGTACCACCGCCACCCTTCGGATCAGTCTGCGCTCGCTGGCCGCGCACAAGCGCCGGCTGGCCGGGACGTTCACCGCGATCCTGCTCGGGGTGAGCTTCCTGACCGGCACCCTGGTGCTCGGCGACACCCTGCGCGGCAGCTTCGACACCCTGTTCGCCGATGCCAACCGGGGCACCGACGCGGTGGTGCGCAGCGCCGACGTGATGGACACCGAGAACACCTTCGGCGGCGTCCGCGCCCCGGTGGACCTGGCGCTGGCGGACCAGCTGCGCCAGGTGCCCGGGGTCGCGGCGGCCGAGCCGGCCATCCAGGGCTCCGGCCAGCTGATCGGCAAGAACGGCAAGGCGGTGGGCGGCCAGGGGCCGCCCACGCTGGCCGGTTACTGGCAGCCGGACAGCGGGCTCAACCCGTACCGGCTGGCCGAGGGCCGGGCGCCGCAGCAGCCGGGGGAGGCGGTGATCAACCGGGGCGCGGCCAAGGCCGGTGAGCTGAAGATCGGCGACTCGACCATCCTGCGCGCCCCCGACCCGGTGCCGGTGACGATCGTCGGCATCGCGACCTTCGGCGCCTCGGCCGACGGCATGGGCCAGAACACCTACACCGGGCTGACCCTCGCGGACGCCGAGCGCTACCTGACCCCGAAGGGGCAGGGCCAGGCCACCTCGATCCAGTTCCGGGCCTCGGGCGGCGTCTCCCAGCAGGAGCTGGTGACGGCGCTGACGGCGAAGCTGCCGGCCGGGCTGGAGGCGGTGACCGGGACGAAGGTCTCGGAGGAGGCCACCGCGCAGGTGTCCAGCCGCTTCCTGACCATGTTCACCACCCTGCTGCTGGTCTTCGCGGGCATCGCGCTGCTGGTGGCGACCTTCACCATCCACAACACCTTCGCCATCGTGGTGGCGCAGCGCACCAGGGAGAACGCGCTGCTCCGGGCGCTGGGCGCGGCCCGCGGCCAGGTGCTGGGGGCGACCCTGGCGGAGGCGGTGGTGGTCGGGCTGGCGGCCTCGGCGGCCGGAGTGCTCGGCGGGATCGGGATCGCGGCCGGGCTGACGTCGCTGTTCAAGGTGATCGGCTTCAGCCTGCCGACCGGCAGCCTGGTGATCGGCGCGGTCTCGGTGGCGCTGCCGGTGCTGGTGGGCACGGTCACGGCGGTCGGCTCGGCGGTCGCGCCGGCCGTGCGGGCGGGCCGGACGGCGCCGCTGGCCGCGATGCGGGCGGTGGCGGTGGACGGCGCGGCCGACGGCCGGGCCGGCCGGGTCCGCTGGACCGCCGGCGCGCTGCTGGTCGCGGCCGGGGTGGTCGCCACGGTGGTCGGCGCGACGGACGGTCCCTCGGTGGGGCTGACCGCGGGCGGGGCGGTGGCGACGCTGCTCGGCGTGGTGGTGCTCGGCCCGGTGTTCGCGACCTTCGTGGTGCGGCTGCTGGGCGCGCCGCTGCCGCGGCTGCGCGGCATGCCGGGCGTGCTGGCGCAGCGGAACGCGACCCGCAATCCGAAGCGCACGGCCGCGACGGCCAGCGCGCTGATGGTCGGGGTCACGGTGGTCTCGCTGTTCACCGTCTTCGGCGCCTCGATCAAGGCGACCATGGACGACACGGTGAGCCGGACCTTCGCCGGGGATCTCGCGATCTCCACCGGCGGCTTCCGGGCCGGTGCGCTCAGCCCGAAGCTGGCGGACGCGGTGGCCGGTCTGCCGGAGGTGCGGCAGAGCGTGGGCCTGGGCCGGGGTGTGGCGCGGGTGGACGGCCACGGCCGGACCCTGGACGTCACCGACCCGACCCGGCTGGCGGGCATCGTGGACCTCGGCCGGGTGGACGGTTCGCTCCAGCTGGGCACCGACGGCCTGGCGGTGTCCAGGACGGAGGCGGAGAAGCAGGGCTGGCAGGTGGGCACGACCGTGCCGGTGCGGTTCAGCGACGGCACCGAGACGCCGTTCACGGTGAAGGCGCTGTACCAGGGCAGTGAGCTGGCCGGCGACTACCTGGTCACCCGGGAGGCGTGGGCCCCGCACAAGGGCCAGGACTCGGACTCGCTGGTGGCGGTCGCGCTGAAGGACGGGGTCTCGCTGTCGGCCGGCAAGGCGGCGGTGACGGCGGCGGCGGTGCCGTTCGGCGACCCGAAGGTGCAGACCCGGGCGGAGTACGCGAAGGACTCGGCCTCGGTGGTCGACATCATGCTCTCGGTGGTCTACGCGCTGCTGGCGCTCGCGGTGCTGATCGCGCTGCTGGGGATCGCCAACACGCTGACCCTGGCGGTGCACGAGCGGACCAGGGAGCTGGGCCTGCTGCGGGCGGTCGGCCAGACCCGCAGCCAGTTGCGCGCGATGGTGCGCTGGGAGTCGGTGCTGGTGGCGATGTTCGGCACGATCGGCGGCCTGGGCCTGGGGTCGTTCCTGGGCTGGGCGCTGGTCCGGGCGGCGGACACCGAGGGGACGGGAAGCTTCGCCGTCCCGCCGCTCCAGCTGTCCGTGGTGCTGGTGGCCGGTCTGGTGGCGGGGGCGGTGGCCGGGCTGCGGCCGGCCCGCCGGGCGGCCCGGCTGGACATCCTGCGGGCGATCGCGGCGGGCTGACGGCCGCCGCGGCGAGGCCGCGCACACCGGAGCCCGGGCCCCCCGACCAACGGGGCCCGGGCTCCGGACGTGTGCGCGGTGCCGGCCTCAGGCCGCGGCGGGCAGCTCGTCCAGGCCCTGCTCGACCAGCGCGGCCAGGCGGTCCAGGGCCTCGTCGGCGCCCTCGGCGTCGGAGGCCAGCACGACCTCGTCGCCGCCCTGCGCGCCGAGCGCGAGCAGGCCGAGCATGGAGCCGGCGTTGACCGGGTTGCCGCCCGGCTTGGTGATGGTGATCGGCACGCCGGTGGCCGCGACGGCCTTGACGAAGACGGAGGCGGGACGGGCGTGCAGGCCCTCGGCCCAACCGATGGTGACGCGGCGCTCGGCCATGAGACGTGCCTTTCCGGTGAAGCTGGTCATGGCCGCGATGGGGGGAACGGCCATGTTGTCTAGACCAGTGTTGCATGCAGCCGACCCCTGCGAGCCGCCGCGTTCGGGACTTGTGATTGTTTCTTTCAGAGCCATAAACGGCGCATAATCCCCGTTCAGAGGCCCTGCCCACCCTGCCGCGAACGCACGCCCGGCGCCATTCGGCCCGCCGCCGGATAACCTGACGATCGTGGACGACTCCGCGGCACCGCACCCCGAGCAGGACCCGACGAACGCCCGGACGTCGGCCCGCCGGGACCACGGCGGGACCGCCCCGGACTACCCCCAGCACTGGGAGGCCGACGTCCTGCTGCGCGACGGCGGCACGGCCCGGATCCGCCCGATCACCCCGGCGGACGCGGGCCGTCTGGTCGAGTTCTACGAACAGGTGTCGGACCAGTCCAAGTACTTCCGCTTCTTCGCGCCCTACCCCCGGCTCTCCGACAAGGACGTCCGGCGCTTCACCCACCACGACTTCGTCCACCGGGTCGGCCTCGCCGTCGTCGTCCGCGACCGCTTCATCGCCACCGTCCGCTACGACCGGATCGACGCCGACGGCCGCCCCTCGGAGACCGGCACCGACGCCGAGGTCGCCTTCCTGGTCCAGGACGCCCACCAGGGCCGGGGCGTCGCCTCCGCCCTGCTGGAGCACATCGCCGCGGTCGCCCAGGAACGCGGCATCCGCCGCTTCCAGGCCGAGGTGCTGCCGGAGAACCGCAAGATGGTGAAGGTCTTCACCGACGCCGGCTACGTCCAGCGCCGCAGCTTCGCCGACGGCGTGGTCCACCTGGAGTTCGACCTCGAACCCACCGCCGCCTCGCTCGCCGTCATGCGGGCCCGCGAGCACCGTGCCGAGGCCCGCTCCGTCCAACGGCTGCTCACCCCGCGCTCGGTCGCCGTGATCGGCGCCTCCCGCACCCCGCAGACCGTCGGCCGGACCCTGCTGCGCGACCTGCTCTCCGGCTTCGCCGCCGCCGACCGCCCGGTCTACGCGGTGAACCGCAACGCCCCGCCCGGCACCGAGCTCGACGGCCTCCCGGTGCACCGCTCGGTCCTGGAGATCCCCGGCCCGGTCGACCTCGCGGTGATCGCCGTGCCCGCCTCCGCCGTGCCCCAGGCCGTCGCCGAGTGCGGCGCGCACGGCGTCCAAGGCCTGGTGGTGGTCACCGCCGGCTACGCCGAGACCGGCCCCGAGGGCCGCGACCGCCAGCGCGCCCTGGTCCGCCAGGCCCGGGCGGCCGGCATGCGGGTGATCGGCCCCAACGCCTTCGGCCTGATCTCCACCGACCCGGAGCACCCGCTGAACGCCTCGCTCGCCCCGGTGCTGCCCGCCCGGGGCGCCTTCGGCGTCTTCTGCCAGTCCGGCGCGATCGGCGTCGCCCTGCTGGAGGCCGGCCACCGGCGCGGCCTCGGGGTCTCCTCCTTCGCCTCGGTCGGCAACCGCGCCGACGTCTCCGGCAACGACTTCCTCCAGTACTGGGCCGAGGACCCGGCCACCGAGGTCGTCCTGCTCTACCTGGAGTCCTTCGGCAACCCCCGCAAGTTCACCCGGATCGCCCGCCGGCTCGCCCAGGCCAAGCCGGTGGTCGTGGTCAAGGGGGCCCGCCACACCGGCAGCCTGCCGCCCGGCCACGCCGTCCCGGCCACCGCCAGCGGACTGCGGGACGCCACCGTCGACGCCCTCTTCCAGCAGGCCGGCGTCACCCGGGTGGAGACCATCACCGAGCTGTACGACACCGGCGACCTGCTCGCCCACCAGCCGCTGCCGCCCGGCGACCGGGTCGCGGTGGTCGGCAACTCCGACTCGCTGGGCCTGCTCACCCACGACGCCTGCCTCTCCGCGGGCCTGCGCCCGCGCACCCCGGTCGACCTCACCACCGCCGCCACCGGCGAGAACTTCCGGATCGCCCTGGACACCGCGCTGACCGACCCCGGGGTGGACGCGGTGATCGCCGTCGCCATCCCGCCGATCGGCAGCCAGTCCTGGGGCCCCCGCCCGCCCGGCCGGCCCACCGGCCCCGACGAACCGGAACCGGGCTCCGACGACCCGGAGATCGCCGCCGCCCTGCTCGCCGCCGGCGAGCGCGCCCGGGCCGCCGGCAAGCCGCTGCTCCTCGCCCACCTCGCCCTCACCGACCTGCCGGACCGGCTGCGCCCCGGCGGCATCCCCGCCTACCCCGCCCCCGAGCGGGCGGTCCGGGCCCTCGCGCACGCCGTCCACTACGCCGACTGGCGCCGCCGGATGGCCGAGGCCGAGGAGACCGCCAGGGTCCCCGAACTCGACCGGATCGACGAGACGGGGGCCCGCGCCCTGGTCGACGCCGCGCTCTCCACCCGCCCCGCGGTCGCCGCCCGTACCCAGCCCGGCGGGGCGCGGATCACCCTGCCCGACCCCGAGGCGGCCGCCCTGCTCGCCCGCTACGGCATCGACGTCTCGCCGACCCTGCCCGCCCCGGACGAGGAGAGCGCGGTGCGGGCCGCCGCGACCCTCGGCTACCCGGTCGCGCTCAAGGCCACCGCCCCGCACCTGCGCCACCGCCCCGACCTCGGCAGCGTCCGGCTCGACCTGACCGGCGAGGCCGGACTGCGCCACGCGCACCGCGAACTGGACGAACTGCTCGGCGGCGCCGCCCAGGCCGCGCTGGTGGTCCAGCGGCTCGCCCCCCGCGGCGTGGACACCGTGATCGGCGCCACCGTCGACCCGGCGGTCGGCGCCATCCTCTCCTTCGGCCTGGCCGGCGCCCCCGCCGAACTGCTGGGCGACGTCGCCCACCGACTGGTTCCGGCCACCGACCAGGACGTCGCCTCGCTCGTCCGCGAGGTCAGGGCGGCCCCACTGCTGTTCGGCTGGCGGGGTGCCGAGGCGGTCGACACCGACGCCCTGGAGGAACTGCTGCTGCGGGTGTCCCGGCTGGTGGACGACCTGCCCGAGGTCGCCTCGGTGGACCTCGAACCGGTGGTCGTCGCCCCGCACGGACTGGCGATCCTGGGGGCGCGCGTACGCATCGCGCCCCTGCCGGTCCGCAGTGATCTGGGCCCGCGCGCCATGAGCACGCTGTAACCTTCCTTGGTTGCGTCCGGACCCGGGCGCCGTTGTCCGAAGCTCGGCGCCGTGCCGCCCGCTTCGTCGGGGGACCATGCCAGGATGGAGTTATGGCGAAGACCGGTACCACCACCACTCAGGACCTGCGTTCCGCGATCGAGCGCAGCGGTTACTACCCGGCCCTGGTGTCCGAGGCGGTCGAGTCCGCGGTGGGTCCCGAGCCGATCAGCTCCTACCTGGTGCACCAGGAGACCACCTTCGACGCCAACGAGGTGCGTCGGCACGTCACCGTCCTGGTGCTGACCCCGACCCGTTTCGTGGTCAGCCACACCGACGAGCAGACCGGGGATGGCAGCAGCCCGGCCGTCCCGATCGCCACCACCTCCACCGAGAGCGTCCGGCTGGACCGGATCAACTCCGTGGTGGTCAGCCGGATGGTCGCCAACCCGGAGACCTACACCCCGGGCACGCTGCCCCGCGAGGTGGTGCTGACCATCGGCTGGGGCGCGGTCCAGCGGCTCGACCTCGAACCGGCCGGCTGCTCCGACCCGAACTGCGAGGCGGACCACGGCTACACCGGCTCCGCCACCGCCGACGACCTGTCGCTGCGGGTCAGCGAGGCCGGCGACGGCCCCGAGACGGTGGCCCAGGCCCTGGTCTTCGCCCGGGCCCTCTCCGAGGCGACCGTCACCAGCGGCCCCCGGGTCTGACCCCCCACCCCGCACGGACCCGCCGCGGACCCCCGTCACCGCCCCGCCCCGCACCACCGCGCCGACCGGCGCCGCCCCGCACGGTCGCGCGCCGACCGCCGCCGCCCCGCCGCCGTCCGGACACCGCCCGCCACGGGTCCGGACCGCTCCGGCCAGCCAGGAAGCCACCTCCGCCACCATGCCCTTCGCCCCCGACGGCCACGACGCCTTCGAGCTCCTCGACCCCGCCACCGCGCCCGCGCCGCCCTACGGCAGCGGCTCGCTCAGCGACCTGCTGCCCTCGGTCGCGGCCGGCCTCGGCGTGCCCGGCTTCACCGCCGCGCTGCCGCTCGCGCCCGCCGACCGCGCGGTGGTCTTCCTGGTCGACGGCCTCGGCTGGGAGCTGCTGCTGCGCCACCCCGAGTACGCGCCGTTCCTCTCCTCGCTGACGGCCGGCTCGCTCGGCGGCACCGGCCGGCCGCTGACCGCGGGCTTCCCGTCCACCACCGCCACCTCGCTGGCCTCGGTCGGCACCGGCACCCCGCCCGGTCTGCACGGCCTGGCCGGCTACACGGTGGCGGTGCCCGGCGCCGGGCACCTGATGAACCAGCTGCGCTGGCAGCCGCCGACCGACCCGGCCGGCTGGCAGCCGTACCCCACCGTCTTCCAGCAGGTGCACGCCGCCGGGGTGGCCACCGCCCAGGTGTCCTCCCCGCTGTTCGCGCAGACCCCGCTCACCCGGGTCGCGCTCTCCGGCGGCACCTTCCTCGGCCGCACCACCGGCGAGGAGCGGATGGACCGGGCCGCCGCCTGGCTGGCCGAGCACGACCGCGCGCTCGTCTACACGTACGTCAGCGAACTCGACGGTGCGGGCCACCGCTTCGGGGTGGACTCGGACGAGTGGCGGATGACCCTGGACGCGGTCGACCGGCTGGCCCGCCGGCTCGCCGAACAGCTGCCCCCGCGCTCGGTGATGTACGTCACCGCCGACCACGGCATGATCGACATCGCCCCCGAGGACCGGATCGACTTCGACGAGGACTGGGAGCTCGGCGCCGGAGTCGCCCTGCTCGGCGGCGAGGGCCGCGCCCGCCACGTCTACGCCGTCCCGGGTGCCGCCGCCGACGTGCACACGGTCTGGAGCGAGGTGCTCGGCGACCGGATGTGGGTGGCCACCAGGGACCAGGCGATCGAGGCCGGCTGGTTCGGCCCCGTCGTGGACGACCGGGTCTACCACCGGATCGGCGACGTGGTTGCCGCCGCCCGCGACGACATCGCCGTCGTCGCCTCCCGCAACGAGCCCGGCGAGTCCGCGATGATCGGCCTGCACGGTTCGATGACCCCGGTCGAGCAGTTCGTGCCACTGCTCGAATTCCGCCGCTGAACTCCCCCGACCTGAAAGGCCCTTGCACCACCCATGGCTGAACTGGTGTTCTTCTCCGGCACGATGGACTGCGGGAAGTCGACCCTCGCGCTCCAGATGGACCACAACCACGCCGCCCGCGGCCGGCAGGGGATCATCCTCACCCGCAACGACCGGGCCGGCGCTGCCACCATCTCCAGCCGGCTCGGCCTGCGCGCCGACGCGGTCGAGGTGGCCGACGAGTTCGACTTCCACGCCCATGTGGTGCAGCGGCTCTCGGCCGGCGGCCGGGTGGACTACCTGATCTGCGACGAGGCCCAGTTCTTCGACCCGGGGCAGATCGACCAGCTCGCCCGGGTGGTCGACGAACTCGACATCGACGTCTACACCTTCGGCATCACCACGGACTTCCGCACCCGGCTCTTCCCCGGCTCCCAGCGGCTGATCGAACTCGCCGACCGGGTCGAGGTGCTCCAGGTCGAGGCGCTCTGCTGGTGCGGCGCCCGGGCCACCCACAACGCCCGCACCGTCGGCGGGGTCATGGTGGTCGAGGGCGCGCAGGTCGTCATCGGCGACATCTCGGTCCGCGAGGACGAGGTCGGCTACGAGGTGCTCTGCCGGCGCCACCACCGCCGCCGCCTGACCGCGGCCACCGCCCGGGCCGCCGTGCTCTCCCCGGACGTCCTCCCCTTCGAGGAGCAGCAGGCCTGAGCCGCGGGCCCGAACTCGCGGGCCCGAGTCGCGGGGCCGAGCAGTGGGCCCGAACGGCAGGCCCGGGCCGCGCCGTCAGCCCGTCTGCAGCACCGAGAAGTGCCCGCCGCGCGGGTCCGCCAGCCGGGCCGCCCGGCCGCGCGGCGTGTCCTGCGGCGCCACCAGCACCCGGCCCCCCAGCTCGACCGCCCGCCGGGCCGTCAGACCGACGTCGGCCACCGCGAAGTGGGTGCGCCAGCGCGGCGGGTGGCCGCGCAGCTCGGCGCCGTGCCGGATCCCGGCCACCGGCCGGCCGCCGACCAGCAGCGCGGACCCGCCCTCGGCCTCGGCCACCGGCACCCCGAGCACCGCCCGGTAGAACGCGGCCGCGCCGTCCGCGTCCGGGGTGAGCAGCTCCGCCCAGGCCGGTCCGCCCGGCCCCGGCCCGGTCTCCCGGCCGAGGTGCTCCTCGCCCTGCCAGAGTCCGAACACCGCGCCGGAGACGTCGGCCGCGATCGCCAGCCGCCCGGCCCGCTCCGCCTGGAGCGGCCCGACCGCGACCGTGCCGCCGCACTCCCGCACCAACTGGGCCGCGCGGTCCGCGTCGTCCACCGCGAAGTAGCTGGTCCACTGCACCGGGAAGCCGGCCACCTCGGACACCCCGAGCCCGGCCACCGGCTCCTCGCCGAGGCGGGCCCGGACGTACTCGCCGAGCTGCGCCGGTCCGGGGGCGAAGGTCCAGCCGAGCAGTTCGCCGTAGAAGGCCCGGGCACCGGGCAGGTCGTCGGTCATCAGGCTGACCCAGCACGGGGTGCCCTGGGCCAGCCGCAGTGTCAGCGCGGGCATGACAGGTCTCCTCAACGGGCGGTCGGCGCACGAAACGGCGCAGTGAGGGTGATGCTTCCACCGTGGCGCTCGTCGAACCCTCGGGCCGCGCGGAAAATCCGGCAAAGAGCGCACAAAGAGCGCTGCCCCTCCGGACAGTCCGGCGCTGCGCCAGAATGACCGCCATGACGACCACTCACGATGACTCCCCGCTGGTGTCGGTGACCGGTTTGCAGGAGTCGCTCGACTCCGGGCGCCCGCCGGTCCTGCTCGATGTGCGCTGGCAGCTCGGCGGCCCGCCCGGCATCGAGGACTACACCGCCGGCCACCTGCCCGGTGCCCGCTTCGTCGCCCTCGACACCGACCTCGCCGCCCCGGCCGGCCCGCCCGGGCGCGGCGGCCGCCACCCGCTGCCCGACCCGGAGGAGTTCGGCGCCGCGCTGCGCCGCCTCGACATCTCGGCCGACCGTCCGGTGGTGGTCTACGACGGCGCCACCTCGCTGGCCGCCGCCCGCGCCTGGTGGCTGCTGCGCTGGGCCGGCCACCCGGACGTCCGGGTGCTGGACGGCGGCTTCGCGGCCTGGCAGGAGGCCGGTCTGCCGGTCACCACCGAGGTGCCGCCGGCCGGGGACGGCGACTTCAAGCCGGTCCCGGGTCAGCTGCCGGTGGTCGACGCCGACGGCGCCGCGGCCTGGGCCCGGGACGCGCTGCTGCTGGACGCGCGGGCGGGGGAGCGCTACCGGGGCGAGACCGAGCCGATCGACCCGAGGGCCGGCCACATCCCCGGCGCGGTCTCCGCGCCGACCACCGAGAACGTCGGCCCGGACGGCCGCTTCCGCCCGGCCGCCGAACTCGCCGCCCGGTTCCGGGAGCTGGGCGCGGGGGAGCGGGGCACCGCCGTCTACTGCGGCTCCGGGGTGACCGCCGCGCACCAGATCCTGGCGCTCGCGGTGGCCGGTCTGCCGGCCACCCTCTACCCGGGCTCGTGGAGCGAGTGGTCCAGTGACGAGACCCGCCCGGTCGCCGTCACCGACCAGCCCGGCTGAGCCCGCGAACGCCGAAGGCGCGGACGACCCCGGTCGTCCGCGCCTTCGCGCCGCTCTGCTGTCCTACGGTCCTGCTGCTCCTGCTGCTCCTGCTACTCCTGCTACTCCTGCTTCTTGCGCCGACTGCCGAAGACGATCTCGTCCCAGCTCGGCACGGTGGCCCGGCGCCCGGGCCGCACGCCGTCGGCCTCGGCCTGGCGGTCGGTGGTGCCGACCAGTCGCTCCCGGTGCGGTGCCACCGCGCGGGGCATCAGGATGTCCGCGTACGCCGATCCCGCGCCGACCGCCGGGGCGGCGGCCGCGGGCTCCGCCTCCTCCTCGGCCACCTCGGCGGGCACCGGCTCGACCGGCGGCGGCGCGCCGACCGCGAGGTCGCCGCGGAAGGCGGGCACCACGTCCAGCAGGCTGGTCAGCGAGTCCCTGGACTCGGCCGTCGCCTCCCGGGACTCCCGGACCTCGCGGGCCGACATGATCCGGTCCGCCGAGGGCCGGTCGATCATCGGACGCAGCGGCCGGTCGTGGGGGAGTCGGGCGATCCGCGGGATGAACGGGAAGACCGAGTCCTCCTCGCGCTCGACCGATTCGCCGATCAGTGCGCGGGCCTCGTCGTCGTTCGGCTGCACCAGTCGCCGGGGCGGGTCGTACGTCCAGGCCGCGCTGCGGCCCTCGCCGTCGGCCCGGTAGGAGAGGATGACCTCCCAGGTGCCGTCGTCGCGCCGCCAGGAGTCCCAGCGCTCGGTCTCCTTCTCGGCGCCGCGCAGCGCGAGCCGCTCTGAGACCGCCTCGCCCAGCTGGGGGCCGGGGGCCTCGCCGTGCCGGCGGATCGCGGTCTTGCGGGCCCGCTCGGCCATGAAGGCGCGCTCGGCCAGCACCGGACCCTCGAAGCGGCGGACCCGGTCGACGGAGATGCCGGCGGCCTGGGCGACCTCCTCGGCGGAGGCACCGGCTCGTATCCGCGCCTGGATGTCCCGGGGGCGGAGGTGGCTCTCGACCTCGATCTCGATCTGGCCGAGGCGCGGCCGGTCACCACGGATGGCGGCCCGCAGCCGCTCGTCGATGGGGAGGGTGTACTCGGTGCTGTCGGCAGCCTTGAGCACCAGCCGTGTGCCGTCGTTGCTGACGGCCACAACCCGCAGTTCGGGCACGCTTACCTCCCGGGTGGTGCCTGCCGACGTCACCTGCGTCGCTGCTCCCGTACTGAGTGTGGCCTGCCCACTCGCGACTGGCCACAACCTTGCTGAGTTCCCCGGCGTGTCGGGCTTACGCCCGGCCACACCGCTGTGGCACGGTTGCCTTTTTGCCACGTCATCCGTCGACGTCGCGCCTGGGTGCCCCGACCGTCCTCGCACGTGGAGTGACGCGACGATCCGGGACCGGTGTCGCCGTGCGCGCCTGCGCCACCACTCCTTGTCAAGCTGCCGGTTGATGGGCAGTCGACAAGTCGACCTGGGCTCAGGCTTTACGAACAGTACTCCATTCGTGGCATCCGAAGGGGCGGCTCGCCGCTCAAGTCTCCCGCGATTCACGGGAATCTCAAGAGCGCACGACCCCAATGGCCGAGGATCGACCGATGAACGGTGATCATCTTCACATATATCTCTCGCGAAGAACCGCATTTTCGACCCTTGTGTCCTTCTTTGGGCAGGATGGAGTGACTTGTTCGAAGGACAGTCGTACTGACGCGAGGGATGTCGATGCCGGAGCAGAAGCCCGAACGGGCCGGAGCGGAGGAAGGTCGCAGGCGAATTGATCTGAGTGGGACTCAGGTCGCCGCCAGTGCGCTGGCCACCGTGGTGGGGGCGGTGCTCGCGTCCGAACTCGGGGTGTACGGAACCATTCTCGGCGCGGCGGTGGTGAGTATCGGCGCGACCACCGGCGGGGCGCTGTTCCAGCACCTCTTCCGGCGCACCGGGGAACAGCTGCGCGGCGCGGTCGACCGGGTCACCGGTCCGGGGCAGCTGGTGAACGGGCTCCGGCAGGCGCCGGAGCCGGACCGGGTCGATCCGGACCGGGCCGATCCGGCCCCGCCGCCCGGCTCGGCCGAGTGGAGCACGCCGAGGGTGGTCCGGGCGCGGCGCCGGTGGGGCTGGAAGACGTACGCGGCCGTCTCGGCCCTGGTGTTCACGGTCGCGATGGTGCCGATCCTCGCCTTCGAGATCGCGACCGGCCGACCGGTGTCGGCGACGGTCCAGGGCGAGTCGGGCACCGGCACCTCGCTGGGCGGCCGGGTCGACCGGAAGCCGCCGGGCGACGCGCCGCCCTCCGGGCCGGCCGCCGTGCCCTCGTCCCCGGCCGGCCGGGACGGCGGGGCCTCGGGTCGGCCGAGCCCCGGTGCCGGGCAGGGTGCGCAGGGCGAGGGGCCGTCCTCCGCCCCGACGGCCTCCCCGTCCTCCGGCGCGTCGGGCGGTTCCGGGGCGACGCCGTCCGCGCCGTCCTCCGGATCCCCCTCGGCCCGCCCCTCCGGCGAGCCGTCCGCGCCGGCCACGCCCCCGGCCCCGTCCGGCGGCGGGAGCGCCTCCGCGAAGCCCTCCGGCGGCGCGAGCCCGAAGCCCCCGGACCCGACCACCGCCGTCGTCCCCCCGCCGGCCCCGGACCCGGCGACGACGCCCCGGGCGCCCCAGGTGCCGCAGGCGCCCCAGCCGTCCTGAGCGGCTAGGCCCCCAGCACCCGGCGCAGGTAGTCGTTGCCGAAGCGGCGGTCCGGATCGAGCTCGTCGCGCAGCGCGGTGAACTCCGCGAAGCGCGGGTAGACCCCGGCGAGGTACTCGGCGTCCCGGGTGTGCAGCTTGCCCCAGTGCGGCCGGCCGCCGTGCTCGGTCATCAGCCGCTCCACCGCCGTGAAGTACCCCTGCTCCGCGGTGCCCCGGTAGAGGTGGACGGCGATGTACGCGGTGTCCCGGCCGTGGGCGGTGGAGAGCCAGACCTCGTCGGCCGGGGCGAACCGCACCTCGACCGGGAAGCTGATCCGCCAGCGGGACCGCTCCACCATGGCCCGCAGCTCGCGCAGCACCTCACCGACCGAGGCGCGCGGCACGGCGTACTCCATCTCGACGAAGCGCACCTTGCGCGGGCTGGTGAAGACCCGGTGGGCGGTGTCGGTGTAGCTGCGGTCCGACCAGGCGCGGCTGGCCAGCGCGGCGATCGTCGGCACCGAGGCGGGGAAGCGGCGCCCGACCCGGCAGGCGCCCTCCCAGACGGTGTTGGAGAGGAAGTCGTCCTCCAGCCACTCCTTGAACCGGGGCAGCGGCGCGGCCGGTCCCTGGCTGCGGTTGTTGCGCTTGGTGGCGCAGCGGTCGGTGTGCGGGAACCAGTAGAACTCGAAGTGCTCGTTGACGGCGGTGAGGTCGTCCAGCCGTCGCAGCACCTCGTCGAAGCGCATCGGCTGCTCGTGCGCGGTGAGCAGGAAGGCCGGTTCGACGGCGAGGGTGAGCGCGGTGATCACGCCGAGCGCGCCGAGGCCGAGCCGGGCGGCCTCGAACAGCTCCGGGCTCTCGGTGGGGGAGCAGTGCCGGACGCTCCCGTCGGCGAGCACGATCTCCAGCCCGCGGATCTGGGCGGCCAGCGACCCGGAGTCCCGGCCGGTGCCGTGGGTGCCGGTGCTGGTGGCGCCGGCCACGGTCTGCACCTCGATGTCGCCCATGTTGGTGAGCGAGAGGCCCGCGGCGGCGAGCAGGCGGTTGAGCCGGTGCAGTGGGAGTCCGGCCTCGACGGTGACGGTGCCGTTCGCGTGGTCGATCCCGCGGACGGCGGTCAGCCCGTGCGGCCGGACCAGGACGCCGTTCCCGGCGGAGGCGATCGCGGTGAAGGAGTGGCCCGAACCGACCGCCTTGACGCTCTCGCCCCGGTCGGCGGCGCGCAGGATCTCCTTGGCCAGCTCCTCCGCACTGCCGGGGGTGACCACCCGGGCGGGCACGGTGCTCTGGTTGCCCGCCCAGTTGGTCCAGCGGGTGCGGGCAGCGGTACTGGCCTGGGGCATTGCGGCGCCTCCTGCTCCGTGGCCGAACGGGTGTCGGCTCACCTCGTTCCCTACCCGCGGGTAGGCCGCAGGTAGGGAGGAGGGTAAGTCAGGTCAGCGTCCGAGGTCCACGGTTTCGGCGGACGCGGGGCTGCCCGGCTCGGCGTCCAGCCCGGCCCGCAGCCGCTTGAGCCCGGCCGCCGCCGTCAGCACGCCGAACACCCCGGCGGTCAGCGGGACCCAGTAGCCGGCCGCCGCGCCCGCGCCGTCGACCGTCCAGCCGCCGACCGAGGAGCCGACCGCGACGCCGATCGCCAGCCCGGTGGTCGTCCAGGTCATGCCCTCGGTCAGCTTGGCGGCCGGGACCAGCCGCTCGACCAGGGCCATCGCCGTGATCAGGGTGGGGGAGATGGCGATGCCCGCGATCAGCAGCGCGCCGCCGACCGCGACCAGGCCGCCGACCCCGCTCACCGACTCGGCGACCAGCAGCAGCGGAACCATGCTGACTGCCATGAAGACCACCCCGCCGAAGAACCGGCTCGCCATCGACCCGCTGAGCTTCAGGGTGCCGAACACGAAGCCGGCCACGCAGGAGCCGAGCGCCCAGAGCGCCAGGATCACGCTGGAGATCGCCTTGTGGCCCTGGTCCTCGGCGTAGGCGACGGTCACCACCTCGACCGAGCCGAAGATCGCCCCGGTGGCGACGAAGGTCAGCACCAGGACGACCAGGCCGCCGTTCAGGATCGCGCTGCGGCCGGAATGGGCGTGCGCGGGATGCAGCGGTGGTTCGGTCCGCCGCTGGGAGGTGAACAGGGCGATGCCGACGGCGAGGAAGATCCCGGCGAGCAGGACGCCGGCCTCGGGGAAGACCGCGGTGGCCAGTCCGATCGACAGGATCGGGCCGACGATGAAGCAGACCTCGTCGACCACCGCCTCGAAGGAGTAGGCGGTGTGCAGCTTCGGCGCCTCGTCCCGGTACAGGTGCGCCCAGCGCGCGCGGACCATGGCGCCGGTGCTGGGCATCCCGCCCATGCCGATCGCGAAGACGAACAGCGTCCAGGTCGGCGCCGAGAAGTGGGCGCAGAGCAGCAGTCCGGTCGCGGCGGCGATCGTGATGACGGTCGCCGGCACGGCGACCCGGCGCTGCCCGTGCCGGTCGACCAGCCAGGAGACCATCGGCCCCAGGACCGCCGCGGAGACCGCCAGCGTCGCCGACACCAGGCCCGCGATGCCGTAGGAGCCTCTCAGCTGGGAGAGCATCGTGACGATGCCGATGCCGGTCATCGAGATCGGCAACCTGGCTATGAAGCCGCTGGACGAGAAGGCCAGAGTGCCGGGGGCGGCGAATATCTGGCGGTAGCTGGACAGCACGGTAGCTCCGCAAATCGGGGGGTAAGGGACGAGGCTGGCAAACACAGCTTACGAACCTTGGCAATCGGTATTTTCCGGACACCGGGCGCCGTCCCGGCATCGGCCCCCCGGCCCACAGTGGCAGGATCGGTCCCATGTCCGACGCGCGCAACACCTCCCTCACCGGCGCCGCCCCGTACGACGCCCTGCTGCTGCTCTCCTTCGGCGGGCCCGAGGCCCCCGAGGACGTGGTGCCGTTCCTGGAGAACGTCACCCGCGGTCGGGGGATCCCCAAGGAACGGCTCCGGGAGGTGGGCAAGCACTACTTCCTGTTCGGCGGTGTCAGCCCGATCAACGAGCAGAACCGCGAGCTGCTGGCCGCGCTGCGCAAGGACTTCGCCGAGCACGGGCTCGACCTGCCGGTGTACTGGGGCAACCGGAACTGGGCGCCCTACCTGGTCGACACCCTGCGCGAGCTGGCCGCCGACGGGCACCGCCGGATCGCCGTCCTCGCCACCAGCGCCTACGCCGGCTACTCCGGCTGCCGCCAGTACCGGGAGAACCTCGCCGACGCGCTGGCGACCCTGGCCGCCGAGGGCCTGCCGGAGCTCCGGGTCGACAAGCTGCGGCACTTCTACAACCACCCCGGCTTCGTCGAGCCGATGACCGAGGCCACCCTGGCCGCCCTGGACCGGCTGCCCGAGGAGGCCAGGGCCGGCGCCCGGCTGGCGTTCACCACCCACTCGATCCCGGACACCATGGCCGAGACCTCCGGCGCCCCGGACGACCCGGCCCGGGGCCGCCCCGGCGGCGCCTACGTCGCCCAGCACCTGGACGTGGCCCGGCTGGTCGCCGCCGCCGTCGCCGGACGCACCGGCGTCGCGGACCGCCCCTGGGAGCTGGTCTTCCAGAGCCGCAGCGGCGCCCCGCACGTCCCGTGGCTGGAGCCCGACATCTGCGACCACCTGGAGGCGCAGCACGCCGACGGCGCCCCGGCCGTGGTGATGGTCCCGATCGGCTTCGTCTCCGACCACATGGAGGTCAAGTACGACCTCGACACCGAGGCGACGGCCAGGGCCGCCGAGCTGGGCCTGCCGGTCGCCCGGGCCGCCACCGTCGGGGCCGACCCCCGGTTCACCGCCGCCGTCCGCGAACTCGTCCTGGAGCGGGCCGCCGCCGAGCGCGGCGAGCCGGTGTCCCGCTGCGCCCTGGGCGCGCTCGGCCCCAGCCACGACGTCTGCGCGGTGGCCTGCTGCCCCAACCCGCGCGCACCCCGCCCGGCCGCCGCCGAGCACTGACCGCCGACGAACACCGATCGCCGCCGAGCACCGATCGCCGCCGAGCACTGATCGCCGTCGAGTACTGATCGCCGTCGAGTACTGATCGCCGTCGAGTACCGACGACCGCCGAGCACCGACCGCCCCGCCTCCCGGAGGAGAAGCCTGTGTCCAGCCCCGCCGTGCCCGACCCCGCCCTGCTCGACGAGCTGCTCGACGTCGCCCTGGACGCCGCCCGCCGGGCCGGGGCGCTGCTGCTCGACGGCCGGCCCGCCGACCTCGGTGTGGCCGGTACCAAGAGCAGCCCGGTCGACGTGGTGACCGAGATGGACCTGGCCTCGGAGAAGCTCGTCCTGGAACTCGTCACGGCCCGCCGGCCCGAGGACGGCTACCTCGGCGAGGAGGGCGCCGAGCGGCCCGGCACCAGCGGTGTGCGTTGGGTCGTCGACCCGCTCGACGGCACCGTCAACTACTTGTACGGGCTGCCGTCCTGGGCGGTCAGCGTGGCCGCCGAGCTGGACGGGCGGGCGGTGGTCGGAGTGGTGTACGCCCCGGCCCGCGGTGAGCTGTTCCAGGCCGTGATCGGCCGCGGGGCGTACCGGGACGGGCAGCCGCTCTCCGCCCGGCCGGCCCCGCCGTGGGGCCAGGCGCTGATCGGCACCGGCTTCGCCTACGTCCGGGAGGTGCGGGTGCGGCAGGCGGAGGTGGTGCTCGCCCTGATGCCGGAGGTGCGCGACATCCGCCGGGCCGGCGCCGCGGCCGTGGACCTCTGCGACGTCGCGGCGGGCCGGCTGGACGGCTACTACGAGCGCGGCCTGGCCCCCTGGGACCGGGCGGCGGGCTGCCTGATCGCGGCCGAGGCCGGCGCCCTGGTCGGCGGCCGCCCCGGGCACGGCCCGGACGGCGAGCTGACCGTGGCCGCCGCGCCCGGGGTGTACGAGCCGCTCCAGGAGCGGCTGGCCGCCCTGCGCGCCTGGACGGACCCGGCGGCGCCCGGCGCCTGACACCGACCGGGACCCCGCCGGGCCGCCCTCCCCGGGCGGATCCGGCGGGGGACGCCCGGGCAGCGAAGAGCCCTGACATACGGGGGATGCCAGGGCCTGGGTTTTCGCACGGCCCCCGTAGGGCCGCTGGTGCCGGAGGTCCGGCGACGGGTCGGGCGGTCGGAGGATCAGGCGGCGGTGCGGTGGCGCTCCAGCACCGTGTCCACGCCGTGCTCGGCGGCGAGACGGCGCAGATCGTCCAGCTCGGACTGTTCCACCTCGGCGAGGAACTCGTCCCCGGCCTCGATCGCGCGGTGCAGGTCCTGCTCGGCGTTGGCGATGCGCTGCAGGATTCCGGCGGTGAAGGCGTCCATACGGGCCCCCTTACTGTGTCGGACGTGCACGGTCGTGCGCCCCCTGCCCCAGGTGTGCGGTAGCCAGCGGAAGCGTCCGATCCGGCTCGGTGAAGATGTCCGGTCGGGCGCGGAGACGGCCCTCGGCCGCTCCCGTGACGCCCCGAGCCCCAGGGCCGGCGCGGATGAACGCACGGCGGGTGGGTGCGATCGGCTCAGAAACCGGATCGCGGGTGTGCAGCTGTCCTCCCCGCCCCGGGGGTCGGGAAACCTCCTGCCGCGAGAAAGTTGCCCGCGTCACAGTCCAACCGGACTGTTCCCGCCACGAACCCCGGTGCGAATCCGGGTGCGGACCCCGCCGCGGACCTCGGCGGCGGACCCCGCCGCGCGCCCGGCGCCACCCGCGGGCGGACCTGCCTCCGGGGCAGCTTATCGCTGCTTTACCGCAGGACCAGGCAGGATGGAGGCACCGTCGGAGCCGTGCGTCCGCCTCCGGGGCCGGCCTGGAGAAGGGACAACGACCGTGCGGGTTCTCGTCGTCGAGGACGAGCAGCTGCTCGCCGAGGCAGTCGCCACGGGTCTGCGCCGCGAGGCGATGGCCGTCGACGTGGTGTACGACGGGGAGGCCGCGCTCCAGCGCATCGCGGTCAACGACTACGACGTGGTCGTACTCGACCGCGACCTGCCGCTGGTCCACGGCGACGATGTCTGCCGCAGCGTGGTCGAGCAGGGCCTCGCCACCCGGGTGATCATGCTGACCGCCTCCGGCGACATCAGCGACCGGGTCGAGGGCCTGGAGATCGGGGCGGACGACTACCTTCCGAAGCCGTTCGCCTTCAGCGAACTCGTCGCCCGGGTCCGCGCCCTGGGCCGCCGTGCCACCGTCCCGCTGCCCCCGATCCTGGAACGGGCCGGCATCTCGGTCGACCCGGGCCGCCGCGAGGTCATCCGGGACGGCCGCCCGGTCCAGCTCGCCCCCAAGGAATTCGCCGTCCTGGAGGTGCTGATGCGGGCCGGCGGAGCCGTCGTCTCCGCCGAGCAGCTGCTGGAGAAGGCCTGGGACGAGCACACCGACCCGTTCACCAACGTCGTGCGGGTCACCGTGATGACCCTGCGCCGCAAGCTCGGCGACCCGCCGGTGATCGTCACCGTGCCCGGTTCCGGCTACCGGATCTGACCGGACCAGCCCCCACCCGCGCCCGCCCCGGCGGACGCCCCGAGAGGACCATCATGACCACCCCGCCCTCGGCCGGCGGGCCCTCCGGCGCGCCCTCCGGCGGGCGCGCCGTGCCCGGCCGGACCGTCCCGCCCAGGCCGCCCCATCCGCCGCGCGCCCCCCGGCTGCACCAGGGCGAGAGCTACGTGCCCGGTGACGGCATGCTCGCCTGGCTCCCCTTCCGCCCGACCATCCGGATCCGGCTCACCCTGCTCTACGGCGGGATGTTCCTGATGGCCGGAGTGGTGCTGCTGCTGCTGATGTACGTCTTCGTGCGCCAGGCCATGCAGGACGTCCGGCCGCTGACCCTGGACTTCGGACCGGGCGGGGTCCGGGTGAACGGCACCTGGATGAGCACCGAGGGGTTCAACCAGTACCTGGCCAACAGCCACACGGACAAGGCCAACGCCGCGCTCAACATGCTGCTGCGCAAGACCCTCACCATGCTGGTCTGCCTGGCCGCGATCGCCTTCGCGGCCGGCTACGCGATGGCCGGCCGGGTGCTGCGCCCGCTCGGCCGGATCACCCGCACCGCCCGCGAGGTCGCCTCCTCCGACCTGCACCGGCGGATCGAGCTGGACGGCCCGGACGACGAGCTCAAGGAGCTCGCGGACACCTTCGACGACATGCTGGAGCGGCTGGACCGGTCCTTCGACTCCCAGCGCCGCTTCGTCGCCAACGCCTCGCACGAGCTGCGCACCCCGCTGGCGATCAACCGCACCCTGCTGGAGGTCCAGCTCTCCGACCCGGGGGCCTCGGCCGACCTCCAGCAGCTCGGCAAGACCCTGCTGGCCACCAACGAGCGCAGCGAGCAGCTGGTCGAGGGCCTGCTGCTGCTCGCCCGCAGCGACAACGAGCTGACCGACCGCCGCCCGGTGGAGCTGTCCGAGGCCGCCACCCGGGCACTGGAGCAGACCAGGGCCGAGGCCGTGAAGCGCGAGGTCGACCTGCGCGCCACGCTGCACCCGGCGATGGTCGCCGGCAACGGCATCCTGCTGGAGCGGATCGCGCTCAACCTGCTCCAGAACGCCGTCCGCTACAACTCCCCGGACGGCTGGGTCGAGATCACCACCGCCCCGGTCCCCGGCGGCGGCGAGCTGGTGGTCTCCAACACCGGCCCGGTGGTGCCCGGCTACGAGCTGGAGCACATCTTCGAGCCGTTCCGTCGGGTCAAGGGCGCCGACCGCACCCGCAGCGACAAGGGGGTCGGCCTCGGCCTCTCGATCGTCCGCTCGGTGGTCCGGGCGCACAACGGCACCATCGAGGCGACCCCCCGCGCCGGCGGCGGCCTCACCATGCGCGTGCGCATCCCCGGCATCTAGCGAGCGCCCCCGGAAGCCCTCCCGCACCCGGGCCCGCCGGGCGGCTCCCGGAGCCGCCACGACCCCCTCACGGCCCTTCTCGGGGCCCTCCGCCGCCCGGGGCGGGACACCTCCGTGCGCCGACCGTTCCCAGCCGCCCCCGCCAGGCCTGTCAAGACGACATAAGCCCTGGCGGGGGCGGCTTGTCTTTTCCGGTCCGGGCAACTTACGGTGTCGTAACCTACGCAACCGTAAGTGTGGGTTGCCCAGTACTCCGGTGTGCCCGTCCAACGCGCTCCTCCGGCGCGTGACCTTCCCCAGGAGCCAGACCCGTGACCATCGCCCCCGTGCAGCGCAGTACCTCGCTCGGTTCGAGCGCCTGGACCGACGCGCGACTGATCCTGGCCCTCGAAGAGGTCGTCGAGAAGGAGCTCGACCGCCACCTCAAGGTCGCCAAGGAGTGGATGCCGCACGAGTTCGTGCCCTGGAGCCGCGGGCGCGACTTCCCCGGCGTGCTGGGCGGCGAGGCCTGGGAGCCCGGCGACTCCAAGGTGACCCCGCTCGGCCGGGTCTCGCTGGTGGTCAACCTGCTCACCGAGGACAACCTCCCGAGCTACCACCACGAGATCGCGACCATGTTCGGCCGCGAGGGCGCCTGGGGCACCTGGGTCCACCGCTGGACCGCGGAGGAGGGTCGGCACGGAATAGCCATTCGCGACTACCTGCTCACCACCCGGGCCGTCGACCCGGACGAGCTGGAGCGGGCGCGGATGTCCCACATGTCGGAGGGCTTCGTCTCCGACAACGCGCACAGCATGCTGCAGTCGGTCGCCTACGTGGCCTTCCAGGAGCTCGCCACCCGCATCTCGCACCGCAACACCGGCCACTACGCCGGCTGCCCGCTGGCGGACCAGCTGCTCGCGAAGATCGCCAACGACGAGAACCTGCACATGGTCTTCTACCGGAACCTGCTGAAGGCCGCCCTGGAGATCGCCCCCGACCAGGCCATGCGCGCCATCGCCGACGTGGTGACCGACTTCCGGATGCCCGGCCACGGCATCCCCGGCTTCGAGCGGGCCGCCGCCCAGATCGCCCTCGGCGGCGTCTACAACCTCCGCATCCACCACGACGACGTGCTGCAGCCCGTGCTGCGCCACCTCAAGGTGATGGAGATCGGGGGCCTCGGCCCGGAGGGCCTGCGGGCCCAGGAGGAGCTCGGCGTCTTCCTCGACGGACTGGACGCCCAGGCGACCAAGTTCGACGAGCGGCAGGCGGCCCGGCTGGCGCGCGTCGCGGCCCGGAAGCAGTAGGCGCGGCGGCGGGCGTCCCTCCGGTCGCTCCTGCGGACGCCCTCCGGGGGTCGCGGCAGACGTACTGGCTTGGGCGGATTTTCAGTGTTTTGCCCGGCCCGGGAGTGAACGTGACCAAGGTCACACCGTGTCGCTCCGAAGGGTCGGGCAACCCCGGAGAGTGATCATCGTCCCGACCGTGCCGATCGCCCTCCGTGAGCGGAGCGGCGATCGGAGGCGGGGCGGAGGATTGGCTCTCCGCCCTGGTGGGCAAGGGAATTGGCGGGCGCGCGGGGGACCTTCGCTCACGGAGCGTGTCCGCCGGGCGCCCGCCGGCACGTTCCGCCGATGGCCCTGGGTGAGGCTCCGGGCGTCCAAGTGGATCATCCCGGCGGACCCCCGGCTGAGTGTCGATTGAGTAACAGGGCTTGAAGTAAGGCAAAATCTCCGCCTCGGGTCGGGCACAAGACCGACCCCCCATGCGTTACGTGCGCTGGAGATACCGCACACACCGCACAACCCGGAGGGGGAGAGCGAAATATGGCTACCGACTACGACACCCCACGCAAGACCGACGATGAGCTCAACGAGGACAGCATCGAGGAGCTCAAGGCCCGCAGGAACGACAAGGGCGGCAACGCGGTCGACGTCGACGAGTTCGAGGCGGCCGAGGGCATGGAGCTCCCCGGCGCGGACCTCTCGAACGAGGAACTCTCCGTCCGGGTGCTGCCGCGGCAGGCCGACGAGTTCACCTGCATGAGCTGCTTCCTGGTCCACCACCGCAGCCAGCTGTACAGCGAGAAGAACGGCAACCCGATCTGCCGGGACTGCGGCGCCTGAGGACCAGGGCGTCATGACTCGGGCCTCGCGGTGTCCGCGAGACCGGTGCGACGCCCCTTCCGGCCCCGGGCAGCGGGGCCGGACGGCAGCTCCGGCGTCCGTCCCGACGGACGCACCAGTCATACGGACGGATGGAAAAGCGTCTCCCGGAGACGCCGAGGGACGGTACCGCGAGGCGGTACCGTCCCTTTCCGTCTGTCCGGGCGCGGCTTCCGTCCCGGCTTCCGTCCCGGCCCGGGACGGGCGTTCCCCCGCGGGGGACCCGCTCAGGCGCGGGCGTTCCGGCGGGCCTCTTCCAGGGCCTCGGCGAGCTTCATCGGCGAGCGGGTGGAGAGGTAGAGGTAGGGCGTCGGGTCGGCCGGATCGCTGACCTCGACCCGGAGCGCGGTCGGCACGTAGCTGCGCAGCAGCATGAAGGCCCGCGGATCGGCCTTGGGGCCGCGCCAGGCGGCGGCCTCGGTCGGACCGAGCGCGTGGGCGGCGCCGAGGGCGTCCACCGGGATCCGGGCCGGGCCGGCCACCAGGGAGCCCTGGACCACCCGGATCCGGGCGGAGCCGTAACTGCTGATCGCGGCGGCGCCGGCGGCGATGCCGACCACCAGCCCGACCAGAGCACCCACCGCGCTGATCCGCAGCAGGATCAGGGCGAGCGTGAGGCCGATCAGGACCGGGAACAGCCACCAGGAGCGCGGCGCGGTGAGGCGTTCGTCGTACATGCCCCCCATTGTGGGCGTCGATACACCGGGCGCCGGACGCAACCCCCGCCCCCGGCACGGCTACCGGTCGGTAGGGTGGGGCGCCGTGACCGGTTCGACTGCCCCCACCGCGCCCCTGACCCCCGCCGCCCCCAGCGAGTCCGCGGCCCCGGCCCACCCGGCGTCGCCCGCGACGCCCCCGCCGGAGGCCGTCCTCCCGCCGCGCGCGCCCGAGGCCCCGGCCCCCGGCACCCGCCTCGGCTCCCACTACGAGCACTGCTTCGGCTGCGGCCCGCAGCACCCCGGCGGACTGCGGATCGACGCGGTCGCCGGGACCGGCCTCGACGTCACCGCCGAGTTCACCGTCCGCCCGGAGCACCAGGGCGGCCCCGGGCTGGCCCACGGCGGCCTGCTGACCACGGCCATGGACGAGACCCTCGGCACGCTCAACTGGCTGCTGCACGTCCCCGCCGTCACCGGCCGGCTGGAGACCGACTTCCTGTCCCCGGTGCCGGTCGGCTCCACGCTGCACCTGCGGGCCTGGATCACCGGTGCGCACGGCCGGAAGATCTACAGCGCCGCCGAGGCGCGGATCGGCGGTCCCGACGGCCCGGTCGCCGTGCGCGCACGGGCACTCTTCATCCAGGTGAAGCTGGAACACTTCACCAAGCACGGTCGTCCCGAGGACATCGAGAAGGTCCTCGACGACCCCGACCTGATGCAGCGCGCCCGAACCTTTGAGGTGAACCCTTGAGCACCACCCCCCGCGAGCCCCTCGACGTCCTGATCCACCGGCTCGACCCCGAGCTGCCGCTGCCCGAGTACGCGCAGCCCGGCGACGCCGGCGCCGACCTGCGGACCACCGTGGACGCGGAGTTGGCCCCCGGCGAGCGGGCGGTGCTGCCCACCGGCATCGCCATCGCGTTGCCCGACGGCTACGCCGCGTTCGTCCACCCCCGGTCCGGACTGGCAGCTCGTTGTGGCGTTGCTCTGGTGAACGCCCCAGGGACGGTCGATGCCGGGTACCGTGGAGAGATCAAGGTGATCGTCGTCAATCTGGACCCGCGCGAGGCCGTCAGCTTCCGCCGAGGGGACCGGATCGCCCAGCTGGTCGTCCAGCAGGTCGAGAAGGCCCGCTTCCACGAAGTGGCCGAGCTGCCGGGGTCGGCACGGGCCGAGGGCGGGTTCGGGTCGACCGGTGGCCACGCAGCGGTCTAGGCTGCCCGCGGCCTCGCAGGAAGCCGAGCAGGTATTCGCATCGGTCTTGGACCGGGAAGGACAGTGACCGTGTTCCGTCGTCGCCAGAAGAGCGAGGACGCTGTCGAGCAGCTCGCCGACGACGCCATCAGCGCCGACGAGCCGGCCGATGACGTCGAAGGTTCCGCCGAGAGCGAGAACGTGACCGAGCTGGACCCGACGGACCGGGTCGGCCTGCCGCCGGCCCCGCGTCCGGACGGTCCGTGGGACCACTCCGAGCTGGAGAACCCGGAGGAGGGCCGCGTCGACCTCGGCGGCCTGCTGGTCCCGGGTGTCGAGGGCATGGAGCTCCGGGTAGAGGTGGCCGGCGACGCGATCGTGGCCGCGACCCTGGTCCTCGGCAGCAGCGCCATCCAGCTGCAGGCCTTCGCGGCCCCCAAGTCGGAGGGCATCTGGGGCGAGGTCCGTGAGGAGATCGCCAACGGCATCACCTCGCAGGGCGGCATCGTCGAGGAGGAGGAGGGCCCGCTGGGCTGGCACCTCCGTGCCCAGGTCCCGGTGCAGCTGCCGGACGGCACGCAGGGCGTGCAGCTGGTGCGCTTCGTCGGCTGCGACGGTCCGCGCTGGTTCCTGCGCGGTGTCATCTCCGGCCAGGCCGCCGTCCAGCCCGAGATGGGCGGGATCCTGGAGCAGGTCTTCCGGCAGACGGTCGTCGTCCGCGGCGAGACCCCGATGGCGCCCCGCGACCCGATCGTGCTGAAGCTTCCCGAGGACGCGCAGATGGTCGCCGACGGCGGCGGCGCGGTCGCGGCCACCGGTGAGGGCGACAACCGCTTCGGCGGCAACTCGATCGACCCGTTCGCCCGCGGCCCGGAGATCACCGAGGTCCGCTGAGCACAGCGCCCCAGCACGCCGATCGCCCCCGCCCGGACCACCGGGCGGGGGCGATTTGCTTCTGACGCTCCCGTCCCCGTACAGTTCCGGAGTCGCCGCGAGAGAGCGGGGACAAGCGGAAAGCGAAGTCGGCTGAATGAAACTCCGGAAAACGGAGCGGAAAACATCTGATAAGCTTGAAACACGAAAGAACGAAGCGCCCGGAGGGCCGGTGTGAAAGCCGCCTGAAGGAAGTGTCCGTTCCTTGAGAACTCAACAGCGTGCCAAAAGTCAACGCCAGATATGTTGACATCCCCGGCCTCGGACTTGTTCCGGGGTTGGAGATTCCTTTTGAAGTAAAACACTAGCGAGGACGCAGTGCGCGGGGCCGCCCTATTCCGGTGGTTGCCGTGCCGCTCGACGCGAGTGCTGACCCGATTACGGGTAATCATTCACGGAGAGTTTGATCCTGGCTCAGGACGAACGCTGGCGGCGTGCTTAACACATGCAAGTCGAACGGTGAAGCCCTTCGGGGTGGATCAGTGGCGAACGGGTGAGTAACACGTGGGCAATCTGCCCTGCACTCTGGGACAAGCCCTGGAAACGGGGTCTAATACCGGATATGACCTGGGACCGCATGGTCCCGGGTGTAAAGCTCCGGCGGTGCAGGATGAGCCCGCGGCCTATCAGCTTGTTGGTGGGGTAATGGCCTACCAAGGCGACGACGGGTAGCCGGCCTGAGAGGGCGACCGGCCACACTGGGACTGAGACACGGCCCAGACTCCTACGGGAGGCAGCAGTGGGGAATATTGCACAATGGGCGAAAGCCTGATGCAGCGACGCCGCGTGAGGGATGACGGCCTTCGGGTTGTAAACCTCTTTCAGCAGGGAAGAAGCGCAAGTGACGGTACCTGCAGAAGAAGCACCGGCTAACTACGTGCCAGCAGCCGCGGTAATACGTAGGGTGCGAGCGTTGTCCGGAATTATTGGGCGTAAAGAGCTCGTAGGCGGCCTGTCGCGTCGGATGTGAAAGCCCGGGGCTCAACCCCGGGTCTGCATTCGATACGGGCAGGCTAGAGTGTGGTAGGGGAGATCGGAATTCCTGGTGTAGCGGTGAAATGCGCAGATATCAGGAGGAACACCGGTGGCGAAGGCGGATCTCTGGGCCATTACTGACGCTGAGGAGCGAAAGCGTGGGGAGCGAACAGGATTAGATACCCTGGTAGTCCACGCCGTAAACGTTGGGAACTAGGTGTTGGCGACATTCCACGTCGTCGGTGCCGCAGCTAACGCATTAAGTTCCCCGCCTGGGGAGTACGGCCGCAAGGCTAAAACTCAAAGGAATTGACGGGGGCCCGCACAAGCAGCGGAGCATGTGGCTTAATTCGACGCAACGCGAAGAACCTTACCAAGGCTTGACATATACCGGAAACGGCTAGAGATAGTCGCCCCCTTGTGGTCGGTATACAGGTGGTGCATGGTTGTCGTCAGCTCGTGTCGTGAGATGTTGGGTTAAGTCCCGCAACGAGCGCAACCCTTGTTCTGTGTTGCCAGCATGCCTTTCGGGGTGATGGGGACTCACAGGAGACTGCCGGGGTCAACTCGGAGGAAGGTGGGGACGACGTCAAATCATCATGCCCCTTATGTCTTGGGCTGCACACGTGCTACAATGGTCGGTACAAAGGGCTGCGATGCCGCGAGGCGGAGCGAATCCCAAAAAGCGGCCTCAGTTCGGATTGGGGTCTGCAACTCGACCCCATGAAGTTGGAGTTGCTAGTAATCGCAGATCAGCATGCTGCGGTGAATACGTTCCCGGGCCTTGTACACACCGCCCGTCACGTCACGAAAGTCGGTAACACCCGAAGCCGGTGGCCTAACCCGTAAGGGGAGGAGCCGTCGAAGGTGGGACCAGCGATTGGGACGAAGTCGTAACAAGGTAGCCGTACCGGAAGGTGCGGCTGGATCACCTCCTTTCTAAGGAGCAATATGCCGCTTGCAGGCGAATGTCCTGCACGGTTGCTCATGGGTGGAACGTTGACTATTCGGCACAGGAAGAGACCAGGGGCTAGTACTGCTTCGGCGTGGAACGCGTTCTGGGATTGACTGTGTCGGGCACGTTGTTGGGTCCTGAGGGAACGGCCGTGAGGTCGTTGCTTCAGAGATGCCGGTCTCATGCGAGGTGGTCTTCGGGCTGCTGAGTGTGGGTGTCTGGTCGTTGTTTGAGAACTGCACAGTGGACGCGAGCATCTGTGGCCAAGTTTTTAAGGGCGCACGGTGGATGCCTTGGCACCAGGAACCGATGAAGGACGTGGGAGGCCACGATAGTCCCCGGGGAGCCGTCAACCAGGCTTTGATCCGGGGGTTTCCGAATGGGGAAACCCGGCAGTCGTCATGGGCTGTCACCCATACCTGAACACATAGGGTATGTGGAGGGAACGCGGGGAAGTGAAACATCTCAGTACCCGCAGGAAGAGAAAACAACCGTGATTCCGGGAGTAGTGGCGAGCGAAACCGGATGAGGCTAAACCGTATTGGTGTGAGACCCGGCAGGGGTTGCCGATACGGGGTCGTGGGATTTTTCTTGACCGGTCTGCTTACCGGTCGGCGAGTCAGAAACCGTACAGGTAGTCGAAGGACATGCGAAAGGTCCGGCGTAGAGGGTAAGACCCCCGTAGGCGAAATCTGTACGGCTCGTTTGAAGAACTCCCAAGTAGCACGGGGCCCGAGAAATCCCGTGTGAATCTGGCGGGACCACCCGCTAAGCCTAAATATTCCCTGGTGACCGATAGCGGATAGTACCGTGAGGGAATGGTGAAAAGTACCGCGGGAGCGGAGTGAAATAGTACCTGAAACCGTGTGCCTACAAGCCGTGGGAGCGTCGGACATGCAGCTTGCTGTGTGTCTCGTGACTGCGTGCCTTTTGAAGAATGAGCCTGCGAGTTTGCGGTGTGTAGCGAGGTTAACCCGTGTGGGGTAGCCGTAGCGAAAGCGAGTCCGAACAGGGCGATACAGTTGCATGCCCAAGACCCGAAGCGGAGTGATCTAGCCATGGGCAGGTTGAAGCGGAGGTAAGACTTCGTGGAGGACCGAACCCACCAGGGTTGAAAACCTGGGGGATGACCTGTGGTTAGGGGTGAAAGGCCAATCAAACTCCGTGATAGCTGGTTCTCCCCGAAATGCATTTAGGTGCAGCGTCACGTGTTTCTTGCCGGAGGTAGAGCACTGGATAGGCGATGGGCCTCACCGGGTTACTGACCTTAGCCAAACTCCGAATGCCGGTAAGTGAGAGCGTGGCAGTGAGACTGTGGGGGATAAGCTCCATGGTCGAGAGGGAAACAGCCCAGAACACCGACTAAGGTCCCTAAGCGTGTGCTAAGTGGGAAAGGATGTGGAGTCGCAGAGACAACCAGGAGGTTGGCTTAGAAGCAGCCACCCTTGAAAGAGTGCGTAATAGCTCACTGGTCAAGTGATTCCGCGCCGACAATGTAGCGGGGCTCAAGCACATCACCGAAGTCGTGTCATTGCAGCATATAGGGCCAACGCCTGCTGTGATGGGTAGGGGAGCGTCGTGTGCCGGGTGAAGCGGCGGTGGAAACCAGTCGTGGACGGTACACGAGTGAGAATGCAGGCATGAGTAGCGATACAAGAGTGGGAAACTCTTGCGCCGATTGACCAAGGGTTCCTGGGTCAAGCTGATCTGCCCAGGGTAAGTCGGGACCTAAGGCGAGGCCGACAGGCGTAGTCGATGGACAACGGGTTGATATTCCCGTACCCGCTTTGAAGCGCCAACGCTGAACCAGGTGATGCTAAAGCCGTGAAGCCGGCCCGGAGTCTTCGGACAAAGGGACGTGGTGGAGCCGCTGAACCAAGTCTGTACTAGGTGAGCGATGGGGTGACGCAGGAAGGTAGTCCAGCCCGGGCGGTGGTTGTCCCGGGGTAAGGGTGTAGGCCGAGTGATAGGCAAATCCGTCACTCATCAAGGCTGAGACCTGATGCCGAGCCGATTGTGGTGAAGTGGATGATCCTATGCTGTCGAGAAAAGCCTCTAGCGAGTTTCATGGCGGCCCGTACCCCAAACCGACTCAGGTGGTCAGGTAGAGAATACCGAGGCGTTCGGGTGAACTATGGTTAAGGAACTCGGCAAAATGCCCCCGTAACTTCGGGAGAAGGGGGGCCATTCCTGGTGACGGCACTTGCTGCCAGAGCTGGGGGTGGCCGCAGAGACCAGCGAGAAGCGACTGTTTACTAAAAACACAGGTCCGTGCGAAGCCGTAAGGCGATGTATACGGACTGACGCCTGCCCGGTGCTGGAACGTTAAGGGGACCGGTTAGCTCTGATTCGTCGGGGCGAAGCTGAGAACTTAAGCGCCAGTAAACGGCGGTGGTAACTATAACCATCCTAAGGTAGCGAAATTCCTTGTCGGGTAAGTTCCGACCTGCACGAATGGCGTAACGACTTCTCGACTGTCTCAACCATAGGCCCGGTGAAATTGCATTACGAGTAAAGATGCTCGTTTCGCGCAGCAGGACGGAAAGACCCCGGGACCTTTACTATAGCTTGATATTGGTGTTCGGTTCGGCTTGTGTAGGATAGGTGGGAGACTTTGAAGCCGTGACGCCAGTCATGGTGGAGTCGTCGTTGAAATACCACTCTGGTCGTGCTGGATGTCTAACCTGGGTCCGTGATCCGGATCAGGGACAGTGTCTGGTGGGTAGTTTAACTGGGGCGGTTGCCTCCTAAAGAGTAACGGAGGCGCCCAAAGGTTCCCTCAGCCTGGTTGGCAATCAGGTGTTGAGTGTAAGTGCACAAGGGAGCTTGACTGTGAGACTGACGGGTCGAGCAGGGACGAAAGTCGGGACTAGTGATCCGGCGGTGGCTTGTGGAAGCGCCGTCGCTCAACGGATAAAAGGTACCCCGGGGATAACAGGCTGATCTTCCCCAAGAGTCCATATCGACGGGATGGTTTGGCACCTCGATGTCGGCTCGTCGCATCCTGGGGCTGGAGTAGGTCCCAAGGGTTGGGCTGTTCGCCCATTAAAGCGGTACGCGAGCTGGGTTTAGAACGTCGTGAGACAGTTCGGTCCCTATCCGCTGTGCGCGTAGGAGTGTTGAGAAGGGCTGTCCCTAGTACGAGAGGACCGGGACGGACGAACCTCTGGTGTGCCAGTTGTCCTGCCAAGGGCATGGCTGGTTGGCTACGTTCGGGAGGGATAACCGCTGAAAGCATCTAAGCGGGAAGCCTGCTTCGAGATGAGCACTCCCACCTCCTTGAGAGGGTAAGGCTCCCAGTAGACGACTGGGTTGATAGGCCGGATATGGAAGCCCTGTGAGGGGTGGAGTTGACCGGTACTAATAGGCCGAGGGCTTGTCCTCAGTTGCTCGCGTCCACTGTGTTGTTCTGAAACAACGACCCCCACACCTGGTCACGGTGTGGGTGCGGTTGACAGTTTCATAGTGTTTCGGTGGTCATAGCGTGAGGGAAACGCCCGGTTACATTCCGAACCCGGAAGCTAAGCCTCACAGCGCCGATGGTACTGCAGGGGGGACCCTGTGGGAGAGTAGGACGCCGCCGAACAATCATTGTGAAGAACCCCCGTCGGGAAACCGACGGGGGTTCTTTGCGTTGTGCCCGATTTCCGTCGGGGCCCGGTTTCCGTCAGAGCGCCAGCTTGAATCCCAGGTGGGAGGGGACGAAGCCGAGGCGCTCGTAGAAGCGGTGCGCGTCGGTGCGGGTGATGTCGGAGGTCAGCTGGACGAGCTGGGCGTCGAGTTCGCGGGAGCGCTCGATCGCCCACTGGATCAGTTCGGTGCCCAGGCCGCTGCCGCGTTCGTCGCCGTGGACGCGCACTCCCTCGATGACGGTCCGGGTGGAGCCCTTCCGGGAGAGGCCGGGGACGACGGTCAGCTGCAGGGTGCCGACGGTCCGGCCGGCGCGCTCGGCGACGACGAGGTGCTGGTGCGGGTCGGCGTCGATGCGGTCGAACGCGGTGCGGTAGGGCGTGAGATCGTCGGGGCTCTCGCGGGTCGCGCCCAGGGCGTCGTCGGCGAGCATCGCGACAATGGCCGGCAGGTCGTCGCCGGTCGCCCGGCGGATCGTCAGATCGTTCATGGTCACACCCTAGAAGGGCGGTTGGCGTCATCAGCCGGGCGGGGCGCTGGTGATGACGGCGAAGGCCGCGCCGTGCGGGTCGACGAGCCTGGCCAGGCGGCCGACGCCGTGCACGTCCTCGGCGGGGAGCCGGACGGTGGCGCCGAGCCGTTCGGCGGTGGTGAGGGTGGCGTCGACGTCGGGCACCTCGAAGGAGGGGAGCCAGTGCGAGGAGATGCCGGCGGCGGTGTCCTGGGGCGGGATCGGGCAGATGCCGCCGTGCGCGTCCGCCGTCCCGCCTCCCGGCGGGGTGAGCACCGTGTAGAGATCCAGGCCGAGCGGGACGTCCTGCTCCTGCCAGCCGAACACCGCGCGGTAGAAGGTCTTGGCGGCCTCGGCGTCGATGCTGAAGCACTCCGTCCAGCAGAGGCTGCCGGGTTCGGTGACGAGGTCCAGGCCGCGGACGTCGTGCGGCTGCCAGACCGCGAAGTCGGCGCCGGTCGGGTCGGTGCAGCCGGTGGTGCGGCCGCTGGTGAGGACGTCGAAGGGGCCGAAGCGGACCGCCCCGCCGGCCGCGCGGACCAGGGCCGCGGTGCGGTCGGAGTCGAGGGTGCGGAAGTGCACGGTCCAGGCGGCGCGGAGGCCGGCGGAGGTCACGGGGCCGAGCGCGGCGACCGTCCGGCCGTCCTGGCGGAAGAGGCTGTGCTCTGCGGCACCGGGGCCGGTGGCGGAGGTCCAGCCGAACAGCCCGCGGTAGAAGGCGGCCGAGGCCGCGGTGTCCGGGCTCGCGAGGTCGAGCCAGTTGGGGGCGCCCGGCCGGAAGTCGGTGGTGAGCACGGTGTTCCGCTCCTTCGATGTCGGACCTGGCCCCTCCCCGCCTGGCTCTCCCCGCCCGCCCCAGCCTGGCACTCCCGCCCGGGATGTCGCACCCGGACGGTACGGTGCGTAGCGGAAGTCGTTCCGCACGGTGACAGGAGGCCCGGTGGCCAGGCAGACAGCGGCGCGCACCGGAGCCGGCACCGGAACCGACCAGGCGGTGCCGCGTCAGCTCGCCCAGGTCGAGGGTGTGCTGGAGCGGATCACCTACGCCAACGAGGAGACCGGCTACACCGTGGCGCGGGTCGACACCGGGCGGGGCGGCAACGATCTGCTGACGGTGGTCGGCGCGCTGCTGGGGGCCCAGCCGGGGGAGTCGCTGCGGCTGCACGGGCGGTGGGGGTCGCACCCGCAGTACGGGCGGCAGTTCGTGGTGGAGAACTACACGACGGTGCTGCCGGCCACGGTGCAGGGCATCCAGCGCTATCTGGGGTCGGGTCTGATCAAGGGGATCGGGCCGAGGTTCGCCGAGCGGATCGTGGAGCGGTTCGGGGTGGACACCCTGGAGGTGATCGAGCACGAGCCGGCCCGGCTGATCGAGGTGCCGGGGCTCGGGCCGAAGCGGACGAAGAAGATCGCGGCCGCGTGGGAGGAGCAGAAGGCCATCAAGGAGGTGATGGTCTTCCTGCAGGGGGTCGGGGTCTCGACCTCGCTGGCTGTGCGGATCTACAAGCAGTACGAGGACGGCTCGATCGGGGTGGTGAAGAACGAGCCGTACCGGCTGGCCTCGGACGTCTGGGGCATCGGCTTCCTCACCGCGGACCGGATCGCGCAGGCCGTGGGCATCCCGCACGACAGCCCGGAGCGGGTGAAGGCGGGCCTCCAGTACGCGCTGTCCCAGAGCAGCGACCAGGGGCACTGCTACCTGCCGGAGGAGCGGCTGATCGCCGACGGGGTGAAGCTGCTCCAGGTGGACGTGGGGCTGGTGATCGACTGCCTGGCGGAGCTGGTGGCCGCCGAGGGGGTGGTGCGCGAGCAGGTGCCGGGGGCGGCGGGGGAGCCGATCACGGCGGTGTACCTGGTGCCCTTCCACCGGGCGGAGATCTCCCTGGCCAATCAGCTGCTGCGGCTGCTGCGGGCGGACACCGACCGGATGCCCTGGTTCGGGGACGTGGACTGGCCGGCGGCGCTCGGCTGGCTGGCCCGGCAGACGGGCGCGGAGCTGGCGCCGGAGCAGGAGCAGTCCGTGCGGCTGGCCCTGACCGAGCGGGTCGCGGTGCTGACCGGCGGTCCCGGTTGCGGCAAGTCGTTCACGGTGAAGTCGATCGTGACCCTGGCGCTGGCGAAGCGGGCCAAGGTGGTGCTGGCGGCGCCGACCGGGCGGGCGGCGAAGCGGCTGGCGGAGCTGACCGGGGTGGAGGCCTCGACGGTGCACCGGCTGCTGGAGCTGCGGCCGGGCGGGGACGCCGCGTACGACCGGGACCGGCCGCTGGACGCGGACCTGGTGGTGGTCGACGAGGCGTCGATGCTGGATCTGATCCTGGCGAACAAGCTGGTCAAGGCGGTGGCGCCGGGCGCGCACCTGCTGTTCGTGGGGGACGTGGACCAGCTGCCCTCGGTGGGTGCCGGGGAGGTGCTGCGGGACCTGCTCGCGGAGGGCGGGCCGATTCCCTCGGTGCGGCTGACCAGGATCTTCCGGCAGGCGCAGCAGTCGGGGGTGGTGACCAACGCGCACCGGATCAACGAGGGGCTGCCGCCGCAGACCGAGGGGCTGCCGGACTTCTTCCTGTTCGCGGAGGAGGACGCGGAGCTGGCGGCGGGTCTGACGGTGGACGTGGTGGCCCGGCGGATCCCGCAGAAGTTCGGCTACGACGCCCGGCGGGACGTCCAGGTGCTGGCGCCGATGCACCGGGGCCCGGCGGGCGCGGGCAACCTCAACACACTGCTCCAGGCGGCGGTGACGCCGGCCCGGGAGGGGCTGGCGGAGCGGCGGTTCGGCGGGCGGACGTTCCGGGTGGGGGACAAGGTCACGCAGATCCGCAACAACTACGACAAGGGGCGGAACGGGGTCTTCAACGGCACAGTGGGAGTGGTGACGGCCCTCAGCGTGGACGACCAGCGGCTGACGGTGCTGACGGACGAGGACGAGGAGGTGCCGTACGACTTCGACGAGTTGGACGAGCTCGCGCACGCCTACGCGGTGACCATCCATCGGTCGCAGGGCAGCGAGTACCCGGTGGTGGTGATTCCGGTCACCATGTCCGCGTGGACGATGCTTCAGCGAAATCTGCTCTACACGGCGGTGACCAGGGCCCGAAAACTGGTTGTGCTGGTGGGGTCACGGAAAGCGATCGCCCAGGCGGTTCGCAGTGTCAGTGCAGGTCGGAGGCATGCCGCGCTCGACCACCGGTTGGCGTCTGGATGATCCTCCAAGGGATGCTTGCCTCTATTGTTCTCTTGACGTGAAGAGATTTACGGCAGAGCCTGGTGGGGTGCCGATCTTGTCCGGTTCGTACCGGCTGCGGTGGCAGGTTTTGTAGGGGCGGGCCCTTTCGGGTCACCCCGGGTGCGCGGCTGTCCGCCGGATGGGGGATGGTAGAGACAGTCAGGGCACCTTGGAAGAGGATTCATTTCGTCGGTGAGGAAGACGTGAGCGACAACTCGGTAGTACTGCGGTACCAGGACGGCGAGTACGAGTACCCCGTCGTCGAGAGCACTGCGGGCAACGCCGGCTTCGACATCTCGAAGCTGCTCCCGCAGACCGGCCTGGTCACCCTGGACAACGGCTTCGGCAACACCGCCGCCTACAAGTCCGCGATCACTTTCGTGGACGGTGACAACGGCATCCTGCGGTACCGCGGTTACCCGATCGAGCAGCTCGCCGCCAAGGGTGACTTCATCGAGACCGCCTACCTGCTGATCAACGGCGAGCTGCCGAACGCGGGCCAGCTGGCGGAGTTCAACCGCGAGATCACCCAGCACACCCTGCTGCACGAGGACGTCAAGCGCTTCTTCCAGGGCTTCCCCCGGGACGCCCACCCGATGGCGATGCTGTCCTCGGTGGTCGGCGCGCTGTCGACGTTCTACCCGGAGAGCCACAACCCGTTCGACGCGGCCCAGCGCCACCTGTCGACGGTCCGCCTGCTGGCGAAGCTCCCGACCATCGCGGCCTACGCGTACAAGAAGGCGATGGGCCAGCCCTTCGTCTACCCGCGCAACGACCTGAGCTACGTCGAGAACCTCCTCCGGATGACCTTCGCGGTCCCGGCCGAGGACTACGAGCTCAACCCGGTCATCGTCAACGCGCTGGACAAGCTGCTGATCCTGCACGCGGACCACGAGCAGAACTGCTCGACCTCCACCGTGCGCCTGGTCGGCTCCAGCCACGCCAACCTGTTCGCCTCGATCTCGGCGGGCATCTCGGCGCTGTGGGGCCCGCTGCACGGCGGCGCCAACCAGGCCGTGCTGGAGATGCTGGAGAGCATCCAGAAGGACGGCGGCGACGTCGACGCCTTCATCACCAAGGTCAAGAACCGCGAGTCCGGCGTCAAGCTGATGGGCTTCGGCCACCGCGTGTACAAGGCCTTCGACCCGCGCGCCGCGCAGGTCAAGCTGCTCGCCCACGAGGTGCTCGGCCAGCTCGGCAAGTCCGACGAGCTGCTGGAGATCGCGCTCAAGCTGGAGGAGCACGCGCTCAAGGACGACTTCTTCGTCTCGCGCAAGCTCTACCCGAACGTGGACTTCTACACCGGTCTGATCTACCGCGCCATGGGCTTCCCGACCAGCATGTTCACCGTGCTGTTCGCCCTCGGCCGGCTGCCGGGCTGGATCGCCCACTGGCACGAGATGATCAACGACCCGACCAGCCGGATCGGCCGTCCGCGCCAGATCTACACCGGCGTCGAGATCCGCGACTACGTCGGGATCGACGCCCGCTGACGCTGACGCCAAGCGCACGCCCTGACACCGTGCCACGAGGGCCCGGCCGCACTTCTGCGGCCGGGCCCTCGGTCTTCGGTCCTCCATGTCCGGCGCACGACTCCGGGGGCGGCTGCGGGCCCGGGACGGCCGCTCAAAGCGTCCCCGGCCCCGCCACACCCCGGCGTCGTGCGCGAAGGCCGCCAACCTCGGCGACCGACCCGGGGCCCGCCGGAGCCCCGTCGGCGACAGTGGTGGCCACGCGTCGACGTTGTGCCGTTCGCCACGTCTTCGCCCACCGGAAAAACTGCCGCACTACCAACCTAAGACGTATCAGCGTGCGAGAAGTTACGCCCGGGGGGTGTGAGCTGCCTCTCGCCACGCTCCGTGTGCGTGCGGTACCGGCTCCATACCACACCTTCCGCCGGCGGCGACGTCACCCTCCCCGCAGTCACGGCAACCGAGCGTGATAGGAATCGTGGCATTCCGGTACGGACCGCCCCGCACCTAGCAGCGTGGCGGCGGAGCTGGGGAGGGAGTGCGCAGATGACCAGGAACGTGGTTGTCACCGGCGGTGGCACGGGGATCGGGTACGAGGTGGCGCGGCGGTTCGCCGAGGCCGGCGAACAGGTCGTGATCGTGGGCCGGCGGCGTGCGGTGCTGGAGGAGGCCGCCGCCACGTTCGGGCCGAACGTGACCCCGCTGGTCTGCGACCTCGCCGATCCGGACGCCGTGGAGTCCGCGCTCGCCGAACTGCCCGAGCGGATCGACGTGCTGGTGAACAACGCCGGCAGCCGGGAGACCGTGATCGGTGCCGGTCCGCACGCCCTGCTGGCCCGCTGGCGCGGCGACTTCGAGCGCAATGTGCTGACCGTGGTGCTGCTCACCGAGTCGATCCGGGACCGGCTGACCCCGGGCTCCGGGCGGGTGGTCACCATCAGCTCGATCGCGGCGCTGCGCGGGGCGGGCTCGTACGGGGCGGCGAAGGCCTCCCTGCACGCCTGGAACAACTTCCTGGCCGCCCAGCTCGGCACCTCGGGCATCACGGCCAACATCGTCGCCCCGGGCACGGTGGCGGGCACCGAGTTCTTCGGGCCGAGGCTGGACGAGGCCGAGGTCTCCCGCCGGGCGGCCCGCACGCTGCTCGGGCGGATCGGGGAGACCGGCGAGGTGGCGGCGGCGGTGCAGTTCCTGGCCTCGCCGGAGGCCGGGTTCATCACCGGGGAGATCCTGCACTGCAACGGCGGCGAGCTGCTCGGCCGCTGAGGGCCGCCGGGACGGCCGAGGGCCCGTACCGCGGACGCGGTACGGGCCCTCGAGCGTCCCGGGCGTGCTCCTGGCCTCCTAACCGGCCTGGAAGGTGCGGAGCCGGAGGCTGTTGGTGAGCACGAAGACCGAGGAGAAGGCCATCGTGGCGCCGGCGATCATCGGGTTGAGGAGTCCGGCGGCGGCCAGCGGGATCGCGGCGACGTTGTAGCCGAAGGCCCAGAAGAGGTTGCCCTTGATGGTGCCGAGGGTTCTCCGGGAGAGGCGGATGGCGTCGGCGGCGGAGCGGAGGTCGCCGCGGACCAGGGTGAGGTCGCTCGCCTCGATGGCGGCGTCGGTGCCGGTGCCCATGGCGAGGCCGAGGTCGGCCTGCGCGAGCGCGGCGGCGTCGTTGACGCCGTCGCCGACCATGGCGACGATCCGGCCCTCGGCCTGGAGGATCTCCACGGTGGCGACCTTGTCCTCGGGCAGGACCTCGGCGTAGACGTCCTCGGTGGGGATGCCGACCTCGGCGGCGACGGCCTCGGCGACGGTGCGGTTGTCGCCGGTGAGCAGGACCGGGCGCAGGCCGAGGGCGCGCAGTTCGGCGACGGCCCGGGCGCTGGTGGGCCGGACGGCGTCGGCGACCTCCAGGACGGCGCGGGCGGCGCCGTCCCAGCCGACGGCGACGGCGGTGCGTCCGGCGGCCTCGGCGGCCCGCTTGGCCTCGGCGAGCGGGGCGGGCAGGGGCAGTGCCCGCTCGGTGAGCAGGGCCTCGCGGCCGGCGACGACCGCGTGGCCGTCCACGACGCCCTGGACGCCGAGGCCGGGGAGGTTCTCGAAGCCCTGGACGGCGGGCAGGGTGCCGAGGCGTTCGGCGGCGGCGGTGGCGATCGCGGCGGCGATGGGGTGTTCGGAGGCGTGTTCGAGGGCGCCGGCCAGGCGCAGGGCCTCGTCCTCGGTGGTGCCGTCGGCGGTGCGGACGGCGAGCAGGGTCATCCGGCCGGTGGTGACGGTGCCGGTCTTGTCGAGGACGACGGTGTCGACCCGGCGGGTGTTCTCCAGGACCTCGGGGCCCTTGATCAGGATGCCGAGCTGGGCGCCGCGGCCGGTGCCGACCATCAGGGCGGTCGGGGTGGCCAGGCCCAGGGCGCACGGGCAGGCGATGATCAGCACCGCCACGGCCGCGGTGAACGCCTCGGTCGCGCTGTCGGTGGCCAGCAGCCAGGCGGTCAGGGTGCCGAGCGCGATCAGGATGACCACCGGTACGAAGACGGCGGAGATCCGGTCGGCGAGGCGCTGGGCGGCGGCCTTGCCGTTCTGGGCGTCCTCGACCAGTTGGGCCATCCGGGCGAGCCGGGTGTCGGCGCCGACCCGGGTGGCCTCCACCACCAGCCGGCCGCCGGCGTTCACGGTGGCGCCGGTGACCGTGTCGCCGACGGCCACCTCGACCGGCACGGACTCGCCGGTCAGCATCGAGGCGTCCACGGCCGAGGCACCCTCGACCACCACGCCGTCGGTGGCGATCTTCTCCCCGGGACGGACCACGAACCGGTCGCCGACGGTGAGCCGGTCGACCGGCAGCCGGACCTCACGGCCGCCCTGGAGGACGGCGACGTCCTTGGCGCCGAGGTCCAGCAGGGCGTGCAGGGCGGCCCCGGCGCGGCGCTTGGAGCGGGCCTCCAGGTAGCGGCCCAGCAGGATCAGCACGGTGACGGCGGAGGCCGTCTCCAGGTAGAGCATGGACGAGGCGTCGGTGTCTCCGACCGAGAGGGAGAACTCGTGCCGCATGCCGGGCATGCCGGCGTCGCCCCAGAAGAGCGCCCAGAAGGACCAGCCGAAGGCGGCCAGGGTGCCGAGCGAGACCAGGGTGTCCATGGTCGCGGCGCCGTGCTTGAGGTTGGTCCAGGCGGCCCGGTGGAACTGCAGGCCGCCGTACACCACGACGGGGCCGGTGAGCGCGAAGGCCAGCCACTGCCAGTTGGTGAACTGGAGTGCCGGGACCATCGACCAGAGGACCACCGGGAGGCTGAGCACGGCGCTGACGAGCAGCCGGTCGAGCAGGGGGTCGGTGACCGGTCCGGCGCTCGCCGCGGCCCCGGCGGGCGCCTCGGCCGGGACGGCGGCCACGGGCGGGGGCGGGGGTTCGGCGGTGTAGCCGGTGGCCTCGACGGTGGCGATCAGGTCGGCCACGCTGACGTCCGGCCCGAAGTCGACCCGGGCCTTCTCGGTGGCGTAGTTGACGGTGGCCTCGACGCCGTCCATCCGGTTGAGCTTCTTCTCGATCCGGGCGGCGCAGGCGGCGCAGGTCATGCCGCCGATCGACAGTTCCACGCGCTCGCGGACGGCGGTCGGTCCCGCCGGGCCGGCTATGGCGCTCGTCGCCTCCGGGGAGGTGGAGCCCGGGGTGGAGGTGCTCATGTGCTGATCAGCTCCTAGGAGAGGGCGCGGCGGGGGCGCGGTCACCGGCCCCCGCTGCGCGGCGGGGGCTCTCAGGCCGAGCGGCCGACCAGCTCGTAACCGGCCTCGTCGACGGCGGCGCGGACCAGCTCGTCGTCCAGCTGGTCGCTGGTGGAGACGGTGACGGTACCGGCCTTGGCGTCGGCGGAGACCTCCGTCACCCCGGCGAGGCCGGAGAGCTCCTTGCTCACCGAGTTCTCGCAGTGTCCGCAGCTCATGCCGGTCACGGTGTAGGTGATGGTGCTGGACATCGGGGCCTCCGAAAGATCGGTACGGCCGCGAGCGTACGCCCGGGCCCTGCTCTTGGGAACACCATACCCTTGGGGGGTATTCCGTACGAGTGCGGATGGTGTGGTGTGGATCGCATTCCGTTTGTCGCGCCGCGCACGGCCGGAACGTTTTCCGAGAGCAGAGCGTAGGCGTCCGGACACGCTGCGCTCGAATCCGCGCCGTGGTGCGGGCGGATTCGCGTGCGGCGGGCCCGGAAGGCCGTCGCCGGGGGCCGCCCGGGTGGGGGCCCCTCCCAGTAGTCGGACGGCGGGCCGTTCTGGTTCGATCCGGAACGGGGCGGATCGGAGCAGCGGGAGAGCGGAGGGGAGCGGGGGCTCAGAGCGGGGCGGACGGGAGCTGGGTCGGGATCGGGGACCGCCGGTCGCCGCGGACGAGCAGGCGCAGCCAGGACAGTCCGCCGAGCGCGACCAGGAGCAGCCCGGCCGTGTCGTACAGGGTGTAGAGGTGGACCTGCTCGGTGGTCGGGCTCGGCAGGCGGCCGAGCTCGAACAGGGCGCGCTGCCAGTCGGCGGAGGTGCTCCGGGCCACCAGCCAGACCGCGATGCCGCTCATCGAGTCCCAGAGCGCGTGCAGCGCGGAGACCCCGAGGTAGGTCAGCAGGACCGGCGGGGTGAGGCGGAACCGGCCGCCGCGCCGCTCGCGGAACAGCACGCCGCCGAGCAGTGCCGTCCACAGGATGTGCCCGACGGGGGCCAGGACGCCGCGCAGGATCTCGGTCTCCACCAGGTTGCGCAGCGAGAGTCCGTCGGTGGTGAGTACGGCGTTGAAGGCGTACCCGGCGCTCTCGAAGGCGGCGAAGCCGGCGCCGACGGTGGCGCCCAGCACCAGGCCGTGGCGCAGGCCGCTCACCCGCACGCGACGGCTGACCAGGACCAGGGCGGTCAGCTTGGCGGCCTCCTCGATCAGGCCGACGCCGAGGTGCGTCCAGGCCGAGGGGGAGAGCAGACAGGTCTCCAGGACGGAGGCGCCGAGTACGCCGATGAGGCCGCCGACGCCGAAGCAGCCGAGGATCCGGTCGGCGCCGAGGCCGGTGGCGTGGCGTTCGTAGGCCCGGGTCGCCACGGTGACCGGGACGAGGAAGCTGCCGAGCAGGACGATCGTCGGCACCAGGTTGCTGTTGCCGGTGAGGAAGGTGACGGCGACGGTCGCGATCCACAGCAGCAGTCCGCCGAGGAGGATCCGGGGCCACTGGGCGGGGCGGGCCGAGGGGCGGACGGACGGGGCGGAGAGGTGGGGGGTGTTGCGGTATCCGGACACCGGTGAGGGCTCCCTTGTGTGATCCGCTTTCGTCGCACTGTATGACGAATCAGGTGCTTTGGTACCTTTTGGCACAGTCCGTGGAGTGACGGTGCCTGCGTCCGGGGGTACGCCCGCGTTCCGGGGTGGGGGGACGGGGCGGGGTCGGGGGTGAGACGGGATGGGACGGGGTGGGACGGGTGCGGGGGTGGGCGGGTTGATCGTCCGTTATGTTCGATATGTGTTCCCGATCCGTCGAGCCCAGTCGCCGTCCGATCCGACCGGCGCCGGGCAGCCGCCGGCCCGGCGGCGCGGCGCGCTGCTCGCCGTCGACCTGCTCGACATCCCGTTCTGGCGCCGGGCCTCGCCCGCCCTGCTCGCGATCGTGCTGGTCGGGCTCGCGGACCTCTACTCCGGCCGGGACCGCTACCTCGCGCCCCTGATGACCGTCGTCCCCAGCATCGCCGCGCTCACCCTGCGGCCGCTCGAACTGCTCGGCGTCTGCTGGCTCGGCCTGCTCGCCGTCTTCGGCCTCAGCCACTACGACGAGGTCGACACCATCAACGACGCCCGCTTCCTCTGGGGCGCGATGGTCAGCTATCTGCTGCTCACCGTCTTCTCCGCCTGGGTCGCCAGGATCAGGATGCGCCGGGCCGCCGCCTTCGCGGCGGTCAGCTCCGTCGCGGAGGCCGCGCAGCGGGCCCTGCTGCGGCTGCCCGGCCCGGTCGTCGGGCCGCTGCGGCTCGCCGTCCGGTACGTCTCCGCCGCCGACGCCTCCAGGATCGGCGGGGACCTCTACTCCGTCCTGGAGACCCCGCACGGCACCCGGGTCGCCGTCGGCGACGTGCGCGGCAAGGGGCTCGGCGCGGTGCAGACCGCCGCCGTGGTGCTGGGCGCCTTCCGCGAGGCCGCGTACGACGAGGCCGGGCTGCGCGGGGTGGCCGCCAGGATCGAGGCCAGTGTGGAGCGGCACGTGCCGGACGGCGAGTTCACCACCGCGCTGTTCGCCGAGTTCCGCCGGCCCGGTGTGGTCGAGCTGCTGCAGTGCGGGCACGTCCCGCCGATCCGGGTCGACCCGGACGGCCTGGCGCACGTGCTGGACGCCCCCGACCCCTGGGTGCCGCTCGGCCTCGGCCGACTGGCCTTCGGCGAGCCGAGCACCTGGGACCAGGCGTTCGGGATCGAGGACGTGCTGGTGCTGTGCACCGACGGCGTGATCGAGGCCAGGCACCGGGACAGCGGCGAGTTCTACCCGCTGGCGGAGCGGGTCGGGCCGCTGGTGCGCGGCGCGGCCCGCTCCGCCGCCGAACTGGAGGCGGCCGTCGGCCGGGTCTACGCCGACCTGCTCGCCCACACCGGGGGCGAGCTGCGGGACGACGCGCTGCTGCTGCTCGTCACCCGCACCGACCCGGCCTGGACGGTGCAGTCCTAGGTGGGTGCCCCGGGCTGCTCGGCCGCCCGGGCGGCGGTGGTCCCGGCCAGGGCCCGGAAGAGCAGGACGGTGGACCGGGCGCCCGGGTCCTGGTGGCCGACGCTGCGCGGGCCGAGGTAGGAGGCGCGGCCCTTGCGGGCCTGCAGCGGGACGGTGTCCAGGGCGCCCCGCTCGGCGCCCGCGGCCGCCGCCGCGGCGGCCTCCGGCAGTCCGGCCCCGGCGGCCACCGCCTCGCGGTAGGCGTCCAGGGCGGGCGTCCAGGCGTCCACGAGGGTCTTGTCCCCCGGCGTGGCCCGGCCGAGGTCCCGGACCGCCCGCAGCCCGGCGGCCAGCGCCTCGCCCAGTCCGGCCGCGTCGGCGGGCGGCTGTCCGGGCGGCGGCAGCGCGGCGCCGATCGCGCGGAAGGCCTTGCCGTAGAGCGGGCCGGAGGCGCCGCCGACCTTGGAGATCAGGGTGGTGCCGGTCCTGCTCAGCAGCGCGCCGGGGCCGGCGTCCGGCGCGACCGGGCCGGACGGACTGTCCGCGCCGTCCGCGCCGTCCAGGACGGCCAGGACGGCGGTGAAGCCGCGTCGCAGATTGCTGCCGTGGTCGCCGTCGCCGATCGCCGAGTCCAGCTCGGTGAGGTGCTCGTGCTCGCGCTCGACCGCCGCGGCGATCGCGCGGACCCAGTCCTCGGCGAGACGGGTGTCGACGTCCATGGGGATGGCTCCTTCGGGTCGTTCGGCCGGGGCGGGCGGCGGCGGGTTCAGGCGCGCTTGAGGGCCGGGGTGTCCACCGGGGCGTCCCACAGCTCCAGCAGCTGCGCGTCGGCCTTGGTGAGGGTGAGCGAGAAGCCCGCCATGTCCAGGCTGGTCACGTAGTTGCCGACCAGGCTGCGGGCCACCGTGATGCCGTGCTCGGCCAGCCGGGCGGCGACCTCGCCGAACACGATGTACAGCTCCAGCAGCGGCGTCCCGCCCAGTCCGTTGACCAGGGCGATCACCTCGTCCCCGGCGGTCAGGTGGTGGTCGGTGAGGATCGTCGACACCACCTCGGCGACCAGTTCGCGGGCCGGGCGGAGCTTCTCCCGGCGGCGGCCCGGTTCGCCGTGGATGCCGACGCCGACCTCGATCTCGTCCTCGGCCAGCTCGAAGCCGGGCTTCCCCGCCGCCGGGACGGTCGCCCCGGTCAGCGCGATCGCGAACGAGCGGGAGGCCGCGTTCACCCGCTCGCCCAGGGCGGCCACCGCGTCCAGCGGCGCGCCGCGCTCGGCCAGCGCGCCCGCGATCTTCTCCACCGCCACCGTCGCGCCGGTGCCGCGCCGGCCGGCCGTCCAGGTGGAGTCCTCCACCGCGACGTCGTCGTTGACCAGCACGGTGCGGACCTCGATGCCCCGCTCGGCGGCCAGCTCCGCGGCGAGCTCGAAGTTCATCACGTCGCCGGTGTAGTTCTTGACCACGAACACCACGCCCGCGCCGGAGTCCACGGCCTCGGCGGCGGCCAGCACCTGGTCCGGGACGGGCGAGGTGAAGACCTCGCCGGGGCAGGCCGCGTCCAGCATGCCGGGGCCGACGAAGCCGCCGTGCAGCGGCTCGTGCCCGGACCCGCCGCCGGACACCAGGCCCACCTTGGGGGCCGGCGGCCGCACCGCCCGGGTGATCACCCGGTGGACGAGGTCCACCGCCAGCTCCGGATGGGCGGCGGCCACTCCGGCCAGCGCGTCCTCCAGGACGGTCTCCGCGGTGTTGATGAGCTTCTTCACGGTGTACGCGCTCCCCTCGGCCGACGGTGCTGACCCGACGCTACGCCGGAGGGGCCTCCGGCGTCCCGGATCCGCCGTGCCGCCCGGTTCCTCACCCGTTCGGAGCAACGCGCGGGCGTTCCGGCCGCGATGTCGCGGACCCGGCGGCGGGCCCGTGGTCGAACCCCCGCCTGCGGGGCGCCGCCGGGGGAGCCGCCCGGCGCCCGTCGGACGGAGGACGGGGGCTTGACGACGAGCCCTAGGGTCGGGGGCATGAGTGGACACGTGGGCATCGTCCTGGTCTCGCACAGCGCCACGCTGGCCGCGGGGTTGAGGGAACTGCTGGGGGAGCTCGCCTCGCCGGAGGTGCGGGTGCTGGTGGCCGCCGGGACCGAGGACGGCGGGCTCGGCAGCAGCTACGAGCTGATCGCCCGGGCGGTGGCGGCGGCGGACTCCGGGGCCGGGGCCGTGGTGCTGCCGGACCTCGGGAGCTCGGTGCTGACGGCGCAGACCGTGCTGGAGGACGAGCCCCGCCCCGGGGTGGTACTGGTCGACGCGCCGTTCGTGGAGGGTGCGGTCGCCGCCGCGGTGACCGCCTCGACCGGGGCCGCGCTGGCCGAGGTGGTCGCTGCGGCCGAGGAGGCGCGAGGCTTCCGCAAGCTGTGAACAGCGGCGTCAGCTACTTGGCGTCGGCGTAGCACTCCACCACGGCGGTGCTCAGCGGGAAGCGGACCGGGGTCTCGCCGAAGACCAGGCGCCGGGCCTCGTCCGCCGCCGCGTCGACCGCCGCCGCCACCTCGTCCGCCAGATTGGCCGGGGTGTGCACCATCACCTCGTCGTGCTGGAAGAACACCAGGTGCGGGCGGTCCGCCGCCGAGGCCACCGGCAGCTCGGCCAGCCGGCGCCGCAGCGCGGCCAGCAGCGCCAGCGCCCAGTCCGCCGCACTGGCCTGGATGACGAAGTTGCGGGTGAACCGGCCCCGGGAGCGGGCCCGGCGCCCGCCCTCCTCGCCGCCGGCCTCGCCCGCCTCGGTCAGGTCGAGGAAGTCGGCCGAGGCGGGCGGGCACGGACGGCCCAGCCGGGAGGCCACCACGCCGCCGTCCTCGCCGGTGCGGGCGGCCGCCTCGACATAGCCCATCGCGGCCGGGTAGCGGGTGCGCAGGGTCGCCAGCAGCGGGCCGATGTCGCCACTGGTCTGGCCGTACATGGCGCCGAGCAGGCCGAGCTTGGCCTTGTCGCGGTCGCCCTGGAAGGCGGAGGCGGCGAGCGCCTCGTACAGGTCCCCGCCGGCCGCGGTGCGGGCCAGCCCGGCGTCCTGGGAGAGCGCGGCGAGGACCCGGGGCTCCAACTGGGCGGCGTCGGCGACCACCAGCAGCCGGCCCGGGTCGGCGACCACGGCGCGGCGCAGGATGCGCGGGATCTGCAGCGCGCCGCCGCCGCGGCTGGCCCAGCGGCCGGAGACCACGCCGCCGACCACGTACTCGGGGCGGAACCGGCCGTCGCGCACCCAGGCGTCCTGCCAGGCCCAGCCGTGCGCCACGTGGAGCCGGGACAGCTCCTTGTAGCGGATCAGCAGCCGGGCCGCCGGGTGGTCGATCCGCTTCAGCTCCCAGGAGCGGGTGGAGCCGAGCTGGATGCCGGCCTCGGCGAAGGCGCGCAGCACCTGGGCGTGCGAGTCGGGGTTGAACACGCGGCCGCCGAGCGCCTCCCGGAGCTCGGCCGCGAGCTCGGCGAGCACGCGCGGCTGCGCGCCGGCGACGGTCGGGCGGGGGCCGAGCAGCTCGGTGAGCAGCCGGTCGTGCACGTCCGTCCGCCAGGGCAGGCCGTCGTGGCCCATCTCGGCGGCGGACAGCGCGCCCGCCGACTCGGCGGCCACCAGCAGCCGGTACCGGCCCCGGGCCGCCGGGTCGTCGATCGCCGCCAGCCGGCGCTGCTGCTCGGCGTGGACGGCGACCACGGCGGCCAGCGGGTCGGTGCCGGGCGGCAGCTGGAGCCGGTCGGGGGCGAACAGCGTGTCCTGGCCGTCGTCGGCCTCCGCGGAGCCGGGCTCGGGCAGGTCGGCGGGCACCGGCAGACCGCGCAGCCGGGCCCAGGCGGCGCCCAGCGACCGGGGGGCGCCGAACCGGCCCTCGTGGGCGAGCAGCAGCGCCTCGACCAGCCGCAGGTCGTGGCAGCGGGCGAGCCGGCCGGGCAGCCGGGGGAGCAGCGGGTCGTAGCCGGAGTCGGCGGCGGCCCACACCCAGCGCGGGTGCTCGGCGGCCTCCCGCCCGGCGACGGCGGCGGCGAGGTCGGGCACGGGGACGGGCGGCCCGAGCGGGGTGCCCGCGTCGTCGAGCGGCTGGAGCCGGCCGCCGGGGCCGTGCGGGTCGGGGGCGAGGGCGATCCTGGGTGCCACGGGGCTCCTCCTCTCGTGCGGACGGGGGCCGTCCGGGGGCGTACGGCCGGTCGGTTCCGACGGTAGCGGGAGGGTACGACAACCGGAGCCGTGCCGTTCGGCGGCCGGGCCGGGGCGCGCGCGTCAGGTGCGCGCCGGTGGCCGGGAGGAGGCGTAGGCAGCGCCGATGACACGGCGTAAGGTCGGCGGAATGACCGAGAACCCGTTCTTCACGGCCAGCACCCTGGCCTACGAACTGCCGCCGTTCGCCGAGATCCGGCCGGCGCACTACCTGCCCGCCTTCGAGCGCGGGATGGCCGAGCAGCTGGCCGAGATCGCCGCGATCACCGCCGATCCGGCGCCGGCGACCGTCGAGAACACCCTGGTCGCGCTGGAGCGCTCGGGGGCGCTGCTGCGCCGGGTCCGCGGGGTCTTCGACAACCACTCCTCCGCCGACACCACCCCCGAGGTCGACCGGATCGACGCGGAGATCAGCCCCCGGCTGGCCGCGCACCGGGACGCGATCCACCTGGACGCCGCGCTGTTCGCCCGGGTCGAGGAGCTGCACTCCCGCCGCGCCGAACTCGACCTGGACCCGGAGTCGCTGCGGCTGCTGGAACGCCGGTACACCGCGTTCGTCCGGGCGGGCGCCCGGCTGGGTGCCGAGCAGCAGGCCCGGCTGCGCGGGATCAACGCCGAACTGGCGTCCTTCGCCTCGGAGTTCCGCCAGAACGTGTCGGCCGACTCGCAGGCCCGCGCGCTGGTGCTGGAGTCCGCCGAGGAGCTGGCCGGCCTCTCCCCGGACGCGATCGCGGCGGCCGCCGAGAACGGCCGCGCGCTCGGGCGCGAGGGCACCTACGTGCTCAGCCTGAAGAACTTCTCCAACCAGACCGAGCTCGCCTCGCTCACCGACCGCTCGGTGCGGGAGCGGCTGCTCACCGCCTCGCTCGGCCGGGCCGCCGGGACCAACGGCCCGCTGGCGATCCGGATGTCCGCGCTGCGCGCCGAGCGGGCCCGGCTGCTCGGGTACGACACCCACGCCGCCTACGTGGTGGCCGACGAGACGGCCGGCACCGTGGAGGCGGTGGACGCGCTGCTCGCCCGGCTGGTGCCGCCGGCCGTGGCCAACGCCCGCCGGGAGGCCGCCGAGCTGGCCAAGGTCGCCGCCGCCGACGGTGTCGAGGAGATCGCCGCCCACGACTGGGCGTACTACTCGGAGCAGGTCCGGCAGTCCTCGTACCAGGTGGACGCGGCGGCGCTGCGCCCGTACTTCGAGCTGGAGCGGGTGCTGCGGGACGGCGTCTTCTTCGCCGCGAACCTGGCCTACGGGGTGAGCTTCACCGAGCGCCCCGACCTGGTCGGCTACCACCCCGAGGTGCGGGTCTTCGAGGTGTTCGACGCGGACGGCACCGCGCTCGGCCTGTTCCTCGGCGACTTCCACGCCCGGGCGTCCAAGCGCGGCGGGGCCTGGATGGACGAACTGGTCACCCAGTCCGGGCTGCTGGGCCAGCGGCCGGTGGTCTACAACAACCTGAACATCGCCAAGCCGGCGCCCGGTGAGCCGGTGCTGCTGTCCTGGGACGAGGTGCGCACGCTGTTCCACGAGTTCGGCCACGCGCTGCACGGGCTGTTCTCGGACGTGCGCTTCCCGTACTTCGCGGGCACCGCCGTGCCGCGGGGGGGGGGGGGGGGGGGGGGGGGGGGGGGGGGGGGGGGGGGGGGGGGGGGGGGGGGGGGGGGGGGGGGGGGGGGGGGGGGGGGGGGGGGGGGGGGGGGGGGGGGGGGGGGGGGGGGGGGGGGGGGGGGGGGGGGGGGGGGGGGGGGGGGGGGGGGGGGGGGGGGGGGGGGGGGGGGGGGGGGGGGGGGGGGGGGGGGGGGGGGGGGGGGGGGGGGGGGGGGGGGGGGGGGGGGGGGGGGGGGGGGGGGGGGGGGGGGGGGGGGGGGGGGGGGGGGGGGGGGGGACTTCGTGGAGTTCCCGTCCCAGGTGAACGAGATGTGGATGGTGTGGCCGGAGGTCCTGGCCAACTACGCGCGCCACCACGCCACGGGCGAGCCGCTGCCGGCCGAGCTGGTCGGGCGGATCGAGGCGGCGGAGTCCTTCGGGCAGGGCTTCCGGACCGTCGAGTACCTGGCGGCGGCGCTGCTGGACTGGGCCTGGCACACCCTGCCGGAGGGCCAGGAGGTGGCGGACGCCGAGGAGTTCGAGGCGGCGGCGCTGGCCAAGGCCGGGCTGGCGGTGGCGGCTGTCCCGCCGCGCTACCGGACCACGTACTTCGGGCACATCTTCGCCGGCGGCTACAGCGCGGGCTACTACGCGTACATCTGGTCGGAGGTCCTGGACGCCGACACGGTGGAGTGGTTCAAGGACGGCGGGCGGAGCGTGCGCGAGAGCGGCGAGGTGTTCCGGCGCGAGCTGCTGGCGCGCGGCGACAGCCGGGACGCGCTGGACTCCTTCCGCGCGGTGGTCGGGCGCGACCCGGAGACCGCCCCGCTGCTGGCCCGGCGCGGGCTGCTGTAGCGGGGGCACCGGTCCGGCGGCGCGCACCGCGCCGCCGGACCGGGACCCGGGAACGACCGGGGGTCAGCGCGGTTCCAGGACGACGGTGACCGGAGTGCCCGGGCGGGCGTGCGGGAGCCGGATCCGGGCGTGACCGGCCCGCTCGCCGCTCGGCTGCTCGACCTCGACCAGGGCGCCGGACGGCTGTGCGGTGATCCGCACACCGGTGGGGAACGCGGCGGCCGGCAGGGCGAGTTCGGTGCTCCGGCCGGTGCCGTCGGCGTTCCAGCGGACGGTGTGCCGGGCGCCGTCCGAGGCGGTCCGGGCGCCCGTGCCGGCGGTCGCGACCGGGTACGGGCCGAAGGCCGGTTCCTCGCCCGGGGCGGGCCGGCCGGCCGGATCGAGCGCGCAGTAGCCGCCGTTGCCCCGGCACCAGTACCAGAGTGTCCAGCCGCCCGCGAAGCCGTCCATCGCCTCGACCTGGCGTCGGACCAGCTGGGTGTTGCCGGGTGTGCGGGAGTTCGGCGGGCCCCACTCGCCGACCAGCACCGGCAGTCGGCGGGCGGTCGGGTAGGCGGTGATCGCGGCGGTGTAGCGCTCGACGAAACCGCCGGCCGGGTCCCAGTCGGCGCCGGACTCCACGGCGGTGTCGTAGAAGTGCGGCGCGTAGCCGAGCCGGGGCGCGCCGGGGCGGGGGTCGGTGAAGCCGGGCAGCCGGGTGGGGACGCCCTGGCCGACCAGGACGGTCGGTTCGACGAACAGCCAGGCGCGGGTGTCGGCCCGGCGCACGGCGGTGATCAGCCGCCGGTACATGGCGGCCAGCCGGCCCTGTTCCAGCTCGGCGGCGGCGCGGGCGAGCACCTCCGGGTCGGCCGGGTCGCCGTCCACCGGGCCGAACGGCTCGTTGAACAGGTCGTAGCCCAGCAGCGAGCGGTGGCCGCGCAGTTCGCGGGCCAGCCGGGTGTAGAAGTCGGTCTGCCAGGCGCGCAGGTCGGGGTCGTCGTAGAGGTGCCGGAAGGCGGCCTGGACGCCGGGCTGGAAGTAGCCGGCGAACCAGTCGTCGGGGTCGGGTTCGAACGGCAGGCCGTCGTCGCGGGTGGCCCAGGGCGGGACGCCGCGGTCCCCGCCGCCGAAGTACGGGCCGTAGACGTCCTGGTGGAGGTCGACCAGGACGAGCAGCCCGGCGCGGTCGGCCGCGTCCAGGAGCCGGTGCAGCCGTCGCAGTTCGGCCGGGTCGAGGCGGCCCCGGGTCGGCTCCAGCCTGGTCCAGGAGACCGGCAGGCGGACCAGGGTGAAGCCCCGGGCGGCGATCGAGCCGAGGTCCTGCTCGGTGGCCTCGGCGTACTTGTCCAGGTTGAAGCCGCGCAGCTGGAGCCGGCGGCCGGCGGCGTCGGTGAGGTCGGTGCGGCCGTCCGGGGCGGTGGCGGTACCGGTGGGGAACGCCGGTGCGCGGGACGGGGAGTGGGCCCGGGCCGGAGCGGCGGGCAGGGCGAGGGCGGCGGCGATCAGGAGGGCAACGGCGGTGCGGGGCGGGCGCATCGGGACCTCCGGGGTGGGCGGGGGTGGGGCCCGATGATGCCCGCCGGGTCCGCGCCGCACAAGGGAGCGGTGCGGACCCGAAGCGGAACCCGGCTGCCGGTACGGGAGGTTGGCGGTGGGTCGGCCGGTGGGTCAGCCGGTGGGTCAGCCGGTGGGGCGGCCGGTGGGTCAGCCGGTGGGTCGGTCCGGGGGCTCGGCCGCCGGGGCCGGCGCCGGCCCGGCGGGCAGGGCGGCGGTCGGCAGGTCCGCGGCGGCGGCGAGCCGCCCCCAGAGCAGGTCGGCGAGCGCCTGCACCATCCGGGTGCGCGAGCAGGGCCGGGACTCCAGCCACCAGTCGCCGGCCGCCAGCACCATGCCGGTGATCGCCCGCCCCCAGACCTCGGCGAGCAGTTCGCGGTCGGCGCCGAGGTCGACCTGCCCGGCGACGGCCCGGGTGATCTCGTCGGCGATCTGCCGGAGCGCCGGGGCGAGCGCGTTGCCCGCGCCGCTGGGGTCTCCGGGTTCGGGGTGGGTGAGCAGCCGGTAGACCTGGGGGCGGGACTCGATCCCGGCGAGGTAGGTGTCCAGGACGTGCTCGACCCGGTCGCGGCGTTCCAGCGGTTCGGCCAGCGCGGCCCGGACGGCGGCCAGCAGCCCGCCGGTGTGGCGTTCGGTCAGGGCCCGGATCAGACCGTTCCGGTCGCCGAAGTGCCGGTAGAGGATCGGCTTGGTGATGCCGGCCTCGGCGGCGATGGCGTTCATGCTCGCGCCCGGGCCCTCACGCTGGACGACCCGGTCGGCGGCGTTGAGCAACTGCTCGCGGCGGGGCTCTGGGTCCATGCGCTGTTCCTTCGCTTCCGGGCCGGGTGTTGCGGCACCGGCGTTGACACCGGTTACCAAGCAGTAGCAGACTCCGACGATGTTACCGGTGGTAACACCCCGGTCGGTCGCACCTTTCGTCGGAGGCACCCACTCATGAGCACCTTCTCGCTGGACCCGGGTCCGGACCAGATCGCCGTCCGCGACTGGCTGCACGGTTTCGCCGCCGACGTGGTGCGGCCCGCCGCCGCCGAGTGGGACGAGCGCGAGGAGACCCCCTGGCCGATCATCCAGGAGGCCGCCAAGCTCGGCATCTACTCGCTGGACTTCTACGCCCAGCAGTACTTCGACCCCTCCGGCGTCGGCATCCCGATCGCCATGGAGGAACTCTTCTGGGGCGACGCGGGCATCGGCCTGTCCATCGTCGGCACCACCCTCGCCGCCGTCGCGGTCCTCGCCAACGGCACGGACGAGCAGATCGGCACCTGGGCGCCGCAGATGTTCGGCACCCCGGACGACGTCAAGGTGGCGGCGTTCTGCTCCTCCGAGCCCGACGCCGGCTCCGACGTCTCCGCGCTGCGCACCCGCGCCGTGTACGAGGAGGCCACCGACGAGTGGGTGCTGAACGGCACCAAGACCTGGGCCACCAACGGCGGGATCGCCGCCGTCCACGTGGTGGTGGCCACCGTCGACCCGGCGCTCGGCGCGCGCGGGCAGGCGTCCTTCGTGGTGCCGCCGGGGACGCCGGGGCTGAGCCAGGGCCAGAAGTTCAAGAAGCACGGCATCCGGGCCTCGCACACCGCCGAGGTGGTGCTGGACTCCGTCCGGCTGCCCGGGCACTGCCTGCTCGGCGGCAAGGAGAAGCTGGACGAGCGCCTCGCCCGGGCCCGCGAGGGCGTCCGCAAGTCCGGTCGGAACGCCGCGATGGCCACCTTCGAGGCCTCCCGGCCCGCCGTCGGCGCGCAGGCGATCGGGATCGCCCGGGCCGCCTACGAGGTGGCGCTGGACTACGCGAAGACCCGGGTGCAGTTCGGCCGCCCGATCATCGACAACCAGGGCGTCGCCTTCCAGCTGGCCGACATGAAGACCCGGATCGACGCGGCCAGGCTCCTGGTCTGGCGGGCCTCTTGGATGGCCGCCACCAACCAGCCGTTCACCTCGGCCGAGGGCTCGATGTCCAAGCTCTACGCGGGCGAGACCGCCAAGTGGGTCACCGCGCAGGCGATGCAGATCCTCGGCGGCAACGGCTTCACCCGGGAGTACCCGGTCGAGCGGATGCACCGGGACAGCGCGATCTACTCGATCTTCGAGGGCACCAGCGAGATCCAGCGGCTGGTGATCGCCCGGGCCGTCTCGGGTCTGCCGATCCGCTGACCGCCGACGGCCGGGCCGGGGGTCGGCGGGCGGCGGTCGCGGGGCCCGGGGGTCGGCGGGCGGCGGTCGCGGGGCCCGGGGATCAGCGGGCGGCCCAGAAGGTGAGCCCGGCCGACAGGGCGCCCACCACCGTGCCGACGACCGTCTGCGCGGTGGTGTGGTCCCGCAGCACCACCCGGGACCAGCCGATCGCCGCCACCAGCGGATAGAGCAGCAGCCACCAGGGCGAGAGCGCGACGGCCAGGCAGACCGTCGCGCCGCTCGCCACGGCGGTGTGCACGGAGATCTTCCACCAGACGGTGATCACCAGGATCGGGACCAGTGAGGCGAGCATCGCCACCACCGTCGCGGTCAGGTCGCGCGGGGCGTCCGCGGCGCGCATCACCACGAGGCCGGTCGCGACCGAGACCATGATCAGCGGGAAGAGCGTGAGCCGCCGCTGCCGGTGGCCGACGTGGCGGTCGCCGACGGTGCCCCGGCGCATGCCGAAGTGGATCAGCAGGGTCGGGACCACGGCGGTGAACACGGCCGCGAACGCCGCCCAGGCGAGGCCGGTCCAGCCGTAGCGGAGGCCGCCGAGCAGAAGCAGCATCGCGATGATCACGTTCTTCGGCTCCAGGCCGTCGGTGATCCGGCGGGCCCGGGCCGTCGTCGGCGGAGTGCCGGTGGTCGTCGCGGTGGTCATCTCGGTGGTGCTCCAGGCTGGTTCGGCGGCGGATCGGTCGCATGATCGTATCCGCCGGGCCGGTTCCGGCCGGGCGCCCGTTCCACCCCGGCCGACCCTGTCCGACCTGGTCCGACCCCGTCAGAACCGCGGCGGCCGCCGTTCGAGGAAGGCGGCGAGGCCCTCGCGGACGTCCGGGGCCTCCCGGGAGCGGCGCTCCCAGGGCGCGAGGGCCTCGGCCGCCCGCTCCGGCGGCACCGCCAGCGCGGCCTTGACCGCGCCGATGGTCTGCGGCGAGCGGGTGGTCAGCAGCCGGGCGAACCCCAGTGCCTCGGCGTCCAGTTCGGCGGCCGGCAGGACGCGTTCGGCCAGCCCGAGCGCGGCCGCCTCCGGCGCGGACAGCAACTCGCCCGAGAACAGCAGGTACTTGGCGCGGGCCGGGCCCACCAGCCGGGCCAGCCGCAGGGTGGGCACCGCCGGATAGACCACGCCCAGCTTGGCCGGGGTGATGCCGAGCCGGGCGTCCTCGGCGACGAAGCGCAGGTCGCAGGCGACCGCCAGCTGGCAGCCGCCGCCGACGCAGGCGCCGTGCACCACGGCGAGGGTCGGGTGCGGGAATGCGGCCAGGGCCTCCTCCGCGGCGACGTTCACCGCGTGGTAGGCGTCGGCCCGGTCCGGATCGCCGTAGACCCCGGCCAGTTCGTCGATGTCGGCACCGGCACTGAAGGTGCCGCCCGCTCCGGTGACCAGCAGCGCGCGCACGCCCGGTTCCTCGGCCAGCCGCTTCAGCACCTCCGGCAGGGCCTGCCAGATCGCCAGGGTGACGGCGTTGCGCCGGTGCGGGCGGTCGAACTCCAGCACCGCGACGCCGTCCTCGCCGACGTGGGCGTTGAGGCCCTCGGTCTCGGTGGGCAGCGGGGCGCGGTCGCGCGTCAGCAGCGGCCGGGTGGCCATGGGCACCTCCGGGAGGGTGTGGGTGCGGCCACTCTCCCAGAGTCCGGCCCCCCGGAGTCCGGCGGCGTGGCTCAGGGTCGGGCCGCGCGGCTCAGGACCGGGCGGCGCCGTAGTCGCCGAGCCCCCGCGCGGCCAGGGCGAAGGCCCGGTCGGCGGCGGCCAGGGCCTCGGGCAGGACGTCCGCCGCCCGGTCGCCGGTCAGCATCCGGCGCTGGTTCTCCTCCGTCAGGGTCAGCTGGGTGCCGAGCAGCTGGGCGGCGGCGACCCGGGCGGTCAGCGGGTCCTGCGCCGGGTCCCGGGCGAGCAGTTCGGTGGTGAGCGCCGCCCGGGCGCCCGCGTCGAAGCCCGCGTACGCCCGCAGCGCCAGCACCGGGGTGCGGTGGATCAGCCGGACCACGTCGATCACCTGCTGCTGGTCGCTCAGGCCGGTCGCCGGGTCGAACGCGGCCAGCGCGGCGACGTAGTGGGTGTGCAGCGCGGTCACCGCCGGGACCTCCGGGGCCGCCTCGCGCACCACCCGGGCGGGCTCGCCGATGTGCTGCTCCATCGGCCCGAGGACGAGGTCCTCCTTGGTCGCGAAGTAGTTGAAGACGGTCATCTTGGACACCTCGGCGGCGGCGGCGATCTCGGCCACCGAGACCTCGTCGAAGCCGCGTTCGGCGAACAGGGCGATGGCGGTCTGCCAGATCCGGATCGCGGTCTGCCGCTTCTTGCGCTCCCGCAGGCCCGGTGCGGCCTTGTCGCCCCCGCTCCCGTCGGCCCCGGTTCCGGTGGTCCCGACCGCGATTTTCGTCATGAAGTGACTGTACCAGGATCAAAGATGTACCGGGCTGAAGAATTGACCGAGTCAAAAAAGACTGCCATGGTGGTGCCGCGCCGCCGGGCCGAACCGGTTCGGCGCGGGGCGTCCCGACGCCCGGACTCCGCGATCCCAGGGGGGACTTCCGATGGCCGTGACCACACCGCCGATCGCTCCGGCGGCCGGACCGCCGACCGCCGCGACGCCGACCGCTCCGGCACCGGCCGCGCCCGCGGCGGAGCTGATGACCGAGTCCCGGCGCAAGCTGGGCATGCTGCTCTGCCTGGTCACGATCGTGCTGGCGGTGCTCGACATGAACATCGTGTCGGCGGCCACCGTGCCGATCGTCCGGGACCTCGACCCGGTCCACGGCGTCGACCGACTGCCCTGGCTGGTCAGCGCGTTCGCCCTGGCCGCGACCGCGCTGCTGCCGCTCTACGGCAAGCTCTGCGACGTCTACGGGGCGAAGCGGGTACTGATCGGCGCGGTCGGCACCTTCCTGCTCGGCTCGGCGCTCTGCGGGGCGGCCGGCTCGATGGAGCAGCTCATCGCGTTCCGGGCGGTCCAGGGCATCGGCGGGGGCGGGCTGATGAGCGTGACCATGGTGGTGATGGCCCAGCTGAAGGATCCGGACGAGGGCGGCGGCGGGGGCGGCGCGGGCGGGATCGTCGCCGGTGGCGGAATGGCCGTCGGACCGCTGATCGGAGGGCTGCTCGCGGACCACCTGAGCTGGCGCTGGATCTTCTACGTCAACCTGCCGATCGGCCTGGCCGTGCTGGCCGGGGCCGTGCTGGTGCTGCGGCTGCCCGCCGGGACCGGCCGGCGCGGGCTGGACTTCCTCGGCGCCACCCTGGCCGCGGCCTTCGCCACCGGCCTGCTGCTGATCACCGAGTGGGGCGGCCGGACCTACGGCTGGACCTCCCCGCAACTGCTCGGCCTGGCCGCGGCCACCGTGCTGGTGTTCGTGCTCTTCCTCCGTCGTCAGGCCACCGCTCCCGACCCGGTGCTGCCCCTCTCGCTGTTCCGGATCCCGGAGATCCGGATCGGCTTCGCGCTGCAGGGCCTGGTCGGGGCGGGGATGATGGGCGCGATCATGTACGTGATGCTCTACCTCCAGATCGCCCGGGGGGTCGCCGCGACCTCGGCCGGCCTCTACCTGCTCCCGATGGCGGTCGGGATGACCGTGATCGGCCTGGTGGTCGACCGGCTGACGGCCCGGGGGGTGTCGGTCCGCGCCGTCCTGGCGGCGGGCGCCGTCTGCTCCGCCACCGCGCTGCTGCTGCTCGGGCTGAGCGGGCCGGGGACGTCGCTGTGGCTGGTCCGGGCCGAACTGCTGCTGCTCGGCGTGGGGCTGGGCCAGTTGATCGGGCACCTGATCTCCGTGGTCCAGGCCGCCGCCCCGGCCCACCAGTTGGGGGTGGCCACCACCGGTGTCCGGTTCTTCCAGACCCTGGGCAGCGCGCTGGGGGCGGCCGTCTTCGGCACCGTGCTGGCGCGGGAGTTCAGCGCGGCCGAGCCTGGGGTGGCGCTGGGCGCGGTCGGCCGGCTGACCGGCGCGGCCCGGGAGCACGCGGTGGCGGGCTTCGTGGACGCGGTGGACACCGTCTTCCTCTCGGCGTCGGGCGTGATGGCGCTGGTCGTGCTGCTGGCGCTGCGGCTGCGGCCGGCCGGGGCGGCGGAGCGCGGCGAGCGGTAGCCGGTCGGGGCCGCCCGACGGCGGGTACGGCGCGGGGCCCGGTGGAGTCGTCCACCGGGCCCCGCCGCTGCGGTCCGGGCTCAGCCGGTGGGGTCCGGGCCCCGCCGCCGCGGTCCTGGCTCAGCCGGTGGGGGCGCCCTGGGGCTTCCACTCGTGGGTGAGCAGGGACCAGACCTCGCCGTCCTGGTGGACCCCGGCGTGCAGGTAGCTCTCGCGCAGCACGCCCTCCAGGGTGAAGCCCATCCGCTGGGCGACGGCCCGGCTGCGGAGGTTGGCCGGCTGGTTGTGCCACTCGATCCGGTGCAGGCCGCGGACGGTGAAGGCGTAGTCGATCAGGTGCCGGACGGCGGTGCCGACCAGGCCCCGGCCCTGGCCGGCGGGCTCGGTCCAGACCCCGATCTCGCAGCTGCCGGCCTTGGCGTCGAACCGGACGAACATCACGCCGCCGACCAGCGTGCCGTCCAGCCAGATCCCGTACAGCCGGGCGGTGTCGGCGGCCTGGCGGTCGGCGTAGTTCTGCAGGACGGTGCGGGCCGAGTCGAGGTCGGTGGCGAGGCCGGCCCAGTTGATCCAGGCGTCGATGTGGGCGCGGCCGCGCTCGATGTGCTCCAGGTACTCGGGGGCCTGCCAGGGCTCCAGCGGGCGGAGCTCGGCGTTCTCGGAGAGGGGTACGGCGAACATGGGCGTGCCTTTCGCAACGAGGGGTCGGTCGGATCGGTGCGTCATGCGTAACAAACGTTTGGTACGTAAGATAACCCCATGACGCCTGCCCGTGGAGACCACGAAGCCCGCCGGACCGAAGTCTCGGAGGCGGTGTGGCGGGTGCTGTCGACCCGGGGTTTCGAGGCGCTGACGCTGCGTGCGGTGGCCGCCGAGATGGGGGCCACCACCGGGCTGCTGACGCACTACTTCCCCAGCAAGAAGGCGTTGGTCGCGCACGCGCTGGAGCTGCTGGACCGGCGCTCGCTGGAGCGGCCGCGACGGTTGGCGCCGGCGGACGGCGGGCCGCCGCCGGCGCCCGGGCTGGCCCGGTTGCGGGCGGCGCTGCTGGACATCCTGCCGCTGGACGCGCCGGGCCGGGCGGGCAACCGGATCTGGGTCGGTTCCTGGGACGTCGCGCTGGCCGATCCGGAGCTGGCGGAGGCTCACGCGGCGCGGTACGCGCGCTCGCGGCGGGTGCTGGCGGAGTGCGTGGCGGACGCGCAGCGGCTGGGGGAGCTGCCGGCCGGGCCCGCGGCGGACGGGCTCGCGGCGGGTGCGCAGAGCTTCGTCCTGGGGCTGGTGGTGCAGGCATTGTTCGCCCCGGCGGAGTTTCCGGCGGAGCGGCAGGTGGAACTGCTGGACGCCTATCTGGCGGGACTGGCCCCGGCCTGACGGCGGGCCGCCGGCGGCGGGTGTCCGACATCGGCGACGCGGGGTCCTCGGCGCCGGTGCCACCGGGTGTTCGGTGCCGGTGTTTACGGCACCGGAATTCCCCGGCGGGGACTTTTCGGAGAGTGCATGACACGCATGGTCACGGGTTATGCGCGCTGGGTGCCGAAGAGCGGTCGGCCGCTCGGCGGGGCGTCCGCAATTGACCGGTACGGGTAATACGCGAACTGCCCGGTGGGAGGACGTCGCGAGGTGTGTGGCGCCCCCAGCAGGATTCGAACCTGCGACCTACCGCTTAGAAGGCGGGTGCTCTATCCGCTGAGCTATGGGGGCGGGACGGACGGCGCCCGGGAGGGCGTGACCGTTGCCGGGATCGGGCGGTGGGCGCGTGGCGCCCGCTGTCCGTCCCCGTACCTGAGGATGGGGTGTGGGGGGTGGCGGGTCCCTGCCCTGTCAGGGGACAGGATAAGGGTGCTCCGTTCCTCGGTCGGGTGTTACGACACCGCCGTTGGTGTGTCGGCCTAGGTGGAGCGGTCCGATAATCGCAGGTGAACGCCGTGCGTGCAGCGGTCTGGCGGTCTTCGGCGCCGGACGTTGTGCACTCGTTACGGGGCTGTCTGCACACCCGTTATGGATTCGGCACGGAGAAAGCACCGCGGCCGGGGGCGGCATCGACGCGGGTGGGGGGCCGCATTCGGGTTCCTTCGGTCGGATGACGTGCGCGGACGGTCGGCACGGCCACCCCTGCGGGTGTCCGGGCCGCGCGGGAGCCCCCCGGTTTGTTGTCATGGCCGCGCAGAGCGACGGTGCGACGGTCGTACAAAGGCCGAAATTCACCCCTGCGGGCGACGGTGGTTTTCCACAGGCCCGATTTGTCCACAGGATTTCCGAACTCAGCTGCGCGCATTTCCCGGGAAGCGCACTCTCCGGGTGTGCCGGTCGATTCCGTACGGTGCAACAGCGAGAACGGAGTGTGGCTGTGAACGGTACGCAGGTGACGGTGATCGGGAATGTCGCCACGGAGGTGACGTACGCCCTGACCCCCGGCGGGGTGCCGGTGGCGAACTTCCGGCTGGCCTCGACCGAGCGGCGCTTCGACCGGGCGCGGGAGGTCTGGGTCGACGGCGAGACGCAGTGGCTGACGGTGACGGCGTGGCGGTCGCTGGCGGGGCATCTGATCGACTCGCTGACGAAGGGCGACCCGGTGGTGGTGAGCGGGCGACTGAGGGTGCGGGAGTGGGCCGAGGGGGAGGCGAAGCGCAGTCGGGTCGAGATCGACGCCCGGTCGGTCGGGCACGACCTGAGTCGCGGTACGGCCAGGTTCAGTTGGGCGCCGGGCGGTCGGGGCGGAGTGCCGGAGGAGCCGGGCCCCGGCGCCGGGGCGGCCTTCGGCGAGGCGGTGCCCGGGTGGATCGTGGACGCCCTGAGGGGGCGGCGGGCGGTGGACGGCGGCGACGGGCCGGCGACCGAGGGGGAAAGTGGGGGTGACGCCTAGCGGCCCGACGGGTGTCCGACGGGTCGTCCGACTGTCGACAAATATGTGAATCGAGACGGTCGTTGCGCCCGTGCGCGCAATCCTGTTCCGGTTAGCGGAATGATCCGGTAATTCTGGCTACCCGTCAGCTTGTGTGGATAGTGGGAGGGTTGATAACGATCGAGATACGGAATCGTCCTAATTTCGCATGGGGGTTTCCGGACCTCCGGGGCTCCATAGGATTCGTCTGGTTCACATCGTGAAGCGGCGCCACAGGGGGCGCGGCAAGCAAGGCGGGCTGCCCACCGGCATGGCCCGGCCCGAAGGGATCCCAAGATGTTCCAGAGGCAGGGGCGGGCGCTTCCCCGCATAACCACTGTCATGCTCGCGACCAGCACCGCGCTGGCCGGGGGCCTGTTCGCGGCCGGTGCGGCGGCTGCGGCCGACGAGCCGGGCGGCGGCGTCACGGCGGTGGTCCAGCCGACCCTGATGAGCGAGGAGATCGCCATCGAGGGGAGCCACTCGATCCAGGGCGGGCTGTTCACCCTCAAGACGGCCGACGGCGAGATCAAGACGTACTGCATCGACATCGACCACCCGGTCGACATCACCAAGGCCATCGAGTACCGCGAGTCCGACTGGAAGTCGAGCTCGCTCGGCCGCCCGGAGAAGGCCCAGGACGCCTCCAAGATCCGCTGGATCCTGGAGAACTCCTACCCGCAGGTGACGGACCTCAAGAAGCTGGCCGCCGACGCCGGCGTCAAGGGCGAGCTCACCAAGGAGGACGCCGCCGCCGGTACCCAGGCCGCGATCTGGAAGTTCTCCGACGGCAAGAACGCCGTCCCGGTGGACGCCGAGGCCAAGCAGCTCCGCGACTACCTGGTCAGCGAGAAGAACAAGGGCATCGCCGCCGAGCCCAAGCCCTCGCTGAGCCTGACCCCGGACTCGGTGTCGGGCAAGCCGGGCACCAAGCTCGGCCCGTTCACCCTCAACTCCAGTGCCAACGAGGTGAAGCTGGCGCTCGCCGGCGACGCCGCCGACAAGGTCAAGCTGGTCGACAAGGACAACAAGCCGGTCTCCGACCTGCCCGGTCCGATCGCCAAGGACACCCAGCTGTGGCTGGACGTCCCGGCCGGCACCCCGGACGGCACCGCGAGCATCAACGCCAACGCCGAGACGGTCGTGCCCAGCGGCCGCGTCTTCCTCAGCAAGGGCTACACCCCGGAGAAGCACAGCCAGACCATGATCCTGGCGGGCTCCACCAAGCTCGCCGTCAAGGACACCGCCAAGGCGACCTGGAAGGCCGCCAAGGGCCCGCTGGTCGACAGCTCCGCCGTGGTCGAGTGCGTCTCCAACGGCGTCAAGGTCTCCGTCGCCAACGGCGGCGACGAGGCCGCCGCCGTCTCGGTGAAGCCGGGCAAGGACATCACCGTCCAGCCGGGCAAGATCGAGACCGTGATCGTCCCGGTCGCCGAGGACACGGCCTACGACATCACCGTCACCGGCCCGAACGGCTTCAGCAAGAACTTCAAGGGCATCCTGGACTGCAAGAACACCAGCGTGACCACGCCGACCCCGACCCCGACCCCGTCGGCCACCACCCCGAGCACCAAGCCGTCGACCCCGGCGCCGACCACCGCGGCCCCGACCACCCCGGCTCCGGTCGTGACCCCGAGCGCGACCCCGTCCGCCTCGGCCACCACCACGGCCGCCCACCCGGCGCCGACCAGCACCGCCCCGGGCACCACCGGCGGTCTGGCCCAGACCGGTGGTAGCGACGCCACCCCGGTCATCGCCGCCGTCGCCGGCGGTCTGGTCGTGGCCGGCGGTGCCGCGGTCTTCCTGCTGCGCCGTCGCCGCCAGGGCAACGCCGCCTGAGGCACCGGCCCTGGGCACCGGCCCGAGGCCGATCCGGTAGGACCGGGGCACTGACCCGGGAGCACCGGGCGCCGAACAGCCCGTAACGGCCCGGCTCCCCGCACCACGTGTGCGGGGAGCCGGGCCTTCGCGCGTCCGGACGACAGGGGCAGGACGGGGTCAGGGCAGGGGTCAGGACGGGGGCAGGACACCGCGGCGCGGGGATGCGGGGCGCCGCCGGGCGGTGCGGACCGGGGGCGGACCGGGGGCGGAGCGGCGCCGGACCGCGGCGGGCGGGCGCCCGGTGGGGAGCAGCCGTTCGGGGCTCCCGTTCCGGTGCGGCACAATGGAAGGCTGCAAGCCGAATAACTCCCCGACGACGCCGGAGCGATCTCACGTGGCGGAATACATCTACACGATGCGCAAGGTGCGCAAGGCGCACGGCGACAAGGTCATCCTTGACGACGTGACGCTCAGCTTCCTCCCCGGGGCGAAGATCGGCGTCGTGGGCCCCAACGGTGCCGGTAAGTCCACCGTGCTGAAGATGATGGCCGGCCTGGAGCACCCCTCCAACGGCGACGCCTTCCTCTCGCCCGGTTTCACCGTCGGCATGCTGCTCCAGGAGCCGCCGCTCGACGAGTCCAAGACCGTCCTGGAGAACGTCGAGGACGGCGTCAAGGAGATCAAGGGGAAGCTCAACCGCTTCAACGAGATCGCCGAGCTGATGGCGACCGACTACTCGGACGCCCTGCTGGACGAGATGGGCAAGCTCCAGGAGGACCTCGACCACGCCGAGGCCTGGGACCTGGACGCCCAGCTGGAGCAGGCCATGGACGCCCTGGGCTGCCCGCCCGGCGACTGGCCGGTCACCAAGCTCTCCGGTGGCGAGAAGCGCCGCGTGGCGCTCTGCAAGCTGCTGCTGGAGGCCCCGGACCTGCTGCTGCTCGACGAGCCCACCAACCACCTGGACGCCGAGTCGGTGAACTGGCTGGAGCAGCACCTGGAGAAGTACAAGGGCACCGTCGTCGCCGTCACCCACGACCGGTACTTCCTGGACAACGTCGCCGAGTGGATCCTGGAGCTCGACCGCGGCCGCGCCTACCCGTACGAGGGCAACTACTCCACGTACCTGGAGACCAAGCAGTCCCGGCTCAAGGTCGAGGGCCAGAAGGACGCCAAGCGCGCCAAGCGGCTCAAGGAAGAGCTGGAGTGGGTCCGCTCCAACGCCAAGGGCCGCCAGGCCAAGTCCAAGGCGCGTCTGGCCCGCTACGAGGAGATGGCGGCCGAGGCCGACAAGATGCGGAAGCTGGACTTCGAGGAGATCCAGATCCCGCCGGGCCCGCGTCTGGGCAGCGTCGTCATCGAGGTCGAGAACCTCAACAAGGCCTTCGGCGAGAAGGTCCTGATCGACGACCTCAGCTTCACCCTGCCGCGCAACGGCATCGTCGGCATCATCGGCCCGAACGGCGCCGGCAAGACCACCCTGTTCAAGATGCTCCTGGACCTGGAGACCCCGGACAGCGGCACGGTCAAGGTCGGCGACACGGTCAAGATCAGCTACGTCGACCAGTCGCGCGCCAACATCGACGCGAAGAAGACCCTCTGGGAGGTCGTGTCCGACGGTCTGGACTGGATCAACGTCGGTCAGGTCGAGATGCCGTCCCGCGCCTACGTCTCGGCGTTCGGCTTCAAGGGCCCGGACCAGCAGAAGCCGGCCGGCGTGCTCTCCGGCGGTGAGCGCAACCGCCTCAACCTGGCGCTCACCCTGAAGCAGGGCGGCAACCTGCTGCTCCTCGACGAGCCCACCAACGACCTCGACGTCGAGACCCTCTCCTCGCTGGAGAACGCGCTGCTGGAGTTCCCCGGCTGCGCCGTGGTCATCTCCCACGACCGTTGGTTCCTGGACCGGGTCGCCACCCACATCCTCGCCTACGAGGGCGAGAGCAAGTGGTTCTGGTTCGAGGGCAACTTCGACTCGTACGAGAAGAACAAGGTCGAGCGGCTGGGCTCGGACGCGGCGCGTCCGCACCGGGCCACCTACAAGAAGCTGACCCGCGGCTGACAGCCAGCCATGACGACGGCCCGGCAGATCCGCCCCACCGGGGGCGGGTCTGCCGGGCCGCGGCCCGACCGGCAGCCGACGCCGGCGGGCACCGAAGGTCGAGGAGAACACCCGTGTCACGCCACATCTACGCCTGCCCGCTGCGCTGGTCCGACATGGACGCCTTCGGGCACGTCAACAACGTGGTCTTCCTGCGCTACCTGGAGGAGGCCCGGATCGACTTCATGTTCACCCAGGCCGCCGAGGCGGGCGCCGGCGAGTTCGCGGGCGGTTCGGTGGTGGCGCGCCACGAGATCGACTACAAGCGCCCGCTGGTGCACCGGCCCGAGCCGGTCACGATCGAGACCTGGGTGACCCGGATCGGCGGCGCCTCGCTGACGGTCTCCTACGAGATCAAGGACACCGCCGAGGACGGCACCGAGACGGTCTACGTCCGGGCCTCGACCGTGGTCGTCCCCTACGACCTGGCGGAGGGCCGGCCGCGCCGGATAAGCCCGGTGGAGCGGGAGTTCCTGTCGCGGTTCGTGGACGAGGAGCCGGCCGTCGCGGTCTGACCGCACCCGGCGCCGGCCACCGCCCGGCACCCGCCGACCGACCGTTCCGCCCGCCCGATGCCCCGGATGTGAGCCGCAGCGTTGAACAGCACCGCCACCCTCGCCCTCGCCGACGCCGGGGAGGCCGCCGACCTGGCCGCCTTCCTGGTCCGACTGCTGCGCTTCGACCGGGCCGCGGCGGTCCGGTCCCAGGGCGTGCCGCAACCGGACGGCAGCGGTGTGCTGGCCGTCTTCGGGCGGCTGCCGCTGGGTGGTTCCGGTGTGCTGGCGGTGCGCACCGCCAGGCTCGCCGGGCTCGACGGGCCGGTCGACCTGACCGTCTCGGCCGGGCAGCTGCTGGACGGCGTCGACACCGGGGCGAACACCCTCGCCCTGCCCGGACCGGTCACCGGTCCGGCCTGGGCCGGGCTGCTGCCGCCGCGCACCGGCTGGCGGCCGGTCGGCGAACCGCCCGCCGCCCAGGTGTACGGCGAAGTGATGGCCGCCGTGCGGGAGTTCCGCGAGCGCAGCGAGGCCGTCCCGGAGCACCACCGGACCCGGCCGGTGCTCGACGCGCTGGCCGACGAGATCTGGTCCCGCCCGGTCGCCGTCCTGCCCGAACTGCCGCTGCGCGCCGCCCACGCGGCCCGGGTGATCGGCTTCCTGGACCCGGTGGCCCCGCTCACCGTGCACCGGGCGGGCGGCTGGCTGCGGCTCTCCGCCCCGGCGGGCTCGGTGGCCCTGCGCACCGCGGCGGCGCTCGGCGCGGGCCTGGGCCTCAGCCCGGTCCGCCCCGCGTAGCCACCTCGTAGGGCCCCGCGCGCGGGGCCCGGGGCCTCGTCAGCCCTCGGTGTTGACCATCGAGGCGGCGGCGTAGGTGAGGTAGTCCCAGAGCTGCTGCTCGGCCTCGGCCGGCAGGGCCAGCTCGTCCACGGCGACCCGCATGTGCTTCAGCCAGGCGTCGTGCGCCGCGCGGTCCACCTTGAACGGCACGTGCCGCATCCGCAGCCGCGGGTGGCCGCGCTGCTCGCTGTACGTGCGCGGGCCGCCCCAGTACTGCATGAGGAAGAGCGTGAACCGCTCCTCGGCCGGCCCGAGGTCCTCCTCGGGGTACATCGGCCGGAGCAACTCGTCCTCCGCGACGCCCTGGTAGAACCGGTGGACCAGCCGCCGGAAGGTCGGTTCGCCACCGACCTGCTCGAAGAAGGTCTCCTCGCTGGGCGTGCCACGCCGGATCTCGTTCACCGGACCATGGTCGCAGACGGCGGCGGGGCCGTACACCGGGACCTGGGGACCAGGACCTTCGGCGTACGACCCCGCACGGGCCGACCGGGGGAGGGGCGGGCGGTCAGTCCTCCCAGCGGAACAGCTTCCAGGAGATGCCGGTCATCACGGCCGCGAACAGCAGCAGGCCGCCCATGGTCGGCAGCGCGTCCATCACGCCGCCGCCCCGGGAGAGCACCGACTGCGAGGCGGTGACCAGGTGCCGCAGCGGCAGTGCCTGGGAGATCGCCTCCAGCCAGCCCGGCATGCCGTCGGTGGGGAAGAACGAGCCGGACAGGAACGACATCGGCAGCACGATGATCTGCGAGATGCCGTTCGCCGCCTCCTCGGTCTTGGCGATCGAACCGGCCAGCAGGCCGATCGACATGAAGGCGACGGTCGCGCAGACCACCAGCGGGACGATCAGCCACCAGTCGCCGGTGAGCTTGAGCCCGAAGAACGGCGTGGTCGCGACCACCAGGAAGACGGCGGTCTGGACCAGCGCGGTGAGGACGGAGACCGCGACCCGGGAGGCGATCACCGACCCGGCGCTCACCGGGGCGAGCCGCAGCCGGCGCAGCACCTTCTTCTGCCGCCAGCCGACCAGGGTCAGCGCGGCGCCGAACACCGCGCCGGTGGCCACCGCCCAGCCGAGCAGGCCGGGGGTGAGGAACTGGATCGGCTTGAGCGAGCCGTCCTCGACCTGGCTGCTCTCCATGACGAAGGCCGGGGGCTTGCCGGTGGCGGCCTGGTTGGCCTGCTGGACCACGGAGTTGACGATGCCCTGGACGGAGCCGGCGCGGACCTGGTCGGCGGCGCTGTAGCGGACCACGACCTTGCCGTCCGGGCCCTCCTTGATCATGGCGTCGAGGTCGCCCTTGCGGACCTTCTCCAGCGCGGCGGCCTCGTCGTCGCCCTTGGAGATGGTCAGCACCTGCTCCAGGCCGGCCCGGGCCTCGCCCTGGACCGAGTCCAGGACCCGGACGGCGCCGACCTGTTCGACCTTGGCGTGCGGGCTGGAGGCGCCCTTGAGCAGGGTGCCGAACAGCATCAGGAACATCAGCGGGAACAGCAGCACGAAGAACAGCGCGCTGCGGTCGCGGACGAAGGAGACGATCATCACCCGGGAGAGGCTGGCGAAGGCGGAGACCCGCTCGCGCTCGGCCGGGGGAGGGCCGTCCGGTGCGGGGGCCTGCACGGGCGCGGCCGTGGTGGGCTCGGCGGTCATGCGCGGTACTCCCGTCCGGTGAGCTGGAGGAAGACGTCCTCCAGGGTGGCGCCGCGGACCTCCAGGCCCCGGAGGGCGCCGCGGTCGGCCAGCACGGAGAGCACCGGCGCGGGCAGCCGGGTGGAGAGCGAGAGCGAGACGCCGTCGTCCTCCAGCGAGGTGGTCTCCGCCCCGGCGGCGGTGAGCAGTTCACGCGCGGTGTCGATGGGCAGCTGCCCGGACTCCACGCTGATCCGGACGGTGTCGTCGATCTCGCGGATGAGCGCGGCGGGTGCCCCGGTCCGCAGGATCCGGCCGCGGTCCATCACCGAGACGCGGTCGCAGAGCACCTCGGCCTCGTCCAGGTAGTGGGTGGTCAGGACGACGGTGCGGCCCTCGGCGTTGATGGCGCGCAGCAGGTCCCAGAGGTTGCGGCGGGCCTGCGGGTCGAGGCCGGTGGTCGGCTCGTCGAGGAAGACCAGCTCCGGTCCGTGGACCAGGGCGCAGGCGATCGAGAGCCGCTGGGCCTGGCCGCCGGACATCTTGTCGGTCATCACCCCGGCCGACTCGGTCAGGCCGACCCGCTCCAGCATCGCGTCGGCGGCCTTGGGGCCGACGCCGTAGAAGGAGCCGAAGGTGCGGATGGTCTCCCGGGCGGTGAGGCGGTTGAAGAAGGCGGAGGCCTGGAACTGGACGCCGATGCGGCGCAGCAGCTTGGGGTTGCGCGGCCAGGGCGCCAGGCCCAGCAGCTCGATCCGGCCCTCGTCGGGCTTGCGGATCCCCTCCAGGATCTCCAGCGTGGTGGTCTTCCCGGCGCCGTTCGGGCCCAGGATTCCGTAGAATTCGCCGGCCTCGACGGTGAGTGACACTCCGTCGACGGCCTGTACGTCCCCGTACCGCTGACGGATACCGTCGGCGGATATTGCAGCAGTCATATCGACTGAGGGTAGGGCTGCAGGGTCACGACGGGGAGATGTCGAAGCATCATTTGATGATCATTTTTACAAGGTGCCGCTGAGCCGTGACTCCGGGGAGGGGCGGTGCGGTCCGGGAGACCCCGGGACCGCACCGCCCCACCGCCGTCGGTACCCGCTCAGGCGCGGTGCAGGGTGATCGTGGTCCAGGCGCCGATGTGGACGCGGTCGCCGTCGCCCAGCGGGATCGCGGTGTGCGGGGAGATCGGCTCCGCGCCGCCGTTCACCGTGGTGCCGTTGGTGGAGTCCTGGTCGACCAGCACCCAGGTGCCGTCCGGCTGCTCGGCCAGCAGGGCGTGCTGGTGCGAGGCGCCCGGGTCCTCCGGCGCGACCGAGAGGTCGATCTCCGGCACGGTGCCGCGGTGCTGGCTGCGCCGGCCGATCCGCAGCTGGCCGCGCCCGGTCAGCGGGATCCGCCGCTCGGGGCAGTACGGCGGGAAGAACAGCCCGGCCGCCTCCGGACCGCTGCGGGCCATCATGTCGGTGAAGTACTGGCGGTCGGCGGCGATCACCGCGAACCAGGTGGTCCGCACCGGCTCGGCGGCCGGGGCCGGCGGCTGCTCGGCCTGCGGGGGCACCGGCGGGGCCAGGTGGAACGAGGTGCCGAACTCGTCGCCGCGCCGGGCCGGTCCGGGCTGGGCGTAGACCGGGCCGGAGTCCTCGCGCGGGACCGGCGGCCGCTGCTGCTCCGGGTGCGCGGGCGGCAGCCCGTACGGGGCCTCGGCCGGCGGGCCGAACGGCGCCTCGACGGGAGGTCCGTACGGCGCCTCACCGGCCGGCGGGCCGTACGGCGCCGCCTCGACCGGGCCGGGCGCCGGGGCCTGCTGGCCGTGGGCCGGCGGCGGGTAGCCGTAGCCGGCGGGCGCGCCGTGCTGCTGGTGCTGCTGCTGGTGGTGCTGCGGCGGCAGCGGCGGAGCCTCGGCCAGCTGCGCCCCGGCCGGGGCCGCCGGGGCGCCGCCGTACGCCGCCGGGATGTTCAGCGGGGCGGGCGCGGGCGGCGGGGCCGGGGGCGGGAACGGCGGCTGCTGGGCCCGCTGCGGCGAGGACAGGTCGTAGTCGTACCCGCACTCCTCGCAGAACCGCCCGGTCTGCGGGCTGCGGCAGATCGGGCAGATCACCAGGCCCTCGGTGAGGTCGGGGAAGCCCTGCGGGGCCGGTGGCGGGGGCGGCGGCATCGAACCCGGTGCCGGCATCGAGCCGGGAGGCGGCGGGGGCATCGCGCCCGGGGGGAGCGTGGCACCGTACGGCGCGCCGTGCGCCCCGTGCGCCCCCGGGGCACCGGGGTGCGCGCCGGGCGGCGGCGGCAGCGGCTGCGGCGGTGTCATCGGGAATCCGCAGAAGTCGCACCAGTCCTCGGCCTGCGACTCGTGGCCCCTCGGGCAGATCGGCATCAGGTCCCCCCTCAATTCCAGCTCGGCCGGGCCTGGGCCCGGCCGGTTCGCGGCCCGGTCGGCGCTTCGGCGGTCACTTCTTCACGCGGACGGTCTTGGTCGACCGGGTCTCGACGATCATCGAGTCGGCCTCGCTCACGTTCTTACGGAACCGAACGGTACCCTCCTTCGGGTCCACCACGTCCACCACCTTCTGCAGCAGCTTGTAGGTGCCTTCGTTCCCGGTCTCGTGGGCGATCCGGACGGCGGTGCCCAGCCTGGTGGTGGCGAGGTGGACGTTCCCGGCGCGGTGCGCCTCCATGCCCTCCTGGACCGCCGCGGCGAGTTCCGCCTGCCCGGTGTAGTGGGCGACCTGCGGGCTGATCCGGGTGGAGGAGGCGAGGTCGTCGGTCCAGACCGCCTTGACCAGACCCTGGGACAGCACCTCGGGCGTCCCCCCGGCGGCCGAGGGCGGCAGGACCAGGCTGATCCGCGCGGCCAGCATCTCGTTGCCGACGGCCGCGGCCGGGACCTCCACGCAGACGTGGTAGTCGCGGCTCTCGTCGCCCCAGGAGCCGGTCGGGTAGTCACCGGCCCTCGGTCCGGCCTCGGCCCGGCGGCCGGTGAGGTCCTCCAGCGCGGGGGCGACCTGCTTGACGAACTTCACCACCGCGTTGGCGGGCGTCCAGACCCGCAGGGCGACATCGGCGACCTGCTTGCCCATCGCGCCGGTCATCATCGAGCGGAAGTCCTCGGCCAGGCCGGAGGGCTCGGGGACGATGTCGACGGTGCCGAGCAGCGCGGAGGCGATCTTGCGCAGCTCCTCGACCTTCCAGTCGGTGCCGACGCCCCGGCAGTCGGCGGTGAAGTGGCCGGTGACCCGTCCGATCGCGCGCTCCAGCTCGGCGGCGGTCTCGTGCTCGTTGTTGCCGTCGGTGAGCAGGATGGCGTGCCGGATCGGGATGTCCCGGCGGGTGAGGAAGAGCTGGTCGGCCTTGGTCAGCCAGGTGCCCATGGCGGTGCCGCCGGCCGCGGTGAGCCGGCGCAGCGACTCCCGGGCCCGGGCCCGGGTCTCCGGCGAGGCGATGGCGAGGGTGCCGTCGCCGGGAAAGACCTCGCGGGCCTCGTGGGTGCCGGCGACCACGGCGAAGGCCACGCCGTCGCGGACGGTGTCGACGGCGGCGGCGGTGGCCTCGCGGGCACCGCGCATCTTGCTGGACGGGTAGTCCATCGAGCCGGAGCAGTCCACCAGGATCACCACGGCGGCGGACTGCCCGTCGCCGCCCGCCGGGGCGTCGGCGATGCCGAGCGGGCGGCCGCCCGAGGTGCCGCCGCCGGTCGCGGTGACGGTGACGATGGCGTTCACTTCGCGGGCGCCGTCCGCGAGGTACTCGTTCTGGAAGATCTCCACATCGAACCTGGGCAGGTTCGGCTTCGCCAGTGTTGCCATGGGCCGGTGGCTCCCGTCGGATCGTCGGATGGTGCGCGGGTGGTGGCCGCGCCGGTGGGACGGGGCGCGGATGGTCGCTCGGTGCTTGCGGCCCGGGCGGGTGGCCCGGGGCCCGGTGCTCGGGGTCCCGGGCTCGGTGTCCGGGGTCCGGTGCTCGGGGTTCGGTGCAGGTGCGGGTGGCTCGGTGCGGGTCGCGCGGTGCTGGGCGTCCGGGGCTGAGTGTCCGGTGCCGGGGGACCGGTGCCCGCGGCCCGTCGCGGACCGCGCGCCGGGGCCCGCGCCGAGGGGGCGCGGGCCCCGGCGGTGCGGGCGGGTCAGCGGGCCGGTGGCACCGGCGGCACGGGCGGGCGGGGCGGTACGGCGGGCGGCGGCGGGACCGGGGGCAGCGGGGCGGCGGGCGAGCCGATCACCGGGATGTCCGGCAGGGTCGGCGCGTGGTCCTCCTCCTCCTCGTCCGCCGCGCCGCTCCCGTACGCCGCGCCGGTCGCGGTGATCACCGGCAGGTCCAGCGCGGTCGCGGTCCGGGCGTCCTCCCCGGTGCCCGGGGCGGCCGGGGGCGGGTCGATCGGCAGCACGGCGACGGTGATGTTGTCGTGCCCGCCGGCCGCGACGGCGAACTTCACCAGCGACTGCGCGGCGGCCAGCGGTTCGGTCCGGGCGTCCGGCCGGACGTAGTACGCCAGGTCGGTGGCGGCCTCGGCGTAGTTCCACAGGCCGTCGGTGCAGACCAGCAGCACGCCGGGCACGTGCGGGGTGAAGTCGAGGGTGTGCGGCACGACCTCCTCGGCGTCCGCGCCGAGCCAGCCGGTGATGGCGTGGGCGCGCGGGTCCGCGTACGCCTCGGCCTCGCCCATCAGGCCGGCCTCGACCATCCGGGCCGCCCAGGAGTCGTCCTGGGTGAGCCGGAACGGCTCGGCGGCGACCCGGTCGTCGGGGATCCAGTAGGCCCGGGTGTCGCCGACCCAGCCGATGGTGATCCGGCCGCCGGACGCGATCGCGCTGACGTAGGTGCAGGCCGGGGCGTTGACGTCGGGCCGGAGCGGCCGGGTGCCGTCGGTGGCGAGGGCGGCCACCGCGTCGGCCGCGTCGGCGATCGCCCGGCGCATCGCCCGGGTCGGGTCGGTGCCCGCCTCCAGCGAGCTGAGCAGCGACTCGGAGGCGGCGTCGACCGCGGTCTCGGAGGCCTGGTCGGGCCGGTCGGAGGAGGAGACGCCGTCGCAGACCACGGCCACCACGACCGGGTCGCCGCCCGGCAGCGAGGAGGCGGCGATGGTGAAGGAGTCCTCGTTGCGGTGGTGCCGCAGGCCGCGGTCGCTGACGCCGGCGACGCCGGCCAGCGCCTTCTCCATGTGGTCGCGGGGGCGCGGCTGGGCGCGGCCGCAGGCCTCGCAGTAGCCGTCGGGGGTCACCTGGTGGAGTCCGCAGTGCGCGCAGGCGACCGCGCTCCGGTCGGCCTGGGCGGGCACGGAGGGGGTGTTGGGCAGGGTCGGCGGGTGGTCCTCGCCGTCGCCGGCCCGGGTGGCGGACCAGCCGGCCGGCATCGCGCCGGGGGCGGGACGGCCGTCCCGGCCGGCTCCGCAGGACCCGCAGAAGACGTCCTCCGGGTCCATCGGCTCGGCACAGCTCTGGCACACGGTCTGCTGCGGCATCAGTTACACCCACGTCCTGGGACGGGCCCGGTTGGCCCGTTCCACCATCTCGATCCTGGTCTCGGCCCGGTCGGCCAACCGGGCGAGTACCCGGTAGGACTGCTCCAGGGCGAACCGCAGTTCCCTTTCCACCGCGGGCCGTCCCAGCACGCTGACCTCGCCCGTCGCCGGGCCCGCGCCGGTTCCCCCGGGGGAGCCGGCGGTGACCCAGCCGAGCGCCGCGCCGAGCACCTCGACGGCGAGTTCCTCGCGGCGGCGGTCGTCCAGGCGCAGCGCGGTCAGCTGCTCGGAGCTCGCGCCGAGGTCGGCGCCGAGCGGGTCGGTGGTGGGCCGCTCGCGCAGCCGGGCCCGGACGGCGGCGATCCGGGCGGCGGTGTACTGGCTGGAGGTGGCCGGGACGCTCTCCAGGGCGGCGACGGCGCCGGCCCGGTCGTCGTCGGCGAGCCGGACCCGGGCCAGCCCGAAGGCGGCGCTCAGGTAGCTCTGGTCGGTGCTCCACACCAGGCGGTAGAACTCGGCCGCGTCGCCGCCGTCGCCGAGGAGTTCGGCGCAGACGGCGAGGGCCAGCTTGGGGGCGGCCTCGCCGGGGAAGGCGTCGTAGACGGCGTCGAAGGCCTCGGCGGCGGCGCGCAGGGCCCGTTCGCGGGCCGATTCCCCCTCGGGGGCGCCGGTACCCGCACCCGCGCCCGCATCCGCGCTCGCACCGGCCTCGGCCTCGGCGGCGGTGACCAGGGAGGCCAGGCCCCGGTACCAGACCACCCGCCAGTCGTCCGGGTGGTCCTTCTCCAGCGCGGCCAGCGCCTCCGCGGACTGGTGCGGGCGGCCGAGTTCGAGCAGGGCGCGCAGGGCCCGCAGTCGCCGTTCCACCGAGTCGGTGGGGGCGCCGTCCAGCGCGGTGAGCGCCTCCGCGGGGTCGGCGGCCAGCAGGGTGGCGAGGAAGCCGGCGTTCGGGTCGGCCGGGTCGACCCGGGGGACGGGCAGCGCGAGCGCGGCGGCGGCCGGGTCGACGGCGGTCAGCAGCAGTTCCCCGCGGCGCACCGTGGTGGCCACCAACTCGGTGTCGACGACCCGGAGTTCGGGGCCGAACAGGGTGGACTGTGCGGGCCGGGCCCGGCCGTCCTGGAGCGCGAGCACCTCGCGCAGCACACCGGTGAGCTGGTCGGCCATCTCCTCGGCGGAGCCGAACCGGCGGGCCGGGTCCGGGTCGGTGGCGCGGACCAGCAGGCGGTAGTAGGACTCGTAGGAGGCGAAGACCGGGACCGACTCGGGGCCGGGCAGGGTCTCCCGGTAGGTGGTCGAGTAGCCCTGGAAGTCGAAGCTGAGGACGGCCAGGGTGCGGGCCACCGTGTAGAGGTCGGAGGCGGGGGAGGGGCCGTCGGTGGCGATCTCGGGGGCCTGGTAGCCGATGGTGCCGTAGATCGGGCCGTCGTCGTCGAGGCGGCGGACGGCGCCCATGTCGATGATCTTGAGCGCGTCGCCGCTCTGCAGCACGTTGTCGATCTTGAAGTCGCAGTACACCAGGCCCCGGGAGTGCAGGTAGCCCAGCGCGGGCAGCGCCTCCAGCCCGTACGCGATCGCCTGCTCGACCGGCAGCGGGTCGCGCCGGCCGTCCGGGAGGCGGCGCTCGTTGGCGATGTCCTTCAGGGACTTGCCGCCGACGTACTCCATCACGATGTAGCCGTCGGTGGCGCCGGTCCGCAGGTCCGGGTGCTCGACGAAGTTGATGATGCGGACGATGTTCGGGTGGTCCACCTCGGCCAGGAAGCGGCGCTCGGCGACGGCCACCGCCAGGGCGTCCTCGTCCCCGGTGTCCAGCAGGCCCTTGAGCACCACCCACTTGTCGTTGACCCGCCGGTCGACCGCGAGGTAGATCCAGCCGAGCCCGCCGTGCGCCAGGCAGCCGACCACCTCGTACTGCCCGCCGACCAGGTCCCCGCGACGCAGCTTGGGGGTGAACGAGTACGGGGTGCCGCACTTGGTGCAGAAGCCGTCCGGGCGGCCGGGCCGGCCGTTCCGGTCCCGGCCCACCGGGGTGTCGCACTTGGAGCAGAACCGCTTGCGCTCCGGCACCTCCGGGTTCTCCAGCACCGCCAGCGACGGATCGGCGGCCGGGACGGTCGGCACCGTCACCAGACCGGCGCCCAGCCGGTGCCGGCCGGCGGAACTGCTGCCGCGGCTGCTGCGCACCGAGACCGAGCGGCTGCTGCCGGTGCGGGTGGAGCGGTGCGAGCGGGACCGGCCGGACAGCGAACGGGCCGAACCGCTGCGGACCGAGGAACTGCGGACGGAGGAGCTGCGGGCCGGGCCGGAGTCCGGGCCGGCGGTCAGGGGGGCCGAGGCGGCGCCGAGGCCGCACTCGTCGCAGTAGCCGTCGGGGTCGACCGTCCCGGCGCAGTCGCGCGGGCAGGGGTCACCCGGTCCGGCGACGGACCTCCGTCCGGCGGCCGTCCCGCGGCCGGTCCCGGTCGCCGTGCCGGTGCCCGTCGCCGGACCCGTCCCGGTCCGGCCCGACCCGGCGCCCGCGGGCGTCGACCCGGTGCCGGCACGCGTCGAGGTGGTGCTCGCCGGGGCGAGGCCGCACTCGTCGCAGTAGCCGTCCGCGTCGATCGTCCCGGTGCCGCACTCCGGTCGTACGCACGTCTCGCCCATCACCGTCAGCCCCCCTGTACCCGTCCGTCGACAGCCTGTCCGTCGGCCGGCTCCCCGCCGGCCGCCGCCCCGCCCCGCCCGATCCCGTCCCGTTCGATCCTGTCCTGCACCGCGCCGCCGTACCCGGCCGCGCTCGGCCCGGCACCGCCGTACCCGGTGCCGCCGTACCCGGTCCCGTCCGGCTCCGCCGCGCCCGCGCCCGCCCCGGGCTCGCCCGGTGCCGGTCGCAGCGCCTGCTGGAACCGGGCCACCGCGCCGGCCGCCGCCCGGAGGTCGCACGGCGCGCTCCACAGCAGCCAGCGCGCCTTCTCGTAGCGCTCCAGCACCACCGGGTCCTCGGACACCCGGAGCCGGGCCGCCATCGCCTTGTACGCGTCCAGGCGCCCGCGCAGTTCGGCCCGGACGGCCAGCGGCTGGGTCACCTCGGTGAGCGACTGCCGGGCCCGGGCCAGCTCCTTGGCGGCGGCGTCCTCCAGCGCGTCGAGCAGCGGCGCCAGCCGGTACCACTGCCCGTTCTGCCGCAGGTCCAGCGCCAGCACGATCCGTTCCCGCAGCGCCGACGCCGGTCCGGGGACGGCCGGCACCTCGGTGGCGGCGATCTTCGCCAGCACCTCGCCGCGCGCCCGGCGGGCCTCGGCCAGGGTGGCGTCGGCCCGCTGCAGCAGGTCGCCGACGCCCTGCAGCCGCTCCTCGGCGTCGTCGCGCAGCCGCAGCAGGTTCTCCAGCTCCTGCCGGACGCCGTCCAGCGCCCGCCCGGCCCGGTCGAAGCGCTCGGTGTCCACCACTCCGGAGGGGAGGGCCGAGGCGCCGCCGTCCGGCACCGTGCCGCGCTGGGCCGGGACCCTGGCGGGCCGCCAGAGCGCGAGCGGGTCGGCGCGGACCTCGGTCCGCAGGCCTTCCAGGTCGGCGTCCAGCGCCTCCAGGTCGTCGCCCAGCGGGTGGGTGCCGGAGCGCACGCCGAGCGAGGCCGCCAGGGTCTGCACCCGGCGCAGTTCGGCGATCAGCAGATCGATCCGGGCCGGCAGCGCCGTCCAGACCGCGTCGGCCGCCGAGACCACCTCCAGCACGGTGGCGTACCAGGAGTTCATCCGCTCCATGAGCTCCTCCAGGCTGACCCGTTCGACCAGCCGGGCGGGTGCGCCGAGCCGCTGCGGGCCGTCCGGCGCGCCACCGGGCACGGTGACCGCGTCGCCGGTCAGCAGCTCGCTGAGCTCGGCGAGTTCGGGCCCGCCGGGCTTGGCCTTGCGGGCCCGGACCGCGCGCGCCGAGGCCAGTGCCTCCGAGTAGCGGTCGAACAGCGCCCACAGCAGCGGCAGGCCCTGTCCGACGACGGACCAGCGCTCCAGGGTCCGCCCGGTCAGTCCGGCGCCGTCGAGCAGGCGCAGGCCCGGGTGGTCCTGGAGCGAGAGCAGCGCGGACTCGACCGCGTCGCGTTCCGCGCCGAGGCGCGCCAGCGCGCGGTCCACCTCCTCCCGGCTCAGTACCGGGCCGGCCGAAGCCGCCATCGTCCCCTCCCCTCCTCCGCCTGCCGTGTGCCGTGTGCCGTGCTTCCGGGCCCGGCTGTTCCGGTTCCCGGGGAGTCCGCCCCGACCCTAGCGCGCGCCCCCGCCACCGGGCCGGGCCCGGTCGTCGAGGAGCCGTCGGTGCGGCCCGCCGCGGCCGTCACCGGGGGGTCGGCCAGTGCCGGTCGGCGTCGTCCAGCAGGTAGGGCTTGAGCCAGGTGTCGTACGCCCGCCGCCAGCTGCCGCCGGTGTAGTAGTCGTTGAGCACCTGGTTCACCCGGGCCGTCAGATCGGTGCTGGTCTTCAGCATCGCGACGCCCATCACGCCCGGCCGGACCTCGCCGTCGAGCACCCGGACGGTCTGGTCCTGCGCGGCCTGGCTGGCCGCGAGTCCGTCGTCGGTCATGGTGACGTCGATCTTGCCCAGCTGCATCAGCACCAGGCAGTCGAGGTGGTTCTGCACGGTGACCAGCTGCTTGACCGGACGGGTCTTCAGCTCCTCCTCGGCCGACGAGCCGGAGGCGGCGCAGGCGGTGGCGCCGTTCAGCGCCTCGTCCATGGTCTTCGCGGGGGAGGAGCGCGGCACCAGGACCCGCTGGCTGGTGGTGAAGTAGGGGCGGGAGAAGGCCACCTGCTCCATCCGCTCGCAGGTGATCGACATGGTCCGGACGATGATGTCGACCCGGCCCTCCTGGATGAACTTGATCCGGTCGGCGGTCGGCACCGCCTTCAGCACGACCTTCTCCGGATCGCCCATGATCGCGGTGCCGATCGCCCGGGCGAGGTCGATGTCGAAGCCCTCCACCTGGCCGGTGTTGGGGTTGCGCGAGCCCCACCGGTAGCTGTTCAGGTCGACGCCGACGACCAGGCTGCGCTTGGCCTTGATCGCCTTCACCGCCGGGCCGTCCTCGGTGCTCGGCGGGACGCTCCGGTACAGGTCGCAGTCGGCCTGGCCGCTCTGCTCCGACTGTCCGGCCTGCTCCTGCTGCGCCGCCAGCGGCACCTGGCGCGGGGTGCCGGCCGCGGAGGAGGCCTCCCGCGGCCCGCCCGCGCCCAGGACCAGGGCGCCGCTCGCCAGCAGCGCCAGCGCCACCGCCGTCCGGGCCCCGCGCAGCGCGGCCGCCCGGCCCCGGCCCCGGTCGCGACCGGTGCTCGTGCTCGTGCTCGTGACCATGCTTCCGTCCCCCCTCTACCGGTACTCGGCCAGTCGGCGGCCGAGGCCGCCCAGCGCCGCGGCGGCGGCCAGCAGACCCAGCACCGCGATCGCCGCGGCCGCGGTGCGCAGGTCCTTGTCGACGCCCAGCGCGGCGTCCCGGAACTCGCCCTCCTCCAGCACCGCCGCCTCGGCGAGCTCCCGGTCGGTGGCGGCGAACGCGGCCTCGGCCGTCTTCGGCGCGTCCGCCTCCCGGGCCGTCACGGTGGCGTCCAGCGCGGCCTGGTAGTCGCCCTCGTTCTCCAGCTTGGTCGCGGCGGTGTGCCGCTCGCGCCACTGCTGGTAGTCGGCCATGGCCTGGGCGAGCTTGGCCCCGGCCTCCCGCGGTGCCAGCGACTGGGCCTGCACCAGGGTGCCGGGCCCGGTGCCGCGCCCGGGGTCGGACGTGAACAGGTGCTCCGTGGTCTTCGACCACAGGTCGGCGTAGACGCCGCTGGAGCCGCGCGCCACGTAGTGGAGGTTCTCCGCCAGACGGGCGGTCAGCACGTCCACCCGGGCCGCGTTGAGCGCCCGCAGCGGCACTCCGCCCTCGCGGTCGCCGCGCGCCAGCGCCGTGGCGGCGCCGTTCGCGGCCACCGTCAGCCACAGCACCGCGGCCAGCACGGAGGCGGTGGCGGCCACCAGTCCGATGTTGAAGACCCGGTTGGTCCGGCGGAACAGCGTCAGCTGCACCCAGACCAGTCCGGTCAGTGCCAGCAGGCCCAGCGCGTACCCGGCCCACGGGGTGGCCCGGGCCGCCTTCATGTCCTCGGCCAGCTGCGCGTTCTCGGCGGCCGAGAACTGCGCGGCGGCCGGCAGCAGCACGGAGCGCATCTGCTCGGAGGCGTACCGCTGGTAGGCGCCGCCGAGCGGGTAGCCCTGTCGGTTGTTGGACCGGGCGGTCTCCACCAGCCCCGCGTACACCGGCACCTGCTGGTTCAGCTTGGAGAGCAGCTCCCGCAGCTGCGAGGAGGCGGGGGTGCGGGAGGCGGACTCGGTGATCAGCTGGGAGGCCGTCCTGAGGTCCTGCTCGTAGCGCTCCCGCACGGCGCGCGGTTCGGCGCCCGCCAGCAGGAAGCCGGTGGCGGCGGTGGCGTCCGCGTCGGCCAGCGAGCGGTTGATGTCGGCGGCCGCCTGGCTCAGCGGCTGGCTGCTGTCGACCACCCGCTGCGCCGCCGCGGCCCGGGAGTTCACCTGGACGGCGGTCAGCGCGCCGAACGCCAGGGTCAGCACCGCCAGCAGCGCTCCGGCCAGCCGCAGCCGCCCGGGCGCCGTCCGGGTGACCCGCCCCAGCCGGGCGAGCGGCCCGGTCGGCAGGGCCACCGCCCCCGTGCCGCCGGCCCGTCGCTGGGCCGGCACCGTACCCGCGGACCGCTCCGGCGTGTGCGCGCCCGGCCCCTTCGTGCGTACCGGTGTCGCCACCAGCCACCCCCTCCCCTGAGGCCCGCCCCCCGTTTCGGGGGCCCGGCCGTTGCCAGCAGTATGGCCGTCACTCCCCGCGGCCACACCCGAGTTGCGCGGATCTTGAGCTGTCCGTCCCTGCTTCGCGCGCCGGCCCGGGTCCCCCCTCGGGCCGTGCGGCGAACGGGTCGACGCGGCACGCACCCTACGCGGTTCCCGAGTTGACCGGAGGATTGGGGTCCGTTTGTGTGGGAGCAGCGCCTGTGCCGGGTCTCCGCGCCGGGGTGTCCGTGCCGGGGGTCCGCGGCGCGTCCGGCGGCGTGAACCGGGCGGGCGCGCTCCCCGGGGCGCGAGCGGTGCGGGTCCGCCCCGGCGGCCCGGTCCTTCGTACGATGACGCCATGCGCCTTCTGGGAACGATCTCCGCCGACCGTCCGCTGCTCGTCGTCGCCGTCCGGGAGGAGGCCGCCCACCTCGGCGACCGCCTTCCGGTGCTGCTCACCGGCATCGGCAAGGTCAACGCCGCCGCCGCGCTGGCCACCGTCCTCGCCGGGGGGAAGCACCCCTCCGAGGTGGTGAACCTCGGCACCGCCGGTGCCCTGCGCCCCGGCTGGGAGGGCACCCACACCGTCACCCAGGTGATCCAGCACGACCTGGACACCCCCACCCTGTACGCCCTCACCGGTCGCACGTACGGCGCGCCGCTGGTCGTCGGCAAGGGCGGCGACGGGCCGGTCCTGGCCACCGGCGACCTCTTCGTCTCCGACCCCGCCGCCCGCGACCGCCTCGCCGAGCACGCGGACCTGGTGGACATGGAGGGCTACGCCGTCGCCGCCGTCGCCCACCGGGCCGGTCTGCCGGTCCGGCTGGTCAAGCACGTCAGCGACGAGGCGGGCGACGGCGCCGCCCGCGCCTGGCGCGAGTCGGTCGACGACTGCGCCCGCCACCTGGCCGACTGGCTGCACGCCCAGGGCTGGTGACGGTCCGAGGGGCCGCGCTGCGGGCGGGGCCTCCTAGGGTGGCCGGGTGACCGAAAACACCGACGCCCCCGCGCCCGTGCGGGCCGACGACCTCCGGCCGCCGGGGCTGAACGCCGACGAGCACACCACGCTGCTCACCTTCCTCGACTACCTGCGCACCTGTGTGATCGCCAAGACCGACGGACTGTCCGACGAGGACGCCCGCCGCCCCGGTGTCGCCTCCGGGACGAGCCTGCTCTGGCTGGTGCGCCACCTCACCGCCGTCGAACTCAACTGGTTCCTCTGGGCCTACCGGGGGGACGACGTCGACCTGTGGGACGACGACGCGCCCTCGCCCGGCGACGAGACGGTGGCCGGGTCGGTCGCCGCCTACCGGGAGGCGATCGCCCGGGCCAACGAGGTGATCGTCTCGGCGGCGGACCGGCCGGACCGGCCCGGCGTGCGCTCGCTGCGGCCCAACGCCGAGGCGCCGTCGATGCGTTGGCTGCTCGTCCACATGATCGAGGAGACCGGCCGGCACGCCGGGCACGCCGACATCCTGCGGGAGTTGCTGGACGGCTCGGTCGGCCGCTGACGGGGGTGGGTGGCCGCCGTCCTGACGGAGAGTGGAATACTCCCCCGCGCAGTACCCGGCGCCGCTCCGGCGGCGCCGGGTGTTTTTCACACAGGGGGAATACAAGTTCATGTCTTTTTCTGACAGAAGCAGCGGGCGCCGTCGCACCGCGCACGCCGCCAGGACGGCGCTCGGCGCCTCGGCGCTCGCGCTGACGCTGCTCACCACCGCGGCCTGCGGCCCGGACAACAGCTCGGCCGACACCGCCGCCACCGCGGGCCCGGGCGCGGCGCCGAACATCGGACTGCCGGCCAACCTCGAAGACCTGAAGAAGTGGAAGTTCGACGACTGGGAGAAGTGGGCGAAGGACTACGCCCTCCCGGCCGCCGCCAAGGGCTTCTGGACGCTGGACAAGCTGCTCAAGGCCAAGCCCAACGAGCCGCTCCCGCCGCCCCCGGCCCCGCCGGCCGCACCGCCCGCCGCACCGGCGCAGCCCACCCAGGCCCCGGCGCAGCCCTCGCAGCCGGCCCAGCCCTCGCAGCCCGCCAAGCCCGCCCAGCCCTCGCAGCCGGCCCAGCCCGGGCAGCCGACGGCGCCCGGTGCGCCCACCGCCCCGGCCACCACGCCCGGCAAGCCGCCGGCCGGCCAGCCCACCCAGCCGGGGCACCCGACCCCGCCGCCCGCGCCGCCGAAGCCGTCGAACACCCAGCAGCCGGCCTCGCAGGCCCCGGCCCCGCCGGCGCAGCCCACCCAGGCCCCGGCGCAGCCGTCGCAGCCGCCGGCCGCACCCGCGCAGCCGACGCAGGCCCCGGCGCAGCCGCCCGCCCAGCCCGCGCAGCCGCCCGCCCAGCCGGCGCAGCCCGCCGACAACGGCAACGACCCGCTGCCGAAGACCGTCAACGCCCAGCCGGTCCCGCACCCGTACACCAAGGTCGCCGTGCACGGGAAGCTGTTCGCGGACGCGCCGGGCAGCGGTGCCGAGGCCGCCGCCGGGCTGAGCCACTACCAGTGCTCCGCCACCGTGGTCGCCGACCCGGCCCACCCCGGCAAGAGCAACCTGGTCTGGACGGCCGGCCACTGCATCCACCAGGGCAAGGGCGGCAAGTACTTCAGCAACATCTCCTTCATCCCGGCGTTCAACAGCACCGGCGCGCTGAGCGGCGGCAAGCAGGCCGAGGAGGCGCAGTACGCGCCGCTCGGCATCTGGAACGCCACCCAGGCGGTCACCTCGCCGCAGTGGAAGGCCGAGGGCGGGGACGGCGGTTCACCGGCCACCCAGTACGACTTCGCGATCATCCGGGTGCAGCCCGGTGAGGGCGGCAAGTCGCTGGAGGAGGCGGTCGGCGGCGCCGTGCCGGTCTGGTTCAACGCCCCGCGCGAGCAGCTCAGCATCACCGAGTACGGCTACCCGGCGGCCCCGCCGTTCGACGGCATGGAGCTCAACCGCTGCGAGAGCGGCCGGCCGACCCGGCTGTCCTACGACCCGGCCCGCCCGCCGATGCACGCCATCGGCTGCACCATGACCGGCGGTTCCAGCGGCGGCGGCTGGCTGGCGGTCAAGGACGGCAAGCCGGCACTGGTCAGCAACGTCTCGGTCGGGCAGCACACCGGTGACCCGAAGTTCCAGGCCGGACCGTACCTGGACGACGTCGCCGCCGGCGCGTACGACTTCATCTCCAAGAAGGGCTGATCCGGGCCGGGCCGACGCCCGCCGGACGCACGACGGCCGCCCCCGCACACCGAGGTGTGCGGGGGCGGCCGCATGCCCGCCCGAGGTGGCTCAGTCGGCGAACGCCGTGAGGTCCAGCGCGGCCAGCCGGTCCGGGTCGGTGAGCACGTCGATCGCCACGATCACGCCGCCCACCACGGTGAACGCCATGATCGACACCGGCCGCCCGTTCGCCCCGATCACCACGACTCCCGCCGCGCCGTTGACCAGCGCCGGCCGCGCGTACGGCGACAGGCTGCGGAACATGACCGCCTGGCCCGCGACCGTCCGGGCCCCGTTGAGCACCACCGGACGCCGCTGCTCCCGCCCGGCGGCGGCGCCGTCGGCGCGCAGCACCACGTCCGGGTCCAGCACCGCGAGCAGCGCGTCGAGGTCCCCGGTGCGGGTGGCGGCGAAGAACGCGTCGACGGCCACCCGCTGGCGGGCCAGGTCCCGGTCCGGCGCGGGCGCCCGGCCCTGCACCTTGCGCCGGGCCCGGCTGGCCAGCTGCCGGGTGGCCGCCGCCGTCTTCTCGACCAGCGGGGCGATCTCCTCGAACGGCACCGCGAACATGTCGTGCAGCACGAAGGACACCCGCTCGGCGGGCGAGAGCGACTCCAGGACCACCATCAGCGCCAGCCCGACCGAGTCGGCCAGCAGCACCTCCTGCTCGGGGTCCGGCGCGTCCGTCCGCCTGAGCAGCGGGTCCGGTATCCGCGGCGGCTCGATGTCGCCGCCCCCGCTCCCCGCCCCGATCCGGGACTCGAAGGACTCCTCGCGCCGCTGGGCCCGCGAGCGCAGCAGGTTGAGGCAGATCCGCCCGACCACCGTGGTCAGCCAGCCGCCGAGGTTCTCCACCGCGGAGGTGTCGGTGCGGTCGTAGCGCAGCCAGGTGTCCTGGACGGCGTCCTCGGCCTCGGCGATCGATCCGAGCATCCGGTAGGCGACGGCCCGCAGGTGCGGCCGGTGCGCCTCGAACGAGTCCACGTCCCCCGACCCGGCGCCCCCCGCGGTCGCGGCGTCCTCCTCCGTGTCCGCCGCGTCCGCCGCCAGAAAGTTCTCGTCCACCCGTGTCACATTCCTCTGCCGCCGTGGGTCAAAGCTCCGGAAGCACGAAGCTAGCGGGTCCGCCGGAAGCGCGGCCTCCGTTCGTCCTAGGAGTGACGATCATGACTCTCCCGACCCCGACCCACGCCCCCGTCCTCGTGACCGGTGGCACCGGCACCCTCGGCCGCCACGTCGTGCCGCTGCTGCGGGCGGCCGGCCGCGACGTCCGGGTGCTCACCCGCAACCCCCGCCCGGCCGCCGACGGCGTCGAGTACCTGGCCGGCGACCTGCTGGTGGAGGGCGGGACGGGCGTGGACGCGGCCCTCGCCGGGGTCGAGGTGGTCCTGCACCTGGCCGGCGACGCCAAGAACGACGAGGCCACCACCCGCCACCTGGTCGCCGCCGCCCGGCGGGCCGGGGTGAAGCACCTGGTGTACATCTCGGTGATCGGCGCCGACCGGGTGCCGCTCGGCTACTTCCGGGCCAAGTACGCCGCCGAGCGGGCCGTCGTCGGCTCGGGCATCCCGTGCACCGTGCTGCGCGCCGCCCAGTTCCACGACCTGACCCTCAGGACCGCGGCCGCGATGGCCAAGCTGCCGGTCGTCCCGAAGCTGGGCGGCATCCGCTGGGAGCCGGTGGACTCGCGGGACGTCGCCGAGCGCCTGGTCGAACTCGCCCTGGCCGCGCCCGCCGGGCTCGTCCCGGACCTCGCGGGCCCGGCCGTCCGCACGCTCGGCGACCTGACCCGTGACCACCTGCTGGCCGCCGGGAAGCGCCGCCCGATGCTGCCGCTGCGCGCCCCCGGCAAGGTGGGCCGCTGCTACCGGGAGGGCGCCAACCTCGCCCGGCCCGGCGCCGACCGGGGCACCCGCAGCTGGGAGGCGTTCCTCGCCGAGACCTTCCCGGCGGGCGCCGCCGGCCGACTCGGGATCAGCTGAGGTCGGCGGGCTCGCCGGTCTTCGCCGCCGCGGCCACCGCCGCGGTCGGCACCACCTTGGCGAACCGCATCGCGTGCAGCACCGTCGCGGTGGCCCGGGCGAGTTCGGCCGCCGGGAGGGTCACGCCGTCCGGGCCGGTCATGTCGAAGGCGTGCATGGCGTCGATCGGGAAGACCGTGTCGTAGCCGAGGTTGCCCGCCATCCGGGCGGTGGTCTCGTTGCACACATTGGTGATGATCCCGGCGACCACCACCTGCCGGGCGCCCCGCTCCTGGAGCCAGGCGTGCAGGTCCGGGGTGCCGTAGAAGGCGCTGTTCACCGTCTTGGTGATGTGCAGCGCGGGCTCGACCGCCGCCACGAAGTCCTTCAACGCGTAGCCGGGGGTGCCCGGTTCGAGCGGGCCGGTGGTGGAGGCGTGCTGGACGACCACGATCGGCCGTCCGGTGGCCTGCCACACGTCGATCAGTTCGCCGATCCGCTGCTCGGCCTCGGGGTTGTCGCGCTCGCCCCAGAACGCGGTGTCCTCGAAGCCCTTCTGGACGTCGATGACGACCAGGACGGCGTCGGTGTCGATGGTGAGCGGGGCGTCGAAGGCGCTGGTGTTCGTCATGCGTCCATGCTGCGGCGGGCCCGGGCGCACCCGTGAGCGGCGGTGGAGCCACCCATCGATACGATCCTGCCACTACGCTTCCCCCATGCGCACGGTGGGGTGTCTGGTCTTCGACGGGGTGCGGCCGTTCGACTACGCGGTGATCGGCGAGGTCTGGGCCGAGCGGGAGGGTCGCCCCGGTGTCCCCGCCTTCGACCTGCGGGTCTGCGGCCCGGACGGCGCCCGGGTCCGGCTCGGCGGCGGGCTGGAACGCGTCCCGGACTTCGGCCTGGACGCGCTGGCCGCCTGCGACCTGGTGGTCGTGCCCGGCGTGGAGCGGCCGGAGGAGTCGCGCGACCCGGCCGTGCTCGCCGCGCTGCGCACCGCCCACGAACGCGGCGTCACGGTCGCCTCGCTCTGCGCGGGCGCCTTCGTCCTCGCCGAGGCGGGCCTGCTGGACGGCCGCACCGCCACCACCCACTGGGCCCTCGCCGACGACCTGGCGGAGCGCTTCCCGGCGGTGGACGTACGGCCCGAGGTGCTGTTCACCGGCGAGGGCCGGCTGTGGACCTCCGCCGGGGTGGCGGCCGGCATCGACCTCTGCCTGCACCTGGTCCGCGCGGCCCACGGCGAACGGGCGGCCGCGTCGATCGCCCGCGCCATGGTCACCGCGCCGTTCCGCTCCGGCGGCCAGGCCCAGTTCATTCCCTCCCCGGTCCCGGAGCCCGCGCCCGCCGGGGACGACCCGCTCGCCCGCGTCCGCACCGAGGTCCTGGCCGCCCTCGACACCCCCTGGACCGTCCGCCGGATGGCCGCCCTCGCCCTGATGTCCGAACGCACCTTCGCCCGCCGCTTCGCCGCCGCGACCGGCACCACCCCGCTGCGCTGGCTGCTCGACCAGCGCATCCTCACCGCCCAGCGCCTCCTGGAGGACACCGACCTCCCGGTGGACACGGTCGCCGTCCACTGCGGCTTCGCCTCCGCCGTCTCCCTGCGCCCGCCGTTCACCACCCGCCTCGGCGTCCCGCCCCGCGAGTACCGCCGCACCTTCCGGGGGCGGGACGCGGGCTGACGTCCGGGGCGTCGGTGTCGCCGCCGGGCGCAATCCGACGACGGAATCCGATGGCGGAGGGCGGCGCCGGTGTGTGACGGTTCGGCCATGGGCAACTCCAGGGCGTACCCCGTCCTCCGTACCACCGACCCGGCCGAGGCGTACGCGCGGGCCGAGCGGCTGCGCGCGCTGCTGGAGACGTGCGAGGACGAGGTCTCTCTCTACGCCGAGCTGCTGACGGCCGCCGACGTCCGGCGGATGGCCGAGGTCCTGCCCGGAGCGCGTCTCGACCACCTGGACGTGCGGACCGGTCCGGAGGGGGAGTACCTCCGGTTCGATCTCGACCCGCGAACGGCGGAGGACGCCGCGCTGGAGCCGCACCTTCCCCTGAACGTCATGGTGGACGTCCCGACGGGGAGCGCGGAGGAGCGTTTCGCGGCGGCCGTCGGGCGGGGAACGGCCGCCGTCCACTGGTGCGGCCGGTGGCCGGCCGACCCGGAGACCGGCAGCGTCGGTTCGCCGCAGTACGACGGCGTCCAGATCGTGTTCCACGGTGATCGGTCCCAGTGGGGCGGCTGGGCCGAGCACCACACCGTCTTCGTCCATGTGAGCAAGTTCGGCGACGAGCCCCGGGCACGGAAGCTCGCCGCCGCCATCGGCAGCGAGGTCCTCGGCGAGGCCCAGCTCGGCTGGTGACGCCGGTCCTCAGTCGCGCCCTGCCGCGCCCTCGATCCTCGGGGCGAGGCCGTCGAGCAGGGTGCCGAGGCCGGATTCGAAGAGGGTGTCGAGGTCGAGGTCGTAGCCCTCGTCCAACTCGGCCGTCAGGCGGGTGAAGACCGGGAAGCGGGCCGCGGCGGCGCGGGTGTCGAAGGCGGCGAAGCGGGTGTCGGTCCACTGGTCGCCGGTGAGGCCGGTGGCTGCCTGGGCCCGGGCCTCGCGTTCGAGGTTGGCGGCGAGGCCCTCGATGTAGCTGTAGAAGAGCACGTGGATGTCGAGGACGGTGGCGGCCGGGAGGCCGTGGCCGTCGAGGGCGGCGAGCGCCCACTCGGCATGGGTGAGCAGGTTGGGCAGCAGCAACGGCCGGGTGACGGGGCCGAGTTCGGCGAGCCAGGGGTGGCGGCGGAACAGCGACCACAGGGTGCGGGCGCCGAGTTCGAGCCGGGGGCGCCAGCCGGCGGGCGGGTCGGCGGGGTAGCCGGCCTCGCCGAAGGCGGCGTCGGCGGCGAGCAGGACGAGTTCGTCCTTGCTGGTGACGTACCGGTAGGCGGTCATCGGGGCGACGCCGAGCCGGGCCGCGACGGCGCGCATGGACAGGGCGGCGAGCCCTTCCGCGTCGGCGATCCCCAGGGCGGCCGCGACCAGCCGCTCGCGGCTCAACTCGCCCTCTTCGGAGGATGGTTGATGAGCGGGGGCGGTGGGGGCGGCAGCGGCGACCACGGTGCCCACCCGGGGCCGGGCCTCGACCAGGCCCTCCGAGCGGAGCACCGTGAGTGCCTTGGTCGCGGTGGCGAGGGCCACGCCCCAGTCCTGCGCGAGCCGCCGGTTCGAGGGGACGCGCGCGCCGGGGGCGAGTTCGCCGGTGGTGATCCGGCGGCGGAGGTCGGCGGCGATGCGCCGGAACGGCGGGTCCGTCTCGGGTGCCACGGCGGCGCCCTCCTGTTCGGGAAATTCTCGGCGGCCGCGCCCGGCCTGTACTAGCGCAGACGCTACCAGGGGAAGCGGCCCGGAAACGCCCGCTGTACTAGCTCAGAAACGGCTCTGACCTGCGGTTTCGAGGCTTGCGGAGCTCTGCATGTACAGCGTACGTTCAGAGCGTTCACGGCGGAAGGCGCCGTACCGGGCCCAACGAACCAGGGGAGCAACCATGCAGAACGTCCTCGTCTCCGGCGGCGGCATCGCCGGCACCGCCCTCGCCCACTGGCTGGTCCGCCTGGGCTTCGCCCCGACCGTCGTCGAGCTGGCCCCCGGCCCGCGCTCCGGCGGCCAGGCCGTCGACATCCGGGGCGTCGCCCTCGACGTGATCGAGCGGACCGGCCTCACCGAGCAGGTCCGCGCCGTCCGCACCCGGATGCGCGGCATGTCCGTGCTCGGCCCCGACGGCACCGAGCTGCACCGCTCGGAGGAGGCCACCTACAGCAGCGGCCGACTCGACAGCGAGGACGTCGAACTGCTGCGCGGCGACCTGATGGAGATCCTGCACGGCCACGCCCCGGCGGGCATCGAGTTCGTCCACGGCGACAGCATCACCTCGCTCCACGAGGACGAGCACGGGGTGCACGCCACCTTCGCGCACGGGCAGCCGCGGACCTTCGACCTGGTGGTGGGCGCCGACGGTCTCCACTCCCGGGTGCGGCGGCTGGTCTTCGGCCCGGAGGCGGACTGCCTCAGCCCGCTCGGCACCCAGGTGGCGATCTTCGCCGCCGACAACTTCCTCGGCCTGGAGGACTGGCAGGTCTGGCAGCGCGACGGCGACGCCGGCTACGGCATCTACCCGGTCCGCGACAACACCGAGCTGCGGATCGTCTTCGGCTGGGCCGGCGACACGCCCGTCGAGCGCGACCCCGCAGCGGCCCGGAGGACGGTCGCCGAGCGGATGGCCGAGCTGCCCTGGGAGCGGACCCGGCTGCTGGACGCCCTGCACCGCTCGACCGACTTCTACGCGGACGTGATGGCGCAGGTCCACCTGGACTCCTGGTCGGCCGGCCGCACCGTCCTGCTCGGCGACGCGGGCTACTGCGCCTCGCCGCTCTCCGGCCAGGGCACCAGCCTGGCCCTGGTCGGCGCGTACGTCCTCGCCCAGGAGCTCGGCCGGGCCCGGGACGCCGGCGCCGGGCGCGACGCCGGCACCGGCACCGGCACCGGCACCGGCACAGGCACCGGACGTGACACCGGCACTGGCATTGGCACCGGACACCGTGCGGCCTACGAGCGCTACGAGCGCCGGATGCGCCCCTTCGTCACCCTCAACCAGGCCCTCGCCACCGAGAACCCCGGCGGCCCGGCGGCCGAGGAGTCCGTCGAGCGGGCGAAGAACGCGATCGACCTGGACGCCGCGTAGCACGCCGCGCCCGGGCCCGGCGCGGGGTGCGCGTGACCGGGACCGGTCCCCGGCCCGATACCCTTTGGTTCCATGACCGAGGTTTCCCGTCCCGTCCGCGTCCGTTTCGCTCCGAGCCCCACCGGCATGTTCCACGTCGGCGGCGCCCGCTCGGCGCTGTACAACTGGGCGACGGCACGACAGCAGGGCGGTGTCTTCGTCCTGCGGATCGAGGACACCGACGCAGCCCGCAACAAGCCCGAGTGGACCGACGGCATCATCAGTGCCCTCGCCGCGATCGGGATCCACGAGGGCGACCCGGCCTTCGAGGGCCCGTACTTCCAGTCCGCCAACGCCGGCACCCACCGCGCCGCCTCCGAGAAGCTGTACGCGGCCGGCCGTGCCTACTACTGCGACTGCACCCGCGAGCAGACCGCCGAGCGCACCGGCTCCGCCCAGACCGGCTACGACGGCTTCTGCCGCGAGCGCGGCCTGGAGTACGCCGAGGGCCGGGCGCTGCGCTTCCGCACCCCGGACGAGGGCGCCACCGTAGTGGTCGACCTCATCCGCGGCGAGCCGGCCTTCCCGAACTCCGCGATCGAGGACTTCGTCATCGCCCGCGGCGACGGCAGCCCGGTGTTCCTGCTCGCGAACGTGGTCGACGACCTGGAGCAGGGCGTCACGGAGGTCATCCGCGGTGAGGAGCACCTCTCCAACACCCCGAAGCAGCAGCTGCTGTGGGAGGCCCTCGGCGCCACCCCGCCGGTCTGGGCGCACCTGCCGGTGATCGTCAACGAGAAGCGGCAGAAGCTGTCCAAGCGCCGCGACAAGGTGGCGCTGGAGGACTACCTGGCCGAGGGCTACCTGCCCGAGGCGATGGTGAACTACCTGATGCTGCTGGGCTGGGGCCCGAAGGACGACGTCGAGATCCGCCCGTACGCCGAGCTGGAGCAGCTGTTCAGCATCTCCGAGGTGAACGCCGCCTCGGCCTTCTTCGACGTGGCGAAGCTGCGCTCGTTCAACGGCGAGTACATCCGCGCCCTGTCGGTGGACGAGTTCATCGCCGCCTGCGCGCCGTACCTGGCCGCCGACCGCGCCCCGTGGCCGGCCGAGGCGTTCGACGCCAAGGCGTTCGCCGAGCTCGCCCCGCTGGCGCAGTCCCGGATCGCGCTGCTGAGCGAGATCGTCGAGCAGGTCGACTTCCTGTTCCTGGCGGAGCCGGTCCAGCACGAGCAGTCCTGGGCGAAGGCGATGAAGGACAAGGACGGCGCGCTGGCCCTGCTGCGCACCGCCCGCGAGAAGCTCGCCGCCGTCGAGGCCTTCGAGGCCGAGCCGCTCAAGGCCGAGCTGGAGGCCGTCGCGGCCGAGCACGGGCTGAAGCTGGGCAAGGCACAGGCGCCGATCCGGGTCGCGGTCACCGGCCGCACCGTGGGTCTGCCGCTGTTCGAGTCGCTGGAGGTGCTGGGCCGCGAGCGGACCCTGGCCCGCCTGGACGCGGCGGCGGAGCGTCTGGCCGGCTGACGCCGGAGCCGTTCCGTACGGGCCGCACCCCCACGTCGGGGGTGCGGCCCGTCGTCGTTCCCGGGGCCGCTCCACTTTGAAATTGACCCATGATTCTGCTGCTGGAATGCACCCCTCAGCCGGTCGATCCGGTCAATAGAGTGATCATCACAAGGCGACGGCAGGGGAGCCGGAGCCGCCCGAGACGGGGAGAACCACCATGAACGCCGGCCTGATCAAGCCCATCCTGACCCGCGCCGCCACCGCCGAGACCACCAGCGACCCGAGCAGCGTGATGACCCTGCTGGCCGACCACGGCACCGACGGCAGCCCGGTCACCAGCTACCGGTCCACCTTCGCGAAGGGCGCGGTCGGCGCCCCGGCCCACTTCCACACCCGGGCGTCGGAGCTGTTCTTCGTCATCGGCGGCAAGCTCCAGGTCCTGCTGGACGAGAAGGTCGAGACCCTGGAGAGCGGCGACTTCCTGCTCGTCCCGCCGCACACCCCGCACGCCTTTGCGGCCGCGCCCGGGTCGGAGGCCGACGTGCTGTTCGTCTTCACCCCGGGGATGCCGCGCTTCGACTACCTGCGCCTGCTCGGCCGGGTGATGCGGGGCGAGGCGAGCCCGCAGGAGATCAAGGACTCCTCCGAGCTCTACGACAACCACTACGTCGACAGCCCGCTGTGGCGCGCCACCCTGGAGGCCGCGGCCGGGAAGTGACGCTCAGACCGTCACGAGTCTCGGCGACCGGCCGAAGACCAGCTCGGTGAACCCGGGGGCGGGGGAGATCACCACCCAGACGAACTTGCCGATGCCGCCGGCGCGGGGGCAGCAGCCCCAGCGCTCGGCGAGTTCGTCGACGAGGAGCAGGCCGCGGCCGTGCTCGTCCTCGGGGGCGACGGAGGGGCGGAGGACGGGGCGACCGGCGCCGGCGTCGTGCACTTCCAGCCGGAGCCGGTCGGCGACGACGGCGAACCGGACTTCCACGAGGCGGTCCGGCGGCGCGTCGCTGTGCCGGACGGCGTTGGTGACGAGTTCGCCGAGCAGCAACTCTCCGATGTCGGAATAGCGTTCGCCGCGAGGAAGGCCCGCCAGGTAGGCCCGGAGGAACGAGCGGGCGAGGGGGGCCGAGTCGTTCCGGGAGGGAAGGCGGGCGGCGAACTCGCGGGGCCGGCGGGGGATGCGGAGACAGGGCATGGCGAAGCCTTCGGGTGAGAGGGGGGAGTGGAACGGGCTCGCGAATGGGGCGCGATATTCACGCTGCGCAAGGAGAAGATTGCGTTCCGCCACAATCATCGGCTCCCGCCGGGTACGGTGACGACCAAATCGCAGTGCGGGACGTGTGCGGCACGTGAGGGGACCGGTCATGGCACACCGGAGGAGCAAGCTCGAACCGACCGCGAGTTCGGCGGTGATGTTCGGCGAGGAGCTGCGGTTCTACCGGGAGCTGGCCGGCTACACGCAGGAGGAGCTGGCCAAGCTCCTGCACTGCGACCGCACGGTGCTGACGCGCTGCGAGAGCGGCAAGCGCCGGATGCAGCCCGAACTCGTCGAGGATGCAGACCGGTTGTTGAACACCGGTGGGCTGTTGAAGCGCCTCTGGGACCGGGTGGACTGGAATGCGGAGATCGAGCACCCGGACTGGTTCCAGGAGCACGTCGAGATGGAGGCGGAGGCAGTCGGCCTCCGGGTGTTTCAGTGCTCCGTCATGCATGGCCTGTTGCAGTGCCCCGCGTACGCGAAGGCGGTCTTCGAAGCGAGTGATGCGGCAGGCAATCCGGCCCTGATCGAGGAGCGGACTTCGGCTCGGCTGGGCAGGCAGAAGCGCTTTCTCGACCCCGAAGGCCCTTTGCTCGTGGTCATCCTGGACGAGAGCGCCATTCGAACCGTCTATGGCGGACCTGGCGTGATGCGGCGCCAGCTGGAGCACGTGCTGGCCCTTGCCGAGCAGCCCAACATCGTCATCCAGGTCGCGCCGTTCGCCGATCGGCGGACGATCATCGACAAGTCCATGGTGCTGCTGGAGATGCCTGACGGCCAGCACTGGGTCTACTCGGAGAGCCTCGATCACGGCCATCCGAGCAATGTTCCGACCATCGTTTCGAGTCATCAGCGCAGCTATGATCGCCTCCGCGGGGAAGTGCTCTCGACGGACGACTCGCTCGCGCTGATTGCCGGGGCGCTGGAAGGGTTCAGATATGACGAGGAACACGCTCGGCACCGCCGAGTGGCGCAAGAGCAGCTACAGCGGCGGCAACGGGGGCGATTGCATCGAGGTGGCCCTCACGTCCCCTTCCCTCGCCGTCGTCCCGGTGCGTGACTCGAAGGACCCCTCCGGGCCGGTGCTCCTCTTCCCTTCCGCTGCTTGGGAGTCCTTTGTCTCCGCTCTTCGGGACGGTTCCTTCCCGGTTGGTTAGGACCACTCCCGGGGATGGAGCGCCCGTGCGATGGAGGAGTCCCACTGTGGAGCAGGTCGTGACGCCCGAGTGGCGCAAGAGCAGCTACAGCGGGCCCGACGGGGGCGATTGTGTTGAGGTGGCCCTCGCGTCCCCTTCCCCCGGCGTCGTCCCGGTGCGTGACTCCAAGGATCCCTCCGGGCCGGTGCTCCTCTTCGCCTCTGCTGCGTGGGGCTCCTTCCTCTCTGCGCTCCGGGACGGGTCACTCCCGTTTGGTTAGGACCACCCTCGGGGATGGGCTAGCCGCGCTCTGAACGTTGATGCGATGGAGGAGTTCCGCCATGGAGAACGTCGTGATGCCTACTTGGCGCAAGAGCAGTTACAGCGCGGACCACGGGGGTGAGTGTGTCGAGGTGGCCGTTGTGTCTCGTGCTGCTGGCGTTGTTCCAGTGCGTGACTCGAAGGACCCCTTCGGGCCGGTCCTCCTCTTCCCCTCCGCCGCCTGGTCTTCCTTCCTCTCCGCCCTCCGGGACGGGTCACTCCCGGTTGGTTAGGACCACCCCTGGGCATGGGCTACTATTTACCCATCACCCAGTTGCGCGGGTGGCGGAATAGGCAGACGCGCTGGATTCAGGTTCCAGTGCCCGAAAGGGCGTGGGGGTTCAACTCCCCCCTCGCGCACACAGAGAACGGCCGGTCGGATCCTCGGATCCGACCGGCCGTTCCAGTTTCCGGATGTACGGATCGCCCCTCACGACACCGTGAGGGGCGATCCGCGTTCGTGCCGGTCGGTGGTGTGCGGGGTTGCGGGGTTGTCGGCCGGGCGCCGCCGGGTTGCTTCAGCGCGACGTTGCGGCCGCCGCTTCGTGGAGGGGCCACCGGGGTCCGTCGTCCGGGTCGGCCAGCCAGGCGAACTGCCTCTCGGGGGTGACCGTGATGCCGTACTCGTACGGGTCCGGCCGACCGTGTTCCTCCCACTGCTTCCAGGCCTGCAGTACCTCGTCGCCGATCCGCCGCCCGCCACCCTGGAACAGCACGCTCCCGCCGGCGGCGTCGGCGGAGAACATGGCCCACGCGGCCACGCCGTCGTGCACCCACGCGCTGACGCCGTCCTCGTCGCGGCCGGTGAGGACCACCGCGTCCGGGACGGCCACCCGCAGTGCGAACCGTAGATCCCAGTCCGATTCGAGCGGGGCGAGGTCGCGGTCGACCGACCTCTCCGTCTCGGCCGGTCTCTCGCCGCGCACCGCCCGGTACCCGGTCGGCCCGGCCGCCGGTGGCGCCGGAGCGGTGCGGTCCGCCATGAACTGGGCCAGGCCCTGCACATGGCCGGAGGCATGGCGTCCACCGGCGGCGACGGTGAGGGCGACGTGCCCGAGCCGGCCCCAGGGGTAGACGATCCGTCCGCCCGGTCCGGTGGCCTCGATCCACGCCCACGGCACGCGCTCGACCGCGTAGGTGGCGATGACCCGGTCGAACCGGCCGCCACCGGGGGCGGCGGTGGTGGCGTCCGCGGTGAGCGTCTCCACGTCCAGGCCGGCGGCCGCCAGCCGTTCCCGGGCGAAGGCGGCGAGGTCCGGGTCGATCTCGGTGGAGACCACCCGCCCGGGCCCGGCCCGCCAGGCCGCGAGCGCGGCGTTCCAGCCCTGCCCGCCGCCGATGTCCCACACCCGGTGCCCGGACTCCAGTTGCAGCGAGTCCAGCATGTCCACCACCACCCCCTGGGCGGAGAGGCTGGAGGACGGCAGCCCGCCCGAGACCTGGGTGACGGCAGCTGCGTCCTGGCTCGCGTACAGCTCGTCAGCCCAGCCGTCCGGGTCGGCGTGCCGGTCGACGGCCGCGTAGGCGTGTCCGTCCCACCGCCACAGCCGGTCCGGCGCGAACCCGTCCCTCGGCAGCGCGGCCACGGCCTCACGTAGCCACGGCGAGCGCTCCGGCCAGTCCCCGCGCGCGGTCATGGCCTCGTCCATGACCGCGCGCCGCTTCGCCAGATCCACCGTCAGTCCTTCTTCGGTTTGCCGCGGTGCTTCCCGTCGCTGCCCGGATCAGGCCTCGGCACCTGCCCGTCGGCGTTCCCCGGAACCGCCTCGCCCTTACCCGGGTCCGGCGGCGGCTTCTCGTGCGATCCCATCAGCAGGTTGCCCTTTCGTGTACCGCATACCGACCCCGTCATCCTCACCGACCCGCGCTTGCAGGGGTAGGAGGCGTGGAAGCACCCACGGGGGCGTGCGGGCGCCCGCCCGGACTGTCGTGCATCAGCAGGTTTCATCCGACCTGGGAAATGATCTTTGGGGTCGCGGGAACGACCGCGTCACCGAGCAGGCAACGCTGCAGGTCAATGGATTCTGTCGGGTGGCCGTTCTGTTTCTACCCTAGAGCTGTCAGCGCGGCCTACTCGCCCGGGTCGGGACCGGTGTAGGCCGGGGAGCGAAAGAGACGGCGGAACGCGTCGCGGCCGTGGTGCCGGTCGAGCCGGGCAGTGAGGGCGGACGTGTCGCCGCTGATCATGGCGGCGACTATGAGCCTGTGCAGGGTCTCGGCGTCGGCGCCGCCCACCTCGGCGAGGAAATGCTGGTACCGCGTCCCAACGCCGTGTTCGTACCCGGTCATGGCCTGGTGGAACGGGGTGGCGATGCCGGGGGCGGAGTGTTCCAGGTCGGCCGGCTCCAGTCGTCCCGTGGTGTCGCGGAAGGCCGGCCGATCAGGCGGAGCGATCTGCTGGGTCAGGCCGAGACGGTCGGCCACCGTGGCGGCAATGGTCCGGGCCTCCCGATCGGTCGCCCCCTCCATCACGGTTCCCAGGTTCCGGGTCGAAGAAGTGCCGTCCGCGTCGGGTGCCGAGTACGTCCGCCCATGGGAGTCGCGCCAGTTGATCCCGTACCGGCTCCGGACCACCTGCCCGCCGTGGAGCCGGTACTCACGGAACGACCCCCAATGCAGGCAGTCGTGGGAGTAGGAGCGCAACAGGTCGAGTGCCACCAGTTCCGGCGACGCCAACCGCGGATCACTCAGCAGCCCGTACCGGGTGATCACCGACGCCAACTGCACGTGCCGGTAGCCCTGGTTCGGGTGGTGGAAGCCGCCGAAGGCATCGGGCCGGGTCGAGCGCACCCCGACCCACACCCGATCGATCGGCAACAGCTGGTTCAGGCCCAACTCCCGGTAGCGGTCGGCCAGTAGATCCGCTCCTTGCCGGAAGACCTCCCTCGCAGCCTGGTCCTCCCAGGTGTCCAGCACCCAGTGCAGCAGACTGAACGCGATGTGCGGGTGCGCCTGGTCCAGGGCGGTGGCCGCCCGCCGCGCGGCCAGCAGATGCGCCAGCTCCGCGCGCTCGGCCGGGTCTCCGGCCAGGTGCTCGTTCGGCCCCAGGTACGAGGGCGTGAGCGAGCGTCCGAGAGTCAGGGTCGCCGCCGACCGATCAGCTGCCGGTGCGACTCCTGCACTCCCTCGGGAAGGTCGTCCGGTGAGAACCATCGAGCCTCCAGGATCTCGAACGAGTCCACCTTGATCTGTCCGCTGACGTACAGCGCCTCGTAGGCGACTTCGACGCGCAGCTTGTATCCGCTCGTCAGGTGCGCCAGTTCGCACACCTTCACCGTGAGCCCGGTCTCCTCCCGAACCTCACGGACGATCGTCTCTTCGAAGCTCTCGCCCTTGTTCGCGTAGCCGGTGGGCAGCCCCCACTGCCGACCCTCCGGCCACATCCGGTGTTTCAGGAGCAAGACCTGGTCTTCGTCGTCGCGGACGATGCCCGTGACCCCGACCATGAACTTCGAGTGCCACAGCCACAGAACGCGCCACTGCATCGGGCCCCGGATGATCCGCCAGAGCTTCGCGGCGATCTTCTTCATGGGTTCGCCCCTTCGTTGGTGGTCACTCCCGCGCGCCGCTCGCGCGGTCGGCCCACGATCCCGCACCCCACCCCCGGGACGCCAAATCCCGCGATCATCAGATCAATTGGGGTGCCAGTACTGGTGCCGGTGCCGCAGGTGTTCCGAGCGAAGCGCTGCCTTCCGGGCAGCCTCAGAGGCCAGCGGATCGGGTGACTCCGGGTCGGTGAGCGGCTCGGTCGACCTCGTGCGCTCCCGCCACCTCGTATTGCATCATCGCGCGCGACTCGGTTCGGGCCGGGTTGGCTTTCCACCGCTGCGGACAAAGCTGGTTCCCCTTGACTTCGCGTAGTGAGTGAGGAGTCAAGTTACGGGATTCAAGTACGCGGTCCAAAGGCTTATTCACGTGGTTGCATAAATTGCTGGTCCGAGCTCCGAAAGTCGTCGGACCACCGAGCGAGCAGGTTTCGCATCTCTTCGCCGAAGAGGGCAAATCCTGCCATGGCCGCGAAGGCGTCCAGGTGCATTGCTACGTCTTTCTGGTCCCTGAGAGCAAGAATGCCACTGGTTGTTTCAACGGTAACAAGCGATGCGTCATACACGGTGAAAGTATCCATCGGTGCCACCGGCATGACTCCCCGCAGGGGAATCACGCCCAACCGGACATTGGGAAGCCGCGACACGGAGACGATTCGATCCAGTTGCATTGCCATGGCCGGCGCTGGGATCAATGGCCACCTCGCGGCCATTTCCGACAGGAGAAACGTGAACGTCTTGCCGGTGTCATACAGGACTTCTTGACGACTCAGCTTCAGCGCGATGAGCTTGCTCTGGTCTCCGTCAAGATGAGCAAGGCTGGCCCTGATATATTCGGGAGTCGAGAGGAGTCCCGTTATCATCGACAGCAGAAAGAACCTGAACTCCGTGGATGTCGACTCCAGGCCGGCAAGCTCCTGCTGCTTGTGATGAAGTCCCTTCCTCCGGAGCGATCGGATGCTCTGCCAGTCGGTATTTGCCAAGCGGGCGAGCTTTTTGACTCTGGCCAATACGTCTGGCGGAGCCTCCAGGGTGCGGAGGATCTGTTCCACGTCCACAAGGCTCGCGGGGCTTTTCCCGTTCTCGATCCTGGAAATCTTGGACTGAGACATGTTGCAGCGCGCAGCGAGCCGGGCTCCTGAGAGCCCGGCTCGCTTCCGCAATTCTTTGAGCGCTGCAGCCAGCTCCTGTTTCGACTGGCCCAGCTGCTCAGGACTGAGCGTCACGACCTGATGTACTCCAAGAACGGCACCGATTCCGCTATGGCCACCCGCTGGTACTCGACAAAGGGTAGGGGGTCACCGCTGAAGAGCTCGCGGCTGATCTGCGTTCCGTCCGTCCTGTAGTTCATGAGAACAATCTTGGACTGGTCGAACATCCAGAAGTCCTGGGCTGCCGGAAGCGGGTTTTCCCTGTCGGTCACGTCAAGGATTCGAATCTCCTCGCCGGCCCTCACGTGGTGCCGGTAGTAGTACTCGAATTCGAAACGAAGATAGTCGGAGAGCGGCCGGGTGACAATGTGAACGCGACCGACACGCTTTCCCTCGGCCGTCCACTGCTCCACCTCGTCCATCCACCCGGACTTGTGGTCCTCGGGCGAGCTTTCTCCAGCCAGAAAGCGTGCCAGCTTCTCCGCTTCCTGCGGCATGGTGTAGGTGGACAGCGTTTCGAGTCGCCACGCCTCTGACTGCATGGAATCGAAGCACTGGTTCCAGGCGTCACCAGCCAAGAGCACGGAATGCCTCCCGCAGCGTTTCCTCGGGGATCTCAACCAGGCCTTCACCCGTCGGAGGGGTGAAGGCGTTGGCCAGGTCGCCCTGGACCAGGAACGATCCCTTCGCCGTGCGGTAGACGTTGGGGCAGTCCTTCTCTCCGCACGTACCGGTCCCACTGCCGTTGCCGGTGTTGGTCAGGCGGGTCAGCTCGGCGCGATCAGACATGTCAAACCTCCTTTTCGTCAGCCAGGTTGACGAACTAACAGACAAGGTAGACGCGTCGGGGGTAGGCCGTCGATGCATGAACGCGACTATGCACGTCATTGACTAAGGATCATGGCCCTGGTGGCAGCCTGCCCAGTCCGCCCGCAAGCAGGTTCGATACCGGCGAGGGCGTGAGAGTGTTCGTCGTTGTGGGGGTATGTGATGTCGATGCAGCCGAGAGAGCACCGTGGGATCCCGGCGGCGACGGTGCGCGTGGCGCGGGCAGCGTTCCCGAAAGGGAGCCTGGCGATCCGGGTCCGGGATGAGCCGGTTGATGCGCTCGCGGCACCCGGTGCGCGACTACGAGACGCTGCCCCGCCGTGCGTCCCGGCTTCCCCCGGACACATACGCGCCGAATACCGAGGTGTCGAGGTCCTTGAGGGACCCCAGCACCAGCGTGGCAATCGCATAGCGCGGATCGCAGCGATCGGCGGCCTCGGGAACGGCGACGACCGTCATCCGGGCCGACACGCCGGCGAGGACGCCGTTGAACGAGTCCTCGATCACGACGCATTCGTCGGGTGACGCGCCGAGGGCGGCGGCTGCGCGGAGATAGGCGCCCGGGTGGGGCTTTCCGTGGTCGTCGTCCTCGGCCGAGAACACGGCATCGAAGGATCGATCCAGGCCGGTGCTCGCGAGCGCGGCCCGAATCACCGACTCCGGCGAGGACGACACGACGGCCATCGCCCTCGATGTTCGCGCGCATGCCGCGACGGCGTGTTCGGCGCCGGGCTTCAGCGCCACTCCCTCCAGCCCACGGCACACGGCGGCCACGATCTGCTGCTCGACCTCGTCGGGGTCGGCTCGAAGGGTGGCCCGATCGAACCAGTAGGCCACCATGTCCCTTTGCCGCAGCCCGCGCGTCGCCGCCTGCATCTCCGGGGTGAGGTGCAGGCCGAGCGGACCGAACACTTCACGCTTTGCCGCGTCCCAGACCGGCTCGGAGTCGATCAGAAGGCCGTCCAGGTCGAACAGGACAGTCGGTTGCATCGGTTGCTCTTTCGTTGGCGATCATGCGAGGACGGGACCGAGCCGCTGCCCCGCCGTGCATGAGCAGATGGTGCCGTGGTCGATGACGATACTCATGAGCCGCCGGCCGGCCCGGCGACGAGCGTGAACCGTCCCGGGGCGGGCTCGTCGGCCCGGCCTCGGTCGGCCGGGCCGACGGGACCAGCGCCTGGTGTCCATTCCGGCGAAGAGGTCAGCGCACTCGCTGGCGAAGGAACAGACCTGCTCCAGGACCTGTCGGTACTCCTGCGGATCCCGCACCGTGTTCGACGTGGCATCGGTCCACTGCTGCCACAGACCACTGGCGGCGAGGTATCGGGATGCCGTCGTTGAGCGACCACCTTCACGGCCTCGGCGGCCCACGCGCGAAATCAGTGGTCGCGCAAGGAGGCATGCGGCATGCTGCCGGGCATGATCGACCGGGAGTACGCCAGGCGCACGGCCCAGGAAGATCTTGAACGCATCGACCCGGGACGGCTGGTGGTCTCCGACGTGGAGGAGCACGAGCTGGTCTGGATCGTCTCCTACCAGACCGCGGAGTACCTCCGAACCAGGGATCCGCGACAGCTTCTCGGTGGGAACGGCCCCTACCTGGTCGACCGCGTCGACGGGGGGCTCCACGCGATCGGTTCGGCCTCGGACGTCAACGGCGGAGCGTGGGAGGGTGACTATCGCTGGCGCATTCGGAAAGAGCTCACGTGCGCGGCCGTCGACGACCTGCACGACGAACTCCGCCGAGCGACGGCAGAGCAGGGGCGGATCGTCGCCATGCGTCTGCTGCGGCAGCGCGTCCCGAGCCTGACCCACGCCCAGGCCGTCGAGTACGTCACGGCTCTGCGGGCCGGTGCCGTACCTGATCACCTCGTCGCCGCTGCGCGCGAGGCACTTGTCCCGCCCGTTCACCCTGCCGACGCTGTCGAGACGATCCGTCCAGGACGGACCCCCTGGAGCGGAGTTCGGACAGTCGGGCCGTAGTCCGGACAACCGTCGGCCATCGGTGCGGCCCGAACCACGGTGTGCACCCGGATCTGCGCGTGGGAGGGCTGCCGTCGGCGCCTGCCGCTCACGGCTCGATCCTCCGGGCGTACACGCCCTCACCGATGGGCCGGAAGTCGTGCCGCTCCCAGGCGAGTCGGAGCTTCTCCATCGCCTCCTCGTCCGGTCGCCGCACCTCCGGATCGTCGGACGCGTAGGAGCACGGCTCGTCCGGCCCGTGGTCGTGGATCGGTGCCGGGTAGCACACGGCCACCGTGCCGGGGACGGCCAGGCGCCGCAGCGCGGTGACGGTCAGGCGCATCCCGACTCCCTTGCCGCGCCACGCATCCGAGACGCGGACGGACTCCAGCAGGAGCAGCAGTACGGGACTCAGCGCGGATACCGCCGGGGCAAGGCTGCCGTCCTCACCGAAGATCACCCGGGGGATGCGGTCGAGGAGGCCGGGGTCGTCCTCCAGGGCGGCACGGGGGTTCGGCGTGACGCCCGGGACGACACGGGTGATCTCGGCGGTGCCGATCTTCTCGTCGGGAACGTAGAACTTCACTGTCCACCGCTCCGCCCGCCCGGTCCACGTCTCGTCGGCGAACTGCCGCATGGCATAAGAGATGTGGAGCCGATCGGGGTCCATGGTCGCTCCTCTGAAGGGGTGGGCCCCGCCCGGTGCGGCGGGGCCCACCCCTGTGTCGGCCGACTGCTTCGGGCCGGGGGCAGGTTGCCTTCCCGTTCCTCCGCAGCTGTGACCAGGGGGCTACGTACGGTATGCAGTCGATCGCAAGGGGCAATGGGGCACCTGCTCGCGTTCCCGCACAATCTCCTGGCCGACCACGGAGAACGGCCGGTCGGATCGTCGGATCCGACCGGCCGTTCCGGCTTTCCTGCCCGCGGATCAGCCCAGGAAGTCGACCCGGTCGATCAGGCCGTTGCGCACGCGGTAGGCGACCAGGACGCGGAGCGGCTCGGGGGACAGGCCGTGGGCGATCTCCTGGTCGACCACCCAGTCGCCCTCGGTGAGGCGGCCCACGATCTCCGCCCGGCACCGGGCCTCGGCGAACTGCCCGGCGTACGTGTCGCGCAGGGCCGGCCTGCCCTGGAGGAGGCTGCCGTCGGTCCGGCGGATCGTGACGTCCTCGGCGTAGGTGGCGACGAAGGCGTCGAGGTCGTGGCTGTTGTAGGCGGCGAGCTGCTGCTCGACCACGTCGCGCGGTTCGGTCATGTGCTTGAACGTTCCTTCTTCGATGGGTGGTTCAGGCCGCGAGGCGGCGGGCGGCGAGTTCGGCGTAGAGCGCGGCTCCGTCGGGGAGGACCGCGTCGTCGAACTCCGCGTGGGGCGAGTGGTTGGACGGCAGGACGTCGGGGTCGCTGCCCTTCGGGGCGGCGCCGAGCCAGGCGAACGAGCCCGGGACGGCTTCGAGCACCCGGGAGAAGTCCTCCGAGCCGGGGATCGGGTTCGGCAGCGTCCGGAAACGCTCCTCGCCGAAGACCTCCCGGACGGTGTCCGCCAGGAAGTCGGTCTCGGAGTCGTCGGTCACGGTCACCGGGTACTCGGGGAGGTACTCGATCTCCGCCCGCAGGCCGTGGGCGGCGGCGATGGACCTGACCAGCTCCACCGAGGCGTCGGCGACCTTGGCCTGCGCCTCGGGGGAGAAGGTGCGCACGGTCGCCTCGAAGCGGGCGGTGTCGGGGATGATGTTGCGCCGGGTGCCGGCCTGGAGGATCCCGACGGTGATCACCACCGGGTCGAAGATGTCGAAGCGGCGGGTCACCATGGTCTGCAGGGCGGTGACGATCTCGCAGGCCGCCGGTACGGGGTCCTTGGCCCGGTGCGGCACCGCGCCGTGGCCGCCCGCGCCGTGCAGGGTGACGTGCAGCGCGGCCGACGCGGCGAGGATCGGCCCGCGCCGGGAGCTGAACTCCTTGTGCGGCATGGTCGACGACACGTGCAGGGCGTACGCGGCGACCGGGCGCTGCCCCGCCGCGTCCAGCACGCCCTCGGCGAGCATGGCCCCGGCGCCGTCCCAACCCTCCTCGCCGGGCTGGAACATGAAGACCACGTCACCGTGCAGCTGCTCCCGCCGCGCGGCCAACAGCTGCGCGGCGCCCGCGAGCATGGTGGTGTGCAGATCGTGGCCGCAGGCGTGCATCGCGCCGTTCTCGGCCGCGAACGGCACCGGGGTCTTCTCCACGACCGGCAGGCCGTCCATGTCACCGCGCAGCAGAACGGCCGGTCCCGGCCGGCCGCCGCGCAGCACCGCGGTGACCGAACTCAGGCCGGTGCCCAGGCTCACCTCCAGCGGCAGCCCGTCCAGGGCCCGCAGCACCCGCTCCTGGGTGCGCGGCAGGTCGAGGCCCACCTCGGGGAAGCGGTGCAGGTCCTGGCGGAGCCGGACCAGATCCGGGGCCAGTGCGAGGGCGTCGTCGTGCAGGGACACAGGTACCTCCATCGGACCCGCGTGCGGCGGGATTTGTGCGGAGCGGTCTCGTTCCGTGATTCTGGGTGCCGCGGCGGGATTCTCCCGCGATTTCGCAGGATCACGCCACGGAGAACCCCTTTCATGAACGAATCGACCGGAAGCCGACGGTGACCGGTACGGAGGTGACGGTCGACGAGCTGGACCTCGCCCTGGTGAACGCGCTGCAGCTGCGCCCCCGGGCGCCCTGGTCGCTGCTCGGCCAGACCCTCGGGATCAGCCCGGTCACCGCGGCCCGCCGCTGGCAGCGGCTCTCGGAGGCCGGGATCGCCTGGGTCACCGCCTACGGACTGCCGCACCCCGAGGACCGCGGCTGCGTCGCCTACCTCGACCTCGACTGCGCCCCCGACCGGACCGGCCGGATCGCCGCCGAACTGGCCGAGGACGCGCACGTGATGAGCATCGAGCACTTCGCCCAGGGCTGCGACCTCGCCGTCACCGCCGCCTTCACCGACCTGGCGGCGGTCTCCCGGTACACCGCCGAACGGCTCGGCCGGATCCCCGGGGTCGAGGCCGTCCGGGTCCACCTGGCCACCGGCTTCTACGCCGAGGGGATCCGCTGGCGCCTGGACTCGCTGGACCAGGCCCAGCGCGTGGAACTGCACGACGACCACCTGGCGGGCCACCCGAAGCCGTTCGCCGCGCGGGCCGAAGTCCGCGAAGAAGACCGGGAGTTGCTCATCCGACTGGGCGTCGACGGCCGCCTCGACCAGGCCGGGCTGGCCGCCGCCACCGGGCTGAGCCCGTCCACGCTGCGCCGCCGCCTCGACCGGCTGGCGAGCTCCGACGCGATCCGCTTCCGCTGCGAGATCGCCGCCCGCGACGCAGGCCGGCCGGTCCTGGCGACCTTCCGGGCCGACCTTCCCCCGGACCGGCTCGACGAGGTCGGCCCCCAGCTCGCCAGACTCCCCGAAGTCCGACTGTGCGTGTCCGTCACGGGCACGTACAACCTCGTCCTCTCCGTCTGGCAGCGCTCCCTCGCCGACGTCCAGCGGCTGGAGGCCGCGCTCACCCGCAGGTTCCCGGACCTGCGGGTGGCCGAGCGCCGGGTGGCGCTGCGCACGGTGAAACGGATGGGCCGGATCCTCGGCGCGGACGGACGCGCCGTCCGCGCCGTCCCGATGGACATCTGGCGGGACCCGGTCCCGGCTCCCTGACGGCCGCTCGGGTCCTCGGGTCCTCGGGTGCTCGGGTCCTTGGGTCCGGCCGGCCGGGTGCGAACGGTCCGGGTGCGAACGGCCCGGGTGCGACCGGGCCGTTCGGCGACTCGCCCCGTGGGGTGTGCACAAGGGCACGAGCGTGCAACGCGTGCAACACGTCAGGGAGCCGCTCCCCTTTCGGGCCGCATTTCCGGCTGCTGGAGTGAGGACATCCCTCCCGAGGAAGGCGGAAAGCCATGCCCGTCCAGGAATTCCCCTACGCGTTGCCCACCTTCGGAAACACCCTGTTCCCGTCCTCGGTGAGTCCGCACGCCGACGCGGTCGAGCGCCATGCCCGCACGTGGCTGGAGTCCTACCGGCTTCTGACGGAGCCCCGTGTCCTCGAACGCTTCCACAAGACCCGTCTCGGGGATTCCCTGGGGTTCTGCTTTCCCGAGGCCGGTCCGGAGATGCTCACCTGTGCCGGTGAACTCCTCGGCTGGATCACCGTCTTCGACGACACCTTCGCCTATGTCACCGCCTCCGCCGACATGGCCCGTGCCGTCCCTGAACTCATCGGCGTGATCGAAGGGGCGCCAGCAAGGAAGCAGACCGGCTTCGCGGCGGCACTGGGCGCCTCTCTGGCGAAGATCCGGCGGACGCTCGACCCCGTCCACGCCGACCGCATCGTGAATGCCCTCCGCGTCGATCTTCTGGCGCAGTACTGGGAAATGCGCGCCGACCGGGACGTCGTGTCCCTGGACGAATACCTGGCTGTCCGGCCCCGTACCGTGTACGCGACCGTCCTGGAATCCTTCGCCGAACCGGCGGGGAACTGGCACCTCACGGACAGGGCGCGGCGCCTGCCGGACGTGCACCGGGTCATCACCGCCGCGGTCAATCTCCTGGGAATGTGCAACGACATCGTCTCCTACCCGTGGGAGATCGCCATGGGAGAAGCCGAGCTGTGCGGTCTCATTCCCCTTCTCATGCACGACCGCGGGTACGGCATGGCGGACGCTTTCGTCGAAGCGTCGGGTCTGTGCGACCAGGCAGCCAGGGACGCTCACGACGCGCTCACCCGTATCGAGAGCGGCGACGATCCCGAACTGCACCGGTTCGCCCGCACCATGCGGCTGCTGATCGGCGGGATCAACGCCTGCGAGAACTCGGCCACCGAACGCTTCGCACTGTGACCAGGCACCGCAGAACGACGGAGAGTACTCATGCGCCCGCGTACGGGGCCGCCGACCGGATTTCCGCCCTCGGCCTTCTCGTGGACCGCGCGCTGAGCAATCCCGAAGGAGCCAATACCGGCCCGTCGTGCTACGAGACGTCGTTCGTCGCCCGGCTTCCCAGAACGCCCGACTACGTCGGCATCGTCGACGCGGCGATGAAACACCTCCTCGAGGGCCAGCGCCCGGACGGCAGTTGGGGCCCCGGCCTCGCCCCGCCGCCGTACCGGCTCGTTCCGACCCTGGCCGCCACCGTCGCGACCGCCGCGACCGCCGCCACCGTCGCGACCGCCGCCACCGTCGCGACCGTCGCGACCGCCGCCACCGTCGCGACCGGCTCGACGCAGGACCAGGACGCACGGCACGTCACCGCTGCGCGCAACGGACTCGCATGGCTCTCCGCCCACGCCGAGGACTTCCCGCCCGAACGCCTCCCCGACACCGGCGGCCTGGAAATCATCGTGGCCGCGCTCCTCGAAGACCTGGACGCCCTCACCGCGGGCCAGGACGCGGCCCTGCGCCACGGTGTCGACCGGCTGGCCCAGTTGCACGCGCCCGCCCGCCGCCGGTTGGAGCTCCTGCGCGGTGCCGTGCGCTCCGGACGGCCGCTTCCTCCCTACGCCGATCATTTTCTTGAAGTGCTGCTCCCCCCGGCCGACACCCCGCTCGCCGGGGCACGCTGGGGAGCCCTGCTCGAACAGGGCGCGGTCGCCTGCTCCCCGGCCGCCACCGCGACCGTCCTTCGTGCCCACGGCAGACCCGTCCCCGCAGCCACCGCGTATTTGCTGCGCAACGCGCGGGACCTGGGCGGCGCCCAGCCCGGATTCTGTCCCATTCCGGCCTTCGAACTGGCCTGGATCACGCGCGACGTGCTCAGGACGGGAGCGGTGCTTCCCGGCGCAGTGGCCGACCGCATGCGCCGCGCCCTGCGGATGTGCGTGACACCCGACGGCGTCGCCATCGGACCGGGAGCACCGGCCGACGGCGACACCACCGCCACCACATTGGCAGCCCTTCGCCTGCTCGGCGAGGACATCGACACGACACCCCTCGACCGGTTCGAGGACGTCCACGCGTTCGCCACGTTCTACGTCGGCGAGAGCGGGCCGTCCGTCACCACCAACGCGCACGCCCTGGAGGCGCTGACCGGTCCCACCTCCACGACACACACCCGGCGCCGGCGTCACAAAGTCACCGACTACCTCCTGGACAGCCAGGAGACCGGAGGGCTCTGGACGGACCGCTGGCACGCCTCCCCGTTCTACGCGACCGCCTGCGCGATGACCGCGCTGTCCCTGTGTGCCCCCAGGAGACCCACGCCCCGGATCGAGGCGTCCATCGACGCCGTGCTGTGCGCACAGCGACCGGACGGCAGCTGGGGCATCTGGGGCCCCACCCTGGACGAGACCGCGTACGCCGCCGGTGCCCTGATCGCCACGGCCGTCGACCACCGCCGCAACGACCGGCGTCAGGCCGTCGTACGAGCCGCCGCCTTCCTCGCCGACGCCCTCCGCGCCCCCGCGGACGATGCGGTGAACACGCCGCTGTGGCACGGCAAGGAGCTGTACCGGCCGACACAGGTCGTACGGGCGCTGTCGGTGGCCGTGACCGAGCGTGCCGCTCGTACGAGCTGACGAAGCCCGCCCTCCCCATGACCTCCGACAAGGACCGCATCATGGCCCCGCTCCCTCCCCGCCCCGCACCGTCTCCCGTACTGGAGCCGCACCGCCTGAAGGAACCCGTCGAACGGATACTGACCGACTTCCTGGCGACGAAGGCGGAGACGACGACAGTGGGTGGCCGTCTGCCGAACCTGGCGTTGCCGCTGCAGGAGTTCCTGGCCGCCGGGGGCAAACGCATCCGCCCCGTCTTCGCCATGATCGGCTGGCACGCGGCCGGCGGCGTCGGCTCCGTCGACACGGCCCGTCATCTGGCGGCTTCACTGGAACTGTTCCACGTGTGCGCCCTCATCCACGACGACCTGATGGACCGTTCCGACACCCGCCGCGGCCGGCCCACCGTCCACCGCGCCCAGGCCGGCACGTACGACCGGCGCCCGTCCGGCTCCCCGCCCGGCTCCCCGGGCGAAGACCCGGCAGTGGCCGCCGACCGCTTCGGCGAGGGCGCCGCCATCCTGATCGGGGACCTGGCCCTCGTCTGGTCCGACGAACTCCTCCACGCGGGGCGGCCGACCCCCGGGCAACTGGCCCGGGTCCTGCCGTTACTGGACGAGATGCGCACCGAGGTCACCCTGGGCCAGTACCTCGACCTCGCCCACACCGGCTGCGCCCGTCCGGAGGTCGAAACCGCGCTCACGGTGCTCCGCTACAAGACGGCGAAGTACACCGTCGAGCGCCCCCTGCAGCTGGGAGCCGCTCTCGCCGGCGCGGAACCGCCCCTGCTCGATGCGCTGTCCGCGTACGCGGTTCCCCTGGGGGAGGCCTTCCAGCTCCGTGACGACCTCCTCGGGGTCTTCGGCGATCCGGACCTGACCGGGAAGCCGGTCCTGGACGACCTGCGCGGAGGGAAGGCCACCGTCCTTGTCGCCCTCGCCCTCCAACGCGCCACCCACGCCCAGGCCGACCGGCTCCGCTTCTTCCTCGGGTGCCGCACGCTGACCGAGGACCAGGCCGACGCGGCACGTCGGATCATCGAAGCCACCGGCGCCCACCACGCCGTCGACCGCATGATCACCGACCGCTACGAGGAAGCCCTCGCCGCCCTGGAGAGCCCGTTCATCGACCCCGCCGTCACCGACGCCCTGCGCCTGCTCGCCGACCAGTCGGCCCGGAGGCGCACCTGACCCGGTGGCCGCCGTCCCCGCGGCAGGGCCAGGAGCCCCGGCTCGCAGTGGGTGCACCGGCCCGAGAGGTACGGCTCGTGGAAGAGCCTCTGCACCCGGGCTGCGGACCCGGGCGATCGACGGTACCTGGGGGCGGTCTTCACCGCCCTGCTCGCGCACCGGAACGCGGCCGGGGCCCGTCAAGAACGCGGCCGGGGCCGTCAAGAGCGGCCCCGGCCGGGCATCTAGCTCTGGCCTTGGTCCATCATGCTCGAACGACCGTTGGCCCCGGCCGGCTTGTTGAAGCCCTCGGGTGCGTCGATGACGAGGCCCGGGCCCTCCTCGATCGGCGCAGCGTCGACACCGTCCGGGCCCTCGGCCTCCGAACCCGTGCTCGTCCCGACGGAACTCCGGGACCGGCCCTCCTGGTACTCGCCTTCCGGGTCCAACTGCCCGTCGATGTGGACCACCGGGTCGATTTCGGGCCCGACCACCATGAACGCCTCCTTGCCTGCCGAAAATCGCCCGGACCGGACGACGGCAACAGCCTCACAGCCACAGGAGTGCAACGCAGCCCACGGCCCTCGTAGTCACCTGTTCGGCCGAGAGGCCCGCCCCGGGTGAGGTAAGGCAGTCGCGACAGGCATGCCGACCGATGCTGACCGGTTCGAGCTACCGCCGCACCGGGACCGCCGGGCTCGCCATCTGCCGACCGGAGGGGCTCAGCAGACGGCGGGCACCGCGACCGTGGCGGTGACCGGCGCCCGGCCCGCCCTGGTGACGGTGAAGGCGGCGGTGATGCCGGTGCCGCACGGGACGGTGCTCGCGACCGGGCCGACCGTGATCCCGCCGGCCGGCACCACCGCGCCGAGGTCCTCGCGCTCCAGGCCCGGGCCGCCGGTGGTGCCGAGTTCCAGCCGGAACGAGGCGTACTGCGCGGGCCCTCCGGCCGAGGTCGCGAAGCCGGTGGCGGACGCGAGGCGGCCGCTGATGGTCAGGCAGACCTGGGCCCCGACGCCGTAGCCGCAGGTGGTCGTACCCGTGGGCGTGGCGGCGGCCTCGGTGGCCCCGGCCATGCCGAGCCCGGACAGTGCGGCACCGGCCGCGAGGACGGCGACGAAACGCTTCATCAGAGTTCTCTCCTTCGAAGGCGGGAGGAGCCGAAGCCCTCCTGTGTCATGTCACGCTGCACATGGCACATGCTGGCACGGGCCCGGGCCGCCGCCCCCGATCGGGCCGAACTCCCGTCAGGAGTACCGGAATCGGCCCCTCGATGGCGGATTCCGAGCTCTCGGGCCGCCGAGAGCACCTCGGCGGCCCCCACATTCCGGGGAGAGAAACGACTCCGTCCCGTCCTCCCGGGCGCTGGCCGGCGTCAGAGCAGGGCGATCGTGCCGTGGCCGCTGGAGGACCGGACGACGGCGGCGCTGCCGTCGTGGTCGTCGCCGAGGCCCCGGTAGGTCGCGGTGTAGCCGGTCAGCAGATCGGCGACCAGGCCCAGGACGCCCGGGGACGCGTCGCAGGACGCGTTGCCGTTGCCGTCCGCCTGCGCGGCGCACAGGACGGTGCCGTCGGCGGCGGTGAAGGTGACGTCCGCCCAGGGGCCGATACCGGCGCCGGTGTCGACGTGGGCGTGCAGGCCGGTCAGCCCCAGGGGGAGGAGACGCAGGTGCGCGGGGCCGGCGGTGGTGGTGCTCTTCTGGTCGACGAGGACCTGGTCGGGATAGTTGCAGGTCAGCAGCTTGGTGTCCCACCACAGGCCGGCGGGGCACTCGAATTGGTAGGCGACTCCGTTCGAGCACTCCCAGGACTTGGTCGGATCGTTCGGGTCGCCGTAGTACTGGTTGGGACCGGGGCAGGGGCGGGAGAGGCCGGTGTACTCGTTGCTGGCGGCGGTGGCCGGCGTGGCGAGCGCACACACCAGGGCGAGGGCCGGGACGGCCAGGGACAGCAGTGTCTTCTTCACTCCGCCGATCCTAGGAACGGTGCGGGCACGGCATGAGCCGAACAAGCGAACTGCTGGGCTCCGGAGACCGTCAGCGGTCGAGCAGGGCCTCGCGCACGGCGCGCTCCACCAGGGGAGCGGCGTTGGCGTGCTCCCTCGCGTTGGGGTGCAGGAGGGTGGCGCGCTTGCCGATGGCGGGGCAGTCGAACGGCAGGCCCCCGGGCACCGTGGCTGGCCAGAACGGCTCGGCGTCGCCGCAGATGCCCTCGATCCACTGGGCGTCCTCGGGCGCGCACACGTCGTGACCCACGCTGGAGGTGTAGCGGTCGACGTACCGGTCGCCGCGCTTCGCCGCCTCGGTCCGGACGATCGTGTTCATCGCCTTCAGTGCGTCCTCGCGCAGCCAGTCGATGTCGGTGGGGGTGATCGGGCCGAGCTGCGTCGGGCCGCCGCGGCAGGCGCTGCCCCGTTCCGGCAGGATCGCCGGGTAGCCGACCGTGACCACCCTGGCGTGCGGTGCGGCGCGGTGGATCGCGCCGAGCATCCGGCCGTACTCCTCGCGGATCCGGGCGAGTTTCGCGGCGAGGCCCTCCACGCCCTCCGGCGGATCCGTGAAGTACGCCGCGCAGGAGAGGTGGGCGAGGGTGAGCTCCAGGCATTCGCCGAAGGGCAGGGCGATCGCGCCGACGCCGACGGTGACGACGTCGGTCCGGTCGCCGAGCCGGGCCCGCCGGAGCTGCGGATCCACCTCGGGCCAGCCGGCGGGGTCCCCGCCGGGTGGCCGCACCTGGCTGGTGGGCCGCTGCCGCTCGCGGGTGATGTTGCCGATGGCGGCGTTGTCGCAGCTGACGTCCGTCAGGTGCACGGGCCTGCCCGGCGGGTGGGCGGCAAGTGCCCGCCCGACGAGGTCGGGGTAGGCGTTGGCGGTCCGGTCGCACCCGTCCCGTGCGGCGCTGCCCAGCGCGGGCCGGGGGTCCCCGATGAAGAGGCCGGCGGTGTAGGAGTCGCCCAGCACGGCCCACTCGTAGCGGCCGCCGTTGCCCTCGGCCGCGACCGGGGGCAGCAGTACGGACAGCGCCAGCACGGTCGGCGCCAGCAAGGTCAGCGCCAGCAGCGGCACTCGCGTGCGCGGACGGGTCGCGGGGAGTCGCACGGTTCCTCCGGGGACGGGACGACGCACAGTCGATGCACGAACGATCCGCGCACCGCAGTACCCATCACCCCACAGCCGGGCCGCTCCCGCCGATCGGGGCGACCGATCGGAGTCATTCGTGATCCCCCGGCCGAAGGCACTCGGACGGGGGATCACAGTGGGTGCCAGCGGGCCGTCAGGCGGCCGTGACCGCCAGGTCGGAGAGACCGGGGGCGTCGACGGCCTGGGTGACATTGCCCCAGCCGGACCAGGTGCCTCGGTCGTAGTCGCCGGTGGCGTTGTACATCCCGCGGCCGCTGAGGGTGTACAGGTGGAGCTTGTTGCCGACGGCGGCGACGGCGAGACGGTCGACCCAGCCGAGCGGTCCGACCTGGCCGGTGGCGGCGGTGAGGTCGCCCCAGCCGACCCAGGAGCCGGCGGCGTAGTCGCCGGTGGCCTGGTACAGGCGGTCGTTGGCCTCGGCGACGATGTGCAGCTTGCTGCCGATCGCGGCGGCCGAGAGCTCGCCGATCGCCACGGCGGAGGGCAGGCCCAGCAGGGCGGTCGGCTCGCCGACGCGCCAGGTGCCCCGGTCGTAGTCGCCGTCCGCGACGTAGACGCCGTCGTCGAGGCCGAGGCTCACGACGTGCAGGGAGTTCCCGGTGACGGCGGCCGCGATCCGGGTGCCGGCGGGCAGGCCGGTGGCCGAGCTGACGTCGCCCCAGCCGGACCAGGCGCCGGTGTTCCAGTCGCCGGTGGCCTGGTGGACCTTGCCGTCGACCAGGGCGAGGACGTGCAGTTTGCGGCCTATGGCGGCGACGGCGATCTGCTGGGGGGTGCCGGGCAGCGGACCGGCCGCACCGGCCGAGGTGATCTCGCCCCACGGGAACCAGCGGCTGTCCGTCATCCGCCGGTCGGCGATGAAGACCCGGCTGCCGGCGGCGACCACGTTGTGGACCGTGCCGTCGGTCGTGGCGCCGATCGCGGTCGAGCTGACGGTCTTGTCGCTGAAGGGCTGGCCGGCGGCGCCCAGCGCGGAGAACCGGGCCCACACTCCCAGGCCGTAGTGGGCGCCGCTGTTCAGCAGCGAGTTGTCGTCGAAGGCCAGTACCTGCACCCGCTCACCGGGCTTGAGCACGGAGGTCCGGGGGTCGAGGGAGGTCCGGAGCTGGGCCGCCGGTCCGGCGACGGCCGGGACCGACAGGCCGAGCAGGGCGGTGGTGGCCACGACCGTCAGCCCCAGGGCGTGACGAAGGCGCATGCGGAATCTCTCCTCCGGTGAAGTGGCGCCGGGTACGGCGGGTGCCGCTCCGACGTGGACGGTCGGGTTCCCGACCGCCGTCGCCCTCGATCCGCCGAAGTCCCGGACGCGCCCGGTCGGCGTCGGCGCGTTCCAGGGTCGGCACCGGCCAGGTCGACACGGTCCTGGCCGACACGGTCCTGGCCGACACGTTCCGGTGGGAAGCGATCACGTCCGACCCGGGAACGCGCCTGGTTCGGTGCTCACAAAGTCTTGACCAAGAGTTTACTCGGTGCTCCGCGCGGCGGAACGGCCGGTCGGGGTCCTCGGTGCTTCGCGCGGTCGTCCTGCCGCCGCCTCAGGACGACCGGCGGGCCCGCTTGAGCTCCTCGTGGACGGCCCAGGCGTCGGCGACCGGTCCCAGGTGGGCGAGCTTGTCGGGGTTGGTGACGGAGCGAACGGTCCCGATCCGGCCGTCCAGCACGTCGAGGACGAGGACGGTGAGCACCCGGCCCTCGCCGTCGCGGAACACGGCGCCGGGCCGGCCGTTGACCTCCTGCGGCTCGAAGGTCACGTCGATCCGGGCCATCAGCGGGACGATCGCGGCGAGCAGCCTCGCGACGTTCGCGGCGCCGGCGACGGCCCGGGCGAGCTGCGGGGTCCTGCCGCCGCTGTCGCCGACCATCGTCACCTCGGCCGCCAGCAGTTCCTGCAGCCCGGCCATGTCGCCCTCGCGCAGGGCGTCGAAGAAGCGCGCCGCGAGCTCGTCCCGCTCCCTGCGCTCGGCCTCGAAGCGCGGCCGCCCCTCCCGCATGTGCTGACGGGCCCGCACCACCAGCTGCCGGCAGGCCGCCTCGGAGCGGCCCACCGACTCGGCGACCTCGTCGAAGCCGAAGCCGAACACCTCGCGCAGCACGAACACGGCGCGCTCCAGCGGGCTGAGCCGCTCCAGCAGCAGGAGTGCCGCCATCGACACCGAGTCGGCCAGCTCGGCGGCCCGGGCCGGGTCGGCGTAGGGGTCGGTGAGCAGCGGCTCGGGGAACCACGGGCCCACGTACGCCTCGCGCCGGACCCGGGCGAGCCGGAGCACGTCGATGGAGATCCGGGTGACCGTGGTGGACAGGAAGGCCTTCGTCGAATCGGGCCGGGTGGGCGAGGCGTCGAAGCGCAGCCAGGCCTCCTGCACGGCGTCCTCGGCCTCGCCCACGCTGCCGAGGATCCGGTAGGCGATCGAGAACAGCAGCGGCCGCAGCTCCTCGAACTCCTCGACCTTGCTCACGCCGGTTTCCTCTCCCTCGGACGGACAGCTCTCGAAATGATCATGACGGGTGGCCCGCCGCCGCGGTCCGCCGTCCCCTGCTCGGCGGACCGGGGACGGCGGACCCGCGGCGGTCAGTGGAACTGCCCGGCCACGTAGTCGCCGGCCGGCTGCTGGGTGATGATGTTCGCCCGGTTGGCGAGGTTCATGAACGAGATCAGCATCACCAGGGCCGCCAACTGCTCCTCGTCGTAGTGCTCGGCGGCCTTCGCCCAGACCTCGTCGGGGACGCCGCCGGCCCCGTCCGCGACCCGGGTGCCCTCCTCGGCGAGGGCCAGTGCCGCCCGCTCGGCCTCGCTGTAGACCTTGGCCTCCCGCCAGGCCGCGACCAGGTTCAGCCGCACGGCCGTCTCCCCGGCCGCCGCCGCGTCCTTGGTGTGCATGTCGATGCAGAAGGCGCAGCCGTTGATCTGGCTCACCCGCAGGGCCACCAGCTCCTGGGTGGCGGCGGGCAGCGGCATGGCCTTGATCTCCTTGCCCAGCCCCATCAGGACCTTGATGGCCCTGGCGCCGGTCGGGTTGGCGAAGAAGTTCAGTCGCGCGTCCATGGTGGGTGCTCCTCGGTGGTGGTCGGTGGTGCCTCGGTGGTGGTCGGTGCCTCACCCCTCAGGACGGAACAGCCCGGCGCCCTGTGACACGCCCCGGTGTGACGCCCGCCACTCGCCGGGTTCCCTTCCGTTTTGCAAAACCTTTGCGAAGTCCGTTGACAGGTATAGACCTTGGCGTGAAGAGTCGTCGCCGCCCGCTACGGGCGCACCCTGCGGACTCCCTGCGCCGTCCACCGTTCCCACGATCGTGCGGCCCACCGCACTAGGGGTGATCTCGACCATGCGTCACCGACTCTCCACCCGCTTGACCTTCGGCGCCGCCACCGCGGCCGTCCTGGCGCTGCTGGCCCCGCTCGCCCCGGCGGCCGCGGCCGCGGACCTCGACGGGGCGGGCGATTCCGCGCGCCACGGCGGGGCCGCCTACAAGCGGGTCGGGTACTTCATCCAGTGGGGCATCTACGCCCGCAACTTCCACGTCAAGGACCTGGAGACCAGCGGCACCGCCGGCAAGCTGAGCCACATCAACTACGCCTTCGGCAACGTCGGTTCGGCCGGCACCTGCCAGATCGGCGGCCCGGGCTCCGACGGCTGGGCCGACTACGTCCGCCCGGTCGGCGCGGAGGAGGCGGTGAACGGCGTCGCCGACACCGACGGGCAGGCCCTGGCGGGCAACTTCAACCAGCTGCGTGAGCTCAAGGCGAAGCACCCCGAGCTCAAGGTCATGATCTCGCTGGGCGGTTGGAGCGGTTCGGCGTACTTCTCGGACGCCGTCCGCACCGAGGCCGGCCGCAAGGCGCTGGTCTCCTCCTGCATCGACCTCTACCTCAAGGGCAACCTGCCCAAGGACGGCGCCCGGGGCGGCGCGGGCGCGGCGGCCGGGATCTTCGACGGCATCGACCTCGACTGGGAGTGGCCGGGCTCCGAGGGCAACCCCGGCAACGGGATCCGCCCGGAGGACAAGCAGAACTTCACCAAGCTGGTCCACGAGTTCCGCACCCAGGTGGACGCCTACGGCCGGACGCTGAAGGGCCGCAAGCACTTCGAGCTGAGCGCCTACGTGCCCACCGCCCCCGCCAAGATCGACGCGGGCTTCGAGGTCTCGAAGATCATCCGGGACTTCGACTTCGTCAACCTCCAGGGCTACGACTTCCACGTCTCCGGCGAGAAGACCACCGCCCAGCAGTCGGCGCTGTACGCGCGCAACGACTTCAGCCTGGACGGGACCGTCGACGCCTGGCTGCGCCGCGGCGCCCCGGCCCGCAAGCTGGTCACCGGCCTGCCCTTCTACGGCCAGGGCTGGACGGGCGTCACGGGCGGCGGCAACGGCCTCGGCCAGCCCGCCGCCGGGCCCGCCCCGGCCACCTGGACGGCCGGCACCGAGGACTACAAGGCGCTGAAGAAGCTCGCCGACTCCGGCGCCTACAAGCTGTACCGGGGGCAGCGCAACGGCCACGCGTGGCTGTTCGACGGCACCACCCTGTGGACGTACGACGACGCCACCGTGCTGCGCACCAAGGCCGAGTACGTGCGCCGCGAGGGCCTCGGCGGGGCCATGATCTGGTCGCTGGACGGGGACACCCCGAACGGTGAGCTGATCACCGCGATCGACAAGGGCCTGAGCCGCCGGTAGCCGTACCCCCGGCACACGGACGCGGGCCCGTCCCCGGGAGGGACGGGCCCGCGTCGTGGTGCGTGGCGACCCGGTGGGTCAGGCGTTGATGCAGGTGTTGCCGAACGCCGGGCTCAGCGCGCTGATGACGCCGATCGAGTTGCCGCAGACGTTGATCGGGATGTGGACCGGGATCTGGATCTGGTTGCCGGAAAGCACGCCCGGGGAACCGAAGGCCAGACCGTTGGCGGCGGCGTCGGCGGAGGCGGTGCCGGCGCCGGCGAGCAGGGCGGCCACGGCGAGGACGCCGGCGGCGAGGGCGGTGCGAGTACGCATGTCTCTCCTTGGTGGGTGAGTCAGCAGATCAGAGCACCAATCACACCGGTGGAGGGCCGCGATCCCCCCGGATTGGTCGGAACGCGGGCGTGTCCCGGTGTCGGCCGATCGGGTACCGGCGTCGGCCCTGCCCGGCGTCCCGGCACCGGCCCTGCCCGTCGTCCCGGCGCGCGCCGGCAGCGGCCGCCCGGCGTCCGCGGTCAGCCGGGCGGGAGCTCCTGCTCGGCCCAGATGGTCTTGCCCCGGCGGGTGTAGCGGCTGCCCCAGCGGGTGGTGAGCTGGGCGACCAGGTAGAGCCCCCGGCCGCCCTCGTCGGTGAGGCGGGCGCGGCGCATCCGGGGCTGGGTGGCGCTGGGGTCGGACACCTCGCAGGTGAGCCGCTCGGCCCGGATCAGCCGGACGCCGACCGGGCCGCCCGCGTACCGGATGGCATTGGTGACCAGCTCGCTGAGCACCAGTTCGGTGGTGAACTCCAGCTCCTCCAGTCCCCATTGCCGCAGCTGCGCGGTCGCGGCCTCGCGGACCCGGGCGACCCCCGACGGGTCCGCGTCCAGGGTCCAGCCGGCGGTGTCCGCCGGCGGCACTTCGCGGGTGCGGGCCAGCAGCAGGGTGACGTCGTCGGTGAGGCGGTGGGCCGGCAGGTCGGCGACCAGGTCCCGGCCGAGCTGCCGCAACGAGGCCCCGGCCGGGGTGACGGCGCCCTCCGGCGGGTTGGCCGCGGCGGCCAGCCGGTGCGACAGCGCGTCCATGCCCTCCTCCAGGTCGTCCGCGTACCCCAGCAGCAGCCCGTCGGTGTAGAGCGCGAGCAGGCTGCCGGGCTCCAGCTCGACCTCGGTCACCTCGAACGGCAGGCCGGTCACGCCGAGCGGGGGTCCGGGCCGGAGGGGCACGTAGGTCACCCGGCCGTCCGGCGCCGCGACGGCGGGCGGCGGATGCCCGGCGGAGGCCATCGCGCAGCGCCGCGACACCGGGTCGTACACCGCGTAGACGCAGGTGGCGCCGAACGGCACGGTCTGCTGCTCGTCCGCGCCGTCCCCGGTCCCGTCCAGCCACAGGCCGTGGCCGACCGGGGGCCGGGAGGCCGCGCCGGGGCTGTCCATGGTGCCGGTCCCGCCGTCGAGCCCGTCCCCGTCCCCGTCCTGGTACGTCTCCCCGTCCTCGTCCTCGTCCGGCCGTTCCGCCTCCACCATCAGCTGGGCCACCAGGTCGTCCAGGTGGACGAGCAGTTCGTCCGGCTCCAGGTCGAGGTCGGCCAGCGTCCGTACCGCCGTGCGCAGCCGCCCCATGGTGGCGCTGGCGGCGAGGCCGTGCCCGACCACGTCGCCCGCGACCAGCGCCACCCGGGCGGAGGACAGCGGGATCACGTCGAACCAGTCGCCGCCGATCCCGCTCGCCGTGTCGGTGGGCAGGTAGACGCTGGCGGTGGAGACGGCCGAGGTCTCGGCCTGCGAGGGCGGCAGCAGGCTGCGCTGGAGGCCGACGGCGGCCCGGTGCTCGCGGGCGTAGCGGCGGGCGTTGTCCAGGGCGAGCGCCGCCCGGTCGGCGATCTCGCGCAGCAGCTCCAGATCGGCCGGCAGGTACGGCGGCCGGTTGGGCGCGCGGTGGACGGCCACCCGGCCGAGCAGCCTGCCGCCGGCCCGGAGCGGGACGGCCATCGAGGCCGGGAAGTCGGTGTGCACGCTCTGCTCGTCGGGGTGCGCGTGGACGGCCGCCCCGACCGGGGGTGGTGGCGGCGGGGCGACCGGGCCGCCCGGGCCCGCGGCCGGTGCGCCGGGCGGGGCCGACACCGCGACGGCGGCGCGGCGCAGCAGCACCCGCCCGTCCCGTCCGGGGGTGGGCTCGCCGCCGGTGAACACGGCCTCGGCGACGTCCACCACCGCGAGGTCGGCCAGGCCCGGCGGCGGCGCGGCGCCGGGGTCGGTGGTGCCGGTGCCGGTGCCGGCGCCGGTGACGGTCCGGCCGGCCGGCGGGTCCGTCCGGGCGGCGGCGGGCGGCGCGAGGACGGCGGCCAGCTCCTCCGCCGTCCCGCCGACCGACAGCGAGCCGCCGACGGCGGCCGTGGCCCGGTGCAGCAGGGCGAGCCGTTCGCCCGAGCGGTGGAGCTCGGTGACGTCGGTGAACAGGGCGGTGACCCCGATCACCTGCCCGTCCGGGGCCTGCAGCCGGAAGGCCGAGATGGCCATCACCGCGCCGCCGGACGGGTCCTCGATGGTGCGGACGATCTCCTCCGCGCCGATCAGCGGGCGGCCGGTGCGCAGCACGTCGTGCAGTCCGCGTTCGACGGCCGCCGCGTCCTGCGGCTGGAGGAAGTCGCCGAGGCGGCGGCCGCGCAGGTCCGGGGGGAGGCCGCTGTAGGGGAGCAGATGGGTGTTGGTGCGGACGAGGCGCAGCCGTTCGTCGAAGACGGCCAGGCCGACCCGGTCCTGGAGGAAGAGTTCGCTGGTGAACGCCTGGTCCTGGCGCCAGCGGGCGATCTGCGGGGTGGGGGCGGCGAGCACGAAGTAGCGCGCCGTGCCCGGGCCGTCCGGGGTCGCGGGGGCCGCCGGGGCGTCCAGCGGGAGGACCTGGAAGGAGAGCGGGAGCAGCTCGCCCCGGCCGGAGCGGAACACCGCCTCGCCGGACCAGCCCTCGGCCCGCTGCCGCTCGGTGAGCTCGGACATCGCCGGCCACCCCGAGGGGTCGGCGAGCAGCTCGTGCACCGGCCGGCCGTGGACCCGCCGGGTGTCGAGGCCGAACAGCCGGGCCGCCTCCGGGGTCCAGCGGACGACCAGGCCGTCCGCGTCCAGCAGTGCTCCGACGGCGTTGTCGACGAAGGGGGATCGGCCACGCTGCAGGGCGTCCGCCGTGCTCATCCGGTCGGCTCCTCTCCGTCGGCGGGATCACGGCCGCGATCTCTCCATCATCCTCCGGCCCGCCGAGCCCGCCAGTCCCCGCCGGCCGCCCCGTCGCACAGGAGGCGGCGCACGGGGGGTTCTCGGGCGCCCGCTCTTATTGTAATCTCCGTCAATAAGCGGGGCGGGCCCACGCCGCGGTGGCGAGTCCCCGCAGGCCACGCACCTGACGGAGGCAGCCATGGCTCACTCGGCGGAACGCACCCCCACCCTCACCCCCGGCGGCCACGGACGGACCCACACCGCCGCCGACGACGACGTGTCCAAGCGGCTGCTCGACTCCGCCGCGACCCTCTCCTACGACCCGGCCACCGAGATCGACTGGGACGCCCCGCTGGAGCCCGGGCACTACGGGCTCAACCCGGAGTGGAGCACCCTCTACGGCACCGCGCTCTGGTCGGAGATGACCGAGGAGCAGCGGGTCGTGCTCACCCGCCACGAGGTCGGCTCGATCATGACCACCGGCATCTGGTTCGAGATGATCCTTCAGCAGATGGTGCTGCGCGACCAGTACCTCAAGGACCCGGCCAGCGCCGAGTTCCGCTTCGCGCTCACCGAGATCGCCGACGAGTGCCGCCACTCGATCATGTTCGCCCGGGCCTGCGAGAAGATGGGCGTCCCCCAGTACAAGCCCAACCAGGTGGTCGCCCAGGCCGGGCGCGCCTACAAGGCCCTCGCCCGCGGCGAACTCGCCTACGGCGGCATCCTGGTCGCCGAAGAGGTGCTGGACGTCATGCAGCGCGACTGGATGCGCGGCGAGAACGTCCTCGACATCGTCCGCGGGACGTCCCGGATCCATGTGGTCGAGGAGTCCCGGCACATGAAGTTCGCCCGCCAGGAGATCCGTGAACGGCTGCGCGGGGCGGGCACGCTGCGTCGCCGCAACGCCGCCTTCGGCATCGCCGCCGGCGCGTACGTCATCGTCACCAGCATGGTTCACCCGTCCGTGTACAAGGCGGCCGGACTGGACGTCGCCCGGGCCCTTGCCGAGGTCCGCGCCAGCGAGCACCGCCGCGCCATGATGCGCACCAGCAGCCGCCACCTGATGGCCTTCCTCGCCGAGAACGGCCTGCTCACCGGGCCGTCGACGAAGCTCTACCGCCGCATCCACATGCTCTGAGCGCCGCGCCCGTCCCCCCAGGTCCAGCCCCACGCCGAACCCCACCCAGCGAGGAACCCCGCCCCCGCCATGGCCTACGCGATCACCCGGTCCTGCTGCAACGACGCCTCCTGCGTGTCCGTCTGCCCGGTCAACTGCATCCACCCCACCCCCGACGAACCCGACTTCGGCCGCACCGACCTGCTCTACATCGACCCGGCCGCCTGCATCGACTGCGGCGCCTGCGCCGACGCCTGCCCCGTCGACGCGATCTTCCCGGTCGACCGGCTCCAGGGCCCCGACGCCGTCTACGGCGACCTCAACCGCGACTGGTACCGCGACCACCCCACCGACCACGCCTGGGGCGCACCCGCCTTCCCGCGCAGCCTGCCCGCCGGACTCGACCTCGGGACCGGCCCGCTGCGGGTCGCCGTCGTCGGCACCGGACCCTCCGCGAGCTACACCGCGCAGGCCCTGCTGCGCACCACCGACGCCGAGGTCACCATGATCGACCGGCTGCCCGTGGCCGGCGGACTGCTCCGGCACGGGGTCGCCCCCGACCACCAGTCGACCAAGCGGATCGCCGAGAGCTTCGCCTCCGTCTTCCACGACCCCCGGCTGCGGGTCCACCTCAACGTCGAGGTCGGCACCGACCTCGACCACGCCGAACTCGCCGCCCACCACCACGCGGTGGTGTACGCGGTCGGGGCCGCCGCCGACCGGCGGCTCGACGTGCCCGGCGAGGACCTCCCCGGCAGCCTGCCCGCGACCACCTTCGTCCGCTGGTACAACGCCGAACCCACCGTGCCCGCCGACGCGGTGGCCCTCGGCGCGGGCACCGGCCCCGGCGCCGAACGGGCCGTGGTGATCGGGAACGGCAACGTCGCGCTCGACATCGCCCGGATCCTGCTCACCGACCCCGACCGGCTCGCCGCCACCGACATCGCCGACCACGCCCTCGCCGCCCTGCGCCGCAGCCCGCTCCGCGAGGTCGTCCTGACCGCCCGTCGCGGGCCCGAGCACGCCGCCTGGACCACCCCCGAGTTCCTCGCCCTCACCCGGCTCCCGGGCGTCGAGGTCGTCGTGGACGACCGGCCCGAGGTCCGCGCGGCCCTGGCCGCCGCGCCCGAGGGCTCCGCCGCGGCCCTGCTGGCCGGCCTCCCGCTGGAACGCCCGGACGGCGCCGCCCCGCCCCGGCCGGGCCGCCGGATCGTGCTGCGCTTCCACGCCGCGCCCCTCGAACTCCTGGGCGGCGCACGGGTCGAGGCCGTCCGCCTGACCGGCGACGAGCAGCCCCTGCCCGCCGCCCTGGTGGTCCGCTCCATCGGCCACCGCGGCGTCCCGCTCCCCGGACTGCCCTTCGACGAGGCCACCGCGAGCGTCCCGCACCGGGGCGGCCGCGTCCTCGACCCGGCGACCGGCCGCCCGCTGCCCGGCACCTACCTCGTCGGCTGGGCCAAACGCGGACCCTCCGGAGGCATCGGCGCCAACCGCGCCTGCGCCGAGGAAACCGTGCACGCCCTCCTGGACGACGCCGTGGCCGGCACCCTGCCCCACCCGACCGGCGACCGCAGGACCTTCGACCGCCTGGTCCGCACCCGCCGCCCCGACGCCCTCGGCCTGCGCCACCTCCGCGCCATCGACCGCGCCGAACGCGCCCACGGCGAAGCCACCGGCCGCCCCCGCGTCAAACTCCCCACCGTCCCGGCCCTCCTGGCGGCGGCCCGACGATGACGGGGCGGTCGCGTGCTGCTGCTCAGGGGCCGACGAGCAGCAGCACGATCCGGAGTTCGTCCTCGTTGACCCGGTAGCCAAGCGTCATTCCGGGGGTCGCCTCGTCCCCCGGGACGACGACGATGCGACCGGAGACATCGTCCCCGGGGGTGTACGGCAGCCCCAGCTCCGGGTCGCGTCGGATGCTGCGCAGGACGCCCAGGAACCGGCGACGCTGGTCGGCGGTGAGACCGGCCACGGCGGGCCGGACGGCGTCGTCGAGGAAGACCGGCAGCAGGTCAGACATCGGACTCGGCCCACTCCGGGAGGAGATCGGCCAGCGGCGTTCCCGGCCGGTCGAAGGCGGTCCGCAGGGCGTGCTCGATCTCGGGGACGGTGCGCAGGTGCAACAGGTGCTGCCAGGCCTTGAGGTAGTCCCGGAGCTCGTGCAGGGGGACGTCCTCGATCTCGGTGTTGAAGCGTGCGAGGTCCGAGCCGGTCAGGATCCCGCGGAACTCGCGGATCGTCCGCGGACCCGCGGACGGCAGCCGGGGCTGGACGGGTTGGGCGCTCATCTGCTGCCTCGCTGTGGCCGGGGGCGGGCGGGAACGGCGGCATTCAGGATGCCGCGCTCCGAACCTACCCTCCACCCGTGACCCGCCACGTCCGAGCCGAATAAGTCCGATCGTCGGACCGTCAGCTGAAGAGGGCGCCCAGGTCCAGCTGGGTGATCAGGTAGCTGTCCGTGGCCGGGTCGTGGGCGTGGAGGAGGGCGGTGCGGCCGGCCGGGACGACGGGGTCGCCGGGTGGGGTGCGGACCGCGATGAGGGCGGGGGAGCCGTCGTCCAGGGTGACCTCGGCCAAGCCGCCGGTGGCGGTGGCGTCGCCCGGGAGGACGAAGCAGGAGCGGCCGACCAGGGGGAAGGGTTCGGAAGCGAGCAGGTCGCCGGGGAGGTCGTCCGGAAGAGCCCCGGGCACGGCGTCGACATGGGGATCGGCGCCGCACCCCCCGTTCCGGGTCCCGGTGGCGTGGCCGACGTCGTGTCCCCCGGACACGACGTCGGCGCCAAGGCCGCTGAGCAGGGCCAGCATCCAGTACTCAGCGGTCACCACCAGAGTCGGGAAGCCAGGTGCGGCTCTGAAATTCCCCCGCAACCGACCCGCCCCCCGGACTCTTTCCTACAGCGCCGGATCCCCCGTGCGCCGCAGTGATCCTGTCAGGGGCGGAGCCTCCGCACACTGCCAGGATCCGGCAATCTTGACGCTGCTTTGACACCCTGAAAATATCCGGAAACCGCAAGCAACGCGGGCCCGTCCGAAACGTCTGACGGAACGGATCAGAGCGGCTGGTCGGGCCAGTCGAGCAGCCGCGCGCCCATCACGGCGGTCTCCAGGGTGTAGCGGTGCAGGGCCTCCGTCGGGTCGTAGCCGGTGAGGTCGCGGATGCGTTCCAGCCGGTAGCCGAGGGCCCGCACGCTCAGCCCGAGCCGCCGGGCGGTCTCCGCGTTCACGTACCCGGCCTCGGCCTGGACGGTGATCGTCCTCAGCAGCGGACGGGCGCCGCCGCGTGCGGCGGTGAGCGGGCCGAGCACCGTCCGCACCAGGTCGGCCATGGCTTCCCGGTCCCGCATCAGCACCGGGAAGACCAGCAGTTCCTCGGCCCGCAGCCGGGCCGCGGGCAGGCCGAGCCGCTCCGCGTACTCCAGCGTGGCGAGCGCCTCCTCGTAGCTGCGGACGATGCCGCCGGTGCCGCCGTACCGGCGGCCGGTGGCGACCCGCAGGGCCGGCGGGTAGCCGGGGCCGGGGCGCAGGGCGAGGTCGGTGAAGGCGGCGAGGACGGCCTGCTCGCCGTCGGAGGCGATGCAGACCAGCCGCCCGTCGCGGACGGCCAGCAGCAGGGTGCGGTCGTCGTAGCGGCCGGTGAGTTCGCGCAGGACCCGGTGCGGGGTGGGCGCGCCCTCCAGGTAGGGCTCGGCGCCGACGGCGACGGCGACGGTGTAGCCGGCGGCGAGCCGCAGGCCGAAGCGTTCGGCGCGTTCGGCGAGCCGGCCGAGGTCGGTGCGGCCGTGCAGCAGGTCGTTGACGAGCTCCCGCCGGTTGGCCTCCTCCTGGCGGACGGCCATCCGCTGGGCGCGTTCGTGGCCCTCGGCGACGGCGCCCAGCGCGGCCTGGGTGGCGGCGAGCACGGCGTCGCCGGTGCGCCGGACCTCGGCGGTGGTGACGGCGGTGAGGCCGGGGAACGTCTGCCAGGACGTGCGGGTGGCGCCGAGGCAGACGCCGACGAGGTCGCGCAGTCCGTGGCCGGCCTCGGCGGCGCGCTCGCCGAGGTCGCGCAGCCGTTCCAGTTCGGTGCGGCGGAGCAGACGGCCGGTGCGGGACACCTCGGTGAACAGGGCCAGGCAGTGGCCGGCCAGCTTGCCGGGGATGTCAGGGGTGCCGGGGGTGCCCGGGGTACCGGTTCCGTTGGCCGCCGTCATGCTGTCGTGTCCGCCCCGGCCCGTTGGTGCGGTGCGGCCGTCCGGCGGGCCGACCGGTCGGCCGATCGGCCTCTCCGCCGGTCGGCCGGACCGCCGGGCCGCGGGCCGGTCGGCCGGCCACCCAGCCCGGGCATGTTATCGGTTCGGCCGGCCCGCACCCCCAGCCACTGAGGAGACCGCCGGGGAGGCCGCGACCGGCAGCAGCGGCCGGTGGCAGGCGACCGTCCGCCCCGGCGCCACCTCGCGCAGCCCCGGCACCTCCCGCGCGCACCGCTCGTCGGCGAACGGGCAGCGGGTGCGGAACCGGCAGCCGGACGGCGGGTCGAGCGGCGAGGGCGGGTCGGCGGGGAGCAGCCCGGTGTCGCCGAGCGGCCGCCCGGGTTCGGGGACGGCGGCGAGCAGCGCGGCCGTGTAGGGGTGGGCGGGGGCGGCGAGCACCTCCTCGGTGGGGCCCTGCTCGCAGAGCCGGCCGAGCTGGAGCACCGCGACGTCGTCGCTGACCGCGCGGACCACCCCGAGGTCGTGCGAGATGAACAGGCTCGCCAGGCCCCGCTCCTCGGTCAGCCGGCGCAGCAGGTTGAGCACGGTGGCCTGGGCCGAGACGTCGAGCGCGGACACCGCCTCGTCGGCGATCAGGACCCGGGGTTCGGCGGCCAGCGCCCGGGCGATGGCGACCCGCTGCGCCTGGCCGCCGGAGAGCTGGGCGGGCCGGCGGTCGCCGAACAGGGCGAGCGGCAGCCCGACCGCCTCCAGCTGGCGTTCGACCACGGCGGCGCGGTCCACGGCCGGGTCGGGGTGGGCGTCGAGCGGTTCGGCGACGAGGTCGCGGACGGTGCGGCGCGGGTTGAGCGAGGAGACCGGGTCCTGGAACACCATCTGCAGCCGGGGCCGCAGGGCCCGCAGCGCGCGGGGGGCGAGGGCGGCCAGGTCGGTGCCGTCCACGGTGACGGTGCCGGCGGTGGGCGGGGGCAGCCGGAGCAGGGCCTTGGCGATGCTGCTCTTGCCGGAGCCGGACTCGCCGACCAGGGCGAGGGTGCGGCGTTCGCGCAGGGTCAGGTCGACCTCGCTGACGGCGTGCAGCGGGCCGGAGCGGGTGCGGTGGACCACCGAGAGCCCGGTGGCCCGCAGGACGACGGGGGAGGCGGGTTCGGGGGCGGGTGCTGGGGCGGGGACGACGGGGGTCATACGGTCTCCGGGGCCTTCGGCACGGACGCGGCCGCCGGGGCGGGCACGGTGGACGGGGCCGACGGAGCGGACGCCGGGCCGGGCGGCACGGTGAGCGGGAAGTGGCAGGCGGCCGTGTGGCCGTCGCCGGCCCGGTGGAGCGGGGGCGCCTCCGTCGAGCAGACCGCCTCGGCCCGCTCGCAGCGCGGCGCGAACGGGCAGCCGACGGCCGGCCGGGAGAGGTCCGGCGGCGAGCCGGCCACGGCGGGCAGGACGCGGCGCAGCGGCCCGGTGACCCTCGGCACCGAGCGCAGCAGCGCGGCGGTGTAGGGGTGGGCCGGTGCCTCCGTGACGGCCTCGGTGGGCCCGGTCTCGACGATCCGCCCGCCGTACATGACGGCGATCCGCCGGGCCCGGCCGTACAGCAGGCCGATGTCGTGGGTGATGAGCAGGGTGGCGAGGCCCCGGGTCCCGCGGTGCCGGTCGAGCAGGTCGAGGACGGTGCGCTGGACGGTGACGTCGAGCGCGGTGGTCGGCTCGTCGGCGAGCAGCAGGGCGGGGGAGCCGGCCAGCGCGGCGGCGATGCCGACCCGCTGCCGGAGCCCGCCGGACAGCTCGTGCGGGTAGGCGCGGGCGCGCCGGGCCGGGTCGGGCACGTCGACGGCGGCGAGCAGCTCGGCGGCGGTGCGCAGCCGTTCCCGGCGCGGCATCCGGCGGCGGTTGGTGAGCGACTCGGTGACCTGGTCGGCGATCCGGACCACCGGATTGAGCGAGGTCATCGGGTCCTGGTGGACCATGGCCACGCCGGTGCCGAGGAGTTCGGCGCGCCGGCGCGGGGCGGCGGTGAGCAGGTCCTCGCCGTTGAGCAGGATCCGCCCGGTGGCGGTGGCCCGGGTGGTGCGGGGGTGGACGCCGAGCACGGTGCGGGCCAGCACGGACTTGCCGGAGCCGGACTCGCCGACGACGCCGAGGCACTCCCCGGCGTCGATGCTGAGGTCGATGCCGTGCAGGACGTGCAGGGTCCGGCCGTCGGGGGTGTGCAGGGTGGTGTCCAGCGAGCGGACTTCCAGGACGGGGGCGGTCATCCCCGGCCTCCCTTCGAACGGAGCTGCTCACCCAGGTAGTTGAGGGCGAGGACGGTCAGGCAGAGCACCGCCGCGGGGGCGAGCGAGATCCACGGCGCGCTGCCGAGGGTGGTCCGGCCCTCGGCGATGATGCCGCCCCAGGACGGCTCCGGCGGGCGCAGGCCGAAACCGAGGAAGCTGAGCGAGCCCTCGGCGACGATGGCGACCGTGGTGGCGGTGAAGGCGAAGGTCAGCGCGACGGGCGCGACGTGCGGGACCACCTCGCGGCGCAGGATGCGCAGCGGCGCGGTGCCGATCATCCGGGCGGCCTGGACGAAGCCGCGCTCGCTGAGCGACAGCACGACGGCGCGCACCACCCGGGTGAAGTGCGGCACGGTGAACAGGCCGATCAGGGAGCCGATCACGGTCAGGCTCGGACCGCGCAGCGCCACCGTGATCATCACCAGGATCAGCGAGGGCACCGACATCAGGAGGTCGGTGGCGAAGCCGATCACCTTGTCCACCGGGCCCCGGAACCAGCCGGCCACCAGGCCGAGCGCCCCGCCGCCGAGCAGGCCGACGGTGATGGTCAGCCCGGCGACGGCGAAGGAGGCGCGGGCGCCCGCCACGGTGCGTTGCAGGACGTCCCGCCCGGCGGCGTCGGTGCCCAGCCAGTGGCCGGGGCCGGGGGCGGCGGAGGGGTGGGCGAAGTCGCCGTGCAGCGGGTCGAACCAGGGCAGCAGCGGGAGCAGCAGGGCGGCGAGCGCGACCAGGGCGAGCCAGGCCCCGGCGGCCAGCACCCCGGGGGCCGGGCGGCGCAGGGCCGTCCGGCGGACCGGCAGGACGGCAGGGGCGGTCTCAGCGACGCTCATCGGCGATCCTCGGGTCGACGGTGCGGTACAGCAGGTCCACGGCGACGGTGGCCGCCACCACGCCGACGGCGCTGACCACCACCACGGCCTGCACCACCGGGAAGTCGCGGCCGGCGATCGCGGTGGCCGCCAGGGTGCCGACGCCCGGCACCGCGAACAGCGACTCGACCAGCACCGAGCCGCCGAGCGACATCCCGATGCCGATCCCGACCAGGGTGACCAGCGGCAGCGAGGAGGGCCGCAGCGCGCGCCGCAGCAGCAGCCGCACCGTGCCCATGCCGCGGCTGCGGGCGGCGGCCACGTAGGTCTGGTCGAGGGTGTCGATCAGCTGGCCGCGCAGGGTGCGGGTGAACACGGCCGCCTCGGTGAGGCCGAGGGTGAGGGCGGGCAGCACCAGGTGGCGCAGATTGTCGAGCGGGTCCTCGGTGAACGGCGTCCAGCCGGTGGCGGGCAGGATCCGCAGCTGGACGGCGGCGAGCCAGATCAGCACCAGGCCGAGCACGAAGCCGGGCACGGCGAGCCAGACGAACGCGCCGGCGGTGGCGATCCGGTCGACCGCGCCGCCCGGCCGCCAGGCCGAGTACAGGGCCACCGGCAGGGCCAGGCCGAGCGCCACCAGCTGGGCGGCGACGAAGAGTTCGAGGGTGACCGGGATCCGGTCGGAGAGTTCGGCGGTGACGGCCACGCCGGTGGACAGCGAGTGGCCGAGGTCGCCGTGCAGGGCGTCGCCGAGCCAGCGCCAGGCGGCGACCAGCACGTTGTCGTCCAGGCCGAGCCTGGCCTCGTACGCGGCGACCTGTTCGGGCGTGGCGGTGGGGCCGAGCGCGGCGAGGGCGGGGGAGCCGGGCATGAGGTGGGGCAGGGCGAGCGCCGAGACGGTGACCAGCAGCAGGACCGAGGCGGCCCGTCCGGCCCGTCCGGCGACGCGCCCCGCGGTCCGCAGGACGGGCGCCAGGGCGGGTGCGTGGGCGGGTGCGTGGGCGGGTGTCACTTCTTCACCCACAGCACGGCGGGGGAGACGCTGACCACGGTCCGCCTCGACACGTCGGGCAGTCCGCCGAGCTTGGCGGAGGCCAGGAAGCCGACCGGGTTCTCGGTCAGGAAGAGCATCGGGACGTCGGCGACGATCTCCCGCGCGGCCTCCTGGTAGGCGCGGGCCCGCTGCGCCGGGTCGACGGTGCCGTGCCCGGCGGTGATCGCCCGCGCGGCCACCGGGTTGTTCCAGCCGGTGAAGTTGTAGGGGGACTCGGACAGGAACAGGCTGGTCAGGGCGGTGTCGGTGTCGCCGAACATGCTGGTGACGAAGTCCATCACCTGGAACTGGCGCTGGTACATCGCGGTGCCGAGGCCCGCCTGGTCCAGCGGCTTGATGGTCATCCGGACGCCCGCCTCGGCGAACATCTGCTGGAGCACGGTGGCCCGCTGCTGGGCCTCGGGCCGGCTGTCGACCAGGTAGTCGAAGGCGAGGTCGGCGTGGCCGGCCTCGGCGAGCAGGGCCTTGGCCTTCGCGGCGTCGTGCGCGGGGTAGCCGCTGTCGGCGGTACCCCGGTAGGGCGAGGTGGAGCCGATCGGGCCGTCCGCGACCTTGCCCTGGTCGAGGTGGACGACCCGCTCGACGGCGGAGCGGTCCACGGCGTACTGGAGCGCCTTGCGGACCTTCGGGTCGTCGAAGGGCGCGGCCTTGGTGTTGAACAGCACGGTGGAGGTCGAGCCGGGGCCGGTCGCGGCGCGCAGCCCGTCGCCGGCGGCCTGCTTGTACTGCGCGGGGGTCTCGGTCCAGACGAGGTCGGCGTCGCCGGAGCGCAGCGACTGGTAGCGGCTGTCGGTGTCCGGCAGCACCTTGTAGACGAGCTTGTCGGCGTGGCCCCGGGGGCCCCGGTAGCCGGGGTTGCGCACCAGGGTGGCGGAGACGCCGGGCTGCACGCTCTCCACCGTGTAGGGGCCGGAGCCGACGGCGGGGGTGTCGGGGCCGGCGGGGGCCTCGGAGATGTAGCCGAGGGAGCGGGTGAACAGGTTGGGGAAGGCGGCGTTCGGGGCCTTGAGGGCGAAGCCGACGGAGGTCGGGGAGTCCACCGTCATGGCGCCGATGCTCGCGGCGTCGACGGCGCAGCTGCACTTGGCCTCGGGCTTGGCGAGCCGGTTGACGTGGTCGACGACGGCCTGCGCGTCCAGCGGCTTGCCGTCGCTGAAGGTGACGCCCCCGGGCAGTTCCAGCGTCCAGGCGGTGGCGTCGGCGTTCGGGGTGAAGGACTTGGCCAGGTGGGGCTGGACGGCGCCGTTGTCGGCGTTGGTCATCAGCGGGTCGTAGAGCGCGTTGGCCAGGATCATCATCGGCATCGAGGTGAGTCCGCTGTCGGCCGGGTCGAGCTTGGTGAACGGCCGGTCGAGGCCGATGCGCAGGGTGCCGCCGTCGACGGCGGGTCCGTCGTCCTTGGGCGCGGAGCCGGTCGCGGCGCCGCCGGAGAGGGTGTCGTCGGAGGCGGAGCAGGCGACGGCGGTGAGGGCGAGGGCCGCCGTGCAGACCGCGGTTGCCAGAACGTGCGTGTGCCGCTTCATGGTTCCTCGTGGGGTTCGGTGGGGGCGGGGGAGTGGGGAAGGCGGGGAGCGCCAAGGGGAGAGCGAGGGGGAGCGAGGGAAAAGCGGGGGAGAGGGAGGGGAGGACGGGCGGTCCCGACCGGACCGATCGCCGTACGAGCCCAGCTTTTGGAAGTGGCACAACTGCCAATTGGCAGTTGTGCAAACTTCACATGTCGAGCCGGCGACGACTTCGCGGTGGGCTTGAGCGGTCGCTCCGGGCGTGATTCCGTACGACCAAGGCCGCTTGCGGCACCGCAGTTGACGAGGAGCGAGCAGGATGCAGGGGCAGGGGACGGACACCGCGGCGGAGCCCGGACTGCGCGACCGCAAACGCGCGCGGACCAGACAGGCGATCCGTACGGCGGGGCTCGACCTCTTCGAGGAGCAGGGCTTCGAGAGCACCACGGTGGACCAGATCTGCCGGCGCGCGGACGTCGCCCACCGCACCTTCTTCCGGTACTACGAGTGCAAGGAGGCCCTGCTCTTCGGCATGGACTTCGGGCTCGCGGTCCTGGACGCCTTCGCCGCCGCGCCGTCCGAGCTCGGCATCTGGGAGGCCTTCGAGCACGCCGGGGCCACCACCGACGGTCAGTTGGAGGAGCCGGCCGCGCACACGGCGCGGCGCCGGGCGCTGCGGCGCCGGTTCATCGGGATCCGCAGTGTGCACGACTTCGCGCTGATCATGATCGACACGTTCTCGCAGCGGGCGGCGGCGATCGCGGCCGACCGGCTGGGCGTGGACGTGGCCGCCGACCTGCGGCCGCACGCCCTGGCGGCGCTGCTGGCGGGGATGACCCGGCGGCACGTCGTCGACGGCGAGGAGGGGCGGCCGCTGGCGGACTGGGCGGTGGCGTTCCGGCAGCTGCTCGGGCCGCTCGCGGGGCCGGAGCCGGAAGCGGGGCCGGTGCCGACGGTCGTACCGTCCGGGCCCGCCGGGTGAGCGCGCCCGGTTACTCGGCGGGCCCGGACCCGCCCGCGTTCTCCGTCCCGCCGTCCGTCCCGCCGGGCTCGCGGTAGTGCAGCACGAACCGCGCGCTGCTGCCGTCGATCCGCCGCCGCACGTACAGCGCGGGTGTGCCGTCCGGCGTGCAGCTGACCCCCTCGCGGACCAGCAGCGGGGTGCCCGGCGGCACTCCGAGCAGCTCCGCGTCGGCGAGGTCCGCGCCGATCGCGCCGAACGCCCGCCAGTCGTACTCCAGCTCCACCCCGGCCGCCCCGGCCAGGGCGAGCACCATGTTCCCCGGCCGTCCCGGCCGTTGCAGTCCGGGCGGCAGCGGCCGGGTCGGCACCCAGTAGCTGTTCGCCACCCGGGGCCGGCCGCCGATCCTGATCACCGTGTCCACCCGGGACAACTCCCCGACCGTGCGGCCGAGTTGCCGGGCGGCTTCGCCGTCCTCGGCGGAACCGCCGACGGCCGGGGCCGCCACCACGGTCTCGCCGTCGCCCTCGACGACGCCCGCCGTCCCCTCCGGCAGGGGCGTGCCCGACGGCAGGGCGGCGTCCAGCGGCAGGGCGCGGTGGACACTGCCGAGGTCGAACCGCTGGCTGCGCGGGTCGACGGTGATCGAGACCCGCACCGCCGGCGGGCGGACGAAGGTCCCCACACCCCGGCGGATCTCCAGCACCGCGGCCCGCTCCAGCTCCGCCACCGCCTGCCGGACGGTCAGCCGGTTGACGCCGAAGTCGGCGCTCAGCTCCGGCTCGCTGGGCAGCCGGGAGCCGGCCGGGTACGTCCCGGCGTCGATGCGCTCCTGGAGCTGCCGGGCCAGCCGGCGGTACAGCGGGGTGTCGCTTCGGTGCGTTGCCACGCGCCCGATCCTACGGAGCCGCGGGGCGGCTTCCGTCCGGGGTTGTCCGGAAGTTCACCCCGGCGCCGCTTGCCCCGGCCCCGATCCGCCAGGTAGACATCTAGACGTCTAGATGTCTCGCCGCACCATGGCCCTCCCCATGGCTTTCCCCATGGCTTTCCCCTTTCCCTCGACCGACCCCCACCACCGAGAGGCCCCCACCATGACCCTGGTCAACTTCCGCGACCCCGCCACCCTCGCCGACCCCGCCGGCCGCTGGATCCGCCCCGGCGCCCTGTACCGCTCCGCCCAGCCCTTCCCCCACGACAACGCCGACATCGCCGCCCAGCTGCGCACCGCCGGCGTCCGCACCGTCGTCGACCTGCGCGGCGACGCCGAGGCCCGGGACGACGACTGGGCGGTGTCGGCGGCCGACGGCGTCGAGGTGGTGGCCGCCCGCATCCAGCCCACCAACGGCGACCTGGCGGCGGCCATGCGGGCGATGACCACCGACGCCGACCTCGGCGCCTTCTACCTGCTGATGGCCGAGTCCGCCCCCGAGGCCGTCAAGCTCGCCGTCGAGGCCGCCGCCCGCCCCGGAGGCGTGCTGCTGCACTGCGCCGCCGGCAAGGACCGCACCGGCCTCCTCACCGCCCTGCTGCTCGACCTGCTCGGCGTGCCCACCGAGGAGATCGTCGCCGACTACGCCCGCACCGGCGCCGCGCTCACCCAGATCTTCGAGGGCCTGGCCGAGCGCAACCGGGCCGCGCTGAACGACTACGAGAACGGCACCCTGACCGTCCCCCGCCCGCTGCTGGAGGCCCCGGCCGGTGCGATGGCGGCCTTCCTGGAGCTGGTCGGCAGCCGCTACGGCGGCACCGAGGGTTTCCTCGCCCACTGCGGCGTGGACGCCGGGACCGTCGCCGCCTTCCGCGCCAAGGCCGCCGCCGGGGTGACCGCGTGAGCGCCGCGAGCCGCCCGGCGCCGCTGCACCACACCGACGGCACGCCGTTCCGCGACCTCAACCACAACGGCACCATGGAGCCCTACGAGGACCCGCGGCTGCCCGTCGAGGAACGCGTCGAGGACCTCCTGGCCCGGATGACCCTGCCGGAGAAGGCCGCCCTGATGCTCCACGGCCGGATGCTCCCCGGCAACCAGGGCCCCTTCCCCTCCGGCGAGCACCTGGTCACCGAACACGGCCTCACCGCCTTCGCCATGATGGCCGTCCCCGACGCCCGCGCCATGGCCGAGTGGAACAACCACGTCCAGGACCTCGCCTCCGCCGCCCGCCTCGGCATCCCGGTCACCCTCGCCTCCGACCCCCGGCACGGCTTTACCGCCAACCCGGCCACCGCCTTCACCGGCGGCGGCTTCTCCACCGGCCCCGAGCCGATCGGGCTGGCCGCCACCGACGACCCGGAACTCGTCGAGCGCTACGCCGCGCTGATCGGCCGCGAACTGCGGGCCGTCGGCATCCGGGTCGCCATCCACCCGATGGCCGACCTCGCCACCGAACCGCGCTGGGCCCGGATCAGCGGCACCTTCGGCGAGGACCCGGACCGCGCCTCCCGGATCATCGCCGCCTACATCCGCGGCCTCCAGGGCGGGCCGATCGGCCCGGACAGCGTCGCCTGCATGACCAAGCACTTCCCCGGCGGCGGCCCGCAGTTCAAGGGCGAGGACTCGCACTTCGCGGCCGGCCGCCGACTGGTCTACCCGGGCGGCGCGCTCGACCGGCACCTGCGCCCCTTCGAGGCCGCCTTCGAGGCGGGCACCGCGCAGATCATGCCCGCCTACGCGATCCCCTCCGGCAGCGGACTGGCCGAGGTCGGCGCCAACTTCAACCACGACGTCATCACCGGACTGCTGCGCGGGAAGTACGGCTTCGACGGCGTGGTCTGCACCGACTTCAACGCCATCACCGGCATGGACGTCCCCGGCATCGTCAGCCTGCCGCCGCGGCACTGGGGCGTCGAGGAGCTGTCCGTACCGGAGCAGGTGGCGCTCACCCTGCACGCCGGGGCCGACCAGCTCGGCGGCGAGACCGACCCGGAACTGATCCTCGGCGCGGTCCGCTCCGGCGCCGTCACCGAGGCGCGCCTCGACGAGTCCGTCCGCCGCCTCCTGCGCGACAAGTTCCGCCTCGGCCTGTTCGACGACCCGTACGTGGACGTCGAGGCCGCCGCCGCGACGGTCGGCACGCCCGAGGGCCGCGCACTCGGGCGCGAACTCCAGGCCCGCTCGCTGGTCCACCTGGCCGGCCGCCCGCTCACCGGCACCCGCCTCTACGTCGAGGGCGTCGACCCGGCCGTGGCCGCCCGCTACGGCACCGTCGTCGACCGGCCCGAGGACGCCGACCTCGCGGTGCTCCGCCTCGCCACGCCCTACGAGAAGCGCGAGGGGCTGCTGGAGCAGGCCTTCCACTCCGGCTCGCTGGAGTTCGAACCGGCCGAGGCGGCCCGGCTGGCGGCGCTCGCCGAGGCGCTGCCCACGGCGCTCGTCGCCCAGCTGGAGCGCCCCGCCGTCCTCACCCCGCTGGCACCCCACGCGGCCCTGCTGGTGGGCGAGTTCGGCGCCGCCGACGACCTCGTCCTGGACGCCGTCCTCGGCCGCACCCCGATGACCGGCACCCTCCCCTTCGACCTCCCGCGCTCCGACGCGGCCGTCGACGCCGCCCGGGAGGACGTCCCCTTCGACACCGCCGACCCGCTGTTCCGCTTCGGCCACCCGACCGCGCCGCGCGGCGGGAGCCGCCCGGTCTGAGGCGCGTCCGGCCCGACCCTGAGCAGGAGGTGCGGAGCAGGAAGTCGGCCGGACCGACTTCCTGCTCCGCACCTCCTGTTCCGTGTCTCCCGCTTCGTTCGGTGCCGCGAGCCCTGTAACGCGCCGTCGGTCCTGGAGCGTGTTGGTGGTGACATCAGTTCGAGAGGGGACCATTCGGTGGGGGACACACCCGCGGACTTCCTGGAGTTCGCCCACGCCCGCAGCGACCAGCTCTTCCGCACGGCGTGCCTGCTCACCGGCGACCGGCATCTGGCCGAGGACCTCGTGCAGGAGACGCTCGCCAAGATGTACCGGTCGTGGCGGCGGATCGACCGCACGCACGCGCCGGCCGCGTACGCCCACACCGTCCTGGTGCGCACCTTCACCTCGTACCGCCGCCGGCGCAGTGCGCAGGAACGCCCCGTCGAACGGCTCCCGGAGGGCGCCGGGGCCTCCGGCGACCCCGAGCTGCGGCTGACCCTGCTGGACGGGCTCGCCCGGCTCGCCCCCAAGGAACGGGCGGTGCTGGTGCTGCGCTACTGGGAGGACCGGTCGGTCGAGGAGACCGCGCGGATGATGCAGCTGAACCCCGGCGCCGTCCGCACCCGCAGCCTGCGGGCGCTGCAGAAACTCCGCGCCGTACTCGGCGACGAGCTGCTCGCCGACCTCGCACACCTCTGAGCGGGCCGTGGACCCGCTGTCCCCGCCCCTCGAAAGGAGAGCACCGTGAGCCCCGATCAGCAGTCCGGCCGACGTCTGCACGAAGCGATGCGGCACAGTTCCGACGCGTTCGGCCCGCACCGTGCCGACCTCGTCCTCGGCGCGGCCGCGCGGGGCCGCCGGCTCCGGCTCGTCCGCCGGGCCCAGCTCGCCGCGCTGGCCGCCGTCGTCGCCGGGGCCGCCGTGCTGGGGGCCGCGCAGCTCTCGCCCGGGGCCGCGCCCGCCCTGCTGCCGGCCGTGACCCCGACGTCGGCCCCGACGTCGGCCCCGACCTTCGCGCCCGCCCCGACGGCGACGCTCGTGCCCGTTCCGACCCGACCCCCGTCCGCCGCCCCGCCCGTCGGCGGCCCGCGCTCGGGACCGATCTCGGCGCAACTGGCGGCATTCATGCCTCCGGGAACGACCACCCGGGTGTCCAGCAGCGGAGCCTTCGAGGACGGACGCGTCACGATGAGCCAGACCGTAACCGCCTCGGGATACGTCCTCTACGACGACGGACGCGGCGGGGCCTCCGTCGGTGTGAGGCTCGCCGACATCGACCGGCGCACCCCCACCTGCGACCCGGGGCCATGGCTCTTCTGCGACATCCTCGCGGACGGCACCCAGGTCAAGGCCGAGAAGGCCAGGCTGACCAGTGGCTACCTGCTCTGGTCGGTGCACGTCCTCCACCCGGACGGCCGGAAGGTCGACGTGGACGAGCTCAACACCGACCGGATCCCGGAGAAGGCGACGACCGCCGGTCCCACCCGGGCCGAACCCCCGCTGACCATCGACCAGTTGCAGGCCATCGCCCTCAGCCCGCACTGGAACCGCTAGCCGGGGGTCGCGGTGCCTCGCGCGTTCCGGGCGAGGCACCGTCGGGGGCGCGGGCGGGCGACCGCCCGCGCCCCCGACGCCGCCACCGGGCCCGCGACCTCGTCGAAAACCGGTCGCTCCGCCCGCCGCGCCGCTGGCAGAGTCGGACGCCATGCAGCACCTGCGCGGGATCCGGGCCGACTTCGACGCCACCACTATCACCCTCTACCAGGCGTACGCCCCCGCCGTCGCCGAACCGGCCGTCGCCGCACAGCGGTTCGTGCCGCCCTTCTCCTTCGGCCGGACGACCTGGATCAAGCCCTCGTTCGCCTGGTTGATGCACCGCAGCAACTGGGCGCGCAAGCCCGGCCAGGAACGCGTGCTCGCCGTCCGGATCACCCGCGCCGGCTGGGAGGAGGCCCTGCGCCGCGCCGTCCTGACCACCGCCGACCCGGGGGAGCTCGCCCGCGCCGAGGTGCACGTCCAGTGGGACCCGGAGCGCTCGCTGCGGGGTGCCGCGCTCAACCACTACAGCATCCAGGTGGGCGTGGGCCGGACGCTGATCCGGACCTTCGCCGAAGAGTGGATCACCGGCATCACCGACCTCACCCCGCAGGTCCGGAAGATCGCCGACCTCGTCCGCGGCGGCCGGGCGGACCGGGCCCAACGCCTCCTCCCGCCCGAGCGTCCGTACCCGCTGCCCGCCCCGATCGCGGCCCGGCTGGGCATGGACGGCTGAACGCGGCCGGATCGGAAAGTCGGCCGTTCCGACTTCTCGTGCGTGGCCGCCGACGGCTGTTCGATCCGGTCGCCCCAAGGGCCCTCCGACTACGAATACTTCCAGCCATTCGACTCTTATACGGCTAACAACTCCTTCGGCCCTGCCCCCGACGAGCCGTCCGGTGAACGGGTGCGGTCCGCGCTGTCATGGCGCTGGGCAGCCCACGCCCCATGGAAAGGCAGGGACATGAGCAGATTCAGGTACACGGTCACCGGACCGGCGCTGGCACTCGCGGCCTCGGCGGTCCTCCTGGCCGCGGGCGGTACGGCCCACGCGGAGTCCGGCTACGACCAGATCACCATGCTGAAGCAGGAGAAGACCCAGTGGTGCTGGTCGGCCTCCGGGCTCACCATCGCCAAGTTCCAGGGATACGGCACCACCCAGGCGGACTTCTGCAAGCGGGCCTCCTCGTACGCCGGCGGTCCCAGCTGTGACAACCAGCCCGCCAGGCTGGAGGACATGGCCAACGCCTGGTACAGCCTGGGCATGGCCAAGCCCGGCACCGGTCTCGTTCGCGCGGCGTCGTTCGCCGAGGTCACCACCGACGTCAAGGCCGCCCGGCCGATCGGCGCCCGGATCGGCTGGAAGTCCGGCGGCGGCCACATGAACGTGGTCTACGGCTTCGACACCTCCAACAACACGATCGCGGTCGGCGACCCGTGGCCGGACACCGCCACCTACACGTGGTGGAACTACGCCGACTACGTCAACAACAGCTCGTTCCAGTGGACCCACTCCCGTACCGGCATCTCCCGCTAGACAGAGAAGGAGGACGACACATGCGTGACCGAATCGAGCCCGTCGGCCGGAAGGCCGCCCGGTTCTCCCCGCTCGCCCGGCTGCCCCTCGTCCTGGCGCTGGGTGCTTCCGTACTGCTGTCCGCCGCCGGTCCGGCCCGGGCCGTCGACATCCCCGACTACCAGGCCGCCCTGGACGTGGTGCGGTCGGCCGGCGTCCACGACGCCGTCTGCCGCTTCCTCTCCACCCCGCTGCCCGGCGCCGGGTCCGACACCGGTGCCGACGGCATGGTGACGATCCCCGACACGCCGGAACCGTGCGCCGGCCTGCCCGCGTTCACCCTCAACGACCCGCTCGCGGTCAACGAGATCACCCCGGACTTCGTCGCGGGCACCGCGCTGCCGGTCCCCACCTCGGCGGTCAGGCTCAGCCACCTGGTCTCCTCGATCGGCGGCGCCGTCAACGACCGCACCGCCACCGTGCTGCTGGCCCCGAGCGAGGGCGGCGGCTGGCACCTCGCGGGGGTGCGGGACGGCGACAGCGACGCCGGGTACGCGGGCAGCGCGACGCCCGGCTCCCTGGTCTTCACCGAACCGCAGATCCGCGGCTGGTACCGGCTGACGCTCACCACCGTCGAGCCCCTCAACGACCAGGCCAGGGACGGGATCGACGGCAGGTCGACGATCTCGCTGGCCGACTACCAGAAGGTGGTCAAGGCCCGCTACGCCGACAAGCTGCCCGGCTCCGAGTACGACACCCGGGGCATGTCCAGCGGCTACGGGCCCGACGGCCGGGCCGCCGAACCGACCTCCCGCACCCCCCTGCTCGCGGGCGGTTCGATCGCGGCCCTCGCCCTCGCGGGCGGCGCCGCCGCCCTCGGCCGGTTCCGGCGCCGCCGCCGCGGCACCGTCTGAGCGCTGCCCGCCACCCCGGCGTGAGCCGGACCCGGGGGCTTTGCAGAGTCCGACGCGACTTTGCAAAGCCCCCTAGACTCCGAGAGCCTTCCCGTACATCGACGAGGTGCGCCGGACGGTCATCCCCAACCGCTCGTACAGCGGCAGCGCGCCGGTCTCCGAGTGCGTCCACAGGGTGCACCGCTCCCGGCCGTGCCGGTGGAAGGCGCCGAACACCTCGCCGAGCAGCAGCCGCGCGATCCCCCGGTGCCGGTGGTCGCGGCGGACGGCCAGCCGCTCGACGTGGCCCTCGCCGCGGTCCGGCGCGTCCAGGGCCAGCGCCGCGCCGACCATCTCCCCGTCGGCGAAGGCCACCCGGGAGAGCGCGGGCGCGAACGAGTCGTGCCCGACCGTCCGCGGCGCCCACTCCTCGTAGGGACTGCGCCGCACCTGCCACTCGTCGAACGCGTCCTCGGTCACCCGGTGCGCCGCCGACTCGTCGCCCGGGCGGAACGGCCGCACGGAGATCCCCGGCGGCGGTGCGGCAGCCACCGCGGCGGCGGGCAGGGCGATCCCCAGCTGCCACTGGGAGACGAACGGCAGGTAGCCGCGCGAGCGCAGCAGCCCCACGGCGGCCCGGTCGCCGTCCTCCACGGCCTGCGCGAGCCGCTCCCCGCCCGCCCGCCGGGCCCGTTCCTCGGTCCAGTCGAGCAGCCAGCCGCCCAACCCGGCGCCCCGGTGCCCGGGGTGGACGTCCACCCGGCTCCGCCGTCCGCCGCGCACCCACGCCCAGCCGGCCACCTCGCCGCGGCCGTCCCGCACCAGCAGGGCGTCCAGGGCGGGGTCGAGAGCGGGGTGCGCGAGGTCGGCGGCGACGTCGCCCGGCGCGCTCTCGGTACGGCCGAGCAGGTCGCGCTCGCAGGCGGCGACCAGCCGGGCGACGGCGGGGGCGTCGGCGACGGCCGCCGGTGCGGACCGGTAGCGGGCGGGGAGCGGCGGGAGTCCGGCGAGGTCGGTCATGCGTCCTGACTCTGCGCCACCCGCGCCGCTCCTGTCGACCGGATTCGGCGATCGGACCGGGCCGGATCCCGCGGACGGATCCGCCGGACCGCTCGGACCGGGGGACGGGAGAGGGGGCCGCCTCCTGGCACGATCGCAGGATCGGAGGCGGCCCCCGGGACCGTTCCCGGACCACGCCGCTGACTGGGCATCGACCGCGTGGCCCGGACCGGTCACGAACCATCCGACAACCTCAACCGCACGTGAGGTCAAGCCCCGCCGTCCGTGCAGGACGCCTCAGCACGGCTCGGGACGCCTCAGGAGGACGTCCGCAGCTCCCGGATCCGGGTGATCCGGCCGCGGGCGTCCACGACCAGGTCGTAGGTGTCGCCGTAGCAGGCGTAGGGGGGCTCGGGTTCGCCGTCGGACAGACAGGTGTCGAGGTGGTCCAGGAGGACGGGCAACTGGACCTCCTTGGCCGGCTCGCCGTGCGGGAGGTCGACCAGGGTGGCGGTGGCGTGTGCCGCCAGGGCGAGGTCGACCGGTGCGGCGTCGGGGTGGCAGCCGGGCGCCGCCGGGCGGACGCTCAGCCGGCCGTCCCGGACCTCCAGAACCGTGACCACCCGGTGCCCGGCCCCGGTCGCGCAGGCGGCGGGGGAGGAGGCGGGGGAGGCGAGGTCGAGGTCGGCCCCGGCCTCGGGGGCCGCCCAGTACTCCTCGGTGTCCGAGTACCCGTCCTCCCCGGTGTCCTCCAGGTCGTCGGCGTCCGCACCGTCGTCGGCGTCGCCGACCTCGTCCGAGGACATCGCCAGCGTCGGGTCCTCGTCGATCGGCGTGCAGGCGGAGAGGCCGGTGGTGACGGCGCAGCAGAGCAGCACGGCGAGGAGGAGGCGGCGGGGCGCGGTCATGGGATGAGTCTTCCAGGAACGTGACCGGAGGAGACACCCGCGTACACGTGGAATCCGTCCGACCGGTTCCGTTCCACTGCCAGCGCCGCCCCGGAACACTTTGCAAAGTCCCGAAAGGACTTTGCAAAGTGTTCCGCGGCAACGGTCCCGCCCCCACCGCTCCGGCCCCGGACGCACGACCGCCCCCGCCGGGCGTGCGGGCCCGGCGGGGGCGGAGGACAGTGAGCGGACGAGCGGACGAGCGGACGAGCGGACGAGCGGACGAGCGGACGAGCGGACGAGCAGGCCGGCAAGCCGGTGGCCCGGTCCGGTCCGGCCCGGCCCGGCCCGGCGAGGCTACGCGGCCACCGGGTGCGCCGGGTCGTACGCCAGCCGCGCCCGCTCCTGCGCCTGCGGCCCGGCCCGGAGGTGGTCCAGGCCGAGCAGGACCGCCCCCAGCACCGGCGGCGCGACGACGACCCGGGGCTCGGCGAGCGGCGCCTCCCGCGCCAGGCGGGCGGTCAGGTTGTCCAGCAGCAGCGACTGCCGGGCGGCCAGCACTCCGCCGCCGAGCACCACCGGGGTCGGGGTGTCCAGCAGGTCGAGGCGGCGCAGCGCGACCAGCGCCAGCCGGGTGATCTCGTCGGCCTGCCGGTCGATCAGCTCCAGCGCCGCCCGGTCGCCCTCCCCGGCGACCGCGAACAGCACCCGCACGATCTCGTGCAGCCGGGCGAACGGCAGGTGCCCGAGGTGGACGGCCTCGGCGACGGCGCCGGCGCTGGGCAGGCCGAAGTGCTCGGCGATCGCGGGCGCGAGCGCGGTCGGCCCGCCGCGCCCGTCCTCGGCGCGGACGGCGTGCCACATGCTGCTGATGGCCAGGCCGGCGCCGCCGCCCCAGTCGCCGGTGAGCTCGCCGAGGGCGGGGAAGCGGGCGGTGCGGCCGTCCGGCAGCAGTCCGACGCAGTTGATGCCGGCGCCGCAGACGACGGCGACCCCGCGCGGGCCGTCGGTGCCGGCCCGGAGCAGGCCGAAGGTGTCGTTGACCACGGTGTTGCTGACGCCCCAGGGGTGGGTCTCCAGGGCCACCCGCAGGGCCTCCTCCTCGACCGGGAGGTCGGCGTTGGCCAGGCAGGCGCTGACGTGGCTGGTCAGCGGGCCGGTCCAGCCGGTCAGCCCGGCGGCCGCGGCGGCCTCCTCGACCAGTGGGGCGAGGCCGGCCACGGCGGCGGCGCCACCGGTCTTCTGAGGTGTGAAGCCGCCGCCCCGGGCGGAGCCGAGGACACGGCCGTCGGCGCCGACGAGGGCGACGTCGGTCTTGGAGTTGCCGGCGTCGATGGCGAGGACGCCTGGCAGGTGTGGTTCGGGCTGGTGGGTCATCGGGTCCCCGCGGCTCGTCGTACGTGGCCCGGCCGGGGGTCTTTCCCGGCCGGGGATGGCTTCTCCTGCCGGCGTCCGCCGGGCGCCGTCCGCCGGGCCGCCGGTGGCCCGGCCCGCACTCCCCCCACGGAGTGCGGGCCGGGGGCCGAGGGCCCGGTCCGGCGCCGGGACGGGTCCGGCGCGGAGGCCGGGCGGGTCAGGCCCAGGCGAGGTGCTCGCGGTTGTGGGCGAGCAGCCGGTCCGTGAGCCGGTCGGCGAGTTCGATCTGGCCGACCAGCGGGTGGGCGAGCAGTGCGTCGAAGACCCGGTCGCGACCGCCGCGCAGGGCGGCGTCCAGGGCCAGGTGCTCGTACGAGGTGACGGCGGCGACCAGGCCGGCGTACAGCGGCTCCAGCGGGCGCTGCGGCAGCGGGCGCACGCCCGCCGCGTCGACCTCGGCCGGCACCTCGATCACGGCGTCGTCGGGCAGGAACGGCAGCACTCCGTCGTTGCGGGTGTTGACCACCTGCACCGAGGTCCCGCCGCCGGTGCCGAGCAGCGCGGCGATGAGCTGCACCGCCGCCTCGGAGTAGAACGCGCCGCCGCGCTGCGCGAGCAGCTCCGGCTTGGTGTCGAGGGCCGGGTCGGCGTAGAGCTCCAGCAGCTGCCGCTCGATCTCGGCGACCTCGGCGGCCCGGGAGCCCTTGACCTTCAGCTCCTCCACCACCAGGTCGTGCTGGTAGAAGTACCGCAGGTAGTAGGAGGGCACGACGCCGAGCCGCTCGACCACCCGCTGCGGCAGCCGGATGTCGTCGGCGATCTCCTTGCCGAATCCGGCCAGCAGCTCCGGCAGCACCTCCCGGCCGCCGGCCGCGCCGGGCGCGTCGAGCAGGGTGACGCCGCGCTCCCAGCTGAGGTGGTTGAGGCCGACGTGGTCGAGCCGGACCAGCTCCGGGTCGACACCGAGGTGCTTGGCGAAGCGGCGCTGGAAGCCGATCGCCACGTTGCACAGGCCGACGGCCTTGTGGCCGGCCTCCCGCAGCGCGCGGGTGACGATGCCGACCGGGTTGGTGAAGTCGACGATCCAGGCGTCCGGGTTGGCCCGCCGGACCTTCTCGGCGATGTCGAGCACCACGGGGACGGTGCGCAGCGCCTTGGCGAGTCCGCCCGCGCCGGTGGTCTCCTGGCCGACGCAGCCGCACTCCAGCGGCCAGGTCTCGTCCTCGTTGCGGGCGGCCTGTCCGCCGACCCGCAGCTGCAGCAGCACCGCGTCGGCGTCCGCGACGCCGGCCTCGATGTCGGTGGTCGTGGTGACGACCGCGCCGTGGCCCTGCTTGGCGAAGATCCGCCGGGCCAGTCCGCCGATCAGCTCCAGCCGGTCGGCGGCGGGGTCGACGAGGACGAGTTCGCCGATCGGGAGGGTGTCGCGGAGCCGGGCGAAGCCGTCGATCAGCTCCGGGGTGTACGTCGAACCGCCGCCGATGATGGCCAGCTTGAGTGCGGACATCAGCCCTTGACCCCTGTCAGTGTCACGCCTTCGATGAAGGCTTTCTGTGCGAAGAAGAAGAGGACGATCACCGGGGCCATCACCAGCAGGGTGGCGGCCATGGTGAGGTTCCAGTTGGTGTGGTGGGCGCCCTTGAAGGACTCCAGGCCGTAGGAGAGGGTCCAGGCGTCGTGGTTGCTGCTCGCGTAGATCTGCGGGCCGAAGTAGTCGTTCCAGCAGTAGAAGAACTGGAACAGCGCGACGGCGGCGATGGCCGGCTTGGCCATCGGCAGCACCACCCGCAGCAGGGTGCGCAGTTCGCCGCAGCCGTCGATCCGGGCCGCCTCGATGTACTCCTTGGGGATGGTCAGCAGGAACTGCCGCAGCAGGAAGATCGAGAACGCGTCGCCGAAGGCCATCGGGATGATCAGCGGCCAGAGCGAGCCGCCGAGGCCCAGCTGCTTCGCCCAGAACAGGTACATCGGGATGATGGTGACCTGCGGCGGCAGCATCATCATCGAGATGACCGCCATCATCGCCAGGTTGCGGCCGCGGAAGCGGAACTTCGCGAGGGCGTAGGCGACCGGCAGGCTGGAGACGACGGTCAGCACGGTGCCGGCGAGCGCGTAGAGCAGGGTGTTGCGCCACCAGGTGAGGAAGCCGGGGGTGTTCCAGACCTTGCCGTAGTTGCCCCAGTTCCAGGAGGTGGGCCAGTAGTCGGTGGTGAGTGCCTGGCTGTCGGTCATCACCGAGGTGAGGAAGACGAAGACGAACGGCAGCAGGAAGAAGAGGCCGGCGGCGATCGCCAGCGAGTGGACGGCCACCCAGTTGAGCAGCGCGCGCCGGCGGGCGACCCGCTCGGCGGCGGTGACGGGGCCGCGGGCGACGCCCCGGCCGGTCCGCTTCCCGGGTGCCTCGGTGGGGAGGGTCGAGCTGAGAGTCATGATCGTGTCCTCACTGGGCCGCTAGTCGTCGCTGGCCATGAAGCCGGACTTGCGGCGCATCAGCACCGAGGTCACGGCCATCGAGATGACGAACAGCACCAGGGCCACGACGCACGCCGCGCCGTAGTTGAAGCGCTGGAAGCCGAGGTTGTAGACCATCTGCGGCAGGGTCCAGGTGGAGCCGTTCGGGTATCCGGGCTCGAACTGCTGGCCGGAGTTGCCCGCGTTGCCGGCGGCGACCTTCCCGGCGACGAAGGCCTGCGTGTAGTACTGCATGGTCTGGATGACGCCGGTGACCACCGCGAACATGATGATCGGCGAGATGTTCGGCAGGGTGACGTAGCGGAACCGCTGGAACGGGCCGGCCCCGTCGAGCTCGGCGGCCTCGTACTGCTCCTTCGGGACGTCCAGCAGGGACGCCATGAAGATGACCATCAGGTCGCCGACGCCCCACATGGCGAGCAGGGTCAGCGCGGGCTTCGACCAGTTCGGGTCGGCGAACCAGCCGGGCTGCGGCAGCCCGATCTCGCCGAGGAAGTGGTTCACCGGGCCGGTGCCGGGGTTGAGCAGGAAGGCGAAGGCGACGGTGGCGGCCACCGGCGGGGCCAGGTACGGCAGGTAGAAGGCGGTCCGGAAGAAGCCGACCCCGGTCTTGATCTTGGTGATCAGCATCCCGATGCCGAGACCGAACGCCACCCGCAGGCTCACCATGACGACGACCAGCCACAGGGTGTTGCGCAGGCCCTGCCAGAACGCCGGGAGGTCGTTGAAGACGTAGTCCCAGTTCTTCAGGCCGGTGAAGGTGGGCGAGCCGAAGCCGTTGTACTTGGTGAACGAGAAGTAGATCGTCGAGATCAGCGGGTACAGGAAGAAGACGCTGAAGCCGATCAGCCAGGGGGAGAGGAAGCCGAGGGTGCGGGCCGCCGCCCGGCGGCGCTTCCGGCGCAGCAGCTGCTGCACGGGAGGCGCCGCCGGGGCGGTCGCTCCGGCCCCCTTGCGGGTGGCGGACGCGAGTGACATGGGAGCTCCGAGGACGGGCCGGGCGTGCGGGGTGCGCGCTACTTGGCCTGGGCGATGGCGGCGTCGATCTCCTTGGCGGTGGCGGTGAGGCCGGCCGTGAGGTCGGTCTGCTTGCCGGACTCGTAGTCGTAGCCGAGGTTCTGCAGGGAGACCAGGTAGCCGCCGCCGTTGACCACGGCCGGCGTGGTGCCGGAGCTGGCGTGCTTGGCGATGTTCACGAAGGTCTTGAAGTTCTCGTCGGCGACCAGCTTCGGCGACTCCAGCGCGGCGAAGGTGCTCGGCACGTTGTGGATCGCGTTGGCGAAGGAGACGACCGCGTCGGTGTCGGTGGTCAGGAACTTCACGAACTCCCAGGCGGCGGCCTGCTTCTTGCTGGTGCTGGCGATGCCGACGATGGTGCCGGTCTGGTAGCCGCGGCCGTAGGTGTCCTGCTGGTCGTCCGGCACCGGGAACGGGGCGGTGGCCCACTCGAAGTCCGGCTTGTCGGTGGCGAGCGAGGCGGTGCGCCACTCGCCGTCGATGGCCATCGCGACCTGGCCGGTGTGGAACGGGTTCTTGGCGCTGAACTCCTCGCCGAAGGTGGAGCGGAACTTGTCCAGCTTGTCGTAGCCGCCGAGCTTGTCGACCATGCTCTTCTGCCACTTCATCATCGCGGCGACCTTCGGGTCGGTGGCGACGGTGGACTTGCCGGCGGGGTCGAAGTAGGTGGGGCCGTACTGGCCGAGGAAGTGCTCGGTGGTCGACTCGTAGCCGTGGTACAGCGGCATGAAGCCGAGCTGCTTGTAGCCGTCGCCCTCGGGGACGGTGAGCTTGTTGGCGACCTCGGCGAACTCGGTGAAGGTCTTCGGCGGGTTGGTGATGCCCGCGTCGGCGAAGGCCTTCTTGTTGTAGTACAGGCCGAAGGCGTCGCCCAGCAGCGGCAGGGAGCACTGGTTGCCCTGGAACTGCGTGTAGTTGAGCATCGCGGCCGGGAAGGTCTTGGCGGCGTCGATGCCGTCCTTGGCCAGCAGCGGCTTGAGGTCGACGAAGGCCTTGGTCGAACAGAACATGCCGACGTTGTTGGTGGTGAAGGAGGAGACCACGTCGGGGGCGTCGTCGCCGCCGGCCCGCAGGGACTGGTTGACCTTGTCGTCGGCGATGTTGCCGACGGCCTTGACGTGGATGTTGGGGTGGGCCTTCTCGAAGGCGGCGATGTTGTCGTTGATCGCCTTCACCTCGGAGTCCTGGCTCCAGCCGTGCCAGAAGGTGATCGTGACGTCCTTGCCACTGGCCGAGTCGTCGCTGCCGCCGCCGTCGCTGCTGCCGGTGCAGGCGGTGGCGAGCAGGGCGAGGACGGCGCTGCCGGTGACGGCGGCGAGCGTCCGGCGGCTTCTGCGGGCGGGGGAGGTGGTGGATTGCACTTCGAGGTCCTCCTGGGGGTGCCGCGGGCAGGCGTCATTGCCTCGGGTCCCGCGTTCGGGATGGGGAGAGGTGGGTGCAGGGTCGAGCGGTGCGGGCTGTGCGTGAGGCGGTGGGTCGGGTGTCAGTGGGTGGAGAAGACCGCCTCGCGGGCGGCGGCCAGCGCGCGGGCCAGCGCGCCGATCAGGACGGGCGAGCCGGTCAGCGCGCTGCCGCGGACCTCGGGCCGGGCGGGCGAGATCCTGGCCAGCTCCTCCTGGACCAGCGCCCGCAGCCGTTCGCCGCCGGCGGTCGGGACCCCGCCGGAGAGCACCACCAGCCGGGGGTCGACGACGGCGACGATCACGGCCAGGCCGACGGCCAGCCGGGCGGCCAGTTCGGTGAGGAAGGCGTCCCCGGCCCCCGGGGCGGCGAGGGCCCGGGCGACCGCCTCCTCGGCGGTCGGCGCGGCGATCCCGTGCTCCTTGGCCAGGGCCCGGACGGCGGGGGCGCCGACCAGCTCCTGGAACCCGCCGGAGTTGCGCCGGCGGACGTCCCGGACCGGCGAGCCGGGGACCGGCATGTAGCCGACCTCCCCGGCGCCGCCGGTGAAGCCGCGGTGCAGCCGGCCGGCGATCACGATCGCGGCGCCGGTGCCCTCGCCCGCCCACAGCAGCACGAAGTCCTCGAAGCCGCCCGCCGCGCCGGAGGACTGCTCCGCGACGGCGGCGAGGTTCACGTCGTTCTCGATCGTCACCGGCGCGCCGATCGCCTCGGCCAGCCCCTCGGCCAGCCGCGGCGCGTGCCAGCCGGGCAGGTGCGAGGCGTACCGCAGCTTGCCGGTGACCGGGTCGGGCGCGCCGCCGACGCCGATCACCACGGTGTGCAGCGCGTCCTCGGCGAGCCCGGCGGCGCGGACCGCCTCGGCCACCGCGTCGGCCACCCGGGGCACGGTCGCGGCGGCCTGCCAGCCCTTGGTGGGGACGACGTGCTCGGAGAGCGTGGTGCCGCTGATGTCGGCGACCGCGACCCGGACGTGGCTGTTGGTGACGTCCAGCCCGGCGACGTACCCGGCGGCGGGATTCACCTGGTACAGCTGCGCGTTGGGCCCCGGTCCGCCGGCCGTGGTGCCCACCGGCAGCACCAGCCCGGCCGCTTCCAGCCGGGCCAGCAGCTGCGAGGCGGTCGGCTTGGACAGCCCGGTGAGGGTGCCGATCTGCGTGCGGGAGAGCGGTCCGTTCGCCAGCAGCAGTTCGAGCGCGGCGCGGTCGTTGATGGCCCGCAGCAGGCTGGGGGTGCCCGCGAGGGGAGTCTTGGTGTGGCTTCTGGTCACGTGACGATCCTCCTCCTCGGGGCGGCCGGCATTCCGGTCGGGCCAGGCGCGAACTGTTAGGAAACTTTCCAGTCGCTTGGGACAGGACCGTACGGGCCCCGTCAGCGGAGTGTCAATGGCCCTTCGCACGGAGGATGCCGACTCGTTACCGGACGGCCCCCGAACACCCCGGAACCCGCTCCCCCGACGACCTCGGGACGGCACGGAGCCCCGCCTCCGCGCGCTGCGGAAGCGGGGCTCCGTGAGCCTGTGCCGGTGGGTCAGGGGGTCCTGGTCGGGTCGGCCGGGGCGGGTGGCGGGGACGGTATCGGTGTGGCCGCCTTGTAGCCGGCCGAGGACGGGTCGGCCAGTGCGGACGGCGGGGCCGGGTCGGTGCCCGGGGCCGGGGCCGCGGCGGCGCTCAGCACCATCGCGGCGGCCGTCCCGGCGGCCGCGCCCGCGGCGGCGGCCGGCGCGACCTCCTCCTTGACCTTGATCCCGGCCTCGTCGAAGACCTCCTTGAGCCGCTGGCGCAGCGCCCGCCCCACGCTCAGGGACTTGCCGGGGGCGGTCCGCGCCTCGATCCGCAGCACCACCGAGTCCGCCGCGACCGACTCCACGCCCAGCACCGAGAACGGCGCCCAGACCAGCTCGTCGAACGGCGACTCCTTGGCCAGCGCCTCCGCGGTGTCCTTGATCAGCGCCTCGACCCGCTCCAGGTCCTCCTTGTAGCCGACCTGGACGTCCACCGAGGCGGTCGACCAGCCCTGGCTCATATTGGCGATGCGCTTCACCTCGCCGTTGCGGATGTACCAGATCTCGCCACCCGCGCCGCGCAGCTTGGTCACCCGCAGGCCGACCTCCAGCACCGTGCCGGTGGCCACCCCGGTGTCGATCTCGTCGCCGACGCCGTACTGGTCCTCCATGATCATGAAGACCCCGGAGAGGAAGTCGGTGACCAGGTTGCGGGCGCCGAAACCGATCGCCACACCGGCCACACCGGCGCTCGCCAGCAGCGGCGCCAGGTTCACCCCCAGCGCCGACAGCACCATCAGCGCCGCGGTGCCCAGGATCGAGAACGACGCGACGCTGCGCAGCACCGAGCCGATCGCCTCGGCCCGCTGCTGGCGCCGCTCGGGGTTGACCACCCCGGTGTTGGCCAGCAGCCCGCCCAGCCGGCTGGGCTCGTCCTCGCTCTCGCCGGGCCGCACCATCCGCGTTATCAGCTGGGTGATCACCTTGCGCACCATCGCCCGCAGCACCAGGGCCAGCACGATGATGAAGACGATCCGGACGCCGCTCGCCAGCCAGTCCTGCCAGTGCGAGTCGAACCAGCTGGCGGCCTGCCGGGTGGTGTCGGAGACCTCCTGCGCGCTGGTCGGGATTCTGAGGTCCGGCAACTCCGGGGCCGTGGGAGTCGGGGACGGCGCGGGCGTCGAGGCCGGCGTCGTCGTGGACGCGTCGGCGAGGAGGCCGGCGGCACCGGAGCGGAACACGTGCGGGACCTTCCTGCAGGGGTCGTGACCCGGTCCGCCGCCGCGGTGCCCACCCGGGGTTGGCACGCCCCTGGCCTGCGGACCGTCCGCCTACCCTAGCCGCCGTCGGGTCGGCGGCCCGACACGCCGAGGCCACGCCGAACGGGCCGGGCCGGTCCGCCGCAGGGCGCGCACACCCGTCCGGACGCCCCGTCAACGCCCCCGCACGCCGCGTTCCGCGCTGCTCCGCCCGGCCCAGCGACACCCCGACGGGCCCCCGGCGACACCCCGGCGGGGCACCGGAGTGCAACCCGCGCTTCCCCCGGGCATACCGGGTATGACAGAACCCACACCCGGAGTTCACATCGGGTCCGTTACACAGGAGTGGTGGCGCCGTACAAAGGCGTAAGGCGACACTGGGGTGGATCACGCACCCGTTGCGTGATCCAACCGCTCGTCCCGGCGCGAGCCACGCGCCGCAGGCGTCCAAGGAGGCATCCGTGCCGCATGTCCTGGTCCTCAACGCGTCCTACGAGCCACTCGGCGTCGTATCGATGCGCCGCGCACTCATCCTCGTCCTCAATCACAAGGCGGTCAGCCTGGAGGACTCGGGGGTCACTCTGCACAGCGCCACCAGCGCCCTTCCGGCGCCGTCAGTCGTCCGTCTGACCCGCTTCGTCCGGGTCCCGTTCTGCGGGCCGGTCCCGCTCACCCGCCGGGCGCTGTTCGCCCGCGACCACGGTCGTTGTGTCTACTGCGGGGCCGCCGCCACCAGCGTCGACCACGTCATCCCGCGCAGCCGGGGAGGCCAGCACCGCTGGGACAACGTGGTGGCGGCCTGCCGCCGCTGCAACCACACCAAGGCCGACCGCCATCTCACCGAACTCGGCTGGCGGATGAAACGACCACCCGCGCCGCCCAGCGGCCTGGCCTGGCGGATCATCGGCACCGGGATCAAGGACCCGCGCTGGCGGCCCTACCTGGAGCCGTACGGCGGGAACGACCAGCTGCGCGCCCCGCAGTGGGGCGAGTACGAACACCACGACCATATCGACCCGGCCCACCCGGTCCCACTCGGCCGGGCCCACGCCGGTCACCCCGCCCCCGTCCGCCGCGGTGAGCAGCCGGAACCGCTCTCCGCCTGAGTCCGCACCACAAGGGCTTGCCCGTCGTCATTCCCGGTACGCCTCATGGGCCGCCGCGCACCCCGCACCGGGGAGCACGGCGGCCCGCCGTTTGCGCCTCCTCGGGAGGGCCCTAGGGCTTCGGCCGCGAGGTGGTCGGACTGCCGCTCGGCGTGCCGCCACCGGCACCGGCACCCGGCCCCGTGGTGGTCGGGGAGGGCGTCGGCCCGGTCGGGGAGGCCGAGGGCGTCGGCACGGCCGGCGGCGTGGTCGCCGTCCCGCCCCCCGGGACCCCGGTCTGGCCGCCCGGCTGCCCGGTCGGCGGTGTCACCGGCGGCGTCACGGGCGGGGTGACCGGAGGCGTCACCGGAGGCGTCACCTGGCCGTCCGCGGGGGCGACGGCGTACAGCTCGACGCCCCAGAGCGAGTAGCCGTACTTGGTCGCCCTGGCCACGCCCTGGATCCGCAGGAACTTCGCGCCCGGCGCGTCGAAACGCACCGTCTCGTTGCCGCCCCTGCCGTCCCCCACGGTCGCGACCGTGGTCCAGGACCGCCCGTCCGCCGAGGACTGGATCTTGTACGCGGCGGCGTACGCGGCCTGCCAGTGCAGCACCGCCGAGCCCAGATGGGTCGCCCTCGGCAGCTCCAGCTGCACCCAGGCGTCGTCCGCCGCCGGCGAGGACCAGCGGCTCTTCGGGTCCTGGTCGGCCACCGCCGAGGCCGGGAAGTTCGCGGTCTCGTCGCCCGAGGAGGTGGCCACCGCGGTGATCGCCAGGTCGGGACCGCCGGTCGGCGGCACGACGTGCACCTGGAGCACCTGGCGGACCGTGGTCTGGCCGGCCACGAACACCACCGGCACCTGGTACGTCCCGGACGGCGTCTCCGGCCCGGCCGTGACCAGCAGCGGTACGCCGACCTTGCCGCCGCGCGGCACGCTCACCCCGGTCACCGGCGCCACGGTCAGCCCCTTGGCGACGGCCGGCACCTCGGTGCGCAGCTCCCCGGTGACCCCCTCCGGCCGTCCGGCCTCGACGGTGACCCGGGCCTGCACCGGCACGGCCTCCCCGGTCACCGCGTCCACCGAGGCGTCGGCCAGGCTCAGCCGGGCCGCCGGGGCGTCCGCGTACCAGGGGATCACCTGGTTGACCACGGGCGGCTCCCCGCCCGGCTTCCAGGCCAGCCGGAACGCGTCGGCGGGCTGACCGCCGGCCGCGAGCTCGTTCCACCCCGGCTGCACGGTGCCGATCTCGGTCCAGGTGCCGTCCGGGTGCCGCACCGCGACGGCGGCCGAGGCCCGCACCCCCGGGTCGGTGAGCACGGTCAGCCGGTCCAGCGGCCGGGCGGCGCCCAGCTCGACCGTCAGCGGCTCGTCCTGCGCGGTCGGCGCGGTGGCCGCCCGGTAGGCGGTGTCCGGGTTGCCGTCCAGCACGGCGGAGGCCGAGGAGCCGGGCAGCGCGGCCGGGCCGCCGGAGACACTGGCCGGCAGCTCGTCCGGCGCGGTCACCGAGAACTCGCGCACCGCGACCGCGGTCTTCTGCGCGGCGGTGGCCCGCAGCCGCACCGCCCGGACCACCGTCCCGGCCGGCACCTGGGCGGAGACGGACTTCTGGTTCTTCACCGAGGCCAGCTTCTTCCAGCCGCCCTCCCCGGTGGAGTACTCCAGCACGCCGTCCCGGATGTAGTCGTCCAGCGCGCTCTGCCCGTCCGGGCCGCTGCCCCAGGAGCCCATCAGCACGGTGACGCTGCCGACCGGGCGCCCGCCGCCGAGGTCCAGGCCGACCGAGTCGCCCTGCTGCGGCGGCGCCGAGCTCCAGTAGAAGGTGTCGGCGACGCCGTCGGCCATCAGCGCCGGCAGGTGGTCGTGCGCGGTGCCCAGGGTGGTGGTCGCGGTGATGCCGCCGCCCTGCACGCCGGCCCAGGTGTCGGCCGCCTGCAGCGCCCGCTCCAGGAACGGGCCGAGCACGCCCGCGCCGACCGTCGCCGGGCTCTGGCCGAGCTGCTCGCGCAACTTGGTCAGCTCCACCCGGGCCTTCCAGGCGGCCCCGCCGTCGCCGCCGCGCTGGGCCAGCAGCATGTCCAGGGCGGACTGCCCGGCGAGCCCGAAGTCGCGCAGCGGCGCCAGCCAGGGCGCGGCCTCGGCGGCCAGCGGGGCGGTGGCCTGGGCGGCGGCCAGGGTCTGCTGGGCGCCGGCCATCGCCGTGAACGCCTCCCGCAGCGGCGCGGCCGACTCGATCAGCCTCGCCACGTCCGGCGCCGCCCCCGAGGTCGGCTCGGCGGACGCCCAGAACCGGTCCATCAGCGGGAGCAGATAGCCGGACTCCTGCTTGGTCAGCGGCGAGGACACGCTGTTCCCGGCCAGCGCGGTGACCGCGGCCAGGGAGTCCCCGGTCGGCGTGGCCGTCGCGCCGGTCGGTCCGGCCAGCGAGCGCAGCGCCGCCCGCCAGGAGTCCTCCGGCTTGTAGGCGGAAGGGTTCCAGGCGAAGTCGCCGGCCGTGGAGAGCGCGATCCGGGAGGCCACCGGCTGCCGCATCGCGCCGGTCAGCATGACGGCCGACCGGCTCGCCACCTCGCTGTCCCGGCCGGTGTAGGCGCCCAGGAAGAGCCGGTCCGGGGTGGCGTCGTTGACCGGGTAGTTGTCCATGGTGACCAGCGGGTGCCCGTACAGGTCGCCGGTGTCCGTGACCTGGGTGCCGGTGATCCGCTCCGGGATCACCCCGACGCCGCTCCAGGCCACCTGCACACCGGAGGGCAGCGCGGCGGCCAGCGCCGTCCGGTACGGGCTGGAACCCTGCTGGTGGTACTCGGTGGGGACGACCGACAGCGGTGCCAGGCCCGGGTTCCGCGCGATCAGCCGGTCCTGCACCTTCGCCGCCAGCTCCGCCTGCGCCCGCGCGGCCGCGGCCGGGCCGGTGCCGTACTTGGACCGGTCGTCGGAGCAGTGCCACTCCTCGTAGGACACGTCCAGGAACTGCAGCTGGAACGCCGAGAAGCCGAGCCGGCGCAGCCCGTCCAGCTTGGCGACCAGCGCGTCCGCGTCCTTCCCGGAACTGAAGCAGAAGGACTGCCCGGGGTCGATCGCGTAACCGAGCGTGACGTGGTCGCGCGCGGCGCGGACGCCCAGCGCGCGCAGGTCGTTCTCGCGCTCCCGCGGGTAGGCGTCCCGCCACCGGGCCAGCCGGTACGGGTCGTCGCCCGGCGCGTAGAGGTAGAAGTTCTGCTTCGACCGGCCGAGGAAGTCCAGCTGGTCGAGCCGCTGCTGCTGCGTCCACGGGGTGCCGTAGAACGCCTCGGCGGTGCCGCGCACCGGCGCGCCGGACGGCCAGTCGCGCAGCACGATCCCGGGCAGTCCGAGACCGGCCGCGCCGGGCAGCTGGCCCTGGTCCGCCGGGACGGCCGCCAGCAGCTGGCGCAGCGACTGCGCGGCGTAGAAGGTGCCGGCCGCGTCGACGCCGGCCAGCACGACCGCGCCGTAGCTGCCGCCACCGGCCACCGGCAGCTGACCGGCCGCCAGCACATGGCCGCCGGACGGCATCCCGGCGGTGGTGGGCGCGGCGGTGTCCTTGCCGCCGGCCGCGACGGTGAGCTCGCGCAGGATCCGGTCGGTGGCGCCGCCCGCGCCCTCGGCGGGTCCGCCGACGTACACCACGAGCGAGCCGGCCACCGGCGGACCCGGCTCCGGCAGCGGGGTCACGGCGGTCGCGCCGGCGATGCCGAGCACCTCCCGCACCGCGGTCACCGCGCCGGGATCCGCGTTCGGCGCGGTGACCAGGGTGACGGCGCCCGGCACGGTGACCGGCTTCCCGGTCACGCGCTGCTCCTGCGGACGCGGGAACACCTGGGGGTCGCCCAGACTGCCGAGCGGCGTCTGCGGAGTGCCGCTCGCGGTGCTCACCACGTCCGGACCCGGCGTGTACCCGGGACCGAAGGCGTACGCGGCCGGTCCGCTCACCAGCAGGCCGCCGACCACGGCGGCCGCCGACAGGGTGGCCGCCACCTGGAGGGTCCGCCGGCTCGGCGCCCCCGGGCGGGCGGCCCGGGCGCGCTCGGCCCGGACCGAAGGCAGCAGCGGCGAGGTGCCCTTGAGGTCGGCGATCAGCCGATCGGCCGTCCTGGGCGCCAGTTGACGGCACGTCCGTGCGGTGGCCCGACGGGCCGCGAGCGCCGTCGGGTGCTGGAGCACCTCGCGCAGGGCAGCGCTCTGCTCCAGCTGCTGACGGAACCGCCGGCCGGCCACCTCGGACACTCGGGCTTGCACAGGAGCCTCCTAGCCAGGCCGGAACCACATCGCGGCACAGCCCACCAGCTCTGTTTGACGGTGTCAACGTCGTCGACGGGTATGCCGACTTTGTCCGATTTACCCGCGACTGCAACCCTTCGCGCACCCTCTTTTTTGGGGCTCGGCTCGCCTCCGGGGCGCTCTTGTCCGGTGCCGACGGTCGGCGCTCCAACGCCGCTCCTTCGTCACGTCGTCCTCGCTCCTCCCTTTCGGCACCGGCGCGCCCCTTCGGCTCGCTCACCCCTTTTTCGGGCTCGGCTCGCCTCCGGGGCGCTCTGGTCCGGCGCCGACGGTCGGCGCTCCCTCGCTCCTTCGTCGCTCCCTCGCGCTCTCCCTTTCGGCACCGGCGCGCCCCTTCGGCTCGCTCGCGGGTCGTGCCGGGCCGGGGTCAAAGACTCACCCGTGGGTGGTGCGGTGGGACTCACCCGTGGGTGGTGCCGGGGGACTTGGCAGTGCGTGGTGCCCTTGCGTCCGTGCACTCGCGGTGCCCTGTCGGTTCCCGGTTCCGTTCCCCCTCGTGTCGCGCCGGGTCACCGGGTCGTCACCCGGGTAGGACTGTGCCTGTCCTGACTGGGCGTTGCCGAGACATCGCAGGAGCCGCGAGTGGCCGCTTATCTCGACCGTGACGGAGCCGACGCACTGGAGGTGCCGGCCCAGGACGCGCCCCCGCCGCCGCCCGAGCTGGTGGCGCTGGCGCAGGCCCACGGGGTGGACACCCGCCAGGGCCCCGGCGGGGTGCCGACCGGCGCCCGCACCCTGGTCGCCGTGCTCGCCGCACTCGGCGTGGCCGCGGCCACCCCCGACGCCGCCCGCGAGGCCCTCGCCCGCCACCGGGAGGAGCAGCGCGTCCGACTGCTGCCCCCGACCGTGGTCGCCCGGGCCGGCCGCCGCACCGCGCTCGACCTCCCCGCCGACACCGGGCTCACCGTCGTCCTGGAGCGGGGCGAGCGGTGGCGGCTGCCGAACGGCCACGCCCACTGGCTGCCCGCCGACCTCCCGCCCGGCCGGCACACCCTGCTCGCCGAGGCCGGGGACCGCACCGCCACCGCGCACCTGATCGTCGCCCCCGACCGCCTCCCCGCCCTCCCCGGCCGGGGCTGGGGCTTCCTCGCCCAGCTGTACTCCGTCCTCTCCGACCGCTCCTGGGGCATGGGCGACCTCGCCGACCTCGCCGACCTGGCCACCTGGGCGGGCTCCCTCGGCGCTGGCTTCGTCCAGATCAACCCGCTGCACGCGGCCCTGCCCTCGAAGCCCTCCGACCCGTCCCCCTACCGCCCCTCCTCCCGGCGCTTCGCCGACCCGGTCCACCTGCGGATCGAGGAGGTGCCCGAGTACGCCTACCTGGCGGGCGAGGAGCGGGCCGAGGCCGACGAGCTGCTCTCCCGCGCCGCCCGGCTGCGCGCCGAGGTGCTGGTCCACGACGGCCTGATCGACCGCGACGAGGTCTGGGCCCTCAAGCGCCGCGCCCTGGAGCTGCTGCACGCCGCGTACCGCCGGTACGCGGACGGGCACGGCACCGTCCGCACGGCCGCGTTCGACGCCTACCTGGCCCGCGAGGGCGAGTGGCTGGAGCGGTACGCGGTCTGGAACGCCCTGGCCGAGCGCCACGGCGCCGACCACCACCACTGGCCGAAGGGCCTGCGCCACCCCGACTCCCCGCACGTCCGGCACGAGGCCGCCGAACTGGCCGACCGGGTCGCCTTCCACCGCTGGCTCGCCTGGCAGGTCGACCGCCAGCTCGGCCGCGCCCAGCAGGCGGCCCGCACCGCGGGCATGCCGGTCGGCCTGGTGCACGACCTCGCGGTCGGCGTCCACCCGGACGGCGCCGACGCCTGGGCGCTCCAGGACGTCCTGGCCGCCGGGATCTCGGTCGGCGCGCCGCCGGACGCCTTCAACGCCCACGGCCAGGACTGGGGCCTGCCGCCCTGGCGCCCGGACGCGCTGGCCGCCGTCGGCTACGCGCCCTTCGCCGAGCTGATCCGCTCCGCCGCCCGGCACGCCGGCGCGCTGCGGATCGACCATGTGATGGGCCTGTTCCGGCTCTGGTGGGTGCCGGCCGGGCACGCCCCGACCGAGGGCGTCTACGTCCGCTACGACGCGGAGGCGATGCTCGCGGTGCTGGCCCTGGAGGCCCACCGGGCCGGCGCCGCCGTGGTCGGCGAGGACCTCGGCACCGTCGAGCCGGGGGTGCGCGAGGAACTGGCGGAGCGCGGCGTGCTGGGCACCTCGGTGCTCTGGTTCGAGCGGGACTGGCAGGGCGGGGGCGCGATCCTGCCCCCGGGGCGCTGGCGCCCGGGCAGCCTGGCCACCCTGACCACGCACGACCTGCCGTCCACCGCGGCCCGCCTCTCCGGCGAGCACGTCGAGCTGCGGCACCGGCTCGGCCTGCTCTCCCGCGCGCTCGGCGAGGAGCAGGCGGAGGCGGCCGCCGAGCTGGCCGACTGGCGGGCCGAGCTGCTCCGGCTGGGCCTGCTGGCCGAGGACGAGCCGCTGTCGGCGGCCGCGCTCTACCGGTTCCTGGCCGACACCCCGGCCGAGCTGGTCGGCGTCTGGCTGCCGGACGTGGTCGGCGACCCGCGCCCGCAGAACCTGCCCGGCACCTGGGACCAGTACCCGAACTGGCGGCTGCCGGTCGCGGACGGCAACGGGCGCCCGGTCACCCTGGACGGCCTGGCCGCCGCCCCGGACGCGCGGACCATCGCCGACCTGCTGCGCTCCGTGGGCACCCGACCGCCCGCAGGCCCCGGACCGGCTCCCGAAAGGCCGACCCCGCCGAGCGGCCCGGCATAAGTCACGGGTAAGTTGGCACCGTGGACAAGAGGAACGCTTTGCGAGCCGGCGCGGTCACCGCCACGGTCACGCTGATGATGCTGCTGTCGTCGCCCGCCATGGCCCTCACCCGGGACGACGGCGACGACCCGGGTAGCGGCCTGAGCGTCGCCCAGACCCTCGGCCTGTACGTGCTGCTCCCGATCGCGGCCTTCGTGATCATCGGCGGCCTGGCCGCGATGCCGTACGGCAACAAGGACAAGAAGAAGTAGCCGAGGGCCCTCCACCACGGCCCAGCACAGAGCCCGAGGGGGCGCCGGACGAGGTCCGGCGCCCCCTCGGGCGTTTCCGTTCGGTGCGGGGTGCGACCCGGTGCGGGGCGCGTCCCCCTCCGCGCGGGAGGGGGACGCACCCCGCCGGTGTCAGCGCTCCCCGGCGGCCCGGTCGACGGCCTGCGCCCTGAGCGCCCGCTCCACCCCGGCCCGCGCCTCGACGATCTGACGGCGCAGCGCCGGCGACGGCTCCGCGGCGGTCAGCCAGGCGTCGGTGGCGTCCAGGGTGCCCTGCTCGACCAGCAGCGCCGGGTACAGACCGGTGATGATCTGCTGCGAGATCTCGTGGCTGCGGCTCTCCCAGACGCCCTTCACCGCGGCGAAGTACTTCTCCGCGTACGGCGCCAGCAGCTCGCGCTGGTCGGCCTGCTGGAAGCCGCCGATCACCGCCGCCTGCACGTAGTTGGTCAGCTCGTCCGAGTCGACCACGGAGGCCCAGGCCGCCGCCTTGGCCTCGGCCGTCGGGCGGGCCGCCCGGCAGCTGGCCGCGTGCTCCTGGCCGGCCGCGGTGTTGTCGCGGGCGAGCTCGGCCCCGATCGCGGCCTCGTCGGCCCGGCCGGTCGCGGCGAGGCGGCCCAGCAGGGCCCAGCGCAGCTCGGTGTCCACGGCCAGGCCGGGGATCACGGTACCGCCGTCCAGCAGCCCGGCCAGCAGGTCGAGCTGAGCGTCGGTCCGGGCGACGGAGCCGAGCACCCGGGCCCAGGCCAGCTGGTGGTCGCTGCCCGGCTCGGCGTCGCGCAGTGCCTGCTCGGCGGCCTCGGCCCAGCGGGCCAGGCCCTGCTCGCGCCAGTTCGGGTCGGCGTAGACGTCGAGCGCCAGCTTGACCTGGCGCTGCACCGACTGGACGACGCCGATGTCGCTCTCCCGGGGCAGGCCGGAGAGGGCGAGCGTCAGGTAGTCGCGGGCGGCCAGCTCGCCGTCGCGGGTCATGTCCCAGGCGGAGGCCCAGCACAGCGCGCGCGGCAGCGCCTCGGTGAAGCCGCCGAGGTTCTCGGTGACGACGGCCAGCGAGTCCTCGTCGAGGCGGACCTTGGCGTAGGTGAGGTCGTCGTCGTTGAGCAGGATCACCGCGGGGCGGTGGCGGCCGACCAGCTCCGGCACCTCGGTGCGCGGGCCGTTGACGTCCAGCTCGATCCGGTCGGTGCGCACCAGCGCGCCGTCGTTGAGCTCGTACAGGCCGACGGCGATCCGGTGCGGGCGCAGCACGGCCTCGCCCTTGGCGCCGGCCGGGAGCGCCGGGGCGGTCTGCAGCACGGCGAAGGACTCGATCTCGCCGTCCGTGTTGAGGGTCAGCGCGGGGCGCAGCACGTTGATGCCGGCGGTCTCCAGCCAGGCGGCGGACCAGGACTTGAGGTCGCGGCCGCTGGCCTTCTCCAGCGCGCCGAGCAGGTCGCCGAGGCGGGTGTTGCCCCAGGCGTGCTGCTTGAAGTAGGCGCGCACGCCCTCGAAGAAGGCGTCCTGGCCGACGTACGCCACCAGCTGCTTGAGCACCGAGGCGCCCTTGGCGTAGGTGATGCCGTCGAAGTTGACCTGGACGTCCTCCAGGTCGTTGATCTCGGCCATGATCGGGTGGGTGGACGGCAGCTGGTCCTGCCGGTACGCCCAGGTCTTCATCTGGTTGGCGAAGGTGGTCCAGGAGTTGGGCCACCGGGAGCCGGGCGCCTCGGCCTGGCAGACCGCCTCGGCGTAGGTGGCGAACGACTCGTTCAGCCAGAGGTCGTTCCACCACTCCATGGTGACGAGGTCGCCGAACCACATGTGGGCGAGCTCGTGCAGGATCGTCGCGGCGCGGGCCTCGTACGCGGCGTCGGTCACCTTGGACCGGAACACGTACTGGTCGCGCAGGGTGACGGCGCCCGCGTTCTCCATCGCGCCGGCGTTGAACTCCGGGACGAAGAGCTGGTCGTACTTGGCGAACGGGTAGGGGAAGTCGAACTTCTCCTGGAAGTAGTCGAAGCCCTGCTTGGTGACCTCGAAGATCGCCTCGGGGTCCAGGAACTCGCGCAGCGAGGGCCGGCAGTAGATGCCCAGCGGCACCTTCTGCTCGCCGTTCTCGTAGCTGTCGAAGACCCCGACGTAGGGGCCGGCGACGAGCGCGGTGATGTACGAGGAGATCCGGCCGGTCGGCGCGAAGTGCCAGACCCGGGTGTCGCCCTCGCCCTGCGGCTCGGGGGTGGGCGAGTTGGAGACCACGACCCAGTTGGCGGGCGCGGTCACGGTGAAGGTGAACGCGGCCTTGAGGTCGGGCTGCTCGAAGGAGGCGAAGACCCGGCGGGCGTCCGGCACCTCGAACTGGGTGTACAGGTAGGTCTCGCCGTCGACCGGGTCGACGAACAGGTGCAGGCCCTCACCGGTGTTGGTGTAGGCGCAGTCGGCGACCACCCGCAGCTCGTTCTCGGCGGCGAGGTCCGGCAGCGCGATCCGGCTGTCGGCGAAGGCGCTGTTGTCGAGCCGTACGCCGTTGAGGACGATCTCCTCGACGCTCGGGGCGACGAGGTCGATGAAGGTGGCCGCGCCCGGGGTGGCGGCGGTGAACCGGACCACGGTCGTGGACCGGAACGTGCCCCCCTCTCGGGCCGAGCTCAGGTCGAGCTCGATCTCGTACGCGTCCACGTGCAGGAGGTCGGCCCGGGTGCGGGCCTCGTCACGGGTCAGGTTGGTGCCGGGCACTCGCAGGACTCCTTCGTCGGGCTGATGCCTGGCATCCTGCCATGTCCGTCCGCGGGCTCCGAGGGGATATCCCCGGGGACGCCGCGGGCGGGGCGGTACGGGCCGGTCGGGCCCGCACCACCCCGCCCGGGGGTGCCGCTACTTCTTGACGAACTTGAACACCGGCGCGTCGATGCTGCTGCGGGAGAACCCGTAGAGCGCGCCGTCCGAGTTCAGCACGAACTCGTTGCTGCTCAGGCTGATGCTGAAGGAGGACGAGGAGTCCTTGCCGAGCGCGATGGTGCCGAGCTCGCTGACGGCGCCGTCGGCGGGGGCGAGCGAGGCCAGCTTGGCGTCGGTGCCGTAGCCCATGTCCATGATGACCCGGACCTTGCCGTCCTTGTCGGTGCCGGAGACCAGCCGCAGGCCGTCCTTGGCCTTGCCGTCGGTCGACCAGAGCCGCTTGCCGGTGTTCAGGTCGTAGGCGTTCACCGCGGGCTTGGTCGGGTTGGTCTGCACGTACAGGGTGGTGCCGCTGACCACGCTCTGGGTGATGGCGTCGCCCAGGCCGCTGAGCCGCAGGCTGTCGTAGCCGGGCTCCTTGACGGGCATCTGGGTGCCGGGCTTGTTGGTCTTGTCGAACGGCAGCACGTAGTCGCCGTTCGCGCCGCTGGACATCGAGACCACGAGCGGCTGCTCGGAGAGCACCTTGTCGACCCGCTCGATGCTGCCGGTCAGGGTGATCGGCGCGGGGGAGGCGACCTTGCCGGTGTCCGTCTCGACGATCACCAGCTGCGACTTGACGGTGGTGTTGAGGCCGTAGCAGCGGTCGGTGACCACGATCTGGGCGCCGGCGACGGTGCCGTAGACGCTGCAGTCCTTCTCGCGCGGCTGGAACGACCAGGCCGCGGAGCCGTCGGCGATGTTGACCGCGGCGGCCGTGTTGGCGCCGATGCCGACCACCTTGTCGGTGACGGTCAGGGTGGGGGAGGTCATCCGGCTCTGCCCGACCTTGACGGTCCAGCTCAGCTTGCCGGTGGTGAGGTCGACCGCGGCGATGGTGGAGCAGTCGCTGTCACCGGTGTTCAGCGCGATCGCGGCGATGTGCTTGGAGTTGGCGCTGTACGAGGCGGAGCAGAACTCCTTGGCGCCGGAGGGCACCGGGATGTTCCACGCCTCCTTGCCGTCCGAGGTGTTGACGGCGCGGATGCCGGTGGTGTCGGCGCGCACCGCGACCTTCTCGGCGCCCCAGATGGCGAGCATCCGGGTCGAGCCGCTGACCGAGCTGGCCGGCTTGTCGGCCGCCCAGGCCGGGTTGTAGGCGCCGGCCTTGCCGCCGCCACCGCCGCCCGTGCCGCCGGTGGCGCCGCCGGTGGCCGGCGCGGTGACCGTCCCGCCGGTGGCGGTGACGTCCCCGCTGGGTCCGCCGGTGACCTGGCCGGTGGTGCCGCCGGAGGCGGTCGGCTGGTCGTCCTTCTTCTTCTTGTCGTCGGTGAACAGCACGATCAGCGCGGCGACGATGGCGATCGCCAGCACGCCGCCGATGATGCCGCCCCAGACCATCACCGGGTTGCGCTTCGGCGGGGCGACGGGCGCCGGGGCGCCCGGGTAGCCGTAGCCGCCGCCCTGCTGCGGGTAGCCGTAGCCGGCCGCGCCGCCGTCGGCGGGCGGGGCGGTGTAGCCGTACTGCTGGCCCGCGACCGGGGCGCCGAACTGCGGCTGGCCGGCGGAGGGGTCGTACGGGCCCACCGGCGGGGCCTGCGGCGGGGCTCCCGCCGGGCCCTGCGAGGGGAAGGCGGGGGCGGTGGGCGCGTAGGCGTACGCCCCGGCGGCCCCCGGAGCCCCGGCCGGCGGCGCGGGCGGCGCGGCCGGGGCCGGCGGTGCGGCCTGACCGGGGACCGCGGCCCCGTCGAGCTGTGTCTGCTGGTCGGCCACGGCCGCCGGGTCGACGCCGCCCGCCGGGCGTCCGAGCGATACGCCCCGGTTGTCCGGACCGCCGCCGGAAGCTTCGCCAGCCCCCGGTGTAGGGTTGTCCCCTGCCATCTGATGCCCCGTCATGTCTGGAATCGTCCCGGGAGCGGCGCGCATCCGCGGCCGCCGGGACGGGTGAGATTGGGCACCATCGTACGGGGGGCCGGTTTTCGGACCCGCGTCGGAACCTGCGCTCCCGGCCGCGCCCGCGCCGACCTGCGGCGCTGTCAGTCCCCGGCCCGCCCCGCCGACCTGGGCCGGGGCCGGTCCGCCGGCCCGCCCGCACCCCCTCGCGGGCCTTCCGCCCTCACCACCTCTTCGCCCACTCTCCCCCGTGCCTTCACCGGGACTCAGGCCTCAGGGCCTGTCTCTTGGATCCTTGCCGGGGTCGCGGCGCCGGGGCACGCACCTCGCCGCGTTGTCGTCGGTCGCCAATGCTCCGCAGTGGCTCCCTCCTCCGCCTTGCGATGCACGCACCCCAGCGCCGCGACCTCACCCGACAAAATCCAAGAGACAGGCCCTAGGCTTCAGGAGTTGAAAGGGGACACCCGGCGGAGGGGTCCCCGGCCCCCTTGGGAGGGTGGATCATGTCGACGGACACTCCGGGCTCGCAGTCCTCGCTGCACCGGGCCAACCTGGAGCGGGTGCTCCGCGCGGTGCGGATGGCCGGCTCGCTGACCCAGGCCGAGATCGCCCGCGGGACCGGACTCTCGGCGGCCACGGTGTCCAACATCGTGCGAGAACTGAAGGAGAGCGGCACCGTCGTGGTGGCCGACACCTCCTCCGGCGGACGGCGCGCCCGCAGCGTCTCGCTCAGCGGTGACGCCGGCATCGTGGTGGGGATCGATTTCGGCCACACCCACCTGCGGGTCGCGGTCGGCAACCTCGCCCACCGGGTCCTCGCCGAGGAGAGCGCCCCGATGGACGTCGACGTCTCGGCCGCGCAGGGCTTCGACCGGGCCGAGGCCCTGGTCGAGCGGCTGCTCGCGGAGGCCGGCTTCCGGCCGGACAAGGTGATCGGCGTCGGCCTGGGCGTGCCCGGCCCGATCGACGTGGAGACCGGGGCACTGGGCTCCACCGCGATCCTGCCCGGCTGGACCGGCATCGCCCCCGGCCGCGAGCTGGCCGAGCGCCTCGGCATGCCGGTGCACGTCGACAACGACGCCAACCTCGGCGCGCTCGGCGAACTGGTCTGGGGCGCCGGCCGCGGCCTGAGCGACCTCGCCTACATCAAGGTGGCCAGCGGCGTCGGCGCGGGCCTGGTGGTCAACGGGCAGATCTACCGGGGCCCGGGCGGCACCGCCGGCGAGATCGGCCACATCACCCTGGACGAGGCCGGCCCGGTCTGCCGCTGCGGCAACCGGGGCTGCCTGGAGACCTTCGTCGGCTCCCGCTACCTGCTGAACCTGCTCACCCCGACCCTCGGCGCCGAGCTCAGCCTGACCCGGGTGGTCGAGCTGGCCCACCAGGGCGACCTCGGCTGCCGCCGGGTGATCGCCGACGCCGGCCGGCAGATCGGCACCGGTGTGGCCACCCTCTGCAACCTGCTGAACCCGCGCCGGGTGATCCTCGGCGGCGACCTCGCGGACGCCGGCGAGCTGGTGCTCGCACCGATCCGCGACTCGGTGGCCCGCTACGCGATCCCCAGTGCCGCCCGCCAGCTGTCGGTGGTCCCCGGTACCCTGGGCGGCCGGGCCGAGGTCCTGGGCGCGCTCGCCCTGGTCATGAGCGAGGCGGGGGACTCCAGCGCGCTCGCCGTCGCCCGCCACTGATCCCCGTCGTCCGCCACCGGGCCCCGGGTTCCGCCCCGGCCGGGTGCAACGACACGCCGGTTTTCCGCGTTCACCCGAAAGAGTGACCGCCGAGGTGGCTGGCGCGTACCGGCCGTCGGCACCGGACGCCCCGCCCGGCGTCCGGTGGGCGGACATTAGACTCGACCGGTCGACACCGGGCAGCGACGCCCGTCGGACCTCCGGTCCGCGAATACGAACGAGGAGGAACGGGTGGCCCTGCTGACCCGCATTCGGGGACCGCGCGATCTCGACCGGCTCACGCCCGGACAGCTGGCCGCACTGGCCCAGGAGATCCGGACCTTCCTGGTGACCGAGGTCTCCAAGACGGGCGGCCACCTGGGCCCGAACCTCGGCGTGGTGGAGCTCACCATCGCGCTGCACAAGGTGTTCGACTCCCCGCGCGACCGCATCCTGTTCGACACCGGCCACCAGAGCTACGTGCACAAGCTGCTCACCGGCCGCCAGGACTTCTCGGGGCTGCGGACGAAGGGCGGCCTGTCCGGCTACCCCTCGCGCACCGAGTCCGAGCACGACGTGATCGAGAACTCGCACGCCTCCACCGTGCTCTCCTACGCCGACGGCCTGGCCAAGGCCAACCAGCTGCTGGGCAAGCACGACCCGGTGGTCGCGGTGATCGGCGACGGCGCGCTCACCGGCGGCATGGCCTGGGAGGCGCTCAACAACATCGCCGACGCCAAGGACCGCCCGGTCGTCATCGTCGTCAACGACAACGAGCGCTCCTACTCGCCGACCATCGGCGGCATGGCCAACCACCTCGCCACCCTGCGCACCACCCAGGGCTACGAGCGCTTCCTCTCCTGGGGCAAGGGCACCCTGCAGCGCACCCCGGTGGTCGGCCAGCAGCTGTTCGAGACCCTGCACGGCGCCAAGAAGGGCCTGAAGGACTTCATCGCCCCGCAGGGCATGTTCGAGGACCTCGGCCTCAAGTACATCGGCCCGATCGACGGCCACGACCTCACCGCCCTGGAGTCCGCGCTCACCAAGGCGCGCGGCTTCGGCGGCCCGGTGATCGTGCACTGCCTCACCGAGAAGGGCCGCGGCTACCACGCCGCCGAGAACAACGACGAGGACCGCTTCCACGCGGTCGGCGTGATCCACCCGGAGACCGGCCTGCCGATCAAGAGCTCCGGCAAGGACTGGACCTCGGTCTTCGCCGAGGAGATGGTGGCGCTCGGCCACGAGCGCGAGGACATCGTCGGCATCACCGCCGCCATGCTCCACCCGGTGGGCCTGGCCCCGTTCGCCGAGGCCTTCCCGGACCGGATCTTCGACGTGGGCATCGCCGAGCAGCACGCCGTCACCAGCGCGGCCGGCCTGGCCACCGGCGGACTCCACCCGGTCTTCGCGGTCTACGCGACCTTCCTGAACCGCGCCTTCGACCAGGTGCTGATGGACGTCGCCCTGCACAAGCTGGGCGTCACCTTCGTGCTGGACCGCTCCGGCGTCACCGGCACCGACGGCGCCTCGCACAACGGCATGTGGGACATGTCGATCCTCCAGGTCGTCCCCGGCCTGCGGCTCGCCGCCCCGCGCGACGCCGACCAGGTCCGCGCCCAGCTGCGCGAGGCCGTCGAGGTCAAGGACGCCCCGACGGTGGTCCGCTACTCCAAGGGCTCGGTCGGCGAGGCCGTCCCCGCGGTCGCCACGGTCGGCGGCATGGACGTCCTGCGCGCCGCCGTGCCCGACTCCCTCGGCGGGGCCGAGGACGGCCGCCGGGCCGATGTGCTGATCGTCTCGGTCGGCGCGCTCGCCCCGATGTGCCTGGAGGTGGCCGACCTGCTGGCCGCCCAGGGCATCAGCTCCACCGTGGTGGACCCGCGCTGGGTCAAGCCGGTCGACCCGGCGCTGCCCGGCCTGGCCGCCGAGCACCGGGCGGTCGTCACGGTCGAGGACAACGGCCGGGTCGGCGGCGTCGGCGCGGCGATCGCCCAGGCGCTGCGGGACGCGGACGTGGACGTGCCGCTGCGCGACTTCGGCATCCCGCAGCAGTTCCTGGACCACGCCTCGCGCCCGGAGATCCTCGCCGAGATCGGCCTCACCGCCCCGGACATCGCCCGGCAGGTGACCGCCCTGGTCTCCCGGCTGGACGTCGCCACCGTCGAGGCCTGACCGCCTCCGAGGGAGTACCGCCGTCCGGGGAGCGCCCCGGACGGCGGCCGTCCGCCCCGGCTCTGCGACAGCTCTGCAACAGTGAGGCCGATAATCGCACCAAAGGCGGGACCGGCGCTGCCCGTGCCGATTCCGCCCGGTAGGTTGTCATCCGTGCCGACCCCCACCCGAACCCGCTCGACCGCGCTCACCGAGCGCCTGCCCCTGGGGGTACCCTCGGCCAACGGCTGGGAGCGGGTGAAGACCGGTTACTGGTCGCGTCTGGTGCCGCTGCTGGCCCTGGTCGCCCTGCTCACCCACCTGCCGTCCTTCGTCCGCCCGGTCTGGAGTCCCGACGAGGGCTTCCTGGCCACCCAGGCGCGGATGCTCGCCGACGGCGGCGTGCTCTACGACACCGTGGTGGACCGCAAGCCCCCGCTGCTGCCCTGGCTCTACCAGGCCTGCTTCACGGTCTTCGGCTCCGCCTCGCTCTGGCCGCTGCGCACCCTCGCGGTGGCCGCCCACCTGGTCACCGCGATCCTGCTGGCCTCGATCGCCCGCGGCCGCTGGGGCAACCGGCCGCGGCTTGCCGGCGCCGGACTGCTCTACCTGCTGGTCTCGATCGGGCTCTCCCCGGAGGACACCCAGGCGGCGACCTTCGAGGTCTTCATGCTGCCCGCGATGGTGGCCGCCTTCCGCTACGCCGAACGCCGCCGCTGGCTGGCCGCCGGCATCGCGGTGGCGCTCTGCTCACTGACCAAGCAGACCGGCGGCGCGGTGCTGCTGCCGGTGCTCTGGATGCTCCTCCAGGACGCCCGGCAGCGCGGCGTGCGCTGGATCCCCGCCCTGTTCAAGATCGGCTTCGGCTTCACCCTGCCGATAGCGCTGGTCGCGGTGATCCTGACCAAACCCAAGGGCTTCCTGTTCTGGGTGGTCACCGGCAGCGGCGACTACGCCACCTCCGGCGGCGCCTGGCTGCAGATGCTCGGGCGGGCGCTCGGCAACTCGGCGATCCTGATCGGCGCCGGGCTCGGCTTCCTGCTGCCGGTCGGCCGGCGGCTGTGGCTGAAGTACCGGCACCGCCCGCTGCCGGTGGCCGGCGAGGAGCACGGCTCCACCACCGACCTGTGGATGTGGCTGCTGTCCTCGGTCGTCGCGGTCAGCGTCGGCTTCCACTTCTTCGGCCACTACTACCTCCAGCTGATGCCCCCGCTGGTGCTGCTGGGCACCGGGGCGGTCGCCACCTCGGCGGTCCGCTGGAAGCCGGTGCTGGTGTACACCACGGCCGCCGCCACCGTCTTCTGGGGCCTGGCGCTGGCCTGGCCGGGGGAGCGGCTGGACCGCACCACCGAGGTCGCCACCGCCGTCGCCGCGCAGACCACGCCCAAGGACACCGTGCTGGTCTGGGGCATGCACCCGGAGCTGTACTGGCTCGCCGACCGCAAGCCCGCCACCCGGTACCTCACGGCCGGCTTCCTGACCAACTACAGCGGCGGCAAGGACGGCAGCCCCAACGTCGGCGAGCAGTTCTCGATGGCCAACGCCTGGCAGACCTTCGACCAGGAGATCGCCAAGGGCCTGCCCGAGGTGGTCGTCGACGACTCCGGCCTCGCGCCGTACCAGCCGGGCATGATCCCGAAGATCGAGAACCTGCTGGACACCCACTACGAGATGGTCGGCGTCTTCGCCGACACCGTCGTCTACCGCCTCAAGCGCTGACGACGCGCCCGGTACCCGCCGGGAGGCCCGCGACGGCCCCGTACGGGCCGCGGGAGAACGACGGAGGGCCCCGGTGACCGTCAAGGTCGCCGGGGCCCTCCGCGTTCATCCTCAGGCGGGCACGGAGGCCAGGCCCGGGGCGAGGAAGCGCTTGCCGTTCACGCGCTCCGAGATGCCCTCACGGTCCAGGTACGGGGTGATCCCGCCCAGGTGGAAGGGCCAGCCGGCGCCGGTGATCATGCAGAGGTCGATGTCCTGCGCCTCGGCGACGACACCCTCCTCCAGCATCAGACCGATCTCCTGGGCGACGGCCTCCAGGGCGCGGCCGAGCACCTGCTCCTCGGTCAGCACGGTGTCGCCGAAGGTGAGCAGCTCCAGCACCTCGGGGTCGAGGACCTGCTGGCCGTCCACCCAGGTGTAGAAGCCGCGCTTGCCGGCCTTGACCACCTTGCCGAGGTTCTCGGAGACGGTGAACCGCTCCGGGAACGCGCCGTGCAGGGTCTCCGAGACGTGCAGGGCGATGGCCGGGCCGACCAGCTCCAGCAGCACGATCGGGGACATCGGCAGGCCGAGCGGCTCGACGCCCTTCTCGACGGTGGCGATCGGGGTGCCCTCGTCGATGATGCCCTGGATCTCGCCCATGAAGCGGGTCAGGATCCGGTTCACCACGAACGCCGGGGCGTCCTTGCAGAGCACCGCGGTCTTCTTCAGCTTCTTCGAGACGCCGAAGGCGGTGGCCAGCGAGACGTCGTCGGTCTTCTCGCCGCGGACGATCTCCAGCAGCGGCAGGATCGCGACCGGGTTGAAGAAGTGGAAGCCGACGACCCGCTCGGGGTGCTTCAGCTTCGAGGCCATCTCGGTGACCGAGAGCGAGGAGGTGTTGGTCGCCAGCACACAGGTCGGCGAGACCACGTTCTCCAGGTCCGCGAAGACGGTCTGCTTGACGCCCATCTCCTCGAACACGGCCTCGATCACGAAGTCCGCGTCACCGAAGGCGGCGGCCTTGTCGAGCGAGCCGGAGACCAGGCCCTTGAGACGGTTGGCCTTGTCCTTGCCGATGCGGCCCTTGTCGAGCAGCTTGTCGATCTCGGCGTGGACGTAGCCGACGCCCTTGTCGACGCGCTCCTGGTCGATGTCGGTGAGGACCACCGGCACCTCCAGCCGGCGCGCGAACAGCAGCGCCAGCTGCGAGGCCATCAGACCGGCGCCGACGACGCCGACCTTGGAGACCGGGCGGGCCAGCGACTTGTCCGGCGCGCCGACCGGGCGCTTGGCCCGACGCTGCACCAGGTTGAAGGCGTAGATGCCGCTGCGCAGCTCGCCGCCCATGATGAGGTCGGCCAGGGCCGCGTCCTCGGCGTCGAAGCCGGCCTGCAGGTCCTGGTCCTTGACCTGGGCGATGATGTCCAGCGCCCGGTACGCGGCCGGGGCCGCCCCGTGCACCTTGGCGTCGGCGACCAGCCGGCCCCAGGCGACGGCGTCGTCCCAGGCCTTGCCGCGGTCGATCGCCTCGCGCTCGACGGCCACGTCGCCCTTGAGGACCTTGGCCGCCCAGAGCAGCGACTGCTCCAGGAAGTCGGCCGGCTCGAAGATCGCGTCGGCGATCCCCAGCTCGAACACGTCCTTGCCCTTGAGCTGCTTGTTCTGCGCCATCGAGTTCTCGATGATCACCTTGACGGCCTTGGCCGGGCCGATCAGGTTCGGCAGGATGCTGCAGCCGCCCCAGCCGGGGACGAGGCCGAGGAAGACCTCGGGCAGCGAGAACGCCGGGACGCCCGCCGACACCGTGCGGTAGTCGCAGTGCAGGCCGACCTCGACGCCGCCGCCCATCGCCGCGCCGTTGTAGAAGGCGAAGGTCGGGACGGGCAGCGCGGCGATCCGCTTGAAGACCTCGTGGCCGCCCTTGCCGATGGCGAGCGCGTCCGCGTGCTGCTGGAGCAGCTCGACGCCCTTGAGGTCGGCGCCGACCGCGAAGATGAACGGCTTGCCGGTGATCGCGGCGCCGACGATCGTGCCCTCGGCGGCCTCGGCCTCGACCTGGTCCAGCGCCTCGCTCAGCTTGAGCAGCGAGCCCGGGCCGAAGGTGGTCGGCTTGGTGTGGTCGAAGCCGTTGTCCAGGGTGATCAGGGCCAGCCGGCCGGCCTGCAGCGGCAGGTCCAGGTGGCGGACGTGCGCGGTCGTGACGACCTCGCCGGGGAAGAGCTCGGCGCCGCGGGTCAGCAGCTCAGTCGTGGTGCTCATGCTCACTTACCACCCTCGAAGTGCGGGTTCTCCCAGACGATGGTGGCGCCCATGCCGAAGCCGATGCACATCGTGGTGAGGCCGTAGCGGACGTCCGGGCGCTGCTCGAAGCGGCGGGCCAGCTGGTTCATCAGGCGCACGCCCGAGGAGGCCAGCGGGTGGCCGAAGGCGATCGCGCCGCCGAACGGGTTGACGCGCTCGTCGTCGTCGGCGATGCCGTAGTGGTCCAGGAACGCCAGGACCTGCACGGCGAAGGCCTCGTTGACCTCGAACGCGCCGATGTCGTCGATGGTCAGACCGGCCTTGGCCAGCGCCTTCTCGGTGGCCGGCACCGGGCCGATGCCCATGACCTCGGGCTCGACGCCGACGAAGGCGTAGGAGACCAGGCGCATCCGGACCGGGAGGCCGAGCTCCTCGGCGACGTCCTCGGCGGCCAGCAGCGAGGCGGTGGCACCGTCGTTCAGACCGGCCGAGTTGCCCGCGGTGATGTTGCCGTGCGGGCGGAACGGGGTCTTCAGACCGGCCAGGCTCTCCATCGTGGTGCCCGGGCGCATCGGCTCGTCCGCGGTGGCCAGGCCCCAGCCGGTCTCGCCGACCTCGGGGTTGGTGTTGCGGATCGAGATCGGCACCAGGTCGGGCTGGATGTCGCCGTTGGCGTACGCCTTGGCGGCCTTCTCCTGCGAGCGCACGGCGTAGGCGTCGCAGCGCTCCTTGGTGATGTGCGGGAACCGGTCGTGCAGGTTCTCCGCGGTCATCCCCATGAACAGGGCGGACTCGTCGACGAGCTTCTCGGAGACGAAGCGCGGGTTCGGGTCGACGCCCTCGCCCATCGGGTGGCGGCCCATGTGCTCGACGCCACCGGCCACGACCACGTCGTAGGCGCCGAAGGCGATGCCGCCGGCGGTGGTGGTCACGGCGGTCAGCGCGCCGGCGCACATGCGGTCGATCGCGTAGCCGGGGACGGACTTCGGCAGGCCCGACAGCAGTGCTGCGGTGCGGCCGATCGTCAGACCCTGGTCGCCGATCTGCGTGGTGGCCGCGATCGCGACCTCGTCGATGCGCTCGACGGGCAGGTTCGGGTTACGACGCACGAGCTCCCGGATGCACTTGACGACGAGGTCGTCGGCACGGGTCTCGTGGTAGATGCCCTTCGGGCCTGCCTTGCCGAACGGGGTGCGGACGCCATCGACGAAGACGACGTCCCTCGCGGTACGAGGCACGGGGGCTCTCCTCCCAGGGACCAACGGTTCAGTGGGCAGGCTGCCGCGAGCCGTCGCAGGAATCGACGCGGGCGGCGCCGCCCACGGCCATGCTACCCGCCGGTAACCACCCTGCCCAGGCCCGGAAGCCGCAACACCGGATGTGTTGTCGCCCACTCTGTGATTCACCCGCTCGCCTCCGGGCGCTCCGGTCCGGTGCCGACGGTCGGCGCTCCGATGCCGCCCGTACCTCGCGGCCTCCTCGCGCTCTCCCTTTCGGCACCGGCGCGCCCCTTCGGCTCGGGGCCGGCCGGTGCCGGCCGGGGCCGAGGCGGGTTCGGGGTCGGCTCGGGGTCCGGGGCGGCCGAGTACGACGAAGGGGACGCCGCCCGCTCCGGGCGACATCCCCTTCTCCGTTCCTCCCCGCTCAGCCCTGCTGCGCGCCCGTGCCGGCCTTGGCCTCGGCGCCGGCCTTCGCCGCCTCGACGAAGGCGGCGGCCAGGACCGGCGCGACCAGGTCCACCTGCCACTGCCGGGCCCCGAGCCGCCGCAGCACGGCGGCCACGTTGGCGGCCGAGGCGTCGGCGGGCGGCTCCCAGGACACCCGGCGGACCAGGTCCGGGGTGATCAGGTTCTCGGCCGGCAGGTGGTGCCGCTCGGCCAGCTCGCCGACCGCGGCGCGCGCGCCGCTCAGCCGGGCGGCCGCCACCGGGTCCTTCTCGGCCCAGGCGCGCGGCGGCGGCGGGCCGTCGTGCGGCGCGGCGGCCGGCGGCAGCTGGTTCTCCGGCACCTCCCGCCCGCGCTGGACGGCGGCCAGCCACTGCTCCAGCTGGCGCCGGTGCACCCGGGGCCCGAAGCCCTGGACGCCCTGCAGCGCGGCGATGTTCAGCGGCATGGCCAGCGCGGCGTTGACGATCGCGGCGTCCGAGAGCACCCGGCCCGGCGAGACGTCCCGCTCCTGCGCCGTCCGGTCGCGGGCCAGCCACAGTTCGCGCACCACGGCCAGTTGGCGCCGCCGGCGGACCTTGTGCAGCTGCGAGGTGCGGCGCCACGGGTCGGTCCGCGGGGCCGGGCGGGGGGCGGCGGCGATCGCCGCGAACTCCTCCAGGGCCCAGTCCAGCTTGCCCTGGGCGTCCAGCTCCTGTTCGAGTGCGTCGCGCAGCTCGACCAGCACCTCGACGTCCAGGGCGGCGTAGCGCAGCCACGGCTCGGGCAGCGGACGGGTGGACCAGTCCACCGCCGAGTGCTCCTTGGCGAGGCTCAGTCCGAGCACGCTCTCGGTCATCGGTCCGAGGCCGACCCGGGCGAAGCCGGCGATCCGGCCGGCCAGCTCGGTGTCGAACAGTCGCTGGGGTCTCATGCCGACCTCGGCCAGGCAGGGCAGGTCCTGGGTGGCGGCGTGCACCACCCATTCCGTGTCCGCGAGGGCCGCGCCCAGCCCGCTGAGGTCGGGGCAGGCGATCGGGTCGATCAGCGCGGACCCGGCGCCCGCGCGGCGTAGCTGGATGAGGTACGCCCGCTGGCCGTAGCGGTAGCCGGAGGCCCGCTCGGCGTCGACGGCGACCGGTCCGGATCCCGCGGCGAAGGCGGCGACGGTGTCGGCCAGCGCCCGCTCGTCCGCCACGACCGGAGGGATCCCCTCCTTCGGTTCGAGGAGCGGGACCGGGGCTGCTTCTTCTGGGATGGCTGCTACGGCGTCGGTCACCTACCAAGGGTACGACGGACCCCGCGACCGGGAGTGTTGTCGGACTGGTCAGACCGATGAAGGGGCCCGCCCGAGGCTCTCCGGACGGGCCCCGCAGGGCGTTCGCGGCCGCGGTGCGCGGCGGCCCGGGAGGAAACGTTCCTCCTGGGCCGCCGCAGCGGCACCGGGGCTCAGTGGATGATGCCGGTGCGCAGCGCGACCGCGACCATGCCGGCGCGGTCGCCGGTGCCGAGCTTGCGGGCGATCCGGGCGAGGTGGCTCTTCACGGTGAGCGCCGAGAGGCCCATCGCCACGCCGATCGCCTTGTTGGACTGGCCCTCGGCGACCAGCCGCAGCACCTCGACCTCACGGCCGGACAGCTCGCGGTAGGCGGTCTGCTGGGCGCCCGGCGCGCCGTGGGCACCGGGAGCGCCGCCGGGAGCCCCGGCCGCGCCCGGCATGCCGGGCATCCCGGGGCGCCGCATCCGGCCGGCCAGCCCGGCGGCGCCGAGCGGCATGCCGGGCCTGCCCGGCATGGCGACATTGGTGCGGGTGCCGGTCACGACGTAACCCTTGACCCCGCCCGCGAGCGCGCTGCGGACGGCGCCGATGTCGTCGGCGGCGGAGAGCGCCAGCCCGTTGGGCCAGCCGGCCGCGCGGGTCTCGGCGAGGATGGTCAGCCCCGAGCCGTCGGGGAGGTGGACGTCGGCGACGCAGATGTCGCGCGGCGTGGAGACCCGGGGGCGGGCCTCGGCGATCGAGGACACCTCGATCACGTCCCGGACGCCGAGCGCCCAGAGGTGACGGGTGACGGTGTTTCGGACGCGGGGATCGGCGATGACCACCATGGCGGTGGGCTTGGTCGGGCGGTAGGCGACCACGTTTGCGGGGTGCTCAAGAAGGACCGACACCAGGCCTCCTGCGGGAGTGGCGGACGGAACCCCGAGGGGGCGGTCGGAGTGTTCCGCGTTCGGAAAGGGTCACAGTCTGCTTCGGCAGCAACCGTGCCCGGCTTTAGCGAAAGATCACGATCCAGTGAGTAACAATACGGACAAATCGCGCAGGTGACTGATTACGACATGCCTGGAATTCGCACAAAATCGATCAGGATCGACACGAAGCAGTCGGATTCGACCGGATTGTTGACGGAGAGCCGCACCGAAGTCACACTCCGTCAGCCCTGGGGGTGGCGGCGCGTCCGGTGATGACGACGCGGCGGCGCCACTCCTCAGTGCGAGCGCGGACGTCGCCTGGCGGGCATCGGGACCACTCCACCGAGTGACGTGACGTCGGCGGGCGCGTGCGGCGCCGCGGCCGCGGGCGGCAGGCCCGCGCTGATGCAGAGCAGGTCCCCCCAGGCCGACAGGTGCCGCTCGAAACGGCCGTCGGCCGGCGTCCAGGACGCCCTGATCTCGATCTCGGTGGTCGACGCGCGCTCCGCCAGCCCGCCGAAGTACTGCGAGGCGCAGAGCGACACCGTGCCCGACGGCTCCGTGTACCCGGCGCCGTGCGCCTGCAGCGCGTCCAGCAGCCAGGCCCAGCCGACCTCGGAGAGCATCGGGTCGCCGGCCATCTCCGGCTCCAGCTCCGCCCGGGTCATGGTGACCACGCGGAAGTCCCCGTTCCAGGCTTCCTGCCCGGCCGGGTCGTGCAGCAGCACCAGTCGGCCGTCGGCCAGCTCCTCGCCGTCGACCTCGACGGTGGCGGTCAGCGCGAAGGAGTGCGGCGCCAGCCGGCGCGGGGCCGGGGCGGGGGAGAGGACGAGCTCGGGGCGCAGCCGGGCGCCGGAGAACGCCTCCACGGCGGCCCGGAACTCGCTCGGCGCCGCCTCCCGACCCGTTCCGCCACCTGCTCCGCCACCCTGTGCGGGGTGCCCTCCGACCGCTGCCATGACCCGAAGACTAGGTCGAAAACCCGGGTAATCGCCGTAACTTCTGCCCGCGCGGCGCGCCGGGGCGGCAATCCGGCCAGATCTCCGGCCGGATCCCCGCCCGGGGCCGCGCCCGGTTCCCCGGTCGGACCCCCGTTCGATTCGCGTTCGGATCGTGTTCGGGTCCCGTCGGGTCCTGGAGGAACCGACGGGACCGCCGGGACGGGCGGGTCCGGGCCGCGTGCGAAGATTTGGAGCGTGAGCGAGACGACGGCAGTCCCCCCGACCGGCGCCACCCCCGGTCAGCAGCCCGACGCGCGCCGCGGCGCCGCGTACGACTCGGCGTTCCTGCGCGCCTGCCGGCACGAGCCGGTACCGCACACCCCGGTGTGGTTCATGCGTCAGGCGGGCCGCTCGCTGCCCGAGTACCTGAAGGTCCGCGAGGGCATCCCCATGCTGGAGTCCTGCATGCGGCCCGAGCTGGTCAAGGAGATCACCCTCCAGCCGGTGCGCCGGCACAAGGTGGACGCGGCGATCTTCTTCAGCGACATCGTGGTCCCGCTCCGGGCGGTCGGCATCGACGTCGACATCAAGCCCGGCATCGGCCCGGTCATCGCCGACCCGATCCGCAGCTTCGCCGACCTGGAGCGGCTGCGCCCGCTGGAGCCGGACGACGTCCCCTACATCACCGAGGCGGTCGGCCTGCTCGTCGACGAGCTGGGCACGACCCCGCTGATCGGCTTCGCCGGCGCCCCCTACACCCTCGCCAGCTACCTGATCGAGGGCGGGCCGTCCAAGAACCACGAGAACACCAAGGCCATGATGTACGGCGCGCCCGACCTGTGGGCCGCCCTGCTCGACCGGCTGGCCGGGATCACCGCCGCCTTCCTCAAGGTGCAGATCGAGGCCGGTGCCTCGGCGATCCAGCTGTTCGACTCCTGGGTCGGCGCGCTCGCGCCGGACGACTACCGCCGCTCGGTGATGCCGGCCAGCACCAAGGTGTTCGACGCGGTGGCCGGGTACGGCGTGCCGCGGATCCACTTCGGCGTCGGCACCGGTGAGCTGCTGGGCCTCATGGGCCAGGCCGGCGCGGACGTGGTCGGCGTCGACTGGCGGGTGCCGCTGGACGTCGCCGCCGAGCGGGTCGGCCCCGGCAAGGGCCTCCAGGGCAACCTCGACCCGGCGGTGCTGTTCGCGCCCACCAGCGCCGTGGAGACCAAGGCCCGCGAGGTGCTGGACGCCGCGCAGGCGCTCGGCGGCAGCGGCCACATCTTCAACCTCGGCCACGGCGTCATGCCCAGCATGGACCCGGACGCGCTCAGCCGCCTGGTCGCCTTCGTGCACGAGGCCAGCGCCCGCTGACCCGTCGTCCGGTGGCGGCCCCTCCGCGGGGGCCGCCACCGGCGGGTCCGGATCAGTGCGCGGGTTCCTCCTCCGCCGCCTGCGCCTCGTCCTCCTGCTCCGCCGGAGCCGGAGCCGGAGCCGGGGCCGGAACCGGGGCCGGGGCCGGGGCCGGCTTCCGTCGGCGGCGCAGCACCCACACCACCGCCGCCACCGGCGCGGCCACCAGCAGGAACGGCAGCACGGCGGCCACCGTCACGGCGACCCCGCGCACGATCGCGCCCAGCAGGTGCCAGCCGCCGCCGAGCGCCGAGCCGACCGAGGCCCAGAACCCCTTGTCCTTCGGCGCGTCCGGCACGTCCTGGACCGGGCCGGCCTTCTGCCGCACGTCCAGCGTGACGGTGGACAGCGAGGTCCGCGCCGACAGCTCCTTCACCTGCTTCTGCAGCGATTCCAGGTCCGCCTCCCGGCGGCTCAGCTCGCTCTCCAGACTGACGATCTCGGCCAGCGTCTTCGCCTGCGCCATCAGCGCGCGCACCCGGTCCACGCTCACCTGCTGGCTCTGCATCCGGCTGTTGACGTCCGCGACCTGCTGGGTCAGGTCCTCGGCCTGGCTGCGCCGGGAGAGCACCTCGCCGAGCCCGGCCAGCTGGTCCAGCGTCGGCTGGAACGCCGCCGAGGGCACCTTCACCGTGATCTGCCCGCTCTGCGGGCCGCCGTCCCCGCCGGAGCTCCCGGTCTCGCTCGCCACATAGCCGCCCGCCGCGACGGCCAGGTTCCGGGCCTTCGCCAGCGCCGTGTCCACCTGCGCCGTCCGGACCGTCAGCTGCGCCGAGTACGCGATCTGCCGGGAGTCCACCGCCGGCGTCACGCCCGGCTGCCCGGGCGGCGCCTTGGGCGCCGCCGAGGCCACCCCCGGCGCCCCGACGGCGGCGTCCGCCTTGGCCGCCTCCCCGGCGGCGGCCTGCGCCGGGGCGACCGCCGACATGTCCTTGCTCGCGCCGTCCCCGCTCGCCGAGCACCCCGCCGCCAGCACCGCCGCCGCGGCCACCGCCGCCAGCGCCCCCGCTCTCCGCCGCCCTCGTCCTCGTCCCACGATCGAGCCCTCCCCGTCCTCGGTACCGGCACCCCCTCCCGGGGCACCCACACCATTTCGACGGACCCCGCCCCACTCCGGACCCACCCGGGAGGTCGCAGCTCGATCACGTCTCGGCTGCGGAGCGGACAAGGCGTCAGACCGCCTCCACCGTGATCCCCGCCCGCCGCAGCAGCGCCGCCGTCACCCCGTCACCCGGCCGCAGCTCCCCGGTGAACGTGCCGTCGTAGATCCGGCCGCACCCGCAGGACGGGCTTCGTGCCATCAGCAGCGCCCGCCGCGCCCCGGCGGCCTCGGCCGCGGCCAGCGCCTGCCGGGCGCCGGCCAGGAACGCCTCGGTGCAGTCCGCCCCGGTCGCGTCCACCACCCGGGCCCGCCCGTCCAGCACGTCCGCGCCGTCCCCGCCGACGATCTCGGCCGGCGGCCGCGGCGTCGGCAATCCGCCCGCCCCCTCCGGGCAGACCACCACCGCCCGCCCCGCCGCGAGCGGCCCGAGCACCTGCGGCGAGTCCTTCGACCGCCCGTCGTACCGACACGGCACACCGGCCAGACACGCGCTCACCAGGATCTTCTCCATGCCGGGAGCCTACGGGCGGACTCGTCGGCGTACGTGCCCGCCGGCCGGGCGTATGCTGCCGCCGTTCAGCACACGGGAGAGGGGGCCCGGTGGGGGTCGAGAACGGGGTCGCGGGGCGCGTCGACCGGGTGCGCAACGAACTGGCCGGGTCGACGGTGCACGGGCACGTCGTCCAGGCGGGTGACGCCCACATCACCGTGAACCTCCCGGGACCGCCGGGCGCCGCGGTGCCGCGCGGGCCCCTGGGACGGCCGATCGGCGGCTGGGACCCCCACGACCTGGAGGTCCACCCCGCCGACGTCGCCGGAACGGCGCGGGTGCTGCCCGGCTACGTCCGCCGCCGCCACGACGAGGTGGCCGCCGAGGTGGTCCGGGACGCCGCGGCCGGCCGCAGCGGGCTGCTGGTCCTGGTCGGCTCGTCGTCCACGGGCAAGACCCGGGCCTGCTGGGAGGCCGTCCAGCCGCTCGCCGCCGAGGGCTGGCGACTGTGGCACCCCTTCGACCCGACCCGCGCCGAGGCCGCGCTGGCCGACCTGGAGCACGTCGGGCCGAGAACGGTGGTGTGGCTCAACGAGGCCCAGCACTACCTCGGCCACCCCCGGGAGGGCGAGCGGATCGCGGCCGCCCTGCACACCCTGCTCACCCGGCCCGAGCGCGGACCGGTCCTGGTACTGGGCACGCTGTGGCCGGAGTACGAGGCGCAGTACACCGCCCTGCCCCGGGCCTCCGGGCCCGATCCGCACAGCCGGGTCCGCGAACTGCTCGCCGGGCGCACGGTGACGGTGCCGGACGCCTTCGACGAGCGCGCGCTGCGCGAGGCCGACGCCCTGGCGGCCTCCGGCGACCGGCTGATGGCCGACGCGCTCGTCCGGGCCCGCTCGCACGGGCGGGTCGCCCAGGACCTCGCGGGCGCGCTCGAACTGCTGCGCCGCTACGAGCGCGGCACCCCGGCCGTCCGGGCGCTGCTGGAGGCCGCGACGGACGCCCGCCGCCTCGGGGTCGGGCTCCACCTTCCGCAGGCCTTCCTCGTCGACGCCGCCGCCGACTACTTCGGCGACCGCGACTGGGACCGACTGGCGGACGACTGGGCCGAGGCCGCCTTCGCCGACCTCGGCCGCCCGGTCCACGGCAAGGAGGCCCCGCTGGGCCGGACCAGTCCGCGCCCGGTGCGCAGGCCACCGGGTACCCCGGCACCCGCCGCCCCGCCCACGGCGGCAGCCGGGCCGCTGTTCCGCCTGGCCGACTACCTCGAACAGCACGGCCGCACCGCCCGCCGCCGGCTCTGCCCGCCCGCCTCCTTCTGGCAGTCCGCCCTCGCCCACCTCACCGACCCGGGCGACCTCGACGCCCTGGCGTCGGCGGCCGAGCGGAGGCACCGGCTGCAGTGGGCGCACCACCTGCGCCTCCGGGCCGCGGACAGCGGGGATCCGGACGCGCTGATGGAGCTGGCCCGGAGTCTGGAGGAGGCCGGCGACGCGGCGGCGGCCGAGGCCCTCGCCTGGCGGGTGGTCGAGGCCGGTGACGTTCACGCGGTGATCGAGCTGGGGCACATGCGCGACGAGATCGGGGACAAGGAGGGGGCGGCCGCCCTGTACCGGCAGGCCGCCGCCGCCGGGCACCCCGTCGCCGTGACGGACCTGGCGTGGCTGCGGGAGCAGGACGGTGACCAGGAGGGAGCCGAGGCCCTCTATCTGCGAGGTGCGGCGGAGGGCGACGACTACTGCCTGATCCAGCTGACCCGTCGGCGTGCGGCGGCGGGGGACCTGGTCGGCGCCGAGGAGTTCGCCCGCAGGTCGGCTGCCGACGGTGAATTCGACGCGCTGATCGAGTTGGCCGAGTTGCTGGAGAAGAGCGGTGACCTCGCGGGGGCCGAAGCCCTCCATCGCCGCGCCGTCGGTGCCGGCCACACTTACGCCCTGCTCCACCTGGGGGAGATCAGGGAGAAGGCGGGGGATCCGGAGGGTGCCGAGGCCTGCTACCGCGAGGCCGTCGGCGCGGGGCACACCTTCGGCTTCACCGCCCTGATGCGGATGAGGGAGGGAAGCGGCGACCGGGAGGGGGCCGAGGACCTCGCCCGGCTGGCCACCGATGCCGGGAACGTCTACACCCTGACGGAGCTGGTGCGGTCGCGGGAGGAGGCCGGCGACCGGACGAGCGCCGAAGCGCTCTGCGTCTGGGCCGCCGCCCGGGGCGACAACCAGGTCCTGTCCGATCTGGTGCGGATGCGCGAGGAGGCCGGGGACCGGGCCACGGCCGAGGCCCTTGCCTGGCAGGCCGCGGACGCCGGGCTCTTCTCCGCCGCGGGCACCCTGGCGTACCTGTGGGAACGCGCGGGGGACCGGGCCGCGGCCGAGGCCCTGCGCCGCCGGCTCACCGACGCCGGTGGAGCGGCGTACGTCGCCACGACGACGTGGCCGCACGGGCTGGACCCGGACGGGTCGCCCAGCGCCCCGTGGCGCTGACACGGGAGGCGGGACAGCCCCGGACCCGCCCGCAAGGGGCAGAAGCGGGCGGATTGAGGCAAAGGTGTAAAGCCTGCGAGACTTCGGGGCATGGCGCAAGCACATGTCGTGGTGATCGGCGGCGGGATCGCGGGGCTGACCGCGGCCGCCGTGGCCGGTGGGGGTGCGGGGGAACCGGCCCGGGCGCGGGTGACGCTGCTGGAGGCGTCGGAGCGGCTGGGCGGGAAGCTGTGGGGCGGTGAGGTCGGCGGGGTCCGGGTGGACCTCGGGGCGGAGTCGATGCTCGCCCGGCGGCCGGAGGCGGTCGAGCTGGCGCGGGCCGTCGGGCTCGCGGAGCAACTGGAGCCGCCGACCACCGCCAGGGCCGCGATCTGGACCAGGGGCGCGCTGCGACCGCTGCCCGGCGGACAGGTGATGGGCGTCCCCGGCGACCTCGCCGCGCTGGCGGACTCCGGTGTGCTGAGCCCCGAGGGGCTGGAGCGGGCCCGGAACGAGGTGGTGGGGGAGGCGGTCGCGGACGATGTCGCGATCGGCCGCTACGTCGCCGACCGGCTCGGCCGCGAGGTCGTCGACCGGCTGGTGGAACCGCTGCTCGGCGGCGTCTACGCCGGGCACAGCGACGAGATCTCGCTGCGCGCCGCGGTGCCCGCGCTGCTGCCGGTCGCCCGCGGCGGCGGATCGCTGATCGAGGGCGTGCACGGCTTGGCCACCCGCCCGACGACGGTCGGCACCCCCGTGTTCCAGGGCCTGCGCGGCGGTCTCGGCACCCTGCCGGAGGCGGTCGCCGCGGCCTGCGCCGCGGCCGGCGTCGACCTGCGCACCCGCACCGCGGTGACGGAGCTGCGCCGCACCCCCGACGGCTGGCGGGTGACCACCGGCGACGGCGAGGTGCTCGCCGCGGACGCCGTCGTGCTGGCCGTGCCCGCGCCGGCCGCCGCCCGGCTGCTGCGCGCCGACGTGCCCGCCGCGGCCGCCGAACTGGACACCGTGGAGTACGCCGGGATGGCGCTGGTCACCCTGGCCTTCCGCCGCGCCGACCTGACCCGCACACCGGTCGGCAGCGGCTTCCTCGTCCCGCCCGTGGACGGCCGCCGGATCAAGGCGTCCACCTTCTCCTCCAACAAGTGGGGCTGGCTGGAGCGGTCCGCGCCGGACTCCTTCGTGCTGCGCACCTCGCTGGGGCGGCTGCGCGAGGAGGAGCCGTTGGAGCTGGCGGACGAGGAACTGGTCGCCCGCTCGCTGGCCGACCTGGGCGAGGCGATCGGTCTGACCGCCCGTCCGTACGACACCGCCGTGACCCGGTGGCGGGCCGGACTGCCGCAGTACCCGGTCGGCCACCTGGACCGGGTGGCCCGGATCCGGGCGGCGGCGGACCGGGCGGGAGCACTGGCCCTGTGCGGGGCCGCGTACGACGGCGTGGGCATCCCGGCGTGCGTCGCGAGCGCCCGGGCGGCCGTCGCCGCGCTCGACCGAGTACTGACCCCGCTGGCCGGGGCGAACGTCACCGAGAGGACAATGGGCGCATGACTGAGACCGCTGAGCAGCAGGCCGCCGAGCAGCCCGCCAAGTTGAAGGCGCGGGACCTGAACCAGGTCATCCGCTACACCATGTGGTCGGTGTTCAAGCTCAAGGGCGCGCTGCCCGAGGACCGCACCGGCCTGGTCACCGAGGTCGAGGAGCTGTTCGCCCAGCTGGACGCCAAGGACGTCACGGTGCGCGGCACCTACGACGTGTCCGGTCTGCGCGCGGACGCCGACATCCTGGTGTGGTGGCACGCCGCCGACTCGGACGACCTCCAGGAGGCGTACAACCGCTTCCGCCGCACCGGCCTGGGCCGGCAGCTGGAGCCGGTCTGGTCGAACATGGCGCTGCACCGCCCGGCGGAGTTCAACAAGTCGCACATCCCGGCGTTCCTCGCCGACGAGCGCCCGCGCGACTACGTCTGCGTGTACCCGTTCGTGCGCTCCTACGAGTGGTACCTGCTGCCGGACGCCGAGCGGCGCGCGATGCTCGCCGAGCACGGCCAGATGGCGCGCGGCTACCCCGACGTGCGGGCCAACACGGTCGCCTCGTTCGCGCTGGGCGACTACGAGTGGCTGCTCGCCTTCGAGGCGGACGAGCTGCACCGGATCGTGGACCTGATGCGCGACCTGCGCCCGTCCCGGGCCCGGCTGCACGTCCGCGAGGAGGTGCCGTTCTTCACCGGGCGCCGCAAGCCGGTCGCCGAGCTGCTCAACGGCCTGGTCTGAGCAAGCCCGCGTCCTGACACCCCGAAGGGCCCGTCCGCCGGAGAACTCCGCGCGGACGGGCCCTTCGGGGTGTCAGTGGCGGCGCAGGGCGGCGCGCAGCCGGGCGTCCTGGAGGGCGGCGGGGCCGTTCATCGCGACGGCGGTGAGCAGTTCGCGCTCCTCGTCGTCGGTGAGGCCGTGCTGGCGCGCCGGGCGGACCTCGCGCAGCACCTCCTGGCCGATCGGTGAGGCCCAGCGGGTGTACGGGTAGACGTCGACCCGGGCCATCAGCAGGGTGCCCGAGGTGAGCACCAGCGGCAGCGAGAACCAGGCCAGCGGGGTCAGCGCGTCACCGTCGACCAGGCCGCCGACGACCAGCGCCGCGGCCAGCAGGACCACGGAGAGCAGCAGCGCCTGCCGGACCTGCCGGACCACCAGCACGGTGTGCCGCCGCACGGTCGCCGGGGTGGCCAGCCCGGCGAGCGAGAGCCGGCTGCCGATCTCCAGCACGGTGGGGTGCGCGGCCATCGCCGCCCGCAGGTCGTCGGTGCGGCACTGGCCCTCGGGGCCGACGGTGGCGATCACCGCGCGCTCCAGCCGGCTGCGGCCGCGCGGGTCGACGACCGTGGTCCAGCCGGTGTGGGCGAGGTGCAGCCGCCCCCGGGAGGCCATCAGGACGAGCGCCAGCTCGACCACCCGGTCCGGTCCGCCGGCCAGGTAGGCCGTCTCGTACAGCCCGATCCCGACCGCCTCGGACGGCCGGGGGCCCTCCTGACCGGACAGCGCGTCGGCGGTGGCGGTCGTCCGGACGAGCCGGATGCAGGAGAGCACCGCGGCGACGCAGGCCGGGAGGAGGAAGAGCAACCACATGGGGTTGTTGTAGTCCCGGCCGCGCCGCGCGCGGAACGTCTTCCCGGACCGCGATACCGAACTGTGACGTCCGGTGCGTCCTCGGCTCCGGGCCGGGGGCTCAGGACCCGCAGCCCCCGCCGCCTCCGCAGCTGGAGCCGCCGCCGCAGCTGGAGCCCGAGGAGGAACCGCAGGAGGAGCCCGAGGAGCAGCTGGAGGAGCTGCCGCAGCCCGAACCCGAGGATCCGCAGGAACCGGAGGAACCGGAGGAGTCCGAGGAGGAGCCGCACCAGGTGGCCGGGCCGGTGGCGCAGGAGGAGCCGGAGGAACCGGAGGAACCGGAGGACGAGGAGCCGGTGCCGCCGGCGGCGGCGAAGGCCCGGGCCGACTGGTCGCCGGCCGCCGCGGCGAGCATCGCCTCGTGCAGTTCCGCGTCGCCGAGTCCGTCGGCGCCGAGCAGGGCCAGGCCGCCCATCGCGACGGCGCCGAGCAGGACGGCGTCGGCGCCGCTCACGAACACGCCGTGGTGCGGGTGCCAGGGCTTGCCGGTGTCCATCAGCCCGAGCTGGCGGCGCCCGGCCGGGGTGACCCGGCCCTTGGGCGGACGGGTGACCAGCAGCGAGACCAGGCCGAGGAGGAGCAGCACCAGCGGGATCCAGAGCGAGGGGCCGTCGCTGCCCGGCTCGTCGGAGGTCAGCAGCAGGGCGGCGACGGCGAACGCCAGGGTGACCGCCTGGGCGAGCCAGATGCTCCGGTTCGCGGTCCGGGCCCGGCGCAGCCGCTCCGGGTTGCGCAGCAGGCCGCGGGCGGCCAGGGCGTCGCCGACGGCCTGGACGGCGGGCGCGCGCATCACCGCGACGCGCAGCGAGTCGAGGTCCCGGCTGCGGGACGGGCCGATCGCGTCGACGATCGCGCCGTCGACCTCGTCGACGGGCTCGGTCGCGGTCAGCGTGACCAGTCGGGAGCGGCTGACCACGACGTGGCCGCGCCGGTGCATCCGGACCAGGGCGGTGTCGAAGACCCGGCCGGGGCCACCGGACAGGAAGGCGGCCTCCAGCAGGGCGATGCCGCGACCGGGCAGGCCCTTGGGGTCGCTGACGCGCCGCGCGGCCTGCTTGGCCTGCCAGGCGTAGAGGACGGTGGCGGCCAGCAGGACGCCGGGCACGAGGTAGAAGGCGTTGTGCCACATGAGTGGTTCCCCCGGGTGGTGAGACATGGTTCGGGCGCGCGTGGCGCCGTCGTGGGGCGGTGGTGGGGCGTCGGTGGGGCGCTGTCCGCGCTGTCCGCGCGGTGCCGGGTGCGGTCCGGACGGACGCGCGGCCCGGGTGGGCGGTGGCGTCGGGGCGGACTCGGCACGGGTGCCGCGGGAGCGGCGCCGGTGCGGGGCTCAGGCCTCCCGGCCGGACCGCAGGGCGCGGCGCAGGCGGGCGAGCGGGCCGGGCCGACGTTCGGAGCGGTCCTCGGGCGCCGGGTGGAGCCAGCGTTCCAGGTCCCGCCGCTGGTCAGCGGACGGTTCGGGGCGCCCGGTGAGCGCCCAGGCGGCGAAGGCCCGGGCGTCGGCGCGGTAGCCGCCGGTCTGCGGATTGCCGCGGGCGTAGGCGAGGAACAGCGGCCCGTACTGCGCGCCGAGCAGGCGGGGCAGGTCCGGGGCCACCTTGGCGGTGGTGTCGCGCCGCTTGGCGGCCAGGCCGATCGCCTGGGCGCGCACCTGCGCCGGGTCGAAGCCGGGCGGCACCGGGCCGCCGGCCACCAGGGCGGTGAGCAGTTCGGTCTGCCGGGCCGCCAGCCGGGCCCGCGCGGCGTCGGTGGCGGAAGCGTTGTCGCTGTCGGTGTCGGACGTGCGGCCGGTGGTGGAGACGGTGTCGGTGCCGGGCGCGGAAGCCGCGTCCGGGCCGAGGGCGGCGGTCACCGGCCGCCCTCCAGCACCCGCCGGACGGCGTCGAGTTCGGCCGCCAGCTCGGCCGGCGGCGGGAACGCGGCATCGCGCTCCAGCAGCACCCCGGGCGGCGCGACCCGGGCGCACAGCTCGGCCAGCACCTCCAGCACCGGTTCGGTGACCGGGTGGGCGTGGGTGTCGTGCCAGACCCCGTCGACCATGGTGCCGCCCGCGACGTGCACGTAGGCGAGCGCCTCCAGCGGCAGCCGGTCCAGTTCGGCGGCCGGGTCGATACCGAGGTTGACCCGGTTGGTGTGCAGATTGGCGACGTCGATCAGCAGTCGGACCCCGGTCCGCTCGACCAGCTCGGCCAGGAACTGCCCCTCGGTCAGCTCGTCGTCCGGCCACGCCAGCTGGGCGGCGATGTTCTCCAGGGCCAGCGGCACCGGCAGCTGGTCCTGGGCGATCCGCACGTTCTCGGCGACCACCCGCAGGGCGTCGCGCGAGCGCGGCACCGGCAGCAGGTGGCCGGCCTCCAGGCCGCCGGCCCGGACGAACGCCAGGTGCTCGGTGACCACCGGGGAGCCGAGCAGCGCGGCCGTCCCGGCGAGCCTGGCCAGCCGGTCCGGGTCGGGCCGGTCGGCGCCGCCGAGGCCGAGTCCGACGCCGTGCGGGACCACGGTGAGGCCCCGGTCGAGCAGGATCCGCAGGGAGGCGGGGAGGTGGTCGTCGCAGATGTTCTCGGCGACGACCTCGACCCAGTCCAGGCCGGGCTGCCGCTCGACCACGGTGTCGATCTCGCTGCGCCAGCCGAGGCCGACGCCGAGCCGGCGCGCGGTGCCGGTGCCCGCGGTGCCGTTGCCCGCGGTGTCGGTGGTGCTGGTGGTCGTGCGGCCGGTGGTGGTGGTGCTGCCGGTGGTGCCCGTCGTCGTTGCGGGCGGCTGCGGAGCGGTCCGCAGGGTGGGGGAGGTCATCGGTGCGCCCCCTTCGGAGGGCTGGGTGGAAAGCCGTCGGTCGGCGCGGGCCTCGTCGCCAGGGCCGCCGGGCTGTGGTGCTGAGCATGTCCCCGGACCGAGCGGCTGCCAAGCCTCGGCCGGTCATCTCAGAGCATTACTTGAGCTTGGCGTTGAGTCAATCCGCGATCTCGGCCCGAATTTCCCGCATCACCGCTGGTGGGGACGGCTCCGGTGGAAAACGGGTTCGCGGACGGACCGACGGTGGCTACTGTGACGCAGCTATGACACCGCTGACGATTCGTGCCTTCCGCCCCGAGGACGCCGAGGCCGTGGCGGCCGCCCACCGGGCCGGGCGTGAACACCTGGTCGAGGCACCCGAGATGTTCGTCTGGCTGAACTCCCAGCAGACCAAGGGCCATTACCGCACCTTCGTCGCGGAGCTGGACGGCCGGGTGGTCGGCTCGGTCCGCTGCGGGGTGGTGACCGGGACCAGTACCACCGGCGTCGGCCACGCCAACGGCAGCGTGCTGCCCGAGTACCGGCGACGCGGCGCCTTCACCGCCCTGCTGGCCGCCGCCGAGCGGCACCTGGCCGGGCACGGCGTGGTCGAACTGCACAGCTGGGTGGACGAGGAGCCCGGTCCGCGCGCCTTCGCCGCGGCCCGGGGCTTCGCCGAGGGGCGGATCGCCCACTTCGGTGCCCGGGACCTCGCCCGTCCGCTGCCGGAGGCCCCGCCGCTGCCGGCCGGCGTCGAGCTGCGCCCGGCGCGCGACTGGGCGGCCGACCCGCACCCGGTGTTCCTGGTCGAGGCGGACGCGATCCGGGACGAGCCGGGCGAGGTCGTGATGGACGCCGCCGACTACGAGGAGTGGCTGGCGGGGGAGTGGCACCGCCCGGCCTTCGACGCCGGCCTGAGCGTCGTGGCCGCGGTCGACGGCCGGCCGGCCGCGTTCACCGCCGTGCACACGGACGGCGCGGACCGGTACTGGTCGGCGTTCACCGCCTGCCGCCGGGACTTCCGGGGCCGGGGGCTGGCCAAGCTCGCCAAGCTGGAGTCGTTGCGCCTGGCCCGGGAGGCCGGTCTGCGGCACGCGTACACCTCGAACGACGCGACCAACGCGCCGATGCTGGCGATCAACGCCTGGCTGGGTTACGAACGCTGCGCGAGCGAGCGGAAGTTCATCAAGCGCCTGGGCGGCTGACGGGCCCCGGCCCGGTCGGGCGGGCTCCGTTCCGCCCGGGGCCGGACCGCCCGGGCCGGACCGCTCGGGGTAGGACCGCTCGCGGCGGGACCGCCCGGGGCAGGGTCCGTCCCGGCCGGTCATGACGGAGCGTGACACCCGTCGGCCCGACGGGCGGGCCGGCGGACTGAGCCGGACGGGTGAATCGGGCGCGCGGAGGGGCGTGGCGGCCGTGTGTCGGCCCGGCAGGGGAGTTCCCGGGGTTCTACGGGGCATCACATCGGCGCAGACAGTTCGTGCCCGAGTGATCACGGGGGTGTCGTGGAGATCCTGCTCCAGATCCTGATCGGGTTCGTTCCGGCGGTGATCGGCTTTCTCGCGGCGCGGTCGCTCGCCCGGACCCGCCTCTTCCTGCGCTACGGCTTCCTGCGCGCGCTGCTCGGTCCGTACGGCCGGGTGCAGATAGTCACCCCGAGTATCGAGGTGGGCGAGTTCGCCTACGCCAAGGACGGCTGCCGGCTCACCAGCCGGGGTCCCCGGAACGTGCTGTTCATGCCGATGGCCGAGGCGCGGGCCATCGCCGAACTCACCGACCTGCTGCGGAAGATCAACCGCAAGGCCACCATCGAGCTGGTCACCGCGGGCGCGCAGGACCCGCGGATGCCGACCTTCTCGGTCGGCGGGCCGAGCGTGAACGCCTACTCGGCGGGCGTCCTGGCCACCGCCTTCCCGGACTTCCGGCTGGAGCACCCGCAGGCGGCCCGGGCCCGCTGGGGCGGGATGGCCTTCGAGGCGCAGTACAACGCGGCCGACGAACTCGTCCGCGACCACGGCTTCGTGTTCGTCACCCGGACGTCCCGGCAGGCGCCCTGCGTGGTGCTGTGCGGGGTCTTCGCCTTCGGTTCGGCGATGGCGGTGGAGGCGCTCGCGGCGGCCGGGCGGCAGTCCGCGCTGGCCGGGCTGTTCCGCTCGGGGGAGAAGGGGTTCGTCGCCGTCGAGGGCCGGGTGATCGGCCTGGACACCGTCGACGTGACGGTGGAGGTCTGCCGCGTCCTGCCGTCCGGCTGACCGGGCGTCTGCCGATCCGGTGCCTGCTGACCGGACGGCGGCTGACCGGGTGTCTGTCGATCCGGTGCCTGCTGACCGGACGGCGGCTGACCGGATCCTGGAACGGCGGCGGGCGGCGAACCGGGAGGAATGGGGCGGGACGGGAGAGTCCGGGGCGGGGAATGGCCGAAAACGCCAGGGTTCCGCTCCACCGCTGTCACATCATCGGCATAATCGCGGCCATGACGATCAACCGTGCGAACGTGAGCGCGATTGCCGAGGACCTGTACGTCTGGCTCCCGCCGAAGCGGGGCTGGGGCCTGGCCAACTGCGGACTGCTCGCCGGGCAACGCACCGCGTTGTGGATCGACACCCCCTACGACCCCTCGCTGGCCGCCGAGTTCCTCGCCGAGAGCCGCAAGCGGCTGGCCGACGGCGTCGACGTCGACCGGATCGTCGTCACCCACGCCAACGGCGACCACCTCTGGGGCGCGGGCGTGCTGCCGGACGCCGAGGTGATCGCCACCCGCGAGGCACTGGAGCACATCCACTGGGAGCCGACGCCCCAGCAGACCCACGCGCTGGTCACCGGGAGCGACCCGGACTCGCCGCTCGGCGACTACCTCCGGCGCCACTTCGGGCAGTTCGACTGGTCCGGGACCGAGCCGGTCCACCCGGACACCGTCTTCCAGGGCGAACTGGAACTGCGGGTGGGGGAGTACCCGGTGCAGATCACCGGCCTGCCCGCCGCCCACACCGGCGGCGACCTCATCGTCCACCTCCCGCACCAGCGCGCGGTGTTCACCGGCGACGTGATCTTCGGCTCGACCGCCGCCCAGCCCGGTGACCACCCCTCGCACTGGGCCGGTCCGCTGGAGAACGTCATCGCCGCCTGCGAGCGGATCCTCGCCACCGGCGCCCGGATCATCGTGCCCGGCCACGGGCCGGTGCTCGACCGGCCGGGCGTGCACGAGCACATCGCCTACCTCGGCCACGTCCGCGAGCGCACCCACGCCCTGCACACCGCCGGGCTCACCGCGCTGGACGCGGCCCGCCGGATCATCGCCGAGCAGCGGTACCCCGAACTCGGCCTGCCCGAGCGGCTGGTGCTCACCGTCGCGGCCGAGTACCGGCACCTGGACGGCAGCGAGGTGCCGAACATCCTGGCGGCGATGAACCAGGTGGCGCTGGTGGCCCGTGAGATCGACGAGGACACTCGCGGCCGGACGCCCCGTCCGCGCGCGGACGGCCGCGCCACGGCCTGAGCCCTCGGCCCGCGGCACCCGTTCCACCGCACCTGTTCCACCGCACGCGTTCCACGGCACCTGTTCCACCGCACCCGCCCGCCGCCGCCCCTCCCGACCGAGCCCGCTCTTCGTACAAGGAAACTCCGAGGACGTCGATGACGCAGTTCCTGGTACCGGCCCTGGCGCTGATCGCGCTCGCCGCGCTCGTGGCCGCCGCGCTCCTGGCGCGCGGCCGCTCGCGCGCGTCGGCCCGGGCCGAGGCCGCCGAGGCCGCCTCGGGCCTGGCCGCCGAACGCGCCCGCGCCGCCGAGGGGCAGACCGCCCGGGCCGAGCAGCAGGCCCGCGAGGCCGTGGCCGAGTCACGGCAGGCGGCCGTGGAGGCCAGTGCCGCGGCCGACCGCGCGCTGGCCGCCGAGGACCGCGCCCACCGGGCGGAGAACCGGGCCGCCGAGGCCGGACAGCGCACGGCCGAGGCCGACCACCGGGCGGCCGCCGCCGACCAGCGGGCCGACACCGCCGAGCGGCGCGCCGCGGCGGCCGAGGCCGACGTCGCCGCCCTGCTGGCCGAGATCGGCCACCTCGCCACCGAGCGGGTGGCCGCCGCCGCCCTGCGACTGAGCCACCCCAACGCGCCGATCGCCGGACCGCTCGACGCCGCCGCCGTCGGCCCGGCCGCCGTGCAGGCCCTGCAGGCCGTCCTGGACGCGGCCTCCGCCGCCGTCACCGACGAGCGGGAGCGCGTCGACGCCGCCGCCCGCTCCGCGATGCGCGGCGCCACCTCCAAGATCCAGACGCTGCTCTACCAGATCCAGAGCCTGGTCCAGCAGCTCCAGGACGACAACGACGACCCCCGGCTGCTGGAGGTCGACTTCCGCAACGAGGTCGCGCTGCGCCGGATCCAGACCGTCGCCGTGCTGTGCGAGGCCTGGCCGGGCCTGGCCCGCACCGACTCGCCGCTCGCCGAGGTGGTGGTCGGCGCACTCTCCCGGGTGCCCGGCTACGCCCGCATCAAGGTGGCCAACCACCTGCGCGAGGGCCGACTGGCCGTGGTGGCCCGGGCCGCCGAGCCGGTGGCCATCGCGGTCGCCGAACTGCTCGCCAACGCCACCGCCTACTCGCACCCCGAGACGGACGTGCCGGTCACCCTCCAGCAGGGCGGCCGGGGCGCGCTGGTGATCGTCGACGACAGCGGCATCGGGATGGAGGAGGACCAGCTCCGCCGGGCCCGCCGACTGCTGGCCGGCCCGTCCGACGTGCTGCTCACCGAACTGGGCAACCCGCCCCGGACCGGGTTCGCGGTGGTCGGCAAGCTGGCCCGGCAGTACGGCTTCTCCTGCCACGTCGAGCCCTCCCCGTACGGGGGGATGCGCGCCCTGGTCCGGATCCCGGCCGGGCTGCTGACAGTGGTGGACGAGCAGCAGCCGTTGTCGGTGCTCACCCCGCTGCCGCTGCGGGCCGGATCCGGTCCGGCCGGTCCGGCGCCCGCCCCGGGCGGACGCGCCCGCGAGGGTGTCCCGGCGATCCACGTCGTCCCCCCGGTGGCGGACCTGCCGGACGCGGCGGGCCCGTCCGACCCGCCGCGCCCGTCCGACGGAGCGCCGGTGCACGCCGTCCCGCCGGTGCGGGCGGTGCCGGACGAGCCCGCCGCGCCGGACGACGGCACCGGACTGCCCAGCCGCCGCCGACGCCGGCCGGTGCCCGCGCAGCCCTCGCCCGCCGACGGTGCCGCGGCACCCGTGCCCGGCGCCGTCCGCCCGGTGCGGACGCCCGAGCAGGCGGCCGCCCGCTGGCAGGCGCTCCAGCACGGCACCGGCTCCGGCCGCGCCGCCGTCGCGGAAGCGGAGGCGGAGGCCGTCACCGCGGAAGCCCCGGAAGCCGCCGAGGTCACCGAGGCCGCCGAGGTCACCGAGGCCGCTGAGGCCGCCGCCCCCCAGAGCCCCCACTCCCCGTCCCCCGAGGCGACCGGCCCCGCCGGCGCCGACCGGGCGGCCCCGCCCCGCCCCGACGCCGCCCACACCGGCGCCGGCCCTGCGGCGGCGTCCGGCCGCCGGAGCACCCAGACCTCCTGAGGAGCCGCGCCGTGAGCAGCACGTCCAGCCCCAGCACCGCCACCCCCGCACCCGCCGGCGCGCCCACCGGCGGCGCCCCGGCCGTCGCCGCCGAAGGGATCGGGTGGGTGCTGAGCCCGCTCCTGGAGCTGCCGGGCGTCGTCCACGCGGTGATCGCCACCGGCGACGGCCTGGTCGAGGCCGCCTCGGCCGGCCTCGGCCGCGCCTCCGCCGAGCGGGTCGCCGCGATGACCGCCACCGTCCACGCGGCCGCCCGCGCGTTCACCACCGCCTTCACCGACACCGAGCAGCCCCGGCTGGCGCAGACCGTGGTCGAGTCCGAGCTGGGCTTCGCCGTCGTCGTCCCGGCCGGGGAGAACACCTCGCTCGCGGTGTTCACCACGCCCGAGGCCCAACTCGGCAACGTCGCCTACCAGATGCAGGTCCAGGTGGCCGCCCTCGGCCGCGCCCTGGCCAGCCCGGCCAGGCGGCAGGACGCCCCGCGGTCATGACCGCCGTCCCCCGCAGGCGGATGGTGCCCGCCTACCTGGCCACCGGCGGCCGGGCCCGCGCCGGCGCCGACGGATTCGAACGGCTCACCGTGCTGTTCGCGACCGCCGCCGAGCAGCCGGAGGCGCTCGCCGAGCTGGAGGCCGAGCACCGGCGCCTCTGGGAGCTGCTGCGGCCCGGCGCGCTCACCGTCGTCGAGGCCGCCGCGCACCTGCGGCTCCCGGTCAGCGCGACCGTCTTCCTCGCGGCCGACCTGGTCGAGGCGGGCTGCCTGCACGCCCGCGCGCCGATCCCCCGCGCCCAGCAGACCGACCGCTCCCTCGTCGAGAGGCTCCTCGTTGGACTCCGCACTCTCCGGTAGGCCGCCCGGTCCGGGGCGCCCGGACCGGGTGGGCTACCTGCCCGACCCCGAACAGACGCTGATGAAGCTCGTGGTCGCCGGCCCCTTCGGCGTCGGCAAGACGACCTTCATCCGCACCCTCTCGGAGATCCCCACCCTGCACACCGAGGAGGCGATGACCGAGACCGGCGCCCCCGTCGACGACCTGGCCGGCCTCCCCGGCAAGACGACCACCACGGTCGCGGTCGACTTCGGGCGGCTCACCCTGCCCGGCGAGGTGGTGCTGTACATGTTCGGCACCCCCGGCCAGCGGCGGTTCTTCCCGCTCTGGCAGGACATCGCGCGCGGCGCCCTCGGTGCCCTGGTCCTGGCGGACACCCGCCGGCTCGCCGACTCCTTCGAGATCATGGACATGGTCGAGGAGCAGGGCCTGCCGTACGCGGTCGCCGTCAACCGCTTCCCCGAATCGCCGCCGCACCCGCCCGAGGTCCTCCGCGCCCACCTCGACCTGCACCCCGCCACCCCGCTGGTGCTCTGCGACGCCCGTGAGCGCGGCTCCAGCCTGGACGCCCTGATCGCCCTCACCGAACACGTCCTGCGCGGCCTGCCGCCCTCCGCCCCGGAGCAGTCATGACCACCCCCACCGCGCACCCCCCGACCGACCGGCCCCCGACCGACCGGACCCCGATCGCCCTGCACGGTCCGGCCTTCGCCGCCGACCCGCAGACCGTCTACGAGCGGCTGCGACGACAGGGCCCGGTCGCCCCGGTGGAGATCGCGCCCGGCGTCGAAGCCCTGCTGGTCACCGACTACCAGGCCGCGCTGGACCTGCTGCGCGACACCGACACCTACTCCAAGGACTCCCGGGCCTGGCAGCAGACCGTCCCCCCGGACTCCCCGCTGCTGCCCGTGCTCGGCTACCGGCCGACCGCGCTGTTCAGCGACGGGGAGACGCACGCCCGCTACCGGCAGGTGATCACCGACGGCCTCGCGCTGCTGGAGCCGCACCTGCTGCAGCGCCGGGTCGCCGAGGTCGCCCACCGGCTGATCGGCACCTTCGGGGCCACCGGCTCCGCCGACCTCATCGCCGACTACGCCCGCCGGCTGCCCGTCCACGTGGTCACCACCTGGTTCGGCGTGCCCGACGAGCACCGGGAGCGACTGGTGGCCGGCATCGTCGGCATGATCGAGTCCACCCGGCAGGCGGTGACCGCGTACGCGGACCTCGTCGCCGTGGTCACCGCGATGGTCGCCGAGCGCCGCGAACGCCCCCGGCACGACCTGACCTCGTGGTTCCTCACCCACCCGGCGGGGCTCGACAACGACGAGGTGGTCCGGCAGATCACCCTGACCATGATCGCCGGGAACGAGCCGACCACCAACCTCATCGGCAACGCCCTGCGCCGCCTGCTCACCGACGCCCGCTACGCCGGCTCGCTGTTCGGCGGCGCGATGACCGCGCACCAGGCGATCGACGAAGTGCTCTGGCACGAGCCGCCGCTGGCCAACCTCTCCGCCCACTACCCGCGCTGCGACACCGTCCTGCACGGCCGGGCGATCCCGGCCGGCTCGCTCGTCCTGGTCTCCTACGCCGCCGCCAACTCCGAGGCCGCCCCGCCGGCCGACGGCCCCGACACGGCCGGGCTGCCCAGCGGCGAATCGGCGCACCTGGCCTGGGCGGCCGGCCCGCACGCCTGCCCGGCCCGCGACCCGGCGCTGCTGATCGCGATCACCGCCGTCGAGCAGCTGACCAGCCGGATCGGCGACCTCGAACTCGCCGAGCCCGCCGACACCCTGCGCTGGCGCCCGGGCCCCTTCCACCGCGCCCTGGTCCGCCTCCCGGTCCGCTTCACCCCGCTGGAGGGCTAGGTCCGGACAGCGGCAGGCCCGACCGCGGTGGGTCGGACAGCAGCGGGCCCGGCACCCCGCCTGGGGTACCGGGCCCGTGGCCGAGGCCGTCGCCCCTACTCGGCCGGCTTCAGCGTCAGCGAAACGCTGTTGATGCAGTACCGCTGGTCCGTCGGCGTGCCGTAGCCCTCGCCCTCGAAGACATGGCCCAGGTGGCCGCCGCAGCGGGCGCAGCGCACCTCGACCCGGCGCATGCCGAGGGTGGTGTCCTCGATGTACTGGACGCGGTCGCCGGCCAGCGGCGCGTAGTAGGACGGCCAGCCGCAGTGGCTGTCGAACTTGGTCTCCGAGCTGAACAGCTCGGCCCCGCAGGCCCGGCAGCCGTAGACGCCGACGGTCTTGGTGTCGGTGTACTCGCCGGTGAACGGGCGCTCGGTGCCGGCCTCCCGGAGGACGTGGTACTCCTCCGGCGAGAGCTGGTCACGCCACTCGGCGTCGGTCTTCTCGATCTCGTAGCTCATGACGGCTCCAGGTCGGGGGACTCAGACGTTGGTGGAAACGTTCGCGAGGTGCTCCAGGATTTCCGGACCGAGGTTGGTGACGTCCCCGGCACCCATGGTGAGCAGCAGGTCGCCCGGGCGGGCCAGGCCGGCCAGCAGGGCCGGGGCGGCGGCGAAGTCGTGCTCGGCGGTGACCTCGGCACCGGCCCGGCGGGCGGCGTCGAGGATCAGCTCGCTGGTGACACCGGGGATCGGGTCCTCGCGGGCCGGGTAGATGTCCAGCACCACGGAGGCGTCGGCGAGCGCCAGCGCGGCGCCCATCTCCTCGGCGAGCTGCTGGGTGCGGCTGAACAGGTGCGGCTGGAACACCACCAGCACCCGGCCCTCGGTGGCCTCCCGGATCGCCTCCAGGTCGGCGGTCATCTCGGTCGGGTGGTGGGCGTAGGAGTCGATCACCTGGACGCCGCCCGCCTCGCCCTTGAGCTGGAGCCGGCGGCGCACGCCGGTGTAGGCGCCGAGGGCCTTGGCCAGGTCCGCGGCCGGGACGCCCAGCGCGACGCCGGCGGCCAGCGCGGCGACCGCGTTGTGGGCGTAGTGCCGGCCGGGCACCGAGACGGTGAAGCCCAGCTCCTCGCCGCCCAGCAGCACGGTGACCTCGCTGGTCATGCCGCGCGCGACGACCGACAGCACCCGCAGGTCGGCGTCCTCGGCGGCGCCGACGGTGACCACGTTCAGGCCCTCGCGGCCGGCCACCCGGGCGGTCAGCTCGCGGGCGCCGTCGTGGTCGGCGGAGACCACCAGGGTGCCGCCGGGGGTGATCCGGGCGACGAAGGTCTCGAAGGACTCGTGGATCTCGTCGATCGAGGCGTAGTTGGCGTGGTGGTCCAGCTCCACGTTCAGCACGATCGCCACCTCGGGCGCGTACTTGTGGAAGCTGCGGTCGCTCTCGTCGGCCTCGGCGACGAAGATCTCGCCAGTGCCGTGGTGGGCGTTGGAACCGGGGGCGTCGAGGTCGCCGCCGATCGCGTAGGACGGGTCCAGGCCCAGTTCGCCGAGGGCGACGGCGAGCATGCTGGTGGTGGTGGTCTTGCCGTGGGTGCCGGCCACCGCCAGCGCCCGGCGGCCGCCCATCAGCGCGGCGAGCGCGTCGGAGCGGTGCACCACCGGGATGCCGCGCTCGCGGGCCGCGACCAGCTCCGGGTTGTCGGCGCGGATGGCGCTGGAGACCACGATGCTGCTGGCGCCGTCCGGCACGTGCTCGGCGGCGTGGCCGATGTGGACGCCGGCGCCGAGGGCGCGCAGCGCGAGGACGGTCTCGGACTCCTTGGAGTCGCTGCCGGAGACGCTGGCCCCGCGCACCGCGAGGATCTTCGCCAGGCCGGACATGCCGGCGCCGCCGATGCCGATGAAGTGCGGGGCGTGCAGGTCGTGCGCGGCGTCGTTCAAGGCGGGGCTCCGTACGGGGCGGGGACGGGGGAGGTGCGGACGACGGTCGTTTCGTCCTCGCGGCCGGGGCGCGCCGGACCGCAAGGACGATTCTGCACCACGACGGCGTCCGGACCCCGCCCCGCCCGACCCGGGAAGGGCGGGGTCAGGAGTCGCTGGCGAACAGCCGCAGCACGGGGACGCCCACCTTGTGGCGGGCCTGGGAGGCCCAGTCGCGGTGGAAGAACTCCTCCACGAAGTGCGGGGACGTGAGCACCACCACCTCGTCGGCCCGGTGCTCCTCCACCACGGCGCGCAGCCGGTCCAGCGGCTTCTCCTCGACCAGTTCGCCGACCGCCTCGGCGCCGGCCCGGCGCAGGTGGCGCAGGCTGTGCTCCAGCGACTCGGTGGCGACCGTGGGCCCGCTCTCGGACTCGTCGTGCTCGTGCACCACCTTGTCGAGGTGGCCGAGGGCGACGTCGTCCAGCGCCCGCAGCAGCTCGTCCTGCTTGCCGCGCGGCTGCATCAGGACGACGAAGGACACCTTCTCCTCGCTGTGCAGCGTGGTGACGAGCTCCACGTCGGCGTCGGAGAGCGCCTTTTCGATCATCAGTACCGTCTTGAACACGTGAGTCCCTTCCAGACACCGGCCCCCGGGCCCCGGCCACGCATCCCATACTGCCCGGCGGAAGCTTTCCGCACGCTGCTCACCCGGCACACGGGCCACGCGGAGGAAGTCCCGGAAGGGAGCGGGATCACGGTGCGGAGGTCATGGGGTCGGCGGACGCAGGTAACGGGTGAAGAGGAATCCTTTCTGCTCGATCAATGAGACCAGCCGCATCCGTCGCACGTCAGGCATTTCCGCATCGTGGATGATGCGCGGCGCGTCGCCGCCGGTGATCAGCGGGGCCAGCGACAGGCACAGCTCGTCCAGCAGGTCCGCGGCGGCCAGCTGCCCCAGCAGCCGGGGGCCGCCCTCGGTCAGCAGCCGGGTCCAGCCCCGGTCCGCCAGCGTCGCGACCGCCGCCCGCAGGTCCACCGAACCCCGGCCGACCGCGATCACCTCGGCCACCTCGGCCACCGCCGCCAGCTCGCGCGCCGGAGCGTCCTCGGTGGTGACCACCACCGTGCGCACCAGCGGCTCGGTGAACAGCGGCGCCGCGAGGTCCAGGCCCAGCGAGCGGCTGACGACCGCGATCACCGGGGCCGGCGCCTGCCCGGCCGCCCGGCGCGCCCCGGCGAACCCGGCCGGCGCCGCGGCCGGGCCGTACCCCTCGGCGCGCACCGTCTCGGCGCCCACCATCACCACGTCCGACAGTGCCCGCAGCACCCCGAAGATCCGCTTGTCGGCCGGGCTCGACAGGCCCTCCGAGAGCCCGTCCAGCCGGGCCCCGCCGTCCAGGCCGGCCACCATGTTGGCGCGCAGCCACGGCCGGCCGTGATTCACCTGCCCGGGGTACGCGTACACGGCGGCGAGCGCCTCCGACGACTCCGGATCCTCGAACGCCGCACCCGGCGGACCGATCAGCTGCTGCATGCCCCCAGTCTCGCAGCGGCCGGGGTCGGAGTCCGCGCCGAGCGGGCGTACCCTTGACCACCGTGCCCGCACCCTCCAGCCCCGACACCGCGACCGAGCCGATAGCCGGCGCCACCGGTTCGCCGATCGCCCTCACCGACCGCCGTCCGGTCGTGCCCGCCGAGCGCCTGGTCGCCGAGATGGTGCCGCCGCCGCGCTTCTCCGACGTGAGCTTCGGGACGTACCTCCCGGACCCGGGCCAGCCCAGCCAGTACGAGGCCGTGCAGGTCCTGGAGCAGTTCGCGGGCGCGCTCAACGGCGCGAGCGGCGCCGCGCCCAAGCGCGGCTGGTTCCGCCGCGGCACCCCGGCCCCGGCCGGCCCGTCCGGCATCTACCTCGACGGCGGCTACGGCGTCGGCAAGACCCACCTGCTCGCCTCGCTCTGGCACGCCGTCCCCGGCCCCAAGGCCTTCGGCACCTTCGTCGAGCTGACCAACCTGGTCGGCGCGCTCGGCTTCCAGCAGGCCGTGCGGACCCTGTCCGACCACCGCCTGCTGTGCATCGACGAGTTCGAGCTGGACGACCCGGGCGACACCGTCCTGGTCTCCACCCTGCTCGGTCGCCTGGTCGAGAACGGCGTCAAGCTGTGCGCCACCTCGAACACCCTGCCGGAGAAGCTGGGCGAGGGCCGGTTCGCCGCCGCCGACTTCCTGCGCGAGATCCAGGGCCTGTCGGCGCACTTCCGCCCGATGCGGATCGACGGCCAGGACTACCGCCACCGCGGCCTGCCCGACGCCCCGCCCCCGTACCGGGACACCGAGGTCGACGCGGTCGCCGCCCGCACCCCCGGCGCCTCCCTGGACGACTTCGACACCCTGCTCGCCCACCTCCCCGCCGTCCACCCCAGCCGCTACGGCGCCCTCCTGGACGACGTCACCGCCGTCTGCCTGCGCGGCGTCCGCCAGGTCGACGACCAGTCCACCGCCCTGCGCCTGGTCGTCCTCGCCGACCGCATGTACGACCGCGAACTCCCCATCACCGCCTCCGGCCTCCCCTTCGACCAGGTCTTCCCTGAGGAGATGCTCCGCGGCGGCTACCGCAAGAAGTACCTCCGCGCCGTCTCCCGCCTCGTCGCCCTCGCCCGGGACAGCGCCAAGAACTGACAGCGTGACCTCCGGCCCCGTCCGGCGTTGCTCCCTGCGGAACGAAGGGGGAGACGGAGAGGGGTGCAGGTGACCGGGGACCGGGCGGTCCGGACGATCGAGATCGAGCCCGAGGTGCGGGCATGGCTGCGTACCTGCTCGACCGCCGAGTACCGGGCGGTCGAGCGTGCCGCCGACCGGCTGGCCGAGGACGGCGAGATGCTTCCTTTCCCGCTTGCCAGCCATCTCGGGGGTCCGCTGAGGGAGCTGCGGATCGGTCCGAGGCGGGTCACCTACTGGCTCGCCCCCGGCCGACGGGCTGTGCTGCTGACGGTCTTCCGCAAGACTAGGAGCCGCGAGACCGACGAGGTCGAGCGGGCGCACCGGGCGCAGAAGGCGTGCGAGGCCGAGCACGGGCCCGCCGGCGAGCACGAGGTCTACGACAGGGACGAGGAGGAGCGATGAGCGGCGGCTACCACACCCGCTGGGTCGTGCCACCGGAACACCGGGAGACCGAGGAGTACCGGGCCGCAGGTCGGCGGATGGCCCTGGCCGAGGCGGTCCATGCCCGCCGTTCGGCTCTCGGCTGGACTCTCGCCGAGCTCGCCGAACGGACCGGCCTGGACGAGGAGACCGTCGAGAGTATCGAGGAGAGCGGCGTCGACCCCACGCTGCCGCTGATCGAGCGGCTCGCCGCCGCCTTCGACTCGGCGGTCCGGATCGACCCCGCGGCGGAGCCCGCCATCACCTTCGAGGCGCATGCGGCCTGAGTGAACGGGCTCCGGTTGTCGGTGGTGGGTCGTACGGTGGTGGCGTGCGACCCATCACGAGTATTGAGCGGTCAGTGGCGCCCTTCGAGGTCGTCAGTCCCTACCAGCCCAACGGTGACCAGCCGGCGGCGATCGCCGAGCTGGAGCGGCGGATCCGCGGCGGGGAGAAGGACGTCGTCCTGCTCGGTGCCACCGGTACCGGCAAGTCGGCCACCACGGCCTGGATGATCGAGAAGCTGCAGCGGCCCACCCTGGTGATGGCGCCGAACAAGACGCTGGCGGCGCAGCTGGCGAACGAGTTCCGCGAACTGCTGCCCAACAACGCGGTCGAGTACTTCGTCTCGTACTACGACTACTACCAGCCCGAGGCGTACGTCCCGCAGACGGACACCTACATCGAGAAGGACTCCTCGATCAACGAGGAGGTCGAGCGGCTGCGCCACTCGGCGACCAACTCGCTGCTGACCCGCCGGGACGTGGTCGTGGTCGCGTCGGTGTCCTGCATCTACGGCCTCGGCACCCCGCAGGAGTACGTGGACCGGATGGTGCGGCTGAAGGTCGGCGAGGAGATCGACCGGGACGTGCTGCTGCGCCGCTTCGTCGACATCCAGTACACCCGCAACGACCTGGCCTTCAGTCGCGGCACCTTCCGGGTCCGCGGCGACACCATCGAGATCTTCCCGGTCTACGAGGAGCTGGCCGTCCGGATCGAGATGTTCGGCGACGAGATCGAGGCGCTGTACACGCTGCACCCGCTCACCGGCGAGATCATCAGCCAGGACGACTCCGTGCACGTCTTCCCGGCCTCGCACTACGTGGCCGGTCCGGAGCGGATGGAGCGCGCGGTCACCGACATCGAGAAGGAGCTGGAGCAGACCCTCGCCAGGATGGAGAAGCAGGGCAAGCTGCTGGAGGCCCAGCGGCTGCGCATGCGCACCACCTACGACCTCGAGATGCTGCGCCAGATCGGCACCTGCTCCGGGGTCGAGAACTACTCGATGCACTTCGACGGCCGTGAGCCCGGCTCCCCGCCGAACACCCTGCTGGACTACTTCCCGGAGGACTTCCTCCTGGTCATCGACGAGTCGCACGTCACGGTGCCGCAGATCGGCGCCATGTACGAGGGCGACGCCTCGCGCAAGCGGACCCTGGTCGAGCACGGCTTCCGGCTGCCCTCGGCGATGGACAACCGCCCGCTGAAGTGGGAGGAGTTCCTGGAGCGGATCGGCCAGACCGTCTACCTGTCGGCGACCCCGGGCAAGTTCGAGCTCTCCCGGGGCGACAGCCCGGTCGAGCAGATCATCCGCCCGACCGGCCTGATCGACCCCGAGGTGATCGTCAAGCCGACCGAGGGCCAGATCGACGACCTGGTGCACGAGGTCCGCAAGCGGGTGGAGAAGGACGAGCGGGTCCTGGTCACCACCCTCACCAAGAAGATGTCCGAGGACCTCACCGACTACATGCTCGGTCTGGACATCCGGGTCCGGTACCTGCACAGCGACATCGACACCCTGCGCCGGGTCGAGCTGCTGCGCGAGCTGCGGGCCGGCGAGTACGACGTGCTGGTGGGCATCAACCTGCTCCGTGAGGGCCTGGACCTGCCCGAGGTGTCGCTGGTGGCGATCCTGGACGCGGACAAGGAGGGCTTCCTGCGCTCCGGCACCTCGCTGATCCAGACCATCGGCCGCGCGGCCCGCAACGTCTCCGGCCAGGTCCACATGTACGCGGACCGGATCACCCCGGCGATGGAGAAGGCCATCGACGAGACCAACCGCCGCCGGGAGGTCCAGCAGGCGTACAACAAGAAGCACGGGATCGACCCGCAGCCGCTGCGCAAGAAGATCGGCGACATCCTGGACACCCTCGCCCGCGAGGACGTGGACACCGACGAGCTGCTCTCCACCGGGTACCGCGCGCCCGGCGGCAAGGGGGCCAAGGGCAAGGCGCCGGTGCCGGCCCTGGGCGCCGACCGCAAGCCGGCGAAGTCGATGCCGGCCGCGGAGCTGGCGGATCTGATCCAGTCGATGACCGACCGGATGCACGCCGCCGCGACCGACCTCCAGTTCGAGGTGGCGGCCCGGCTGCGCGACGAGGTCAAGGAGCTGAAGCGGGAGCTCCGGCAGATGCGCGAGGCCGGTATCGCGTAGCACCGGCCCCGACTGCCCACCGGGCGTGGCCGGTTCTCCCCCCGGCCGCGCCCGCCGGTGCGTCACGGCCCCGGCGAAGGGGTACACGGCGGGAAAGGCGTTCGACGGCAGGGCTCAGGCCCTGTCTCTTGGATTTTGTCGGATCAGGCCGCGGCGTCGGGGTGCGTGCATCGCAAGGCGGAGGAGGGAGCCACTGCGGTGGGGGCACCTCCCGGCCGGAGGCTGGGGGCCATTGGCGACCGACGACAACGCGGCGTGGGGGTACCCCCGGCCGAAGGCTGGGGGAGTGCGTGCCCCGACGTCGAGGCCCCGGCAAGGATCCAAGAGACAGGGCCTAGGCTGGCCTGCGGTGCCGTCCTTGTCGGGCGGCCGGTAAAGAGGGGGCCTCAGCCGGGGGACGGCAACGGGGTGTTCCACCGTGGAGCCGGCGCGGGGATCCCGTGCGGCTGGGCAGAGAGGACAACCGCCGTGTCGGTGAACCTGGCCAAGGGACAGCGGGTCAGTCTGCAGAAGGGCCCGGGGGAGACGCTCACCGTGGTCCGGATGGGCCTGGGCTGGCGGGCGGCGCCCCGGCGGGGCCTGTTCGGCAGCCGGACCCGGCAGATCGACCTGGACGCCTCGGCGCTGCTGTACGCCGAGCACACTCCGTCCGACGTGGTCTTCTTCCAGCACCTGGAGAGCTCCGACGGCTCGGTCCGGCACACCGGGGACAACCTGGTCGGCGGCTCCGGGGCGGGGGAGGACGACGAGGCGATCCTGGTCGACCTGGCGCACGTGCCGCCGCACATCACCCAGGTGGTGTTCACGGTCAGCTCCTACACCGGGCAGACCTTCGCCGAGGTGCAGAACGCGCACTGCCGGCTGGTGGACGAGTCGACCGGGCTGGAGCTGGCCCGCTACGACCTGACCGGCGGCGGTCCGCACACCGGGCAGATCATGGCGAAGGTGTTCCGGGACGGCGCCGGGGGCTGGGAGATGCAGGCCATCGGCGCCCCGGCGAAGGGCCGCTCCTTCCAGGACCTGCTGCCGGCCATCGAGCCGTTCCTCTGACCGCTCCTCTGACGGTTCTTTACCTTCTTTACCTTTCCTTGGGAGTGCTGTTACCCTTCTTGCAGCGGAGGGGAGTATTCCCTCGCAGTCGTCCCCGTCATCACGGGTGCCCGTCGCGGCATCCCGGGGCGCTGGTCCACGGTCGCGCAGCCGCGCGTCCGACGGGCGGAAGAGACCTCCGGCAGTGACGATGACTGTCTCGCCTACCTGCCGGAGGAGCAGTAGTGGACGTTTCCGTAAGTTTGTGGGTCGGCACGATCGTGGTGCTTCTGGCACTGGTCGTCGCCGATTTCTTCATCGGTGGTCGCAAGCCGCACGAGGTCTCGATCAAGGAAGCCGGCGTCTGGACCACGGTCTGGGTCGTGCTGGCGGCGATCTTCGGCGGTTTCCTCTGGTGGCACTCCGGCGCGACGCCGGCCGGTGAGTTCTTCGCCGGTTACATCACCGAGAAGTCGCTCAGTGTCGACAACCTGTTCGTCTTCATCCTGATCATGGGCAAGTTCGCGGTGCCGCGGATCTACCAGCAGCGCGTGCTGATGTTCGGTGTGATCATCGCCCTGGTGCTGCGCGCGGTCTTCATCGCCGGCGGTGCCGCGCTGGTCGCCCAGTTCTCCTGGGTGTTCTTCATCTTCGGCGGCTTCCTGATCTGGACGGCCTGGAAGCTGATCAAGGAGGCGCGGGCCGACGAGGAGGACGAGGAGTTCGAGGAGAACCGCCTGCTCAAGTCGATCGAGCGGCGCTTCCCGTCGACCGACAAGTACCACGGCACCAAGCTCTTCGTCCGGGAGAACGGCCGCCGGCTGATGACCCCGATGCTGATCGTCATGATCGCGATCGGCACCACCGACGTCCTGTTCGCGCTGGACTCGATCCCGGCGATCTTCGGCCTGACCCAGGACCCGTACATCGTCTTCACCGCCAACGCCTTCGCCCTGATGGGTCTGCGCCAGCTGTACTTCCTGATCGGCGGCCTGCTGAAGAAGCTGGTCCACCTGTCGTACGGCCTGTCGATCATCCTGGGCTTCATCGGGGTGAAGCTGGTGCTGCACGCGCTGCACGAGCAGGGTGTGCACGTGCCGGAGATCGGCATCCCGTTCTCGCTGGGCTTCATCGTGGTGGTGCTCGCCGTCACCGCCGTGACCAGCCTGATGGCCTCCAAGAAGGCCGCCCTGGCCGAGCAGGCCGAGCAGGGCGGACAGGGCGGGCAGGGCGAGCCGGAGAAGCTGGACGCCTGACGCACCCCCTCCCCGAACCGGGCGGGCCCGCGACCGAGCAGTGGTCGCGGGCCCGCCCGTTCGGCTGTCGGCGGCTACCAGCCGCGCTCGCGCCACTCCGCGAGGTGCGGGCGCTCCGCCCCGAGGGTGGTGTCGTCGCCGTGGCCGGGGTAGACCCAGGCCTCGTCCGGCAGCACGTCGAAGATCTTCCCGGTGACGTCCCGGAAGAGGCTCGCGAAGGCGTCCTTGTCGCCCCAGGTGTTGCCGATGCCGCCTGGGAAGAGGCAGTCGCCGGTGAACACGTGCTGGTGGCCCACCGGGTCGTCGTAGACCAGCACGATCGCGCCGGGGGTGTGGCCGACCAGGTGCCGGACGGTCAGCTCGCAGCGGCCCACCGCGAGGGTGTCGCCGTCCGCGAGCGGCAGCGCGGTGGGGACGTCGATGCCCTCGGCGTCGTGCTCGCCCGCCGCGGTCCGCGCGCCGGTGGCGGCGACCACCTCGGCCAGCGCCCCCCAGTGGTCGTGGTGGCGGTGGGTGGTGACCACGGTGGCCAGCCGCTCGCCGACCGTCTCCAGCAGCACCGGCGCCTCGGCCGCCGCGTCGATCAGCAGCTGCTCGTCGGTGTCGCGGCAGCGCAGCAGATAGGCGTTGTTGTCGTGGGGGCCGACCGCCACCTTGGTGATGATCAGGTGCGCCAGCTCGCGCACGTCCGGCGGCCCGCCGACCTTGACCGCTCCGTGGTACGTCATACGTCCGCTCCTTGTCGGGCTACAGGGTCAGGGCCATCCTCGCGCCTGCGAGGGGGCTCAGCCCAACGGGGGGAGGACCGGCAGGCCGGTGCCGGGGGTGCGGCGCAGCTCGGCGCCGTCGGACCGGCCGGAGAGCCAGGCGAGCAGGGCGCGGACGGGGCCCTCGACGGTCAGCGCGGGGGTGCCGGCGCCGATCACGGCGCGTTCGGCGGTGTCCTCGGCCAGCAGCTCGACGGCGGGCAGTCCGGCGCCGGCCGGCCCGGCCAGCTTCTCGGCGAGCTGCCGGAACTCGACGGTGGCGAACTCCTCCGGCCAGTGCGCGGGGGTGTAGCCGGCGTCCAGGTCGACGTGGTGGTACTCGACCTCCGCCAGCCGCCGCCAGGGGATCTCCGCGGCCGGGAAGACGATGCCGCTGCGGTGCTTGACCTCCGCGGCCCAGGCCCCGTCCGGCAGCAGGGCGGCCGCCGCTCCGAAGCGGGCGTGGGAGGCGCGCAGGTCGGCGAGCTGCTCGTCCGCCGGGCGGGGCGCGCCCGCCTCGATGTCCCGGTCCCGGACCTCCTGGTTCGGGTACTGCGGGATGTCGGTGCCGGTGCGGGCGCCGTCCAGCAGGTTGACCAGCGAGTCGGCGTTGCGGGCGAGGTGGGTGAGGACGTGGCCGCGGGTCCAGCCGGGCAGCGCGGAGGGCCCGGCGACGGCCTCCGCCCCGATCCCGGCGACGGTCCGCAGCAGCAGGCGGGTGCTCTCCTCGACCTCGGCCAGGCGCCGGGCGGCGACGGCGGGCAGGGGGGTGGTGGCGGGGTCGGTCCGCGGGTCGGTCATCGATTCGGCCTTCGGTGGGAGACGGCGCGTTGCCCCGAGGGGGCTTCGCTCGTTGACCAGGTGACGCTACCGCCGTTGCCCGCCGCCGAGCAGGGACTTTTCGGTCCGCGCGTCAAGACTCCGCGCGCCGTCCTCACTCGTTCGGGTGGACCCGGCTGGACGAGCTCGATAATCGAACGCGTGAGCTAGTAGGCTGGCTGCCGCATCCTGGTAGAAGTACATCCCTCGAAACCCAGCCCTCTCGCCCCGGAGAAAGGCGCCAGAAGCAGTGGCCGACCGCCTCATCGTGCGCGGTGCTCGCGAGCACAACCTCAAGAACGTCTCGCTCGACCTGCCCCGCGACTCCCTCATCGTCTTCACGGGCCTCTCCGGCTCCGGCAAGTCCTCGCTGGCCTTCGACACCATCTTCGCGGAGGGCCAGCGCCGCTACGTCGAGTCGCTGTCCTCCTACGCCCGGCAGTTCCTGGGCCAGATGGACAAGCCCGACGTCGACTTCATCGAGGGCCTCTCCCCGGCCGTCTCGATCGACCAGAAGTCCACCAACCGCAACCCCCGCTCGACCGTCGGCACCATCACCGAGGTCTACGACTACCTCCGGCTGCTGTTCGCCCGGATCGGCAAGCCGCACTGCCCGCACTGCGGCCGCCCGATCGCCAAGCAGTCCCCGCAGGCCATCGTCGACAAGGTGCTGGAGCTCGCCGAGGGCACCCGCTTCCAGGTCCTCAGCCCGGTGGTGCGCGAGCGCAAGGGCGAGTTCGCCGACCTCTTCGCCGACCTCCAGTCCAAGGGCTACGCCCGGGCCCGGGTGGACGGCGAGACGGTCCAGCTCGCCGAGCCGCCCAAGCTGAAGAAGCAGGAGAAGCACACCGTCGAGGTGGTCGTCGACCGCCTCACCGTCAAGGACAGCGCCAAGCGCCGGCTGACCGACTCGGTGGAGACGGCCCTGCGGCTGAGCGGCGGCATGGTCGTGCTCGACTTCGTCGACCTCCCGGAGGACGACCCCGAGCGCGAGCGGATGTACTCCGAGCACCTCTACTGCCCGTACGACGACGTGTCGTTCGAGGAGCTGGAGCCGCGCTCGTTCTCCTTCAACTCGCCGTTCGGCGCCTGCCCGGACTGCTCCGGCCTCGGCAACCGGATGGAGGTGGACCCGGAGCTGGTGGTGCCCGACGACGAGCGCTCGCTGGACGAGGGCGCCATCCACCCCTGGTCCGGCGGCCACACCAAGGAGTACTTCCAGCGGCTGATCGACGCCCTCTCCGGCGAGCTGGGCTTCCGCACCGACATCCCCTGGGCCGGGCTCCCGGCCCGCGCCAAGAAGGCGCTGCTGTACGGCCACAAGCACCAGGTCGAGGTCCGCTACCGCAACCGCTACGGGCGCGACCGCTCCTACACCACCGGCTTCGAGGGCGCGGTGCCCTTCATCCAGCGCCGCCACCAGGAGGCCGAGAGCGACTCCAGCCGTGAGCGCTTCGAGGGCTACATGCGCGAGGTGCCCTGCCCGACCTGCCAGGGCAGCCGGCTCAAGCCGGTGGTGCTGGCGGTCACCGTCGAGGGCCGCTCGATCGCGGACGTCTCCTCGATGTCGATCAGCGACTGCTCCGACTTCCTCGGCGCGATGAAGCTGAACGCCCGGGACAAGCAGATCGCCGAGCGGGTCCTCAAGGAGGTCAACGAGCGGCTGCGGTTCCTGGTCGACGTCGGTCTGGACTACCTCTCGCTGGACCGCGCGGCCGGCACCCTCTCCGGCGGCGAGGCCCAGCGGATCCGGCTCGCCACCCAGATCGGCTCCGGCCTGGTCGGCGTGCTCTACGTGCTGGACGAGCCGTCCATCGGCCTGCACCAGCGCGACAACCACCGGCTGATCGAGACCCTGGTCCGGCTGCGCGACATCGGCAACACCCTGATCGTCGTCGAGCACGACGAGGACACCATCAAGATGGCCGACTGGGTGGTCGACATCGGCCCCGGCGCCGGCGAGCACGGCGGCAAGGTGGTGCACTCCGGCTCGCTGAAGCAGCTGCTCGCCAACAAGGAGTCCCTCACCGGCCAGTACCTGTCCGGCAAGCGGAGCATCCCGATCCCGGCCGCCCGCCGCGCCCGGGACAAGAAGCGCCAGCTCACCGTGCACGGCGCCCGCGAGCACAACCTCAAGGACGTCACGGTCGGCTTCCCGCTCGGCACCTTCACCGCGATCACCGGTGTCTCCGGCTCGGGCAAGTCCACCCTGGTCAACGACATCCTCTACACCCACCTCGCCCGGGAGCTGAACGGCGCCCGCACGGTGCCCGGCCGGCACACCCGGATCACCGGCACCGACCTGGTGGACAAGGTCGTGCACGTCGACCAGTCGCCGATCGGCCGCACCCCGCGCTCCAACCCGGCCACCTACACCGGCGTCTTCGACCACGTCCGGCGGCTGTTCGCGGAGACCCAGGAGGCCAAGGTCCGCGGCTACCTGCCCGGCCGCTTCTCGTTCAACGTCAAGGGCGGCCGCTGCGAGAACTGCTCCGGCGACGGCACCATCAAGATCGAGATGAACTTCCTGCCGGACGTCTACGTGCCGTGCGAGGTCTGCCACGGCGCCCGCTACAACCGGGAGACGCTGGAGGTCCACTACAAGGGCCGGTCCATCGCCGAGGTGCTGGACATGCCGATCGAGGAGGCCCTCGACTTCTTCGAGGCCGTCCCGGCGATCGCCCGGCACCTGCGCACCCTCAACGACGTCGGCCTCGGCTACGTCCGGCTCGGCCAGTCCGCGCCGACCCTCTCCGGCGGCGAGGCCCAGCGGGTGAAGCTCGCCTCCGAGCTGCAGAAGCGCTCCACCGGCCGGACGGTCTACGTACTGGACGAGCCCACCACCGGCCTCCACTTCGAGGACATCAGCAAGCTGATCAAGGTCCTCTCCGGCCTGGTGGACAAGGGCAACACGGTCATCGTCATCGAGCACAACCTCGATGTCATCAAGACCGCGGACTGGATCGTCGACATGGGCCCCGAGGGCGGCTCCGGCGGCGGCAGCGTGGTCGCCGAGGGCACCCCCGAGGAGATCGCGGCCGTCTCCGAGAGCCACACCGGCAAGTTCCTCCGGGACATCCTGCCGGGCGGCTTCGAGGAGGCCCCGGCCGCGCCCGCCAAGGCCAAGGCCCCCCGCAAGCGCGCCGCGGCGGCGCGCAAGTAGCGGACGGGCGTCGCCGCCCACCCCCGCCCGCCCCCGGCACCCCGGGGGCGGGCGGAGGCGCGGCGCATAGAATTCCGGGCGGCCCGCAGCCGCGAAGCCGCCGCCGAACGCCGCCGCCGAACCAGGAGCACCCTCATGTCCGAGGCCCCCGAGAGCCCCACCCCCTCCCGCCGCACCCTGCTCTGCGGGGCCGCGGCCGTCCTCGCCGCCGGCGGCACCGTCGCCGTCACCGGCTGCTCCTCGACCTCCTCCGGCTCCGACTCCGCCGCCAAGACCCCGGTCGACCTCGGCCCGGCCTCCGGCGTCCCGGTCGGCGGCGGCACCGTGTTCCGCGAGAAGAAGATCGTCGTCACCCAGCCCGCCGAGGGCCAGTACAAGGCGTTCAGCGCCAAGTGCACCCACGCCGGCTGCATCGTCGACCAGGTCAAGAACCAGAAGATCCAATGCCCCTGTCACGGCAGCATGTTCGGCATCACCGACGGCGCCGTGCAGGACGGCCCGGCCCCGACCCCGCTGCCCGCGTACGACGTGGTGGTCGAGGGCGGCAACCTCAAGGTGACCCCGCGCTGAAGCAGTTGATCTCCCGCACGCGCCCCCGGCCCGAGTCGGTACGGTGGACCCATGGCTGACCCGTCCACCTACCGTCCGGCGCCGGGTGCGATCCCGACCTCGCCCGGTGTCTACAAGTTCCGCGACGCCCACGGGCGGGTCATCTACGTCGGCAAGGCCAAGAGCCTCCGGCCCCGGCTGTCCTCCTACTTCCAGGACCTCGCCGGGCTGCACCCCCGCACCGCCACCATGGTCACCACCGCCGCCTCGGTGGAGTGGACCGTCGTCGCCACCGAGGTCGAGGCGCTCCAGCTGGAGTACTCCTGGATCAAGGAGTTCGACCCCCGGTTCAACGTCAAGTACCGGGACGACAAGAGCTATCCGGAGCTCGCGGTCACCCTCAACGAGGAGTTCCCGCGGGTCCAGGTGATGCGCGGCTCGCACCGCAAGGGCGTGCGCTACTTCGGCCCCTACGGCCACGCCTGGGCGATCCGCGAGACCGTCGACCTGCTGCTGCGCGTCTTCCCCGTCCGCACCTGCTCCAACGGCGTCTTCAAGCGCGCCGCCCAGGTCGGCCGCCCCTGCCTGCTCGGCTACATCGGCAAGTGCGCCGCGCCCTGCGTGGGCCGGATCACGCCCGAGGACCACCGGGCGCTGGCCGAGGACTTCTGCGACTTCATGGCCGGGCGCACCGGCAACTACCTGCGCCGGCTGGAGACCGAGATGCAGGAGGCGGCCGCCGACCTGGAGTACGAGAAGGCCGCCCGGCTGCGCGACGACATCGGCGCCCTCAAGCGGGCCATGGAGAAGAACGCGATCGTCCTCGCCGACGCCACCGACGCCGACCTGCTGGCCGTCGCCGAGGACGAACTGGAGGCGGCCGTCCAGATCTTCCACGTCCGCGGCGGCCGGGTCCGGGGCCAGCGCGGCTGGATCACCGACAAGGTCGAGGACGTCGACACCGCCGGGCTGGTCGAGCACGCCCTCCAGCAGCTCTACGGCGGCGTCGGCGGCGGCGCCGAGGACCGCGGCGAGGCCGTCCCGCGCGAGGTGCTCGTGCCCGCGCTGCCCGACCCGGCCGAGCCGGTGCGGGAGTGGCTGGGCGGGCTGCGCGGCGCCCAGGTCGACCTGCGCATCCCGCAGCGCGGCGACAAGAAGGACCTCATGGCCACCGTGCAGCGCAACGCCCAACAGGCGCTCGCCCTGCACAAGACCAAGCGCGCCTCCGACCTCACCACCCGCAGCCGCGCCCTGCAGGAGATCACCGACGCCCTGGAGCTGGACAGCGTCCCGCTGCGGATCGAGTGCTTCGACATCTCCCACCTCCAGGGCGAGGACGTGGTCGCCTCGATGGTGGTCTTCGAGGACGGCCTGGCCCGCAAGAGCGAGTACCGGCGCTTCGAGATCAAGGGCTTCGAGGGCCAGGACGACGTCCGCTCGATGCACGAGGTGATCAGCCGCCGGTTCCGCCGCTACCTCCAGGAGCGCGAGCGCACCGGCGAGTGGGCCGTGCCCGAGGAGGGCCCCGAGGACACCGCCGACGCCGCCGCCGAGGCCGTCGGCACCGCCGTCGACGGCACCGGCACCCGGGCCGAGGACGGCCGCCCCCGGCGCTTCGCCTACCCCCCGCAGCTGCTGGTCGTCGACGGCGGGCAGCCGCAGGTCGCCGCCGCCCGGCGGGCCCTGGACGAACTCGGCATCGACGACGTCGCGCTGTGCGGCCTGGCCAAGCGCCTGGAGGAGGTCTGGCTGCCCGGCGAGGACGACCCGGTGGTGCTCCCGCGCAGCAGCGAGGGCCTCTACCTGCTCCAGCGGGTCCGCGACGAGGCCCACCGCTTCGCCATCGGCTACCAGCGCGGCAAGCGTTCCAAGCGACTCACCGCCGGAGAACTGGACTCCGTCCCCGGCCTCGGCGAGACTCGCCGTCAGGCGCTGCTCAAGCACTTCGGCTCGCTGAAGAAGCTTCGGGCGGCCACCGTCGACGAACTCTGCGCGGTCCCCGGCATCGGCCGGCGGACGGCGGAGACCGTTGCGGCGGCGTTGTCGTCCCGTACACCTGCCGCACCAGCGGTGAACACCGCCACGGGCGAGATCATCGAGGACGGCGCCGACGAGCCGGCGCCCGCGGCGCCCGAGACCGCACCCATCCAGGAGACGCCATGACGGCCGACGCCGCCCGTCAGTCGGCGTGCCCCGCGCCCACTCGTCCGAGTGAGGCCGGGAAGCATGCCCGCGCGACGCGCGTTCTCCACAGCAGAACCACCGAGAGCGGGGAACCGAAGTGACCGTGTCCGATTACGGGGGCACCGCCCGGCCGGAGGCCGGCGGCGAGAACACCCCGGAGCTGGTGATCATCTCCGGCATGTCCGGGGCGGGCCGCTCCACCGCCGCCAAGTGCCTGGAGGACCTGGGCTGGTTCGTCGTCGACAACCTGCCGCCGGCCCTCATCCCGACCATGGTCGACCTCGGAGCCCGCTCCCAGGGCAACGTCGCCCGGATCGGCGCCGTGGTGGACGTCCGGGGCCGGCAGTTCTTCGACGACCTGCTGACCTCGCTGGACGAGCTGGAGAAGCGCGGCGTGCGGCTGCGCGTCGTCTTCCTCGACTCCTCCGACGACGCCCTGGTCCGCCGCTTCGAGAGCGTGCGCCGCCCGCACCCGCTCCAGGGCGACGGCCGGATCGTCGACGGCATCGCCCAGGAGCGCGAGCTGCTGCGCGAGCTCCGCGGCGAGGCCGATCTGGTGATCGACACCTCCAACCTCAACGTCCACCAGCTCCGGGCCAAGCTCGACGCCCAGTTCGCCGACCACGACGAGCCCGAGCTGCGCGCCACCGTGATGTCCTTCGGCTTCAAGTACGGCCTGCCGGTCGACGCCGACCTCGTGGTGGACTGCCGCTTCCTGCCGAACCCGCACTGGGTGCCCGAGCTGCGGGCCAGGACCGGCACCGACGCGGACGTCGCCGACTACGTGTTCCAGCAGCCCGGGGCCAACGAGTTCCTCAACGGCTACGCCGAGCTGCTGCGCATTGTCACCGAGGGCTATCGCCGCGAGGGGAAGCGTTACATGACCCTTGCCGTAGGCTGCACCGGTGGCAAGCACCGCAGTGTCGCGATGTCCGAGCGGCTGACGAAGCGTCTGATCTCGGACGGCGTGGAAACGGTGCTCGTCCACCGTGACATGGGACGGGAGTAGCCGCCGCACCCCTTGCCGGGCCGCCGGCGGAGGTCGGCGGCCCGGCAAGAGGAACGCGAGGTAGGTGTGACGGGATACGTGCCCGGGCGGCAGCTGCAGAACAAGACCGCCGACCGGAGCGGGAGCACGGTCAGGTCCATCCTGACCGGCCGGTCCCGCACCGGGGCGGCCCGCACCGGCCCGGCCCGTCCCCACCAGGCGCCCAGGAGCAGTCAGGCCCCGCGGATCACCGCGCTCGGCGGCGGCCAGGGCCTGTCGGCCTCGCTCTCCGCGCTGCGCCGGCTCACCACCGACCTCACCGCGGTGGTGACGGTCGCCGACGACGGCGGCTCCAGCGGCCGGCTCCGCGAGGAGCTCGGGGTCCTGCCCCCCGGCGACCTCCGCAAGGCGCTCGCCGCGCTCTGCGGGGACGACGACTGGGGCCGCACCTGGTCCGAGGTGATCCAGCAGCGCTTCACCGGCACCGGTGAGCTGGGCGGCCACGCGGTCGGCAATCTGCTGATCGTCGCGCTCTGGGAGAAGCTCGGGGACCCGGTGGCGGCCCTGGACTGGGTCGGCCGGCTGCTCAACGTCCAGGGCCGGGTACTGCCGATGTCGGCGGTCCCGCTGGACATCGAGGCGATAGTCCGGGGGCACGATCCGGCCTTCCCCACCGAGCTGGGCGCCGTCCGCGGCCAAGCCAGCGTGGCGGTCACTCCCGGCACCGTGCAGTCCGTCCGGCTCGTCCCGGACGAGCCGCCCGCCGTGCCGGAGGCGGTCACCGCGGTGCGGGAGGCGGACTGGGTCGTGCTCGGCCCCGGTTCCTGGTTCACCAGCGTGCTGCCGCACCTGCTGGTGCCCGAGCTGGTGAAGGCCCTGGTGGAGACCCGCGCCCGCCGCCTGCTCACGCTGAACCTCGCCCCGCAGCCCGGCGAGACCGAGGGCTTCACCCCGCAGCGTCATCTGGACGTCATCGCCGACCACGCCCCCGCACTCGCGGTGGATGCGATCCTGGTGGACGAGCGCGCCGTCACCGGCGGCGCCTTCGGCCAGGCCGACCTGGCCGGCCTGGAGAAGGCCGCCGAGCGGATGGGCGCCGCACTGGTGCTCGGACGGGTCGCCCGTACCGACGGCACGCCGCGACACGACCCGGAGCTCTTGGCCGCCGCGTACGACCGGATTTTCCGGACACATGGAAGGATCGGGCCATGGCGATGACTCCAGCGGTGAAGGACGAAATCAGCCGGCTCCCGGTCACCCGGGCCTGCTGCCGCAAGGCGGAGGTGTCGGCGATCCTGCGTTTCGCGGGCGGGCTGCACATCGTGAGCGGCCGCATCGTGATCGAGGCGGAGCTCGACACCGGAGCCGCCGCCCGGCGCCTGCGCAAGGACCTGCTGGAGATCTTCGGACACTCCTCGGACCTGGTCGTGATGGCCCCCGGCGGCCTGCGGCGCGGCAGCCGCTACGTGGTCCGGGTGGTCAAGGACGGCGAGCTGCTCGCCCGCCAGACCGGGCTGGTCGACGGCCGCGGTCGCCCGATCCGGGGTCTGCCCCCGGCCGTCGTCTCCGGCGCCACCTGCGACGCCGAGGCGGCCTGGCGCGGCGCCTTCCTGGCCCACGGCTCGCTCACCGAGCCCGGCCGCTCGTCCTCGCTGGAGATCACCTGCCCCGGTTCGGAGGCCGCCCTCGCCCTGGTCGGCGCCGCCCGCCGGCTCGGTATCCCCGCCAAGGCCCGCGAGGTGCGCGGCGTGGACCGGGTGGTGATCCGCGACGGCGACGCGATCGGCGCGCTGCTCACCCGGCTCGGCGCGCACGAGTCGGTGCTGGCCTGGGAGGAGCGCCGGATGCGGCGCGAGGTGCGGGCCACCGCCAACCGGCTCGCCAACTTCGACGACGCCAACCTGCGCCGCTCGGCCCGGGCCGCGGTCGCGGCCGGCGCCCGGGTGGCCCGCGCGCTGGAGATCCTCGGCGAGGAGGTGCCCGAGCACCTGGCCGCCGCGGGCCAGCTGCGGATGCAGCACAAGCAGGCCTCGCTGGAGGAGCTGGGCGCGCTCGCCGACCCGCCGCTGACCAAGGACGCGGTGGCCGGCCGGATCCGCCGACTGCTGGCGATGGCCGACAAGCGCGCCTCCGAGCTCGGACTGCCGAGCACCGAGGCCAATCTCACCGACGAGATGGCGCTCAGCTGACGCCTCCCGCCGACCGGGTCCGGCCGGGGTCTTGACGATCGCACCCGGAGATGATCCACGCGCCGGTGTCCGCCATGCGGGCACCGGCGCTGTCGTGTCCGGGGGCAGGGACGGGCCGCCGCCGGGGGCCTTCGCGAGGGTCGGGACCAACTGCCCGGACGGGCAAGGCCGGACGGCCCGAAATCGGTGGGAACACGCGCCACGCCAGGGGTTGCGCAATCGCCTGATGTGCTCCACCCGGCCTCGGAGGGGTAGGGTCATAGGCGGTCGGGGACATCCCAAAATTCCACCCCGTCGGCATAGCGTCCGGCGTACCTAACGAGGAGATCGGTTCGTGACGATCCGGGTAGGCATCAACGGATTCGGCCGCATCGGCCGCAACTTCTTCCGTGCGGTTAAGTCCCAGGGCGCGGACATCGAGATCGTCGGCGTCAATGACCTGACCGACACCAAGACCCTGGCGCACCTGCTCAAGTACGACTCGATCCTGGGCACCTTCCCGGGCGAGGTGTCCCACACCGCGGACAGCATCACCGTCGACGGCACGACCTTCAAGGTCATCGCCGAGCGCGACCCGGCCAACCTCCCCTGGGGCGAGCTGGGTGTCGACATCGTCATCGAGTCGACCGGTATCTTCACCAAGGCCGAGGCTGCGAAGAAGCACGTCACGGCCGGCGCGAAGAAGGTCATCATCTCGGCGCCCGCCACCGACGAGGACATCACCATCGTCATGGGCGTCAACGACGAGAAGTACGACGCCGCCAAGCACACCGTCATCTCCAACGCCTCCTGCACCACCAACTGTGTGGCGCCGCTGGCCAAGGTGCTGAACGAGAACTTCGGCATCGTCAAGGGTCTGATGACCACGGTGCACGCGTACACCAACGACCAGGTCACCCTGGACTTCCCGCACAAGGACCTGCGTCGCGCCCGCGCCGCGGCCCTCAACATCATCCCGACCTCGACGGGTGCCGCCAAGGCCACCGCCCTGGTCCTCCCGGAGCTCAAGGGCAAGCTGGACGGCACCTCGCTGCGCGTCCCGGTCCCGACCGGCTCGATCACCGACCTGGTGGTCACCCTGGAGCGCGACGTCACCGTCGCTGAGGTCAACGAGGCTTTCCAGAAGGCCTCCGAGACCACCCTCAAGGGCATCCTGCAGTACACCGAGGACCCGATCGTCTCCTCCGACATCGTGAACTCGCCGTTCTCCACGATCTTCGACTCGCTGATGACCATGGTCCAGGGCAACCAGGTCAAGGTCTTCGGCTGGTACGACAACGAGTGGGGCTACTCGAACCGCCTCGTCAACCTGACCACCCTCGTCGGTGCCGGGATCTGACGCAGCGGGAGCTGACGTGAAGTAGGGGGGAGGGCCCGGAAGGCATGTGCGAAGCCGACCGGGCCCTCCGTCTGCGCACCCTCAACTCCCCTTTGACGGCCCGCTGTTGTGCCGTCGCCTGCTCCACCATCTCGCCAGGAGACCGAAGACCGTGAAGACCATCGAAGATCTGGACGTCGCCGGCCGGCGCGTGTTCGTGCGCGCGGACCTGAACGTCCCGCTGTCCGGCGGCACGATCACCGACGACGGCCGGATCCGCGCCGTCGCCCCGACCATCGCCAAGCTCGTCGAGCGCGGCGCGAGGGTCGTCGTCGCCTCCCACCTCGGCCGCCCCAAGGGCGCGCCGGACCCGCAGTTCTCCCTCGCGCCGGTGGCCGCCCGCCTCGGCGAGATCCTCGGCCGGCCGGTCGCGTTCGCGACCGACACCGTGGGCGAGAGCGCGAAGGCCACCGTCGCCGCCCTGGCCGACGGCGAGGTCACGCTGCTCGAGAACCTGCGCTTCAACGCGGGTGAGACCAGCAAGGACGACGCCGAGCGCGGCGCCTTCGCCGACGAGCTGGCCGGCCTCGCCGACCTCTACGTCGGTGACGGCTTCGGTGCGGTGCACCGCAAGCACGCCTCGGTGTTCGACCTGCCGGCCCGCCTGCCGCACGCGGTCGGCGACCTGATCGCCACCGAGGTCGGCGTCCTCAAGCGCCTCACCGAGGAGGTCGAGCGCCCGTACGTGGTGGTGCTCGGCGGCTCCAAGGTCTCCGACAAGGTCGGCGTGATCGACAACCTGCTCGGCAAGGCCGACCGCATCCTGATCGGCGGCGGCATGGCGTTCACCTTCCTCAAGGCCAAGGGCTACGAGGTCGGCAGCTCGCTGCTGCAGGAGGACCAGATCCCGACGGTGCTGGACTACCTCAAGCGCGGTGAGGAGAACGGCGTCGAGTTCGTGCTGCCGGTGGACGTCGCGGTCTCCGGGTCGTTCCCGGACGTCAAGACGCAGGCGCCGGTCGAGGACTTCGCCGTCGTCGCCGACGACGCCATTCCGGCGGGCACGCTGGGCCTGGACATCGGCCCCCGCTCCGGCGCGCTGTTCGCGGAGAAGCTGGCCGACGCGAAGACGGTGTTCTGGAACGGCCCGATGGGCGTCTTCGAGCACCCGGCCTTCGCCGACGGCACCCGGGCCGTCACCCAGGCCCTGATCGACAGCGACGGGTTCACCGTGGTCGGTGGCGGCGACTCCGCCGCGGCCGTCCGCATCCTGGGCTTCGACGAGACGAAGTTCGGACACATCTCGACCGGCGGTGGCGCGAGCCTCGAATACCTGGAGGGCAAGACCCTCCCCGGTCTCGCCGCACTGGAAGGCTGAATCACGCATGACTGAGCGTCTCCCGCTGATGGCGGGCAACTGGAAGATGAACCTCAACCACCTCGAGGCCATCCAGCACACCCAGAAGCTGGCCTTCGCGCTGGCCGACAAGGACTACGAGGCGGTCGAGGTGGCCGTCCTCGTGCCGTTCACCGACCTGCGTTCGGTGCAGACCCTGGTCGACGGCGACAAGCTGAAGATCAAGTTCGGCTCGCAGGACATCTCGCAGTACGACGGCGGGGCCTACACCGGCGAGATCTCCGGCCCGATGCTGTCCAAGCTGAAGTGCACCTACGCGGTGATCGGCCACTCCGAGCGCCGCGAGTACCACGACGAGACCGACGAACTGGTCAACGCCAAGGTCAAGGCCGCCTACCGGAACGGGATCACCCCGATCCTGTGCATCGGCGAGCCGCTGGAGATCCGCAAGGCCGGCACCCACGTCGAGTACACGCTGGCCCAGCTCGACGGCGGTCTGAAGGACGTCCCGGCCGACCAGGCCGAGTCCGTCGTCGTCGCCTACGAGCCGGTCTGGGCGATCGGCACCGGCGAGGTGGCGACCCCCGAGGACGCCCAGGAGGTCTGCGCCGCCATCCGTGCCCGGATCGCCGAGCTGTACTCCGCCGAGCTCGCGGACAAGGTCCGGGTGCTGTACGGCGGTTCGGTCAAGTCGTCGAGCGCGGCCGGTCTGATGGCCAAGCCGGACATCGACGGCGGCCTGGTCGGCGGTGCCTCGCTGGACGCCGAGGAGTTCGTCAAGATCGTGCGGTACCGTGAGCAGGCAGTAGGCTAACGCCGCCGCAGCAACGTAGGCTTTGGGGCCGGACCACCCGACGTGGTCCGGCCCCTTCGCCGAAGATACGAGAGAGTTGGTCCCGCCGTGGTTCTCGGGTTCTCGATTGCCCTGATCGTCTTCAGCCTGCTGATGATCCTCCTGGTGCTGCTGCACAAGGGAAAGGGCGGCGGCCTGTCGGACATGTTCGGTGGCGGCGCGATGTCCACCGGCGGTGGCTCCGCGGTCGCCGAGCGCAACCTCGACCGCATCACGATCGTGGTCGGTCTGGGCTGGTTCGCCTCGCTGTTCGTACTCAGCATGGTCCTGAAGTACAAGAGCTGACATACCTCTGACGCCCCGTCGCCCCGCGGCCTATCCTGGAAGGGTCCGGGGCGGAGCCGGTGGTGGCGCATCCTTAACTCCTGCTTACACTAGGACGACTTTCGCCACCGACGCGCATCGCGGCGCGTCGGCGCACCAGCACGCAGGGAGTCAGACCGTGGCAAGTGGCAACGCCATCCGTGGCAGCAGGGTCGGAGCCGGCCCGATGGGTGAGGCGGAGCGCGGCGAATCCGCCCCCCGCAACCGGATCTCCTTCTGGTGTGCCAACAAGCACGAGACCCGGCCGAGCTTCGCGGCCGAGGCGGTCATCCCGGACACCTGGGACTGCCCGCGCTGCGGCTTCCCGGCCGGGCAGGACGAGCACAACCCGCCCGCGCCGTCCCGCAACGAGCCGTACAAGACGCACCTGGCGTACGTCCGCGAGCGGCGCACCGACGCCGACGGCGAGGCGATCCTCGCCGAGGCGCTGGCCAAGCTCCGCGGCGAGATCTGAGCAGGCGAACACCGAAGGGCGCCACCCGTGACGGGTGGCGCCCTTCGGTGTTCCCGAGTGTTCCCGGGTGTTCCCGGGCCTCAGGCGGAGGCCGGGGGGTACAGCTGGGGCGGCAGCCGGTCCGCGGCGGCGCGGTCCAGCAGCCACAGCGTGCGGCCGGTGCCGTGCGCGCCGGAGGCGGGCGCCTGCAGCTCGCCCGGGCCGGACAGGGCCAGCGCGACCGCGTCCGCCTTGTCCTCGCCGGCCGCCAGCAGCCAGACCTCGCGGGCGGCCCGGATCGCCGGCAGGGTGAGCGAGATCCGGGTCGGCGGAGGCTTCGGCGCGCCGCGCACGCCGATCACCGTCAGCTCGGTCTCCCGCACCCCGGGGTGCTCCGGGAACAGCGAGGCGACATGGGTGTCCGGGCCGACGCCGAGCAGCAGCACGTCGAAGGCGGGCACCCGGAGCCGGCCGGCCGGGCCGGCCGCCTTCGCCAGCTCCTCCGCGTAGCGGGCCGCCGCGGCGTCCACGTCCGAGCCGTCGACGCCGTCCGAGGCGGGCATCTCGTGCACCCGCGCCGGGTCGAGCGGTACGGCGTCCAGCAGCTCGGCGCGGGCCTGGACGGCGTTGCGCTCCGGGTCGCCGGAGGGCAGGAACCGCTCGTCGCCCCACCAGAGGTCCAGCCGCGCCCAGTCGATCGCGTCGCGCGCCGGGGAGGCGGCGATCGCGGCCAGCAGGGCGTTGCCGTTGCGTCCGCCGGTGAGCACCACCGAGGCGGCGCCGCGGGCGGCCTGGGCGTCCACGATCCGGGTGATCAGCCGGGCCGCGGCCGCCTGGGCCATCAGCTCCTTGTCCCGGTGGACGACCAGCTGCGGGGTGGCCGAGGTCATGCGCCCGCCTTCTTGGCGGCGCGCTTGGCGGAGCCCTTGCGGGCCCCGCCGTCGGCCTCCCCGGCCGGGGCGGTGGCGGCGGCCGTCTCCTCGGCCACGGCCTCCTCGACGGCCACGCCGGCGGTCGCGGTCACGGCCGCCGGCTCGGTGGTGGCCGGCTCCTTGAGCCGCTCCACCGGGGTGCGGACGGCCGTCGCGTAGATGTCGTCCGGGTCGAGCCGGCGGAGCTCCTCGGCGATCAGCTCCGAGGTCTCGCGCCGCTTGAGCGCCACCTGGCGGTCCGGCGAGCGGGGCATCGAGAGCGTGCCCAGCAGGCCGTCCGGGCGGTCCAGGGTGATGTCCCCGTCCGTGGTGCGCAGGTGCACCGCGGTGATGCCCGGGCCGTTGGTGACGACCCGCTCGACCGGCACGTGCAGCCGGTTGTGCAGCCACAGGCCGAGCAGTTCCACGCTGGGGTTGTACGACTCGCCCTCGACCACCGCGGAGGTGATCGCGGACGGCCGCTGGTCCAGCGCGGCGGCCAGCATCGAGCGCCAGCCGGTGATCCGGGTCCAGGCCAGGTCGGTGTCGCCCGGGGTGTAGCTCTGGGCCCGCTGGGCGAGCTGGCCGACCGGGGACTCGGCGGTGACCGCGTCCGTGATCCGGCGCTGGGCGAGCGCGCCGAGCGGGTCCTGCGCCGGGTGCAGCGGCGCGTTCTCCGGCCACCAGACCACGACCGGGGCGTCCGGCAGCAGCAGCGGCAGGACGACCGACTGGGCGTGCGCGGCGAGTTCGCCGTGCATGCGCAGGACGACCGTCTCGCCGGAGCCGGCGTCGGAGCCGACCAGGATCTCGGCGTCCAGACGGGTCTCGGCGCGGGCCCGGGGCGAGCGCCCGGCGCGCTTGATGACCGCCAGGGTGCGCGAGGGGTGCTCGCGGGAGGCGTCGTTGGCGGCCCTGAGGGCGTCGTAGGCGCTGCCCTCGTCGGTCACGATCACCAGGGTGAGCACCATGCCGGCGGCCGTCGAGCCGCTGGCCCGGCGCGCCTCCATGAGCGCTGCGTTGATCTTGCTGGACGTGGTGTCCGTGAGGTCGGTCTTCATGGCCGGCGCCAGCTCCTGCCGTCTCGTGCGAGCATCTCGTCCGCCTCGGCCGGGCCCCAGGTACCGGCCGCGTACTCGGCGGGCTTGCCGTGGGCGTCCCAGTACTTCTCGATCGGGTCGAGGATCTGCCAGGAGAGCTCGACCTCCTGGTGACGGGGGAAGAGGTTGGCGTCGCCGAGCAGCACATCGAGGATGAGCCGCTCGTACGCCTCCGGGGAGGACTCGGTGAAGGACTCGCCGTAGGCGAAGTCCATCGTGACGTCCCGGACCTCGAAGGAGGTGCCCGGCACCTTGGAGCCGAACCGCACGGTGACGCCCTCGTCCGGCTGCACCCGGATGACCAGGGCGTTCTGCCCCAGCTCCTCGGTCGCGTAGGAGTCGAACGGCAGGTACGGGGCGCGCTGGAAGACCACCGCGATCTCGGTGACCCGGCGGCCCAGCCGCTTGCCGGTGCGCAGGTAGAACGGCACCCCGGCCCAGCGGCGGTTGTTGATCTCCAGCTTGATGGCCGCGTAGGTGTCGGTCTTGGAGTCCGGGTTGATGCCGTCCTCGTCGAGGTAGCCGCCGACCTCCTCGCCGCCCTGCCAGCCGGCCGTGTACTGGGCGCGCACGGTGTGCTCGCCCAGGTCGGCCGGGAGCTTGACGGCGCTGAGCACCTTGAGCTTCTCGGCCACCAGCGCCTTCGGGTGGAAGGACGCCGGCTCCTCGATGGCGGTGAGCGCCATCAGCTGGAGCAGGTGGTTCTGGATGACGTCACGGGCGGAGCCGATGCCGTCGTAGTAGCCGGCCCGGCCGCCGATGCCGATGTCCTCGGCCATCGTGATCTGCACGTGGTCGACGTACGACCGGTTCCAGATCGGCTCGAACATCTGGTTGGCGAAGCGGAGCGCCAGGATGTTCTGGACGGTCTCCTTGCCCAGGTAGTGGTCGATCCGGAAGACCTCGTCCCGGGGGAAGACCTCGTGGACGATCCGGTTCAGCTCCTGGGCGGACTCCAGGTTGTGGCCGAAGGGCTTCTCGATGACGGCGCGGCGCCAGGACCCGCTCGGCGGATCGGCCAGCCCGTGCTTCTTCAGCTGCTGGACGACGGTCGGGAAGAACTTCGGCGGCACGGACAGGTAGAAGGCGAAGTTGCCGCCGGTGCCCTGGGCCTGGTCCAGCTCCTCGATGGTCTCGCGGAGCTTGTCGAAGGCGTCGTCGTCGCCGAAGTCGCCCTGGACGAAGCGCATGCCCTTGGCGAGCTGCTGCCAGACCTCCTCGCGGAAGGTGGTGCGGGCGTGCTCCTTGACCGCGTCGTGGACCTCCTTGGCGAAGTCCTCGTCCTCCCACTCGCGGCGGGCGAAGCCGACGAGCGAGAAGCCCGGCGGCAGCAGGCCGCGGTTGGCCAGGTCGTAGATGGCCGGCATGAGCTTCTTGCGGGAGAGGTCGCCGGTGACCCCGAAGATGACCAGGCCGGACGGCCCCGCGATGCGCGGGAGCCGCCGGTCCGAGGGGTCGCGAAGCGGGTTGACGGGTGCCGGCGGGAGGTCGTCCGCGTCCTGCACCGGGGTCAACTCGGGGAAATCAGTGCTCACTTGATGGGCTCCGCTTTCGTGCGCCGTTCGCAGGGGGTCACTTCTCGTCGGCGAAGGAGGCGAGCGAGGCGGTGACGGTGTCGAGCAGCTCGTTCCAGGACTGCTCGAACTTCTCGACGCCCTCGTCCTCCAGCACCTGGACGACGTCGTCGTAGTCGACGCCCGCGGCGGCGATGGCGTCCATCACGGCCTTGGCATCGGCGTAGTTGGGGACGATGGTGCCGCCGGTGACCACGCCGTGGTCGTCGGTGGCGTCCAGGGTGGCCTCGGGCATCGTGTTGACGGTGCCGGGGGCGACCAGCTCGGTGACGTAGAGGGTGTCCGGCAGCGCCGGGTCCTTGACGCCGGTGGAGGCCCAGAGCGGACGCTGCGGCTTGGCGCCGGCGGCCTCCAGGGCGACCCAGCGGGCGTTGCCGGCGCTCTTGCCGTCCACGCTGCCGAAGACCTCCTCGTACGCCTGGTAGGCGAGGCGGGCGTTGGCCAGCGCGGCCTTGGAGCGGAGGTCCTTGGCGTCGCCGCCGATCTTCTCCAGGCGCTTGTCGATCTCGGTGTCCACGCGGGACACGAAGAAGGAGGCGACCGACTCGATCTGGGAGAGGTCCAGGCCCTTGGCCTTGGCGGCCTCCAGGCCGGTCAGGTAGGCGTCCATGACGGCCTTGTAGCGCTCCAGCGAGAAGATCAGCGTGACGTTGACGCTGATGCCCTTGCCGATGACCTCGGCGATCGCGGGCAGACCGGCCTTGGTGGCGGGGATCTTGATGAAGACGTTCGGGCGGTCGACCAGCCACCACAGCTGCTTGGCCTCGGCCACCGTGGCGGCGGTCTCGTGGGCCAGCCGCGGGTCGACCTCGATCGACACCCGGCCGTCGCGGCCGTTGGAGGCGTCGTAGACCGGGCGCAGCACGTCGGCGGCGTCCCGGACGTCCGAGGTGGTGATCATGCGGACGGCCTCGTCCGTGGTGACCTTGCGGACGGCGAGGTCCTTCAGCTGGCCGTCGTAGGAGCTGTCGCCGCCGCCGATGGCCTTCTGGAAGATGGTGGGGTTGGTGGTCACGCCCACCACGTGCTTGTGCTGCACCAGCTCGGCGAGGTTGCCGCTGTTCAGCCGCTTGCGGCTGAGGTCGTCCAGCCAGATCGCCACGCCTTCGTCGCTGAGGCGCTTCAGTGCGTCGGTCATGGTGCTTCAGTCCTTACGTCTTTTGCTGCTGTGGGGTGTGTGGGGCGGGCCGGGGAGCCGATGTGCGGTCGGCGCCCCGGCCCGGTACCGCTAGCGGTTGACGGCCTCGAGCGAACGCAGGGCGTTGTGGGCCTCGGCGACGACGCGCTCGGCGGTGATGCCGAACTCCTCGAACAGCACCTGGTAGTCGGCGGAGGCGCCGAAGTGCTCCAGCGAGACGATCCGGCCGTGGTCGCCGACCAGCTCGCGCCAGCCCTGGGCGATGCCGGCCTCGACCGAGACGCGGGCCTTGACCGACGGCGGCAGCACGCTGTCGCGGTAGGCCTGGTCCTGCTCCTGGAACCACTCGAAGGACGGGATCGAGACGACGCGGGTGGCGATGCCCTCGGCCTCCAGGACCTCGCGGGCCTTGACGGCCAGCTGGACCTCGGAGCCGGTGCCGAGCAGGATCACCTGCGGGGTGCCGCTGGAGGCCTCGGCCAGGATGTAGCCGCCCTTCGCGGTGCCCTCGGCGGAGCCGTACACCGTGCGGTCGAAGGTCGGGACGTTCTGGCGGGTGAGCGCCAGGCCGACCGGGCCGGGGTGGGTGGTCTGGCGCTCCAGGACGGTGCGCCAGGCGACGGCGGTCTCGTTGGCGTCGGCCGGGCGGACCATGGCCAGGCCCGGGATGGCGCGCAGCGAGGCCAGGTGCTCGACCGGCTGGTGGGTCGGGCCGTCCTCGCCGAGGCCGATGGAGTCGTGCGTCCACACGTAGGTGACCGGCAGCTTCATCAGGGCGGCCAGGCGGACGGCGGGGCGCATGTAGTCGGCGAAGACCAGGAAGGTGCCGCCGAAGACGCGGGTCTTCCCGTGCAGCGCGATGCCGTTCATGGTGGAGCCCATGGCGTGCTCGCGGATGCCGAAGTGGATGGTCCGGCCGTAGGGGCCGGCCGACTTCAGCGGGTTGCCCTCGGGGAGGAAGGAGCTGTCCTCCTCGATGGTGGTGAGGTTGGACTCGGCGAGGTCGGCCGAGCCGCCCCACAGCTCCGGGATCACCGCGCCGAGGGCCTTCAGGGTCTCGCCGCTGGCCTTGCGGGTGGCGACGGCCTTGCCGGCCTCGAAGACCGGGACGGCCTTCTTCCAGCCCTCGGGCAGCTCGCCGGCCGTGATGCGGTCGAACTCGGCGGCGCGGTGCGGGTTGGCGGCGCGCCAGGCGTCGAAGGACTTCTCCCACTCGCCGCGGGCGGCCTTGCCGCGCTTGACGACCAGTCGGGCGTGCTCGATGACCTGGTCGCTGACCTCGAAGGACTTCTCCGGGTCGAAGCCCAGGACCTTCTTGGTGGCGGCGATCTCGGCGGCGCCGAGCGCGGAGCCGTGGGCCTTGGCGGTGTTCTGGGCGTCCGGGGCCGGCCAGGCGATGATCGTGCGCATAGCGATCATCGACGGGCGGGAGGTCTCGGCCTTGGCCGCGGCCAGGGCCTCGGCGAGCGCCGCGACGTCGATGTCGCCGTTGGACTTCGGCGTCACGCGCTGGACGTGCCAGCCGTACGCCTCGTAGCGCTTGAGGACGTCCTCGGAGAAGGCGGTCTCGGTGTCGCCCTCGATCGAGATGTGGTTGTCGTCGTAGAGCGCGACCAGGTTGCCGAGCTTCTGGTGGCCGGCGAGCGAGGAGGCCTCGGCGGAGATGCCCTCCTCCAGGTCGCCGTCGGAGACGATGGCCCAGACTGTGTGGTCGAACGGCGACTCGCCGGCCGCGGCGTCCGGGTCGAACAGGCCGCGCTCGTAGCGGGCGGCCATCGCCATGCCCACGGCGTTGGCGATGCCCTGGCCGAGCGGGCCGGTGGTGGTCTCGACGCCGGCGGTGTGGCCGTGCTCGGGGTGACCGGGGGTACGGCTGCCGGCGACCCGGAAGGCCTTGAGGTCGTCGAGCTCCAGGCCGTAGCCGGAGAAGTAGAGCTGGGTGTAGAGCGTCAGACTGGTGTGCCCGGGGGAGAGGACGAACCGGTCACGGCCGGCCCAGGCCGGGTCGGTCGGGTCGTGGCGCAGGAAGCGCTGGAAGATCAGGTAGGCGGCGGGGGCCAGCGACATGGCCGTCCCCGGGTGTCCGTTGCCGACCTTCTGAACCGCGTCCATCGCCAGGACCCGGGCCGTGTCGACGGTCCGGTCGTCGAGGTCCGACCACTCGAATGCATTCGGCGTCGTGCTCACCCTGTCTCAGGGCTCCTTCCATGTTGAAGAGTGACCCCGTGAGGGACCGGGTCGGCCACGTCGCTGGGGCCGGACGCTGGGTGGTGCCGGTCACGGAGGGTAGATCCCGCTTCTGTGGGCGAGCCTACCGTCCGGCCTGGGGCTCACCCTCCGTGGTGGGAGAACCCTGGCATGTTGGCAGTCATTCCCCGGACATTTCGTGGACGACCGTGCGACCTGAGGTCCGGTCCCTTTGTCCACCCTCGCCCGGATCCGTCCGGTTCGCCTCTCCGGCGCGCGGGACGGGGGACCGGGGGTCCGGGTGGGTCCGGGAGCGGCGTCGGGGACAACGTTCCTGGTCGGGGCGGCGGGGGTTCACCCGGGGGTGTGCGTTCCGCCCCGCCGGGGCACCCCGGGGCCGGTGGGGAGATATGGAGCGTCTAAGGTGGCGTGGTACGCGCAGAGCGGACGATTCGGGAACAACGTTCCGGTGGCCGCCTGTGAGGATTCATCTTCAGTTGGGGTGTTAGTGACCGCCGTCGAATCCCGTCCCGCCGGGGTCACCGGGGCGACGCCTGCGCACCGGCCGTTCGGGGCCCGTGTCGGCGCCTTCGTCGCACTGACCAAACCGCGGATCATCGAGCTGCTGCTGATCACCACGGTGCCGGTGATGTTCCTGGCGGAGCGCGGGGTGCCGAACCTCCTGCTGGTGCTGGAGGTGGTCATCGGCGGTTACCTCTCGGCGGGTGGCGCCAACGCCCTCAACATGTACATCGACCGCGACATCGACGCGGTGATGTCCCGCACCGAGCGCCGGCCGATCGTCACCGGCATGGTGTCGCCGCGCGAGGCGCTGGTGTTCGGCATCGCGCTCGGCGTCCTGTCGACGGTCTGGCTGGGCGTCCTGGTCAACTGGCTGTCCTCGGCGCTGGCGCTGGGCGCGCTCCTCTTCTATGTGTTCGTCTACACGCTGGGGCTGAAGCGCCGCACCGCGCAGAACATCGTCTGGGGCGGCATCGCCGGCTGCATGCCGGTCTTCGTCGGCTGGGCGGCGATCACCAATTCGCTCTCCTGGTCGGCGCTGGTGCTGTTCCTGGTGATCTTCTTCTGGACGCCGCCGCACTACTGGCCGCTGTCGATGAAGGTCCGTGAGGACTACGCCCGGGCCGGGGTGCCGATGCTGCCGGTGATCAAGGGCAACCTGGCGGTGGCCAAGCAGATCGTCGCCTACTCCTGGGTGATGGTGGCGGTCTCGATGCTGCTGTGGCCGCTGGCCGACACCAGCTGGCTGTACCCGACCGCCGCGGTGGTGCTGGGCGCGTTCTGGCTGAAGGAGGCGCACGCGCTGTACGGGCGGGCGAAGTCCGGTGTGGTCGGCGCCAAGCTGAAGGAGATGCGGCTGTTCCACTGGTCGATCACCTATCTGACGCTGCTGTTCGTGGTGATCGCGGTGGACCCGTTCGTGAAGTGACGCGGTGACGCAGACGTGAGGAAGGGCCCCGGTCGAGTCGACCGGGGCCCTTCGCGTTCCTGGCGGCGGGGCGGACAGGCCCTAGCGGTCGGGCAGCTCGGAGGGGCCGACATGGCCGTCCAGCCAGTCCTTGAGCGGCTGCGAGGCGCGCAGGAAGCCGGTGATCCGCTCGTACGCGGCGCGGGTGCCCAGCCAGGGCTCGGGGGCCCACTCCTGCCAGGCGATCAGGCCCTTGTGGCGGAGCAGTTCGATCCGCGGGTGGTCCTTGGGGTAGCCGCGCGGGGCGGACTTCAGGGAGTCCCGGCCGACCACCTCGGGGCCGGCCCGGCGGACCCGGGCGGCCACCCGCTCCAGCTCGGCGCCGGAGACGTCCTCGGCGACCGAGGCCCGGTAGCGGTCCAGCTGGTCGGGCGCGAGCCGGTACAGCCCGTTGCCGCAGGCCAGGCCGTCGGCGGAGAGCTGGACGTAGCCGCCGGCCGCCAGATGGGCGCCGATGTGCGTCTTGTACGGGGACTTGTCGGCGCTGAACCGCACGTCGCGGTTGGGCCGGAAGATCCTGCCCGGCCCGAACTCGGGCTCCAGCTCGTCCAGCAGCCGTTCCATCGGCTCCCGGACGGCCTGCTCGTACCGGTCCTTGTGGGACTGCCAGAAGGTCTTGGAGTTGTCGGCCTCGAGGTGCTCGTAGAAGTCGAGCGCCTCGGCCGGCCAGCCGTCGAAGGTCACCCCACCAGTATGTGGCCCGGTGCACACGGCGCTCCCGTCGCCAGCCCTCCTACCGCTCGGTAGCATGCGGGCATGAGCAGCGCAGAGACCGCCACCCCCGCCGCGCCGGACGCCCGTGCCGAGCGCCGTGCCAAGCGCATCGCCAAGCACCTGACCGCCTTCGCCGCGGCGCACGGCGGCAGCGCCGACGGCGTCGTCGAGTACGTCGGCGCGGTCGCCACCCGGATCGTCGTGGTCGGCGCCGACGGCGCCTGGGGCGACCAGGTCGCGCCCAGCTACGCGGTCGGCCGCCGGGCCGCCGAACTGGCCGGGGTCACCCTGCACGACAACTTCGAGGGCGAACTCGGCCTGAAGGTGCGCACCGGCGCGTACGAGTGGAAGCGGATGGCCGGCATCCAGATCGGCGGCTGACCCCGCCGCGTCGCAGACGGTCAGGGCCCCGGTCTCCAGGAGACCGGGGCCCTGCTGCGTGCTGCGTGGCTCGCGGGGTGCCGGGGTCAGGCGGTCGCGGGCTGGGGGGTCCGGGTGGGGGGCGCGGCCGGGGCCGGGGTGTCCTCGCGGGTGCGGAGGGCGAGCGGGATGCGCAGGGCGGCGATCCAGATCAGGGTGGCGCCCAGCATGTGCAGGCCGACCAGGAGCTCCGGGACGTCGGTGAAGTACTGGACGAAGCCGATCACGCCCTGGAGCAGCAGGCCGACCAGCAGCTCGCGGGCCCGGGCCCGGGCGGCCGGCGGGGCCTTGACGGCGGCGAACACGAAGACCACCGCGATCGAGAGGCCGATCGAGAGGAACGCCAGGTCGGCGTGGGCCTGGGCGAGGCGGTCGTAGTCCAGCGGGATCCGCGGGACCATCTTGTTGTCCTTGGGGGTCCCGGGGTGGTGGCCGGCGCCGGTGACCAGGGTGCCGACGGCCACCAGCAGGCCGATCACGCCGACCAGGGCGTAGGAGAGCCGCTTGATCGGCTCGGCCACCAGCGGGCGGGCCGGGCCGTCGCCCTCCTTGGACCGCTCCCACATCTGGGTCGCGACCCAGACCAGGGCCATCGCGGCGATCAGGTGCAGTGCCACCGTGTACGGGTTGAGGCCGGTCAGCACGGTGATGCCGCCGAGCACGGCGTTGCTCATCACCAGCCAGAACTGGGCCCAGCCGAGCTTGGTCAGGCCGCGCCGACGGGGCCGGGCGCAGCGCGCGGCGACGATCGCCCAGCCGACGGCGGCGCTCAGCACGTAGGTGAGCATCCGGTTGGTGAACTCCACGACGCCGTGGAAGCCCATCTCGGCGGTCGGGGTGAGGCTCTCGTCGGTGCACCTCGGCCAGGTGGTGCAGCCGAGGCCGGAGGCGGTGAGGCGGACGGCACCGCCGGTGACGACGATCACCACGCTCATCACCAGCGCGGCGAACGCGGCGCGCTTGACCATGGCGGCGGAGGGCTGCCAGCGCTCGGCGAGCAGGGAGAAGGGGGTGGTGTTAGGCACGGCGTCCATGGTATGCGGCCTTACAGCCGATCTTGGGGCGGGGGCTCGGGCGTCGGTCGGACGGGTGTCGGCGGGCCTTCGCGGGTGTCGGTGGGTGCCCGCCGGGCGGCCGGTGTCGACTTGGCGGCAAAACCACCGAGGGCATGGCGGGGCAAAGCGGATCATTCGGGCAATGCAGTCATTGGTCTTGACCAATTGCCTACATGGCCGAAAGAGTGCGGTTTGGTCCATACCTTTTTCAGGACCCCTCCCACACCCCCGCACGCAAGCGGAGATCCTGCACATGCGCATATCCGTTCCCGCCGCAGCGCTCGCGCTCGGCGGATCGCTCGTTCTGGCCGGGCTCGTCGCCCCGGCCGCCGCCCAAGCCGCCCCGAACCAGTGCCTGAGCCTCGGGGTCGCCAACCTCTACGGGGAGTTCGTCGAGGGCGACGACACCCACACGCCGGACGCCGAGGGTGCGGTGGCGGTCGGCGGCAACGCCGACTTCACCGGCGGCTTCTCGGTCGGACAGGAGCTGACCCCCGAGCAGGTGAAGGCGCTGCCGGGCGGCAACGCCCTGGTCGTCGCCGGCAAGATCACCGGCCACAACACCCAGGTGATGAAGGGCAACGGCGTCTACGGCTCGAAGGCCGAGGGCGCCGTGGTCCAGGCCCACCAGGGCACGATCGCCCAGGGCAAGTCGCCGATCGACTTCGCCGCCGAGTTCGCCCGGGCGCGCGCCGTCTCCACCACGCTCGCGGGTCAGCCGCAGACCGCCGGTGCCACGGTCGAGGCCAAGGGCAAGGGGCTCTACCTCACCGGTGGCGACGCCGCCTTCAACAGCTTCACCGTCTCCGCCGCCGTCCTCCAGGGCGCCACCGAGATCTATGTGAAGGTGCCGGCCGGCTCGGTCACCGTGGTCACCGTCACCGGCGACTCCTACGACATGGCGGCCGCGAAGACCACCGGCTTCTTCCTCTGGGACGAGGGCAAGAAGGCCTACGTCCTGGACGACAAGCTGCAGAGCGCGCACGGCGGGGCGGTCCGCTCCAAGCTGCTCTGGAACTTCCCGACCGCCACCAAGGTGGTCAAGAGCAGCCTGGCCGCCTGGTCCGGCACCGTGCTGGCGCCGAACGCGGCGCTCGACCTCGGTTCGGCGGCCCCGGTGAACGGCTCCGTCATCGTCAAGTCGCTGACCGGCAAGGGCGGTGCGGAGACGCACCACTACCCGTTCACCGGCTGCCTGCCGACCACGCCGCCCACCACGCCCCCGACGACGCCGCCGGTGACGCCGAGCACCCCGCCCACCACGCCGCCGGTGGTGCCGCCGACCGGTACGCCGTCGGCGAGCGTCACCCCGAGCACGCCGGGCTCCACCGGGACCCCGAGCACGCCGCCGACCACCCCCGGCACGACCGGCACCCCGGCGCCCTCGGTGACCCCGAGCGCCTCGGGCAGCCCGTCCGTTCCGGCCACCGCCAGGCCGAGCGGGTCGGCGAGCCCGTCCGCGAGCGCGTCCGCCACGGCGGCCGTGCCGGGCGCCTCGGCGTCCCCGTCGGCCGGTGCCGTCACCGAGGGCGGCCTCGCCCACACCGGTTCCGGTCCGGTCGTGCCGCTGACGATCGCCGGTGCCCTGGCCCTCGCCGCCGGTGGCGCGCTGGTCCTGGTGGCGCGTCGGCGCAAGGCGGCCGGCCTGGTCTGACCCGTCGCGGTCCGCTTCGCACCATTGGAAGGCGCGTGACCCGTTCTGCTCCTTCAGGCACCCCTGATGATCGAAAATGATCATCAGGGGTGCAGTCTTTCGGCCACCCTGACGGTGTCCATTCGGGTCGGCAGCAGCGGCGTCGCCCGAGCTGACGGGCCTGCGGGGCCGCCGAAGCACATCCGAATGTCACCGGAAAGTCGAAATCCGGACGTGCAGCGGGGTGTGGAGCGACAGGGGGCTGCCGGTAGAGTCCCCCGGACAGTCGTGGCGGGCCACCGCTGTTCCACTCAATGCGCCTGCTGCACAAGACCGTTCGGAGGGAACTACGAAATGGCGCGACAGCGGCGGCAGATAGGCCTCGGCAGTGCGGCGATCGCGGGAACGGCCGTGGCGGCCGTCCTGCTGCCGGTGGCGCTGGCGACCAGTGCCTCGGCCCACGTCCCGACCTGGCAGGTCACCTGCGACAAGATCGTGATCGACCTCGCCAACTACAGCGACAAGACCGGCGTCAAGAACGCCGTCAGCCTGACCGTCGACGGCGAGAAGGTGCTGGACCAGAAGGAGTTCGGCAAGACCTTCAAGCAGACCTTCCCGGTGAAGGACCACAGCGCGCCGATCAAGGCCACGCTCGTGGTGACCACCACCGAGGACCCGAAGAACCAGGACTGGAACAAGACGGAGACGAAGACGATCGAGGTCTGCGCGACCCCGACGCCCACTCCGACGCCCACTCCGACCGTCACCCCGACGCCCACGCCGACCCCCACGGCGACGGTGACGCCCACCCCGACGCCCACCGCGACGGTGACGCCGACGCCGAGCCCCACCGCCACGGTGACGCCGACCCCGCCCCCGGTCACCCCGACCGTGACGCCGAGCCGGCCGGCCACGCCCACGTCCAGCCCGTCGACCGCGGCGCCCGTTCCGCCCAAGACCTCCTCGCCGACCCCGGCCGGCCCGGCGCTCGCCGCGACCGGTAGCAGCGACGCCACCCCGGTCATCGCGGCCGTCGGCGGAGGTGTCGTGCTCCTCGGCGGCGCGCTCGTCCTGCTCGCCCGCCGCCGTCGCGGCAGCGACCAGGGCTGAGGTACGGCGCTGCGCGCACCCAGGCGGTAGTGACGCCGACGGCCCCCGGTTCAGCTGAACCGGGGGGCCGTCGGCGTTGTGTCGCGTGGCCGGGCGGGCCTACTCCCAGCGGAAGAAGCGCGCGGCGGCGGCGAGGCCGAGGACGGCCCAGCCGCCCAGCAGGCCGAGGTCGGCCCACGGCACCCCGGCGCCGTCCTGGAGCACCGAGCGCAGGCCGTCCGAGAGCGCGGCGATCGGCAGCAGCTCCAGGACGGACTGCGCCGCCGCCGGGAACTTCGACAGCGGCACGACCACCCCGCCCGCGAGCAGCAGCAGGACGAAGACCAGGTTGGCGGCCGCCAGCGTGGCCTCCGCCTTCAGCGTGCCGGCCATCAGCAGGCCGAGCCCGGAGAAGGCGGCGGTACCGAGCACCAGCAGGGCGGCCACGGTGAGCGGGTTGCCGTGCGGCGACCAGCCGAGGGCGAGCGCGATTACCGACAGCAGCGCCACCTGGAGCGCCTCGGTGACCAGGACGCAGCCGGTCTTGGCGGTCAGCAGCGCCCAGCGCGGCAGCGGGCTGGCGCCCAGCCGCTTCAGCACGCCGTAGCGGCGTTCGAATCCGGTGGCGATGGCCTGCCCGGTGAAGGCGGTCGACATCACGGCGAGCGCGAGCAGTCCCGGCGCGAGGAAGTCGACCCGCTTTCCGGGCCCCTCGACGGCGACGATGTCCACCGCGGAGAAGAGCACCAGCAGCACCGTCGGGATGACCACGGTGAGCAGCAGCTGCTCGCCGTTGCGCAGCAGCATCCGGGTCTCGAACGCCGTCTGGGCGAGCAGCATCCGGCCGACCGGCGCCGCTCCGGGACGGGGGGAGTAGTCGGTCACGAGCGCAGGTCCCGTCCGGTCAGGTCGAGGAAGACGTCTTCGAGGCTGCGGCGCTGCACCGCGAGCCGCTCCGGGAGGATGCCGGAGGCCGCGCACCAGGCGGTGACGGCGGCGAGCAGCTGCGGGTCGACCGGGGCCTCGACGCGGTAGCTGCCGGGGGAGGGCTCGGCGGCGGTGGCGCCCTCGGGCAGCTCCTTGAGCAGGGTGGTGAGGTCGAGGCCGGGCGGGGCGTCGAAGCGCACGCTCGACTCGGCGCCGCCGCGGCACAGCTCCTCCGGGGTGCCGCCGGCGATCACCCGGCCGCGGTCGACGATCGCGACCCGGTCGGCGAGCTGCTCGGCCTCGTCCATGTGGTGGGTGGTGACGACCACGGTGACGCCGTCCCGGCGCAGGTCGCGGACCAGCTCCCAGGTGGCGCGGCGGGCCTGCGGGTCGAGGCCGGCGGTGGGCTCGTCCAGGAAGACCAGTTCGGGGCGGCCGACCACGGCCATCGCCAGGGCGAGCCGCTGCTGCTGGCCGCCGGAGAGCCGGCGGTAGGTGGTGCGGCCGCAGGAGCCCAGGCCGAGCCGTTCGACCAGCGCGTCCACGTCCAGCGGGTCGGCGTGCAGCTTCGCGGTGTGCCGGAGCATCTCGACGGCGCGGGCGCCCGCGTACACGCCGCCGGACTGGAGCATCACGCCGATCCGGGGGCGCAGCTCGGCGTTCTGCGCGACCGGGTCGAGGCCGAGGACCCGGACGGTGCCGGCGTCGGGGCGGCGGTAGCCCTCGCAGGTCTCGACGGTGGTGGTCTTGCCGGCGCCGTTCGGGCCGAGCACGGCGGTGACGGTGCCCCGGTCGATGCGCAGGTCGAGACCGTCCACCGCGGTCTTCTCGCCGTAGCGCTTGACCAGCCCGGTGATCTGGACCGCGGGTTCGGATTGCATGCCTGTGAGTCTAAGAGGGGCCAACGGATGGCCCCGACACCGGGTTTGGTGATCATTTCCGCAGGTCAGGTAAGGCTAACCTGCGTGACAGATGCCACGGGTGAGGTGTGGGTCACGGCTTGTCCTGCCGGAAGTAATTACGCAACACTGGTGTTGTGAAAAACATGCGCGAGCACTCCACGCAGCAGGAGGCCGAGTCGGCCCCCGGCTGTGCCGTGCCCGCGACGGCGGCAGAGGTGCTGCTGGAGGGCCATCGGGCCACCCGGGACCGGGTCGCCCGGTCGATCCTGGACCACGGCCCCTCCTCCGCCGCCGACCTGGCCAGCAGGCTCGGTCTGACCACCGCCGCCGTCCGCCGTCACCTGGACGGCCTGACGGCCGCCGGTCTGGTCGAGTCCCGCGAGCAGCGGGTCTACGGCAGCCGCGGCCGGGGCCGCCCGGCCAAGGTCTTCGCCCTGACCGACGGCGGTCGCGACGCCTTCTACCAGGCGTACGACCAGCTCGCCGCCGACGCCCTGCGCTGGATCTCCGACGCGGTCGGCGGCGGCAAGGCCGGGGAGGAGGCGGTCGCCGCCTTCGCCCGGGCCCGGTTCGGCCGGCAGGCGGAGAAGTACGGGGAGGCCCTCAGCTCCGCCGGAGCGGGCGAGCGCACCGAGGCACTGGCCCAGGCGCTCAGTGCCGACGGGTACGCTGCCACGGTGCGGCGGGTCCCGTCGGCCGCGGCCCAGGCCCCGGCGGGCGCGCAGCTCTGCCAGCACCACTGCCCGGTCGCGCACATCGCCGAGCAGTTCCCGCAGCTCTGCGAGGCGGAGACCGAGGTCTTCTCCCAGTTGCTGGGCACCCATGTGCAACGGCTGGCCACCATCGCCCACGGCGACGGGGTCTGCACGACCTATGTGCCGGCACCCGGTGCCGCATCGTCGCCCGCCCTGCGCACCGCCGCGGGCCGGGACACCGATGCCGCGCCGACTGCCGGTACGTCCACCGATGATTCAGCGTCCGCGCGTTAGGAAGCTCGCATGACTGACACCGTTTCGCACCCCGAGCTCGACGGCCTGGGCAACTACGAGTACGGCTGGGCCGACCCGGACGTCGCCGGCGCCGGGGCCAAGCGTGGGCTCAGCGAGGACGTGGTCCGCGACATCTCGGCGAAGAAGAACGAGTCCGAGTGGATGCTGAACCTGCGTCTCAAGGGCCTGAAGCTGTTCGGCAAGAAGCCCATGCCGACCTGGGGCTCCGACCTCTCCGGCATCGACTTCGACAACATCAAGTACTTCGTCCGCTCCACCGAGAAGCAGGCGGAGTCCTGGGAGGACCTGCCGGCGGACATCAAGGCCACCTACGACAAGCTGGGCATCCCGGAGGCGGAGAAGCAGCGCCTGGTCGCCGGTGTCGCCGCCCAGTACGAGTCCGAGGTCGTCTACCACCAGATCCGCGAGGACCTGGAGGAGCAGGGTGTCATCTTCCTGGACACGGACACCGCGCTCAAGGAGCACCCGGACCTGTTCCACGAGTACTTCGGCACCGTCATCCCGACCGGTGACAACAAGTTCGCCGCGCTGAACACGGCCGTGTGGTCCGGCGGCTCCTTCATCTACGTGCCGAAGGGTGTCCACGTCGACATCCCGCTCCAGGCCTACTTCCGGATCAACACCGAGAACATGGGCCAGTTCGAGCGGACGCTGATCATCGTCGACGAGGACGCCTACGTCCACTACGTCGAGGGCTGCACCGCGCCGATCTACTCCTCGGACTCGCTGCACTCCGCGGTCGTGGAGATCATCGTCAAGAAGGGCGGCCGCTGCCGCTACACGACCATCCAGAACTGGTCGAACAACGTCTACAACCTGGTCACCAAGCGCGCCGTGGCGTACGAGGGCGCGACCATGGAGTGGGTGGACGGCAACATCGGCTCCAAGGTCACCATGAAGTACCCGGCCGTCTACCTGATGGGCGAGCACGCCAAGGGCGAGACCCTGTCGATCGCCTTCGCGGGCGAGGGCCAGCACCAGGACGCCGGCGCCAAGATGGTGCACATGGCGCCGAACACCTCCTCCAACATCGTCTCCAAGTCGGTGGCGCGCGGCGGCGGCCGGACCTCCTACCGGGGTCTGATCGAGATCGGCGAGGGCTCCAAGGGCGCCAAGTCCAACGTGCTCTGCGACGCGCTGCTGGTCGACACCATCTCCCGCTCGGACACCTACCCCTACGTGGACGTCCGCGAGGACGACGTGTCCATGGGCCACGAGGCGACCGTCTCCAAGGTCAGCGAGGACCAGCTCTTCTACCTGATGAGCCGCGGCATGACCGAGTTCGAGGCCATGGCGATGATCGTCCGCGGCTTCGTCGAGCCGATCGCGCGCGAGCTGCCGATGGAGTACGCGCTGGAGCTGAACCGGCTGATCGAGCTGCAGATGGAGGGCTCCGTCGGCTGACCCGCCGACCGCCCGCCGTCCATCGACCATTTTTTTGAGGAAGAGAGCACAACGAACAGCCATGGCTGACGTCCAGAACAACTCCGGCTCCACCACCGCCGGTTCGATCGAGGTCGGCACCGCCGGTGCCGGCGCCCAGCTCGCCGGTCCCGGCACCGGCCGGGACAGTGTCCGCCAGCCGATCGACGCGCGCGTCGCGGTGGCGCCGTCCTTCGACGTCGCGGACTTCCCGGTGCCCACCGGCCGCGAGGAGGACTGGCGGTTCACCCCGATGCACCGCCTCGGCGGCCTGCACGACGGAACCGCCGCCACCGCCGACAAGGGCGAGGACAAGGTCGAGCTGAGCCTGCCCGAGGGGGTCACCGCCGAGACCGTCGGCCGTGACGACGCCCGCCTCGGCAAGGCCGGCAAGCCGGTCGACCGGGTCGTCGCGCAGGCGTTCAGCGCCTTCGAGCAGGCGCTCGTGGTCACCGTCCCCAAGGAGACGGTGCTCACCGAACCGGTGCGGATCGACGTGCACGGCGAGGGCGGCACCCGCTTCGCGCACGTGGTCGTCGACGTCAAGCCGTTCGCCGAGGCCGTCGTGGTGATCAACCACACCGGCACCGGCACCCGGGCCGCCAACGTCGAGCTGCTGGTCGGGGACGGCGCCAAGCTGACCTTCGTCTCGGTCCAGGACTGGGACCGCGACGCGGTGCACGTGGCCCAGCAGACCGCGCTGATCGGCCGCGACGCCTCGCTGAAGTCCGTCGTCGTCACCTTCGGCGGCGACGTGGTCCGGATCCACCCGCGGGTCAACTACGCCGCTCCCGGGGGCGAGGCCGAGCTGCTCGGCCTCTACTTCGCCGACGCCGGCCAGCACCTGGAGCACCGTCTGGTCATCGACCACGACACCCCGCACTGCCGCTCCAACGTCGTCTACAAGGGCGCGCTGCAGGGCAAGGACGCGCACGCGGTGTGGATCGGCGACGTGCTGATCCGCGCCGCCGCCGAGGGCACCGACACCTACGAGCTCAACCGCAACCTGGTGCTCACCGACGGTGCCCGGGTCGACTCGGTGCCGAACCTGGAGATCGAGACCGGCGAGATCGTCGGCGCCGGCCACGCCTCCGCCACCGGCCGCTTCGACGACGAGCAGCTCTTCTACCTGCGCTCCCGCGGCATCCCGGCCGACGAGGCCCGCCGCCTGGTGGTGCGCGGCTTCTTCGCCGAGCTGGTCCAGCAGATCGGTGTCACCGAGATCCAGGACCACCTCATGGAGAAGATCGAGGCCGAGCTGGAAGCGGCGGTCTGACACCCATGAGCTTCCTTCGCGCCTGTGCGCTGAGCGAACTGGCTGAGGACGTGCCCAAGCGCGTCGACCTCAACGGCGTACCGGTCGCCGTCGTCCGCACCGACGAGGGGGTGTTCGCGGTCAACGACATCTGCTCGCACGCGAACGTCTCGCTGTCCGAGGGCGAGGTCGAGGACTGCATGATCGAGTGCTGGCTGCACGGCTCCAGCTTCGACCTGCGCACCGGCAAGCCCTCCGGCCTGCCCGCCACCCGGCCGGTCGCTGTCTACCCCGTAAAGATCGAAGGGGACGATGTGCTCGTCTCCGTCAACCAGGAGTCCTGAGTACACATGGCTACCCTTGAAATCCGCGACCTGCACGTCTCCGTCGAGGCCGAGAACGGTCCCCGGGAGATCCTGAAGGGCGTCGACCTGACCGTGAAGCAGGGCGAGACCCACGCCATCATGGGTCCGAACGGCTCCGGCAAGTCCACCCTGGCCTACTCCCTGGCCGGTCACCCCAAGTACACCGTCACCGGCGGCTCGGTGCTGCTGGACGGCGAGGACGTCCTGGAGATGTCCGTCGACGAGCGCGCCCGGGCCGGCGTCTTCCTGGCCATGCAGTACCCGGTCGAGGTCCCCGGCGTCTCGGTCTCCAACTTCCTGCGCACCGCCGCCACCGCCGTCCGCGGCGAGGCCCCCAAGCTGCGGCTGTGGGTGAAGGAGGTCAAGGAGGCGATGGCCGCCCTCCAGATGGACCCGGCGTTCGCCGAGCGCAACGTCAACGAGGGCTTCTCCGGCGGCGAGAAGAAGCGCCACGAGATCCTCCAGCTGGAGCTGCTCAAGCCCAAGGTCGCGATCCTCGACGAGACCGACTCCGGCCTGGACGTCGACGCGCTGCGGGTCGTCTCCGAGGGCATCAACCGGGTCCGTTCCACCGGGGAGGTGGGCACCCTCCTGGTCACCCACTACACCCGCATCCTGCGGTACATCAAGCCCGACCACGTCCACGTCTTCGCGGGCGGCCGCATCGTCGAGTCCGGCGGCGCCGAGCTGGCCGACAAGCTGGAGGCGGAGGGCTACGAGGCCTATGTGAAGGGTGGCGCGTCCGAGTGACCTCTTCCACGCACGAGTCGGCGGTCCTGTCGGGCCTGCTCGACACCGACGCGATCCGCAAGGACTTCCCGGTCCTGCAGCGGCTGCTGCACGACGGCAAGCCGCTGGTCTACCTGGACAACGCGGCCACCTCGCAGAAGCCCCGCCAGGTGCTCGACGCCCTGAACGCCTACTACGAGCGGCACAACGCCAACGTCCACCGCGGCGTGCACGTGCTCGCCGAGGAGGCCACGGCGCTGTACGAGGGCGCCCGGGACAAGGTCGCGGCGTTCGTCAACGCGCCGAGCCGCAACGAGGTGGTGTTCACCAAGAACGCCTCCGAGTCGCTCAACCTGGTCGCCAACATGCTGACCTGGGCGGACGAGCCGTACCGGGTGGACGCCGAGTCCGAGATCGTCATCACGGAGATGGAGCACCACTCCAACATCGTCCCGTGGCAGCTGCTCTCGCAGCGCACCGGCGCGAAGCTGAAGTGGTTCGGGCTGACCGACGAGGGCCGGCTCGACCTGTCCAACATCGACGAGCTGATCACCGAGAAGACCAAGGTGGTCTCCTTCACCCTGGTCTCCAACCTGCTGGGCACCGTCAACCCGGTCGAAGCGATCGTGCGCAAGGCCCAGTCGGTCGGCGCCCTGGTCGTGATCGACGCCTCGCAGGCCGCCCCGCACATGGTGCTGGACGTCCAGGCGCTGGAGGCCGACTTCGTCGCCTTCACCGGCCACAAGATGCTGGCGCCGACCGGCATCGGCGTGCTCTGGGGCCGCCAGGAGCTGCTGGAGGACCTCCCGCCGTTCCTCGGCGGCGGCGAGATGATCGAGACCGTCACCATGGGCTCGTCCACCTACGCCCCGGCGCCGCACAAGTTCGAGGCCGGCACCCCGCCGATCGCCCAGGCGGTCGGGCTGGGCGCGGCCGTCGACTACCTGACCGGTATCGGCATGGAGCGGATCGCCGCCCACGAGCACGCCATCACCGAGTACGCGATCGAGCGCCTGCTGGAGGTCCCGGACCTGCGGATCATCGGCCCGCGCACGGCCGTCGACCGCGGTGCGGCGATCTCGTTCACGCTGGGCGACATCCACCCGCACGACGTGGGCCAGGTGCTGGACGAGCAGGGCATCGCCGTGCGCGTCGGCCACCACTGCGCGCGGCCGGTCTGCCTGCGGTACGGAATTCCCGCGACCACGCGGGCGTCGTTCTACCTGTACTCGACTCCGGGTGAGGTCGACGCGCTCGTGGAGGGCCTCCACCACGTCCGGAACTTCTTCGGCTGAGGACGGGGCACGCGACCATGAAGCTCGACTCGATGTACCAGGACATCATCCTGGACCACTACCGCAACCCGCACGGCAAGGGGCTGCGGGACGGTGACGCCGAGGTGCACCACGTCAACCCGACGTGCGGCGACGAGATCACCCTGCGGGTGAAGCTCGACGGCTCCACCGTGGTGGACGTCTCCTACGAGTCCCAGGGCTGCTCGATCAGCCAGGCCAGCGCCTCGGTGCTGAACGACCTGGTGGTCGGCAAGACCGTGGGCGAGGCCCAGGCGGTCCAGGAGGCGTTCCTGGAGCTGATGCAGAGCAAGGGCCAGGGCGAGGGCGACGAGGAGGTGCTGGAGGACGCGGTCGCGTTCGCCGGCGTCTCCAAGTACCCGGCCCGGGTCAAGTGCGCCCTGCTCAGCTGGATGGCCTGGAAGGACGCCACCGCCAAGGCCCTCGCCGAGCACCCCGCCACCGACTGACACCGCAGAGGAGGACACCCGCCATGACCGAAGAGACCACCTCCCCCGCGGAGGAGACCGCCCCGACCGGCCCGGTCGGCACCAGCGCCGGCACCGTCTCCGTCGAGGACCTCACCGAGGCCCTGATGGACGTCGTCGACCCCGAACTGGGCATCGACGTCGTCAACCTGGGCCTGATCTACGGCGTCCACATCGACGACGCCGACGTGGCCACCATCGACATGACCCTCACCTCGGCGGCCTGCCCGCTGACCGACGTGATCGAGGACCAGGCCAGGACCGCCACCGACGGCCTGGTCAAGGACCTGCGGATCAACTGGGTCTGGATGCCGCCGTGGGGCCCCGACAAGATCACCGACGAGGGCCGCGACCAGCTCCGCGCCCTGGGCTTCAACGTCTGACCCGACCTGGGCCATTCGTTGACTCGCCTGCCGCTGCCGCGCGAACCGCAAGGTTCGCGCGGCAGCGGTGTTTTCGGGGGGCACCCGCGTGGGATGTCCGGCGTTGAGCAGCTCTACCGCCGTTCCCCACCGTCCACCCCCCACCCGCCTCCCGGCGGGTGCCCACCCCCGGCCCGGCCGCGTGCCGCCCGGCCGGGCGGCACGCGGTGCTGAGGGGTCGCGTATCTCAGGCGGCGATGTGTGCGGGCCGTCCGCCGGTCATCGCGGAGCGCAGGGCGGTTCGGACTCGGGCGGCGCCTGCGGTTGCCACCTCTGCCCCCTTGCCGATCGTGAGGGCGCCGGTTGTCAGACCGGCGCACGGGCGGCAGATGCCCGGCCGGGGCACTGGGTCGTGGCACTTGGCGCACTCGGCGTACCGGGCCGGTGGCCGTGCGGCGGACTGGGCGGGCGGCATCTTGTGCTCCAGCCGGTAGCGGATGACGGCCGCCGCCGAGTGCATCGGGGTGGGCAGGCCCGGCAGCAGGGCCTGAGCGAGGTCGGCCGGGGTGCTGCCGCGCTCCAGCCACTGTGCGACCAGGGGCGCGAGTTCGGCGGCCTCGGCCTCGCCCAGGCGCAGGCGTGGTTCGGGCCGGATCACGCGGAACAGGGTGGCCACGGCTTCGCGGACCTCTTCGGCCTTGCTGTCGTCGGCCGAACTCGCGGGGAGGGAGGGTTCTTTGCGCCGGTTCTTAGGAGGAGGGCTGTCAGTGTGCCCGGCACCCGCTCCACCGGATGCCGGACGGGTGGCATCCGGCGAGGACCAAGGCGTGTCGTACACGTGGGTCTCGGTGCGGATGGTGCCGTCCGGCATCCGGATCTTCTCGACGCGGTAGTAGCCCGCGTCGGTCAGCTCCTTCAGGGCCTTGCGGATCGCGCCGCGCCCCTGCGGGCTGCTGTCGGCCATGTGCCGGCCGTCCTCCCGCCAGCCGTCGGGGCGGGAGAGGAGGTCCGCGAGCAGGCCGCGGGCGGTGTAGGAGAGCCGTCGGTACTGCAGGACGGCGTTGGGCAGCACGGTGAAGTTGCGCACGTGGGCGCTACGATGGACTCGCATCGGGAGTGATGGCTCCTGTTGCCGGACCCCGGAGCGTTGGCGCGCTGCCGGGGTCGCCTTTTTCTCTTTGAGTACGGAACGTACCACGGTATTTGACGCACCGTGAGGCGCTTTTGACACCCAGTGAGAGTCTGGCGTACGGACGCGGCGACCGGTCGGCGGCTACCCGGCGGCGAGGAGTTCACCGCGTTCGACGGCCGCGCGGAGAACCGCGGCGATCTCCTGGGGCAGGAGGTTGATCGCGTCGATGGCTTCGGTGGTGAGGGGGATCTCCTCCAGGAGGTAATCACCTCGGCCCTCCTCGCTGAACTCGGGCCCGGTGCGGTCCTCGAAGCTCCACTTCTCGATGGTGGCGAGGTAGAAGTCCTCGTGGTCGGTGTCGGTTTCGATGGTGCGGAGGTGGCGGACGATCCGCGGCTCGCCGGCGATCTCCTCGCGGACCTCGCGCAGCAGAGCCTGCTCGGGGCTGGTGTCGGTCGGCTCGATCTTGCCGCCGACGATCACCCAGTACGGGTCGACGCCGGGGCGGATGCGCTTGATCAGCAGCGTGGTGTTGTTCGGGGTGACGAGGACGGCGCGGACGCGGTGCTGCACGGTGGTCTCTTCCTGTTCGGTGGCGTGGGGCGGTGAGCGGAGAAGCTTGCCATACGTGCAAGGACCGGCCGATATTGAAGGACGCGCTGCACGCGGCCGTGCGCCGAGCTCACCCGCGTTGTCGGTCGTGACACCCGGCGGTCGAGCACGGCCGAGATCGCCCGCTCGTGGACGAAGCCGGTCCGGCCGGCGCGTTCAATCTGCGATGGCGTCGATCAGGTCGCGGGCGCCGATGCGGATCGTGCTGCGGTTGGGCGGCATTCGATCTCTCCAATCACGACTCCGACAAACCGTCGGAAAAAGGTGGGCCGGTGTTCGAGTAGCATCCGGTCAACATCTCTTCAGGTGCCGGGAGTTCGGGAATGCGGAAGCTGATTGTCGGATCGCGGGCCAGTCACCTCGCGCGAGCGCAGGTCAAGGAGTTCCTGGCGCCGCTGCGGGAGCGCTTCCCCGACGTCGAGTTCCGCCACCAGGTGATCCTCGAAGGCGGTGACCGGGACCGGAAGACGGCCTTGTCGCAGGTGTCGGCCCTGTCCGGTGGCTCCGCGTTCTCCACTGAGCAGGAAGCCGCGCTGGTGCGGGGCGAGGTGGACGTGATCGTCCACTCGCTGAAGGACCTGCCGACCAGCAGCCCGCCCGGCCTGGTGCTGCTGCCCCCGCCCGGCCGCGAGGACGTGCGGGACGCCCTGTGCGGCTCGACGCTGGCCGGCCTGCCGCAGGGCGCCCGGGTCGGCACCTCTGCGGCCCGCCGGATCGCCCAGTTGCTGCACGTCCGCCCGGACCTGGTCTTCGTGCCGATCCGCGGAAACGTGCCGCCTCGGCTGAACAAGCTCAAGACGATGAACCTCGACGGCGTCGTGCTGGCAGCGGCCGGGCTGGTGCGACTCGGTCTGGACGACGCGATCGGCGAGCTGCTGGGGCTGGACCAGTTCCCCCCGAGCCCCGGCCAGGGGGCGCTCGGGATTCAGATCCGCGAGGACAACGGGCTGGCTCAAGAGATCCTGGCCGACACCGGCGACCCGGTGGTGGACGCGGAGGTTCGGGCCGAGCGTGCGATGCTCGGCGAGCTGCACGGCGGGTGCTCGGTGCCGGTCGGTGCCTACGCGAAGGCCGACGGCGAGACGCTGTCGCTGCACGCGCAGGTCACCTCCCTGGACGGGACGAAGCAGGTCGAGGCCCGCTTCTCCGGCCCCGTCTCGGAGCCGGAGAAGTTGGGCATCCAGGTGGCCGGCATTCTCCTGGGCCAGGGCGCCGAGGCGATCCTGTCGGAGATTCGCCCGGCCGCTCAGCCAGTCAGCAGCCGCGCGAGGTCGGCAGCGGCATAGGTGATGATCCGCTCGGCGCCCGAGCGCTTGAGCATCGTGAACAGCTCCAGCAACGGACGGAAGTCCCGCCGCCCGGTGCCCGGATCGACGGGCGCGAGCCGGGTGTACTCGCCGGAGACGGAGAACGGCATCAGCGGCGCCGACGTCTTCTGCTTGAGGGTGGTGAGCACGTCCACCGAGAGCATCCCCGGCTCCAGCAGCAGCATGTCCGCCCCCTCGCCGACGAAGGCGAGGCCGGTGTCCACCGCGGTCTCCGGCTGGCGCGGGCTGATCTGGAACGGCCGGTGGACACCGGAAGCGGGGGTGGCTCGCATGGTGACCCGGTAGCCCTCGTAGAGGGCGGAGTCGAAGATCAGGTGCGGCATGGTCGCCACGTCGCGGTGGCCGTTCTCGTCCAGAGCCGCTCGCACGCAGGCGGTGGTGCCCCGGATCATCGCGGCCGGTCCCACGATGTCGGCGCCGGCTCGGGCCTGGAGGACGGCCTGGGCGGCGATCATCGCCGCTGTGCGGTCCAGGTCGATTCGGCCACTGCTGGTCAGGTGGCACTCGCCGGTGTCGGTGTGGCCGCACAGGCAGTTCTCGGTCATCACCGCGATGCCCGGTTCGGCGCCCTTGGCGGCGTGGATGGCTCGGACCATCAGGCTGTCCGGTGCGACGGCGCCGGACGCCCCGGCGTCGCGGTGCAAGCTGTTGGCGAACACCTTCACCGAGCGGATCCCCAGGGCGGCGAGGTCTCGCACCGTCTGCGGGATCTCGGCCACCGTGACGGTCGGCATCGGCCGGTCGGAGTCCTCGCTGTCCTCGCGGACGAGCAGGACCATCGACAGGTCGGCCGCTGTGAGCGACGGGCCGTCCAGGAAGCTGCGGACGGCGGCCCGGCCGTGGAGCCGGGCGGTGTCCGTGAGCGCGGCGTGGTGCTGGGTGGTGGTCATGTCGTCCTCTCGATCGCTACGGGCGCCCGGGTCAGCGGGCGCGGGAGGCAGCCGGGGCGGGCGGGTGTATCGGTGGGCGGCGCGGGCCGGACAGGCGGCGGGCCACCGCGCGGGCCGCCCGGCGGGGGTGGACGAGTAGCCGACGCCGGGTGAGCGGCTGCTCGGGCAGGGAGACCTCGGCCCAGACCTTCTTGCCCCGTGCGGTGTGCTCGGCCCCGTGGCTGAGGGCCAGGCGCTCGATCAGGAACATGCCCCGGCCGGTCTCCTCGTCCGGGCCGGACACCTGGTGGCGGGGCAGGTCCTGCGAGCCGTCGTAGACCTCGATGATCAGGCGCCGCAGGTCGAGGTTGGCGCGCACCCCGACGGTGAGCATCGCTCCGGTGGTGTGTCGCACCGCATTGGTGACGAGTTCCGAGATCACGGTGTTCATGGCCAGGCTGCTGTCGTCGTCCGTGCGGACGCCCCACTGTTCGATCAGCCGTCCGAGCCGCTGGCGGCTGATGGGGGCGGAGGCGGGGTCGCGGACCAGGAAGAAGCTGCTGCTGCACACGCGCATGTCGAAGGAACCCTTCGGGGCGTCAGAACGGAGCTGGGGGCTTGGGGGTGCCATGCGGAGGGAAGAACGGATCTCGCCCGGCCGTCCGCTTGACTGGTACACAGTCAACTACGTTCCGTAGTGCAACCGGTGGTGCCGGCAGGGGGTGCATTTCTCGCACGGGGGGCCGCTTCGGGGGGCCAGGATCGGGCACCAGTCAGTCAAAGGCTTGGGGGACCGGCATGATGGCACCGAACGGCATCGGCGCCGCGCTGAGGCGGATCCGGGAGACTGCCGAACTCACCCGCGAGGAGCAGGCCCTGCTCTTGCAGGACGCTCAAGGCGGTACGTGGTTCGACCCGGAGAACCTGAAGCGCTGGGAGACCGAGCGGCGCCTGCCGACCCCGAGGTGGCACCAGCTGCTGGCCGACGGGTACGGGCTCTCGGTGGAGGAGGTCGCCCGAGCGGTGGCCGCCTCGCGGCGCTGGCGCAAGCTCCACCAGCAGCCGGTCGACGACGGAGGAGAGGAGGGTGCGGCGGTGAATCGACGACAGTTTCTCGGCGCGGCGGCACTGGCGACAGGGGTCGCCGCGCTGCCCGGCATCGCGGAGGCACGACAGGGGATCGACGCCGGCCTGTCCGGCTCCGACGCCGGCGATCTCGCCTACCTCGACGGGGCGTTCGAACGCCATCGCGGCGGCTATCGCGGTCGGGCACCGGGCGTCGTGCTGGCTCAGATGCGCCAGGACCTCGGCCTCCTGCAAGCCGTCCTCAGCCGCCCGCACCCTGCCGGTACCCGCACCGACCTGGCCCGCACCGCAGCCGGGATCACCGGACTGGTCGCGATCATCCAGCACGACCGAGGCGACCAGCGCGACTCCCACGGCTGGTTCGCCACCGCCGAGAAGGCTGCCCGCGAATCCGGCGACCAGCACATGCTCGCCTGGGTCCTGGCCCGGCATGCGATGGTCCCGCTCAACTACGGCGCCCCGAACGCCGCCGCGAACCTGGCGATCAGCGCCCGCCGTGAGGCAGGCCGAACCCCCACGGCCGCCGCGGCCCTGGCCGCCGCCGTCACCGCGCGCGCCCTGGCCTCCATCGGTGACGACCGAGGAGCCCTCCGTGCGGTCGCGGACGCCCGCAACATCGCCGAACACCTCACCACCGCGCAGGCCGCCGACACCTGGTTCGGCTACCCGCTCCAGAAGCACCACGTCCACCTGTCCCAGGCGTTCACGCTGATGGGCCGCACCCGTGAAGCAAACGCCGAACAGGAAGCAGCCCTCGCCCTCACCAAATCGCCGTCCGTCATGACCAGGGCCCTGCTGACCATGGACGCCGCGACCTGCCTGAGCATGGACGGCGACCCGGTCGCGGCCGCTGACATGGCCGTTGGGGTTTGGCAGCAGCTCCCGGCGGGGTTCCGGGACGGGCTGGTCCGCTCCCGCGCCGAGGCCCTTCACCGCACCCTCGCCGGATCGGCTCACACACGGCTCGGAGAGGCCCTGGTTGGTTGAGGCGGCTCGGACGTAGCGGGGGTGGGGTCCGGAATTCGATCAGCCGCCGACTGGGTAGAACGGCCGAAGGTCAATCCGCTGCCTCCCAAGCCGCTCCTTCGGGGGAAATGGCTTGAGGAAACTGCTCTGTCCGGGACCGGGCGGCCAGGCTGGGGGCATGTCGTCCGTTGTTGCCACCGGGCAGTGGGTCCTGCCCGAGTCGCCGTATGCGCTCTGGGTCCGGGGCGAACTCGACGGGCATCTCGGGCTGCCTGAGCGGCTCCGGGTAGAAGTAATCAGTGGAGAGTTCGTTGTGACACCGTATCCACCGGTGGTTCACGCCCTCATCCTTTCTGACCTGCATGAGTGGCTGTTCCGCGCCGAGTCCAGGGACGAAGGCTTCCCGTGGCAGGTGTTGCAGCACGTTGGTGTCGATCTTGCCGAAGTCGGGGACGGCTACTGTTCCGACCTCGTTCTGGTGAGCGCTGAGGCGGATCTGCTGGAAAACGCGGAGGACCGGTATCTCCGCCCGGACGAGATCAGCCTGGTCGCCGAGGTCACGGCGTATCCCGGCGCACACAACGACCGGAGCCCTGTGTCCGGCAAGCCCACCAAGTGGAGCGGATACGCGCGGAATGGGGTGCCCTACTACCTGCTGGTGGATCGGGATCCGCGGCAGTCGGGCATCACCTTGTTCGGCGAGCCGAACAGGGCTGAGGCTGCGTACCGAACACTGGGCGAGTGGAAGTTCGGCGAGGCCGTTCGGCTGCCGGGGCCGTTCGACGTCGAGATCGACACCGGTGCCTGGAAGCCCTGGAGCGAGTAGGCGTGGTGGAACGCCGCCGCCCGCCTGAGTACCTCGCCGCCCTGCTGCGTCCGCGCCTGCGCGCCGCTTGGCGGCGCGCGGGCGGGGCTGGGGCGGGCGCCCGCCGCTGGGCGGGTGGGGGGTGGACGGTGGGGAACGGTGGGAGAGCTCTCCAGCGAAGCGGGTGATGCGCGGGTGTTCACCCGATGTGCGGAAACGCCGCTGCCCGGGACTTCGGCGGAAGTCCCGGGCAGCGGCGTTCGGTGTGCGTGGCGGTCAGGCCGCCGGCTTGGGCTTGCGGGCGACGGCGACGGCCAGGGCGGCGCAGAGGGTGGCCGCGAGGACGGCGAAGCCGCTGACGGCGGGGAGCAGGCCGTAGGACTGGACGAGGGCGCCGACGGCGACGATGGGGAGGGAGGAGCCGAGGTAGACGATGACCCAGAGGGAGGAGAGCTCGGAGCCCCTCCGTTCGGGGTTCATCGCGCCGACGGCGGTGGTGAACAGGGAGCGGAAGGCGATGCCCTGGCAGGCGCCGCCGAGGACGCTGCCGATGAAGAGCAGCGCCGGGGTGCCGGTGTACCCGGCGGTGACGACCAGGGCCAGGCCGGTGGCCAGGCCGGTCATGCCGAGCGCGATGACGACGCGGTCGGCGGTCGGCGGGACGAGCAGCTGGGCCAGCGCCGAGGAGCCGAGCAGCAGGGCCGCGACCACGGCGCCGATCAGCTTGGAGTCGGTGTGCAGCAGCTTGGTGGCGAAGGCCGGGGCCAGGCTGAGGTAGACGCCGAAGACCGCGTAGGAGATGAACCCGGCCATGGCGGCGAGCAGGAACTCGCGGCGGCCGGTGCGCGGCAGCCGCAGGCGCTGCGGGAGCAGGTGGGCCGGGGTGGTGATCCGGGGCGGGTCGGCCGGCGGGCGGTTGCGGCCGGGCATCCGCGGGTGGACCAGGGCCAGCGGCACGCAGAGCGCCAGCAGGGCGATGGCGTGCAGCAGGAACGGGCTGAGCAGCGGGTCGGCGCCCCCGGCCAGCAGGGCGCCCACCACGGGGCCGAGTGCGACGCCGCCCGCCGAACACGCCAGGGTGATCTTGGCGGCCAGGGTCGGCCGGTCGGGCAGCAGGTCGCCCAGGGCGGCACCGGCGGCGCCGGTGGTCAGGCCGACGGCTATGCCCTGGACGGCGCGGCCGGCGGCGAGCTGCCAGAAGCTGCCCGAGGTGGCGAACACGACGTCGCCGACGGCGGACAGCGCCACGGCGGGCAGGATCAGGGCGCGGCGGCCCAGGTGGTCGGACCAGTGGCCGACCACGGCCAGCACCGGGACGAGTGCGAACACGTAGATCGCGAAGAGGACGGTGGTGTCCAGCGCGGTCAGGTGCAGCTGTTGCTGGAGCAGTGAGTAGATCGGCGTCGCCAGATTGGCGCCGATCAGCATGAGGAGCAGCGCGCCGGCGACGAGGCCGACGCGGACACCGCGCAGCGCGTTCCAGCGGCTGATCGCGGCGAGCCGGAGCTGGGCGCGGGGCGCGAGCTCCAGGGGAAGCAGGGCCTCCGACAGTCGGCGTCCGTCGAGCTGCGCGGTGCGCAGGCCGGAGCCGGCGGGGGAGAGGTCCGCCATGGCAGGGGTCTCCTGTGGCCGGGCACCACGCGGGTCGGCGGGGTGTGCCGGCGCGCCCGTCCTGGGCGCTGTGGTGGTGGCCTCGGTGCGGGCTCCCTGGTGGTGCAGGTGAGCGAGAGCGGGGCTACGTTGCCCGTCGGTGCGCGCGGGGTTGTGCGCGGTACCGACTTCGAAGGATAAGGGGTGGGCGCGCGCGCGGCGCGCGCCCCTGGAGGCCGGGCGTCGGGGGTGCCCGGCCTATACGCTGAGGTAGTGGGCCGGTACGCGGAGGTGATCTCCGCGGCCCCGGCCCGGCTGACCGTTCGGTGCAGCCCGATGGTGCTCGGTGAAGCTCGGTGTAGGGAGAACGCGCAACGATGGCCGCACGACGTCGCAGGAACGCCGGCCCCTCGGCGGCGGGGACCCCGGGCGAGGGCGCGGTGCTGCCCGCCGACCTGGAGCTGCAGGATCTGTACGGCGCGTTCGCCGCGCACGGACTGGACGACGAGGACCTCGACGACGCGGCGGTGCTGGTGCCGCCGGTCCGGCTGCCGGCCGAACCGGAGCTGGCCGCGCTGGCGAAGGCCGTCCCGATGTTCGACTGGGCGCTGCGGCTGTCCCGCTGGGCGGCCCCGCACCGGGCGGTGGACGAGTTCGGCGACCTCACCGCCCCGGACCGGGTCCCGGCCGCCCGGCTGCTCGGCCTCGCCCCCGAGGAGGGGGAGGCCCCGGAGGAGGCGGTGGTCGAGGCGATGCGCGCCTGGTCGCTGGCCTGCGACCTGGACCTCGTCGAGATCGGCACCACGGCGGCCGGTGAGCACGTCGCCGTCCCGGGCCCGGACCTGGAGCCGGCCGAGGAGGGCGACCCCGAGACCGTCCTGGAGCTGTGGCTGACGGCCGCCGGCATCGTCCGCGAGCTGGCGGTGGAGGCGGACTCCCAGGACCTGGAGCGGGAGGACGACGGGGACGCCGAGGCGGAGGAGGACGAGGAGGGCCTGGGCGAGGTCGAGGACGCCCGGGACGAGGCCGCCGAGCTGCTCGACGAGGCGCTGCAGGTGCTGTACGAGACCACGGCCTTCGCCGAGCCGGGCACCGAGACGGTGCCGCTGGGCGTGCTGGCGGCGCTGCTGGTCGTCCCCGAGGGCGAGGAGCCGAGCGACGAGCTGCTGGGCGACATCACCGATGTGATGGTGGCCCTGGACCCGATGCTCGCCGACCTCTCCGAGCTGGGCCTGCTGGACTACCGGCCGATCGACCCCGAGCTCTTCGACGAGGAGGAGGGCGAGGAGACCGCCGGGGCCGGCCCGGACGGCGGGCCGGCGGAGCTGGACGAGGCGGAGTCGGCCCGGTTCGGGCTGGTCCGGCTCACCCCGCTCGGCCAGTACGGGATCCGCCAGTGGCTGCTGGAGGACGGCTACGACGCGCCGCTGGTCGGCGATCTGGCCCGGGGGGACGCCGCCGAGCTGCTCCGCGGGGTCAGCGAGGCCGCCAATGTGCTGCCCGAGGAGGAGCTGAACGTCTGGATCGAGGGGCGGGACCCGGTGGCGGCGGCGCGCGAGCTGCTGGAGGCGGCGCGCGGCAACGACGCGTACGCCCCGATGCGGCGGATGCTCTGCCACTCGGCGCTGACCCTGCTCGGCGCGCCCGCCGAACCGGCCGTGCGGGAGGTGCTGGGCGATCCGGAGCTGGGCGGCGGCGCGGCGGCCTGGCTGGTCGCGCTCGGCGCGGCGGACGTGCCCGCGCCGGACCGCGCGACGGCGCTGTGGACGGTCGTCGACGCCTTCGCGGCCCAGCTGCTGGACACCGGCGGCGATCCGGACCAGCTGCGCGAGCTGGTGGCGGAGCTGCCGGTGACGGAGGAGCCGGCGGACTACCTCGGTGAGCTGTGGCGGGTCGAGCACCCGTACACGGCGGACGTGCTGGAGGCGGTCGGCGAGATGCACCCGGACCGGGCGGTGGCGAAGGAGGCCCGCAAGGCGGCGTTCAAGGCGCGCTCCAAGGGCTGAGGCGGCGAGCCCCCGCCCCCGCCGGTGCCCGGTGCGGCGGGTGGGGGCTCAGCGGGGCAGGTCGAGCGAGCCGTCCTCGGTGAACGGGAAGAACGGGTTGTGGGCCAGCTCCCAGAGGTGGCCGTCCGGGTCCTCGAAGTAGCAGGAGTAGCCGCCCCAGCCGGTCGGTGCCGGCGGCTTGACCACCCCGGCGCCGGCCTCCACGGCCGTCGCCAGCGCGGCGTCGACCAGGGCCGGGGACTCCAGGTTCACCGCGAGGGTGACGCCCCGGAAGGCCGGCTCGCCCGCGGACGGCACGCCCGCGTCGGCGGCCAGCTCGTCGTGCGGGTAGAGGCCGAGCACCGAGTCGGCGGTGCGGAACCAGACGATCTCCGGGCTGGAGGCGGCGGACCGGTGCCAGCCGAGCGCCTCGTAGAAGCGGGCGCTGCGGTCGAGGTCGGTCACGCCGAGGGTGACGATGCTGAGCCGGGCCGGGAAGTCCGTGGTTGCTGTCATGCCGCCAGCGTAGGGAGGGGGACCGACAGCGGCGCCCCGGGCAGGGCCGTCCGGCGGGACGGGGACGGGCCGGGACGGTGCGGGGTCGGACGGGACGGGAAGGTGCGGATCGGCCGGGTGCGCAAAGGGCCTGATGACCCGGCAGGTCGGGCCACGTATCGTTGCCGGGGTCTACGGCACGGCGGGAACGGCGAGGACAGGGGGTGCGGCGCGGGATGACGCGGGCGAGCGGAGGCGGTCGGAGCGGTCGGTACGGGGACGGTGCGGGCACGGTGGACCCGTGCGGCCGCCCGGGGGACTGTCCGCGCGAGTGCCGGGTCGGTGACCTGGAGGAGTTCCTCGGCGGTCAGGAGGACCTCGCCCGCCGGACCCTCGACGCGGCCGACTTCCCGTTGTACGGCGTGGTCCCCGCGGCCGGACCGGGCGGTCCCGTCGCGCTGGTCGCGTTCGGCGGCGGCGCGGATCCCGTTCCCGGCTGGGTCGAGGTCGGCACCGGCGACTGGACCTCGGCGGCCGGCCCCTACGTCACCGTTCGCACCCACCGGCCGGGCGCCGACCGGTACGAGCCGCTGCCCGAGCTGGAGGACGTGGTCGAGGACGAGCGCGACCGGGTCTACGAGCAGCTCGGCGTCGACGAGGGCGACACCCCGGGCCGGGTCAGGGCGCTGCGCGAGTGGATCACCGTCGACGGCCGGGCGCACGCCGTCGAGGTGCACGAGGACCGGCGCGGCCTGTGGTCCGGCACGCCGCTGCCCGGCTGCTGCCCGATGGGCGGCGCCGAGCCGGTCTGGGCGGGCCGGTTCCGGGTGGACGGGCTGACCGTGACGGTCTGCGGGCGCGGGGTGCCGCCGGGCGGCGTGGAGCTGGCCCGGATCCAGGACCCCGAGAGCTGTCTGCGCGGCCGTACCGCGCTGCTGCGCGAGCTGGCCGGCCGGCGCGGCCGGTGCCTGCCGGTGGAGCGGCGCGAGCTGGCCCCGGTCAGCGGTCTGGAGGCGCACCGGGAGGTGATCGCGCACGGCATCAGCGAGGCCGCCGCGGTCGAGGCCCGGCTGCGCTCCGGGCGGCCGCCGCGGCCGCTGCGGGGGGCGCGCGCGGAGGCGGGCGCGCTGCGGTGGGAGTCGGCGGTGCGCCAGCAGATGCGGCTCGGCTCGGAGACCAGGGCGGAGGCGGCGGAGGCGGTGGCCGCGCTGGTCGAGCAGCTCCGGCGGCTCTCCCAGCTGACGCACTGGGTGGTGGGTACGCCGGAGGGCGACGCCGCGGTCGAGGAGTCGATCCGGTACTCGGTGTTCGCCAGCGAGGTGGCGAGCCTGCCGGCGCAGCGGGCCTGGCAGCGGGTGCGGAGCGGGGAGCAACTGCGGAGCGGGGAGTGGGGGGAGAGCGGGGAACAGGGGGAGCAGCGGATGGCCGAGCAGCTGTGGCTGGCGGCCTGGGAGCAGTGGCGGGTGGCGCGGGCCGGCCGCTGAGGCGGCCGGGCGGCGGGCCCGGTTGAACAGTGACCCTCCCGGGGGCCGAACGGGGGGTGGCCGGGGCCCGGCCGGTGGTGTGACCTGTGGGGACATGGCAAAAGTTGAGTCATGGGTTCGAATACGGTCGGCAAATGGCCGCTCTGACGCGGTGTCCCCTTTACCGGGCGTTCACCGGACGGGCGGAGTCTGCTGGGCGTCGACGACCATTCTCGACACCTCGCACGCCGCGCACCGGGTCCGCCCGGTCGGCTCCCCAGCCTTCAGGAGTGACTGCCATGTCGCTGTCCCGTCGGGACTTCGTCAACCGTTCCACCCTCGTCGGGGCCGGCGTACTGATCGCCGGCAGCGCGGAGGCCCTGGCCACCGCCCCGGGTGCGATCGCAGCTCCGGTCGGTGGCGAGGCTCCGGCCGCCGAGGCCGCCGAGGCCGAGCGCCTCGCGGTGGGCTACGGCCCGCTGGTCGCCGACACCCAGGGCGGCCTGCTCGCCCTGCCCAAGGGCTTCAAGTACAAGGTCGTGAACCGCGCCGGCGTCACCAAGCTGCGCACCGGTGAGTTCACCCCGAGCAACCACGACGGCACCTCGGCGTTCGAGGACGAGCGCGGCGGCAACCTGCTGGTCGTCAACCACGAGCTGGGCGGCGCCCGCGCCAACTGGCCCAACCCGGTCCCGCTGACCGAGGGCCACGTCTACGACCCGGGCGCGGCCGGCGGCTGCACCATCGTGCACGCCAAGGCCAACGGCACGGTCGAGCAGTGGGTCGGCATCGCCGGCACCGCCACCAACTGCGCCGGTGGCGTCACCCCGTGGGGCACCTGGCTGTCCGGCGAGGAGACCGAGGACAAGGCCGGCAAGAACGGCTTCACCAAGGACCACGGCTACATCTTCGAGGTCGACCCGTTCGACGACGACTACAACCGCGACCCGCAGCCGGTGAAGGCCTTCGGCCGCTACGCCCACGAGGCCGTCGTCGTCGACCCGAAGCGCGGCCACGTCTTCCTGACCGAGGATGCCTCGAACCCCAACGGCCTGCTCTTCCGCTGGACCCCGCCGGCCGGCTTCAAGCACGGCCGCTACCAGCTGCGCAAGCTCGCCGCCGACGCCGGTGTGCTGGAGGCCTTCAAGGTCTTCGACGCCCAGGGCAAGTTCATCGACGACCTGTCCCGCGCCACCAAGGTCGGCACCACCTACGGCGTGGACTGGGTCAAGGTCCAGGACCGCGACGCCAAGACCGTCTCCGTCCGCAAGCAGTTCAAGGACGGCGAGGTCACCCGCGCCCGCAAGCTGGAGGGCATGTGGTGGGGTGACGGCGGCTTCTACTTCGTCTCCAGCTTCGCCCGCTCGGAGAGCCCGCTGCAGCACGACGGCCAGGTCTGGTTCTACAGCCCGGTCCGCCGCACCATCACCCTGAAGGTCCTGCTGGGCGTCAACACCGACGTCTGGGGCGACCACGACAACTTCGACGGCCCGGACAACATCACCGTCTCGCCCTACGGCGGCATCGTGATCGCCGAGGACGGCGAGGGTGTCTCGCACCTGTTCGGCGCCACCGAGGACGGCCTGACCTTCCCGATCGCCCGCAACGAGCTGAACATCGGCACCGCCGAGAAGCCCGAGTTCAGCGAGTTCACCGGCGTCACCTTCTCGGACGACGGCAAGACCCTCTTCGCCAACATCCAGACCCCGGGCATCCAGCTGGCCATCACCGGCCCGTGGCACCGCCTGAACGAGCACAAGCGCGGCCAGGGCTACGGCCAGTGAGCTGACCGCGAGTGAGTGATCGGGGCCCGCTTCGGCGGGCCCCTTTCGCGTGCCCGGGAACGTACGGGCCCCGGGGCCGACCGCGGAGGGCGTGCGCCGTCAGGAGTCGGTCGGCAGCCGCAGCTGGAGCATCGCCAGCAGCCGCTGCTGCGGCTGCGCCAGGTCGATCCCGGTCAGCTGCTCGGCCCGGCGGACCCGGTACCGCAGGGTGTTCGGGTGGATGTGCAGGGCGTCCGCCGCGACCCGGACCTCGCCCAGCGCGTCCAGCCAGGCCAGCACCGACTCGGCGAGCCTGGTCCCGTGCCGGCGGTCGTAGGAGGTCAGCGCGGTGAGCCTGGGGTCGCGCAGGCCGCCGCGCTCCTGGAGCAGCGCCAGCACCTCGCTGACCAGCACCTCCGCCTGGACGTCGATCAGCGCCGCGACCTCCAGGTCGACGCCGCCCCGGCCCATCGCGTCCAGGATCCGGTCCGCCTGCGCGCGCGAGTCGGGCACCTGGGCGAGGCCCTCCACGGTCGAACCGAGCGCCGCCCGCAGCGGGACGCCCAGATGGTCCCTGGCCGCCTCGACCACCTCCTGCGCCCAGCCGCGCACGGTGGCCATCGGCAGATTGGCGGGCAGGTCGGGCAGCAGCACGTACACCCGGGACTCGATCGGCGCGAGCAGCGCGGCCCGGTGCCGGGCCGCCGTGTGCACCGAGATGAGGCCGGTCACCTCGGCCCTGGTGAGCTGCTCGGTGGTGCCCGCGCTGTACGCCAGCACGGTGGCCGGGCGCCGCACGTCGAGGCCGAGGTGGGTGGCCAGCGACTGCGGGCCGGTGGAGCCCTCCAGCAGGCCGGTGACCAGGGTCCGGGTGAGCCGGACGTCCGCGGACAGCTCCCGGCGGCGGCGCACCAGCTGGGCCGCGGCGACCCGGGCCGCGCCGACCAGCGCCTGTTCGGCCAGCGGCGCGAGCGGCCGGGAGCCCTCCTGCACCCAGATGGTGCCGAGCGGCTGCGCGCCGGTCCTGATGCCGATCGCGAGCCGGCGGCGCAGGCCGAGCTCCGGGTGCGGGTCGACCGCGATCACGGTGTCCGAGGTGCGCAGGTGCTGGAAGACGCCCCACTCGCGGAGCTTGGAGAGGTACGGCTCGGGGCCCTGCCAGCCGAGGATGGAGAGCCGGCGCAGGTCGTCGACCTCGTCGGAGTCGGAGGAGCGCGAGTAGGCGAGCACCCGGCTGGAGGTGTCCTCGATCGAGACGATGCCGTTGGTGAGCACGGCGACGGTCTGGGCGAGCGAGAACAGGTCGCCGGCGTTGTGCTCGGGGGAGCCGGGCGCGTCCGGGGTGTCCGGGCCGGCGATGATCGCCCGGGCCAGTGAGTCGAGGTGCTCCCAGCGGGTCTCCCGGCGCACCGAGAGCAGCGCCACGCCGGCCTCGGTGGCCGCCTCGCGCAGCGCGTCGGCCTGGCCGGGGGCATCGAGTTTGACGGCGACCGCGGCGGCCCCGGCCCGGCCGGCCGCGCGCAGCGCCGGGAGGGCGGCCCGGCCCCGGGCGCCGATGGCGAGCACGAGCTCGCCCGGGGCGGCGGTGGGCGGGTCCTCGGGGTCGAGGATGGCCACGTCGCGGACCGGGACGTCGAGGCCGTGCGGGGCGGTCTGGAGCTCGACCAGCGGCTCGCCCAGGGACATCAGCAGCTGCCGGAGCGGGAGGCCGGGGGTGGTCATCGGGCCTCCTCAAGGGTGTCCGACGGGTGGGGCGGGGGCGCCCGCCGGGGCAGTCGCGGGGGCGGCCGGTGGCGGGTCGGTGGCGGGGCGGGAGTGAGCCGGGAGTGGGGCGGAGGTGGGACGGGAGTGGCCGGCGGGTGGCCGAAGGGTGGCTTTCGTCCGAATCCTTCATCCGGTCGGACAACGCCGTCCGGATGATTTTAGCCGTCCGGCCAATCAAGCGGGCCCTGATGCAGGAATAGCGTTCGTCATGTGGCCGTCGTGCGATCCGCGTCGGCATCCCCCGCAAGGAACGAAGGAGAGCGTGCGCTCATGGATGCTGTGACCCAGGTCCCCGCGCCGGTGAACGAGCCGGTCCACAGCTACGCCCCCGGCAGCCCGGAACGGGCCCGCCTGGAGGCGAAGCTGAAGGAGCTGGGCGGCCAGGAGCCGGTCCAGCTGACCATGACGATCAACGGTGAGCGCCGCATGGGCGGCGGCACCGAGTTCCACGTCGTCCAGCCGCACAACCACGCGGCGAGGCTCGGAACCCTGCGCAACGCCACCCAGGCGGACGCGCAGGAGGCCATCGACACTGCCCTGGCCGCGGCCCCGGCCTGGCAGGCGCTCTCCTTCGACTCCCGCGCCGCGATCTTCCTGCGCGCCGCCGACCTGCTGGCCGGCCCCTGGCGCGAGACCCTGGCCGCCGCCACCATGCTCGGCCAGTCCAAGACCGCGCAGCAGGCCGAGATCGACACCCCCTGCGAGCTGGTCGACTTCCTGCGCTTCAACGTGCACTTCGCCCGCCAGATCATGGCCGAGCAGCCGATCTCCTCGGACGGCGTGTGGAACCGCAGCGACCACCGCCCGCTGGAGGGCTTCGTCTACGCGATCACCCCGTTCAACTTCACCGCCATCGCCGGCAACCTGCCGACCGCGCCGGCGCTGATGGGCAACGTGGTGCTGTGGAAGCCCTCGCCGACCCAGCAGTTCTCCGCGCACCTGCTGATGCAGCTGCTGGAGGCGGCCGGCCTGCCCAAGGGCGTCATCAACATGGTGACCGGCGACGGCCTGGACGTCTCCGCCGTCGCGCTGAAGCACCCGGCGCTGGCCGGCATCCACTTCACCGGCTCCACCGCCACCTTCCAGCACCTGTGGCGCGAGGTCGGCACCAACATCTCCGGCTACCGCACCTACCCGCGGATCGTCGGCGAGACCGGCGGCAAGGACTTCCTGGTCGCCCACCCGTCCGCCGACCGGGCCGTGCTGAAGACCGCCATGACCCGCGGCGCCTTCGAGTTCCAGGGCCAGAAGTGTTCGGCGCTCTCCCGTGCCTACGTCCCGGCCTCGATCTGGGCCGAGCTGAAGGACGAGTTCCGCGCCGAGGTCGACGGCCTGACCATGGGCGACGTCACCGACCTGTCGAACTTCATGTCCGCCGTCATCGACGACCGCGCCTTCGCCAAGAACAAGGCCGCGATCGACCGCGCCCAGGCCGACCCGCAGGTCGAGGTCCTGGCCGGCGGCACCTACGACGACAGCGTGGGCTGGTTCGTCCGGCCGACCGTGCTGGTCTGCCAGGACCCGGCCTCGGAGTACTTCCGCGACGAGTACTTCGGCCCGGTCCTCGCCGTGTACGTCTACGAGGACGACAAGTACGACGAGATGCTGACCCAGATGGAGTCGGTCTCGGACTACGCCCTGACCGGCGCGATCATCTCGCAGGACCGCGAGGCCGTTCAGCACGCGATGCTCAAGCTGCGCAACGCGGCCGGCAACTTCTACATCAACGACAAGCCGACCGGCGCGGTCGTCGGCCAGCAGCCGTTCGGCGGCGCCCGTGCCTCGGGCACCAACGACAAGGCCGGCGCCAAGCAGAACCTCGCGCGGTGGACCTCGACCCGCTCGGTCAAGGAGACCTTCGTCCCGCCGACGGACTACCGCTACCCGCACATGGGCTGACCGTCCCACCGGGACCCGTTCGCGGTCCCCTGACGCCCCCGGCCCCGCAGCCGGGCGGCGTCCCCACGGGCGGCGAGCCCACCACCCCCCTGGGCTCGCCGCCCGTCCTTTCTGCCACCCCAAGAAACACTCGCTCCAGGAGTCACGATGCTCCGTTCCGCCCTCCTCGCCGCCTCCCGCTCGGCCCAGGTCCGCACCGTCGTCGAGAAGTTCCCGCCGACCCACGCGATAGTCGAGCGCTTCGTCGCCGGCGAGGCCCTCGACGACGCCGTCACCGCCTGCGACGACCTCGTCGCGACCGGCCGCAAGGTCACCCTGGACCACCTCGGCGAGGACACCCGCGACGCCGCCCAGGCCGCCGGCACCGCCGAGGCCTACGAGCACCTGCTCAAGGCGCTCAAGGAGACCGGCCTGGCCGCCGGCGCCGAGGTCTCGGTCAAGCTCTCGGCCGTCGGCCAGTTCCTCCCGGTGGACGGCGAGAAGATCGCCCTGGAGAACGCCCGCCGCATCTGCGAGGCCGCCGCCGACGCCGGCACCACGGTGACCCTCGACATGGAGGACCACACCACCACCGACTCCACCCTCGCCATCGCCCGCGAGCTGCGCCAGGACTTCCCCTGGCTGGGCGTCGTGCTCCAGGCCTACCTGCGCCGCACCGAGGCCGACTGCCGCGAGTTCTCCGGCCCCGGCTCCCGGGTGCGCCTGTGCAAGGGCGCCTACAAGGAGCCCGAGTCGGTCGCCTTCCAGGGCAAGCACCAGGTCGACCTCGCGTACGTCCGCGCGCTCAAGGTCCTGATGGCCGGCGAGGGCTACCCGATGATCGCCTCGCACGACCCCAACATGATCAAGATCGCCGGCCAGCTGGCCCAGTGGAACGGCCGCAAGCGGGACTCCTTCGAGTACCAGATGCTCTTCGGCATCCGCCCCGAGGAGCAGCTCCGCCTCGCCGGCGAGGGCAACACCATGCGCGTGTACCTCCCGTACGGCGAGGAGTGGTACGGCTACTTCATGCGCCGCCTCGCCGAGCGCCCGGCCAACCTCACCTTCTTCCTGCGCGCCATGGCCACCCGCGGCTGACCCCCGCGGCACCCGCCCGGCCCGGGTCCCCCTTCCGCGATGGGGGGACCCGGGCCGTCGTGCGTCCGGGGGTGCCCCGTGCGAGGGCTGGGCCGGGTGTGGCGGGATTTCACTCGATGGGGGGAGGGGGGATCGGCGTAGGATCTTCGTGCTGGTGAACTCTGGCGTGCGAGCGAGGAGTTGGCATGGTGCTGAAGCGGTTCGCGGAGCTGTCCACGCCGTTGGTGGCGGATGCGTGCATGCGGGTGGGGGTGGGGTTGCGGGTGGCGCCGGCCGGGGTGGTGGGGGTGGTGCCGGGGGGCCGGGTCGCCGGGCGGGTGCTGCCGGTGCGGCACTACGGGAGTGTGGACGTGTTCCTGGAGGCGTACGGCGCGGCCGAGCCGGGGGACGTGCTGGTGATCGACAACGGCGGGCGGACCGACGAGGCGTGCGTCGGGGACCTCGCGGTGCTGGAGGCGCGGGCCGCCGGGATCGCCGGGGTGGTGGTGTGGGGGCTGCACCGGGACACGCCGGAGCTGGTGGAGATCGGGCTGCCGGTGTTCAGCTACGGCAGTCTGCCGCTCGGGCCGCTGCGGCTGGACGGGCGGGAGCCGGAGGCGCTGGCCACGGCGAGGTTCGGGCCGCACCTGGTGAGCGCGGCGGACGCGGTGTTCGCGGACGCGGACGGCGTGCTGTTCGTGCCGGGCGCGCGGCTGGACGAGGTGCTGGAGACGGCGGCCGGGATCGCCCGGACCGAGCGGGCGCAGGCGGAGCGGATCAGCTCCGGCGACACGCTGCGGCGGCAGACGTCGTTCGACGAGTTCCTGGAGCGCCGGGCCGCCGACCCGGGGTACAGCTTCCGGCAGCACCTGCGGCGGGTCGGCGGGGCGATCGAGGAGTAGGCGGAGGCCCGGGGGCCTCAGAGCGCCAGATGCATGACGTGCAGGGCGACGTAGCCGTCCACCGGGTGGTGGAAGGCCTCCGGGACGGTGCCGACGACGGTGAAGCCGAGCGACTCGTAGAGCTTCACCGCGTGCTTGTTGGACGCGACCACGGCGTTGAACTGGATCGCGCGGTAGCCGGACCGGCGGGCCCAGTCGATGCTGTCGAGGACGAGCGCCCGGCCGATGCCCCGGCCGCCGTGCGCCGGGTCCACCATGTAGCTGGCGCTGGCGACGTGGCCGCCGTTGCCCATCTGGTTGCGGTTCGTCTTGGCGGTGCCGAGCACCGCGCCGGTGGCCTCGTCGACGGCGACCACGGTGCGGTACGGCTCGGGCAGCAGCCACCACTCCCGGCCCTGCTCGAACCCGAGGTCGAGCGGGTAGGTGAAGGTCTCGCCGGCGGCGACGATGGACTGGAAGAACGGCCAGATGCCCGGCCAGTCCTCGGTGGTGGCTTCCCTGATCAGCATCCGGACATGATGCGCGGCGGGCGGCGGGAGGTCCAGTCGTTTTCTCCCGCCGCCCGACCGGTCGTCAGAGCATCGAGGAGGCCGGCTTGACCATCGCGCGGGCGGTCTTGGCGTCGACGTACTCGCCGATCGCGGTCATCACCCATTCGCCCGAGTACTGGCGGACCAGCTTGCACATCACCACGCCGGTGCGGGCCTCGGACTGGGTGAGGTCGAAGCGGACCAACTCCTGGTTGGTACCGGCGTCGACCAGTCGGCAGTAGGCGTTCTTGACCTCGGTGAACTTCTGGCCGGAGAAGGAGTTCACCACGAACACCAGGCCGCACACCTCCGGCGGCAGGCCGTCGAGGTGGACGGTGATCGACTCGTCGTCACCGCCGCCCTCGCCGGTCAGGTTGTCGCCCGAGTGGGTGATCGCGCCGTTGAAGATGCCCAGCTTCATGAACCAGGCGGTGTCCAGCTTCTCGCGCTTGGCGTCGAAGGCGAGGCAGGAGGCGTCGAGGTCGATGTTGCGGCCGCGGCCGGCGGGCTCCCAGCCGAGGCCCATCCGGATCGAGGAGAGGAAGGGCTTGCCGTTCTTCTCCAGCGAGACCGAGCCGCCCTTGGTGAGGCTGACCCGGCCCTTGTCCAGGGTGACCTTGGTGAGGGAGGGCGCGGTCGCCGCGGCGGGCGGGGCCGGGGGCATCGGGGGCGCGCCCTGCGGCATCGGCGGGGCCGAGGCCATGGCGAGCCGGGGGTCGACCGGACCGGCGGCCGGCGGCGGGGTGGGCGCGGCGGGGGCCGGGGCGGGCGCGGGCGGCGCCACCGGGGCGGGCGGCTCCTCGACCGAGACGCCGAAGTCGGTGGCGATGCCGGCCAGGCCGTTCGCGTAGCCCTGGCCGACCGCGCGGACCTTCCAGGCGCCGTTGCGCTGGTAGACCTCGACCACGATCAGCGCGGTCTCCCGGCCGAGCGCCGGCGAGGTGAAGGTGACCAGCACCTCGCCGCTGGCGGCGTCGCGGACGGTCGCGGTCGGCTCGATGCCCGCGAAGGTGGCGCCGGCCTCGTCGGGGCTGGCGGTCACCACGATCTTGCTGATCCCGGCCGGGACGGCGGCGGTGTCGACGATGATGGCGTCCGGGCTGCCCGCGGCGGCCGGGCGGTGCGTCACCCCGGGGCCGTTGGGGGCGTTGTAGAAGACGAAGTCGTCGTCCGAACGGACCTTGCCGGCATCGGTCAGCAGCAGGCCCGAGACGTCCAGCGCCTTGGGTGCGGTGACCTCGACGGTCACCCGCGCGGCGGTCAACGGGGCGTTGCCGCCTTGGGTCAGGACCGTGGACACGAACTCCTCCTGGGAATGACGTGGTGCGGGGCCGGCCCCGGCGGTGGGGCGGCTGTGCCGACTGGCGACCACAGTAACGAACGAGGTCGGCCGGATGAGCCCGAACGGGCCGCTGACCTGTCGGGTTGTCCGACCGGAGCGGACGGGCGCGCCCGGGCCGGATCGGGGCCGCTCAGCGGGCGGGTACGGGTGTGGGTGTGGGTGCGGACGCCGATGCCGGTACCGGTGCTGACGTCGGCGCTGCGGGACCGGGACCGCGACCGGGCCGGGCGTCGGTGCCGTTCGGTGCCGCGAAGGTGCCGAGGGCGGCGACGGCGCGCGGCCGGTCGATCCCGAAGGCGCCGGCCTTCCAGGACTCGGTGGTCCGGGGCGCGGCGCGGCGCGGTGCGGGCGGCCGGACGCCGAGCACGGCGAAGGTGTACCGGCCAGGGCGGACGTCGGTGCCGGCCGGGGTGGTGAAGCGGTACACCGCCGCGCCGCGCTCCTGGTGGGCGGTGATCACGGCGCCGGCCAGGTCCGTCCAGACGGTGCCGGCCCCGGGGGCCAGCGCGCCCGGGGCGAGCCGGAACTCGGCCTGGAGCGCGGTGAGCGGCTCGGTGACGGTCAGTGCGAGCAGGTGGCGGGTCCCGTCGCGACCGAGCTGCTGGACCAGGGCCGCGCCGGTGAGCGCCAGGTCGTCGGCGCTGTCGGTGCCGGTGTCGCCCTTGACGCCCTTCCCACCCTTGTCGCCGGTGCCGGTGGTGCCCCCGGTGCCGGTGGTGCCGCCCTTCTCGCCGACCGGGTCGGTGCCGGTGCCGCTGCCGGGGTCGGTGAGGGTCTCGCCGGTCCAGGCGGGCGGGGGCGGCGTCGGGGTGCCCGGGGCGGGGGCGAGCGGGCGGGGCGCGGTCGGTGAGGGGGAGGGCGCGGGGGTGGCCGGGGCCGTCGCGGTGGGCGCCGGCTCCTCGGCGGGTCGGTCGGCGGTCGACCGGTCGGCGTTGCGGGAGGCGAGCTGCTCCTCGGCGGGCTGACCGGCGGCGAGGGTGTCCTGGCCGCCGCCGGCGGTGCCCGTACCGGTACCGGTGCCTCCCCCGGCGGGTTCGCCGGTCACGCCGTGCCGGGGCGGCGGGCCCTCGGCGAGCGGTACGCCGGTGGGGGAGCCGCCGCGGGGCGCGGCCGGGGTGGTGGACCTCGGGCCGGGGGTGGCCCCCGGGGCCCGGGGACCGGTGGTCGGGCCGCTCGGGTCGTCCGGATCGTTCGGCCTGTCGGCGTCGGCGGGCCGGTCGGGACCGGTCCGGCCGGGCAGGGGGACGGCCGGGGTGGCCGGGGCACGGCCCGCGGTGGCGGCCGAGGCGTCGGCCTCCTGGTCGGCCGTGGTGCCGGAGGCAGGCCCGGAAGTGCGGCCGGAGGCGGTGCCCGAGCCGCTGTCGGGGCTGACGGCCGGGCTGGGCGGCGGGGCGCTGGAGCCGACCCGGGCGACCCCGGCGCGGCGGCCCACGCCCTGCTGCTCGTTGAGTAGCAGCGTGGTGGCGATGCTGATGCCCACGACGGTGGACATCGCCATCGCGGCGCCGGAGAACCGCAGGGTGGGCAGTCGCAGGCGGCCGCCGAACGGGCCGGGCCGTCCGTGCCGGCCGTGCCTGGTGCGGTAACGGTCGTGCGGGTACGCCGCGTCCTGCCCGGTGTCCTCGGACGGACCCACCGGACCCCTCCCTCCCCTGAAGTCACCGTTGCGGTCGCGGCATTCTCCCACGTACCGACGGCGGTGCCGGTGCCGCCGACCGGGCGGACGGCCGCCGGCCGGTCCTGGGACGGCCGGTCCGACCGGGATCCGGTCGGGGAGCGTCGTCCGGGACGCGTCCGGGCCCGGCCCGAGTGCCCCCCGGGGCCGCGCGTGCGGAGTCCGCCGGGTGCGCGCGCGGGCGTGCGCCGGCAGGGGGTCGAGCGTAGCAGCGGGTACCCGGGTGCTGGCCAGAGCCCGGACCGAATGGATCAAATCCGTGGACAACCCTTTGACCAGCGGAAGTTGACGGTCCGTCTGACAAGGGCGGTAAGGGACCCCGGTCGCGTTCGGGGATTATTGCAACCCCCTTGCAACCCTTGCCGGTGTGTCGCGCGGTGGCGCAGTCTGGAGGGCATTCCACGCCGTCCCGGAGAGACCGTCATGCCGCCCGACCCGCTGCCAGCACCCTCCAGTGCCCCTCTCGCCGCTACCCCCACGGGCGGCGAAGAGGCAGGCTCCACCGCCGCTCCGGCGGCGGTGGAGGAGGTGCTGTCCCTGCGGATCTCGCTGGGCGAGGAGGTGGTCGGAGAGGTCCGTACGCGGTTCCGGTTCGACGCCGCGCGCCCGTACGAGGTGCTGCTGACGTTCCATTTGGGGCGGCCGGACGAGGCCGACTGGGTGTTCTCGCGCGAACTGCTGCGCGACGGCCTGCGCTCGTTGAGCGGTCAGGGCGACGTCAAGCTGTGGCCGGCCTACTGTCCGTGCCACGGCTCGACGTTGCACCTGGCGCTGGAATCCCCGCACGGCAGCGCCCTGCTGGAGGTCTCCAAGCCGAAGGTCCGGGCCTGGCTGGACCGGACGTACGCGCTGGTCTCGGAGGAGGCGGAGCGGGCCCACGGGCCGAGCGACGCCGAGCTGACCGAGCTGCTGTCCGGCGGCCGCTGAGCCCGGAGCGGGTGACCCGGGCCGACGGACGGTGCCCGCCCGGGCGGACGGCTCCCGGACGGACGGCTCCCGGGCGGACGGCTCCCGCCGGGAGGGACGGCGCCCGGGCCGGTGGCGCGTGCAGGCCGGTGGCGCGTGCAGGCCGGTGGCGCGTTCAGGGCGGTGGCAGCGCGACCCGGCCGGTTCGCGGACCCGGCAGCTGGCCCGGTAAGGGCGGGGGGCCGGGGAGTCGGACGGTGCCGCCGGCCAGTCCCGCGCGGAGCCTGCGCACGGCCGGGCCCGAGGAGGACGGCAGCAGGTCGTAGGGGTCCTCCGGTCCGGCCACACTGACCAGGACCGATTCGGCGAAGCGGTACGGCCGGTGGGCCAGCAGGCCGCCCAGGTGGCGGCGGAGCCGGGACAGCTCGGCCCGCACCGTCACCGTCCTGGCCGGGTCCCCGAACAGCGCGTCGGCCAGCTGGGCCGCGCTGAGGCCGTTCCGTTCGGTGGCGAGCAGGAGCAGCAGTTCGGCGTGGCGGGGGCTGAGCGCGTGCGACCAGCTGCCGGCCGCGCCGTGCACCGACAGCGCCGGGCTGCCCGGCCGGCGCAGGTCGAGCCGGACCCGGGCGCCCTCGGCCTGTTCGGCGAGCAGTCCGCCGAGGCCGCCGAGCCCGTCGCGGGCCGCGGGGCCGCCGGGTCCGTCGGGGCCGCCGAGGTCGTCGGGGTCCCCGGCCGGGGCCGGAACGGTGCTGCGGAGCGGGACGGGGCGGACCAGCCAGCCGTCGGCGAGCGGCTCGATCACGCACTCGCCCAGGCTGGGCAGCCAGTGCACGGCGGTGGCGCTCCAGCCCTCGGCGGGCAGTCGCAGCCGGGCCGGTGGCGGCAGGCCGGCCGCGGCGGCCGTCCAGCCGGCCGCGTCGACGACCAGGGCGGGCCCGTTCACCCGGGCCAGCATCGGGGCGGCGAGGGTGCGCAGGTGGTGCAGTGATTCGAGGCGGCGGGCGCGCAGCTCGGTCTCGGCGAGCTTGGCGGCGGTGGCGGTCAGCTGGAGCAGGTAGGGGCGGACGGAGTGGGCCGGGCCGCTGAGGTTGATGGCGCCGATCAGCCGGCCGGTGCCGGGGTCGTGCACGGGGGCGGCGACGCACGTCCAGGAGTGGTGGCTGCGCAGGTAGTGCTCGGCGGAGTGGACCTGCATCGGGCGCTGGGCGCGCAGGGCGGCGGCGATCCCGTTGGTGCCGACGCTCTCCTCGATCCACCGGGCGCCGGTGAGGAAGCCGATCCGGTCGGCGCTGCGGCGCAGGCCGCGCTCGCCCTCCTGCCAGAGGATGTGGCCGTCCGCGTCGGCGATGGCGAGGATCAGCGGCGGCTGGCCGGACTGTTCGAGCAGGGTGCCGCGCAGGACGGGGAGCAGCGGGTCGAGGCCGCTGGTGCGGCGGCGGTGCTCGATCTCGGCGGGGCCGAGGTGGACGGCGGCGGCGCCCGCGTCCGGGTCGAGGCCGAGGCGGCGCAGGCGCTCCCAGGAGTCGCCGATCTCGGGGCGGGGCTGGGACAGGGGCGGGTCGTCGGGGGTGGTGTCGCGGGCGGCGGCGCGGGCGGCGGCCTCGGCGAGGGCGCGCTCGTGGACCTTGGCGAGCTCCGCCGCGGTCTGCGGCGTACGACGTTCGGGTCGTCGGGTCTGCCGTCCTGGCTGCCGCACTCGGTTCGCTCCTCGCCGCCGTCCGAGGGCGCGCCGGGGCCGACGCGCTGACGAAAGAGTACGGGCGCCACCCGTTCCTGGGGATGGGGTCTGCCAACTCGGAATACCCGACGGTATGCGAGTGGACATGCCAATGACCGGGAGTGTCCGACCGGGGGTGGGGAGGGGTGTGACGAGGGGCCGGGAGCCATGGGCAGGCGCCCGGTTCCGGGGCGGTCGGGGCGGGCGGCCGCAAGCGGGCGCGCGGGGCCTGCGGGGTGCGCGCCCGGCGCACGGGTGCGTGGCAGGGGCGCGTGTCCGGATGCTGGTCACGGTGACCGGTGCGGGGGCGGGCGGCCGGGCGGGCGGCGGTCCGGTACGGGCGCGCCCGGTATCGACCGTTGTCCGGTGCTCATCGTCGTTCTGGTAGTAGTTGTCCTTATGCTCCCGATTGTTTGCAAAGTGTTCGGTGACCGGCCGGTCCGCCGTCACGCCGGTGCCGACCGGTGACGGCCATGGCCCCGGTGCACGAGGCGGTGGTGCACGAGGCGGTGGTGCACGAGGCGGCGGTGCACGAGGCAGCGGTGCACGAGACGGTGGCGCACGGCCTGCCGGTGCACGCACTGGCCGTGTACGACGGCAGCGGCGTCTCCGGCGGCCTGTACAGCCGGGTGGTCGGCTGGGCGGACGCCGCGCCGCACTGGCTCGACCGGCTGGTCGCGCTCTGGTCGCTGCTCGGCCTCGGGCTCTTCGCGCTGCTGATGCTCGCCGCCTGGTGGCGGGCGCGCGACGGCGGGCCGGCGATGATGGCCCGGGTGCTGGCCTCGGCGCCGGTCGTGCTGGTCGCCTACGTGGTGAACTCCGGCTTCAAGGGCGTGGTGGAGGAGGTCCGGCCGTGCGCGCAACTGCGGGTGCGGGACACCCTGGAGAGCTGCCCCGGGCCCGGTGACTGGTCCTTCCCGAGCAACCACACCGTGATCGCCTTCGCGGCGGCCGCCGCGCTGTTCCTCGTCGACCGGCGGATCGGCGCGGTCGCCGCCGTGGCCGCCGTGCTGATGGGCGCCTCCCGGGTCTGGGTCGGGGTGCACTATCCGCACGACGTGCTGGTGGGGGCGGTGGTCGGCGTCCTGGTGGCGGTGCCGCTGGTGCTCGCGGCCGGCCGGGCCGGGCCGCTGGTGGCGCACGCCCGCACCGGTCCGCTGCGGCCGCTGCTGGGCGCGGGGGCCGCGGCGGCGGTCGTCGGCGCAGGCCGGCCGGTCGGCGCGCGGCGGGACTGAGCGGGGCCGAGCGGGACTGAGCGGGACCGGGCGGCACTGAGCGGGACCGGGCGGGACCGGGTGGCGCCGGGCGGTCCGGAACCGGCAGGTTGGACGCTGTCCCGACCCTTGTGCGGCAGGGGTACCGGGGAAGAGCATGTGAGCCGGGCGTGGCGGCCCCCGACGGGGGCACCCGCCCGGCTCAGTCGTGCCAGGGCGCCGCGCGCCGGGCGTGTCAGTGGAGGGAAGTGCTGCCCATGCCGTACCGACTCGACATCACCCAGGGGGACTGGCCGGCCGAGGAGATCGGCAAGGGCGTCGAGGGACTGCTGGCCGAGGCGATGGTGCTCACCCTGGCGACGGCCGGCCACGAGCACGGCCCGCACGCCAACCTCGCCTTCTTCGCCTACGACGAGGACCTCGTCCTCTACTTCGTCAGCGAGCGCTCCACCCGGCACAGCCACCACCTGGCCGAGGAGGCCAGGGCGTCGGCCACCGTGTTCCTGCCGCCGCCGGTCTTCGGCGAGCAGCTGCGCGGCCTCCAGCTGACCGGCAGCGCGGGCGAGGCGTGGGGGCGGCAGGCCGAGTCGGCGCTGGCCGCGTACCAGGGGCGGTACCCGGCCTTCGCGCAGGACGAGGAGGTGCGGCGGCAGTTCCTGACCGGTGGCGGGGCGGCGGCGCTGTACCGGTTCCAGGTGGAGGGGCTGACGGCGGTGGACGAGCCGAAGTTCGGCCGGCGGAACTACCTGCGGGCGGCCGTGCGGCGCTGACCCGGGGCCGGGGCGCCCGTCCGGCGGTGGTCGCGGGGTCCGGCGGGCGCCATGTTGGCTGTACAACTTTTCGGTTGGTTCATCTGCGGTCCGCCACTCGGACTCCCCTCGGACACCTGACGGCATCAGCCTGGCCGCATGAGAGTCATCGTCGTAGGAGCAGGCGTGCTCGGCACCATGCACGCCTGGCAGGCCGTCGAACGCGGCCACGAGGTCGTCCACCTGGAGCGCGAGGCCGAGGCGCGCGGCGCCTCGGTGCGCAACTTCGGCCTGGTCTGGGTCAGCGGCCGCGCGCAGGGCGAGGAACTGGACACCGCGCTGCGGGCCCGCGAACTGTGGGAGCGGATCGGCGGGCAGGTCCCCGACCTCGGCTTCCGCGCCAACGGCTCGCTCACCGCGATCCGCACCGAGGCCGAACTCGCCGTCGCCGAGCAGGCGCTGACCCTGCCCGACGCCGCCGCGCGCGGCTACCGGCTGCTCGACGCCGAGCAGACCCGGGCCGCCAACCCCGCCCTGCGCGGCAAGCTGCTCGGCGCCCTGTGGTGCGAGCGGGACGCCGCGGTCGAGCCGCGCACCGCCCAGCCCGCGCTGCGCGCCGCCCTGACCGCCACCGGCCGGTACACCTTCCTGCCCGGGCGCGAGGTCCGCGACGTCGTCGGCGAGCACGCCGTCCGCGACGACCACGGCGACGTCCACACCGGTGACCTGGTGATCCTCTGCACCGGCGCCTGGCTGGGCGGCCTGGTCCGCGAGCTGGCGCCCGAACTGCCGGTCCGCAAGGTGCGGCTGCAGATGATGCAGACCGACCCGCTGGACGAGCCGCTGACCACCTCGGTCGCCGACGGCGACTCCTTCCGCTACTACCCGGCCTTCGCCGGCCACGCCCTGGACCACCTCCGCGAGGTCCAGCCGCAGCCGCCGGTCGCCGCCGAGCACAAGATGCAGCTGCTGATGGTCCAGCGCCGGGACGGCGGTCTGACCATCGGGGACACCCATGAGTACGACCACCCCTTCGGCTTCGACGTGGTCGAGGACCCGTACGACCACCTGGTCGGCGTGGCCGAGGACCTGCTGGGCCGTCCGCTGCCCCGGGTCCGCCGCCGCTGGGCCGGCGTCTACGCGCAGTGCGTCGACACCACCCGGGTGGTCCACCGCGAGCGCGTCCGCGACGGCGTCTGGCTGGTCACCGGCCCCGGCGGCCGGGGCATGACCTGCTCGCCCGCGATCGCCGAGACCACCGCCGAACTCGCCAACCTGTAACTCCGCCCACCTGCAATCCTGTCGAAGGAACTGAACATGTCGAACGACATCCGCCTGGTCGTCCTGGACATGGCCGGCACCACCGTGGCCGACGACGGCCTGGTCGAGCGGGCCTTCGGGGCCGCCGCCGGCTCGCTCGGGGTCGAGACCGGCAGCGCCGAGCACGCCACCATGCTGGAGCACGTCCGCGCCACCATGGGCGAGTCCAAGATCTCGGTCTTCCGCCACCTGTTCGGCGAGGAGGAGAAGGCCCAGCGGGCCAACACCGCCTTCGAGGCCGCGTACCACGACCTCGTCGACGCCGGCCACTGCGCGGCGCTGCCCGGCGCGGCCGAGGCCATCGCCGAACTCCGCGGCCAGGGCCGCAAGGTGGTCCTCACCACCGGCTTCTCCCGGTCCACCCAGGACCGCATCCTGGCCGCCCTCGGCTGGCAGGACATCGCCGACCTCACCCTCTGCCCGGCCGAGGCCGGCCGGGGCCGCCCCTACCCGGACCTCGCGCTCGCCGCGCTGCTGCGCACCGGCACCGACTCCGTCCGGCAGATCGCGGTGGCCGGTGACACCGGCTACGACATGCTGACCGGCGTCCGGGCCGGGGCCTCGGTGGTCGCGGGCGTCCTCACCGGCGCCCACGACGAGCAGCGGCTGCGGGCCGACGGCGCGACCCACGTGCTGAAGTCCGTCGCCGAGCTGCCGGCCCTGCTGGGACCGGTCGGCTGAGCCGGACTCCGGGCGGGGTGCGACGCGAGGCGCGCCCCGCCCGGTACCGGGTCGTGTCGTTCGGGCCCAGCAGGGGCCTGCACTCCCCGGCCTTCGGTCGTGGGGGTGCCCCCGTCCGACGGGACCCGAACGGCACCACCTGCTCCCTGTCCTACCGGCCGACCGAGGCCAGGAGGGCGGGGAGTTCGCGCATGTCCTCGAAGACCACCGTGTCCGGGCCGGCCAGCCGGGCGGCGGGGGTGAGGCCGCCCGCGTAGCCGAAGGCGCGCATGCCGGCCGCGCGCGCGGCCAGCACGCCCGGGGCGCTGTCCTCGACGACGGCGCAGGCCGACGGCGGCACGCCCATCCGCCGCGCCGCGTGCAGGAAGAGGTCGGGGGCCGGCTTGCCCCGGGCGACCTCGGTGGCGCTGAAGATCCGGCCGGCGAAGCGGTGGTGCAGCCCGGTCCGGCCCAGGGTGTGCGCCATCTTCTCGTGCGAGCCGCTGGACGCCACACAGGTCGGCAGGACGATCGCGTCGAGCGCCTCCGGCAGGCCGTCGACCGGCTCCAGCCCGGCGTCCACCTGCTCGGCGTGCCGGCGCACGAACTCCGCCCACCAGCGGTCGGCGGTCTCCCGGCCGAGCCGCTCGGCGACCTGCTCGTCGATCGAGGCCATCGAGCGGCCGATGAAGCGCTCCACCACCTCCTCCTCGGTGAGCGGCCAGCCGAGTTCGGCGCCGAGGCCGATCTGCACCCGGGCCGCGATCCGCTCGCTGTCCACCAGGACGCCGTCGCAGTCGAAGATGACGAGCCGCACCGGCTCCGCAGGAATGATCATCGTCGGAGGATAGCCGCGAGGGCCCCGGAGTTGGCGAGGGGAAACCTGCGGCCGGATCTCCGAAACGGTGCCGACACAAAAGCGCGCGGGTATTGCCAGTACTTGCCGGGAACTCCTAAAGTCGCACGCATGGCAGCTGGAGAGTTCCTGGCTGCTCGTCGGCACGTCGATTTCGGACGGCTCGCGAGCGCCCTCTGTACGGCCGCTCCGGCGTGAGCCGGCGGCGGTCCCCGGGCGGGTGGACGGGGACCGGCCGCAGCGCGTCGGACCTACCCGGGGTGGCTCGCACCCGCACCGTTCGTGCAGGTCGGTGAGGTTCCCCGAGGTGTTCGCCGCGGATCTCCGGCGAGTCTCCGTACCCGTGAATTCAGTCCGGGGCACGGGTGCGACGTCGCCTCGACCGGTGGTCCGCCTCCCGTGAACGAATTCCGGTGGCACCTGCGGGGAATTCCCCCGACCGGTGTTCCGGAATCATCGACCAGTATGGAGGCAAGGCAATGAGCGAAATCGGTGATTCGGAGCCGAACGGTAATTCCGCGATCGGCCGGCGGGGCTTCCTCGCCGGTGCCGCGGCCGTGGCAGCCACCGCCGCCGCCCCGGCGGCGGTCCAGCTCGCGGCCGCCGCCCCGGCCGCCGCGGCCGGCGGCACCCGGCCGAACATCCTGCTGATCGTCACCGACGACCAGCCCAAGCAGACCGAGTGGGCCACCCCGCAGACCGTGGACTGGATCGCCGGCCACGGCGTCCGCTTCACCCACGGCCACGTCACCACGCCGCTCTGCGCGCCCTCGCGGTCCTCGGTGTTCTCCGGCCGCTACGCCCACAACCACGGCGTGCGCAACAACGGCGCCTCGCACAGCCTGGACCAGCACACCACCGTCCAGCGCTACCTCAGGGAGGCCGGCTACCGCACCGGACTGTTCGGCAAGTACCTCAACTCCTGGACCCTGGCGGACAATCCGCCGCACTTCGAGGAGTGGGCGCTGCTCCAGCCCGCCTACAACGACGCCAGCTGGAACGTCAACGGCACCGTCCAGACCCTCCCCGGCTACACCACCAACATCGTCAGGAACCGCACCCTGGCCTTCCTCGACAAGGCCGCCACCGACTCCCGCCCGTGGTTCGCCTACGTCACCCCGTACGCCTCGCACGCGCCCAACGTGCCCGCCCCCAAGTACGCGGACACCGTCGTCCCGCCGTGGAACGGACGCCCCTCGGTGCCCGAGGCCGACCGCAGCGACAAGCCCGGTTACATCCAGAGCGCCACCGCCACCCTCGCCGACGGCCAGGCCGTACGGACCAAGCAGCTGCGCACCCTGCTCTCCGTCGACGACGCCGTGCAGGCGATCCACGACAAGCTGGTGGCCCTCGGGCAGCTGGACAACACCCTGGTCATCTACCTCGGCGACAACGGCTACACCTGGGCCGACCACGGCTGGCTCAAGAAGTCGGTGCCCTACTCCCCGGCGCACGAGGTGCCGTTCTACCTGTCCTGGCCGGCCGGCGGGCTCGGCGCGGGCACCAGCGACCACCGGATCGTCGCCAACATCGACGTCGCCCCGACGATCCTGGACGCCGCCGGGATCACCCCCGACACCCCGCAGGACGGCCACTCGCTGCTCACCGCGTACAGCAGGAACCACCTGCTGGTGGAGTGGTGGAAGCAGGGCACGGCGGCGGGCGGACCGCCCACTTGGTCCTCGTACGTGGCGGCGGACAAGCAGTACACCGAGTACTACGCGCTGCACACCGACGCCAACGGCACGGTGTCCGGGACGGGCGAGGTGAAGTTCCGCGAGTACTACGACCTGGCCGCCGACCCGTACCAGCTGACCAATCTGCTGTACCAGGCCACGCCGCAGCAGGAACAGGCGCTCGGTGTACCGGCGCTGGCGGCGCAGCTGGCGACCGACCGGGCCGCCTGACCCGGCGCGCCCCCGCAGCCCGCACCCCACCGCGCCCGGGGCGGCGGCCGTCCGCCGCCCCGGGCCCCGACGGACGAGGACCCCCGTGTCGACCACCAAGCCCTGCTGCATCCCCGGCCGCGACGCCGCCGCCCCGGCCCCCGTCGCGCTGCTCCCCGTCGCGCCGGCGCTCGCCGCCCCGCCCCGGACCTCGCGGGTCGCCCGGCAGCTGACCGGCCTGCCCGGCGGGCGCTTCCTGATGGGCACGGACGACCGGACCGGCTACCCGGCCGACGGCGAAGGGCCGGTCCGGGCGGTCGAGTTGAGCCCGTTCCGGATCGCGACGACCACGGTCACCAACGCCGCCTTCGCCACCTTCGTCAAGGCCACCGGCCACCGCACCGAGGCCGAGAGCTTCGGCTTCTCGTACGTCTTCGAGGGCTTCCTGGAGCCCGGACTCGCCGCCGCCTCACCGGCGGTGGCCGCCGTGCCGTGGTGGCGGGCGGTCGCCGGGGCGAGCTGGCGGGCGCCCGAGGGACCGGGCTCCTCGGTCACCACCCGCCAGAACCATCCGGTGGTGCACGTCTCCTGGCACGACGCGCAGGCGTACTGCGCCTGGTCGGGCACCCGGCTGCCGACCGAGGCCGAGTGGGAGTACGCGGCCCGCGGCGGGCTGGAGCAGGCCCGCTACCCGTGGGGCGACGAACTCACCCCGGGCGGACGGCACCTGTGCAACATCTGGCAGGGCGTGTTCCCCACCCTGAACACGGCGGCCGACGGCCACCGGGGGACGGCCCCGGTGACGGCCTTCCGGCCGAACGGCTTCGGGCTCCACAACACCGTCGGCAATGTGTGGGAGTGGTGCGCCGACTGGTTCAGCCCGGACTTCCACCGCACCGGCCCGGGGCGGGAGCACCGCCGCGACCCGCTCGGCCCGCCGGACGGCACGGCGCGGGTGATGCGCGGCGGCTCCCACATGTGCCACGAGTCCTACTGCAACCGCTACCGGGTGGCGGCGCGCAGCTCGAACACGCCGGACAGCTCGGCGGGCAACATCGGCTTCCGGGTGGCCGCCGACGCGGGGTGAGCCCGAGGGCCCGAGGGCCCGGGGGCCCGGGGTCAGTGCCCGCCCTTGAGGTTGAGCACGACCACGCCGACGATGACCAGGCCGAGGCCGAGCCACTGCATCCGGCCCAGCGACTCGCCGAAGGCGACGACGCCGATGCCGGCCACGGCGGCGGTGCCGGCGCCCGACCAGACGGCGTAGGCGACCGAGACCGGTATGTGCTTGAGGGCGCGGCCGAGCAGGGCGAAGGACAGGACGTAGCCGATCGCCACGCCCACGCTCGGCCAGAGCCGGCTGAAGCCCTCGGTCAGCTTGAGGCAGCTGGTGGCACAGACTTCACTGATGATCGCCAGGGCGAGGAGTACGTAGGGCACGGAGCATTAAACCCCGGGCACGGCGGTGAGCCGTCCGAGGAGGTCCAGGTCCGCGTGCTCCAGGCTGTCCAGCAGGGTGATCCGGGAGCCGTTCGGGATCGCGGTGCCGGTGGACGGGACGGCGAGCACGGCGCAGCCTGCGGCGGAGGCGGAGGCGACCCCGGTCGGGGTGTCCTCGACGGCGACGCAGGTGGCCGGGTCCAGGCCGAGCCGGGCCGCGGCCGCGAGGTACGGGTCCGGGGCGGGCTTGGTGCGCGGGGTGTCCTCGGCGGCCAGGGTGACCGCGAACCAGTCCCGGCCGATGGTGCCCAGCACCATGTCGACCACCCGGCGGGGCGAGGCGGAGACCAGCGCGGTGGGCACCCGGGCGTCGCGCAGCTCGGCCAGCAGGGCGAGCGCGCCGGGGCGGGGGACGGTCTCGGCGGCGACCTTGCCGGCGAAGGAGTCGCCGAGCCGGTCGGCCAGCTCGGCCGCGCTGAGGGTGGTGCCGCTGACCCGGTGGAGGTGGGCGGCGGTGTGCTCGATCGCCTGGCCGAGCACCTCGGGGGCGTCGGCCTCGGTGAGCGGGTGGCGCAGTTCGTCGGCGAGTTCGGCGGCGGCTTCCCACCAGAGGTGCTCGGTGTCGACGAGGGTGCCGTCCATGTCGAAGAGGACGGCGGCGGGTGGGGGAGTTTCAGGCATGGCGGTACCTTCGGTGGTGCACGCGGAGGGTGGACGGGTCGGGCCGTGCGGCCCTGGCCGTGTGGGTCGGCTCAAGGCGGGCCGGGTGGGCCGGGTTCGGTTCGGTTTCGGTTCGGGTGCGGCTCAGACGCTACGCCGGTCGACCAGGACCGGGCGCTCCGGCAGGGTCAGCGCGGCGCGCGAGCCGACCGGCAGGCCGGCGGCGGCCTCGGTGGGCAGGTCGGCCTTGACGTCGGTGCCGTCGTTCAGGCGGACGGTGAGGCGGGTGACCGCGCCCAGGAAGGACGCCGAGACGACCAGCGCCACGCCGTGCTCGTCCGGGGTCAGCCGGACGTTCTCCGGGCGGACCAGCACCTGGAGCGAGCCGTCGGCGGGCAGCGCGCCGTCCACGGCGTGGCGGCGGCCGAGGACCTCGACGCCCTCGCCGGAGCGCTCGCAGGGGATGCGGCTCATGGTGCCGACGAACTCGGCGACGAACGCGGTGGCCGGACGGGCGTACAGCTCGGCGGGGGCGGCGCACTGCTCCAGCCGGCCGGACCGCAGGACGGCGACGCGGTCGGCCATCGACAGCGCCTCCTCCTGGTCGTGGGTGACGAACAGGGTGGTGATCCCCAGTTCCTGCTGGAGGCGGCGGATCTCCTCGCGCAGCGACAGCCGCACCTTGGCGTCCAGCGCGGACAGCGGCTCGTCCAGCAGCAGGACGCGCGGCTGGAGGGCGAGCGCGCGGGCGAGCGCGATGCGCTGCTGCTGGCCGCCGGACATCTGGTGCGGGTAGCGGCCGGCGTGCTGCGGCAGGCCGACCAGCTCCAGCAGTTCCTTGGCGCGCTTGGTCCGCTCGGCCTTGCCGGCGCCGCGCATCCGCAGGCCGAAGGCGACGTTGTCGGCGGCGGTCAGGTGCGGGAACAGGCTGTAGGACTGGAATACCATGCCGGCGTCGCGCTTGTGCGCGGGGATCGCGGTGATGTCCTTGCCGTCGACCAGGACCTGGCCCGAGTCGTGCTGCTCGAAGCCGGCCAGGATGCGCAGCGCGGTGGTCTTGCCGCAGCCGGACGGGCCGAGCAGGGCGAGCAGCTCACCGGGCCGGACGGTCAGGTCGAGGCCGTCCAGCGCGGTGGTGGCGCCGAAGGTGCGGCGCAGCGAGCGGAACTCGACGGTCGCGCTGCCGGAGGCGGTGGTGGTGCCGGTGACGGGGGAGATGGCCGTGGTCATGATGGGTGACTCCGGGGGTGGTTTCAGGAGGTGGCGGTCTTGGAGCCGCGCTGACGGCTGAGGCCGGCCAGCAGGAGCAGCAGCAGCCAGGTGAGCAGCAGGCTGAGGATGGAGACCGCGACCGACATGTGGGCCTGGCTGTTTCCGACCGAGTAGATCCAGACCGGGAAGGGCTGGTACCCGAGGATCGAGGCGGCGGTGAACTCGCCGAGCACGAGGGCCAGGGTCAGGAAGGAGGCGTTGAGCAGCGCGCCGCGCAGGTTCGGCAGGACCACGGTGAACACCGCGCGCGGCCAGCTCGCGCCGCAGTTGCGGGCGGCCTCGACCAGGGTGCGGACGTCCACCGCGCGCAGGCCGGCGTCCAGGGAGCGGTAGGCGAGCGGCAGGGCCATCAGCACGTAGGCGATGACCAGCACCAGCGGGAAGTCCGGGTCCTGGATGAACACGAAGGTCTGGAAGAACGGGGTGTCCATCAGGTAGTCCGGGCCCCAGCGGAGCACGCCGATCGTGCCGGCGGTCAGGGCGACCGGGGGGACGACCAGCGGCAGGGTGCAGAGCACGTCGATCACCGGGCGCAGCCGGGGCGCGCCGAGCCGGACCGCGATCAGCGCCGGGACCAGCAGGAGCAGCAGCACCAGCACGGTGACGAGGGCGAGGCCGAGGGTCAGCCAGAGGCTGTCCAGGAAGCCGGGCGCGGAGAGCAGCCCGGTGTAGGCCTCGAAGGAGATGCCCTTGGGCTCGTCGATCGAGAACCAGGCGGAGGCCGCGAGCGGGATCACGAAGTACACGCCGGCGATCAGCAGCACGGCGCCGCGCCACCAGCGCACCTTGGGCCGGCGGGTGGCCTGGCGGTGGGTGCGGGCGGGGGAGGTCAGCTGAGCCATCGGGCGCTCCGGCGCTGGAGGGGGAGGTACACGGCCATCACCAGGACGGCCACCACGATCATGTTGAGGCTGAGCGCGAGGGCGAGGTTGCCCTGGCCGACCAGCACGTTGCCGGAGAGCGCGTCCGCGATCGAGCGGCTGACCAGCGGGACGGTCGCGCCGACCATGGCGGCGGCCGTGGCGTAGGCGGCGAAGGCGCTGCCGAAGAGCAGGACGAAGCCGCCGAGCAGCGAGGGCAGCAGGATCGGCAGGGCGACGTGGCGCCAGTACTGGTAGGTGGTGGCGCGGTTGTTCTGCGCCGCCTCGCGCCACTGGACGCGCAGGCCGTCCAGGGCCGGGGTGATGGTGAGCACCATCAGCGGGATCAGGAAGTACAGGTAGACGATCGTCAGGCCGGTGAAGGTGTACAGCGACCAGCCGTGGTCGGTCAGGTGCAGCAGCCTGGTGATCTCGCCGGCGTTGCCGAGGGTGGCGACGAACGCGAAGGCGAGCGGCAGGCCGCCGAAGTTGGCGAGCACACCGGAGGCGGTGAGCACCGCCTGGCGCAGCCAGCCGCGGTTGGAGGTGACGACCGCCTGGGCGAGCGGCAGGCCGATCAGGGTGGCGAGCAGGGCGGTCAGCGCGGAGAGCTTGAGGCTGCTCAGCATCGCGGTGAGGTAGGCGCCCTGGACGGAGGCCGTCACATTGTCGAAGGTGAACTGCCCGGCACCGGTCTCCGCGTCGCTGGAGGTGGTGAACGCGCCGATCACGATGGCGACGGCGGGGAGTCCGAAGCCGATCACGAAGAACAGCAGCAGCGGCAGGGTGGCGAGCCACGCGCCGCCGAGGCGGGCGAGCGGGCCGCGCCGCCGGGTGGGGGCGGGGGTGGTGCGTGCGGCGGTGGTCGACGCCCCCGCGCCGCCACCGGGTTCGGTGGCGGCGGGGGTGGTCGGCACCGGGGTGGGAGCCGTGGTCATGAGTGCCTTGTCTCAGCCGGATGAGTGGTGTCTCAGCCCGATGGGTGGTGCGTGGCCGGGGTGGGTCAGCCCGCGATGGCCTTGGTCCAGTTCTCGGTGACGACCTTCTTGGCCGCGTTGATCTGGTCCACGGTCGGGAAGTTGGTGAACGGCTTCTCGACGGCCGGCAGCTTGGCGGCCGCGGTGGCGTCCAGGGTGCCGTCCTTCTTCAGGGCCTCGAAGGTGGACGGGGTGGCGTAGCCGCCGAGGAAGAGGTTCTGGCCCTCGGCGCTGAAGAGGTACTCCTGCCACAGGCGCGCGGCGGCCGGGTGCGGGGCCCACTTGTTGATCGCCTGGTTGTAGAACTGGGCGTAGGAGCCGTCGACCGGGATGGAGACCTTCCAGTCGACACCCTTGTCCTTGAACTGGTCGCTGTAACCGGCGTTCAGGTAGGACCAGTCGATCGAGATCGGGGTCTCGCCCTTCTCGATGGTCGCCGGGGTCGACTCGACCGGGTTGAAGTTGCCCGACTGCTTCAGCTTGCCGAAGAAGTCGATGCCGGGCTGGATGTTGTCCAGCGAACCGCCGTTGGCGAGCGCGGCCGCGTAGACGCCGCCGAAGGCCGAGCCGGACTTGGTCGGGTTGCCGTTGAGGGCGACCTGGCCCTTGTACTCCGGCTTGAGCAGGTCGGCGAAGGTCTTCGGGCAGTTGGCGATCTTCTTGGCGTCGCAGCCGATGGAGATGTAGCCGCCGTAGTCGTTGACGCGGGCGCCGGTCGCGTCCTTCATGCTCTCCGGCACCTTGTCGAAGGTGGCCACCTTGTAGGGGGCGAGGATGCCGTCCTTGACCGCCTGCAGGGCGAAGGCGCTGCCCAGGTCGACCACGTCGGGGGCGCGGTCCTGGCCCTTGCGGGAGTTGATCGCGTTGATCTCGTCCTGGCTGGAGCCGTCCGGGTTCTCCTCCTCGACCTCCAGGCCGTACTTGGCCTTGAAGCCGTCGATGATCTTGCCGTAGTTCGCCCAGTCCCGGGGGAGCGTGATGACGTGCAGCTTCCCCTCCTTCTTGGCGGCGGCGACCAGGCCGTCCAGACCGCCGAAGTCGGCGGCGGAGGTGGCGTCCTTGGCGTCCTTGGTACCGGCCTTGGCGGCGTCGCCGGCCTTGGCGGTCGAACCGGCGGAGCCGCAGGCGGTCAGGGAGAGCGCGGCGGCGGTCAGTACGGCCGCGAAGGCGGCGGCGCGGGCGCGGTGCACGGTCACGGGGAAGTCTCCTGTAAAGGGGGCGTACTGCGAGGGGGCGTTCGCGGGGGGTCCGCGGGCCTGCGTCTCGCGAAGGGCGGCGGGCCGGCCGGGTGAGAGGCCGATCGCGTCGTCCGAGTTGACTAGCCAACTTCGCTGACGGGGGTAAGTACGCCGGAGTCCGATGACGGGAAGGTGAACGGATGGCCCAGAACCGGGGTCGGCTGCGGGAACGGTCGAATCAGATCGCCGGCGGATGATCGCCGGAGTGCGATGCTTCGGAAGCGCAGCGGGATATGGTCGGGCTGTCCGCGCCGGTACGGGCTGCGCAGGACACCGCCCAGGAGGGACATTGACTGACGTGGCACTGGAGCCGGGGCGCCCCGAGAGCCGCCCGACCGGCGCCGCCGGGGCCGAGCGCACGTCCGGTTCGCTCTACCGCAAGGTCGCCGCCGACCTGCGCGAGGCGATCACCACCGGAGCGTTCGGCGAGGCCGGCCGGCTGCCCGCGGAGGGCGCGCTCGCCGAGCAGTACGGCGTCTCGCGCGGCACCGTCCGGCAGGCCCTCGCGGTGCTGCGCTCGGACGGACTGGTCACCTCGCGCCGGGGCACCCGTCGCGTCGTGCTCGGCACGGCCCGGGTGCAGAGCTTCTCCGAACTGCTCAGCTTCACGCACTGGGCCTACTCGATGGGCGAGGAGCCCGGCGGCATCCTGGACTCGCTGGTCCGCCGCCCGGCCGACGCCGCCGAGCGCGACCAGCTGCGCCTCGAACCGGGCGACGAGGTCTATGTGACGGTCCGGCTGCGCACCCTCTCCGGGAAGCCGGTGATGGTCGAGCGGACCATCTACCCGCCCCGGGTGGGCGAGATCGTCGCGGAGCTGCCGCCGGACGTCGTCTCGCACACCGAGGTGCTGCGCGAGCACGGCATCCTGTTCACCGACGCCGATCACACGATCGACATAGTCGCGGCCAACGCGGACGACGCCCGGCTGCTGGGCTGCCGGCGCGGCGGTCCGCTGCTGCGCGAGCGGCGCCGGACCACGGACCCGACCGGCACGCCGGTGGAGTGGTCCCAGGACCGCTACCTGCCGGGCACGGTGGCCTTCAGCATCCACAACTCGCTGGCCGCGTCGGCGCTTTCGCGGCACGCGCGGGAGAGTGACTGACGCCGGGGGCGTCGCCCGCACCGCTGCACCGCTGCACCGCTGCACCGCCGCACCGCCGCACCGCTTCGACGGCGGTGCGGCGGTGCGTGGTTGACGGCGCGGGTCAGCGCATCAGCGCGGCCAGCAGCGGCCGGAAGTGCGTGAAGTCCGGCGTCACCGCGTCCGCCTCCTTCGCCTCGTCGTCCCAGCGGCGGACCGCCACCGCGTCCTCGGCGCCCGGGTGGGCGGCGAAGGCGGCGGCCTCCTCCTCGGACATCGGCCCGCCCTGCACCTGGAGGGTGTACTCCGAGGCCTCGGACAGCCGGGCCCGGTACTCCGGCTCGGCCGCGCACAGGTAGCGCTTGGCGGCCACGTGCAGCCGGACCGGCTCGGTGACCTCCGGGCCGAACCAGCGGGCCAGCCAGTCCGCGCCGGTGTGGCTGTGCCGGTTGTCCCGGCCCGCCATCAGGTCCCGCCCGTGCAGGGCCCCGTGGCTGTGCTTGTCGAGCGAGAGATGGCCGACGTCGTGCAGCAGCGCCGCCGCGACCAGGTGCGGGCCCGCGCCCGCCGCCTCGGCCAGCGCACCGGCCTGCAGCATGTGCTCGGCCATGGTGACCGCCTCGCCCAGGTACTCCCCGGCGCCCTCGCCCTCGAACAGCGCGGCCAGTTCGTCCAGCGCCGCCGAACGGCGCTCCAGCACGGCCAGGCTGGAGGACAGCGAGTCCAGGTCGGCGTAGCAGCCCTGGAGGTGGCGGTAGCCGTCCTGGGCGAAGGCCGTCCGGGCGTGCAGCAGCCGGACGTTGTCGAAGATCAGGCAGTCCCCGGGGTCGAGCCGGAACTCCAGCTGCAGCGCCGGGCGCAGGGTGATCGCGGCGAACGCCCGGTAGGCGGCGTAGAAGGCGTCCAGCTCCGCCGCCGGACCGCGCAGGGTCGCGATCGAGCGGTTGTTGAACCGCACCTCGCGGATCCGCCCCAGCGGGTCCACCTCGATCAGCGGCCGGTCGGCGCGCAGTTCGGTGCCCCGGTCGCGGAACACGAACGGCACCGGGGTGCGGGTCAGCACCGCGAAGTGCTCCGGCGCCTCCGCGCGCAGCAGTGCCGCCGCGTGGAAGCCGTCCACCAGGCCGGAGTCGCCGCCGGTGGCCGAGTTCTCCAGGCAGTGCAGCAGTTGGAGGGTGGGCACCGGGTCCCGGTACGGGTTGTCGGTGTGCGGGGTGATCGCGGCGCTGGTGAAGGCGAGGTTGTTCGGGTCCGGCTCGACCCGGACGTCGAACAGCGCGCCGTAGTTGGTGATCCGCACGTACCCGAAGGTCTCCGCGACGGCCAGCACCTGCCGCTCCACCGCCGGGACGCCGCGCAGCACCGCGAAGCCGGAGCGGCGGACGGCGGTCAGCACGGCGGCCCGTTCGGCCGGGTCGGCCAGGTAGGTGTCCCAGTTCGCCTCCGGGATGCCGCGGGCGAAGTCGGCGGCCGCCCAGAGCCGCTTGTCGGCCTCCGTCCGGCCGTCGCCGTCCTCGCTCCGGGTGAGCCACTCGGACGGGTAGCGCGAGCGGTGCCCGTCCGACCAGAGCACCTCCAGGTGGCCGTCCAGCTCGGCCCGCGCGGCGATCGCCAGATCGTCCGGCAGGTCGGTGATCTGGAACAGCTTCTGCCCGTTGCGCGGGTCGCGGCACTCGGCACAGGGGCAGTTGTCGCGCAGCCAGTACGGCGACAGCTCGGTGGTGGTCATGGTGTTCTCCTCGGCGGCCCGGCGGTGGGGGGTCGAAGTTGTACAGACAACTTCTCCGTCGCGCAGGAGCCTGCCCCGGGCCGGTGAGGTCCCGGTGCCGGGGGAGTGAACGGCTCGGGAACGCTCGGGAACACCGCCGACGGCCGGGAGCGCGCGCCCCCGGCCGTCGGTCCTCCGCCGGGTGCTACCGCCCGGCGGTGAGCGCCTGCTCCCAGGCGGTGTCCGCCGCGGTGAGGGCGGGGGCGGGGTCCGCGCCGGTCGCGGTGGCGAGGGCGGTGAGGGTGGCGCGGACGGTGCCGAGGTCCGCGGCGGTGCCGTAGTGGTTCACCCGCAGCATCGTGGCGGCCAGCGCGCCGCCGCCGGCCTGGACCGGGAGCGAGGGGTCCAGCCGCAGCAGTTCGCGGGCGAGGCCGGTGGCGTCCAGGCCGTCCGGGGTGCGCAGGGTGGTGGCGACCGGCGCGGCGTGCGCGTCGTCCGGGACGAAGGGGGCGAGCGTGCCGAGCGCCCGGACGCCCGCGCGGACGGCGGCCGCGGCCGCGCGGTGGCGGGCGATCACGGTGTCCAGGCCGTCCGCCGCGATCCGGTCCAGGCAGGCGCCGAGCGCCAGCATCTCCAACTGCGCGGGCGCGTGCGGCAGGGCGGTGCGGCCGGCGTCCGTCCAGCGCTCCTTCCAGTCCAGCAGCGAGAGGTAGGAGCGGCGCGGGGCGGCCGGGTTGGCGGCGATCCGCTCCCAGGCCCGCGCGGAGACCGAGACCGCCGAGACGCCGGCCGGGCCGCCCATGGCCTTCTGCCCGCCGATCACGCACAGGTCCACGCCCCAGGCGTCGGTCAGCAGCGGCTCGGCGGCCACCGAGGCGACCGCGTCCACCATCAGCAGCGCGCCGTGCTCGCGCACCGCGGCGGCGATCTCCGCGACCGGGTTGGTGTTGCCGGTGGCGGCCTCGGCGTGCACCAGCGAGACGAAGTCGATCGCCGGCTCGGCCGCCAGGGCCTCGGCGACCTGCTCGGCGCTCACCGCGGTCTCGAACGGCACGGCCAGGTCGACCACCTTGGCGCCGCAGTCGCGCAGCCAGTTGCCGAAGGTCTGGCCGTAGGGGCCGGTGACGATGTTGAGCGCGGTCGAGCCCGGGTGCGCGGCGCCGCGGATCGCCGCCTCCAGCGGCAGCAGCGCCTCGCCCTGGGTGACGACGACATCGGCGGTGGTGTGCAGCAGCGCGGCGACCTTGTCCTCGATCGCCGCGAACTCGGCGGCGGTGAGCGGGGGAAGGTCGAGGAAGGGGCTCACGGTCTCGGGGCCTTTCGCGGGGAGGGGCGGTGCCGGTCCGAACGAGTCTGCCTCACATTCGCCGCTCGCAGGGCGCGGCGCCGTCGGTAGAGTGCCGCCATGAGCGATGGCGCGGTGCTGCACGTCCGTGGTCGGGTGCTGGTGGGGCCGGAGGACGTCCGGGACGAACTCTGGGTGGTCGACGGCCGGGTGACCTTCTCCCGGCCGACCGCCGTCGGGTCCGACCCGGGCCCCGGGTCCGGGTCCCGGGACGTCCGGACGGTCGAGGGCTGGGTGCTGCCGGGCCTGGTGGACGCGCACTGCCACGTCGGCCTGGACGCGCACGGCGCGGTCGACGCCGCCACCAGCGAGAAGCAGGCGATCACCGACCGCGACACCGGGACCCTGCTGCTCCGCGACGCCGGCTCGGCCGCGGACACCCGCTGGATCGACGAGCGGGAGGACCTGCCGCGGATCGTCCGGGCCGGCCGGCACATCGCCCGCACCCGCCGCTACATCCGCAACTACGCGCACGAGATCGAGCCCGGCGACCTCGCCGCCTACGTCCGGGCCGAGGCCCGGCGCGGCGACGGCTGGGTGAAGCTGGTCGGCGACTGGATCGACCGGGAGCAGGGCGACCTCACCGCCTGCTGGCCCGGCGACGCGCTCACCGAGGCGATCGCGGCGGCGCACGAGGAGGGCGCGCGGGTCACCGCGCACTGCTTCGCCGCCGAGTCGCTGCCGGACCTGCTGGCGGCCGGCATCGACTGCGTCGAGCACGCCACCGGGCTGACCGAGGAGCTGATCCCGGTGTTCGCCGAGCGCGGGGTCGCGATCGTCCCGACGCTCGTCAACATCGCCACCTTCCCGCAGCTGGCGTCCGGCGGCGAGGCCAAGTTCCCGGCCTGGGCCGCCCACATGCGCCGGCTGCACGAGCGCCGCTACGACACGGTGGGCGCCGCGCACGACGCGGGCATCCCGATCTACGTGGGCACGGACGCGGGCGGCTCGCTGGCCCACGGCCTGGTCGCGGAGGAGGTCGCCGAGCTGGTGAAGGCCGGACTCGACCCGGCCGAGGCGCTCTCGGCGGCGAGCTGGGGCGCGCGGGCCTGGCTGGGGCGGCCCGGTCTGGAGGAGGGCGCCCCGGCGGACTTCGTGGTGTACGCGGAGGACCCGCGCGCCGATGTCCGGGTGCTGGCCGATCCGCGGCTGGTGGTGCTGCGCGGCCGCCCGGTGGCCTGAGCGGGGGCGGTGCCCCGTACGCCGGTGCCCGGGTCGGCGGTCGTGGTGGCAGGGCTGTCCGAGTAGGCCGATAGGGTTACGCCCATGGCACCGCGTCCACTGAATGAGATCGTCGAGCCCGGGTGGGCCACCGCGCTGGAGCCGGTGGCCGGGCGGGTCGCCGCGATGGGCGACTTCCTCCGCGCCGAGCTGGCCGCAGGCCGCACCTATCTGCCCTCCGGACCGAATGTGCTGCGTGCCTTCCAGCAGCCCTTCGCCGACGTCCGGGTGCTGATCGTCGGCCAGGACCCGTACCCGACGCCCGGTCACGCCGTCGGCCTCAGCTTCTCGGTGGGGGAGGACGTCCGTCCGATCCCGGCCAGTCTGATCAACATCTTCCAGGAGTACGGCAGTGACCTCGGCCTGCCGCAGCCGTCCAACGGCGACCTCACCCCGTGGACGCGGCAGGGCGTGCTGCTGCTGAACCGTGCCCTGACCACCGCCCCGCGCAAGCCCGCCGCGCACCGGGGCAAGGGCTGGGAGGAGGTCACCGAGCAGGCGATCCGCGCCCTGACGGCGCGCGGCGGCCCGCTGGTGGCGATCCTCTGGGGCCGGGACGCGCGCAACCTGCGGCCGCTGCTGGGGCAGATCCCGGCGATCGAGTCCGCGCACCCGAGCCCGTACTCGGCGAGCGGCGGCTTCTTCGGCTCCCGGCCGTTCAGCCGGGCCAACGAACTGCTGGTCCAGCAGGGCGCCCAGCCCGTCGACTGGCGGCTGCCCTAGCTCCAGCAGGCCCGGCTTCAGCAGGCGCGGCTCCAGCAGAACCGGCTCCAGCGGACCCAGCTTTAGCAGACCCGCGTCACCCATGAGCGTCAACATCACCCCAACGGGTGAAATGACTCTCTGTATGACTCGTATGACGGATCGTTTGAGAAGACTGGCGGCTCATCCAATTCCTGTCGTTGGTCGTGGGGTACCGCCATGTCTTCTCGCTCGTACCGCTCCTCCCGTTCCCACCGTTCTTCCCGTTCCGCTCGACGAATCGTTTCCGCAAGCGCCGCCGTCGCGGTCTGCACACTGCTCACCGTTCCGACCGCCATGGCGGCCCCGGGCGCCCCGGGTGGTCCGGGCACCGGGACCGCCGCTCCCGGCTCGCCGGGCAAGGCGCGCGCCGTCACCGCCGAACTCGACCTGGACGTCCGCCTGTTGAACAACGCCGTGGACGTCCCGGTGAACGTCTCGCTCAACAAGGTGGAGTCCCCGGCGCAGCGCGACGGCACCGTGCTCACCGCCAAGGTCGACGGCGTCGACCAGTCCGGACCGGTCACCCTGGTCAAGGCCGACGTCGGCAAGTCGGTGACCAGGACGGACGCCAAGGGCGCCACCGCCTCCGTCACCCTGGCCGACGCCGATGTGCACGCCCCCGGCCTGCCCGGGACCACCCTGCTGGGCCTGGAGGCGCTCACCGCCACCGCCACCTGTCCGGTCGACGGGCAGCCGACCGCCGACGTGGTGGCCCCGGCCAAGCTCACCGTGCTCGGCAAGTCCGTCACCGTCAGCCTCTACGGGCCGACCAAGGTGGACGTGCCGCTGGTCGGCAGCGTGTCGGTGGAGTTCTCCAAGAAGACCACCACCTCGACCACGGCCGCCGCCTCGGCGCTGGAGGTCCAGGTGGCGGTGGACCCGCTCAACCTCAATGTCGCCAAGGTGACCGGCACCATCAGGATCGCCTCGGTGAGCTGCGAGAAGCCGGTGCCGGCCGCGCCGACCGCCACCCCCACCTCGACGCCGTCGGACGCCGCCCCGAGCGTGACCCCGGCCGCCCAGCCCGTCGCGGACGTCACCCCGTCCGGAGCTCCCTCCGGAGCCCCGTCCGCCCCCGGCACCGCCCGCGCCGCCGCCCCGCAGACGGCCGGCACGACCCCCGCCGCCCGCCGGACCGGCACCGGCACGTCCTCCGCCGCGCCGGACCACCTGGCGTCCACCGGCGGCAACGACGCCACCGCCCCGCTCGCCGCCGGAGCCGCGGCCCTGGTGGCCGGCGGCGCCTTCGCCCTCTGGGGCACCCGCCGCCGCCGCGCGGTCGCGGCCCACGCCCGCCGCCACTGAGCCCTGGTCCCCCTCGGGTGCGGGAGTGCCACCTGCGGCACTCCCGCACCGTGACCGTGCCAATGCGGACGGTTGGTTCACATGCGCGTTACATGAGAGGAACAACCGGGAAACGGCGCCTTGCAACGCTACGCGGGCACCCACCACCCAGTTATGCGAGGTACACCGCCGTGGCAATCAAGGCCGAGTACATCTGGATCGACGGCACCAAGCCGACCGCCAAGCTCCGCTCCAAGACTCGTGTCCTGCCGAACGCCGAGAAGATCCCCACCTGGGGCTTCGACGGTTCCTCGACCAACCAGGCCGAGGGTCACGCCTCGGACCGCGTGCTGGAGCCGGTCCGGGTCGTCAAGGACCCGATCCGCGGCGGCGACAACATCCTCGTCCTCTGCGAGGTCAACGAGACCGACGGTACCCCGCACGAGTCCAACACCCGTGCCCTGCTGCGCGGTGTCGCCGAGCAGTACGAGGCGCAGGAGTCGATCTTCGGCATCGAGCAGGAGTACACCTTCTTCAAGGGCTCCCGCCCGCTCGGCTTCCCCGAGGGCGGCTTCCCGGCCCCGCAGGGCGGCTACTACTGCGGTGTCGGCGCCGAGGAGGTCTTCGGCCGCGAGATCGTCGAGCTGCACCTCGACCGCTGCATCGACGCCGGCCTCGCCATCTGCGGCATCAACGCCGAGGTCATGCCCGGCCAGTGGGAGTTCCAGATCGGCCCGGTCGACGCCCTGACCGTCTCCGACGACATGTGGATCGCCCGCTACCTGCTCTACCGCACCGCCGAGGAGTTCGGCATCGACGCCACCCTCGACGCCAAGCCGGCCCGCGGCGACTGGAACGGTGCGGGCGCGCACACCAACTTCTCCACCAAGGCGATGCGCGAGGGCTACGACGCGATCATCACCGCCTGCGAGTCGCTCGGCGCCTCCCAGGAGCTGGTCCTGGAGCACGTCACCCAGTACGGCGCCGACATCGAGTCGCGCCTGACCGGCAAGCACGAGACCGCCCCGTGGAACGTCTACTCCTACGGCGTCTCGGACCGCGGCGCCTCGGTCCGCATCCCGTGGCAGGTCGAGGTCGAGCAGAAGGGTTACATCGAGGACCGTCGGCCGAACGCCAACGTCGACCCCTACGTCGTCACCCGCCTGCTGATCAACACCTGCTGCGCCGCCCTGGAGAAGGCCGGCCAGGTCTGATCCACGGCTCTCCGCCGGTAGCGACACGTACGCCCGCAGGGCCTCCCCGTACGACGGGGAGGCCCTGCGGGCGTTTCCGGGGCGCCGTTCCACCGCGCACGGGCGTCACTGCTGGCCGAGGACCATCCACTTCTCCGGCTTCGCCATCGGCTCGAAGCCGACCTTGGCGTAGACGGGGTGGGCGTCGGCCGTGGCGAGCAGCAGGCGGCGCAGGCCGTGGGGCGCGAGGTGGTCGCGGACGGCGGCGGCGAGGGCGGTGCCGAGGCCCCGGCCGCGGGCGGCCGGGGCGATGTAGACGTCGCAGAGCCAGGCGAAGGTGGCGAAGTCGGTGACCACCCGGGCGTAACCGAGCTGGGCGCCGGAAGCGCGCTCGTAGACACCGAAGTTGAGCGAGCCGGCGATGGCGAGGTCCTGCTTCTCGCGGCTGCGGCCGAGTGCCCAGTAGGCGTCCTCGGACAGCCACCGGTGGATCAGCGCGGCGTCGAGGCGCGCGGGGTCGGTGGAGATCTCGTAGCCGTCCGGCAGTTCCGTGGTCATGGCCGGATCCAAGCAGAGCGGCCGCCGCCGGACCAGCGATTACCGGTCCGGCGGCGGCCCGACGGGCGCGGGCCGGTCCGGTCAGTGGATCGGCACGGCCTCCGCGGGCCGGGTGTGCCAGTTGGTGACGATCGGCTTGTCCACGTTGGTCGGGCCGATCGGCAGGCTGACCGGGTCGGGGTCCGGGTCGTTGACGCCGACGATGACGTCGCTGAACTGGATCGCCTGGTTGTCCTTGGTGGTCTTGGTCATGACGCCCGCGTAGGCGCCGTCCGACCCGCTGAGCTTGATCGGCTGGGCGGCGGTCTGCTCGGCCTTGGCCGCCTCGATGCCGCCCGAGCCGAAGGCGATCACGGGGCGGCGGGCGGCCAGGGTGCAGGTGACACCGGGCTTGGCCTTGACGGTGATCAGGATGTAGCCGCCCGCCTGGGACTCGGCCTTGGCGGTGAGGACGACGTCCTTGGTGGCGCAGGTGCCGGCGGCCGGGGCGGAGGCGGAGGGCTTCCCGGTGGTGGGCGCGGCGGCCGGTGCGGACGTGGGCGCGCCGGCCGGGGCGGAGGTCGGTGCGGCCGGAGCGGCCGGGGCCGTGGTGGCGGGGGCGGCGGCGGCCGAGGTGGCCGGGCCGGACGCGGAGGTGGCGGGGTCGCTGTTCTCCGGACCGCACGCGCTCGCGGTGGCGGCGAGGGCCGCGACGGCGACGGCGGTGAGAACGAGACGGCGCGGGCGCATGGCGGATCCCCCAGGGTTGTGACTGCCGGTGTCGCTCACCGGCGCAGCACGACCGTACGCCGGGGTCGTTCACGGTCCGGTGCGGGAATGATCCCGATTCTGTTCCGGACCGCCCCGGGCCCTCCCGGCCGTCGCAAAAAAGATGGTCAAGAAGCGCACCGCGCGGGACCATTCGCATCATGACCACCCTCCCGCTGCTCCTCCTCGACGTCGACGGCCCGCTGAACCCGTTCGCCGCCCAGCCGTCGGAACAGCCCACCGGATACGGCACCCACCACGTCCGCCCGGACTTCCTGCTGGCGCGCTTCCCCGGGAAGCCGGTCGAGGAGGTCGAGCCGATCCGGCTCTGGATCAACCCCGACCACGGCCCCCGGCTGCTCGGCCTGCCCTTCGAACTGGTCTGGGCGACAGCCTGGAAGGGCGAGGCCAACACCTGGATCGGCCCGCTCGTCGGCCTGCCCGAACTCCCCTTCATCGCCTGGCCGAAGATGTTCCACGAGGACCCGGACGGCCTGCACTGGAAGACCAGGGTCCTGGTCGAGTGGGCGGCCGGGCGTCCCTTCGTCTGGGTGGACGACGAACTGGGCCCGCAGGACACCGAGTGGATAGCCGCCAACCACCCGGGCCCGGCGGCGACGTACCGGATCCACCCCGGGGTCGGCCTGCGGGCCGAGGACTTCGACACTCTGCGGGAGTGGGCCCGGACCGAGCTGGGGGCCTGAGCGCGGTGCTGGTGGCCACGGTGGAGCGGCTGTGCCGGTACCCGGTGAAGTCGATGCTCGGCGAGGACCTCCGGGAGGCGGAGGTGTCGGAGCGCGGCATCGCCGGCGACCGCGGGTGGGCGCTGCTGGACGCCGACAGCGGACGGGTGGTGAGCGCCAAGAACCCCCGGCTGTGGGCGGGCGTGCTCGGGTTCACGGCGGTCACCGGTCCGGGCGGCCGGGTGGCCGTCCTCGGTCCGGACGGCGGGGCCGTCGACGAGGGCGGGCTCTCGGAGCGGCTCGGCCGCAAGGTCCGGCTGGTGGACGTGCCGCCGCCGGGCGCGAGCGTCGAACGGTCCGTCCCGGAGGAGGTCCTGGCACGCGGTGTGCGCGCCGAGGTCGGCTTCACCGTCAGCGAGTTGGGACGCGGCGCGCCGTCCGGCACCTTCTTCGACTTCGCGCCGCTCCACCTGCTCACCACCGCCGCCCTCGCCGCCGCGGACGCGCCCGCGGCGGCGGCCGGGCGGTACCGCCCCAACCTGGTGCTGCGGACTCCCGACGGTGTCTCCGGTTTCGTCGAGAACGACTGGGTGGAGGGGGAGTTGGCGGTCGGGCCGGAGCTGCGCCTGCACGTCGTGGCGGCGACGCCGCGCTGCGCCGTCCCCACCCTCGCGCACGGGCCGGGGCTGCCGCGCTCGGCGGCGGCGCTGCGGGTGCCCGCGGAGCGCAACCGGGTGGTGCCGCTGCCGGGCATGTCGGCGCTGCCCTGCCTGGGTGTGTACGCCCGGGTGCTGCGGCCGGGGCGGGTGCGGGTCGGGGACCGGGTCGGGCCGGTGGCCTGAGGGTTGCCCGGAGGGGCTGCCCGGAGGGGTTCTCCCGAGGGCTTTTCCCGAGGGCTTTTCCCGGGGAGGCGGAACCGGTTGCCGCTCCAGGAGGTCCCATGAGTACCAGCACCGAGTCCGGGGAGGCGACCGGGATGGGCGGCGGGCACCGGCAGTTCGAGGACGTGGCGGGCGTGGGCACGGACGGCGAGGGTACGGCGGGCGTGGGCACGGACGGGAGCGCGGGCGGACGGACGGCGCGGTGGGCGCGCTGGGCGGTGGTCGCGATGGCCGGGGCGACCCTGGCGGTGGTGCTCCTGACCTCGGGGGACGGCGGCTCGGGCGGGCGCTCGGCGCCGATCACGGTGACGGTGACGACGCCCTCGGGCACGCCGACGCTCACCGTCCCGGGGCCGGGACCGGGGGCGGGGTCGGGAGCGCTGCCGTTCGCGACCTCCGCCGCCCTGGGGCGGCCCGCCGTCCCCTGACTCCGACCCGCTAGGCCAGGGCCTCGGCGAGCGCGGCGAGGAACGCGTCCGTGGTGCCCTCGTCCCGGACGGCGATGCGCAGCCAGTCCGGGCCGAGGCCGGGGAAGGTGTCGCCCCGGCGGACGGCGAAGCCGCGTGCGCGCAGCCGGTCGCGCACGGTGTCCGCGCCGGGCAGCTCGACCAGCACGAAGGACGCCGCCGGTTCGCCGTGCACCCGGACCTCGGGGAGGGCGGCCAGTCCCTTCAGCAGGTGGTCGCGCCGGAGCCCGAGCTCGTGGGCGGCCCGCTCGGCCTCGTCGAGCGCGGCCGGGGCCGAGCAGGCCTCGGCGGCGACCAGGGCCGGGGTGGAGACCGGCCAGAGCGGCTGGGCGGCGGCGAGTCCGGCGATCAGCGGGGCGGGGCCGAGCACGTAGCCGATCCGCAGCCCGGCCAGCCCCCAGGTCTTGGTGAGGCTGCGCAGGACCACCACCCGGCCAGGCAGCTCCCGGGCAGCGGCCAGGGACTCGCTCTCCCCGGGCACGGTGTCCATGAACGCCTCGTCGATCACCAGGGTGCGGCCGGGCCGGGCCAGGGCGGCGACGGCGGCGGCCGGGTGGAGCACGGAGGTGGGGTTGGTGGGGTTGCCGAGCACCACCAGGTCGGACTCCTCCGGCACGGCGCCGGCGGTCAGCCGGAAGCCCTCGGCGGGGGAGAGCAGGGCACGGTGCACGGGGTGTCCGGCGTCCCGCAGGGCGGCCTCGGGCTCGGTGAACTGCGGGTGTACCACCGTGATGTGACGCGGCCTCAGTACGCGGGCGAGCAGGACGAACGCCTCGGCGGCGCCGGAGGTGAGCAGCACCTCGTCCACCGGGCGGCCGTGCCGGGCGGCGACGGCGGCGCGGGCGGCGGTCCCGTCGGGGTACGCGGCGAGGTCGGCGAGGGTCGCGGCGAGGCGGGTGCGCAGCCAGTCCGGGGGTGTGCCGGTGCGGACGTTGACGGCGAGGTCGACCAGGTCGGCGCCGTCGGCGCGGACCTCGGCGTCCCCGTGGTGGCGCAGGTCCGGCTCGTGCGGCTGGCGCGGCTGGCGCGGCTGGTGCGGCTGGTGCGGCTCGTGCGCGCCGGGTCCGGCGGGTCCGGCGGGTTCGGCGGGGGAGTGGGGGGTCACGGGCGCTCTCCTGCGTTCCGGTGGTGGGGGGTGCGGGCGACGGCGGCCGTCGCGGACGCGGTCTTCTGTTTGGGGACGAGGAGTTCGCCGCCGCCCGTCGCCGCCAGGGCCGCCGCCTCGGCCACGCTGACCGTCCCGACCGCCTCGCCGACGGTGCCGGAGGGGTTCGGCACCCGGACGGCGGCCAGCGCCCCGGCCGGGTACTCGGCCACGGGGACGCCGAGCGCCGCCGCGGCGGCCCGGACGGCGGGGTGGCCGCCCTTGCCGGTGAGCGTCGCGAGTGCGCGGACGGCGTCGGCGGGCAGTCCGGCTCCGTCGAGGGCCCGCAGGACCAGCTCCAGCAGTTCCGTCTCCGCGGCGGTGGCACGCACGCCGACGCCGACGACGAGGCCCTCGGTGACGAAGGGCCGGTCGTCGCCGTCGAGCCGGTCGCCGCCGACGACGAGGCCCTCGCCGACGAGGGGCCGGCCCTCGCCGTCCGGATTCCTCACCCCGTACTCACCGTCCGCTCACGTCCAGCTCCTCCACGTCACCCGCCCGACACCTGCCCGAGGGCCGGACGCCGGTCGGCCCGCACCGGCCGCCGCCGGGGGCCACCGGGAGCGGCCGAAATCCGCCGGTCGCCGCCCGGGCGGAATGCCGCAGGTCAGGGCGATACCGGGCGTCGGGGGCCGCCGGAAATCCCACCACGCCCGCGACGGACGGGTCAATCGGGTCGATTGTGACGTTCCCCGGCATCCGTCCGGCGGCGAAGCTCGGCCACCGATCCCTGTTCGCCAGTTCTTCACCTCTCCGCCGAGGCCCCCGCCACCGGGCCGCTCCTACTGTTTGCGGCGCTCCGAAACCGCCGGTGCCCCGACCGGCGGTCCTCTCCCACCCGGCAGTACCCGGCGGCCGGGTGAGCCTGCCCTGCCCGCCGCCGGCCCCGACGCGACACGGAGGACACCATGCCCGAAACTCCGGACACTGTTGACATGAGCGCCACCACCCCGAGTGCCGGGGGTGCCGCCCCGAGCCGCCCCCGCCGCCGCACGCTCACCGCCTCGGCCGCCGGGCTCGGCCTCGTCGCCGGCTCGCTCGGCCTCTGGGCCGCCACCGGCACCACCGCCTCGGCCGCCGCCCTGCCGACCCCCGACCACGTGGTCGTCGTCGTCCTGGAGAACCACGCCTACACCCAGGTCATCGGCAGCTCCAGCGCCCCGTACATCAACAACACCCTCGCGGCCGGCGGCGCCACCCTCACCCAGTCGTTCGGGCTCACCCACCCCAGCGAGCCCAACTACTACCAGCTGTTCTCCGGCTCCAACCAGGGCCGCACCGACGACAGCTGCGTCTCCGTCGGCTCGATCAACAAGCCGAACCTGGCCTCCGAGCTGATCGCCGCCGGCCAGACCTGGGGCAGCTACAACGAGGGCCTGCCGAGCCAGGGCTCGACCGTGTGTTCCAGCGGCAAGTACGCGCAGAAGCACAACCCGTGGTTCGGCTTCTCCAACGTGCCGACCAACACCGCGTACACCATGACGCAGTTCCCGACGAACTACGCCACCCTGCCGAAGGTCTCCTTCGTCGTCCCCGACCTGTGCAACGACATGCACGACTGCTCGGTCGGCACCGGCGACACCTGGATCAAGAACAAGCTCGGCGCCTACGCCACCTGGGCCAAGGCCAACAACAGCCTCCTCGTGGTCACCTTCGACGAGGACAACCGCCTCGCCGGCAACCGCATCCCCACCGTCTTCTACGGCGCCCACGTCACCCCGGGCTCCACCACCGCCACCACCTACAACCACTACAACGTGCTGCGCACCCTGGAGGACCTCGCCGGCCTGACCAGCCACGCGGGCAACGCCGCCACCGCCGCCACCGTCACCGGCATCTGGAACTGACGCCCGTGTACGTCGCGGACTCCCGCAGCTCCAAGGCCCCCGTCGCCCCGGCCGAGACCCGGCCGGGGCGGCGGGAGGCCGCCGACGGAGCCGGCCCGGCCGACGGGCCCCGCACCGGCGACGGACCGCGCGCCGCCGGACGCCGCACCGCCGTCCGGGCGGCCGTCCCCGGCACCGTGGTGGCCCTGGGCGTGGTCAGCCTGGTCACCGACGTCTCGTCCGAGATGGTCAGCGCCGTCCTGCCGCTCTACCTGCTCACCGGCCTCGGCCTGTCCCCGCTCGGCTTCGGCCTGCTCGACGGCATCCAGAACGGCTTCAGCGCCCTCGTCCGTCTGCTCGGCGGCCACCTCGCCGACCGCCGGGGGCGCGACGGGGCGCCCCGGCACAAGGCCGTCGCCGCCGTCGGCTACGGACTGTCCGCGCTCTGCAAGCCGCTGCTGCTGCTCGTCCACACGGTGCCGCTGATCGGCGCCGTGGTCGCCGTCGACCGCACCGGCAAGGGCCTGCGCACCGCCCCGCGGGACGCGATGATCTCGCTCGCCACCGAACCGGCCCACCGCGGCCGGGCGTTCGGCGTCCACCGGGCGATGGACACGGCGGGCGCGCTGCTCGGCCCGCTCACCGCCTTCCTCGTCCTGCGGCTGGCCGGCGGCCCGATGCTCGCCGACGGCGGCCAGCAGCAGGGCTACCACGCGGTGTTCGCGGTCAGCGGGTGCGTCGCGGTGCTCGGCGTGCTCGTCCTGCTGCTGTTCGTGCCGAACCGGCTCCACGACGTCGGGCCGTCCTCCGGCGCCGCACCCTCCGACGCCCGCCCCCGGCTGCGGGACGGCCTCGCGCTGCTGCGCGTCCCCGGCCTGCGCCGGCTCACCGTGTGCGCGGTGCTGCTCGGCCTCACCACCGTCAGCGATTCCTTCCTCTACCTGCTGGTGCAGCGCCGGCTCGGCCTCGCCGTCGAGTACTTCCCGCTGCTGCCGCTCGGCACCGCGGGCGCTTTCCTGCTGCTCGCCGTGCCGCTCGGCGCGCTCGCCGACCGGATCGGCCGCCGTCGGCTGTTCCTGGCCGGGCACGGCGTCCTGCTGCTCGCCTACGGCCTGCTGCTGTCGCCGCTGGACGGCCCGGCCGCCGTGGTCTGCGTCCTGCTGCTGCACGGCTCCTTCTACGCCGCCACGGACGGTGTGCTCGCCGCCGCCGCGGCCGACACCGTCCCCGCCGAGCGGCGCGGCGCCGGTCTTGCCCTGGTCGGCACCGGGCAGGCGCTGGCCCGGTTCGCCTGCTCGCTGGCGTTCGGCGCGCTGTGGAGCGCGGTCGGCGGCACCACCGCGCTGACCTGGTCGGCGCTGGCGCTGGCCGGCTGCGTCACCGGGGCGGCGTTCGTCCTGCGCGAGCCCGCCGCCGCTGCCGCTCCCGTCGCGGCTCCCGGTGGGCCCGCTCCCACGACCGACGACTCCGAGGTGCCCTCGTGACCACCGCCACCCTCTCCAACCGCACCCGGGTGCTGATCCTGCTGGTCGCCGTCGTCCTGCTCGGCGCGGTCGGCACCGGCGCCGTCCTGTGGGCCTCGGACCGCTCCGCCGAACGCGACCGCACCCAGGCCGGCGGCCCGGTCGTCACCCGGGGCGAGGTCACCCTCAAGGATCCGGCCGCCCGGCAGTTGGTCTTCCGCAACATGGCCTGGGGCCCGCACCGCGACGAGGTCGTCACCGTCCCCGCCGGCCACCCCGACGGCCCGCGCACCTCCTCCGGCGTCCAGTGCCTGCGCTTCTACGCCGCCGCCGGCACCGGCATCTGCCTGCGGGCCGACCGGGGCGCCCTCCAGGACACCTACCGGGCCGTCGTCCTCGACGACCACCTGCGCGAACTGCGCTCCTTCCCGGCCGCCGGCATCCCCACTCGCTCCCGGGTCTCGCCCTCCGGCCACCTCGCCGCCTGGACCGTCTTCGTCAGCGGCGACTCCTACGCGGGCACCGACTTCTCCACCCGCACCTCGATCGTGGACGTCCGCGACTGGAACCTCCGGGAGAACCTGGAGGAGTTCGACGTGGTCAAGGACGGCAAGCCGTACCGGGCGCCGGACGTCAACGTCTGGGGCGTGACCTTCGCCGACGACAACACCTTCTACGCCACCGTCGCCACCGGCGGCCAGACCTACCTGGTCCGCGGCGACCTCGCCGCCCGCACCCTCACCACCCTGCACCAGAACGTCGAGTGCCCGTCCCTCTCCCCGGACGGCACCCGGATCGCCTACAAGAAGCGGGTGCCCGGCGCCTCCGCCGACGCCCCCTGGCGGCTGTACGTCCTCGACCTCGCCACCATGACCGAGACCGCCACCGCCGAGCAGCGCAGCATCGACGACCAGGCCGTCTGGTCCGACGACCGCACCCTGCTCTACGCCATGCCCGGCGACTTCGGCGCCGACCTGTGGACCGTCCCCGCCGACGGCAGCGGCGCGGCCGGGCGGCTGCTGGAGGCCGCCGTCGCGCCCGCGTACCTGGGCTGAGCGGAGGGGCGCACGAGGCTGATCGGGGTGGTTGGTCCCATTCGGAACTCGGAGCGTAGGGTCCAGGACGAGTACTACGAAGGGCCGCGCCCCCTACCGGGCGACCACGACGACGGACCGGGGGAACGGGAACAGTGAGGCAACGAGGGCCCGACGGCGGATCGCCGCCCGAGCGTGCGACCAGCGAATCCTGGCCGGCCCTGCACGGCCGGCCGGTGCTGCGCCGCACCGTCGCGATCGGTCTGGTGGTCTTCGTGTCGGTACTGGCGGCCCTCGCCGTCCGGGGCGTCAACGCGCTCACCATCGGCCGGGGCGCCATCGAGACCGACCGCGACCGCGCCGAACTGCTGGCCGGGCTCCACCCGTCCCAGCACCCGGGCGCGGGCCGCTACTACGTCCCGGTCGGCGCCGTCTACACGCGCGGGGCGGACGGCCTGCCGGTCGCCTACCTGCACTACCGGCTGGCGGGCGGGCGCGAGGTCGGCATCGGCGACTTCCTGCGCACGTACGACCTGCCCGCCCCCGGCGCCGTCGCCCCGCTGCCCGCCGACCTGACCGAGGCACTGGGCGGCGACGAGCCGGCCTCGGCCCCGGAGCTGGGCGCGCCGCTGCCGGCCTCGGCCTCGCCGTCGCCGTCGGCTTCCCCCTCGGCGCTTGCCGACGCCGCGCCGTCCACTTCCGCGCTGCCCGACGCGGTGCCCGACGCGGTGCCCGACGCGCTGCCCGACGGGGAGCCCACCGACGGTCCGGCCCCCGACGCCGACGCGGTCCCCGCCGACCCGGCGGAGGCCACCGAGCCCGCCGGCGAGACCGCCGACCCGGAACCCGCGGAGCACATCGCCCCCGCCGCCGACCCGGCCGCCGACCCCGGCCCCAGCCCCACCCCGACACCCGAGGGCACCGAGGAACCCGTCACCGACCCCACCCGCAACCGGGCCCGGCGCATCTACGTCGCCCCCGACCCGGCCGGTCTCCCCGGCGCCGCCGACATCTATGTCCGCGCCACCGGCTGACCGGGTCGGGCTGCGGTTCGACGCCTTCGAGGCCATCGCCGCGACCGCCGCCCGCCACGACGTCGTACTGGAGCTCGTCGGCGGCGAGCTCGCGGTCCGGCCCGCGCCCGACGGCGACCACGGTCAGATCCTCGCGTGGCTCCAGCGGGCCTGCGCGGAGCGGCGGCCGGACCTCTGGCTCTTCCGTCGGCAGGGCCTGCGCCTCCTCCCGCCCCACCGGGCCGGTGCCGCCCAGCAGCCGGGTGCCGCCCGCCCGGACGGCACTCTGGCGCCCGCCGAGTACTTTGCCGGGCAGGGCGAGTGGGCCGACTCCCGTGGTGTGCTGCTGGTCGCGGAGGTCACCTCCTTCGACCGGCGGGCCGACGAGCGGGACCGGGTCGAGAAGCCCCGGGCGTACGCGGAGGGCGGCATCCCGCTCCATCTGCTGGTCGACCGGGACAACGACACCGTCACCGTCCACAGTGAGCCGGTCAAGGGCAGCTACCGCGGGACCCGGACCTACGACTACGGCGAGCGGGTCGAACTTCCCGGTCTCGACATGGTCCTGGACACCGAGGAGCTCAAGGACTACGGCCGCTGACCCAACCCTCCTGCCGGTGTTGTCGGTTGGCCGTGCTGTACTCCCGCCATGACGCTTGAGAACAGCACGCCGCCGCCCGGCCGCTCCGCGGAGTGGGAGGCCACCCTGGCCGAGGCTTTCGGGGAGGTGCTCGGCCGGCCGCTCGCCGAGCACGGGGACGCGGACGCCCGTTACGGGGCCTATTACGGCGGCAACTTCCTCGACGAGGCCGAGCTCGACCACGACCCGGTGTGGGTCGGCCGGGCGGCGCTCGCGGGGGAGCAGACGATCGGCCCCGGTGACCTGCTGCTGACCCCGCCCGGTGACACCGCCGAGACCGAGTTGGTGTTCGACGCGAGCCGGTCGCTGTTCTGGGTCGACCCGCGCGAACTGCCCGACACGCTGGCCGCGTTCGGCGCCGATCTCGCCGCCGCCGTCGCGGCGTCCGAGGGCGGGCAGTGGCGCGGCGCCCTGCTGGGCGCGGAGTTGGGCCGGATAGCCGGGCACCACGGCGTCGACCTCGCCTCGGCCGACCTGTCCCGGGAGCTGTGGACGCTCTGGCAGGGCCGGATCGCCTCCGGCGACACCCTGCTCGACGCCCTCCGCGCCGCGACCGGCCTGACCGACGCCACCTCGCCCGAGCTGGTCCCGGCCGGCCTCGGCGACAGCGCCGACGAGGTGGCGGAGGAGGCCCACGAGCTGGTGGCCGGTGTGGCCGATCCGGCCCTGCGGGACTACCTGGCGGCCTTCTGCGACGAGGAGTCCCACGACCTCGCCCTCGTGCGCTTCGCCCCGGCCGACGTCGACGTCGACGTCGACGAGGACGAGGGGGACGACTTCCCCGACGAGGACTACGACGACGACTACGACGCTGACGACTTCGACGACTACGACGAGTCGCAGGGCGGAACCGTCGTCGTCCGCTGGGACGGCGCGGTCGACCAGTACGAGGTCACCGTCCGCCGCGTGATCGCCTGACCCCCCGACGGTTCGCCCCGGGCCCTCCCGCGCGGAGGGCCCGGCACCCGGGGGACGAACCCAGGGGATAAAGTCGCGGGGCGAACCGATCTGCGGTGCGCGCGTGGACCCGAAGGAGCAGACCGTGGGCGAGGCCGTCTCCCCCGAGACCGGTGCCGACACCGTGGACCCCCGCCGGGGTGCGGAGCTCGCGGCGCGCTGGTGGAAGTGGGCACTGTCGGCCCCGGCGGAGCGCAGCCCCGTCGGTGACACCACCGGCGAGTTCGCCAACTGGCGCCAGCCCTCGGACGTCTGGTTCCTGGCCGGCACCTACGGCGGCCGCGTGGTGCGCCGTTGCCCCATCCCCGCCGGGAAGCCGGTCTTCTTCCCGGTCTTCAACACCCAGCGCTTCGCCTTCGGCCTGTCCGCCGCGCCGTGGCGGGTCGAGACCTCCCGGGCGGAGGCGACGCTGAACGGTGTGCCGCTGCGGGTGCAGGAGTTCGCGTCCAGGCGGTTCCTGGTGATGGGCATCCCGCGCGTCGCCTGGGGCCAGTGGTGCGCCCTGGACCCGCTGGCGCCCGGTCAGTACGTGCTCTCCATCAAGGCGAGGGCCGGCGAGTTCTCGGTCGACACCACCTACCACCTGGACGCCGTCGAGTACTGACGGTCGCGTTCCGGCCGTCCCGTTCCGGCCGTCCCGTTCCGCTGTCCCGTCGGCTCAGACGGCGGCGAGCAGGTCGCGCAGCGGGGCCGGCTCCTGCCCGGGGGTCAGGGCCTGCACCAGCAGATGCCCGTAGCGGATCTTGCGGCCCTTCTTGGTGCCGAGGAAGCGCCGCAACTGCCCCTCGGCCGGGCGGCCCTGGTGGGCGGGCTGGCGGACGAAGGTCTGCCACGCCGGGAGGTCCCCCTCGTCCCGGACGATCTCCACCACCCTGGCCACGCCCAGCGCGCGGATCAACTCCTCCTCCAGGTCCGCCACACAGACGAAGAAGTCCTCGCGCGGCGCCCCCGCCCGGTCGAGTCCGCGCTCGTAGAAGCCCTGCTCGTTCGCGTCGCACAGCCCGGTGAGGCGCAGCCCCAGCCCCGGCGGCCCGAGCAGTTCGGCGTAGCGGGCTACGTTCATCGCCCCGCCCATGGAGACGACGCACACCCCGTCCCCGGCCAGGTCCCGGCCGTGGCGCGCGGCCAGCGTCCCGACGGCGGCCAGGTCGCTCGGCCCCTCCACCAGCACCGCCGTCCGCGCCCCCACCCGCCCGGCCAGTTCCCCCGCCGGCCCACCGGGTCCGCCCGCCGCCCAAGCCGTGATCGCGTCCCGGAACGCTGCCATGTCCGCCATGCTGCGCATTCTGCTCCGCCGGGGCGCGCGGAGCCCGCCATTTTCGCCGCGTCGGCTTCCTTCGGTCTGCGCTACAGCACGGCCACGCAAGAACTCAGGTCGGGGGTCAGGAACACCAGGTGCGAGTCCTCGCCCATTCCCACCTGCCTCATGGCAACGAGGGCGTCTCCGGCACGCCAGAGGTGGGGCAGTCCCTGTTCGAAGTCCTTACAGGTGAGGATGCCCTCCTTCGCCATGCATGCGGCCCGCCAGGTCCAGATGTCGAGAATCTCGCCGACCGGCACCGTCGTTCCGGCGAACCCCACCCGGAACGAAGTCCCGGCGCGCAGGGCTTGCGCAGCACGGTCTGCCCCCTCGGTCCCGTGCCGTTCGAGGGCGGCGATCAGCTCTTCGCGATCCATGACAGGCAGTATGACGTTCGGCGGATGCCAAGGGCTCGTCGGCCCGCTGAGCCGACAGCGGAGCCGGTCGGGAAGCCCCGGGGATCGATCATCCGATGGTGACGCCCGAGGTCACGTACGGTGTGGCCATGACCGAGGGCCTTCCCCCCGATGTGGCCGACGTGCTCGATGCCCTCCTCGACGCCGATGATCCGGTTCATGCTGCGCTCCGCGCCCAGGTGTCCCACCTGAGCGTCTCGGGGCGGTGCACCTGCGGCTGCGGCACGGCCTACTTCGACCTCGACCGGTCCGCAGTCCGGCCGGCCGCCTTCGGGCCGGGCACGGTGGTGGCCGCCGAAGCCCAGATCCTGACCGAGGCCGGCGACTGCCTGGGCGAAGTCCTGGCCTTCGCCGAGTCCGGCCACCTCTCCTGGCTGGAGGTCTGCTCCTGGAGCGACACGGTCGAGGTCACCCTTGCCCTGGCCCGGCGAACGCTGCGCCGCTGATGCCGGTGTGCCCTTGCGTGGGAAGTCGGTCGGTCCGACTTCCCACCCCCTCTCCCTCTCCAGGAGCGGTCATCGTCCGCCGAATTCCGATGGCTGCTCGGGTGGACGCCGGGCAGACTCCCCTTCCATGAGGATGGGGATCACCGGCTACGAGCCGTCGTTCGTGTTCGGCATCGAGGCGGTTCGGGAGGCGTACGGGGCACGACTGGCGGCGCTCGTCGGTCGGCGGCTGACCGGCTTTGCGGTGGTGCGCTTCGTGGAGGACGGGAGCTGGTTCGCCGACTGTCCGGTGGTGCTGGACTTCGAGGGTGTCCGGGTGGAGGTGAGTCATTGCTACCTCGACCGGCTCTCGATCGGCTGGAACGACATCGACACGACGGTCGCGATCGCGAACTGGGAGTGGTTCGAGTTCACACCCGAGTGGTCCGGCCAGGACGAGCGCCTGGCCCCCTTCGTAGGCCGGGAGTTGTGGGAGGTGGCCCTGCTGGAGTGGTCCCCGCCCGAGCACGTCCGCGACATGGCCAGGGGCATGGTGGCCGTGGAGTTCGTGTTCGACGACGGCCACCTGCGGATCGCCAACGGCCTGGATGAGAACACCGTCGAACTCGACCCGGCCGCACCGGAGTACGTCCGGCACCGCCTCCCCGCCCCGGAGTAGGAAGTCGGCCGGGCCGACTTCCTGCGTCAGACGAAGGGGCCGTCCAGGACCTCGAACGAGCAGCGCTCCGATACGACGTACTGCTTGGACCAACTGCTGGCAACGTCGTGAATCGCCCGGGGCGACCACGCATCCGGTCCCGGATCCAGGTCCAGCACGAAGAACCATTCCGAGCAGCCGAGCTTCAGCCCGTCCGTGAGGACCTGCAAGGGGTACGGGCGGCTCTCGGAGAGCCGGTACTCGTCGATGCCCCGCATCGCGATCCGCACCAGCTTCCACCCGTGCAGCCTGCTGTTCGGCGAGTCGTCCCCCGGGGTGGTGCGGTCCATCGCCTGGATCTCCACCTCGATCGTTCGGCGGGCGCGATCGCCGCGCGGAAGGGCGATCGAGATTCCGGTGATGACACCGTCCTCGAATCCCAAGAATCGTTCGAGGAAGTCGGGAACGGACTCCTCGGAAAGATCTGCCTGCATTCCTTGACCCATCTCTGCGGTCGATGGTGACGGTGAGCCGTCGAGGCCCTGCGGCGACCCGGGCCCTTCCGGTCGCGCTGTGCTCAGGCCCCCGTCATGGCGGCCTCGTGCCGCTGCCGGGCGATTCCCGCCAGCAGCTTCCGCAGTTCGGCGACCTCGGCGTCCCGCCCCCGGGTCTTCACGGCATGGCAGTTGGGGCAGAGCACCACCATGTTGGCCGGGTGGTCCGGGCCGCCCTCCCCCAGGCCGTGGACGTGGTCGACCTCGACGACGGGCATGTCGTTGCGGCCGATCACATGGAAGCCGGGGTGGCCGCAGCCGGGATTCTCGCAGCGGCCTCCGGCCCGTTCCAGGACCAGCGAGCGGAACACGGCCGAGCGCACCGCCTCGGTCGTCAGCGCCGTGCTCGTGGCGGGACGGGCGAGCTGCGCGGCTTCCTCCGCCTCGACGCGCTGCCGGTAGGTCGGCGCGGCGGGAGGTTCGGGTGTCGGTTCCGGTGTCGGCGCCGCGCACCAGGCCGGTACGGGCACGGCGTGGATCCTGGCCAGGTCGAAGCCGCGCTCGGTCAGACGGAATTCGGCCTGCTCGATCTCCTCGTAGGTGAACAGGTGGTCCCTGAACCACGGAAGACACACAGCGAACTCGACACTCGAATCGAGCATCTCCTTCATCCACAGGGTGGTCAGGCCGGTGGACGGCTTGCCCTGGGCCAGGAGCTGCTTGGCGGTGGTCACCCCACCGGACGTGCTGACCATCCTCTGGAACTCGTAGGGGGTGTACCCCGCCTTCCGCAGCGCGGGTATGCCGTCGAGGAGATACTCCGCGAACCGCTTCCCACGCTCGCCGTACCCGTCGTCACGCACCATCCCGCGCACACCTCCCCCGGCGTGCGCGCTCCTCACCCACGCCGCCGCCGATCCTAGCCAGGCCCGCATCGGGGCGTCTGGTGACCGGGAAGTCGGCCGGGCCGACTTCCTACTCCGCAGGCTCCGCCGCCGCCGCGATCATGCGGTGCAGGACCGCTGCCGGTACCGCCGGGTTGGCGGCGGCTTCCGCGGCGGTGGCCGGGTCCTGGAGCAGGGTGACCAGCAGCGCCGGGGGCAGGGCCGGGTGGCGGTGGGCGAGGCGGCGGACGTTGGGGGACGGGTCGGTGGTGAGGGCGACGACTGTGGCGGGGGCGAGGCGGGGGTCCTCGGCCGCGCGGGACCGGACCTCGGGGTCGGGGTCGTGGGCGAGTCGTTCGGCGAGGGCGGCGGGGGCTGCCGGGTCGTCGAGGGCGAGCATCCGCAGGCGCGGGTGGGGGTCGTCGGCGAAGCGCAGCAGGTCGGCGCGCGGGAAGTTGGGGTGGTTGCGCGGGCGGCCGGGGAAGGAGAAGGTGCCGTTCCAGCCGTCCGCCCAGAGGTCGAGCAGCAGCCAGGACGGGGCGTCGTCGCAGGATTCGGTGAGGAACAGCCGGACGGCGAAGTCCTCGTCACGGGCGAGGAGTTCCACCACATCGGCGGGCAGTCGGGGCGCGCGGGCGACGCTGCGGCGGATCCAGAGGCGGGGGGAACCGGCCAACTGCCGCATGGCGGCCGGGTCGTCGAACAGGGCGGCGACCCACCACAGGGCGCTGGTTGGCACCGGGGGATCGGTGTCCGGGACGGCGTCGGCCAGTGCCGCGATCTCCGCAGGAGTCGCGGGCGGCCGGGCGTCGGTCTCGGGGGCGGGCTCGATGCCCCGCGGCCGGGGCACCCGCTCGCGGTGGGCGGCCGCGTCCGCCGCCAGTTCCGTCAGCAGGGTGTGCTCCGGTTGCCCGGCCCGCGCGGTGAGCAGGCGTTCCCACTGGGCGGCCGAGAGTTGCCCGCTGTCGACGGCCTGCCCCCAGACCCGCCGGTGCGGGCTGGCCACGACGGCGTCCAGGACGGCCGGGGGCAGGTTCGTGCGCATCAGGAATGTGGAGTGCCAGTGCCCGGCGTCGAGAAGGGCGAGCAGTACGTCCTCCGGCGCGGCCGCGCTGAGCCCGATCCCGTGCAGCCATTCCCGCCCGAGCCGCGCGGACGGCACGGGAGGGTGGAGGAGCGCCGCCCACGGGTCCTGCTGATGATCCATTCCCGCAGGGTAGTACGCGTGGGAAGTCGGCGGGCCCGACTGCCCACGCCAGGGGGAGGGCGGGGTCAGGAGCCGCCCTCCCCCGCGGCGCTCAGGGCCGCCGCAAGGTGGCTGTACTCGGGCAGGCTCGCCCCGACGGCCTTCTCGTACCGCACGGCGTCGGCGATCCCGAGCTTCTCGCCGGTGGGGAGGGCCCGGTTCGACGTCCACAGGAGCAGCCGCAGTTCCTCGTTCTCGACGGCGAGGAGCGGGGCGGAGGACTCCAACGGCGCTCCGTTGTGCAGTCTCCACTCGGCGACGTCGTTCCAGAAGTCGGTCAGGGTGTCCCAGCAGATCGCGCTCCGGGGGCCGAGCAGCGGGCGGATGTCCTCGGGGGAGCGGAACTCGTCGAGGCCGTGGGAGGTGAGGTTCTGGAGGTTCTCCAGGACGCGCACGGCGAACGCGTACCCGGCCTCGTCCACCAGCGCCTCCTCACCGACTGCCAGGATCTCCGCGGTCGAGGGGTGGTCCCGTTGGGCGGCCCGGTAGGCGATCCGGCGGGCGAGGTGCAGCTCGTCGCCGGTGTCGTCCGGTGCGGGCAGGGGAGCGGTGGGGCGGCGGCGCCAGGGGAATCGCACGGTCGTTCTTTCGGTGGGCATCGGTGGCGATCATGATCTCCCACCCCCGGCACCCCGGCGCACCGGTCCCGCCCGCGCGGGAAGTCGGCGGGTCCGACTTCCCGCGCAGGGCTCTGCGGCTCAGGAGAGGACGGCCACGGCCTCGACCTCCACCAGGTGCTCGGGCACGTCCAGGGCCGCCACGCCGAGCAGGGTGGCCGGCGGGGTGGCGGTCGTCCCGAGCTTCGCGGTGGCGCGCCGGACGCCCTCCAGGAGCGCGGGCATCAGCTCGGGCGTCCAGTCGACGACGTGGACGGTCAGCTTCGCCACGTCGTCGAAGGTCGCGCCCGCTCCGGCCAGGGCGGTGGCGACGTTGAGGTAGCACTGCTCGACCTGGGCGGCGAGGTCACCCGCGCCGACGGTGGCACCGTCGGCGTCCCAGGAGACCTGTCCGGCGACGTACACCGTCCGCGAGCCGGTGGTGACCGCCACCTGGTGGTAGACGTCGATCGTGGGCAGCCCGTCGGGGTTCAGCAGGGTGATGGCCATGGCGGCTTCCGTCTCCTCGTGCTCTCTTGTGGTGACTCGGTCACCGTAGGAGAGTGGTCGCCGACGTGGAAGAACGCACTTTTCGGTGACTGGGGAACCTCAAGGTGAGCAAGCAGGTCAACGGCTCGGCGACGGCGACGGCGACGGTGACGGTGATGGCGACGGACCGGGCGGACGCGATGCGGGCGGACTCGCTGGCGCGGGAGATCTTCTCGGACATCGCCAACAAGTGGGCGCTGCTCATCGTCGAAGCGATCGGCGACGACACCCTGCGCTTCACCGAGCTGCGCAAGGAGGTCGACGGCATCAGCCACAAGATGCTCACCCAGAACCTGCGCCTGCTGGAGCGCAACGGCCTGGTCGAGCGCACGGTGCACCCGACGGTGCCGCCGCGCGTCGAGTACACCCTCACCGAGCCCGGCCGGGCCCTGCGCGCCACGGTGGGGGCCATGTGCGACTGGACGCACCGCCACCTGGATGCGATCGAGGAGGCCCGCCGGCGCTTCGGCGCCGTCTGAACGGCGTCCTGAACGGCGTGCTGAGCGGCGTTCTGAACGGCGCGCTGAACGGCGCCCCGCTCAGCGGAAGTCCGCCGCGTGGTCCACCGCCCACTCCCGGAAGGCCCTCGCCGGGATTCCCGTGATCCGCTCCACCGCGTCGTTGACGGGCTCCGGGCGGTCGAGCATGGCCGTCTGGGCCGGGAGCACGGCCGCCACCAGCTCCGCCGGCCAGCCCGCGGCCCTCATCCGCTCGGCAGCCTCGGCCGGTGCGATCTCCTCGAACCGCAGCGGCCGTCCGACCGCCTCGCCGATCAGCGCCACCTGCTGTTCCTGGGTGACCAGTTCGGGGCCGGTGAGCAGGGGGCGGGCGCCGAGCAGGGTGTCCGTCGTCAGTGCCTGAACGGCGACGGCGGCGATGTCGGCCTCGTGGATCAACGGGCGGGCCAGCTGCGCCAACGGCGCCCGGACCGCGCCGGTCGTGCGGAGTTCCTCCGCCCAACCCAGCGTGTTGCTCGCGAAGCCGGTCGGCCGCAGCGCCGTCCATGCGAGGCCCGAGTGCTCGATCAGCCGCTCCAGTTCCGTGTGGAACGCGGTGATCGGGTCACCCGGCGCGTCCTTCCCGTCCCCGACCCCGGCGGACGACAGGTAGACCACCCGTCGGGCGTGCTTCCCGATCGCGTCGATCACCTCCGCCGCGCCCTCGGCGCCCAGGAACGGCCACACCAGGAACACCGCGTCGACGCCCTCCAGGGCCGCGCCCAGGGACGCGGGGTCGCCGAGGTCGCCCCGCACCGCCCGCACGCCCTCCGGGAAGTCCGCCTCCCCCCTCACCAGGGCCCGCACGGGTACGCCCGCCGCGTGCAGTTGGGCCACCACCGAACCGCCGACCCGTCCGGTCGCGCCGGTCACCAGGATCGTGGGCTGTGTCATCGGAGTCTCCTCGTCTCGCCGTTCGATGGCACGACCCTCGTACATCAACCGAGGTTCAGGTCAAGCGGCTGTCGGCTGCCGGCGGCCGGATGTCCCGACCGGTCAGGGCATCTGCCGCCGCCCCGGCTGTCGGCGGGCGAGGTGGCGGAGGACCGGGGTGAGGTAGTCGGCGTGAGGGCCGGGCAGGCCGGGGAGGTCGGCGGGGGAGCGGACGAAGGCCAGCTCGACCAGTTCCCGTTCCGGCGGCGCGAGGGCGGTGAAGTGCTCGCGCAGGGCCGCTTCGGGGAGGGGCGGGGCGAGGAAGAGCACACCGACGCTGCCGTACTGGCCCCGGGTGACGGCCCGGAGCTCCAACTCGGCCGGGGTGGTGGTGACTCCGGTCTCCTCGGCCAGTTCGCGGACGGCGTTGCGGCGCAGCGCGGCGAGGTCGAGGCGCTCGCCGTCGGGCGGGGGTTCGACGGAGCCGCCGGGGAACTGCCAGCGCCCGGGGGCGGCGGTGGTGGGGGACATCCGGCCGACGAGCAGGCGGCCGTCGTCGGTGGTCTGGAGGACGCTGACGGAGAGCGAGGCGGTGGGGGCGGTGGCGGAGGGGACGCGGCGCAGGGCGTAGTGGCGGTAGGTCACCCGGGACCAGGAGACGTGGAGTTCGCCGGGTCTTGGCCACGAGGTGTCCGCGCAGGCCACCGCGGGCCCGTCGAAGAGGGTGGGATTGGCCAGGACCATGGTCGCCCAGAGCTGGTCCCGGGCGCGCCGCTCCTCGGCGGTGAGGCGAGGAGCGGCGACCTCGGCGAGCCGGATCCGGCGCACACCGAGGACCTCGGCGAGCGGTGGTGGTGGGGGAGTTGGGGCGGCTGCTTCACGCATCCGCCCATCGAAGCAGTCGGAGGGGGTGCGGGTCAGCCGGACGCGGCGGGGGGAGGGGGCCCGGGTTCAGAGAATGTCGAACTCGTCGTGCTTGACGGCGGTGACGAAGGCGCGCCAGGCGTCGGCGGGGAAGAGCAGGGCGGGGCCGGCGGGGTCCTGGGAGTGCCGGACGGGGACGAGGCCGGGGTGGTGGTCGGCGACCTCGACGCAGTCGCCGCCTTGGCCGCAGTGAGTGCTCTTACGCCACGACATGGTCCAGGAGTTCCCTTCTGTAGGCCTGCGATCCACGGTAGGGGAAGGAAAACCCGGGGGACAGAGGGCGTACAGGCGGGGTAGGACTGCCTGGTGGAGTTGAGGACGACGGTCCACCGGGTGCGGCACGGTGGCGAGGAGTACCGGGTGGTGAGGGCCGTCCCTCGGTCGGGGCGGACGGTGCTGTTCCGGAAGGAATGGTCGCTGGACATGTTCGTGGACCTGGAGGGGGCCCGGAACGTGGCGGCGGCGTGGGGGTTGGCGGCGCGGTCGCGGCGGTCGCTGGTGTACCTGCCGTTGCGGGCCGAGCGGGAGGGACCGGGTGCGCTGCCGGGGTGGTTCCAGTCGCCGGTGGTGGACCTGGTGCTGGTGCAGGGCGGGTTGGGGTTTCCGGTGTCGCGGTGGAAGGCGGTGCGGGGGAGGCTGGGGGCGGGGCAGTCGCAGGTGATGGAGATCCCGGAGACGGACTTCTCGGGGGAGACGGAGCCGGAGGAGTGGCGGCGGGACGAGTTGAGGTTCGGGTTCGCGGCCGAGACGTTGTTCCTGACCGGGAGCGCGGCGGCGTTCCGGTGGACCGGGGCGCGGGTGCATTCGCTGGTGCGGGACGGTCCGGCGCGGGTGTTGGCTGGGGCGCCGTGGTCGCCGTACGACAGCGTGATGTTGCACCACGCGGGGGACCTGACGGCGAAGGGGCCGGTGAAGGGCCCGGGAGTGCTGAGCATCGAGTACGCGCACGGGTGGAGAGCGGGATGAGCCCGACCGGTGGTTCAGAGAGTTCAGATAGCGCCGAACTCGCCGTCCTGGACGGCGGTGACGAAGGCGCGCCAGGCGTCGGCGGGGAAGAGGAGGGAGGGGCCTTGCGGATCCTTGGAGTCTCGAACCGGCATGGCGCCTGCGTGACCGTCGGAGACTTCGACGCACCCGCCCTGACCGTTGCTGTAGGTGCTCTTGCGCCAGTGGGCACCGCTGAGGTCAACGGACATGATCCTCGAAGTCCTTCCGTACTTTGCGGATGAAGGTCAGTGACGCTCCTCGCGAGAGCGATTCGACCTGCAGCCGATCGTAGTTGCTCACCCATCCCGCCACTGTCTCGGCATCGCGTTCAAGATACCCACGCTGGAGGGTCTCGGTGTAGCCCATCATGCGACGGTCGGGAAGTGTGAGCAGAACGAGCGGATGGTTCAGCGGTCTGTCCTCGCCGAGTTCCAACGGGGCGATCTGGAGCACATTTGTGGGTCTTTCGGCCAACGTCTCCAGATGTGAGAGCTGTTCGATCATCACAGCGGGGCCACCGATCGGCCTGAGCAGGCAGGTGGCATCGAGCACGGCCTGAAGGCTCGGGGGACGGCTCGCGGACAGTCTGCTCTGCCTGGTGCGGAGGAAGGCCAGCCGTTCGGCCGCCCGTTCCGTGGTCGAGACGCCTTGTCGCACTGCGGCCATCTCGTAGGCCGTGGCATAGGACTGAACCTGGAGCAGTCCAGGAACGACAGCGATCTCGAACAGCCTTATGGCGGTGGCTCGGGCCTCCTGTTCGGCGAACTCCGGGAAACCTTCGATGAGCAGGCTGTGTTTGAGCTGATCGAGCATCAGTTCAAGTGTTCCGCCGGTGTCGAGCGCACGATCGGCCTCCTGGGCGAGCCTGAGACTTGGAGGCTCCACGCCCCGTTCAATTCGCGAGATGTAGGACGCAGAGAAGTTGATGATTCGACCAAGTTCGGTCTGGGTCAGCCCTCGCGCGTTACGTGACCTGCGAAGTTGAACGCCAAGTGCAGCACTCGGGGATGACGAGGAGTCAAGTTCACGCTGGTTCATGGTGGCCTCAATTGAACGCAAATCAATTCGCCAGTTCTGCGGCTTTCGATCGTAGCCCCGACCCCCCCACTATGGATACGGGTCGTAGTGATCCAGACGCACAGCGCAACCAGTGGAGCCCCCATGCCCGTCTACACCCCTGCCGTCGGCGAGGTCGTCCGCGACCTCGCGCACCTCGACACCTCCGGCAAGCCCCTCGAAGCCGTCTACATGGACACCCTCGCCGGGCTCGTCTACCTCCGCCACGAGGCCGGCGGCTGCGAGTGGACCACCAAGCCCAACCGCATCCAGGCCCTGCCCAACCCCCGCTTCCTCACCGTCCAGCACCCCAGCCGGCCCCGCATCTCCGACGTGGCGTGAACCGCTCCCTCCGGCTCGTCACCGCCGCCCTCGTCGTCCCCACCCTCAGCGCCCTCGCCGCAGCCCTCGTCTGCTGGCCCATCCACGACGGACCCCTCGGACCCCAACTCCTCATCTTCGGCCTCATCCTCGCCACCGGCATCAGCGCCGGACTCCCCGCCTGCCTCACCTGGCTCACCCCCAAGAACCCCGACGACTGACCACCCTCGGGAGCCCCGCCGTGCTGCACCACCTCCCCACCCTCCTCGCCACCCCGCCCCGCCGACGCCACCACCACCACGCCCTGATCCTCAACCGCGACGGCGCCCTCCTCGCCATCGGCACCACCCACCAGTCCGGCCTCGTCCTGCCCGGCGGACCCGCCGAAGCGAACGAACTCCCCCACCACGCCGCCCGCCGCCACACCGACACCCAGACCGGCCTCGTCCTCCCCCTCCTCACGATCCTCGCCACCGACCACACCCCCAGCAGACTCCTCCCCGAAGCCCTCCACCTCGTCCACTGGGGCGGACGCCTCACCCCCGCCCAGGAATCCACCGTCGCCCGCCACCGACCCCCGCACACCGTCACCGCCGTCCACTGGCTCCACCGCGCCCAACTTGCCGACACCATGCACCCCGACCACCACCGCCGCACCACCCACGCCCTCGACGCCCTCACCCGAGGCACCCACCTCCCCCTCCTCCTCCACGGCACCCCCGCCGAATAGCCCCGGAACGCGAGAAAGCCCCGGACCGACACCCGGGGCTTCCGCCCGACAACTGTCGGGCTGCGAACAATCCCTCCCGAACGGTCGGAAGCCTTTGTCCTTCCGGTCTTGATGGCTGTGCTTTCGCTGGTCCGGCACAGGTTCAGCGGCGCTGCGGCGGTGGCGACGTGTCGTGTCGTCCCTCGGGTGGAGGTTGGGGATGCCGTCGGTAGTGGGGGTGCTGGAACGGCGTGAGCTCACCGCTCGCCGCCGGGTGGACGAGCTGCGGGAGGAGGCCGATCGCATCCACGCCGAGCTGATTGTGGCTGGGCGTGAGTGGAACGAGTGGGCCGTCGCCCGCTCGCGCGTGGGCGAGGTGCTGGCCCCGGACGACGGCTCCGCCGCCTCCCAGGGCCGACGCCGTCCCGAGAGGGAGGCGGCTGGCGGCCCGGGGCCGGCTGGTCGGGTCGGCGCCGGGCCGGTTCACGCTTGCGAAGGGCGTGGCCGGGCAGGACGGCGGGTCATGAGCGTCGTCATCGACCAGCGGACCATTGCCTCCGCGCTGCTGGTGGAGCGCTCATAGCCATGCACGAGGCGGCGGCTTCGCATCAGGTGGGCGAAGAACCTTCCCACGATCCACCGCTTCGGCAGCACGACGAAGCCGTGCATGGTGTCGCTGCGTTTGACGATGGCCAGGACCACGGCGAGCTTGCCGACGTGCCCCGGCGCCCGACCGTCCGATGAGCCCCCTCCGCCTGGCAGTGGCTACGGCTGTGGGAAAGCTGCGAGGTCGGCCGCGGCCCGGGGTGTCGGTTCCCGGGGTTCAGTCCGTCGGGGGCTCGTCGGCGATGAGGTCCAGGAGCTGGTCGGGGGTGAGGGTGGCGAGGTCGACGGAGCGGTCCACGCGGACGAGCCGTGCCGTCGTCTGCTCGGTGGACAGCTGCCGGGCTCGTTCGATGAGTTCGCCCGCGCGGCGCCGCTTGCGGATCCGATCGGCGATGTCCGCGACCGCGAGCACGGCGGAGGGCACGGACAGGAGCAGTGACATCACCGCCACGGGGTCGACGCCCTTGGTGCCCGGGCCGGTCACCGTTGCGGTCGACGGAACGGTGTCGGCGGGGTGGCCCCAGTCGGCGGCGACCGCCGCAATGTTCTCCCGGGCAGCTTCGGCTCCAGGGCCGACAATCTCGATGATCATGATTCCTCGTCTTCGTCGCCGATGGTTTCCATGAGCTCGTCAGCCAGGGACACGATGTCTGCTGCGTCGATCACAGCGGCAGCGGCCCGGCACGCCTGGAGCACTTGTCGGGCCTGAGCCCGTGCACCTGAGGCCAGCATCACCTGCCCCAGAGTGATCCCGACGACCGCGATACCGTCCGGCCGTTGTAGTTCCAGGAAGTGCTGGAACGAGGTGACCAGCCTCGGCACCGCTGCGTGGAGGTCCCCACCGTCCAGGTCGATTCTGGCCAGGTCCCAGTTCGCTGCTGCGATGCCGTCGATATCGCCGAGCCGTTCATTGACTTCCAAGCGCTTCAGCTGCAGCTCAACGGCTTCGTCGACCTGACCGCGCTGCTGCAGGATGTGCGCGATCTTTCCCCAGGTGATCGCTGTGGAGCGGGTGTCGCCGATCCGTTCGAAGGCCGGCAGTTCGACCTCGTGGCGGATCCGCAGGGCCTCGTCGACTTCCCCGCGCTGCTGCAGGGCGTCCGCGATCTTTCCCCAGGTGATCGCTGTGGAGCGGGTGTCGCCGATCCGTTCGAAGGCCGGCAGTTCGACCTCGTGGCGGATCCGCAGGGCCTCGTCGACTTCCCCGCGCTGCTGCAGGGCGTCCGCGATCTTTCCCCAGGTGACTGCTGTGGAGCGGGTGTCGCCGATCCGTTCGAAGGCCGGCAGTTCGACCTCGTGGCGGATCCGCAGGGCCTCGTCGACTTCCCCGCGCTGCTGCAGGATGTCCGCGATCTGCCCCCAGGTGACTGCTGTGGAGCGGGTGTCGCCGACCCGCTGGTACGCCGGCAGTTCGATCTCGCGGCGGATCCGAAGAGCCTCCTCCACCTCCCCGCGCTGCTGCAGGATGTCCGCGATCTGCCCCCAGGTGGCCGCGGTGGAGCGGGTGTCGCCGATCCGTTCGAAGGCCGGCAGTTGGACCTCGCGGTGGATCCGCAGGGCCTCGTCGACTTCCCCGCGCTGCTGCAGGGCGTCCGCGATCTTTCCCCAGGTGATCGCGGCTTCGCGGGTGTCGCCGATCCGTTCGAAGGCCGGCAGTTGAACCTCGTGGCGGATCCGCAGGGCCTCGTCGACTTCCCCGCGCTGCTGCAGGGCGTCCGCGATCTTTCCCCAGGTGATCGCGGTGGAGCGGGTGTCGCCGATCCGTTCGAAGGCCGGCAGTTCGATCTCGTGGCGGATCCGCAGGGCCTCGTCGACTTCCCCGCGCTGCTGCAGGGCGTCCGCGATCTTTCCCCAGGTGATCGCGGTGGAGCGGGTGTCGCCGATCCGTTCGAAGGCCGGCAGTTCGATCTCGTGGCGGATCCGCAGGGCCTCGTCGACTTCCCCGCGCTGCTGCAGGATGTCCGCGATCTGCCCCCAGGTGACTGCTGTGGAGCGGGTGTCGCCGACCCGCTGGTACGCCGGCAGTTCGATCTCGCGGCGGATCCGAAGAGCCTCCTCCACCTCCCCGCGCTGCTGCAGGATGTCCGCGATCTGCCCCCAGACGAATGCGGTGGAGTGGGTGTCGCCGAGGTCGGTGAACAGTTGCAGGGCCTGGTGCAGCAGGGTCTCGGCTTGTGCGGTTTCACCCCGGGTGATCAGGCGGTTGGCGTGGTCGTGGAGGACTGCCGCGTGCTCTGCCGGGTCGGTGTGCTGGGCGTCGGTCTGGATCTGCTGGACGGCGCGGTGCAGGAGGGTGTCGGCACGTTCGCCCTCGCCCCTGGTGACAGCCGCGAGGGCGACGACACGCAGCAGGGTCAGGGGGACGGGGTGGTGGCGGTCGAGGAGGGCGATCGCGTGGTGGCCGAGTGCGGCGGCGGCGGAGGCCGGGCCCCGGCGCAGGGCGGCCACGGCCGCGGCGGCGCAGTCGGCGGTGACGGCGGGGTGGTCGGCGTCCAGGGCGAGGCGGGTCAGCTGGAGGTCGAGGTCGTTGCTGCGGCGAGGGCGGGGTGCGGGTCCGCCCCATCGGGTGTGGAGGGGTTCGACGGCGAGGGCGGCCAGGGTGTTGCGTTCGTCGGCGCTGAGGGGGGTCAGGTGTCCGGCGGCCAGGGCGTTGACGGCCACGGCGGTCGTGGGCCGGTGGTACTCGTCCGGGTAGGCGTCCAGGAGGCCCAGGCCGCGCAGGCGGGTCGCCGATCCGCCGATCGCTTCGGCGAGGGTGTCGACGACGGGTTGCGGGACGGGGAGGGTGAACAGGGTGCAGGCCCGCAGCAGGTCCCGGTGGGCGGGGCCGGCCTGCTGGAGGAGGGTGTCCAGGGCCAGGTTCTCCAGGAACGCGGCCAGGTCGGGATCGCCGGCGGGGTCGCCCTGGCTCAGGTAGGCCTCCATCGCGGTGATGGCGGCCTCGGCGCGGGCCGGGTCGACCTGTGCGCCGTAGACCAGGCGCAGCACGATCAGGTCCTGGAGTCCGGGGTTGCCGCGGCTGACTTCCATGGCACGTCGGGCCAGGTCGGTCCGCCGCGCGGGTTCGGTGTCCGGGAGGCGGTTCTCGGTGGTGGCGAGGTCCTGTTGGCGGCGGCGGAGCTTGTGTTGGGCGGCTGGGGAGAGCGGTTGGAGCTGGACCGCCTCCAGGCGGCTCTCCAGGCCGTCGAGGGTGAAGGTGTAGCGGCTGGTGAGCAGGAGTCGGCTGTCGGTGGTGGCCGGGTCGAAGGCGGAGATGACGTCGGCGAGCACCTCGCTGTGTGCGTTGTCGACCTGGTGCAGGCCGTCGGTGTTGGGGGTCAGGATCTGTTCGAGGTCGTCGACGACCAGCAGGAGGGGCCGGCGGGTTCCCTGCGTCTGGGCGCACGGCCCGGTCAGCAGGTCGACCAGGAGCGCTCGGAAGCGGTCCGGGTGCTCGCGGACGTCGGCGCGCCCGTCCCTGAGCAGGGCACGGGCGTCGGGAAACGGTTCCACGGCTCTCTCGACGGCGTCGAGGATCGCCGCCCGGGTGTAGTCGCCGAACACGACCGCGACCGCCCGGTCGGGCAGGCGGTCGGCGATCCGGGCGGCCAGGCTCGACTTGCCCAGCCTGCCCTGCCCGTGGAGCAGCACGCCCCCGTGCCGCCGGCCGCGCAGGGCCCGCAGTGCCTGCTGGAGTTCCGGGCGTCGGCCGACGAACATCCCCGCTGCCGCGACCGGTACGTCGTGCTTGCTGCCCAGGAATGTCGTGGTCGCGTGGTGTGCGGGCGCCATCCGGCGCTTGACGGTTCCCGCGACCAGCGGGCCGCCGCCCGCGGGCCCCAGCCACAGCCGTGCCAGGTGCCAGTCCGCGCGCACGTGCTCGTCGGGGCACTGCAGCAGTCGGCGGCGGGCGGCGGCCACGGCCGCGGCCACCCCGGCACGGAGGCCGAGCTGGGAGTAGAGGTGTTCGGCGAACAGGGTGGCGGCCCGGTCGCTGACCGAGCCGTCCCAGCCGATGACCGCGGGAATCCCGGCGGCCACCAGTTCCGTGGCCAGCGAGTGCGCCACCGCAGCCCCCGGCCCGGCGGCCGGGGCGCCCCGGCGCCCGGCGCCCGCGGGAAGGTGTCCGGCGACATCCGCGCCGGTGGCCGTCAGGCAGGCCGACACGAACGCCAGCCGGGGTGGGGGCGTCAGCAGGCCCACCAGCTCCTTCGCGCTGGTCGGACGCCCCTGCCCCAGATCGTCCTCCAGCAGCAGGACCGGCGTGGCAGGCGCCCCGGGGCTCTCGCGCCAGTTGTGCAGCCCGTGGCACGACAGGTGGACCACCGGCATCCCGCCCAGCTCCGCCAGCCGCGCCCCCAGCCGCTCCGGGTTGCCCGAGTCCTCGACCACCAGGTCCAGGCCCGTCTCTCCGACAGCCCCGAGGATCGCCAACTCCTCCGCCTCGTAGTCGAGCTCGTTCTGCCCCCGGGGGGACGAGGCCATGAACGCGACCCCCAGCCGCCGGTCGTCCAGGGAATCCGCCGGGCCCCGGCGGCCGAGCCGCCGCACCACTGCGAACTGCTCGGGCTCCTCCACGAGGAACCCGCCCCCGTCAGCGGCCAGCAGCTCGAAGGGGGCCCGCAGCAGCGCCCACTCCGCAGCGGACGGCCTCCTCGGCCCACGGACCTCGAACAACACCGGTACCGGAGCCTCGTCCATCAACCGCGCCAACCAGTGGCGGTCCCCGTCCAGCCACCCGTACAACTCCCGCCCCAGCGCGAGCAGGACCTCCCGCCGGGAGCCACCGCGCACCGCGTCCACGTACCGACCCGCGACCGCGGTCAACCAGGCCACGTCGGAGTCCCGCAGCAACCTGCGCGGACCGAGCCCCTCCCCGCCGACGACCAGCTCGAACCCGCCGTCCTCCATGACCAGCCCAGTGATCATCTTGCCCCCCTGACGTCGCACCCGGCCCGCACCCCCGTGCATAGTGCCACTCAGGTACGCGAGTTGGGTGCCGGACGCACTTTCTTCCAGCTGGACCGAGCCCCAGAAACAGCGTGAGAAACCCCGCTCCTGCTGGGCTCGGGCCCTGTCCACAAGGGGTCGACCCCACGGCCGACAGGCAGCTCGCCCTATGCAGGACGTCAGTTCGATCGAGGTCCCTCAAGAGCGGAACAACCACTCAATCCGGACAACTCGCGGCGCTCTCCATGAGACGAGCGCGTGATCTGACTGGGCCGGGTGAGCGTCGAGGCCGCGTTCAGGGTGTCCGCATGGACACTGCTGTTGTCGAAGACGGTGAACGTCTGCATGGGCCACACGGTCCGCTGCGTCGCGAACGGAAGTGCGCGCCGTCGACTGGGCTTTCCCCGCCCCCGGTGCTGCATGGGCCGACACCGCGTACCTGGTCGTCCGGTTGAACCCCGGGCGCGCCGTGGGGACACGCTCAGCGCCCACGGGCTGGCCTGGCTGCGGCACCGTCTCGGGTAGTGCCCCGGGGCGGCCATGGGGCAAGGGAGCGCTCAGGGCGTTCGCACCAGGGCGTCGACCGCAGCTGCCGCGACCCGCTCGACGAGGGTGATGCCGGCCTCCTGGGTGGGCTGGCCGTCGGTGAGGACGACGACGAGCAGGCTGTGGCCGGCGCGTTCGACGATGCCCACGCTGTTGACGACCCACAGCCGAGTCGTCCCGTCCGGGAGCCAGCCGTTCTTGAGCACGGGCGGGGTGCCGGGTGATCCCGCTGCGCCGACGCCCCAGTTCTGTCCCTTGTCGACGGTGCCCATGAGGGTCCGCAGGTACGACCGGGAGGCGGCGTTCAAGGGGGAGTTCTGGGTGAACACGGCCTTCAGGAGGGCGATCTGGTCACCGGCCGTGGTCCGGGTCAGGCCCCAGGGCACCCTTTGCCCGGCGTGTGCCGAGGAGAGTCCGAGTCGGGCGTTGGCGGCGTCCAGACCTTGGCGCCCGCCTATCTCGCCCCAGAGCTTCTGCGCCGCGTCGTTGTCGCTGGCGCGGATCATGTCGGAGGCCAGTTGCCGCTGGGCGGAGCTGAGTTGATCGCCGCGGTCCTGTGCCCGGAGCAGCAGGGCGGCCAGGATGTCGACCTTGACGATGCTCGCGGAGGTGAAGGTCTCGGTGGGCGACGTGGGTGAACCGTAGGCGGCCGAGCGGCCCGAGGTGAGGTCCTCGACGGCGAGGGCGTACCGGCCGCGGTGCGCCCCGAGTCCGTCGAGCGCGAGGCGCACGGCCTGCTCCGGCGTGGTCGTGGTCGTGGTGGAAGGCGCCGGTTCGGAGAGCAGGGCCGGCGCCGACGGGCTTGCCCGTGCGGCCGTCGGCGGCGGGCCGGAAGGGGCGCCATCGGCGGGGCCCGGGGTCGGGACCAGGACGTGGGCCACCAGGGCGGCGCCCACGAGTACGGGAATGGCGAGGGCTGTCCGGTGCTTCATGCGGTACTCGCTCTCCGATGTCCGGGCATGCGGACATCGCCTGTTGGCCGCCGAGGGCGGTCACGGGCGGCCAAGAGTGGTCAAGGGCGTGCGGGGGTTGCCGGACGCGCCGCCGTGCGGGCGCGGTCCGGTGTCGTCGGCCTCAGAGGCGGCCGGTGCGGCTCACTTGCCGCAGGAAGTGGCGATCTTCGCGTTCTCGTCGATCTCGATCGGGAACGCGTACGGGCCGCCGAGGTTCACGGTCCATCCGTGAGTGAGGGTTCCGGACGAGGGGTTGTCGGCGAGCCAGAACGGGGTGGTGGTGGAGGAACAGGTCCCGGCGGTCGGGCCCTGGACGGAGCGGAGGTTCGCGGTCACGAACTGTCTTCCGAGCCTCGACATCGCCGTGGAGTCACCGGACTTGGCGGCCGCCACCAGCCCGCCGTAGAAGCCGGAAACCGTGGGGTCGCCGCCGCCCTTGCTGCCTCCGGCGACCGTTCGGCAGGTCAGGTCGGTCACCTTCCCGGTGGACCCGTCGAAGGTCGGGGAGGGGGCCCGGTCGAGCCGTTCGACCCCCTGGTACAGCAGGACCTCGCCCGCCACCAGCACGCCGTCGACCGAGGAACCGCAGGTCACGCCGGTGGAGTCGGCGCCCCAGATCCGTTGGTACGTCGACTCGTCGGCGAACAGGGCCGCTACCGCCGCCGGGTCCACCTGGGAGCGGGCGGCCGGGTTCTGGTAGCGCAGGGCGGCGAGGAGCAGGGTGCTCGTCGTCCGGGCCGGGTCGGCCGGTTTCGAGGCCGAATCCGAGGTCGAGGCTGAGAACGAGGCCGAATCCGGCACCGAATCCGGCTCAGAAGCGGAGGCCGAAGCCGAAGCCGAGGGCGAGGGTGAGGCCGAGGGTGGCTCGACGGGCGGGGGAGAGGGCGGCAGCACGGCACTCGGCGCGGTCGGTGCCTGGACGGGCAGCGAGACGCGGTCGTGATCGGCGCGGGACAGGAAGCCCGCGCCCAGGGCCACGATCGCCACGGCCGCCGCCGCACCGGCCTGCAGACGCCGACGGCGCCGCCGTACCGACCTGACGAGGCCGTCGACGTCGTAGCTGTACGGCGGTTCCTGCCGTGAACGGTCGAGCATGGCCGCGGCCAGCTCCTGCTCCAGGTCGTAGTCCTTCATGCCACCCCTCCGGAACGTGAGTGCACTGGCCGGGCGTCGACGGTCGACCGGAGTTTCGACAGGCCCCGGGCGATCTGGGACCGGACCGAGCCGGCCGAGATGTTCATCAGGTGGCCGATCTCCGCGTCGTCGAGATCCTCGAAGTACCGCAGCACCAGGACGGTGCGCATACCGATCGGCAGGGACTGCAGCTCGCGCATCAACGCGTCGCGGACCACGAGCCCTTTGTACGGATCGACGTGCCCGTCCCCGATCCCGTCGTCCAGGGGTACTTCCTCGTGCCCGCGCAGCTTGCGCCAGCGGTCGTTGGCGAGGTTCACCAGGATCCGGCGCGCGTAGGCCTCCGGTGCGTCGGCGGAGCGGACCCGGCGCCAGTTCCGACAGACCTGCTCCAACGTGGACTGCACCAGGTCGTCGGCCAGATGACGCTCGCCGGTGAGCAGCAGCGCGGTCCTGAAGAGGGCCGAGGAGCGTGCATGCACGAATGCCGTGAAGGCGGGGACGTCAGCGCTTCGCATGGTCACCCGGCTGATCTCTGTTGAACATCTTCGTCTCCCCCCGAAGCCCCCCTGGCTCCCCCGCCGAACCTGACGGAGCTCGGCTCGCGGCTGCTGCACGCGATCTTCGGTCGTGACACAAGCGTTACGTTCGCGACGGGCTTCCGCGCCCGCGGCCGGGGGCGACCGGTCGTGGCCGAAGCAGGCCGAAGCAGGCCGACGCAGGCCGGACGGGCCGCCGGCGCGATGTGCGTCGGCGGCCCGAGGCCGGATGCGGTGCGGTGCGGCGCCCGCCGGGGCGCGGGTGCTCAGCCGACCACCGGCAGGTCGACGTAGGAGGGCCGGACGGTGCCGTGGCCGATGGTGTAGGCGGCCCTGCCGTCGGCGGGCCGGAGTTCGAACGAGTCGGGGTTGGCGGCGGCGACGGTGAGCCGGATCCGGTCGCCGGCCTTGAAGAGGACCGAGGTCGGCTGGAGGTCGAGGGTGACCCGCTGGGGCGTGCCCTGCGGGAACGGGGTGGAGTCGGCGGCCGCGAAGGTGCGCGGGGTGCGCAGCCGGCGCCAGTCGGGGTTGCTCCACCGGGAGGCCACCGCCCCTTCGGCGAGGGCGAGTTGGCCTTCGGTGATGTAGGTGACGCGGCCGTCCGGGGCGACGTCCTCCAGGTAGACGTGCAACGCGCCGTCGCTCGCGCCGCTGACGCCGGTCACGTCGAGGGTCACCCGGCCGAGGCCGGTGACCCTGGTGTCCTGCTGGACGGGCGGGCCGGTGTAGCTGAGCAACTCGCGGTCGACGGCGGCCCGGTCGGGGTAACTGACCGGGTCGCCGCTGAGGTTGGTGTTCCAGCGGTCGAGCGGGCCGGTGCCGGCGGTGGGGGCGAGGGTCAGCGGGTCGCTGTCGGGCCGGCCGGGGGCCGGTGGCTGCGGTTTCCGGTCGAGGGTGTTGCCGTCGGCGAGGTAGAGCCGCCGGTTCGCCGTCCCGGGGACCGGCCAGCGGTCGGTGGTCCGCCAGGTGCCCTCGTTGAGGGTGTAGTAGTGCACGAGCCGCTCGCCGTCGGGGCGTTCGTGGTACCTGACGTAGCGGTCGAAGAACGCGACGGTGCGCTCGCCGATCTCCCGGCGTTCGGCTCCGGTGAGCGGGCGGCTGGGCAGGAACGGGTCGGCGAGGTAACCCTGACCGTGGTTCCAGGGGCCGATCCAGCTCTCCTGGGTGTTCGACAGGCCGGTGAACTGGGACAGCACGCCGTTGGGCGTGCCGGCGTCGAGCCAGCCGGCGTCGGTCAGGACCGGGACGCCGCCCGCCTCGATGGCGCCGCTCCGGGGTGCCACGCCGGTGACCTTCCAGCTCTGCGGGCCGCTGGCGTAGTCCCGGTGCGTGCCGTTGCGGGCGAAGTCGACGAGGTTGGCGTTCCCGGCGTGCTCGGCGCGGGCGGCGGCGCGCAGCGCGGGGCCGTCCGGACCGTCGACGGGCTTCGGCGCGGTGCCGGTCAGCCCGTACTCGTCGCAGAGCCGCCGGGTCTCGTCGCTGGTCGCGCAGGTGGTGCCGCCGGTCCGGTCGAGGATCCGCAGCAGCAGGCCGTAGACGGCGACCCGCGGCTCGATCAGCAGCCCGCCGGGGCGGATCAGATCCTCGTAGGGGTCGAAGTCGTAGGAGTTCGGCGCGGCGGCGGTGATGTGGTGGTTGCGCAGGCCGAGGGCGAGCATCGCGGTGTCTCCGCCGTAGGAGACGCCCGTCGTCCCGACCCGGCCGTTGGACCACGGCTGGGCGGCGATCCAGTCGGCGAGCGAGCCGCTGTCGTTGATCAGCGTGGTGCCGAGTTCGGCGGTGAGCGTGCCGAACGAGGCTCCGGTACCGCGCAGGTCGGTCACGACGTAGGCGTAGCCGCGGTCGTTCCAGCCGCCGGCCTTCCCGGCCCGGGGGTCGTTCTCGGGCCCGCCGGGGTGCTCGCGGGAGCGCCAGTACCGTTCGGTCTCCAGGACGGTGGGCAGTCGCTGGCCGGGGGTGGTGCCGGCCGGCAGCCAGACGTCGACGGCGATCCGGACGCCGTCCGGCATCGCGACGTACAGCGAGCGCAGCCGCGGCAGTTCGGCGGCGGCGGAGGTCGGCCCGGGAGCGGCCGCGGCGGCCGGGGCGATCGCGCACGTGAGCGCGGCGACCGCCGCCAGCAGTGCGGTCAGTGGACGGCGGGCGAAGCGGGGTGGTGGCACGGGGTCCTCCTTCTGGTGGCGACGTGCCGGGACCCGTTCCGCGCGGAGACGGCGTTCCGGAACGTCGGGCGCCAGTACGCCGGAGCCGGATCGTCCGCCAATGTGCGTACTGCGCAAGGATGTTGATGCTCCATCAGTGAACGTCCGGCGCTTCCGAAGTGTTGCTGCGGGAACGGGGCGGACCTGCCGTCCCGCCCGGCCCCGTGGCCGGTTTCGGGCGCCGCACGCCGAATCCTCGCAACGCCGCTCGGTGGGGCGACATCCCATACTGATGGGGGGTGAATCGGCCCATGAGAGGTACCCCGAACCCCTGAGCTCCGGGTCCGTTCGTCCATGCGGACGGTTTGCGCGCCGATGGGCGGGCTGCCGGAACTCCGGGGCTCCCCGGCTCGTCGACCTGCCGGGACGGGCGGGACGGGCGGGACGCTGTCGCGTTCAACACCAACGCCGACTGGTTCACCGGCGAACGGAAGCTCGCCGAGGCCGAGTTCTGCGGCTGACCCGACGACCTCCCACGGCCGCCGGGCGGGAACGGCCGGGCCCGTTCCTGTTGGTCAGTTGAACAACCAGTACTGGTTGGCCTGGCTGCCGCAGTCCCACAGCATGACCACCGAGCCGCGGCCCCAGTCGTAGATGTCCGCGCACTGGCCGGGGAAGGCGATGCTTTCGAGGTGGGTCGGGCCGACGGCGGACTCGATCTTCCAGGACTGCCCCAGGCCGTTGCCGCAGACGTTCTGGATCAGCTGCTCCCCGTGGCCGAGGGAGCCGTCGGCGCAGTACTGGCTGGCCTCGTTGCGGATGTTCCAGCCCCCGCTGGCGCTGTTCCAGGAGAGGGTCCAGGACTGGTTGCTGCCGCCGTGGCACGCCCACATCTGGACCCACGGCCCCCTGCCCCAGTCGTAGGCGTCCAGGCACTTGCCGGCGGCCTCCGGGCTGGCGCTGGTGGCCGTGTAGGTCCGGTCGAGCTGCACCGCCGCTCCGGTCGCTCCGGCCGCTCCCGCCGGAGACGCCGCGGGCTGTCCGCCCGCAGCGGCGGCGGCCGGCGCGGCGCACAGCACCAGCGCGGCCCCGGCGGCCCCGAGGATCGGGCCGAGTCGCTGGGAAACGTTCACGTGTGGACTCCCGAGGTCGGACGGCGTCGGTCCCCCGACGCTAGGACAGCGCCGGAGTCCGTGCACAGACGAGTACCGGCCGTTCGTGACGGCGCCCGGACGCCGCCGCCCCAGGGCGGTCCGGGCCGGGCCCGCCCCGCGCCACGCCGCGGCCACCCGGCCTCGGTAGAGTGCCCGGACTTCAGTCGACGATCACCGGGGGCGGGTTCATGGAGCGGCGCGGGGCGAGACGGCGACTGGTCTGCGGGGGCCTCGGGGGAGCGGTGGTCGGGGCGGCGGCCGTGGGATACGTCATGGGAGGGGCGGCGCTGTCCGAGGCAGGCGGCTGCGGCAGCGTCACGGGGCCCTGCCCGCCGGGGATGCCGGCCATGCTGGCGACCGGCTTCGTCGGCACCGTCGCCGCGATCGTCCTGCTCACCGCCGCCTTCCTGTCCGAGGGGCCGAAGACGGGCCGTCTGATCGCGGCGGTCCTCTGCTGCGCGCTGGCGGTGCCCGGCAGCGCGCTGGCGTTCGGCCGCCTGCAGGGGCCGCCGCCCGTGCGCCCCGCCTGGTCGGCTCCGGCGGACCAGCCCGCCCAGACCGTGGCGGTGGCCGTCTGGCAGGACGGCGAGACCGTCGTCCGGGTGCGCGCCGACCGCTTCGACGCCTACCGCGCGCGGACGGGCGAGTCCGCCTGGACGCTGGACGCACCTCCCCGGAAGTCGGTCTGCGCGGTCTCGCCCGCCGTCGACGGGCTGGCCGCCGTCGGCTACGGCAGCGCCCCCGCGCCGTGCGACCAGCTCGCCGCCGTCGATCTGCGCACCGGGCGCGAGCTGTGGCGCAAGGACGGCGTCCGGTCCTCGGCGATCGAACTCGTCGGCCCCGCCACCCTGGTGGCCCTGGACGGCGAGCAGCTCGCCGCCTTCGGCCTGCGGGACGGCGCCCCGGCCTGGACGGCGGCGCCCACCGCCGGGTGCGGCTTCCGCGCGCTGTCCGCCTCGGCCGCCCGCGTCGTGGCCGTCGAGTACTGCGCGACCGCGGACCCGGCGACGGGGACGGGGACCACCTGGCTGCGCGCCTTCGCCCCGACCGGCGCGGCCCAGTGGCGGACGAACCTCGGCGCGGAGAACGAACCCGCCACCGCGGCCGTGCTCGCCGTCGACCCGCCCACCGTCCGCCTGACCGAGCGCGGCAACCGGGGCCTCGACGCCGTCCTCTCCTTCGCGGCCGTTGACGGAGCGCCCCGGGCGACGATCCCGGTCTCCTCGGCCGACTACGAGCTGACGTCCCTCCAGAAGCCCTCCGCCTCGTTCCGCCTCCGCCCGGTCCGCCCGGTGGCGGTGGTCGGCGACCTGCTGGTCGTCGCTGCCGCCCGGCCCGGCGAGCTGAAGAGCACGTTCGTCGTCGCCCACTCGCTGACGGACGGCTCCCGGGCCTGGGTACGGAAGGTGGACGGCCAGGTGCGGGCCGTCACCGCCGCGCCGGACGGCCCGCTGGTGGCCGTCGAACGGGGCCGCAACCTCGACGTCGTGCACCGCCTCGCCGGGGCGGACGGCCGCACCGTCGAACGGACCGACGTCCGGAAGGCGTCCCTGTACGGCACCCCCTGGCTGGGCCGCACCGACGACCGCTACGTGTTCGTGCAGGAGAACGGCACCACGTACACCCGGCCGGCGCTGGGCGTCCCGCGCCACTGAGCCGCCGGGGCGCCGGGCCGCCGCACCGTTCCGATCGTCAGGTCGCCGTCCAGAGGCCGAGCTTCTCCGGGTTGCGGACCGCCCAGATGCGGGTGATCCGGCCGTCCGCCACGTCCAGGGCCGCCACCGTGGCCGTGGCGCCGTCGCGTCGGGCGACCAGGCCGGGGCGGCCGTTGACGGTGCGCTCCAGCAGGACCAGGCCCGGGGCCCACTCCGCCATCTGCGCCAGGTACTGGGCGATCCGCTCGCCGCCCTCGACCGGCCGGACCACCGCGCTCACCAGTCCGCCGCCGTCCGCGACCATGACGGCGGACGGATCGAGGAGGCCGACCAGGGCGCCGATGTCCTTGGCCTCCCAGGCCTGTCTGAACTCCCGCACCACGACGGCGCTGCCGGCCGCCGGGGCGGGGGCGGCGCCGACCCGGCGGCGGGCCGAGGTGGCCAGCTGGCGGCAGGCGGCGGGGGTCCGGTCGACGATCGCGGCGATCTCGGGGAACGGGTAGCGGAAGACGTCGTGCAGCACGAACACCACCCGCTCGGCCGGGGTCATCGACTCCAGCACCACCAGGAACGCCATGCCCACCGACTCGTCCAGGGTGATCCGGTCGGCCGGATCGGCCGCCCTGCCCGCCCCGACCGCCCACTCCGCCGTGTCCGGCAGCGGCTCCGGCAGCCACTCGCCGACGTAGCTCTCGCGCCGGACCCGGGCCGAGCCCAGCACGTCCAGGCAGACCCGGCTCAGCACCGTCGTCAGCCAGGCGCCGGGCGAGGCGATCGCCGCCCGCCGCTCCGGCGCCTGCGCGTACCAGCGGGCGTAGGCCTCCTGCACGGCGTCCTCCGCCTCGGCCACCGAGCCGAGCATCCGGTAGGCGAGGCCGACCAGGTGCCGCCGCTCGCCGACGGCCGCGTCGGCCCCGTGCCCGAACCCCGTCCCCCGGTCGAACCTCGTGCCCGTGCCCATCGCGCCGCCCCCGTTCCTCGCCGCCCGCCTCACACTTCGCGGACCTGTTTCGTCGAACCAGCGGGACACTACCGACCCACCGCCGCGAGGCAGGAAGAGGGACCGCACCATGGCCACCACGACGACGACCCCGCCCGCACGCCGCAGCCTCACGCTCCTCCGCGCCGGCATCGCCGCGCAGACCGTGGCGATCTTCTACCAGGCCGCCACCGCCGGCCTGTTGCTCTCCACCTCCTACGGCGAGACGCTGCACAGCGTGGGCGCCCGGGTGATGTACGGCGCCTCGATGGTCTACCTGCTCGCCGCGGTCCTGGCCTGGCGGCCCGGCGGCGGCCCGGCCCGGCCGATCCTGTACGCGACCGGCTTCCTCGTCCTCGCCTCCGTCCAGGTGGTCCTGGGCGTCACCCACCACCCGGCGCTGCACGTGCCGCTGGGCGTGCTGATGTTCGGCCTGAGCCTGCTCGACCTGGGCCGCAGCCTGACCGCCGGGGCGCGCGGCGCCCGCTGACTCCCGCAGCGCGACCCGGGGCACGGGAACTCCGTCGCTCCGGCGGACAGGAGAGGGCATGACCACTACGTCCCTCCTGCCGCGCCGGAGCGTCCTCCGGGTCCTGACCGGCGCCGCCGCCCTGGGCGGTGCGGCGGCCGCCTCCCTCCGTGTCCCCGGTTCCGCCGCCTTCGCCGCCGAGCCGGGGACCGAGCCGGAGGCCGAGCGGGCGACCGAGCCCGAGACGTACACCCTGACGATCCGCCACCTCGGCCGGGACGGCCGGGTGCCGACGCGCTACCGGACCTCCGTCACCGGGATCTCCGGCCCCGGCGCCGGCCGGTCCGAGCAGCCCCACGACGCCTCCGGCACCGCCTCCGTGCGGCTGCCCGGGGGCCGCTACCTGCTGGAGAGCAGCCTCTGGACGGACCGGGTGCCGGACGGCACCGACTGGATCGTCCAGCCGCGGCTCGACCTCGACCGCGACACCACCGTCACCGTCGACGCCCGGACCACCGCCCCCGTCGACGTCACGCCGCCGGACGCCGCCGCGGCCTTCCTCACCGGCGGCATGTTCATCGAGGTCACGCACGGGGGAGCGACCAGGATGGCCAGCATCGTCAAGGCGACGCCGACCCTGCGCACCGCCCATCTCGGGCCCGAGGCCGAGGCCGGTTCGGTCCGGCAGTGGTACGACTCCTACTGGCGGACCCGCACCGGCGGCTACGCCCTCGGCCGGACCTTCTCCGGCACCCGCGCGCTGACCGGGCTCACCCACCACTACGCGACGGCGGAGCTGGCCGCCCTGGAACTCCGCGCCCTCGCCCGGCCGGACCGCGACGGAGCGCCGGCCGGGACCGCGGGCATCGACCTGTCGCCGACGCTGGGCCCGGCCGCCGGGCCCAGCGTCGGGGCCTCCTGGTCCGTGCCGGTACCGGGGACGGCCACCCTGTTCGTCACGCCCCTGCGCGGCGCCTGGGACCTCGTGTACACGGCCCCCGCGGCGCCCGGCACCCGCCCGAACCGCTACTTCGTCGACGGCCTCGCCGTCCGGGCCGGAAGCACCACCACCCACACCTTCGACGGTCCGGTGACCGGCCCCGCGCTCACCGGCCGCGCCGGCGTCGAACGGGACGGCGACGTCCTCACCGTCGATCTCCCGCTGCTCGCCGACGGCGACGGCCATGTGCCGACGGCGCCGTCCTTCGACACGGCCTGGGCCGGGCTCCACCGCGACGGCGTGCTGCTCCACGCGCGGTCCGGCCTGCTCGACCGCGCGACGTTCACCGTGCCGCCCGGCCCGGCCCCGTACCGGCTGGCCGCCACGGTGGCCCGCCGGGGTGCGACCGGCGCGACCACCCGGGTCAACGTGTCCTGGACCTTCCGCTCGGCCACGACGGCCGGACCGGCGCCGGTGCCGGTGAGCGTGGTCCGGTTCTCGCCCGGGCTCGGCCCGGACGGCACCGCGGCGGCCGGGAGCCCGATGCGGGTGCCGGTCACCGTGCAGGGCGCCGCCGCGGGCGGCCGGGTCCGCTCGCTGACGGTCTCGATGTCCGCGGACGGCGGCCGCTCGTGGACGGTGCTGCCCGTCCACGAGGGCGCCGTCACGGTGCCGAACCCGGCGGCGGGCAGCACGGTCTCGCTGCGGGCGGAGCTCACCGACACCGACGGCAACACCCTCGACCAGACCCTCGTGGACGCCTACCGCACCGGGTGAGCCGTACCGAGGAGGCCGTTGCCCCGGTCAGCGCTCCGGGCGGACGCCGGGCGGCGGGGTGATGCCGAACTCGGACTCCAGCAGCTCCCGCAGCGCCTCCGGGCCGTCGACCCGCTCCACCGTCACCGTGCCGTCCCGCGCGGTCCGGGTGAGCGTGCTGCCGTCCAGGGCCAAGTGCCCGTCGGCGTGCGTCCGTTGCACGAACAGTCGGCGGAACGGCGAGCGCGGGTGGGTGGACACGTGCCAGTTGGCGACGCCGATGTCGGGCAGCGGCGCGGCGTCCAGGGTGAAGGACACCAGCTCGATCCAGGTGTCCCCGGGCCGGGCCGCCTGGAGCACCCACACCGGTGCCGGGCCGTCGGCCTCCTCCAGCACCAGCCGGTGCCGGCGGCCCCGCCCCTCCCGGACCAGCCCGGGGATCATCGGCAGCGGCTCCAGCAGGGCGTCGGTCGACCCGAAACCGACGTCGACCAGGTACCGCCCGTCGACCAGGTACCGCCCGCCGCCCGCGGTGCCGGGCCCCTCGCCGCCCCCGGGCCCCTCGCCGCCCCCGGGCACCTCGACTCCCAGCACCAGGTGGGTGCGGGGCCGGATCTCCCCGGGGCGGGCGCCGACCCGCACCCGTCCGGTGTACCGGGTGACGCCGTAGCCGAGCTGTTCGAGCACGTCGGCGAAGAGGGTGTTCTGCTCGAAGCAGTACCCGCCGCGCGAACCGGCGACGAGCTTGGCCTCCAGATCGGTGAGGTCCAGCGAGGGCACGGTGCCGACCACCACGTCGATGTTCTCGAACGGGATGCCCAGCACATGCGCGTGTTGCAGTGATCGGAGCGTGTCGAGGGTGGGAGCGCGTCCGCCGTCCCATCCGATGCGTGCGAAGTACTTGTCGAGATCGACGCTCATACCGCCACCGTACGGACCGGACGCCGCCCGGGCCTCCGGCTGCGGTTCGGGTCGCCCTGGACCCTCCGACCTAGGTCCGTTCCGTGCCGTCGGTCGAGACGGAACAGGATCGGTCGGAAGCGTTCGTCCCTGCTCAGAGCTCCCAGGACCGGGGCCGCGCCAGCGCCTCCCACTCGGGCCGGAGCAGGGACAGCACCGCGGCGTCGTACCGGCGGCCCCGGTGCAGGCAGGCCGAGCGCCGCACGCCCTCCTGGACGAAGCCCGCGCCGGCCAGCACCGCGAGCGCCGGGGCGTTGCCGGTGTGGGTGACGGCCTGGAGGCGGTGCAGGGGCAGTTCCCCGAAGGCGAGGTCGACCAGCGCGTCCAGCGCGGCCGGGCCGTGGCCCCCGCCCCGGTGCCGCTCGTCCAGGAGCAGCGAGACCTCCGCCGTGCCGTCGGCGAGGTCCTGGTCGAAGAGGGCGATGTGGCCGATCGGCGTGCCGTCCGGGAGCAGGACCAGGAAGTCGTCCCGCTCGCTGTCGTCCCGCTGGCGCTCCAGCCGCTCCCGCAGGGCGGACAGGGCGCGCGGCCAGTAGCCGATCTGGTGCACGGCCACGGGATCGGAGCGCCAGCGCTGCAGCAGTTCGGCGTCGTCGACGTCGACCACCGCGAACCCGACGCCGCGGCCCCGCCAGCACACCTCCCGGTCCGCCGCCTCGATGCCGTCCTCGGTCCCGGGTGCGTTCTCACTGTCGGTCACGCGTGGATGCTACGAGCCCCGCACCGGCCGCCACCAGCGAATTTCCCGTCCCCGGCACGGGTGTCACGGCCTCCCCGCCGGACCGCCGGGCGAACGTTACACAGCCGATGGAGCGCTGTGACACGACCGGCCGGGGACCGCGACACGGGCTTCCTAACGTCAGTCCCGACGCACCGGCCACAGGGTGCCGGAGCCCGCGTCACCACCATGAAGGAGAGCTCGCATGGCTCTGCGTACGACCACGAACCGCGCCCGGCGGTCGGCCGCCGTCTCCCGGCTGACGGCCGTCTGCGCCCTGACCGGCGCCGCCCTGATGGCGACCGTCACCGGTGGTCAGGCCTGGGCCGACGGCGGCGCGCCGGCCGCCCCCAGCGCGGCCGCCGCGCCCGCCACGCCCACCGCCACGCCCTCCGCCGCGCCGGCTGCCCCCTCCGCCGGTGCGGGCAGCGGCCCCGCCGTCAAGGCGCCCCAGCAGCCGGAGCGGCCCCCGACGGCCCAGGCCGTCCCGCCCACCGTCGAGCAGGGCAAGGAGCAGGCGAAGACCGCCACGCCGACCGCGCAGCCCGAGGGCGTCCAGCCCAAGCCGCAGGCGCCCACCGACGCCAAGCCGCAGGTGCGCGAGGTGCCCAAGGGTGCCGCCCAGGCCGGTGACGGCTCCGGGGCCGGCGACTCCTCCGGCCTCGAGCTGGTCGGCGGCGGCGCCGTCGCCGCCGTCGGCGCCGGTGCCCTGGGCTTCGCCGTGCTGCGCCGGCGTTCCGGTGCGCGGGGCTGACAACGCCCCCGGGTCCTCCCCGCACCCCGTCGCCGCCGGTCCGGACGGCGGCGACGGGGTGCGGGCGGCGCGGGGCAGCCGGGCCCGGGACGCTTCGCGGCACGGCCGCCACGGGCGCCGGGCCGGATTCGGGGCGGGGCTGAACCGGAGCGTCTTCGGCGCGGCCGGGCTGCTCTGCCTGGCGATCGGTGCGACCGTCGCGGTCTCCGGCCGCGCGGAGCCGCCGGTGGTCCGGGTGGAGACCTCGGCCCGGCAGGCCCCCGACGCCACCGCCCCGGCGGCGCCGGCCCCGTCGTCACCCGCCCCGTCGACGGCGCGGACCGGCAGCGGGTCGGAGACGCCCGCCGCCCCCCGCGCCCTGGCGGCCTCGGTCCCGACCCGGCTGCTGATCCCCTCGGCCGGCGTGGACGCCCCGGTCACCGGTCTCGGCCTGAACGCCGACGGCACGGTCGAGGTGCCGGCCGCGGACCGCGCCGACGAGGTCGGCTGGTACCGCAACGGCCCGACGCCCGGGGAGACCGGGCCCGCCGTCCTGATCGGGCACTACGACACCGCGCACGGCCCGGCGGTGTTCCACCACGTGCCGAAGCTGAAGCCGGGCGACCTGATCCAGGTCCGGCGGGAGGACGGCGGCACGGTCGACTTCCGGGTCCGCGCCCTGCTCCAGTACGCCAAGGGCGAGTTCCCCACCGAGACGGTGTACGGGAACACGAAGGGGCCCGAGCTGCGTCTGATCACCTGCGGCGGCCGGATCGGGGCCGACGGCCACTGGACGGACAACATCGTCGTCCTGGCCGATCCGGCGGCGCCCGTAGGCTGACGGGGGTCGAACGGCGCCCGGCGGTGTCCCCGCCGGGCGCCCGCCACGTCGGCCGGGGCGCGATCGGACCGGCACCGCGCTCGTAGCAGGACCCGCGCACGTACCAGGACCCGCGCACGTAGCAGGACCCGCGCACAGGACAGGAAAGGACCCGGAGGATGAGTACCGCACCTCGCCGTGCCGTCCCGCGCCGCGCCGTACCTCGCCGTGCCGCCCCCCGCCGCTCCGCCCCCCGCCGCACCGCCGCACGGTCCCGCCCCGCCCTCCTGCTCCCCGTCCTCCTCGCCGCCGCGGCGCTCGCGCTCCCGGTCGGCTGCGCCGCCCCCGGCGAACTGCGCGACCACGGCGCGGTCGCGCCCGTCACACCCTCCCCGGCCCGGGTGCCGCTCTGGCCGAGCGCGCCCACCGCCCCCTCGCCGACGCCGCTGGAGCCCACCGGGAGCCGCAGCCCGGAGCCCGCGCCGCAGCCGGTCCCCGACCTCGCCGTCCCCGGCCAGGACGTCACCGCCGTGGACGTCCGCGCCCTGGTCACCAAGGACCCCGGCGTCACCCAGGACGAACGGCGGGTCCTCGAACCGTGCCCCGGCTGCGAGCTGCGCGCCCCCGAGTACCGCGACCTCACCGGGGACGGCCGGCCCGAGCTGCTGCTCGCCGTCGTCCTCGCCGACACCGTCGTGCTGCACGTCTACACCGCCTCCGCCGACCGGCTGCTGCCGATCCACCGGGTCACCCTGCTGAAGGAGTTCGGCGCCGAGACGGTCGGCACCGACCTCTGGCTGTACGAGCCGACCGGCTCCTTCCGGACCGGCCGCCTCTACCGCTGGGACGGGGTGCGGCTGGCCCTGGCCGACCAGAAGGTGGAGGGCATCGGGCCGACCCCGGAGCCCGAGCCGACGCCGCCGACCGCCGAGAAGCCGACGGTGGAGAAACCGCCCGGCACCGGCCCGACCGCCACGTCCGGAGGAGGGGCCGGAGGCGTGGCCGTCAAGCCCTCGGCCCCCTCCCGGCCCACCAGCACCCCGTCCGCCGGCGCGGGCTCGGACGCGGCCGTCGGCAAGCAGCCGCAGCCCAACCCCGCTCGTCCTGCGGCGCCCAGCGCCACGCCCACCGCCGTTCCCCTCCCGGAGACGAAGCCATGAGCCCCACGGCCGCCGGCCACCCGAGCATCCTGATCGTCGAGGACGACGAGGTGATCCGGGAGGCGACCAGGATGGCGCTGGAACGCTACGGCTTCCCGGTCGCCACGGCCGCCGACGGGCTGGAGGGGCTGGAGATGTTCCACGCCGTGCGGCCCGACCTGGTCCTGCTGGACGTGATGCTGCCGCTGCTCGACGGGGTCGGGCTGTGCCGCCGGATCCGGGAGGAGAGCCAGCTGCCGATCCTGATGATGTCGGCCCGCACCGATCCGGTGGACGTGGTGTCCGGGCTGGAGGCGGGCGCGGACGACTACGTGGTCAAGCCGTTCGAGAGCGCCGTGCTGGTCGCCCGGATCCGCACGGTGCTCCGCCGCGTCCGCGTCGTCCCGGCCGAGGCCGCGCCCTTGCCCGAGCCTCGGCCCCAGCCCGCGTCCGCCTCCGTTGCCGTGCCCGCCGACCCGCCGGTTCCCCCGGTCCCGCCGCTCCCCCCGGTTCCTCCGGTCGCCCCCGCCCCCCGCACCCCCGTCCGCAGCTTCGACGGCCTGGAGGTCGACACCGACTCCATGGAGGTCCGGGTGCACGGCGCCCTCGTCCCGCTCACCCCGACCGAACTGCGCCTCCTGCTGGAGTTCACCGCCGCCCCCGGCATCGTGCTGGAGCGCGCCGTCCTGCTGGAACGCGTCTGGGACTACGAGTGGGGCGCCGACACCCGCGTGGTCGACGTCCACGTCCAGCGGCTGCGCGCCAAGATCGGTGCCGGCCGGATCGAGACCGTCCGGGGCTTCGGCTACAAGCTCAGGCGGGCCGAATGACCCTGCGCCGCCAGATCGCCACCGCCGTCGCCGCCATCTCCGTCCTGGTCGCGGTCGCGGTCGGGCTGCTGGTCCACCAGGCGATGGTCCGCCAGCACGTCGACCAGGCCCGGGACTCCGCCGTCACCGCCCTGGACGCGGCGCTCGGCTCCTACGAGCGCAACGAGGAACTCACCGGCGGCGGCCGTCGGCACGCCGTCCTGGACGACCCGGAACTGCCGGCCCGGCTGCGCGCCCTGGCCGCCGGGGGGCGGCGCGGGTCGCTGCTGGCCCAGGGGCCCGAGGGCGAGTCGGTCTGGGCGGCGGCGCCGGTCCGGGGCCGCGGCGAGGTGCTGTCCGTCCGGATCGGCTTCGCCCAGGACCGGCAGGCCATCGCGGACCTGGACCGGATCATCCTGCTCGCCGTCGTCGCCTCCGTCTTCATCACGGTGCTGGCGGGGGTGCTGGTCGCCGACCGGATCAGCCGCCGGCTGCGGACGGCGGCGACCGCCGCCCGGGCGATCGCCGCCGGGGGCACCGACACCCGGATCGGCGAACTCGTCGACGGACGGGACGAGGTGGCCGACCTCGCGGCGGCGGTCGACCTCATGTCGCGGGAGTTGCACCGGCGGCTGGAGGACGAGCAGCGGTTCACGGCGGACGTCGCGCACGAGCTGCGCACCCCGCTGACCGGGCTGGTCACGGCGGCCGAACTGCTCCCGCCGGGTCGGCCCACCCAACTGGTGCAGAACCGCGTCCAGGCCCTGCGCGCCCTGGTCGAGGACCTCCTGGAGGTGTCCCGGCTGGACGCCGACGTCGAACTGCCCGACCTCTCGGCGGTGCCGCTGGAGCGCGCGGTGCGCCGCACGGTGGCGCTGACCGGCCTGGAGGTCGAGGTGGAGATGGCGGCGGACGCCTCGGTCCGCACCGACCTGCGCCGCCTGGACCGCATCCTCGGCAACCTGCTCCTCAACGCCGACCGCCACGGCGGCGGCCCGATCTTCCTGCACGTCGACGGCCACCGGCTCACCGTCCGCGACCACGGCCCCGGCTTCCCCGCCGAACTCCTCCGCGACGGCCCGCAGCGCTTCCGCACCAGCGTCCGCGAACGCGGCCGCGGCCACGGCCTCGGCCTCACCATCGCCCAGGGCCACACCCGCGTCATCGGCGCCGCCCTGACCTTCACCAACCACCCCACCGGCGGCGCCGTCGCCACCCTGCTCCTCCCGGAGGCCCCCGACCCCGCGGCCGACCCCGCGGCCGACCTCGGCGCCGACCTGGCCCCCGACGAAGACCCGTCCCCCTGATCCGGCCCGGACGCGGGACGGATCAGGGGGACGGGACCGCCGCCGCTGCCCGGGCCGGCCTCTCGGTCCGTACCGGAGCGGCGACGCCGGAGCCACCGGCGGGGCCGCTGCCCGGAACGGCGGGCGGGGCGGCGGTCGTCCCGGTCCGCTCCGGGGCGGCCCACGGTCGTTCGGACGCTCCCGGAACGGAGCGGGTGGTGTGTTCGGTGCCTCACTCGACGGTCACGCTGACCTCCATCCGGTCGTCCCCCGGGGTGCCGGCGACCTCGATGGTGACGCCGCTCCAGTGGCCGTCCGGTTCGTTCAGCGGCGGGTTGCTGTGCTCGCCGAGGAGGTTGTTGCCGAGCGACGGGTAGAGGTCGTCCTTGTCGCCGCGGTTGGGCACGACGGCGTCCGCCAGGTCGCGGCGGCCGTCGGCCTGCAGCAGCTCGATGGCGAGGTGGTTCTCGTCGTTGACGTTGTCGATGGACTCGTCCACCGCGTAGACGGCGATGCCCTGGTCCGGCAGGAAGGCGTCCTGGCCGCTCTGCCGACGGTACTCGACCACGATGTACTGCTTGGGCTGCATCCGCTGGCTGCGGACGACCAGGATGTCGCCGCCCTCGGAGACCGGGCGCAGCACGATGTCCTTGACGGTGCTGGTGATCTTCTGCGGCTGGGTCCAGTCGTGGAACATCCGGAGCATGCCGTTCGGGTACACCGGCCGGTCGCCGGCGTGCTGCCGGTCCGGGCCGCCCCAGGAGCCGGAGGCCATCAGGCAGTAGTCGCCGAGGCCGCTGGAGACCGCCTCCACGTTCGGGTTCCCGGTGTCGTAGAAGTCGGCCCAGCGGGCGGCGAGATGGCCCCACTCGTGGGAGCAGACGCCGACCCGGCAGTCCTCGGGGACGGTGAGGAAGGTCTGGACGGTCAGGCTCGAATCGGTCGGGAAGCCGGGGGTGAAGCTCCACTTGGCGCTCCACAGGGCCCCCGGCCGCTGGACCTTCGGGACCGCCTCGGCGCCGCGGCCGGCGTGCACGATGAACAGCGCGGTGACGATGCCCTCGCCCAGCACGTCCAGCTCCTCCGGGAACTTCACGCCCTGCTGGCGGGCGATCTTCAGGGTGTCGGCGGCCATGCCCACTTCGTTCTTGGGGAAGTGGGCGGAGTCCTGGCCGGACAGGCCGTTGGCGTAGAACGAGAGCGGGTGCGGCAGGCGGAACCAGCCGTGCACCTCGCCCTGGACGTCGATGCCGCCGTTGGCGGGAGCGGCGGGGTCGAAGCCGCTGACGCCGTGGTAGTAGTCGCGCATCGAGCCGGTCGGGAACGTTCCGGAGCTGAACAGCAACTGTTCGAAGTGCTCGACGGTGTGGGCGGGGTCGTGCGGCTGGTCGGGGAAGTCCACCAGCAGTACCAGGGTGGGGACGACGCCCTTGAGCTTCTCCGACGGGTGGTCGATGAGCTGGGCGTCGCTGCGCGGACCCGGGCGGAGGGCGCCGTCGTCGAGGCCGACGACGTTCTCGCCGCGCCACTGGGTGCGCAGGACACGGTAGTACTGGCCGAAGGAGATGCCGTCCGGGAGGCGCCGGGACGCGACCAGGTCCCGGTACTCGTCATGGAGCTCGTCCAGCGCGGCCGGTGACAGCGGGACGGGGCAGGAGTGCGGACGGTCGTGGGGGAGGTCGACGGGGGAGGGACGGTGATGCAGCGGGGTTAAGGTGTGACGCATGGTGACGGCTCCTTCGAGCCCGTTCACCCCGCCGGGGCGTGTACGGCGCCGCGGGGACGTGTTCGGCGCCCCGTCGAGTAGGCGGTCGCCGGCAATCGGTCGGCTCGCCGAAAGGCGGTCGGGTCTGGCCGGTACCGGTTGCGAAAAGGGCGATATGCGGTTGTTTGTCCCTATTCTGACGCTCCGGACGGCCAAAAGACCAGACCCGAGGGGTCGTCGGATCCGCCGTCGGCCCGCTCAGCCGGTCCGGTGCGCGGCGGCCGCCGCGGTGAAGGCGGCGGCGAGCTGCGGGTATCCCGCCCAGTGCAGATGCAGATACGAAGCGTGAACATTCTTGGCGCCCGCCGTGCCCGCGAATCCTTCGAAGTGCAGACCGGTCGGCAGCCGCCAGCCCCAGGCGGGCCGTTCGCCGTGCTCCGGCTCGCAGACCGTCCGGTGGAACTCGTGCCCGCGCAGCCGGGCCCCGCCGGGCAGCAGCGTCGAGTCCTCCAGCGCGACCGCCTCCCGGTACCCGAGCGTCAGCCGCTCGGTCATCCGGGCCGAGGTGTCCAGCACCCCGCACATCGGCAGGCCGTCCAGCTCCCGCCCGAGGTAGAGCAGCCCGGCGCACTCGGCCGCCACCGGTCCGCCCGAGGCGGCGAACGCGGCGATCGCCGCCCGCAGTTGCCCGTTCGCGCTGAGTTCCCGGACGTACAGCTCGGGGAAGCCGCCGCCGATCACCAGGCCCGCCGTGCCCTCCGGCAGGGCGTCGGCGTGCAGCGGGTCGAAGGGCACCACCTCGGCGCCGGCGGCGGTCAGCAGCTCGGTGTTCTCGGCGTACGAGAAGGAGAACGCCGCGCCCCCGGCCACCGCGATCCTCGGCCGGGCCGCACCGGGGGCGGTGGCGAGCGGGGCCACCTCGTCGGCCGGGTCCCACGGCTCCGCCGTCAGCGGCGGGGCGGTGCGGGCCAGTGCCAGCACCTCGTCCAGGTCCACCGAGGCGGCGACCAGTTCGCCCATGTCGGCCACCGCCCGCAGGGCCTCCGCCGAGCGTTCGACGGCCGGGATCAGCCCCAGGTGCCGGGACGGTGTGGCGACCGCCGCCGAGCGCCGCACCGAGCCCAGCACCGGCACCCCGGAGCCCTCCTCCAGGGCCTGGCGCAGCAGCCGTTCGTGCCGGTCGGAGGCGACCCGGTTGAGGATCACCCCGGCCAGCCGGACCTCCGGGTCCCAGGAGGCGAAGCCGTGCACCAGCGCCGCCACCGACCGGGACTGCGAGGAGGCGTCCACCACCAGCACCACCGGCGCCCGCAGCAGCTTCGACACGTGCGCGGTGGACGCCAGCTCGCCGCGCCCGGAGGCGCCGTCGAACAGCCCCATCACGCCCTCGACCACCGCCACGTCCGCCCCGGCCGCGCCGTGCAGGAAGAGCGGCGCGATCCGCTCCGGCCCGCACATGAAGGCGTCCAGGTTGCGGCCCGGACGGCCGGCGGCCAAGCCGTGGTAGCCCGGGTCGATGTAGTCCGGGCCGACCTTGTGCGGCGAGACGGCCAGCCCGCGGGCGGCGAGCGCGGCGATCAGGCCGGTGGCGATCGTGGTCTTGCCGGCGCCCGAGGAGGGCGCCGCGACGACGAGACGGGGGATGTTCACGGTGCTGCTGCTTCTTCTCTCGCTGTACTACCAGGACGTCCGGCGGGTTCGACCGACCCGGCGGGCTACCACTCGATGCCGCGCTGGCCCTTGCGTCCGGCGTCCATCGGGTGCTTCACCTTGGTCATCTCGGTGACCAGGTCGGCCGCGTCGGTCAGCAGCTCCGGCGCGTAGCGGCCGGTGATGACGACGTGCTGGCTGCCCGGGCGGTCCTTGAGCACGGCCACCACCTCCGCCGGGTCGATCCAGCCCCAGTGCATCGGGTAGGTGAACTCGTCCAGCACGTAGAAGCGGTAGGTCTCGGCGGCGAGGTCGCGCTTGACCTGCTCCCAGCCCTCCTTGGCCGCCGCCTCGCTGTCCAGCTCCATCGCGTCGGTGCGCTGGATCCAGGACCATCCGGAGCCCATCTTGTGCCAGTCGACGGTGCCGCCCTCGCCGGAGGCGCCGAGCACGCGCAGCGCGTTCTCCTCGCCGACCTTCCACTTGGCGGACTTCACGAACTGGAACACCCCGACCGACCAGCCCTGGTTCCAGGCCCGCAGGGCCATGCCGAAGGCGGCGGTGGACTTGCCCTTGCCGGGCCCGGTGTGCACGGCGGTGATCGGCTGGGTACGGCGCTGACGGGTCGTCAGGCCGTCCTCGGGGACGCTCTCGGGGACACCCTTGGGCATGTCGGCTCAGGCCGCCTTTCGCGAAGCAGAAGCACTGGAAGAAGCAGAGGCAGAAGCAGGGACGCCCGGACGGCGCTCGCCCCGGCTGTCGCGGACGAGCGAGGCGACGCCGTCGGCGCGCAGCTCGTCCAGGGTCACGGCGGTGGCCCGCAGCCGGTCGGCCAGCGTGCGGGCCAGGCCGAGCCGGACCGGGCCGGACTCGCAGTCCAGCACCACGCTCGCCACGCCCTGACCGGCCAGCAGCCCGGCCGCCCGGTGCGACTGCGCGACGGCGTCCCGCGCGCCGGTGGCCCGGCCGTCGGTCACCACGACCAGCAGCGGGCGGCGGTCCGGGTCGCGCAGCCGCTCGACCCGCAGCACCTCGTGCGCCCGCAGCAGCCCGGCCGCCAGCGGGGTGCGGCCGCCGGTGGGCAGCGACTCCAGCCGGGTCGCGCCGACCTCCACCGAGGAGGTCGGCGGCAGCGCCAGCTCGGCGCCCGCGCCCCGGAAGGTGATCATGCCGATCTTGTCCCGGCGCTGGTAGGCGTCCATCAGCAGCGACAGCACCGCGCCCTTGACGGCGGTCATCCGCTGCCGGGCCGCCATCGAGCCGGAGGCGTCCACCACGAACAGCACCAGGTTGGACTCCCGTCCCTGGCGCACCTGCTCGCGGAAGTCGTCCTTGTGCAGCACCAGGGCCCGCGAGGACCGCCCGCGCGCCAGCTGGTGCGGGGCGGCGGCGCGCAGGGTGGCGCTCAGGTGCAGCCGGGCCAGGCGGCCGCGCGGGCGGCGGGCCCTGATGGTGTGGCCGCTGTCGGTCTCGGCGGGGGAGCGGCGGCCCTGGGCGCCGCGCCCGGTGCCGTCCACGGCGAACAGCCGGGTCCGGTACGGGTCGCCGGCCGCCACCGGGGCCGTCTCCCGGGCGGGGGACGGCGGCTGGAGCGGGACGGGCTGCGGGGCCGGGGCGTCGTCCTGGGCCGGGGCGTCCGTCGCCTCGGCCGGCGGGCCGTCGGGGCCGTCCTGGCCGGACGGCTCGGGCGCGCCGCCACCGCCGCCGTCGGGGCCGCCGTCCTGCGGGCCGTCACCCTCGGGACCGTCGCCCTCGGGGCCGCCCTCCGGGTCCGGGTCCTCCTCCGGCTCCTGCGGCTGCTGCGGCTCCTCGGGCTCCGGCTCGGCGTGCTCCTCCAGGATCCGGTCCAACTGCTCCTCGTCCAGCCCGGGGGCGTCGAACGGGTTGCGCCGCCGCCGGTGCGGCAGCGCCAGCTGGGCGGCCTTGCGGACGTCCTCCGCCAGCACCTCGGTGCGGCCCGCCCAGGCGGCCAGGGCGACGGCGGTCCGGGCCATCACGATGTCCGCGCGCAGCCCGTCCACCTCGAACGCCGCGCAGACGGCGGTGATCTGGCGCAGCGCCGCGTCGGTCAGCTCCACCTGCGGCAGCAGCTCGCGGGCGGCGGTGATCCGGTCCGCCAGCGCCCGCTCCTCCGCGGCGAAGCGGTCGGCGAAGACGGCCGGGTCGGCGTCGTAGGAGAGCCGGCGGCGGACCACCTCGGCGCGCTCCACCGGCTCCCGGGTGGCGGCGATCTCCACCGTCAGGCCGAACCGGTCGAGCAGCTGCGGCCGCAGCTCGCCCTCCTCCGGGTTCATCGTCCCGACCAGCAGGAAGCGCGCCGCGTGCCGCACCGACACGCCCTCGCGCTCCACGTAGGAGCGGCCCATCGCGGCGGCGTCCAGCAGCAGGTCCACCACGTGGTCCTGGAGCAGGTTGACCTCGTCGATGTAGAGCACGCCGCGGTGCGCCCGGGCCAGCAGCCCCGGCTCGTACGCCTTGACGCCCTCGGAGAGCGCGCGCTCCAGGTCCAGCGAGCCGACGATCCGGTCCTCGGAGACGCCGACCGGCAGCTCGACCAGCTCGGCCGGGCGCCGCGAGGACGCCCCGCCGTCGTGCGCGCCGTCCGGGCACTGCGGGTCCGGGCCGGCCGGGTCGCAGGCGAAACGGCAGCCGTCGACGGTCGCGATGGACGGCAGCAGCCCGGCCAGCGCGCGCACCATGGTCGACTTGGCGGTGCCCTTCTCGCCGCGCACCAGCACCCCGCCGACCGCCGGGGAGACCGCGTTCAGCAGCAGGCCGAGCCGCAGGTCGGCCATGCCGACGATCGCGGTGAACGGGTATCGGACGTCACTCATGCATGCTCCCCAGGGGCTCCGGGCGGAAGGAACGGCAGCGATCCGGCCGCCGGCACCCCGCCCTCGATCAGCTTCCACAGCGCGTCGGTGTCGGCGTGTTCCTCGATCAGTTCGCCCAGCCGGTCCAGCCGGGCCTCCCGTGCGTCGGCGAAGGAGGTGTCCGGCGCGGGGACGAACGCCCGGCCGGCCGCCGCCGCGACCTCGCGCAGCAGCGCGCGCCGGAAGCCGTCGTTCTCCAGCGCGCCGTGCCAGGTGGTGCCCAGGACGGAACCGACCCGGCACCCGTCGAGGAACGGATCCCCGCCCTCCACGGTGACGATCCCGTGGTGGATCTCGTAGCCCTCGACCCGCTCGCCGAAGGCCTCGCCGACGGGCCGTCCGAGCACCTTCTCCACCCCGAACCGCACCCGGGTCGGCAGCAGTCCGAGGCCCTCCACCGGGCCCGCCTTCGACTCGACCTCGTCCACGATCGGGCCGGCCAGCATCTGGTAGCCGCCGCAGACGCCGAGCACCGGCAGTCCGGCCGCCGCCCGGGCCCTCAGCACCGGCTCGAAGCCGCGCTCGCGCAGCCAGCCGAGGTCGGCGACGGTGGCCCGGGTGCCGGGCAGCACCACCAGGTCGGCGTCGGCCAGCTCCTCCGGCCGGGTGGCCCAGCGGACCAGCACGCCGGGCTCCTGGGCGAGCGCGTCCAGGTCGGTGAAGTTCGACAGCCGGGGGAAGCGGAGCACCGCCACCCGCAGGACGTCGGCGCCCAGCGGGCCGCGCGCGGCGGTCCGGTCGACGACGGTGGACAGGTCGAGCGAGTCCTCGGCGTCCAGCCACAGGTCCGGCAGCATCGGCAGGGTGCCGAGCACCGGACGCCCGGTCAGTTCGCGCAGCATCTCCAGCCCGGGGGCCAGCAGCCGCGCGTCGCCGCGGAACTTGTTGACGAACCAGCCGGCCACGTGCCGCTGGTCCTCCGCCGACAGCAGCGCCAGCGTCCCGTACATCGCCGCGAACACGCCGCCCCGGTCGATGTCCCCGACCACGACGACCGGCAGTCCGGCCGCGGTGGCCAGGCCCATGTTGGCGATGTCCCGGTCCCGCAGGTTGATCTCGGCGGGCGAGCCCGCGCCCTCGCAGACCACCACGTCGAAGCGGGCGCGCAGGTCCGCCAGGCACTCCAGGGCCCGTTCCAGCAGCAGCGGCTTGCGCTCGCGGTAGTCCAGCGCGCCGACCTCGGCGACCGGGCGGCCCAGCAGCACCACCTGGCTGCGGCCGTCCGCGCCGGGCTTGAGCAGCACCGGGTTCATCGCCGCCTCCGGCTCGACCCGGGCGGCCTGCGCCTGCATCGCCTGGGCGCGGCCGATCTCGGCGCCGTCGGCGGTGACGAAGGAGTTCAGCGACATGTTCTGCGCCTTGAACGGCGCGACCGCGACCCCCTGGCGCGCCAGCCAGCGGCAGATGCCCGCCGTGACCACGCTCTTGCCGGCGTCCGAGGTCGTCCCGGCGACCAGCAGTGCCTTGCTCATGCCCGGTTCCTCCGCTTCCCGATCAGTACCGCCCGCAGCAGCAGGTGCCCGGCGACCGTCGTACCCAGGGCCAGCGCGCCCACCCGTCGCGAGAGCACGCAGGCCCGCTCGATGTCGTCCACCCCGACCGGCCGCAGTCCCTCGCCCAGCACCGGCCGGTGCTCGGTGCGTTCGCCGTACTGGAGCGTCCCGCCCAGCCGGACGCCGACCGCGCCGGCGAAGGCCGACTCGGCCTGGCCGGCGTTGGGGCTGGGGTGCGCGGAGCCGTCCCGCCGCCAGACCCGCCAGGCGGTGCGCGGCTCGGGGGCGGCGGCCACCGTCAGCAGCGCGGTCAGCCGGGCGCCCGGCCAGCCCGCCACGTCGTCCAGCCGGGCCGAGGCCCAGCCGAACCGGGCGTAGCGCGGCGAGCGGTGACCGACCATCGCGTCCAGGGTGTTCACCGCACGGAACGCCAGCAGCCCCGGGGTGCCGGCCAGACCGCCCCAGACCAGGGCGTTGACCACGGCGTCGGCGGTGTTCTCGGCCACCGACTCGACCACCGCGCGGGCGATCTGCTGCTCGTCCAGGGCGCTCGGGTCGCGTCCGCACAGGTGCGGCAGCCGTTCCCGGGCGGCCGTCAGGTCACCGGCCGTCAGCGCGCGGCCGACAGTGCGGGCCTCCCGGGTCAGCGAGGTGCCGCCGAGCACCGTCCAGGTCGCGGCGGCGGCGAGCGCGGCCCGGCCGAGCGGACGGCGGCCGAGCAGCCGGTCGGCGGCCACCGCGCCGGCCGCGACGGTGCCCACGCACAGCGCGGTGAAGGCGGTGCCGGCCGCGCGGTCGTCGCGCCACAGCAGCCGCTCCAGCCGGCCGGCGGCGCCGCCGAAGCCGGCCACCGGGTGGCCGCGGCGCGGATCGCCGAACCGGGCGTCGGCCAGGTACCCGGCGACGGCGCCCGCGCCGAACGCGGCGGCCCGGGTCAGCGGGCGCAAGGGAAGGCGGGTGGCGTGGTCGGCGGAGTGCTCGGCGGGACGTCCCGGCCCGGCGGGGCAGCCTGCATCGCGTGCGTGTCCTCACTCAGGGTCCGCGCCCTGGATCGACGTACCGGGGGTGAGAGTCTCCTGGCTCCCGGGTCGGACGCGCTCCCGGGCCTTCCGGCGGCCGCGAACGGCCCTCCGTGGCTTACCTCCGGTCGTGCTCCCCGGTGACAGTGGCGGGACCGCGCCGGACTCGCACCGGCTTCCTCTGCTTGCCTCCGTAATGGCTGAAGGATCCCATCACGGGCCCGAAGGGGGAGTCAACCGAGGTCGCGGAGGGGTTGGTCACACGCCGGAGCCCTGCCGGAGCCCTGCCGGCACCCGCCCCGGCAGCCGTCCGGCCGCCCGCCCCGGCACCCGTCCCGTGCCCGCCCCCGCCGCCCGCGTTCCCCGTCGCTACCTCCGAGCCCGCCCGCCGCCGGACCGCGCCCCGCTGTGCGATCCTCCACCCCCGCCGGGCGGCGCGCCCGGCCCGCTTCGTGCGTTCGTCGGCTGGGGCACCACCCGGCGCCGCGCCTACCGTCGGGACCCATGCGACCCCAGCGCCCCCACCTCTTCGCCCGCCCGGCCCGGTCGGCCCCGCCCGCCCCGCCGCCCCCGGTACCGTTCTCGCCCGCCGCCGTCCGCGCCCACCGCGCCGCCCTCGGCCTGACCCCGGAACAGGTCGCCGAGGGCATGGCCGCGCACGGCGTCCGGCTGCTCCCGGCCCACGTCCTCGGCTGGGAGAACGGCGGGCCGCCCCCCGGCGAGGAGGAGTTCCTGGCGCTGGCCCGGGCGCTGTGGTGCCCGCCCGAGCGGCTGATGGGCGTGCGCCCGGCGAGCCTGCGGGACTTCCGGCTCGCCCGCGAGCTGAGCCCGGACGGCGCGGCCCGCCGGATCGGCGTCCCCGCCGAGGAGTACCGGCACGCCGAGGCCACCGGTCAGTGGGACGGCGACGCCGGGCCGACGGCCGCGCTCGCGCACGTGCTGGGCCTGACCCTCCGGGAGCTGGTCGCCGCCACCGGCCGCCGGGAGGAGCTGGACCGGCGGCTGCGGCGCTGCGTCGAGGGCCGCTGGCAGGCGCAGGCCGGCGCGATCGTCCGGATCGTGCCGGTGGACCGGGCGGACCTCGACGCCGTGCTGCCCGTGCTCCAGGAGGAGCGGCAGGTGCCCGCGCACTGGGGGTCCGGCGGCTGGGGCCCCGCCGAGGGGGCGGCCGCGCCGTCCGACGCGACGGTCCCGCCGGCCGGGCGCTTCTGGGAGCTGCTCGCCCGACGGGAGCCCGCGATCCCCGTGTGAGGACCCGTCCGTTCTGGCAGTCTCGTTCCGACGGACCCGGTGCGACCTTCCTCACGGGGCAACCCGTACGGCCGTGTCCTGCTGGCCCGGCCGGGTCCCGGCCAGTGGACTGGGCTGTGACGTGGGTCCGGACACCGGTCGGCCCAGAACCGAGCAGCGGGGAGCGAGTATGCGTTGGGGAATCGCGGCCACCGTGGCGGCCGCCGCGGTCGGCACCGGGGCGGCCGTCCTGGTGATCGGCCGCCGGGCCTCGGAGCGGATGGTCCGCCCGGCCGGGGCCGCCCGGGAGCGGACCGGTCCGGTCGTGGTGCAGAGCCTGGGCGCCGGGCGGATCACCTTCACCCGGAGCGCGGCGAGCGAGCGCCCCGGCCGCTGGGCCGTCGAGTGGGGCGAGGACGGGCACGCCGTCGTCGAGGAGGTCCTGCACCGCGACGAGCAGGGCGTCACCCGCCGACTGGCCCGCGCCGACCGGGGCACCCTCACGGCCGGTACCGAGGTCCGCTTCACCCCCCGGGTGTACCTCGGCGACCCGGCCTCGGCGCTGGGCCTGACCTTCGGCGAGACCGCCGTCGAGGGCGAGCTGGGCGCGATGCCCGCCTGGTGGCTCGACGGCAAGCGCGGCACCTGGGTGATCCTGGTGCACGGCCCGGGCGCCGACCGGAGCCAGGTGCTGCCCGTGCTGCCCGTCCTGGAGCGGCTCGGCCTGCCCGCGCTGGCGGTCAGCTACCGGGGCGACGCGGGCGCGCCGGCCTCCCCGGACGGCCTGGGCCACTTCGGCGAGACGGAGTGGCGGGACGTCGAGGCGGCGATCCGGCTGGCGCTGGACGGCGGCGCGGGCCGGGTGGTCCTGTACGGCTGGTCGCTCGGCGCCACGATGGCCCTGCAGGCCGCCGCCCGGTCCGACTTCGCCTCCTCGATCAGCAGCCTGGTCCTGGACTCCCCGGTGCTGGACTGGCCGGCCACCGCCCGCCGGGACGCGGCCAGGGCCGGGTACCGCGGCGCGGCCGCCGAACTCGGCGCGCTGGCCGCCCAGGGCCGCACCGGCGTGGATCTGGCCGACTTCGCCCGCCTCGCCGAGGGCGCGGACCTCCGGGTGCCCACCCTGGTGCTGCACGGACCCGACGATCCGGTGGCGCCGTTCCGGGCCGCCGAGCGGCTGGCGGCCGGCCGTCCGTCGCTGGTGAACCTCCAGGCCTTCCCGGGCGGCGACCACGCCGCGCTGTGGAACACGGACCCGGACCGCTACTCCGAGACCCTGCGCCGCTGGCTCACGCCCTTCTGCTGAGCCGCCGCCACCGGCCCCCGGCCCCGGGCTCTCCGCCCCCGCCCCGCCGCGCGCTCCCCGCCGCGCCGCGCGGGGCCGGGGAGCCGGGTGCACCGGGTGCGCGCCGACCGGGCGGCGGTCGGCGCACGGGCCGACCGGGACCCCGCCCGGACCACCGGCCCCGCCCACCCCTCCGACCTGGCATGCACCCGCCACAAAGATCAAGCCAGTCGGTTTGGGCTCTGTTGCCCGATCTTGTCGATCCCCCCGAACCCCCGCCCCGCCCTGCGCGGACAACCGGATGTGACAGAAGGCCGGTACAAGGGGAAGACTGCTCGACGTGACGTCTCGGAATCCGCGCGACCGTGATGCCCCGCTCCCGCCGACCAACGGTTCCGGTGCGACGGTGACCCGTCTCCCCGGAACGGCCCACCGCCCCGCCGGCGCCAGGCCGGGAAGCCAGGGCGTACCCCGCCGACGAGGCCCCGCCCCCGCCCCCGGCCGAGGCCGGGTCCCCGTACCGGAGGGCTTCCCCGCACCCGCCGAGCTGGCCCCGCTGGCCCGCCGGATGCTGGTCGACGCCGTCCGGATCGCCCGCTGGGCCGGCGACCTCGACGAGGTCGACAAGCGCGGCGAACTGCTCCCGGAGGACGCCCGCGCGGCCGGCCGCGCCCTCGCCATGACGGTGGGCGCCGCCGCCAAGGCCTGGGGCCAGGCCCTGCTGGTCGGCCTGGTCGAGCCCCGCGACGGCGGCGCCGTCCCCGGCTGGCGCCTGCACGCCTGGGAGCACGACGACGAGGCGGTGATCCGCGGCTGGTCGACCCTGTTCGACGCCTGGACCCTGCTCGCCCCGGTGCCGCCCGCCGCCCTGCGCGGCGTGTTCGCCGTCCTCGCCGGGCAGGCCGTCGACCAGGCACCCCAACTGCTCTCCTTCCTGCACCTGGTGGACGGCCCGGTCGCCGACATCGAGCTGCTGGAGCTGCTCCGGCGCGGCCTGGACGAGCGCCGGGTCGGCGGCGGCGAGGGCGCCTTCGGCCTCTCGCCCGTCCCGCACGCGGCCTCCGCCGTCTCCGCCGTCCGCGGCACCTGCCGCGAGCCGCAGATCGACACCCCGGCCTCGCCCGCCGACGTCGCCGCCGTCCTGGACTGGATGCTCGACGGCCTGGCCGCCGTCGGCGCGCTGGTCCGCGAGGACAACGCGGCCGAGCTCTCCCCGCTCGGGCACTGGGCGGTGCGGGCCAAGCTGGAGGAGATCTGCACCGTCGCGCAGACCGCCGCCGGCCACATCGAGCAGAGCGCGATGGAACTGCTCAGCGCCTGCGCCGACTACTCGCCGGGCCCCGCCCGCGCCGAGTACCGGGCCTGGCTGGCCGCCCGCCCCGCCGACCGGGCGGTGGCCGAGCTGCTGGAGGCCGCGCAGGGCGAGGACGCCCTGGTGCGCGGCCTGGCCTTCGAGGCGCTGCGGGTGGCCGGATCCACCGCCGAGCAGGCCGTGCGGGCCGCCGTCGACGAGGCGGTGCTGCGCCCGTACGCGCTGCTGTGGCTGGCCGAGCGCTCGGACGAGGGGGTCTCCCCGGCCGATGTGCTGGGCGCGGAGGACGCCGCCTGGCTCTGGGTGGACACCGCCGCGGCCGTGCTGGACCACGGGGAAACGGAACTTCTGGTGGGCCATGTCGAGGGTGCCTCGGCCGGCGACCCGGTGCGGCTGTTCGCCCGGGCCCGGCAGTCCGGGCACCCCCGGGCGGCCTCGGTGCTGACGGCGGTCTCCGGCGTCCACCCGGACCCGGCGGTGGCCAGGGCGGCCCGCCGCTCGGCGTTCAGCGTCCACCGCGGCGGCGCTTGAGCCGTCGGCGGCACCCCCGTACCGGACACGCGTCCGGACACGCGTCCGGACATACGGAAGGGCCCGGCTCCCCTCGGGGAGCCGGGCCCTTCCGTTCGTCCTTCGGCGGTCGTCAGCCGATCCGCGACTCCGCGCGGCGGGCCCGCACGTCGCCGACCTTCTGGCCGACCTTGCGGCGGATCACCAGCAGCGGCGCCATCGCGGCGAGCGCGATCTGCGCGAACGCGCCGATGTGCAGCAGGGTGTCGCCGCCGGGGGCGCCGGTCGCCCAGGCCGCGAGGCAGCCGATCGAGAGCACGATCCAGCACAGCGTGGCGGTGGCCAGCAGCCCCTGCGGCTTCGGGTACTCGATCCGGCTGACCATGAGGTACGCGACGGCGAAGATCGCCAGCAGACCGGGCAGGAACGGCGGGTCGAGCAGCACGATGGCGATCACCGTCATCGCGCCCATCGGGCAGGGCATGCCCTGGAAGACCCCCGGCCGCATCTTCACGGTGGAGAACCGGGCGAGCCGCAGCACCACCGCCAGCAGCACGGTCAGCGCGATCAGCGCCGACAGCCGGCTGTTGGAGCCGGGCGAGACCATGCCCCAGACCGCGACGAAGTAGGCCGGCGCGATGCCGAAGCTGATCAGGTCGGCCAGGTTGTCCAGTTCGGCGCCGAGCGCGGAGGAGCGCAGCTTGCGCGCCACCAGGCCGTCGAACAGGTCGCACATCGAGCCGATCAGCAGCAGCGTGACCGCGGTGGCGGCGCTGTGCTTGTCCGGCGCGGCGTCCGGGTTGGTGATGTGCGGGACGAGCACCCCGGTGGTGATCGAGTAGATCGCCAGGAAGCCGCAGACGGCGTTCCCCAGGGTGAGGAAGTCGGCGGTGGACAGGTGCTGCGGAGAGCGCGGCGCGCGCAGCTCGCGGTCGCGGGCCCAGCGACGACGGCGCAGGGCCGTCTCCTCGTCGTCCAGGCCGACGATCGTCTCAGGATCAGTCACGGTCAAGGCGCGTCACCCCGGCGGTGGTCTTCTGGCCGACCTCGACGCCGACCTCGACGCCGGCCGGCAGGTAGGTGTCGACCCGGGACCCGAAGCGGATCAGACCGATCCGCTCGCCCTGCTCGACCTTGGTACCGGCGTCCACGTACGGCACGATGCGGCGCGCCACGGCGCCCGCGATCTGGACCATCTCGATGTCGCCGAGCTCGGTGTCGAAGTGCCAGACGACCCGCTCGTTCTGGTCGCTGTCCTTGTTGAACGCGGGCACGAAGCCACCGGGCACGTGCTCGACGGAGGTCACCGTGCCGGGCAGGGGCGCCCGGTTGACGTGGACGTTGAGCGGGCTCATGAAGATCGCCACGCGGGTCCGGCCGTCCGGCCACGCGTCGATGCTCTGGACCACGCCGTCGGCGGGGGAGATCACTCTGCCCGTGCCGATCTCACGCTCGGGGTCGCGGAAGAACCACAGCATGCCGGCGCCGAGCGCACAGGCGGGTACCGCCGCGAGGGCCCACTTGCCACTGCGCCGCGTGAGCGCGGTGGTCACGGCGGCCGTGGCGAGGGTGGGGACGAACCAGGGGGTGGCTCCGCGCGCGATGGTCACGCGGGGTCGCCGGCCGGCCGTCGTGGCAGCGAGGGCATCGCGGTCCGTGACGGAGGTGTGAGGGGACGGGCTGATGGGCATCGAAGACCTTTGTCGCGGGGGATCATGGCCGCTGGACGGGGGCCACCGCGGGATCGGGTAATAGAGGGACGTCTGCTGTCCCGGTGGATGCTATCGGGAGCACACGGTGGGTGGGCAACCCGCCTGCTCGTTCATGTGACCTGCGGGAGGCGCCGGTGCGCCCCCTTGTATACGACCGTAGCTCGACCCGGTCCGGTTCCCAAGGGACCCGGCGAAGCTGGTGACTCTTGTCTCAACCCTGCCCGGTCGGCCCCGCGGAACTGCCCGTCGGGGGCGCGGGACGGTATGCCGGAGCGGCCGCAGGGCGTGTGACAGCAGCTGTACGCCCTGCGGCCGCTCCGGAGCGCCGGTGTCGGCCCCGGGGCGGACCAGGCCACCGGGGCGGGACACGGCGCGGCGCCGGGACGGGCCCGCACGCCCGTCGTCCGGCGGTCTCGCGGGTCGGCCGCGAGCCCCGCGGCGGGCCGGTCAGCCCGCGATGCGGTACTCCTCCAGCAGCCGGCGCCCGATGATCATCTTCTGGATCTCCGCAGTACCTTCACCGATCAGCAGCATCGGGGCCTCCCGGTAGAGCCGCTCGATCTCGTACTCCTTGGAGAAGCCGTAGCCGCCGTGGATGCGGAAGGCGTCCTCGACGACCTCCTTGCAGTACTCGGAGGCGAGGTACTTCGCCATCCCCGCCTCCAGGTCGTTGCGCTCGCCGCTGTCCTTCTTGCGGGCGGCCATCACCATCATCTGGTGCGCGGCCTCGACCTTGGTGGCCATCTCGGCGAGCTTGAACTGGATCGCCTGGTGCTCGGCGATCTTCTTGCCGAAGGTGGAGCGCTGCTGGGCGTAGGAGATGCCCAGCTCGAAGGCGCGGCGGGCGACGCCGCAGCCGCGCGCGGCCACGTTGACGCGGCCGACCTCGACGCCGTCCATCATCTGGTAGAAGCCCCGGCCGGGGACGCCGCCGAGGATCCGGTCGGCGGGGATCCGGACGTCCTGGAGCACCAGCTCGGTGGTGTCGACGCCCTTGTAGCCCATCTTCTCGATCTTCCCGGGCACGGTCAGGCCGGGGACGGTCGGGTTGGCGCCGAAGCCCGGCGTCTTCTCGATCAGGAAGGTGGTCATGTTCTTGTAGGGCGTGGAGCCGCCCTCGTCCGTCTTGCAGAGGACCGCGACCAGGCTGGAGGTGCCGCCGTTGGTCAGCCACATCTTCTGGCCGTTGAGGACGTAGAAGTCTCCGTCCTTGACGCCCTTGGTGCTGATCGCGGCGACGTCGGAGCCGAGGCCCGGCTCGGACATCGAGAAGGCGCCGCGGATCTCGCCGGCCGCCATCCGGGGCAGGAAGTGGTCCTTCTGCTCCTGGGTGCCGTGCGCGTTGATCATGTGCGCGACGATGAAGTGGGTGTTGACGATGCCGGAGACGGACATCCAGCCGCGGGCGATCTCCTCGACCACCAGCGCGTAGGTCAGCAGCGACTCGCCGAGGCCGCCGTACTCCTCGGGGATGGTCAGGCCGAAGAGGCCGAGCTGCTTCATGCCCTCGACGATCGCCGCGGGGTACTCGTCCTTGTGCTCCAGCTCGGTCGCGACCGGGATGATCTCCTTGTCGACGAACTCGCGCACGGTGGCGAGGATGTCCCGCTGGATCTCGGTGAGGCCGTCGGTCTGTGCGAGGCGTCCCATCGTGCGGCTCCTGTCATGCCTGGAAAAACGAGGGTGGGGGAGAGTGGACGGGGGCTCCGCGGGCGTGGCTCCGCGGAGCCCCCGTGAACCGGTGCGGGGCTCGGCCGATGACGGCGGCCGGGCCCGTCCGGGGTCCTGGGGTGGTGGGGCTTCGGAAGGGCTCAGGCGAGCGGCGTGGGCCGGGCGGGCTGCTCGCCGCCGCGCGCCTCGATGTACGTCGCGGTCGGCACCATCACCTTGCGGCGGAAGACGCAGACGACCGTGCCGTCCTGCTTGTAGCCCTTGGTCTCGACGTACACGATGCCGCGGTCGTCCTTGGACTTGGACGGCCACTTGTCGAGCACGGTGGTCTCGCCGTAGATCGTGTCGCCGTGGAAGGTCGGCGCGATGTGCCGCAGCGACTCGATCTCCAGGTTGGCGATCGCCTTGCCGGAGACGTCCGGGACGGACATGCCGAGCAGCAGCGAGTAGATGTAGTTGCCCACCACCACGTTCTTGCCGAAGTCGGTGGTCCGCTCCGCGTAGTTGGTGTCCATGTGGAGCGGGTGGTGGTTCATGGTGAGCAGACAGAAGAGGTGGTCGTCGTACTCGGTGACCGTCTTGCCGGGCCAGTGCCGGTAGACGGCGCCGACCTCGAACTCCTCGTAGGTGCGTCCGAACTGCATGGGTCGATGGCTCCTGACCGGTCTCAGGCCTGCGGGGGCTCGAACGTGGAGGTGCGCTTCATACCGGCCGCGCGGCCCTTGCCGGAGACGACCAGCGCCATCTTGCGGCTGGCCTCGTCGATCATCTCGTCGCCGAGCATCGCCGAGCCCTTGAAGCCGCCGGCCTCGGAGGTGCACCAGTCGTAGGCGTCGAGGATCATCTCGGCGTGGTCGTAGTCCTCCTGGGAGGGCGAGAAGATCTCGTTGGCGGCGCCGATCTGGTCCGGGTGCAGCACCCACTTGCCGTCGAAGCCCAGCGCGGCGGCGCGGCCGGCCACCTCGCGGTAGCCCTCCTGGTTGCGGATCTGGAGGTAGGGGCCGTCGATCGCCTGGAGGTCGTTGGCGCGGGCGGCCATCAGGATGCGCATCAGGATGTAGTGGTAGGCGTCGGCCGAGTAGCCGGGCGGCTGCTCGCCGACCACCAGCGACTTCATGTTGATCGAGGCCATGAAGTCGGCCGGGCCGAAGATGATGGTCTCCAGCCGGGGCGAGGCCTGGGCGATGGTGTCGACGTTGATGAGGCCCTTGGCGTTCTCGATCTGCGCCTCGATGCCGATCCGGCCGACCTCGAAGCCCATGGTCTTCTCGATCTGGGTGAGCAGCAGGTCGAGCGCCTTCACCTGCTCGGCGTCCTGGACCTTCGGCAGCATGATGCAGTCGAGGTTCGGGCCGGCGCCCTCGACCACGGTGATCACGTCGCGGTAGGTCCAGTGGGTGGTCCAGTCGTTGACGCGCACGACCCGGGTCTTGCCGGTCCAGTCGCCGGTGTTCAGGGCGTCGACGACGGTGTGGCGGGCGCTCTCCTTGACCAGGGGGGCGCAGGCGTCCTCCAGGTCGAGGAAGACCTGGTCGGCCTGGAGGCCCTGGGCCTTCTCCAGGAAGCGCGGGTTGGAGCCCGGCACGGCGAGGCAGGAACGGCGCGGGCGGAGGCGGTTCTGGGACAAGAGGGTGGTTCCTTCCGGGGTCAGCTGGTCGTCGTGGCCGGGGCCGGCGTCCAGGGCTGGAGCCTGTTGGCCAGCCGGATCTCGTCCACGATCCGGCCGATGATGGTCGTGATGCCGAAGTCCTTCGGGGTGAACACGGCGGCGACGCCGGCGGCCCTGAGGGCCTCGCCGTCCGCTGCCGGGATGATGCCACCCACGATCACCGGGACATCCTCCACCCCGGCCCGGCGCAGCCGGTGCAGCACGTCCGGCACCAGCTCGGAGTGGGCGCCGGAGAGGATCGACAGGCCCACGCAGTGGACGTCCTCGGCGACGGCGGCCGAGACGATCTGCTCGGGGGTGAGCCGGATGCCCTGGTAGACCACCTCGAACCCGGCGTCGCGGGCCCGGACGGCGATCTGCTCGGCCCCGTTGGAGTGCCCGTCCAGGCCGGGCTTGCCGACCAGCAGCCGCAACTTGCCGGCGCCGAGCTCGGCGGCGGTCGCGGCGACCGCCTCGCGGACGGCGGCCAGCTCGCCGCCGGGCTCGGCCGGGACGGCGACCGGGGCGCCGCCGACGCCGGTGGGCGCCCGGTACTCGCCGAACACCTCGCGCAGGGCGAAGGCCCACTCGCCGGTGGTGACCCCGGCCCGGGCGCAGGCCAGGGTGGCCGGCACCAGGTTCGCGGTGGTGCCGGCGACGGCCTTGAGCTCCTCCAGGGCGCGCAGCGCGGCGGCCTCGTCGCGCTGCCCGCGCCAGGCCTCCAGCGCGGTCAGCACGGACTGCTCGGAGGCCGGGTCGACGACCATGATCGCGGTGTCGAGGTCGGCCGTGAGCGGGCTCTCCTCGGTGGTGTCGAAGCAGTTGACCCCGATGATCTTGTCCTCGCCGGACTCGATCCGGGCCCGGCGGGCGGCGTGCGAGGAGACCAGGTTGGACTTCAGGTAGCCGGACTCGACGGCCGGGATGACCCCGCCCATCGCCAGCACCTTGGCGATCTCGGCCTCGGCGCCGGCCAGCAGGTCGGCGGTCTTGGCCTCGACGACCTCGGAGCCGTTGAAGAGGTCCCCGTACTCCAGCAGGTCGGACTCGAAGGCGAGCACCTGCTGGATCCGCAGCGACCACTGCTGGTCCCACGGGCGGGGCAGGCCGAGCGCCTCGTTCCAGGCGGGCAGCTGGACGGCGCGGGCGCGGGCGTCCTTGGAGAGCGTGACGGCGAGCATCTCCAGCACGATCCGCTGGACGTTGTTCTCCGGCTGGGCCTCGGTCAGGCCGAGCGAGTTGACCTGCACGCCGTAGCGGAACCGGCGCTGCTTCGGGTCCTCGATGCCGTACCGCTCCCGGGTGACCTTCTCCCAGAGCCGGCCGAAGGCCCGCATCTTGCACATCTCCTCGACGAACCGCACCCCGGCGTTGACGAAGAAGGAGATCCGGGCCACCACCTCGCCCATCCGCTCGGCCGGCACCTGGCCGGAGTCGCGGACGGCGTCCAGCACCTCGATCGCGGTGCACATCGCGTAGGCGATCTCCTGGACCGGGGTGGCCCCGGCCTCCTGGAGGTGGTAGCTGCAGATGTTGATCGGGTTCCACTTCGGGATGTTCCCGACCGTGTACGCGATCATGTCGGTGATCAGGCGCACCGAGGGGCCGGGCGGGAAGACGTGCGTCCCGCGCGACAGGTACTCCTTGACGATGTCGTTCTGGGTGGTGCCGGTGAGCCTGGCGATGTCCGCGCCCTGCTCCTCGGCGACCACCTGGTAGAGCGCCAGCATCCACATCGCGGTGGCGTTGATCGTCATGGAGGTGTTGGTCTGTTCGAGCGGGATGCCGTCGAACAGGGTGCGCATGTCGCCGACGTGGCCCACCGGCACCCCGACCCGGCCGACCTCGCCGCGGGCGAGGATGTGGTCGGAGTCGTAGCCGGTCTGGGTCGGCAGGTCGAACGCCACCGAGAGGCCGGTCTGCCCCTTGGCGAGGTTCCGCCGGTACAGCGCGTTGGAGTCCTCGGCCGTCGAGTGCCCGGCGTAGGTGCGCATGAGCCAGGGCCGGTCGCGCTTCTGGTCGGTCATCGGGTCGCCTTAGATGTCGCGGAAGCGGTTGATCGCGGGCAGGTGGCGGGCGCGCAGTTCGGCGTCGCGCACGCCCAGGCCCTCCTCGGGGGCGAGGCAGAGCACGCCGACCTTGCCCTGGTGGCGGTTCTGGTGGACGTCGAGCGAGGCCTGCCCGGTCTGCTCCAGGGTGTAGACCTTGGACACGGTGGGGTGGATCTTGCCCTTGGCCACCAGGCGGTTGGCCTCCCAGGCCTCGCGGTAGTTGGCGAAGTGCGAGCCGACGATCTTCTTGAGCGACATCCACAGGTAGCGGTTGTCGTACTGGTGCATGTAGCCCGAGGTGGAGGCGCAGGTGACGATGGTGCCGCCCTTGCGGGTGACGTAGACGCTGGCGCCGAAGGTCTCCCGGCCGGGGTGCTCGAAGACGATGTCGACGTCCTCGCCGCCGGTCAGCTCGCGGATCCGGCCGCCGAAGCGCTTCCACTCGCGCGGGTCCTGGTTCTGCTCGTCCTTCCAGAACCTGTAGCCCTCGGCGGAGCGGTCGATGATCGCCTCGGCGCCCATCGCCCGGCAGATGTCGGCCTTCTCCGGGCTGGAGACCACGCAGATCGGGGTGGCGCCGCCGGCCAGCGCGTACTGGGTGGCGTACGAGCCGAGGCCGCCGCTGGCGCCCCAGATCAGCACGTTGTCGCCCTGCTTCATGCCCGCGCCGTTCTGCGAGACCAGCTGGCGGTAGGCGGTGGAGTTGACCAGGCCGGGGGAGGCGGCCTCCTCCCAGGTCAGGTGGGCGGGCTTGGGCATCAGCTGGTTGGTCTTCACCAGCGCCAGCTGGGCCAGGCCGCCGAAGTTGGTCTCGAAGCCCCAGATCCGCTGCTCCGGGTCCATCATCGTGTCGTTGTGGCCGTCCGAGGACTCCAGCTCGACGGACAGGCAGTGGGCGACCACCTCGTCGCCCGGCTTCCAGGCGTTGACCCCGGCGCCGGTGCGCAGCACCACGCCCGCCAGGTCGGAGCCGAGCACGTGGTACGGCAGGTCGTGGCGCTTGGTGAGCGGGGAGAGCCGGCCGTAGCGCTCCAGGAAGCCGAAGGTGGAGACCGGCTCGAAGATCGAGCTCCACACGGTGTTGTAGTTCACCGCGCTCGCCATCACCGCGACCAGGGCCTCGCCCGGGCCCAGTTCGGGCAGCGGGACGTCGTCGAGGTGGAGGGACTTGCGCGGGTCCTTGTCGCGGCTGGCGAGGCCCGCGAACATCTGCTCCTCGTCCTTGTGGAGCGTCACCGCCCGGTAGGACTCCGGCAGCTTCACGTTGGCGAAGTCCGCCGAGGTGCTGTCGGAGCTGAGGATCGCGTCGAGGATTTCCTTCATGGCTGCCTCCGAAGGCGTACCTGTGTGAGGGCACAGGGCGTCTGGGGGAGCCGGGAGCGGACACCGGCTTCGCTGAACGGGGTGGTGGGTGTGGGTGGCTGGTGGGCCGAGGTGGCTGTCGGGCCGGTGGCCGGTGGGCCGGGACGGCTGTCGGGCCGGGTGCTGCGGTGGGTCGCCCCCGGGATCGGGGGGCGCCGGTACGACGGCGCGCCAGGTGGGGAGCCGCGGCGCCGCGACTGGTGGGTAACAAGGTAGTGGCACCCTGTGCCACTCGTAAAGACACGCGGTGCCATCAATTCGGGCGACCCGGAGGTGCCTCCCAGGGGCCCGCGAAGGGCATGGAAAGGGCCCGTGCCGACACTCCGGCACGGGCCCGTGAACCCCTTGCGACCTGCGAGAACTCCTGCGGTCAGGCCTGCTTGACGCCCTCCAGGGCGGCCCGCACGGCATCCACCACCAGCTCCAGCGGGGCGTCCGTCCGGGTGACTGTGATGAGCACCTCACCTCCGGAGGTGGCACTCGGTGCGCGCAGGGTCGAGGCCTCCGCCTCCGTCCCACTGGCACCCGGTGCCACCACGGCACCGCGCCGTCGCGCCCCCGGTGCGCTGGAGCCCCAGAAGGTCTGCCGGATCACCTCGAAGGAGTGGTCCAGCTGTGCCTCCACATCGCCCCGTCCGCCCGCCCGCAGCCAGCGCCGCAGCACGTGGTTGTGGGCCGCGACCACCGCCGCCGCCGACACCTCGGCCAGCATCGAGTCGTCCTCGCCACCGTGCTGCCAGCCCTCGGGGATCTCCCCGGCGGTGTCGAACCGGCCCAGCAGGTAGCGGGTGAACAGCCGCTCGTAGCGGGCCACCACGGCGATCTCCCGCTCCCGCAGCGTCGGCACCTGGCGGATCAGCTGGTACCTGGCCACCGAGACCCCGGGCGTGGAGGCGTACATCCGCAGCACCTCCTTGATGCCCCGGCAGACCACGTCCAGCGGGTGCTCCTCCGGCTCGGCGCTGGCCAGCAGGTCGGCGACCCGCACCAGGGTGTCGTCGTGGTCCGGGAAGATCGCCTCCTCCTTGGACCGGAAGTACCGGAAGAAGGTCCGCCGGGCGACCCCGGCCGCCGCGGCGATCTGGTCGACCGTGGTCTCCTCGTAGCCCTGCGAGGCGAACAGCTCCATCGCGGCGGTGGCCAGGTCCTGGCGCATCTGCTGGCGCTGGGCCGCCGCCCGGCGGCTGCCCTGGCCCCCCTCGGCGCCCGTCCCGGCCGACCGGCCGTCACGCGCCGGGGCGGACTGCTGCGGGGCGGATTGCTGCGGGGAGACTGACTGAACCCGATCCATGCCCGGAACGCTACACGTCCCCGGCGCCGGAGCAGGGGGCCTTGCCCGGCGCACCGGGGCGACCGGCCCGCCCACCGCAGGTCTCGGCCAGTGCGCGGACACCGAACCCGCCCCCCAGCCGGCCCGTTCCGCGCGGAACGGCGGCCGGTCGGACGCTCCCCCGTAGGACGGCGGCGTGGTCATCGGCGCGCGTGGTCGCGGAAACCGCGGCCGGTCTTGCGGCCCAGGCAGCCCGCCGCCACCAGGTGCTCCAGCAGCGGCGCCGCGGCCAGGCCCGGCTCCCGGAACTCCTGGTGCAGCACCTGCTCGATGGTCAGCGAGACATCCAGGCCGACCACGTCCAGCAGCTCGAACGGGCCCATCGGGTAGCCGCAGCCGAGCTTCATCGCGGTGTCGATGTCGTCCACCGTCGCGTAGTGCTCCTGGAGCATCCGCACCGCGTCGTTGAGATAGGGGAAGAGCAGCGCGTTCACGATGAAGCCGGCCCGGTCCCCGCACTCCACCGGGTGCTTGCGGACCTTCGCGCACAGCTCCAGCACGGTCGCGGTGACGTCCGGCGCGGTCAGCACCGTGGAGACCACCTCGACCAGCCGCATCGCCGGCGCCGGGTTGAAGAAGTGCATGCCGACCACGTCCTGCGGCCGCCCGGTGGCCGAGGCGCAGGCCACCACCGGCAGCGAGGAGGTGGTGGTGGCCAGCACCGCGCCCGGCTTGACGATCGCGTCCAGCGCGGTGAACAGCTCGCGCTTCACCCCGAGGTCCTCGGCCACCGCCTCGACCACCAGGTCCACGTCCGCCAGCTCGCCGTACTGCCCGACCGGCGTCACCAGGCCCAGGGCGGCGTCCCGCTGCTCCTCGGTCAGCCGGCCCTTCGCCACCGAGCGCTCCAGCGACCTCGCCAGCTGCGCCTTGGCCCGCTCGGCCTTCTCCAGGCTGCGGGCGGCCAGCAGCACCGGGTACCCGGCCTTGGCGAACACCTCGACGATGCCGGTCGCCATGGTGCCCGAGCCGCAGACGCCGATGCTGCGCACCTCCCGCCCGGTCACCCCCGGCCGGGCCGGGCCGGCGGCGGCGCCGACGACCTTGGAGGAGCCGGGCGCCTCGTAGGTGTAGAAGCCGCGGCCGGTCTTGCGGCCCAGCAGCCCGGCCGAGACCAGCTGGCCGAGGATCGGCGCCGGCGCGTGCAGCCGGTCCCTGGACTGCTCGTACATCGCCTCCAGGACGGTCCTCGCGGTGTCCACGCCGATCAGGTCGAGCAGCGCCAGCGGCCCCATCGGCAGGCCGCAGCCGAGCCGCATCGCGGCGTCGATGTCCTCCCGGGTGGCGTACTTGGACTCGTACATCGCGGCGGCCTGGTTCAGGTACGCGAAGAGCAGGCCGTTGACCACGAAGCCGGCCCGGTCGCCGGCCGCCACCGGCTCCTTGCCGAGGTCCCGGGCCAGCGCCGCGGCGTCCTCGGCGACCTGCGGGGCGGTGAGCACGGTGCGCACCACCTCGACCAGCTTCATGGTGTGCACCGGGTTGAAGAAGTGCAGGCCGAGCACCCGGTCCGGGCGGGCGGTGGCGGCGGCGATCCGGGTCACCGAGAGCGCGGTGGTGCCGGTGGCGAACACCGTGCCGGCCGGGCAGATCCGGTCCAGCTCGGCGAAGACCTGCCGCTTCAGCTCCAGCTGCTCGGGGACCTCCTCGATCACCAGGTCCGCCTCGGCGGCCGCGGCCAGGCGGTGGCCGACGGTGAGCCGGGCGAGCAGCCCGGCCCGCTCCTCGGCGGTGAGCCGCTCGCGGTCCACCGCGTGCGCGGTGGACTCCTCGATCCGGGCCAGGGCCCGGGCGGCGGAGCTCTCGTCGGCCTCGATGCCGATCACCCGGCGGCCGCTCCTGGCGACCGCGACGGCGACTCCGGTGCCCATCGTGCCGAGTCCGACCACGGCGACCGTGGGAAAGGGACGCTCCATCTGTCCTGACTCCTTGTCATGGAAGGCCCGCGCGCGCTCCGGAGGGCACGCCCCCGGAAGGAGGGCGCGCCTTCGGAGGAGGGTCCGCGCGCGGTGCGGGGGGATGACGGTTGCGGCCACCGCGCAGCCGCCGGTCCGCTCCGGCGGTGCTGCGGGTGTGCCGTGGTACTCAGGCGCTCGGGGTGAAGGAAGCGGCTCTGAACACAGAGGAGAGAAATCCGGCTCCGGCCGCGATCCGCGGCACCGGCCGGTGAACGAACGCACCGTCGTCCGCCGTCGGCCCCGCGGTTCCCGGCGCGGCGGACGGCGCCCCGCCGGTGCGGCTCCCGAAGCCCGGCAGTGGTGCGTGCGGACACTGTAGCGAAGTTACCGATCAGTAGGAAGGGGGTGGGGGGTGGCAGTTTCGCTGCTCACGGCCGGGGTGATCACCCGTGCGGGTGAGGGAGGTGGACGGACGTCCGTTCGGACCACCCGATAGGGGAGTTACGCGCCCCGGCGGCGCCGGGAAGCATGGGGGCATGACCACTGGAACCGTTGCCACGGACCGACCCGAGCCCGCCGCCGGGTCCGCCGCGGGGCCCGCCCCCGGCCCGGCCGGGCCCGCCGCCACCGGCGCCGTGCTGCCGCCGCGGGCGGACCGGGCCGAGCGCGGCGAGCGCGCGCAGGCCGCCGTCGACCGGCTGCGGGGCTCCGGGGTCGAGGCGGTCGCCGTCACCTGGGTGGACAACGCCGGCATCGCCCGGGTCAAGGCGGTGCCGCTCGGCGGACTGGTGCACGCGGCGCAGTGGGGCGTCGGCGCGGCCCCCTGCTTCGACGTCTTCCTCGCCGACGACTCGATCGTCACCAGCCGGCTGATCGGCGGCCCCACCGGCGACCTCCGGCTCTACCCCGACGTCGAGCGGATCGTCCCGCTCGCCGCCCAGCCCGGCTGGGCCTGGGCCCCGGGGGACCGCTACACCCAGGGCGGTGCCCCGCACCCCGGGTGCCAGCGGCTCTTCGCCCGCCGGGCGGTGGCCGCCGCGGCCGAGCAGGGCCTGGCCCTCAAGGCCGGGATCGAGATCGAGTGGGTGGTCGCGCTGGCCGGCCCGGAGGGGGAGGAGCCCCGCTACCCGACGGCCGGCCCGGCCTACGGCATGCAGCGCCTCACCGACCTCTCCGACTACCTGCGCGACGTGCTCCGGGCCCTCGGCGAGCAGGGCCTGACCGTGCTCCAGATCCACCCCGAGTACGCGCCCGGGCAGTTCGAGGTCTCGGTCGCCCCGGAGGGCCCGGTGGAGGCCGCCGACACCTCGGTGCTGGTCCGGCACACCGTCCGGGCCGTCTCCGCCCGGCACGGCCTGCGGGCCTCCTTCGCCCCGGCGGTAGAGGCGGGCGGGGTCGGCAACGGCGGCCACCTCCACCTCAGCCTCTGGCGCGAGGGGCGCAACCTCGCGCACGGCGGCCCCGGTCCGCACGGGCTGACCGCCGAGGCGGAGGGCTTCCTGGCCGGGGTGCTCGGCGCGCTGCCCGAGCTGCTGGTGCTCGGCTGCTCCAGCCCGGCCGGCTATCTGCGGCTGGTCCCCTCGCACTGGGCCGGGGCCTACCAGTGCTGGGGCCTGGAGAACCGCGAGGCCGCGCTCCGCCTGGTCACCGGCTCCACCGGCGAGCGGTCCTCCGCGGCCAACGCCGAGATCAAGTGCTTCGACGCCACCGCCAACCCCTATCTGGCGGTCGGCGCGGTGATCGCCGCCGGCCTCGCCGGGCGGGAGCAGCGGCTCGCGCTGCCACCGGAGTCCACCGGGGACCCTTCCCTGGCCGAGCCCGGCACCGTCCCCCGGCTGCCGACCGGCCCGGCCGAGGCGCTCGCCGCCTACCGGGGCTCCGCCGTGCTCCGGGAGGCGCTCGGCGAGCCGCTGTTCGAAGCGGTGCTGGCCGTCCGCCAGGCCGAGGCCGAGCAGTACGCCGGCGCGTCGCCCGAGCGGCTGGCCGCCGTCACCCGCTGGCGGTACTAGGGGCGTGTCCTACTCTGTGCCCCCGGTCGACGTCCCCGCGCTGGTCGACCACCACTGCCACAGCGTGGTGACGGCCGAGCTCGACGACGACGCCCTGGCGGGGCTGCTCACCGAGTCCGACCGCCCGCCCGCGCCCGGCACCTCGCCCTTCGACAGCGCGCTCGGCCTCGCCGTCCGCCGCTGGTGCCCGCCCGCGCTGGGGCTGCCCGCGCACGCGCCCGCCGAGGAGTACCTCGCCCGGCGGCGCGAGCTGGGCGCCCCGGAGGCCACCCGCCGACTGCTGGCCGCCGCGGGCCTGGACACCTGCCTGGTGGACACCGGGCTGACCGGCGCCGCCGGCTTCCCGCTGCTGCCGCTCGACGGGTTCGCCTCGGCCTCCGGCGCCCGGGTGCGCGAGGTGGTCCGGCTGGAGCCGGTCGCCGAGGCCGTCACCGCGTCGCCCGGCGGCTGGGCGCGGGCGGTGCGCGAGGCGCTGGCCGCCGCGGCCGCCGGCGCCGTCGCGCTCAAGTCGGTGGTCGCCTACCGGGCCGGGCTCGCGGTGCCCGCGCGGCGGCCCTCCCCGGCCGAGGTGACGGCGGCCGCCGCCGCCCGGCAGCGTGCCGGGGGCGGCCGGCTGACCGACCCGGTCCTGCTGCACGAGCTGCTGCACACCGCCCTGGAGGTCTGCGCCGGGCTGCGGCTGCCGCTCCAGCTGCACACCGGCTTCGGCGATCCCGACGTCACCCTGCACCGGGCCGACCCGTCGCTGCTCGCCGACTTCGTCCGGGCCGCCGAGCCGTCGGGCGTCCCGCTGGTGCTGCTGCACGGCTACCCCTACCACCGGCAGGCCGCCTGGCTGGCCCAGGCCTTCCCGCTGGTGTACACCGACCTCGGGCTGACCACCTCCTACGTCGGCCCGAGGGCGGCGGCGGTGCTCGGCGAGATGCTGGAGCTGGCGCCGTTCGGCAAGCTGCTGTTCTCCACCGACGGCTACGGCCTGCCGGAGCTCCACCTGGTGGGCGCGGCGCAGTTCCGCCACGGCCTGGGCACCCTGCTCGACGGCTGGCGGGCCGACGGCGCCTGCACCCCGGCCGACGCCGAGCGGCTGGCCCGTCTGGTGGCGGCGGAGAACGCGCGCCGACTGTACGCGATCTGAGCGTCGGCCCGCCGCCACTGGCGAGCATTCGCCACTGGCCGCTTTCGGCCGTTACGAATGCCTGTCGCCCCCTAGGTCCGGGTTACTAGGATCACCCGCCAGTGAGCTCTGTGCTCGTCCGATCGTCAGATCGCCGCCCCTGCCCAGCAGGAGCGGAGTCATACCTTCCGTCGGTGGATGACTTGTGACGATTAGATGACTACCTCTTGCGGATTGCAACACTTGTTCACTAGCGTCCCGATCATTCCAAGCGCATCTGCCAACCGCAGCTGCAGCATGACGACTCGGGAGGGCCAACCCCTATGAGTGTTCCTCGGATCAGCCGGACCCGGATCGCGGCGGTCGGCGTTGTGCTCGCCACCGCCGGAGCCCTCGCGCTCCCGGCCGGCAGCGCCTTCGCCGCCGGGGCGGAGACGACCACCGGTCCGCTGCTCAGCTACGTCGTCAACACCAAGGCCAACCACGGTCAGGTGCAGAAGGTCGAGACCGCGGTCAAGGCCCTCGGCGGCACCGTCGTCTACTCCTACGAGCAGATCGGCGTGGTGATCGCCCGCTCGACCGACACCCAGTTCGCCGCCAAGCTGCGCAAGGCGAAGGCCGTCGAGTCGGTCGGCGCCAGCCGCACCAAGGGCATCACCGCCTCCGAGGACAAGGTCGCCGAGGTCGCCGCCGCCCCGACCGCCGCCCCCGCCGCCGGCGAGGAGCCCTACTGGGCCAACCAGTGGGACATGCGTCAGATCGGTGTCGACAAGGCCCACAAGCTGTCCCTCGGCAGCAACAAGGTCACCGTCGGCGTCCTGGACTCCGGCATCGACGGCAAGCACGAGGACCTCGCCGCCAACATCGACGCCTCGCAGTCGGTCTCCTGCATCGACGGCGGCAAGCCGAACACCGCCTGGGACGCGTGGCAGCCGGGCGTCGACGGCGCCCACGGCACCCACGTGGCCGGCACCATCGCCGCCGCCAAGAACGGCAAGGGCATCGAGGGCATCGCCCCGAACGTCAAGCTCGCCGCGGTGAAGGTCGTCGACGACGGCGGCTTCATCTACCCCGAGTACGCCATCTGCGGCTTCGTCTGGGCCGGCGAGCACAAGTTCAAGGTCACGAACAACAGCTACTTCGTCGACCCGTGGATGTTCAACTGCCAGAACGACGCGGACCAGGCGGCGATCACCACCGCCGTCCGCCGCGCCGTCGAGTTCTCGCAGCGCAAGGGCGTCCTCAACGTCGCCGCCGCGGGCAACGAGAACATCGACCTGGCCCACAAGACCAAGGACGTCGCCAGCCCGGACGACACCACCCCGGTCGAGCGCCCGATCACCCAGGACTGCCTGAACCTGCCGACCGAGCTGGACGGCGTCGTCGCGGTCTCCTCGGTGGGTGTCAACGGCGACAAGTCGTACTACTCCAGCTACGGCAAGGGCAAGGTCACCGTGGCCGCCCCCGGTGGCGACCGCCGCTACCAGATCCCGGACACCCCGGACAAGAACGGCCGTACGCTGTCGACCATCCCGGGCGGCCAGTACGGCTACATGCAGGGCACCTCGATGGCCTCCCCGCACGCCGCCGGTGTGCTCGCCCTGCTGGCCAGCACCTTCCCGTGGGCCAGCCCGGAGGAGCTGACCGAGCTGCTCACCAACCAGGCCGAGTCGCACGCCTGCCCGTCGGGCCCGTACAACCCGGGCGGCACCGGCGAGTTCGCGGCCACCTGCGAGGGCGGCGCGGACGACAACGGCTTCTACGGCGCGGGCATCATCAACGCCGAGAAGGCGGTCCAGTGGTGGCGCTGAGCCACGGCTGACCGGCTGCTGAACCCCTGAGTCGCCGAACGGGGGCGGGACACGAGTCCCGCCCCCGTTCGCATGCCCTTCTCCGTGCCCCCGGCCGCCTCCGGCCGGCGGGTCACTCGACGTGCTGCTCCCACACCGTCTCCACCGACGGCTTGCCGTGCAGGTCCGGCACCTCCCGCAGCCAGTCCGGCCGCCCGGCCCTGGTCCGCGCGGCCCGCCGCCGCTCCGCGTCGAGCAGCTGCTCTGGGGTCGAGAACCCCTCCGGCAGCCATTCGGCCGAGCGGGCCGCCCGCTCCGCCAGGTGCTCCACGTAGGCCCGGCGCAGCGCCCCGACCGAGTCGAAGCCCGGCTCGTCGGCGAGCCAGGCGTCCGGCACCAGCGCCACCACCTGCTCCAGCAGTCCGGCGGTGACCAGCGGCCCGAGCTCCTCGTCCGCCAGCGCCACGTCCGGGCGGTACCCGCCGAGCGCGTGGGCGCTCAGGTCGTACCGCTTGCCGACCGAGGCCCCGGCCGCGGACCAGCGGTGGTGGAAGATCAGCGCGGCGCCGTTGTCGATCAGCCAGAGCCGGCCGTGCCAGACCATGAGGTTGGGGTTGTGCACCGTCCGGTCGACGTTGCCGGTGAGCGCGTCCAGCCACACCACCCGGCCGGCCTCGGCCGGTCCGACGTCGATCATGCCGGGCCGGAAGTCGCGGGCGCCGGGCAGCAGGTCCATCCCGAGGTTGACGCCGCGGCTGGCCCGCAGGATGTCCTGGATCTCGGCGTCCGGCTCGTCCTCGGCCACCGCCGGGTCGAAGTCCACCAGTCGCAGCTCCGGCACCCGCAGGCCGAGCCGCCGGGCCAGCTCGCCGACGATCACCTCCGCGACCAGCGCCTTGCGGCCCTGGGCGGCCCCGGTGAACTTCACCACATAGGTGCCCAGGTCGTCGGTCTCCACGACGCCGGGCACGGAACCGCCGGCCCGCAGCGGGTCGACGTAGCGCACTGCTGTCACCTGTTCGAGCACAACCGCCACTCTAGGGCCTCTCTTTCGGATCACGCCGGGCGGTCGCCGCCGGAGCACGCACCTCGCCGGCTTGTCGTCGGTCGCCGATGCTCCGCATGGACTCCCTCCTCCGCACCGCCGAGGCACGCACTCCAACAACGCCCGCTCATCCGACGTGATCCGAAAGAGAGGCCCTGGGGGTCGTCCGTCCGGACCGGAGGCCGCCGCCCGGCGCACCCCGTTCGCTGTGATTTGCTGGCCGGTGAGCGTGACCGGCCGGACGGAACCCGGCGCCGGACGACCGACGAAGGAGAGCAGGACCATGGGACAGGTGCAGGCCACCACGGAGCGGGTCTACGACGCGGCCCCCGAGCGGGTGTACGAGGCCCTGGCCGACTACCAGGTGATCCGCCCCAAGCTGCTGCCCGCGCAGTACAGCGAGTACGAGGTCCGGGTCGGCGGCACCGGCGCGGGCACCCAGGTGCACTGGAAGCTCCAGGCCACCGAGAAGCGGGTCCGCGACTGCCTGCTCACCGTCTCGGCGCCGCGCCCGGACCAGCTGGTGGAGAAGGACGCCAACTCCAGCATGGTGGTCACCTGGACCGTCGCGGCGGCCGGTGAGGGCCGGACCAGGGTCACCGTCACGGCCACCTGGCAGGGCGCGACCGGCATCGGCGGCTTCTTCGAGCGGACCTTCGCGCCCAAGGGCCTGAACCGGATCCACGACGAGGTGCTCGCCAACCTGGCCGCCGAGGTGCGCTGAGCCGGAGCGCCCGCGGCGCGGTCGGGGCCCGGTCCCGGGTCGGGCCGCCCCGTCGACCCGGCCAGGAATTCGAGGAGTTCGTCCACCCGTACGAGCGGCGCGCCGTACGGGTGGACGCCCCGCCACCTCCGGGTGACGGGGGCCCCTCGGCACGGTGCGGCCACCCTAGGCTCGCCGCCGTGCATATGACGATCCTTCACATTTCCCAACCCGTCGACGGCGGAGTGGCCCGCGTCGTGGTCGACCTGGTCCGGGGTCAGCGCGAGGCCGGCCACCGGGTGCTGGTCGCCTGCCCGCGCGGCGGCCGGCTGGCCGAGGAGGCCGCGGCCGTCGGCGCGCTGGTCCAGGACTGGCCCGCCGGCCGCTCGCCCGGCCCGGCCACCGCGGCGGAGGCCTGGCGACTGCGCCGGATCGTCCGGGCCGCCGCACCCGACATGCTCCATCTGCACAGCGCCAAGGCCGGGTTGGCCGGCCGGCTGGCCGTCCGGGGCGCGGTGCCCACGGTCTTCCAGCCGCACGCCTGGTCCTTCGCCGCCGTGGACGGCGCGCTGGCCGCCGCCACCCTGCGCTGGGAGCGGTACGCGACCCGCTGGGCGCACCGGCTGCTCTGCGTCTCGGTCCAGGAGCGGACCGACGGCATCGCGGCCGGACTGCACGCCGACTGGGCGGTGGTGCCCAACGGCGTGGACGTGCGCCACTACGCGCCCTCCGACCGCCGCGCCGCCCGGATCGCGCTCGGCCTGGAGCTCGACGCCCCGCTCGCGGTCTGCGTGGGCCGGCTCTGCCGCCAGAAGGGCCAGGACGTGCTGCTCGCCGCCTGGCCGGAGGTGCGCCGCCGGGTGCCGGCCGCCCGGCTGGCGCTGGTCGGCGGCGGGCCGGAGGAGGCCCGGCTGGCCGCGACGGTCCGGGAGGGCGCCGATCCGTCCCGGGTCCGGCTGGTGGGGGACGTCGCGGACCCCCGGCCGTGGCTGGCCGCGGCCGACCTGGTGGTACTGCCCTCGCGCTGGGAGGGCATGGCGCTGGCCCCGCTGGAGGCGATGGCCTCCGGGCGTCCGGTGCTGCTGACCGACGTGCCGGGAGCGCGGGAGTGCCTGCCGCCGGTCGAACGCGCGTCCGCCGTGGTCCCGCCCGGCGACGTGGACGCGCTCGTCACCCGAATGGCCGAGGCGCTGTCCGATCCGATCGAGTGCGAGCGGCGCGGTCTGCGCCTGCGCGAACACGCCGCGGCCCGCCACGATGTTCGCTCCGTGGTCGAACAGGTGGACGCGCTCTACCGCGACCTGCTGGGGGCCGGTCCGGCGGCCGGACGACGCCGCGCCCGTGTCCCGCAGCGGATCTGATCGTTTCACATGCCGTGAATGCGCCGCCGGTCCGACGCCGTCGTATTCGCACCCTCAACCGGTTGTGGATGAGGGGTGAAATCAGAAATACCTATTAATGGGCGGCTGGAATGAAACGGCAAGTCAACTTCCAGCATTCAAGCCAGCGTTCGGTAACGTCTGATTTTGCCTGCTTCGTTTCGATTTCACGCCGGCAATTCGCGAGGAATTCGAAAGCCGCCAGCGGCAGCAGGTGCTGTCAGGACCGCGCCCACCGGGCCGGGACGGCCGCTCCGGGCCAACCGGTGCCGGGCCGCCGTCACCCCGGGCACACAGCAGGGGAGTTCGTGCGCTGATGACCATTGACCACGACAGCGTGCCAAGGCCCGGGCGGTCCCTGTCAGGCCCGCCCCGGCCCGCCACCGGGCTGCTCGACCGCCCGGAGCGCGCCGCCCAGACCCGCAGCGCCGCCCCGTCCCGCCGGCACCGCCGCCCGGTCCGCGCCCGGCTCGCCCTGCCCGTCACCCTGGTCGCCGTCGATGCCCTCGCCCTCTGCACCGCCACCGGGGTCGCCAACCGCGCCCTCGACCCCGCCGTCCGGGTCGCACCCCTGCTCGGCGTCGCCGCCCTGCTGCCCCTGCTCCTCCTGCTCAACCTGGCCGGCGGCCTCTACCGCACCCGCCTCACCCTCTCCGTCCTCGACGAGCTGCCCGCCCTCACCGCGCGGGCGCTCGTCGCCTCCGCCTTCGCGATCAGCCTGGCCGGCTGCCTCGAAGGCCACTGGCCCGACACCGGCCCCGCCACCCCCGCCCGGCTGATCGTCCTCCTCGGCACCCAACTGCTGCTCGCCGTCTGCGGCCGCGCCCTGCTCTACCACCTGGTGCGCCGCATCCGCCGCAGCCGCCCCAGCCCCGTCCTGGTCCTCGGCGCCGGCCGCCTCGGCCGCCGCGTCGCCGCCGCCCTCAACGAACGCGGCGAGTACGGGATGCGCCCCATCGGCTTCCTCGACGCCGACCCGCCGCTGCTCGCCGGCGACACCGACCTGCCCGTGCTCGGCGGCCGCGAAGTCCTGGAACGCGAAGTCCGCCGCCACCGCGTCCACCACGTCGTCGCCACCGCCGGCGCCGCCGACGAGGCGGAGACCGCCGCCGCCCTGCGCGACGCCGCCCGCCTCGGCTGCCAGGTCTGGCTGGTCCCGGCCCTGCGCGAGTACGGCTCCCTCGCCGCAGGGCGCCTCACCGGCGCCGACCACCTCTGGGGCTACCCCTGCCTCCGGGTCGGCCGCGCCGCCACCCGCCGCCCCGGCTGGGCCGCCAAGCGCACCCTCGACGTCACCGCCGCCGCGACCGGCCTGCTGCTGCTCTCCCCGGTCCTCGCCCTCTGCGCGCTCGCCGTCCGCTTCGACACCGGCCCCGGCGTCCTCTTCCGCCAGCAGCGCACCGGTCTCGACGGCCGGGTCTTCACCGTCCTCAAGTTCCGCACCCTGCGGCCCAGCAACGAACACGAGTCCGCCACCCGCTGGAACATCTCCCAGGACCACCGGATGGGCGCCGTCGGCCGCCTGATGCGCCGCAGCTCCCTCGACGAACTCCCGCAGCTGTGGAACGTGCTCCGCGGCGACATGAGCCTCGTCGGACCCCGCCCCGAACGCCCCTACTTCGTCATGCGGTTCAGCCAGGCCTACCCCGAGTACGCGGACCGCCACCGCGTCCCCGTCGGCCTCACCGGCCTCGCCCAGGTCAACGGCCTGCGCGGAGACACCTCCATCGAGGACCGGGCCCGCTTCGACAACCGCTACATCGAGAGCTGGAGCCTCTGGCAGGACGTCAAGATCCTGTGCCGCACCGCGGCCCTCATGCTCCACCCGGACGGGAGCTGAACAACGCCGTGGCCCTGACCCTCGCCGCACCACCGCACCCTGCCCGGCTGTTACGGCGTGCGGGCGGCGTCCTCCAGGAACGCCCCGGCCTGCTGGCCGCCGCCACCGTGCTGCTGGTCTGCGTCCCCACCGGGGAGAAGGACGTCGCCGCCGCCGTCCACATCACCGCCGCCGACCTCGCCTCGCTCGCCCTGGTCGCCCTCACCGCCGTCAACCTGCTGCGCGGCCGCACCCCCGCGCTCGGCCGCGCCGACGCCGTCCGCTTCGGCGCGATCGTCACCGCCGCCGCCGTCGCCACCGTCGGCTCCATCGACCCGGCCACCAGCCTCACCGGCTTCGTCCGGCTCACCCAGGTGTTCGTCCTCGTCCCCGCCGCCGTGCTCTGCTCCCTGCGCGACCGCACCGACCAGCGCCTCGTGCTCGGCTCCTTCGTCGTCGCCGCCCTGATCCAGGGCGTCGTCGGCGTCCACCAGTTCCTCACCGGCACCGGCGCCTCCTACACCGGGCGCCCCATCCGCGCCGTCGGCACCTTCGGCGCCCTCGACATCATGGCGATGTCCACCGTCGTCGCCTACGGCCTGCTCGCCGCCCTCGCCCTCGCCCTCGGCGAACGCGGACCCGACGGCAACCCCCGGCTGCGCCGGGCCCTGTTCGCCGCCGCGGCCTTCCTCGCCCTCCCGCTCGCCGTCTCCTTCAGCCGCGGCAGCTGGATCGCCACCGCCGCCGCCGCCACCGTCCTGCTGCTGCGCGCCGACGCCCGGCTCGCCGTCCGCGGCGCCCTGCTCACCGCGGCGGCCGCCGTCGTCCTCGTCGGCGGCCTCGGCCTCGGCGGCTCCGGCGTCACCGACCGGATCAGCTCCATCGGCTCCGTCTCGGCCGCCCCCGACCAGTCCGTCTCCGACCGCTACGACCTGTGGGCCACCGCCGGCCGGATCTGGCAGGACCACCCCGTCACCGGCGCCGGTCCCAAGGCCTTCCAGCAACTGCGCGACAGCCACGCCCCGCTCCGGCTCTCCTCCGGCAGCGACGCCGCCGACGCCACCATCGGCTTCCAGCGCGAACCACTGCTCTCCCCGCACAACATGTACTTCCTGGTCCTCAGCGAACAGGGCCTGATCGGCATCGTCGCCTACGGCCTGCTGTTCCTCGGCCTCCTCCTCGGCTGCCTGCGCCACGCCCGCGGCCGGGGCCCCGCCCTCGCCGCCCTCGCCCTGCTCACCTGGGTCCTGATCGACTTCCTCTACGCCGACATCGGCGGCACCACCACCGTGCTGACCTCGATCGTCCTCGGCCTCGCCGCCCGCGCGGCCCGACCCCCGGCGGGCACGCCATGACGACCGACCGACCGACGGTCGCCCCCACCACCCTGCCGGCCCCCCGCCCCGCCCCGCCCGGACCGGGACCGGCCGCCGCCCCGCGCAGCCGCGTCCTCGCCAGGGCCTTCGGCGTCACGGCCGTGCTCAGCGCCGCCGGCTCCGCCCTCGGACTGCTGCGCGACCTCCTGCTCGCCCGCTACTTCGGCGCCAACCAGGGCACCGACGCCTTCCTCGTCGCCTGGACCGTCCCCGAGACCGCGGCACCCCTGCTGATCGAGGACGCCATGTCCTTCCTCATGGTGCCCGCCTTCGCCCTCGCCCTCGTCCTGCGCGAGGAACGCCCCGACGGCCCCGACCCGGTCCGCCAGGTCGTCCGCGCCACCCTGCCCTGGCTGCTGCTCGCCCTCACCACCCTCTCCCTCGGCGCCGCCCTCGGCGCCCCCCAGCTCGTCGACCTGCTCGCCCCCGGCCTCGCCGACCCCCGCCTCGCCGTCACCTGCACCCGGATCACCGCGATCACCGTGCTGCCGTTCGGCGTCGCCGGCTACCTCGCCGCCGCCCTGCGCGCCCACCACCGCTTCACCGCCCCCGCCGGCATCTACGTCGCCTACAACCTCGGCATCCTGGGCGTCCTGCTCAGCTGCCACGCCCTGTGGGGCGTGCGCTCCGCCGCGATCGGCGTCGCCCTCGGCAGCCTCCTCATGGCCGGCCTGCTGATCGGCCCGTTCCTGCGCGCCCTGCGCACCGGCCCCGGCCGAGCCGCCCGCGCCCGCCGCTCCCGCAACGCCCTCGTCCTGATCCCGCTCGCCCTGCTCCCCGTCGGCGCGTTCACCCTCACCCGCCAGGCCCAGGTCTTCATCGAGCGCTACCTCGGCTCCGGACTGCCGCCCGGCACCATCTCCCACCTCAACTACGCCGCCAAGGTCTCCCAGCTCGCCATGACCGCCGGGATCCTGATCTGCACCGTCACCTTCCCCCTGGTCGCGCGGGCCCTCGCCGCCGGAGACCTCACCGCTGCCCGCGACCGGGTCGAGAAGGACCTCGGCCAGGCCGCCGCCGTCGTCCTCCTCGGCACCGCCTTCCTGATGGCCTGCGCCCCCTCCGTCGTCGCCCTGCTCTTCGAACGCGGCGCCTTCGGCCCCCGGGACACCGCCGCCACCGCCGCCGTCATCCGCGTCTACAGCTTCGGCCTGCTCGCCCAGGCGCTGATCGGCGTGATGATCCGCCCCTACTTCTCGCTGCGCCCGGCCGTCCGCCGGGCCGGCGACCCCAGCCCCGACGACGGCGGCCGCCGACTGCTCGACTGGTACCCGGCCGCCGCGATGGCCCTCGGCCTCGTCGTCACCGTCACCGTCGGACTGCTCGCCACCCCCCGCTTCGGCGCCCTCGGCCTGGCCGCCGGCAACGCCGCCGGCATCACCGCCGCCGCCGCGCTGCTGCTCCGCGGCCTCGTCCTGCGCGGCATCCCGCTGCGCCTGCGACGCGTCCTCGGCGGCCAGGCCCGGCTGCTCGCCGCCGCCGCGGGCGCCGCCGCCCTGGGCGCGCCGGTGGCCGGCCTCACCGCCGACCCGCTGCTCTCCACCGTCCTCGGCGGCCTCACCGTCGCGCTGGCCTTCGCCGCGCTGGGCACCGGTCTCGGCGCCCACGAGGTGCGCGGCCCGGTCCGCGCCGCCGTCCGGGTCCTGGGACCGGTCCCCGACCCGTCACCTGTCGCCGATGAAGGGAACCCTCCTCATGGACGCTGAACGGGGAACCGTCCGGTCGGCCCCGTCGGGCGTGCGCCGCCCGGCCGCGCCGACGGCCGGCGGCCGGCGCACCGACGCGCCGCACACCGCGACCCCGCGCGCCGGTGTGCCGCTCACCGAGACCCAGCGCGCCGACGCGCCGCACACCGACCCGCCGCACCCCGGCGCCCGTCGGCCCCCGGCCCGGCTGCCCAGGAGCCGGCGCCCGCTCGCCGACCTCCCCAGCGCCGAGACCACCTCGCCGTGGATCCTGATGTACCACTCGGTGGCCGTCGAGAAGGAGGACCCGTACCGGCTCACGGTCAGCCCCGAACGCTTCGCCGAGCAGATCGCCTGGCTGCACCGGCGCGGCAAGCGCGGCGTCTCCGTCCGCGAACTGATGCGGGCCCGCGCCGCCGGCCGGGCCGACCGGCTGGTCGGCCTGAGCTTCGACGACGGCTACGCCGACTTCGCCCGCCACGCCGTACCGATCCTCCAGGCCTACGGCTTCACCGCCACCGCCTACGTCGTCGCCGACCTGCTCGGCCGCGCCAACGACTGGGACGCCGAAGGCCCCCGCAAGACCCTGCTCACCGTGCAGGAGGTCACCGACCTCGCCGCCGCCGGCTGGGAGATCGGCTCGCACGGCCTCGGCCACCAGGCCCTGCCCGGACTGCCCGCCGACGTCCTGACCGCCCAGACCCGCGACAGCCGACGGCTCCTCGAAGAGGTCGTCGGCGGCCCCGTCACCGGCTTCTGCTACCCCTACGGAGCCGTCGACCTGGCCGCCACCCTGGCCGTCCGCGACGCCGGCTACGACTACGCCTGCGCCATCGCGCACTCCCCGCTCACCGGCCGCTACGCGCTGCCCCGCTGCTACGTCGGCGACCGCGACGGCGCCTGGCGGCTGCGCGCCAAACGCGGCCGCCACCGCCTGCGCGACACCGTCACCGAACTCCGCCGCCACCGCCTCGCCGCCCGCGCCGGACGCCTCCGGAGGGTGCCGTGAGGATCCTGCACATCGTCACCGGCCTCGCCTCCGGCGGCGCCGAACGCCAGCTCCAGCTGCTGCTCCGGCACCTGCCGGCCCACCAGCAGTGCGAGGTCCTCGCGCTGACCAACCCCGGCACCGTGGCCGCCGCGCTGCGCGCCGACGGCGTCACCGTCCACCACCTCGGCATGCGCGGCAACCGCGACCTCGGCGCGCTGCCCCGGCTGGCCCGCCTGGTCCGGGCCGGCCGTTACGACATCGTGCACACCCACCTCTACCGGGCCGGACTCTACGGCCGGCTCGCCGCCCGGCTGGCCGGCGTCCGGGCGGTGGTCGCCACCGAGCACTCGCTGCACGCCGGAGTGATCGAGGGCCGCCCGGTCACCCGCGGCGTCAAGGGCCTCTACCTGGCCGCCGAACGCCTCGGCACCACCACCGTCGCGGTGTCCCGGCAGGTCGCCCAGACCCTGCACGCCTGGGGCGTTCCCCCGGCCAGGGTCGAACTGATCCCGAACGGCATCGACGCCGCCCGCTACCACCACCCGCCCGCCGACCGGGCCGGCACCCGCGCCCGGCTGCGCGCCGAACTCGGCCTCCCGCAGGACGCCTGGGTGATCGGCGGGATCGGCCGGCTCGTCCCCGGCAAACGCTTCGCCGTCCTGCTGGAGGCACTCGCCGACCTGGACGCCGCCGCCCGCCTGGTGCTGATCGGCGAGGGCCCCGAACGCGCCGCCCTGGAGCGTCGGGCCGACGAACTCGGCGTCCGCGACCGCCTGGTGCTCACCGGCGAACGCGACGACGTCCCCGACCTGCTCACCGCGCTGGACGTGCTCGCCGCGCCCTCCACCGAGGAGACCTTCGGCCTCGGCGTACTGGAAGGGCTCGCGGCCGGCCTGCCGGTGCGCCACAGCGCCTGCCCGGCCCTGGACGAACTGCCGCCCGGCGCCGCCCCGCAGGCCCGCCGGATCCCCTCCGGGGCGGCCGCCTACACGGCCGCGCTGCGCGACCTGCGCCACCTCGACGACCTGGGCGCCGACCCGCTGCCCAGGCCGCCGGCGGTCGGCCACTACGACATCGTCCGGGTGGCCGCCGACCTCGGCGCGCTCTACGACCGGCTGGCCCGGGCTTGAGCCGGCCGCACCCCCGCAGACACCGGGCCGCCGGCCGGGCGGCCCTCATAGCCAAGGAGTCCCCATGAGCGAATCGCGCCGTAGCGCCCGTCGGCTCGTCGGCCGATGGTGGCCGGTGGCCCTCGCGGTGCCGCTGGGCGCCGCCGCCGGCGCCGGGTACGCCGTCGTCGCCCACCCCTCGTACGCCGCCAACTCCTATGTGATCGTGGTGCCCGACGCCCAGGGCCAGGCCGCCACCGCGGTCAACTTCGCCCAGGCGTACGGACGGCTGGCCGGCCAGCCGCAGGTCCTCGCGGCGGCCGCCGCCGAGACCGGGCACAGCCGCGGCGAACTGGAGAGCCTGGTGCACGGCACCACCTCGCCGGACGCCCCGATGATCGAGATCACCGGCACCGGCGCCGAGCCGGGGGAGGCCGTCCGGGCGGCCGACGCGGTGGCCCGCTCGCTGGTCGCGTTCGCCAACGGCAGCAGCAAGGAGACCGGCGTCCGCCTGGTCCCGCTGGCGGGCGCCGCCGAGCCCGACAAGCCGACCACGCCCTCCGGCAAGCTGGACGTCGCGGTCGGCGGCGCGGCCGGGGTGCTGATCGGCGCGCTGGTGATGATGACCCGCCGCCGGGGCACCGGGACCGCCGCCGAGGAGGCGCCCGCCGCGCCCGGTCCCGCGACCACCCCGCGCCCGCGCGCCGCCGAACCGGACCCCGACCCCGTCGGCCCGGCCGGGGCGGCGAGGACCGGGTCCGCGAAGCCCGAGGCCGACGTGCCCGAGGCCGCCGAGCCCGAGGGCGCGAAGCCCGACGCGAGGAAGCCCGAGGCCGCGAAGGCCGGGACGGCGAAGGCCGAGCCCGCCGGGGCGCGGACCGGACCCGGGAACGGCGCCCGGGGCGACGCCCGGGCCGAGGCGACGGCAGGGGGCGGACGATGAGCACCGAGGCCGTCACCCCCACCGCGGGCCTCCCCGCCCAGGCCCGCTCGCCCCGCTGGACCACCGAGCTGCGCCGCGAGGACGACGCCCTCGACGCCCTCGCCGAGGAGTGGGACGACCTGGCCGCCCGCTGCCGCACGGCCACCACCTTCCAGACCTCCGCCTGGCAGCGCTCCTGGTGGCGCCACTACGGCCGCCCCGGCGCCCTGGTGGTCGTGCTGGTGCGCCGCGAGGGGCTGCTCGTCGGCGCGGGCGCCTTCCGCCGCCGCGGCGGCCCGCTCGGCGGACTGACCGGCCTCGGCGCCGGACTGGTCGACTTCACCGACATCCTGCTCGACGACGCCTGCGCCGACCGGGCCGCCGCCGAGTTCGCCGCCGCCCTCCCGCTCACCCGCCCCTGGCACAGCCTGGAACTGCGCGAGGTCCACCCCGAGGCGGCCGTCCAGCGGGTCTTCGAGCAGTGGCGCGGCCGGCGCCACCGGTTCGCCGACTCGCTCTGCCAGTACCTGCCCGCCGTCCCGATGGACCAGCTGCTCAAGCGGCTACCGGGGAAGACCGCCCAGCGCAGCCGGGTCAAGCAGCGCAAGATCGCCGAATCCGGCGTCGAGGTGCGGTCGACGAGCCCGGAGGAGGTCCCGGAGGCGCTGGAGGCCCTGCTGCGGCTGCACTTCGTCCAGTGGGAGGAGCGCGGCGTGACGCCGGAGCACCGCACCGAGCGGTTCTCCCGGCACCTCACCGAGTCCACCGCGGCGCTGGTCGCCACCGGCGGCGCCGCCGTCCACCGGTTCTGGCTGGACGGCGAGCTGCTGGCGGTCAACCTGGTGCTGCTCTGCCCCGCCTACAGCGGCCTCTACCTGTACGGGGCGCACCCCCGGCTGCGGGAGCGGCTGGACATCGCCGGCCTGCTGTTCGGCGCCGCCCTGGACGAGACGCTGGCGGCGGGGATCCCGGTGATAAGCCTGCTGCGCGGCCAGGAGGCGTACAAGCAGCGCTGGCGCCCGGACGGACTGCCGAACCAGCGGCTGCTGTTCGGCCCGCGCGGTCCGGCCCCGGCGGCCGCGGCCCGGGGCGGCGCGGTCCGCGCCCGGCGGGCGACGGTGCACCTGCTCACCACCCGGATGCCGCGGCTCAAGGAGGCGCTGGCCGCCCGCCGCCGCGGCTGACCGCCCGCCCCGCTACCACCAGGGCCACCAGTGCCACCCCGGCCGGGCGGTCGGCGCGGGGGAGGGCACCGCGGACGGCGACGCCGGAACCGCCGGAGCCGTCGGGGACGCCGGGGCGGTCGGACTCGTCGGGGCCGCCGACGGCGACGGCTCGCCCGGCCCCCCGGGGCTCGGCGGGGCCGTCGGGGTCGCGGACGGCGAGGCCGGGGCCGTCGGCACACCGGGCTGCGCCGGAACGCTGGGCGCCACCGGTACGACGGGGGCCGCCGGCGGCGTCGGCGCCGCCGGGGCGCCCTTGGAGCCGGCCATCAGCTGCTTGAACCGGGCCCCGGCCCGCGGGTTCCGGTCGCACTGCCAGAACCCGTGCGGGCAGTAGTCGGTGACGGTCTGGTACGCGGTGTCGTGGGTGCGGATCCACTCCACCATCCGCTGCACGAACTCCGGGTTGTCCCCGTTCCGGAACAGCCCCCACTCCGGGTACGAGACCGGCTTGCCGCGCTTGGCCGCGAACTCCACCTGGTCCTGCAGCCCGTACGGCTCGCGCACGTAGTCGTCGAAGGTGCCGCCGGCCGGCTGGTCGTAGCTGTCCATGCCCAGGATGTCGACCACGTCGTCCCCCGGGTAGCACTTCGTCCACGGGATCGCGTCCAGCCCCCGGTTCGGCGTGAAGTCGAAACGGAAGCGCTGCCCCGGCACCGAGCGCATCACCGTGACGATCCGCCGCCAGTACGTCTTCCAGGCGGCCGGGTCGGGCTTGCAGCGGTGGGTGTAGGTGACGCCGTTCATCTCCCAGCCGAGGGTGAGCACGGTGTCCGCGCCACCGAGCGCCACCAGACGCCGGGCCAGCTTCAGGAAGTGCCGGTCGAAGTCGCCGCGCGCGCCCTGGGCCAGCAGCCGGGCCACCTCGCCGTCCGGCACGTTCGCCTCGTTCGGCACCAGCATCGGCACACCGAGGATCAGCATCCGGGACGGGTCCGCCAGCCTCCACTGCGACCACATGCCGAGCACCACCGGCTCGCCCTCGACGTCCGCCCAGCCGTTGCCCGCCAGATAGGTGTGCCCGACCTGGAGGTTCGCGTTGCCCAGCCACTGCGAGTACCGGCCGATCTGCGGGATGTACTTGTCCCAGGAGCCGACGAAGGCCCCGAACGGCGGCTCGTGCGGCGGACGCTGCACCACCGGACGCGGCGCGGCCCCGCGCGGCGAGATCCCGTCGGAGGAGAGCGCGTGCCGCTCCGTCTGGCTCAGCGGCGTCCCGGCCGGAACGCCGGCCGTGGTGAGCAGCAGCAGGGTGGCGGCGGCCAGCGCCAGGCGGCCGAATCGCATGGTCTCTCCTCGGGCGGTTCCCCGGACGGTGCCACGCGCGGGGCGGAGCAGGCTGGGCGGAGGCGGGCAGGGACACGCACAGTGGTGCCCCGATTGCCGACAGTAGGGCCGCCCGGCCGGGGAAAAGCCGAATGTCACCCTAAAGTGGGCGATATTCGAACGCCGTCCGGCGGTGTGCCGTGTATCACCTCCGTAACAGTCCTGACGGCCCCGGAGGCCCTACCGCCCGGCCCCGCCCGGGGCCCCGCAGGGCCCGACGGCGCAGGTCGCCGGGCGGGTGCGGGAGGACCGCGCCCGGCCGCCGCGAGGGCCTGCGCCGTTCGGCCGTACTCCGAATCGCGGCTGACTCGCGCGGGCGCCGAAAGGTACGCTCCGCCCGTGTCCTGGAAGTCGCGCGCCCTCAGCCCCCGATCGATCCTGCCTGCCCTGGCGGTGCTGCTGGTCCTTGTGGCGGGTGCTGCCGCGCACGCCAACAAGCCGGTCCCGTTCGGCGACCGGGTGGCCGCGCGGAGCGCCACGGACCCGAGCACGGACGCCACCGCGACCCTCGACGCCGCCGACCTCGACCTGCGGGTCGGCCCCGGCCTGGAGGCCTACCACCGGGCCACCGGCGAGCACGCCTGGTCCTACCAGCGGGAGGGCGCCACCGCGCTCTACCTCGCCATGGCCGCCGAGAACGCCGTCGTGATCTGGGACGACGGCCTCGTCACCTCGGTGCGCCCCGGCGACCAGCAGGTCCGCTGGCACCGCGCGGTACCCGGGCTCGCGGACTGGCTGCGCGCCGCCGGCGAACCGGGCGCCGACAAGCGGACCGAGGAGCAGCGCAAGCAGCAGGCCACCGAGCGGGCCTCGGCCGCACTGCGCACCGTCCAGCAGTCCACCCCCTGGGTGGCGGTCGTCACACCCCAGCTCACCATGGGCTTCCGGGACGCCGACGGCGACCTGCGCTACAACTCCAAGCCCGCCGGCAACTGCGTCTACGACCCGGAGCGCACGGTCGCCACCGACTACGCGGTGCTGGTCCCGCGCAGCTGCGCCAACAGCACCGGGCAGCAGGTCTCCGGCGGCATCTCCGGCTACCGGCTGGACAGCACCGGCTGGCAGCTGAACGCCGGCCCCGGCGTCTCGATGAAGGCGCTGGACGGCCGCCGGGTGCTGATCTCGGACGGTCCGATCGTCACCCCGCGGGTCTTCGACACCTGGGCCGCCGCCCCCGAGGCCGCCTGCGGCAGCGCGGCCGAGCCGTTCGCCGCCGTCCCCCCGGCGGGCGGCTGCGCGGTCCCGGACCCGGACAGCCCGCAGGCGCGCTAGGTCCTCTGGCGCGGGCCGCGCGGCCCCGGGCCGCCCGCCGGGTACCCCGGGCGGGTAGCTCTTCCCGGGCCGCGCGCGCGGCCCGGTAGACTTGCCGCCATGGCTGTTCTCTCCGGGCACTAGCGGGTGCGCGGCACCGCCCCGAGCGGTCCGCCGAACCCCGTCGACGACGCCCCTTCCCGCCGCCCCGGCCCGAGTTCGTCCGGTCGCCCGCCCACGTCCCAGGAGTAGTGCCCAGCCATGATTTCCGTCAACGGCCTCGAACTGCGCGCCGGCGCCCGGATCCTGATCGAGTCCGCGAACTTCAAGGTCGCCGCCGGCGACCGGATCGGCCTGGTCGGGCGCAACGGCGCCGGCAAGACCACGCTGACCAAGGTGCTGGCCGGCGACGGCATCCCCGCGGCCGGCAGCGTGATCCGCTCCGGCGAGGTCGGCTACCTGCCGCAGGACCCGCGCACCGGCGACCTCGACGTCCTGGCCAAGGACCGCATCCTCTCCGCCCGGGGCCTCGACACCGTGCTGAAGAAGATGCGCGAGAACGAGGACCGGATGGCGAACGGCAAGGGCGCCACCCAGGAGAACGCGATGAAGAAGTACGCGCGCCTGGAGACCGAGTTCCTCACCAAGGGCGGTTACGCCGCCGAGGCCGAGGCCGCGACCATCGCCGCCGCGCTGGGCCTGCCGGACCGCATCCTCAACCAGCCGCTGCACACCCTCTCCGGTGGCCAGCGCCGCCGCGTCGAGCTCGCCCGGATCCTGTTCTCCGACTCGGACGTGCTGCTCCTCGACGAGCCCACCAACCACCTCGACGCCGACTCGATCGTCTGGCTGCGGGACTTCCTGAAGACCTACAAGGGCGGCTTCATCGTCATCTCGCACGATGTCGAGCTGGTCGAGACGGTCGTCAACAAGGTCTTCTACCTGGACGCCAACCGCTCCGCGATCGACGTCTACAACATGGGCTGGAAGCAGTACCAGCAGCAGCGCGAGGACGACGAGAAGCGCCGCAAGCGCGAGCGGGCCAACGCCGAGAAGAAGGCCGCGACGCTCAACGCCCAGGCCGACAAGATGCGGGCCAAGGCCACCAAGACCGTCGCCGCGCAGAACATGGCCCGCCGCGCCGACAAGCTGCTCTCCGGCCTGGAGCAGGTCCGGATGAACGACAAGGTCGCCAAGCTGCGCTTCCCGGACCCGGCCCCGTGCGGCAAGACCCCGCTGACCGCCAGCGGGCTGTCCAAGTCCTACGGCTCGCTGGAGATCTTCACCGACGTCGACCTGGCCATCGACCGGGGCTCCCGGGTCGTCGTGCTGGGCTTCAACGGCGCCGGCAAGACCACCCTGCTGCGGATGCTCGCCGGGGTGGAGAAGCCGGACACCGGCGAGGTGATCCCGGGCCACGGCCTGAAGATCGGCTACTACGCCCAGGAGCACGAGACCCTGGACCCGGAGCGCACGGTGCTGGAGAACATGCGCTCCTCGGCCCCGGACACCGACCTGGTGCAGATCCGCAAGATCCTCGGCTCGTTCCTGTTCTCCGGCGACGACGTCGACAAGCCGGCCGGGGTGCTCTCCGGCGGTGAGAAGACCCGGCTCGCGCTGGCCTCGCTGGTGGTCTCCAGCGCCAATGTGCTGCTGCTCGACGAGCCGACCAACAACCTGGACCCGGCCAGCCGCGAGGAGATCCTCGGCGCGCTGCGCGAGTTCAGCGGAGCGGTCGTGCTGGTCACCCACGACGAGGGCGCGGTCGACGCGCTCCAGCCGGAGCGGATCATCCTGCTCCCCGACGGCGTCGAGGACCTCTGGAGCCCGGCCTACGCCGACCTGGTCTCGCTGGCCTGATTCCGCCACGTCAGGGCCCGGTCGTCCGTACGGACGACCGGGCCTTCGTGTTCCCGTCCGGCCGGCCGTAGACGCTTCCTCCCTTGTCTGCGCCAGAAAAACTACTCCTTCCGGCGTGTCCGGGAATGAAGGGGTCGCGCATTCCGTTTGAGGAGCTTCCGTCAGCCAACCACTCGATCGTGGTCGGGCCCACGCTGCTGATCAGCCCATTCGCACCGAACGGCGGTAGACCTCCGGGGGCGTGCACTCAGCGTGAGCGCCCTTGTGCGCTCGGATCACCACCGCAGGACCGCCCATTCCAGACATGGACCTTGTCGAATGGGTGGCCAGGACGCGGTGGATGGGTGATCATGGGAATCTGACCGAGCAACGCTACGAGGAGGCACGGGTGGCCGAGACTCTGAAAAAGGGCAGCCGGGTAACCGGTGCCGCGCGTGAGAAGCTCGCGGCCGATCTCAAGAAGAAGTACGACTCCGGGGCGAGCATTCGTGCCCTCGCGGAGGAGACCGGTCGCTCGTACGGCTTCGTGCACCGAATGCTGAGCGAATCCGGAGTGATCCTCCGGGGCCGCGGCGGTGCTACGCGGGGCAAGAACAAAGCCGCAGCCGGGGCCGGTTCCTGACGCCCCGTCAATTCATCGGACGGATGACTCGGCGGCAGGGCGCCGACCGGGAGGGCGACCGTCGATCGCCAGCCCCCGGCCAGAGCGAACCGGCCGCCGATCGTCATGTCGCGGCCCGGCCGTGACCCGGTCGCGAGCCGCCTCACGACGATCGCCGGTGGGCCCCTGCCGCTGCGCCGTCAGTTTTGTTACTCTCCGGTAGCCAAGCACCCTCGCCACCGGAGGTCCCCCCATGACCGCTCCCGCCACCGATCCGCAGACCCCGAGCCGGGAGCAGGACGGCGTTCGCCTGGAGCTCGACGGCGACCTCGCCGTCGTCACCCTCTGTCAGCCCGCGCGGCGCAATGCGCAGTCCCCCGCGATGTGGCGAGCCCTTGCCGCCTTCGGCCGCGAGCTGCCCGGGAACGTCCGGGTGGTGCTGCTCCGCGCCGAGGGCGTCTCCTTCTCCGCCGGCCTGGACCGCGCGATGTTCAGCCCCGAGGGCATCCCCGGCGAGCCCAGCTTCCTCCAGCTGGCCGCCGCCGAGGACAAGGAGCTCGACGCGACCATCGCCGGTTACCAGGAGGCCTTCACCTGGTGGCGCCGCCCCGACCTGGTCACCCTCGCCGCCGTCCAGGGCCACGCCGTCGGCGCCGGCTTCCAGCTCGCCCTCGGCTGCGACCTGCGGGTGGTCGCCGAGGACGTCCAGTTCTCCATGAAGGAGACCTCGCTCGGCCTCGTCCCCGACCTCGGCGGCACCAAGCCGCTGACCGACCTGGTCGGCTACGCCCGGGCGCTGGAGATCTGCGCCACCGGCCGCTGGGTCGGCGCCGACGAGGCCACCACGATCGGCCTGGCCAACCTCGCCGTCCCGGCCGCCGAACTGGACGCCGCCGCCCGCGACCTCGCCGCCGCCCTGCTCGCCGCGCCGCGCAACGCGGTCATCGAGACCAAGGCCCTGCTCCAGGGCGCCGCCGCCCGCTCCTACGACGAGCAGCGGTCCGCCGAACGGGCGGCGCAGGCCCGCCGCCTGCGCGACCTGGCGGGCCTCGGCGACTGACCGGCTCCCCGCCCGAACGGCTGATCCGGGGCCCGGCCCCGTGGGACCTCCCACGGGGCCGGGCCTCTTCGTGTGTCCGTCCGGACGCTCATCCACCGGTCCGGCCGTCCGGCTGCTCCGGGGGCGGGAACCGTGGCGAAATGCCAGAGTTGGAGCGATTTGCGATATAGCTGGAGCCGCACAACGGGAGATGAGCCATGCCTGACACTCCGACGCCCGCCACCCTGCACAAGAACCCCTCGGCCGGCGCCGCCGCGTCCTCGACGGGCGCCGACGGCGCGACAGCGGTCGCCGAGCGCGGCCGCACCGCGCTGGCCGTCGGCGTGGTCGAGAAGATCGCCGGGATGGCCGCGCGCGAGGTCAGCGGAATCCACGCCCTCGGCTCCGGCCTCGCCCGCACCTTCGGCGCGATGCGGGACCGGGTCCCCGGCGGGCGCAGCAGCATCGGGCGCGGCATCAAGGCCGAGGTGGGGGAGAAGCAGACCGCCATCGACATCGCGCTGGTCGTCGAGTACGGCGTCGTCATCCCCGAACTGGCCCGCCAGGTGCGGGAGAACATCGTCGACGCGGTCGAGCGGATGACCGGTCTGGAGGTCGTCGAGGTGAACATCGCCGTCAACGACGTCCACCTGCCCGACGAGCCCGATGTCGTGGAGGAGGAAGAGGAGCCCCCCTCCTCCGGCCAGCGCCCCAAGCTGAAGTAGTCCCGAGCTGAAGCAGTCCCCGGCTGAAGTTGCCCCGCGGAAGACGAGGTGGAACGCATGAACCTGGCCATCGTCGGCCTGGTGGTGGGAATGGCCCTGGGCTTCGCCGGATACTTCGGCGGGTTCGCGGCCTTCCTGCTGGTGGCCGCGCTGGGGGTGGTCGGATTCGTGGTCGGCCGTCTGCTGGAGGGCGACATCGAGCTCGGCGAGCTCGGTGACCTGCTGCGCAGTCGCGACCGGCGCCGCTGATGGCGGCCCTCGTCCCCGCGCCCGCGCACGGGGACCCCGGCACGCGCGGCCGGCTGCGGATCGCCGACCGGGTCTACGCCCGGATCGCCGCCAGGGCCGCCCGGGAGGCGCTCGACGGGGCCTGGCAGGGCCGGACCGCGCGCGGCGCACCGCCCACGGTCTCGGTGAACACCCCGTCCGCGCCGGGCGCCCCGGTCACCGTGCGGGTCGCCGTCGATCTGCCCTTCCCCGCCGATCTCACCGCTCTGGCCCGGGCCGTCAAGGACCGGATCGGCGCCGACGTCCGCGCCCTGACGGCCACCCGGGTGGCCGAGGTGGTCGTGGTGGTCGAGCACCTGGTGCCGGAGGCGGCGGGATGAGCACCTGGCGCAGCGCCGGGGTGGGACGGCGGGAGGTCTGGGCCACCGGCGGCGGCCGCTGCGGCGGCACCGGGCCGGGCTGGGGCCGGGGCCGTCCCGGCCCGGGCGGCGGGCCGGCCTGCCACGGCGGCTGCTGGATGACCGGGCCCGCCGTGCGGCGGGCGGACCTCGTCGTGCGCCGGCCGGGCCGGCCGGGCCAGGAGGGGCGGGCATGAGCGGAGGGGGCGGCGAGCCGCCGGCCGGGGACGCCCCGGAGGAGCCGGCCGCCGGAGCGGCGCCGAAGGTGCCCCGGCTGCGCGCGCCGCGCACCACGGCCGCCGTCGTGGTGGCCACCGTGCTGCTGGTGCTGGCCGTGGCGCTGCTGTACGACGTGCTGGCCGTCCGGGCCGGGCAGCCGGCCCGGCAGTGGCGTACGGACCTCGCCGACGAGCTGGCCGCCCGGCACGTGGACGATCTCGCGGTCCTGCTCGGCGCCGGGGCGGTCACCCTGCTGGGCGGCTGGCTGCTGTGGCTGGCGCTCGCCCCCGGCCTCGGCCGCTGGCTGCCGCTGCGCCCGCACGGGGACACCGCGGCGGCCATCGACCGGTCCGGTGTGGCCGCCCTGCTGGCCGACCGGGCGGCGGGGCTGCCGGGTGTGGAGCACCTCAAGGTGCGGGTCGACCGGCGCCGGGTGCGGATCGCGCTGGTCGGGCCGGCCGATCCGGCCTCGGTGCAGCGGCAGCTGCGCGCGGAGCTGGCGGCGGTCACCCTGGCCGGGCCGCTGCGGCTGGACGTGCGGACGGCGGGCCGGGGGCGGCGGGCCGGGGCCGCTCCGGTGACGGAGGAGGAGCCGGTGACGGAGGAAGGGCCGGTGCCGGACGAGGAGCCGGTGCCGGACGGGCGGCCGGTGCGGCAGGAGGAGCCGGTGCGGGAGGGTGGTGCGGCAGAGGGCAGCGTGCCCGAGGGGCCGACGCGGGGCGGTGGTGGCGGATGAGCCGGACCGCGGTCAACCGGGTGCTGCTGGGGGTGGTCGGGGCGGTGCTGCTGGTGGTCGGGCTGCTGGTGCTGCTCGGCGGGCTCGACCTGTACCGGCGTCTCGGTGTGGATCCGCCGTCCCGCTGGCCGCTCGCCTCGCCCGACCGGCCGGTGCTCGGTGTCCGGGCGCGCACCCGCTGGGCGGACCGGTCCTGGTGGTGGCCGGTGGTGATCGGGGGCCTCTCGCTGGTGGTCCTGGGCACCGGCTGGTGGCTGCTGGCGCAGTTGCGCCGCAGCGGCCCGGCGACCGTCCTGCTGCCGACGCCGGGGGTGTCCGGGCTGCGGCTGCGGTTGCGGACCAGGGCCCTGGAGGAGGCGGTGGAGAGCGGTGCGGTCACCCTGCCGGAGGTCGAGCGGGTGGGCGTCCGGCTGGTGCGCGGGCGGCGGCACCCCCGCCTGCGGGCGGCCGTGCGGATGACCCCGGGCGGTGATCCGGCCGCGCTCGCCGAGCACTTCGAGACCGGCCCGCGCACCGGGGCGCGGGCCAGTCTGGGGCTGCCGGAGCTGCCGGCGGAGTTGCGGATCCGGGTGGTCGCGGCCCGGCCGGAGGTCACCGGGCGCCAGCACCGCCGGGGCAAGCGGCCGCGCGTGGTCTGAGCGCCCGGGGACGTCCGCCCGGCGGCGGCTCAGAGGCCGCGCAGGGCGCCGCCGTCGACCGGGACCATCACCCCGGTGAGGTACGAGGCGGCGGGGGAGAGCAGGAACGCGGCGACCTTGCCGAACTCCTCCGGGGTGCCGTAGCGGCCGAGCGGGATCGCGGCGCTGTGGTGGGCGCGGGAGGCCTCCGGGTCGCCGCCGAGCGCGTCGAGCTCGCGGACCCGGTCGGTGTCGATCCGGGCCGGGAGCAGGCCCACCACCCGGATGCCGCGCGGTCCGAGCTCGTCGGCCAGTGACTTGGCGGCCATCGCCAGGCCCGGGCGCAGCCCGTTGGAGATGCCGAGGCCGGGGATGGGCTGGCGGACCGAGCCGGAGAGCACGAAGCCGATCACCCCGCCCTCGCCGAGGGTCGCGGCGGCGGCGCGGGCGATCCGCAGGGCGCCGAGGAAGACCGATTCGAAGGCGTCCCGCCAGGCTTCCTCGGGGGCGGTGGCGACCGGTCCGGCCTGCGGTCCGCCGACGCTGATCAGGATGCCGTCGAGGCGGCCGAAGTGCTCGACGGCCGTGGCGACCAGCCGTTCGGCGGTGCCGGGGTCGGCGTTGTCGGCGACCAGTCCGTGCACCGCGTCGGGCCCGTCGCCGAGGGCGGCGAGTTCGGCCACGGCGGCGTCGACGGCCTCCGCGCCGCGGCCGGTGACCAGTACCCGGGCGCCGTCGGCGGCGAGTTCGCGGGCGGTGGCCAGGCCCAGGCCCCGGGTCGCCCCGGTGACCACGTACACCTTGTGCTGCAGTCCAAGATCCATGGGGACATCCTGCCGGGTGGGCCCGGGCCGGAGGTAGCGGGCGCGGCGGGGCGGGCTGTCACCGCGAACCCCACCGCGGACCCCACCGCGAACGCCGCCGCTGGCGTTGACGTCGGCGTCAAGGTCTACCGTCGGTCCCGGCGGCGTTCGGACGGCTGCCGGAAGGGCAGGGTCCGGACATGCGGATCGGTGAACTGGCGAAGCGGGCGGGCACGACCACCCGGGCACTGCGGTACTACGAGCAGCTCGGGCTGCTCCCGGCCCGTCGGGCCGGCAACGGGTACCGCGCGTACGGGGAGGAGGACGTGCGGCTGCTCCGGCAGATCCGCACCCTCCAGGACTTCGGCTTCGGGCTGGAGGAGACCAGGCCGTTCGTCGAGTGCCTGCAGGCGGGGCATCCGCACGGCGACTCCTGCCCGGCCTCGCTGGAGGTCTACCGGAAGAAGCTGTCCGAGCTGGACGAGTGCATCGCCCGGCTGCAGGAGGTCCGCTCCCAGGTGTCCGAGCAGTTCGTCCGGGCCGAGCGGGAGCGCGACGCGCTGGCGGCCGGGGCCGCCGCGGAGCCGCCGCAGTGCGAGTGGGCCGCGTCCGCGGCCCCCGACCGGAACACAGGGGAGAGCTAGAGCATGATGCGGATCGCGGGAGTGACGACGGTGACGGACGAGACCTTCGCCGCCGAGGTGCTGGCCGCCGAGGGGCCGGTGCTGGTGGACTTCACGGCGGACTGGTGCCCGCCGTGCCGCCAGATGGCGCCCGTCCTGGCGGACATCGCCCGGGAGGAGGCGCACCGGCTGACGGTGGTCAGCCTGGACGTGGACCACAATCCGGAGACCCAGGCGGCCTACGGCGTGCTGTCGATGCCGACGCTGATGGTGTTCCGGGGCGGTGAGCCGGTGAAGTCGGTGGTCGGCGCGCGGGCCAAGGCCCGGCTGCTGCGCGACCTGGAGGACGTGATCTGACGGGTGACGGCCCGGGGGCTCAGGCCGGGACGGCGACCGCCAGGCCCTCGGTCCCGGCGGCCTCCTTGCGGCGGTCCTTGGCCTCGCGCCGCGCCATCACCACGAACCCGACCGGGATCAGCGCGGTGAACAGCCACCACTGGATCGCGTAGGCCATGTGCGGCCCGATGTCGGAGTGGTTGGGCTCGGGCAGCAGCTCGGGCTGGTCGGCCGGGGCGGGCTGGGTGGCGGTGAGCTCCAGGTAGCCGCCGAGCAGGGCGGCGCCGGTGTCCTTGGCCTGCTGGGTGGAGCTGATCAGGTTGAACTGCCGGTCGGGCAGTCCGGCCCGGTCCTTGATGCTGCCGCCGGCGGCCTCGTCGGCGCGCAGTCGGCCGGTCAGGGAGACCTGGCCGGCCGGCACGGCCGGGACGGCGGGGTACTCGACGGCGGAGTTGCCGGAGGCCACCCAGCCCCGGTTCACCAGGACGGTGCCCGCGCCGTCGGCGAGCACCAGCGGGGTGATCACGAAGTAGCCGATCTTGTCGCCGCTGGAGTCGGTCCGCTTGCGGACCACGAACTCGTGCGCCGGGTCGTACTGCCCGGTGGCCGTCACGGTCCGCCAGGTGAGGTCCTTGGGGACGGCGAAGCCGGGCGCCGCCGAGAGGGTGTCGAACGGCACGGGCGGGTCGGTGAGGGACCGGGCGATCAGCTCGTTGCGGTCCACCCGCGCCTCGTGGCGGTGCAGCTGCCAGAACCCCAGCCGGACGGTCGCGGGGATCAGCAGCAGGGCGATCAGCAGGGTGATCAGCCAGCGCCGGGAGAGCAGAAAACGGTACACATGGGCACGGTACGCCCTGTTCACAACGGGCTCACGCACCGGGGTGCGGGGCGACCTCGCGGAGCAGTTGGAGGAAGGCGTCCTCGCCGACGACGGGGGTGCCGAGCTCGCGGGCCCGGCGGGCCTTGCCGCTCCAGCTGCCCGGTTCGTTGGTCACCAGCAGGCTGGTGAGGCGGCTGACCGAGGTGGCGATGTGCAGGCCGGCCTCGACGGCGCGGTCCTCCAGCAGTTCCCGGTCGGTGGCGGTGTCGCCGGTGAAGGCCACCCGCATGCCCTGGACCAGCGGACTGCCGTCCTCCCAGCGCCCCGGGTTGGGGTAGGGGCACGGCGGGCGCTTCTTGGCCTGGCGGTAGGCCGCGCCGGTCCAGGAGGCCCGGGAGGGGGAGGCGGGGGCGTCCTCGCCGAGGTCGGTGACCGCGACGCAGGCCTGGAGCGGCAGCGGGACGCCGCCGGAGCGGGCCAGGTGCAGGCTGGGGCGGAAGGCCTCGGCGAGGACCCGGGCGTCGTCGAGCGCGTTGTGCGCCTGGCGCTGCTGGACGCCGAAGTACTGGGCGAGCGAGGAGAGCTTGCCGTTGGGCAGCGGCAGCCGCAGGTCGCGGGCCAGCACCATGGTGCACAGCCGCTGGTCGACCGGGGCGTGCAGGCCGGCCCGGGAGAACTCGCGGGAGATCATGTTCCAGTCGAAGAGCGCGTTGTGGGCGACCAGCACCCGGTCGCGCAGCCGCTCGGCGAACTCGCCGGCGATCTCCGGGAAGGTGGGGGCGCCGGCCAGCTGGTCGTTGGTGAGGCCGTGGATCCAGACCGGGCCGGGGTCCCGCTCGGGGTTGACCAGGGTGTACCAGTGGTCGGTGACCTCGCCCTCCTCGTCCAGCTGGTAGACGCCCGCCGAGATGACGCGGTCCGTCCGGCCGAGGCCGGTGGTCTCGACGTCCACCACCGCGAAGCCGGCGGCGGGCGCGGTGGACCGCTGGGCCGGGAGGGGGGCGGTCCGCGGAGCTGCGCCGGGGGTCTCGGGCTGGATCGCGTACATGGTGCAACAGAATACGGCCCGTCGGCGGTCGCGGAGGGCGGTCCGGCGAGGTGGGCCCCGGTCCGGGGCTGTCCGGAATGTTGCCCGGGACCGGCCGGAATAGAGTGGGCGGTGCAGTCGTCGTACACCTGGTCGATTGTTTTCCGGTCGTCCGCGCCACCCCTGCGGACACCTCTGCGAAGGACGAACCCTCATGCGCGCCACGGTCATCCACGGTCCCAACGACATCCGGATCGAGCAGGTGCCGGACCCGGTCGTCCAGCAGCCGACCGACGTCGTGGTGCGGGTGGTGAACGCCTGCATCTGCGGCAGCGACCTCTGGGCGTACCGGGGTGTCGCCTCGCGGGTGGCCGGGCAGCGGATCGGGCACGAGTTCCTGGGCGTGGTCGAGGAGGCCGGCGCCGAGGTCCGCGACTTCCGCCGGGGCGACCTGGTGGTGGCGCCGTTCGTCTGGTCGGACGGCACGTGTGATTTCTGTCGCGAGGGGCTGCAGACCTCCTGCCCGCACGGCGGCTTCTGGGGCGAGGTCGGCTCGGACGGCGGGCAGGGCGAGGCGGTGCGCGTCCCGTTCGCGGACGGCACCCTGGTGAAGCTGCCCAAGGAGGCGCTGGGCGACGAGAAGCTGCTGCCGGGCCTGCTGGCGCTGTCGGACGTGATGGCGACCGGTCACCACGCGGCGGTCTCGGCGCGGGTCCGGGAGGGCTCCACGGTGGCGGTGGTCGGGGACGGCGCGGTCGGCCTGTGCGGGGTGCTGGCCGCGCACCGGCTGGGCGCCGGGCGGATCATCGCGCTGGGCCGGCACACCGCCCGGACCGACCTGGCCCGCCGGTTCGGCGCGACCGACGTGGTCGCCGAGCGCGGCGAGGCGGCGATCGAGGCGGTGCGCGAGCTGACCGGCGGGCAGGGCGCGCACGCCGTGCTGGAGGCGGTCGGCACCGAGGAGTCGATGCGCACCGCGGTGTCGATCGCCCGGGACGGCGGCGCGGTCGGTTACGTGGGTGTGCCGCACGGCGGCAGCGCGGGCGTGGACATCGGTCAGATGTTCGGCCGAAACGTTTCGCTCAACGGCGGCGTCGCGCCGGCCCGCGCCTACATCCCCGAGCTGCTCGCGGACGTCCTGTCCGGCGCGATCGAGCCGGGCCTGGTCTTCGACCGCACGGTCGACCTGGACGGCGTTCCGGACGGCTACCGGGCGATGACCGACCGCTCCGCACTGAAGGTGCGGATCGAGTTCTGATCGGACACCTCTTGGCGGGGCTTGTCGCGAAGAGGTCCTGACGGGTGATCGGGGCGGTACCGAATGGCCGGTGCCGCCCCTTCCGTTTGCCCGGATACGGTGGTTTTCGGCCAATCGGTTAGTGCAGAGGGGTGAACGTCTGGCTGGTCACGGTCAAACACTTTCGGCTTACGCGCCACCCTCCTAGCATTGCGCGGCGCGCATCCGGACTGTGACGCCGCTCACGTCCGATCGTTCCACTGGTGCGACCACTACGCCGAACGAGTGAGGAGTCAGAGTGGAATCGCCGCCGATCGACACCACCGTCACCGAAACCCAACTCATCGAGGAGAGCGCCGAGTTCCGCGACCTCCGGTCCTCGTTCCGGAGCTACGCGTTTCCGGTCACCATCGGATTCGTGCTCTGGTACCTGCTCTACGTCCTGCTCTCCAGCTACGCCCCCGGCCTGATGGGCACCCGGGTCGTCGGACACATCAACGTCGCCCTCGTCCTCGGGCTGCTCCAGTTCGTCACCACCTTCGCCATCGCGGCCTGGTACGCGCGCTACGCCGCCCGGAGGCTGGACCCGCCCGCGGCCGCCATCCGCGAGGCGCGCGGCGCCGTCGTCCACGCCCCCCGGGAGGCCGCCGAATGAACCTGCTCGCCACATCCGCCACCGACCACCGCGGCCTCACGATGACCCTGTTCGGGATCTTCGTGCTCGCCACCCTCGGCATCACCGTCTGGGCCGGCCGCCAGACCAAGGACGCCGCCGACTTCTACGCCGGCGGCCGGAGCTTCTCCGGCTTCCAGAACGGCCTCGCCATCTCCGGCGACTACATGTCCGCGGCCTCGTTCCTCGGCATCGCCGGAGCCATCGCGCTGTTCGGCTACGACGGCTTCCTGTACTCGATCGGCTTCCTGGTCGCCTGGCTCGTCGCCCTGCTGCTGGTCGCCGAGCCGCTGCGCAACTCCGGCCGCTACACCATGGCCGACGTGCTGGCCTTCCGGATGCGCCAGCGCCCGGTGCGCACCGCCGCGGGCATCTCCACCATCGTGGTGTCGATCTTCTACCTGCTCGCCCAGATGGTCGGCGCCGGCTCCCTGGTCGCCCTGCTCCTCGGGGTCAGCGGGGACGGCGCCAAGCGCTGGACCATCGTCGCGGTCGGCGCGCTGATGGTCCTCTACGTCGCCATAGGGGGTATGAAGGGCACCACCTGGGTGCAGATCGTCAAGGCCGTGCTGCTGATCGCCGGCACCGCGCTGATGACCGTCCTGGTGCTCGCCAAGTACCACTTCAACATCTCCAGCCTGCTCGGCGCCGCCGCCGACGCCAGCGGCAAGGCCAACGCCTTCCTGGAGCCCGGGCTGAAGTACGGGGCCACCGGCACCAGCAAGCTCGACTTCCTCAGCCTCGGCCTCGCGCTGGTCCTGGGCACCGCCGGCCTGCCGCACATCCTGGTCCGCTTCTACACCGTGCCCACCGCCAAGGCGGCCCGGAAGTCCGTGCTCTGGGCGATCGGCATCATCGGCGGCTTCTACCTGATGACCCTCGCGCTCGGCTTCGGCGCCGCCGCGCTGGTCGGCCCGAAGACCATCAAGGCCTCCAACGCGGCGGGCAACACCGCGGCCCCGCTGCTCGCCGAGAACCTGGGCGGCGGCGCGGGCACCACCGGCGGCGCCGTGCTGCTCGCGGTGATCTCCGCGGTCGCCTTCGCCACCATCCTCGCCGTGGTCGCCGGGCTGACCCTCGCCTCCTCGGCCTCCTTCGCCCACGATCTGTACGCCAACGTCATCCGGCGCGGCAAGGTCTCCGAGCGCCAGGAGGTGCACGTGGCCAAGTGGGCCGCCGCCGGCATCGGCGCGGTGGCGATCACGCTCAGCCTGTTCGCCGACAAGCTCAACACCGCCGCCCTGGTCGCCCTGGCCTTCGCGGTCGCCGCCTCGGCGAACCTGCCCACCCTGCTGTTCTCGCTCTTCTGGAAGAGGTTCAACACGGTCGGCGCGGTCAGCTCCGTCTACGCCGGACTGGTCAGCTCGGTGCTGCTGGTGCTCTTCTCGCCGGTGGTGTCGGGCGGCAAGAACTCGCTCTTCCCGCACTCCGACTTCCACTGGTTCCCGCTGGAGAACCCCGGCCTGGTCTCGATCCCGGTCGGCTTCCTCGCGGGCTGGCTCGGCACCGTGCTCTCCCGCGAGCAGGCCGACCCGGCGAAGTACGCTGAACTGGAGGTCCGCTCGCTGACCGGGCTGGGCGCCCACTGACGAACAGCCGGTGACTAAGCTGGCCCGGCCCCGCCGCGACGGTGGCCGGGCCGGCCGCACCCAGGCGGCACCTCACTCGGGAAGGGACCGCCGTGCTGCTCGACACCTTCGGCCGCCGCGCCGTCGACCTCCGGGTCTCCCTGACCGACCGGTGCAATCTGCGCTGCACCTACTGCATGCCGGAGCAGGGCCTCCAGTGGCTGGCCAAGCCCGAACTGCTCACCGACGAGGAGATCGTCCGGCTGGTGACGGTCGCGGTCCGCGACCTCGGCGTCCAGGAGGTCCGCTTCACCGGCGGCGAGCCGCTGCTGCGCCCCGGACTGGTCGGCATCGTCCAGGCCTGCGCCGCCCTCGACCCGCGCCCCGAGCTCTCCCTCACCACCAACGGCATCGGCCTCGCCCGCACCGCGACGGCGCTGCGCGCGGCCGGTCTGGACCGGGTCAACGTCTCGCTGGACACCCTCGACCCGGACACCTTCCACACCCTCACCCGGCGCCACCGCCACCAGGACGTCCTGGACGGCCTGGCCGCCGCCGAGGCCGCCGGGCTCACCCCGGTCAAGCTCAACGCGGTGCTGATGCGCGGGGTCAACGAGGACGAGGCGCCCGCGCTGCTCGCCTGGTGCCTGGAGCGCGGCTACGAGCTGCGGTTCATCGAGCAGATGCCGCTGGACGCCCAGCACGGCTGGGACCGGTCCTCGATGATCACCGCCGAGGAGATCCTGGACCGGCTGTCCGCCCGCTTCGACCTCACCCCCGAGCCCTCGACGAGCCGGGGCGCGGCCCCCGCCGAACGCTGGCTGGTGGACGGCGGCCCCGGCCGGGTCGGGGTGATCGCCTCGGTGACCCGCCCGTTCTGCCGCGCCTGCGACCGCACCCGGCTCACCGCCGACGGCCAGGTCCGCGACTGCCTGTTCGCCACCGGCGAGACCGATCTGCGCTCGGCCCTGCGCTCCGGCGCCGACGACGCCGAACTGGCCGCCCTGTGGCGTACGGCGATGTGGGGCAAGAAGGCCGGCGCCGGGATCGACAGCCCGGAGTTCCACCAGCCGGACCGCCCGATGTCGGCGATCGGCGGCTAGCGCGGGGTCTCCGGGGGCTCAGCCCGCGTCGGGGGTCCACCCGGCGAAGGGGAGGACCTCCTTGAGGAAGCCGCGGACGCCCAGGAACTGGGAGAGGTGCTCGCGGTGCTCGTCGCAGGCGAGCCAGGTCTTGCGGCGGTCCGGGGTGTGCAGCTTGGGGTTGTTCCACACCAGGACCCAGACGGCGTCCGCGCGGCAGCCCTTGGCGGAGCAGATCGGGGTCTGCGGCTGAGGTGCGTCGGGGAGCAGCATCGGAGTCGTCCTCGGGGCGGTCGGCGGCGGATCGGCGCGTGATCGCCGGGTGGTCCGCGGGCGATCGGCGGGGATGGTCACCGCCAGTCTGTCACGCTCCGGAGCCGTTCCTCCGGGAGGAGGCGGGGGAGCCGGACCCGGAGAACACATGGCGACGCCGGGCAGCCACGGGGGGAGCCGCCCGGCGTCGGTCCGTCGCTCCGACGGGGGATGCGGAGCGCGTACGCAGTATGTCACGGTAGGAGCCGGGTATGGGGAGGTCTTGCATGATTAATCTGAGCTTCTTCTGAGCTTTCCGCTCAGGCAAAGGATGGAAAGTCGGTCAAAACGGGCGCTCAGCTCTGATTCTGTGAAGGATCGGTGGGCACACGGTCCGCCCCATCGGCACCGTGAGTCACATTCGCCCCTCGGCCGCCGGTGCCCCCGGGGCCCAGCATCAGCGGAGTCTCCGGCGGCACGTCGAAGGTGGACGGCAGCCCCGGCGCGCGCTCCCGGCCCGCGTTGGCGAGCAGCACCGCGAAGTACGGCAGCAGCACCCCGCCCGCCAGCGCCACGAGCGCCAGCCACCGCTCCACGTCCCACAGCACCACCGCGAGCAGGACGCAGACCGTCCGCAGCAGCATCGACGCCACATAGCGGCGCTGGCGGCCCCGGACGTCCTCGGTGAGGCTGCTGCGGGCCCCCGTGATCCGGTGGACCTGTCCGGCCCCGGTGCTCTTGCCCATGTCCCTACCGCCCTCGTCCGCGCTCCCGCGCGCCTCGCCGCACGGCCACCTCACGGTACGCCCGGAGGGGTCCGGCGACGAGACCGGGTCGGCGGACACGCCTCAAAGACGCCGGGAGAGGTACTCCGGCGGCACCCCGTCCGTCAGCCAGACCCCGTTGGCGCTCACCCGGAACTCGTGGCCCGCGGCGGCCATCGCGGCCGCGTCCACCAGCAGCACCACCGGGCGGCCGTGCCGGGAGCCCACCCGGGTCGCGGTCTCGGAGTCCGCGGACAGGTGGACGTCCTGCCGGGCCATCGGGCGCAGCCCCTCCTGGAGGATCGCCCCCAGGCTCCGGGTCGCGGTGCCGTGGAACAGCACCGGCGGGGGCTCGGTGGCGGCCAGACCGAGGTCGACCGCCACCGTGTGCCCCTGGCTGGCCCGGATCGAGAGGCCGTCCGGCGAGTAGGCGAAGCGGCGCTTGTTGTTGGTCGCCACCACGTGGTCCAGCTCGGCCCTGGTCAGCCGGGTGCCCCGGGCCGCCAGCGCGGTGAGCAGGACGTCCACCCGCACCCAGCCGGCCGGGTCCAGGGCGACCCCGACCCGTTCCGGCTCGTGCCGCAGGATCCGCGACAGCATCTTGCTCGTCCTGACCGTGCGCTTCTCGTCCATCACCGTCGTCCCCCCCAAAAAACGGTTGCCCGGCTACGAGGCCTGGCTGACCGAACTCATGTTGAATCCCGTGATCCGGACCGGCGGCATCGCCGTCCGGGTGAACCAGTCGCTCCACTCGCGCGGCAGGCAGCGCTCGGTCCGGCCCACCTCGGTGATCCGGCCGAGCAGGTCCACCGGCGACTCGTTGAAGCGGAAGTTGTTGACCGCCCCGACCACCTCGCCGTTCTCGACCAGGTAGACGCCGTCCCGGGTCAGACCGGTCAGCAGCAGCGTCGCCGGGTCCACCTCGCGGATGTACCAGAGGCAGGTCAGCAGCAGGCCGCGCTCGGTGCGGGCGATCATCTCCTCCAGGGTCGGCGCGGACTCCTGGCCGCCCGCCTCCAGGACGAGGTTGTCGACCGCGGGCCGCGCCGGCAGGCCGCCCAGCGCGGCCGAGTGGCGGCTGGTGACCAGCGAGGCCAGCTCGCCGTCGCGGATCCAGTCGGTGGCGCTCAGCGGCAGGCCGTTGTCGAACACCGAGGACTCGTCCTCGCTGGCGTGCGCCAGCACGAACGGCGCGCACTCCAGGCCCGGTTCGGCCGGGTCGGAGCGCAGGGTCAGCGGCAGCCCGGCCAGCTTGTCGCCGATCCGGGTGCCTCCGCCGGGACGGGAGAACACCGTCCGGCCCTCGACGGCGTCCCGGCCGCCGGACGACCAGTTCAGCTGGATCATCAGGTCGGCGACGGCGGACGGCGGCAGCAGTGTCTCGTACCGGCCGGCCGGCAGGTCGATCCGCCGGGCGCCCCAGCCGAGCCGCCGGGTCGCCTCGGCGTGCAGTGCCGTGATGTCGACGTCGGTGAAGTCCCGGGTGGCGGCGCCGACCCAGGCCGAGTCGGACAGGTCGGCGGCCTTGGCGTTCAGCTCGACCATGCCGGTCGGCTGGTCGTGCCGCAGCCGCAGGCCGGTGGAGGTGCCCAGGTAGCTGCTGACCAGCTCGTGCCGGGCGAAGCCGTACAGCAGCTCGCCCCGTCCGGCCGCGTCGGCGAAGGCCCGGCCGAGGGCGGGCCCGAACCGCGCGAACACCTCGATCGAGGTCTCCGCCGGCGGCGCGGTGAAGTCCGGTGAGGGCGTCTGCTCGGCGGTGGTGACCAGCGGCCGGGCGTCCTCGGCCGGTCCGGCCGCGCGGGCGGCCTCCTCGGCGGCCAGCACCAGCGCGGCCACCTCCTCCGGGACGACGGCCTCGCGGGAGACCGCGCCGGAGGCGGTGCCCTCGGCGCCGTCCACCGTGGCGATCACGGTGAGCCGCCGGCCCCGGGTGACGCCGTTGGTGGTGAGGGCGTTGCCGGCCCAGCGCAGGTTGGCGGTCGACTCCTCGTCGGCGATCACCACGCAGCCGTCGGCGCGGGAGAGGCCGAGCGCGAGCTCGACGAGTTCGTGGGGCTGCGTCGCGGCCATCAGTGACCCGCCTCCTGCTGGGTGTTGAGCACATTGACGTTCCGGAACAGCGCCGACGGGCAGCCGTGGCTGACGGCGGCGACCTGACCGGGCTGCGCCTTGCCGCAGTTGAAGGCGCCGCCCAGGACGTAGGTCTGCGGGCCGCCGACGGCCGTCATCGAGCCCCAGAAGTCGGTGGTCGTCGCCTGGTAGGCGAAGTCCTTGACCTGGCCCGCGAGTTCGCCGTTGCGGATGGCGTACGCGCGCTGGCCGGTGAACTGGAAGTTGTACCGCTGCATGTCGATCGACCAGGAGCGGTCGCCGACGATGTACAGGCCGTTCTCGACGCCCGTGAACAGGCCCTCGGTGGACGGGCCGTCGGCGGCGGGCTGCAGCGAGACGTTCGCCATCCGCTGCACCGGGACGTGCGCGGGGGAGTCGGCGAAGGCGCAGCCGTTGGAGCGCCCGAGGCCCTTGAGCGCGGCCATCGCCCGGTCGAGCTGGTAGCCGACCAGCACCCCGTCCTTGACCAGGTCCCAGGACTGCGCGGCCACGCCCTCGTCGTCGTAGCCGACGGTGGACAGGCCGTGCTCGGCGGTGCGGTCGCCGGTGACGTGCATCAGCTCGGAGCCGTACTTCAGCGAGCCGAGCTTGTCGTAGGTGGCGAAGGAGGTGCCGGCGTAGGCGGCCTCGTAGCCGAGCGCGCGGTCCAGCTCGGTGGCGTGGCCGATCGACTCGTGGATGGTCAGCCACAGGTTGGACGGGTCGATCACCAGGTCGTAGCGGCCCGCCTCGACGCTCGGTGCCCGCATCTTCTCGGCCAGCAGGACCGGCAGTTCGGCGAGTTCGGCGTCCCAGTCCCAGCCGGTGCCGGTCAGGTACTCGAAGCCGCGGCCGACCGGCGGGGCGAGGGTGCGCATCGACTCGAAGGCGCCGGTGCGCCCGTCCACCGAGGTGGCCTCCAGCTCCGGGTGCAGCCGGATCCGCTGCTGGGTGGTGACGGTGCCGGCGGTGTCCGCGTAGAACTTGTTCTCCTGCACGGTCAGCAGGGTCGCCTGGACGTGCGAGACGCCCTGGGCGGCCAGCAGCCGGGAGCTCCACCCGGCGAGCAGCGCCGTCTTCTCGGCGTCCGGCACCTCGAAGGGGTTCACGTCGTACGCGGACACCCAGGTGACGTCCGGGTGCACCGGCTCCGCGGCCAGCTCCACCCGCTCCTTCGACCCCGCCGCGCGGCTGATCCCGCCGGACAGCCGGGCCACCGCGACGGCCTGCTCGGCCACCCGCGCCGCCGCGTCCGGGGTGAGGTCCACCCCGGCGGCGAAGCCCCAGGCGCCGTCCAGCAGCACCCGGACGGCGAAGCCGAGCTGGACGCTGTCGGAGGTGCCGGCCGGGCGGGCGTCGCGCAGCCGCCAGGAGGCGCTGCGGACCCGCTCCAGGCGGAAGTCGGCGTGCTCGGCGCCGAGTTCGCGGGCCCGGGTGAGGGCGGCGTCGGCCAGGGCGCGCAGCGGCAGGCCGAGGAAGAGCGGGTCGACGGTGCGCGGGGCGGCGCCGCCGGGGGCCGGGGGCGTGCTGGTCGGGGGCAGCGGAGGCAATCGGGCTCCCTGGTCGGGGGGACGGTGGTGCAGGACCCCCGGGTGAACGGGGGTACCCGCACGGCATCATGGCCCGTCACAGGGGTTTCGGCCAGCGCATTCCCTCCGGCGTGGCCCCGGCGGCCCGGTCCCTCGGCGCGGCCGGGCCCCGCCCGGTGCGGTCCGGTCCCGACCCGCCCGGTCCCGTCCGGCTCAGGCGACGCCCTCCCACCAGCCGTCCGGCTCCGGCGGGTTGTCGACGTCCACCCGCTCGCCCGGGCGCGGCACCGCCAGCGGCACGCCCTGCTCCTTGGCCGCCACCAGCAGCCGCTCGATCGGCTCCGCCCACGGGTGCAGGCCCAGGTTGAAGGTGCACCAGTGCACCGGGACCAGCAGCCCGGCGTCCAGCTCGCGGTGCGCGAGCACGGCGTCCTCCGGCGTCATGTGGATGTCGGCCCACGCCGGGTCGTACGCGCCGACCTGCACCAGCGCGGCGTCGAACGGGCCGTGCTGGGCGCCGATCCGCGCGTAGCCCTCGAAGTAGCCGGAGTCGCCGGTGTAGTAGACTCGGCGGTTCGGGCCGGCGATCACCCAGGAGCCCCACAGCGTGGTGTTGCGGGTCAGGCCCCGGCCGGAGAAGTGGTGGGCTGCGGTCAGCGTGACCGTGAGCTCGCCCAGCGTGCAGGTCTCGTTCCAGTCCAGCTCGATGATCCGGTGCTCGGGCACGCCCCAGCGGCGCAGGTGGGCGCCGATGCCGAGCGGCACCGCGAACGGCGCGGACTGGCTGCGCACCAGCCGCCGGACGGTCGCCATGTCCAGGTGGTCGTAGTGGTCGTGCGAGATCAGCACCGCGTCCACCTGCGGCAGCTCCTCCAGCTCCACCGGCACCGGGTGCAGCCGGCGCGGGCCGACCTGCGCGGCGGGGGAGCAGCGGTCGCTCCAGATCGGGTCGAGCAGCACCCGCGCGCCCTCGACCTCGACCAGCGCCGAGGCGTGCCCGTACCAGGTGACCGCCACGCCCTCGGCGGCCGGCCCGGCGCCCTCGGCGGGGCGGACGGTCGGCACCGGGTGGCTCGGCGTGCGGCCGTCGCGCTGGAACAGCGCCCGGCGCACCGTCTCCACGTCGATCCCGGCCTGGGCGGCCGGCCGGGCCAGCTCGGAGGGCGCGTTGTGGAAGACGCCGTCGCGGTACTGCGGGGAGTTGCGCAGCCGCTCCTCCCGCTCGCCGTCCGGCCGCCGGCCGAACGCCGCCGGCAGGTCGCGCAGCGCCCAGGCGACCGCTCCCGCGCCGGCCGCCAGTGCGACCAGGGCCGCCAGTCGTCCGCGCCGGTGGGTCGTCCCGGCCTGTGCCTCGCTCATTCCGCGCTCCGCATCGTCGTCGCCGGGGCCCGTGTCCGGCCGTGGGCCCGGGTCGGCCCCCGGTGCGGCGGCCCCGGCTCGTGCCGCACCAGGGGGCACAACGGGCGTGCCCCGCCGCCGGGTTCCCGGACGTGCGGCTCAGTGGACACGACAATACGGCCCCACCACATGGGGGAATGGCGGGAAATCCGCCCCGGGCCGGATTGTCGGATACCGACAGTTCCACCGGTGCTGCGCTGTGGGAGCCCGATTCGTCGCCGCGCCGGGCCGACCGATAGCGTCGCACCGCGTACATCGTTTCGACGTGCGCGGACATCATCACGGAGTGGTACGCGGACACACGGCGTGCGCACACAACGGAGAGAGGTGGATCGTTGAGCCGCTCGGTTCTCGTCACCGGAGGCAACCGGGGCATCGGCCTCGCGATCGCTCTGGCCTTCGCCGAGGCGGGCGACAAGGTCGCCATCACCAGCCGCTCGGGTGAGGTCCCCGAGGCGCTGGCCAAGTACGGCGTGCTCGCGGTGCGCTGCGACATCACCGACAGTGCCCAGGTCGACGCCGCCCTGACCGAGATCGAGGCCGCGCACGGCGGCGCGGTCGAGGTGCTGGTCGCCAACGCCGGCATCACCAACGACACCCTGCTGCTGCGGATGTCCGAGGAGGCCTTCACCTCCGTCCTGGACACCAACCTCACCGGCACCTTCCGCGTGGTGAAGCGCGCGTCCAAGCTGATGATGCGCGCCCGCAAGGGCCGGATCGTGCTGATCTCCTCGGTCGTGGGCCTCTCCGGCTCCCCGGGCCAGGCCAACTACGCCGCCTCCAAGGCCGGCCTGGTCGGCTTCGCCCGTTCGCTGGCGCGCGAGCTGGGCCCGCGCAACATCACCGTCAACGTGGTCGCCCCCGGCTTCGTGGACACCGACATGACCGCGGTGCTCACCGACGAGCGCCGCGCGGAGATCGTCGCCGGCGTGCCCCTGGGCCGTTACGCGGCGCCCGCCGAGGTCGCTTCCACCGTGCGGTTCCTCGGTTCGGACGAGGCCGCGTACATCACCGGAGCCGTCATTCCCGTGGACGGCGGATTGGGCATGGGTCACTGAGTCATGAGCGGAATCCTTGAGGGCAAGCGCATTCTGATCACGGGTGTGCTGATGGAGTCCTCCATCGCCTTCCACACCGCCAAGCTGGCCCAGGAGCAGGGTGCCGAGATCATTCTCACCGCCTTCCCGCGGCCGAGCCTGACCGAGCGCATCGCCAAGAAGCTGCCGAACCCGGTCAAGGTGCTGGAGCTGGACGTCTCCAGCCCCGAGCAGCTGGCCGGCATCGCCGACCAGGTGCGCGAGCACCTGCCGACCCTGGACGGCATCGTCCACTCGATCGGCTTCGCCCCGCAGGACGCCCTGGGCGGCAACTTCCTGAACACGCCGTGGGAGTCCGTGGCCACCGCCATGCACGTCTCGGCGTACTCGCTGAAGTCGCTCACCACGGCGCTGCTGCCGCTGATGCAGGACGGCGGCGCGGTCGTCGGCCTCACCTTCGACGCCCAGTACGCCTGGCCGCAGTACGACTGGATGGGCCCGGCCAAGGCCGCCCTGGAGTCGACCAACCGCTACCTGGCGCGCTACCTGGGCGAGCGGAACATCCGCTGCAACCTGGTCTCGGCCGGCCCGATCGGCTCGATGGCCGCCAAGTCCATCCCGGGCTTCGGCGACCTCGCCGCCACCTGGGAGGACCGCTCCCCGCTGAAGTGGGACCTGAGCGACCCGGAGCCGGCCGGCCGGGGCGTCGTCGCCCTGCTGTCGGACTGGTTCCCGAAGACCACCGGCGAGATCGTCCACGTCGACGGCGGCCTGCACGCCATCGGCGCCTGACGCCTCGGGTACGTTCGAACGCCGCTGCCCGGCACCCCTTTCGTAGGAGGGGGGTGCCGGGCAGCGGCGTTCTCGGGGTTACTCGGGGGCGACCGGCTCGCAGCCGTACTTGGCGGCCATGGCGTTGGCCCAGGCGCGGAAGGCGGTGGCTTGGATGGACAGGGAATTGGGGAGCGCGGACCCGAAGGCCTGCAGGGTGAGAGTGCCACTCGCGCAGGGAGCGACCACCATGCTGCCGTTACCGGTGCCCCGCCAGCCGTCCGGCAGTGCTGCCGGCGGCTTGTCGTCGAGCTGGACGGCGAAGGCCGGGTAGCGGGTGTCCAGGGTGGCGGTGAACTCGTAGAGCGGCTGCTGCCGGATACCGGAGTGGACCCAGCAGCTCTGGACCGGTGCCGCGCCGCTGCTGATGTCCTGCCGGGTCCCGGGCGGGAGCTTGGTGACGGGACTGGCCCCCGGGACCCCGCAGAGCGGTCCGTCGTCGATCGGCTGTCCGATCTGTTCGCCGCCGGTCAGGTGGACGTCGGGGACCGCTGCCGATCCGCAGCCGGAGCGGCGGGCGACCGCTGCGGCGAAGTCGGCGGCAAGCCGGGCCAGGTCCTGCCGTGCCTCGGGCGACGCGGTCCGGTCGGCGCGGGCGAAACGGTAGGGGTCGGCCTCCTTGTCGCGGACCACGTCCACGGCGACCGCGTCGGCGTCCCGCTTCGGGTAGTTGTTGGTGTCCTTGGTGTCCAGCCGGCAGCCCGGCTCCATCAGCAGCCAGCCGCGGGTGTTGCCGAACGCGCCGACCGGCCCCCGGTCCGGCTGGGACATCGTCGGGTCGGCCCGCAGGGAAGGCTCGGCGATCTCGGCCGCCCTGGTGCGCAGGTGGATCTCGGCGACGTACTTGCCGCCGCGCTCGAGGCTGATCGCGCAGTAGGCGTCCGGGTCGTTGCGGTTGGTCGACACGTTGCTGGCGGCGACCACGATCTTGCCGCTGCCGAGGATCCGTTCGGCGTCCTTCGCCGCGACGACGCCGTCGCAGAGACGGTCCGGGAGGAACAGGTTGGTGTACTGCCAGGTCGCGAAGCCGCCCGCGCCGAGGGCGAGGACCAGGACGCCCACGACGACGAACCAGGTCCGTCGGGAGAGCCTCACTGCTGACCGTTCCTTCCGAGGGCGCTCATCGCGTTCGCGTGGCCGCTGGTGTGGCCGAGCGCGATGTTGGAGTAGACCAGGTCGGTCTGCCGGCCGGTGGTGTCGCCGTTGGCCTGCCCCCAGCCCCTGGCCATTTCCTTGCTCTGGTTCAGGGCGGCGAAGTGCGCGTCCGAGGCCTCCTTGTTGCCCGCGTCCTGGGCGTCCTTCTTGACGTCGTCCGCCCACTTCTCGATACCCAGGTCCACCAGGCTGCCCGCGACATCGCCGACCTCCGGGATGAAGCCGGTGACGGGGCCGGCGGCCGCCGAGGCGAGCGAGCTGGTCTTGTCGGCCCACTCCATCCGGTCGTCCTTGTTGTCGAGGATGACGTCGGTGCGGATCGCGTCGTAGGCGCCGAGCGCCGTGCCGATGCGCTGGGCCGGGAGGTCGACGGCGCTGCGGTCCGCGTGCGGGTCGGCGGGCAGGCCACCGATGAGTTCGGCGGTCTTGGCCCGTTCGGAGCTGTAGAGCAGGGCGTAGGCCTCGGGCTCGTCCGAGACGCCGCGCAGGACGCGGGTGAGGCTGTCGGCGCCGCCGTTGAGGTGGCCGGCGCCGTTCTCCTCGCGGATTCCGCCGCCACCGCTGCCGACGTGGTCGCTGAGGATCTGGTGCGTGTCGTCCACGTAGTCCGACAGTGCGTTGGCCAGCGGCATCTTCAGGTCGTCGTGGATCTCGCTGCCCTTGCCGTCCCCGTCCAGCGCGTCGATCGCGCCCTGCATCACCCGGGCCTGGGCCGGGGTGTGCGGCCCGCCGGTGTGGGTGCCGTCGCCGGGGACGTCGCCGGTGGCGGCGGCCTCCAGGGCGGCGGCGAGGCCGTCCTGGTGGGTGGTCTTGTCGGTGATCGGCGCGCTGTACAGCGTGTTGGTGTACGTGGTGGGCCACTCGCGGTCGCGCAGCAGGTACTTGAGGCGGTCCTCGGCCCCGGGCGACTTCGGGTCCAGGAACATGGTGGCGGCGTCCGGGTTCTGGCCCATCAGCTTGAGCACGCCGTCCACGGGGTCGTACACCAGGTCCGGGCGCGGGCCGTTGAACTGGTGCGCCGACCAGCGGTTCTTGTCGGCGCGCTCGGCGGCGAGGACGTCGGTGCCGAGGTCGTTCAGGAACTCCTTGCCGTACCCGGCGTTGCCGTGCTGGAGCAGGGTGGCGAGGGTCTGGTAGCCGTAGATCGGTTCGGTCTTGCCGCCGAAGTGCCGGGCGTTGATGTTCTTGACGCCGGCTTCCTGGAGGCCCTTGCGGAAGTCCTGGTAGAACTTCGTGTTCGGGTCCCTGGTGGCGCCGGCGATGGTGTTGGCGAGGTTGGTCTGCAGCTCGCCGTACTCGCCCTTGAGCTTGCCGTCCCGGTCGTTGAGCCGGACCTCCAGCTCGTCGGCGAGCAGCAGGGTGCCCTCGGGCCCGAGGGCGTTGAGCAGGGTCTGGCCGTAGACGGGGCTGCCGGAGTCGGCCTTCATCAGGTTGTTGAGCTCGGCGAGCTCCTCCGGGCTGAGGGTCTTGCCGTCCTTGAGCCGGGCCGCGAGTTCGGCGGCGCGCCTGCCGTCCGCCTCGTCGCCGCCGCCGACCGCCTGGCCGTTGAACTGGTCCAGCGGGTCGCCCACCTTGGCGGCGCGGCGCAGTTGGAGGGCGGCGCGCTGGTCGGCGGCGGTCGCCTCCTCCAGGAAGATCGTGATCTTCCGCGACCACTGGCCGGCGGCCTCGTGCCGGGACTGCTGGTAGTCCGGGTCGTGGTGGTAGTAGTCGCGCTCCTCCTTGGAGAGGGCGCCGACGTCGAACAGGACGTTGCCGGTGCCGGTCACCTTCATGCCGTCGGCCTGGGCGTCGGTGACGGCCTGCTTCAGCTTCTTCTGCGCCGACTCGAAGTCGCCCTGGGCGTCCTTGATGATCGAGGCGACGGCCTTGGCCTCGGTCTGCGCGTCGACGCTCTGCTGCCGGGTCATGCTGATGTGCAGGTTGGCCGCGGAGGCGGTCGAGCCGAACCACAGGTTCTGGCCGCCGGTGACCGGGAGCACCTCGGTCTCCAGCCGCTGCTGGACGCCCTGGTACTTGCGGGCCATCTCGGTCCAGTCGGCGACGGCCTTGGCCATCGCGGACGGGTCCGCCTTCATCACGTCCTCGAAGCCGAGCAGGCTCATCCGACCGCACCGTTCCCGGCGAACGGCGTGCCGTTCCCGCCGAACGACGAGGCGATGCCGTGTTCGACGTTCAGGTAGTTGGTGTGGGTCTGCCGCATCATCCCGGCCTCCTGGTTGAGGCGGCCGTTGAGCTGCGACACCTGCTCGTGCCATTCCTTGACCGCGCCGCGCAGGGCGGCGGCGGTGTCCCAGCCGCTCAGCTTGCCGGCGGCGGCCTCGGTCGACTCGTCGGCGGTCTTCCCGGCCGCGGTGCTGTCGGTCGCGATGCCGTCGAGCGCGGTGGCCGCTTTGTCCAGCGCGCCCGTCGACACCTTGGTGGGCCCCCCGCCCGGTCCCTGGCCCAGCTTCAGGTCCGGATCCGCCATCACTTCTCCCCGTTGTGGTCCACCGCGGCCGGAGACCGGCCGTTCGCGAATTTTCACGGGACGTTAGCACGCCAAATCCCGCCGCCCGCAAGGCGCGAGCGGCCGCGACCGCCCCCCGGTCAGCCCTCCTGGTCGCAGGCGCCGATGGCGCGGCCGGCCTCCTGCGAGGCGCGCTGGGCGTCGTGGGCGCGGATGGCGTCGACGATGCCGTCGTGGCCGACGTAGCGCTCGGGGACGATCTCGGGGCCGACGTCGTGGCGCAGCAGGGCGCGGGTGACCTCGCCGAGGTCGGCGTAGAGGGCGTCGAGCACGTCGTTGTGGGCGACGGCGACCACGGTCTGGTGGAAGGCGGCGTCGGCCTGGACGAAGTCCTCGGCGTTGCCGGAGTGCCAGGCGTCGTCGCGGCGGGCCAGGGCGGCGTCGAGGAGGTCGAGGTCGCGGTCGGTGCGGCGGCCGGCGGCGAGGCCGGCGGCGGCGGTCTCCAGGGCGGTGCGCAGTTCGGCGACCTGGGCCCGGTCGGCGTCGGCGAAGCGGCGGTGCATCACTCCGGCGAGTTCGCTGGCGGCGAGGACGTAGGTGCCGGAGCCCTGGCGGATGTCGAGCAGTCCGTTGTGGGCGAGGGCGCGGACGGCCTCGCGCACGGTGTTGCGGGCCACGCCCAGCTGTTCGACCAGGGCGGCCTCGGTGGGGATGCGCGAGCCGACGGGCCACTCCCCGGAGGTGATCTGCGCGCGGAGCTGGTCGATCACCTGGTCGGACAGCGGGGTGCGCCTCGGCGAGGACAGCGCCACGGGGGACTCCTTGGGTCGGGTGGGTCGGGCCATCATGCCAATTCGAGGATGCGCTAATTCATCCCATCATTCTATGATGGCCCGCATGTCGTCCGCAGCAGACACCGCAGATCCCGTCACCGCTTCCTCCCGGGTCGACCCCCGGGCCGACCCCCGGGCCGGCGCCAGGCCGCAGACCGAGCGGCCCGCTCCGCCCAGAAGTCGCCACCTCGGCTGGCTGTTCGCCCTCGCGATCGCCGCCGCCGCGTTCAACCTCCGCCCGGTGGTCACCAGCCTCGGGCCGCTGCTGGACCAGGTCCGCACCGACCTCGGGATGAGCCCGACCGTCGCGGGCCTGCTCACGGCCGTCCCCTCGCTCTGCTTCGCCCTGTTCGGCTTCGCCGCGCCCGGGCTGGCCCGGCGGCTCGGCCCGGTCGCGGTGGTCACCGCGGGCATGGGCGCGATCACCGCGGGCGTGCTGGCCCGCTCCTTCGCCGGGAGCACGGCGGTCTTCCTGCTGCTCACCGCGCTCGCGCTGGCCGGTGTGGCGGTCTCCAACGTGCTGATCCCGGTGGTGATCAAGCGGTACTTCCCGGAGAAGGTCGGGCCGATGATCGGCCTCTACTCGATGGCGCTCTCGGCCGGCACCGCGCTGGCCGCCGCCGTCACCGTCCCGCTGACCAAGGGGCTCGGCGGCGACTGGCGGCTCGGCCTCGGGGTCTGGGCCGGGCTCGGCGCCGTCGCCCTGCTGCTCTGGATCCCGGTGCTGCTGGGCCGGCGGCGTGAGTCCGCCGGCGCGGCGGCCGGCGCGCCGGACACCGTGCGGCTGCCGATCACCCGCAGCCGCACCGCCTGGGCGCTGGCGATCTTCTTCGGCTTCCAGGCCACCGGCGCGTACGTGGTGATGGGCTGGCTGCCGACGATCTTCCAGGACGCCGGCGTCTCCTCGGGCACCTCGGGAGTGCTGCTGGCGCTGACCATGGTGATCGGCGTGCCGGTCTCCTTCGTGCTGCCCAACCTGGCCGCCCGGCGCGGTGACCAGCGGCTCTTCGTGGTGGTCCTGGCGGCCTTCGGCATCGCCGGCTACACCGGGCTGGCGCTGGCCCCGGCCGGCGCGCCGTGGCTGTGGGCGGTCCTGGTGGGCCTGTCGAACTGCGCCTTCCCGCTGGTGCTGACCATGATCGGCCTGCGGGCCAGGACGGCCGGCGGGGTGGCCCAGCTGTCGGCCTTCGCCCAGGGGGTCGGCTACCTGATCTCGATCCCCGGCCCGATCCTGATCGGCCGGCTCTACCAGGCCACCGGCGAGTGGTACCTGCCGCTCGGCTTCCTGGCGGTGCTGCTGGTGCCGCAGATGCTGTTCGGCCTGCGGGCGGCCCGGGCCCGGCACATCGAGGACGAGGCGGTGGCGACGGCCTCCGGGGGCGTCGCGGCCTGACGCCGGGAGAGAGCGGGGCCGGCGGGGGAGAACGGGTCCCGGTGGGGGACGGGTGTGTCCGGGGTGGGAGAATCCGGGCATGCCCGTTCTCGAACCGAACCCCACCGACGGCCACAAGAAGCTCGGCCAGCTCGCCGCGATCATCGGCGGCATCGTCGTCCTGCTGGTGATCGTCGCGATCGTCGCCCGGAACATCGGCTGACCGCCGGGGGACACCTCGGTGAACCCCGCATGATGGCACTCCCCGACGCCGGGGGTGGCGCCATCGGGCAGCATCGCGCCCGCGGCCGGCTTTTCTGCCAAGCTTGCTGGGTATGAGCGCAGACACGCCCCGCAGGATCATCGTTCTCCGCCATGCCAAGGCCGACTGGCCGGACGGCGTCGACGACCACGAGCGGCCGCTGGCCGACCGGGGCCGCCACCAGGCCCCGGAATCCGGCCGCTGGCTCGCCGATTCCGGCATCAACCCCGACTACGTGCTCTGCTCCACCGCCCTGCGCACCCGGGAGACGTGGAAGCTCGCCGCGCACGAGCTGCCGAAGCGGGCCTGGCGGACCGTCTACGAGGACCGGGTCTACGACGCCAGCCCCGGCGAGATCATCACCGTCCTCCAGGAGACCCCGGAGGAGTACGCCGACCTGGTCCTGGTGGGCCACAACCCGGGGGTGCTGGGCCTGACCCAGGTGCTGGCCGGCGACGAGGGCGACCGGGAGGCGCTGGAGCGGCTGCGGCTGGGCGGCTTCCCGACCGCGGCCGTCGCGGTGCTCAGCTTCTCCGGCTCGTGGAAGAACGTCGAACCGGGTGTGGCGCGGCTGGTCTCGTACTTCACGCCGCAGGACTGAGCGGCAGCGGCCCGGACCGACGACGAGGGGCGCGCGGACCAGGTCCGCGCGCCCCTCGGTGCGTCCGGTCGGCCCCGCGCGCTGCAGTACCTCGCGCGCGCCGGCTTCCGGGCGGTCAGTCCCGCGCGCCGGCCTCCGGGCGGTCCAGGACGTCCACCACGTCGGCCGCCTCGACCTCCTCGCGGGTGATCCCGAGCAGGTACAGCACGGTGTCCAGGAACGGCACGTTCACCGCGGTGTCCGCCGCCTCCCGCACCACCGGCTTGGCGTTGAACGCCACGCCCAGCCCGGCCGCGTTCAGCATGTCCAGGTCGTTGGCACCGTCGCCGATCGCCACCGTCTGCTCCAGCGGCACCTTGGCCTGCTCGGCGAACCGCTTCAGCCAGCGCGCCTTGCCCGCCCGGTCGACGATCTCGCCGACCACCCGGCCGGTGAACTTCCCGTCCACCACCTCCAGGGTGTTCGCCGCCGCGTAGTCCAGGCCCAGCTGCTCCACCAGGTGGTCGGTGACCTGGGTGAAGCCGCCGGACACCACCGCGACCTGGAAGCCCAGCCGCTGCAGGGTGCGGATCAGGGTGCGGGCGCCCGGCGTGAACCGGACCTCCGCGCGCACCTTCTCGGTCACCGCGGCGTCCAGCCCGGCCAGCAGCGCCACCCGGGCGTGCAGCGACTCCGCGAAGTCCAGCTCGCCGCGCATCGCCGCGGCCGTCACCTCGGCGACCTCCTGCTCGCAGCCCGCGTGGGCGGCGAACAGCTCGATCACCTCGTCCTGGATCAGCGTCGAGTCGACGTCCATGACGATCAGCCGCTTGGCCCGCCGCTCCAGCCCGGCCGCCACCACCGCGACGTCCACCCGCTGGGTGGCCGCCTCCTGGGCCAGCTCGGCCCGCAGCCGGTCGGTGGCCACACCGGAGACGGCCAGTTCGACGGCGGTCACCGGGTACTTGGCGAGCCGGAAGACCCGGTCGATGTTGCCGTCCGCGGCCGTGATCCGCGCGGTGAGCGCGGCGACGGCGGAGGCGGTCAGCGGGTGGCCCAGCACGGTGACGTGGGAGCGGCCCTCGCGGCGCGGCCGGTTGTCGCCGATCCCGGAGATGATCTCGGCCTGGAGCTTCTGCTCCTCGGCCCAGCGGTGCACCACGGCCCGCAGGTCGCCCTCGGCGCCCCGCACGGCGGGGGCGGACACCAGGGCGCACAGCGTTATCCGGCCACGGGTGACCACCTGCTCGATGTCGACGACCTCGACGCCGAACCCGGCCAGGGTGGCGAAGAGCCCGGCGGTGATGCCGGGGCGGTCCTTGCCGAACACCTTGACGAGCAGGGTGCGCCCGTCCTCGGTCCGGGGCTGCGGGGCGGGGAACGGCTCGGCGGCCAAGGGCGATGCGTTCATGGTGCGTCCCACGCTACCCGGAGCCGGAGGCCGCGACGGCACCCGTCCGGTTCGTGGACGAGCCCGCCGGTCCTTCGTGGACGAGCCCGCCGTCCGGCCGGACCGGGTCGTACAAGGGCGGTCCGTGATTCGTTGCCGCCTGGTCACAGTCCGCGGGGGCGGCTTTCACCCGCGGCCGACGGGCTGGAATGATTCCCCCGTCAGATTCACGATCATTTCGCCCCACCTGGCCGGGGCGCACCATCGGGGGAACCGAGAGAGCGGGGCAGGCGAGAGTGCCGCAACTCGTCATCGAGATCAACGGACAGCAGCGGGTCATGGAACCCGGGCGGTCCTACACCATCGGTCGCAATCCGCAGTCGGACTTCCAGTTCGACGACGCGCGGGTGTCCTGGCAGCACGCCACCATCTCCTTCAACGGGGCGGGTTGGCAGCTGGACGACCACGGCAGCACCAACGGCACGTACACGGGCGGTGCCCGCACCATGCAGGCCCAGCTGTTCCCGGGGGCCGTGGTCAACCTCGGCAACGCCGAGAACGGCCCCCGGCTCGCGTTCTCCGCGCCGGCCGCCCAGCAGGCCGCCCAGCCGGCCTGGCACGAGGCCGCGACCAGCCGGAGCGCCGCCCCGCAGCAGCAGTGGCAGCCCCCGGCGGCGCAGCAGCAGCCCTACCCGCAGCAGCAGCAGTGGCAGCCGCAGGACCAGCCGCAGCCGCAGGTCCAGCCGCAGCACTTCCCGCAGCAGCAGGGCTTCCCGGGGCAGCACGCCCCGCAGGGGTTCCCGCAGCAGGCGCCCGCCCCCCACGACGGCGGCCCGCAGCCGACGGTCATCCGCAACCTGACCGCCGGCATGAACACCATGCGGATCGGTCGTGCGCTGGACAACGACATCGTCGTCTCCGACCTCCAGGTCTCCCGCCACCACGCCGAGCTGCGCCAGCTGCCCGACGGCCGGTACGAGATCGTCGACCTCGGCAGCCACAACGGCATCTTCCTCAACGGCCTGCGGGTCGAGCGCCAGCTGATCGGTCCGCAGGACCGGCTGACGGTCGGCCACTCCAGCTTCGTGCTGGTCGGCGACCAGCTGCAGGAGTTCGTCGACACCGGCGCCGTCTCCTTCTCCGCCCGCCACCTGACCGTCGAGGTCGACTTCAAGGGCGGCAAGAAGGTCCTGCTCAACGACGTCAGCTTCGGCGTCCCGGAGAAGTCCCTGGTCGCCGTCATCGGCCCGTCCGGCTCCGGCAAGTCGACCCTGCTGCGCGCCCTCACCGGCTACCGCCCGGCCGACCGCGGCGACGTCCTCTACGACGGCCGCAACCTCTACAAGCAGTTCGCCGAGCTGCGCTCGCGCATCGGCCTGGTGCCGCAGTCGGAGATCCTGCACAAGGAACTGACCGTCCGCACCGGCCTCAAGTACGCGGCCCGGCTGCGCTTCCCCGGCGACACCGAGCCGCGCGAGCGCGAGGCGCGGATCGACGAGGTGCTCTACGAGCTGCGGCTCGACAAGCGCGCGGACAACCGGATCACCGCGCTCTCCGGCGGCCAGCAGAAGCGCGTCTCGGTGGCGCTGGAGCTGCTCACCAAGCCCTCGCTGATCTTCCTGGACGAGCCCACCTCGGGCCTCGACCCGGGCATGGACCGCGAGGTCATGCAGATGCTGCGCGGCCTCGCCGACGACGGCCGCACGATCCTGGTCGTCACCCACTCGGTGGCCGAACTCGCGCTCTGCGACCGGCTGCTGGTGATGGCGCCGGGCGGTTCGGTGGCCTACTTCGGCCCGCCGGACGAGGCGCTGCACTTCTTCGGGTACGAGACCTGGGCCGATGTCTTCCAGGCCTTCGAGAACTACCCGGACCACGACTGGGCCGGCCGCTACCGCAGCTCGGTGCACCACCAGCAGTACTCGGCGGACGTGGAGTCCGGCGCCGTGCAGTCCGCGCAGATCGTCCAGGAGGCGGTCCGCCCGCCGAAGCCGCAGAGCTGGGGCTCGCAGCTGTGGACGCTGATCCGCCGCTACGCCTCGGTGCTCGCCTCCGACCGGGGCTTCCTGGCGCTGTCGGTGCTGCTGCCGGCGGTGCTCGGCGCGGTCAGCGTGCTGATCCCCAACGAACCGGGGCTGGCGCCGAACCCCAAGTCGCAGCTCGGCCTCAACAGCGGCGCCGCGACGATCATGCTGATCCTGGCGATCGGCGCCTGTTTCTCCGGCGCGGCGAACTCGGTCCGCGAGCTGATCAAGGAACGGGCGATCTACGAACGGGAACGGGCCACCGGCCTGTCCCGCTCGGCGTACATGATGTCCAAGATCATCGTGCTGGGCTTCTTCAGCGTGATCCAGGGCGCGATCATCTCCGCGGTCGGCTTCCTGCCGCGCAAGCTGCCCGCGCACGGACTGGTGATCAAGGACCTGCCGATCCTGGAGATGAGCTTCGGCCTGATCCTGCTGAGCTTCGCCTCGATGATGTTCGGCCTGGTGATCTCCGCGCTGGTCAAGACCGCCGAGAAGACCATGCCGCTGCTGGTGATGTTCGCGATCATCCAGGTCGTCTTCACCGGCTGCCTGTTCCAGATCTTCTCCAAGCCCGGCCTGGAGCAGTTCGCCTGGCTGATGCCGGCCCGCTGGGGCACCGGCATGGTCGCCACCACGCTCGACCTGTCGCACCTGCTCGGACCCTGGAACAAGGACTTCCAGAACCCCGAGTACGACGCGCTCTGGGGCCACAACTCGGGCCAGTTCTGGGTCGACGCCGGGGTGCTGATCCTGATGTCCGTCGTCCTCGGCATCATCGTCACCCGCCTCCAGCGTCGTCACGAGCCCGAGGTCATGCAGAAGGGCTGACGCCCGGCACCGCCACCAGCACGGGGGCGGCCCACCCCGACCGGGGAGGGCCGCCCCCGCGGCGTTCCCCGCCCCTGTTCCCGGCCCCGTCCGGTGGCCCTCGTCCGGCGCGGTCCGCAGGGCACGACCTAGGTCGCTGGACCTGCGTCCCGCCCGGCCGGGGACCGACGCGCGGGCCCCGCGGACGGCGGTAGGTTGGCGTCATGCCCACCGTGCCAAGCGACCACCGGCACGCCGGACTGCTGCCCGCCGACCGGATCCCGGTCGGCCCGCCGCCGGACGGCACCCTGCCCGCCTGCGAACCCTGCCTGGCCGGCATCGAGGCCGTCAGCCAGGCCCTGCTCGGGATGAGCCGCCACCTGGAGGTCCGTGAGGTCCTGCGCCGGATCACCGCCTCCGCCCGCCGGCTGCTCGGCGCCGAGTACGCCGCCCTCGGGGTCCCCGACGACCACGGCGGCTTCGCCCAGTTCGTCGTCGACGGTGTCACCGACGAGCAGTGGCGGGCGATCGGACCGCTGCCCCGCCAGCACGGCGTGCTCGCCGCGATGCTCCACGAGACCGGCCCGATCAGGCTCGACGACGTCCGCCGCGCCCCCGCCTTCGGCGGCTGGCCCGAGGCCCACCCCCAACTCGGCGCCTTCCTCGGCATGCCCATCGTCGACGCCGACGCCGACGAGGACCGCGACGAGGACGAGGACGAGGACGGACCCGAGGTGCTCGGCGTCATCTACCTCGCCAACAAGCGCGGCGGCGGCGGCTTCACCGACCACGACGAGGAACTGCTGCGGATACTGGCCGCGCACGCCGCGCTGGCCCTCACCAACGCCCGCCTCTACGAGCGCAGCCGCGAACTCACCCTGGCCGGCGAGCGCGCCCGGATCGCCCACGACCTGCACGACGCCGTCTCGCAGAAGCTCTTCTCGCTGCGCCTCACCGCCAAGGCCGCCGCCAAGCTCGTCGACCGCGACCCGGCCCGCGCCCGCGCCGAACTCGCCGAGGTCGCCCGGCTCGCCGCCGAGGCCGCCGACGAACTGCGCGCCGTCGTCGTCGAACTGCGCCCCGCCGCGCTGGAGGAGGACGGCCTGAGCGCCACCCTGGCCTCCCAGGTGCAGGTCCTCGACCGCGCCCACACCGCCGACATCGCCTTCGCCGCCGACCGCGTCCGCGCCCTCCCGCAGGCCCAGGAGGCCGCCCTGCTGCGGGTCGCCCAGGAGGCCCTGCACAACGCGCTGCGCCACTCCGGCGCCGGCCGCGTCACCGTCACCCTGGCCGGAACGCCCGAACGCGGCGCCGTGCTGCGGATCAGCGACAACGGCCGGGGCTTCGACCCCGGCGCCGTCCGACGGGCCGGCCGCCACCTCGGCCTGGCCTCGATGCGCGACCGCGCCGCCGCCGTCGGCGGCCGGCTCACCCTGGACTCGGCCCCCGGAACGGGCACGATCGTCGAGATGGAGGTCCCCGGTGCCTGACACCCTGTCCGCGATCCGCGTCCTGCTGGTCGACGACCACCAGGTCGTCCGCCGCGGCCTGCGCACCTTCCTGGAGGTGCAGGACGACATCGAGGTGGTCGGCGAGGCCGCCGACGGCGCCGAAGGCGTCGAGCGGGCCCGGGCGCTCGACCCCGACGTGGTCCTGATGGACCTCAAGATGCCCGGCGTCGACGGCATCGAGGCGCTGCGCACGCTCAAGGAGGAGGGCAGCCGGGCCCGGATCCTCATCGTCACCAGCTTCACCGAGCACCGCACCATGGTCCCCGCGCTGCGGGCCGGGGCCGCCGGCTACGTCTACAAGGACGTCGACCCGGAGGCACTGGCCGGGGCGATCCGCTCGGTCCACGCCGGCCATGTGCTGCTCCAGCCGGAGCTGGCCGAGGCACTGCTCGCCGACGACGGCCCCCGCCCCCCGCAGGGCCGCGGCGGCACCCTCACCGAGCGCGAGCGCGAGGTGCTCGGCCACATCTCCGACGGCCGCTCCAACCGGGAGATCGCGCGCAGTCTGCACCTGTCCGAGAAGACGGTGAAGACCCACGTCTCCAACATCCTGATGAAGCTGGACCTCGCCGACCGCACCCAGGCCGCGCTCTGGGCCGTCCGGCACGGCGAGACCCGCTAGTCCGGAGCCGCGGCTCCCGCCGTGTCACGGCTCCCGCCCGCGTTACGGCTCCCGCTCGTCCACCAGCGCGTTGTACGCCGCCACCTGGGCCCGGCGGGCGGTGCGCCACAGCGGCGCCAGCGCCTCCTGCCGGGCCGCCATCTCGGAGGCGCTCACCGCCGCGCCGTGGCCGCCCGAGGCGATCGACAGCAGCGCCGCCACCTGCCGGGCCGACTCCAGCACCCGCACCGCGCGCGGGGGGTAACCGGGCGCGAGCAGCTCGGCGTGCCCGCGCCGCCGGTACGCCTCCAGGGCCCGCAGCGCCTCCGGTCCGGCCCCGGCCACGTCCAGCCGGGTCAGCAGCACGGTGGCCCGGCGCAGCCCGTCGGCCAGCTCGAACTCGGCCTCGTGCAGCGAGGGCACGTCGGCCGGCGGCGCGTCGTTCACCTCGGCGCAGCGCCACAGCACGGTCGCCGACCGGTCCCCGGGCGGGCCGAACACCTCCACCTCGGGCACCAGCCCCAGCGGCACCCCCACCGCCAGCACGGCCTCCCCGGCCGCCAGCGCGCGGGTGTTGAACGGCGCCGGGCCGGTCAGGCCCAGCGGGTGCCCGGCCGACGGCAGGGCGAGCCGCAGGCCCTTCACCCCGAGCACCCGCAGCCGTCCCAGCGCCCAGGTGAGCCCGTGCCGCTCGTCCGGGGCGTCCCCGGGCAGACCGGTCACCCGGTGGCTCTCGTCGGCCCCCAGGACCGCCGCGGCGGCGTTGTCGGGCGGCACCAGTCCGGCCAGCAGAGCGTTGCCCCAGGCGGCCAGCCGCCCCGAACGGGGCTCTTCGTACGGATTGTCGGCAGGTGTGGCGAGCATCCGGCCAGCCTACGGAATCGGCGGACACCCGGGTGGCGTAGGTTTGCCCATGCGCGTGCGCCGCACCCGTTCCGTGCCCACCGGCCGCAGGGACGGGACGCCGCCCGCACCGACGGCCGTATATCTGTTTTTGGGGAAGGCATAGGCATGAGCGACGTGCTGGAGCTGGTGGACGTTTCCGTGGTCCGGGAGGGGCGCGCGCTGGTCGACCAGGTCTCGTGGTCCATCTCCGAGGGCGAGCGCTGGGTCATCCTCGGCCCGAACGGCGCGGGCAAGACCACCCTGCTGCAGATCGCCTCCTCGTACCTGTTCCCGACCTCCGGCAAGGTCAGCGTCCTCGGCGAGAAGCTCGGCGAGATCGACGTCTTCGAGCTCCGCTCGCGGATCGGCCTGGCCGGCGCGGCCATGTTCGACAAGCTGCCCGCCGAGCAGACCGTGCTGCAGACGGTGCTCACCGCCGCGTACGGCATGACCGTCACCTGGCAGGAGTCCTACGAGCAGTTCGACGAGTCCCGCGCGCTCGCCCTGCTCGACCGCCTCGGCATGGCCGGGATGACCGACCGCCGCTTCGGCACCCTCTCCGAGGGCGAGCGCAAGCGCACCCTGATCGCCCGCGCCCTGATGACCGACCCCGAGCTGCTGCTGCTCGACGAGCCCGCCGCCGGCCTGGACCTCGGCGGCCGCGAGGACCTCGTCCGCCGCCTCGGCGCCCTGGCCCAGGACGAGTTCGCGCCGGCCATGGCGATGGTCACCCACCACGTCGAGGAGATCGCCCCCGGCTTCACCCACGTCCTGATGATCCGCCAGGGCAAGGTGCTCACTGCCGGACCGATCGACACCGAGCTCACGGCCCGCAACCTCTCCAAGTGCTTCGGCCTGCCGCTGACCCTGGAGCGCCACGGCGACCGCTGGTCCGCCCAGGGCCTGCCGCTCGGCTGAACCGGCCCGGACCGGCACCGGTCCGGGCGGGTCCGCGTCGGCCCGGGCGGGTCCTTCCGGGGTCCGGCCGGGACGCCACTGAACTCCGCTGAACTCGGCCGAACCGGAACCGGTCGCACGTGCGACCGGTTTCCGCCCCTCCACCTGCGGGAACTGACCGCCCCATAGGCCCTTTCCTCCCTAGGATGGACACGTGGACAGCTGGATCTGGTGGCTCCTGGTCGCCGTCGGCCTCGGCATACCGTTGGTGATCACCACGATGCCGGAGCTCGCGATGTTCGCCGTCGGCGCGCTCTTCGCGGCCGGCGTCGCCGGTCTGGGTGCCGACGTGGTGTGGCAGGTGCTGACCTTCGTCGCGGTCTCGGTCGCGCAACTGGTCGTCGTCCGCCCGATCGCCTACCGGGCACTGCGGAAGGGCCCGCAGATCAGAATGGGCATCGAGGCGCTCAAGGGCGCCACCGCGGTCGTCGCGGAGAAGGTCGACGGGGAGGGCGGTCGGATCAAGCTCAACGGTGAGATCTGGTCGGCCCGCGCGCTCCACCCCGAGCAGGTGTACCAGCCGGGTGAGCAGGTCGACGTCGTCGAAATCCAGGGCGCGACCGCCCTGGTCGTCTAGGGGAGAGTCAGTGGAACCCGTCCTTATCGTCCTGGTCGTCCTGGTCGTGGTGGCCTTCATCGCGCTGATCAAGACGATTCAGGTCATCCCGCAGGCCAGCGCCGCGATCGTGGAGCGCTTCGGCCGCTACACCCGGACGCTCAACGCCGGCCTGAACATCGTGGTCCCGTTCATCGACCGGGTCCGCAACCGGATCGACCTGCGCGAGCAGGTCGTGCCGTTCCCGCCGCAGCCGGTGATCACCCAGGACAACCTGGTGGTCAACATCGACACGGTGATCTACTACCAGGTCACCGACGCGCGGGCGGCCACCTACGAGGTCGCCAGCTACATCCAGGCGATCGAGCAGCTCACCGTCACCACGCTGCGCAACATCATCGGCTCGATGGACCTCGAATCCACCCTGACCTCGCGCGAGGTCATCAACGCCGGCCTGCGCGGCGTCCTCGACGAGGCCACCGGCAAGTGGGGCATCCGCGTCAACCGCGTCGAGCTGAAGGCCATCGAGCCGCCGACCTCCATCCAGGACTCGATGGAGAAGCAGATGCGCGCCGAGCGGGACAAGCGCGCCGCGATCCTCACCGCCGAGGGCAACCGGCAGTCCCAGATCCTGCGCGCCGAGGGCGAGAAGCAGGCCGAGGTCCTCAAGGCCGAGGGTGAGGCCCAGGCCGCCGTGCTCCGCGCCGACGGTGAGGCCGCCGCCATCCGGACCGTCTTCGAGGCGATCCACGAGGGCGACGCGGACCAGAAGCTGCTGGCCTACCAGTACCTGCAGACCCTGCCCGAGCTGGCCAAGGGCGACGCCAACAAGCTCTGGATCATCCCGAGCGAGATCGGTGACGCGCTCAAGGGCATCGGCGGCGCCTTCACCGGGGTGACCGGCAACGGCGGTGCCAATGGCAGCGCGATGGCCGTCCCCACCGGGGCCCCGGCCGCCCCGCCCGCCGCCACCCAGGTGCCGATCGACCCGGCCGCCGGCCCGCGCCCGCTGGACACCGACACCAAGGGTTCCGCCCGCCCCCGGATCGACCCGCTCCGGGAGTACCGCAAGAACGACCCCGAGCAGTAGGCCGCCGAGCCTCCCGGCTCCACCGAGGGCCCGCCTCCCGTACCGCACGGGGGCGGGCCCTCGGGCGTGTTCGCGCCCGGTGTGTCCTACGTCCCGAATCCTGGGCGAGGCTGGTACCGGTGCCCGTCCGTCCGGCATGATCACGGCGACAGGACCCCAACGGGAGGTGGCTCATGACGGTCTGGGAGGCGATCGCCGTCCTGGTGGCGGGCGTCGGCGCGGGGATGATCAATGTGATCGTCGGCTCCGGCACCCTCATCACCTTCCCCGTGCTGCTCGCCGTCGGCCTCCCGCCGGTCACCGCCAACGTCTCCAACTCCTTCGGCCTGGTCCCCGGTTCGGCCAGCGGTGTGCTCGGCTACCGGCGCGAGCTGGTCGGCCAGGGCGCCCGGCTCGCCCGCTTCGGCACCGCCTCCCTGCTCGGCGGCGTCCTCGGCGCCTACCTGCTGATCGAACTGCCCAGCGCCGCCTTCGACGCGATCGTCCCGGTGCTGATCCTGCTCGCCCTGGTCCTCGTGGTGCTGCAACCCCGGGTCGCCAAGGCGGTCGCGGCCCGCCGCCGCCCCGACGGCGACCCGCACGGCGGCCCGCTGCTGCTCGTCGGCATCTTCCTCACCGGTGTCTACGGCGGCTACTTCGGCGCGGCGCAGGGCGTCCTGCTGCTGGCCCTGATGGGCATGATGCTCCAGGAGGACCTGCAGCGGATCAACGGGGTGAAGAACGCCCTCGCGATGATCGTCAACGGTGTCGCGGCGCTGTTCTTCCTCTTCACCTCGACCGTGAACTGGACCGCCGCCGGACTGATCGCGGTCGGCTCGCTGGTCGGCGGCATGGTCGGCGCCAAGGTGGGCCGCCGCCTCCCGCCGCAGGCGCTGCGCGCCGTCATCGTCGTCGTCGGCCTGGCGGCGATCGTCAAGCTGCTCGCCACCTGATCCGGAGGGACCCCCGGCACGGCCCCGGAAATGCGCCCGATCTGCGAGCGCTGCGAGGTGTCGCCGACCCCGGACGGTCCGGCCTTCTATATGTTCCTGGGAGTGCGCGTCCTGCGGGCCGTGCACCGAGGAGATGGCCGGCGCCGGCCCGAACCGCGGCGGCGAGCCGGTCGCCCGTCCCCGACGGACGGGAGGACGACCGACCGGCCGCCGGCGACAGGACAGGAGAGCCGATGAGCCGTGAACGGCTGACCGAGGACGCGATCACCGCCGGACTGGCGGGACTGCCGCACTGGACGCGCGAGGGCGACAGCATCGTCCGGACCGCCGACGCCCCCGACTTCCCGGCCGGGATCCGGGTCGTGGCGGCGGTGGCGGAGGCGGCCGAGGCGATGGACCACCACCCGGACATCGACATCCGCTGGCGCACCCTGCGCTTCGTCCTCTCCACCCACAGCGCCGGGGGCCTCACCGCCCTCGACCTCGACCTCGCCGCCCGGATCGACGCCGCGCTCGCCGCCGAGTCCGCCCGGTAGGCCGGAACCACGGTGCGGTCGGGCCCGTCCGACCGCACCGGAATCGTCCGCTCCGCCCCGCTCCGGGGCCGTGAGATGCTGACTGCCGCATTGCAGGCGGTCGGGAGGGACGGAACGGATGGCTCAGGATCCCCTCGGCGACGGCCACCAGCAGTGGTACCCGCAGCAGACGCCCCTGGAGTGGCCCGCCGGGCACCCGGAGCACCCGGTACACCTGGAGCCCGCCGAGTACCCGGCGCAGCAGGCGTGGCCGGGGGAGTACGGGCAGCAGGCCTACGGAGCACAGGCCTACGGGCAGCAGGGGTACGTGGAGCAGGGGTACGGACCACAGGGGTACGGACCGCAGGGGCACGTCGGCTACGACCCCCATGCCTCCCGGGCCGGGTACGGCCACACCCCGCAGCAGACCTGGCCCCACGGGGCCGTCGACGCACCGGACCAGCAGCAGTACGCGCCCTACGTGGTCGTCCCGCAGCAGCCGAGCGGCGGGGAGCTCTACGCCCCCGCCGGCGCCGAGTACTCCGCCGACGGCTATCTGCGGCTGGAGCCGGAGCCCGTCACCGAGCCGGAGCCCGAGCCCGAGTCGAAGCCGAAGCCGAAGCCGGAACCCGAGTCCGAGCCCGAGGCCGCGCCCGTGGCGCCCTCCTCGCGGCGGGCGGACCGCGCCGCCGGCCGGTCCGGCCTCGCCGCCAGGGCCAGGGCCGCCGCGGACGCCGTCGTCGACGCCGAGCACACCCCCGGCCGCCGGGCCCTGCTGGTGCGCACCGGCGCCGGGGTCGCCGCCCTCGGCGTCCTGGTCGCGGCCGGCCTCATGGTCGGCCTGGAGGGCGGCGGCTCCGCCGACAACGCCACCGGCGGTGAGCCGGGCTTCACCGTCGCGCACACCCGGACCTGGGCCGCCGGTGCCGCCGCCCAGCCCGGCGGTGACGACACCCTGGTCGGCAGTTGGCTGCTGGGCGGCGCCGTGGTCCGCGCCGATGCCACCGGCGTCCGCGCCTACGACCTGACGGACGGCCGTCCGACCTGGTCGATGGAGCCGCCGGCCGCGGGTGCCGTGCCCTGCGGCCTGTCCCCGACCGTCAATCTGACCGGCCTCGGTGCCGTGCTGTTCCGGCCCCGGGCCGACCCCAAGAGCCCCTGCTCCCTGGTCGCGGCCGTCGACAGCGGCACCGGCCGGACGGCCTGGACCAAGTCGCTCTCCGACGCCAAGGGCGCCTACGGAGCGAGCGTCGGGGTCACCGACGACAAGGTGATAGCCGTCGGCGACAGTCACGCCGTCGCCTGGGAGGCCACCGGCGGCAACGATCTCTGGCAGTACACCGGGCAGGGGAAGTTCTGCACCCTCTCCGGCGGGGCGTCCGGCGGTACCGTCCTGGTCGCCAGCTCCTGCGCCGACTCCACCCCCGTGGACCAGGCCGTCGCGCTGAACGCCGTCGACGGCAAGGTCACCTGGTCGCGCCCCCTGAACAACAAACCGAGGACCTCGACGGTGCTCTCCGTCGAGCCGCCGGTCGTGCTCACCACCGGCGAGAAGCCCGAGGACGACCGGGTCCTCGCCTGGGGTGCCAACGGCGACCCCGCCACCGAGATCCCGGTCGCCGGCTCCGGGGGCCGACTCGACGTCGCCCACGGGATGTTCTCGGCCACTCCCGGGGCCTTCTTCCAGGACCGCACGATGATCACCACGGTCGCCCCGGCGAACGGCGCCGGCGGCTCCGTCGCGGTGGTCGGCTACGACCTCGACAGCGGCAAGCAGCGCTGGCGGACCACCGCGCGGGAGAAGGGCGCGGCCCGGGCGGTCGCGGTGGACGGCGGCGCCCTGGTGCTCGCGGTGGACGAGCGCCTCGACCAGCCGGCCCACCTCAGCCGCTTCGCCCTGGCCGACGGACGCCAGACGGTCGGCGGGAACTTCCCGCCCGGGACCGGCTCGCTGCTGGTCTCCGGACGGGTGCTGATCGGCGGCGGCCGGGTCGTCGCCGTCCCCGAGCACTCGACCAACTTCGGCACCGCGACCGGCTACCGGGCGCAGGAGTAGTCGCGCCCGGCCGCACACCGACTTCCCCCGTCGATGCGCGGCCGAGCTTCCCCCCGCTTCCCCCCTGGTCCGGGTACCGCGTCAGGCGGCGGCCGACGCGGCCGACGCGACCACCTGGGCCGGCAGCCAGGCGGCCAGGTCGCGGACGTCCGCGCCGCGCAGGCCCAGCGCCATCATCAGCGTGGCCTGCGGCGTCGGCACGAACGGCCGGCGGAGCAGCTTCATCCCCGCCTGTTCCGGCGTCCGGTCGGCCTTGCGCTGGTTGTCCTCGGAGCAGGCGGCCACCGTGTTCATCCAGGTGTCCGTACCCCCGCGCGACCTGGGCTGCAGGTGGTCCACCGTGGTGGCCCGCCGACCGCAGTAGGCGCACAGGTGCTGGTCCCGGACGAGCACCCCGCGGCGGGACCACGGAGCCTGTTGTCGGAACGGCACCCGGACGTACCGCTGGAGTCTGATCACCCGCGGCACCGGTACGGTCACCCCCGTCCCGCGCATGGTGCGCAGTGGGTGGGCCTGCTCGACCACGGCCTTGTCCTGGAGCACCAGGACCACGGCACGCTGGAGCGACACCGTCGTCAGCGGCTCGTAGCTTGCGTTCAGAACCAGCGTGCTGCGCACCTCGGCCACCCTTCCGCGGGCGTGCCACGGCGGCACGACCGTCTCCACACACGTCACTGCCGCCGCGCGGCGGTGGGACCACTCTGAAGGGGCACAGGGCCGTCGAACAACGGAATTTCCGGTGTCGCCGAGGGGCACGGTCACGACGGACCGACGGGAATCGGATCCGACCGGAATCGCAGGAGCCGGGAATCCGACCCGTCCGGCGCGTCCATGCCAGTGCGGAGAAAACTCGTTGGCCGGGACCGCGTAGGCTCTACAACGCTGGAGTCGTCCCGCATCCGGGCCCGGAGGAACCGGGCCCGCACCGGGCGGGCGCCCGATCGAAGGAGAAGCGTGACCGTGACGGACATCGTCGACGAGCTGCGGTGGCGTGGGCTGATCGCCCTGTCCACCGACGAGGACGCACTGCGCAAGGCGTTCGCGGACGGCCCGGTCACGTTCTATTGCGGCTTCGACCCGACGGCCCCCAGCCTGCACCTCGGCAACCTGGTCCAGATCCTCACCATGCGCCGCATCCAGCAGGCGGGGAACCTCCCGCTCGGCCTGGTCGGCGGCGCCACCGGTCTGATCGGTGACCCGAAGCCCACCGCCGAGCGCGTGCTCAACGACCCTCAGACGGTGGCCGCCTGGGTCGACCGCCTGCGCGGCCAGATCTCGCGGTTCCTCGACTTCGAGGGCCCGTACGCGGCGCGCATGGTCAACAACCTGGACTGGACCTCCGGGATGTCCGCGATCAGCCTGCTCCGCGACGTGGGCAAGTACTTCCGCGTCAACAACATGATCGCCAAGGAGGCCGTCTCCCGACGGCTGAACTCCGACGCGGGCATCAGCTACACCGAGTTCAGCTACCAGATCCTCCAGGGCATGGACTACCTGGAGCTGAACCGCCGCTACGGCTGCAGCCTGCAGACCGGCGGCAGCGACCAGTGGGGCAACCTCACGGCCGGTACGGACCTGATCCGCAAGGCCGACGGCAAGTCCGTGCACGCGCTGGCCACGCCGCTGATCGTCAAGGCTGACGGCACCAAGTTCGGCAAGACGGAGTCCGGCACGGTCTGGCTCGACCCCGAGCTGACCACCCCGTACGCCTTCTACCAGTTCTGGCTGAACGCGGACGACCGGGACGTCCCCAACTTCCTGCGGATCTTCAGCTTCCGCTCGAAGGAGGAGGTCGAGGAGCTGGAGCGCGAGACCACCGAGCGCCCGGCCGCCCGCCTTGCCCAGCGCGCGCTGGCCGAGGAGCTGACCACGCTGGTGCACGGCGCCGAGCAGTACGAGCGCGCGGTCGCCGCCTCCAAGGCGCTGTTCGGCCAGGGCGACCTCGCCGACCTGGAGGCCCCGACCCTGGCGGCGGCCCTGGCCGAGGTCCCCAAGGCCGAGGTCACCGAGCTCCAGTCGATCGTCGACCTGCTGGTCGCCGTCGGTCTCTCCCCGAGCCGTTCGGCCGCGCGCCGGACGATCAAGGAGGGCGGTGCCTACCTCAACAACGTCAAGGTGACGGACGAGGAGGCGGTGCCGGCCGAGGCCGATCTGCTGCACGGCCGCTGGCTGGTCCTGCGCCGCGGGAAGCGGAACCTGGCCGCCGCCGAGCTGGCCAAGTGACCGAAACCCGACGCCGCTGACCTGCGGCTTCGACTCTCAGGGGCGGGATCCAGCCGGATCCCGCCCCTGATGTTTGACGGTGTCCGCCAGGTGGACTAGTGTTGAACGAGTCGCTGAAACGGCCATCCCATCGAGTGCTTGTCGCTCGGAGCATGAATTTCGAGTAACTCTCGGAATGCGCTAATGTGGAGGACGTCGCAAGAAAGCGACCCGACCAGTTCGGGAAATCCGATGAATGAAACTCCGGAAAACGGAGCGGAAAACGTCTGATAAGCTGGGAACACGAAAGAACGAAGCGCCCGGAGGGCCGGTGTGAAAGCCGCCTGAAGGAAGTGTCCGTTCCTTGAGAACTCAACAGCGTGCCAAAAGTCAACGCCAGATATGTTGACATCCCCGGCCTCGGACTTGTTCTGGGGTTGGAGATTCCTTTTGAAGTAAAACACTAGCGAGGACGCAGTGCGCGGGATCACCCTATTCCGGTGGTTGCCGTGCCGCTCGACGCGAGTGCTGACCGGATTACCGGTAATCATTCACGGAGAGTTTGATCCTGGCTCAGGACGAACGCTGGCGGCGTGCTTAACACATGCAAGTCGAACGGTGAAGCCCTTCGGGGTGGATCAGTGGCGAACGGGTGAGTAACACGTGGGCAATCTGCCCTGCACTCTGGGACAAGCCCTGGAAACGGGGTCTAATACCGGATATGACCTGGGACCGCATGGTCCCGGGTGTAAAGCTCCGGCGGTGCAGGATGAGCCCGCGGCCTATCAGCTTGTTGGTGGGGTAATGGCCTACCAAGGCGACGACGGGTAGCCGGCCTGAGAGGGCGACCGGCCACACTGGGACTGAGACACGGCCCAGACTCCTACGGGAGGCAGCAGTGGGGAATATTGCACAATGGGCGAAAGCCTGATGCAGCGACGCCGCGTGAGGGATGACGGCCTTCGGGTTGTAAACCTCTTTCAGCAGGGAAGAAGCGCAAGTGACGGTACCTGCAGAAGAAGCACCGGCTAACTACGTGCCAGCAGCCGCGGTAATACGTAGGGTGCGAGCGTTGTCCGGAATTATTGGGCGTAAAGAGCTCGTAGGCGGCCTGTCGCGTCGGATGTGAAAGCCCGGGGCTCAACCCCGGGTCTGCATTCGATACGGGCAGGCTAGAGTGTGGTAGGGGAGATCGGAATTCCTGGTGTAGCGGTGAAATGCGCAGATATCAGGAGGAACACCGGTGGCGAAGGCGGATCTCTGGGCCATTACTGACGCTGAGGAGCGAAAGCGTGGGGAGCGAACAGGATTAGATACCCTGGTAGTCCACGCCGTAAACGTTGGGAACTAGGTGTTGGCGACATTCCACGTCGTCGGTGCCGCAGCTAACGCATTAAGTTCCCCGCCTGGGGAGTACGGCCGCAAGGCTAAAACTCAAAGGAATTGACGGGGGCCCGCACAAGCAGCGGAGCATGTGGCTTAATTCGACGCAACGCGAAGAACCTTACCAAGGCTTGACATATACCGGAAACGGCTAGAGATAGTCGCCCCCTTGTGGTCGGTATACAGGTGGTGCATGGTTGTCGTCAGCTCGTGTCGTGAGATGTTGGGTTAAGTCCCGCAACGAGCGCAACCCTTGTTCTGTGTTGCCAGCATGCCTTTCGGGGTGATGGGGACTCACAGGAGACTGCCGGGGTCAACTCGGAGGAAGGTGGGGACGACGTCAAATCATCATGCCCCTTATGTCTTGGGCTGCACACGTGCTACAATGGTCGGTACAAAGGGCTGCGATGCCGCGAGGCGGAGCGAATCCCAAAAAGCCGGCCTCAGTTCGGATTGGGGTCTGCAACTCGACCCCATGAAGTTGGAGTTGCTAGTAATCGCAGATCAGCATGCTGCGGTGAATACGTTCCCGGGCCTTGTACACACCGCCCGTCACGTCACGAAAGTCGGTAACACCCGAAGCCGGTGGCCTAACCCGTAAGGGGAGGAGCCGTCGAAGGTGGGACCAGCGATTGGGACGAAGTCGTAACAAGGTAGCCGTACCGGAAGGTGCGGCTGGATCACCTCCTTTCTAAGGAGCAATATGCCGCTTGCAGGCGAATGTCCTGCACGGTTGCTCATGGGTGGAACGTTGACTATTCGGCACAGGAAGAGACCAGGGGCTAGTACTGCTTCGGCGTGGAACGCGTTCTGGGATTGACTGTGTCGGGCACGTTGTTGGGTCCTGAGGGAACGGCCGTATGGTCTGTTGCTTCAGAGATGCCGGTCTCATGCGAGGTGGTCTTCGGGCTGCTGAGTGTGGGTGTCTGGTCGTTGTTTGAGAACTGCACAGTGGACGCGAGCATCTGTGGCCAAGTTTTTAAGGGCGCACGGTGGATGCCTTGGCACCAGGAACCGATGAAGGACGTGGGAGGCCACGATAGTCCCCGGGGAGCCGTCAACCAGGCTTTGATCCGGGGGTTTCCGAATGGGGAAACCCGGCAGTCGTCATGGGCTGTCACCCATACCTGAACACATAGGGTATGTGGAGGGAACGCGGGGAAGTGAAACATCTCAGTACCCGCAGGAAGAGAAAACAACCGTGATTCCGGGAGTAGTGGCGAGCGAAACCGGATGAGGCTAAACCATGAGCGTGTGAGACCCGGCAGGGGTTGCGCTCATGGGGTCGTGGGATTTTTCTTGACCGGTCTGTTACCGGTCGGCGAGTCAGAAACCGTACAGGTAGTCGAAGGACATGCGAAAGGTCCGGCGTAGAGGGTAAGACCCCCGTAGGCGAAATCTGTACGGCTCGTTTGAAGAACTCCCAAGTAGCACGGGGCCCGAGAAATCCCGTGTGAATCTGGCGGGACCACCCGCTAAGCCTAAATATTCCCTGGTGACCGATAGCGGATAGTACCGTGAGGGAATGGTGAAAAGTACCGCGGGAGCGGAGTGAAATAGTACCTGAAACCGTGTGCCTACAAGCCGTGGGAGCGTCGGACATGCAGCTTGCTGTGTGTCTCGTGACTGCGTGCCTTTTGAAGAATGAGCCTGCGAGTTTGCGGTGTGTAGCGAGGTTAACCCGTGTGGGGTAGCCGTAGCGAAAGCGAGTCCGAACAGGGCGATACAGTTGCATGCCCAAGACCCGAAGCGGAGTGATCTAGCCATGGGCAGGTTGAAGCGGAGGTAAGACTTCGTGGAGGACCGAACCCACCAGGGTTGAAAACCTGGGGGATGACCTGTGGTTAGGGGTGAAAGGCCAATCAAACTCCGTGATAGCTGGTTCTCCCCGAAATGCATTTAGGTGCAGCGTCACGTGTTTCTTGCCGGAGGTAGAGCACTGGATAGGCGATGGGCCTCACCGGGTTACTGACCTTAGCCAAACTCCGAATGCCGGTAAGTGAGAGCGTGGCAGTGAGACTGTGGGGGATAAGCTCCATGGTCGAGAGGGAAACAGCCCAGAACACCGACTAAGGTCCCTAAGCGTGTGCTAAGTGGGAAAGGATGTGGAGTCGCAGAGACAACCAGGAGGTTGGCTTAGAAGCAGCCACCCTTGAAAGAGTGCGTAATAGCTCACTGGTCAAGTGATTCCGCGCCGACAATGTAGCGGGGCTCAAGCACATCACCGAAGTCGTGTCATTGCAGCATGAAGGGCCAACGCCTGCTGTGATGGGTAGGGGAGCGTCGTGTGCCGGGTGAAGCGGCGGTGGAAACCAGTCGTGGACGGTACACGAGTGAGAATGCAGGCATGAGTAGCGATACAAGAGTGGGAAACTCTTGCGCCGATTGACCAAGGGTTCCTGGGTCAAGCTGATCTGCCCAGGGTAAGTCGGGACCTAAGGCGAGGCCGACAGGCGTAGTCGATGGACAACGGGTTGATATTCCCGTACCCGCTTTGAAGCGCCAACGCTGAACCAGGTGATGCTAAAGCCGTGAAGTAGCCCGGAGTCTTCGGACAAAGGGACGTGGTGGAGCCGCTGAACCAAGTCTGTACTAGGTGAGCGATGGGGTGACGCAGGAAGGTAGTCCAGCCCGGGCGGTGGTTGTCCCGGGGTAAGGGTGTAGGGCGTTGTGTAGGCAAATCCGCACAACAATAGCCTGAGACCTGATGCCGAGCCGATTGTGGTGAAGTGGATGATCCTATGCTGTCGAGAAAAGCCTCTAGCGAGTTTCATGGCGGCCCGTACCCCAAACCGACTCAGGTGGTCAGGTAGAGAATACCGAGGCGTTCGGGTGAACTATGGTTAAGGAACTCGGCAAAATGCCCCCGTAACTTCGGGAGAAGGGGGGCCATTCCTGGTGACGGCACTTGCTGCCAGAGCTGGGGGTGGCCGCAGAGACCAGCGAGAAGCGACTGTTTACTAAAAACACAGGTCCGTGCGAAGCCGTAAGGCGATGTATACGGACTGACGCCTGCCCGGTGCTGGAACGTTAAGGGGACCGGTTAGCTCTGATTCGTCGGGGCGAAGCTGAGAACTTAAGCGCCAGTAAACGGCGGTGGTAACTATAACCATCCTAAGGTAGCGAAATTCCTTGTCGGGTAAGTTCCGACCTGCACGAATGGCGTAACGACTTCTCGACTGTCTCAACCATAGGCCCGGTGAAATTGCATTACGAGTAAAGATGCTCGTTTCGCGCAGCAGGACGGAAAGACCCCGGGACCTTTACTATAGCTTGATATTGGTGTTCGGTTCGGCTTGTGTAGGATAGGTGGGAGACTTTGAAGCCATGACGCCAGTCATGGTGGAGTCGTCGTTGAAATACCACTCTGGTCGTGCTGGATGTCTAACCTGGGTCCGTGATCCGGATCAGGGACAGTGTCTGGTGGGTAGTTTAACTGGGGCGGTTGCCTCCTAAAGAGTAACGGAGGCGCCCAAAGGTTCCCTCAGCCTGGTTGGCAATCAGGTGTTGAGTGTAAGTGCACAAGGGAGCTTGACTGTGAGACTGACGGGTCGAGCAGGGACGAAAGTCGGGACTAGTGATCCGGCGGTGGCTTGTGGAAGCGCCGTCGCTCAACGGATAAAAGGTACCCCGGGGATAACAGGCTGATCTTCCCCAAGAGTCCATATCGACGGGATGGTTTGGCACCTCGATGTCGGCTCGTCGCATCCTGGGGCTGGAGTAGGTCCCAAGGGTTGGGCTGTTCGCCCATTAAAGCGGTACGCGAGCTGGGTTTAGAACGTCGTGAGACAGTTCGGTCCCTATCCGCTGTGCGCGTAGGAGTGTTGAGAAGGGCTGTCCCTAGTACGAGAGGACCGGGACGGACGAACCTCTGGTGTGCCAGTTGTCCTGCCAAGGGCATGGCTGGTTGGCTACGTTCGGGAGGGATAACCGCTGAAAGCATCTAAGCGGGAAGCCTGCTTCGAGATGAGCACTCCCACCTCCTTGAGAGGGTAAGGCTCCCAGTAGACGACTGGGTTGATAGGCCGGATATGGAAGCCCTGTGAGGGGTGGAGTTGACCGGTACTAATAGGCCGAGGGCTTGTCCTCAGACGCTCGCGTTCACTGTGTGGTTCCCGGGTAGCGAACAGCTATCGCCGGCGAACACAAGAAACACTTATCAACTAAAAAGTGTGTTTCGCTGAATACCCGATAGGGTTTCGGTGGTCATAGCGTGAGGGAAACGCCCGGTTACATTCCGAACCCGGAAGCTAAGCCTCACAGCGCCGATGGTACTGCAGGGGGGACCCTGTGGGAGAGTAGGACGCCGCCGAACAATTATTCAAAGCCGCGGCCCCCAGCGAATCGCTGGGGGCCGCGGCTTTTTTGCGTTGTGCGTTTGTGTGTACGACCGGCAGAACAGGGACTTCCGCCCGGACGCGGGGTGCCCCTGGATGTCGGACAATGGAGAAGGTGTACGGCCAGGAGGCCGGCACCGAGCCGTGCGAGGGCAGTGGTGCTGCCCGATGCGCGGTGGAGATGAAGAAGCAGAAGGAGTCACCACGATGGCGAACGAGCCCCAGGACCGTCCCGAGCGTCGATCGGACGACGGCCGCGGCTACGAGCCCCGGTCTCGCGGGAGCTGGTCCAACGACCGTGCTCCGCGACGCGACGACCGCAGCGACGACCGTGGCGGCTTCCGCCGCGACGACCGCGGCGGCCGTCCCGCCGGCGGTGGCTACGGCGGTGGCTACGGCGGTGGCCGTGACGACCGAGGCGGCGACCGTGGCGGCTTCCGCCGCGACGACCGTGGTGGCGACCGCCCCTACAGCGGCGGTGGTGGCGGCGGTTTCCGTCGTGACGACCGTGGTGACCGTCCGACCGGTGGTGGCGGCGGTTTCCGTCGTGACGACCGTGGTGACCGTCCGACCGGTGGTGGCGGCGGTTTCCGTCGTGACGACCGTGGTGGCGACCGCCCGTCCGGCGGTGGCTTCCGCCGTGACGACCGTGGCGACCGTCCCACCGGTGGTGGCTTCCGTCGTGACGACCGCCCGGGTGGCTTCGGTGGTGGCCGTGACGACCGTGGCGGCGACCGTGGCGGCTTCCGCCGCGATGACCGTGGTGACCGTCCGACCGGCGGTGGCGGCGGTTTCCGTCGCGACGACCGTGGTGGCGACCGCCCGTCCGGCGGTGGCTTCCGCCGTGACGACCGCGGCGACCGTCCCACCGGTGGTGGCTTCCGCCGTGACGACCGCCCGGGTGGCTTCGGTGGTGGCCGTGACGACCGTGGCGGCGACCGTGGCGGCTTCCGCCGCGATGACCGTGGTGACCGTCCGACCGGTGGGGGCGGCGGTTTCCGTCGTGACGACCGTGGTGGCGACCGCCCGTCCGGCGGTGGCTTCCGCCGTGACGACCGTGGCGACCGTCCCACCGGTGGTGGCTTCCGCCGTGACGACCGCCCGAGCGGCTTCCGTCGCGACGACCGTGGTGACCGCCCCTCCGGCGGTGGCTTCGGTGGTGGCCGTGACGACCGTGGCGGCGACCGCGGTGGCTTCCGTCGTGACGACCGCGGCGACCGCCCCTCCGGCGGCGGCTTCGGTGGTGGCCGTGACGACCGTGGTGGCGACCGCGGCGGTTTCCGTCGCGATGACCGTGGCGACCGTCCCACCGGTGGTGGCTTCCGTCGTGACGACCGCCCGGGTGGCTTCGGTGGTGGCCGTGACGACCGTGGCGGCGACCGTGGCGGCTTCCGTCGCGATGACCGTGGTGACCGTCCGACCGGTGGTGGCGGCGGTTTCCGTCGCGACGACCGCGGCGACCGCCCGTCCGGCGGTGGCTTCCGCCGCGACGACCGTGGTGACCGCCCGACCGGCGGTGGCTTCCGCCGCGACGACCGCCCGAGCGGCTTCCGACGTGACGACCGTGGCGACCGCCCCTCCGGCGGTGGCTTCGGTGGCGGCCGTGACGACCGTGGCGGCGACCGTGGCGGCTTCCGCCGCGACGACCGTGGTGGCGACCGCCCCTACGGCGGTGGTGGCGGCGGCTTCCGTCGTGACGACCGCGGCGACCGCGGCGACCGCCCCTCGGGCGGCGGCTACGGCCGTGACCGCGACGACCGCGGCGGCTACCGGGGCGGCCGCGACGAGCGCGGCGGCGGCCGGGACTACCAGGACGACCGCCGGGGCAACTACGAGCCGGTCAAGCGCCTGCCGATCCCCGAGGACGTCACCGGCTTCGAGATCGACGCGGACGTGCGCCAGGAGCTCAAGAGCCTGCCCAAGACGCTCGCGGACGACGTCGCCCGCAACCTGGTGATGGTCGCCCGGCTGCTCGACGACGAGCCGGAGGAGGCCTACCAGTACTCGCGCGTCGCGCTGCGGCTGGCCTCCCGCGTCGCCGCCGTCCGTGAGGCGGCCGGTTTCGCCTCGTACGTGACCCAGCGCTACTCGGAGGCGCTGACCGAGTTCCGCGCCGCCCGTCGGATGACCGGTCGCGCGGACCTGTGGCCGGTGATGGCCGACTGCGAGCGCGGTCTGGGCCGCCCGGAGAAGGCGCTGGCGATGGCCGGCGAGCCCGAGGTGAAGCAGCTGGACAAGGCCGGCCAGGTCGAGATGCGTCTCGTCGCGGCCGGTGCGCGCGGTGACATGGAGCAGTTCGACGCCGCCGTCGTCACCCTGCAGAGCTCCGAGCTGGCCTCGTCCGCGGTGCACCCGTGGACCGCGCGCCTGCGCTACGCCTACGCCGAGGCGCTGATCGCGGCCGGCCGCGGCGACGAGGCCCGCGACTGGTTCGCCAAGGCTGTCGAGGCCGACACCGACGGCACCACCAACGCCGCCGAGCGTCTCGCCGAGATCGACGGTGTGGAGTTCATCGACGCCCTCGACCCGGAGCTCGCCGAGGAGGAGGCCGAGCAGGCCGCCGAGCCGGCCGCCCGCAAGGGTGGCGAGTCCTCGGACGAGCGGGTCATCTTCGAGGACGAGGAGGACGTCGAGGAGTTCTACGACGAGGACGACCTCGAGATCGACGAGGAGTTCGACGGCGTGGTGCCGGAGCGTTCCGCCGAGCGCGACGACAAGTAGTCGACGGCCCCGACCGCCGGCGGGCGCCGGCGGTCGGGCGCGTCACGAGTGAGGCCCTGCCGCACCCCGGGAGATCCGGAGTGCGGCAGGGCCTCACTGCGTTCGGAGCCGCTGCGGCGTCAGCCCAGCTCCAGGTTGCGCAGCACCAGACCGGTGGCCGGCTTCGGGCCGAAGGAGGTGGACTTCCGCGGCATGGTGACGCCCTGTTCGGCGAGCCGGCGGACCACGCTCTCCCGCACCGGGTGCAGCAGCACGGCCGTGCCGCCGCTGCGGGCGGCCTCGCGCTCGGCGGCGACCGCGGTGTGCAGGTAGCCGATGTCGTCCGGGCCGTCCGGGACCCGCCAGGTGTGGTCGAGCAGGGTGGCGTGCAGGACGGTGGCGTCCAGGTGACGCCACTCCTCGGGCTTGTCCTGCGGCACGGTGGCGTCGAGCAGGGCCTCGTCGGGGTCGGTGACGAGGTGGTAGACGCCGTCCCCGCCGGTGAGCAGGAAGCCGCTGCCGCCGTGGCGTTTCTGCTCGGAGAGTGCCTGCAGCGCGCCGTCCAGCGGGCCGGGGACCTCCTTGACCTGCCACTGGCCGCCGAGCCGGGCCAGGGCCTCCTCGACCGGCAGCCGGTAGAGCACCCGGTGGATGGCCCGCACCCGCAGCGGATAGCGGGCGGTGTCGACCAGCAGCACCAGGCCCCGGTCCCAGGGGCTGCGGGGCAGGTGCCGGTGCTCGCGCTGGAGGCGCAGGTACATCTCCCAGCGGTGGTGGCCGTCGGCGATGAGGGCGCGGCAGGTCGCCAGGTCGCGACCGATCTCGGCGATCTCGGCCGGGTCGGTGACCGCCCACAGCCGGTGGTGGGTGCCGTCGGTGGTGGTCGTGGTGAGCAGCGGCTCGGCGCGGACGGCGCGTTCGATCACGTCGGACGCCCCGCCGCTGCCCCGGTAGGTGAGCAGCAGCGGTTCGAGGTTGGCCCGGGTGGTGCGCATCAGGCCGACCCGGTCGGCGACCGGTCGGGGCATCACGTCCTCGTGGGGGAGGACCACGCCGGCCTCGCTGCCGCTGACGGCGAGGGCGCCGATGAGTCCGCGCTGGAGGACCTCCGCGCTGCCGTCGGCGGCGGGGACGCGCTGCTCGTAGACGTAGAGGGCCGGCTCGGGGTCGGCGGCCAGGACGCCCTCGCGCTGCCACTCGCGCAGCAGCCTGGCGGCGTGCCGGTAGCGGGTGTCGCGGTCGGGGCGGTCGCCGGTGTCCTCGGGCTCGGGGCGCGGGAGGATCAGCCGGACCACGTTGTGCGGGTCGGCGGTCTCCAGGTCGAGCCTTCGGCCGGGGTCGACGACGTCGTACGGCGGTGAGGTGACGGCGGCCAGGGCGCCGACCCGGTCGGGGTCGTAGCGGAGGCCGCGGAACGGGGACAGGGACAGGCCTGCGGTGGCGACGTGGCCGGGATTGCCGGGGCCGCCCTGCGGAGACTCCACTCCGCTTTCTGCACTGGGTGTGCTCATTCTGGGCATCGTAACCGGGTACGCGTTGTTCAGAGATCGGAACACCCGTGCCGGACCGGTGGCCGGGTGTCGTGACCGAGGGCGAGGTTCGGGGTGGACGAGCGCGACGAGCGGGTGGACGACGGCGCTGGTGGCGGTGCGGACACCGGTGGTGGGGGGACGGTTTCGTCGGGCCAGCAGCAGCGGTCCGGTGAGCCCGAGGGGGACGTCTACGAGTGGTTCCGCCGGGGTGCGCGGCTGCTCGCGCAGGGGAACCCGGCGGCGGCCGAGCAGCTGCTGGCCCGGGCGGCCTCGGCCGAGCCGGACTCGCGCAGTATTCGGGAGGCGCTGGCCCGGGCGCAGTTCGACGCGGGGTCGTACGCGGCGGCGCTGGAGAACTTCCGGACCGTGGCGCTGGCCGATCCGTCGGACGACTACGCTCAGTTCGGGTGGGGTGTGGCGGCGGCCCGGCTGGGCGACTTCGAGGCCTCCGCCGAGCATCTGGCGCTGGCCGTGGCGATGCGGCCGGAGAACGACCACTACCGGGCGGCGCTGCGGCAGACCCGGGCGACGCTGACGGCCCGGGCCGGGGGGTTCGGTCCGCTGCTGCCGGGGGCGCCGGGCTACCTGGAGCCGCCGGCCGGGGCGGACGGTCCGGGAACCGGGTCGGGTCCGGGAACCACGGCGGGTCCGGAGCCGACCGGTGATCGGGACCGGCAGGACGGTTGAGCCGGTGCGGTGCCTGACGGGTGCGGTTCCGGCCGCCGCGGGGACTCCCGGCGGACGAGTACGACTGACGCGATGAGTGAGGTAGAGCAGGCATGACCGAAACGGCCACCACCGTGCGACGGACCGCCCCGGGCGGCAGCGAGCTGCCGCTGACCGAGGCGTACGACACGGCACTGCTGGACCTCGACGGCGTGGTGTACGCCGGCCCGAACGCGATCGAGTACGCCGTGGAGTCGCTCGACGCGGCCCGCGCCGCCGGGATGCGGCTGGCGTACGTGACCAACAACGCCTCCCGGCCGCCCCGGGTGGTCGCCGAGCACCTGACCGAGCTGGGGGTGCCGGCCGAGGCGGCGGACGTGATCAATTCCGCCCAGGCCGCCGCCCGGGTGCTCGCCGAGAAGCTGCCGGCCGGTGCGAAGGTGCTGGTGGTCGGCGGGCTCGGGCTGGAGGAGGCGCTGGCCGAGCGCGGCCTGGTCGCGGTCCGGACCCTGGCCGAGGAGCCGCTGGCGGTGGTGCAGGGCTTCGACGCCTCGGTGGGGTGGACGCATCTGGCGGAGGCCTCCTACGCGGTGCAGTCCGGGCTGCCGTGGGTGGCGTCCAACACCGATGTGACGGTGCCGACCGCGCGCGGGATCGCGCCGGGCAACGGGATGCTGGTGGCGGCGGTGCGGGCGGCGACCGGGGTGGAGCCGGAGGTGGCGGGCAAGCCGCTGCCGCCGATGCACCGCGAGACGGTGCTGCGGACCGGGGCGAAGCGGCCGCTGGTGGTCGGTGACCGGCTGGACACCGACATCGAGGGCGCGTTCAACGGCGGGGTGGACAGCCTGCTGGTGTTCACCGGGGTGACGACGGCGGCGCAGCTGCTGGCGGCCCCGGTCGAGCACCGGCCGACGTACCTGGCGGAGGACCTGCGGGGTCTGCTGACCGCGCACGCGCCGGTCACGCCCGGGGCGGGCGGCGGGTTCGGCTGCGGCGGCTTCGTCGCGGTGGCGCAGGGCGGCGTGCTGCGGCTGGAGGGTGTCGGGGCGGACCGCTGGGACGGTCTGCGGGCGCTGTGCGCGGCGGCCTGGACGGCGCTGGACGCGGACGGCGAGCCGGTGGACGGGCGGAAGGCGCTGGCCGAGCTGGGCTTCTGAGCCCGGGGCCGCTCCTGGGCGGTGGCCGGTCGGTGGCCGGTCGGTGGCCGGGTCAGAGCAGGGTGCGCAGCCGCAGCAGGTCGCGGAAGCCTGCCTCCAGCTTGACCCGGCCGCCGACCCAGGCCGAGGCGAAGTTGAGCCGGCCGCCGACCAGGGCGAGCAGGTCGTCGCTGCTCATGGTGAGTCGGATGTCCGCCTTCGCGGTCGGGCTGCCGGGGTGCTGCTCGACGTCCTGGATGCTCCCGGCGCGCAGCTGCCCGGTGAAGGTCAGGTCGAGGTCGGTGATCCGGCAGCTCAGCGAGCGGTCGAGGCCGGCCGCCGTGCGGACGTCGCCGGTGGCCTTGGCAAGGTTGCGGCTGAGCTGCTCCAGCGCCTCGCGGCACTCCTCGGCGTTGGCCATGGCGGTGGATCCCCTCCCCGGACGGGCCGCCGCGTCCCCGGCGGGTGCCGGGGTCCGGTGGCGGCCGACTGCCGGGCCACGCTACCGCAGGAGGGTTTTGGCGGTAGCGTCGTCGGTGGGATGCCCGGATCCGTCCGGGCGCCGTGGCGACGGAGCGATGCGCGCAGGCGAATGGGAGGCACCCGGATGCTGCCGAAGACGGTACGAGGAGCGGTGGCGGCCGCGGCCGTACTGGTGGAGGAGGTCGGCAAGCGGGTCGTCGGAACGGCGGCCGGTCTGCTGGAGAAGGGCGGGATCGACGTCACGGAGGTGGAGCGCCGCTTCGGCGGGCAGTTCCCTCCGTCGGCGCAGTCCTTGCAGACGCTCGCCGAGGAGGCGGTGACCGCCGGGCGGGCCGGGGTGGACCTGGCCGTCGGGGTGGCGCGCGGCGAGGTCGAGAAGGTCTTCGAGAAGGTCGGCGACCAGGTGACCAAGGTGGGCGTGGTGCTGGCCTACCTGGAGAGCAAGCTGCGCGAGGTCGAGGAGGAGGACGAGGGGGCGTCGCCGGAGCAGGCCGGGCCGCCGCCCGCGCCCCGGGCCGGCGGGCTGTTCGAGGACGGCTGGGAGCAGGAGACGAGGGGTTCGGCGGGGGCCGAGCGGATAGTGGTGGACGAGCCGGTCGAGGTCGACCCGCCGGTGCCGCCGAACGGGACGGCGGTGGCGGCCCCCTCGGCGAAGGCCGCCGCGACGACCGACGCGAAGACCGCGGAGCAGACCCCGGGGCAGATCGCGGAGCAGGCCCCGGAGAAGACCGTCGCGAAGAAGGCGGCGGCGCGGAAGCCCGCCGCGGCGAAGAAGGCCGCGCCGGCCGCGAAGAAGGCGGCGGCCAAGAAGACGGCGGTGAAGAAGACCGCCGTCAAGAAGACCTCGACCGCGAAGGGGGCGACGGCCGCCAAGAAGCCGGCCGAGGCCGGGGCCGAGCAGCCGCCCGCCAAGCGCACCGCCACCCGGAAGACCACGGTCCGCCGGACCAGCACCACGAAGAAGCCCGATGCCTGAACCGGAGAGCCGGACCGTCCCCGTCCCCGCCCCCGGTGAGCCGCTGCCGCTCGGCGTCGAGCTCGCGTCCACCGGGCACCCGGCGGTGGACGCCGGGCTGGCCCGGCTGGCGGCGCTGGACGGGGTGCCGACCGACGCACACGTCGCGGTGTACGAAGATGTCCATCAGCGGCTCGCCGACACGCTGGCCGCGCTCGACCGGGACTGACCGGGGCGAGCGGGAACCACCGTAGGAGCTGAAACACCAGTGGCAGTGGCACGACGCCGACTCGACGCGGAGCTGGTCCGCCGCAAGCTGGCCCGGTCCCGGGAGCACGCCTCCGAGCTGATCGCGGCCGGCCGGGTGACCGTCGGCGGGACCACCGCGACCAAGCCGGCCACCCAGGTGGAGACCGCGGCGGCGGTCGTGGTGGCCGCGGACGACAACGATCCCGACTACGTGTCGCGCGGCGGCCACAAGCTCGCCGGGGCGTTCGCGGCGTTCGTGCCGCAGGGTCTGGTGGTCGAGGGCCGCCGGGCGCTGGACGCGGGCGCGTCCACCGGCGGGTTCACCGATGTGCTGCTGCGGGCGGGCGCCGCCCACGTGCTGGCGGTGGACGTCGGCTACGGGCAGCTGGCCTGGTCGCTGCAGAGCGACGACCGGGTGACCGTGATGGACCGCACCAACGTCCGGGAGCTGACCCCGGAGACGATCGGCGGCACCCCGGTCGACCTGGTGGTGGGGGACCTCTCCTTCATCTCGCTGGGCCTGGTGCTGCCCGCGCTGGCCGGCTGCGCCGCCCCGGACGCGGACCTGGTGCTGATGGTCAAGCCGCAGTTCGAGATCGGCAAGGAGCGCCTCGGCAGCGGCGGCGTGGTGCGCAGCCCGCAGCTGCGCGCCGAGATGGTGCGCCAGGTGGCCGGGCAGGCCTGGCAGCTCGGGCTGGGTGTGCGGGCGGTGACCGCGAGCCCCCTGCCGGGGCCGTCGGGCAATGTCGAGTACTTCCTCTGGATGCGCCGGGACGCACCGCAGCTGGACCCCGCGGAGGCGGACCGGGCTGTCGCCGAAGGCCCCCGATAGGGTGCTCTGCGGACGTCCGGTCCGTCATGCTGGGTGGCGCGGCCGTACCGGGCCGACGACGACCCGGCCGGCGTAGGGAGAGGGCAGCGGGCATGAGTGATGAACGTACGGTCTTCCTGATCGCGCACACGGGCCGCGAGGCGGCGCTGCGCAGTGTCGAGGGACTGGTGCACGGCCTGCTGAAGGCGGGGATCCGGATCAGACTGCTGGCTGCCGAGGCGGTCGACCTGGACCTGCCGGACGGCGTGGAGACGGTGGCCGGGGGGCCGGGCGCGGCCGACGGCTGCGAGCTGATCCTGGTCGCCGGCGGGGACGGGACCCTGCTGCGCGGGGCGGAGTTGGCGCGCGAGCACGGGCTGCCGATGCTCGGCATCAACCTGGGCCGGGTCGGTTTCCTGGCCGAGGCGGAGCGGGACGACCTGGCGGTGGTGGTCGAGCGGGTGGTCGACGCCGACTACGAGGTCGAGGAGCGGATGACCCTCGATGTGATCGTCCGGACCAACGGTGACGTGGTGCACCACGACTGGGCGCTGAACGAGGCCTCGATCGAGAAGGCGGCCAGGGAGCGGATGCTCGAGGTGGTGACCGAGGTCGACGGCCGCCCGGTCTCCAACTTCGGCTGCGACGGCGTGGTGTGCGCGACGCCGACCGGCTCGACGGCGTACGCGTTCTCCGGCGGCGGGCCGGTGGTCTGGCCCGAGGTGGAGGCCCTGCTGATGGTGCCGATCAGCGCGCACGCGCTGTTCGCCCGGCCGCTGGTGGCCTCGCCGGACTCGGTGCTGGCGGTGGAGGTGCAGCCGAAGACCCCGCACGGGGTGCTGTGGTGCGACGGCCGGCGTTCGGTCGAACTGCCCGCCGGGGCGCGGGTGGAGGTGCGCCGGGGGCAGACGCCGGTGCGGCTGGCCAGGCTGCACCGGGCGCCGTTCACCGACCGGCTGGTGGCCAAGTTCGCGCTGCCGGTGACCGGTTGGCGCGGCCGGGCGGACACCGCCTGAGTTCCGCGGAGCGGGCGGACCGGGTGACTCGGCGTCGCCCGGTCCACCGCTCCGTCAGACCGCGAGCGGCTGGTTGTCGTCGGTGCCCCGCCATCCGCCGTCGTCCTCGGCGCGGGCGGCGGTCTCCGCCAGCCGACGGACCGCGGCCGGCACGGCCGGGGCGGGCACGGTGAGCGGGATCCGGATGTGGTGCTCGAAGGCGCCGTCGGAGCCGAACCGGTTGCCGGCCGCGAGCCGGACCCCGGAGCGTTCGCCGGCCCGGGCCAGCGCCGTGCCCGACACCCCGCCGGTGGCGACCCAGAACGACAGCCCGCCGGGCGGCACGGTGAAGCGCCAGTGCGGCAGCTGCTCGCGCAGGGCGGTGGCGAACGCCTCGGCGGTGTCCCGCAGCCGGGTCAGCTGGTGGGCGCGGACGGCCGGCAGGTCCTCGGCCAGCAGCTCGGCGGCGATCAGCTGGTCCAGTACGGGGGCGCCGACGTCGCTGTAGACCCGGGTGGTGGCCAGTCGGCGGACCAGCGCGGGGGCGGCGCGCACCCAGCCGATCCGCAGGCCGCCCCAGAGCAGCTTCCCGGCCGAGCCGACGGTGACCACCTGGGCGGCGCGGTCCAGCGCGGCGGTCGGGCGGGGGAGCGGTACGTCCGCGGGCACGCCCCAGCCGAGTTCGGCGGTGGTCTCGTCGACCAGCACCACGGCGCCGGCGGACCGGGCGGCGGCGAGCAGGTCGCGCCGCTGTTCCTCGTCGATCAGCGCGCCGGTGGGGTTGTGGAAGTCGGGGATCACGTAGACGGCCTTCGGCGCGGCCCCGCCCAGCACCCGCCGCCACTCGGCGAGGTCCCAGCGCGGTCCGTCCGCGCGGTCCGCCCCCGGGGGCGGACCGACGAGGGGGACGGGGACCGGTCGGGCCTCGCTGAGCCGCAGCGCCTGGAGGGTGTGGGCGTAGCTGGGGGCCTCGACGGCCACCCGGTCGCCCCGGCCGAGCAGGGCCTGCCGGACCAGGTGCAGGGCGCCCATCGCGCCGATGGTGATCAGGATCTGGTCCGGGGTGGTCGGCAGGCCGCGCTCGGTGTAGCGGCGGGCCACGGCCTCGCGCAGCACCGGGACGCCGGTCGGGTAGTGGCCGTGGTCGGCGGCGTAGGCGGGCAGCTGTTCGACGGCGCGGGCCGCGGCGGCGGAGAGGAAGGGCTGCGGGGCGGGCAGCGCGGCGACGCCGAGGTCCAGGATGTTGCCCTGCTCGTCCGGCGGGACGGGGTGCAGGGCGTCGCTGGGCGGGGCGGAGCCCTCGGGCAGGGCGGTCCAGCTGCCGGCGCCGCGTCGGCTGTGCAGGTAGCCCTCGGCGCGCAGGGCCTCGTAGGCGGTGGCGACGGTGGTGCGGCTGAGCCCGAGGGCCAGGGCGAGTTCGCGTTCGGCGGGCAGTCGGGCGCCGACCGGCAGCCGGCCCTCGGAGACCAGCAGCCGGATCCGGGCGGCGAGCGCGCGGTAGGCGGGGCGCCGGGCGGCGCCGGGCGGTTCGGGCAGTCGGGCGGTGGCGAGCAGCCGGGCGAGCGCGGGGGGAGCGACGGTGGTCTGCCAGTCGGCCAAGGTGATCAGTCCACTTACTCGTGATTGGCCCTGTCGTGGGCCGTATTGGCTTGGCCATCATGGCAGGGCGGCTGTAGAGACCGCCACCGTCGGGCCGGTCCGCCGGCGGTGCAGCACCACCTGTCCGGAGATCCCATGGCCACCACGAGCGCCCTCCCGTCCCCGTCCCCGTCCGAGTGCCCGGCCGGGCCCGCGTCGCCGTCCCCCGCCGCCGGTGCGGCCGGTGCCGCCCCCGCCGGTGCGGCCGCCCGGCCCGGTCCGCTGCTGCGGCTGCTGGGCGACACCCACGCCCTGGGCCGCCGCCTGCCGCAGCTGGTGGTCGGCCTCGCCCTCTACGGCGGCAGCATGGGCCTGATGCTCCGCTCCGGCCTCGGGCTCGACCCGTGGGACGTGTTCCACCAGGGGCTCCAGGGCAGCTTCGGCCTCTCGGTGGGGGCCTGGGTCACCATCTGCGGGGCCCTGGTGCTGCTGCTGTGGATCCCGCTGCGCCAGCTGCCCGGGGTCGGCACGGTCGCCAACGTGCTGCTGATCGGCGCCGCGATGGACCTCACCCTGCGCTTCGTCGGCACGCCGGGGGCGCTTCCGGTCCGGATCGTGCTGATGGTGACCGCGATCGTGCTCAACGGCCTGGCCACCGGGCTCTACATCGGCGCCCGGCTGGGCCCGGGGCCGCGGGACGGGCTGATGACCGGGCTGCACCGGCGCACCGGGGGCTCGCTGCGGCTGATCCGCACGGGGATCGAGCTGGTGGTGCTGGCGGTGGGCGTCCTGCTCGGCGGCACGGCCGGGGTCGGCACCGTCGCGTACGCGCTGGCGATCGGCCCGCTCGCGCAGTTCTTCCTGCCCTGGTTCACCGTGCCCACCGCCGAGCAGGCCGGAACGGCCGGAAAGTCCGGTCCGGGCGCGTAACCGGTCGCCCGGCCCGTCCCCGGGCGGGTCGGCCGGTGGGGCGGACACGGAGGACCGCCCCGGCTCCCGGCGCGGCCCGTCCGGAAACGCCCGGAACGGATGAACTTGGGGGCACGGAGTTGCCGCGCGTCGTTGCCGCTCGTCGCGCGGCGGGTGCGGAACCTCGTAAGGTCGTCTCCGTGTTGGACGAGATGCGGATACGGGATCTCGGGGTCATCGACGACGCTGTCGTCGAGCTGGCCCCCGGCTTCACAGCGGTGACCGGGGAGACCGGAGCCGGCAAGACGATGGTGGTGACCAGCCTCGGCCTGCTGCTCGGCGGCCGGGCCGACCCGGGCCTGGTGCGCAACGGCAGCGAGCGCGCGGTCGTCGAGGGGCGCCTCCAACTGCCGCCCGGCTCGCCGGTGGCGGCCCGCGCCGTCGAGGCCGGTGCCGAGCTGGACGACGGCGCGCTGCTGATCAGCCGGACCGTCTCCGCCGAGGGCCGCTCCCGCGCCCACGTCGGCGGCCGGTCCGTCCCGGTCGGCCTGCTCACCGAGCTCGGCGAGGACCTCGTCGCCGTGCACGGTCAGACCGACCAGCAGCGGCTGCTGCGCCCGGCCCGCCAGCGCGGCGCCCTGGACCGGTACGCGGGCGAGTCGGTGGCCGAGCCGCTGGCCCGCTACCGCGAGGTGTACCGCCGGCTGCGCGAGGTCTCCTCGACGCTGGAGGAGCTGACCACCCGGGCCCGCGAGCGGGCCCAGGAGGCCGACCTGCTGCGGTTCGGCCTCGACGAGGTCGCCGCCGCCGAACCGGTCGCGGGCGAGGACGAGGGACTGTCCGCCGAGGCCGAGCGGCTCGGCCACGCCGACGCGCTCTCCTCCGCCGCGACCCTCGCCCACGCCGCCCTGGCCGGCGACCCGGCCGACCCGGAGGCGCTGGACGCGGGCACCCTGCTCGCCCAGTCCCGCCGCGCGCTGGACGCCGTCCGGCACCACGACGAGCGGCTCGCCGCCCTCGCCGACCGGCTCAACGAGGTCGGCTACCTGCTCGCCGACGTGGCCGGCGACCTGGCCGGCTACGCCGACGACCTGGACGCCGACCCGGTCCGGCTGGCCGCCGTCGAGGACCGCCGGGCCGTGCTGTCCCAGCTGCTGCGCAAGTACGGCGGCCCGGAGAATTCGCTGGCCGAGGTGATCGCCTGGGCCGAGTCCGGCTCCGCCCGGCTCTCCGAGCTCGACGGCGACGACGACCGGATCGACGAGCTCGGCGCCCGGGAGACCGAGCTGCGCGGCGAGCTGGCCGAACTCGCGGCCGAGGTCTCGGCCGCCCGGCAGGCCGCCGCCGGACGCTTCGCGGCGGCCGTCTCCGCCGAGCTCGCCGAACTGGCCATGCCGCACGCCCGGGTCACCTTCGCGATCAGCCAGGTCGACGACCTGTCCGGGATCGAGGTCGAGGGCCGGACCGTCGCCTACGGCCCGCACGGCGTGGACGAGGTCGAGGTACTGCTGGCCCCGCACCCCGGCGCCCAGCCCCGGCCGATCGCCAAGGGCGCCTCGGGCGGCGAGCTGTCCCGGGTGATGCTCGCCGTCGAGGTGGTCTTCGCCGGCGCCGACCCCGTCCCCACCTATCTGTTCGACGAGGTGGACGCGGGCGTCGGCGGCAAGGCGGCGGTGGAGATCGGCCGCCGGCTCGCCAAGCTCGCCGAGAGCGCCCAGGTCGTCGTCGTCACCCACCTGCCGCAGGTGGCGGCCTTCGCCGACCGCCACCTGGTGGTCGAGAAGACCAACGACGGCACCGTGACCCGAAGCGGCGTCAAGGTGCTGACCGACGAGGAGCGGGTCCGCGAGCTCTCCCGGATGCTGGCCGGCCTGGAGGACTCCGAACTCGGTCGGGCGCACGCGGAGGAGTTGCTCGCCGCGGCCCGCGCCCCCCGTCACCGCTGAACCCGGGCGGCCCCGGCGGACCGGCGACGACGCGCCCCGCCGGGGGCGCCGACTGTCCAAGAGGGCCGCCGACCTGGCATGGTGGCGGCTGGACACTGGCCCTTCCTGTCCCGAGCGCCACCGGCGGGCAACCCCCGCCCGGGGCGCGCGTAGCTGATCGAGTCGGATGCGAGACGACGTGGACCATTCCGCAGCCCGGGCAGCCGCGGCCACCCCCGAACCGGGGCAGCTGCACGCGGTGCTCGTCCTGGCCGCCAGTAGCGGCGGCATCGGTGCGCACGTGCGCTCCTTGGCCCAGGGCCTGGTCGCACACGGAGTGACCGTCACGGTGTGCGCCCCCGCCGGCGCGGACGCGCTGTTCGGCTTCTCCCGCACCGGTGCGCGGTTCCACCTGGTCGACATCACCCCGACCGCGGGCGCCCGCAGCGACGCCACCGCGATCGGCGAGCTGCGCCGGGCCTTCACCGGCGCCGACGTGGTGCACGCCCACGGTCTGCGCGCGGGCCTGCTGTCCGACCTCGCGCTGCGCACCGCGGGCCGCTTCCCGGGCCTGCGCCCGGAGACGCCGCTGGTGGTCACCTCGCACCACGCGCTGGACGCCACCGGCATGGAGCGCCGCCTCCAGCGGCTGATGGAGCGCCGGGTGGCGCGCGCCGCCGACCTCGTCCTGGGCGCCTCCTCCGACCTGGTGGCCCGGGCCCGCGAACTCGGTGCCACCGACGCCCGGCTGGGCCCGGTCGCGGCCCCGCCGATGCCCGAGGCACGGCTGCCCAGGGCCGGGGCCAGGGCGGCCCTGCTCGGCGGCGGCCCGGACCGCCCGCTCGTCCTCGCGGTGGGCCGGCTCGTCCCGCAGAAGGCCTTCGGACTGCTGCTGGACGCGGCCCGCGACCTCGCCGTGCTGACGCCCGAGCCGCTGGTGCTGCTGGCCGGGGACGGCCCGGAGGCCGCCGGGCTGCGCGAGCGGGTGGCCGCCGAGAAGCTGCCGGTGCGGCTGCTCGGCTACCGCACCGATGTGTCCGACCTGCTGGCCGCCGCCGACGTGCTGGTGCTCCCCAGCCGCTGGGAGGCCCGCTCGCTGGTGGTGCAGGAGGCGATGCGGGCCGGCGTGCCGGTGGTCGCCACCGCCGTCGGCGGCATCCCCGAACTGGTCGGCGACGCCGCCGTGCTGGTCCCGCCCGGCGACCCGGCGGCCCTCGGCCGGGCGGTGCGGGAACTGCTGGCCGACCCGGAGCGCCGCGAGCGCCTGGTGGCGGCCGGCCGGCAGCAGGCGGAGACCTGGCCGGACGAGGCCGCCACCGTCGCCCAGGTGCTCAGCACCTACGACGAGCTGGTGCAGCGCAACGGGTGAGCGCGACGGTGGCGGCGGGTCAGACGGTGGCCTGCTCGCCGGCCCGTTCGGCGGCCGGGCCGTCCGGCTGGGCCGACAGGTAGGCGCCGCCGCAGGCGGTGAGCCGCAGCGCGGTGTCGATCAGCGGGACGTGGCTGAAGGCCTGCGGGAAGTTGCCGACCTGGCGCTTGAGCCGCGGGTCCCACTCCTCGGCGAGCAGCCCGAGGTCGTTGCGCAGCGACAGCAGCCGGTCGAACAGCTCCCGCGCCTCCTGCACCCGGCCGATCATGGCGAGGTCGTCGGCCAGCCAGAACGAGCAGGCCAGGAAGGCGCCCTCGTGGCCGGAGAGGCCGTCGACGTTGTTCCCCGACTCGTCGTGGGTCGGGTAGCGGAGCACGAAGCCGTCCTCGGTGGACAGCTCGCGCTGGATCGCCTCGATGGTGCCGATCACCCGCTTGTCGTCCGGCGGCAGGAAGCCGACCTGCGGGATGAGCAGCAGCGAGGCGTCCAGCTCCTTGCCGCCGTAGTACTGGGTGAAGGTGTTGCGGCCGGGGTCGTAGCCCCGCTCGCAGACGTCCCGGTGGATGGTGTCGCGCAGCTCCCGCCAGCGCTCCAGCTGGCCGCCGGCCGGGGCGTCCTCGGGGGTCTGCTCCAGCAGCTTGATGGTGCGGTCCACCGCCACCCAGGCCATCACCTTGGAGTGGACGAAGTGCCGGCGCGGTCCGCGGACCTCCCAGATGCCCTCGTCCGGCTCGGTCCAGTGGTCCTCCAGGTACTCGATCAGCCGCAGCTGGAGGTGGTGGGCGTGGTCGTTGCGGACCAGCCCGGTCATGTGGGCCAGGTGCAGGGCCTCGACCACCTCGCCGTAGACGTCCAGCTGGAGCTGGCCGGCCGCGCCGTTGCCGACCCGTACCGGCTGCGAGCCCTCGTAGCCGGGCAGCCAGTCCAGCGCGGACTCGGTGAGCTCGCGCTCGCCGGCGATGCCGTACATGATCTGGAGGTTCTCCGGGTCGCCCGCGACCGCGCGCAGCAGCCACTCGCGCCAGGCCTTGGCCTCGTCGCGGTAGCCGGTGCGGAGCAGCGAGGAGAGGGTGATCGCGGCGTCCCTGAGCCAGGTGTAGCGGTAGTCCCAGTTGCGCTCGCCGCCGATGTCCTCGGGCAGCGAGGTGGTGGGCGCGGCCACGATCCCGCCGGTGGGGGCGTAGGTGAGGCCCTTGAGGGTGATCAGCGAGCGGACCACGGCCTCCCGGTAGGGGCCCTGGTAGGTGCACTGGCCGACCCAGTCGAGCCAGAAGTCGGCGGTGGCGTCGAGCAGTCCCTCGGCGTCCGGCGGGGTCGGCTGCTCCAGGTGGGAGGCCTGCCAGGTGAGCGCGAAGGCGATCCGTTCGCCGGCCCGGACGGTGAAGTCGGCATAGGTGGTGAGGTTGCGCCCGTAGGTGTCGGCCTCGCCGTCCAGCCAGACCGAGTCCGGCCCGGCCACGGCGACGGTGCGGTGACCGCCGTCGGGCTGCTCCACCCGGTGCACCCAGGGGACGACCCGGCCGTAGCTGAAGCGCATCCGCAGCGCGGAGCGCATCCGGACGGTGCCGGCCACGCCCTCGACGATCCGGATCACCTGCGGCACGGCGTCCTTCCCGGCCAGCGGGCGGGGCGGCATGAAGTCGATGACCCGGACGGTGCCGCCCTGGGCGTCCCACTCCTGTTCCAGGATCAGCGAGTCGCCCCGGTAGCGGCGGCGGTCGGCGGGCACGGCGGGGGCGGCCGCGGTGGGCGGCGGGACCCTCAGGTCGCCGGTGTCGGCGAGCCTCGGCGGCACGGCCGGGGGACCGGCCGGTTCGGCGGCGGGCGCGGTGGCCGGGTGCGGCAGTGCGGTGGCCACCGCCTCGGCGGGGCCGATCCGCCAGAAGCCGTGTTCGTCGGTGCCGAGCAGGCCGGCGAACACCGCCGGCGAGTCGAACCGGGGCAGACAGAGCCAGTCGACCGCTCCGTCCCTGCTGACGAGGGCGGCGGTCTGCATGTCCCCGATGAGTGCGTAGTCCTCGATACGGCCGGCCACGTGATCTCCAGTTCGCAATGTGGTCACGACGCATCGGCGATCCGAGGGGGAGCCAGCGGGACCGCGGGACCGGGGCCACCCTGGGACGTCCGGCCCTCCGGGGTGGTGGCGGGCTTTGCCGGAGGATCCGCGAGGGCTCGGTCGAGCCTCTGGGTGGGAGGGAGGAGCGGCACTGCGGGGAGGTCCGGTCGCGCATCGGGGACCGAGAGGTTCCTGACCCTCCCACGCCCTCCGCGAGCTCGTGTTGTCGGCGATGCGTCCGAGCAGCTTACGACGGACGAAAGGGGCGAAGCACGCGGGCGCAGCGCGATGTGGCGCCGCATTTCGGCGGAAATACCGCGCATCGCGGGAGCGGCCGTCAGGATGGCTCGGAAGGATCAGCTCCGGATGGCACGAAGTGGGGATCAGCCGATGGCCCGGCCGAGGGCTCCGGACCGCCCCCGGGTGGCCCGGACGGGCGGGTGGTGCGACGGATGTGACGGTTGCGCCGGAAGGTGCGCCGGTGGTGCGCCTGGCGTGCGCCCCGGGAGCGCCCCCGCGGCTTCCCGACCGGAAACCGGGGCCCCGGGGCCCGCCGACGGCGGGCCGGAACGCGTCCGGGCCGGGTCACTGATACCCTGGTATCCCGTGGACCGGTGGGATCAAACGCCCCGGACCGGCCGAACCGACGACCCTCAGGGCCCCGTGCGCAGCACCGCCCTCCCCCGTCGCGACGGCGAGCCGCGAGCCTCCCACCACGTCACCTTCGACACGCGACCCACGGGAGCCCCCTCTTGGCACAGCCCCATTCCGGCAAGGCATCGAACGGCCGCGCCGTGACGACCAAGCACCTCTTCGTCACCGGGGGTGTCGCCTCGTCGCTCGGCAAGGGCCTCACCGCCTCCAGCCTCGGTGCCCTGCTCAAGGCCCGCGGCCTGCGCGTGACGATGCAGAAGCTCGACCCGTACCTCAACGTGGACCCGGGCACCATGAACCCGTTCCAGCACGGTGAGGTCTTCGTCACCGACGACGGCGCCGAGACCGACCTCGACATCGGTCACTACGAGCGGTTCCTCGACACCAACCTGCACGGGTCGGCCAACGTCACCACCGGCCAGGTGTACTCGACCGTCATCGCCAAGGAGCGCCGCGGCGAGTACCTGGGCGACACCGTCCAGGTCATCCCGCACATCACCAACGAGATCAAGTCCCGGATCCGCCGGATGGCGACCGAGGACGTCGACGTGGTGATCACCGAGGTCGGCGGGACCGTCGGCGACATCGAGTCGCTGCCGTTCCTGGAGGCCGTCCGCCAGGTCCGCCACGAGGTCGGCCGGGACAACGTCTTCTTCGTGCACGTCTCGCTGCTCCCCTACATCGGCCCCTCGGGCGAGCTCAAGACCAAGCCGACCCAGCACTCCGTCGCCGCGCTGCGCAACATCGGCATCCAGCCCGACGCCATCGTGCTGCGCGCCGACCGCGAGGTCCCGCAGGCCATCAAGCGCAAGATCTCGCTGATGTGCGACGTCGACGAGGAGGCCGTGGTCGCGGCCATCGACGCCAAGTCGATCTACGACATCCCCAAGGTGCTGCACGGCGAGGGCCTGGACGCCTACGTCGTCCGCCGCCTGGACCTGCCGTTCCGCGACGTGGACTGGACCACCTGGGACGACCTGCTGCGCCGCGTCCACGAGCCGCAGCACATCGTCAAGGTCGCCCTGGTCGGCAAGTACATCGACCTCCCGGACGCCTACCTGTCGGTGACCGAGGCGCTGCGCGCCGGCGGCTTCGCCAACAACGCCCGGGTCGAGATCAAGTGGGTCACCTCGGACGACTGCGAGACCCCCGAGGGTGCCCGCGAGCAGCTCGGCGACGTGGACGCGATCTGCATCCCCGGCGGCTTCGGCGACCGAGGCGTCAACGGCAAGGTCGGCGCGATCACCTTCGCCCGCGAGAACAAGGTGCCGCTGCTCGGCCTCTGCCTGGGCCTGCAGTGCGTCGTCATCGAGGCCGCCCGCAACCTGGCCGGCCTGCCCGAGGCCAACTCGACCGAGTTCGACGCCGCCGCCAAGCACCCGGTCGTCTCCACCATGGCCGAGCAGCTGGCCATCGTCGACGGCAAGGGCGACCTGGGCGGCACCATGCGTCTGGGCCTCTACCCGGCCAAGCTCGCCGAGGGCTCGATCGTGCGCGAGGTCTACGCCGGCGAGCAGTACGTCGAGGAGCGCCACCGCCACCGCTACGAGGTCAACAACGCGTACCGCGCGGACCTGGAGAAGACCGGCCTGCAGTTCTCCGGCCTCTCCCCGAAGGGCGACCTGGTCGAGTACGTCGAGTACCCGCGCGAGGTGCACCCCTACCTGGTGGCCACCCAGGCCCACCCGGAGCTGAAGTCCCGGCCGACCCGCCCGCACCCGCTGTTCGCGGGTCTGGTCAAGGCCGCGATCGAGATCAAGACGGCCCCGGCCGACGCCGAGTAGTCCCGGTCCGTTCCCCGGACGGCGGTCCCGCAATTCCTGCGGGGCCGCCGTTCGGCGTTAGATTGTGTCGTACTGACGAAAAGGGGAGAGCGTGATGGACGACCGCAGCACCGCCGATGTCGCCGACGTGGCCGAGGAGTGGGAGATCCGGGGGAGCACCACCCCCTTCCAGGGCCGGGTCACCGGGGTGCGGACCGAGGAGGTCCTGATGCCCGACGGCAGCTGGGCCCGCCGGGACTACCAGACCCACCCCGGATCGGTCTCCGTCCTCGCCCTGGACGAGCGGCAGCGGGTGCTGATCCTGCGCCAGTACCGCCACCCCGTCCGCCAGCGCCTCTGGGAGCTGCCGGCCGGACTGCTCGACGTGCCCGGCGAGAACCCGCTGCACGCCGCCCAGCGCGAGCTGTACGAGGAGGCGCACTGCAAGGCCGGGGAATGGCGGGTGCTGGTCGACTTCTACACCTCTCCCGGCGGCACCGACGAGACACTGCGGCTCTTCCTCGCCACCGACCTGTCCGAGGCCGAGGGGGAGCGGTACGAGGCGCACGGGGAGGAGCTGGAGCTTGAGTCCGCCCGGGTACCGGTCGAGGAACTGGTCCGGCTGATCCACGCCGGCGAGCTGCACAACCCGACCCTGATCACCGGGACCCTGGCCGTGTACGCGGCCCTGCACGGGCCCGGGGGGCTGGACGCGCTGCGGGCGGCGGACTCGCCGTGGCCCGCGAGGCCCTTTTCTTAGGGCTCGGCTCGCCTCCGGGGCGCTCTTGTCCGGTGCCGACGGTCGGCGCTCCAACGCCGCTCCTTCGTCGCGTCGTCCTCGCTTCTCCCTTTCGGCACCGGCGCGCCCCTTCGGCTCGCTCGCGGTCCGTGCTTGGCGGGGGTCACGGCGGGTGGGTGGGGGTCCGGGGTGCGGGGGTCGGTGACCGGTCGGCGGGCCTTTTCGGCTCGTTCGTGGTCCCGGGCCCGGTGGGTGGGGGTCCGGGGTGCGGGGGTCGGTGACCGGTCGGCGGGTCTTTTCGGCTCGTTCGTGGTCCCGGGCCCGGTGGGTGGGGGTCCGGGGTGCGGGGGTCGGTGACCGGTCGGCGGGCCTTTTCGGCGCGCTCGCGGCTCCGGGCCCGGTGGGTGGGGTTTCGGGACCGGCGGTGGGTGCTTCCGTGGTGTCCGGGCGGGGGTGCCAGGGGTGAGTTCTGGCGGGCTTGGGGCCGGGGGGGTGATTTACCGGTTCGTACGACCGGATGTCACCTCGGTCGGGGCGGACGGCCGAACTACGCTTCGCAGACGGGGCGTCCGTCTGCGGGCGGCCGCCGGTCGGTGCTGGGTGACGTCGGGAGTGGCGCGGGTGGCGAGGAAGACGGCGACCATGGAGGCCGGGACCGGCGCGCCCGCCGAGCGTGTTCCCGGGCTGGACCGGCTGCCCGCCGGCCCCGCCCTGTTCGTCGGCCGGCGCACCGAGCTGGCCGCGCTCCGGGCCGCCGCCGTGCGTCCGGCCGAGGGCCGCAGTCCGGTGCTGGTGCTGGCCGGGCGGCCCGGTTCGGGCCGTACCGCGCTGGCCGTCCGGTTCGCGGTCACCGTCGCCGGCCAGTACCCCGACGGTGTGCTGTTCGCCCGGCTGTCCGCCCCCGACGGCGGCCGGGTGCCGCCCGCCAGGGCCGCCCGCCGGCTGCTGGAGCAGCTCGGCGCGGACACCGCCGAGGTCCCGCTGCCCGGCGCCGCCGGGGACGGCCGGGACGACCCGGCGTGCGTCGCGCTGCGCGCCGCGCTGGCCGGGCGGCGGGTGCTGCTGGTGCTGGACGACGTCCGGGACGCCGGACAGCTGTGGCCGCTGCTCGCGGACGAGCCCGGCTGCCTGGTGCTCGCCACCACGGCCGGGCCGCTCACCGGGATCGAGGACATCGATCCGGTCATCCTCGGCGGGCTCGACCGGACGGCCGCCGCCGAACTGCTCGGCGACCTGGTCGGCGGCACCAGGATCGGCTGCGACCCGGTCGGCGCGGCGGACCTGGCGGAGGCCTGCGGCTCCCAGCCGGCGGCGCTGCGGCTGATGGCCGGGCGGCTGCGCGGCAAGCCGGAGCTGGCGGTGACGGAGGCGGCGAAGGAGCTGCTGCGGGCCGTCGCCGAGGCCGGGAAGGCGGAGCCGGAGGGCGTGAAGGAGCCGGCGGAGGCCGTGGACCCGCCGGCGTCGAACGGGAAGGGCAAGGGGGAGCGGGGCAAGGGGCGGCGCGGGGCGGCCGTGACCAGGTCGGAGCCCGCCGCCGCGGTGGACCCGCCGGCGGAGCCGGCCCGCGACCCGGCCGCCTGGGTCCGGCCCGGGCCGGAGCCCGCCGAACCCGTCCCGGTGCCCGACAACGACCCGCTGGTGGGCGCCTTCACCCTGGCCTACGCCGGTCTGACCGCCGCGCAGGCCCGGATGCTGCGCGCGCTCACCCTGGCCCCCGCCCAGTCCGCGGACCCGCGCACCGCCTCCGCGCTGGTCGGCTGTCCGGCCCCGGAGGCCGCGACGACCCTGGCCGCGCTCGCCGAGCGGGAGCTGCTGGCCGAGGAGCCGCCGGCCGCCGACGGCACCGCCCGCTACCGCGTCCCCGGCCGGCTCCACCCCCGGCTGGTCCGGCTGCGCGAGCGGGACGACCGGCCCGCCGAGATCGAGCTGGCCCGGGCCCGGCTGCTGGAGCGGCTGGTCCGGCTCACCGAGTCGGCCCGCTCGCTGCTCGACCCGTCCGAGGGCGCCGGGCCCGATCCGCTGCCCGGCCCGCTGCGGCTGAAGTCCGCCGCCCATGCCCGGGAGTGGCTGCTCGGCGAGCGGGACCCGCTGCTCGGCGCGGTCGCCGACGCGATCGGCCAGGGCGACCTGGACGGTTCGGCGGGCCGGCTGGTCACCGCGCTGCTCCGGTCGCTGCCGCTGACCGGCGCCGCCGCCCCGGCCGACCTGCACCAGCTGCACGAGCTGGTGCTGACGGTGGCCGAGCGCCACGGCCGGCCGCGCCGGGCCTCGGCCGCGCTGCTCAACCTGGGCGACCTCCAGGCCGCAGCGGGCCGCTGGGAGCAGGCCTCCGGGCACTACCGGGCCGCCCTGGAGCACGCCAGGACCGCCGACGACGAGGCGCTCTGTGCCCGCGCGCTGGAGGGCGCGGCGGGCTGCCACCGGGCGCTCGGCGATGCCGTGCGCGCCGCCGATTGGTACGGCCGGGCGCTGGGTGTCCGGCAGTCGATGGGGGACCAGGCCGCCGAGGCCCGGCTGCTGGCCAGGGTGGCCGAGGCGCACGCGGCCCAGCGCCGGTTCGACGAGGCCGAGCGGGAGTACCGGGCCTCCCTCTCGGTGCTGCGCCGGATCGGTGACGAACGGGGCCGGGAGGCCGTCGCCGCCGCCCTCGCCGAGCTGCGGGAACGGGTCTCCACCGGGTGGTAGGTCCCGGTTCAGGAGTATTGTCGAATATGCCTGGTCGGCACGGCTTTGGCAGGAAGATCGCGATGGAAGCCTACGAACCTGCCAATGAGCTCGACAGATTTATTCACTTTGGAAGGCTGACAGGCCGCCTGGGCTTCATTACACTCGTACTCAGTCGCGCAGCGAGCCGTGCCCCGGTGCCATCCGGAGGCTTCCCCCCGTGCGCGTCGCCCGCCGGTCTTCTCCGGTAGGGACCCCCATGGCAAGAGGACGTGTTTAGCCGTGAAGGTCGGCATCCCCCGCGAGGTCAAGAACCACGAGTACCGCGTGGCCATCACGCCCGCCGGCGTGCATGAGCTCGTCCGCAACGGGCACGAGGTCTACATCGAGGACAACGCCGGTGTCGGCTCCTCGATCCCGAACGAGGAGTACGTGGCCGCCGGCGCCACCATCCTCCCCACCGCCGACGAGGTGTGGGCCACCGCCGACCTGCTGCTGAAGGTCAAGGAGCCCATCGCGCAGGAGTACCACCGCCTGCGCAAGGGCCAGACGGTCTTCACGTACCTCCACCTGGCGGCCGACCGCGCCGGCACCGACGCGCTGGTCGCCTCCGGCACCACCGCCATCGCGTACGAGACCGTGCAGACCGCCAACGGCGCCCTGCCGCTGCTCGCCCCGATGTCCGAGGTCGCGGGCCGGCTGGCCCCGCAGGTCGGCTCGTACCACCTGATGCGCCCGGCCGGCGGCCGCGGCACCCTCCCGGGCGGCGTCCCCGGCACCCACCCGGCCAAGGCCGTCGTCATCGGTGGCGGCGTCTCCGGCTGGCACGCGGCCACCATCGCCATCGGCATGGGCTACGACGTGACCCTGCTGGACCGCGACATCAACAAGCTGCGCGAGGCCGACAAGATCTTCGGCACGAAGATCAAGGCCATCATGTCCAACTCCTTCGAGCTGGAGAAGGCCGTCATCGAGGCCGACCTGGTCATCGGCGCGGTGCTGATCCCGGGTGCCAAGGCCCCGAAGCTCGTCACCAACGAGCTGGTCTCCCGCATGAAGCCGGGCTCCGTGCTCGTCGACATCGCCATCGACCAGGGCGGCTGCTTCGAGGACTCGCACGCCACCACGCACGCCGAGCCGACCTTCCAGGTCCACAACTCGGTCTTCTACTGCGTGGCCAACATGCCGGGCGCCGTCCCGAACACCTCCACCTACGCGCTGACCAACGCGACGCTGCCGTACGTCGTCGAGCTGGCCAACCGGGGCTGGAAGGAGGCGCTGCGCCGCGACGCCGCGCTCGCCAAGGGTCTGAACGTCCACGAGGGCCAGATCACCTTCGCCGCCGTCGCCGAGGCGTTCGGCCTGGAGTCGGTCTCCCTGGAGTCCGTGCTCGCCTAGTACGACCCCGCGTCGCCCCCGACCCGATGTCCTCGGGTCGGGGGCTTCGCCGTGCCCGTCCGCGGGGTCACGCTGCGTCCCCGCGGAGGGTGTGAACGACGGGTGAACCCGGTGACGACTTCGGGGGCGGAACGGGTGGGTCGCTCTGTCGTCAATTTCTGTGGGTCGTGTCACCCCACCGCAGAAACGTTAGGGTCAAGGGCCCTCGCATCCCTTGACAGAGGGTTGCCCGATAGTCGACACATCCTGCCCACTACCGTGGATTGTGTTGCTGCGAACGCCTTGAACGGCCTAGAGTCGCAAACCGTCGGCATGCTGCCACGCTGACGAATCGACATAGAGTCCTGGATGCCCAAGGAGGTAAGACGACTTGTGAATGAGTCGACATTTGCTCCCGGGGGTGGTCAGCCAGGACTGGCGGAGCACACCGCCGGCCAGCCGAGTGGGGAGTCCGGGGCCAGGCAGGCCTCCGTGGGCTCGGCCGAGGTCGGCTCGGTCGCTCTCCGTACTTTCGAAGCACGCCAGAACACAGCACAGGTGACCACGGTGACCGACTACGACGCCGAACTGCCGGCCCACGGCCTGGCCTACGGAGAGTTCGCCTACGGCGCCTACGACGACCCCGACGCCGAGTACGAGCCGGACCCGGAGTACGCGGCCACGCTCGCCCCCGACGCCGCGCGTCAGCGCCGCGAGCGGATCGGCCCGACCGGACGTCCGCTGCCGTACTTCCCGATCCCGGCGCCGGTGGCCGAGCACGGCCCCGCCCAGATCATCGCGATGTGCAACCAGAAGGGCGGCGTCGGCAAGACCACGTCGACCATCAACCTGGGTGCCGCGCTCGCCGAGTACGGCCGCCGGGTGCTGCTCGTCGACTTCGACCCGCAGGGCGCCCTCTCCGTCGGACTCGGCGTCAACCCGATGGAACTCGACGTCACCGTCTACAACCTGCTCATGGAGCGCGGGCTGACGGCCGATGAGGTGCTGCTGAAGACGGCCGTGCCGGGCATGGACCTGCTGCCGTCCAACATCGACCTCTCCGCCGCCGAGGTGCAGCTGGTCAGCGAGGTGGCCCGGGAGTCCGCGCTGGCGCGCGCCCTGAAGCCGCTGCTGCCCGACTACGACTTCGTCATCATCGACTGCCAGCCCTCGCTGGGCCTGCTGACGGTCAATGCGCTGACGGCCGCTCACAGCGTGATCGTGCCGCTGGAGTGCGAGTTCTTCGCGCTGCGCGGTGTCGCGCTGCTCACCGAGACCATCGAGAAGGTCTGCGAGCGGCTCAACCCGGAGCTGCGGCTGGACGGCATCCTCGCCACCATGTACGACTCGCGCACCGTGCACAGCCGCGAGGTGCTGGCACGCGTCGTCGAGGCGTTCGGCGAGCACGTCTTCCACACCGTCATCGGGCGGACCGTGCGCTTCCCGGAGACCACCGTCGCCGGCGAACCGATCACGACGTACGCGACCAATTCGGTCGGTGCCGCCGCCTACCGCCAGCTCGCCAGGGAGGTGCTCGACCGGTGCCGCCCCGCCGAGTGAGTCTCCCGGGGGCCGACGAGCTGTTCCGAACCACCGGCGGGATGGCGCTCTCGCCGTCCCTCGCGTCGCGTTCGGCCGTCGAGGCACCCAGACCGGAGACCGCCCGGGCGGTCAACGGCGCCGGTGACCCGGACGGCGCCGAGGGCGCCGACGAGGTCGCCGCAGCCGGTGGCGTCGGCCCGGCCGACGGCGGTGAGGGGCCGGAGCGCGCCGGGAACGGCGCGGACCGGGACGGGGACCAGGCGGGCGGCCGACGGAGCGCGCGCCGCGAGACCGGTGCGGCGGGCGCCTCCGTGCCCGCCCCCGCGCAGCCGGGCGGCCGGACCTCGGCCCCGGCGCCGCGCCAGCACGCCGGCGCGGTCGAGGACCAGACGGGTGCCGCGGGGCGGCCCCGTCCGCGTGGCCGTGCCCCCCGCCGCCCCAGCGGGCGCGAGCGGCACGACGAGAAGATCACCGTGTACGTGTCCGCCGAGGAGCTGATGGACCTCGAACACACCCGGCTGGTGCTCCGCGGCGAGCACGGCCTGGCGGTGGACCGGGGCCGGATCGTGCGGGAGGCCATCGCGGTCGTCCTGGCGGACCTGGAGCAGCGCGGCGAGGCCAGCATCCTGGTGCGGCGGTTGCGCGGGCGCTGAGCCCGTGCCTCGGGGCCGCGGGGGGTCCGGGGCGGGTCGTGGTTCGCGCGTCGGCAGGCGTTCGGGAGGGCTCGCGGTCGTCCTGGCGGGTCGCGGGGCGGCGAGGCGGGGCCGCCGGGCCCCGGAACGGCGGCTGTGCGGGCGCTGAGCGCCCGCCTCGGGGCCGCGGGGGGCCGGGGCAGGCCCGGGGTGGGTCCGGGGCCTTACGGCGGCCGTGCGGGCGGCTGCGGGGCCGGAGGGACCGGCGTGTCGGCGGCCCCGGTGCGGGGTGACCGGCGCGGCCGGGTGAAGATGGACCGTTATGCCGAGCACGTCCGAGAGCCCCGTCGTCGCCCAGGCCGCCGCCGTCGCTGCGGCGGAGCCCGGCGCGTCGGCCGCCGTGGGCGCGGTGGGTGCCGGTGGCGGGGGCGGAGCGGGCGCCGAGGGGCCGCAGGGCGGCTTCCGGGTCCGGCTGGACAACTTCGAGGGCCCGTTCGACCTCCTGCTGAGCCTGATCGCCAAGCACCGGATGGACGTCACCGAGGTGGCCCTGGCGACGGTCACCGACGAGTTCCTCGCCCACACCAGGGCGATGGGGCCGGACTGGGACCTGGACGCGGCGACCGAGTTCCTGGTGGTCGCCGCCACCCTCCTCGACCTCAAGGCGGCCCGGCTGCTGCCCGCCGCCGAGGTCGAGGACGAGGAGGACCTCGCCCTGCTGGAGGCACGCGACCTGCTCTTCGCCCGGCTGCTCCAGTACCGGGCCTACAAGCGGGCGGCGGCGCTGTTCGGCGAGCGCTGGGCCGCCGAACTGCTCCGGCGGCCGCGCAGCGTCGGCCTGGAGCCCCGGCACGCGGCGCTGCTGCCCGAGGTCGTGATCAGCATCGGCACCGAGCGCTTCGCGCAGCTCGCCGCCCGGGCGATGACGCCCAAGCCCCCGCCGGTCGTCTACGTCGACCACATCCACAGCCCGCCGGTGAGCGTGCGCGAGCAGGCCGGTCTGGTGGTCGACCTGTTGGCCGAGCTGGGCGAGGCCACCTTCCAGCGGCTGGTCGCGGACGCCCCGGACACCATGGTGGTGGTCGCCCGCTTCCTGGCCCTGCTGGAGCTGTACCGGGAGCGGGTGCTCGCCTTCGAGCAGCCGGACGCGCTCGGCGAGCTGGTGGTGCGCTGGGTGGCCGAGGCGGACCGGGGCGCGGTCGAGGTGACGGACGAGTTCGACCGGCCGGCGGACGAGGCGGCGGCGAGGAGTGAGGACGGGCGATGACGGTCGGGAACGGCGAGGCGGGCGGTGGACGGCCGGCCAGGCGGGCGCTGGGGGTCCCGGGGCAGCCGAGGGCCGAGGAGTGGCAGGAACCGGCGCCGAGCGTCCTGGAGGACGGTACGGTGACGGTTCCCGGGGCCGTCCCCGCGGTGACGGCTGCGGTGGCGGCCGTGGCCGCCGTCGCGGTCGAGGCGGTCGCGGCGGTCGAGGTGGCCGGGGCGGTGCCGGTGGAGGTGGTGCACCAGAAGTCGGCTCCGTCGACTTCTCCGGTGGAACTCCCGGAGGAGCCTCCCGAAGACTTTTCCGTGGATCTTCCCGGCCTCCCCGTCGAGGACGGGCCGGGACTGCGGGCCGAGCTGGAGGCGATCCTGATGATCGTCGACGAGCCGGCCGCCGAGGCCCACCTGGCCGCCGTACTGGAGCGCCCGCGGGCGGAGGTGGCCTCGGCCCTGCGCGGACTGTCCGCCGAGTACACCGCCCAGGGGCGCGGCTTCGACCTCCGGCAGGTGGCCGGCGGCTGGCGTTTCCACAGCCGCGCCACCTGCGCCCCGGCCGTCGACCGCTTCGTCCTGGACGGCCAGCAGGCCCGTCTGACCCAGGCGGCACTGGAGACCCTGGCGGTGGTCGCCTACCGGCAACCGGTGTCCAGATCGCGGGTCTCTGCCGTCCGCGGTGTGAACTGTGACGGCGTGATGCGTACCCTGGTACAGCGAGGACTGGTGGAAGAGGCCGGATCCGAGCCCGAAACAGGTGCGATCCTGTATCGGACGACGAACTACTTCCTGGAACGGATGGGGCTCCGCGGCCTGGACGAGCTGCCGGAGCTCGCCCCGTTCCTGCCCGAGGTCGACGACGTGGAAGCGGAGTCCCTGGAGGGCACGATGATCGCGGAGGCGGTCGCCGCCGCTGCCGCGAAGGCTGCGGACGGCAGTGGCGAGGCCGGTCGGGCTGCGCCTGATCGGTAGGGGGCGGTGAGGTCGGCCGAAACGACCGCACAGCCCAGACGGTAACGACGTACGGACACTTTGATGCGTAGCAGTGGCAACGGCAGGAACAGCAGCGGCGGCGGCAGCGGCAGCTCTCGCGGCGGACAGGGCGGGGGCCGGGGCGGCTCCTACGGGGGCGGCGCGAGCCGCGGCGGCTCGGGTGAGCGCGGGGGTTCGTACGGCGGTGGCGGCGGGAGCCGCGGCGGCTCGGGTGAGCGTGGCGGTTCGTACGGCGGTGGCGGCGGGAGCCGCGGCGGTTCGGGCGAGCGTGGCGGTTCGTACGGCGGTGGCTCCGGCGCGGGCCGTGGCGGCTCCGGCGCGCCCCGCGGTGGCTCCGGTGCGGGTCGTCCGGGCTCCGGCTCCGGTTCGTACGGTCGCCGTGACGACCGACGGGACGACCGGCGCGACGACCGCCGTGACGACCGCCGTGACGACCGTCGCTTCCCGGACCGCCCGCTGCGGCCCGAGGAGCGCAGGTACGACCGCCCCGAGTTCGGCGGTGGCCCCAACGCCACCCCGGCCCGCGGCAGCTACACCGGGCGTCGGCCCGGCCCGGCCCCGCGGCCGCGCCGCGAGGGCGCGCCCGCCCCGGGCGACCCGCGCCGCCAGCCGCAGCGTTCGCGCGAGCTGCAGGCCCGGATCGAGGACGCGGTGCTGGCCCGGCACGACAAGCCGGCCGTGAAGCTGCCGAAGACCTTCGGCGAGCCCGAGGGCGAGCGACTGCAGAAGGTGCTGGCCCGGGCCGGCATCGGCAGCCGCCGCGCCTGCGAGGAGCTGATCGAGCAGGGCCGCGTCGACGTCAACGGCAAGCGCGTCACCGAGCAGGGCAAGCGGGTCGACGCGGAGAAGGACGAGATCAAGGTGGACGGCCTGACCGTCGCCACCCAGTCCTTCCTGTTCTTCGCGCTGAACAAGCCGGCCGGCGTGGTCTCCACCATGGAGGACCCGGACGGCCGCCAGTGCCTCGGCGACTACGTGACCAACCGGGAGACCCGGCTGTTCCACGTCGGTCGTCTGGACACCGAGACCGAGGGCATCATCCTGCTCACCAACCACGGCGAGCTGGCCCACCGCCTCACCCACCCCCGGTACGGCGTGACCAAGACCTACCTGGCCGCCATCCAGGGCCCGATCCCGCGCGACCTGGGCAAGCAGCTCGCCAAGGGCATCGAGCTGGAGGACGGCTACGCCCGCGCCGACAGCTTCAAGGTGGTCTCGAACGTCGGCAAGAACTACCTGGTCGAGGTGACCCTGCACGAGGGTCGCAAGCACATCGTCCGCCGGATGCTGTCCGAGGCGGGCTTCCCGGTCGAGAAGCTGGTGCGCACCCACTTCGGGCCGATCGCGCTCGGCGACCAGAAGTCCGGCTGGCTGCGCCGGCTGACCAACCCCGAGGTCGGTCAGCTGATGCGCGAGGTCGGGCTGTAACACCCCGACCCCCAGGGTCTCAGGAGGGCCTCCCCGCCGATCGGCGGGGAGGCCCTCCGTCGTTCGGCTGATCCGTTGTGAAGCGGACCGCATCGTGGGCTGATCACCTTGTCAGCCCGGTGATCCGTGGCCGAGGATTGCCACCTGACCGCGACCCGCCGGGTGGCGGGAGTGCGCCATCCCCGTGCGGGGGGCGACAGGCGAACGGGGGAGCGACGCCGTGTCCGATGCACCACTCAGCGCTCTGGGACTGGCCGGACCGGACGGGCGGGTCTACGCGGCGCTGGTGGCCAACCCGCAGTCCACCGCCGAGGACCTCGCCGGGCTCTGCGAACTGACCCCCCAGCAGAGCCTGCGGGCCCTGGACCGGCTCGCCCAGCAGGGCATGGCGACCCGGGCCCCGGTGGACCGCCAGCGCTTCCTGCCGGTCGCCCCGGACGTGGCGATCGGCACCCTGATCGGCCACCGGGAGTCCGAACTGCGGCACGCCCGCGCCGAGATGCACCGGCTGATGGACGCCTTCCGGGAGGCGTCCCGGTACACCGACCCGGCGCACTCGGTCGAGGTGCTGACCGGCGGCGAGGCGATAGCCCAGCGGCTGGAGCACATCACCGGGACCAGCCAGTACCAGATCCGCGGCTTCGACTGCCCGCCCTACATCCAGGACCCGGTCGCCAACATCCCGCTGCAGCGGCAGCGGCTGGGCGAGGGGGTGCGGTTCCGGACCATCTACGACCGGGAGGCGGTGGCCTGGCCGGGCCGGCTGGAGAAGAACATCCTGGCCGGCGTCGCCGACGGGGAGGAGGCCAGGGTCAGGCCGGTGCTCCCGATGAAGATGGTGATGTCGGACGACCGGATGGCGATCATCCCGATCAGCGTCGGCGACAGCGTCCTCGACGCCGCCTATGTGATCCACCCCTCGGCCCTGCTCCAGGCCCTGGACACGCTCTTCGAGGCGGAGTGGGAGCGGGCCGTCCAGCTGCAGGCCGCGATCGGGACCGGGGACGGGGCGCTGGAGCCGGAGGCCGACCACCGCAAGCTGCTGGGCCTGCTGGCGGCCGGCCTCACCGACGAGTCGATCGCCCGCTCGCTGGGCTGGAGCGCCCGGACCACCCAGCGCCGGCTCCAGTCGCTGATGCGCGAGCTGGGTGCCACCACCCGCTTCCAGGCCGGGATGGCGGCCCGGGAGCGGGGCTGGCTGTAGGGCGGGCGCCCCTCGGATCCCGCCGGGCGGGAGCGGGCCCGAGGACGCGTCCCCGGATCCGCGGGCGCGGCCGGGCGGGGCCGCGCGCGGCCGGGCGGGGCGTCAGCTCCAGGGGGAGAGGGACGCCCAGCGGCCGTCCGGGCCCCGCTCGACCTTCTCCAGCCCGACCACGGCCGTGCGGTTCAGCCGCCCGTAGATGTGCGGGAACAGCACCCCCGGGGTGGCCCCGGACGGCGGTGCGCCGTTCGGGGCCTCCCACTTGACCATCGGTTCCACCAGCGACTCCTCGATCAGCAGCACCATCAGGGGTCCGCGGGTGTCGGCGAAGAAGGCGTTGGCCACGGCCAGCGCGGTCGGCTCGTCCGCCGAGCAGTGGATGAACCCGTCGGTGAGCAGCGAGGCGGTCGCGTACGGCCGCCCGGGGTCGGCCAGCCAGTCGTCCAGGGGAGCGAGGTGCAGGATCATGCTCCTGTTGTACCCGTTCCGGCCGGGCCCGGACGGGCGCCCGGGCCGCCGCCGCTCACAGGCCCGCCACCTTCGAGGAGGCGGAGATCTCGTACACCAGGGTCAGCGTGCGGCGGGCGCCCGGGCCGAGCGGGACGTCCCAGCGCACGATGCCCTCGGCGTCGAAGGCGTCCGGCAGGGGTGAGCACTCCTCCTTGCGCAGCCGCACCTCCACCGCCGCCACCTCGGAGACCGGCACCCGTTCGCGCACCGCGACCAGCTGCTCGTCCCGCTCCTCCGGGCCGGAGAACCGGGACAGGTGCAGCCGCACCGTGCGGGTGGTCACCGAACGCTGGCTCAGGCCCGCGGTGGACCGGCGCTCCTCGGTCTCCCGCACCACCCGGTAGCCGTCCGAGCTGCCGAAGGACAGCTCGGTGTCGGCTCCCGCCGCGGTGAACGGCAGCCGTCCGCGCCCGGTGAACCCGCTGCCGCGGACCAGCTCCACCGGCCCGGCGAGCAGCGGGTGGCCGGCCGTGTTGCGGAACCGGACCACCTGGGTCACCAGCGGCGACAGCTCCGGCGCGCAGGTGAACTCGCTGCGCGCCGGACCGTCGAAGGAGGCCAGCGGCACCCGGTGCGCCTTGCCGTCGGACGGCACGGTGGCCGGGGCCGGGGCGTTCAGCACCCGCACCTCGCCGCCGTCGTCCACGCCCGGCACCACGCCGTCCGGACCGAGTTCGGAGATCGCCTCCTCGCGCAGCTCGACCTCGACGGCGCGCTTCTCCTCGCTGGTGCGCTCGCGCAGGACCAGGACGTCGTCGACCAGCGCCGGCGGCTCGGTGGCCAGCGCCGACCGGGCGGTGGAGAAGGTCAGCCGGACTCCGTCCCAGCTCTCGCCGGTGCGCTGCCAGACCACCGCCTCGGACTCCAGCCGCAGCACGCCGTCGGCCAGGGTGGCGCGGTAGGACGGCCGCCACAGGGCGCACGGCACCAGGTGGTGCACGGTGAGCCGGGCCGGACCGGCGGTGGCGGCCTCGACGGTGAGTTCGAGGTGGGCGACCAGTTCGGCGGGCCGCTCCTCGGACTCCTCCAGGGCGCCGAGCGCCGCGGCGCGGTCCACCTCCAGCCGGCGCAGCCGGACCCGGGCGGCGCGCAGTTCCTCGCCGTGCTGCTCGCGGCCGGCGTCGACCCGGTCCAGCTCGCGGTGCCAGCGGGTGCGTTCGACCTCGCCGGCGCCGGCGCCCTCGCCGACCTCCCGCAGCAGATCGGTGCTGAGCTGGGCGAGCAGGGCCAGCCGGGCCTCCAGCCGGTCGGTCAGCCGCTCCTCCTCGCGGATCCGGACCTCCAGCGCGTGCAGCCGGTGGCGCAGCTCGGAGTCCTCCGGGCCGGGCGGCAGGGGGGCGCGGGGGGTCCAGGCGCGGGTGATCCGGGCGTCCAGGACGCGGACGCCCGGGGTGTCCGACTCGGCGCGCAGGGTGCGGTCGACGGCGAGGGCGGTGAGCGGGCCGAGCCGCAGCCGCTGGACGCCGGCGGCGAGGTCCGGGGTGGCGGTGCGGCCGATCCGGGCGCGGTCCTCCAGGCAGGTGACGGTGGTGACGGGGAGGGTCGTCACGGGGTGCGGGGCGGTGGTTCCTGCGGGGCGTGGGGTGTCCGGCCCCGGGGCGCCCGCGCTCGCGGCGCCGGGGAGGGGGGTGACGGTCATCGTTCAGTTCCTCCGGTTTCCGCCGACGATGGCCTTTCCGGCCGGGATTCTGATCTGGTAGCCGCCGTCCAGCTCGGCCCGGCCGCCCGGCGGCAGGTCGACCCGTCGGAGCCGGGTGCCGGGCGGGCACTCGGGGGACGGTTCCTCCGGTGCGTGCCAGCCGGGCCGTTCCTCGATCCGGACATCGGCGTCGGAGCTGACCGGTACCCGTTCGCGGACCTCGACGGTGACCGGGCGGCCGAGCCGGTTGGCCAGTTCGACGCGCACCCGGTGGTCGAGCACGGTGCTGCTGTTCAGCATGCCCGCGGTGGACTCGTGCAGCTCGGTACGGCGCGTCACCTCGACCGACTCGGCGACACCGATGCCCAGTCGGCGCACACCGCCGGGGGCGAGGGTGGGCAGGGCCCCGGTGAGCAGGAACTCGTCGTCGACGGTCACCTCGACCGGGCCGGCGAGCACGGCGCGGGCGGTGCCGTTGGTGAGCACCAGGGTCGCGTAGACCCGCTCCTCGACCGAGGGCACGGCGACGTACTCGGGCCGCACGCTGACCGCGATGTCGTCGATCGTGACGGTGTGCCAGGTGCCGTCGGACGGGATGTCGGCGGGCGCGGCGGCGTCGAAGCGGTGGTCGAAGGAACCGGCCGAGACCCGCGGCGGCACCGCGTACGGCGGCATCGGGAGGCGCTGCAGCCGGGCGCCGTAGGGGCCGACCGCGGTTCTGATGCCGGCGCCCGGACGGAACGCCCGCTGCAGGGTGCCGCGCCGCTCGGTGTCGCCGTCCGGGCCGAGCAGTTCGAGCACGGGGTAGTCGAGCAGCCGTTCGTCCGGGACCGGGGGTCCGGTCGGGGGAGCGAACGGGGCGGGCGCGCCGGCGAGGAGGAAGTCGGCCTCCTCGGCGAATCCGCCGGGGCCGCCGGCTCCTGCAGCTCCTGCGGCTTCGGTGGGGAAGGCGGCGCGGACGCGGCGGGCCTCGGGGGGCAGCGGCACCCCGCCGTAGCCGCCGAACCCGGACGGCTCGTCGGCCGCGCGCATGCCGCCCTGGGCGCCGCCGCGGGCTCCGGGGCCGGCGGGTCGTCGGCCGAAGCCGCCCGGGGCCTGGGGGGCCGGGGGCGGGAAGGAGCCCGGGGCGGGGAACGAGGCCGCCACGGGGGCCGGGGGCGGGGGCGGCACGGCCCCGGTCGGGGCGACCGGGGCGGGCGGAGCGATCGGGGTCGACACCGCGAGCGGCGCCCCGGCGGAGCGGAGCGGACGGTCCGGGACCGGGCGCGGGCCGACCGCGTCGTAGGCCGAGAACAGGTCGGACAGCCCGGTCGGGGGTTCGCGCCAGCCGGAGGGCGGCGGGGCCGGCTGGCTGCGGCCGATCCGCAGCGAACGCAGTTCGGGCAGTTCGGTGCGGCGTTCCAGGTCGGCGGTGGAGAGGGCGAGGCGGACGCCGGTCCAGTCCTCGTCGGTCTGCTGGGCGACGGAGGCGCGCAGGACCAGTTGGCCGGTGTCCTCGCCCTGGCGGTAGGACAGCCGGTAGGAGGGCACCCAGCGGGCGGCCTGGACGGTGTACTCCAGCTCGATGTCCAGCTCGGGGGCGGTGCCGCCGGTGCTCTCGGTGCTGTCGGTGCTGTCGGTGTCCTCGGTGGTGCTCTCGGTGGTGTTCTCGGTGGGGGTGGTGGTGAGGGTGAGGAGGGCGGTGGTCGCGGTCGTGATCGCCTCCTGCGGGTCGGCGGTGGTCGCGCGGGCGATCCGGTCGGCGAGCAACTCGGTCTCGTGCTCGGCGAGTTCGATGTCCCGGGTGAGCAGTTCGGCGCGCCCGTGGAGCCGTTCGAGGCGTTCGTCGACGAAGTCGGCCAGTTCGAGCCAGGCGTCGGCCGGAGTGCGGCGCAGAGCCTCGTCGCGGCGGCGGGACGGCGGGACGGCGCGCAGCGCGGTGGTCTCGGCGACGGCGGCGAGCACCAGCCGGAGGCGTTCCCGCAGGGTGCTCTCGTGCTCCCTGGCCGCGTCCAGCCGCAGGCGCAGTTCGGGCAGCTCGGAGGGGTCGCGGAGTTCGGCGACGGCCTCCAGCCGGGCCCCGGTGACCGCGGTGCCGGCCGGACCGGAGAGGACCCGGGCGCGCAGCGAGCGTTCGTCGAGTCTTCCGGGCAGGCCGGTCAGCCGGACCCGCCCGTCCGGGGGCAGGGCCACCCGGGCCCGGCGGCGGCAGACCGCGCCGGCGGCGTGGACGACGACGGACTCCAGGACCGAGGGGGCGGTCGGGACGGTGGTACCGCCTCCGGTTGCTCCTCCCGGTCCTTCGCCGGCTGCTCCTGCGGTGTCCCCCGTGGTGGAACCGGTGGTGGTGCGGTGGTCCTGCGGTTGATGCTGGTCGCTGCTGTGCTGATCGTTCACCCGGCCAACCCCTTCGTCGCGTACCTTCGGCGCCGAGCGCGCGCCGAGCCTTCTCCCGGGCGGCCCATCCTGCCGTGTGCCCGTTCCCGCGTCCCCGGTTTTCCGTCGTGCGTGGCGTGCGGGCGGCCGCGCTCGGTCGGCGGCGTCCGGACGGTGCGGCGGGTGGAGGGGCGGTGCCGTGGCGGGTGGTGCGGGTCCGTGTGAGTGGGGACGGCCGCGGGGCCCGGCGCGGTTGCGGGTGGCGGCCGCGTGGGCGGTGGCGATGGGGGAGGATAAGGCGGACCCGGTCCGCAGTGCTGGTCCTCGTCGTCCCGTGCTGTTCCGTGCTGTTCCGTTCTGTGAGGAGAGCCACCCCGCCATGCGCACAGCTGTCGTCGTCGGTACCGGACTCATCGGCACCTCCGCCGCGCTCGCCCTCACCGGACGGGGTCTGACCGTCCATCTGGAGGACGCCGACCCGGACGCCGCCCGCACCGCCGCCTCGCTGGGCGCCGGCACCACCGAGCCGGCCGACGGCCCGGTGGACCTGGCGATCATCGCCGTCCCGCCCGCGCTGGTCGGCAAGGTGCTCGCCGACTGCCAGCGCCGCGGCCTGGCGCAGTACTACACCGACGTCGCCAGCGTGAAGGACGGCCCGCGGGCCGAGATCGCCGCGCTCGGCTGCGACACCGTCCACTACCTCGGCAGCCACCCGATGGCCGGGCGGGAGCGGTCCGGTCCGCTGGCCGCCCGGGCCGACCTGTTCGAGGGCCGGCCGTGGGTGCTCACCCCCACCCCCGACACCGACACCGGGACGCTGAACGCCGTCCTGGAACTGGTCGCGCTCTGCGGGGCCATGCCGATCGTCATGGACGCCGCGGCCCACGACCGCGCGGTCGCCCTGGTCTCGCACGCCCCCCAGCTGCTCTCCTCGCTGGTCGCCGCCCGGCTGGAGCACGCCGACGAGACCGCCATAAGGCTCTCCGGCCAGGGGGTCCGGGACGTCACCCGGATCGCCGCCTCCAACCCCGCGATGTGGGTGGACATCCTCTCCGCCAACGCGGGCGCGGTGGCGGACGTGCTGGCGGAGTTCGCCGCCGACCTCGGCGAGACCGTCACCGCGCTGCGCGCCCTGCAGGCCGCCGAGGAGGCCGAGCGGCAGGGCGGCACGGCGGGCATCGAGGCGGTCATGCGGCGCGGGAACACCGGCCAGGCCCGGATCCCGGGCAAGCACGGCGCACCGCCCACCCGCTACGAGACCGTCGCCGTCGTGCTCGGCGACCAGCCCGGCGAGCTGGGCCGGCTGTTCGGCGAGGTCGGTGCGGCCGGAGTCAACATCGAGGACGTCGTGATCGAACATTCGAGCGGCCAGCAGGTGGGCTTCGTCCAGCTCGCGGTGGCGCCGGGGGCGGTCCGGGCGCTGACGGCGGCGCTGCGGTCGAGCGGGTGGAGCGTCCGGGACTGAGGGCCCCGAGGGCCCGGCAACCGTCCGGGTCCGGGACCGATTGCCGGGTCCGGGCCGGGGTGGGCGCGGAGGGGTCGGCCGGGGCGGCTGCGGAGCGCTGGGCACCGGCGGGGCCGGGTCGGGCGCCGGTCCATTAACCTTGAGGGAGACAATCCCCGGCTGCCCCGTAGATCCGGGTCGCCATGCTCAGGGATCGGGCAGCACAGATCCGAGCTTCAGAGAGAGGTTCCCCGCCGTGGACACTGCCGACCGAGCGCACGCCCCGGTCGTCGTCGCCATCGACGGACCCTCCGGCTCCGGCAAGTCGACCGTCTCCCGGGCGGTCGCCGCCCGGCTGGGCCTGAGCTTCCTGGACACCGGTGCCATGTACCGGGCGATGACCTGGTGGATGCTGGCCAACGACATCGACGTGGCCGACCCGGAGGCGGTGACGGTCGCCTGCGGCAAGCCGGTGATCGTGTCCGGTACGGACGCGGACGGCCCGACCATCACGGTCGACGGCCGCGACGTCTCCGGCCCGATCCGCGGCCCCGAGGTGACCGCGCAGGTCAGCGCCGTCTCCGCGGTGCCGGCGGTGCGTGCCCGGCTGGTCGAGCTGCAGCGCGGCTGCGCCGGTGTCGCCGAGCGCGGCATCGTGGCCGAGGGCCGGGACATGGGGAGCGTGGTCTTCCCGACCGCCACCGTCAAGGTCTTCCTGACCGCGTCGGAGACGGCCCGGGCCGAGCGCCGGGCGGCCGAGCTGCGGGCCAAGGGCCTGGACGAGACGACCATCACCGCGATGGCCGCGGACCTGGCCCGCCGGGACGCGGCGGACTCCTCGCGGGCGACCGCGCCGCTCACCCAGGCCGCGGACGCCGTGCTGGTGGACACCAGCGAGCTCACCCTGGAGCAGGTGATCGACCGGATCACGACGCTGGTCGAGCAGCGGGCCGGAGCCGCGCTGTCGACCGTCTGAGACCGGCCGGACCGGCCGGACCGTTCGGTGCGGCTCCTCGACTTCTCGACTCCTTGACTCCTTGACTCCTTGAATGATCGACCGGGACTTCCGGCAAGAACCTTCTGACAACAACGGGGTGCCGCGGTGGCACCCGAACCCATTCGCGCTGCCCCGGAGGGGCAGGTACGCACGGCGCGCCCCTGGGAAGGGCCGCACCGGGAAACGGACAGTACGAACATGACCGCAGAGCACACCTCCACCGGCCCCGGCGAGCTGGACGCCGCCGACTACGCCGAGTTCATGGCGCTCGCCGCCGAGGAGGGCTTCGACCTCGACGACCTCGACGGCCTCGGCGACGGCAGCCACGCCCCGCTGCCGGTGCTGGCCATCGTCGGCCGCCCGAACGTCGGCAAGTCGACCCTGGTCAACCGCATCATCGGCCGCCGCGAGGCCGTCGTCGAGGACAAGCCCGGCGTCACCCGCGACCGCGTCAGCTACGAGGCCAACTGGAACGGCCGCCGCTTCAAGGTCGTCGACACCGGCGGCTGGGAGATCGACGTCCTCGGCCTCGACGCCATGGTCGCCGCCCAGGCCGAGCTGGGGATCGAGCAGGCCGACGCGGTGCTGTTCGTGGTCGACGCCACCGTCGGTGCCACCGACACCGACGAAGCCCTGATCAAGATCATCCGCCGGTCCGGCAAGCCGACCGTGCTCTGCGCCAACAAGGTCGACGGCCAGTCCACCGAGGCCGAGGCCGCCTACCTGTGGTCGCTCGGCCTGGGCGAGCCCTACCCGGTCTCCGCCCTGCACGGCCGCGGCTCCGGCGACCTGCTGGACGCCGTGATGGCCGCCCTGCCCGACGCCCCGCCGCAGACCTTCGGCGACGCCGCCCCCGGCGGCCCGCGCCGGGTCGCGCTGATCGGCCGCCCGAACGTCGGCAAGTCCAGCCTGCTGAACAAGGTCGCCGGCGAGGACCGCGTCGTCGTCAACGAGCTGGCCGGCACCACCCGTGACCCGGTCGACGAGATGATCGAGCTCGGCGGCAAGACCTGGAAGTTCGTCGACACCGCCGGCATCCGTCGCCGGGTCCACATGACCGCCGGCGCCGACTTCTACGCCTCCCTGCGCACCTCCGCCGCGCTGGAGAAGGCGGAGGTCGCCGTCGTCCTGATCGACTGCAGCGAGACCATCGCCGAGCAGGACACCCGGATCATCACGATGGCCGTCGAGGCCGGTCGTGCCGTCGTCATCGCCTACAACAAGTGGGACCAGCTCGACGAGGAGCGCCGCTTCTACCTGGAGCGCGAGATCGAGCGCGACCTCGTCCAGGTGCAGTGGGCGCCGCGGGTCAACGTCTCGGCGAAGACCGGCCGGCACATGGAGAAGCTCGTCCCGGCGATCGAGACCGCGCTGCAGGGCTGGGAGACCCGGATCCCGACCGCCCGGCTGAACGCGTTCCTCGGTGAGCTGGTGGCCGCCCACCCGCACCCGATCCGCGGTGGCAAGCAGCCGCGCGTCCTGTTCGGCACCCAGGCGGGCACCCGGCCGCCGCGGTTCGTGCTGTTCGCCTCGGGCTTCCTGGAGGCGGGCTACCGGCGCTTCATCGAGCGCCGGCTGCGCGAGGAGTTCGGCTTCGTCGGGACGCCGATCTCGATCTCGGTGCGGGTGCGGGAGAAGCGCAGCAGGAAGAAGTGACGCGTGGGTGGGTGGACGCTCCGGTGGGGCCGCTGAGGCGGTGAGCCGGGCGGAAGCCCTGGGGAAGGGCCCTGCCGGCCGGTCTTCGGACCGGGTGGCGGGGCCCTTCGTCGTGTCCGGCGGGGTGCGGTGGGGCGTGCGTGTGAGTGCGGGTGCGGGCGCGCGCGGTGGGACGGGGGTGCGGGGGGACGGGGCGTGCGGGCGTGCGGGGGTGCGGGGGTGCGGGGCGTGCGGGGTCAGCGGTGGTCGCCGCTGCGGCCCGGGGGGAGGGAGAGCAGGCTGCGGTGGCGGCCGCCGGTGGCCGCGCCCGGGCCGCCGCCGGGACCGTAGGCGGTGCCCACGGTCGGCACGGGGGCCGGGACCGGGACCGTCACCGGGACGGGCGCGGGCAGGTGCGTCGCCATCGGGTGCGGGACGGCGCCGAGGTAGCCGGCCGCCACCCAGCCCTGGCCGGTGCCGAACTGGGCCGGGGCCTGGGCCTGGGCCTGGGCGTGCGGGTGGGGGTGGGCCGGGGCGGCGACGGGGTGGAAGCCGGTCGCGTACGGGCTCGGCGCGTGGCCGGGGTGGCCTCCGTGGGTGTGGCCCTGGTTCTGGCCCTGGCCCTGGTTCTGGTCATGTGCGTGGAGCTGGGCCGGGAGGGCGGGGAGGTTGCTGTGGCTGTGCGGGCCCTGGTGACCGGTGCTGCTGTGGTGGCCGGTGTGGTGGCCGGTGTGGCCGTGCTGCTCGGCCGGGCCGGTGGGGTCGGGGTTGCCCGGCTGGTTCGGCATGAACTGGGGGAGGCCGAGCGCCTGGCCGGCGTAGGTCTGGAACGCCTGGTGCTGGGGCGGGTAGCCGCGGTGGTCGGTCCGGTGATCCGTCCGGTGGTCGGTCCGGTGGTCGGCGCGCCCCGGGCCGGTGTCGCGGACGGCGAAGCCCGCGAAGGCGAGGTCCTCCTCACCGGAGCGGTCACCGGGCAGGGCGCGGAAGAGGCGCCGGTACTCGGAGTACAGCTCGTCGTAGATCGGCGTCGCCGAGTGCGGGTGCTCGGCGTCGTACGACGGGCGCATGCCCGGGATCGCGCGGGAGGCGGCGGACCGCCGGGGGGCTGCGGGGACGTCGTAGCTGTACACGCAGGGCCCAACGAGTGAGGACGCCGGGGGATGCGGGGTGCGGCGGCGGGGTGGCGGGGCCGGGTGCTGGGGGTGCGGCGGGGGGTGCGCGGGGGGCGCGGCGGGGGTGCCGTTGCCCCGGGCCGGCGCCGGTGGAGGCCGCGTGCGGGCAGCGGCCTCCACCGGAGGGGTCCCACCGACGGGGCTCCACCGGTGGAGGCTTCACCGGCGGGCGGTTCGGTCGGTGTTCCGGCCGGCGGTCCGGCCGACATCCGGTTGCGCGGGGCGCTCGGCGCCCCGGCCTGCGGTCCCGGGCGTGACTCAGGTCCCCGCGAGCGGGAGGGAGGCGGACACCACCTGGCCCAGCGCCACCGCGCGCTCCAGCGCCTGGCGCAGCAGGTCCTCGCGCGGCTGGCGCCCGACCGTCCCGGCCGGGACGGCGTACATGGTCACCTCGCCGAGCTGGTTGGCGGCGAACCGCCAGGCGTCGGTCACCTGGAGCGGCTGGTGGGCCTGCCACCAGCCGGTGCTGCCCCCGGCCGCGGCCGGCTGGAGGATCGCGTGCAGCTTGCCCATCGCGACCAGCACCGACCAGCCGGGCAGCTGGTCCGGCGTCTTGTCGAGGTCGGCGACCGGCTGGAAGCCCGCGTCCTGGAGCAGGTCGAGGAACTCGTCCTCGCCGGTGGTGTTGCCGGGGCGGCCGACCGGCCCGGTCGGCTCGACCACCAGCGAGGCGTGGCCGGTGTCGCCGTGCAGCACCAGTCCGCAGGTGATGCCGAGGATCGCGGCCTGGCCGGGGGCGCCCGTCCGGCCGGCCGGGTCCGACGCCGGGGCGGGGGCGGGGACGGCGGGGGTGGGCAGGGCCTGGGCGGGGAGGGACGGCTGCAGCCGGGCGGCGTCGGCGGACACGTCGCTCTGGGCCTGGCTGATGCTGCGGACGGCGCCGGCCAGCTGCTCCTCGGCGACCGGGACGACCTGGGACGGGATGCAACGGGCGTGGGCGAAGGCGAGCACGGCTGTCTCGTCGCCGACGAAGAGCACGGTGCTGGTCGGCTCCAGAAGGGCGTCGCCGGGGGTGCGGCAGGAGGTGCATTCGTAGTTGTCGGGTGCGTGGGCGCCGCCGAGCAGGCGGTCGGCCTCGTCGTCGCCGATCTCGGATCGGACCTCGTCGCTGACGTCGAGCATGCGCGGCACTGGGTCTCCTCGGTGCGGGGTCGGAAATACCGGTTGGGGGCTGTCGGGACCGGCGCCCGGGGTCTCGGGGCCGGCCCCCGGGGTCGAACGCGGTGGAGCCGGAGGGTCGGGTCTGTTCGAGCCGGGAGGCGGCGGCGGCCCGGCCGCCCTTACCAACGGGCCCTTGTGGCAGGGGTCACGGGTGGGGGGTAGGGGTGACGGGAATTGCCTCTGATCCGATCGCGGAGGGTGTTCTCGGCGTCGCAATCTGTCGATCTCGATGACGGGACTGCCGGAATGAAACGGTGAGGTGAGTCACGGCTCGTCGATGTTTGATCTAGGAAATGACGGTTAAAACGGACAAATTGGACACATTTACATGGTCGTTACCGCCGGTAACCCCGTGCTGAGCTGGGGAGACCTCCGGCTGTTTGAACCCCGGCCGCCCGCCTCGTAGCTTCATTGGCGGTGCAACGAGCACCACCCGGGTTCACCCCCGACGCACAGCCCGCCGGTTCGTACCGGCGCCGGCAGTGCCCGCCGAAGCGACCGCTCGAACAGGTCGCCGGTGTGTGGTGGGTGGCCGGGGCGGCACGGAACGTCCGACACGTCTCCGGCCGCCCGACGGACGCGGCGAGCGATTTCCAGACCCTTCAGGGCTTGGTTCCGCATGCCCTCCCGGGGCTGTCGAGAGGAACCTCATGACCTTCCGTAACGAGATCGCCGCTGCCACCACCACCGCCACCAAGCGCAACCGCGTCCGGATGGCTGTTGTGGCGGGCGCCGCTGTCGCGGCCCTGCCGGTGGCCGGCCTCGTCACGGCCACCTCGGCCTCGGCCGCCTCCGTCTCCACCTGGGACGCTGTCGCCCAGTGCGAGAGCGGTGGCAACTGGGCCATCAACACCGGCAACGGTTTCTACGGCGGTCTGCAGTTCACCTCCAGCACCTGGGCCGCCTTCGGTGGCACCGCCTACGCCTCGCAGGCCAACCTGGCCACCAAGGCGCAGCAGATCGCCGTCGCCGAGAAGGTCCTCGCCTCGCAGGGCCCGGGCGCCTGGCCCGTCTGCTCCGTCAAGGCCGGTCTGACCAAGGGCGGCGCCGCCGCTGCGGTCGACACCTCCACCCCGAAGGCCACCGAGGCCCCGAAGCCGGCCGCCCCCAAGGCGACCGAGGCCCCGAAGGCCGCCGCGCCGAAGGCCGCTGAGGCCCCGAAGGCCGCGCCGAAGGCCGCTGAGGCCCCCAAGGCCGTCGAGGCCCCGAAGGCCGTCGAGGCTCCCAAGGCCGCGCCGAAGACCGACGCCGCGCCGAAGGCCGACAAGGCCGCGAAGTCCGGCAAGTCCTGGACCTCGAACGACGCCAAGCAGGTCAACGGCACCTACACCGTCAAGGCCGGCGACACCCTGAGCAGCATCGCCGCCGCCAAGGGCCTCGACTGGCACGCCCTGTACGACAACAACGCCACGGTCATCGGTGCCAACCCGGACCTGATCCTCCCGGGCCAGACCCTCACCGTCTGATCCGACGCCGGTTGATCCGGCGGTTGATCCACGCCTCCACGGCCGCCCTCCCGCACCACGGGAGGGCGGCCGTCGGGGTTTCCGGCGGTTGGCGGGGCCGACGGCCCGCCGGGGTGGGTGGGTCGCCGCCGAGGTGGGTGGGTTCCGCCGGGCCGGGTGGGTGGGCTGCCGGGGTCGGTCGCCGGGGTCGGTCGCCGGCTCCGCCCGTTGTCGGAGGGGTGCGCGAGGATGGGAACGTGACCCAGGGCGATTTGTTCGGCGGACTCTTCGAGGCCTCCCCCGAGCGCGGACGGTCCGAGCCGGCTCCGGGGGCGGTGCTGCTCCCCGGCTGGCTCGACACCGCTGCCCAACTGCGTCTGGTCGCCGCCTGCCGGGAGTGGGCGCGACCGCCCGCGGGGATGCACACCGTCCGGATGCCCACCGGCGGGACGATGTCCGTCCGGATGGTCAGCCTCGGCCTTCATTGGTACCCGTACGGTTATCGGCGCGTGACGGAGGACGGCACCCCGGTCAAGCCCTTCCCGCCCGAGCTCGGCGCGCTCGCCCGGCGGGCGGTGGCCGAGGCGTACGGGGCGACGGACGGCGGTGGCGGTGGCGGCGGTGCTGGAGCTGGCGACGGTGCCGGTGCCGGCGGCGGTGTCGACGGCATCGCCGGGGCCGGCGGCTACGAGCCGGACGTCGCGATCGTCAACCACTACCCGTACGGGGCCCGGATGGGCCTGCACCAGGACCGCGACGAGCGCGCCGACGCCCCGGTGGTCTCGCTGTCGCTCGGCGACACCTGCGTCTTCCGGCTCGGCAACACGGAGACCAGGACCAGGCCGTGGACCGATCTGGAGCTGCGCGGCGGCGACCTGCTGGTGTTCGGCGGCCCGGCCCGGTTCGCGTACCACGGTGTGGTGCGGACCCTGTCCGGGACGGCGGACCCGGCGCTGGGGCTGACCGGGCGGCTGAACATCACCGTCCGGCAGTCGGGCCTGTGAGCGGTGCCGGCCGCTCCCACCTGCGGTGACGTTCCGCGCAGGGGCTACTGTTCGAACTCGTTCGAGTGAATTGGCGCGGTCGGCCCGGGGGAGGGGAATGTCCCGGCTCGCTGAGGAATTCGATTGAGCTGGAGAATTCGAGAGAACGGGTTGCCGACGGCGGGGCGGAAGACCTCCGGCCCGGGTGGCGGCCCGGAGAGGACGTGTCCCATGGCTACCCCCGTCGACGATCTCGTCGCACTGCTGGACCTCGAGCAGATCGAGCTGAACATCTTCCGCGGGCGCAGCCCCGAGGAGGCACTGCAGCGCACGTTCGGCGGGCAGGTGGCCGGCCAGGCGCTGGTGGCGGCGGGGCGCACCGTGGACGACGACCGCCCGGTCCACTCGCTGCACGCGTACTTCCTGCGGCCCGGTGTGCCGGGGGTGCCGATCGTCTACCAGGTGGACCGGCTGCGGGACGGCCGCTCGTTCACCACCCGCCGGGTGCTGGCGATCCAGGGCGGGCGGTCGATCTTCGCGCTGACCGCCGACTTCCACGCCCCGGAGCCCGACAGCATCGAGCACCAGTACCCGATGCCGGACGTGCCCGGCCCGGAGAAGCTGCCGAGCGCGCTGGACGAGGTCGGCTCCCGGCTCGGCGAGCTGCCCCCGTTCATCAGCCGACGCCAGCCCTTCGACATCCGCTACGTCGACCGGCTGCGCTGGAGCACCGAGGAGCTGGCCGGGGTCGAGGCGCGCAGCGGCGTCTGGCTGCGCACCAACGGGGCGCTGCCGGACAACCCGCTGATCCACGTCTGCGCGCTCACCTACGCGAGCGACATGACGCTGCTGGACGCCGTCCGGGCCCCGGTCGAGCCGCTCTGGGGCACCCGGCACTTCGACATGGCCTCGCTGGACCACGCGATGTGGTTCCACCGGCCGTTCCGCACCGACGACTGGCTGCTCTACCAGCAGGAGTCCCCGATCGCCCACGGCGCCCGGGGCCTGGCGCGCGGGCAGATCTTCGACCGCAGCGGGCAACTGGTGGTGTCGGTGGTGCAGGAGGGCCTGTTCCGCCGGATCAAGGCGTGACCGGTGTGTTGACGCGTGTTGACGCGTGTTGACGCGTATTGACGCACGTTGACCGGTGGGACCGCGCTGTGGCCCGCGTGACGGCCGTGTGACCGGCGTGACGGCAGTGCGACGACCGTGTGGCGTTGTCCCGGGCCGGGAATGCCCCGCCCGGGTGCCGGACGTTCGATGGGGTAACGGAGAACGGACGGCCCGCCCCCCGCGGGCCCTTGACCGGATTGGGAGGGCGAGCCGATGACCGCGACGGCCGCGGAGGAATGGCAGCACTGGAGCGACGGACGGGCGGCGACCGTCAGCGCGCCGCACGGCCAGCTGGCGCTCACCGGTACGCACTGGCTGGAGCCGGAGCCGGCGGAGATCGCCGGCCTGCCCGGGGTCTGGTGGGCGGACGCGGAGGGCGTGCGGCTGCGGGCGGCGGCGGCCGACGGCGTCACCGTCGCGGGGGCGGGCACCCCCGTGGACGGCGAGGTGCTGCTGCGCCCGGACACCGACCCGGCGGCGGACACCGCCGCGCTCGGCGAGGTGCTGCTGGTGCCGATCGAGCGCGAGGGCGAGCCGGCCCTGCGGGTCTTCGACCCGAATTCCCCCGGGCGGGCGTCGTTCGCCGGGATCTCGGCCTACCCCTACGCGCCGGAGTGGGCCGTCCCGGCCGTCTTCACCCCCTTCGAGGGCGGCGGCGAGGAGGGCACCGGGCGGACGGTGCTGGTCCCGAACGCCGACGGCAAGGAGCGCCCGCTCGCGGTGACCGGGCAGATCGCGTTCACCGTGGCCGGTGAGCACCGCACCCTGACGGTCAGCCGCTCGGGCGACGGCCGCCTGAGCGGGGTGATCGCGGACGCGACCAGCGGCCGGGACACCTACCGCTTCCGGTTCGTCACCCTCCCCGCCCCGGACCAGGACGGCCGCACGGTGCTGGACCTCAACCGCGCCTACCTGCCGCCCTGCGCCTTCGCGGACCACTTCATCTGCCCCTTCCCGCCGCCCGGCAACCGGCTGGACTTCGCGGTGGAGGCGGGCGAGAAGCAGGTCCTGACCCGATAGGCGACCGGCACCCCCCGGGCCGGTGCGGCCCGGGGGCGTGGCCGCAGGGCCCCGGTGTCGGGCGTCGGGGCGGGCGGGGCGACGATGGGGCACTGTGTCGACCAATCATCCTGCCAATTCACCGGCCGACGGAGACGCGCCGCCGGTCCCCGTCCCGGTCCCCGTCCCGGTCCCCGTCCCGGCCCCCGTGCAGCCCTCCGTTCCGACCTCCGCCCAGTCCTCTGCCCAGTCCTCTGCCCAGTCCTCCGCGCCGCCGCGGTCCCGCTACCGGCGGCTGGCCCGGGGAGCCTTCGCCGACCTCAGCCCGTTGCGCTACCACGCCGACTACCGGCGGGTGTGGTTCGGCCAGTCCATCTCCTCCGTAGGCCAGCAGATGACGGCCGTCGCCGTCTCCGTCCAGGTCTATGACCTGACGGGCTCCACCTTCGCCACCGGCCTGGTCGGCCTCTTCTCGCTGGTCCCGCTGATCGCCTTCGGCCTCTACGGCGGCGCCATCGCCGACACCGCCGACCGCCGCCGCCTCGGCCTGATCGGCTCGGCCGGCCTCGCCGTCGTCTCCACCGTCCTGGCCGCCCAGGCGATCGCGGGCCTCGGCCTCGTCGCGGTCCTCTACGCCGCGGTGGCCCTCCAGGCCGCCTTCTTCGCGCTCGCCTCGCCCGCCCGTTCGGCGATGATCCCGCGCCTCGTCCCCGCCGAGCGGCTCCCCGCCGCCAACGCCCTGAACACCGTCAGCATGAACCTCGGCCTCACCGTCGGCCCCATGATCGGCGGCGTCCTCATCGGCGCCTACGGGGTCCAGGCCGCCTACCTGGTCGACACCGTCGCCTTCGGCGCCACCCTCTACGCGATGTGGCGCCTGCCCGCCATGCGCCCGCTCGGCGAACGCAAGGGCCGTGCCTCCGTCCTCGACGGCCTCCGCTTCCTGCGCGAGCAGCCCAACCTGCGCACCAGCTTCCTCGCCGACCTCGCCGCGATGATCTTCGGCATGCCGCGCGCCCTCTTCCCGGCCCTCGCCGTCACCTTCTACGGCGGCGACGCCCGCACCGTCGGCCTGCTCGCCGCGGCCCCCGCCGTCGGCGCCCTGGCCGGCGCCCTCTTCTCCGGCTGGGTCGGCCGCATCCACCGCCAGGGCGCCGCCGTCATGACCGCCGTCGCCGCCTGGGGCCTCGCCATCGCCGCCTTCGGCCTGGCCCGCAACCTCTGGCTCGGCCTCCTCCTGCTCGCCGCCGCCGGCTGCGCCGACACCATCAGCATGATCTTCCGCAACACGATGATGCAGGTCGCCGCCCCCGACGAGATGCGCGGCCGCCTCCAGGGCGTCTTCATCGTGATCGTCGCCGGCGGCCCCCGCCTCGGCGACTTCGAGTCCGGCGCCGTCGCCTCCCTCACCAGCCCGACCGTCTCCGTCGTGAGCGGCGGCCTCGCCTGCGTCGCCGCCATCCTCCTCCTCGCCGCCCGCCGCCCCGCCTTCCTCCGCTACGACGCCCGCCACCCCACCCCCTGACCCCCACCCCACTCACCCCGCGACAACCCTGCAGCGAGCACCCCCCGACGTGCTGTATTGTTTTCCACGTCGCCGGGAGAACCGGCCGACAAGGTCGAGAAACCCGAAGCCGAGCCCCCCAGGCTCAGCCCGGGCCACGAGACCACGGGACGTGGCGCAGCTTGGTAGCGCACTTGACTGGGGGTCAAGGGGTCGCAGGTTCAAATCCTGTCGTCCCGACCAGCGTTTACGCAGGTCGGAGGCCGTTCTCATCGAAATGATGAGGACGGTCTTTTCCTTTGGTGGCCGCAAGGTGGTCGTGAACGCTCGTTCACGTCACTTTGCTGAGCGCGTTTCCGCAGGTCTGGCCCCTCCGATCCGGTTGTGACGGGGCATTTGTTCATTGGTCCGGGAATCCGCATGCCCCCGATCGTTGGCCGGTCGGCACTTCGGGGCGTGAGCGGGATCGGTTCTGTGGGCAGCGGGCGTACTGGTGGGGACCTGCTGGGTCATCTGTCGCGACGGGCCGCGATTGGCGGGTGCCGGCTGTGAGCCGGGAGGCTCGGTTGCTTGTCGGCCACGGTGGCCGGAGCGGTTCGGAATGCCGACGGCCGGCTGCTGGGCGGTAGTCCGTGGCCCGGTACGGACCAGGGGCTCGTCTCCGCAGCCGTCGACGGACCGGGCAGCAGGCAGGTGCAAGGGCGGCGATGGAACGCCCCCTGCCCACAGCCCGTACGCGGCACCGGGCTCGTGGAGGCCCCTCGGCGACGGGAGTCCCCTTGTTGCTGCGGCCCGTCTTCCCGCCCCGGCTCGGGCGGTCAGTTCTCCTGTCGGGCGGAGGGAACCTGCTCGGACTCCCAGGTTGTCCAGTAGAACGACATGACGACACGACCTGCGGGAGGGATGCCAGTGCGGGACTCGCCTTCCGAACGGGAAGCGGACTTCAGCCGTTTCGCCCACGATGTCCATCCGGCGATGCTGCGCACCGCCAGGCTGCTGACCGGGGACCCGCACGCCGCACAGGACTTGGCTCAGAGCGCCCTGCTGCGGATCTACATGTCCTGGGGGCGTTCCGGTACGTGGGACAACCCGGCGGCCTACGCCCGCAGGACCCTTGTCAACGTCCATGCCACGTGGCGTCGGAGGCACTGGTACCGAGAGATTCCCCACCGCAGTCCCCGGGAGCAGGGGCAGGCCCAGGACCCCGCACAGCGTTGGGGAGACCTGGTGGATCTGGAGCGCGCTCTTGCCGCGCTGCCCGCCGCGCAGCGCACGGTTCTGGTCCTCAGGTTCTACGAGGATCTGAGTGTGGAGCAGGTCGCGCAGTTGCTGGGGTGTTCGGTGGGGACGGTCAAATCCAGGACGAGCAGGGCGCTGGACCGGATCCGCGGACGGGTGGAACTGTCCGGACGCGCAAGGAGGGACCAGGAATGAACGACTTCGAGGGCCGGGAGCAGGAAGAACTCCGTTCGGGTCTAAGGGGGTTGGCGGACCAGCAGGTTCCGGTGCCGGCGCCGGTGCGCGAGGTGGTGGAGCGTGGGCGGCGCCGTCGTCGGGTGCGGGTGGTCGGTGCGGTCACGGCCGTCGTGGCGTGTGCGGTGGTGGTGGGCGTACTGTCCGGGTCTCGGTCCGCGCCGGACGAACGCCGACCGGTGCCGGCGGCTGCGGACCCAGCGGCCTCGGTTGCAGTCGCAGAACCGACGGCCTCGGCGGTGGCCTCTGCCTCCGCCTCCGCCTCCGCCTCCGCACCGGCAGCGGCGCTGGTCCGCCGCGAGGTGGATACCGCCGGTCCGCCGGCCCAGCCCGGTAGTCCGGTGCTGGGCCAGGCGTATCCGTTCGACTGGGGCGTCCATTGCGGGGCGCGGTACCTGTGGTTCTCGGGGAGGGTCTGGCAGGCGCAGGGCGAGGTGCTACTGCCACCGGGGCTGCCGGGAGTCCACGGGCCGAACTCCGCTCCACTGGTGGTGCCCGGCTATGTGACGGTCACGGGGGCGGACACGGCCCGGTTCGAGGCGCCCGGCTACCTTGGAGAGCCGGCCGCGTTGCGGGCCGTGGCCGACGCACCGCTCTGCGCGTGAACCTGGGGCGGTGCCCGGCGGGCACCGCCCCAGGGGGCGTCAACGGGGGTAGAGCTGGTGCACGACCTCGTTGTAGTCGTCGTTGTTGGGCCAGGTGGCCTGGGGGTCCTGCCAGTACAGGCAGCTGCCCGTCGAGTCGTTGTGGCCCATGCCGAAGGCGTGGCCGGTCTCGTGGCAGGCCACGGCCTGGTGGTTGGACGTGTAGGAGTCGTTGTACTGGATCGAGACCGAGCCGTCGACGAAGTGGCTGTTCCCGTCCCAGTTGTAGGTGGTCAGGGCCAGCCATCCGTTCGTACCGTAGTAGTCCTCGGACACGTCCACGCAGTGGGTGCCGCTGTAGCCCGGGCAGCCTCCGGTCGCCCGGGCGACATGGATGTTCGGGGACTGGTTCCACTCGGTGATGACCGTGCCCACGGGCCAGCCGGCACCGGTGCGGTCGTTGTAGTAGATCTGCGGGTTGGTGTATCCGTTGCGTGCCCAGGTCAGGGGCGGGCACGTGGCGGCGATGTTGCTGGCGGTCCCGTACCCGCAGGACCCGCTTGCGACCAGGGAGGGACTCGCGGCGGCCGTGCTGACCGTGCTGGGGTCGATCAGGCCCTTGACGCCTGTGGCCTTCAGCTGCTTGTACAGCTGATCGGCGCTCACGCCCGGTGCGGCCAGGTAGTTCGCACCGTGGGTGACGCCGTCCGCGGTCCGGTACTCGACGTGTACCTCCGTCGGGACGCCCGGAGTCGGGGGCCCGGGAGCAGGCGTCGGCGCGGCGGGAGTTACGGGGCGCGGCCCCGGCGCGGGCCCCTCCCCTGCGAAGGCGCTCTGAGCGGGTGACAGGACGACAGTGGCGGCCGCCAGTACTGTTGCGGCTGCCGTGACGAGAGTCCGTTTGACAGGCATAAGTCCCCCTTTGTGTCCGAACATGTGTTCAGACTGAGAGGGATCTTTGCACGCACAGATCGCAGTGCCGGGGGCTGTTCGGCAACTTGGCCGCTTCTCGAAGTGCAGGGGTGTACGCAACGGCGTCGCACATTTGACGAAGGCCCAGCTCGCGGCTCCGGCCGACAAGCGCCTTGCCAGCCATATCCGTTTATAGGGATGCAGCTCGGTGTGTCTTCACCGTGATCGCGTTTCGGCCAGACTCGCGGTGGACGCGGTGGACCCGCCCTTGGTTCTCGTCACCGCGCGTCGCGGGGTGGGGGCTGGACATGCTCGACAGACGCGCCACCTGTCCCCGCCGTACTGTGTCGGTGCGCATCGCTACTGTTCCGCTGGTGACGTCGTTACTCGAAAGTGAGCTCAGGGACCTCCTGGCAACCCGACTGGAAGTTCTGGAGCCGGGATTGAGCCTGGTCCGATGCGAGTTCTCGCTGCGCGACGCCCCACTCGGGACGAGGGGCCGGATCGACATCCTCGCTCGTGATCGGCACGGGCTCTGGGTGATCATCGAGTTGAAGCGCGAGAGGTCCAGTTCGCGTCAGGCGCTGCACGAGATCGCGAAGTACGCGGAGCTGCTCCAGCGGGACAAGCAGCTCGCCCCGGACCGGATCCGCGCCCTCGTCGTTTCGACCGACTGGTCGGAGCTGCTCGTGCCGGTGAGCAACATGGCCCGTGACTGGAGCCATGACCTTCGCGGCTACGAGCTCCACGTGGGTGTCGACGGTCGGCTCAGTGCCGACCGTGTCGCGCTCCTGCCCGAGTCGCCCGAGCGGTACATCACGCCCGTGCACGGCATCTACCTCTACGCGAGTCCCCGGGAACGCGACCGAGGATGGCGGCAGATCCGGCAGATCGCCGCTGAGGTCGGTGCAACCAACCTGCTGGCTGCGGACTTCGACCGTGTGGGCGCCCTGAACGCCGTTGTCGCGCACTACGGGCTGTATCTGGGCATCGGTACGGTGGAGCCGGCGGACGTCGACCTGGAGCCGGCAGAGGACGAGTGCTCCTCGGACCCCTGCGCGACGGGGCACCCCGCCGAGTACCGGGCGCTGTGTGGGATCAATGCGCGCGTTCGCTGCGTGGATGTGGAGTCGGCTTACCCCGGGCTGCTGGGCAATCTGCTGGCCGACCCCGACTGGGAGGTCACCGGCTACCGGGGCACTGGAGCGTTCGCCGGGACCAACGGGGTGCACGAGGAACGCGACTGGTTGCGCATGCTGTCGGGCAACGATCGTGGTGACGGTCAGGTCACGTTCGTCGGGTCCGCCAACCCGCGGATCGCCACCCGTTGGCGAAGCTTCGTGGAGCAGGCCATGAACAGCCTCGGCGGCAATCCGGAGTGGGAGACGCTCGTGCGAGCATGGCTCGAGCGGGTTGCGCGGCAGCCGGGCGACGTCGATGTCACGCTGCGCGTCTACAACCCGTGTGATCTGGTGCAGACCATCGTGCACGGCTGGCCGGACGAGCTGGACCGGTGGCAGCCGGGTGTCATTGCCACTGCCGAGTTCGCCGACGGCACCCGTTCTGTGGTCCAGGGCATGTTGTGCGCGGACGGTTACGGGGCTCCGGGTCTTCTCGACATGGTCCATGTGGTGTACCGGGACCCGATCAAGTGGATGACGACTCGGTACGGCGGTGTCACCTGGGAGTACGACCAGGGCTTGCTCGGTCTCCTGGGCTTGCGTCACGTGCTGCTTGAGATTGTTGGTGACGGCCCGGAATTCCCGGCTCCCGAGGACGAACGCGGACTCTGGCTGGTCGAGGACGGGCAGTCGATGCGCGTTTCGTCCGACGATCCGGAGAAGTTCACTGCCGCTTGGCAGAGCCTCTGCTACAACGGGAACCTCATGACTCTCCGAGGTTTTCTCGCCGCGCATCGCCACGAAGTCGATGCGCTCCGTGTCGAGTACCTCAGCTGCATGGATGTACGGCGTTGATGGTGGGCAGTGCGAAGGTGTTGCCGGACGACTTCCCGGTCCCGGGTCTCGACGCGGTGCTCGGCCAGGCGATCCCCTTCGACCGGGACCGCTGGATCCCCCTGCTCCCCGACGCCGCATGGTGGCCGGCCGAACTGGACGAATGCCCGCGGGTGGGGCGATGGCCGCGTGTCGACCGGCGGACCGTCTTCTCCATCGCCGGCCGGGCTGCGACGGCCGAGACCGACCGGCACCTGCTCGTTGCCGCATTGGTGTGGGGCACGGGCACCAAGGTCCGTGAGGTCCGGCGCCGCGGTCGGATCTTCGCCCACACCTCCGCTGCGGAGTTGGACGCGCGACTCGGCGCGGCACTGACGGCACTTCGCGAGAAGGGAGCGGCGGAGGCGTACTGGGCGTTCAACAACGACCACAGGATCCCGCATCTGGGGCCGGCGTTCTTCACCAAGGTGCTGTACTTCGCTGGTGACGACGCCGTGCCGGGGCCTCACCGTCCGCTCATCCTCGACAGGGTCGCCTCGACGGGGCTCAAGGAGCTCGGGATCGTCGATCAGGGGTGGCCCGTGAGCGGCTGGAGGACGGACCAGTACAGGCAGTACCTCGGTGCCGTTCACAGCCTCGCACGGCAACGAGGCGTTCGGCCCGACCAGATCGAGGCGGCTCTCTTCCGTCACGGCAAGCAAGCATCCTGACGGTCACCGGTGGCTGTGCGCGCGACGGTCGGCGGCGGTCGGGCTGTTCGGTGGGGCTCACTCCGGGAGGCGGAAGAAGGTGCGGTAGAGGGGGAGTTGCTCGGTGAGCATGGGGAGGCCGGGGTGGGTGGGGAGGCCGAGGGTGGTGGCGGTGCGGAGGAGGGGGGTTTCGGCGGGGGTCATGATGATGTCGGCGACCAGGGTGCCGGGGGCCAGGGGGGTGGGGTCGAAGGGGAGGGGGTCGGTCGGGGTCAGGCCCAGGGGGGTGGCGTTGACGGCGAGGTCGGTGTCGGTGGGTGGGCGGGGGGCGGTGGTCACGCGGCCGGGCCAGTGGGGGCCGAGTCGGTCCAGGAGGGCGTCGACCCGGGTGCGGTCGGGGTCGGTGACGGTGAGGGCGGCGGCTCCTTCGGTGAGGAGGGCGGCGGCGATGGCGAGGCCCGCGCCACCGGCGCCGGCCAGGGCGACGCGGAGGCCGGCCGGGGGGTGGCCCGCGGCGGTCAGGCCGCGGACGAAGCCGGCGCCGTCGAAGTTGTCGCCGTACCAGCGGCCGTCCGGTTCGCGGCGCAGGGCGTTGGTGCTGCCCAGCAGGGCGGCGGCGGCGCTGAGTTCGTCGGCGTGCCCGCACATCGCCAGTTTGTGCGGGACGGTGACCAGCAGGCCGTCCAGGTTGGCGACGGCCTTCAGCCCTCGCACGATCTCGTCCAGCCGGTCCGCCGGGGCGTGCACGGGGACGAGCACGGCGTCCACGCCGCTCGCCGCGAACAGCGGGTTGAGCAGGGCGGGGGCCTTGGCCTGGGCGATCGGGTCGCCGAGTACCGCGAACAGTCGGGTGCGGCCGGAGACAGGAAGGTGGGGGGGAAGGGGCATCTCAGGCCTGCCCGGCGGTGGCGCGCGGCATGGTGTCCAGGGTGCGGGCGACCACTGACTCGGGGACGTCGCTGACGAGTTCGGCGCCGCGCGGGCCGTCCAGGACGAAGGAGAGCCCGTCGACGGCCTTCTTGTCCAGCCGCATCAGGGCGATCAGTGCCCCGGTGCCGGCCTCCGGCGGCAGCGCGGTCGGCAGCCCGTAGTGGGCGACCACCTCGTGGTGCTCGGCGACCCGCTCGGGGCCGATCCGGCCGAGCGCGCCCGCCAGTCGGCCGGCGAAGACCGTGCCGATGCCGACCGCCTCGCCGTGGCGCAGCCGGAAGTCGGTGGCGCGTTCCAGCGCGTGGCCCAGGGTGTGGCCGTAGTTGAGGATGTGCCGCAGCCCGGCATCGCGCTCGTCGGCGGCCACCACGGCGGCCTTGCGGGCGACGCTCGCGGCGATCTGCTCGGGCAGCGGCAGGTGACGGAGGTCCCCGGCGCCGATGAAGTGGCAGCGGGCGATCTCCCCGTAGCCGTTGACGCGCTCGCGCGGCGGGAGGGTGCTGAGGTAGTCGGTGTCGCAGAGCACGGCGGACGGCTGCCAGTACGCGCCCACCAGGTTCTTGCCCTCCGGGAGGTTCACCGCCGTCTTGCCGCCGACGCTCGCGTCGACCTGGGCCAGCAGGGAGGTGGGCAGGTGCACCACGGGCACCCCCCGGTGGTACAGCGCGGCGGCGAGGCCGACCGCGTCGGTGGTGGTGCCGCCGCCGACGGAGACCACGGCGTCCGCCCGGCCCAGGCCGAACGCGGTGAAGCGGCTGCACAGTTCGGCCACCCAGGCGAGGGACTTGCCCTCCTCGCCGTCCTTCGCCTCCACCACCAGGGTGTCGAGGCCGGTGTCGGGCAGCCACTCTGCGGGCCGGGCGCTGACCACCGCGACCCGGCGGGCGCCGATCCCGGCGAGCACCCCGGCCAGCCGGTGGCGGGCGCCGGGGCCGATCAGCACCGGGTAGCCGCGATCGCCCAGTTCCACGTCGATGCGTCGCAGCCCGCCGTCCGTGCGGACGGGGGTCGCGGAAGGGGCGGGGGTTTCGGTCGTGGTCAACTCGGCTCCCAGGGGTGGTCGGTGTGGTGACGCTCGGTGGAGTGGCGTCAGGGCGCGGACTGCAGTCGCGCCAGCGCGAGGGCGCCGTGCAGCGAGGAGAGCCCGCCGAGCACGGCCGGCCGGATCGCGAGGGCCGGGCCGCCGGGCCGGGCCAGCGCGGCGGCGTGGGCCTCCACCCGGGCCGTGAAGCCGGGCAGCCCGTCGGCGAACCCGCCGCCCAGTACGGTCAGTTCGGGGTGGAACAGTTCGCCGAACGAGACGGCCGCCGCCGCCAGCGCGGCACAGGTCTCCTCGACGGCCTCCACCGCCCACGGTGCGCCCTCGGCCAGCCCGGTCCGCAGCTCCGCGTACTCGACCGGCGCGCCGCGCAGCAGTTCCGCGCGCCGCAGGGTCGCCGGACCGGAGGCGGTGGCCTGCAGGCAGCCGCGCCGCCCGCAGTCGCAGACCGGGCCCCGGCGGTCGACGATCAGGTGTCCGGCCTCGCAGGAGCCGCGTCCCGGGCCCGGCAGCGGCGCGCCCTCGTGCACGACACCGCCGCCGACGCCCGTCCCGACACCCAGGTAGACCACATGTCCGGACCCGGCGTGCACCGCCTCGGCGAGTGCGGCGAGATCGCCGTCGTCCGCCCAGGCCAGCGCCGCGGTGGGGAAGAGCCGCCGCAGTGCCGGGACGAGGTCGAAGCCGCGCCAGCCGGGGCGGCCCGGCCAGGCGAGCACCCGGCCGTCCGGGCCGACGGTCGCGGGCACGGCCACCCCGACCGCCGCGAAGTCGCCCTCCCAGCGCTCGCGCAGGTCGGCGACGGTGCCGGCCAGCGCCGTCCAGTCGGCGTAGGCGCCGGCCACTCGGGCGCCGGGCCAGCGCAGCACGGCTTCCTCGGCGCGGACCGGTCCGCCGGGCGGGCCGTCCTCGGCGCGCAGCGCCACCTTGGTGCCGCCGATGTCGATGCCGAGCACGCCCCGGGCGGCCGTCGGGGCCTGGGCCTGGGCCACGACCGGGGCCTGGGCCGTGGCTTGAGGCGTGGAGCCCTGCGCCGTCGCGAGGCCCATCAGGACGCCGGGACCTTCGCCAGCAGCGCCTGCGCGGCCAGCCGGTAGCCGAGCGCGCCGAGCCCGACGATCACGCCCGAGGCGAGCGGCGCCAGTACCGACTCGTGCCGGAAGGACTCGCGCGCCCAGACGTTGGAGAGGTGCACCTCGACGAACGGCCGCGGATAGGCGGCGAGCGCGTCACGCAGTCCCCAGCCGGCGATCATCAGCGCGCCCGGGTTCACGATCGCCCCGACGGAGCCGTCCCAGGCGTCCTGCACGGCCTCGATCAGCTGACCCTCGGACTCGCGCTGGACCGAGACCACCTTCCAGCCCCGGCCGGCCACCTCGGCGGCGACCGCGGCCTCGATGTCGGCCAGGGTGTCGGTGCCGTAGACCTCCGGTTCGCGGCGGCCGAGAATTCCGAGATTGGGACCGTTCAGCAATAGCAGTTCGCTCATATTCCGGTTATAGCAGCGAGTTCCCCGGGCGAACCCCGGAGATGGGTGCCGAACTGCAGGACAAGGGCCTTCTAGGGGGGTGCGTAGGGGAGGTGACGGGCCGAATTTCCTGGGTTAGCGTGCCGTTCCACGGTCCCCCTACAGGAAAGGCAACGCGGAATCATGAGTGCCCAAGGACGTCAGGCCCCGGAGTTCCCGGTCTGGCCGCAGTACGACGAGGCCGAGCGCGATGGACTGCTCAGGGCGCTGGAGCAGGGCCAGTGGTGGCGGATGGGCGGCAAGGAGGTCGAGACCTTCGAGCAGGAGTTCGCCGACTACCACGGCGCCCCCAAGGCGCTCGCCGTGACCAACGGTACCCACGCGCTGGAGATCGCCCTCCAGCTGCTCGGTGTCGGCCCGGGCACCGAGGTCATCGTGCCCGCGTTCACGTTCATCTCCTCCTCCCAGGCCGCCCAGCGGCTCGGCGCCACCGCGGTGCCGGTCGACGTCGACCTCCACACCTACAACCTGAGCCCCGAGGCGGCGGCCGCCGCGATCACCCCGCGGACCCGCGCGATCATGCCGGTCCACATCGCCGGCCAGATCGCCGACCTGGACGCCCTCGACAAGCTCGCCGCCGACTCCGGCGTCTCGATCGTGCAGGACGCCGCGCACGCCCACGGCGCCCGCTGGCGCGGCCGCCGGGTCGGCGAGCTCGGCTCGATCGCCGCGTTCAGCTTCCAGAACGGCAAGCTGATGACGGCCGGCGAGGGCGGCGCCGTCACCTTCCCGGAGACCGCCCAGTACGACGAGGCGTTCCTGCGGCACAGCTGCGGCCGCCCGCCGACGGACCGGAAGTACTACCACCAGACCTCCGGTTCCAACTTCCGCCTCAACGAGTTCTCCGCGAGCGTGCTGCGCGCCCAGCTCGCCCGCCTGGACAGCCAGATCAGCGTCCGCGAGGAGCGCTCCAAGCAGCTCAAGAGCCTGCTGACGGAGATCCCCGGCGTGGTGCCGCAGGGCCACGACGAGCGGGCCGACCGCGTCCCGCACTACATGGCGATGTTCCGGATCCCCGGCCTCGGCGAGGACCGGCGCAACGCCCTGGTCGACGACCTGATCGCGCGCGGCCTGCCCGCGTTCGTGGTCTTCCGCGCCATCTACCGCTCGGACGGCTTCTGGGAGTCGGCCGCGCCCGACACCACCGTCGACGCGCTGGCGAAGGCCTGCCCCAACAGCGAGGCGCTCACCGCCGACGGCATCTGGCTGCACCACCGCACCCTCCTCGCGAGCGAGCAGGCGATCGAGGACACCGCGCAGATCATCGCCGACGCCCTGGCCGCGGTGTGAACGCGCGGGTGAGCACCGCCGGACGGGGGCCGGACGGTCCGGCCGCCCCGGTGCGGGTGGCCGTCGTCGGACTCGGCTGGGCGGGCCGCACCATCTGGCTGCCCCGTCTGACGGCCCACCCGGCCTACCGGGTCACCGCCGTCGTGGAGCCCGGCCCCGGCGCCGCGGAGCACGTGCCGCCCGGCGCCGCTCTCCTCGCCGAGGCCGACCTGCTCGGCCCCGACATCGACCTCGCGGTGGTCGCGGTGCCCAACCACCTGCACACCCCCGTGGCGGAGCGGCTGCTCGCCCGCGGCATCCCGGTGTTCCTGGAGAAGCCGGTCTGCCTCAGCGCCGCCGAGGCGGACCGGCTGGCCGCCGCCGAACGCGCCGGCGGGACCGTTCTGCTGGCGGGCAGCGCCGCCCGCTACCGGCCGGACGTCGCCGCCCTCACCGAACTGGCGGCGGACCTCGGCCCGATCCGCCACGTCGACCTCGCCTGGGTCCGTGCCAGCGGTGTCCCCGACGCCGGCGGGTGGTTCACCAGCCGCCGGCTCTCCGGCGGCGGCGCCCTGGTCGACCTCGGCTGGCACCTGCTGGACACGGCCCAGGCCGTGCTCGGCGGCGACGTCCGGTTCCCGTCGGTGCTCGGCTCGCTCTCCGCCGACTTCGTCAACGACGGCAGGCGCGGCGCCGGCTGGCGCGGCACCGAGGGGCCGGACGGCGCGGGCGACGTCGAGGACACCGCCCGCGGCTTCCTGCTCACCGACACCGGCGTCTCGGTGGCGGTGCGGGCGAGCTGGGCCTCCCACGAGCCCGTCGACACCACCCGGATCACGGTGGAGGGCGCCACCGGTTCCGCGACCCTGGAGTGCACCTTCGGCTTCAGCCCGAACCGTCGGGTCCCGCGCCTCACCCGGACCCGCGACGGCGTCACCACCGAGGTCCCGCTGCCCGGGGAGGGGGTCGGCACCGAGTACGTGCGCCAGCTCGACGAACTGCCCGCCCTGCTCGCCGACCCGGCCTCGCGCGGCGCCGCCGTGAACCGCGCCCACCACACCATCTCGGTCATCGAGCGGCTCTACGCGGCGGCCCGCTCGCCGCGGCCCCGGCTCGCCGACGAGGCCGCGGCGCTCGTCGTCTGACCGTCGTCGTCGTCCGACCGACCGCCGTTTCCAGCCGCTCTCCGTTGTCCGTTGTCCCCTCGCCCGCCGCCCGCCGTTCCTAGTCGCTCACCGCCGTTCCCAGCCGCTCTCCGCCGCTCCCCGCCGTCCGACCGCTGCTCCCGGCCGAGCCGCGGCGAGACCCGAGCCGCCCCGCGCCCCGGCCCCGGAGGCCGTGCCCATCCCGTCGGCCCCGGGGCGTCAGGCCCGGTCACCCGTCCGGGCAGCCCCTCGTCCCATGGAGATCCCATGCCGATCGACCAGCCCGCAGCCACCGCCCCGACCACCGGGCCCGACGGCCACGCGCTCGCCGCCTTCCTCCCCCTGCGCGCCGTGGTCTTCGACCTCGACGGCGTCATCGTCGACAGCTTCGACGTGATGCGCCGGGCGTTCCTCACCGCCTACGAGGAGGTGGTCGGCGACGGCAACCCGCCGTTCGAGGAGTACAGCCGCCACCTGGGCCGCTACTTCCCGGACATCATGCGGATCATGGGGCTGCCGCTCGCCCTGGAGGAGCCCTTCGTCCGGGAGAGCTATCGCCTCGCCCCCGAGGTCACCGTGCACGCCGGGGCGCGGGAACTGCTCACCGAGCTCAACCGGCGCGGCATCCGGCTGGCCGTGGCCACCGGCAAGAGCGGCCCCCGGGCCCGCTCGCTGCTCGACCAGCTCGGCCTGCTGCACCACTTCGACCAGGTGCTCGGCTCCGACGAGGTCCCCCGGGCCAAGCCCGCGCCCGACATCGTGCTGCGAGCCCTGGAACTGCTCGACGTGCCGGCCGAACGGACCGTCATGGTCGGCGACGCCGTCACGGACCTGGCGAGCGCCCGGGGCGCCGGGGTCGGCGCGATCGCCGCGCTGTGGGGCGAGACCGACGAGGCGGCGCTGCTCGCCGAACGGCCCGATGCGGTGCTGCGCCGACCCGCCGACCTGCTCGACCTGCTCGCCCTGCTGCCCGAACCCGTCCCGGCCCACTGACCGGCCGCGAGTCCGGACCGCCCGCTCCGCCCCACCGGCCGGGCCGGTCCGCCCTGCTGCCCTCCCCGCCCCGCCGCGCTCACGCCCGGCGGGGCGGTGTGGTTCCCGCCCGTCGGCGCGTGGCCCGTCCCGCGCCGGGCCCGCCTCTCGCGCCGGTTCCGCCCCTCGTGCCGGCCACCCCCGCGCCCGTCGCCCCCGGACCCCGTCCTCCGTGAATTAGGGCCCGTATAGGGGGTCGGATAGGGGCGGCCCGGAGCTCCCGCCGCACGAGACTGTGACCGGCGGGAATTCGCGTACGGCCGCTCCGGAAAGGCCGCCCGGCAATATGCCGGTCCGGTGCCGCGAAATCCGGCCCGGAAATGGAATCCCCATTGCGTCGCCGCCGACCCCCGGCGTCGGACGGAAAACGAATGCCCCCGCTCCAGGCCGAACCGAGCGGAACCGACCCGAGCAGAACCGGGCCGAACTGAACCGACCCGAGCAGAACCGACCCGAGCAGAACCGGGCCGACCCGAACCGACCCAAGGAAGTGACGGTATGTTGCGCACCGAGCTGATCCGGCCGCTGCCCGAACTGCTGGCCGAGCACGCCCGCGACAGCTCGGACAAGACCGCGTTCCGCGACGCCGTCCGCGGCGTGACCTACGCCGAGCTCCACGCCCGCACCGGCCGGCTCGCCGGCCACCTCGCCGACCTGCGCCTCCAGCCCGGCGACCGGGCCGCGATCCTGCTGGGCAACAGCGTCGAGGTGGTGGAGTCCTACTTCGGCATCCTGCGCGCCGGCGCCATCGGCGTGCCGCTCAACCCGCACGCCACCGAGGCCGAACTCACCCATCTGCTGGACGACAGCGGCGCCCGCGTCGTCATCACCGACGCCGCCCGCGCCGCCGGCCTGGACGCCCTCGCCCGCGCCCGGGCCGACCTGAGGGTGATCGTCACCGGCGAGGCCCCCGTCCCGGTCGGCACCCTCTCCTTCGAGACCCTGACCACCACCGAGCCCGCCACCCCCGCGCGCGACGACCTCGGCCTCGACGACCCCGCCTGGATGCTCTACACCTCCGGCACCACCGGCCGGCCCAAGGGCGTGCTGTCCACCCAGCGCAACTGCCTCTGGTCGGTCGCCGCCTGCTACGTGCCGGTGCCCGGCCTGAGCGCCGAGGACCGGGTGGTCTGGCCGCTGCCGCTGTTCCACAGCCTCTCCCACATCGCCTGCGTGCTGAGCGTCACCGCCGTCGGCGCCACCGCCCGCATCCTCGACGGCTTCGCCGCGGCGGACGTCCTGGAGGCCGTCCGCGAGGAGTCCGCGACCTTCCTGGCCGGCGTGCCCACCATGTACCAGCAACTGGTGCGCGCCGCCCGGGAGGACGGCTTCAGCGCGCCGGCCCTGCGGATGTGCCTGGTCGGCGGCGCCATGACCACCGCCGCGCTGCGGCGCTCCTTCGAGGAGGCGTTCGGCGCGACGCTCATCGACGCCTACGGCTCCACCGAGACCTGCGGCTCGATCACCGTCAACTGGCCCACCGGCGCCCGCGTCGAGGGCTCCTGCGGCCTGCCCGTCCCGGGCCTGGGCGTGCGCCTGGTCGACGTCGCGACCGGCCTGGACGTCGCCGACGGCGAGGAGGGCGAGGTCTGGGTGCGCGGCCCGAGCGTGATGCTCGGCTACCACAACCAGCCCGAGGCCACCGAGCAGGCGCTGCGCGGCGGTTGGTACCACACCGGCGACCTCGCCCGGCGCGACGGCTCCGGCTACTTCACCATCACCGGCCGGATCAAGGAACTCATCATCCGCGGCGGGGAGAACATCCACCCGGCCGAGGTCGAGGAGGTGCTGCGCGGCGTGCCCGGCGTCGCGGACGTCGCCGTCGTCGGCAAGCCCCACGAGGTGCTCGGCGAGGTGCCGGTGGCCTTCCTGGTGCCCGGCCCCGGCGGCCTCGACCCGGAGGCCCTGCTGGCCGCCTGCCGGGAACGGCTCTCCTACTTCAAGGTCCCCGAGGAGCTGTACGAGACGGAGCGCATCCCGCGCACCGCCTCCGGCAAGATCACCCGGCATGTGCTGCTCGACGCGCCCGCCCGGCTGCGGGCCGCCGGCGGCAGCCACTACGAGCACCTGTTCCGCGTCGACTGGCTGCCGCTCTCCTCCGTCCCCGGCGCCCGCCCCGCCGCCGGCACCTGGGCGGTGCTCGGCGCGGACGCCTTCGGCCTCGCCGACGCCCTCGGCGCCGCCGCCCACCCCGACCCGGCCGCGCTGGCCGGGGCCGGCCCGCTGCCCGATGCCGCCGTGCTCGGCGTCGGCGGCGGCCTGCGCACCCCCGGACCGCTCGCCGCCGACGTCGAGGACGCCGTGCGCGCCCTCGACGGGCAGCTCACCGCCTGGCTCGCCGAGGAACGGCTCGCGGACACCGCGCTGGTCGTCGTCACCCGGGGCGCCGCCGGACCCGGCGGCGCCACCGACCTCGTCCAGGCCGCGCTGCGCGGCGTGGTCCGCGCCGCCCGGGTGGCGAACCCCGGCCGCTTCCTGCTGGTCGACCTCGACGCGGAGGAGAACGCCGCCGACGCGCTGGCCACCGCCGTCGCCTCCGGCGAACCCGAGCTCGTCGTCCGCTCCGGCGTGGCGCTGCGCCCGCGCGCCGCCCGGGTGTCCGCCGCGCTCGCCCACGGCGAGCCCGGCGCCCGCTTCGACCCGCGCCGCGCCGTCCTGGTCACCGGCGCCGACGGGCCGGCCGCCGCCGCCGTCGCCCACCACCTGGTGGCCGGCCGCGGCGTGCGCCGGATCCTGCTCACCAGCCCCCACGGCCCGGCCGACCGGGCCGCCGCCGAACTCGCCGAACGGCTCACCGCCGCCGGCGCCGAGACCACCCTCAGCGCCCTCGACCTCGCCGACCGCGACGCCCTCGCCGACTGGCTGGCCGGCCCGGGCACCCGCTTCAACGCCGTCGTCCACACCCCCGGCGCGGCCTTCCCCGGCCTCGGCGCGGCCCTCGCCGCCGCCGTCAACCTGCACGAACTGACCGTCGGCACCGAGCTGTCCGCCTTCGTCGTGCACACCCCCACCGTCGGACCGCTCGGCACCCCCGGCGCCCCCGGGGAGGCCGCCGCGGCGGCGTTCCTCGACGCCCTCGCCCACCACCGCAGCCGCCACGGCCTGCCCGGCCTCGCCCTCATCACCGGCCCCGCCGACGGGGACGGACGCCCCGTGCCGCCCGGCCTCGGCCGGCTCACCGCCCAGGAGAGCGCCGCCGCGTTCGACGCCGCCCACCTGGCCGACCACACCTCCCTGCTGCTGCTCCGGCTCGACCCCGAAGGGCTGGACACCCTCGCCCCGCAGGACGTCCCGGCCCTGCTGCGCGACCTCATCGACACCCCGGCCGGGCCGAGCGCCCCGGACACCGCGACCGCCGCCGCCCTGCGCCGCCGTCTGGCCGGCCGCCCGGCCGCCGACCGGCAGCGCGAGCTGCTCGACCTCGTCCTCGCGGAGACCGCCGGGCTGGCCGGCGACGGCCCCGACCCGATCCGCCCCGACGGCCCGTTCAAGGACCTCGGCTTCACCTCCGCCACCGCCGTCGAACTGCGCGGCCGCCTCACCGCCGCCACCGGCCTGCGGCTGCCCGCCACCCTCGCCTTCGACCACCCCAACCCGACCGCCGTCGCGGCCTTCCTGGTGAACGCGCTGACCGGCCGTCCGGCCGCCGCCGCCCGGCCCGCGCCGGTGCCGCGCGCCGTGCCGCCCGCCGAGGACCCCGTCGTGATCGTCGGCGCCGCCTGCCGCCTGCCCGGCGGCGTCGCCTCCCCGGCCGACCTGTGGCGGCTGGTCGCCGAGGGCACCGACGCGATCACCCCCTTCCCCGCCGACCGGGGCTGGGACCTCGACGCCCTCTACGACCCGGACCCGACCGTCCCCGGCACCTCCTACGCCCGCCACGGCGGATTCCTGCACGACGCCGCCGACTTCGACGCCGCCTTCTTCGGCATCTCCCCGCGCGAGGCACTGGCCACGGACCCGCAGCAGCGGCTGCTGCTGGAGACCTCCTGGGAACTGCTGGAGCGCGCGGGCATCGACCCGACCTCGCTCAAGGGGCAGCCGGTCGGCGTCTACGCGGGCCTGATGTACCACGACTACGCCACCGACCTCGCGGAGGTCCCGGACGGCCTGGAGGGCTACCTCGGCACCGGCAACGCCGGCTCGGTCGCCTCCGGCCGCATCTCCTACACCCTCGGCCTCGAAGGCCCGTCGGTGACGGTGGACACCGCCTGCTCCTCCTCGCTGGTGGCCCTGCACCTGGCCGCCCAGGCGCTGCGCGACGGCGAGGCCACGCTCGCCCTGGCCGGCGGCGCCGCGATCATGGCCCGGCCCACCTCCTTCGTCGAGTTCTCCCGTCAGCGCGCGCTCTCCGCCGACGGCCGCGCCCGGGCCTACGCGGACGGTGCCGACGGCACCGCCTGGGCCGAGGGCGTGGGCCTGGTGCTGCTGGAGCGGCTGTCGGACGCGCGGCGGCTGGGGCACGAGGTGCTGGCGGTGGTCCGGGGTTCGGCCGTGAACCAGGACGGTGCGTCCAACGGTCTGACCGCTCCGAACGGTCCCTCGCAGGAGCGGGTGATCCGGGCCGCGCTCGCCAACGCCGGGTTGACGCCCGCGGACGTCGACGCGGTGGAGGGGCACGGGACGGGGACCTCGCTGGGCGACCCGATCGAGGCGCAGGCGGTGCTGGCCACCTACGGTCAGGGCCGTCCGGCCGAACAGCCGCTGTGGCTGGGGTCGTTGAAGTCCAACCTCGGCCACGCCCAGGCCGCGGCCGGTGTCGCCGGTGTGATCAAGATGGTGGAGGCGCTGCGGCACGGAGTGCTCCCGAAGAGCCTGCACATCGACGCGCCCAGCACCAAGGTGGACTGGGAGTCCGGCGCGGTCGCCCTGCTCACCGAGGAACGGGCCTGGCCGGAGGTCGACCGGCCGCGCCGGGCCGCCGTCTCCTCGTTCGGCGTCAGCGGCACCAACGCCCACGTCATCCTGGAGCAGGCCCCCGCCCAGGAGCCGGCGGACCGGGCGGAGCCCGCCGGACTCGACGGCGGACCCGACGACGGCTCCGGCACCCCGGTGCCCTGGCTGCTCTCCGCCCGTTCCCCCGAGGCCCTGCGCGAACAGGCCGAACAGCTCGCCGAGTTCACCGAATCCAGGCCCGACGCCGAGGCGCCGGCCGTCGCCCGCGCGCTCGCCGGCTCCCGGGCCGCGCTGGAACGGCGGGCCGTCGTGGTCGCCGCCGACCGGGCGCGGGCGCTGAGCGGGTTGCGCGCGCTGGCCGACGGCGAGGCGGCGGCCGGGCTGGTGTCCGGTCGGGCGGAGGTGAGTGGTCGGTCGGTGTTCGTCTTCCCGGGGCAGGGGTCCCAGTGGGTGGGGATGGGGCGTCGGCTGCTCGCCGAGTCGGCGGTGTTCGCGCGGGCCCTGGAGGAGGCCGCGGAGGCCCTGGAGCCCTATACCGACTGGTCGTTGCTGGATGTGGTGAACCAGGTGCCGGGTGCCGCCTCGCTGGAGCGGGTGGACGTGGTGCAACCGGTGTCCTTCGCCGTGAACGTCGGTCTCGCGCGGCTGTGGGCGTCGCTGGGGGTCGTGCCGGACGCGGTGGTGGGCCACTCGCAGGGGGAGATCGCGGCGGCGCACGTCGCGGGGATCCTCTCGCTGGAGGACGCGGCGGCGGTGGTGGCGCTGCGCTCGCAGGCCATCGCCCGGGGCCTGGCGGGACGCGGCGGCATGGTGTCGCTCGGGCTGCCGCTCGCCGAGGTGACCGGTGCACTGCCCGACGGTGTGGAGGTCGCGGCCGTGAACGGTCCGTCCTCGGTCGTGGTGGCCGGTGACCCGGCCGGGCTGGACACCGTGGTGGCCGCCTTCGAGGAGCGCGGCGTCCGGGTGCGCCGGATCCCCGTCGACTACGCCTCGCACACCTCGCACGTGGAGTCGATCGAGGCCGAACTCGCCGTGCTGCTGGGCGCCGTGAAGCCGCAGCCGGCCGTTGTCCCCTTCCTGTCGACGGTCGAGAACCGTTGGGTGGAGGGTCCGGAGCTGGACGCCGGGTACTGGTACCGCAATCTGCGGCAGACCGTGCGCTTCGCCGAGGCCGTCGACACCCTGGCGGGCGAGGGCTTCCGGGCCTTCGTCGAGGTCAGCGCCCACCCCGTGCTCGCGCACGCCGTCGTGGAGGCGCTGGAGGAGGCCGTCGAGGCGCCGACCGTCGTCACCGGGACGCTGCGCCGTGAGGACGGCGGCTGGGACCGCGTCCTGCTCGCCGCCGCCGAGCTCCACGTGCGCGGCATTGCCGTCGACTGGTCCACGGCCCACAGCGGGTCCGGCACCGTCCGTCCCTCCGAACTGCCCACCTACCCCTTCCAACGCCAGCGCTACTGGCTGGAGCCGGGCCGCGCCGCGGGCGACCTCGCCGCCGTCGGCCTGGACAAGGCCGGTCACCCGCTGCTGGAGGCCGAACTGCTGCTCGGCACCGAGGAAGGCGCCGTCTTCACCGGCCGGGTCACCGAACGCACCCTGCCCTGGCTGGCCGACCACCGGGTCGGCGGCGTGACGCTGCTGCCCGGCACCGCGCTGCTCGACGCCCTCGCCCACGTCGGCCGCCGCCTCGGCGCGCCCACGGTCGAGGAACTGACCGTCTCCGCCCCGCTCGTCGTCCCGGACGGCGGCGGCCTCGACCTCCAGGTCCACGTCGGCGAGGCCGAGGACGGCCGCCGCACCTTCCGGCTGCTCACCCGCACCGGCACCGGCCTGCCCTGGCACGCCAACGCCACCGGAACGCTCGCCCCGGAGGGCCCGGAGCCCGCCGCCGCCGACGACCTGACGGTCTGGCCGCCCGCCGGAGCCCGCCCGCTCGACCTCGACGGCCTCTACGACCGGCTCACCGTCGCCTACGGCCCCGCGTTCCACGCCGTCGAGGCCGCCTGGCTCGCCGACGGCCGCCTCTACGCCCAGCTCCGCCTTCCCGGGGCCGGCTCGGACGCCGCCGCCTACGGCCTGCACCCCGCCCTGCTGGACGCGGCCCTCCACCCGCTCGGCGAGGCCGGCTTCTTCCCGGGCGCCGACGTGCCCAGGCTCGCCTTCTCCTGGGCCGGCGTCCGCCTGCACGCCGCCGGCGCCGAGGCGCTGCGCGTGGTCGTCACCCTCGCCGGCCCCGACACCCTCACCGTCCGGGCCGCCGACGACACCGGCGCCCCCGTCGTGGACGTCGAGGCCCTCACCGTGCGGCCGGTGGACCCGCGCGGCCTCACCGCCGGTCCGGCGGACGACGCGGCCCTGTTCGAGGTCGACTGGGTCCCCGCACCCGAGACCGACCAGGTCCTCGACGCCGCCGCCGACCGTTCGCCCGCCGACTGGACCCTGCACGGCGAGCTGCCCGAGGACGGCGCCCTGCCGCCCCTCGTGGTCCTGCCCGCCGGTGTCGGCGCGCCCTCCGCCACCGTGCCCGAGCGCGCCCACGCCGTCGGCCACGACGTCCTGCGGGCGCTCCAGGCCTGGCTGGCCGACGAGCGGACGGCCGACTCCCGGCTCGTCGTCGTCACCCGGCGCGGCGAACTCGTCCAGGAACCCGTCCGGGGCCTGGTGCGCACCGCCCAGTCGGAGAACCCCGGCCGCTTCGTGCTCGTCGAGGCCGACGACCCGGCCGACGCCGCCCGCGCGGTGGCCGCCGCGCCGGTCGACGAACCGCAGCTGGCGCTGCGCGACGGGCGCCCGCTGGTCGCCCGCCTGCGCCGCCCGGCCGCCCGGCCCGCCCCCGCGGCGGGCGCGCCGTCCCCGCTGGCGGGCGGCACCGTCCTGGTCACCGGCGCCAACGGCGGCCTCGGCCGCCTGGTGGCCCGTCACCTCGCGGCGGTCCACCGCGTCGCGGAACTCGTGCTCCTCTCCCGCTCCGCCGTGCCCGCCGACCTGCTCGAAGAACTCGCCGCGCACGGCACCCTGGTCCGCGCCGAGGCCGTCGACACCGCCGACCGCACCGCGCTGGCCGCCGTCGTCGACACCCTCGCCGACCGCCTGACCGGCGTCGTCCACGTCGCCGGGATCGTCGACGACGGCGTGATCGAGGCCCTGGACGCCGCCAAGTGGCACAGCGTGCTGCGCCCGAAGGTCGACGCCGCCTGGCACCTGCACGAGCTCACCGCCGGCCTCGACCTGGCCGCCTTCGCGCTCTACTCCTCCGCCTCCGGCGTCCTCGGCGGCTCCGGCCAGGGCAACTACGCGGCCGGCAACGCCTTCCTCGACGGCCTGGCCGCCCACCGGCGCTCGCTCGGACTGCCCGCCGTGTCGCTCGCCTGGGGCCTGTGGGCCGAGGCCGCCGGCATGGGCGGCCGGCTGAGCGACACCGACCTCGCCCGGATGGCCCGGGTCGGCACCCGCCCCCTCTCCGCCGACCAGGGCCTCGCCCTGCTGGACGCCGCCCTCACCGGCGGGCCCGCGGCCGTGGTGCCGATCCGGCTCGACGTCACCGGCGTCCGGACCGAGGACCTCCCGCCGCTGCTGCGCGACCTGGCACCCGCCGCCCGCGCGCCCCGCGCCCTGCGCCGGGCCGCCGCCCGCACCGCCGCGGACGGGGCCGGCGCCCTGGCCCGGCGGCTCGGCGGACTCTCCGCCGCCGACCGCGACGAACTGCTGACCGCCCTGGTCCGCGACACCGCCGCCGCCGTCCTCGGCCACGGCTCGGCCGCGGCGCTGGACGTCGACAAGGCGTTCAAGGAACTCGGCATCGACTCGCTCACCGCCGTCGAACTCCGCAACGCCCTCGGCACCGCCACCGGCCTGCGCCTGCCCGCCACCCTGGTGTTCAACTACCCGACGCCCAAGGCCCTCGCCGCCCACCTCGCGACCGAACTCGTCGGCGAGGAACCGGCCCCCGCCGCCCCCGCCGCCCCTGCGGCACCGGCCGCCGGGACCGAGGACGAGCCGATCGCGATCGTCGCCGTCGGCTGCCGCTTCCCCGGCGGTCTCGACTCCGGCGAGGACCTCTGGCGCTTCGTCGCCGGCGGCGGCGACGCCGTCACCGGCCTGCCCACCGACCGGGGCTGGGACCTCGACGGCAGCTACGACCCCGACCCCGACGCCCCCGGCCGCACCTATGTGCGCGGCGGCGGATTCCTGCCCGGCATCGCCGACTTCGACGCCGCCTTCTTCGGCATCAACCCGCGCGAGGCCCTGGCGATGGACCCGCAGCAGCGGCTGCTGCTCGAAGTCGCCTGGGAGACCCTGGAGCGCGCCGGACTCGACCCCACCTCGCTGCGCGCCACCCCGACCGGTGTCTTCATCGGCACCCACGGCCAGGACTACGGCACCCAGGGCACCGGCGGCGCCGCCGACGAGGGCTACCTGGTCACCGGCAACGCGGGCAGCGTGCTCTCCGGCCGCCTCTCCTACGCCCTCGGCCTGGAGGGGCCCGCGATCACCGTCGACACCGCCTGCTCCTCCTCGCTGGTCGCCCTGCACCTCGCCGCCCAGGCGCTCCGCGCCGGGGAGTGCACGCTCGCCCTGGCCGGCGGCGCCTCGGTGATGTCCACGCTCGAAGGCCTGGTCGGCTTCTCCCGGCAGCGCGGCCTCGCCACCGACGGCCGGAGCAAGGCCTTCGCCGACGCCGCCGACGGGTTCGGGATGTCCGAGGGCGTGGGCCTGCTGCTGCTGGAGCGGCTGTCGGACGCGCGGCGGCTGGGGCACGAGGTGCTGGCGGTGGTCCGGGGTTCGGCCGTGAACCAGGACGGCGCGTCCAACGGCCTCACCGCCCCGAACGGTCCCTCGCAGGAGCGGGTGATCCGGGCCGCGCTCGCCAACGCCCGCCTCACGGCCGCCGACGTCGACGCCGTCGAGGCGCACGGCACCGGCACCCCGCTGGGCGACCCGATCGAGGCGCACGCCCTGCTCGCGACCTACGGCAAGGGCCGTCCGGCCGAACAGCCGCTCTGGCTGGGGTCGGTGAAGTCCAACATCGGCCACACCCAGGCCGCCGCCGGTGCGGCCGGTGTGATCAAGATGGTCGAGGCGCTGCGCCACGGCGTGCTGCCGCAGACCCTCCACATCGACGCGCCCAGCTCGCACATCGACTGGTCCTCGGGCGGGATCGCCCTGCTCACCGAGCAGCGGGCCTGGCCGGAGGTCGGCCGTCCGCGCCGGGCCGGCGTCTCGGCGTTCGGTGTCAGCGGGACCAACGCGCACGTGATTCTTGAGCAGGCCGAGCCGGTGGATCCGGCGCCCGCGACCGTCGAGGCAGACGGGGACGGGGCCGGCGCGGTGGCCTGGGTGGTCTCCGGCACCTCGGAGGCGGCCCTGCGCGAGCAGGCCGCGCGGCTCGCGGCCCACGCCCAGGGGCAGCCCGCGCCGGACCTCGCCGCCACCGCCCGTGCTCTCGTCACCGCGCGCACCCGGTTCCCCGAGCGGGCCGTCGCCGTCGGAGCCGACCGGGCCGCGCTCGTCGACACCCTGAAGGCGTTGGCCGACGGCGAGGCCGCGGCCGGGCTGGTGTCCGGTCGGGCGGAGGTGTCCGGTCGGTCGGTGTTCGTCTTCCCGGGGCAGGGTTCGCAGTGGGTGGGGATGGGGCGTCGGCTGCTGGCCGAGTCGGTGGTGTTCGCGGAGGCTCTGGGTGAGGTCGGTAAGGCTCTGGAGCCCTATGTCGACTGGTCGTTGCTGGATGTGGTGAACCAGGTGCCGGGTGCCGCCTCGCTGGAGCGGGTGGACGTGGTGCAGCCGGTGTCGTTCGCGGTGAACGTCGGTCTGGCCCGTCTGTGGGCGTCGCTGGGTGTCGTCCCGGACGCGGTGGTGGGCCACTCGCAGGGGGAGATCGCGGCGGCGCACGTCGCGGGGATCCTGTCGCTGGAGGATGCCGCGGCGGTGGTGGCGCTGCGTTCGCAGGCCATCGCTCGCGGTCTGGCGGGACGCGGGGGCATGGTGTCGGTGGCCCGGCCGTTCGCCGAGGTGACCGGTGCACTGCCCGAGGGCGTGGAGGTCGCGGCCGTGAACGGTCCGTCCTCGGTCGTGGTGGCCGGTGACCCGGCCGGGCTGGACGCCCTGGTGGCCGCGTACGAGGAGCAGGGCGTCCGGGTGCGGCGCATCGCCGTGGACTACGCCTCCCACACCTCGCACGTGGAGTCGATCGAGGCCGAACTCGCCGAGCTGCTGGGTGCCGTGAAGCCGCAGCCGGCCGTTGTCCCCTTCCTGTCGACGGTCGAGAACCGCTGGCTGGAGGGTCCGGAGCTGGACGCCGGGTACTGGTACCGCAATCTGCGGCAGACCGTGCGCTTCGCCGAGGCCGTCGACACGCTGGCGGGCGAGGGCTTCCGGGCCTTCGTGGAGATCAGCGCGCACCCGGTGCTCGCGAACGCCGTGGTCGAGGCGCTGGAGGAGGCCGTCCAGGCGCCGACCGTCGTCACCGGGACCCTGCGCCGTGAGGACGGCGGCTGGGACCGCGTCCTGCTCGCCGCCGCCGAACTCCACGTGCGCGGCATTGCCGTCGACTGGTCCACCGCCCACACCGGGGCCGGCACCGTCCGCCCCTCCGAACTGCCCACCTACGCCTTCCAGCACCAGCGCTTCTGGCTGGAGCCCGTCGCCTCCACCGGTGACGTGACCGCCTTCGGGGTCGCCGCCGCCGAGCACCCGCTGCTCGGAACCCTGGTCGAACTGCCCGACGGGGGAACGGTGTTCACCGGGCGGCTGTCGATCCGCTCGCACCCGTGGCTGGCCGGTCACGCCGTCTCCGGGACGGTCCTGCTGCCCGGCGCGGCCTTCCTCGAACTCGCCCTGCGCGCGGGGGAGCAGACCGGCCTCGGCCGTCTGGAGGAACTGGTCGTCGAAGCCCCCGGGATCCTGCCCGAGCGCGGCGGCCTCCAGGTCCGCGTCACGGTCGATCCGGCCGCCGACGACGACCGCCGGGCCGTCCACGTGCACTCGCGTCCCGAGGAGGCCGAGGGCGGCGCCTGGACCAGGCACGCCACCGGCTTCCTGGCGGCCGAGGCCGCACCGGAGTTCGGCTACGAGTCGTGGCCGCCGGCCGGTGCGGAGCCGGTCGCGGTGGACGGCTTCTACGAGCGGCTGGCGGAGGCCGGTTACGAGTACGGCGACGCCTTCCGGGGCCTGCGGGCTGCCTGGCGGTCGGGCGAGGAGGTGTTCGCCGAGGTGACCCTGCCGGAGGAGCTGGCCGACTCCGCCGGGCGGTTCGGACTGCACCCGGCCCTGCTGGACGCCGCCCTGCAGTCCGCCAACCTGGGCGCGGCGCCGGTCGCCGGACCGGGGGAGGTGCTGCTGCCGTTCGCCTGGAACGACGTGGCCCTGTTCGCGTCCGGGGCCACCGCGCTGCGGGTGCGCTCCCGCCGGGAGGGCCCGGACAGCGTCTCCTTCGCGCTGACCGACCCGGTCGGCCGACCCGTCGGTGCCGTCGGGGCCCTGGTCCTGCGGCCGGTGGCGCCCGAGCGGCTGTCCACCGTCCGCGACGCCGCCGCCGAGCACCTGTACCGCCTCGACTGGGCGCCGGCCGACCTCCCGAGGGCGGTGGACCGGGCCGCCGAGGAGGACGTGCTCGACCTGACCCGCGTCGCCGAGGGGCTGTCCGCACCGCAGGCGGCCCGTGCGCTGGCCGGCGCCGCGCTCGGCGGGATCCAGGAGCACCTGGCCGGTGACTCCGCCCGCCCGCTCGCCGTCCTGACCGCGAACGCGGCCTCGGACCCGGCGGCCTCCGCCGTCCGGGGTCTGGTCCGCACCGCGCAGCTCGAACACCCGGGCCGGATCGTCCTGGTGGACACCGACGGCTCGACGGCGCCCGCCTCGTTGGTGGCCGACGCGCTCGCGTCCGGCGAACCCCAGGTGGCGTGGCGCGCCGGGGGAGCGGTGGTGCCGCGCCTGGCGCGCGCCGAGGTGCCGTCCGGTACCGCTCCGGTGCTGGATCCGGCGGGGACGGTGCTGGTGACCGGCGGCACGGGGACGCTGGGCGGGCTGGTGGCCCGGCGCCTGGTGGAGTCGCACGGGGTGCGGCACCTGCTGCTGGTGAGCCGTCGCGGTGCGCAGGCGCCGGGTGCGGCGGAGCTGGTCGCGGGGCTCCAGGCGCTCGGTGCCTCGGTGGAGGTGCTGGCGGCCGATGTGTCGGAGCGCTCGGCGGTGGACGCGCTGGTGGCCGGGGTGCCGACGGAGCATCCGCTGACGGCGGTGGTGCACACGGCCGGTGCGCTGGCCGACGGCGTCTTCGAGGCACAGTCCGCCGAGCGGCTGGACGAGGTGTTCGCCCCGAAGGCGGACGCGGCCTGGCACCTGCACGAGGCGACCGAGGACCTCGGCCTCACCGCCTTCGTCCTCTTCTCCTCCGGCGCCGGTGTGTTCGGCAGCGCCGGACAGAGCCTCTACGGGTCGGCGAACGGCTTCCTGGACGGGTTGGCCGGGTGGCGCCGTGAGCGGGGCCTGCCGGCGGTCTCGCTGGCCTGGGGCCTGTGGGCGCAGGCCAGCGGCCTGACCGGGCACTTGGACGGGGCCGACCGGGCCCGGCTGGCCCGCGGCGGCCTGGCGGCCATGCCCACGGAGGAGGCGCTGGCGCTGTTCGACGCCGCGCTGCGTTCTCCGGAGGCACTGCTGGTGCCGACCCGGCTGGACCGGGAGGCGCTGCGCAAGCAGGCGGCCGGCGGCGAGCTGAACCCGCTGCTGCGCGGTCTGGTCCGCAGCCCCCGCCGCACCGCCGCCAACGGCGCGCCCGCCGCCGACGGCCGTGAGGTCCTGCTCCGCCGGCTCTCCGCGGTGGGCGAGGCCGAGCAGCTCCGGCTGCTCCTGGACCTGGTCCGGGCCAGTGCGGCCAAGGTGCTCGGCCAGAGCATCGACGAGACGGTGAAGCCCGCGCAGGCGTTCAAGGACGTCGGGTTCGACTCGCTGACCTCGCTGCGGATCCGCGGCAGCCTCACCGAGGCCACCGGCGTCCGGCTCCCGGCGACCCTGGTCTTCGACCACCCGACCCCGGCCGCCGTCGCCGAGTACCTGCGGGACCGGCTGGGCCTGGCGGGATCGGCGGCCGTGCCGCCCGTCCTGCTCGAACTCGACCGGCTGGAGCAGGCCTTGGCGGCCACGGTCGGGACGGCCGGCGCGTTCGGGGCGCCCGACGGGCTGCGCGCCCAGGTGGCGGCCCGGCTGGAGGCCCTCACCGCCCGCTGGGCGGAGTCGGGCGAGGAGCCCGAGACGGAGGGCGTCGACCTGGGCGAGGCCTCGGACGACGAGCTCTTCGACCTGATCGACAACGAACTCGGCCTTTCCTGATGACGGATACGAGGAAGAACCCCATGTCGAACGACGACAAGCTGCGCGACTACCTCAAGCGCGTCACGGCCGACCTCCAGCAGACCAAGCGCCGCCTGCGCGACGTCGAGGCCCGGCGCACCGAGCCGATCGCCATCGTCGGGATGGCCTGCCGGCTGCCCGGCGGCGTCGCCTCCCCGGCCGACCTGTGGCGCCTGGTCCACGACGGCACCGACGCCATGGCCCCGTTCCCCCGTGACCGGGGGTGGGACGTGGACGGCCTGTACGACGCCGACCCGGACGCCGCCGGGAAGACCTACGCCGAGGAGGGCGGTTTCCTCGCCGACCCGGGCGGCTTCGACGCCGCGCTGTTCGGGATCTCCCCGCGCGAGGCGCTGGCGACGGACCCGCAGCAGCGGCTGCTGCTGGAGACCTCCTGGGAGGCCCTGGAGCGGGCCGGCATCGACCCGGCCTCGCTCAAGGGGCAGCCGGTCGGCGTCTACGCGGGGCTGATGTACCACGACTACGCGCACCACGTGCTCAACCTCCCGGAGGGCCTGGAGGGGTACTTCGGGATCGGCAACTCGGGCTCGGTCGCCTCCGGCCGGGTCTCCTACACCCTCGGTCTCGAAGGCCCGTCGGTGACGGTGGACACCGCCTGCTCCTCCTCCCTGGTCGCCGTCCACCTGGCCGCGCAGGCGCTGCGCGACGGCGAGTGCACGCTCGCCCTGGCCGGTGGGGTCGCCGTGATGGCCACGCCGGAGGTGTTCGTCGACTTCGCCACCCAGCGCGGCCTGGCGCGCGACAGCCGCTGCAAGGCGTACGCGGACGGTGCCGACGGGACCGGCCTGGCCGAGGGCGTGGGCCTGGTGCTGCTGGAGCGGCTGTCGGACGCGCGGCGGCTGGGGCACGAGGTGCTGGCGGTGGTCCGGGGTTCGGCCGTGAACCAGGACGGTGCGTCCAACGGCCTCACCGCCCCGAACGGTCCCTCGCAGGAGCGGGTGATCCGGGCCGCTCTCGCCAATGCCCGGCTGACGGCGGCGGACGTCGACGCGGTGGAGGGGCACGGGACGGGGACCTCGCTGGGCGACCCGATCGAGGCGCAGGCGGTGCTGGCCACCTACGGTCAGGGCCGTCCGGCCGAACAGCCGCTGTGGCTGGGGTCGTTGAAGTCCAACCTCGGGCACACCCAGGCCGCGGCCGGTGTCGCCGGTGTGATCAAGATGGTGGAGGCGCTGCGGCACGGAGTGCTCCCGAAGAGCCTGCACATCGACACACCCACCTCGAAGGTGGACTGGGACTCGGGCGCGGTCGCGCTCCTCACCGAACGCCGCGACTGGCCGGAGGTCGACCGGCCGCGCCGGGCCGCCGTCTCCTCGTTCGGCGTCAGCGGCACCAACGCCCACGTCATCCTGGAGCAGGCCCCGGCCGGGGACGAAGCGCCGCGGCCGGACGCCGAACCCGCCTTCGCGGCAACGCCGTTGGTCCTGTCGGCCGCCTCCGAGGACGCGCTGCGCGCCCAGGCCGGCGCCTGGGGCCGGCTCCTGGCCGAGCAGCCGGACACCGGCCTGGCCCGTACGGCTCGCACCCTCGTCACCGCGCGGGCCGCGCTGGAGCAGCGCGCGGTGGTGGTGGCCGCCGACCGCGCGGACGCGGCGGCGGCGCTGGACGCGGTGGCACGGGGGGAGGAGGCGGCGGGTGTCGTCTCCGGTCGGGCGGAGGTGAGTGGTCGGTCGGTGTTCGTCTTCCCGGGGCAGGGTTCGCAGTGGGTGGGGATGGGTCGGCGGTTGCTGGCCGAGTCGGCGGTGTTCGCGGAGGCTCTGGGTGAGGTCGGTAAGGCTCTGGAGCCTTATGTCGACTGGTCGTTGCTGGATGTGGTGAACCAGGTGCCGGGTGCCGCCTCGCTGGAGCGGGTGGACGTGGTGCAGCCGGTGTCGTTCGCGGTGAACGTCGGTCTGGCCCGTCTGTGGGCGTCGCTGGGGGTCGTGCCGGACGCGGTGGTGGGCCACTCGCAGGGGGAGATCGCGGCGGCGCACGTCGCGGGGATCCTCTCGCTGGAGGACGCGGCGGCGGTGGTGGCGCTGCGCTCGCAGGCCATCGCTCGCGGTCTGGCGGGACGCGGGGGCATGGTGTCGGTCGGGCTGCCGCTCGCGCAGGTGAGTGGCGTGCTCCCCGCCGGGGTGGAGGTCGCGGCCGTGAACGGCCCCACTTCGGTGGTCGTCGCCGGCGACCCGGCGGGCCTGGACACTCTGGTGGCCGCGTACGAGGAGCAGGGCGTTCGGGTGCGCCGGATCCCGGTGGACTACGCCTCGCACACCGCCCATGTGGAGTCGATCGAGGCCGAACTCGCGGAGCTGCTGGGTGCCGTGAAGCCGCAGCCGGCCGTTGTCCCCTTCCTGTCGACGGTCGAGAACCGTTGGGTGGAGGGTCCGGAGCTGGACGCCGGGTACTGGTACCGCAATCTGCGACAGACCGTGCGCTTCGCCGAGGCCGTCGACACGCTGGCGGGCGAGGGCTTCCGGGCCTTCGTGGAGGTCAGCGCGCACCCGGTGCTCGCGCATGCCGTCGTGGAGGCGCTGGAGGAGGCGGTCGAGGCGCCGACCGTCGTCACCGGGACCCTGCGGCGCGAGGACGGGGGCTGGGACCGCGTCCTGCTCGCCGCCGCCGAACTCCACGTCCACGGCGTCGCCGTCGACTGGTCCCCGGCCTTCCCGGACACCGCCCCCCTGCCCGCCTCCGAACTGCCCACCTACCCCTTCCAGCACCGGCGCTACTGGCTGGAGACCCGCCCCGCCACCGACGTGGGCGCCGCCGGGCTGGCGCCCGTCGGGCACCCGCTGCTGGGCGCGGTGGTGCAGCTGCCCGAGGGCGGGACGCTCCTCACCGGACGGCTCGACCCGAAGGACCACCCGTGGCTCGCGGACCACGCCGTCGCCGGCACCGTCCTCGCCCCGGGGGCCGCGCTGCTGGAGCTGGCCTCGCGGGCCGGCGACGAGGCGGGCACGCCCGCCGTCGAGGAGCTGGTGATCGAGGCCCCGCTGCTCGTCCCCGGGCGCGGCGCCCTGCAGCTGCACCTGCGGGTCGACGTGCCGGAGGACGACGCCCCCGACAGCCGTCGGCCGTTCGCCCTGTACTCGCGTCCCGAGGACGGCGAGGGCGGCGCCTGGACCAGGCACGCCACCGGTTTCCTGGGCGGTGAGCGGGCGCCGGACACCGTCGCCCCCGGCGCGTGGCCGCCGGCCGGCGCGGAGCCGGTCGCCCTGGACGGCTTCTACGAGCGGCTGGCCGACCGGGGCTTCGGCTACGGACCGGCGTTCCAAGGACTGCGGGCCGTCTGGCGGTCGGGCGAGGAGGTGCACGCCGAGGTGACCCTGCCCGCGGGCCGGGCCGCCGAGGACTTCGGCATCCACCCGGTGCTGTGGGACGCCGCTCTGCAGGCCACCAACTTCCTGGGCATCGCCGAGCCGGAGCCGGGTCACGTCCTGCTGCCGTTCGCCTGGAACGACGTGGCGGTCTTCGCCACGCGCCCCACCGCCCTGCGGGTGCACGCCCGGCAGACCGGCCCGCACGCGTTCTCGCTCGTCCTCACCGACCCGACCGGCGGACCGGTGGCCTCGGTCGGCTCCCTGTCGCTGCGGCAGGTGCCGGTCGACCGGCTCGCCGGCCTCGGCGGGGCCGCCGCCGACCTCCTCTACCAGGTGGACTGGACGCCTCTGGCCCTGCCCGCCGACGCCGCCGGTGCCGTCGCCCCGGCGGTGCTGGACCTGACCGCCGACCCGGCCGAGGGGCCCGAGGACGCCCGGGCGCTGGTCGGCCGGGTCTCGGAGTTCCTGCACCGGGGACTCACCGATCCCGCCCGGAGCGGGGAGCCGCTGGCCGTCGTGACCGGGCTCCCGGACGCGGATCCGGCGGTCAACGCGGTGTGGGGGCTGGTCCGTTCGGTCCAGCACGAGCAGCCCGGCCGGGTCGTGCTCCTCGGTGGCGAAGGGACGGGCTTCCCCGCCGCGGCGGTGGACCCGTCGGTGCTGGGCGGCCTGCTGGCCTCGGGCGAGACCCAGGCGCTCTGGCGCGACGGGATCGTCGCGGTGCCGCGCCTGGTGCGTGCCGAGGTGCGTGCCGAGGTGCCTGCCGAACCGTCCGCCGAACTGCCCGCCGGTACCGCTCCGGTGCTGGATCCGGCGGGGACGGTGCTGGTGACCGGGGGGACGGGGACGCTGGGCGGGCTGGTGGCCCGGCATCTGGTGGAGTCGCACGGGGTGCGGCATCTGCTGCTGGTGAGCCGTCGGGGTGCGCAGGCGCCGGGTGCGGCGGAGCTGGTCGCGGGGATCGAGGCGCTGGGTGCGTCGGTGGAGGTGCTGGCGGCCGATGTGTCGGAGCGCTCCGTGGTCGACGAGCTGGTGCGTCGGGTCCCGGCGGAGCATCCGCTGACGGCGGTGGTGCACACGGCCGGTGCGCTGGCCGACGGCGTCTTCGAGGGGCGGTCCGCCGAGCGGCTGGGGGAGGTGTTCGCCCCGAAGGCGGAGGCGGCCTGGCACCTGCACGAGGCGACCAGGGGCCTGGGTCTGGCGGCGTTCGTCCTCTTCTCCTCGGGCGCGAGTGTGTTCGGCAGCGCCGGACAGAGTCTGTACGGGTCGGCGAACGGCTTCCTGGACGGGTTGGCCGGGTGGCGCAGGGCGCAGGGTCTGCCGGCGGTCTCGCTGGCCTGGGGTCTGTGGGCGCAGGCCAGCGGTCTGACCGGCCACCTGGGCGAGGCCGACCGGGCCCGGCTGGCCCGGGGCGGTCTCAAGGCCCTGGCGACGGAGGAGGCGCTGGCGCTGTTCGACGCCGCGCTGCGTTCCCCGGAGGCGCTGCTGGTGCCGACCCGGCTGGACCGGGAGGCGCTGCGCAAGCAGGCGGCGGGCGGCGAGCTGAACCCGCTGCTGCGCGGTCTGGTCCGCACTCCCCGCCGCACCGCCGCCACCGGCGCGCCCGCCGACGACGCGGCGGACTTCGCCGCCCGGCTGGCCGCGCTGCCGGAGCGCGAGCAGCACCGCGAGGTCCTCGACCTGGTGCGCTCCGCCGCCGCCGCCGTTCTTGGGCACCCGTCCAAGGACGCCGTCGCCGCCGCCCAGGCCTTCAAGGAGACCGGGTTCGACTCGCTCGGCGCGGTGCAACTGCGCAACCGGCTGGCCCGGGCGACGGGCGTCCGGCTCCCGGCGACCCTGGTCTTCGACCACCCGACCCCGCTCGCGCTCGCCCGCCATCTGCGGTCCGAGCTGCTGCCGGAGCCGGCGGCGGGTCCGGCGGCCTTGACCCCCGGGCCGCGTCCGGCCGGGCCGGACGCGGGACCCGTGCCCGTGGAGGGGCCCGCCATCGCGGACCTGGACATCGACGGCCTCGTCGCCCGCGCCCTGCGCGGCCGGGGCTGAGACCGCCCACCCGACCGCGCTCACCGACCCACGCCCGTTCGTCCGCGCTCGGCGCCCGGCGTACCTTTCGAAAGGCTGACATGACGACCACCAACGACGGCGCGGCCGCCACCGACCAGACGGCGAGGCTGGTCGCGGCACTGCGGGCCGCGCTCCAGGACAATGAACAACTCGCGGCGGAGAAGGCCGCGTTGGAGGCGGCTGCCAACGAGCCGATCGCCATCGTCGGGATGGCCTGCCGGCTGCCGGGCGACGTCGCCTCCCCGGCCGACCTGTGGCAGCTGGTCGCCGACGGACGCGACGGTGTGGGCGAGTTCCCCGAGGACCGGGGCTGGGACCTCGACGGACTCTTCGACCCAGACCCGGACCGGGCCGGCCGCTCCTACGTCCGCGAGGGCGGATTCCTGCACGGCGCAGCCGACTTCGACGCCGCCTTCTTCGGGATCTCGCCGCGCGAGGCGCTCGCCATGGACCCGCAGCAGCGGCTGCTGCTGGAGACCTCCTGGGAGGCCCTGGAGCGGGCCGGACTGGACCCGGCCGGCCTGCGCGGCACGGCGGTCGGCGTGTTCTCCGGCGTCATGTACCACGACTACGCCACCGGCCCGGGAAGCGTGCCCGCCGGCCTCGAAGGCTTCCTCGCCACCGGCACCTCCGGCTCCGTGGCCTCGGGCCGGGTCTCCTACACCCTCGGCCTGGAGGGGCCCGCGATCACCGTGGACACCGCCTGCTCCTCCTCGCTGGTCGCCGTGCACCTGGCCGCCCAGTCGCTGCGCGGCGGCGAGTCGACGCTGGCGCTGGCCGGCGGTGTCGCGGTGATGTCCCAGCCCTCGCCGTTCGTGGAGTTCTCCCGGCAGCGCGGTCTGGCGACCGACGGGCGCTGCAAGGCCTTCGCGGACGCCGCCGACGGCACCGGCTGGGCGGAGGGCGTGGCGGTCCTCGTCCTGGAACGGCTGTCGGACGCGCGGCGGCTGGGGCACGAGGTGCTGGCCGTGGTCCGGGGCTCGGCCGTCAACCAGGACGGCGCGTCCAACGGCCTCACCGCGCCCAACGGGCCCGCCCAGCAGCGGGTGATCCGGGCGGCTCTCGCCAACGCCCGGCTGACGGCCGCCGACGTCGACGCCGTCGAGGCGCACGGCACCGGCACCCCGTTGGGCGACCCGATCGAGGCGCAGGCGGTGCTGGCCACCTACGGTCAGGGCCGTCCGGCCGAACAGCCGCTGTGGCTGGGGTCGTTGAAGTCCAACCTCGGGCACACCCAGGCCGCGGCCGGTGCGGCCGGTGTGATCAAGATGGTCGAGGCGCTGCGGCACGGCGTGCTGCCGCGGACCCTCCACGTGGACGCGCCGACCACCCAGGTCGACTGGTCGGCCGGGGAGGTGCGGCTGCTGACGGAGGCCCGGCCGTGGCCGGCGGCCGACCGCCCGCGCCGGGCCGCGGTGTCGGCCTTCGGGGTGAGCGGCACCAACGCCCACATCATCCTGGAGGAGGCGCCCGCCGCCGAGCCCGCCGCCGAGTCCACTTCCGAGCCCGCCGCCCCCGAGCCCGTCGCCGTCCCCTGGCTGCTGTCCGCCGCTTCCGCCGGCGCCCTGCGGGCCCAGGCGGAGCGGCTGCTCGACTACACCGAGGCACGCGGCCCGGCACCCGCCGACGCGGCCCGCACGCTGGCCGAGGCCCGGACACTGCTGGCGCACCGCGCCGTCGTGGTGGCGGACGCGCTCGACGGTCACCGCACCGGCCTGGCCGCCCTCGCGGGCGACGCCGCCTCGCCCGCCCTGGTCACCGGCGCGGCGGACGTCGCCGGGCAGACCGTCCTCGTCTTCCCGGGGCAGGGTTCGCAGTGGGTGGGGATGGGGCAGCGGCTGCTGGCCGAGTCGGCGGTGTTCGCGGAGGCTCTGGGTGAGGTCGGCAAGGCTCTGGAGCCTTATACCGACTGGTCGTTGCTGGATGTGGTGAACCAGGTGCCGGGGTCCGCTTCGTTGGAGCGGGTGGATGTGGTGCAGCCGGTGTCGTTCGCGGTGAACGTCGGTCTGGCCCGTCTGTGGGCGTCGCTGGGTGTGGTGCCGGACGCGGTGGTCGGTCACTCGCAGGGGGAGATCGCGGCGGCGCACGTCGCCGGGATCCTCTCGCTGGAGGACGCGGCGGCGGTGGTGGCGCTGCGCTCGCAGGCCATCGCCCGCGGTCTGGCGGGACGCGGGGGCATGGTGTCGCTCGGGCTGCCGCTCGCCCGGGTGGTCGACCGGCTTCCCGCCGGGGTGGAGGTCGCGGCCGTGAACGGCCCCACTTCGGTGGTCGTCGCCGGCGACCCGGCGGGCCTGGACACTCTGGTGACCGCCTTCGAGGAGCAGGGCGTTCGGGTGCGCCGGATCCCGGTGGACTACGCCTCGCACTCCTCGCACGTGGAGTCGATCGAGGCCGAACTCGCCGAGCTGCTGGTTTCGGTGAGGCCGCAGCCGGCCGCCGTCCCCTTCCTGTCCACGGTCGAGAACCGTTGGGTGGAGGGTCCGGAGCTGGACGCCGGCTACTGGTATCGCAATCTGCGGCAGACCGTGCGCTTCGCCGAGGCCGTCGAGACCCTCGCCGCCGCCGAGTACCGGGCGTTCGTCGAGGTCAGTGCCCACCCCGTGCTCGCGCACGGCCTCGTCGAGGCCCTGGAGGCGGCCTCCGTGCGCGACGCGGCCGTCACCGGCACCCTGCGCCGCGACGAGGGCGGCTGGGACCGCGTCCTGCTGTCGGCCGCCGCGCTGCACGTCCGCGGCGTGGAGGTCGACTGGTCGGCCTCCTACGCGGGCGCCGGCACCCTCCCCGCCTCCGAGCTTCCGACCTACCCCTTCCAACACCGGCACTACTGGCTGGAGTCGGTGCCCGTGACGACCACCCCCGCAGGAGATTCCCCGATGGCCACCGAGACCGAGCCCGACACTGTCGTCGAGGAGGCGCCCGGCGCCGCCCTCGCCCGCCGACTGGCGGACGCCGCCCCGGAGGAGCGCCAGGCCGTGCTGGTCGACGTGATCCGGACGGAGGTCGCGTCCGTCCTCGGGCACGAGGACACCGGTGAGATCGGGGCGGACGCCGTCTTCTTCGACATCGGCTTCGTCTCGCTGACCGCCGTCGAACTGCGCAACCGCCTCCAGAACGTCACCGGGCTCGAACTGCCCGCCCTGCTCGCCTTCGACCAGCCCACCCCGGAGCGGCTCGCCGGCCACCTCCTCGCCCTGTTCGACGAGTCCGGGGCCGACGAGGCCGGGGACGGCGAGGCCGGGGACGGCGAGGCCGGGGCCGATGTGACCGTGCCCGCCGACACCGTGCCCGCCGAGCAGCGGACCGAAGGGAAGTGACCGCCGTGTTCGACACCACCGCCTACCTCAAGGCCCTCGACTACGACGGCCCGCTCGACCCCACCGCCGACACCCTGCGCGAGCTGCACCGGCGCCACCTGATCGCGATCCCGTACGACTCCTCGCTCAACACCGCGCGCGGCGAGTCCCTCTGGGCGGGCGTCGACATCGACCTCGACGCCGTGTTCGACGCCGTCGTGCTCGGCGGCCGGGGCGGCGTCTGCTACGAACTGAACGGGCTCTTCCTCGCGCTGCTGCGCGAACTCGGTTACGAGACCGGGCTGTTCTCGGCCGGGATCCGCCAGGTGGACGACACCTTCGGCCCGGACCTGGAGCACGTCCTCGGCTTCGTCCGGCTGGACGGCGACCTCTGGCTGGTCGACGTCGGCTTCGTCGGCCCGTCCTACCTGGAGCCGCTGCGGGTGGTGCCCGACGAGGTGCAGCCGCAGTTCGGCACCGACTTCCGCGTCGTGCGCGCGGACACCGGCCACCACGTGGTGCAGCGCCGGGGCAAGGTCGGCGACTGGCGCGCCGTCTACCGGTTCCACTCCCGGCCGCGCGCCTTCGCGGAGTGGCTGGTCCCCTCGCCGGAGCTGGACCGGTTCGCCCGGGCCCTGGCCGGCTCCGGCATCGTGGTGCGCGGCCGGGCCTTCGAGGGCGGCCAGCGGATCCTGATCGGCACCCGGCTGGTCGTCGTCGAGGACGGCACCGAGCGGCTGCGCGGCCTCGCCGACCCGGCGGAGCACGCCCGGGTGCTCGCCGAGATCCTGCGGAAGGACGCGGCCACCGCATGAGCGCTCCCGTCCGCACCGACACCGACACCGACACCGCCGCCGCGAACAACGGCAACGGCGACGGCCCCGACACCGACGTCGCGATCGTCGGCTACGGGCCGGTCGGCCAGACCGCCGCCCTGCTGCTGGCCGCCCGCGGCCACCGGGTCACCGTCCTGGAGCGCTTCGCCCGGCCCTACCCGATGCCGCGGGCGGTCTCCTTCGACGGCGAGTCCGCCCGCATCCTCGCCGCCACCGGCGTGGGCGCGGCCCTGGACGAGCACGTCGAGTCCTCCCGGGACTACGTCTGGCACAACGCCGACGGGCAGAGCCTCTTCCGGGTGGACGTCGAGGACACCGGCCGCTCCGGCTGGCCCGACTCCAGCGCCGTCTACCAGCCGGGCCTGGAGGCCGCGCTGGCCGCCCACGGCGAGCGGTACCCGACGCTGCGCGTCCTGCGCGGCCACCGGGTGACGGCGCTCGCCGACCGGGGCGACACGGTCGCGCTCACGGTCGAAGGACCGACGACCGGCCCGTCGGGCGGCCCGCTCACCGCCCGCTGGGTGATCGGCTGCGACGGCGCCAACAGCGTGGTGCGCGAGGAGGCCGGGCTGACCGCCACCGACTTCGCGTTCTTCAACGACTGGCTGACCTGCGACGTCGTCCCGCACGACGGCCGGGAGTTCGTCCCCAACAACCTCCAGGTCTGCGACCCGGCCCGGCCGCGCACCGCCGTCTCCGCCGGGCCGGGCCACCGGCGCTGGGAGTTCATGCGGCTCGACCACGAGTCGCCGGAGGAGTTCGGCAGCGAGGCCAACGTCTGGAAGCTGCTCTCGCTGTTCGACATCGACCCCGGCAACGCCACCCTGCTGCGGCACGCCGTCTACACCTTCCAGGCACGCTACGCGGACCAGTGGCGGCGCGGCCGGGTGCTGATCGCCGGGGACGCCGCCCACCTGATGCCGCCGTTCGCGGGGCAGGGCATGTGCTCGGGCTTCCGGGACGCCGCCAACCTCGCCTGGAAGCTGGACCTGGTGCTCACCGGCCGGGCCGGCGACGGGCTGCTCGACAGCTACACCGCCGAGCGGCGCGAGCACGTGCGGCACGCGCTCACCATGTCGATGGACCTGGGCCGGGTCATCTGCCAGACCGACCCGGCCGCGGCCCGCGACCGCGACACGGTCATGCTGGCCGCCCAGGAGCGCGCCCGGCAAGGCGCGGCGGTCGGCGCGGCCCGGCCGCGCACCCCGGTCCAGCCGCTCACGGCGGGCCTGCGGTACGGCGGCGGGCCGGCCGGCGACCTGGTCGTGCAGGGGCGGGTGACGGCGGCCGGCCGGCCCGCCGGGCTCTTCGACGACGTGGTGGGGCGGGGCTTCGTGCTGCTCACCACCGAGCCGCCGGAGAGCCTGCTCACCGCCGGGGACCGCGCCTGGCTGGCCGACCTCGGCGGTCACGCGGTGAGGGTGCTCGCCGCCACCGACGAGGAGCCCCCGGCGGGCGCGGTGGGTGACACCGACGGGGTGTACCTGCCGTACCTGGCCGGGGCCGGGGCGGTCGCGGTACTTGTCCGGCCCGACTTCTACGTCTACGGCGCGGCGGCGGACCGGACGGAGCTGGCCGCGCTGCTCGGGGCGCTCCGCACCGACCTCGCCGCCTGACGGCCCGCCCCGCTCCCGCCCTCTACCGCCCCCGCACGTGCTGACGGCCCGCTCCCCTCCGCGAGGGAGGAGCGGGCCGTCGGTCCTGTGGTGGGCGGTCCTCAGACCGCCGCGGGTGCCCGCCGGGCGGAGTGCTCCAGCAGGATCTCCGCCACGACGCGCGCCAGGTCGAGCGTCTGGCGCCCGTTCAGCCGCGGGTCGCAGCCGGTCAGGTAGCGCTCGGGGAGCTGCTCCTCGCGCAGGTCCTCGCGACCGCCGAGGCACTCGGTCACGTCGTCGCCGGTCAGCTCCAGGTGCAGGCCGCCGGGGTGGCTGCCGAGCGCCCGGTGCACGGCGAAGTAGCCGCTCACCTCGGCGGCGATCCGGTCGAAGCGGCGGGTCTTCAGCCCGCCGGCCGCCGTCTCGGTGTTGCCGTGCATCGGGTCGCAGAGCCAGACCACCGGGTGCCCCGCGTCCGCCACCGCCTCCACCAGCGGCGGCAGCACGTCGGACACCCGGTCCGCGCCCATCCGGCTGATCAACGTCAGCCGGCCGGGGACACGGTCCGGGTCCAGCGCCTCGGCGTAGGCGACGGCCTGCTCCGGGGTGGTGGACGGGCCCAGCTTGAGGCCCAGCGGGTTGGCGATCCGGCGGGCCAGGGCGACGTGCGCGCCGTCGAGCTCGCGGGTCCGCTCGCCGATCCACAGGAAGTGGCCGGACAGCGCGTACCCGTCGCGCACCAGCGGCACCTCGTAGTCGAGCAGCAGGGCCTCGTGACCGGCGAACAGTTCGCTGCGGGTCGCCCCGGCCACCGAGTCCAGCACGTCGAGCGCGGCGCCGGCGCCGTCGTAGGCGGTGAGCATCCGCCGCGGGTCCGGTGTGCGGGCCTCGGCCGTCGCCGCGAGGCCGTTGACGATGTCGCCCCGGTAGGAGGGCAGCCCGTCCGGGCCGGTCGGGCTGGAGCGCGGCTTGGCGTACTGCCCGGCGACGCGTCCGACCGGCACCACCGGCAGGCCGGAGGCGACCTCGAACAGGGTCGCGCAGTGCAGCAGGGCGTGCAGGTTGGCGCGCACGTGCTCGGGGGTGTTGCCGGCGAAGGTCTCGGCGCAGTCCCCGCCCTGGACGACCAGGGCCCGGCCGAGCGCGGCCTCGGCCAGACGCTCCCGGAGCCGGTCGACGGCGGCGGGCTCGACCAGGGGCGGCAGGGCGCCGAGCGCGGCGCGCACCTCGCGCACCCGTTCCTGATCGGGCCACTGCGGTTGCTGGCCGGCGGTCAGGCCCGCGAGGGCCCGGGCGAGGTCGGGCCCGGTGCCGTCGTGCGGCGTCGGGGTCGTGGCGGTCGGCGTGGTCATCGGAGTGGTCATCCCGTCTTCCTCAGGCCGGCCCGCAGATCGGCCGGCAGGTCCTTGCGTCGGCGTACCCCGAGCTTGCGGTAGACCCGGGTGAGGTGCTGTTCCACGGTGCTGGCCGTGACGTAGAGGCGTCCGGCGATCTCGCGGTTGGTGTAACCGAGCACGGCGAGCGAGGCGACCCGCCGCTCGGACTCGGTGAGCGCGCCGAACCCGCCCGGCTCCCGCGGCTCGTCGGCGGCCGGGCCGCTCTCGCCGAGGTCCGCCGAGACCGACAGCAGCTCCTGGGCGAGCGGCTTCAGGCCGCACATGGTCGCCAGGTGCAGGGCCTGGCGCAGCAGCAGCCGGGCCCGGCGCTTGTTGCCGGCGGCCTGGTGCACCCGGCTCAGGTCGGTGAGCACCCGCACCTGCTCGTAGCGGTCGCCGGAGGCCTCGGTGAGGTCGACCGCCTCGGTGAGCAGGGGGCCGCGCCGCCCGGCCGGCCCGGCCGCGGCGAGCAGCCGCAGCGCCGGGCCCCGGTGGTGCGGCAGGTCGGCGTCGGCCCGGCTGAGCTGTTCGTGGATCAGCCGCCAGGCGCGGTCCCGGTTGTCGAGCCGCAGCCAGGCGTCGGCGGCCTGGGTGCGCCAGGGCACCACCCCCGCGCCGTCCAGGCCCCAGGTGCGCAGCAGTTCGCCGCAGGACAGGAAGTCGGCGAGCGCCGCGTGGCCGTGCCGGGTCGCCAGGTAGTGCTCGCCCCGGGCGAACAGGTAGTGCAGCCCGTACAGGCTCTGGAACATCGCCTCGCCGACGGCGTGGGTGAGGTGCTTGGCCGCCGAGCGGTGCTCGCCCGTGCGGCTCTCGGCGACGATCAGCGTGCCCAGCGGCAGGCCCACCGCGATGCCCCAGGCGGTGGGGCTGAGGTGGGTCAGCGCGGCCCGGGCGTGCTCGGCCGCCGTGGTCGGCTCGCCGAGCCGCAGGGCCGCCTCGGCGTGCGCCGCCGAGTACAGGGCCGTCGCGGTCGGGACCTCGCGGCGCGCGGCGGTGCCGAGCAGCCGTTGGCTCCAGACCGCCGCGGTGTCGGCGTGCCCGGCTTCGAGCAGCACCCGCAGCGCGAGCAGCGCGGCCTCCTCGGCCCACGGGGTGCGGCCGTGCAGGTGGGCGTCGTGCAGCACCTGCCGGGCGCGGTCGACGGCCTCCGCGGCCCGGCCCCGGGTGAGCGCCCCGGCGAGCGCGGCGGCGGCCCGCAGCTGCGGGTCGACGTCCGGGGCGACCGCGTGCCGCAGGTCGGCGGGCAGCGCCGGGACGCGGCGGCCCCGGGCCAGGCCCGGGTGGGTGTGGGCGAGCCAGGTCTCGACGTCGCGCAGCGCGCCGGTCTCGGCGGGGGAGGCCGGTCGGGTCCGGGCGCGCAGCAGGTCCAGGACGGCCAGCGCCTCCTCGCTCCGGCCGTGCCACAGCAGGTACCGGACGAGGACGAGCGCCTCGGCGAGCCCGAGGTGCCCGGCCCGGACCGCGGCGGTGAGCGGCACCAGGTGCCGGGCCGCCGCCGAGGGGTTGAGCTGCCACTCGGCCTGCGTCAGCCGGTGCCGGAGCACCGCCCGGTCGCTCTCCTCGGCGGCCTCCTTGTGGGCCAGGCGCAGGCAGGCGACGGCGGTGCGGTGGCGGTGGTCGAGCAGGGCGTGCTCGGCCGCCTCGGTCAGCGCGGCGACCGCCCACGGCGCGGGCGCCCGCCCGGCCTCGACCAGGTGCCGGGCCACCTCGGCGGCGGGGCTGCCCGTCTCGTGGGCCAGCTGGGCGGCCCGCAGCCGCAGTTCGGTGCGCTCGTGCGGGGCGAGGTCCTCCAGGACGGCGGTGCGGGCGGCCTCGGTGCGCAGCCGTCCCTCGCCGTCCAGCAGTCCGGCGGCGGTGAGCGTGGCGCGGATCCGGGCGACCGCGTCGGCGCTCTCCCGTTCGCCCAGCAGCCTGGCCACGTCCTCGGCCGGGGCCTCCTCGCCGAGCACGGCCTGGGCCTGGACGACCCGCAGGACGCCGGGGCCGGCCCGGTGGAGGCAGCTCAGCAGGGCCGGGCCGTAGCGCGGTTCGGGTTCGTCGGCGCGGTCGAGGTGCTCGTCGACGAGGGCGTGCAGCAGCAGCGGGTTGCCGCCGGCCACGTCCACCAGGCCGGGCCCGCGGTGACGGGCGTCCTCCTCGCCGAGGCCCTCGGTGACCAGGCGCAGCGCGCCGGCCCGGGACAGCGGGGCCAGCGTCAGGCGGTGGGCGTGCGGGTGGCGCAGCAGTTCGGCGTGCAGCCGGCGCCGCGCGGGCCACGGGGTGCTGCCGTCGGTGAGGACCAGCAGCACCCGGCTCTGCGGCAGGTGGCGGACGAGGTGGCGCAGGAAGTGCAGGGACGCCTCGTCGGCGTGGCCGATGTCCTCGACGCAGAGCAGCACCGGGGTGTCGGCGGCGGCCGCGAGCAGAGCGGTGGTGAGGTCGCGGCAGGCGCGCAGCAGCGCGGGCGACGGCGGGCCGGCCGGGTCGCCGGCCGGGCCGGTGCCGTGGAGGCCGGTGGCGTGGAGGGCGGAGCCGTCGAGGCCGCCGCCGTCGGGAACGGCGCCGTCGGGGGCGGTGCCGCCGGCGCGCTCGGCCGGGTCGGCGAGGACGGCCGGTTCGGCCAGCGCGGCCAGCCGCTCGGCGTGCCCGGCGGGCCAGCCGGGGGAGCGGGCGATCCGGTCGGCGATGCCGAAGGGCAGGTCCCGCTCCTGGGCGGAACAGCCCGCGCCCACGACCAGGACTCCGCGTTCGGCGGCCCGGGCGGCGAACACCCGCAGCAGCTCGCTCTTGCCGCTGCCGAGGGGTCCGTCGACCAGTGCCACCCGGCCCGCGCGGCCGAGACACTCGGCGAGCAGGTGGTCGAGTCTGTCGATGTGCGCATCACGTTCCAGCAGGGAAGGCACCGGGTACCCCCGACCTCGTCTCTTGTAGGCGTCCGGCCGCCGGTCCCCCGGCGGCCCGCCCGGGGCGGTGGCGACGGCCACCCGCTCCCGGTCGGACCCATCATGGGGACACCCCGCCCATTGCCCGGGAACTGACCGCCCATGGGCGGGCCACTGCCGCCGCTGCCGCCGGGCGGTGGCGGCGCAATGCCGCGGGGAAAACCGGCGGGGGGGTTGCCGGTGGTATCACGGATCAGAATTGACGCGCAGTCAATGGAAGGCCCGGGTCGAACTGATGTAGCATCGGGCACATTCGGAATGGCATCGTCTGGAATCGCCGGGAATCGAGGGGGTAGGGGTGCGATTCAACGTTCTGGGGCCGCTCGAAGTGCTCTCCGACGGCACTGACGTACCCATTCGGGGCCTGCAGCAGAGGGCCCTGCTCGGTGTTCTCCTGCTCCGCGCGAATAGCGTGGTGAGTATCAACGAGATAGTCGCCGCACTGTGGGGCGATGACCGTCCGTCCACGGCACGGAAAATGGTGCAGAACTCGGTGGCCGGGCTGCGCCGTGCATTCCAGGCGGTCGGGGAGCCGGCCGACGGGAAGGCCGTGCTGAATACCACTGTGCCCGGATACGTGCTCAGAATCGAGCCGGAACAGCTCGATCTCACGGAATTTCATGAGCTTGTCACAATGGGCCGGGCCCGACTGGCGGCCGGCGACTGGGCGCAGGCCTCCGAACTGCTGCGCCGCGCCCTCGGCCTGTGGCGCGGCCCGGTGCTCGCCGACGTGAGCGACGCCGGGCTCACCTGGCCCGAGCTGGCCGCCCTCCAGGGCCTCCGGCTCGCCGTCCACGAGGACTGCATCCAGGCCGAGCTGGCGATGGGTCGGGACCGCGAGCTGATCGGTGAACTGGAGTCCCTGCTGGAGGCCGAGCCGACCCGGGAACGCCTGGTCGCCCAGCTGATGGTCGTCCTCTACAACTGCGGGCGCCAGCCCGAGGCGCTGGACCGCTACCGGCGCACCCGGGACCTGCTCGCCGACCGCTTCGGCCTGGAGCCGGGCCGCGACCTGCGACGCCTCCAGCGCGCGATCCTCAGCCACGACCCAGCCCTGGCGCTGCGGCTCACCGCCGCCCCGGGCGGCCCGGCGGAGTTCCCCTCCCCGGCCGGAGCTCGGCCCGAGGCCGCCGCCCAGCAGCCGCCGCGCCCCCGGCCGGTCCCCGCCGCGCCCGCGCGCGCCGACGGCCGTGCCGACGACCGCGCCGGCGGCCGGGGCGCCGGGAGCACCGGCGCCCCGGCCGTCGAGCACGCCTTCCGCGCGCCCTGGGAGAGGGTCGAGCGGCGCCCGGCCAGCGTCGTCATGGTCCGCGCCCGGTGGACGGCCGACAGCGGCACCCTCGCCCCCGAGCACGTCGACCACGCCGTCAAGGAGCTGACCGCCGGCATCCGGCGCGAGATGGCGCCCTTCGGCGGACTCGTGCGCCGGGCCTTCGGCTCGGTGTGGCTGGTCGTCTTCGGCGTCCCCCGGGCCCACGAGGACGACGCCGAGCGGGCCCTGCGCGCCGCCCTCGCCCTGCGCCGCCACTTCGAGGAGCCCGGACCGGAGCCCGGCACCGCGGCCGCCGCCCGGCCGGTGGCCCACCTCGTGGTCGGCACCGGCGAGGTGGTGGTCACCTACGACGACAGCGCGCCCGAGCCCGTGGAGGTCACCGGCCAGGTCCTGGACGCCTGTCAGCACCTGCTGCCGCAGGTCCCCCGCGGGGAACTGTGGGCCGCCGACTCCGTCGTCGAGGCGGGCGGCGCAGGCCTCGGCTTCGCCCCGGTCCCCGGTGTCCCCGGCGTCCAACGCCCCGCGCCCTCCCGCCCCGACGGCCGGGGGCCGGCCGGGCACCCCGCCGAACCGCCGTTCCTGGAGCGCACCCACGAGCTGAACCTGCTGTGCGGCGCCTACCGGGACACCGTCCGCCGCCAACTGCCGCACCTGGTCACGGTGCTGGGCGAGCCCGGTATCGGCAAGACCCGGCTGATCGGGGAGTTCGCCGCCTCGCTGCGCGACGGCGCCGGACCGCCGGCGCCCCGGGTGCTCCACGCGGGCACCCCCGCCTTCGACGCCCACACCCCCTACGAGCCACTGGCCGGCGTGGTCCGCGCCTACACGGGCATCCGCGCCGGCGCGCCGGCGGCCGTCGTCCTGCCCGCGCTGACCGCCGTCGTGCGCGGGCTCTTCCCGCACGACGCCACCGGACCGATCGTCACCGCGCTCGCCGCCTGTCTCGGCCTGCCCGCCCCGGCCGCCGCCGCCCAGGGGCCGGACGGCGGCGCCGTGCCGCGGGAGGAAGTCCTCGACGCGCTGCGGCAGTTCCTGGAGGAGGCGGCCGCCGACCGCCCGCTGGTGGTCGTCCTGGACGACCTCCACCGCGCCGCCGACTTCGTCCGCTCCTTCGTCGAGGACCTGACCGTCCGGCTCGGCCCGGTCGCCCTGCTGCTGATCGCCGGCGCCCGCTCCGAACTGCTCCACACCAGACCCTCCTGGGGGTGCGCCAAGCGCCGCTCGGTCCTGCTGCACGTCGCGCCGCTGTCCACCGCGGCCACCGCCACCGTGATCGGCGCCGCCGCCGGCCGCCGCCACCCGACGCCCGCCGACGACCGCCGCGCGGCCCTCGCCGACGGCAACCCGCTGTTCGCCCAGGCCTACGCGCGGGCGGCGGACGTCGGGGTCGACCCGGCCGCCGCCCACCCGCCGGCCGTCCTCGCCGTCGCCGCCGCCCAGATCGACGGCCTCGACCGCACCGCCCGCTCGGTGCTGCGCGACGCCGCCGTCGTCGGCGGCACCCTGTGGCGCGGCGCGGTCGCCGCCGTCAGCCGGCGCGACCCCGAGGAGGTCGGCCGCGGCCTGGAGCTCCTGGAGTCGCGCGAACTGCTGCGCCGGGTGCGCCGCAGCGGCGTGCCCGGGGACGTCGAGTACGTCTTCCGGTACGCCGTCAGCCGGTATGTCGCGCTCGCCCAGCTGCCCGGCCGGGTCCTGGTCGAACGCCATCTGCGGGCGGCCGACTGGGCCGCCCTGCTGGACGTGCCCCGCCCCGGGCTGCTGGCCTTCCACTACGACCGCGCCATCGCGCTCGCCGAGGCGGACGGCACCCCGGTGGAGACTATGGAGCGCCGGGCCTGGGAGGCCCTGGTGGGGGCGTCCGCCCGGGCCGCCGCCGCGGGCGACGACGCGCTCGCGGTCAGCTGCCTCGACCACGCCCTGGACCGCTGTCCGCCCGGGGAGCCCGAGCGGGTCTGGCTGGTCACCCACCACCGCCGCATCCGCGACAGCCTCGGCACCCGCGACCGTCACAGCCGCCCGGCCGTTACCGGCTGACCCCGGCGGGGACGGGCAGCGCCGGGGCGAGCTCCCGCACGCGTTCCAGCGAACGGATCTTCTCCTCGACGTCGGTGACGTTGTTGGTCACCATCAGCTCGTCCGCGCCGGTGCGCTCCAGCAGGTCCGCCAGCGCCCGGCGGACCTCCTCGGCGTCACCGACCGCCTGGGTGCTGAGCAGCGCGTCGGCGGCGGCCCGCTCGGCCTCCGTCCACGGGTACGCGGCGGCCTCCTCGACGGTGGGCAGCGGCGCGATCGGCGAGGCGCCGTTCAGCCGCAGCACCGGGAACAGCGCCGGCGCCGCCAGCCGGCGCGCCTGCTCCGAGGTCTCCCCGCACACGGTGTAGGCGGTGACGATGGTGTGCGGCCGCTCGGCCCGGGCCGAGGGCCGGAAGCTCTCCCGGTACGCCCGCAGCGCCTCCTCGGTGCCGCGGGAGTTGAAGAAGTGGTGGGCGAACGCGTACGGCAGCCCGCGCCGGCCCGCGTCCACGGCGCTGCGCACACTGGCGCCCAGCAGCCACGGCCGGGGCGGCAGCGGCGGCTCCGGCAGGGCCTCCAGCCGCTGGTAGACGTGCCCGTCCGGGAAGCCGCCGTCGACGAAGGCGAGCAGTTCCTCCAGGGCCGCCGGGAAGTCCTCGTCGGGCGCCCGGCGCAGCGCGTGCGAGAGCACCGGGTCCGCGCCCGAGCGGCCGATGCCCAGGTCCACCCGGTCGGGGAACAGCGCGGCCAGCGTCCGGAAGGACTCCGCGACGGCGTACGGCGGGTGGTTGGGCAGGATCACCCCGCCCGCGCCGATCCGGATCCGGCTGGTCCGTTCGCCGAGCGCGGCCAGCAGGACGGCCGGGACGGACCCGGCGATCCCGCGCGAGTTGTGGTGCTCGGCCACCCAGAACCGGGTGTAGCCCAGCTCGTCGGCGGCCGCCACCAGCCGGCGGGTGCCGACCAGGGTGTCGGCGGGGCGGCCGGCGGAGTCGATGGACGAGATGTCGAGGACGGACAGCGGGACGGTCGGGGAACTGCTGGTCATGCGGGGGTGCTCCTTACTCGGGGTGTCACGCGTACCAGGTGGGGCGGGGGACTTCGCCGTGCAGGAGGTGGCGCCCGACCACCCGGGCGCGGCCCGGGTCGTCCTCGTGCACCCGCCGCGCCCTGGTGTCCCGCCAGTAGCGGTCCAGCCCGGCCGAGGCCTCGGCGCCGCCGGGGCCGGCCGCCCCGAGCGCGCCGACGGTGACCGCGTCGGCGGCCGCGCCGGCCTGCGCGGCCAGCGCCGCGACCCGGACGGCGTGCCGGCCGCGGTCCTCCTCGGTCACCGTGCGGCGGCGGGCGTGCAGGGCGTCCGCCTCGGCGCCGACGGCGTCGGCGAACGCCTCCACGGCCCACAGCGCGGAGGCCAGGGTGCCGTAGTGCCGGGCCGCGTCCGCGGCGGCGGCCTCGGTCAGCGGCGCCTGCGACCACTGCTCGCGGGCATGCCGGGCGGCGGCGTCCAGCGCGCCCCGGGCCGCGCCGATCAGCGCGTTGGCCTGGGCGAGCTGGAAGGCCGGGGTGAGGAAGGTGTTGTAGACCCGGGGCACGAAGGTCTTGTCGACGTGGCCGAGCGCCCCGGTCCAGGGGATGTTCGCGCCCTCGGCGACCACGGTCCCGGCGGCCAGCGACCGCAGCCCGAACTCCTCGGCGCCGGGCTCGAAGGACAGCCCCACGTGCTCGCTCATCGCGAGCGCGCTGATCGGGGTGTCGCCGTCCTCCGGGAAGCCCTCCAGGATGGTGATGTCCGACACCGGGTGGCCCAGGGCACGCTCCAGCCGCCCGTGGAACAGCATCTCCAGGCCGGTGTCCTCGATCACCAGGGGCGCCGAACGGGGCTTCGAGGACCCGCTGAAGAACCACCGGGCCCGGGCCGACACCTCGCCGATGTGCTGGATCTTCTCCTCGGTGCCGATGAACTCGGCGATCGACACCCACACGTAGTGGTGGGCCAGCAGCTCGCCGACCGAGGCGTCGGCCGCCGCGACGGTGCGCACCACCCGGAACGCGGTGGACCAGTCCTGGCCGCCCCCGCCGTACTCGACCGGCCCCAGCAGGGTCACCAGGCCGGTGTCCTTCAGCAGCTGGATCTCCCGCGCCGGCGGGGTGCCCTCGCGGTCGCGCCGGGCGGCGCCGGCCGCGAGTCGCGCCGCGACCTCCTCGGCCCGCCGCAGCCACACCTCGGCGGCCTCGGGGGCGGCGTCCGTCGTCGTGTCAGTCATGTCTCCCACTTCGTGACGTGCTCGCCGTCCTGCCCGGCGGCGTGTTCGGTGTCCTGCTCCGGGGCGTCGCGGCCGGTGACCTCCGCGCCGTCCGTCCTGCCCGCGCTGTCCGGCTTGCCTGCACTGCCCGCGCTGCCTGCACTGCCCGCGTTGTCCGAGCCCTCCGCGCTGCCCGCACCGTCCGTGCTGCCCGCACCGTCCGCGTCCGGCAGCCGCAGGACGGCGTCCAGCAGGGCCCGGGTGTACGGGTGGGCGGGGGCCTCGAAGATCCGCTCGGTCCCGCCCTCCTCGACGACCGACCCGCCGCGCATGATCAGCACCCGGTCGGCGACCTGCCGCACCACGGCCAGGTCGTGGGTGATGAACAGCAGGGCGATGCCCCGCTCGCGCCGCAGCCGGTCCAGCAGCTCCAGCACCTGCGCCTGGACCGAGACGTCCAGCGCCGAGACCGGCTCGTCGCAGACCAGCACCTCCGGACGGCCCGCCAGCGCCCGGGCGATGGCGACCCGCTGGCGCTGACCGCCGGACAGCTGGTGCGGCCGGCGGGAGAGCAGCTCGGCCGACAGACCGACCTGGTCGAGGAGTTCCTCGCACTGCCGGGCCCGCTCGGCGCGCCGCAGTCCCGGCAGCGCCTCGCCGATGATCCGCGCCACGGTGAACCGGGGGTCCGCCGAGGCGTACGGGTCCTGCTGGACGAACCGGATCGCCGAGCGCTCGGCCCGGCGCCGCCGCTCCGGCAGCGCCGACCAGGGCCGCCCGTGCAGCAGCACCTCCCCGGCGTCGGGACGGGACAGACCCATCACGATCCGCGCCAGCGTGGTCTTGCCCGAGCCGGACTCGCCGACCACGCCCAGCGCCTCGCCCGCCCGCAGGGTGAACCCGACCTCGTCGAGGGCCCTCGGCCCGCCCGGGGCGAAGGACTTGACCAGCCCGCGCCCGGTCAGCACCGGGGGCCCTTCCTCGGCGCTCGGCACCTCCGGCGAGGACGGGACGGGACGGGCCGGCGGGCGGCCCGAGGGCACCGCGTCCAGCAGCATCCGGGTGTACGGGTGCTCCGGGGCGGTCAGCACCCGGCCGACCGGACCGCTCTCCACCACCTCGCCCCGCCGCAGCACCAGCACCCGGTCCGCCAACTGGGCCACCACCGCCAGGTCGTGACTGACCAGCAGCAGCCCCCGGCCCTCGGCCTTGAGTCGGCCGAGCAGCGCCAGGATCTGCGCCTGGACGATCGCGTCCAGCGCCGTGGTCGGCTCGTCGGCGATCAGCAGCGGGGCGTCGGCGGCCAGCGCCGAGGCGATCAGCGCGCGCTGGCGCAGCCCGCCGGAGAGCTGGTGCGGGTACTGGGTGCGCCGGGCCTCCGGCTCCGGCACGCCCACCGCCGTGAGCAGCTCCACCACCCGGGCCTCGCGGTCCGGGCCGGCGGTGCCGCCGAGGCGGGCCGCCTCGCCGATCTCGGCGCCGACGGTGCGCAGCGGGTCCAGCGCGGTCAGCGCGTCCTGGAAGACCATGGCGACCCGCCGGCCGCGCACCGTGCGCCACTGCCGCTCGCCGAAGCCGGCGGTGTCCGCCCCGCCCACCTCCAGGGTCCGGGCGGAGACCCGGGCCCGGGCGCCCGCCAGTCCGACCAGGGAGCGGGAGGTGACCGACTTGCCCGAGCCGGACTCGCCGACCAGCGCCACGCACTCCCCGGCGCCGATGGCCAGCGACACCCCGTCCACCGCGGGCCGGGGCGCGCCGGGGAACGAGACCCGCAGCCCCTCCACCCGCACCAGCGGCACCGGCGCACCGGTGTCCCCGGCCGCCGCCTTCGCCGCCGCCGCCGCTTCCGTTGTCGTCGTCGTCATCGTCATCGCACCGCCCTCGACTGCAGTGAACGGCCGATCAGCGTGGTGCAGACCACCACGACCGAGACGGCCAGGCCGGGTGCGATCGAGATCCACCAGGCCGTCTGGAGGAAGTCCTTGCCGTCGGCGACCATCGAGCCCCAGTCGGCGTCCGGCGGGACCGGGCCCAGGCCGAGCACGCTGAGTCCGGAGCCCGAGATGATGGCGGAGCCCAGCCCGATGGAGGCCAGCACCACCAGGGGGCCGCCGACGTTCGGCAGCACGTGCCGCAGCACCGACCGCCAGGCCGGCACCCCCAGCACCCGCGCCGCCTCCACGTACTCCGAGCGCAGCACCAGCCGTGCCTGGCCGCGCACCAGCCGGGCGTAGTGGGGCACCCCGGCGACGCCGATGGCGATCGCCACGTTGACCGTGCCGCCGCCCAGCAGCGCCACCACCACCAGCGCGAGCAGCAGTTCGGGGAAGCCCAGCAGCACGTCCACCACCCGCATCAGGGCGAAGTCGACCTGCCGTCCGCCGCAGCCGGCGACCAGGCCGAGCAGCGCGCCGCCGCCCACCCCGATCAGCGTCGCGCCGACGGCGATCAGCAGCGACAGCCGGGTGCCGTGCACGAGCCGCGACCAGACGTCCCGGCCGAGCTGGTCGGTGCCCAGCCAGTGCTCGGCACCGGGCGGGCGCAGCGCCGAGGCGACGTCCGTCGCCTCGGGGGCGTGGGTGGCGAACAGCCCGGGGAAGACCAGGACGAGCGCCACCGCGGTCAGCAGGACCAGCGGGGCCAGCCCGGCCGGCGAGCGCAGCAGCCCGCCCCGGCGGGCGGCGGCCGGGGCCGGCCGGTCGACGAGGGCGGTCACGGTGCTCATGCCGGGCCTCCCTCGCGCAGCCGGGGGTCGATCAGCGGGTGGAGCACGTCCACCAGGGTGTTGATGACCACGAACGCCGCGCTGGAGATGACCACCAGGGCGCTGACCACCGGCAGGTCGCGCGAGCCGACCGCGTTGGCCAGCACCCGGCCCAGGCCCGGCCGGGTGAAGATGTTCTCCACCAGCACCGCGCCGCCGAACAGGCTGCCCAGCACGAAGCCGCCCAGCGTGGTCAGCGGCAGCAGGGCGTGCCGCAGGGTGTGCCGCAGCAGCACCGCCGTCTCGCCCAGGCCGCGCGAGCGCGCGGTCAGCACGAACGGGCGGCCGTCGGTGCTCTCCAGCTCCTGGCGGATCACCTGGGCGAGTACTCCGGCCAGCGGCAGTGCCAGCGCCAGCGTCGGCAGCACCAGCGCCGCCGGCCCGTCCGCCCCGATCGAGGGCAGCGCGTGCAGCCGGTAGGAGAACACCGTCAGCAGGATGATGCCGAGCCAGAACGACGGCATCGACACCATCAGCAGCTCGGTCAGACCGGCGGCACCGCGCACCGCCCGGCCCCGGCCGGCCGTCAGGGCGGCGGCCAGCACCGCCAGCACCAGCGCGGTGACCAGCGCGGACACCGCCAGCTCGACGGTCGGACCGAGCTGGCTGCCGAGCAGCCGCTCGATCGGCTCGTTGAGCTGGTACGACCAGCCGAGGCCGCCGCTCGCCAACTGGCCGAGCTGGCGGCCGTACTGGAGGAGCAGTGGGTCGTCCAGGCCGTTCTCGGCGATGACCTGGCCGCGCAGGGCCGGGGTCGCGGCGGCGCCCGGCCCGATCAGTCCGTCCACGATGTCGCCGGGGGCGAGGTGGAGGGCGAAGAACGTCACCGTGAGCGTCCCCCACACCACCACCAGTCCCGCCGCGAGCCGCCGGGCGACGAACCTGGCCCAGGGCGGCACGTGCCGTCGCGGCGCGAGCCGGGCGCGGTCGGACACCTCAGGCCACCTCGATGCCGTAGAAGTCCGTGTTGGCGTCGACGTCCAGGACCAGCCCGTTCACCTTGCCGTGCCGGGCGACGTCCATGGTGGCGATGTAGGCCGGGAAGGAGTACGCCTGCTCGACGATCTTCCGCTGGACCTTGCGGTACAGCTCGGTGCGCTGCGCGGCGTCCACGGTCGCCTCGGCCTGGTCCAGCCAGCCGTCGATCTCGGCGTCCTTGACCCGGCTGCCGTTCGCCCCGCCGCCCCCGAACTGGGACTTGGAGTGGTAGAGGTTGCCCAGCAGGCTCGGGTCGGAGCCCTGCCAGGCGAAGGCGAACACGTCGTAGTCGCCCTTGCCGGTGCGCCCGATGGAGCCCGCGGAGTCCAGCGGCACCAGCTTCAGTTCGATGCCGACCTGCTTCAGCGCGTCCTGCACGCCCACGTCGAAGGTGTGGTTCTGGGCCGAGACGAAGGTCTGCACGTACGGCTGCTCGGCGGTGAGGCGCTTGCCGTCCTTGGTGCGGTAGCCCTCGGCGTCCTTCCCGGTCCAGCCGGCCTCGTCCAGCAGCTTCTCCGCCTTCTCCTTGCTGTACTCCCAGGCCGGCTTGGCGAACGACGGCTCGGTGCCGGGGGTGGAGGGCGCCAGCGGCCCCCAGGCCTGCTCGTACTCGCCCTGGAAGATGCCCTTGACGATCCCGGCGAAGTCGATGGCGTGCCGGACGGCCTGCCGGGTGCGCGGGTCGTCGAACGGCGCGCGGGCGGTGTTGAGGTAGTAGGTGTAGGGGACGCCGGGGACCGCCTTGCGGACCACCTGGACGCCGTTCTGGCCGCGCAGGCCGGCCAGCCGGTTGGCCGGTATCAGCTCGGCGGCGTCGACCTGGCCGGACGTCAGCGCGCCGACCCGGGAGGCGTCCTCCTTCAGCAGCAGGACGACGATGCTCTCCAGCTTCGCCTGCCCCTGGTGGGCGGCGGTCGACGGGGCCCAGTTGTAGTCGGGCCGGCGCTTGAACACCGCCTGCTGACCCGGCGTCACCGACTCGAAGGTGAAGGGGCCGGTGCCGACGACGAACGCGCCGCCGGAGGAGAGGTCGCCCGCGTGGTCGCGCAGCGCGACGGGGGAGTGGAAGCCGAGGAAGGTGCTGCCCGTCGAGGCGAGGAACGAGGAGTGCGGGGCGGTCAGGTGGACGGCCACCGTGCGCGGGTCGACCACCTCGGTCTCCTTGTAGGGGCCGAGCAGGCCGGCCGCCCGCTTGGACGCCGTCTTCGCCGCCGTGACGTGGTCGAAGTTCGCCTTCACGGCCGCCGCGTCGAACGGGGTGCCGTCGCTGAAGGTCACGCCGGCCCGCAGGGTGAAGGTGTAGGTGAGTCCGTCGGGCGAGACCGTCCACGCGTCGGCCAGCCACGGCTTGACGGTCCCGTCCGGAGCGATCGCGACCAGCGACTCCAGCACCGGGCGCAGCAGTCGCCCGGTGACGGCGGTGGACGCCGCGTGCGGGTCCCAGCTGTCGGGTTCGACGGCGGCGCCGTAGCGCAGGGTGCCGCCGCCCTTCTTCGCGGAGGGCGGGGCGGAGGAGTCGGAGCAGGCCGTGAGGACGGCGGGGCCGAGGACGGCGGCGGCGGTCAGGGTGACCGGGAAACGGAGGAAACGGCGTCTGGTGTACATGGGTTCTTTCTCGATCCTGCGCGAGGCGGCGGAACGGTGGGCGGCGCCAGGCCCGCCCACCCCGAGGGGGAGGCACTGATGGCCCCGGCCACGGACGATGCGACGAGTCTGCTGGCTCCGTCCGGATCCGAACCCCCTGACCGTCCCCCTATGCGGGCCCTCTTCCGGGGCCCGCGGGTTTGGCGGCCGGACCCTCGCGGGTGTGCGCCGCCGGGGTGGTGCCGGTGCGCGACGTCGAAGTGGTGCGGCCGTTCCGGGGGAGCCCTCCGGAACGGCCGCACCGGGACCGTCAGATCTGCGGCACGGGGGAGTCCGCGGACTTGAGGTCCGGCTCGGGGGCGCTCTCGGCGGCGGCCGAGGGGCTGCGCAGGACGAAGGCGGCCACCAGGACGCCGATCGCCACGAACACGGCGCTGAGCCCGTAGGAGAGGTGGAAGCCGCCGGTGAGCGCGGCCACCTTGCTGTCGCCCTCGCCCAGCAGCGTCGCGGTGCGGGAGGCGGCCACCGTGGCGAGCACGGCGGTGCCGATCGAGGCGCCGACCTGCTGGGTGGTGTTCACCAGGCCGGAGGCGATGCCGGCGTCGTTGGGCGAGGTGACCGACATGGCCTGGCCGATCAGCGCGGGCATGGCCGCGCCGAAGCCGAGGCCGAGCAGGACGAACGGCGGCACGATGTCGACGAGGAAGCTTCCGTCGCTCGGCACCCGGGCCAGCAGCGCGAGCGCCGCGGCCACCAGCAGCAGGCCGACGACCAGCACCCGGCGGGGCCCGAACCTCTGGTTCAGCTTGACCGCGAAGCCCAGCGAGACGATCGCGATGGTGACCGGCGCGGGCAGGAAGGCGAGCCCGGTCTTCAGCGCGTCGTAGCCCAGCACGTTCTGGAAGTACAGCGCGGTGCAGAACTGGTAGCCGAACAGGCCGGCGACCATCAGGACCATGATGCCGTTGGCGCCGGAGACCGCCCGGGAGCGGAAGATGTGCAGCGGCAGCAGCGGCTTGGCCGCGTACGCCTGGCGGACCACGAAGCCGGCCAGCAGCGCCAGCGAGCCGGCCAGCAGGCCCAGCGTGCGGCCGTCGCCCCAGGTGTACTCCTCGGCCTTGATGATCGTGTAGACCAGCAGCATCAGACCGCCGGTGGCGAGCACCGAGCCGACCAGGTCGGCGCCCTCGCGCAGCCCCGCTCCCTTCCCGCCGGGCACCACGCTCTGCGTCAGCACGAGCGCCACCAGGCCGATCGGCACGTTGACGTAGAACACCCACGGCCAGCTGAAGCTCTGCGTCAGCACGCCGCCCAGGATCAGGCCCAGCGAGGCGCCGGCCGCGGAGACGAACGCGTACGCCGCCAGGGCCTTGCCGCGCTCGCCGGCGTCGGGGAACAGGGTGATGATCATGCCCAGGACGACGGCCGAGGCGAGCGCCCCGCCGACCCCCTGGACGAACCGGAACACCACCAGCGCCGTCGAGGAGGAGGACAGGCCGCAGGCCAGCGAGGCCACGGTGAACAGGCCCAGGCCCGCGCTGAAGACGCGGCGGCCGCCGAGCAGGTCGCCCAGCCGGCCGGAGAGCAGCAGCAGCCCGGCGAACGCGATCAGGTAGGCGTTGACCACCCAGGCCAGGCCGGACTGGGTGAAGCCGAGGTCGGTCTGGATGGTCGGGAGGGCGACGGTCACGATCGAACCGTCGAGGATGATCATCAGGTTGCCGGTGCAGAGGACCCCCAGTGCCAACCAGCGTGACCTGGAAGGCTGGAGGGACGGCGGGGCTTGCGAGGTCATCGGAGGAGTCCTTCGGGGGAATGGCCGGGGAGGGGCGCCCGGTGGCGCCCGCGCTCCCTGAGGGCACTTCTTGTTACAGCGACCATCCTGTGTGACCATCAAGTCCCACCGTAAGGAGGCACTTTCATGTTCCTGGGGAACAGCGATGTGATCGACGACCTCGACGAGGCCGGTGACCTCGACGACCCGGCTCCGGTCCGCGAGGCGTGCACCGTCCTGGAGGCGCTCAACCGGATCAGCGGCAAGTGGGCGATCGGGATCCTGCTCAACCTCAGCCACGGCCCGGTCCGCTTCACCGAACTCGAACGGTCCGTACCCGGAATCAGCCGCCGCATGCTCACCCTGACGCTGCGCAACCTCGAACGCGACGGACTGATCCGGCGCACCGTCTACGCGACCGTGCCGCCCAAGGTGGAGTACCGCGGCACCGAGATGGCCGACGAGCTCTACGCCTCCCTCAAGGGCCTCACCGCCTGGGCGGAGCGCCACCGCGACGCCATCGCCCGCTCGCGCGACTCCTACGACCGCGAGCAGGAGGCGGCGGGCACCGGGGGCCTCTGAGCCCCGGCCCTTCACCCGTCCGCTTCCGTGCGCGATCGGTGCCACCCGCAGATGGGAAGCTTGGACATGGCATGGTGTGCGTGAAGTCATCGAACGCCACTGCCCCTGAAGGAAGAGGTTGTGCATGAGCAGCGACTCGGAGTCATCTGAGAACCCGGAGGCCCCCGAGGTCGTGGAGGCTGCCGCAGCCCCTGCCCAGGGCGACGTGAAGGCCCGGTTCCTCGCCGCTCTGGAGCGCAAGCACGGTGCCAGGTCCAGTGGCGAGGCCGGCGGCCCGAACGGCAACTCGAAGATCCACGCCGCTCACGGCGCGGCGAGTGGCAAGCGCAACTTCCGCCGCAAGAGCGGCGGGTGATGATTGATCCTGGTGCACGCCGGTGATCGCCAGGTCCGGGTGCTGACCGGGCGGCCGTAACTGCGCTGCCACGCCGCATCGCCGCATCGCCGCGCCGTCGGTCACCACGGCGCCCGTGCATCTCCCCTCCCCGGCAGGTGGTCCCGGACGGCCCCGAGGGGCTCCGGGTACGTCCGGTACTCCTCAGGGTGTGGTGGTGCCGGGTGGCTGTTAGCCGGTGAAGGTCACGCCCCAGTGGCTGCCCTCGTTGGCGTAGATGTTGCCGGAGGGGCCGCTGTAGAGAGTGGCGCCGTCGCTGCGGCCGCCGCAGTTGCCCGAGGAGGACCAGGTGGTGCCTGCGGAGGAGAGCAGGGAGGCGGCCTGGGGCTGGCCGTCGTGGTTTTCGGCCTCGTCGAGGACCACCACAGCCGCGCCATGTGCGTGACCCAGGCTTCACGACGTCCGGGCAGTGGAGACTCCGTCGGTGCGCGGGACCTGCGAAGCAACGCCCTCTGTGCGGAGGGCGTCAGCCAGCCGCTGAAGCAGTTGGTCCGCTTGCTCGTCCCCCAAGGCCGTTCCGGACGTGGGCCCACCACTGGAGGGCGAGCCGCGGACACCGATCACGAGCCGGACGGCCTGCCTTGCTCGCGAGCGGCGAGCTGGGACAGCGGGATGATGACATTGCCGACACAGGCCAGCCGATCCTCGGCCTCGTCCAGCGCGTCGATAGCCACATTGACGGGCCGAGCGGTGTCGGAAGCCCGGGCGGACAGGAGGCCGAGCAGGCTCTGCAGCGGCAGCTCGCCATTGCCCGGAGCGCCGCCTAGCACGGCCAGCAGTTCTTTCACGACCACCTGGGCCGACTTGTTCCGGGCCAGGACGGCCACATCGACTGCTCCGGGTTCCGGTCGCAGCTCGTCAGCCACGCCCGCCACCACGGCCGCGTATCTCGGGTCCGCGGCGAACCCAGTGTCCGCCAGGTCACCAGTCGAGCCAGAAGGGGCCGACTTCCCGTACCCGGCAGCTCCGGTGACGACAAGGACACCCGTACCGTCTCGGACGAAGGAGACCATGCGCGCGATAATGCGCCGGCCGCAGCCTCGGTCGGTGTCCCCCGGGTTACCGTGACCGTGCCCTCGTACCAGTCGGTCTTTCCCCCGACGCCCACCCGCTTCATCCGGCTCGGCAGGACGGAGGCGGGCCCCGTCTCCCCGGACGGGCCCATTGGCGAGGAGGAAGAGGCCTTCATCCTCTCGGCGCTGGCAGCCTATGCCCCGTCAGCTGTGGAGGACGAGTTGCCCGAGGCTGGCCTGACACTTGGGGAGAATGCCCTCACACCACGGATCGTGCGCAGGATCCAGGCTGTGGACCGGAAGGTGGGCAGGGGAGTTGCGGGCCGCCCCCTGTGGTTCGTCCGTGAGGCCCATGCCTATCTGGGCCACGAGGAGATGGCCGACGCCGTGCGCGCAGAAGTCGCCGGGGTCCTGGCAGCGACAGGTGCTCGTACGGTCGTCGCCCACTCCCTCGGGAGCGTCGTGGTCTACGACTTGCTCAGCCGCGGTGAGGCCCCGGGCGTGGCACAGCTGGTCATGTGCGGGTCCCCGCTCAGCTGGCTCGCGGGCCGCAAGGGAATCCACTCGGAGGGAGAACCGCTCGCAGTCCCTGCCGGAGTGGAGTGGACGAACCTGTACGCGTCGAAGGACTTCGTGACCGGGTGCGCCGGCCTGTCCCGCCTTGCCATCGGCATCACGGACATCGAGGTGAACAACGGCAGCTTCCCCGCCTCCCACGATGTCCACCGTTACCTCGGCACGCCGGACCTGGCCAGTCTCATCCTCAAGAGTTGCACCGCCTGAGCTGCCAGGGGGCGGGCAGGCCCGGTCGACCCGGTTCCCCAGCGACCAGCCGTTCCTGGGTTCCGGCCGACGACAGGCCCTGCCACTCGCACCAGCATGTGTGGCCTGCCCCTGCCGTCCCGGAGGTGGACACTGCCGATCTCGGCACCCGCTTCGGACAAGGGAAGCAGCCACGACCCGCGCCCCGGTGCAGGGGCCACACCTGTGCCGGGGCGCGGGCCGACGCGTCGTCCAGGCCGAGCAGCTCGGCACTGCCGCCGTCGGCGCGCAGCAGGCCGAACCGGATGCCGGGCGATCAGTCGGCCTGCTGCGAGAGGACGGCCGCTGCTGCCTTCTTCTCGGGCTCGGACGCCTTCTTGTCCCTGAGGTTATTGGTGATGATCTTAGGGATCAGCGAGGTGTTGAGCTCGAGCGACCTCAAGGTGTAGACGTCGCTCCCGCCCTCATGGCCGGTGACGATGTCGAGGCCGAGTTCCCGCAGTTCCCGGGTGCGGCGCTCGGCGTGGACAGAGTCCCTGGTGACCACGCGCAGGAGGGCCGCACTCACTGGCCGCCCGAGCCTCCGCAGAAGCATCGAGAACAGTTCCTCGTGGGTGCGGCTGCCGTAGGGCACGGTGAGATAGCGCTCCGGGATCCGCTCCCCGTACTCCTCCGTCATCCGCGCGGCGAGCTGCGCACGGAGGTCCTTGAAGGTGTCGCACTCTGCGGGCAGGCTGGTCCGTACGAGCGCCTGCATGGACTCGGCCAGCAGACGCTTCGCGTACAGGTAGGCGTCGAGGAGGTTCTGGGGATCGGCCTCGGCATCGTCCTTCTCCAGCAGGGCCAGGACGCCCCCGACCGCATGGGCGGTGTCCGGCTTGAGCCGGTACCAGTCGGCGGTGGGGTCGGAGTGGTCGTCGGTCACGTTCAGGAAGTCCTATCGTTTCGCCGCAGCCGTGATCGAGCTGTCGGGTGGGTAGCGGAGGATGTGCATATCCTCCCCGGCGTCCTCGACCGCTTCGAGGTCGTCGAGCCATTCACGGAGGAACTGCTCGCCCTCCTGGTCCGCGCGGTTGGCCCGCATGAACCTGACCTCGCTGCCGATCGTCACCCTGGGGTCGTGAGCAGCGCGGCCCCGGGTGCTGAGCGAGTCCTGCAGGCTCAGGCCTGCGGCGAACCGGCGGATGTCGGAGACGAAGTCGAGGACGACAACCTTCTCCTTGCCGGGGGCCAGGCGGAGTCCGCGGCCGAGTTGCTGGACGAAGATCCGGCGGCTGTGGGTGACCCGCTGGAAGACCACGATGTTGACGTCCGGGACATCCACGCCCTCGTTGAGGATGTCGACAGCGCACAGGATGCCGGTGCGGCCGTCGGCGAAGTCCCATAGGAGGCGGTTCCGGGCGGCTGCGCCTACCGCCCTGCCCTCCGCTGTCCGGGAGGCGATCACCTCAGCGCTGGTGAACCCGAGCGCGTTGATCCGGCCAGCCATCCGCTCGGCGTGGTCGATGGTCCCGCAGAAGACGATGCCCCGCGGGTTCGGCTGGTCGGCCCAAGCCTCGGCCAGGCGGTCGACGACCGCGTCGTCCCACTCGTCGATGAAGACGGTCCGGTTGATCCCCCGGGGGGTAAGCGCGGGGGCGGCCCCGGCGAGCCCGGCTGCCAGCGCGTCCCAGTCGATGTTGTCGGTGAACATCCGGTAGTCGACATTGGCGAGGTAGCCCTCGCGGAGTCCGCGCACCATGTCGATGTCCACGACGGGGAAGTCGAACCAGGCGTGCAGGGGCTTCCCGTCGGGCCGCCAGGGTGTCGCGGTCATTCCGAGAAGGAACGCGCCGCCCTCGGCTGCCGACAGCTCGCCGAGTACGGCATTGTAGGCGGTGATTCCGAGGTGGTGGCACTCGTCGACGACGACCAGGCCGAACTCAGGCAGGTCGCGCCCGGCTTCCACGGCGGTGGCGACACTGTCCACGCAGGCGAACACGACGTCCAGGTCGTTGAGCGCCTCCTTGTCCGGGCGCTCGTAGCCGTTCCACACTCCGGTCGCTGCTGAGGCCGGCAGCAAGGGCCAGAACGCACGCTCGAGCTGGTAAACGAGCTCGTTCCGGTGTGCGAGGACCAGCGTCTTCGTCCCAGGCCGCAGAGCGCGAGCCCGCCGGTGGAATTCGGCGGCTACGAAGGTCTTGCCGAGTCCGGTCGCGAGGACGACGAGTGCGCTCCGGGAACCGTTCACCAGCTCGTTCATCAGCCCGTCCACAGCCCGCTCCTGGTAGGAGCGGAGCTGGAAGCGGTCCGGGTCCTGCAGTGCCGGCGGCGTGTCCGGGACGCGCTGCGCTTGCTTCCGGAGTGTGTGCCGGTCCCACAGCTGCAGAGGTATCCCCCTCACAGCAAGCTGCTCCTGCTGGGCCCGGACCGAGGCCTCGAAGCCGTTCAGGCTGACGACGACCGGGATTTCCGCGTCGTAGCGCCGACAGGCATCGATGGTCTGGGCGACGACCTCGGGCCCTACCGGAGACCGCCACCGCTTCATCTGGAACAGCCAGCGTCGGCCGTTGAGGCTGCCGATCACGTCCGCTCCACCGTCGCCGGTGGCTCCTGCCAGCTGTACCCCGGAGTACCCGCGCGCCATGATGAGGCGCTGCACGGTCCGCTCGAAGGACTGCCAGCCCGTCCCGGCCAGGTTGAGGTCGGTGACGATGCGCTGGGTCATGCGAGCTTCCCGACCAGGAAGTCGACGGCGGCCCGCGCACGGACGACGATGAGCCGCTCGGGCTGGTCGTAGCGGAGGTATGAGGCGCAGTCCTCGAGGCAGCGCAGGTACTTGACGCGGAGGTCCTCCTGGAGCTTTCGCGCGATCAGGGGACCCGCCTCGCTCTCACTGGGCCACGGGTCCTCCCAGACCAGTCCGTTGAACCAGCCCTCGGCGTGGCGGCCGAAGAAGGCGCTGACCGTGTCGCGGTCGCAGTAGCGGAGGTAGCCACCGGTGGCCTTGAGACGTCCGAGCTCCGCAAGGTCGGCACCGGACTTGATCATCGACTCGGCGAGTGAAAGCTGCTGCTGCTCGTCGAGCTCGTCGTAGAAGCGGTCCGCGTGAGGCGCCTTGAGGATCCGCTCCGTGATCTGGTCGAACAGCGACTTGATGTCGTTCCGGACGCCGTCGGCGCTGTCCGTCACTGCGTCCCCCCAGCCCTTCTTGAGGACTTCCGCAGTCAGCACTGCGGCAGTGTGCCCGGGCCGGCCCTGGAGGTTGCGGTGGAGGGAGTGGAGGAACTGGGCGACCTCGGTAGCGACCAGGAACTCCGGCCGCAGCCCCATCGCCGTGAACACCGCGTGGGTCGGGTCGATGTAGACGGTGATCTGCCGGGTGTCCGCACTGGTGACGAGCGGAACCCCGGTCTGCCCGAAGGCCGGGAGGATCGGCCGGTGCGTCGCACGTACCCGGATGTCCAGCGGGCTGCTCGTCCTCCCGTCCGCCAGCACGACAGCCAACTGGTCCGCGCTGAGCTCCTCGGCGTCTGCTGATGCGGAGCTCAGGGCTGCGGGGCTGGCCGGGTGGGGCGCGTCTTTGACGTGCCCGCACCTCTCGCAGCGCTCCGTCCCCGCCTTGTTCTCCTGGGTGCAGAACGTGCACTTCCAAGGAAGCTGGACTTTGGGCACCTGGGATGTACCACAGTGCGGGCACACCGTGGCGGAGCGCAGGATCTGCTTGCCGCACCCGGCGTCCAGGCACGGCTTTCCGTCGAGCACTTCACCGCAGCCCCCGCACTCCTCGGCCGTCGGCGTGTTCTGGAAGGCGCACTCCTGGCACTCGGGAAGAACCTGGATCGGCGGCTCCGCAGCCGTCTCGACGAGCTCCCACCACTTCGCGTCGTCGTAGTAGCCCGGTGCGCGGTTGAGGAAGCGCTGGTAGTACTCCTCCTCGACATTTCGGGGGATCCGGTCGGCTTTGCCCTTGGCCGGGTTGTACTTCCCCATGTACAGGTCGCCGCGGCCGAAGTTGCGAACCTTCCGGTAGCCCTGGAAGAGCAGCGACACCGGCGAGTCGTTCACCTGGCCATCGGTCCAGTTGTTAGGCAGCAGCGAACCCCCGCGCAGGAACCCGATGGCCTCCTGCCACTCGTCGGAGGCCAGCTGGAAGTGCTGCTTCTGAAAGTCGACCGGTACCTGGTCGAGGTGGACCTCGCCGACGATCCGGCCGTACTGCTGGTCCACCGGGTACTCGCGCTCGACGCGCCCGGTGGTCTCGTCGGAGAACTCGAAGAACGCTGCCTTCTCCGCCTGGCGGATGGCCCGTCCGTTCCGGATCAGGTCGATCCCGAAGTCGTTCTGGTCGTCGAAGCGCTGGATCCCTACCCAGCCGTGCACTCGGTGGCTTATCTCTCGGCTCTCCCTGCCACCGCACCGGGGGCAGGCGTCGTGCTCGCCGAAGTCAGTGCCGTCGTGGAGACAGCGCCGCGCACTGCTGATGACCTGGTCGAATCTGATCTGGGCGGGGATCTTGCCGTATGCCTTCCGCTCGACGAAGCGATCCCCCGACCACACGCAGTGCTCGAAGGCCTGGCAGCGGTCGTTGTTGACCGTGATCACCACCGGGTTGGCCGCGCCCGGCCGCAGCAGGGTGGCGTACCGCCGTCCCAGTCGGCTGCGAAGCGTCTTCTTCGGCATTCTCGCGAGTTCGCGGATGAAGCCGCTGTTGGCGTCCCCGTCCGGCCACCAGTCCCGGATCTCCACGACTGTCCCGTGGCGCAGGCCCTGCGGCTTCTCTATCTGCTCGGCCCGCGCGGTGAAGGTCTGGGACTGCATGAGCTCAGGCAGGTCGAGCGTGACCTGGACCGCGTGGCCGTCCTCTTCGCGCGCGGAGATCACCCGTGTGATGCGCCCGAGCTTTCCGGTGGCGATGTTGAATCCCATGCCGAACAGGCCCAGGGTGTCGTAGTGGTTCTTGGAGGTGTAGCCGGCTCGCATCGAATCGGCGATCTGCTCCTCGGTGAGGCCCGGCCCGGTGTCCCGGACGCGGATCATCCCCTCACCCCGCGCGACCTCGGCGGACCCCGGGACCTCGATGATCACCTGGCGGACCACGGAGGGGGAACCCGAGATGGCAGCGGTCCGGAAGGAGTCGACGGCATTGTCGATGAGCTCGCTGAGCGCGTCGATCGGAAGGATCGGGGTGCGTGTGAGCGCCACGAGTACCTTGGGGTCGGGGGTGATGTCGATCGGCTTGTGCGCCATCTCTGGTCGGCTCCGTGTCCAAAATTCGAGTAGGGTCCGCCTCGTCGGCGAATCGGCCCTCGACGGGCCGTTCGCACGGGAACCAGCGGTCAGGCCTTCGGCTGCACCTGGCGCGCGGCAAGCCGTTGCAGCGGCAGACGGTCGGTCTCGCCGGCATCCTGCACCAGCTGGACGAACCAGGGAGCCACCCAGGTATCGCTACGGTACGGCCACTCGCCCTGGGTGAGCGCGGTCCCCGGATGCCACTCCGGAGCGGGCCTGACCTCTGACCGGACTGCGGCGCAGAGCTCCACGACGGGCTCGTCATCATCGGGCACACGGAATCCGAGCTCGGCAGTCACTCCGATCAGCCACCACTGGAAGTGCCGACGCCGTTCCGACTCCGCGAGCTGCCTCACCGTACGGGTCGTGAGGCCCGCCGCGCGGTAGGCCGCCAAGGCCAAGCCGTCAGGCGGTGTGATGACGTGGGCGTTGTCATCCGTCACCGAAGAGTCCTTCTCGGCGCTGCGCTGCGCCACTGCGCCCGCCGCCCGGTCGATCTCGTCGTAGGTGGCGGTGGTGAGCTCCGTGCCCAGGGCGAGGAACTCATCGATGCCCTTGAAGAACTGTCCCGGCTGTTCAATGCGGAGCTCGGCGCCTGTCCGCTGCCGCAGCTCCTCGAAGAGCTGCGGCCACGGGCGCTTCCCGCCCTTGCCGTCGAGCTCCTCGTACCAGTCCTTCTTCGAGTCAGCGGACACCAGCAGTACCCGTTCCACCTTCGGGTCGACCGCCTTGTCCAGGATTTCGGCCCAGATGAGGTAGTCGCCGACCCGGTCCAGGGGCTTCCCCTTCTTCCCGTCGTCGGCGAATCCTGGGGGGATCTCGTTCGGGAACCGGAAGGACAGGGCCTCCTCCAGTCGACGCCGCACCACCGCGTATTCCGTCGGCGGGGCAAGGCGGTCCCCGAAGAGTGCCGCCACCTCCGGCAGGACGGGATCGTCCGACTCGACAGCAGCAGGCAGGAGGTCGTGGCCGGACTTCAGCTGCTTGGCATGGTGCTTCAGGAGGACTTGCCATTCGGCCAGCAACGCCTTGACGGTCGCCTGGTTTATCGTCTCGTCCAGACCGCTCTGTGCAGCGTCGTCATTGGCGTACTTCTTCAGAAGCTGCTTGACGTGCGCGCTGGCAGCCAGCACCGATTTGTAGGCCTGCTGCAAGTGGCGGTCGATGACGACCGGTGCATCGCCGAGCTCCTTGCTCCGCTCGATAATCACGCGGCGCCGACCCCGTACAAACTCCTGCCCGACCTGGTAGGGCAGCCATAGGCGCTCGGAGATCTGTGACAGGACCGACAGGACCTGGTTTCGTACGGCTGGGTTGTACTCGTACAGGCTCAGGAGCACGTTGGTGTCGAGCACGACGAGAGCGTCCTCGAAGAACGCCTTCCGGTCCGCTGCTCCCACACCGCCGTCGGGGAGGATCCAGGATCGGAACTGCTCCACCAGCGGCAGGTCTGCCTGGCCCACGATTCCTTGCTCCCTCCCCAGCTCCGGGCTCACCATCCTGTCGAGGCCAGCGGAACCCGTCAAGGCGCAATTACGGAGCGGAGTCGCCAAAACAGTCCTTGCCCGTCCCACACCCATGTGCGGCGGGTCCTCTGCACCCAGTGCGGCTTCGCCCCGGAAGCACCGGACCGGGCGCCGAGCCTCGGCTCGGCGCCCGGCATTGACCTGGAGCGCCTGAGTGCGGCGTTTTGGGTTGTGTCAGTGGTGTCGCCTACGCTTCTGGTTCTGTCGGCGACATCTGCCGCAGGGCGCCCGCAAGCACCCGGCCCGAATACCGGGCGCGTGCCGACGGGGTGTCGCCAGAAGCGGCTGCAAAGTAGACGGCGGCCGCTGGCAGAGGAACACGTCGGCGTCTGCTTCGACTGCGGCGCCACCGAGAGGAGGTCTCATGGCACCTGAGCGCCTTGAGGTGGTAGAGATCTGCGCCGGCGCGGGCGGGCAGTCCCTCGGCCTGCACAATGCCGGATTCACGCACAGGCTCGCCCTGGAGCTCGACCAGAACGCCGCGACAACCCTCCGCCACAACCTCGCCCGGCTCCTGGAAGCCGAGGGAATGAGTCGCGAGGAGGCCGAGCTCGAGGTGGCGGCCGTCGTCAAGGTCGGGGACGTTGCAGATCCGTCGCTCTGGGACCCCAGTGCGCACAAGGACGTCGACCTTCTCGCCGGGGGTGTGCCCTGCCCGCCCTTCAGTATCGCCGGCAACCAGCTGGGTGCGACGGACGAGCGGGACCTGTTCGCTTGGGCAGTGCACCTCTGCAGGGACATCCGGCCGAAGGCGTTGCTCCTGGAGAACGTCAAGGGCCTGAGCGGCAACCGGTTCTCCGCCTACCGCCAGCACATCCTCGAACTCCTCCACGAAGCCGGGTACGTCGGCGAATGGCGCCTGCTGGAGGCCCACCAGTTCGGCGTCTCCCAGCTTCGGCCGAGGTTCGTCCTGGTAGCCCTGCAGAAGGAGTTCGCCGAGTACTTCCACTGGCCCGAGTCCGCCAAGGACTCGGCCCCCACCGTGGGCGAGCTGCTCAAGGACCTCATGGGAGCCAACGGCTGGGCCGAAGAGCACGTGGAGGCGTGGGCGAAGAAGGCCTCTGCCATTGCGCCCACTATCGTCGGAGGCTCCAAGAAGCATGGTGGGGCCGACCTCGGCCCCACCCGGGCCAAGGCTGCCTGGCGTGAGCTGGGGGTCGACGCAATGGGCGTCGCGGATTCTGCTCCGGGCCCCGACACGGACGGCGACCACCTCCCGAAACTCACCACCGCCATGGTTGCCCGCATCCAGGGCTGGTACGGCACGGACTACTACTGGGAGTTCCAGGGCCGTAAGACCACCGTCTACCGCCAGATCGGCAACGCCTTCCCGCCGCCCGTCGCGGAGGCGCTCGGCAGGGCGATCTCCAGTGCCCTGCACAAGGAGAAGAAGCGCCCCGACTCGGTCGAATGGGACCGCCCGGACCTCGATCCGGTCTACCTGCTGCTCCGGCACCACCCGGACAAGGCCCTCACCGCCCAGAAGATTGCCGACCTCATCGCCAAGTCCGGCAGGAAGAAGCTCCCGCTGCCCGAGATCGAGCGGCGCATCGCCCACATCGAGCGTGACTTCCACGTGGAGAAGACGGCCCGGAGCAACGGAGAGCTGGCGTACCAGCTCGGTGAGTTCAAGGCCTTCATCGGCCAGCAGGAGCACTCCCGCCACGACTACTTCGCCCAGCACCGCGGGAAGGTCAGCTGACAATCCTGCCTGCGCGCCGCTGCTGGACCTGGTCCACAACCGTCGGTGCGCAGGCTTCTGCGGACTCGTGCTCCCAGAAACGCAGCACGAGCCAGCCCTCGGCCGCGAGCCGAGCGTCGGTGTCCCGGTCCCGCTGGACGTTGCGGCCGATTTTCTCCCGCCAGTAGTCCGGGTTCGTCTTGGGCGGGACGAAGTGATCCGGGCACCCGTGCCAGAAGCAGCCGTCGACGAACACGGCGACCTGGGTCGGCCGGAACACTAGGTCGGCACTGCGTCGCATGCCCTGCAGGGGCTTCGCGGCTACGCGGTACCGAAGTCCAGCCGCATGGACGAGTCGCCGCAGAGCGAGCTCCGGCCGGGTGTCCCGGCTGCGGTTCCCCACCATGCTTCGCCGGTTGGCCGCCGACGACGCCCAGGACCCAGGCGGTGGGGTCCATTCCTGCGGCATCTCCTCTGGCGTGCCACTGGCCACGACACTGGCTCCTGTCATTCGGGAGGACCGGCACGTCCGCCATCGACGCGACGCCGCCAGAGTCCCCGCCATTGCTCCTCTGTCAGACGGCAACCAGCCTAGTAGGGCTTGGCCGGCTCGACATGTGATGCAGTCCTTGGCAGCGTTTTGCAGGCCTCTCAGTGGCGCCCGCAACTGCGTGCAGTGGGCCCGTGCGGTGGGCGGCTCGGCCGACTGGCTGTTCGACCTCTTCTGCGGACCGCACTTCGCCCTGCTGGGCGTCGACTGTCCCCTGCCGCCGGCCCCTGCGGAGGTGCGGCCGGGCGGATCCAGGACCGCACCACCCGCGAACGGTACGGCCGGGGAATGTTCCTGGCCCGCCCGGACGGGTACATCGGTCTGGCCATGTACGACCCGGCCGACGTGGGCACCTACGGCGACGGTGGGAGCCACGACGCTCGATCGTCTGCGGGTTCCCGCCGGTCGGTGATCGCGCCGGAGGAGCCGCAGGTGAGCCGGGGCGCGCCGGGTTCAGCGGCGGCCCAGCACCTCGGCGAGGCGGCTGACCCCGTCCGCGCCGTGGCCGAGGGCGACGGTCCGGCGGACCAGGCCCTCGGCCGCGCGCATCACCCCGGACTCGATGCCGTGCGACTCCGCGGTGTGCACGACGTGGGCCATGCTGGAGACCGCCGAGGTGAGCGGGTTGACCGCGCCCGAGTAGCTGCCGCTGTCGAAGTCCTCGGCGAACTCGGTGAACAGCGGGGGCAGGATCGCGCCGATCCCCTGGGCGAACGGCGCCAGCTCCCGCCCGCTGATCCCCTCCGCACCGGCCAGCGCCAGCGCGTGCACGTACCCGGCCATCGCGGTCCAGAAGATGTCCAGCAGCGCGAGGTCGAAGCCGGCCGCCCGGCCGATCTCCTCGCCGAGGTGGGTGTGGGTGCCGCCGAGCAGCGCCAGCACCGGCGCGAACCGCCCGTAGAGCTCGGCCGGCCCGCTGTGCAGGAAGACCGCCGCCGGTGTGCCGATGCTCGGGGCCGGCGTCATGACGGCGCCGTCCAGGTACTCGACGCCGTGCTCCGCCGCCCACGCGGCCGTGGACCGGGCCCGGTCCGGCGAGTCGGCGGTCAGGTTGACCACCGCCCGGCCCTTGAGCGCGGCCTCGACCTCCGCACGGCGCAGGACGGCGTCCGAGGCGTCGTAGTTCACCACGCAGACGACCGTCAGCGCGCTCGCGGCCACGGCCTCCTCGGCGGTGGCCGCGCTCACCGCGCCCCGGGCGACCAGCGCCGCGTCCCGGCCCGGGGTGCGGTTCCAGACCGTGGTGCGGACACCGGCGTCCACGAAGGCGCCGGCCAGGGCGCGTCCCATCGGCCCGAGGCCGAGCACGGTGACGGTCGGGAGGGGGTGGTTGGTGGGCATACGGCATCTCCTGTAGACATGGTGGTGGACAACGACGAGCCCGGGGGGAACGCATGACGCGCGGTCAGGCGGCGAAGCTGAACGTGTGCGGGGTGACCGCCGTCGTCGCCGTGATCGACGGCAAGTGGAAGACGTCCCTGCTCTGGCTGCTGGAGGCCGGCCCGCACCGCCCGGCCGAGCTCCGCCGACGCCTTCCCGGCCTCAGCGAGAAGGTCCTCACCCAGGCCCTGCGCGAGATGGAGTCCGACGGCCTGGTGCACCGCGAGGTGCACGACGTCCTTCCGCTGAAGACGGTCTACTCCCTGACCGACTTCGGCCGCCGGCTCTCCGTCGCCCTCGGCCCGGTCTCCGACCTGGGCCACGAGCGCCTCGACCGCATGGCGGCCGAGCAGGCCGAGCAGGCCGGCCGGGTCGAGCCGTCGGCCTCCTGATCCGCTGTTCTTCCCTCCCGTGCTCCGGGTGCCAAGTCTCGTCGCGCCGCACGCCGTTGCCCAGTACGCACAAAAAGGTGGCTACCGCGTCGGCGGGCGGCCGCGCCCACCGATCGGGAACGAGGGACCGTGAACGGTCCGCCGAACGACGGGGTGCGCCGGGTGCCGGGGCCCGGGCCTCCGCCGGTGCGGTCAGCCGGCCTCCGCGTGGGCGTGCTCCAGGGCGAGCGCGGTGTGGTGCAGGTCCTCGTGCTCGACCACCTCGTCCAGGATCACGGTGGTCACGCCGAGCGCGAGGTAGCGGCGGAGCATCGCGCCGACCTCGGCGTAGGTGCCGACCAGGTACGGGCAGAAGGTGCGGTAGGCCCGGAACGGGTAGAGCCAGTAGACGCCGTTCGGCTGGTGGGAGCGGAGGGCGTCGCGGGAGAGCTTCAGGTGCCAGTGCGACTCGATCCGGCCGACGGCCCACTCGTGGAGCTTCTCGCCGGAGGCGTCGGAGGGGAAGCGCTCGTCGGCGATCCGCCAGGCCTCGGCGGCGTCGTCGCGGGCGATGACACCGAGGCGTATGCCGCAGCCGGCGAGCGGCCGGTCGCCCTGGTAGCTGTCGATCTGGTGGGGGTAGGACAGCCGGCCGACGTCGAGCACCCGGGCGGCGTCGCGGCAGTCGTCGGAGGCCCCGGAGACGAAGAGGCCCGGGGCCAGGGCCGGATCGGCCGGCGGGCTGAGGGTGGCGGCGTCCAGGGCGTAGTACTTGCCGGTGTACGTCACCGCCGTCGGGGCCGCCGTCAGCTGCCTGATGACCTCGCCGTACTCGACCAGCCGGTCGTAGCGCTCCCGGTGCCCCAGCTCGCAGCCCAGCTCGCTCAGGTGCTTGGAGAACCCGCCGGTGACCAGGTTCAGGTCGACCTGCCGCCCGTAGAGGAACGCCAGGGTGCTGATCGTCTTGGCGACCGCGAACGGGTGGGTGTCCAGCGGGTTGACGGCGACCAGGGGGACGAAGCGCTCGGTGTTGTCGACGGCGATCTGCGCCGCCGCCCAGGCGTCGACGAGGGTGTTGTCGGTGTAGATCAGTGCGCCCCGGAAGCCCGCCTGCTCCGTCCAGCGGGCCACGTCGACGACCCGGCGGCGGTACTCCTGCGGTGTGCGGTCGTGCCAGGAGGGCATCGTGGTGTAGACGGTCAGCACGGTTGGTGTCCTCTCTCGGACGGTCGGGGGGCCAGGGCGTTCGGGGCGTTCAGGGTGCTCAGGGCCGGGTGAGCGCGGCGTGCTCGGCGACGAGCTTCGCCACGACGGCGCGGTCGGTCTTGCCGTTCGGGTTGAGCGGCAGGGACTCCAGGTGCAGGAACACGTTCGGCACCAGGTGGACCGGCAGGCCCGCGGCGAGGGTGCGGCGGAGGTCGGCCTCGCGGGCCGGCTCGCCGGTGTAGCAGGCCATCAGCTCGGTGCTGTCGCCCTGCCGGACCGGTACCACGACGGCCTCCCGGATGCCGGGGCGGCGGCGCAGCAGGGTCTCGAACTCGCCGAGCTCGACCCGGTAGCCGCGGATCTTGACCTGGTTGTCGAGGCGGCCGAGGTGGACCAGGGTGCCGTCGTCCTCGGTGCGGACCCGGTCGCCGGTCCGGTAGTAGCGCTCCTCGCCCGGCGCGCCGTCGTTCGCGCCGTCGTCCGCGCCGTCGCCCGCCCCGAGGAAGCGGTCGGTGTCGTCGCGCGGGTCCAGGTAGCCGTCGAAGCGCTGCGGACCCCGGACGCACAGCTCGCCGTCCTCGGTGACGGTGTGGTCCAGGCCCGGGAAGAGGGTGCCGATCGGCACCGTGTCGTTCACCGTCTCCGGCCAGTCCCCGCGCTCGGCCGGCAGCCGGAACTCCGTGCACGCCAGGGTCAGTTCGGTCGGGCCGTAGATGTTCGTCAGGACCGATCCGGGGGCGAACGCGTGCCACTCCTCGGCCTGCGCGTAGGTGAACTGCTCGCCGCAGAACACGCTGTGGCGCAGCCCGGCGCCCCGGCCGTCGGGCAGCCCGCCGAGCCCGGCGGCGGCCGAGACCGCGGACGGCACCGAGAACCAGTGCGTGAGCCTCCTGTTGACCGCGTACTCGACGGGGCTCAGCAGTTCGGCCGCGTCGGGCACCACCAGCGTCGCACCGCCGGCCCAGGTGACGAAGAGGTCGTACACCGAGAGGTCGAAGGTCAGGTCGAAGGTGTGCGAGGTGCGGCAGCCCGGACCGACCTCGAAGCGGGGGACGGCGTGCTCCAGGAAGGCCAGGACGTTGCGGTGCCGGATCGGCACACCCTTGGGCCGCCCGGTGGAGCCGGAGGTGAACAGCAGGTAGGCGATGTCCTCGGGGTCGGTGGACGGCGCCGGCAGCGAGCCGTCCGGGCGGGCGGCCAGGAGCTCCCGGTCGGTGAGCGCCAGCACGGGCCGGACCGGCCGGGTGCCGGCGGGGCAGTGTTCGAGCCACTGCTGCCCGGCCGCGTCCGCGATGATCACATCGACGTCGGCCAGCTCGCAGATGGCGGTGTTGCGCCGGGGCGGGTACTTGAGGTTCAGCGGCACGACCTGCGCGCCCAGGCGCTGCGCCGCGAGGTAGCCGCCGTAGGCGACCCCGCTGCGCGAGGCCAGCAGGGCCACCGAGCGGACCCGGCCGTGTTCGGCGGTGAGGCGCTCGGCCAGGGCCTCGGCCGCGCGCTCCAGTTCGGCGTAGCCGATCGAGGAGGTGGCCAGTTCGACGGCCGGCAGCTCGGGGTGGCGCCGCGCGGTGGCGGCGAAGACCTCGTGGAGGGTGCGGGGGGTACGGGTGCGGTCTTCCATGTCGGCCTTCCGGGTCGGGAGGTGCTCGGGGGTGGGGGTCGGGCTCAGGCTTCGTAGGCGAGGAGCAGCCGCGCGATGCCGGCCAGGCGGCCGTCGTTGGCGGCGTCGCGGGCGGTGAACCAGGCGGCCTGCCCGGCCGCGGTCGGGCGGTCGAAGAGCATGCTCGGCGGGACGGTCAGCCGGAAGACCTCGGTCAGCTGCGAGGCGACCTTCATCGCCGTGACCGATTCGGCGCCGAGGGCGAACACGTCGGTGTGGACGCCGATGGTGTCGCGGGCCAGGGCGTCGGCCCAGAGTTCGACCAGCAGCTCCGCGAACGGCGCGGCGGCGGAGTCGAGGGCGGCGGAGGAGTCGGGGGTGACGGCGGGGGCGGGGTCGCGCTCCCGGAGCACGGCCGCGTACGCGGCGTCGAGGTCCTGCGGCAGCGGCCGCCCGGCCAGCGTGAGCCGGTCGACCTTGCCGCTGGGGGTCAGCGGCAGGGTGGTGACGGCGACGCAGGCGAACGGCACCATGTACCCGGGCAGGGTCCGCGCCAGCTCGGCGCGCAGCGTCCGCGGCGGGACGTCGTGGCCCTCGGCGAGCCGGTAGTAGGCGACGAGCTGCTTCTCTGTCGCCCCGTCCCGCACCACGACGACGGCGTCGGCCAGCCCCTCCTGGGCCAGCACCTGCGCCTCGACCTCGCCGAGCTCGACCCGGAAGCCGCGGACCTTGATCTGCCCGTCCCGGCGGCCGAAGTAGTGGATCCGGCCGTCCGGCAGCCGGGTTCCGAAGTCGCCGGTGCGGTAGACCCGGTCGGGGGCGGTCCCGGCTCCGGCCGGGTCGCGGACCACGAAGCGTTCGGCGGTCAGGTCGGGCCGGCCCAGGTAGCCGTCGGCCAGCGGCACGCCGGAGACGCAGATCTCGCCGGGCACACCGTCCGGAAGGGGTTGCAGCCGGGCGTCGAGGATCTCCACCACCGAGCGGTCGATCGGGTGTCCGATCGCGGGCAGCTCGGGCCAGTCGGCCGGGTCGGCGGGCAGGCGCTCGGCCGTGACGACATGGGTCTCGGAGGGGCCGTACTGGTTCTCCAGCGACGCGCCGGTGTGCCGGAAGAACTCGCGCACCAGGGGGCTGACGAGCAGTTGCTCCCCCGCCGTGATGACCTCGCGCAGGGCCGAGGGGTAGCGGCCGAGGCGCGAGGACGCCTCGGCGAGCTGCTGGAGGGCGACGAAGGGCAGGACCAGCCGGTGCACGTTCCGCTCGCCCAGCCAGTCGACCAGTCGGTCCGGGTCGCGGCGGACGTCGTCGGTGATCAGCACCAGGGTGCCGCCGGTGCCCCAGGTGGCGAACATCTCCTGGAAGGCGCCGTCGAAGCTGAAGGCCGCGAACTGGAGGGTGTTCCAGCCGGGGCCGGCCTCCGAGTGCCGGGACTGCCAGTCCAGCAGGGCCGCCAGCGGCCGGTGCGGCATGGCGACGCCCTTGGGCACCCCGGTCGAGCCGGAGGTGTAGATGACGTAGCAGAGGTCCGCGGTGCTGCCCGCGGCGCGCGGCACGACCGGGTGGGACGGCAGCGCCGGTGCGTCGACCGGCGTCCCGTACAGGTCGATCACCCGGACGCCCTCGGGGACGCTGAGCGTGCCCTCGATCCCGGCCGGGCCGATCAGGACCTCGGCGCCGCTGTCGGCGAGCATGTGGTCCAGCCGCTCGCGGGGGTAGGCCGCGTCGAGCGGTACGTAGCCGGCGCCGCTCTTGAGGATCCCCAGCAGGGCGACGATCAGCTCGGGGCAGCGCGGTCCGGAGAGCGCGACCACCCGGGCGGTGCCGATCCGGTCGGCGTACCGGTCGGCGGCGGCCCTCAGCTCCGCGTAGGTCATCTCGCCGCCGTCCCAGCGCAGTGCCGGGGCGTCGGGGTACCGGGCGGCGGTGCGGTCGAACAGCCCGTGCGCGGTGATGTCCCACCCGTCGGCGTCGGCCCCGGACGCGGCCCCGGACGTGGCCCGGGCCTCGGCCCCGGACGCGGCCGGGTCGGGAGCCGGGGCGGTCCGGGCCGGTACCAGGGGCAGCAGGCCGATCGGTGTCCGCGGGTCGCGGACCGCCGCCCGCAGCAGCTCCAGGTAGGCCGCGACGATGCGTCCGGCCGTGCCGGGCCCGTGGCGCAGGCCGTCGTACGTCAGCGAGCCGCGGCGGTCGTGCTCCGGGTCGAGGGCGAACACGAGGTCCAGCGGGAGGTCCCCGCCGCCGCCGAGCAGGACCGCCGCCCGGCAGCAGTCCTCGACGGCGGTGCCGACCGGCTCGCCGATCGCGAACTCGCCGCCGGCCGAGGCCCGCAGCTCCGCGGCGGCCCGCGAGGCGACGTCCGCGAACGCGAGGTCCGCGAACGTGGTGTCCGGGGAGGAGGTGTCCGGGGAGGAGGTGCCCGAGAACGAGGCGCCCGGGTCGAGCGGGCCCCGCAGCGGGGCCCAGGAGCCGTCCGCCCCGGCACCGACCACGACCTCCCCGACCCCGGTGTTCTCCCAGGGCGAGGCGACCCGGTACAGCAGCGTCCGCAGCCCGGCGGCCAGGATCGCGAGCACCGGGACGCCCTGCTCCCGGGCGGCGGCCGCGAGGCCCTCGGCGAGGTCGTCCGGGATCCCGAACTCCAGCCTCGGACGCCGCTGTTCGGTCGGCGGCTCCGACCGGCCCCGCTCGGCGGGCCAGCCGGTGGCGGACGGTGCGCCCCGGAGCCGGTCGAGCAGTGCGGCGCGCGCGGCGGCGGAGGCCGGCGGCGCCGGGGCCGGGTCGAACGGCGTGGTCCTCGACGGTGCGGCCGTCGACGGTGTGGTGGTCATCGGGTCCCGTTCCCTTCGTTGTCGCGGCCGGCGGTGGCGCGTCGCGACCTCGCCAGCAGGGCGCTCCGCGCGCCGGACGGCCGTGCCGCGACGGCCGGCGCCGCCGGTGCCGCCGGGGCCGGGGCCGTGGGCGGGTCCGCGGAGAGTGCGGTGGCCAGGTCGTGCACGGTCGGATGGGTGAAGAGCAGCAGCGCGGCGACGGGCCGCTCCAGCACCTGGGTCAGCCGGGTCCTGGCCCGGGCCAGCAGCAGCGAGTCGCCGCCGATCTCGAAGAAGTTGTCGTGGGTGCCGACGGCGTCGAGGCCGAGCAGGTCGCACCAGACGGCCGCGATCTCCCGTTCCAGTCGCGACACCGGGGCGACCCGGGCCGCGCCGGCGTTCCGGTCGCGCGGCGGCTCCGGCAGCTTCAGATGGTCGATCTTGCCGTTGCCGTTGAGCGGCAGCGCGGCCAGCGGCACGATCACCGCCGGAACCATGAACTCCGGCAGGACCTCGGCCAGTCGGCGCCGCAGCGCGGACGGGTCCAGCTCGTCGGCGGTGAGCGGCGCGGCGGGCTCGACGTAGCCGACCAGGCGCAGCGGCCCGGGCCCGGGATCGCTGCGGCGCGCCGTGACGACGCCCCGGCCGACGCCGGGCAGCCGTTCCAGCCGGGCCTCGATCTCGGGCAGCTCGATCCGGTGGCCGCGCACCTTCACCTGGCGGTCGATCCGGCCGAGGTAGTCCAGGGTGCCGTCGGGCAGCCGGCGCACGAGGTCGCCGGTGCGGTAGAGGCGGGCGCCGGGCCTGGTGGTGAACGGGTCGGGCAGGAACTTCTGCTCCGTCAGCTCGGGGCGGCGCAGATAGCCCAGCCCCACCCCGAGGCCGCCGACGAACAGCTCGCCGGGCACGCCGACCGGTACGGGGTGCAGCCGCTCGTCCAGGACGTGCGAGGTGGTACCGGCGACCGAGGTGCCGATGGTCGGCCGGCGCTCGCCGTCCAGGCGGACGTGGGTGCACCAGATGGTGATCTCGGTGGGGCCGTAGATGTTGAAGAGCCGGCGGTTCGGCGCCCACAGCGGGCCCAGCTCCGGCGGGAACGCCTCGCCGCCGACCAGGACGGTGCGCAGTCCCGGCACGTCCTCCGGCCGGGTCACCGCGAGCGCCGACGGCGGCAGGAACGCCATCGTCACGCCGTAGCGGCGGACGGTCTCGGCCAGGTCGGAGCCGGGCAGCATCCGGTCGCGGGGCACCACGCACAGCCGGCCGCCGTGCGCGAGGGCGAGCGTGAAGTCCAGCACCGAGCCGTCGAAGCTCGGCGAGGAGAACTGGATCACCGTGTCCGGCGCCTCCGGGTCGACGAACTCCAGCTCGGCGTTGGCCGAGTTGACCACGCCGCGGTGGTGCAGCACGACGCCCTTGGGCCGGCCGGTGGAGCCGGAGGTGAAGACGATGTAGGCCGGGTCGGCCGGTCCGGTGCTCCGGGCGGGCCGGGTGTCGGGGTACCGGCCGAGCGGGTCCTCGGGGCCGCCCAGGCGGACCACGGGCAGCCCGTCGGCGCCGGGCGGGTCGGTCCGGCCGGCCCGGGTGACCAGGGCCTTGATCCCGGTGTCCTCGATCATCAGGGCCAGCCGTTCGGCCGGGTAGGCGGTGTCCAGCGGCACGTAGGCCGCCCCGGCCTTGAGCACGCCGAGGAAGGCGACCGGCAGGTCCTGGCAGCGGTCGAGCGCGACACCCACGGCGCTGCCGGGGCCGACCCCGATCGCGGCGAGGTGGTGGGCGAGCCGGTTGGCCCGGGCTTCGAGGGCGGCGTAGCTGAGTTCGCCCTCGGCGCCGACCACGGCGAGCCGCTCGGGCTCCCGGTCCGCCCAACGCTCGAACAGGGCCGGGACGTCCGCGGCCAGCGGCTCGGGCAGGCCGGTGTCGTTCCAGCGGTCGAGCTGGGCGAGTTCCCCGGCGGTCATCAGCTCCAGGTCGGCGACGGCGGTGTCCGGCTCGGCCAGCGCGGCCCGGAGCAGGGTGCCCAGATGGCCGAGGAAGCGGCTCACGGTGTCCGCGCCGTAGAGGCCGGTGTTGAACTCGGCGGTGCCCCGGTAGCCGCCGCCGGCATCGGCCCCGGCGTGTTCGAGGATGACGGACAGGTCCTGGATCGCGCCCCCGCCGTGCACGGGCAGCGGGGTGAGGTCCGCGCCCGGCAGGCCGAGGGCGGTCTCGACGTCCTGGAGGACGAACAGCAGCTGGACGACGGGGTCGTGGCTGGGGTCCCGGTCCGGGCGCAGCAGCGTCACGAGGTCCTCGAACGGGAAGTCCTGGTGCTCCTGCGCCTGGCTGATGGTGCGGTGGGCGGCGCGGGCCAGGTCGAGGAACGTGGTGTCCGCGCCGACGCGCAGGCGCAGCGGCACCAGGTTGACGAAGCAGCCGACGGTCCTGGCGAACTCCGGGCGGACGCGGTTGGCGACGGGCGAGCCGATGATCATGTCGTCGCGGCCGGTGTGCCGGTGGACGACCGAGGCGAACGCGGCCAGCAGGGTCGCGTAGGCGGTGACGCCGTGCCGCCGGGTGAACTCGGTGACCCGCTGCTCGACCTCGGCGGGCCAGGCGAAGGCGAGTTCGGCCCCGTCCGGCCGGCGCTGCGCGGGCCTGGTCCGGTCGGTGGGGAGGTCCAGCAGGGTGGGGGCGCCGTCGAGTTCGCCGCGCCAGTAGTCGGCGAGCCGCTCGCGGCGGGCGCCGGTCAGCTGCTCGGACTGCCAGGCGGCGAAGTCCAGGAACTGGACCTCGGGCGCCGGCGTGGTGGCGGGGCGGTTCTCGGTGCGGGCGGTGTACGCCTCGGCCAGTTCGGCGAACAGCTGCTCCAGGCTCCAGCCGTCGCAGACGATGTGGTGCACGGTCAGTACGAGCGCGGCCGACGGGGTGCCCGGGGCGATCAGGCGCGCCCGCAGAAGCGGGCCGGCGGACAGGTCGAAGGGCGCCCGGGCCTCGGCGTCGACCCGCGCGGCGGCCCAGGCCGGCAGGTCGGCGGGGGCGGTGGGTCCGGCGGCGGCGTCCTCGGGCCGTTCGACGGCCAGCCGCACGGCGAGCGCGGGCAGCACCCGCTGCCGGGGCTGCTCCTCGTGCACGTCGACGACGGTGCGCAGGGCCTCGTGGCGGGCGACGAGGTCGCCCAGCGCCGCTTCGAGCACGGCGGCGTCGAGCTCGCCGCCGACCCGGAAGGCGTAGGACAGGTTGTAGACGGCGTTGTCGGGGTGGAGCTGCGACAGCAGCCACATCCGCCGCTGGGTCGCCGACAGCGGCGCGCCCGCCTCGGTGCGCCGGACCAGCGGGACGGGCGCGGTCGCGGCCGGTCCGTCCGGGCCCGGCACGTCGGTGCGCCCGGCGGCGGCGGTGGCGGCGGCCCAGCCGTCGAGGAAGGCGGACAGCAGGGCGACGGTCGGGTGGTCGAACAGGGCCCGGGCGGTGATCGGCAGCCGGAACTCGGCGGCCAGCAGGGAGGCGGCCCGGACGGCGCTGAGCGAGTGGCCGCCGACGGCGAAGAAGTCGTCGTCGACGCCGGGCGGCGCCTGCTCCAGGACGGTCCGCCAGATCTCGGCGACGCGCGGCTGGGTGGGGCCGGACGGCTGCCGGCGGGGGGCGTCGGAGCGGCCCGGGGCCACCGGGGCCCGGCGGTCGTCGGCCGGGACGGTCGAGGCGGATGCGGACGCGGACGCGGAGACGGCGGCTGCGGCCTCGGCCCTGGCGGCCTCGACGGCGGCGGCGAGTTCGGCCGGCCACGGCGCGTCGGCCGTCGGGCTGTCGGGGGAGGAGGTCAGGTCTTCGAGCAGGCCGACGAAACCGGCCGCGACGGCGGCGGCGGTGTCGGCGTCCAGCACACCCGTCCGGTGGCGCAGCCAGCCCCGCATGCCGGTGGGCAGGTCGGCGAGCTGGATCTCGACCTCGTACAGCGAGCGGCGGGGGAGCGGCTCGCTCGCCTCGACCAGCAGCGGGCCGACGGCGGTCGGCGGGTCGAGCGGCTGGATGCCGCCCAGCAGCACCTGGAACAGCGGGTGCGTCTCGGGCCGACGGGCCGGGGCCAGCCGCTCGACCACCTGGCGGAACGGAAGGTCGGCGTCGTCGAAGGCCGACAGCGTCGCCTCGCGGGCCACCCGCAGGGCGTCGCGCCAGGTCACCGCGGCGGACAGCCGCACGCGCAGCGCGGCCTGGTTGGCGAGGAAGCCCGCGGTGTCGCGGGAGTCGGCGTCCCGGCGGCCGACGACGGTGCCGACGACCGCGTCCCCGTGGCCCGAGGCGCGCTGCAGCAGGACGGACAGCGCGGTGAGCCAGACCATGAACGGGGTGGCGCGCTCCTCCGCCGCGAGGGCGCGGACGGCTTCGGCCAGCCGGGCCGGCACCTCGACCGGGAGCACCGCCGCGGCGTAGGGGTCGCCCTGGACGGGGCGCCCGAAGGACGGCCAGCGGTCGGCGGCGGCCGGCAGCCCGGCCAGCTCGGCGGCCCGGAGGTCCAGTCGACGGGCCGCGTCGGGCCCGTCGGCGGCGGCGCGGTTCCGGTCGGCCGCCGCGGCCAGCGAGGGCGGCGGGGTCGGCAGGTCCTCGCCGCGCAGCGCCGCCACCAGGTCGGCGTGGAACAGCTGGAAGGTCCGGCCGTCGGCGACGATGTGGTGCACGACGGCCAGCAGCCGGTGCCGCTGTCCGGCCACCCGGGCCAGCGTGAAGCGGGCCGGCGGGCCGTGCTCCAGGTCGAACGGCCGGTGGGTCTCGCGGTCGGCGAGCTCCTCCCAGCGCTGCTCGGCGCCGGGCCCGGGCACGGTGGCGTCCGGGTCCGTACCGGGGTCGGTCAGATCGACCAGGTCGAGCGTCCCGGTGAACTCGGGCTCGACCACCAGGACCGGCGTACCGGCGGGCCCGGCCGGGAAGCGGGCGCGCAGCGCCTCGTGGCGGCGGCCGAGGGCCCGGACGGCGTGCGCCGCGGTGTCCGGGTCGAGCGGCCCGGTCAGATCGACGACCAGGGCGAGCTGGTGGACCCGGGCCTCGGGCGTGGTGAGGTCGAACAGCCAGATGTCCTCCTGCCCGGCGTCCGGCCGGTCGGTCCGGGTCGCGGCCGCCGGAGCGGCGTCGAGCGGGGCGAGTCCGGCCTCCTGGTGGACGCGCCGGAGGCTCTCGGCGGAGAACCGGCCGGCGCGGGCGCCCGGCCGAGTGTGCAGCTCGGTCATGAGGTGATCACGGCTCCGATCTCGGAGGTCTCGGGGGTCCCGGGGGTTCCGGCGGTCCCGGCGGTCTCGGTGCTCCCGGCGCTGTCGGCGTGCAGGAGGACGTCCAGGGGCGCGCCGTCGGGCGACCCGGTGCTGCCGCCCGCCGCGGGCGAACGGAGGAAGTCGACGGCCGCGTGGTTGCGGCCGGTGTCGCGGTAGCCGAAGACGATCCGGTCGGCCCCCATGGCCCGCGCGTGCGCGGCGATCTCACGCATCGCCTGGACCTCGACACCCTTGCCCATGGCCGGGCAGGAGATGACGAACGCCTCGACGACGCAGTCCTGGCCGTCCTTGGCCAGCGCCAGCACGACGCTGGGGCCGAGGTCGCCGAGGCGGTCCCGGACCCGGCCGAGCCGCAGCACCCGGTCGCCGCCGGCGGCCGCCGCGTCCACCTCGGCGGGCGTCATCGGCACTCCGAGGGTGAACTCCTTGGAGGCCACCAGCATGTCGTTGACCTTGGCGAGTTCGGCGCCCCGGGGCGGCCGGAAGTCGGTCTCGACGCCCAGCCCGGCGATGAAGGAGGCCAGCGACAGGGTGCCGGCGGGCTGCTCGGGCGCGCCCCCGTCGGGGCCGTCCTCCTGGGGCCGGGCCGTCCGGGCCGGCGCGCCGGGCACCGGCAGCCGGTCGAAGACGCCGGCGGCGGCCAGCAGCGACGGCCAGGCCGCCGCCTCCGGGCCCAGGTCCACCGTCTCGTCGGGGCCGCCGCCGACCGGCCGCACGGTGACGGTCAGCCGGTCCTCCCGGCGTCGCAGCAGGGCGATGTCCCGTGCGGCCAGGCCGAGTCCGGCGGCCAGGTCGCGCACCTGGCGGTCGGGCCCGAGCTCGTCGAACCGCCAGTCCGCCAGCAGGGCCGGAACCGCCGGATCGGCGGCGACGAGCTCCCGCCACGCCGCGACCGCGTCCGGACCGCCGAGCACGTGCGAGGGCACTCCGGCGGCCGACAGCCACCGCAGCACGCCGCCGAGCCCGTCGACGTCCTCGGCGTCGACGAGGCCGTCCAGGTCCAGCGCCGCCGCGTGGCAGGTGTCGCCCGCCCGCAGCCGCAGCACGTGGGCGATCCGCGCCCCGAGGTGGTGGAAGACCTCCTCGCGGTAGGGGACCTTCGCGTACTGGTACAGCGCCGGGTGGTGCGCCCTGGCGGTGCCGAGCGAGCGCAGCACCGCTTCGAGGTCGACCAGGTGGACGTTGGGCCGGTCGGCCAGCGCGGCCCGCACGGCCTCGCGGGCGGCCGAGGCGGCCGCGGTGCGGCCGTCGGACCAGCAGTCGCCCGCCACGCCCAGCGGATCGGCCGCCGGCAGTCCGGGGAGCACCACGACCAGCGTCGCGCCCCAGCGGGTCGCCGCCTCGTACGCGACCCCGGTGACGGCCGGCAGCCCGGTGGCCCAGGCGCCGTCCTCCAGCTCCTCCAGGCGCTGCGCGACCACCAGCACGTCCAGACCGGCCCGGGCGGAGCCGCTCTCCGGGTCCAGGCACTCCTGGACGATCCGGTTGTACGGCGCGACGTGGACGTCCGGGCGCCCGTAGGCCCCGGTGAGCGCGGTGGCGAGATAGGGCACGAGCGGGTCGGCCGTGTAGCTGGCCATGATCCCGACGCGCGGTCCGCCGGGCGGCCCGGTGCGCTCGGCCGCCTGGTGGGCGGCCCGCAGCGCACGCAGGTCGACCGGGACGTCGATGAGGGGCAAAGGCATGATCGTCCTTCCGTCGGCGCCCGGACCCGGCCGGGATGCCGGTGGTCTCCAGGGCCTGCTTGACCTCGGCGAGGGAACGGACCGCCGTCAGGGAGTGGGGGAACGGTGGCCGCGGGAGGCCGTGGGGGTGGTGCGCGTCAGTGGCGGTACCCGGCGGGCGGCGCTCACGGGGCCGACCCCGCGGCCCCCTTGGCGGCCAGGAGTCCGCGCAGCGCGCCGACGCTGGTGTGGCCCTTGATCTCCCGGCTGCTGAAGGCCACACCGAAGTGCTCCTCCAGCACGACCACGACCTCGATGTGCTTCAGGCTCGTCCAGGCGGCGTGGGCGCCGGGGCCGGAGTCCTCGGACAGCTCGGTCCCCGGCACCCCCAGGACCTCGGCGACCAGACCGATCAGCCGGCCGGTCAGTCGGTCGGTCCGCTGCTCGCTCGACTGCTCGGTCGACGGCTCGGTCGACGGCTGGGTCGACTGCTCGGCGGCGCTCATCGGCGGGCCGCCCGTCGGGTGCGCGGGGCCGGGGACGACGCGGCGTCGGGACGCGTGGGTCGGGAGGGCATGGTCGGATCCACCTCTCATCGGGACTCGGATGTCGCGGGACGGGGGAACGGGAGCGGCCCCGGTCACCGGGCGAGGGCGCGGAACCGGTCGGCGATCCGCTCGCCGAGCGCCTGCACGGTGGCGGCGTCGTGGATGCTGCGCCGGTAGTAGATCTGCAGGACCAGCGCGCCGTCGACGATGGCCGGCATCAGGTCGAGCAGGTAGGGCCAGGTGCAGGCGCCGTCCTGGCACGGGCCGACCGGGTCGGGGCAGTGCCCGAACAGGGTGGTGTGCGCGGAGGTCTGCTCGAAGCCGGACTCGCCCATGTAGTTGAAGGTGAACTGCGGCTGCTCGCCCCCGGCCAGCGCGGCCCGCAGTTCGGGGTCGGCGTGCTGGTGGACCAGCACCGAGTAGCCGAGGCCGGCGTCGGGGACGACCGACAGCTGGCGGTGCACCGACTGCACCAGGGCGACGCCCTCGGTGTCGCCGACGTCGATGCCGATCGGGAAGTAGATCTGGAACCAGCCCACCGTCCGGACCAGGTCGAGGTCCGGGAAGCGCTGGGGCCGTCCGTGACCGGCGACCGCGAACCGGCAGGAGTCGGCGCCGGTCCACTCGCTCAGGACCGCGGCCGAGGCGGCGAAGACGGCGTCCGAGAGGCTGGCCCGCGCCGCGACGGCGAGCCGCTGCACCGCGGCCGTCTCCTCGGCGCTCACCCGCACCTCGGCGGTCTCCATGTAGGCCATCTCCCGGGAGCCGCCCTCGTGGTCGACCGGTACGACCGGCCTGCGGGCGCCCTCCGGGAAGGGGGCGACCTGCTCCAGCCAGAACGGCACCTCGGTGAGCAGCTCCTCGCCGGCCGCGTACTCCTCGATCCGGTCGGTCCAGTCGCGGAACGACGTGGTCTTCGGCGGCAGTCGCAGCGGCTGCCCGGCGAGGGCCTGCTCGGTGAGGGTGGTGAGGTCCTCCAGCACCAGGCCCCGGGACATGCCGTCCACGACCAGGTGGTGGCACATGATCAGCAGCCGGTCCGGCTCGCCGTCGGTGTGCAGGTGCAGCACCCGCAGCGAAGGCCCGTGCTCCAGGTCGAGGCTGCCCTGCAGCGCGGTGGCCAGCTCCTCGGCCCGCGCGGCGCGCTCCCCGGCCGGGATCCCGGTCAGGTCGACGCGTTCGAACGGCACCTCCATGCCGGTGGGCTCCGACCACTGCCGCCACGTGCCGTCCGCGCCGCGGGCGAAGCGCAGCCGGAGCGCGTCGTGGTGGTCCACCAGGACGCGCAGCGCACGCTCCAGGTGGTCGGCGGAAACACCCTGACGGACCGTCAAGTAGTAGGGGTGGTTGTAGTAGTCGGGGTCGCCGGTGGTGCCGACCGGGTTGTTGAAGAACCAGTGCTGGGCCGGGGCCAGGGCGACCGGTCCGACCACCGGACCCTGGTCGGCGACGACCACCGGGGCCGCGTCGGCCTCGGCCAGCTCGGCGACCGACGCCGCCTCCAGGACGGCCCGGGGCGACAGGCTGATGCCGTGCCGGGCGGCCTGGGAGACGACCTGGATCGCGGTCATCGAGTCGCCGCCGAGCGCCAGGAAGTTGTCGGAGAGACCGACCCGGTCGGTGCCGAGCAGTCGGGCGAGGATCTCGGTCAGCTGCCGTTCGCGGTCGGAGCGCGGCTCGACGTACTCGCCCCGGGAGACGCGCCAGCGGGCCCGGTCCACGGCCGCGTGGATGCCGGCCGCGTCCGACAGTTCGGCCAGGATGCGCAGCCCGGCGGCGGCGCCGACGACCGGCGCGGCGGCGTCGCGGGCGCTGTCGGGGTCGGCCTCGGAGTTCCGTTCCACCGGGAACAGCGGCTCGTCGAGGGCCCACAGGTGGTCCAGGACCTGGCGCGCGCCCTCCGCGTCCCGGGGGACGGCGACCGCGAGCACGCCCGGGAAGCGGGAGTCGAGCCGCCCGCAGAGTCCGGCGTCCGGGTCCAGCACGAGGCAGTCGGCCGGGTCGACGGTCCCGTCGGCGACCGCCTCCGCGAACCGGGTCTCCAGATCCGTAGCCGGTTCCTCGGTGGAGTCCCCGGTGGAGCCTCCGGCGAGCCAGGAGGCCGCGTCCGGGTCGGGCAGCAGGTCCGGACGGGCGGCGAGCGCGGCCCGAACGGCGGGCCCGGCGCCGGCGAACACCAGCGACCGGCCCCGGGCGGCCGCCCGCCGCAGCGCCCGGGCGACGAGCGCGGCGGAGTCGTGGCCCTCGGCCCGGTCGTCCCTGCCGAGCCCCAGCAGGCGGTCCGGGGCCACCAGGACGGTGCCGCGCGGTTCGGTGCTCAGGACGGCGCGGGCCAGCACCGTGGCCAGCACGGTGGTGAACTCCGGGGTGTACGGCATGTGCGCGAGCCGGTCGGCGTGCTCGTCGTCGCGCCGGTCCACCGGGTACCGGTCGGCGAGCAGTGCGACATCGAGCACGCGCACCTCGGGCAGGGACGCGGCGAGCCGGGTGAGCCGTGCGGTCAGTCCGCGCCCCAGGGCGGCCCACGGCTCCGCCGACCAGCCGGGCGAGGCCGGGCAGACGGCTATCAGGAGCGGTGTCCGGGACCAGGCGCGGTGGCCGAGCAGGGCGGCGTGCAGATCGGCGAAGGCCGTTTCGAGGTCGCGCACGACGGCGTCGAAGCGGGTGGGACCGTCCGCGCGGGCCGGAGCATCGGTACGGGCCGGAGCGTCGGCGGCCCCGGCGAGGGCCCGCGGGTCGTGGCCGAGGTGGCGGACCGAGTCCTCCCAGCGCAGCAGCACGGTGTTCACCGGCGCCCCGGCCGTGCCGAAGGCGGCGTTCGGGTCGAGCAGTTGCTGCACGACCTGCGCGTACGGCGCGAAGGGCACCTTGGCCGGCCGGCCGAACAGGTCCAGCCAGAAGCCGAGCGCCGGGCCGCCCGACTCGGCGGTGAAGCTGGCCGCGACGGCGGTGCGCGGGGCGGCGGCGGGGCCGGACTCCGGTTCGGCCCCGGTGCCCGGCGGGATCTCCGGGATCCGGCAGTCCTCGGGGAAGGCGAGGTCGCCGCTGCGGGCCCCGGCGTCCTCGGCGATCGCCGCCAGCAGGCCGGCGTAGGCGTCCAGCAGCGCCGCGGCCCCGGCGGGCGAGTACAGCCCGGTCTGGTAGTCCAGGGTGATCAGGAGCTCGTCGCCCTCGGCGTCGATGCTGAACAGCAGCTCGAACTCGGTCCCGGCCCGGAGCCAGGTCAGCTGGGTCGGGGTGAAGCCGTCGAAGGCGGGCAGGCTGTCGTCGCCGTCGACGAAGTTGAACAGCGTCTGGAACAGCGGCTGGCGGCCGGGGGCGCGGGCGGCGCGGACCGCCGAGACGATGTTCTCGAACGGCAGCCGCTGGACGGAGCGGGCGTCCAGGATCGCCCGGTGGGTGGCCGCGACCCGGTCGGCGACGGTCAGTTCGCCGCTCCCGGACAGCCGGATCGGCACCAGGTCGGCGAAGTCGCCCACGATGTCGGACAGTCCGGGGTACTCGCGGTTGGCGTTGAGGGTGCCGACCACGAACTCGTCGCGGCCGCCGGCGCGGGCGGCCAGCAGGTGGAACGCGGTGAGCGCGAGGCTGAACAGCGGCACCTCCAGCCGGCGTCCGGCGGCGCGCAGCCGGGCGGCCGGACCGGCGTCGAGGCGCCGGGTCACCACGCCGCTGTCCGAACCGATGTCCCCGGTGTGCGGGAAGTCGGTCGGCAGCGAGGAGACCGCCGGGGCGTCCCGCAGGATCTCCCGCCAGCGGGTCTCGTGCTCGCGTCCGCCCGGCCCGGCCAGCCAGTCCTGCTGCCAGTGCGCGTAGTCGGCGAACTGCACCCGCAGCTCCGGCAGTTCCGGGGTGCCGCCGGAGCGGGCGGCCCGGTAGAGCTCGGCCAGGTCGCGCACGACGACGGCCCAGGAGCGGTTGTCGGTGACCGCGTGGTGCATGGCCATCGACAGGTAGTGGGTGCTCGGCCCGGCCGCGAACAGCCGGAACCTGGTCAGCGGGCCCCGGTCGAGCTCGAAGGTCTCCTCGGCGGCGTCGCGCAGCAGGCGCTCGGCCTCGGCGGCCCGGTCGGGACCCTCGGGGACGGTCACCGTCGGCGGGAACACCTCGCTGTCCCACGCGGCCGCGTCGGGCACGATGCGCAGCACCGGCACGCCCTCGCCGCCCTCGACGATCGTGGTCCGCAGCGACTCGTGGCGCCGGACGAGCGCCGCGACGGCCGTGCGCAGCGCCGCCTCGTCGAGCTCGCCGTCGAGCCGCAGCGGGAAGGCGCTGTTGTGGAGCAGCCCGGCGCCGTGCACCTGGGCCAGCGTCCACAGCCGGCGCTGGGTGGAGGAGGGTTCGAGCACCCGGTCGCGCGGCACCGGCACCGGGCCGTCGTCGCGCACTCCGGGCGCCGCGGCGTCGACGAGGTGGGCGAGGTGGCCGAGGGTCGGTCCGCGGAAGAGCTCGAACGGCTCCACCGAGCGGTCGAACTCGGTCTTGATGCGGGTCAGCAGCTCGATGGCGAGGAAGGAGTGGCCGCCGAGGGCGAAGAAGCTGTCGTCCAGGCCGACGCGGTCGACCTTGAGGGTCTGCTGCCACATCGCGGCCAGCCGGCGTTCGGTGTCGGTGGCGGGCTCGCGGAATCCGCCCGCGCCCGGCAGTCCGGCCCCGGCGGCCGGTCCGCCGTCGGCGGGGCCGGACGCCTCGGCGACGTCGACCGGTCCGGCGGCCCCGGCGGCCAGCCGGGAGGGCCAGACCGGGGTGAGCTCGACCGGTCGGCCGTCCTCGTCGCGGACGGTCAGCGGCAGCAGCTCGCGCACCACGGAGGCGCCGAGCAGGGCGTAGAACCCGGCCCCGGCGTAGGGGACGGCGTCCAGTCCGTCGAGGAAGTCCGCGTCCTCCTGGTCCTCGTCGAAGCCGCCGGTCCCCGCGTCGCCGTCGGTCTTCGGTGCCTCGGCCCGCGCGGTGCGGATCCGGACGTCGGACCAGCGCCGGCAGGCCTCCGCCAGCCGGCGGGCCGCCCCGTCGAAGACCTCGGTGCCCTGCCAGCGGGCCCAGGTCGCGGACGGCGGGCAGAGCACGATCGTCAGCGGGTCCTCGGACCAGGCCCGGTAGGCGGACAGGGCGTCGCAGAGCTCGACCAGGCCCCGGTCCAGGGCCGCGCCGACCTCCTCGGGATCGCGCCGGTCCCGCACCGCACCGGCCTTGACGAGGTCCTCCCAGCGCAGCAGCGCGACGTGCGCGGCGCCGGGGTTCAGGCCGAACACGCCGTTCAGCGCGCGCAGTCGGCCGGCCAGCGGGCCGGGCTCGGAGGACACCTCGAAGTCCGGTCCGAGGCCCGCGTGCCGGGCCCAGGCGCGGAGCACCGGGACCACCGGCTCGACCGGGAACGAGGCCGCCAGCGCGACCCGTCCGGAGCGGGCCGGGGCGAGCCGGGTCCACGGCGTGTCGGGGGCGGCGGCGACGGCGCGCGCCACGTCGGCGAACCGGCCGGTCAGGTCGGCGATCGCCTCGGCGGTGAACAGGTCGGTGTTGTAGCGGAGTTCGCCTTCGAAGCAGCCGTCGGCGCGGCGTTCCATGTTCAGGAACAGGTCGAAGTCGGTGACGCCGTTGTCGCGGGTCTCCACGGTGAACGCCGGGACGGCGTCGTCGAAGCGGGCCGGGACGACCTCGTGGAAGCCGAACATGACCTGGAACAGCGGGTTGCGGGACGGGTCGCGCGGCGGGGCGAGCACTTCGACGACCTTGGCGTACGGGACCTCCTGGTCCCCGTAGGCCCGGCCGGCCTCCTCGTGCGCCGCGCGCAGCAGGTCGCGGTAGGTGGCCGAGGCCGCCGGGGCCATCCGCAGCACCTGGATGTCGGCGAAGCAGCCGATCATCGGCTCCAGTTCGGGGCGGGTGCGCCCCGCCACCGGGGAGCCGACGACCAGTTCGGCGTCCTGCGAGGCGCGGGAGAGCAGGATCGTCAGGACGCCGAGCAGGGCGACGAAGGGCGTGGTGCCCTCGGCCCGGGCCAGGGCGGCGAGGTCCCCGCTGGTCCCGGCGTCCAGGACGAGGGGCGTCAGGGCGCCGTTGTGGGTCTGGAGCGCCGGCCGGGGCCGGTCGGCGGGCAGGTCGAGGACGAACGGGGCGCCGGTGAGGCGGTCGCGGACCGAGGCGAGGGCGCGCTCCCGGCGTTCCCCGGCGGCCCGCTCGCGCGCCCACAGCGAGAAGTCCGGGTACTGGACCGGCAGGGCGTCGAGCTTCGCCGGACGGTCCCCGGTGTCGGCGCGGTAGGCCTCGACGAGTTCGCCCACGAGGACGGAGGTGGACCAGCCGTCGAAGGCGATGTGGTGGACGACGACCTGGAGCAGCCGCTCCTCGTCGCCGACCGGGAACAGCGCGGCGGACAGCAGCCGTCCGGTGACCAGGTCGAGCCTGGTGCGGGCGTGCCGGAGCAGGGCCGCGTCGAGCTCCGGCGCGGCCCCGGCGGCACCGTTCTCCGCGGCACCGTCCTCCAGGGCGCCGTCCTCGACGGACACCGTGACCGGCCCGGCGGGGACGACGCGCTGGCGCGGTCCCTCGGGCCCGGCCACGAAGGCGGTGCGCAGCGCCTCGTGGCGGTCCACGACCACGGCCAGCGCGCGTTCCAGGGCCGGGTGGTCCACGGCGCCGCGGATCCGGATCGAGACGGTGATGTTGAGCGCCGGGTTGCCCGGGTCGAGCTGGTCCTGGAAGTAGAGGCGCTCCTGCGCCGGGCTGAGCGGGACCAGCTCCAGGCCGGGGTCGCGGGGGCGCAGCCGGCCGGCCGCGTTCGCGGCGAGCTTCTCGGCGCGCAGTCGGGCGAGGAGCGCGGCGCGGGTGTCCGCCGACATCTCCTGGGCGGGCTCACGGACGGTCTCGGTCATCGGACACCCTCGTTCCGGGGGTCGGCCGAAGCATCGGCGGCGGGCTGTGACGGGGACGGGGAAGGGGACGGTGACTGGCTGTCGAGATAGGCGTTCATCAGCTCCTCGTCGGCGTAGTCGCACAGCGCGGCCACGGTCGGCGCCTTCATCACGGCGCCGAGCGGGAGTTCGACGCCGAGGACGTCGAGCAGCCGGGACACCACCCGGGTGGCCAGCAGGGAGTGGCCGCCGAGCTCGAAGAAGTCGTCGTGGACGCCGATGTCGGCGATGCCGAGCAGGTCGCCCCAGATCTGTGCGACGGCCTCCTCCCGCTCGTCGCGGGGCGCGACGAAGGGGGTGGCCAGCTGCCGGGGGTGCGCGGCCGGGGCCGGGGCGGCGGTTCCGGTGAGCGGCTCGGACGGCAGCGGGGCGGCCGCGGCGCCGGCCGTGGGCGGAGCCGGCCGGGCGGACGGCGCCTCGACCCAGTAGCGGCCGCGTTCGAACGGGTAGGTGGGCAACTCGGCCCGACCGCGCGGGTCGTGGCGCCAGTAACCGGTCCAGTCCGGCTCCGTCCCGGTGAGCCACAGCCGGGCCAGGGCCTCGGCGGCGGTCCGGTCGGCCGGGTCGGGGCGGCCGGGCGCGGGCAGGCTGTTGACCACGAGGTTCCCCGCCAGCCCGGGGTGCTGCCGGGCCAGGGTGGTCAGGGCGGTGCCCGGTCCGACCTCGACCAGCGCCAGCGGTCCGGTCTCGGCCAGGGTCGCCAGGCCCTCGCCGAAGCGGACCCGCCCGCGCAGGTGCCGCACCCAGTAGTCGGGCGAGGTGGCCTGCTCGCCGGTGATCCACGTCCCGGACAGGTTGGAGACGAACGGCAGCTCCGGCTCCGCGAGCGGGACGGCGGCCACCAGGGCGCGGAAGTCCGCCAGGACCGGGTCCATCGCGGGGGAGTGGAAGGCGTGCGAGGTGTGCAGCGGACGGACCGCGACCCCCTCGGCGGCCAGCGTCCGTTCGACGGCGTCCAGCGCCTCGGCCGGTCCGGACAGCACGGTGAGGGACGGGGCGTTGGACGCGGCGATCGCCACCTCGCCCCCGGTGAAGCGCTCGGCCTGCTCGGCCGGCAGCGCGACCGACAGCATCCGGCCCGGCGGCAGCGCCTGCATCAGACGCCCGCGCAGGGCGACCAGGCGCAGCGCGTCCGGGAGCCGCATGGTGCCGGCCAGGCAGGCGGCCACGTACTCGCCGACGCTGTGTCCGATCATCGCCGCGGGCCGGACGCCCCAGGACTCCCAGAGCCGGGCGAGGGCGTACTCGACCGCGAACAGGGCGGGCTGGGCGAACTCGGTCCGGCGCAGCGGCTCGGCGTCGGCGGCGTCGGTGGGGTCGGCCGCGGCGTCACCGAGGACGAGGTCGCGCAGGTCCCGGCCGAGGGTCGGCCGGAGCAGGTCCGCGCAGGTGTCGAAGGTCTCGCGGTACACGGGTTCGGTGCGGTAGAGCCCCGCGCCCATGCCGAGGTGCTGGGCACCCTGGCCGGAGAACATGAACACCAGGTCGCGGCGCCCGGTCCCGGCCCGGCCGGCCAGCGCCGTCGGCGATCCGGGGGCGAGCGCGGCGGCCGCCGCAGCGGTGGAGTCCGCGGTCACGGCCAGCCGGTGCGCGAAGGCGGTCCGGCCGAGCTGGAGGGTGAACGCGGTGTCGGCGAGCCCGGCGGCGTCCGCTTCGGCCTGCGCCTCCGTTCCGGCGTCCGCTTCCGTTCCGGTACCCGCCCCGGCGAGCAGCCGCTCGCGCAGCCGCTCCCTGGCGGTGTCCAGCGCGCTCGCGGTGCGGGCCGAGAGCAGGATCAGCTGCCGCTCGCGGACCGGCGCACCGGCCGGGGCCGGGTCGGGCGCCTCCTGGAGGATGACGTGCGCGTTGGTGCCGCCCATGCCGAAGCCGCTCACCGCCCCCAGCCGCCGTCCGCCGCGCGGCCGCTCCCAGACCCGCTCGGCGGTCGGCACCTCGAACGGGCTGCCGGCCAGGTCGATACCGGGGTTCGGCTCGCCGAAGTACGGACTCGGCGGCACCACGGCGTGCTTCAGGGCCAGCACCACCTTGAGGAACCCGGTGATGCCGGCGGCCGCGTCCAGATGCCCGGTCAGGGCCTTGACCGAGCCCAGGGCGCACCGCCCGTCGCGCTCGGGGTCGCGCCCGGCGAAGGCCTCGGCGAGCGCCGCGAACTCGATCGGGTCGCCCAGCGGCGTGGCGGTGCCGTGCGCCTCCAGGTAGCCGATGTCGGCCGGGTGGACGCCGGCGAGGTCCTGGGCGGCCCGCAGCACGGCGGACTGGCCCTGCACGCTGGGCGCGGTGAACCCGACCTTGCGGCGGCCGTCGTTGTTGAGGGCAGTGGCCTTGATCACGGCGTGCACCTTGTCGCCGTCCGCGAGCGCGGCGGCCAGCGGCTTGAGCACCGCCGCGCCGACGCCGTTGCCGCTCACGGTGCCCGCGCTCCGGGCGTCGAAGGGCAGGCACTCGCCGTCGGGGGAGAGGATGCCGTTCCCGCGCCCGTCGTGGAGGGACAGCTGCGGCAGGCGCACCGAGGCGCCCCCGGCCACCGCGATCTCGCAGTCGCCGGCGAGCAGGGCCTGACAGGCGAGGTGGATCGCGACCAGGGAGGTCGAGCAGGCGGTCTGCACCGACAGCGCCGGACCGGAGAGGTCCAGGTGGTAGGCCACCCGGGTGGCCAGGGTGTCGGTCATGTTGCCGAGCAGCTGCTCCTCGCGCAGCTCGGCCAGGCCCGGATCGGGCAGCAGATGGCGGATCAGATAGGTGCTCAGACTGGCCCCGGCGTAGACGCCGGTGACCGGCCGCCCGACCGGGGAGCCGTATCCGGCCCCCTCCAGGGCGGTCCAGGCGCACTCCAGGAAGACCCGCTGCTGGGGGTCGAGCAGCTCGGCCTCGCGGGGGCTGTAGCCGAAGAACGCCGCGTCGAAGAGCTCGGCCCCGTCCAGCACCCCGCCGGCGAGCACGGCGGCCGGGGCGGCCGGTGCGGTCGGGGTGCCGGGGGCCGAACCGGCGGCGCCGGGTCCGGGGACCGGTTCGGTCCGCACGGTTCGCCGTCCGGCCCGGACGACGGACCAGAACCGGTCCAGATCGGGCGCCCCGGGAAAGGAGCCCGCCATGCCGATCACCGCGATGTCGAGGTCACCGGCTCCGTGGGCTTCGGCACCGGTGCCGGAATTGTCGTTCGCATCGGAGTTGTCGGCTCCACCGTTCCCGTAAAGGCCGTCGTCGCTCGTGCCTGATGCCTCGTGGCGCACCGCCGTCCCCTCCCTCGTGGATTGGTCTGTGGCTCGCCGAGGAAGCTATCCGAGCGCTTTGATATCGCCGCCATTCGTGCGCCATACGTGCGGCATGAGTTCCCTCCGCGACGAATGCGCCGGCCTCGGCGGGCTTCTCCGGTATCCCGCGCCGACGGCCGGTCGGCCGTGCGCGGCGGGGGGATCCGCGCCGATCGACCGAAAGCCGCTCGGGGGGGCGATTCACGCTCCGCCGAGGCCGGAACGGCCTCGTGGAACGGCTGTTCGGGCCCCGGACGTCACCTCGGCGGCCCCGCTGTGACCGTCCGGGAAATCCGGTCGACGAACCGTCGGAACATCGCCGTAAGCCACTCAAAACGTCACCGGCAAGGTCGCCGAGAGGGTCCTGCATAGCGGGCGCATGGCGCACGGATGGCGGCGATATCAAGGCGTTCCGATAGCTTCCTCGGCGAGCCGCGAACACCCCTGCTTTCCCGGTGCGCCCCCTGTGGCACCTCGATATCCCTCCGATCCGGATCCCGGCCACCACTCCTCCCGATTCCCCTGCGAAGGAATGCCGTATGGACACTGGACTTGATCCTGGCGCCGTCGTCGGCCCGGTCGCCCGAGGTGCTCGGCGCGGGAGTCCCGGTACGACGCGGACCCTGCCGCCCGCCCTCCCGTACGAACTCTTCGACTGCCTCCAGGTGAACCTGGCCGTGCTCGCCGACCGGTGGCACGGCGCGGGGACGCACCTGGGCCTCGGCGCGGTGCTGCGCTTCGCCCCCGTGACCGGGGCCGACGGGCTGCCGACCGTCGCCCGGACCGTCGAGCAGCACCTCGCCGACGCGCGGAGTGCGCTCGGGATCGAGGTGCGCTCGCTGCACCGGACGTCCGGGGCGGCCGGTATCCCCCCGACCGAGGGGTGCTACGTGGTGGCGGACGCCTACCACCTGCCGTGGGTGCCCTACTTCCGGCAGCGCCACCTGGACCACAGCTTCCTGGCCGAGGCCGCCGGCCAGGACAGCCAGGACGGTCAGGACGGCCCGGACGGTGTGAGCGTGGTGGACGGCTACCACAACGAGACCCCGTGGGGCAGCGCCCGTCCCGGGCAGTGGTCCCTGTCCGCCGCGGACCTCCTCGCCGCCGTGCCCGGCCCGGCCCTGGTCGCCGAGCTGGCGCCCGCGGCCGGCGGGCCGGGCACGGTGACCGCCACCGCGGACCTCGCGGGCCCCGGGGCCGTGGACGCGTACGTCGACGCCTACGCCCGGCACCCCGACCGGAACGCGGCCCTCGGCCGGCTCACCCTGGAGACCTGGTTCCTCGCCCGGTCCCGCCGACTGCACGCCGCCTTCCTGGCGGCCTCGGGAGCGGCACCCGACAGCGCCGTCGACGCCCATCTGCGCGTCTGGGGCGCCCTCACCGAACAGACCTACCTGGCCGCGCGCCGGGTCGAGCGCGGCCGCACGGAGCCCCCGGGGCTGCTGCCCCGCCTCCGCGAGCAGCTGCACGCGGACGGCGCGCTCCTCGGCACGGCCCTCGCCGCCGCCCCGGCCGCCGGCGCCGCCGCCGGGCCGCCCGCCGCGGTGGGCGCCGAACTGCGCGGCGCCGTCGCCGCCGTGGCCGCGGCGGTGCTCGGCACGCCGGTCGGGCCGTTGCTGGCCGGCCGGTCCCTCGGCGAGGTACCGCAGTTCAGCTCCTTCCGGATCGTGGAGATCATCGAGCGCCTGGAGGAGGAGCTGCGGTTCGAGTTCGACGCCGCCGACCTGGTGCCCGAGAACCTGCACGACATCGACGCCATCTGCGCGATCGTGCGGCGGTCCCCGTCCGCCGGGCCCGCGCTCGCCCGCCTCGGAGAGTCCTGATGACCGATCGACCCGCCACCCCGCCGCGGCCCGACCTGCTGCACGAACTGCTGGACGAGGCGGCGGAGCGCTGGCCCGACCGCCCGGCCGTGACCTGCCACGGTCTCACCGTCACCTACCGGGAACTGGCCGACGCCAGCCGCCGGGTCGCGACCTGGCTGGGCGAGCTCGGCCTGCGGCGCGGGCAGCGGCTGCTGGTCAGCGCCCCGTCGTCCACCACCGTGCCCGCCCTGGTCCACGCCGCCTCGCGGCTGGGCGTGGCCTTCTCGCTGCTGCACGAGCAGGTCCAGGGCAAGCAGCTGGAGCACGTGCTCCGGGACAGCGAGCCCACGCTCGTCATCAGCGACTCCGTGCTCAACCAGGCCACCGCGGAGCAGCACTGCGTCGGCGCCGAGGACCTCGCGACCGCGACCGCCCGCGCCTTCGACCCCGAGGGCCCGCAGGGGCCGATCCCGACCGCGCCGCTCCCGGTGGACCCGGTCTGCCTGATCTACACCTCCGGCACCACCTCGCTCCCCAAGGCCGTCGTCAGCACCCACCAGCAGCTGGTCTTCTCGGTCCGGGCGATCCAGCAGGTGCTGGGCTACCGGCCGGACGACGTGGTCTACAGCCCGCTCCCGCTCTCCTTCGACTACGGCCTCTACCAGCTCTTCCTGGGCGCCCGCAGCGGAGCCCACGTCTGGCTGGGGCGTCCCGCCGAGGTGGGGCCGCCGCTGCTGACCAACCTGCTGGCCGCGCGCGCCACCGTGCTCCCGGCGGTCCCGGCGGTCGCCGACGCCCTGGGGCGGCTGCTGAGGCGCGCCGGGGACCGCCGGCCCCCCTTGCGGATGCTGACCAACACCGGCGCCGCCATGCCGCAGGACGCGCTGGCCGTGCTCCGCGCGCACCTGCCCGGGCTGGACGTCCATCTGATGTTCGGGCTCACCGAGTGCAAGCGCGGCACCATCATGCCCGCCAACGGTGACCTGGCCAGGCCGGGTTCCAGCGGCCTGGCCCTGCCCGGCACCGAGGTCTTCGTCGTCGACGAGGAGGGGAAGCGCCTGCCGGCCGGCGAGCACGGCGAGATCGCGGTCCGGGGCCCGAACGTCATGTCCGGCTACTGGCGGCAGCCCGAACTCACCGCCCAGCGCTACCCCAGGACCGAGGGGCTGTTCCCCGAACTGCGCACCGGCGACTACGGCCGGGTCGACGAGGACGGCTACCTGTACGTCGAGGGCCGGCGCGACGACGTCTACAAGGAGAACGGCTTCCGGGTCAGCGCGGTCGAGGTGGAGGCGGCGGCCCGCCGGCTCCCGGCCGTCGCCTCGGCGGCGGTGCTGGCCCCGGACGGCTCCGCGCCCACCCGCCTGTTCGTGACCGTCACCGACGGATCGACCGGCGCCGACGTGCTCCAGGCGATGCGCCAGGTGATCGAGGAGTTCAAGATCCCGCGCGTCTGCGTCGTGCTGCCGGCCCTCCCGCTCACCGGCAACGGGAAGGTCGACCGCAAGGCGCTGGCCGCCCTGGCGAACGAGGTGTCCCGTGCCCGTAGTTGAGCAGCACACCGGTGTGCTGCCGGTCCCGCTGGCCGACCTGGCGGGCGTCCCGATGCCCGCGTACGTCTACGACACGGCGGAGGTGCGCCGCAACCACGCACTGCTGCGCGCGGCCCTGCCGGAGCGCACCGGCCTCTACTACTCGCTGAAGGCGAACCCGCACCCGGCGCTGCTGACGACCCTGCGCGGGTGCGGCACCCGGCCGGAGGTCTGCTCGACCGGCGAGCTGCACGCGGCGCTCGACGCCGGCTGGGATCCCGCCGACGTCCTGTACACCGGGCCCGGCAAGTCCGACGACGAGCTCCGCGAGGCCCTGGCCCGCGGCGTGCGGCTGTTCTCCGTCGACTCGCCCTACGCGATCGAGCAGGTGGACCGGATCGCCGCCGGGTCCGGGGCCACCGCCGAGTGCCTGCTGCGGATCAACGACGACCAGCCGGTCCCCGGCCAAGGCCTGGTCATGACCGGGGTCGCCTCGCAGTTCGGCGCGGACACCGGCTGGGTGACGGGCGAGCCGGAGCGGTTCCGGGACCGGCCGCGGGCGGCGGTCGTCGGACTGCACCTGTACATGGGCACCAACCTCACCGAGGTCGACGCCCTGTACGGCCAGTTCCGGCGCTCCCTGGACACCGCCCGGCAGCTGACCGAGCTGCTGGCCGGCCAGGGTTCGCGGCTGCGGACCCTGGACCTCGGGGGCGGATTCGGCGCGCCGTTCGCCAAGGAGGGCGCGGCCGTCGACCTCACCGCGCTCCGCCCCCGCCTGGAACGGCTCTTCGACGAGGAGCTGTCCGGCTGGCGCGACGGGGCGCCGGAGGTGGTGTTCGAGTCCGGCCGCTACCTGGTCGGCACCGCCGGCACGCTGGTGACCCCCGTCCTGGACGTGAAGCGCTCCCGGGACCGGGACGTCGTCGTCCTCGCCTCCGGCATCCACCACCTCGGCGGGATGTCCGGCCTGCGCCGGCTCCCGCCGCTCACCCCGCAGGTCGTCCGCGCCGCCGGCGGCCCCGACGCCGCCCCCGAGCTGGACGCCATCGTGGCGGGCCCGCTCTGCACTCCGCTCGACACCTGGGCGCGCAGCGCGAAGCTGCCGGCCCTCGCCCCGGGCGACCTGGTCGCCGTGCCCAACGTCGGCGCCTACGGACTCCACGCCAGCCTGATCGGCTTCCTCGGCCACCCGCTGCCGGCGGAGGCCGTGGTCGACAGCGACCGTCCCGGCGCCGCCCCGGTCACGACCCGGGTGTCACTGACCCGCAGCCCCGTTCCCGCCGCGTCCGGCCCCACCCCTGGAATCCCTGGAACCCCTGGAACCCCTGGAGCGAACCGATGAGTGCACCGCTGGACCCCCGTTTCACCGAACTGCTCACGCCCTTCCTCAAGTTCCTCGGCGATCAGGAGATCACCGCCGGGACCGCGCTGCGGGAACAGGGGCTGGACTCGATGCAGGCCATCGAGCTCCTCTTCGCCATCGAGGACACCTTCGACGTGGCCCTGCCCGACGAGGACATGAACGACGCCACCTTCGCCACCGCCGGCACGCTCTGGGGCGTCATCAGCGCGGCCTCGGAAGCGGGCCCGGCGTGAGCGCGGCCGTGGCCGGGCCCGAGGTCCTCACCGGACCCGTGCCCGCGGCTGTCGCCGAGTCCGAGCCCGGGGCCGTCGCCGGACCGACGCCCGAGCGGCTGGCCGAGCTGACCGCCCGGGTCGCCGCCGTCACCGCCGAGCACCTGGACCGGACCGACCGCGACGCCGTCTTCCCCGTCGAGGCGCTGGCGGAGCTGCGCCGCACCGGGCTGCTCGGCCTGCTCGTCCCGGCCGAGTACGGCGGGCTCGGCGGCAGCACCCGGGACATGGTCGAGGCGTCCGTCACCCTCGGGCGCGCCGACATGTCCGTGGCGATGATCTTCGCGATGCACTGCCAGCAGGTCGCGGCGGTGGTCCGCCACGGCAACGAGCGCCTGCGCGGCGAACTGCTGCCCGGCGTCGCCGAGGGCCGGACCTACCTCGCCTCGGTCACCACCGAGGCGGGCAAGGGCGGCCACCTGCTCACCGCCGAGGCGGCCCTCGACACCGCCGGCGACGAGCTGGACGTGGACCGGTTCGCGCCCATCGTCACCGGCGGCGCGCACGCCGACGGCTTCCTGGTGACGATGCTGGCGCCGGGCGCCACCTCGCCGAACCAGGTGTCGCTGGTCTACGCGCACCGCGACCGGCTCACCGTCGAGGAGACCGGCGACTGGCAGCCGCTGGGCATGCGGGCCAGCCACAGCGTCGCGCTGCGCCTGCGCGGCCGGGTTCCGAGCCACCACGTGGTCGGCGAACAGGGCGGCTTCCGGACCGTCGTCACCTCGGTCTTCGGCCCGATGGCGCACCTGGGCTGGTCCGCCGCCTGGCTCGGCACCGCGGCCGGCGCGCTCTCCCGGGTGCTGCGGATGCTGCGCTCGCGGGAGAACCGCAACCGGGTCGACCTCGACTCCGAGCTGCTCCTGACCAGGATCTCCGAGGCCCGTCGCCGCCTGGACACCGTGCACGCCCTGCTCCTGCGGACCGAGCGGACCGTCGCCGGGAGCGCCGATCTGAGCCTGCCGAGGATCCAGCTGCAGCTGAACGCGCTCAAGATCACGGCCGCCGAGGAGTGCTTCGCGGTGGTCGACGGTCTGATCGAGGCGGTCGGCATGCGGCACGGCTACCTCAAGGGCTCCCCGACCCGCCTCGAACAGGCGCTGCGGGACCTGCGCTCGGCGTCCCTGAACTACAGCAACGACCGGCTGCACCTGACGGACGGCAAGCTCGCCCTCCTCGACCCCGAGGTGCGTTTTGTCTGAGCTCGCAGCGGCGGACCCCGGCCTCGCGCCCGCGGACGGGGAGGTGCCACCGGACGACTGGCGGCGACTGCTCGCCCGGGCGCTGGCCGGTGTTCCGGCCGGCGCGCCGGCGCCCGCCGTGTGGCGGGCGCTCGGGGAGGCCGGCGTCCTGCGCGGGCTGTACCGGGACGGCAACGCCCTGGGGCCGGTCGTGGACCCGGCCCGGCTGGGCGACCTGCTCCGGACGGTCGACGCCCGCGGCGACAACGGGGCGACGCTCAGCGTGCTGGTGCAGGCGGCCAGCGCGCTGCCGATCCTCGGCTCCGGCCGCTCCCGCACCGCCGCGGCGGCGCCCTCCCCGGTCACCGCCGCCCAGGAGCGGGTCCTGACCGGGAGCGCGCAGGTGGCGCTCGCCGCCACCGACGAGGCGGCGCCCGGCTCCGACCTCAGCGGGCTCGGCACCGAGCTGCGCTTCGAGGACGGCGGGCTCGTGGTCCACGGCGGCAAGCGCTGGGTGACCAACGCCCGCGGTGCCGAGTTCCTGCTGGTCCTGGCCCGGCGCCGGCCCGGCCGGCACTTCACCGACTTCAGCTGGGTCCTGGTGCCGGCCGCGGCGCCGGGCGTCACCGTGCGGCCCGCGGCGACCGGCCTGCTCGCGAACGCGGCGACCGGGCACGTCACCCTCGACTCGGTGCGCCTGCCGGCCGACCACCTGGTCGGCGCGAACGGCCGCGGCCTGGCCGTCTTCGCCCGCCACATGAGCACCGAGCGGCTCGCCGGGGCGCAGTGGGCCGTCGCCCTCACCGGCCGGGTGCTCGCCGACACCCGCGAGCGCCTGCGCGGCCGGACCGTCGACGGGCAGCCGCTGTGGCAGAACCCGGTCGTCCGACGGGACTTCGCCGAGTGCCTGGTGCGCGTCGCCCAGCTGCGCGCACTGTGCGAGGACCTCGCCGGGACGGCCGCGAAGGGGCAGAACCTGTCGGCCGGCGCCCTGCTGAAGTCGGCCGTCGGCCTGACCGCCGACGCCGTGCTCGCCCGGTGCGCCCAGCTCCAGGGCGCGGACGGCTTCGCCGCGGGCGGCGCCCAGACCGTCCGGGCGGAGGCCGCCGTCCTCGGCATCGGCGGCGGCGTGACCGAGCTGATGCTCGACAGCGTGGCCGACCAGTCCGAACAGCTCCTGGCGGAGTGGCGGACATGACGGCGGCGGGGGGCACCGGGGCGCCCGGCGGCCGGTACGAGGTCGCGGACGGGGTCTGGGTCATGTACCGCGCCGACCGGACGGCGACGGACCCGGCGCGGCCCGGCCGCGACCGTCCCGGCCACGCCGACCACCCCGACCGCCCCGACCGCCCCGACCGCCACGGCCACCCCGGCCACCGCGACCACGAGGACCTCGACCCCGACGACCTCGCCCAGGCCCGGGGCCTCCCGCCCTGGCGGGCCGAGCAGTTCCTGACCGGCCGCGCCACCCTGCGCCGGCTCCTCCGCGAGGTGCGCCCCGACCTCGCGGCCGCGCCGGTCCGCCCGGACCCGCGCGGCCGCCCCGGCCTGCTCGGGCATCCGGACGTCGGCGTGAGCATCTCCCACGACGGCGGCCTCAGCGCCGCCGCCGTGGCGCCCGGCCGCCGGGTCGGCGTCGATCTGCAACTCCCCTCCGGCGAGCCGTCCGCGGGCATGCTCCGGCGCTGCCTGAGGGAGCACGCCGCCCGGATCGAAGAGCTGCCCGCACCGGAGCGGGCCCGCGAGTTCGCCTGGGTCTGGACCGTCCAGGAGTCCTGCGTCAAGGCGGCGGGCACCGGCCTGGCCGGCCGCCCCTGGGCCGTCGCCGTGACCCCCGGCCACCGGCACGGCCGCTGGGGCCGCTACCGGTGGATCAGCCTGCGCGACGCCTCCCCGGTCCCGCTCAGCTGCGCCTTCACCTCCCTCGCGGACCCCGGAGCCGGGGACCGCGACCACGCCCCGTCCGCCGACCCGGAGTACTGATGTGCCTGACGCCCTGACCACCACGCCCCAGCTGAGCTGCTACACCACCAACCTGGTCCACTACCTGGCGGCCGAGGACCCCGCCGTGCCCCACCGGTTCGCCGAGGTGACCCGCCTGGCGGTGCGCACCGACCTGCCCGCCGGAGAGCTGGCCTTCTCGCACCACGCCCGGATCGACCTCACCCCGGACGGCGGTGGGCTGGCCTACCGGGGCGCCGCCGACTGGAGCGCCGCCCGGGAGCTGCTGCGCGCCGAACTGGCCGCCAGCGGCTCGGTGCTGGCCGCCGCCAGTACCGAGCGGCTCAGCTGGGCGCCCGGGTACGGCCGGGCCGCGGCCCCGCACTGGATCCTGGTGCGCGGTGAGCGCGACGGTTCCTGGGAGGTGGCCGACCACTTCGCGGCGCTCACCCCGCACGGCGAACAGGAGCCGTTCCTGGGCCGGCTGGACGACGCCGAACTCGCGCTCGCCCTGGCGCCGTTGGCGGAGCCCGGGCCCGAGATGCTCCGCCGGGACGCGATGGCCCTCGGCTCGGCCACGGCCGTCCCCGCCGGGCGCCAGTACCGCTGGCTGGTGCGCACCCGGGACGCCTCCGCGTCCGCCCGGGACCCGCACCCCGGCGCGGCGGACGACGGGCGGTGGCTGCTCGAACCGGCGGCGGCGCTGTCCCACGTCCTCGCGGCGCTCCTGGCGGACCCGGCGGCGATCGCCCGCCACGCGGACGACCTGTGGGCCGCCGCCCGCCACTACGCCTACCGGAACGAGGTCCTGGTCGCGGACGGCCTGCTGGACCCGGAGCGGGCCGCCGCCGAGACCGAGGCCTGGCAGGAGGTCCCCAGGGTCCTCCGGATCGCCGCCATGTCCGCGGCGCGCGGCCGGCCCCGGCCCGGTCTGGTCGCGGAGGCGTTCACCGAACTGATCGCCGCCGTCGAGAAGTCCGCCGTCGAGAAGTCCGCCGTCGAGACGTCGGCCGTCGAGAGGTCCGCCGCCGCCACTCCTGTTCGGGGACGGCCGTGAAGCAGAACCTCTACGAGTGGTTCGCCGCCTCCGTCGCGGAGTTCCCGGACCGCACGGCCCTGGAGATCGGGGCGGAGCGCCTCACCTACCGGGAGCTCGACGACGCGGCCGGGCGGATCGCGGCGCGGCTGCTCACCGCGACCGGCGGGGTGCCGCGCCGGGTCGGCCTGCTGGCCGAACGCAGCGTCGTCGCCTACGCCGGCTATCTCGCGGTGCAGCTCCTGGGCGCCACGGTCGTGCCGCTCAACCCGGCCTTCCCGGCCGCCCGGCACGCCGCGATCGTGACCGCGGGCGGGCTCGACCTCGTCCTCGCGGAACCGGTCGAGGGGAAGGCCGACGGGGAGGCTGGCGCCCCGGAGCTGCCGGTCCCCGTGCTGACCCTCGCGCACCCGCCGACGGCGGCGGACGGGTACCAGCCTCCCCGGCGCGGGCAGGCCGGGCCCGGGTCCACCGCCTACGTGCTGTTCACCTCCGGCTCGACGGGCGCGCCCAAGGGGGTGCCGATCCGGCACGGCAACGTCGGCGCCTACCTGGAGCACGTCGTGGCGCGCTACGAGCTGGGGCCCGGGAGCCGGCTGTCGCAGACCTTCGACCTCACCTTCGACCTGTCCGTGTTCGACCTGTTCGCCGCCTGGGGGAGCGGCGCCACCCTGGTCGTCCCCACCCGGCGCGATCTGCTGGCGCCGGTGCGGTGGGCGGCGGAGGCGGAGCTCACGCACTGGTTCTCCGTCCCGTCCATGGTGTCCTACGCGCGCCGGATGCGGGCCCTGCGGCCGGGGTCCCTGCCGACCCTGCGGTGGAGCCTGTTCTGCGGCGAGCCGCTGACGCTGCAGCAGGCGGAGGCCTGGGCCGCGGCGGCACCGCACAGCACCCTGGAGAACCTCTACGGGCCGACCGAACTCACCATCAGCTGCGCGGAGTTCCGCCTCCCCCGGGAGCCCGCGTCGTGGCCCCGTCCCGCCAACGGAACGGTCCCGATCGGGGCGCTGTACCCGGGGCTGGAGCATCTGCTGCTGGACCCGGAGGGGCGACCGGCCGAGGAGGGCGAACTCGTCGTCCGGGGCCCCCAGCGCTTCCCCGGCTACCTGGACCCGCTGAACGACGCGGGCCGCTTCCTGCTGCACGACGCCGCCACCGGCACCTCGGTCCCGCACACCGGGGACGGTCCGCCGACCCCCGAGCACTGGTACCGCACCGGCGACCGGGTGGCCCGGCGGGACGGGCTGCTGGTCCACCTGGGGCGGACGGACCAGCAGGTGAAGGTGCGCGGCTACCGGATCGAACTCGGCGAGATCGAGGCCCTGCTGCGCGCCCGGCCGGGTGTCCGCGACGCGGTCGTGCTCGCCGTCCCGGACCCGCGCGCCGGGCTGTCCCTGGAGGCGGTCTGCACCGGCCGGGACCTGCGGCCGGAGCTGATCATGGCGGACCTGCGCTCCCGCCTGCCCGAGTACATGCTGCCCCGGCGCATCGCCGTGCTCGACGAGCTGCCCCTGAACACCAACGGAAAGATCGACCGACAGGCCGCGGCCGCCATGATCGCCGACCGGCGCTAGGGGTGGTCGGACACCCCCTGGCCACCGCCCGGTGCGACCGGCCCGCCGCAGGCCGAAAGGAGCGTCATGAGGACCGAGGACCGCGTACCGAGCCGGCTGAGCGTCTCCGCCGAGGAATACCGGCATGCCATCTCCCGGCTGCCGACCGCTGTCGCCGTGATCACCTCGGCCGGACCCGTCGGGTGCACGGCCAACGCGGTCATGTCCCTGTCCCTGGACCCGCCCAGCGTGCTGCTGTCCCTCGCCACCACGAGCCGGACGCTGGCGCAGATCCGGGCCGAGGGGTGCTTCGCGGTGAACGTCCTGTCCTGGTCGGACCGGCGGCTGGTCGCGCAGTTCGCCACCGGCACCCCGGCGGAGCGCTTCGCCGACGTGCCCTGGTACCCGGTGGACGGGGTGCCCGTACTGACGGAGGCGTCGGTCGCCATGGTCTGCACCGTGCGGGAGACGGTGCAGCTCCTGGACCACACGCTGATCGCGGGCACGGTGACGTGGGCACGGGCCGACGACACACCGACGACCGTCCTGTTCGCGAAGCAGCAGTACGCCGTGGGCCCCGGCACGACGGGCGACGTCCGTTGACGACGCCCCCGCACCGTCCGCCGGGGCCGCGGCAGGCCCGCGAAACCCCCTTACCCAGAAAGCAGGGCTAACCTGTGCCCATCCCCTTGCCAAAGTCGTTGAGCATCCTGCGGGACCGCCCCTTCCGGCTCCTGTGGACCGCTCGCAGCGTCTCCGCGCTGGGCAACGCCCTGATGCCGGTGACGGTGGTCTTCGCCATCCTCCACTCGGGCGGCACCGCCGTGGACGTCGGCATCGTGCTGACCTGTCAGGCGGTCGGCCAGGTGGTGATGCTGCCGGTGGGCGGGGTCTGGTCGGACCGGCTGTCGCGCAAGCTCGTCCTGATGGCGACCGACGCCGTGCAGGCGGTCTGCTACGGCCTGCTCGCCGCGATGGTCTTCCTGGACCACGCGGCGGTCTGGCAGTTCGGCGTCACCTACACCGTCGCCGGCATGGCCTTCGCCTTCTTCACCCCGGCCTCCCGGGCGGTCGTGCCCGAGCTCGTCGAGTCCGGGAAGCTGCAGCCGGCGAACGCCCTGCTCGGCCTGACCGACCACAGCACCAAGGTGCTCGGCCCGGCCGTCGCCGCGCTGCTGCTGGCGGTCTCCACCCCGGGCATCGCGCTCCTGATCGACTCCCTCAGCTTCCTGCTCAGCTTCGTCCTGGTCTCCCGGATGCACCTGAGCAAGCCGCTGGAACGGCCCGAGCAGCAGCACTTCTTCACCGAGCTGCGCGAGGGCTGGGCGATCGTGGCCGAACGCCGCTGGTACCTGGCCAATCTCTTCGCCTGGGGCGTCTGGAACTTCGGGCTCGCGTTCTTCTTCGTCCTGGGCCCGGTCGTGATGGAGAACGGCCACGGCGGCGCCACCGGCTGGAGCATCGTCCTGATGACCGGCGCGGTGGGCTCCATCCTCGGCGGGCTGGCCGCGCTGCGCTACCTGCCGCGGCGCCCCCTGGTCACCACCAACGTCCTCGCCCTGGTCGGCATCGTCCCGCTGGCCCTGCTCGCTCCCCCCGCCCCGGTCCTCGTCGTCGCCGTCGGTGTGGCCCTGACCTTCGCCACGACCGCGCTCGGCGGGGAGGTCCTCGCGACCACCCAGCAGCAGCTGTTCCCCAAGGAGATGCTGGCCCGGGTCAGTTCGCTGGACTGGATGATCTCGCTGATCGCCATGCCCGCCGGCTACGCCGCCGCCGGCCCGGTCTCCGAGCTCCTCGGGCTGCGCACCACCCTGCTGGTGATCGCGGCGATCATCGGTACGCCGTGCGTGCTGCTGAACCTGTCGCGCGGCGTGCGCTCGGTCCAGCGCCTCGCCGACGGCACCATCGGCATCGTCGGCGAGCGGGACGCCGCCGCCGCGCCCGGGGGCTCCCCGGTCCCCGCTCCGGCGGCCCCGGCCGAGGCGGCCGGCCCGTCGGGCAGGTGAACGGGCCGACCGCGTCGACCGATTGACGGTCCTTCCGACCTCCCCCGTCGCGGTCCGTTCTCCCTTGACACCGACCATGCACACGCCATGGTCGGCGTCAAGGGAAAAACGGATCAAGCCAATAAAATTGTATACACCTGTCGGCTCAAGTACCGTTCCCCGTGCGACTGCTGGCCAGTACAGGGAAGACGGGGGGTGACGACGGACGCGTGGTCGACCGCCCGGAGTGACGGGGGATACGGACGGCTATGCGCTACACATTGCTAGGACCGGTCGGGATGGACTACCAGGGCACGACGGTGGCGATAGGACGCCCCCGCTGCCGGGCCGTCCTGGCCTATCTGCTGCTGCACGCCAACCACGTGGTGTCCACGGGGCAGCTGATCGACGCCCTGTGGGGCGGCTCGGAACCGCAGACGGCCCGGTCGCAGATCCAGGCCGACATCGCGTCACTGCGCAGGGCCTGCCGCGACGCCGGGGCCGAGATCCCGATCGAGAGCCGGGCCCCCGGCTACTCGATCGCCGTCGACGACGGCGAACTCGACCTGGACGTCTTCCGCGACGGCATGGCCCGGGCCCGCCAGGAGGCCGCGCGCGGCGACAGCTGCTCGGCGGTGCGCCGGATCCGCGAGGCGCTCGCGCTGTGGCAGGGCATGCCGCTGGCCGACATCGCGGTCAGCTACGCCGAGTCCGCGCAGACCCAGCTCACCAGTCTGCGCCTGACCGCCTACGAGGACCTGGCGGACCTGGAACTCGCCGCCGGGCACTACGGCGCGCTCATCGACGACCTGATGCCGCTGGTCGCGGCGCACCCCCTGCACGAGACACTGCGGGGGAAGCTGATGCTCGCCCTGTACCACTCGGGCCGCCAGTCCGCGGCGCTGGAACAGGCCCGCGAACTGCGCTCGTTGCTGGCCGAGCAGCAGGGGCTCACCCCGAGCCGCAGGTTCACCGACACCGAGCAGGCGATCCTGCGCGCCGACCCCGCCCTGGACACCGTGCCGCCCGCCCGGCCGGCCCGGGCACCGTCCGCGCCCGCCGGGGACGAACCGGCCCCCGTGCCCGCGCCGCCGGTGGACGGCGCGGCCCCCGAGGCCGCGGAGGCGCCGCCGGCACCACCGGTGCCGATGGAGCTGCCGTCGGCGCCACCGTTCGTGGGCCGCCGCGGCCTGCTCGACCAGCTCGACGACTTCCTGACCGGGAGCCTGGCCGACCGAGGGATCGCGCGCACGGTCGCGGTGGTCGGTCCCGCCGGAGTGGGCAAGACGACGCTGGCCGTGCACTGGGGCCGCACGGTGGCCGACCTCTTCCCCGACGGCCAGCTGTACATCGACCTGCGCGGCCACGACACGCGGCCCGCGATGACCCCGGCGCAGACGATCGCCCGGGCGCTCCGCTCCCTGGGGCTGCCCCAGGACGCCATCCCGGTGGAGGCCGACGAGCTCGTCGGCCTGTACCGCTCGACGGTCGCCGACAAGCGCCTGCTGGTCCTGCTCGACAACGCCCGGTCGGTCGACCAGGTCCGCCCGCTGCTGACCACCGGGCCGGGCTCGACCACCCTGATCACCAGCCGGGTCCGGCTGACCGGCCTGGTCGTCCGCGAAGGGGCGAGCCAGGTGACGGTCGAACCGATGCCGCCGCAGGAGGCCGAGCAGCTGCTCGAACGCATCCTCGGCGCCGAGCGCCTGCGGGCCGAACCGGGCGCGGCCCGCAGACTGGCCGAGGCGTGCGGACGCCTGCCGCTGGCGCTGAGCATCGCGGCCGCCAACATCGCCAACCACCCGCTGGCGTCGATCGCCGACCACATCGGCGCCCTGCTCCAGGGCAACCGCCTGGCCGCGCTGCAGACCCCCGGCGACAGCGACAGCACCATGCAGACCGTCCTCGGACAGTCCTACGACGCCCTGGACCCCGACACCGGGCGGCTGTTCCGCCGCCTCGGCCTGCTCCCGGGCCCGGACTTCACGATCGCGGCGGCCTCGGTCCTGGCCGGCCTCACCCGGGGCGAGACCGCCCGGCTGGTGGACCGCCTGCTGGACGCCCACCTGATCGGCGAATCCGCGGCGCACCGCTTCGTCCTCCACGACCTCACCCGGCTGTACGCCCGGGCGCGCGCCGAGGCCGAGGACCCCCGGTCCGACCGCGAGACCGCGCGCGGGCGGCTCACCGACTGGTACCTGAGACGGACCCTCGCCGCCCAGGCGGTGGCCTTCCCCGCCTACACCCGGATGTCCGGCGCCGAGCACTCCCCCGACGGGGAGTTCGACACCGCGGCCGAGGCCCTGGCCTGGTTCGACAGCGAGATCCAGAACCTGATCGCCACCCTGCACGACGACCCCGTCGGGCCGCACGTCTGGCAGATGGTCGACGGACTGCACCCCTACTTCGCGACCCAGATGAACGTCGGCGACTGGATCGACGCCGCCAACGCCGCCGTCATGGCCGCCGAACGCCTGGGCGACGCCAAGGGCCGGTTCAGCGGCCGGTACAGCCTGGCGCACGCGGACATGAGCGTGAGCGACTACCCGAAGGCGATGGACGGCTTCCGGACGGCCCTGTCGATCGCGCGCTCCATCGACCACCGCCACGGCATCGACGGCTGCGAGAACTTCATCGCGCAGATCCTCGCGCTCACCGGCCACCTGGAGGAGGCCGCCGACCGGCTGGAGTCGGCGATGTCCGAGGCGAGGACCGCCCTCAGCGCCTCCAGCACGGTGATCACCCTCTCCCGGCTCGGCGAGGTCTACTTCGAGTCGGGCCGCCTGGCCGACTCGCTGCACTTCCGCCGGCAGGCGCTGGAGCTGGTCACCAAGTCCGGCGCCCGCGACCAGGAGCCGTACGTCCTGGTCAATCTGGCCATGGTGAAGCACGCCCTGGGCGGGCTGGAGGAGGCCGAGGCGCTGTACACCCGGGCCCTGGTCGGCCTCCGGGAGTTCGGCGACGCGGACGTGGAGTCGGTGGCCCTGAGCGAACTCGCGACGGTCCACCTGACCGCCGGACGGCCGGAGGCGGCCCGGGCGTGCGCGGAACACGCCTGGCGCCTGGCCCGGGAGCTGGAGGCGCCGCGCTGGAGCTGGCTGGCGCGCGGCGTCCTGGCGACGGTCGACCGGGATCCGGAGGGCCACCGGTCGGCGGTCGCCCTGGCGGCGGCCTCGGGGAACCCGGGCTGGCACAGCCGGGCCCTGGTGGCGGCCGCCGCCACGGCCGAGGCGCTGGGACGCCCCGAGGCCGCCCGCGACTGCGCGCTCCAGGCGCTGCGCCTGGCGGAGACCTACGGCTTCCGGCTGTGCGAGGCCGACAGCCTGCTGATCCTGGCCCGGACCCAGAGCGCCCGGGGCGCCTCGGCCCACGACTTCGCCCGCCGCGCGCTGACCATCCACCAGCAGAACGGGCACCGGCTCGGCGAACGCCAGGCGCTGGCCCTGCTGGAGGAGTGGGGGGCGGTCGTGATGCCCAACCGCCTGACCGCCCTGATCCCCGGCCCCGCCCGGCACCCGGCACCCTCCGCCGGCGTCCGCGTCCCGCGCCGCAGGGCCCCCGGTCTGCGCCTGGGTGAGGCGTCCTGACCGCTGTCCGCGCCCGTCCCACCGCCCGTCCGCACCGCTCGCCCCCCGGTCCGCCGGGGGACGGGCGGTGCGGTCAGCCGTGGAAGGCGGTGCGGGCGGCGAGGACCCGGAGGGCGGTCTCGGACCAGCGGATGTTCTCGCGTTCGAACGCCATCCCGCGCAGCAGGGTGAGGTAGGGGCCGACGCGCTCGGCCTCGGCCAGGTGCTGCTCCTCGGTCCGGCCGTCGAGGAGCTTGGCCTGCAGGCGCTCGTAGCGGGCGAGCTTGGCGCGGGCCCACTCCAGGCGTTCGGCCACGGCGGCGCGCACCGCGCCGGCGTCACCGGCGTCCACGCTCTGGACCTTGACCATCAGCTCGTCGCGGATGGTGGTCGGCTTGTTCGAGTGCTCGGCGGTGTAGGCGTGCACGGCGGCGAGCCCCGCCTCGGTGAGGGAGAAGAGCCGCTTGTTGGGGCGCCGCTCCTGCTCGACGACCCGGGCGGAGATGAGGCCGGCGGCCTCCATCCGGTCCAGCTCGCGGTAGAGCTGCTGCGGGGTGGCCATCCAGAAGTTCGCCACCGAGGCGTCGAAGCCCTTGGAGAGGTCGTAGCCGGAGGCCTCGCCCTCCAGGAGGGCGGCCATCACCGCGTGCCGCAGAGCCATGCGGTCACGCTAGCAGCCACTAGTCAACAAGGCGACTAATGGCTATGGACAGTGCGCTCCCGACCGCTCCATACTCGCCGGTACACCTACTCAATTCGATGACTAGGGACCGGAGACCTCCCATGCACCCGTTCCGCAAGGCGGTCGAGGACCGCGACGCCCAGGCCATGACCGATCTGCTCGCCGAGAACGTCGTGTTCACCAGCCCCGTCGCGTTCAAGCCCTACCCCGGCAAGGCGATCACCGGCGCGATCCTGCGCGGCGTGCTGCGCGTCTTCGAGGACTTCGCCTACGTCCGCGAGATCGGCGACCCCGACGGCCGGGACCACGCTCTCGTGTTCACCGCCACCGTGGGCGGCAAGCGGCTCCAGGGATGCGACTTCCTCCACCTCGACGAGGACGGGAGGATCGACGAGCTCACCGTGATGGTCCGCCCGCTCTCCGCCGCGCAGGCGCTCGCCGCCGCGATGGCCGCCGAGTTCGACCGGATCGCCGCCGAGGCGGCGGAGGCCGCAGCGGCCGATGCCACCGACGCCACCGGGGCGGCCGACCGGTGAGCGACTTCGACGCCGTCGTCATCGGCGCCGGCAACGCCGGGCTCACCGCCGCCACCAGCCTCCAGCTCGCCGGCCTGCGCACCCTGCTGGTCGAGCGGCACAACCTGCCCGGCGGCTGCGCCACCTCCTACCGCCGGGGCCGCTTCGAGTTCGAGGTCGCCCTGCACCAGCTCTCCGGCGTCGGCGCCGAGGGGCAGCCCTTCACCCTCCGCGGCCTCTTCGACCGGCTCGGCGTCAGCGACAAGCTGGAGTTCGTCGAGGAGCACGACCTCTACCGGGCCGTCGTCCCCGGCCGCTACGACGTCACCCTGCCCGCCGACTGGCAGGGCACCACCGACGCCCTGGCCGCCGCCTTCCCCGGCAACCGGGACCGGATCGAGCGCTTCCTCCAGCTGGTCAGGGACGTCACCTTCTGGCAGATCGCGGCCATCCGCGGCATGCCGCCCGAGCAGGTCGACCCGGTGCTGTTCCGGTACGGGCTGCGCCCGGTCAAGGACGTCCTCGACGAGTTCTTCGACGACCCCGGCCCCAAGTCGGTGCTCGGCACCTACTGGACCTACCTCGGCCAGCCGCCCTCCCGGCTCGCCTTCCAGGACCTCGCGCTCACCCTCTACGCCTACCTGGAGTACAAGCCCTGGCACCTCGTGGGCGGATCCCAGGCGCTGTCCACCGCGATCCTCGACTCCTTCCTCGGCGCCGGCGGACAGGTGCGCTTCAACACGGCCGCCACGGCCCTGCTCACCGAGCACGGCCGGGTGACCGGCGTCCGGCTGGACGACGGCGAGGAGGTCACCGCCCGCGACGTCGTCTCCAACGCCTCGCTCCCGGTCACCTACGCGATGCTCGGCGCGGACGCCGTCCCCGCCGCCGTCCGCGAGGACCTCGCCACCCGCCGGACCGGCGTCTCCGGCGTCGTCCTGCACATGGGCCTCGCCGCCACGCCCGCCGAGCTCGGCTTCACCACCAGCACCACCTTCGTCCACGCCGACGAGGACGAGGAGCGCACCTACGCGGCCACCCGCACCCTGGAACCCGCCCGCGGCATCTGCGTCACCTCCTACGACGTGGCCCCGATCGGCTTCGCCCCGTCCGGCGCCACCCACGTCAGCCTGATGACCCTCCAGTACGGGGACCACTGGGCGAAGATCCCGCCCGCCGACTACGCCCGGACCAAGTTCGCCTACGCGCAGACCCTGCTCGACCGGGTCGAGGCGGTCGCCCCCGGCATCCGCGACGCGATCGAGGAGGTCGACGTCGCCACCCCGCTCACCCTGGCCCGCTACCTCGGCCACCCCGGCGGCGCGATCTACGGCTACGACCAGGACCGCACCGAGGGCTGGCTCTTCCGCGACAGCGAACGCCGCAGCCACGTCCCCGGACTGCACCTGGCCGGCTCCTGGGCCGGACCGGGCGGCTTCCAGCCCACCCTCGAAGCCGGCGCCCGCGTCGCCCGGCGACTGCTCCGCGCCAGGGACGCGGCCTGAGCCCGGCCCCGGTCCCGCTTGCCCGCCCGCCCCAGGTGCCCGCCCCAGGTTGGAGAACGCCCGTGAGCCACCCCATCGCCTCCCGCTTCGACGACCACGACGCGGTGCGGGCCGATCTCGAAGCCCGCCCGCGCCACGCCACCGACCCCGCCGCGAGCGCCGCCGCCGTCGACGCCCACCACCCCCGGCAGCTGCGCCTCACGGTGGCCGAGGTCGTCACCGAGACCGTCAGCACCAGCACCTTCCGCCTCCGCCGCCCCGACGGCGGCGACCTGCCGCCCTTCCTCGCCGGCCAGTACGTCGGGGTGTTCGCCGACGGCACCAGCCGCCCCTACGCCATCGCGTCCAGTCCCGCCCGCACCGACCACTGGGACCTGACCGTGCGCCGGGTGCCCGGCGGGCGGATCAGCAACCACCTGATCGACACCCTCGCGCCCGGCGACACCCTCACCACCACCGGCCCCACCGGGACCTTCCACCACAACCCGCTCTTCCACGGCGAGGACGTCGTCTTCCTCGCCGGCGGCTCCGGCGTCGTCCCGGCGATGAGCATGGTCCGCGAGATCGCCGACCGGGGCCTGACCCGCCGCTTCCACCTGCTGTACGGCTCGCGCAGCGCCGAGGACATCGTCTTCCGCTCCGAACTCGACGCCCTCGCCGCCACCCACCCCGGCATCCACGTCCACCACGTCGTCCAGCACGCCCCCGCCGACCGGACCGGACCCACCGGCCTGCTCACCGGGCCCCTGGTCGAATCCCTCGCCGGACCGCTGGCCGGCCGCACCGTCTACGTCTGCGGACCGCAGGCCCTCTACCCCTACGCCCTGCGCCAGCTCGCGGCCCTGGGCCACCCCCGCCGCCGGATCCGCTTCGAGGCCAACGGCGCCCCCGCCGACCCCACCGCCCAGCCCCACTGGCCGACCGGCACCGACCCGGCGACCGAGGTCGCCGTCACCGCCCGGGGCCGCACCTTCCGCACTCGCCGGGACCGGCCCCTGCTCGACGCCCTGGAGGACGCCGGCATCCGCCCCGAGGCCGCCTGCCGCTCCGGCGAATGCGGCCTCTGCCGGATCCGGGTCGTCAAGGGCCACGTCCACACCGCCACCGAGGCCCGCCTCCGCCTGTCCGACGAACGCTTCGGCTACACCCACTCCTGCGTCGCCTACCCGATCACGGACACCGAACTCGACCTCTGACGGAGCGCCGCGCACGACGGGAAAACCGGGGGAGACCGACGCCCGGCCGTGCCAGGATCGCACGATGGCCTTCTCATCATCAGGACGGGTTGCGACCCAAGTACTGGACATCGGCTACGAGTTCGCCGGCGAACCCGGCGCCGCCGGGACGGTGGTCCTGCTCCACGGCTTCCCCTACGACGTCAGGGCCTTCGACGGCGTCGCCGCACGCCTCGCGGACCGAGGCGCCCACGTGCTCGCACCGTATCTGCGCGGCTTCGGGCCGACCCGGTTCCGGGACCCCGCGACACCCCGCTCCGGACAGCAGGCGGCGCTCGCCCAGGACCTCGTCGACTTCATGGACGCGCTGGACATCGGGAGCGCCGTCCTCGCGGGCTACGACTGGGGCGGCCGGGCCGCCTGCCTCACCGCCGCGCTGCACCCCGAGCGCGTCCGCGGCCTGGTCACGGTCGACGGCTACAACGTCCAGGACCTCGCCCACGCCGGAGAGCCCGCCGCCCCGGCCTGGGAGAGCACCTACTGGTACCAGTACTACTTCCACTCCGAGCGCGGGCGCCTCGGTCTGGAACGCAACCGCGACGAGCTGTGCGAGCTGCTCTGGCGCTCCTGGTCGCCGACCTGGGCCGACGCGAGCGCGGCCTTCGCGGCCAGCCGCGCGAGCCTGCACAACCCCGACTTCGTCGATGTGGTGATCCACTCCTACCGCCACCGCTTCGGCCTGGCCGAGGGGGACCCGCGCTACCAGGGACTCGAAGACCTCATTGCCGCCCTGCCGCCGATCACCGTTCCCACCGTCGTCCTCGAAAGCGGAGCCGACGGCGTGGCCGGCCCGAGCGCGGCGGACGACCGGGACTGCTTCACCGGTCCGTACGAACACCGCCTCCTGCCGGGCGTGGGCCACAACGTCCCGCAGGAGAGCCCCGAGGCCTTCGCCGATGCCGTCGCCTCCCTTCTGACCCGTTGACCCGCCGAGTCTCGCCCCGGCCGGCCCGGGGCGATGCTCGGCGGCGACGACTTGCTCCGTCCGCGAGGGAGGGGTAGTGTTTTCTAGTCGCTCGACAGGGAGCACCGGACACGCAAACGCGCGGACGGTCCCGGGGCGAATAATCCTCTGGAAATACCAACGACACCCGGCTCCGGGTTTATTTGGCGTGTCCATTTATGGGGATTAGGGCCGGATTCGCTTTTCGGAGCGGGGGTCGGCTACAGTTCGGAACGTCGGACGGGGCGCAAGCCGCAGAAGACACCGGCGAGTCGGGCGAATGAAACTCCGGAAAACGGAGCGGAAAACATCTGATAAGCTGGGAAAACGAAAGAACGAAGCGCCCGGAGGGCCGGTGTGAAAGCCGCCTGAAGGAAGTGTCCGTTCCTTGAGAACTCAACAGCGTGCCAAAAGTCAACGCCAGATATGTTGACATCCCCGGCCTCGGATTCTTCCGGGGTTGGAGATTCCTTTTGAAGTAAAACACTAGCGAGGACGCAGTGCGCGGGATCACCCTATTCCGGTGGTTGCCGTGCCGCTCGACGCGAGTGCTGACCGGATTACCGGTAATCATTCACGGAGAGTTTGATCCTGGCTCAGGACGAACGCTGGCGGCGTGCTTAACACATGCAAGTCGAACGGTGAAGCCCTTCGGGGTGGATCAGTGGCGAACGGGTGAGTAACACGTGGGCAATCTGCCCTGCACTCTGGGACAAGCCCTGGAAACGGGGTCTAATACCGGATATGACCTGGGACCGCATGGTCCCGGGTGTAAAGCTCCGGCGGTGCAGGATGAGCCCGCGGCCTATCAGCTTGTTGGTGGGGTAATGGCTTACCAAGGCGACGACGGGTAGCCGGCCTGAGAGGGCGACCGGCCACACTGGGACTGAGACACGGCCCAGACTCCTACGGGAGGCAGCAGTGGGGAATATTGCACAATGGGCGAAAGCCTGATGCAGCGACGCCGCGTGAGGGATGACGGCCTTCGGGTTGTAAACCTCTTTCAGCAGGGAAGAAGCGCAAGTGACGGTACCTGCAGAAGAAGCACCGGCTAACTACGTGCCAGCAGCCGCGGTAATACGTAGGGTGCGAGCGTTGTCCGGAATTATTGGGCGTAAAGAGCTCGTAGGCGGCCTGTCGCGTCGGATGTGAAAGCCCGGGGCTCAACCCCGGGTCTGCATTCGATACGGGCAGGCTAGAGTGTGGTAGGGGAGATCGGAATTCCTGGTGTAGCGGTGAAATGCGCAGATATCAGGAGGAACACCGGTGGCGAAGGCGGATCTCTGGGCCATTACTGACGCTGAGGAGCGAAAGCGTGGGGAGCGAACAGGATTAGATACCCTGGTAGTCCACGCCGTAAACGTTGGGAACTAGGTGTTGGCGACATTCCACGTCGTCGGTGCCGCAGCTAACGCATTAAGTTCCCCGCCTGGGGAGTACGGCCGCAAGGCTAAAACTCAAAGGAATTGACGGGGGCCCGCACAAGCAGCGGAGCATGTGGCTTAATTCGACGCAACGCGAAGAACCTTACCAAGGCTTGACATATACCGGAAACGGCTAGAGATAGTCGCCCCCTTGTGGTCGGTATACAGGTGGTGCATGGTTGTCGTCAGCTCGTGTCGTGAGATGTTGGGTTAAGTCCCGCAACGAGCGCAACCCTTGTTCTGTGTTGCCAGCATGCCTTTCGGGGTGATGGGGACTCACAGGAGACTGCCGGGGTCAACTCGGAGGAAGGTGGGGACGACGTCAAATCATCATGCCCCTTATGTCTTGGGCTGCACACGTGCTACAATGGTCGGTACAAAGGGCTGCGATGCCGCGAGGCGGAGCGAATCCCAAAAAGCCGGCCTCAGTTCGGATTGGGGTCTGCAACTCGACCCCATGAAGTTGGAGTTGCTAGTAATCGCAGATCAGCATGCTGCGGTGAATACGTTCCCGGGCCTTGTACACACCGCCCGTCACGTCACGAAAGTCGGTAACACCCGAAGCCGGTGGCCTAACCCGTAAGGGGAGGAGCCGTCGAAGGTGGGACCAGCGATTGGGACGAAGTCGTAACAAGGTAGCCGTACCGGAAGGTGCGGCTGGATCACCTCCTTTCTAAGGAGCAATATGCCGCTTGCAGGCGAATGTCCTGCACGGTTGCTCATGGGTGGAACGTTGACTATTCGGCACAGGAAGAGACCAGGGGCTAGTACTGCTTCGGCGTGGAACGCGTTCTGGGATTGACTGTGTCGGGCACGTTGTTGGGTCCTGAGGGAACGGCCGTATGGTCTGTTGCTTCAGAGATGCCGGTCTCATGCGAGGTGGTCTTCGGATCGTCGAGTGTGGGTGTCTGGTCGTTGTTTGAGAACTGCACAGTGGACGCGAGCATCTGTGGCCAAGTTTTTAAGGGCGCACGGTGGATGCCTTGGCACCAGGAACCGATGAAGGACGTGGGAGGCCACGATAGTCCCCGGGGAGCCGTCAACCAGGCTTTGATCCGGGGGTTTCCGAATGGGGAAACCCGGCAGTCGTCATGGGCTGTCACCCATACCTGAACACATAGGGTATGTGGAGGGAACGCGGGGAAGTGAAACATCTCAGTACCCGCAGGAAGAGAAAACAACCGTGATTCCGGGAGTAGTGGCGAGCGAAACCGGATGAGGCTAAACCGTATTGGTGTGAGACCCGGCAGGGGTTGCCGATACGGGGTCGTGGGATTTTTCTTGACCGGTCTGCTTAGCCGGTCGGCGAGTCAGAAACCGTACAGGTAGTCGAAGGACATGCGAAAGGTCCGGCGTAGAGGGTAAGACCCCCGTAGGCGAAATCTGTACGGCTCGTTTGAAGAACTCCCAAGTAGCACGGGGCCCGAGAAATCCCGTGTGAATCTGGCGGGACCACCCGCTAAGCCTAAATATTCCCTGGTGACCGATAGCGGATAGTACCGTGAGGGAATGGTGAAAAGTACCGCGGGAGCGGAGTGAAATAGTACCTGAAACCGTGTGCCTACAAGCCGTGGGAGCGTCGGACATGCAGCTTGCTGTGTGTCTCGTGACTGCGTGCCTTTTGAAGAATGAGCCTGCGAGTTTGCGGTGTGTAGCGAGGTTAACCCGTGTGGGGTAGCCGTAGCGAAAGCGAGTCCGAACAGGGCGATACAGTTGCATGCCCAAGACCCGAAGCGGAGTGATCTAGCCATGGGCAGGTTGAAGCGGAGGTAAGACTTCGTGGAGGACCGAACCCACCAGGGTTGAAAACCTGGGGGATGACCTGTGGTTAGGGGTGAAAGGCCAATCAAACTCCGTGATAGCTGGTTCTCCCCGAAATGCATTTAGGTGCAGCGTCACGTGTTTCTTGCCGGAGGTAGAGCACTGGATAGGCGATGGGCCTCACCGGGTTACTGACCTTAGCCAAACTCCGAATGCCGGTAAGTGAGAGCGTGGCAGTGAGACTGTGGGGGATAAGCTCCATGGTCGAGAGGGAAACAGCCCAGAACACCGACTAAGGTCCCTAAGCGTGTGCTAAGTGGGAAAGGATGTGGAGTCGCAGAGACAACCAGGAGGTTGGCTTAGAAGCAGCCACCCTTGAAAGAGTGCGTAATAGCTCACTGGTCAAGTGATTCCGCGCCGACAATGTAGCGGGGCTCAAGCACATCACCGAAGTCGTGTCATTGCAGCATATAGGGCCAACGCCTGCTGTGATGGGTAGGGGAGCGTCGTGTGCCGGGTGAAGCGGCGGTGGAAACCAGTCGTGGACGGTACACGAGTGAGAATGCAGGCATGAGTAGCGATACAAGAGTGGGAAACTCTTGCGCCGATTGACCAAGGGTTCCTGGGTCAAGCTGATCTGCCCAGGGTAAGTCGGGACCTAAGGCGAGGCCGACAGGCGTAGTCGATGGACAACGGGTTGATATTCCCGTACCCGCTTTGAAGCGCCAACGCTGAACCAGGTGATGCTAAAGCCGTGAAGCCCGGAGTCTTCGGACAAAGGGACGTGGTGGAGCCGCTGGACCAAGTCTGTACTAGGTGAGCGATGGGGTGACGCAGGAAGGTAGTCCAGCCCGGGCGGTGGTTGTCCCGGGGTAAGGGTGTAGGCCGAGTGATAGGCAAATCCGTCACTCATCAAGGCTGAGACCTGATGCCGAGCCGATTGTGGTGAAGTGGATGATCCTATGCTGTCGAGAAAAGCCTCTAGCGAGTTTCATGGCGGCCCGTACCCCAAACCGACTCAGGTGGTCAGGTAGAGAATACCGAGGCGTTCGGGTGAACTATGGTTAAGGAACTCGGCAAAATGCCCCCGTAACTTCGGGAGAAGGGGGGCCATTCCTGGTGACGGCACTTGCTGCCAGAGCTGGGGGTGGCCGCAGAGACCAGCGAGAAGCGACTGTTTACTAAAAACACAGGTCCGTGCGAAGCCGTAAGGCGATGTATACGGACTGACGCCTGCCCGGTGCTGGAACGTTAAGGGGACCGGTTAGCTCTGATTCGTCGGGGCGAAGCTGAGAACTTAAGCGCCAGTAAACGGCGGTGGTAACTATAACCATCCTAAGGTAGCGAAATTCCTTGTCGGGTAAGTTCCGACCTGCACGAATGGCGTAACGACTTCTCGACTGTCTCAACCATAGGCCCGGTGAAATTGCATTACGAGTAAAGATGCTCGTTTCGCGCAGCAGGACGGAAAGACCCCGGGACCTTTACTATAGCTTGATATTGGTGTTCGGTTCGGCTTGTGTAGGATAGGTGGGAGACTTTGAAGCCGTGACGCCAGTCATGGTGGAGTCGTCGTTGAAATACCACTCTGGTCGTGCTGGATGTCTAACTGGGTCCGTGATCCGGATCAGGGACAGTGTCTGGTGGGTAGTTTAACTGGGGCGGTTGCCTCCTAAAGAGTAACGGAGGCGCCCAAAGGTTCCCTCAGCCTGGTTGGCAATCAGGTGTTGAGTGTAAGTGCACAAGGGAGCTTGACTGTGAGACTGACGGGTCGAGCAGGGACGAAAGTCGGGACTAGTGATCCGGCGGTGGCTTGTGGAAGCGCCGTCGCTCAACGGATAAAAGGTACCCCGGGGATAACAGGCTGATCTTCCCCAAGAGTCCATATCGACGGGATGGTTTGGCACCTCGATGTCGGCTCGTCGCATCCTGGGGCTGGAGTAGGTCCCAAGGGTTGGGCTGTTCGCCCATTAAAGCGGTACGCGAGCTGGGTTTAGAACGTCGTGAGACAGTTCGGTCCCTATCCGCTGTGCGCGTAGGAGTGTTGAGAAGGGCTGTCCCTAGTACGAGAGGACCGGGACGGACGAACCTCTGGTGTGCCAGTTGTCCTGCCAAGGGCATGGCTGGTTGGCTACGTTCGGGAGGGATAACCGCTGAAAGCATCTAAGCGGGAAGCCTGCTTCGAGATGAGCACTCCCACCTCCTTGAGAGGGTAAGGCTCCCAGTAGACGACTGGGTTGATAGGCCGGATATGGAAGCCCTGTGAGGGGTGGAGTTGACCGGTACTAATAGGCCGAGGGCTTGTCCTCAGTTGCTCGCGTCCACTGTGTTGTTCTGAAACAACGACCCCCATACCTGGTCACGGTGTGGGTGCGGTTGACAGTTTCATAGTGTTTCGGTGGTCATAGCGTGAGGGAAACGCCCGGTTACATTCCGAACCCGGAAGCTAAGCCTCACAGCGCCGATGGTACTGCAGGGGGGACCCTGTGGGAGAGTAGGACGCCGCCGAACAATCATTGTGAAGAACCCCCGCCGGGAAACCGGCGGGGGTTCTTTGCGTTCTGCCCTTTTTGTGACCCTGTGTGATTCTTGTCATGCGGGCCAGGGGGGGACCCGTTTCGGCTGGTGGGTGGGTCGCAGTTAGCATGTGAACACCCTCCTAGCTCGAAAGATGGACTTGTGACTGTCAACGACGACGTGTTCACGGACTGGAAGAACCGCGAGGAGATCGCGGAGTCGATGATTCCGATCATCGGCCGACTGCACCGGGAGCGGGACGTCACTGTCCTGCTGTACAGCCGCTCCCTGGTGAACAAGTCGGTGGTCAGCATCCTGAAGACCCACCGGTTCGCCCGCCAGATCGCCGGCGAGGAGCTCTCGGTCACCGAGACGCTGCCCTTCCTGCAGGCGCTGACCACCCTGGATCTCGGCCCCTCCCAGATCGACCTCGGCATGCTGGCCGCCACCTACCGCGCCGACAGCCGCGGTCTCTCGGTGGAGGAGTTCACCGCGGAGGCCGTCGCCGGCGCCACCGGTGCCAACAAGTTCGAGCGCCGCGAGTCGGGCCGTGACGTCGTGCTCTACGGCTTCGGCCGTATCGGCCGCCTGGTCGCCCGTCTGCTGATCGAGAAGGCCGGCTCCGGCAACGGCCTCCGGCTGCGGGCCATCGTCGTCCGTGGCGGTGGGGACCAGGACCTCGTGAAGCGCGCCTCGCTGCTTCGCCGTGACTCCATCCACGGGCAGTTCCAGGGCACCATCACGGTCGACGAGGCGAACAGCACGATCGTCGCCAACGGCACCGCGATCAAGGTCATCTACGCCAACGACCCGTCCGAGATCGACTACACGGTCCACGGCATCCGGGACGCCATCCTGATCGACAACACGGGCAAGTGGCGGGACCGCGAGGGCCTGTCGAACCACCTGCGCCCGGGCATCGAGAAGGTCGTCCTGACGGCCCCCGGCAAGGGCGACGTGCCCAACATCGTGCACGGCGTCAACCACGACACCATCAAGCCGGACGAGCAGGTCATCTCCTGCGCCTCCTGCACCACCAACGCGATCGTTCCGCCGCTGAAGGCGATGGACGACGAGTTCGGCGTGCTGCGCGGCCACGTGGAGACCGTCCACTCGTTCACCAATGACCAGAACCTCCTGGACAACTACCACAAGGCCGACCGTCGTGGCCGCTCGGCACCGCTGAACATGGTGATCACCGAGACCGGTGCCGCCTCGGCCGTCGCCAAGGCGCTGCCGGACCTCAAGGCGAAGATCACCGGCAGCTCGATCCGCGTCCCGGTGCCGGACGTCTCGATCGCCATCCTGAACCTCCAGCTGTCCCGCGAGACCAACCGCGAAGAGGTCCTGGACTACCTCCGCAACGTCTCGCTGACCTCGTCGCTGAAGCGCCAGATCGACTTCACCACCGCCCCCGACGCGGTGTCGAACGACTTCATCGGCTCGCGCCACGCGTCGATCGTCGACGCGGGTGCCACCAAGGTCGAGGGCGACAACGCCATTCTCTACCTGTGGTACGACAACGAGTTCGGCTACTCCTGCCAGGTCATCCGAGTCGTCCAGCACGTCTCGGGCGTCGAGTACCCGACCTACCCCGTTCCGGCGGTCCCGGCGGTCTGATCCGGACGGATCGGCGTTCGCGGGGCCCCTCGTAGGGGCGCGGACATGAACAGTGGGGCGGCAACCGGTGATCCGGTTGCCGCCCCACTGGCGTTTCCGGGGGTCGGGAGGTTCGGACGGGGCGCTTGTTGGAGGAGTGTTAACGCCCGCGTGACCTGCTGCTTCACGGGAGGGGGCGAGGTGGCGCGGAGGTGACGTCCGGCCGCCGGACGATGGACCAATGGTCTATACCAATGCGGTACTGTGGCCGTTGGAGCTGTCAGAAACACGGCTGTGGGGGCCATATGACTGTCCGACAAGTTATGTCCATTTCCTCTGGTTCATCCTCTTCCTCCTCTCCTCCGGCGCATCTGCCGCAACCGCCGGACGACCAGGAGCTCTACTGGTACTTCGGACCGCAGCGGCGGTGGGTGCTGGTCGCCAGTTCGGCGGCGTTCGTCTTCACCGCCGGGACGATGTTCACGTTCGCGCTGCGGACGCCCGCGCTGTGGGTGTTCCTCGCGGTGCTGGGACTCAATGTCGTCGCGCTGGCGCTGTCCTCGGTCAACAGCCTGCGGCAGCGGCGGCTCACCCGGCAGTCCCACGAGGTGCTGGTGCACGCGTGGGCGCCGGAGGAGCTGCCGACCGTCGATCTCTACCTGCCGACCTGCGGCGAGCCGCTGGACATCCTGGAGAACGCCTACCGGGCGGTGGCCGAGGTCGACTGGCCCGGTGCGCTGACCGTCTGGGTGCTCGACGACGCCGACCGGGCCGAGGTCGCCGACCTGGCGGCCGCGCACGGGTACCGGTACGTGGTGCGGCCCGACCGGGGGCACCTCAAGAAGGCCGGCAACCTCAACCACGCGCTCACGCTCAGCACCGGCGAGCTCATCGCCATCCTCGACGCGGACTTCGCGCCCCGGCCCGACTTCCTGCGCCACCTCGTCCCGTACTTCGCGGACCCGCGGATCGGCATCGTCCAGAGCCCGCAGTGCTTCGACACCGAAGAGTCGATGAGCTGGATCGAGCGCGCCGCCGGTGCCGCGCAGGAGTGGTTCTTCCGCTGGATCCAGCCCTCCCGCGACGCCAGTGACGCCGCCATCTGCTGCGGCAGCAACGCCGTCTACCGGCGGGTCGCGATCGACCGGGCCGGCGGGTTCGCCCGGCTCGACCACAGCGAGGACCTCTTCACCGGGCTCGGCCTGTACGCCCAGGGCTACCGGACGCTGTACGTCCCGGTGCTGGTCGCCAAGGGCACCTCGCCGGACAACCTGGCCTCGTACGTCAACCAGCAGTACCGCTGGGCGATGGGCAATCTGCACCTGCTGGGCTCGCCCGAGCTGAAGCGGATCGGCGCGCCCTGGCGGATGCGGCTCTGCTTCTACGAGGGCATCGTCGGCTACCTCGCCGCCGCCGTGAACATCTTCGTCGCGCCACTGCCGCCGCTGGTGATGATGTTCTGGTACCCGGAGCAGATCCGGCCCTGGCACGTGCTGCCGATGCTGGCGCCGCTCTGGCTCTGGCACGTGCTGCTGCCCCGGGTCAGCCGCACCCGCTGGCGGATCGAGGTGATCCGCTCCAACGTGCTGATGAGCGTCGCCGCCGGGGTCGCCTTCTGGCACACCCTGCGCGGGCGCAGCGCGGCCTGGGTGCCGACCGGCGCCGCCGGTGCGGCCGGGGCGGACGCGGCGGGGGCCACCGCGCCCGCGGTGCGGAGCAAGTCCCGCTCCGGCGGGATGGCGCGCAAGGTCGTCCTGGTCTCGCTGGCCTGGCTCTGCGGCTCGCTCGGGGCCGCGGCCCTCGGCCTGGGCCTGGCCGTCGCGCAGTACGGATGGGCCCCCAACTGGGGTCTCGGGCTCTACCTCGCGGTGCAGGCGCAGATCGGTCTGCCGCTGATCCGCGACCTCGTCGGCGAGGTGCGCGGCACCGCCCACCGCGACGACGTCACAGCCGGGCCGAAGGCGCCCCGGTCAGGCATGCTGCCCCGCCGCTGGCCGGAGGGGCTGGCCGCCACCGCCACGCTCGTGCTCACCGCTCTGCTCGCGTCCGGCTGGGTCCGGCCGATGCTGCCCTGGCTGGGTTGAAAGGTCGCCTTCTTCCATGTCGTCACCTCCCAAGTCATCACCTCCTGAGTCATCTCCTCCCGAGTCGTCACCGCCGGAAGCGTCGACCCTCGTGCCCGAGCTCGCGCCGGACGCCTTCACCATCCCGAGCCAGCGGACCGCCGCCGGCCGCACCGGTCAGGACGGTCGCGCAGGTCGCGGCGGCCGCTTCGGCCGCGCCCTCTCCCGGGGTTCCGATGCCCCGGGCCGGGCGCGCCACTCGGCCGGGTTCCGTCCCGACATCGAGGGCCTGCGCGCGCTGGCCGTGCTCTCCGTGCTCGCCTTCCACGCCGCCGTCCCCGGGCTGGCCGGCGGCTTCGTCGGGGTCGACGTCTTCCTCGTCGTCTCCGGCTACCTGATCACCGGCCTGCTGCTGCGCGAGGCCACCACCACCGGCCGGATCCGGCTCGGTGAGTTCTTCTCCCGCCGGGCCCGCCGGCTGCTGCCCTCGGCCGCGATCGTGCTCGGCGCGGTGGCCCTGTTCGGCGCCTGGCTGACGGTGCCGTTGCGCCGGGCCGACCTGGAGTACGACGTGCTCGCGGCGGCGTTCTCGGTCGGCAACTGGCGTTTCGTCGCCCAGCAGACCGACTACCTGGCCGCCGGGCGGGACGAGAGTCCGCTGCTGCACTTCTGGTCGCTCGCGGTGGAGGAGCAGTTCTACCTGGTGTGGGGCCCGCTGCTGGCCCTCACCGCCTACCTGGTGCTGCGGCTGGCGCGACGCGGCCGGACGGACGGGCGCGGGCGGTCGCTGCGGCCGGTCGCGGCGGCGCTCGCCGCCGTGCTGACCGTCGGCTCCTTCGCGCTCTCGCTGCGCTGGACGCACGACTCCGTCTCGCTCGCCTACCTCGGAACCCCGTCCAGGGTCTGGCAGTTCGGGGTCGGCGCGCTGCTGGCCCTGCTGCCCTGGCACCTGCTGCGCGGGCCGCGCCCGCTGCGGGCGGCGGTCGGCTGGGGCGGTGCGGCGGCCGTGGTGTGGTGCGTGCTGGCGTACGACAGCGGCACCCCGTACCCGGGCTGGGCCGCGCTGGTGCCGACCCTGGGCACGGCGGCCGTCCTCCTGGCCGGTACGCCGGGGCGGGAGGGGATCGCGGCCTCCGGCTACGGCGTGGACCGCGTCCTCGGCCTGCGCCTCCCGCGCGCGATCGGCCGGCTCTCCTACAACCTCTACCTGTGGCACTGGCCGGTGCTGGTCCTGGTCGGCGCGAAGTTCGGCCCGCTGGACTGGCCGGTGAAGGTGGCGCTCACCGCCGCCGCGGCCCTGCCCGCCGCGGCCGTCATGCGGTGGGTCGAGCAGCCGCTGCGGCACAGCCGCACCGTCTCCGAACTCCCGCGCCGGGGACTGTCCCTGGGGCTCGCCTCGGTGGTCATTCCGGTGGTGCTGGCGCTGGTCGTCGGCACCGGGACGCTGCGGCTGCTCGGTCCGGCGGCGCCGGTCGACCTCCAGGGGCTGCCGCCCGGTTCGCCGGACGGCACCTCGCTGCTGGTGCGCACCTCGGCCCCGCTCAAGAGCGGTCCGGCGGTGGTGCCGGACGCCGTCCAGGCACGCAAGGACTTCCCGCCGGACGGTGAGTGCGAGGTCGACCCGGCGGCCACCACCAGCCCCGACTGCCGCTTCGGCGTGGTCGGCAGCCCGGACCGGATCGTGCTGCTCGGCGACTCGCACGCCGGCCAGTGGTTCTCCTCGCTGCTCGCCCTCGCGGCCGAACGGCGCTGGGAGCTGGAGGAGTTGGTCAAGCAGGGTTGCCCGCTGCCGGAACTCTCGGTGGTGAACCCGCAGTTGGGCCGGACCTACCGCGAGTGCGACACCTGGCGGGCGAACGCCCTGACCAGGCTGGCCGCCGGGCCCAAGCCCCGGCTGATCGTGGTCTCCACCCTCAACCGGTACAGCGAGGACCGGGAGTCGGTGCTCCAGGGCTGGGCGAAGACGCTCGCCCCGCTGCGCGAACTCGGCGTCCCGATCGTCTACTTGCGTGACACCCCGATCCCCGGGACGGACGTGCCGGCCTGCGTCTCCGGTCACACCGAGGACCCGGCGGCCTGCGAGTTCCCGCGCGACAAGGCGCTCTGGGCGGACCCGCTCGCGGAGGAGATCGCGGCCGGCCGGATGCCGGGCGTGCGCTCGGTGTCGGTCAACGACGTCATCTGCCCCGGCAACGGCCGGAGTTGCCCGGCCGTGCTGGAGCGGATCCTGCTCTACCGCGACGACACGCACCTGACCAACGTCGCCGCCGTCGTCCTGACCCCGCGCCTGGAGCGGGTGCTGACGGACGCGGGTGCCCTGCCGCCGCGTGCCGGTGGTTCCGGTGGCACCGGTGGTGCCGCCCTGGCGCCCGACGCGTCCGGCTGGACCCAGCTGCTGCGCGACGACTTCGACGGCCCGGCCGGCAGCCGCCCGTCCGCCGTGGACTGGCAGTACGACCTCGGCACCTGCTACCCGGGCTGCCCGGCCGCGCAGTGGGGGACCGGCGAGGTCGAGACCATGACCGACTCGACCGACAACGTCCGGCTCGACGGCCGGGGCGCGCTGGAGATCGTGCCCACCCGGTCCGCGGACGGCCGCTGGTCCTCCGGCCGGATCGAGTCCCGCCGCGCCGACCTCGCCCCGCCGCCCGGCGGTGTGCTGCGGATCGAGGCCGGGATCGCCCTGCCCGACGTCACCGGTCCGGCCGCCGCCGGCTACTGGCCCGCCTTCTGGACCCTCGGCGGCGAGCTGCGCAACGGGTTCACCGGCTGGCCGGCCATCGGCGAGCTGGACATCATGGAGCAGGTCAACGGCCGGGACGCGGTCTTCGGCACGATGCACTGCGGTGTGCTGGACGGCGGACCGTGCCAGGAGCCGCGCGGCCTCGGCTCCGGCGACCAGCCCTGCGGCGCCGAGTGCCGCAGCGGCTTCCACCGCTACGCGGTCGAGGTCGACCTGAAGCCGGGCGCCGAGGAGGTCCGCTGGTACCTCGACGGCCGGGAGCACCACCGGGTCACGGCCGCGCAGATGGACCGCGCGACCTGGGACCGGGCCGTCGGCCGGGGGCTGTTCCTCATCCTCAACGTCGCCGTCGGCGGCAACCTCCCGGCGGCCTTCGGCGGCTCCGTCACCCCGGCCACCGAGCCGGGCCACCCGATGCGGGTGGACTACGTGTCGGTGGCCTCGAAGCGGTAGCCGGATCCGCCGGGCGGCCCGAACAGTGGCCCGCCCGGCGGCACGACCCGGCCCCGGCCGGGGAGCTCTCCTCGCTCCCCGGCCGGGGCCGTCGGCGTCCGGCCGGGGGCGGGCGGCGGCCGGTTCCGGGCGGCCCACCGCCGAGCAGTGGCCGACCGCCCAGGAGCGGCCGTTCAGCGGCCGCCGCAGAACGCCGTCTCCAGGTACGCCCGCATCGCCGCGAGCTGGGCCGCCTCGTCCTTGTCGTCGCCGCGGCCGGTGTAGGAGAGCGCGACCTGGCGGTCGGCGGTGCCCCAGAGCTGGGTGTCGAAGCCGAAGATCCCGCCGTTGTGGCCGAGCACCGGCCCGCACGAGAGCTGGTACCGGGCCAGGCCCAGGCCGTAGTCGAGCTGGTGCGCCCCGGGCTCGGTCGGCACCATGGAGGTCATCTCCCGCATCAGCCACGGCGGCAGCAACTGCCCGTTGAGCAAGGCCCGTTCGAAGCGGACCAGGTCGGCGGTGGTGGAGATCAGCTCCCCGGCGGCCCCGGCCCAGGAGGGGTTGTGCTCGGTGACGTCGACGTACGTCTTGCGGACCGGTCCCGTCTCGTCGACGATCGTCCAGTACCCGTGGGCGTGCCGGCCCGGAATCGTGCTCGCGGTACCGGGGAACAGGCTGTCGGTCATCCCGAGCGGGCGCAGGACCCGCCGGGTGATCTCCTGGCCGTACCCGCGCCCGGTGGTCTTCTCGATCAACAGGCCCAGCAGTGCGTAGTTGGTGTTGGAGTACTGCCACTCGGATCCCGGCGGGAAGTTCGGCGCGTGCGCCGCCGAGGCCGCGACCAGCTCGCGCGCGGTGACGGTGCGCCGCAGTCCCCCGTCGGCCACCCAGGCGCGGAAGACCGCCGGGTCGAACAGCTCGGGGAAGATCCCGCCGCTCTCGTTGGTCGGATCCCACAGGCCCGAGGTGTGGTTGAGCAGTTGGCGGACCGTGATGTGCGCGCCGTCGGGTATCAGGCCGGGCAGATGCTTCTCGACGGAGTCGTCCAGACCGATCCGGTGCTCGCCGACCAGTTGCAGCACGGTGGTGGCGACGAACACCTTGGTCACGCTGCCCGCCCGGAACCGGCCGTCGCCGCGCACGGGCGCGCCGGTCGCCAGGTCGGCGACTCCTGAGGCGCCTCGCCAGACGCCGCCGCGGTCGCGGATCTCGGCGATGGCGGAGACCGCTCCGGCGCCGGTCAGCGCCGCGAGGGCCCGCTGTCGCTGGCCGGCGGCAGTCCGGTCGGACCGGTCGCCACGGTCGTCGGACCCGGCCGTCCCGGTCGCGCCGGCCGCCTCGGCGGCGGACGGTGCGCCCGCCGCCGCCAGAGCGGGAGCCGCGGGCGTGGCCAGGGCGAGACAGACTGCTGCGGCCACGAGGTGGGCAAGGCGACGTTTCACGGGTTCCTCCCCGGCTGTGGGCGGACCGCGTCCGCCTCCGACCTCAGCCTTCCGGCTGCCCGCCGCCCGATCGTCGCCCTGACTGAGGACCGGCCTCTCGGCCCTCGGAGGTACTCGTGTACGCCGCCGGAAGGAGAACGCCCGCACGGCAGTTGTACCCCGGCGCCGGAGATCGGGGTCCCGGCCAGGACGGACCGGTCGACGTGTCGGCCGCGGAGTTCCTGCTGTGCGGGCCTCGCCCGGTCCCGGAAGCGCAAGAGCCTCGCCCCGACGGGGCGTCGAAGGACGGCACCGCCGGGCCGGGGGACTCATCGGATCGGGTGACGGTGCTGGGGCGTCCACCGGTGCGGCGGATCCCGGGCGGTGGCGGTGTGTATAGGTGACAGCCGGAGAACCGCGACGGAAGGACCGCCCCCATGACCCAGTCACACGCCAGGCCCGCGCAGAGTGCCGACGAGGTCGTCGAGCGGATGCGGGAGATCGGGGCGCGGCTGGACCCCGGGGACGGGATCGCCTGCTTCAACCGGATGCACCTGCGGGTGGCCGCGCTGGTGGAGCGGCGGATCGCGGCCGGCGAGGTCCGGGACCCGGCGTTCGTCGAGCGGCTCGGGGTGCTGCTGGCCAACCAGTACTTCGACGTGCTGGACGCCGCCGGGGCGGGCCGGGAGGTCGGCGACGCCTGGCGGCCGCTGGTCGACGCGCGGGACGACCGGAGGGTGTGGCCGGTGCAGTTCGCCTTCGCCGGGACCAACGCCCACCTCTGCCACGACCTGCCGCTGGCCGTCGTCGAGACCTGCATCGAGCGCCGCACCACGCCCGACACCCCGCCGGTGCAGGAGGACTACGTGCTGGTCGGCGAGCTGCTGGTGCGGGCGGAGGCGGAGGAGCGGGCCGGGTTCGAGCAGCGGATCGCCGGGGTCGCGGCCGGGGCGGCCGAGCCGCTGCGCCATCTGGTGGGGGCGTTCTCGACCGCCCGGGCCAGGGAGGCCGCCTGGGCCGCCACGCTGTCGCTCTGGCACCAGCGCAACATCCGGCCGCTGTTCGACGCGACCCTGGCCGCCGTCACGGCGGGCACCGCGCTGGCCGGGCGGCTGCTGGTCACCCCGGTCCCGGTCCCGAGTGCGGAGACGGAGGCGGAGGCGGGGACGGAGGCGGGGCCGTTCGGGAGAGCGTGAGGCGGGCCCGGTCGGCGGATCCCGGCGGGCGGTCGGCGCCGGCCCGGGGTGGAGTGGTGGGTGACCCGACCCGTCGAAGGACCTGGAAAGGCCGCCGATGTCCTCCTCGCCCACCCGGTACGACGATCTGACCGCCATGGTGGTCAACTGCACGCTCAAGCGCTCGCCCGAGCGCAGCCACACCCAGGGGCTGATCGACGTCAGCACCGGGATCCTGGAGCGCCAGGGCGTGCGGGTGGACGTGGTCCGCGCGGTCGACCACGACCTCGCCACCGGGGTCTGGCCGGACATGACCGAGCACGGCTGGGAGACCGACGACTGGCCGGTGCTCTACAGCCGGGTGATGGCCGCCGACATCCTGGTGCTGGCCGGGCCGGTCTGGCTCGGCGACAACTCCTCGGTGATGAAGCAGGTGATCGAACGGCTGTACTCCTGCTCGTCGATCCTGAACGAGCACGGCCAGTACGCGTACTACGGCCGGGTCGGCGGCTGTCTGATCACCGGGAACGAGGACGGGGCGAAGCACTGCGCGATGAACGTGCTGTACAGCCTCCAGCACCTGGGCTACGCGATCCCGCCGCAGGCCGACGCGGGGTGGGTGGGGGAGGCCGGGCCGGGGCCGTCGTACCTGGACGCGGGCTCGGGCGGGCCGGAGAACGACTTCACCAACCGCAACGCCACCTTCATGACCTGGAACCTGCTCCACCTCGCCCGGATGATCAAGGATGCGGGCGGCATCCCGGCCCACGGCAACCAGCGTTCCGAGTGGGACGCGGGCTGCCGCTTCGACTTCGAGAACCCCGAGCACCGCTGACCGTGACCGGGCGGACACCGGCCAGGAAGGGAACGGCTCACGGGCGTACGCTGATCTCATCGACCCCGTCAGTACCTCTGCGTGCAGGATCAGGGGGTGGGAAACGTGCCGGAACCCCACGGCGGACACACTCCGCCGCCGCCCGCCGCACCCACTGTTGTCAGCTCCCGTGCCGGTGAGAAGGGCCTGAAGACCGGCGCCCTCGGCCTGGTCTCCTCGGTGGCCATCGGCCTGGCGAGCACCGCCCCGGCGTACAGCCTGGCCGCGACGCTCGGCATCATCGTGGTCGGGGTCGGCCTGCAGGCGCCGATCATCACCATCCTGGCCTTCATTCCGATGCTGCTGATCGCGTACGCCTACAAGGAGCTCAACGCCTCCGACCCGGACTGCGGCACCACGTTCACCTGGGGCGCGCGGGCCTTCGGGCCGCGCACGGGGTGGATGGGCGGCTGGGGCATCGTGATCGCGGACATCATCGTGATGGCGAACCTCGCCCAGATCGCCGGCGTCTACGGCTTCCAGCTGTTCGGCTTCGACGGCCTGGCCGAGAGCACCGTCTGGACCACGGTCGCCGGGGTGGTCTGGATCATCGTGATGACGGCGATCTGCTACATCGGCATCGAGATCTCGGCCGCCCTGCAGCGCTGGCTGCTGTGCATCGAGGTCGTGATGCTGGTGCTGCTCTCCGTCACGGCCCTGGTCAAGGTCTACGGGGACCACCCCCCGGACACGGCGGTCCACATCAGCGGATCGTGGTTCAACCCGTTCGAGGTGACCTCCACGACGGCCTTCACCGCGGGCATCCTGGCCGCCGTCTTCATCTACTGGGGCTGGGACACCGCCGTGTCCGTGAACGAGGAGACCGAGGACGCGGCGCGCACCCCGGGGCGGGCCGCCGTCATCTCCACCGTCCTGCTGCTGCTCATCTACGCCCTGGTCTCCACCTCGGCGCAGGCCTTCGCCGGCATCGGGACGGAGGGCATCGGGTTGGGCAACGAGGACAACGCCGGGGACGTGCTGTCCTCGCTCGGCGGCGCGGTGTTCGGCAGTGCGGGCCTCGGCTGGTTCCTGACCAAACTCCTGATCTTCATGGTGCTGACCTCCTCCGCGGCCTCGACCCAGACCACCATCCTGCCGACGGCCCGGACCACCTTCTCGATGGCCGCGCACCGGGCCGTCCCCCGCCAGTTCGCCCGGGTGCACCCGCGCCACCGCACCCCGACCTGGTCCACGGTCGCCATGGGCCTGGCGTCGATCGCGTTCTACGTGCTGCTCACCGCGATCAGCGGGAACGTGCTCGCCGACTCGATCGCCTCGGTCGGCCTGGCCATCGCCTTCTACTACGGCCTGACCGGCTTCGCCTGTGTCTGGTACTACCGCAGGGTGCTCACCCGGAGTGTGCGGGACTTCGTCTTCAAGGGCCTGATGCCGCTGCTCGGCGGACTGCTGCTGCTGTACTTCTTCTGCTACGGGGCCTTCGACGTCTACGCCGACCCGGACTACGGTTCGACCTCGATCGACCTGCCGCTGTTCGGGGAGACCGGCGGGGTGACCGTGATCGGCATCGGGGCGCTGCTGCTCGGCGTGGTGCTGATGCTGGTCCAGTGGGCGGTCGACGGCTCCTGGTTCCGGCACCCGGACGTCCCGGTGGAGGCGGCGGACCCGGCCGACGCCCCGCGGGGCTGAGGCCCCGACCGGCCCCGCTCCGGGGGGCTCTCCGGGGGTCTCTCCGGAGACCTCGACGGAGGGGCCGGTCCGAACCGATCATCTGATGCGCGGTTTCAAACGCAACACATGCACACGTTCACCCTTTCGAGTGCACAGGATCATGCGAAGCGGCTCAGATCGTTCCGCCGCGCCTACGGTTGGGCAGCAAGCGAGACGGGGTCCGCCGCATGTGGAGATCCCTTTCTTCGGACGAGGCGACGGCCCGTCATGACGTGTCCCCCTTCACAGAGGAAGGTTCTCCCATGCCCGTGGCCACGAGCAGCGAGACACCGCAGACGTCGCACCACCCGCACCCCGGCCGCAGGGCGGCGGTGCGGTCATGAGCGGCACGGCGCTGGAGCAGATCCTCCGCGGACCGAGCGGGCTGGGCACCGCCGGACTCAGTCTGACGCCTCGTCAGGAACCTTCCGCCGGGCCGGAGTCGGCGACCCCGGCGGCCTCGGGCAAGCCGGGTGTCGGCGACCCGATCCCCGGGCTGTACTTCCACCCGATCGCCGAGCCGGACCCGGTGCGGGTCGAGGAGGTGAACCGGCGGATCAAGCTGTGGGCCGAGGAGGTGGAGCTCTATCCGCCGGACTGGGAGGAGGAGTTCGACGGCTTCTCGGTGAGCCGCTACATGGTCGCCTGCCATCCCGACGCGCCCAGCGTCGACCACGTCATGATCGCCACCCGGCTGATGGTCGCCGAGAACGCCGTCGACGACTGCTACTGCGAGGACCACGGCGGTTCGCCGATCGGCCTCGGCAGCCGGCTGCTGCTCGCCCACACCGCCCTCGACCCGGTGCACACCACCGCCGAGTACCAGGGCGCCTGGCGGGAGTCGCTGGCGTCGGACGCGCCCCGGCGCGCCTACCGATCGGCGATGGAGCACTTCGACCGGGCCGCCACCGCCTCGCAGTCGGACCGGTTCCGGCACGACATGGCGCGGCTGCACCTCGGGTACCTCGCGGAGGGCTCCTGGGCCCAGGAGGAGTACGTCCCGGAGGTGTGGGAGTACCTGGCGATGCGTCAGTTCAACAACTTCCGCCCCTGCCCGACCATCACGGACACCGTCGGCGGCTACGAGCTGCCCGCCGACCTGCACGCCCGGCCCGCCGTGCAGCGGGTCATCGCGCTCGCCTCGAACGCCACCACCATCGTCAACGACCTGTACTCGTACACCAAGGAGCTGCGCTCGCCGGGCGTCCACCTGAACCTGCCCGTGGTGATCTCCGAGCGGGAGGGCGTCGGCCACCGCGAGGGCTACCTCAAGGCCGTCGAGGTGCACAACGAGCTCATGCACGCCTTCGAGGCGGAGGCGGCCGCACTCGCCGCCACCTGCCCCGTCCCGGTTGTGGTGCGCTTCCTGCGCGGCGTCGCCGCGTGGGTCGACGGCAACCACAACTGGCATCAGACCAACACGTTCCGTTACAGCCTGCCCGACTTCTGGTAACCAAGGAGCTGAACCGTGTCCGTCACCGACACCACCCCCGTGAACCGCACCGCCGTCCCTGGTCCGGCCACCCCGTACCAGGGCGACATCGCCCGTTACTGGGACCACGAGGCCCGGCCGGTGAACCTGCGCCTCGGCGACGTCGACGGCCTCTACCACCACCACTACGGCATCGGCGAGGTCGACCACGCCGCGCTGGGCGCGCCGGACGACAGCGAGCGCGAGAAGAAGCTCGTCGCCGAGCTGCACCGGCTGGAGTCCGCGCAGACCGACGTCCTGCTGGACAACCTCGGTGACATCCGCCCCGAGCACACCCTGGTCGACGCGGGCTGCGGCCGCGGCGGCTCCATGGTGATGGCCCACCAGCGCTTCGGCTGCAAGGTCGAGGGCGTCACGCTGTCCGCCAAGCAGGCCGAGTTCGGCAACCGGCGGGCCAAGGAGCTCGGCATCGACGGCTCGGTGCGCGCCCAGGTCCGCAACATGCTGGACATGCCGTTCGAGGCCGGCAGCGTCCGGGCGTCCTGGAACAACGAGTCCAGCATGTACGTCGACCTGGAGGACCTGCTCGGCGAGCACTCCCGGATCCTGTCGGTCGGCGGCCGCTACGTCACCATCACCGGCTGCTGGAACCCGACCTACGGCCAGCCCTCGAAGTGGGTCTCCCAGATCAACGCCCACTTCGAGTGCAACATCCACTCCCGCCGCGAGTACTTCAAGGCGATGGCCGACAACCGCCTGGTGCCGAACGCGGTCATCGACCTCACCGCGGCCACCCTGCCGTACTGGGAGCTGCGCGCCACCGTGCCGTCGCTGGTGACCGGCATCGAGGAGGCGTTCATCAACTCCTACAAGGACGGCTCCTTCCAGTACCTGCTGATCGCCGCCGACCGGGTCTGACCCCGCGTCGCCGCACGGCGAGGACCCGGCCCGGCCGCACGGCGGCGGGCCGGGTCCCGTGCGTCCGGGGGGCGTCCGGGGGGCGTTCGGGGCCGCCCGGGGAAGTCCCGGAGGGCGTGCGGGGAACGTTCGGGGGCGTCCGGGAACAGGGCTGGTCGACGGGACGTCGGAGGCGCGTGATATGCAGTGCATCCGAGTGGCCACTGCGAGGCCATACGAACGAAACCGCTGACCGTCCCGGTCGACGAGGTCTCAGGGGGCCGCACCATGTCCTTTTTCCGACGCCGATCAGCCGATGACGCCCCGGCGGGTCCGGCCGGCCGTCGGAGCCGCGGCCTCGGGCGGAAGGCGCCGCGCGGCCTCACCCCGGTGCTCGACCTCTCGCACGGCGACGAGGAGCTGCGCCGGCTGCGCGCCCTCGCCGACGCGGGCGACTGGAACGCGGTCGGCTCCGTCCTCACCGAGATCGAGGACGCCGCCGAGCTGACCTGGCTGCTCCACCGGCTCTCCTCCGTCGAGGGTACCGAGCGCTGGCTGGCCACCGCCGTCGCCGAACGCCCCGAGGACACCCTGCTGCTGCTGTTCTCCGGCGCCCGGCACATCGCCTGGGGCTGGGAGGCCCGCACCGGACAGCGCGCCCAGCAGGTCACCGAGGAGCAGTGGCGGCTCTTCCGCGAGCGGCTCGGCACCGCCGAGGAACAGCTGCTGGAGGTGGCCGAGCGCGAACCGTCCTGGCTCGCCCCCTGGTTCTTCCTGCAGATCGGCGCCCGCGGCGCCTCGCTCGGCCCGGGCATCGCCACCGCCCGCTTCGACGCCGCGCTGCGCCGCGACCCCGAGCACCTCGCCTCCCACCAGCAGCGGCTGCAGCAGCTCTGCGCCAAGTGGGGCGGCTCGCACGAGGAGATGCACGCCTTCGCCCGCCGGTCGATGCTCGACGCCCCCGAGGGCAGCCCGCTCGGCGAGATCGTCGCCCTCGCGCACCTGGAGCACTGGCTCGACCTGCCCGACGGCGAGGACCACGCCTACCTGACCGGCCCGACCGTCCGCGCCGCGCTGCGCGAGGCGGCGCAACGCTCCGTGCTGCACCCCGCCTACCGGCGCCGGCGCGACTGGCGGGCCACCCACAACGTGTTCGCGATGGTCCTGTCGCTCGCCGACGAGCGCGAGCTCGCCCGCGCGGTGTTCGCCACCCTCGACGACGTGGTCACCGACTGGCCCTGGTACTACCTGGGCGGCGACGAGGCCGAGAACTTCCGCACCCACCGCGACCGCTGCGCACCCTAGGGGCCCGGGCCTCCCGGTCCCGCGACGCCCGGCCCCGCGACCCCCGCTGGGGCCGCCGCCGGGAGCCGTCGCGCCGCCCCTCCCCATGCCCGAACCGCCCTTGCGATCGAAAGAGCCACCGGTGTCCCCATCCGAGAACCCGACGAGCGCGCACACCTTCCAGGTCGACCTGCGCGGCCTGGTCGACCTGCTCTCCCACCACCTCTACTCCAGCCCCCGCGTCTACCTGCGCGAACTCCTGCAGAACGCGGTCGACGCCATCTCCGCCCGGCAGGCCCTCGACCCGTCGGCGCCCGCCGCGATCACCGTCCGCACCGACCACGGGCTGACCGTCACGGACACCGGCATCGGCCTGACCGAGCAGGACGTCCACACCTTCCTCGCCACCATCGGCCGCAGCTCCAAGCGCGACGCCGACGGCCGCCTCGACGGTGACGGACTCGCCCGCGCCCGGGGCGACTTCATCGGCCAGTTCGGCATCGGCCTGCTGGCCTGCTTCGTCGTCGCCGACGAGATCACCGTCGTCACCCGCTCCGCCGCCACCCCCGACGCCCCCGTCATCGAGTGGCGCGGCGGCTCGGACGGCCGCTACACCATCCGCACCCTGCCGGCCGAGGCCAAGCCCGAGCCGGGCACCACCGTCCGGCTCGCCCCGCGCGCCGACGCCGCCGAGTGGACCCGCACCGACCGGGTGATCTCGCTGGCCCGGGACTTCGGCAGCCTGCTGCGCCACGAGGTCACCGTGGTCGACGGCCGGGGCGAGACCACCCGGGTCAACCACACCCCGCCGTGGGCCGAGCGGCACGGCTCCCCGCTGGCCCGTCGCGAGGCGCTGGCCGCGTACTGCCGCTCGACCTTCGACTTCACCCCGCTCGACACCATCGAGCTGGACCTTCCGCTGGTCGGTCTGCGCGGTGTCGCCTACGTCCTGCCCGACGCCGTCCCGCCGTCCCGCCGGGCCGGTCACCGGGTCCACCTCAAGGGCATGCTGCTCTCCGACCACGCCGACGAACTCCTGCCCGACTGGGCGTTCTTCGTCCGCTGCGTGGTCGACACCGACGGCCTGCGGCCCACCGCCTCCCGCGAGGGCCTGTACGCCGACGAGATGCTCGCCGCCGTCCGCGACGCGCTCGGCACCCGGATCCGCGACTGGCTCACCGGCCTGTCCGCCAGCGACCCGGCGCTGCTGCACCGCTTCATCTCGGTGCACCACCTGGCCGTCAAGGAACTCGCCCGCTACGACGACGAGTTGCTGCGGATGCTGCTGCCCTGGCTGCCGTTCGAGACCACCGACGGCAATGTCACCCTGGACGAGTTCGCCCGCACCCACCCGGTCGTGCTGGTCACCCGCACCGTCGAGGAGTTCCGCCAGGTCGCCCCGATCGCCGGCGCCGCCGGGCTCGGCGTCGTCAACGGCGGCTACACCTACGACCGCGACCTCGTGCACCGGCTGCCCGAGATCCGGCCCGGCACCTCTGTCGCCGACCTCGACCCCAGCACCGTCACCGCGCACCTGGACACCGTCGACCCGGCCGCCGAACTCGCCGCCTCGGCCTTCCTCGCGGTGGCCCGCGAGGTGGTCGGCCGGTTCGACTGCGACGTCGCCCTGCGCAGCTTCCACCCGACCAGCGCGCCCGCCCTGCTGCTCGACAACCGGGAGGCCAGGCACGAGCGCGGCCGCGCCCAACTCGCCGAGGAGGCCGACGGGTTGTGGGCCGACATCCTCGGCTCGCTGCGCGCCGAGGTGCCCCGGGCGCAGCTGGTCCTCAACCACCTCAACCCGCTGGTGCGCCGGGCCGCCTCGATCGTGGACCGCGAACTCGCCGTCACCGCCGTCGAGACGCTCTACGGGCAGGCCGTGCTGCTCACCCGCCGGCCGCTCACCTCCAGCGAGAGTGCCCTGCTCAACCGCTCGTTCATCAGCCTGCTGGACCACGCGATGCTCGGCCACGAGGCCGCCGGCCGGTCCGGCGGCGGCGCGCAGGGTCCGCAGGACCCGCAGAAGGAGGCGTGATGCTGGACACCATCGACGCGGTGATGGCCGCGCTGCGCGACAACGACGCCCGCCCCTACGGCCGGCCCCGGACCGTCACCGCCGAGGAACTCGTCGACGCCGCCGACCGGTTCGACGACACCGGGCTGCGCGCCATGGCCCTCCTGGAACTCATGGAGGCCTACGAGTACGACGGCGAGCGGAGCAAGGCCCCGGTGGTCTTCGCCCGCGTGCTCAAGCTCTGGGACGCCGACCGGGGCAGCTTCGGCGAGTGGGCGACCCAGCAGGTGTTCTGGCGCTTCAAGTGGGTCGCCACCTCGCTGCTCGGCACCCCCGACGTGCCGCTCGCCTCGGTCCGCCGCTGGCACGGCGAGATGCGCGACCGCTACCGTGCCGCCGGGCACGGCCTCCAGCCCTACTACGCCCAGCGCTTCCACCTCGCCGCCCACATCGGCGAGGACGTCCAGGACGCCTACGAGCTGTGGGCCGCCCGGCCGCGCACCGAGCTGAGCGACTGCCACGCCTGCGAGGTCCGCGCCGCGGCCTCCCACCTGGTGCGCCAGGGCGACGACGCGGCCGCGCTGGACGCCTGGCGGCCGGTGCTCAGCGGTGAGAGCACCTGTGCCGAGGAGCCCCATGTCAGCCACGCCCAGGCGCTGCTCCCGCTGCTGCGCCAGGGCCGGCTGGACGAGGCCCGCTCCAGCCACCTGGTCGGCTACCGCTTCGCCCGCGGCAAGAGCGGGCTGGTCCGCTCGGTCGGCCAGCACATCGAGTTCTGCGCGCTGTCCGGCAACGAGCCGCGCGGGCTGGAGATCCTGGCCGAGAACCGCGACCTGTTCGGCGTCACCGGCGACCCGGCCGGCCGGCTGGACTTCCTCACCGGCGTCGAGGTGCTGATCGCCGGCCTGGCCCGGGCCGGCCACGGCGCGCTCACCGTCAGCGGCCCGCCCGGCCGGAGCTGGACCGTCGACACCCTGCTCGCCCATCTGCGCACCGAGGCCGACGCCCTGGCCGCCCGCTTCGACGCCCGCAACGGCACCCCGGCGGTGGGCTCCCGCCGCCGCGACCGGCTCGCCCGCCGGCCGCTGCTCGCCGAGCCGCTGGCGCTCGGCGTGCGGGCCCCGGCCGCGCCGGAACTGGCCGCCGTCCCGGTCGTGCCGGCGGTGCCGGTCCGGGAGGTCGAGCCGGAGCCGGAGGACTTCGCCGCGCTGGTGCTCCGCGCCCGCGAGCTGCAACTGCTCGGGCACCCCGACGCGGACCGGCTCTGGCGGCGGATCGGCGAGCGGTTCACCGCGGGGGGCGAGGACGAGGTCACGGGTGCGGCCGACCCGGACCGGTTGGGTACGGTCGGGCAGCTGCGCGCCGAACTCGCCGAGCGGCGGGCGCACGCGGCGCTCGACCGGGAGGACTGGGAGGAGGGCGCCGCCGAACTGCGGGGCGCCGGTGACCTCTTCGAGCGGGAGGGGCTGGCCGGGCGGGCCCTCGCGGCCCGGACCCGGGCGCTGGTCGCCGTCCTCGTCGGGAACGACTCGGGGGACGACTCCGAGGGTGGTTCGGACGGCGACGCGGCCGGGCCGGCCCGGGCCGTCGACTGGGCGGCCCTGGACGCCGCGCTGGCCCTCGCCGACGAGCTGGCCGCCGCCCCCGGCGGCCCCGCGCTCGCCGACGACGACTACCTGGTCGTGCTCCAGTGCCGCGCCTACGCCGCGCACCACGAACTCGTCCTGGCGCTGCCCGAGCCGCCCGAGGAGCCGCCCGCCGAGCAGGCCGGGCGCTTCGCGCTCGCCGTCACCGCCTACCGCGAGGCGGCCGCCGCCCGGGGCTCCGTGCGCCGGCTGACGGTGGCCCGCCAGTACGCCGCCGACGTCGCCGCCCGGCAGGGCCGGATCGCCGAGGCGGCCGAGGAACTGCGCACCGTCATAGCCGAGTTGGAGCAGGCCGGGCAGCCCTGGCACACGCCCCGCGCGTACGGGCTGCTGGGGCAGGCGCTGCTGCAGAACGGCGAGCAGGCCGAGGCCGTGGAGGTGCTGCACCGGGCCCTGGCCGCCGCCGCCCGCTGGGCCGACGAGTCCTACCCGTTCGCCGCCACCTATCTGATGGCCGGGCACGCCAGCGCCCACCTCGGGGACACCGGTGCCGCGATCCGGGCGCTCTCCGAGGCCGCCGGACGCTTCGACCGCAAGGGCCCGGCGGGTGCCGGGGACGCGGCCAGGACCAGGCTGCAGCTCGCCGACCTGCTGAGCACCGCGGACCGGCCCGCCGACGCGGTGGCCGTCCTGGAGTCGGTGCTGGCCGACGCGGCCGCCGCCGGCCCGGAGGACCGGCTGTTCGCCCAGGCCAGGCTGGACCTCGCGCGCGGCCTGTTCACGCTGGACGAGTACCGGGACTCCGCCGAGGAGTACCTGCGGCTGGCGACCGCCCTGGAGGGCTGGACCGAGGACCTGCACCTGCGCACCATGGTCGCCGCGGAGGCGGCCGTCGCGCTCGCCCTCGCCGACCGCTGGGAGGCGGCGCACGCCGCCAGGTCCCGGGCGCTCGCCGCGCAGGAGCAGTGGCCGCAGACCGGTCCGGTCTCCGCGATGCTGCGGCAGTTCGCCCGGCTGGTCGTGCAGCAGGAGGGCGCGGAGGGGCTGGAGCAGGCACTGGCCCGGCTGGCCGAGGCGGACGCCGTGCGCGAGCGGGCCGAGCGGGCGGAGCCCGACACCGACGCCTGGTACCTGCGGGCCTCCGTCCACTACGAGCGGGCCCGCGCCTACGCGGTGGCGGACCGCTACGAGGAGGCGCTGACCGAGGCGGACCTCGCGATCACCGCCTACGAGGCGGGCGGCGAGCGGGCCGAGACCCCGCGCGCCGAGGCCGTCCGGCTGGCCGCGCTGATCGAGGGCACCGACCTCGGCCGGACGTCGGCGGCCCGGGCGCGGCTCGCCGCCGCCGTCGAGCGCTGCCGCGAGTACGGGCTGGAGGAGGCCGCGGAGATCCTGGCGGACCTGCGCGAGCGGCTCGCGGACTGACGCGTCGCCGGGGACGGTGGGGCGGGCCGGTGCGGTCCGCCCCACCGTCACGGGCTCAGCAGGGGCCGTCGTCCCCCCAGACGCCCCACTGGCCGCTCGCGGTCGGCACCTCGTTCAGCGTCCACCACTTGGCGTGGTACTTGTGGCCCTGGTAGGAGACCTTGGCGCCGCCGGTGTACACGGTGGCGCTGTCCCAGGGCTGGTCGAGGCAGCTGCCGGGGCTGGTGGGCGGGGTGGTCGGCGGCGTGCTGGGCGGGGTCGTGGGCGGCGTGGTCGGTGGGGTGGTGGGCGGGGTCGCCCCGGCGAAGCGGACCGTGAACTTGGTGAAGTCCCAGTCGTTCTGCGCCACGCTGGAGCAGGAGCCGGACAGCCCCGGGTCGACCGGCCCCGGGCACTGCCGGTCCCGGTTGACCGACCAGTAGGTGTAGCGGGCCAGCTTGTGCGCGAGCGCGAAGTCCAGCACCGCCTGGAAGTCCGCCTGCCGGAAGTACTCGGCGGCGTCGGTGCGGCCGTTCATCAGCGAGACGCCCTCGTGCGCGTAGGCGTCCGCCTCCGACCAGCCGAAGGTGGTGCGCAGCAGCTGGTTGAACTTCACCAGCGCGTCGGTCTGCGCGGCCGCGCCGCTGAAGCCGCCGTCGAACGGCATGATCGAGTAGTTGTCCGGGGTGAAGCCCTGGGCCTTGGCCTCGTTCAGCATCTGCTGGCCGAACCAGCCGGTGCCTGCCGCCGTGGTGCCGGCCGTGGTGATCGAGATGTACAGCCCCGGGTTGTTGCGCTGCAGGATGCGGGCCGCGCCGATCTCGTTGTGGATCGCGGCCGTGTTCTCGTACTCCGGTTCCTCCAGGTCGAAGTCGATCGCCTTCAACTGGTACTTGTCGACGACCTTCTGGTACCCGGCGGCGGTCGCCTCCGGTGTCCCGCAGGTCTGGCCGAGCTTGGTGCCGCCGTAGCCGCCGATCGAGACGGAGACGTCGCCGCCCTTGGCCCGCACGGTCCGGATCACGGCGGGCATGGTGGTGTCGGTGTCGATCGGGGACGTCCCGCCCCAGGACGGGACGCAGCCGCCCTTGTCCAGGATGAACGCGAGCTGGAAGGCCTTCTGGCCGGTGGCGTCCATCACCGTGGAGACGTCCGGCGGGCTGTTGTCCTCGGGCATCAGATAGGGCGCGGAGGCGTACCAGTTGCTGCCGATGCCGCCCGCGGTGACGGCGTCCGCGGTCCCGGTGCCGGCGGTGGCGACCAGGCCGCCGGTGGCCAGCGCGCCGGCCACCAGGCCGAGCACCCCGGCGGCGGCGAGGAGGCCGCGGGGGGAGCGCAGGCGGGGCCTCCGGTCGGACGGGTGCGGGAGCTGGGGCGGGTTCGGCTTTCGGTCCGGCTGTGGGGGAAGTGCACGTTCCATCGGGATCTGCCTCTCCAGGAAACGGCGGACTGCGGCCCACCCGCGCCAACAGTGGGGGCGGCGCGCCGGGCCGACGGCGCCCCGCGTCGGGGTCGGGCCGCCGCGAGGCCCTCACTGGTATAGACCTGTCCTGAGGGGGCGTCAACCGCCCCGGCCGCTGCTCCGCGTGCGACCGGGTCGCGCCGACGGAAGGGCGGCAGGTGGCCGCCGTCGGGGCGGTGGGCCGGTCAGGACGCGGCGACGGGCTTCCCGGGGCCGGGGTGCACCGCCGCCAGCAGGCCCGTCACCGCCGGGGACCACGGCCGCCCGGCCGGGCCGGTGAGGGTCAGGGTGCGGTGCGTGGCCGGCCGGATCGGCACCAGGACGCAGTCCGGCGGCAGCATCGGCTGCGCCAGCGCCGGCATCACCGAGACGCCCACCCCCGCGTGCACCATGCCGATCAGCGTGTTGAGGTCACGGATCCGGTGCCGGGGCGAGAAGCGGACGCCGGCCCGGCGGTAGGCGTCCCGGACGTGCCGTTCGCAGCCGCCCTCCGAGAGCAGGAAGTCGTCGTCCTCCAGGTCCGCCACGTCGACGCCCGCCTCGCCCGCGAGCGGGTGGTCGCGGCGCAGCAGCGCGTGCATCGAGTCGGCGCCGAGCGGCACCGCCCCCGGCAGCGGCCGGTCGACGTCCACCAGGACCGCCGCGTCCACCGTGCCGGTCTCCAGCCAGACGGCCAGCTCGTGGTCCTCGCCCTCGAAGACCCGCACCGTCAGCCGGGGGTGCTCGGCCCGCCAGTCGCGCAGCAGGGCCGGCAGCAGCCCCTGGCAGACGGTGGTCGGCGCGGCCAGCCGGACGGTGCCGGTCAGCCCGCCGCCGTGGTGCTCGGCGATCGACCGGACCGCCGTGGCGGAGGCGACCGCCGTCCGGGCGTGCGGCAGGATCCGCTCGCCCAGCGGGGTCGGCCGGGCGGGGGTGCCCCGGTGCAGCACGGGCGCGCCCAGCACCCGTTCCAGGGCGGCCACGGCGTGCGAGACCGCCGACTGGCTCACGCCGAGCTCGGCCGCCGCCGACCCGAAGCCGCCCGCGTCCGCCACCGCGACCAGCGCCCTGAGCTGGGCGAGGTTCACCTCCTGGGCCATGAGACTTCCTCATCCACGCCGCGCCGTCACTTGTTGGACTCATGATCGGCCCACCGGCGACCCTCTGTCCATCGAGTACGAGCGGGGGTCGGGCCGGGCCGGTCCGGACCTGCGGCAGGGAAAGGCGGGTGGTCGGAGTGCGAGGGCGCTGGTGGCCGGGGTTCGTGGTGCTGTCGGCGATCTGGGGTGCGAGCTTCGCCCTGATCAAGGTGGCGGTGGAGGCGGGGGTGCCCCCGGTCTGGGTGGCGGCCTGGCGCTGCCTGCTCGGCGCGGGCGCGCTGTGGGTGATCCTCGCCGTCCGCCGCGAGGCCGTCCCGCGCGACCCCGCCGTCTGGGGCCACAGCGCCGTCGCCGCCGTGCTGCTGAACGCGGTGCCGTTCGTCCTCTTCTCCTACGGGGAGACCCGGGTCAGCTCGGTGCTGGCCGGGGTGCTGAACGCGGCCACCCCGCTGTTCACCATGCTCTTCGCGCTCGCCGTGGTCCCGGGGGAGGCCCGGCCCGGTCCGCGCCGGCTCGCCGGACTCGTCCTCGGCTTCGTCGGGGTGCTGACCGTGCTGGGCGTGTGGCACGGCTTCGGCGACGCCTCCACCGGGGGGCCGGCCGGGGGAGCGGCCGGGGCGGCGGGACCGTCCGGCGGTGGAGCGGGCGCGGTGGCCGGCGGACTGGCCTGCCTGGCCGCGACCTGCTGCTACGGCGCCGGCTTCGCCTACCTGCGCCGCCACCTCGCGAGCCGTCCGCAGTCGGCGACCGCCCTGTCCGCCGTCCAGATCACCTGCGGCGGTGCCCAGCTCGCCGTGGCCGCCCCGCTGGCGGCGGGCGTCCCGCACTGGCCCGGGGTGGGCGCCGCGGCCGCCCTGCTGGTGCTCGGCGCGCTCGGCACCGGCGTCGGCTACATCCTCAACCTCGACCTGGTCCGCACCGCCGGGACGGCCGTGGCCGCCGCCGTCACCTACGCGACCCCGCTCTGGGCGACGGCGATCGGCGCGCTGCTGCTCGCCGAACCGGTCGGCTGGAACACCCTGGTCGGCGGCCTCGCGGTGATCGCCGCGGTCGCGCTCACCCGGCCGCCGGCCGTCGGGGGAGGGGGAGGACCGGCCGTCCGGTGGGGCCGAAGGGCGCGTCAGCCGGTCGGTTAGGGTGGGGTGATGGGCACGGGGCGGGCGACGGCCGAGGACACCGGGGCGGGCGCGACCGGGGCGGTCGGCGCCGCTTCCTCGTTCCTCTCCGCCACCACCGCCGCCGTTGAGGCCGCCGAGGCCGCGCAGGCGGCCGGGGCCGCCGACCGGTCGGCCGAGGTGGCCGTACTGGCCGCCCTGCGGGCCCGGCCGCTGCGCTTCCCGCTCACCCGCGACTCCCTGCGCTGCTGGGCCTACCTGGCCGGCGGCGCCGTCCTGGGGCTGGTGACGGTGGTGCTGCTGCTCGCCCTGACCGCGCTCGGGCTCGGACTCTCGGTGGTCGGCGTCGGCCTTCCGCTGCTCCTCGCCGTCGCCCTCTCCGGCCTGCCGGCCGGGGCCCTGGAACGCCGCCTGCTCAGGCTCGTCGAACCGGCGCCGGTGCCCGACCCGCACCGGGCACTCCCCGGGGCCGGGCGCCCGGCCCGGCTGCGCACCCGGCTGCGCGAGCGCGCGACCTGGCGCGAACTCGCCCACACCCTGCTCGTCGCCCCGCCGCTCACCGCCGCCGGCCTCGGTCTGACCGCCCTGCTGCTGTTCTCCGCGATGCTGGTCGTCAGTCCGGTGGTGGTCCAGGTGCTCGCCCCCGAGACCGTGATGCTGATCCCCGGCCACGCCGTGCCCGGACCGCTGCACGCGCTCCCGTTCACCGCCGTCGGCCTGGCCGGGCTCTACCTCGGCGGCCACGCCGGGGCGCTGCTCACCACCGCCCACGTCCGGCTGGCCCGGCTGCTGCTCGGGCCCCGGGAGGAGGACCCCGGTGGCCGGGTCCTCGAACTGACTCGGTCCCGGGCCCGGTTGGCCGACGCCTTCGAGGCCGAGCGCCGCCGCATCGAACGCGATCTGCACGACGGCGCCCAGCAGCAGCTGGTCGCCCTCACCATGACGCTCGGCCTGGCCGCGCACGAGCTGCGCGAAAGCGCGGGCGCGGGCGCGGGGGACGGGGACGCGGGCGCCGGGGCGCTCGCCCTGGTCGACCGGGCCCGGGGCGAGGCCCGGCAGGCGCTGGAGCAACTGCGCGGCCTGGTCCGGGGGATCCACCCGCAGGTGCTCACCGACCACGGCCTGGCCGCCGCCGTCGCCGAGGTCGCGCTGCGCCACCCGGTCCCCGTCGAGGTCGACCTCGACCTGCCGGGCCGGCTGCCGGGCCCCGTCGAGAGCACCGCCTACTTCACCGTCACCGAGGCCCTCACCAACGCCGCCAAGCACAGCGGCGCCACCACCGTCACCGTCCACGGACGGGTCACGGACGGCCGGCTGGTGCTCCAGGTGACCGACGACGGCCGCGGCGGGGCCGACCCGGCCGCCGGGACCGGACTGCAGGGGCTGGCCGACCGGGTGGCGATCCTGAGAGGACGACTGATGGTGACGAGTCCGACCGGCGGGCCGACCGGGCTCCGGCTGGAGGTGCCGTGCTCCGGATAGTCCTCGCCGAGGACGCCGTGCTGCTCCGGGCCGGCCTGGTCGAACTGCTCACCCGGGGCGGCCACCTGGTGACCGCCGCCGTCGGCGACGCGGACGCCCTGGCCGCCGCCGTGGACGCCGACCGGCCCGACATCGTCGTCACCGACGTCCGGATGCCGCCCGGCTTCCGGGACGAGGGGCTGCGCGCCGCGCTCGACCTCCGCTCCCGCCACGCCGACCTGCCCGTCCTGGTGCTCTCCCAGTACGTGGCCACCCCCTACGCGACCCGGCTGCTCGGGGCGGCGGGCGCGCAGCGGGCCGGGCTCGGCTACCTGCTCAAGGACCGGGTCGGCGAGGTGTCCGAGTTCCTGGACGCGCTGCGCCGGGTGGCGGCGGGCGAGACGGTGATCGACCCGGACGTGGTGCGGGTGCTGCTCCGGCAGCAGTCCGCGGACCGTCCGATCGCCCGGCTGACCCCGCGTGAGCGCGAGGTGCTGGGACTGATGGCGGAGGGCCTCAACAACCAGACCGTCGGCGCCCGGCTGAACATCACCGAGGCCTCCGTGGTCAAGCACTGCGGCAACATCTTCATGAAGCTCGACCTCGACCCGGTGGAGGGCAACCGCCGTGTCCTCGCCGTCCTGGCCCACCTCGCGGACCTGCACGGCGAGTAGCGCCGCCGCCCGTGACCGGCCGGGGCTCAGGCCTCGGACGGTGGCGGCGGGTTGTCGCGGAGCAGGTCGTGGCCGACGTCGGTCAGGGTGTGGCGGACCTGCCTGCCCTCGCGGCGGGTGGCGATCAGACCGGCCGTGCGCAGGGCGGCGGCATGGGCGGAGGCGGAGGGCGGGGTGACGCCGAGCCGCTGGGCGAGCTCGGTGGTGGAGCAGTCGCCGCCGGCGACGGCGCGCAGGACGCGGGCCCGGGCGGCGCCGAGCACGGCGGCGAGGCCGTCGGCGGCCGGTGTCCGGGCCGAGGGCCCGGCGGCGTTGGTGGCGATCGGGGCGGCGGCCGGGGCGGCGATCGGGTGCAGCAGCAGGCTCTGACGGTCGGGCCCGGCCAGCAGGCTGATGCTCCGTTGGACGAAGTAGTTGGGCCGGAGCTCCAGGCCCCGGCCGCCGAGCTCGAAGGAGCCCTCCAGGTCGCCGAGGGTGCACTCCAGCACCCCTTCGTCCCGCCAGACGGCCTTGGGGTGGAGCGAGTCGAGCATCTCGCCGATCCCCGAGCGGGCGGCGGTGCGGGCCCGGACGGCGATGTCGGCCTCCAGGGCGCGGCGGATGTCGGGCCAGTCCGGGGCGAGGCAGGCCCGGAACAGCGCCCAGGCACCGTCGCTGACCTCGCGCAGGCCCCGGCTGCCGTCCTCGCGCAACCGGGCCAGGGCGGCCGGGACCTCCGGGCCGCTGCCGAACATCGCGACCCCCTCCTCCACGGCCTGCTGCGGGACGGAGAGCAGCGCGTCGAGCTCGTCCGTCAGCTGCCGGCGGACGGCGTCGAGGTCCGCCACCATGAAGTCGGGGACGCCGACCGGGCTCGCGTTGACCACCTCCAGGAAGCGCACGGCCCGGTGCGGCACGTGGCGGCGGACGTCCCGCCACCAGCGCTCGCTGCGCGACCCGCTGCCCTGGTGCACGCCCAACCGGGCCGAGCCGGCCATCAGATGGTCGAACGGGGATATGACGAAGCGGGTCCTCGCGAGGTCCGCGACCCCGAACCGCAGTGCGATCACGAACCTACCCCCGACCCCCGCAGCCTTTCTGACCTGCCGCGTTGTTGACTATTAGGCCCAGAGGCTAATGCATGGCCGTCCGGCGGTTCCCGTTGGCATGCTCTCTCTCGTCGGCGCGGCGGAGGCCCGCTCCGGCCCCCACCACGAGGGGAGTGGGGGCCGGAGCACGTTCCTCGACCGGGCGTTCGTGGATCCGGACGCCCGGTGCCGCCCGGCGGATCGTGCGCTGTCCGACAGGGCCTCATGTGGCGTCTGCCGTGCGCGGGTCGAGCGGGTCGAGCGGGTCGGGCCGGCCGGGGCGGTCGTGCGCGTCGGGCCGGCCGGGGCGGTCGTGCGCGTCGGGGTGGCCGGGGTGGTTCTGCGGTGGGGTGAGGAGCGCGACCAGGCGTTCGGCGGTGGTGTCCCAGGACCACTGGTCGCGGACCCACCGGCGGCCGGCGGCGCCCATCCGGTCGCGCTCGGCGGCGGGGGCGCGGAGGATGCCGGTGATCGCCGCCGCGACGGCGGCCGGGTCGCGGCCGTCCACCACGGTGCCGTTGACGCCGTCCAGGACGGCGTCCGGCGCGCCGCCCGAGCGGCCCACGACCACCGGCAGTCCGGCGGCCGCCGCTTCCAGGAAGACGATGCCCAGGCCCTCGGCCTCCAGCCCGGCCCGGCGGGTGCGGCACGGCATCGCGAACACGTCGGCCGAGGCGTAGTCGGCGGGCGTCTGCGCGTGCTCGCGGCCGCCGGCGAAGACGACCGAGCCCGGTTCGGTGTGCCGCCGGGCGAGTTCGCGCAGCCGGCGTTCGGCCGGGCCCCGGCCGACCAGGACCAGGACCGCGTCGGGCACGCTGCGCCGGACCAGCGGGAGCGCCCGGACGAGGGTGTCCTGCCCCTTGCGCGGGACGAGCCGCGCCACGCAGAGGATCACGGGTGCGCGCGGGTCGGCGGCCTCCTCGCGCGTCCCGGGGCGGAACAGTTCGGTGTCGACGCCCGGGACCAGCCGTTCCAGCCGGGGTGCCGGGCCGAGCGCGGGGGCGATCCGCTCACGGGTGTGGGCGCCGAGGAAGGTGACGACGTCGACGCTGTCGCCGATCCGCCGCAGCAGTCGCCGGGCGACGGGGGTGCGGGCCCACCAGATCTCGTGGCCGTGGGTGGTGGCGACGGTCCGCCGTATGCCGGGTGCCTGCCGCCGCAGCTCCGGGGTCATCGCGGCGAGCGGGGCGGCGGCACCGAACCAGACCCGGTCGCACCCGTACGCCCGGGCGAGCTCGGCGGCCCGCCGGGTCACCCGGGGGGTGGGCAGCAGCATCCGGGACCGGTCGCGGACCACCGGGAACGGCAGCGCGGCGTCGTGCCGCTCGGCACCCGGTTCGGCCGAGGTGTAGACGACGACCTCCCCGGCGGGCAGCCGGGTGGCCATGGCGTGGACGAAGGTCTCGATGCCGCCCTGACGGGGCGGGAAGTCATTGGTGACGACGAGGGTGCCGGTCATGGGGCGGGAACCACCTGGGGTGCGTGCGGACGGGGCGTTCGCGGACGGGGTGCGTGCGGACGGGGTGCGTGTGCGCGAGGGAGGAGCGGGAGCCGGCGGGGCCGGGAGAGGAGCGGGAGGTGGGGGAGGTGGGCGAGCCGGGGGAGGAGCAACAGGAGGGCGGGCAGCGCGAGGTAGCCGAACCGGCCCGCGGGGGCGAGCAGGAACGCCAGGGCGAGGCCCAGGGCGAGCCGGTCGGCGGCGGCGCGGGTGTCCCGTGGCGGGCGGCTCACGAGGGACCGGGCGACGGCGGCCCCGGCGAGCAGCAGCAGCGCGACGGCCGCGTACCAGCCGACCGGGCCGAGGTCGGCGAGCAGCCGTCCGGGCAGCGGGCTGCCGGCCGGGGTGGGCAGGTCGCCGCGCCCGGTGGGGAAGGCGAACACCTGCTGCAGCAGCGGTCCCGGGGAGCGCAGCGCGGAGGGCAGCACCAGGGCGGCCGTGCCGGCGACGGCGGTGACGGCGGCCCGCAGCGCGGCGCGCCGTCCGGTGGTGGCGGCGAGCAGGGCGACCACCACCGCGACCGCCGGCCAGGCCGTCCACTTGAGCGCGCAGGCCAGGGCGAGCGCCCACCCGGCGGCGACCGGCCGGGCCCGGCCGGCCAGGGCCAGGGCGAGGACGCAGAGGCCGGTCAGCGGCAGGTCGACCCCGCTGACGCACAGCGGCAGCGCGACCACCGGCGAGGCGACGAGCGCCGCCACCGGGAGCGCGGCGGGGAGCCCGCCCGTGACCGATGCCGTGACCGTTGCCCTGAGCGCCGCCGAGGCGCTGTGACGTCCGGGTCGCCCGGGTCGCCCGGGCCGTCCGGGTCGGCGCCGGGTCGGCGGGGCGGCGGCGGCCAGGCAGCCGAGGAACGCGGCGGCGCACCAGAGCCTGGCGTCCCCGGCCACCCTGGCCGGCCAGCCGTCCGTACCGAACAGGGCGCGGGGCAGCCCGAACAGTGCCATCCCGGGGAGGTAGGGCGTGTACTCCGCGACCGTGCGCGGCTCGGCCAGGTACGGCGTCCCGTGCCGGAGCAGCAGCTCGCCCGAGCGCTCGATGACGGCGACCTCGCTCTGCCCCTGCCCGCCGACCAGCAGCACGAGCAGCGGCACGAGGACGGCGCCGAGCAGCGCGACCGCCACCGAGCCCGCCCGCGCCCACCGTCGGGGCAGCACGAGCACGGCGACCGCCGCCGCCAGGTACCCCGCCGCCGCGCACAGCCCCCAACTCCGGTGCGGACCCAGGCCGGACACGAGCGGGAACGCCCCCGCCCACCCGGCGGCGAGCACCCACCCGCCGCACCACAGCGCCCGCCGCCCGCCGGGAGGACGGGGGACGCGGTGGACCCGACGCGAGCCGGCGGCGGTTCGGGAACCGGGGCGGTAACCGGTCCGGGAGCCGGTCCGGGAGCCAGGGCGAGGATCCGGGCGGGGACCGGTGTCGGTGTCGGTGTCGGGGTGACGGGTGGAGCGACGGGCAGGGTGAACGGTGGGGCGAACGACGGGGCCGGGAACGGGAGGACGCGGGGTACGGACGCGGTGAATCAGCACCACTTCATTGCAGCGGCGCAGGTCAGCGAGGTCATGGCGGTCAGGTCGAGTCCTTAGGTCGGGTTTCCCCTACCACCGGGCGGGCGCGCCGGGCGGCCCCCGGGCTCCGGGGCGGGTGCGGGCGGAACGGACGACGGGCACGGCGTGGGGCTCCTTCGCGACAGCGGACTTTCCGAACAAGGGAATTCGTATCCGACCTGACGTTCGGTGTCCACCGAATTACGCACCGTGCCGATCGCTCGCTATCGTGGGCGGTGTGGTGAACTCCTGGGACATGGCGGTCGAGCGGGTGCAGGAACGATTGGCCGCGGCGCCCGCCCTGCGGGCGGTGGCCGACGAGGAGGGGCGCGAGTTCGCGCTCTGGGATCTCGCGGCCTGTGCCGAGGGGGAGTTGGGCGAGTCGGTCGACCCGGCGGCGATCGGCCCGGCCGAGGAGGCCCGGCTGCGCGCCCGGCTCGGCGAGTCCGGCCGCGAATGGCCGGGCGGCGAGCTCTACCGGCGCCGCTACTGGCTGCTGGGCGATGGCCGCCCGGGCGCCCCCACCGGTCGCGTCGTCCCGGTCGGAACCGTCGCGGTCGACAACTGGACCAAGGGCGCGGGCCAGTTGGCCGTCTCCTCGCTCCATCTGCGCCCCGACGCGCGCGGCCGGGGCCTGGCCGCCGCGGCCCTCGACCGGATCTACCGCGCCGCCACCGCCGAAGGCCTGTCCGGTTACCGGCTGGAGGCGGACTGGGCCTGGCCCCGGGCCGTCCGCTACTACCTGCGCCGGGGCCTCTGGGTGCGGTCCTGGAGACACGCCATCGGTCTCACCCGGATGCCCCAACTCCCGCCCTACCAGGTCCGGGAGGAGCAGGACCGGCTGGTGCTGCTGGTCGCCGACCGGCCGTCGGGCGCCCCCTCCGGGGAGGTCTGGACGCCGCTGCTCGCCGCCGGCCGCGAAGGCCGCTGGCTGCGGTTGGACGAGACCGCCGCCTACCGGCAGGCGGACGGCTGGGTGCACGACTACGCCCGCTCGACCCTCGCGCTGCACCTGGCGCTCGCCGGCCGTCCGCTGGTCCGGGGCCCGCAGTGGTGGGCGGAGGCCTGGCGCTGGTCCGACGGCGGGGAGCCGGAGGGACTGGCCCAGCGGATCGAGCAGTTCGAGCGGTTCGGGCGACGGCGCGGCGCGGAGGACCGGGCGTCGGCCCCGCCCGGTGCAGCTCTGCCCGGTGCAGCTCTGCCGGGTGCGGCCCTCCCGGACGGCGCCCTGCCCGCTCCCGCTCCCGCCCCCGCTCCCGCCCACCGCCCCGGCGCAGTGGCACCGTAGGACCACCGCCCGGGACCGGGGCCGCCTCCTGGGCCGGGCCCCCGCCCCGAACCGGCCCCACCCCTGGAAGACTCGACACCATGGCAGAGATCGAGATCGACGGCGGCCCCGCCGACCCCGCCCGGCTGGCGGCCCTGGGCCTGATCAACTACGGCCACTTCACCACCCTGCGCGCCGAGTCCGGCCGCGCCCGAGGCCTCGCACTCCACCTGGACCGCCTGGTCCGCGACTGCCGCACGGTCTTCGGCACCGAGCTGGACCCCGCGGAGGTCCGGGCCCGGATCCGCCGGGTGCTCCCCGCCGACGGCGCGCCGGTGATCGTCCGGGTGACCGTGTTCGACCCGGCGCTCGGCCTGGAGCGCCCGGCCGCCCCCGCCACGCCCCACCTGCTGGTCACCACCCGCCCCGCGCCGACGGCCGTGCCCGGCCCGCTGCGGGTCCGCACCACCGCGTACCGGCGCGAGCTGCCGGAGGTGAAGCACGTGGGCCTGTTCGCCCTGGTCCACCAGCGCCGGAACGCCCAACTCGACGGCTACGACGACGCCCTGCTGCTGGACCGCGCCGGCCGCCTCGTCGAGGGCACCACCTGGAACCTCGCCCTGTACGACGGCCGCACGCTGGTCCGACCGGAGACCGACGCCGCGCTGCCCGGTGTCACCACCGCCCTGCTCGCCCGCGCCCACCCGGGACCGCAGCGGCACGAGGTCCTCTCCCCGGACGACCTGGGGCGCTTCGTCGCCGCCGTCGCCGTCAACGCGGGCGTGGGCGTCCGCCCGATCGCGGCGATCGACGGCACCTCCTTCGACCCCGCCCACCCGGTCGTCGCGGAGCTGCGCGCCGCCTACGAGAGCGTGCCGGGGGACGAGATCTGACCCGCCGCCAGGGCCCGGGCGGCGGCGCGCCGGCCCGGCCCCGGCCGTTCCGGCGGCCCGGGACCCGGCTCCACCCCCGGGCCCTCCGGGGGACAACCCGGGGGGATAACCCCACCCCACGTCCGCCAGCGGACTCCATGGTCCGCCGCACCCCGCCTTCCTAGCCTGGAACACGTCGACCACCGGCGACGATCCACGAAGGAAGGCCCACCATGTCACCCCGCCGTTCCCGCCCCCGGCCCGAGCCGACCGGCCACCCCGCCGCGTCGTTCGGAACCGCCCCGCACGCCGCGATCGAGCTGCGCGGCGTCCGGCGCAGCTACGGCCGGGGCGCCGAGGCCGTGCACGCGCTGCGCGGCATCGACCTGGCGCTCGGCCGGGGCACGTTCACCGCCGTGATGGGACCCTCCGGCTCCGGGAAGAGCACCTTCCTGCAGTGCGCGGCCGGCCTGGACCGCCCGACCGCCGGCGAGGTCCACCTGGGCGGCGAGGAGATCACCCGGCTGAGCGAGGACCGGCTGACCAAGCTGCGCCGCGGCCGGATCGGGTTCGTCTTCCAGTCCTTCAACCTGCTGCCCTCGCTGACCGTGCTGCAGAACGTGCTGCTCCCGCTGCGTCTCGCCGGTGAGCGCCAGGACCGCTCCCGGGCCCGCGAGCTGCTCGCCCGGGTCGGCCTCGGGGAGCACGCCGGGCGCCGGCCGGGGCAGCTGTCCGGCGGCCAGCAGCAGCGGGTGGCGATCGCCCGGGCGCTGATCACCGACCCGGACGTGGTGTTCGCGGACGAGCCGACCGGCGCGCTGGACACCCGCACCGCGCACGAGGTGCTCGGCCTGCTGCGGAACGCCGTCGACACCATGGGCGCCACCGTCGTCATGGTGACCCACGACCCGGTGGCGGCCTCCTTCGCCGACCGGGTGGTGTTCCTGGCCGACGGCGCCCTCGCCGACGAGCTGTACCGGCCGGACCCGAAGACCGTCGCCGACCGGATGGTGTCGCTGACCGCCCGCCCGCTGGAGGCGGCGGCATGAGCAACGGACTCGCCCGCGCCTCGGTGCGCTTCCGCCCCGCCTCCTTCGTCGGGACCTTCGTCGCGCTGTTCTTCGCCGCCGCCGTGATCACGGCCTGCGGCACCCTGCTGCAGACCGGCATCACGGCCTCGGTGCCGGCCGCCCGGTACGCGGACACCCCGGTCGTGGTCGCCGCCGACCCGACCGTCGGCATCACCTTCCGGGAGGGCGAGGACACCGACACCGAGGAACAGCCCGTCCCCGACCGGGCGCGGGTGGACGCGGCGCTGACGGCCCGGATCGCCGCGCAGCCCGGCGTGGCGGCCGCCCGCCCGGACAGCGCGTTCCCGGTGCAGGGCGGGCCGGGCGGCCCGCTCACCGGCCGGGGCTTCGCCGCGCTCGGCATCGCCGGCCCGCAGGACCGCCTGGTCGAGGGTCGGGCCCCCGGCGCCGGCGAGCTCGTGCTGGACGCCGACACCGCGCGCGCCGCGCACCTGGCCCCCGGCGGCACCGTGGCGCTCACCGCGCCCGGCGGCGGCGGGAACTACCGGGTCTCCGGCCTCGCCGCCCCGCAGTCGGCCGGGCCCACGGCCTGGTTCGCCGACCAGCAGGCCGACCGGCTCTCCGGCCACCCCGGCCGGGTGGACGCGATCGCCGTCCAGCCCCGCGAGGGAGTGACCGCCAAGGCCCTCGCCACCCAGGTCGGGACGGCCGTGGGCGACGCCGCCGAGGTGCGGACCGGCCGGGACCGGGGCGCCGTCGAGCAGCCGGCGCTCGCCGGGGCCCGCGAGGCGCTGGCCGGGATCGGCGGCTCCTTCGGCGGCATCGCCACCATGACCGCCGTGTTCGTGGTGGTCTCCACCGTCGCGCTCGCCACCGGCCAGCGCGCCCGCGAGTTCGCGCTGCTGCGCGCCGTCGGCGCCACGCCCCGGCAGATCCGCCGCACCATCGCCACCGAGGCGATGCTGGTCGCGCCGCTCGCCGCCGCGAGCGGCATCTTGCCCGGCGTCGGTCTGGCCCGCTGGTGGTTCGGCGGGATGGTGGAGCGCGGGGCCGTCCCCGAGGCCGTCGAACTGTCCGTCGGACCGCTGCCGCTGGTCGCCGCGGTGGCGCTGTGCACGCTCGCGGCGCTCGCGGCCGGCTTCTTCGCGGCCCGCCGCCCGGCCCGGATGCGGGCCAGTCAGGCGCTGGGCGCGGCCGCCGTCGAACCGTCCCGGCCGGGGTGGATCCGCACCGGCCTGGGCCTGCTCTTCACCGTCGGCGGCATCGTGCTCGCCGGGGTCGCCACCGGGCTGAACGGCACCGACGCCGCCAACACCGCGCTGGGCGTGGTGATGTGCTTCCTGACGGCGGTCGCCCTGCTCGGCCCCTGGGTGGCCCGGGTCGCGGCCGGACTGCTCGGGGCACCGCTGCGGGCCGGTGGCGCGCCCGGCTCGCTGGCGGCCGACAACACCCGCGCCAACGCCCGTCGGCTGGCCTCGGCGATCACGCCGATCGCCATGGTCACCGCCTTCTGCGGCACCCTGCTGTTCATGCAGAGCACCGTCCGGCACGAGAGCGGCGAGCAGGTGCGGGCCGGTCTCACCGCCGACCACGTGCTCGGCTCCACCGGCCCCGGACTGCCGGCCGCCGTGCCGGGGGCCGCCGGCGCCGCCGGGACCCCCGGGGTGGTCGAGCGGGCGGCCGGGCTGCCCGGTGTGGAGGCGGCCGTCGGCGTGCTGCGCACCGGCGTCGTCTACCGCGACGGCCACAACCTGGACTCGGCCGCCGCACTGGGCATCACCGGCGACCCGTCCCGGCTGCCGCGGGTGCTCGACCTCGACGTCCGCACCGGCTCACTCGCCGACCTGGGCCGGTCCCCGGACACCGTGGCGCTGGACGCGACCCTGGCCTCCGCCCTGGGCGCCGAGGTGGGCGAGCGGGTGCCGCTCTGGCTCGGCGACGGGACGGAGAGCAAGCCGCTGGTGGTCGCCACCTACGGGCGCGGGCTGGGCTTCGGCCAGGTGCTGCTGCCGAGGGCGGCGGTCGCGGAACACGTCACCGCGGCCTTCGACCAGCAGGTGCTGGTCGCGGACGCGCCCGGCGCCGACCGGGCGGCGGTCGCCCGGGGGCTGGCGGGGCTCGGCGTCCCGGGAATGACCGTCAGCGACCGGGCGGGCTTCGCGGCGCAGGCGGACAAGGACCAGGAGATGGGCGCCTGGGCGAACGCGGTGATGGCCGGGGTGCTCGGCGGGTTCGCCGCGGTCACGGCCGCCAACACGCTGGTGATGACGGTGCTGGACCGGCGGCGCGAGGTGGCGCTGCTCCGGCTGGCCGGGACCACCCGGGGGCAGGTGCGCCACATGATGCGCTGGGAGGCGCTGCTGGTGGCCGCGACCGGTCTCGGCGTCGGCGCGGTGATCGCCTGGGTCACCCTGGTGCCGGTCACCCGGGGCCTCACCGGCGCCACCCCGTACGTGCCGCCGGGGACGGCGCTGCCGCTGGCCGCCGGGGCGGTGGCGCTCTGCCTGGCCGCGACGGCCCTGCCGGCGAGGGCGCTGCTGCGGGCCAGTCCGATCGCGATGAGCGGCGGCAAGCAGTAACGGTTCGGGGGAGGAAGGGCGCGGAGGGGGAGGGGAGCGGCGCGGGGAGGGGCGGCCTTCGGGTCCGGCCCCGGTCCACCGAGGGCGACGGGGGTGTCGTCGGTGGACCGGGGCCCTTCGCGTGCCCGGGGCCGCGCGGGCGGGGACGTCCGTGGGGACGTCCGCGAGTACGCGGGACGTACGCGAGTGCGCGGCGACGTCCGCGCGCGTTGGCGTGCACCGGGCCCGCGTGCGTGTGCCCGCGCGGGCGGCCCCGCCCGCGCGTGGGCAGGCAGGGGCGCGACAGGGGCTCGCGGCGGATGTCCGCGCGGGGGCGTCCCACCGGCCGTTCGGGTGACAAAGCCGCGCCGAAACGCCGCGCGAGAGTGGTCGTCGGTCGTAAAGCCCTTGAGCCACACCGATAGTGATGTGTGATCAGTTACGCTCACGGCCGCGTCCGTCCAGGTGGCGCGCGCCCGTAGTGCCCACGTCACACCCACCCACCCCCGCGCCGAGCACGTCCGGCATGCCGTCGTCCGGCCTGCCCGCTCCGCCGCGGTGCCCGGCAGAGAGAAGGCCGACCGTTGAGCAGTCCCCCCGTGGCCCGCACGCCCCGCCTGCCCCGCCTTCCTCGGCTCGCCCCGGCGAGCCCGTCGGCCCCGGCCCGGGCCGTCCCCCGAGGGGTCCGTGTGCCGCGGCTGCTGCTGCGGGTCACCGCGACCGCGTCGGCCGTGCTGGGGCTGGCCCAGACGGTACTGGCCGGCAGCTTCCTGAACGGCCACTACGAGGCGCTGCGGGCGCACGAGCTGGCCGCGATGGCCCTGGGCGGTCTGCTGATCGCCCAGCTGCCGGTGGCCGCGTTGGTCCGCCGGGGCGGGGGAGCGGGCGGCGCGCGCGGGCCGTGGTGGCCGCTCGGCGCCACCGTGCTGCTGCTGGCCGCGCTGGGGGCGCAGATGGGGACCGGCTACGAACGGGCGGTCGGTGTGCACGTCACCCTGGGCGTGCTGCTGGTCAGCGGGCTGCTGTTCGGCCTGGTCGGCGCCTGGCGGCCGGTCGCGGCGCCCTGGGTGACGTCGGTCGCCGAACCGGTCGCCGGACCGGCGACCGCTCCGAGTACGGGGTCGGACGCCGGTTCCGGGCCCGGGTCCGACTCCGGTAGCGGCTCCGGTACCGGCGACGGCGGCTCCGGCCGGCTGCCCCGGCCCACCGGCGCGGGGGCCGACGCGGTGGAGGTGGCGCCGTGAACCGCCGCCGGTTCCTCGGCGCCGGCGCGGCCGTGCTCGGCGCGGGTGCCGTCGGCGCCCTCGCCGGCCCCGCGACCGCCCGGCTGCTGGCCGAGGCCCGACCGGGCCGACTGCTGAGCAGCGAGGTCCCGCTGCCGGCGGCGTTCCAGGTCCCGCTTCCCGTCCCGGCGGTTCTCGCCCCCGTCAGCTCCGACGCCACCGCGGACCACTACGAGATCACCCAGCAGGTCGCCCGGCTGGAGATCCTGCCCGGTCTGCGCACCGAGGCCTGGACGTACGGCGGGACCTTCCCCGGCCCGACCCTGGTGGCCCGCTCCGGCCGGGAGATGGTGGTGCGGCACCGCAACGAGCTGGCGGTGCCCACGGTGGTCCACCTCCACGGCGGTCACACCCCGGCCGACAGCGACGGCTACCCGGTGGACCTGCTGCTCCCGGTCGGCTCCTCCGCCGACCGTTCCACCTGGGCCGCCCACGCCGACCACGCGGACCACGCGATGGCGGGCATGGCGGGCATGGTGGGTATGGCCGGAATGGCGGGCGCCGCGGACCGCTCCCGGACCGTCACCGGTGAGCGCACCTACGCCTACCCGTGCCGCCAGCGCGCCGCCACCCTCTGGTACCACGACCACCGGATGGGCTTCACCGGCCCCGCCGTCTGGCGCGGCCTGGCCGGATTCCACCTGGTCCGCGACGAGGAGGAGGACGCCCTGCCGCTGCCGCGCGGCGAGCGCGAACTCCCGCTGATGCTCGCCGACCGGTCCTTCGCCGCCGACGGCTCCTTCGCCTACCCCGCCGCCGACGCGACCCTCGCCGTCCCCGGCGTCACCGAGGACTACATGAACGGGGTGCTCGGCGACGTCGTCCTGGTCAACGGCGCCCCCTGGCCGCGCGCCGCGGTCGACCGGGCCCGCTACCGGCTGCGCGTGCTCAACGCCTCCAACGCGCGCCTCTACCGGCTCGAACTCGACCCCCAGCCGTCCGGCGGCGGCGCCCTGGTCCAGATCGGCGGCGACGGCGGCCTGCTGGAGCAGCCGATCGCGCACGACGCGGTCGAGATCGCGCCCGCCGAGCGCTTCGACCTGGTGGTCGACTTCTCCCGCTACCCGGCCGGCACCCAGGTCCGGCTGATGAACCGGTTCGGCAGTGGGCGGACGGAGGAGGTCATGCTCTTCGACGTCTCCTCGCGGCCCGTGCGCGACGACTCGACGGTCCCCGAACGGCTCTGCACCCTGGAGCGGCTCGACCCGGCCGCGGCCGTCACCACCCGGACCTTCGGCTTCCGGCGCAGCCGCAACGCGGGCTGGACGATCAACAACCAGCCCTACGAGCCGGGCCGCTCGCTCGCCCGGCCGGCGCTCGGCTCCACCGAGATCTGGCGGTTCTTCTCGGACGTCCACCACCCCGTCCATGTGCACCTGAACTCCTTCCAGGTGCTGTCCCGCAACGGCAAGGACCCGGGGCCCTACGACGCGGGCTGGAAGGACACCGTGGACCTGCGGCCGGCCGAGGCGGTGCAGGTGCTGGTGCGGTTCACCGACTACGCGGGGACGTACATGCTGCACTGCCACAACCTGGAGCACGAGGACATGGCGATGATGGCGGACTTCGTCGTGGAGTGACCGGCGTTCCCCCGCCCGTTCCCCCGCCCGTTCCCTTACCCGTTCGGCGGAGCGCGGGCGGGGCGACCGGATGGCCCGCCCCGCCCGCCCGTCCGCCCCGCTCCGCCTCCGGCGCGGGCCGTCCGGTGGTCCGGTCCCGACATGCCGCGCCGCCGGGCGTGATCTAGCGTCGCGGGGAGGCCCGCAGGACGACGGGGCCCGCAGCAGGACGGACCCGCACCACGGGACCCGCAGGACGGACCCGCACCGCGGACCCGCAGGACGGACGCACGGAGGAGTCGCGCATGACCAGTCCGACCGAACGCCGGCGGCGCGGCCGGGCCGCCCGCGACCGCGTACCGCGTTCCGCCCACGGCCCCTGGATCCCGGCCGCCGACCGGCCCGACCCGCTGGCCGTCCTGGCCCGGCAGGCCGAGGACCGGCTCGCCGACCTCGGGCCGATCCGCTACGGGCGGATGGCCGAATCGCCGTTCGCCTTCCTGCGCGGCTCCGCCGCCGTCATGGCCGCCGACCTGGCGGCCGTCCCCGACACCGGTATCACCGTCCAACTCTGCGGTGACGCCCACCTGTTGAACTTCGGCGTGTACGCCTCGCCGGAGCGGGCGCTGCTCTTCGACGTCAACGACTTCGACGAGACCTACCCCGGACCGTTCGAGTGGGACGTCAAGCGCCTCGCCGCCAGCGTGGCCGTCGCCGCCCGCGACAACGGCCACAGCGAGGAACAGGTCCGCCGGGCCGCGCTCACCGCCGGGCAGGGCTACGCCACCGCCGTGCGCCGTCTCGCCGGGATGGGCGAACTCGACGTCTGGTACGCCCGGATCGACACCGAGGACATCCTGCCGCTGGTCGGCAAGGCCAGCCGCCGCAAGCGCGTCGAGGCCAACCTGGACAAGGCCCGCCGCCGCACCAGCCTCCAGGTCTTCGGCAAGCTCACCGAGAAGGGCGAGGACGGGCGGCGCCGGATCGTCGACGACCCGCCGCTGATCGAGCGGCTGCCGGAGGACGAGCTGCGCCTGGTCGGCAAGATCTACGGCGACTACCGGGCCACCCTCGCCGAGGACCGCCGCGTCCTGCTCGACCGGTTCCAACTGGTGGACGTCGCGCGCAAGGTGGTCGGCGTCGGCAGCGTCGGCACCCGCTGCTTCATCCTGCTGCTGTCCGGGCGGGACGAGAGCGATCCGTTGTTCCTGCAGATCAAGGAGGCCGGGCGGTCCGTGCTGGAGGAACACCTGCCCGTCTCCCGACCGTCCGCCGAGGCGCCGGTGGTCCACGGCGGCCGTCGGGTCGTCACCGGTCAGCACCTCATGCAGGCGGCCAGCGACATCTTCCTCGGCTGGACCACCGGCCCGGCCGGGCGGCACTTCTACGGCCGCCAGCTGCGCGACATGAAGGGCTCGGCGGACATCGCCCGGATGACGCCCGCCGATCTGAGGCAGTACGCCGACCTCTGCGGCCGCACCCTCGCCCGCGCGCACGCCCGCTCCGGCGACCGGTTCGCCGTGGCCGGCTACCTGGGCCGCTCGGACGCCTTCGCCGAGGCCATCGCCGACTTCTCGGTCCGGTACGCCGACCGGACCGCCGCCGACCACGCCGAGCTGCTGGCGGCGATCGACGACGGCACGGTGACGGCGCAGCGGGGCGTCTGAGGGGCTGGGCGTCCGGCCAATAGGGCATCGATGTTATTGGTTGGTCGACCAATAAGGTGCCCGAAGGGTTGGTCGCCTGGCCAATAGTGCGCCCGAGGAGCTGGATGCCCGAGGAGCTGGATGCCCGAGGGGTTGGGTGCGCGACCAATATGGCGCCGGGGCAATTGGTCGCCCGGCCAATAGTGTGTCGGGCCGGATCGGTCCCGTCCGAGAGTTCACCGGGCCATTCCCTCCGGGGAATGGCCCGGTGGCCCCGTTCCGGCTACAACTGGCTGTCGTGGACTTTCCCAGCACGCTCCGCGAGCGCCGCACCGGCCGCCGCCTCAGCCAACTCGAACTCGCCGGCCGGGCGGGCACCACCCAGCGCCACCTCAGCTTCATGGAGTCGGGCCGGTCGGCGCCCGGGCGCGGCATGGTCGTCCGGCTCGCGGAGTCGCTCGACCTGTCGCTGCGCGAGCGCAACGAACTCCTGCTGTCGGCCGGTTACGCCCCCGTGTACGCGGAGTGCCCGCTCGACGGGCCCGAACTGGCGCCCGTCCGGTCCGCGCTCGGCCACATCCTGGAGGGCCATCTCCCCTATCCCGCCGTGGTGGTGGACGGCCGGGGCGGCATCGTCGCGGCCAACGCCGCGCTCGGACTGCTGACCGAGGGAGCAGCCGCGGAGCTGCTCGGCCGGGGTGCGAACGCCTACCGGCTCGCGCTGCACCCGGCCGGGCTCGCCCCGAGGATCCTCAACTTCGCGGCGTGGTCCCGGCATGTGCTGGCGGCGACCTCCCACCTGACCGAACTCCACGACGAACTCGCCGACTACGTACCGCCCTTGGAGGACGCACCGGCGGCCCGGGACCACCTGGGCTTCGCCGTCCCGCTGCATCTGCGCAGCCCGTACGGCGAGTTGCACCTGATGACCACGGTGACCACCTTCGCCACCGCCGTCGACGTCACGCTCGCCGAACTGCGCCTGGAGGCCTTCCTGCCGGTCGACGAGCCGACGGCCGCCGCCCTGCGCGCCTACGCGGAGCAGGAGCCGGGGGATCAGAGCCCGGGGAACTGGTAGTCGGTCGCGATCCGGTCGTCCTCGTCCAGTACCAGCACCTCCACCCCGCCGCCGAGCACCTCGTCCTCGCCCGGGCGCACCATCACCCAGCTGAGCTTGACGGCGTCGCCGACCCGGATCGCCTCGCCCTGCTGGCGGAAGACGTAGTCGCCGTTGGCCACGAACTCCTCGTGCGCCCGGGCCACCCGGCGCTCCAGGGCGTCGTGGCCGCGCGCCTCCAGTACGGTGTCCGCGAAGCCGAGTTCGGCCGCACGCTCGCGCATGTCCTCGGGCGGCTGGAGCAGGTGGACGCCGCCCGCCGCCCACAGCTCCTCGATCGCGCGGCGCCGCCGCTCCGGGGCGGGCTCGTTCCAGAGCGCGACATAGCGGTCGGCGATCCGCTGCGCGGTGCCGGTCCCGGTGCCGACGCCAGTGCTGGTGCTGGTGCCGGTGCTGCTGCTGGTCTTCGTGCTCATGGTGACTTCCTCGTTCCCCTCGTGGTCGTCCTTCGCGCCACCCATCCTGGGCGGTGGAGGGAGGCCCGACAATTCCCGGCGGGGAATGCCGACGGCCCGCCCGGGGGCCCGTCCGTCGGCGGGGGATAGCCCCCGCCGAGTGGTGGATTGCGAACCGCCGGGCCCCCGCCGAACGGGGGTGACCGCACCCGGGACGTGCACCAACCACCCTTGCCGGCGGGGCCTCTGAGGCGCAATCGGGGCGCTGTTCACTTGTCGGACATGTCTTCGACAACCTGATTTCTCGTCAGTAACATGACGATCCGCGCGGCCGTGCGGGCCGCGCTCCCCCTTGCCGCCACCCACCCTCGTTCCCGGGCGGGCGCGCACCGTCCGTGCGCCGCCGCCCGTGCGGAACACCCCGCTGAAAGAGCCCCGGTGAAGAGTCCTCTCGTCCCGGCCGTCCGGCCTGCCCTCGCCTCCCTGCTCCTGCTCGGCGTCGCCGCCTGCGGGCCCGCCTCCGGCGACGGACGGGCCGCTTCGGTCGCCGTCGACGTGCCGCCCGCCGTTCCCGTCGCCGCCACCGGCGCGGCGAACCCGGCGGGCCCGGCGTCCGGCGGATCCCCGACCGCGCACGCCTCGACCGCCGCCCGACCGGCCGGAAAGGCCGCCGCCCCGGCCCCCGGCGGATCCTCCGTCGCCGCGGCCCCGGCCTCCTCGGCCCCGGCGGCTCCCGCCGTCCCGCCGCCGACGGGCGCCGCCCCGCTGCCGCTGCCGGTCGCGGCCGCACAGCCCGGCGCGCAGACCGTGGCCGTCGGCACCCCGTCCGCCGACGGCTCCGCCGCCACCCCGGTGGCGGCCACCGACCTCCGGCTCACCGCCTACGACCCGGCCGCCGGCACCGCCGTCCTGTCCGCGCCCGCCGCCTCCTCGGCCCCGGCCTCCGCTCCCGCAGCCTCCGCTCCCGCCGCCACTTCTCCCGCTGCCTCCTCTCCCGCAGCCTCCTCGCCCTCTGCCGTCCCGGCCCTGACCCAGGCCGTCCAGCCCGGGCGTCTGCTCGCCAGTCCGCCCACCGACGCCGCCCCGCAGGGCGCGCTGCTCGCCGTCACCGCCGTCCACCCCGGCGCCGGCAACACCCTCGCTCTCGCCACCCGCCCGGCCACCCTGCCCGAACTGCTCGGCGCCGCCGAGGCCGACGGCACGGTCCCCGTCGACCCCAAGGCGATCAAGGTCACCCCGCTGGTCAAGGACGTCACGGCCACCGTCGGCCGGGAGAACGGCACCACCAAGGCCGAGGCCTCCGGCACCCTCGAGGTCGACGCCAAGGCCCCGATCCCGCTGCCGGGCGGCGCCACCGCCGAGGCCACCGGTGAACTCGCCCTCCACCCGACCGTCCGCTTCGCCTACCACGGCGCCGGCGTCGGCACCCCGCGCACCGCCTCCATCGGCTTCGACCTCGGCGCCCGCGCCCACTGGAAGGTCACCGGCGACTTCGCCCGCGCCACCGCCGCGCCGGTCCGCGTCCCCTTCGCCAAGCTCCAGGCCAGCCCGGTGCTGACCGTCGCCGGGCTGCCGGTCGTCGTCAACCTCGCCCTCACCTGCTACCTGGAGGTCGGCGCCGACGGCCAGGTCCACGTCGAGGCCGAGCAGGAGGCCACCGGCACCTGGGCCGTCCGTGCCGACTGGACCGGCGGCGGCCGCGGCTGGACCTCCGCCGCCGACGCCCCCGACACCAAGGTGTCCCCGGTCCACGTCCGCCTCGACGGCAAGGCCTCCGTCCGCGCCGCCCTCGGCACCGAGGTCAGCGTCGGCCTCTACGACGCGGTCGGCGTCGAAGCCACCGTCGCCCCCTACCTCCAGGCCAAGGCCGACGGCTCCCTCGCCGTGGACGTCCCCGGCGGCACGCCCCGCGTCCAGGGCAGTTGGGGCCTCGTCGGCGGCATCGACCTCAACGGCGCACTGCTCGCCCACCTCAAGATCTTCGGCACCCCCCTGATCGAGGGCCGCCTCCCCCTCCCGCCCTTCCACCGCGAATGGCCCCTCCTCACCGGCACCCTGCCCACCCCGCCGGCCCCGAAGGGCTGACCCGCCCACTTCCGACCGAACGCCCCTCTGCCGCCAGCTCCGTGCGGCAGAGGGGCGTTCCGCGTGCGGAGATCCAGGGGCCTGCCGCGCAGGAAGTCGGCGGGTCCGACCTCCTGCGCTTGGCGGGCTCGATTCGCCGCCGTGGCAGGGCCGTGCGGTCGAGATCCGGACGGCCACCGCCGGCGGCGTTGTCAGTGGCCCGTGCCAGGATCCGGTTCATGCTGGAGATCACGGTGCGGACGGAAGACGACCGGGACCACCCGCGGCCGGACGCCGAGGCGTTGGCCGGGCTGGTGCGGCGGATCGGGGGCAGGCGGGACCGCTTCCTGGTGGTCGAGCGGATACCCGACGAGCCGGACGTCTATGTGCAGGTGTGGCACGAGAGCGGGGAGGAGTACTCCTTCGAGTACCGGGACGGCGGCGCCGACCGGCACTTCCAGGTGAAGCTGGACGACCCCGAACCGGTGATCGCCGCCATGGCCGCCTGGGCCCGCCGCGAGCCGGGCTGGGGCGAGGGCTTCGCCTGGGAGGCACTGGAGTTGGCCCCGAAGTGACGCGCCGTCCCTGGGCGGCGGCACGAGTCCGTCACCGACAGGGCACGGAAACGCCCGCGGAGCGGAGCCTCGCCTCGGTGAGCGCGGTCAGCCGGGCCGCGACCGGTGCCCGGTCCTCGCGGTGGTTGTTGATCAGCTCGTACTGGGCCGAGGCCTTGGCCCAGGCCCGCAGGCTGGCGCGATCCCCCAGCAGTGCGGGATTGGCGAGGTAGCGGTCCGCCATGGCGGCAGCGAGTTCCTCGATTCTCGGGTCGTCCGACTCCCAGCTCTCGGCCTCCCACCCGCGCCTGGCCAGGTCGACGTACTCGGGGTCGTCCAGCCCGTGTTCGAGCTGGGTCAGGAAGCCGTCGAAGCCCTCCGGCACCAGTGCCCGGGTCAGCACCAGGGCCTCGCGTTGCGCGGCCACGTAGTCGGGGTCGAAGCCGAGGCCGGGCATCCGCGCCAGGACCGCGCAGGCACGGTCCGGCAGCAGGGCCCGGTCGCCGTCGGCGAGCCGGTGCAGCGTGTCGCGTCGGGTCACCAGCTCGTCGATGCGTTCGGTGAGCTGTCGTCCGACGTCGGCGAGCGCGGCGCCGAACCGCACGGCGTCGGCGTCGAGCATGGGCCCGATCTCGGCCAGCGGCACGCCCGCGGCGGCCAGTGCCCGCACCTGTACCAGCTTCAGCAGGGCGCCGGAGCCGTACCGCCGGTAGCCGGAGCTGTCGCGTGCCGGCTCCGCGACCAGGCCGAGCTTGTGGTAGTGCCGCACGGTCTTCACCGTGACGCCGACGAACGCCGCCGCCTGCCCGATCGTGACTCCGTTGCTCATCGGCCCAGCTTGCCGCAGAGGACCTCGTCGACGAAACGCTGTTGGGCGGTCAGGAACGCCGGCGCTATCGAGAGGTCGGCATCGTCCACCCAGGTCAGTCCGGCGGTCAGGGTCCTGCTGCCGTCCGGGGTCCCGTACATGAGCGCCGCCGAGCCCATGGTGGCGCCGTTGTGGTGGAAGACGGTGCCACCTGCCGTCTCCTGTGCGAACACCCCCAGGCCGTACCCGGCGGTTGCCTCCGGTGTGCGCATCTCGGCCAGCAGCTCGGGCGGCAGGAGCCTGCCGCCCATCAGCGCGGAGAAGTACGTGTGCAGGTCCCGGGTGGTCGAGATCATGTCGCCGCCGGCTCCGACCCAGGACGGGTTCTGGCGGGTGACGTCGACCGTCCGTTCCTCCCCGGCGTCCTGGTAGCGGTAGTAGCCGTGGTTGTGCGGTTCGGGGATCTCCGGTGAAGTGCCCGGCGCCAGGGTGCCGGTCATCCCCAGCGGCCCGAGGACCAGCCGCCGCAGCTCCTCGGCGAACGACCGGCCGGTGACCCGCTCGATCACCAGCCGGGCCAGTACGTAGTTGGTGTTCGCGTAGCTCCAACCCGTGCCCGGCGCGAACCGCGCCGGCTTGGACAGCGACAGCCGCACCAGCTCTTCGGGCAGGTAGGTCCTGAACCGGTTCTCCACCCACTCCTTGCCCTGCCAGGGGACCCCGAGCACGATCGTCCCGTCCTCGTACAGTTCGCCGGTGTGGTTGAAGATCCCGCTGGTGTGCTGGAGCAGCATCCGCACGGTGATCCGCCGGTCGAGGCCGAACTCGGGCAGGTGGTCGGCGGCCGGGGTGTCCAGGCCGATCCTGCCCTCGGCGACCAGCAGGAGCACCGAGGTGGCGACGAAGCTCTTGGTGCTGCTGCCGATGCGGAAGTGCCCGTCCGTCAGCGTCCCGGCGCTCCCGCCCAGCTCGCTCGAACCGGCGCCGCCGACCCACTCGCCCCGCTCGTCGTTCACCCGGAGCTGGATCCCCACGAAACCGGCGTCGGCCAACTCCTCGATCGCTCGCCGCAGCTCCGGACGGTCCTGCGCCTGGTCGGAAAGGTCGGTGGACATGGGTGCTCCTTCGCATCGGTCGGTCCGGGTCGGCCGGGCCGTTGCGACGAGCCTCCACCCTGACCCAAGGTCAACCTCAACCGTGATCCGCGCCACAGCGGCTGGCGGGTCCGGGAACCGAGGGTCGAGCCGCGGACAGCGAAGGATCAGCTCATGGACCACACGGTCGGGTCGTGGGGGACCGGAGGGGAGAGTACCGGTGGGCGGGGGGCGATCGGGAGGGTCGCGGAGGCGCCGGCCGTCCGGGTCACCACCTCCGCGGTGACGCTGGGCGTCGTGCCGGGGGGCACCGGTCCGGAGCGGACCTGTGCGCTGGCCTCGTCCAGCAGGTCGATCGCGGCGCCCGGCAGGGCGTGCCCGGGGAGGTAGCCGTGCGCGAGTCGGGCGGCCGCGGCGAGGGCCTCGTCGGTGATCTCGACCTCGTGGTGGTCGACCAGCCGTTGCCGGGCGTCGCGCAGGATCTGCAGGACGTCCTCCGGTGTCGGTTCGGCCACCGGGACCGGCTGGATCCGCCGGTCCGGGCCCGAGTCCCGTTCCCACCGCTGGTGGTCGGCGGAGCCGGTGGCCGCGACGATCGAGACGCCGGGCACGTCGAACACGGGCCGGAAGAAGGCCAGCGCCTCGGCCTGCCCCTCCCGGGTGCGGACGACGGAGAGGGCGTTGTCGAGGAAGAGGACGAGGCCCGAGGACCGGAGGATGTCCTGCACCAGCTCGGCCATCACCTCGGTGAAGCGGCCGTGGTGCCGGGGGTCGGTGAACAGCGCGGTGACGTCGAGCCGGAGGACGGTCCGGCCGAGGAATCGCGTGGGAACGTCCCCGCGGGCAATCGCCTGCGCCAGCCCGGCCGCGATGCTGGTTTTCCCCACCCCGGGATCGCCGACCAGCAGCGCGACATTGCGGGCCCGTCGGCTGAGTGTCTGGAGGACGCGGTCGATGTCGGGGCGGCGGCCGACGACGTCGCCGAGCCGACCGTCCCCGGCTGCCAGGGTGAGGTTCCGGCTCAGCTCGAACAGTGAGTCCGGCACAACGGGTCCCAGGGGCAGCACGGGCAGGGCGGAGTGCGGATCGGCCGACCGCGCCGATGCGGTGAGCACCTTGCCACGCACTTGGTGGCTGTTGACCCCGAAGGACTGCAGCACCTCCATTGCCTGGCCGGTGCTCGAGTGAACGAGCGCCAGCAGCAGGTGCTGGGGGCCGATGCGGACGCTGCCGAGCTTCGCGGCCTCTTCGGCCGAACGGTCAAGGGCCGCTCTGGCCCTCGCGCTGAACTGGAGGGGAGCGTCGAGGAGGACGGGCACGTCGCTGAGCCGTCCCACTCGTGCCCGGGCGAGTTCGAGCGACACCCCGAGGGCCGAGAGGGCCTGCTGGGCGGGGCTGTCCTCGTCGTGCAGGAGGGCCAGGAGCAGGTGCCCGGAGTCGATGTAGGTGTAGCCCTGTGCCCCGGCCTCTTCCTTTGCCAGGATGACCACCCGTTGCGCACCGGCGTTGAAGTTCTCAAACACCATGCCGCTCACCCCGCTCCAGCACCGCCAGCTCCTTCCGCGCCCGTACCGTGTGCGGGTGCTGCGTGCCCAGCACCCGGTCCCGCTCCGCGACGAGTTGCCGCAGCAGCGCCGTCGCCTCCTCCTCGGCGCCCGTCAGCGCGAGGTTGCGGGCCAGCATGTGCCGCGTCCGCAGGGTGTCCTCGTGCTCGCTGCCGAGGAGGCGGCTGCGGTCGGCGAGGAGGACCCGGAGGACGGCGATGGCCTCCACCCGGTGGCCGGCCTCGCCGAGGTTGACGGCGAGGAACTGGCGGGTGTGCAGGGTTTCCGGGTGGTCCCTGCCGAGCAGGCGGGCGTGGACGGCGGGGAGGGGGCGCAGCAGGCGGGCGGCTTCGGCCGGGTCGCCGGCGCCGCCGACGCAGTGGGCGTGGGCGCGGCGGCAGCGCAGGGTGTCCTCGTGCTCGGCGCCGAGGAGACGGGTCTGCTCGTCCAGGACGTCCCGCAGGGACGCGGCGGCGCCGGCCCAGTCGCCCTCCAGGGCCTGCTGTTCGGCCGCCGCCTGCTGCTCGCGCAGCGCGGGGGCGACGGTGTCGGCGTAGATCCGGTTGTGGCCGAGGGCGATCAGGTTGGCGTTGTCGGTGGTGCTGTTGAGGGGGACGGGCAGCCCCTCGGCGACCATCAGGCTGACGAGGCGCTGGTAGATGTCGTCGATGGTGAGGTACTCGGGGCCGCCGGCGACGCCCTCGCGCAGCAGTCGGATGAGCCGTCCGGAGAAGGCGGTGTGGTCCTCGCCGGGCGGGGAGAGGGAGACCTGGTCGCGCTGGGCGGAGGTCAGCACGTAGGTGCCGGAGACTTCCAGCTGGTTGATGGTGCCGGGGCCGCCGCCGGCCATGGTGCCGGTGACGGCGCGGCCGGAGAAGCAGCAGTCCAGCACGATGATCTTGGTGGTGGCGCGGCTGTTGAGCACCGCGCCGCGCAGTTTGTCGTACTCGATCGAGGTGAAGTCCGGGTCCGCGTACTCGCTCTCCGGCAGCGCGAGGTAGAGGTCGTGCCGTCGGCCGCCGACCAGTCCGTGGCCGGTGAAGTAGACCAGCAGCAGGTCCTCGGCGGCCCGTGCGGCGTCGCGCAGCTTCCGGCCGACCCGGCCGAGGTCGGCGTCGTCGAGCAGGACGGTGCAGTGCTCCTCCGGGACGACCCCGTGGTCCGGGTCGGTGAACAGGGCCGCCAGGTCGGTCACGGTGCGCGCGACCGCCGGGAGGTCCGGCAGGTCCGGGTCCGTGTACGTGCTCGCGCCGACCAGCACGATCCGGGACCGCAGGGGGTCCGGGAGGCGCACCTCAGCCCTGCTCGGGACCGGACGGAGCCGGTCCCTCCAACGCCGGTCCCTCCAACGCCGGGCGGTCGACCGCCCGGCCGTCGACCGCCGGGCCGTCCGCCACCGGCCCCTCCAGCGCGGCGCGCAGGATCGCCTCCAGGTCCCCCGCGCGCACCCGCTTGGCGTCGATCTCCACCGTCCCGCCGCCGATCCGACGGATCTTCAGCCGGACGTCGCTGCGCCGGGGCTGGGCGAACCAGACGCGCAGGGAGGAGGCGAGCACCGAGAGCGCGCCGCCGGCGCCGAGGGCGACGGTGACGGCGTCCAGTACCGAGCCCATCTCCCCGGGTCCGGGCGGACGCCCGGTCAGGGTGACCCCGGTCAGGCCTGGTTCGCCCCGGAGCCAGTCGGTCAGCGATTCGGCCTCCGCGACGGTCTCCCCACCGGTCACGGAAATGTGCACGTCCACAGGTGCCCCCCACAAGGCTGGTTCTGGACGGAGTCGAGAGCGGTCAGTCTACTGATCCGCGGGAGCCTCGCGGGAGTTCCCGATCATTGCTCGGGACCGTGGTCCGGGACGAGCAGCCGCAGCGCTCCCGGCACGACGGTGACCTCGACCGGCAGCGGTGCCATGAACTCGCCGTCCGCGTAGGCGGTGATGCCGGGGGAGTCGAGCCGCAGCGAGGCGGTGCGGTGCGTGGTGACCTCGGGCCGGGCGGTGTGGGTGCCCTTGAGCAGGGTGGGGAAGAAGCGGGCGATCCGCCGCCTGGGCATGGCGTCGACGAGGGTGACGTCGAGCAGGCCGTCGGCGGGGTCGGCGTCGGGGCAGATGAGCATCCCGCCGCCGTAGCTGCTGGTGTTGCCGACCGCGGCGAGGGTGAGGTCGCGCTCGATCTGCGTCCCGTCGGCGAGGGTGACGCGGAAGGGCAGCGGGCGGAGGTTGGCGAACTCCACGGCGATCGCGAGGTTGTAGCGCATCCGGCCGTGCGGCCAGCGCAGTCGGTTGGTGCGGTCGCTGACCAGGGAGTCGAAGCCGCTGGCGAGGACGGAGCCGAACCAGCGGGTGGTGCCGTCGGCGGCGGTGACCCGGCCGAGGTCGACGGTGCGGGTGCGGCCGGTGGCGACGGTGTCGGCGGCGGCCTCGGGGGTGTCCCGGGGCAGGCCGTGGGCGCGGGCGTGGTCGTTGCCGGTGCCGGCGGGTACCACGCCGAGCGGGGTGGCGGTGCCGGCCACGGCCTGGAGGGCGAGGTTGATCATGCCGTCGCCGCCGACGACGACCAGGGCGTCGCAGGACGGCGAGGCGACCGCCTCCCGGGCGAGCGCGAGCGATTCGGCGGCGGAGCCGCCCGCCCGCGGGTCCACGGTGATGCCGTGGGCGCGCAGGCGGGCGGTGGCGCGGTGGGCGGCCGGTTCGGCGTGGCCGGCCGAGGCCGCCGGGTTGGTGAGGAGAACGACGCGGGCGATGGTTCTCCGGTCGCTCACGGGATCAGCTTGCCCGGGTTGAGGATGCCGGCGGGGTCGATCTCGGCCTTGACGGCGCGCAGGATGCGCACGCCGAGGTCGCCGATCTCGTCGGACATCCAGGGGCGGTGGTCGGTGCCGACGGCGTGGTGGTGGGTGATGGTGCCGCCGGACCGGACGATGGCGTCGCAGGCGGCCCGCTTGGCGGTGCCCCACTGCCGCAGCGGCTCCTCGCCGAGGGCGGCGACCACGGTGAAGTAGAGCGAGGCGCCGGTCGGGTAGACGTGCGAGATGTGGCAGAGCACGAGCGACCCCGGCAGGGCCTCGGTCAGCGCGGTGGTGACGGCGAACCGCAGGGCGTGCAGGTCGCGCCAGCCGGCGGCGGTCTCCAGGGTCTCGCACAGCGCGCCCGCGTCGAGCAGCGAGTCGCGCAGGTACGGGGCGTTGAACCGGCCGTGCTCCCAGGCCCGGGCGGGGGCCTCGCCGAGCGAGGTGCCGCCGGCGGCGAGCAGGACGGCGCGAGTGAGCTGGTGGCGGGCGGCGACCTGCTCGGCGGTGCCCTCGAAGACGGTGACCGCGAGGCAGCCGCTGATGGCGGCCTCGCCGCCGATCTTCTCGGTCATGGCCAGGTTGATCATCGTCTCGGCCTCGTCGGAGAGCCGGATGACGGTCGGGCCGGTGCCCTGCTGCTCGACGGCGCGCAGCGCGGCGGCGCCGGTGGTGAAGTCGGGGAACGACCAGGCCTCGTACGCCTTGACGGCGGGCACGGGGTGGACGCGCACCCGGACGGCGGTGATCACGCCGAGGGCGCCCTCGGAGCCGAGGAACAGCTCGCGCAGGTCGGGGCCGGCGGCGGAGGCCGGGGCGCGGCCGAGGTCGAGCACACCGGTCGGGGTGACCACCCGCAGGCCGCGCACCATGTCGTCGAACCGTCCGTGGCCGGCCGAGTTCTGGCCGGAGGAGCGGGTGGCCGCGAAGCCGCCGATGGTGGCGAAGCGGAAGCTCTGCGGGTAGTGGCCGAGCTCGAAGCCGCGCTCGGCGAGCAGGGCCTCGGCGGCCGGGCCGGTGAGGCCGGCGCCGAGGAGGGCCTCGCCGGAGGTCTCGTCGAGGTCCAGGAGCTGGTCGAGCCGGCGCAGGTCGAGGGAGAGGACGGCGGCGAACTCCCCGCGCTCCGGGTCGAGTCCGCCGACGACGCTGGTGCCGCCGCCGAACGGCACGACGGCGATCCGGCGCTCGGTGCAGACGGCGAGCAGCGCGGTGATCTCGTCCTCGCTGCCGGGCAGCACGACGGCGTCGGGCGCGTCCTGCGGGTCGCGCGAGCGGCGGCGCAGCAGGTCAGGGGTGGACTTGCCGCCGGCCCGGGGGAGGCGGTCGGCGTCGGCGGTGCTCAGGTGGCCCTCGCCGACGACGGCGGCGAGGGCCGCGAGGTCGTCGGGGGTGAGGGCGGACGGCCGCAGGACGACCTCCGAGGCGTCCGGCCCGGGGGCGGCGTCGCCGGTGACGCCGAGGGCGGCGGCGAGCAGGCCCTTGATGTCGGCGGACAGCTCCTTGGCGAGGGCCGGGTCGCCCCAGGCGTCCCACTTCATCGGGGGGAGCGGCAGGGTGGCCGTACCGGTGGGGGTCGCCGGTGCCGCTTGCTTCTCGGGGGTCATGCGTTACAGTTTTACACATCATGTCAAGTAGTAACGAGCCTCACGAGCGAGGCACCGGGAGCGCTGCCGCGCCTGCCGCCGCACCCGCCGCCGCACCCGCCGCCGAGCGCGCCGCCGAGCGCGGGACCGAGCGCGGCACCGACGACGCGATCCTCGACGCCGCCGCCGAGCTGATCGTCCAACTGGGTGTGGGTCGAGCCCAGTTGGCCGAGATCGCACGCCGCGCCGGCGTGAGCCGGCCGACCGTCTACCGGCGCTGGCCGGACGTCCGCGCCGTGATCGGCGCACTGCTCACCCGGGAGATCGCGGCCACCCGGGACGCCGTCCGGCTCACCGGCACCGACCGGGGCGCGTTCGTCGACGGCGTGGTCGAGGTGGCCGTCCGGCTGCGCGACCACCCGGTGCTGGGCGCGCTGCTGCGCTCCGGCGACTCCGACACGCTCTTCGAGTACGTGGTCGACCGCCTGGGCGCCAGCCAGCGCGGACTGCTGGAGGCGCTGCGGTCGGGGATCGAGCAGGGGCAGCGGCACGGCTCGATCCGGGCCGGGGAACCGCTCGAACTGGCCGCGATGGTGCTGCTGATCGCCCAGTCCACCGTGCAGTCGCACCGCATGGTCGCCCCGGTGCTGCCCGAGGAGGCCTGGCGGCGGGAGCTCGCCCGGGCCCTCGACGGCTACCTCGCGCCGTAGTACCGGCGACCAGTCACCGGCCACCAGAGCCCAGTACCCGCGCACCGCCCGCAGACCGACCGCCTCCGGAGGCCGCAGATGACCACCACCGCCGGGCCCTTCGCCGGGACCGCCCGACTCACCTCCCGCCGCCGCGAGTTGGAGCTCTCCTCGCTGGCCGACCGCCCGTCGGTCGATCTGCTGGTGATCGGCGGCGGCGTCACCGGCGCGGGCGTCGCCCTGGACGCGGCCGCGCGCGGACTGTGCGTGGCCCTGGTCGAGTCCCGCGACCTCGCCTTCGGGACCAGCCGGTGGAGCTCCAAGCTCGTCCACGGCGGTCTGCGCTACCTCGCCTCCGGCCGGATCGGCGTGGCCCGGGAGAGCGCCGTCGAGCGCGGTGTGCTGATGACCCGCACCGCCCCGCACCTGGTCCGGCCGCTGCCCCAACTCGTGCCGCTGCTGGACGGGTTGTTCCGCCCCGGCCAGGCCGCGCTGGTCCGGGCCGGCTTCCACGCGGGCGACGCGCTGCGGCTGAGCGCCGGCACCCCGGGCGGTCTGCTGCCCCGGGTCCGCCGGGTGGGCGCCGACCGCGCCCGGGTCCTGGTGCCGGGCCTGCGCGGCGCCGGCCTGTCCGGCGCGCTGGTCGCCCACGACGGCCAACTCGTCGACGACGCCCGCCTGGTGGTGGCACTGGCCCGCACCGCCGCGCAGTACGGGGCGACCGTGCTCACCCGGGTGCGCGCCGAGGAGGTCACCGGGACGGGTGCCCGGCTCGTCGACACCCTCACCGGGGCCTCGTTCTCCCTGAACGCCCGCGCCGTCGTCAACGCCACCGGCGTCTGGGCGGGCGAGGTGGACCCGTCCATCCGGCTGCGGCCCAGCCGCGGCACCCACCTGGTGGTGGACGCGGCCGCGCTCGGCCGCCCGCTCGCCGCGCTGACCGTCCCGGTGCCCGGCTCCACCAGCCGCTTCGTCTTCGCGCTGCCGCAGCAGCTCGGCCGGGTGGCGATCGGCCTCACCGACGAGGACGCGCCCGGCCCGGTCCCCGACGAGCCGCAGCCCTCCGAGGCCGAGGTCGACTTCCTCCTCGACACCGTGAACGGCGCCCTGGAAACGGCGCTGACCAGGGCCGATGTGCGCGGCGCCTACGCGGGGCTGCGTCCGCTGATCGACACCGGCGACGGTGCCACCGCCGACATCTCCCGGCAGCACGCCGTCCTGGAGTCGCCGAACGGCGTGATCACCGTGGTCGGCGGCAAGCTCACCACCTACCGCCGGATGGCCGAGGACGCCGTGGACACCGCCGTCCGGCTGCGCGAGCTGTCCGCCCGCGCCTGCTGGACCGCCCGGCTGCCGCTGGTCGGCGCCCCCGGCCACCGGGACAGCCGTCCGGTGCCGGAGGGAGAGGTGGCGGCCTCGCTGCTCGCCCGGCACGGCGGGGCGGCCGGCGAGGTGCTGGCGGTCGGCGAGGAACTCCTCGGCGCCGGGTACGGGGCGCCGGTCGCCGACGGGATCGACGTCAGCCGCGCCGAGATCGCGTACGCGCTCACCCACGAGGGCGCGCTGGACGTCGAGGACGTGCTGCACCGGCGCACCCGGATCGGCCTCGTCGCGGCGGATACCGAGCGCGCTCGGGCGGCCGTCGAGGGCATCACGGCGAAGGTGTCGGTCTGACGCGTTCTAGTGCCCGGTCCGCTCCGCCATCGGCTGCACGTCCGCACCGAACTCCAGCGTGCAGCTGAGCGGCCGCTCCGGCGCGCCCGTCCGCTCCAGCCGGACGGCGAGCGGCCGCGGCGGCTCCTCCGGCAGCTGCGCGGCGAGCGTGAGCGGGTACACCCCGTGCCCGCGGACCCGGTGGAAGGCCACCTCCTTGCCGTCCACCAGCACCTCGGTCTCGGTGATCCATCCGGACCGGACGTTCACCGTGACGGAATGGCCGGTCCGGTCGAGGTGGAAGCTGTGCCGCTGGCGCATGGGAGACCTCCGGTGCTGCCCTCCGGGACACGGTCAGTGTACGTCGCGAGTCGGGTGAATTCCCCTCGCGGTGGGGCGATCGGCGTGAATGTCATGATCATCTCCTTCGTGCAGGAATCATGAGGAAACAACGCTGCGTAGGCGATCTGTTACGTGATTGTCATCCTGGGTTGCGGCGGGGGGTTCGCTCGGGGTGAGAGGTTTTCCCAGGTCCCGAACAGGACCGTCTGATGACCTGTCACCATGCGAGAGAGTCCAGATGACACCACGAGTCTCGGCCTCGCCCGGTTCCACCGGCGGGGCCTTTTCCTTGCGTTGGATACGCCGAATATCAACGGCTCTGACACTTGGTCTGCTCGTGCAGACCGGTGTCATGACCGACGCCCTGGCGTCGCCCCGGGCGGACAAGAAGCCCGCTCCGCAGGCGCCGGCCACCCCGGCCGCGCCGTCCGCCGAGGCCCCTGACGAGGCGTCGGCCCTGCTGGCGGCCCGCCTCCAGGGCAAGCGGATCGAGGTCACCAAGGCCCGCACCGAGTTCACCACCCTGTGGGCGAACCCGGAGGGGACGCTGACCTCGGAGCGGTCGACCGGTCCGGTCCGGATGAAGGTCGGCGAGGCGTGGGTCCCGGTCGACACCACCCTCGTCCAGACGCCGGACGGCAAGGTCGCACCGAAGGCGCACCCGGAGGGGCTGGTCTTCGAGGGCGGCGACGCCGGGGTGACGGTGGGCGACAGCCTCCCCGCCGCCGGTGCGCCGGCGCCCGCCGAGCACGCCTCCCGCGGCGTCGCGCGCACCGCGGCCCAGGCCGAGGGCGCGCCGGGGGCTCAGCCCGGGCAGGAGCCCGCGCCGGCCCCCAAGCCCGCCGAGCGCCCGCTGGTCAAGATCGGCTCCGAGGGCCATGAGGTCGAGTTCGGCTGGCTGGGCCGACTGCCCAAGCCCAAGCTGTCCGGCAACAAGGCCACGTACGTCGACGCCCGTCCCGGTGTGGACCTCCTCCTGGAGGCGACCCGGACCGGCTTCGAGCAGTACCTGATCGTCAAGGACCGCAGCGCGGTCTCCCAGGCCGGCACGCTCACGCTGCCGATCGACACCACCGGCTACCAGGTGGCCAGGCAGCCCGACGGCGCGATCCACCTGCTGGGCGCCGACGGCAGTGCGGCCGTCAGGATCCCGGCGCCGGTCATGTGGGACGCCTCGGTGGAGGAGCGTTCGGGCGAACACCTCAACCGCGCACCCGTCCTCATGGAGCTGCGCGGCAGCGGGGGGGACGCCGAGTTGGTGTTCACCCCGGACGCGGCCTTCCTGGCCGACGCGAAGACGCAGTTCCCCGTGACGATCGACCCGGCGGTCAACGTCGAGGCGAACTTCGACACGTACGTGCACACCGGTGAGAACAACGACAACTCCTCCTCCACGGAGTTGAAGCTGGGAACGTACAACGGCGGTGCCACCAAGGCCCGTTCGTTCATCCATTTCCCCGGTGGCGACTTCAACGGCAAGCAGATCCTGGACGCCAAGCTGTACCTGGCGAACTTCCACTCCTCCTCGTGCATCCCGAAGCAGTGGGGGGTCTGGTCCGCCCAGTACGCGGACACGGGCAACCGCTGGGGCAACCAGCCCAACATGATGGACCGCTACGCGGTCTCCGACGAGACCCGTGACGTGCCGAACGACGGTGACAGCCACGACTGCCTCGGCGAGGGCGGCACCTACTGGGTGAAGGCCAACGTCACCAAGCTGGTGCAGGACTGGTCCGGCATGGGCGCGGGCACGTACGCGTTGGGCCTCAAGGCGGTGGACGAGAACGACTCCTACACCTGGAAGCGGTTCGAGTCCTCCGAGGGCGAGCACTCCCCGTTCCTGTCGATCACCTACAACACCGTGCCGGTCACCCCGGCGACGGTCGAGATCCAGCCGTCGCAGCCGGGCAACCCGAAGTACACCTCGGACGCCAACCCGCTCTTCCTGACGCAGGCCGCGGACGTCGACGGTGACGCGGTGAAGGTCTACTTCGACCTGTGGCGCGGCGGCACCTTCATCGGCTCCATCCCGAAGGACACCCCGAACGGCGCGGTCGCGTCCGTCCGGGCGTCCGACTTCGGGCTGCCGAAGCTCGACGAGGGTGTGCAGTACTCGATCTCCTCGATGCTGGACGACGGCAAGTCCCGTTCCAACTGGGTGACCACGCAGTTCGTGGTGGACACGACCAAGCCGGGCGCGCCGTTCGTGACCTCCGCCGACTACCCGTCGGACGGGCTGTGGCACGGTGCGGCGAACCAGGCCGGGTCGTTCACCTTCTCGGCCCCGGCCGGGACGGACGACGTGACCGCGTACGTCTACACGCTGGACGGCGGCACGGCCGTCACCGTGAACTCGGGCGCGACGCTGACCACCAGCATCACCCCGACCACCGAGGGCCGGCGCGTGCTCAGCGTGCAGGCCAAGGACCGCGCGGGCAACCTGTCCCCGCCGGCGACCTACACCTTCCAGGTCGGCCAGGCCGGCCTGAGCTCGCCGATCAACGGCAGCCAGTCCGCCAAGCGGGTCAAGCTGGCGGTCGACGCGCAGGCGCAGTTCAAGCGTGTGGTGTACGAGTACCGTCGCGGCCCGGGTGCCACGGAGTACGCCGTCCCGCGCGTCAACCTCACCAAGGCGGACAACTCGCCGGTCACCGAGGACCGGCCGCGGCTGGCGGACCTCGGCACGCACGCCAACTGGAACGTGCTGGACACCCTCGGCAACGTCGGCGGTGTGGTCCAGGTCCGGGCCAAGCTGTTCCCCGAGGACGGCTCCGGCAACGGCTACACCACCGTCTGGAACACCATCACGGTGGACCGCAACGCCGACGGCGCCGCGAGCGCGGAGATCGGCCCGGGCTCGGTCAACCTGCTGACCGGCGACTTCTCCACCGACGTCAACGACGCCACCGAGCTCGGTATGTCGGTGGCCCGCACCGCCTCCTCGCGCGGCACCGATCGCGGCTGGCAGCCGCAGGGCGAGCGCCTCACGCTGAACCAGCGTCAGATCAGCACCGACACGGCCGGGTTCTCGTCCGGGCTGGCGACGCTGTCGCGTTCCACCGTGCGCGGGCACGACAGTTCGACCGACTCGCTGCTGATCACGCCGACCGGCCAGGCCGGGCAGATCGACTCCTACGCGGGTGTCGGTCCGGACAACACCATGGCGCTCGGCATGAAGCCGGGCCGCACCTACCGCCTCACCGGCTGGATCTACGTGCCGGGCTCCACCGGTCTGAACCCGGACTTCGGTGACCGCGGCCTGCGGCTCGCCGGCTTCGTGAAGACCGGCGCCGGTTACGCCAAGACCACCTCGCCCAAGGCGGGCTTCACCGACGGCTGGCAACAGCTGAGCGTGGACCTCGCGGTCCCGGCGGACGCCACCGAGGCGTTCTTCCGCCTCTACAACGGCTTCACCGGCGCGGACAAGCAGGTGTTCTTCGACGACATCTCGCTGAAGGAGATCGTCGCCCCGTTCGGTCCGCAGTGGGCCGGCGGCCCCGACGCGGGTGCCGGTTCGGACTACCGCTCGCTGTCGTTCCCCCAGTCCGACCTGGTCGAGATCAAGGGCAACGACGACACCTCGCTGACCTTCGCCAAGGGCACCGACGGCACCTTCTTCCCGGAGCCGGGCGCCGAGTCGCTCACCCTGAAGGCCGTCCCGGCCGTCGGCGGCGCTCTCGTGCTCAGCACCACCGGGCAGTGCCTGGAGGTTCCGAACGGCTCGGCCGGCAACGGCGCCGTGTTCCGGGGCGCGCCCTGCACCGGTGCGGCGAACCAGCAGTGGACCCGCGGTGACGACGGGACACTGCGTGTGCTCGGCTACTGCCTGGACAACTCGTGGGGCGTGACCGACAACGGCACCCCGCTGACCCTGTGGGGCTGCAACGCCGGCATCAACCAGCAGTGGGACGTCCGCACCGACGGCATGGTGATCAACCGCCAGTCCGGCAAGTGCCTGGACGCCGACAAGGGCGCCTCGATCTGGGTCTGCTGGGCCGGGCCCAACCAGATCTGGGACGTCCAGACCGCCGGCACCACCTACGAGCTGTCCGACCTGGACGGTTCCAAGACGGTGTTCGCCCGTCAGGCCGGATCTTCCATCTACCAGGTGGTCTCGGACATCGGTCCGGAGGCGTCCTCGGCCACTCGGTACCAGTACGACACCACCGACGGCCGCTCGCTGGTGAAGCGGGTCATCCCGCCGGTCGAGCCGGGCGTCGACGACGCCAACCACTGCTCGGTCGACCCGCTGCCGCGCGGCTGCGAGGTCATGGAGTACGACTACGCCAAGGTGACGACCGCCACGGCGGCTGCGGCCGGTGACTACCTGGACCGGGTCCGGGCGGTGAAGGTGTGGTCGTGGAACCCGGTGACCTCCAAGCAGGAGGCCGTCGAGGTCGCGCACTACGCGTACGACGACAAGGGCCGTATCGCCCAGGTCTGGGACCCGCGTGCGGCGCAGCCGTTGAAGATCGGATACGCCTACGACGCGGACGGCCGGGTCGCTCGGATCACCCCCGCCGGTGAGCTGCCGTGGAACTTCGACTACGGCAGGGCCGCGGCCGACCAGGACCCGGGGCGCCTGCTGAAGGTCCGCCGCGGGACGCTGGCACCGGGCACCAAGAACCAGGTCAACGGTGAGATCGCGACCGCTGTCGTCTACGACGTGCCGCTGACGCGCGGTGCGGGCGGTCCGTACGACCTGGCCGGTACCGATGTGGCCAAGTGGGCGCAGCTGGACGCGCCCACCGACGCCACCGCCGTCTTCGGTCCCGAGGACGACCCGGGTACCAGTACCGCCACGGCGGTGAAGCCCGGTCAGGACGGCTACCGGCCGGCCACCGTCCACTACCTCAACGCCTCCGGCAACGAGGTCAACACCGCGACGCCGTCGGTGACGCCGGGCGGTGACATCGACACCAAGGAGTACGACCGCTACGGCCACGTCGTGCGCTCCCTGGAGGCCACCAACCGCGCGATCGCGCTGGGCAACCACCCGGACGCCGCCCGGTTCGCGGCCGAGCTGAACCTGACCGGCGACTCCGCGTCCCGGGCCCGCCAGCTCGACTCGCGCACCACGTACTCCCAGGACGGTCTGGACGTCGCCGAGACGCTCGGCCCGGCCTACCGCGCCCTGCTCACCGAGCAGGTCACCGGCCAGAGCACCCCGGTCACGGTCACGTCCGAGGCGGAGAAGCTGCCGCAGCTCGGCGGTTCCGCGCCGACCCAGATCGACACCAACTGCTGCGGCCTCACCTGGTCCGGCGGTGCCCACCTGAGCATCCGGCCCACCGCGGCCGGCGCGTTCGACGCCGTGCGCGTCAGCGTGCCGGAGGAGGGCGACTACGTGCTCTCCGGCCAGCTCACCAAGTTCAGCGACCACGGCATCGTGCAGTTCGCGATCGACGGGCAGAACGTCGGCCAGCCGATCGACACCTACTCCGCCGATCCGGTCGTCGTCCCGTACGCGACCGGCCAGGCGGTCCGCCTCGCCCGCGGCGACCACGAGCTCAAGTTCACCGTCGTCGACGCCAACCCGGCCAGCACCGGCGCCCGGTACCACACCGGGATCGACACCGTCACGCTGACCAAGACCACCCTCAACCCGACCCTCGCGGCCGGGACCCCGGTCGTCGCGCGCGACCACAACACCAGCACCTACGACGAAGGGAAGCCCGACGGCCAGGCCTACCACCTGGTCACCACCAGCACCGACGGCGCCCGCATCGACGGCTACGCCGACGACGCCGAGGTGCGGGTCACGAAGAACGGCTACGACGCGCCGATCGGCGGTACCGCCGGCTGGACGCTGCGGAAGCCGACCTCGGTGACCACCGACGCGCTCGGCGCCAAGCCGACCGCGACGGTCAAGTACAACGCCCAGGGCCGCGCGCTGGAGTCCCGCAAGCCGGGGTCCAACGGCGCCGACGCCGGGACGGTGAAGGCGGTCTTCTACACCGCGGGTGCCAACCCGGACGACGCCGCGTGCGGCAATCACCCGGAGTGGGCGGGCCTGGGGTGCGTCACGATGCCGGGCGGCGGTGTCACCGGCGCGGACGCGGCGCGGATGCCGACCACCCTGCCGGTCAAGCGGGTCACCCGTTACTCGCCGTTCGGCGAGCCCGAGGAGACCACCGAGACCAACGCGGGCAAGTCCCGCAAGACCGTCACCACCTACGACGGCACCGACCGGATCCTGTCGACCGAGATCACCTCGGACGAGGGCAAGCCGCTGCCGAAGGTCACCACCGAGTACGACCCCGCCACCGGTGACAGTGTGAAGACCACGGCCGGCGGCAAGTCGCTGACCCGGGTGATCGACCAGCTGGGCCGGCTGATCTCGTACACGGACGCCGACGGTGGCACCACCACCTCGGAGTTCGACCGGTTCGGCAAGCCGGTGAAGGTCACCGACCCGACCGGCTTCAGCACCTACACCTACGACCGCGCGAAGGAGCCGCGCGGGCTGGTCACCTCGGTCAACGACAGTGTGGCCGGTGAGTTCACCGCGAAGTACGGTCCGGACGGCCAGCTGGTCGAGCAGACCTACCCCGGCGGCATCGTCCGCAAGGACACCGTCAACGCCGTCGGCGAGGCAACTGGCCGTACCTACACCCGCACCAGCGACAACAAGGTGGTCTGGGCCCAGACCGCCGACGTCTCCACTCAGGGCCAGGTGGTCAAGGACACCAGCTCCACGGCCACCCGCACCTACCAGTACGACCGGCTCGGCCGGCTGGTGAAGGCCGAGCAGTCCACGGTCGCCACCGGCTGCGTCACCCGGCAGTACGCCTTCGACTCCCACTCCAACCGGCTGTCCAAGCAGACGTCCCCCAAGGGTGCGTCGGGCGAGTGCAGCACGGCGGGGGCCGCGGCGGAGAACCACACCTACGACAGTGCCGACCGTCTCACGGACGCGGGCTTCGTCTACGACGCCTTCGGGCGCACGGTGAAGACCGCGACCGGCGCGACCAACACCTACTGGGCGAACGACCGGGTCGCCGCCCAGGAGAAGGGGGACACCAAGCAGGAGTGGGCCGTCGACGCCGCCCACCGCCTGACCGCGTTCACCACCAGCAAGAAGCAGGCGGACGGCTCCTGGGCCGGCGCCACGTCGAAGCTGAACCACTACGGTGACGACTCCGACGAGGTCCGCTGGACGATCGAGGACACCACCCAGGGCACCCTGACCCGCAACGTCTCGGGCCCGGACGCCGACCTGGTGGCCACCACCAGCAGGACCGGTGACGTCCAGCTCCAGCTGACCAACCTGTTCGGCTCGGTGGTCATCACCACCGACACCGCGCTGACCAGGCCGGTGGTGCTGGACTTCGACGAGTTCGGCATCCCGCAGGACGGCCAGGCCACCGCCCGCTACGGCTGGCTGGGCGGCAAGCAGCGCTCCGCCGAGGCCCAGGACGGCGACATCCTCATGGGTGCCCGCCTCTACAGCCCCGCCCTCGGCCGCTTCCTGCAGATCGACCCGGTGCCCGGCGGCAACGCCAGCACCTACGACTACTGCACCGGCGACCCGGTCAACTGCACCGACCTCGACGGCAACTGGGGCATGCCCAAGTGGCTGAAGAAGACGGTCGAGGTCGTCGCCAAGGTCGCCGAGGTCGTCGCCACCGTGGTTCCCGGCCCGATCGGGTCGGTCGCGGCCGCGGTGTCAGCGGTCTCGTACGCCGCCAGTGGCAACTGGGGGAAGGCCGCGGAAATGGCGGTGACCGTGGTCGCCGCCGCGGTCGGCGCTGCGGTCGTCGTCAAGGCGGCCTCGGTGGCGGTGAAGGCGGTCAAGGCCTCCAAGAGCATCCAGGCGGCCAAGGTGGCCGTCAAGGAGGCGCGGGCCCGCTACAAGGCACCGATCAACTTCCAGCAGCAGCAGGGCCACATCAAGGGTTCGTCGCACTACAACAACCGACTCAAGGAGAACAAGAACACCTCGCACTGGCTCTCCAAGCGGATGGCCGACCCGTTGACCAGGTTCGTGCACGCGTTCGGTCGCAGGACCGGCGGCGGCGCGGGCGAGCGGAAGATGAAGATGCCGTTCCCGGTCGGTCGTGGCATGCACGGTGAGCTCCAGCGCATCGTGCGCGTCACGGTCAAGAAGGGTAAAATCCACGGTTCGCCGTACCACAAGTGACGGACCGGGAGATCGAGAGCCGGATGGAAATGAGTCATGCGTTGACCGGCTGGGCCGAGTGGGCATCGAGGGCGTACGGCGACGGTCCACGACCGAACTTCGCGTTCGTGAACGAGTGCTACGACCGGAATCCCTACGCGGAGCAGATCCGGCGGATGTCGGAGATCGCCGGAGTCGAGGAGTGCACCAATCTCGACGACGACGTCTGCTTCCGGCTGGAGGTCGACGGCGGCCGCCGGCGCAAGTGGATCGTGCTGCTGTCGATGGTGGGCCCGTTCGCCATGGTGATTCAGGTCGACAAGGTCGGGTCGTTCTTCTCCGACCTGGTCTCGACCCCGCTGGTGGCATCGACCGACCAGGTGGCCGCGGCCCTTCTCGAAATCCTGCGGGACGGGGGATTCCACGTCCTGTCGGCCGAGGAATCGACAACGAACGCGCCCTTCATGATTCCGCCGGACGAGGAGCCGGAGGACGGGCCGCTCTACCGGATTCTCTTCAGCGACGCTACCGAGTTGCCCTGGTAGCCACCTGAGGGATGTTCGGCCGGATTCTTCGGCCGAGGGGCTCTCCCGGGCTGATGCCCGGGAGAGCCCCTCTGTCGTTCCCGGTGCCGGTTCAGGCCAGGCGGCCGCCGCCGTCGACGTGGAGGACGGTGCCGGTGACGAAGGGGCTGGTCATGGCGAACCGGACGGCGCCGACCAGGTCGTCGACGGTGCCGGTGCGGCGGGCCGGGTTGCGGTCGGCGACGGAGCGCAGGAAGGCGGTCTTGTCGGGGCCCAGGCCGTCCCAGGCGCCGGTGTCGACGATGCCGGGGGAGACGGCGTTGACCCGGATCGGGGCGATCTCGACCGCGAGGGCCTGGACGAGGAAGGCGAGCGCGCCGTTGGTGGTGGCCATCACGGTGCGGGCGGGGGCCGGGCGCCAGGCGGCGACGCCGGAGAAGAAGGTGAAGGAGGCGCCGTCGGGGGTGTCGGTGGCGGCCTGCGGGGCGAGGTGCTTGGCGAGCAGCAGCGGGCCGTAGACCTTGGCGGCGAACGCCCGGTGGATGTCGGCGAGTTCGAGTTCGGCGAGCGGGCCGTTGGCGGGCATGGCGGCGGTGGAGACCAGGTGGTCGAAGCGGCCGGTGGCGGCCGCGAGGGCGGCGACGGACGCCTCGTCGGCGAGGTCGACGGGGACGGTGCGGGCGGGGCCGGGGAGTTCGCCGGCGGTCCACTCCAGCTTGCGCGGGTCGGGGCCGGCGAGGACGAGTTCGGCTCCGGCGGCGGAGGCGGCGTGGGCGAGGGCGCGGCCGGTGCGGGAGCCGGCGCCGATCACGACGACGCGGCGGGAGGCGAGGGGGAGAGTGCTGTCGGTCATGGGACAAGGCTGTTCCGACCAGGGGTGATGCGTCCAAGGCTTGTTTTCGAAGGGATCCATAAACTGGCTGCATGACCACGCTCCGACAGTTCGAGTACCTGGTGACCGTCGTCGACACCGGGTCCTTCACCCGTGCCGCCGAGCTGCTGCACGTCACCCAGCCGGCGCTGTCGCACCAGGTGCGGGCGCTGGAGCGGGCCCTCGGCGGGCCGCTGCTGGAGCGGCTGCCGCGGGCGGTGCGGCCGACGCCGATGGGGCGGGCGGTGCTGCCGCACGCGCGGGCGGCGCTGGCGGACGCCGAGCGGCTGCGGGCGGCGGCCCTCGGTGCGGCCGGACTCGCTTGCGGGGAACTGGAGTTGGCGACGGTGTACTCGGTCAGCCTGGGTCTGCTGCCGCCGGTGCTGCGGGCCTGGCGGGCGGCGCATCCGGAGGTGCGGATCCGGCTGCGGGAGTTCGCGCACACCGAGGACCTCCGGGCGGCGATGACGGCGGGCCAGGCGGATGTGGCGGTGGGGCCGCTGCCGGTGGGCTGGGAGGGGCCGATCCGGGAGCTGGGGGAGGAGGAGTTCGTGCTGGTGCTCCCGTCCGAAGGAGAGGACGGGCGGGAGGGGCCGGACGACGCCCCGGTGCCGCTGGCGGCCCTGGCCGGGCGGGACTGGGTGCACTACGCCCCCGGCAACGGCCTGGCGGACGTGCTGGACGCGGCCTGCGCGGCGGCCGGGTTCCGGCCGGGGGTGGCGGTGCGCACCGAGCAGACGGCGGCGGCGCCGCTGCTCGCGGCCGCCGGGCTGGGCCCGGCGCTGGTGCCTGCGAACATCGTGCCGCCCGGCTTCGACGGCGTGGTCCGCCGCCCCGAACCGCCGGTGCGGCGGCCGCTGGTGGCGTACACCAGGACCAGGCCGGACGCGCTGACGACGGCGTTCGTCGAGCTACTGTCGCGTCGGGTCCGGCTGCTGCCCGACGTCGGGGCCGGTGGAGCGGCCGGCGGCGCGGAGGGCGGGACGGCCGGCGGTCCGGCCGGATCGGCGGATGTGGCGACGGACGGATTCTCGTGATCTCTACAGTGCTGTAGATTCGTTTGGCAGGGAGAGCAACCGAGGAGGGCAATCGTGGGAGTTTCGCTGGCCAAGGGCGGCAACGTCTCGCTGACCAAGGAGGCGCCGGGCCTGACGGCCGTCATCGTCGGACTCGGCTGGGACGTCCGTACCACCACCGGCGCCGACTACGACCTGGACGCGAGCGCGCTGCTCTGCAACGCGCACGGCAAGGTGGTCTCGGACCAGCACTTCGTCTTCTTCAACAACCTGCGCAGCCCGGACGGTTCGGTCGAGCACAGCGGCGACAACCTGACCGGCGGCGGCGACGGCGACGACGAGCAGATCAAGGTCGACCTGGCCGGTGTCCCGGTCGACGTGGCCAAGGTGGTCTTCCCGGTGTCGATCTACGACGCCGACGCCCGGTTCCAGAGCTTCGGCCAGGTGCGCAACGCCTTCATCCGGATCGTCAACCAGGCCAACGGCCAGGAGCTGGCCCGGTACGACCTCACCGAGGACGCCTCCACCGAGACGGCCATGGTCTTCGGCGAGCTGTACCGCAACGGCGCCGAGTGGAAGTTCCGCGCGATCGGCCAGGGCTACGCCTCCGGCCTGCGCGGCATCGCGACCGACTACGGCGTCAACGTCTGATCAACGTCCGACACCGTCCGACAGCGGATGCCCGGGGCGCCGGGAGCACCTGAACGGGCCATGTGATCGGGCCATGTGATCGGGCCACGTGAACGGGCCACCGGGCGGTCGACTGAGCGGGTCGCCGCCCGGTGGTCGGCCCCCGGTCAGCGCCCCTCCGCCACAGGCGGATTCGGCTTCCGCTCCAGCGCCAGCCCGCCGAACCCGCCCGAGGCGCCCAGCTGGTCGCTCCACCACGCGGCCATCGCCGGCCCGTCCACGGCCGACCAGTCCGGAGCCCCGGTGACCTGCGCCCGCCCGAGCCGGCGGCTGAGCTCCACCAGCGCCCGCCCCGCCGCACCGCGCTCGCGGTCGTAGCCGGGCAGCAGATCGGCCCACCCCTCCGCCGCCCGCCAGGCGTCCTCGAAGGCGCAGGCGTCCTGCAGCGCCTTCGCCGCGCCGCTGGTCGTGTGCGGGCGGACGAGCGTCGCGGCGTCCCCGGCCAGCAGCAGGCGGCCGGCGGTGCGGCGCGGGGTCTCCAGGTCGTGGATCGGCTGGAGCAGGATCCGCTCGACGGGCGTCAGGTCGACCACACCGGCCCAGTACGGCGGCAGGACGCGCTCGGCGAGTGCGGACAGGTCGTCGCGGCGCGCGGCGTCCAGCGAGCCGACCGCGAAGCCGAGCGGGTCGGTGCCGCCGGCGGTCCGCAGCCAGTCGGGCGCGGGGGCGTAGAAGACCCAGTTCACCAGGGTGGTGCCGGGGGTCAGCCCCGGGATCCGGTAGAGCACGACCTGTCCGCCGGGGTAGCAGGCGGTGATCACCTCCGCCTCGGGCCACCGGGCCGCGCCGCCCGGGAGGCGGTCGAGCAGCCGGGCGTCGAAGCTGCCGCGCCACGCGACGTACCCGGCGTACTCGGCCCGGGCCTCCGGGCAGACGGCGGCGCGCACCACCGAACGGTGGCCGTCGGCGCCCACCACCAGGTCGTAGGGCTCGCGCCCGCCGGCCGCGGTCTCCACCCAGGCCGGTCCGGAGAGGTCGGTGCCGCCGGCCGCCGTGACGGCCGTCCCGGGCCGGAACTCCACCTGCTCGGGGGTGCGTTCGCGCAGCCCCCGCCACAGCACACCCCAGTGGAACGAGTGCATCGCCATCGGCTGCACCCACAGCACCCGCCCGCGCGGGGCGCCCGCCGGGTCCTTGGCCACCCAGTGCCGGGTGGTGAGCGGATGGTGGCGGATGCCGTCGTCCAGGTGGCCGGCCAGGACCAGTTCGTCGTAGCGGTCCAGCAGGACGCACAGGCCCACTCCGCGGTCCTCCAGATGACCCGGGCTGCGCTCCAGCACGGTGACCCGCTCGGCCCCGCCCCGGGCCGCCGCCCGCGCGAACGCACAACCCGCGATGCTGCCGCCGACCACGGCCACCGATCCACCCCGCACGACCGCTCCCCCTCCTCGCCGGGGCGCCAGCGGCCCCGTCCGTCGTCCCGTCGACCATACGCCGTGGACTGACGGTCCGTCAGCGCAGTGTCCGAGGTGTTCCCGGGGTGTTCCCTGGATCACCTATGCAACTGGTTGCATAGGGCGCTCCGGCTCGCCTACCGTGTGGTGGCCAGCCAGCCAGCCAGCCAGCCAGCCAGCCACTCCCCTCCGCCCTCCCGACCACTGCCCGCTCCCGCCCCACCAGGAGAAGCCGCGATGACGACGACCGCCAGCACCCCGCCGCCGCCCTACCCCCACCTGCTGCGCCCGCTCGACCTCGGCTTCACCACCCTCCCCAACCGCGTGATCATGGGCTCCATGCACGTCGGCCTGGAGGAGGCCGAGAACGGCTTCGAGCGGATGGCCGCCTTCTACGCCGAACGCGCCCGCGGCGGCGTCGGCCTCATCGTCACCGGCGGCATCGCCCCCAACGAGGCCGGGCGCCCCTGGGACGGCGGCGCCAAGCTCACCACCGAGGAGGAGGCGGACAAGCACCGCGTCGTCACCGACGCCGTGCACGCCGCCGGCGGCCGGATCGCCCTCCAGATCCTGCACTTCGGCCGTTACGCCTACCACCCGGCCCTGGTCGCCCCCAGCGCCGTCCAGGCCCCGATCAGCCCGTTCCCGCCCCGCGCCCTCACCGCCGACGAGGTCGAGGCCACCGTCGACGACTTCGCCCGCTGCGCCGAACTCGCCCGCCGGGCCGGCTACGACGGCGTCGAGATCATGGGCTCCGAGGGCTACCTGATCAACGAGTTCGTCGCCGCCGCCACCAACCACCGCGAGGACGAGTGGGGCGGCAGCTACGAGAACCGGATGCGCTTCCCGGTCGAGATCGTCCGCCGGGTCCGGGAGCGGGTCGGACCGGACTTCATCCTGGTCTACCGGCTCTCCATGCTCGACCTCGTCCCCGGCGGCTCCACCCTGGACGAGGTGGTCCGACTCGCCAAGGCGGTCGAGGCGGCCGGCGCCACCATCATCAACACCGGCATCGGCTGGCACGAGGCGCGCATCCCCACCATCGCCACCTCGGTGCCGCGCGGCGCCTGGGCCTGGGTGACCGAGCGGGTCATGGGCTCGGTGTCCGTGCCGCTGGTCGCCACCAACCGCATCAACACCCCCGAGCTGGCCGAGCGGCTGCTCGCCGAGGGCTGCGCCGACCTGGTCTCGCTCGCCCGCCCGCTGCTCGCCGACCCGGACTTCGTCGCCAAGGCCGCCGCGGGCCGCCCCGAGGCCGTCAACACCTGCATCGGCTGCAACCAGGCCTGCCTGGACCACACCTTCAGCGGGAAGATCACCTCCTGCCTGGTCAACCCGCGCGCCTGCCACGAGACCGAGCTGGTGCTCGCCCCGACCCGGCGGGCCAAGCGGGTCGGCGTCGTCGGCGCCGGACCGGCCGGCCTCGCCTGCGCCGTCACCGCCGCCGAGCGCGGCCACCGGGTCACCCTGTTCGACGCCGCCGCCGTCATCGGCGGTCAGCTCGACATCGCCCGCCGGATCCCGGGCAAGGAGGAGTTCGCGGAGACCCTGCGCTACTACCGCCACCGGCTGGCGGAGCTCGGCGTGGAGCTGCGGCTCGGCAGCTGGGTCGACGCGGCCGCGCTCGCCGCCGAGGGCTTCGACGAGGTGGTGCTCGCCACCGGCGTCAGCCCGCGCGTCCCCGACCCCGCCGACCTGCCGGGCGTCGACCACCCCAGCGTGCTCGGCTACCTCGACGTGCTGCGCGACGGGGCCGCCGTCGGCGAGCGGGTCGCGATCCTCGGCGCCGGCGGCATCGGCTTCGACGTCGCCGAGTTCCTCACCGACGCGGGCGACGCGCCGAGCCTCGACCCGGCCGTGCACCGCCGGCACTGGGGCATCGACGGCGACTACCGCGAGCGCGGCGGCCTCGCCCGCCCCGAGCGGCCCGAGCCGCCGCGCCGGGTCCACCTGTTCCAGCGCCGCACCACCAAGGTCGGCGCCGGGCTGGGCAAGACCACCGGCTGGATCCACCGCACCGAGCTCAAGCACCGCGGCGTCACCATGGTCGCGGGCGCGGGTTACGACCGGATCGACGACGCCGGCCTGCACTTCACCGTCGACGGCGAGCCGCAGCTGCTGCCCGTCGACACCGTGGTGCTGTGCACCGGCCAGGAGCCGCGCCGCGACCTCGACGCCGCCCTGCGCGCCCTGGGCGTCACCCCGCACCTGATCGGCGGCGCCGACGAGGCCGCCGAGCTCGACGCCAAGCGCGCCGTCAAGCAGGGCACCGAGCTCGCCGCCGCCCTCTGATCCCGGGACGCCGCCCCGGCCTCCGTCCCGGGGCGGCGCCTAGGATCGGTGCCATGTCGCTGCCGCACGCCATCCTCACCGCCCTGCTGGAGCAGCCGTCCTCGGGGCTGGAGCTGACCCGGCGGTTCGACAGGTCGATCGGCTTCTTCTGGTCCGCCACCCACCAGCAGATCTACCGCGAGCTGGGCCGGCTGGAGACCACCGGGCTGATCCGGGCGCTCCCGCAGGCCGGTCCGGTGCGCGGGCAGAAGAAGGAGTACGAGGTGCTGCCCGCCGGCCGGGCCGAACTGGCCCGGTGGACGGCCGCCGCCGACGACCCCCGGCCGATCCGCGACCCGCTGCTGCTGCGGCTGCGCGCCGCCGCCGTGGTCGGCACGGCCGGGCTCGACGCCGAGCTGCGCCGCCACCTCGACCTGCACCGAGCGCAGTTGGCCCACTACGAGGCGATCGGGCGGCGCGACTTCCCGGCGGGGGCGGAGGACGGGGCCGATCCGCTCCAGCACGCGGTGCTGCGGGCGGGCGTCGGGCTGGAGTCCTTCTGGGTGCGGTGGCTCGCGGAGACCGTCGCGAACCTGCCGCCGGCACCGGGCGAGCCGTCGGCAGAAGGCTCGGAAGTCCGGGCGAACCCCTCCTGACCTGCGGCTGAGCGCTCCGGGCGGGCGCTCCCCGGGGGCCGGTGGGACACTGGACGCCTGTCCCTGCCCGACCTCATCGATCGGGGGCCCGTATGTCCCTCCCGAGGCATCTCCGCGCGCTCACCGCGGCGGCCGTCGCCACCGTGCTCACCCTCGGCACCGCCCAGCTCGCGGCGGGAGCGCCACCCGCTCCCACGCCCGCCTCCGCGGTCTCCACGGCCTCCGCGGCCTCCGCGCTCTCCGCCGTCCCGGCGTCGGCGCCGCTGCTGCCGACCGACGAGCAGCTGCGGGCCGCCCTGCTGACCACCGCCGAACTCGGCCCCGACTTCACCGAGGCCCCGGTGGACCCGAACCCCTCGCCGGAGGCGGACGCCTCCCCGGTGGCCGGCTGCGACGCCCTGCGCGCGCTGCTGAACCGGAACCCGTCCGGGGCCTCCGTCCAAGGGCCGCACCAGGAGGCGCAGTTCGACGGGCCGGACGGCAGTCCGATGGTCACCGAGTCCCTCAGCGCCGAGGAGGCGTCCCGGCTGGACGCCGACTTCGCCACCGTCGGCGCCGCGTTCGCCGACTGCCACAGCATCACCTTCACCGACAACACCGGTGCGGCGGTGACCTTCTCGGTGACCCCGATCGCCCTCGGCGACCGCGCCGGGGCCCCGGCCGTCCGCCTCGACGGCGACCTCGCCGGGGTCCGGCTGAACGGCTACCTGGGCATCGAGCGCCTCGGCGAGGTCGCCCTCGCCTACGGGTACTTCCAGCGCGACTCCGACGACTCGCAGCTCGCCTCGCTCTACTACCGCGCGGCCGTGGCCAAGGCCGAACGCACCCTTGGTGTCAAGGCGGGCGCCACCGCCGGGAGCCCGGGTGCCACCGAGGCCCCGGGCTCCGCGGTCTGACGGTCGCGCCGCGTCGTGCTCAGCGCAGCACCCACTGCTGGTAGGCGCTCTCCTGGCACTGCCACATGTTGACGTCGCGTCGGGCGCCACCGGCCGAGTAGTAGTCCTGCAGGCACAGGCCGGACGCCACGTTCTTGAACACGACCGCGTTCGGGCCGTGCGGGAGCAGCTCCCAGCGCTGGGTCGCGGCACCGGAGCAGGCCCGCTGGACCACAGGGCTGTAGGTGTTGAGCGTGGTCGGTTCGAGACACAGGCCGGACTTCTGCACCCGCAGCTCGGTGGCCCCGTCGGCCCCGGTGTCCGACCAGAAGCGCTGGTTCGCGTCGTTCTTGCAGTCGAACTCCTGGAGCACCGCGCCCTCGGCGGTGGAGGCGCCGCGGATGTCCAGGCACTTGCCCTGGACGACGTTGACGTAGCTGTGCAGCACCGGCGCCGCCTGCGCGGGCGCGGCCAGCACGGTGGCGGCGGCGAGCACCGACCCGGCGACGACGGCGGAGCGGACGACGGCGCGGCCCTCGCGACGGCCCTCGCGGCGGACGACGGAGCGGGCGGTGGACTGGCGGCTGGATCGCATGATCGGTGCACTCCCGGTCTGGTGGTGGCCCGGACGCCCCGTGGCGGGGCGCCCCGGCCGCCAGTCTCGGCGTCCGGAAGCGTCAGGCCCAAGACCCTTCGGGGTCCGTCGAATTCGGGCGTGGCATTGTCCGTGGCGTGCCACGAACCGGTCAGGGCCGGGCAACGCGCCCGTCCGGCCGGGCGAGTGCGCATACGGTGGACCCAAGGGCGCGGCGGGCCCGGCCGCCCGAGCGGGGGACCGGGCCGGACCACCGCCGCCGTGCCCCGCCGGGGACGCCGACGGAAGGACCGGATTGCTGCGCATCCACTTCACCCACGACGACCTGACCAGGGTACGGATCGCGCGGGCACCCGACCCGCTCGCGGAGACCGTGCTGAGCCTGTCGCTCGTGCAGACCCGCGACCTGGGCGGCGTGGCGCTGGACGGATGGCGCAGCAGGACCCGAGGACGCCTGCGCCCCGAACTGCGCGTGCTGTTCGAGCTGGCGACCTCGGCGGGCGCGACCGAGGCGCCGGAGGCGTTCCTGCACGCGGGCGCCGGCAGTCTGGCGGACAGCCTGGAGCAGACCTGGTCGATGCCCCGGAAGTTGTGGGAGGCGGACCTGTGCGCCCTGGAGTACCTGCGCCCGGAGGCGCCCCGCTGGGTCCGCGAGCTGCACCGGGGGGACCGCGAGTGGCGCGGGCTGGTGCAGCGCAGGCTCCGCGAGTACCACGCCTTCGCGGTCGCGCCCTACTGGCCGCAGCTGCTCGCCGCGACCCACACCGAGCGCACCCGGCGGGCGCTGGCGGCCGCCGACACCGGACTGGACGGCCTGCTCGGCTCGCTGCACCCGGACGTCCGCTGGGAGTCACCGGTGCTGTCGCTGCCCTGTCCGATCGATGCCGACCTGAGCCTGCGGGGTACCGGGATCGTTCTGGTGCCCACCTTCTTCTGGCCCGAGCCGCTGGCCCTGACGGACAACCGGGGCCCCGAGTACCCGGTGGTGCTGCACTACCCGCTGGCCCGCGACCTGGACACCTACCGGGCGGTCTGGGCGGCCTCGGCCCCGGCGGAGCCCGACGGCGCGCTCGTCGCGCTGCTCGGCACCACCCGCGCCCGCACCCTCCGGGCGGTCGCCGACCCGGCGGGCACGGCCGAACTCGCGCGCCGCACCGGTACCTCGCCCGCCACCGCGAGCCACCACGCCACCGTCCTGCGCTCGGCCGGCCTGCTGACCACCGAACGCTCCGGCCCGGGGGTCCGCCACACCCTGACCCCGCTCGGCCGGGCCCTGCTCGACGACCGCCCGGTCGGGCCGACGTCCGGCCCGGGGCCGGGCTGACGGGCCCGGCCCCGTCGCGCGGACGGTCCGAGGGAGCAGGGCCCTTCCGCCGGTTCTTCCCGCCAGGGCGGCCGGCCATCCGTCATCCGCCGTCCACCAGTGCCCGGCGCGACCGACCCGCCCGCGTCCGCGCTGCGGCGCCCGGCCGGCCGGGCGCCGAGGCCGCCGGTAGCCTGTCGGCCTGCATCGACACGGGCGACCGAGGTCCGCCCGGTGAAGGAGGGGGCGGTGGGGAGCGCGGCCGAGGAGGGGCCCGGCATACCGGACCCGGGTGGGACCGAGCCCGGCCGGCCGGTCCAGCTGCCGGGGGACCCGACAAAGGAGGGGGCGGTGGGGAGCGCGGCCGAGGAGGGGCCCGGCATACCCGACCCGGGGCGGCCCGGCCCCCGCCCGGTCCAGCTGCCGGGGGACCCGACAAAGGAGGGGGCGGTGGGGAGCGCGGCCGAGGAGGGGCCCGGCATACCCGACCCGGGGCGGCCCGGCCTCCGCCCGGTCCAGCTGCCGGGGGACCCGACAAAGGAGGGGGCGGTGGGGAGCGCGGCCGAGGAGGGGCGCGGCATACCCGACCCGGGGCGGCCCGGCCTCCGCCCGGTCCACCTGCCGGGGGACCCGACACGGGTGGGCGACCCGGTGCACGGGCCGGTGCGCGGCTGCCTGACGGCGATCGGCGGGTTCTTCGGCGAGCTGCTGGGGGAGCTGCTGCTCGGCACGCTGCTCGCGCTGCTGACCACCGCCTCCCTCGCCGGTGTCTTCGTGCTGGCCGAACTCGCCCACCGCCAGGACCCGTTGCTCGCCTACGGCCTTGGCCTCGCCGCCGTCCTGCTGCTGTTGCTCGGCGTGCGGCAGTTGCGCCGTCCGAAGGAGCGGCGCGGCCGGGTCGGCCGGGTCCTGGCCGCCGGCACGGCCGGTGTCGGGGTCTGGCTGCTGGCCTGCGTCGGCTACGCCTCGCTCCGCGGGGCCCTGGACCTCGCGACCTTCTGACGCGGCCTGCCTTCCGGTTCGGGCGACCGTCGGAGGCTGCCCGCCTTCCGGCGTTGCCCGCCTTCGGTGCGGGCTGAGGTCGGACGCTGCCCGCCTTGCGACCCGGCCGACTCTTCGGCGCGACCGACCCCCGGGGGCGCCGGTCGACCCCTGTACGGTCGGCGCCCCCGGGGGCCGGGGACCGGCGTGCGCTCAGCGCAGGTGGAGGGCGAGGCCGGTGGTGCCCGGCTGCTCCAGCCCCTCGCGCAGGCGCATGTCGCGCTCGTAGTCGCCGCCGTCCAGGCGGCGGAACGGGACCGGCTCCTCGGTGAACAGGGCGTCCAGGCGCTGTCCGTAGGCCTCGGCGGCGGCCTCGAACTCCTCGGCCGACAGGCCCTCCGACCGGTACACGGCGAACGGTTCGAGGGCCGCGATGCCGCTGAACCAGAACACCCCGTGCTGCAACGGGAACAGCAGGTCCGCCAGCGGCCCGTGCGCGCCCCGGTCGGTGAACGCGGACTCGCGGCCCCCGACGCTCACCGCGAGCAGCCCGCGCCTGCCGCCCAGGGCGCCCTCGCTGTACGGCGGCGGGACGTCCGGGCCGTGCGCGAAGCCGAAGGTCAGCACCCGGTCGATCCAGCCCTTGAGGATCGCGGGCGCCGAGAACCACCACAGCGGGAACTGGAGCACCACCGCGTCCGCCCGGCGCAGCTTCTCCTGCTCGGCGGCGATGTCGGCCGAGAGCCGCCCGGTGCGGGTGGCCTCGTCCTGGGCGCCGAGCACCCCGAGCCGGGCGTCCGCCGGGTGGTCGGGGAAGTCGTCGGCGTCCAGGGCGGCGTGCCACTTCATCGCGTACAGGTCGGAGACCTCCACCTCGTGCCCGGCGGCGCGCAGTCGGGCGACCGCGAAGTCACCCAGCGCGGCGGTGAGCGAGCGGGGTTCGGGGTGGGCGGTGACGACCAGGACGCGCCGGGGCGGCTGCTGCGAGGTGTGGTTGCTCATGGCCCCAGCCTCCCCGGGGCGGCGGGGCGCAGCCAGGTCCCTGCCGTTCCGGCGGACTCCGGATCCTGGTAACGCGAGGGCCACCATAATGGAGCGTATGGAGACCACCGCCGCCGCTCGTGCCGCCGTTCCGCGCCCCGCGCTGGGGGAGTTCCTGCGGGCCCGCCGGGGCCGGGTCGCGCCCGAGCTGGTCGGGCTGACGGCCGGTGGACGGCGCCGGGTGCGCGGGCTGCGCCGGGAGGAGCTGGCGCAGTTGGCCGGGATCAGTGTCGACTACTACGTCCGGCTGGAACAGGGGCGGTCCACCCAGCCGTCGTTCGAGGTGCTGGAGGCGCTGGCCCGGATCCTGGGCCTGTCGGCGGCGGAGCGCCGCCATCTGGACACCCTGGCCGGCTCCCGCCGGCTGCCGCCGCCGGCGCCCCGGGTGAGCCCGCTGCTGCGCGGCATGCTGGACGCCCTGGGGGCGGGGATGCCGGCCTTCGTGACCGACCACCGGCTGGACGTGGTGGCCTGGAACCCACTGGGGGCCGAACTCATCGGCGGCCTGGGGGAGTCGGGGGGCCGGCGGGACCGCAACCAGGCCCGTTTCCTGTTCCTGGACCCGGCCGCCCGCACCGTCCACCCGGAGTGGCCGGACCGCGCCGCCGAGGCGGTCGGCCAGCTGCGGGCCTCGGCGGGGACCTGGCCGGACGACGCGGAGCTGACCGGCCTGATCGCCGAACTGTCCTCGCAGAGCCCCGAGTTCCGCCGGATCTGGGACTCCGGCGAGGTGATGAACTGCACCTCGGGGCACAAGCGGCTGCACCACCCGGTCACCGGGACGGTCGCCCTGGACTTCGAGGCCCTGCACGTCCCGGCCGCGCCGGGCGAGACCGGTCTCGTGGTGCACGTCTTCTCGGCGGGCTCGGACGCGGCCGCCGCCGAGGCCCTGGCCCGCCTCGGCGCGGCGGTGGCGGCGGGCTGACGGGGACCGGCCGTGTGAGCTGCTGACATCCCGTCGCCCGGGGGGCCGACGGTCCACCGTTTCCCGCGTCCACCGCTACGGTGAATCCGGCGGATTGATCACGACTTGATCCGGGCCCTGTCCCCGGCCGTGCCGGTCGGGCCCCGGAGCCGGGCCGCCGCGGGGCCGCGCCGTGCCCGGGGTCGCGGGCAGCGTCGTCCGGTGCCGCGTGACAACGCATGACGTCGGACGATGCCGGAGGGGCCGACGGGCGGCCCGGGGCCGGCGTCGCGGGGCCGGTCGCGGACCGTCGGGCGGGATTCGTATTCCGTCGCCCGGTGGCTGGTGAGTTTCGGCCACATGTCGTAAACCGTGCACCATGGTGGTTGTCCGAGATTTATCGTAGCCTCGGCACGCTCACACCTCGGTAACGCCGGTCCGGGGGTCGGCCGGCGCCCCTCGGGAGGGACCACTGTCAGACAGGCATGAACGGGGGGCATCGGATTCGTGCCTTGCGCGCCGGGTCGCTGTGAACATCGTGGACCCGGCCGTCGCGGGAAGCGGGGGATTCCGGGCCGACAACCTGCCCGTAAGGGCGGAATTCAGGGCCCGAGGGCTCGACGGCGAACTGCTGCGACCGATAGACATATATCATCGCGTTGCGCCCTTCGCATATCCACGAGCGAATTTGCGAGCGATTCCGAACGTTTCCGCGTGCCTTTGCGACGACTTTATGAGCCGTGCACAGAAGGGGGAATGTAGAATGCGCAGAGTAGGCTACTTACACACCCGGTGCCAAATTCTGGAAAGAGGGATCGGCGGTACGGGATCCCCGAAATGAGCGGGGCTCCTCGCCGTGGTCACGACGCGCCCGGAATTCTCTCGGGGATGTACCGGTACCGAGGTGCGGGACTGCTGCACCTCCAGGCCGAGCAGGACGGCGAGCGCCTCGTCGCCTCCATGCCCCTCCCGGACCCCTTCGACCTCGACCGCCTGGTCGGGAACCTCGCGGAGGCCAGCGGCCGGCACATCGTGCTGCGGCCGATCCCGGCGGCCCAGCTGACCGGGCTCGACGGCACCTGCGGCCTCCTGGTGAAGCACGACACCCGCCCGGTCGACCTGATCCTCCACCGCGAGGGCCGGTCGCTCTCCCACGAGGTGGAGCTGAAGGTCCATCAGCTGGTGCACCTGTGGGCCGGGGACGGCGCCGGGCTGGTCGGCCCGCCCGACGTCCTGCGGGCGCGCGGGATGGCCCCGGTCGGAGGGATCCCGGCGACGGCCAGGTCCCTGAAGCGGGACGCCTTCATCGAACTGCGCGCCGACCACGCGGCCCGGCTGATCAGCCGGCGGCGCGAGCGCGGACCGGCGCCGGGGGCGGACCACCGCGCGTCCCCGGGGACGGACCGCCGCGCCCCCGCCGGGGCCGACCACCGCGCGTCCGCCGGGGCCGGGGCTGCGGCGGAGCCCCCCGGCCGGGAGTCCCGGCAGCCGGCGGCCGAACGCCTCACTCCGGGCGTCCGTTCCCGTCCTCTGCCAAGATCTCCGCCATCGTCCCGCTGATGAAGTCCCGGAGCTGGTCCCAGGATTCCTTCGGCAGGTCCTGGCCCGCGCCGCGCGCGGCCATCACGGTGAACCTGTCGCGCACGGCCCGGGTGGACAGGATCAGCGCGTCCACCTCCGGATCGTCCTGCCGGAAGTAGACCGGCGGCACGTCGAGGGCGAGCGCCAGGGCGTCGAGCGCCGCGTCCGGCGGCTCGGCGACCTCGCCGGCCCGCAGCGAGCGGACCAGGTCCTCGGTGAGCGCGGCGGAGCCGCTCCGGCGGTTCCCCTCGGCCGCGAGGTGCGCGTCCGAGGGCGCCACCCCGCCGTACACCTCGGTGCGCAGCGCCTCCAGCTTCCGCGCCACCCGGGCGCTCTCGGCCGAGGCTTCCGCCGCGGGCTCCTCGGCCTGGCCGAAGGAGCGCCGCTGCGCCGCGAGCAGCTCGGCCCGGGTCACCCCGTAGGCGGCGGCCAGGGCCGTCACCGCCTGCTCGGAGAGCGGCCGCTTGCCCTGCTCGGCGGCCCGCACCGGCATGGGGGAGGCGGTGTTGGTGTGGCGCGCGGTGTCCGCCTGGGTCATCCCGGCGTCGCACCGCAGGTCGGCGAGATTCGGTGATTCGCCGCGCGGAAAGAGCTCGTCCAGGTCGGCGTCCAGGAATGCGGCGATCGTCGGCAAACGCTCCGGCGGGGGAGCTGCCAGGCCGTTCTCCCAGCGATAGACGGCGTTCACTTTCACATGAAGCCCGGCCGCCAGCGTGGCCTGCGACATTCCTTTGACGACTCGGAGGTTGCGCAGCTTATTGCCGTCGAACAAGCGGTCGGGCACGGGCATACTCCACTGGATGGGGTCTGAAAGAATGATAGTGCCCAGCCAGCGGAAGATCCCGACATCCGGGGCATCGGCATGAGCTCGTGACCGCGGCCGGAGTTCGGTGCGGCCGTCGACGGCCCCGCTCCCGCCATAGCCTGATGTCCGGTTTGCGGGTATTTATTGCTATTCCTGTTCATTCGATGCACACCTTCGCGCGCTACGGAGCGGACGCTGGATCACTCGAAGGTGATCTGCAAGCTTGACCGGATCGCTGGAAGTAGATAAATTCTACTTCGAGTGATCGAGGGGGCGAGGCCCGAAGGCGCTTCTTTCCCGTGCTCTGGCATGTCGTGTCCGCGTCGCAATGGCCCCGCGCTCCGTCGTGCGGACCCGCACCATCCGTCCGGCCGCCCCTCGGGCGAAGCCGGCCGGCGTTGTCGAAATCCTGCGCAGCTGCATCCCGCGGAACCCGGCGGCCTGCACCCACGCGAATCCGGTGGGGCCGGCGGAATTCTCCGTGCGCATTTCCGAACGCATGCCCGCGCCACATTTTCCGATTCCCCGGTCGGGTCTGTCGGGGTATTCCTTTCCACATCGTCACAGGAGGCGATCCGTCATGCCCACGATCTCCGTCGGGAACTCGCGCGTCCACTACACCGTGACCGGCGAGGGGCCGGCCCTGGTCCTGGTGCACGGTGTGGGCAAGGGGGGCCAGGTCACCTTCGGGCACCTCGTCGAGGACTTCGCCCGCCGCAACACCGTCATCCTGCCGGAGCTGTCCGGCAGCGAGACCGCCGAGGACGACGGTACGGCGCTGACCGTCGAGCAGCTCGCCGACGAGGTCGCCGCCGTGATCGAGCACGCCGGCCTCGGCCCGGTGGACCTGGTGGGCTTCTCGCTCGGCGGGGCCGTCGTCGCCGCCACCGCCGCGCTCCACCCCGGGCTGGTGCGCCGGCTGGTGCCGATCGGCGGACTGGTGAAGTCGGACCTCTACATCGAGAACCTGATCGGCCTGACGCTCAGTCAGAAGCACGACGCCAAGGCCTTCGGCCGCGTCCTGAGCACCACGGCCTTCAGCCCGCGCTACATCCGCAGCCAGCCCAGCCTGGGCGACGTCGAGAACCTCGGCTCCGAGCTGAGCCCCTCCAGCGGCCGCATCCGTCAGCTGGAGCTGCTGGTCCAGGTCGACATCCGCGACATCGTCGGCAAGGTCGAGGCCGAGACCCTGGTGCTGGCCCCGTACCCGGACGCCGCCGTGCCCGCCGAGCACTCCCGCGAGCTGGCCGCCGCGATCCCGAACTCCAGCTACACCGAGATCGACAGCGGCCACATGGTGATCTTCGAGCGGCCGGCCGAACTCGTGCAGCTGATCCAGGACTTCATCCACCGGGCCTGATCCTCCACCCGGCGCCACCCGGCCCCGGCGCCACCCGGCCCCGGCACCGGCCGGGGCCGGCCACCCGCCCCGCGCCCGCGCACCCCGCCCACGCACCCCGTCCGACCACTCGCGGAGCACTCCGCAGCGACTCCAGGAGGAACCATGGCCAAGATCCTGCTCGCCGTCAGCAGTCACGACACCTTGGGCGACACCGGCAACCGGACGGGCTACAGCGTCTCGGAGGCGGCCCACCCCTACAACGTCTTCGTCGGCGCCGGCCACGAGGTCGACTTCGTCTCCGTGCGCGGCGGCGAGCCGCCGGCCGTCGTCTTCCCCGGTGAGGAGGACGACCCCGAGATCGTCGGCTTCCTGGCCGACGAGACCGTCAAGGCCAAGCTCGTGGCGACCCGCCGGGCCGCCGACGTCGACCCCGCCGAGTACGCGGCGATCTTCTACGTCGGCGGACACGGCGCCATGTGGGACTTCCCGGACTCCCCGGACCTGGCCCGCATCGCCATGGACATCCACGGCCGGGGCGGCGTCGTCTCCGCCGTCTGCCACGGCCCGGCCGCGCTGGTGAACCTGCGGCTGCCGGACGGCACGCTGCTGGTGAGCGGCAAGCGGGTCGCCTCCTTCAGCAACGAGGAGGAGGACTCGCTGGGCCTGGTCGAGGTCATGCCGTTCCTGCTGGAGGACCGGCTGAAGGAGTCGGGCGCGCTGCACACCAAGGCGCCCGTGTACCAGGCCCACACCCAGAGCGACGGCCGGGTCGTCACGGGGCAGAACCCCGCCTCCGCCGCCCCCGTGGCCCGCCTCGTCGTCGCCGAACTCGCCAAGGCCGCCGAGACCCGCTGACCCGGGCCCGCCCACCCGGGCCGGTCCGCAACGCACCCGCCGGCCCGCAATGCACCTACCGGCCCCGCAACGCACCCGCCGGGCCCGCCCCGCAACGCGGCCCCGCTACACCCCCCGCCGTCCCCGGACGGCCCCCCGAAACCGTCGCAGATCGGCCCCGGCCAGGACCGCCGAGGCCAGAGGAGGCAGACATGTACGGACTGATCCAGGTCGCGGGCATCATCGACCAGGCCGAGGCCGATCTGATCATCGAGGAGGGCGCCGACTGGCTCGGCTTCGCCCTGCGCCTGCCGGCCAAGAACGAGGACCTCTCGGAGGCCGACGCCGCCGCCATCGTCAAGGCGATCCAGCCCGGCAACAAGGGCGTCATCATCACCTACCTGACCGAGGCCGACGAGATCGCCGCGTTCTGCGCCGAGATCGGCGTGAGCGCGATCCAGCTGCACGGCGACGTGACCCCGGCCGAGCTGAGCCGGCTGCGCACCCTTGCCCCGGACCTCTACGTGCTCAAGAGCCTGGTGGTGAAGTCGGACAACATCGACGAGCTGCGGGCCGTCGTCGAGACCTCCGCCGAGTGGGTCGACATGTTCATCACCGACAGCTTCAACCCGGCCACCGGCGCCAAGGGCGCGACCGGCCTGACCCACGACTGGTCGGTCAGCGCCGAGCTGGTCCGGCTCTCCCCGAAGCCGCTGATGATGGCGGGCGGGCTCACCCCGGAGAACGTCGCGGCCGCCATCGAGGCCGTCCGCCCCGCCGCCGTGGACGCCCACACCGGGCTGGAGGACAAGGCCACCCGGCGCAAGGACCGGGAGAAGGTGCGCGTCTTCGTCCAGGAGGCCCGCGCGGCCTTCGCCCGGGTCGCCGCGGAGGACGGCCGGAGCGCCTCCTGATGACCACCGGGACCGAGCCGCTGCGGGGCGTGACCCGGGTGACCCACCTGGTGCCCCAGACCAACCGCCTGCGGGCCCTGCACGCGGTCGTCCGCGACCGCGAGGCCCGCCGGGAGGACTTCGTCCTCTCCGCGAACCGGATCATCCGCGGCCTCCTGGACGCCGCGCTGGACCTGCTGCCGTACGAGCCGCGCGACGTCCGCACCCCGGTCGGGCAGGTCTACCACGGCCTGTCGCCGGCCACCCCGGTCTACGGCGTGTCCGTCGCCCGGGCCGGGGACAGCATGGAGTCCGAGCTGCGGGTGATGGCACCGGAGACCAGGCTGGGCAAGATCCTGATCCAGCGGGACAAGGTCACCAAGCTCCCGCGCCTGTACTACGCGGCGCTGCCCGCCGGGATCGGCGAGGGCCATGTGCTGCTCCTCGACCCGATGCTCGCCACCGGCGGCACGGCGCTGGCCGCGATCGGGGTGCTGCTCGACCACGGCGTGCCGGAGGAGCACATCCTCTTCGTGAACCTGCTCTCCGCCCCGGAGGGGATCCGGGCCGTGCACGACCGCCACCCCGGGGTGCGGATCGTGACCTCCTCGATCGAGGAGCGGCTCAACGAGAACGCGTTCATGCTGCCCGGCATCGGCGACTTCGGCGACCGCTACTTCGGCACCGACGTCCCCGCCTGAGAACCCTCCCCACCCGCCGGGGCGGGCGGGGTCCGGGAACCGTAACCCCGCGACCCCACCGCTCCGGCCCCCGCCGCCTGCGACCCCCACCCCCTGTTGCCCCGCCGCCTGCGACCACCGCCGAAGCCACCCACCGCCGAAGCCACCAGCCACCACGGAAGCCACCGACCCTGAGGAGCACCACCGTGTCCACCGCCGACACCTCCGCGCCGACGAGGATCTCGATCGTCTACTACTCGGGCACCGGCAACGTCCACAAGCTCGCCCTGGCCGCCGAGGAGGCCGCCGAGAAGGCCGGCGCCGTGGTCCGGCTGCGCCGCGTCCCCGAGTACGTCCAGGCCTCCCTGGCCCCGGAGTTCACCGAGTGGACCGAGGCCTGGCAGGAGAACGCCGCGGCGATCGCGGCCGTCCCCACCGCCTCCGTCGACGACCTCGCCTGGGCCGACGTGATCCTGCTCGGCGGCCCCGGCCGGTTCGGGATGATCGCCGCCCCGCTCAAGCACTTCATCGAGCTCGCCTGGCCGCTGAACGCCCGCGGCGGCCTCCAGGGCAAGGTGATGGCCTCCTTCACCTCCACCGGCGCCCCGCACGGCGGCCAGGAGGCGACGATCCTCTCCCTCAACTCCGTCTTCTACCACTGGGGCGGGATCATCGTGCCGCCCGGCGTCACCGACGAGATCATGACGGCCCCCAGCAACGGCAACCCCTACGGCGTCAGTTCGGTCTCCGGCCGGCAGGCGGTTCCGGGCCGGCTGGCGGAGAACGTCACCGAGGACAACCTCGCCGCCCTCGCGTACCAGACCCGCCGCATGATCGACGTCGCCGACGCGCTGCGCCGGGGACGGACCGCCGCCGACCGCTGACCCACCCGCCCCGCACCTCGGGACGCCAGGACACCGGGACGCCGGAGCGTCGGGACACCAGGAAAGTCGGACACCAGGACACCCGCACACCCAGGGGGACCAGATGACTGCCCAAGCGTCGGGCCGAGGCCCGGCCGACCACCCGTTACTGCCCGAACTGCTCCTGCGCACCGCCGCCGAGCGCCCCGACGACCCGGCGGTGACCGGCGGCGACGAGCGGCTGACCTTCGCCGAACTGGTCCGCCGGAGCCGGGGACTGGCCGGCCACCTGCGGAGCCTCGGAGTGACCTCGGACCAGTGCGTGGGGCTGTTCGTCGAGCCCTCCACCGAGGTGCTGACCGGCGCCTGGGGGATCCTCCTCGCGGGCGGCGCCTATCTGCCGCTGGCCCCGGAGTACCCCGAGGAACGCCTGCGCTTCATGATCGAGCACTCCGGCGTCAAGGTGGTCGTCGCCCAGGACCGGCTGGTCGAGCGGCTGACCGCGCTGGCGCCCGCCGGCACCGTGGTCGTCCGCGCCGAGGACGAGCACCCGCCGGCGCCGACCGTCCTGCCCGACCCCGCCCCCGACGCGCTGGCCTACGTCATCTACACCTCGGGCAGCACCGGCCGGCCCAAGGGCGTGATGATCGAGCACCGCAGCATCGCCCACCAGATGGCCTGGCTGCGCGCCGCCCACGGCCTCGACCGCACCCGGGTCGTGCTGCAGAAGACGCCGATCAGCTTCGACGCCGCCCAGTGGGAGATCCTCGCCCCGGCGGTCGGCGCCACCGTCGTGGTCGGCGGGGTCGGCATCCACCGGGACACCGAGCGGCTGGTCGCGGCGGTCGAGGAGCACGGCGTCACCACCCTCCAGTGCGTCCCGACCCTGCTCCAGGCGCTGCTGGAGACCGAGCGGCTGGACTCCTGCCGCACGCTGGAGCAGGTCTTCACGGGTGGCGAGGCGCTCTCCAGATCCCTGGCCCGGACCTTCCTGGAGGCCCTGCCGGGGCGCGAGTTGGTCAACCTCTACGGGCCGACCGAGTGCACCATCAACTCCTCCTCCTTCGTGGTGACCAAGTCCTCCGTCGGCGACGGCCCCAACTCGGTCTCCATCGGCTCCCCGGTCGACGGCACCGAGTACCGGATCCTCGGCCGCGACGGCGCCGAACTGGGCGTCGGCGAGATCGGCGAACTGGTCGTCGGCGGCGTCCAGGTGGCGCGCGGCTACCTGCACCGGCCGGACCTCACCGAGCAGCGCTTCACCGAGGACCCGGACGGCGGCGGGCGGTTCTTCCGCACCGGCGACCTCGCCTACTGGAACGCCGACGGCACCGTCCAGTTCACCGGCCGCGCCGACAACCAGGTGAAGCTGCGCGGCTTCCGGGTCGAGCTGGACGAGATCCGGCTCGCCATCGAGACCCACGACTGGGTCCGGCACGCGGCCGTCCTGGTCAAGGACGACCCGAGGACGGGCTTCCAGAACCTCGTCGCCTGCGTCGAACTCGACCCGAGGGAGGCCGCCCTGATGGACCAGGGCAGCCACGGCGCGCACCACCAGTCCAAGGAGAGCAAGCTCCAGGTCAAGGCCCAGCTCTCCAACCCGGGCGTGCGGTCCCCGGCCGAGCTGGCCGGCCTGCCCTCCGTCGACCTGCCCGGCCGCGCGGCCACCGAGGCGCAGCGCGCCCTCGCCTTCGCCCGCAAGACCTACCGCTTCTACGAGGGCGAGGCGCCGGTCTCCGAGCGCGACCTGCTGGCGCTGCTCGCCCGCCGCCCGGCCGCCGCCGGCCGTTCGCGGCCGCTCGCGGAGCTGGACACCGGGACGCTCGGCGCGATCCTGCGCCACCTCGGGCAGCACCTGAGCCCGGAGCGGCTGCTCCCCAAGTACGCCTACGCCTCGCCCGGTTCGCTCTACGCGACCCAGGTCTACCTGGAGCTCACCGGCTTCCCCGGCCTCCGGCCGGGCATCCACTACCACCACCCGATCGACCACCGCCTCGTCCTGGTCTCCGCGGCCCCGACGGCACCCGCCGCACCCGCGCCGCGTCTGATACCCGGACCGCGCAAGGCCCCCGACGACACGGCCGCCGCCGCGGCCCCCCGGATCCGGATGCACTTCCTCGGCCGCCGCGGCGCCATCGAGCCGGTCTACAAGACCAATATCACCGAGGTCCTGGAGATCGAGACCGGCCACATCGTCGGCCTCCTGGAGGAGGTCCTGCCGGCCTACGGCCTCGACATCGGGCCCGCCCCCTTCACCCCGGAGGTCAAGTCCCGGCTGGGCGTCGCCGAGCAGGACCACTACCTCGGCAGCTTCGACTGGACGCCCTGGCGCGGACCGCGCGAGGACCGGGACGTGGACCTGTTCGTCCAGGTCCACCCCGGCAAGGGCGTGGACCTCCCGGCCGGGCAGTACCTGCACGAGGACGGCCGGCTGCGCCTGGTCTCGCCGGACCTCGTGCTGCGCAAGCAGGTCATCGCGATCAACCAGGCCGTCTACGGCCGGGCGTCCTTCGGGGTCACCGTGATCAGCCGCAGCCCGCAGCGGTGGCGGCGCTACATCGACCTGGGCCGGACGGCGCAGCGGCTGTCGCTGAACGATCGCGACCTCGGCTTCATGTCCTCCGGCTACAGCTCCCGCGGCGGCGACGACCTGCCCTCGGCCCGGCGGTTCGACGGCATCCTGCGCGAGCTGGGGCGGCCGGGCGGCGCCTCGTACTTCCTCCTCGGCGGCCGGGTCAGCGGCGAGCAGCGGCGGCACGAGGGCATGCGGGAGGACGCGGTCCACATGCGCGGGCCGGCCGAGCTGATCCGCGACGACCTGGTCAACTACCTGCCGGACTACATGATCCCGAACAAGGTCGTGGTGCTCGACGCGCTGCCGACCACCGCCAACGGCAAGATCGACGTCAAGGCGCTGGCGGCCTCGGACCTGGTGGTCGCGGGGGCCGCCGACCGGCCCTTCGTGGCTCCCCGGGACGAGACCGAGCGCCGGGTGGCGGTGCTGTGGCAGGAGGTGATGAAGCAGGAGAGCGTCTCCGCGCAGGACGACTTCTTCGCCTGCGGCGGCAACTCGCTGCTGGCCGTCACCCTGGTCAACCGGATCAACCGGGCCTTCGGGGCGGCGCTGCCGCTGGAGGTGGTCTTCACCTCGCCGACCGTGGAGGGGCTGGCCCGCAGGCTCTCCGGCGGCCCGGCGGAGCACACCTCGCGCCTGGTGCCGCTGACCGGCTCCGGTTCCGGTACCGCCTCACCCGCGCCGACCGGACGCCCCGTCTTCTGCTGGCCCGGCCTGGGCGGCTACCCGATGAACCTGCGGCTGCTGGCCGAACGCCTCGGCACCGAGCGGCCGTTCCTCGGGGTGCAGGCCCACGGCGTCAACCCGGGCGAGGTCCCCTACCCGACGATCAGGGAGATGGCGGCGGAGGACGTCCGGGCACTGCTGGAGGTCCAGCCCGAGGGCCCGTACACCCTGTGGGGCTACTCCTTCGGGGCGCGGGTCGCCTTCGAGACGGCGTACCAGCTGGAGCAGGCCGGCCGCACGGTCGACCACGTGTTCCTGATCGCCCCCGGTTCGCCCAAGGTCCGCACCACCGGCACCCGCCCCGAGGAGCGGACCGCCAGTTACCGCAGCCGGGCCTTCGTGGCGATCCTGCTCTCGGTCTTCACCGGCACGATCGACAGCCCGCTGCTGGAGCGCTGCCTCGCGGCGGCCCGGGACGACGAGAGCTTCGCCCGCGTCGTCGGCGAGGGCATCCCCGGCCTGGACCCGGACCTGGTGCGCCGGATCGTCCGGATCGTGGGGACGACCTTCGAGTTCAACTACACCTTCCGCGAACTGCGGGAGCGCCGGGTCTCGGCCCCCATCACCGTCTTCAAGGCGCGGGGGGACGAGTACTCGTTCCTCGACGGCAGCAGCGGGTACTCCGCCGAGCCGCCGACCGTCGTCGAGCTGACGGCCGACCACTACTCCCTGCTCCGGGCGCCGGACGTCGACGAGCTGGTGACGGCCGTCCACCGCCGCCTGCACCTCCGGAAGGACACCGTGATGCCGCACGTCAACATCAAGCACTTCCCGATGGAACTCAGCGACACCCAGCAGGCCGAGCTGCTGGCGGCGGTGACCAAGGCGGTCACCGACGCCTTCGGCTGCGAGGAGGGCGTGGTGTCGATCGCGGTCGAGTCGATCGCCGAGGAGAACTGGACCGAGCAGGTCTACATCCCGGAGATCGTCAACCGCCGGGACCTCCTCGGCAAGGTGCCCGACTACCGCCCCGACGCGCTCTGATGGGCACCGCCGTGACACCCGCGACCGTGACACCCGCGACCGCGACCGCCGCCGTGACGCCGACCGCCGTGCTCCCGACCACGTCCCACTCCCACCGGGCCGTGCCGCTCACCCTGAGCGAGGAGGTGGCCGAGGCGCTCCACGAGGGCCGCCCGGTGGTGGCGCTGGAGTCCAACGTCATCACCCACGGACTGCCCTACCCGGACAACGCCGCGACCGCCCGCAAGGTGGAGCAGGCCGTCCGGGCGGGCGGCTCCGTCCCCGCCACGATCGCGGTCGAGGGCGGCCGGATCGTGGTCGGCATGACCGACGCCGACATCGAGCGCTTCGCCTCCACGCCGGGCATCCCCAAGGTCAGCAGCCGGGACCTGCCGGTCGTCCTGGCCCAGGGCCGGATGGGCGCGCTGACGGTCGCCTCCTGCCTGGTGGCGGCGGAGCTGGCGGGCATCCCGTTCTTCTCCTCGGCCGGCATCGGCGGGGTGCACCGGGGCGCGGCCACCACCATGGACGTGTCCTCGGACCTGATCCAGTTCACCCGGTCCAAGGTCGCGGTGGTGTGCGCCGGGGCGAAGAAGATCCTGGACCTCGGCCTGACGCTGGAGTACCTGGAGACCCAGTGCGTCCCGGTGGTCTCCTACCGCTCGGACGACTTCCCGGCCTTCTACTGCGCGTCCAGCGGCTTCCGCAGCCCGCTGCGGCTGGACGAGGACGAGGAGGTGGCCCGGTCGATCGAGAACCACTGGGCGCTGGGCAACCGGGGCGGCTTCCTGGTCACCACGCCGGTCCGGCCGGAGGAGGCGATCGACGGCGCGGAGGTGGACGCCGCGATCGTCGGGGCGACGGCCGCCGCCGAGCGCGACGGCATCCGGGGCCAGGCGGTCACCAAGTACCTGATGCGGGCGGTGGACGCGGCCACCGAGGGCCGCTCCTCGCGCGCCAACATGGCGGTGCTGATCAGCACCGCCGAGGTCGGCGGCCGGCTGGCCGCCGCGTACGCCCGGCTCCGGGCCGAGCTCTGATTCCGCGTCACCCGAACACTCACCGAACCCACCCCACCCCACCCCACACATGGACGGATACCGCAGACATGACGCTTCAGCAGCAGTCCACCTCCGAGGCCGAGTCCTACCGCCCGCTGGTCCCCGAGGCGCAGGTGAAGGAGATCACCGAGCTGCGCCGGGCCCTGGGCGAGCTGGGCGGCGAGGAGGGCGAGCAGACCGTCCCGTTCCTCGGCCTGACCCTGCGGGTGCCGGCCTCCGTGATGACCCCCTGCCCGGTCTCCCCGATGCTGGGCGGCGCGGTGTTCGCCGAGGTCAAGGCCGGTGACCGGGTCCTCGACATGGGCACCGGCAGCGGTTCGCTGGCCCTGATCGCCGCGAAGAAGGGCGCCGACGTGCTGGCGGTCGACCTCAACCCGGACGCGGTGGCCGCGGTGCGGGTCAACGCGGAGCTGAACGGGGTCCGCGACCGGGTGGAGGCGCGCGAGAGCGACGTCTTCGCCGCCGTCGAGGGCCGGTTCGACCTGATCGTCTTCAACCCGCCGTTCCAGTGGTTCGCCGCCGCCGACTACGCGGACGTCGCAGGCACCGACGCCGGCTACCGGGCGCTGACCCGCTTCTTCGCCAAAGCCCGCGAGCACCTGACGGAGGACGGGCGGATGGTGCTCTTCTTCAGCACCATGGGCGACGTCGCGTACTTCGAGAAGCTGGTCGCCGACAGCGGCTTCACCCACAAGAGGGTGTTCACCACCACCCAGCCCGTCCTGGACGTGGCGGTCGACTTCACCGTGCACCGCCTCTCCTGACCCCCCACCGCCGGGGCCTCCCTCCCCTCGGGGAGGCCCCGGTCCCAGCGCCTCCACCGACCCGGCGTCAGTCCTCGGTGATCCCCAGCAGCTCCAGGAAGGCCGCCGCCGCCGGGTGCGGGCTCTCCCGGCCCCAGATCACGTACTCCGCCCGGGACGGCGCGTCCGTCACCTCGATCGTGACCATGCCGGTCAGGCCCGCGACGTACCGGGGCGGCAGCAGCGCCACCCCCAGCCCCGCCGCGACCAGCCGGGCCAGGTAGTCGGCGTTGGTCACCTCGAAGGCGACCTCGCGGGTGAGGCCGGCCGCGGCGAACGCCAGATCGGACTGGGCCCGTCCGGCGGTCTTCGCCGGCAGGTCGACGAACACCTCGGAGGCCAGCCGCCGCAGGTCCACCGAGCTCTCGCCGGCCAGCGGGTGGTCCGGGGAGACCACGGCGACCAGCCGCTCGCGGGCCAGCTCCCTGGCCATCACCCCCCGGGGGTGCGCGGTGACCGGGATGCCGAGGAAGGCCACCTCGATCTCGCCCTGCCGGACCTGCTCCACCAGTTCGTCGCTGGCCCCGACGCTCAGGCTGATCCGGGCCTTGGGGTGCCGCTGGTGGAACTCGCCCAGCACGGCCGGGATGTCCACCGCCGCGACGGTGGGGATCAGCCCCACCTTGAGGAGTCCGCGCACCTCCCCGACGGCGGCCGCGACCTCGGTGGCGGCCCGTTCCGCCGCGTCCAGGCACTGCCGGGCGGCGGGCAGGAAGGCCGCCCCGGCCGGGGTCAGCCGCACCCGGCGGCTGGTTCGCTCGAACAGCCGCGCGCCCAGCTCCTTCTCCAGCCGCCCGATCTGGTGGCTGAGCGCGGACTGCACCACCAGACAGCGCTGGGCGGCGCGGGTGAAGCTGTTCGTCTCGGCGACCGCGATCACGTAGCGCATCTGCTGGAGCTCCATTCGTCCATCGTGATCCGCGATGCAACGGGTGACAAGCATGTGTTGGACTCATCGATGCGCGCGGCCCGACACTGAAGGCGACCGCACACGGTCGGAGCCGCCCCGGAGCGGCTCCGCCGGGCGGGCCCCCGACCGGGTCCGTCCGTCCTGCCCGGACGCCGTGCCGCCGTCGACCTCTCCCCGTTCACCCGTACCTGGGCGCACCCCGCCGAGGCGTGCCCGCGCGCGCCCGTGCCGCCCGTCAGACCGAAAGGACGAGCGACCGTCATGAGCGCCACGCCGGCCAGTCCCGACACGATCACCGCCGACATCTGGGTCGACCCCCGCTGCCCCTGGGCGTGGATCACCTCCCGCTGGATGCTGGAGGTGGAGCAGGTCAGGGCGGTCGAGACCCGGTTCCACATCATGAGCCTGTCCGTGCTCAACGAGGGCCGCGAGGTCCCGGAGAAGTACCGCCAGGGCATGATCGACGGCTGGGCGTGCGTGCGGGTCTGCATCGCCGCCCAGGAGCAGCACGGCACTGAGGTGCTGCGCCCGCTCTACAACGCCATGGGCCGGCTGATCCACCACGAGAAGGCCGGGCTCGGCCACGACATGATCACCGCCGCGCTCAAGGAGGCCGGGCTGCCGGTCGAGCTGCTCTCGGCCGCGGACGACGACTCCTGGGACGAGAAGCTGCGGATCCAGCACCACGAGGGCATGGACCCGGTCGGCTCCGAGGTCGGCACCCCGGTGATCCACGTGCCCGGCCCGGACGGCGAGCCGCTGGCCTTCTTCGGCCCCGTGCTCACCCCCGCCCCGCGCGGCGAGGCGGCCGGGAAGCTCTGGGACGGCGTACTGGCGGTGACGAGCACCGACGGCTTCTTCGAGCTGAAGCGCGGCCGCGACCGCGACCCGATCTTCGACTGAGCCGTCCCCGCCGGGCCGTCCCCGCCGGGCCGTCCCCGCCGGGCCGACCGGACGTATTCCCACGGTGCTTCCCACCGGATTCGAGGCGAGATCGACATGACGAGCAGACGGAACCTGTCCACGGTGGCCCTGACCGGCCTGGCGCCGACGGTGTGGGGCAGCACCTACCTGATCACCACCGAGCTGCTGCCCCCGGACCGGCCGCTGCTGGCGACCACCATGCGGGCCCTGCCGGGCGGCCTCTTCCTGCTGGCCCTCGGCCGGAAGCTGCCGGTCGGCGTCTGGTGGCTGCGCGCGCTGGCGCTGGGGGTGCTGAACATCGGCGCCTTCAACTTCCTGCTGTTCGTCGCGGCCTACCGGCTGCCGGGCGGCATCGCCGCCGTGATCATGTCGGCGCAGCCGATGTTCGTGGTGATCCTGGCGGCGCTGTTCCTCGGTGAACGGGTCAGAGGCGTGCACGCGCTGGCCTGCGTCCTGGGCGCCGGGGGTGTGGCCCTGCTGGTCTTCAAGGGCAGGGTGTCGCTGGACGGCGTCGGCGTCCTCGCCGCGGTCGGCGGCGCCCTGTGCATGGCCTCGGGCATCACCCTCACCAAGCGGTGGGGCCGTCCCGACGGCGTCAGCCTGCTGACCTTCACCGGGTGGCAGCTGACGGCGGGCGGGCTGGTCCTGCTGCCGTTCTGGCTGTCGCTGGAGGACATGCCGGACGGTCTGACGGGCGACAACGTCCTCGGCTTCGCCTACCTCATCTCCCTGGGCGCGGTGCTGAGTTACATCGTCTGGTTCCGCGGGATCGGGCTGCTGCCGGCCACCGCGGTGTCCTTCCTGGCGCTGGGCAGCCCGGTCGTGGCGACGCTGCTGGGCTACCTCTTCAAGGACCAGACGCTGTCGCTGCTCCAGCTGCTCGGCATCGTCGTGATCTTCCTGGCGGTCGTGCTCGGCCAGTCCCGTCCGCCCCGGAAGGAGCCCGGGGCCGCGCCTCCCGAGCCCCTCGCGTCCGGCACCGGCGCACGCGCCCTCGAAGAGGAACGCAGCGGATAGCGGTACGGGCGCGCCCAGCACGCCCTCCACCTCGTCGGACCCGGCGCCGCCCGGCGCCGGGTACCGCGCCCCACCGATCCGCCCGACCACTTCCGCCCGACCCACTCCACTTCCGGAGATATGACATGACCACGCAAGAAGAACAGCTCCCCACAGCGGCGACGCCGCAGAAGCGCGGTCCGGCGGCCGACGGATGGCTCGGTGTGGCCGCCATCACCGCGAGCCTCTTCGTCTTCCTCACCACCGAACTGATGCCGATCGGCCTGCTCACCCCGCTCAGCGAGAGCCTGGACGTCTCGGTCGGCACCGCCGGCCTGATGGTCACGGCCCAGGGCGTCGCGGCCGGCCTCGGCGTGCCGTTCATCGTGGCCTGGACCCGCCGGGTCAACCGGCGCAAGCTGCTGACCACCCTGCTCGGCGTGCTGGCCGTGGGCAACCTGATCACCTCGGTCGCCCCCAACTACCCGCTGATCCTGGTCACCCGCATGTTCATGGGCTTCGCCAGCGGCGTCTTCTGGGCCATCGGCGTCAGCATGGCGATGCGCATCGTCCCGGAGAAGCAGGCCAACAAGGCCGCCGCCGTCGTGATGTCCGGCATCTCGATCGCCACCGTCGTCGGCATCCCGCTCGGCACCCTGCTGGAGAGCGTCAGCTCCTGGCGCACCACCTTCCTGATCTGGGCCGGCCTCAGCGCGCTGGTGCTGCTCGCCGTCGCCGCCACCATCCCCTCGCTGCCGTCGGCGAACGCCGTCTCCGTCCGCGAGGTCTTCGGACTGCCGGTCAAGAACGTGCCGCTGCGCGTCGTCCTGGTCATGGTGGTGTTCTTCGTCCTCGGCCACTTCGGGGCGTACACCTTCGTCCGCCCGTACCTGGAGAAGAGCGCCGAGGCGAGCGTCGGCTTCATCACCGTCGTCCTGATCGTCTTCGGCATCGGCGGCGCGATCGGCAACTTCATCGGCGGCCAGAGCGTCAACAAGAGCCTGCGCGGCAGCTTCGTGGTCGGCGGCCTGCTGCTGATCGCCGCCCTGGTGATGCTGCTGACCATCGGCACCAACAACGTCGGCGTGATCGTCGCCATGGTGCTGTGGGGCCTGGCCTTCGGCGTCGTCCAGCTCAGCCAGATCAACATGACCCTCGCGGCCGCGCCGGAGACCTTCGAGGCCGCGATGTCGCTCAACACCATGGCCTACAACACCTGCATCGCCCTGGGCGCCCTGATCGGCGGCCTGTTCGCCGACCACACCGGCGTCAAGAGCGTCGTCTGGTTCGGCATCGTCCTGGTCGGCCTCGCCGTGGCCCTGCGCGCCGCCACCGGCCGCCGCGCCGTCCCGGCGGCGGGCTGACCCCTCGAACCACCGGAGCCCGGTACGGACGCCGCGCCACCCCCGTCGCGACGTCCGTACCGTCCCCTCCGGTGAGGTGGGCGCGTGCCCCCGGCGACGGCCGTACGGCGCGCGCCCACACCTCTGCCCCCGCGGGGCGCGGCCTTCCGGGCCGCGCCCCGCCGGTGCGTTCCCGGTGGCCGCGCCCCACCGGCGGTCGGCCCCGCCCGGCGCCCTCGCGCCTGCGGTCCCCGCGCCGGGCGCCCTCCACCTCGTGCTCCCACCCGGACCCCTGACTTCCCGCCAGCCCCCCCGACCCCCTGCCCGGGCGGTGCGCACACCCTGGGATGATGGCCCGACGGAGCTCGTCCGCCGTCCCGGATCAGGAAGTCGGCCGGGCCGACTTCCGACGCGGCGGCAGGATGGAGCGGGGGCTCGTGAAGCGGTGGTGGCACAGGGCGGCGGTGACGGCCGCGGCCGTGACGGTGGTCGCCGGGGCGGTGGCCGGGTGCGGCGACCCCGAGCCGAGGGCCGAGCGGCTGATCGCCGTGCGCCTGGACGCCGGACGGCTGGTCGTGCGCACGGGCGTGTGCCACGAGGAGCGGCTGCACGTGGTGCGGGTGAAGGTGTTCCCCGGATCGGAGAAGCTGGAGGTGCACCCGCGCGAGGGCCGCACCGCCGCCGAGACCGTGGACCTCGGCGCTCTCCCGCCCGGCTGGACCACCTCCGGCAAGCCCCCCGGCCCGGTGGTCGCGGACCGGCGCTACACCGTGGAGGTCGTCCGCGACCGCGCCCTCACCGTGACCGTGCCCGGTGACGTGCTGCTGGGCCTGCCCGCCGGCAAGTGGGCGGCGGGCGGCTGGGACTGGGACTACAAGCTGCTGAACGCCAAGGACTTCGAGAAGCGCCGCAAGTCCTCCTGCCAGGACGGCTCCTGACCGGGCCTCACGGCGTTCCCGTCGTCGGCGGCACCAGCGGCGGCACCCGCAGCGCGTCCGGCGGGGTCAGGCAGGCGGTGCTGACCATGAGCATGATGCCCTTGTCGGGCTTCTCCTCCACCGCGACCAGGTAGTGGTCGCCCGGCGGGCCGCCCGTGGACGCGGCCCGGAACGAGGCACCGGGGACGGTCCCCGCCGCCGGAGCGTTCGCGCCGGGTGAGGCCGTGGCCGTGGCCTCCTTGTAGTCGCTGATCAGCAGGCCCTCGCCCCGCAGGGTGTCCCGCAGCCGGCGCACGATCTCGACGCGCCCGTCGGCCGGGACGTCGAGGCTGGTGGCGGAGTTCAGCACGTACGGCTCCGTCGGCCCGGCGATGTCGGGGCCCTCGCACCGGTAGTAGCCGAGGGTCTGGCTCACCGGTCCGCCCTGGCCGACGGCGGCGTCCCGCAGGTGTTCGAGCAGTCGGGTGACCCGGTCCATCGCCTCGTCGCGGGACTTGACCGGCTGGGGTGCGCGCGTCGCGCCGTCCGTCCCCGGGGCGTCGCTCCGCGCGGCCGCACAGCCCGAGAGGGCCAGGCAACCCAGGGCGACGGCCCCGGCGGCGAGTTTGACGGCTGCCGTGCGTGCCGGTGTGCCGATCGATCGTGCGGCCACGGTGGACGCCCCCCGGGTGAAGTCGTGTACAGGTGCGGAAGGATGCTACGGCACGATCCGGAGCAGTCGACTCCGTTTGTCGGTGGCCGGGTGGCCGGGTGGCCGGGTGGCCGGGTGGCCGGGTGGTCGGGCCACCCGGCGGCCCGGTGGTCCCGTGGAGCTCATGGCTTCAGCCGGTAGTGGTAGCTGTGCGAGACCTCGAAGCCGACCCGCTCGTACAGCCGCCGCGCCGTCTCGTTCTCGGCCGTCACCTGGAGGTACAGCGTCTCCGCGCCCCGGGCCTGCGCCCAGCGGGCGCCGACGTGCAGGACCGCCCCGGCGACACCCTGCCGCCGGAACGCCGGGTCGGTGGCCATGCAGAAGACCCCGGCGCAGTCGGGCGCCGCCACCACGAGCCCGATGCCGACGAGCCGGCCGTCGCGCTCGACGCCGAGATGGGCCGCCGGTCCGGTGATGCGGCGGAAGAGCTGCTCGGCCTCCGCCCGTCCGCTGCCGGACGGTTCCAGCTCCGCGTACGCGTCGAGCCAGGCCCGGGTGGGGTGTTCGGCGAGGACGACGTCCAGCGGCGTCGCGGGCCGGGCGGCGTCGGCCACGGCGGCGGACGGTGCCGTGCAGACCAGCACCGCGCCGTCCTTCCGGTAGCCGCGCGCGTCGAGGTCGGCGTCCAGGACGGCGTGCTCCTCGGCGGGGGAGACCTGGACGGCGACCGGCAGGCCGTGTCCGGCGTAGTACTCCTCCACCCGTCCGATCCCGCTCAGCAGGCCGTCGCCCCGCCCGACCGGCAGTGCGGAGTTGGAGCGCCGGCGCGGGACCCCCGGGGTGTGCCGCAGCAGCCAGCCGTCCTCCTCCCGCACCTCCTCGGCGGGCCAGGCCCGGGCCGCGTGGCGTTCGATCAGCCGCGTGTCGATCAAGGTCTTCTCCTGTCCCCGTCCGGGCGCGTTGCCCGGTGCATGCGGCAGGATGCCCCGAAAGGATCTTTGAGGTCCACCATGTAATCCTTCACAGACCTGTAAGGACAGCTTGATGTTGGATCCGGCGCGGCTCCTCCTGCTGCGCGAACTCGCCGACCGGGGGACGATGACGGCCGCTGCCACCGCCCTCGGCCGCACCTCCTCCGCGGTGTCCCAGCAACTCGCCGTACTGGAGCGCGAGGCCGGGGTCCCGCTGCTGGAACGTGACGGCCGCCGGGTCCGGCTGACCCCCGAGGGCGTGCGCCTGGTCGCGCACGCCCGCATCGTGCTGGGCGCGCTGGAGACCGCCGAACGCGACCTGCGGGCCGCCGCCGACACCCCGCGCGGCCCGGTCGGCCTCGCCTGCTTCTCGACCTTCGCCGCCGTGCACGTGCTGCCCGCCCTGGTCACCGCCGCCGAGCGCTTCCCCGAGCTCCGGGTCTCGCTGAACGAACTCGAACCGCCCGAGGCCCTCGCCGCCCTCCGGGCCCGCCACTGCGACGTCGCCGTCCGCTACACCTACGACCTCGTCCCCGAACCCGCCGTGGCTGACGGAGAGTTCGCCGTCCACCCGCTCGCCGCCGACCCGGTCCTGCTCGCCCTGCCCGCCGGGCGCGATCCCCGCGACGCCGTCGACCTGCGCGACCTCGCCGACACCCCCTGGATCGTCGGCTCCCGCGAGGACGGCAGCGCCGCCCTGGTCCGCGCCGCCTGCGCGCAGGCCGGCTTCGCCCCCCGGATCGCCCACGCGGTGGACGACTACCACCTCGTGCTGCGCATGGTGGCCAACGGCCTCGGAGTCGCCCTGGTACCCCGGCTCGCGGCCGCAGCCCACGCCCCGGCCGCCGCCGACATCGCGCTGCGCCCGCCACTGGGCCCCGAACTCGTCCGCCGCATCCACGCCCTGACCCTCCCGGCGCCCTCGGCCCGCCCGGCCGTGGACGCCGTCCTGGCGCTGCTGCGCCCGCTCTGAGCCGGGGGATACCCCCAGCACGTGCGGGCCGGGTGGCCCGAGGGTCGGTCCACCGGCTGCCACCGTGGTCCGGTGGATCTTGGTCGACCAGGCTGGAGCACATCGGCACTTCCGAGCAAAGGGAACCAATCGTGTTCAGCGCCAAGCTCTCCCGCACCGCCGCCCGCACCACCGCCGTCGGCGCCCTCGCCGTCGCCGTCTGCGCCACCGTCATGGCCGGCAGCGCCGGAGCGATCGTCAACGGCGGCGACTCCACCGAGCGTTACCCGTTCATGGCGACGATCCCGGAGTCCGCCCCCACCCTCGGCCTGGTCGACGGCAACTGCGGCGCCTCGCTGATCGACCCCCAGTGGGTGCTGACGGCCGCGCACTGCATCGCCGTCGAGGGCATCGAACTGGAGGGCATCGTCCGGGTCGGCAGTGACCACCGGAAGACGGGCGGCACCGTCCGCAAGATCGACCGCACCTTCGTCCACCCCGGCTACGTCAACGGTGCGGGCACGATCGCCAACAAGGACGACCTCGCGCTCGTCCGTCTGGACCGCCCGGTCAGCCAGCGGCCGATCCGGATCGCCGAGGCCGGACGCCCCGGCACCGCCACCCGACTGCTCGGCTACGGCACCACCGTGGACGGCAAGTTCGCCTTCCCCGAGCGGCTCCAGGAGCTGAACACCCGCGTGGGCGCCGTGTCCGACTGCGCCCCCGGCTTCGCGGACGCGACCCGGCTGTGCACGCTCACCACCAAGGCCAAGGCCATGGCCTGCCACGGCGACTCCGGCGGCCCGCAGCTCCAGAAGGCCCGCAACGGGCGCTGGGAACTGATCGGCGTCACCTCCGGCCCGGGCGCCCCCGGCGTGCCCTGCTCGGAGGGCCCCGGCCTCTACACCAACGCGTCCGCCTACAAGGGCTGGATCCAGCAGACCCTGAGGGACAACCGCACTTCGACGCACAGCGCCGACGCCGTGCCGTCCGCAGGCTGACGACGGCGGGCCGACGACGGTACGGCCCTCCTCGTCGGTACCGGCCCCGGCTCTGCTCGTGGCCGGTACCGGTGCCGCCGTCGACCGGGCTCCTCGGCGCTGCTCCGGAGTCCGGTCGGATCCCGCCCCGGCCTCCGGCACCGCACCTGCGGCGCCGGAGGCCGCACGCGAACGGAGTAGACGGCCCGGTCGCGCGGCGGAGCAGGGGTTGCGGGCCCCGGGGGCCGGTCCGATGGTCGGTGGCATGACTCCTTCTTCTTCTTCCCGGCTCCGACCGGTGGCCCTGTCGTGGCCCCGCACGGTCGCCCTCGTCCTGTCCGTCACCGGCGGCCTGCTCACCGCCGTCCCCGCGTCGGCGGCACCGCAGCGCCCGTCCGTGCCGGACGCGCCCTCCGACGCCCGCCCGGTCGGCCGGCTCGCCGGCGAGCAGGTGTTCGCCACGCCCGGCGACTCGTCCTTCAGCATCCCCTCGGGCGTCACCGAGTTGGTCGTCCGGGTCTGGGGCGCCGGTGGTGGCGGCGCCGGTGGCGGCGGTGGGGGAGGAGGCGGCGGGGGTGGTGGCGGCGGCGAGGACGCGAACCTGTTCGCGGCCGGCGGCGGCGGTGGGGGAGGCGGTGCGAGCGGCAGCAGCGCCGGCGGAGGGGCCGGCGGAAACGCCGGGACCTTCGTCGAATGCCGCATCACGGGAACCAGTCTGACCAGCCTGAGCCAAGAGCCGTACCTGACCGTACGGGTGGGCCAGGGCGGTTCGGGGGGTCCCGGCGGGGCGAACGCCGGGGGCGGAGTCGGCGGCGCGGCGACGGAGAACGGCACCGCCGGTGGCCGCGGCGGCACCGGCGGTGTCGGCGGTCCGGGACAGCACGGCGGGGAGAGCGGCCTGTTCGGGGTGTACCGCGTTCTGGCCGCTGCGGTCGCGAGCGGGGGTCTGCCGGGCGAAGGCGGCCGGGGCGGGCCGGGCGGAGGCGGGGGCGGAGGCGGCACGACCGGAACCTCCGGGGGCAGCAGCGGGACGCCCGGAAAGGGGGGCGCCGGTGGAGCCCCCGCGCCGGGCGGCGCCGGAGGCCCCGCCGCAGAGGTCCCCGTGTTCGGCAACGACTTCTGCTCCGGCACGCAGTCGCTCACCCGCGGTGCCGAGGGCACCGGGGGAGCGGACGGTGCGGGTGGAGAGGCGGGAGGAGCGGGCAGCGACGGGGGCCAGGGCACCGGCGGGTTCGGCGGACGGGACGGACACCCCCGGTTCGGCGGCACCGGCGGCACCGGCGCCCCCACCACGTCGCCCTCGCCCGCCCTGCCCGCCGGGGTCGGCGCGGGCGGCTACGGCGGCCGGGGCGCCGCCAGCGGCCGGGGTGGAATCGGAGGCAACGGCGACAACACCGTGAGCGCGGACAACACCCCCGGCGAGGTCGGCCGGTCCGGACAGACCGGAAGCACCGGTGGCGTGGGCGGGGACGGCTACGTGATCATCAGCTGGCAGTAGCCACGCGCCGCGGCCGCCCCGCCGCGCGGACGGACCCGTACCGACCCGTACCGACCCGTACGGACCCGTACGGCGGGGCGGGCCGGGCCGTACAGGTCCGGGACGTCGGGCGGCGGCGCGCGCCGCCGCCCCGGGGCCGTGGTGGACGGGATCGCCACAGGTCACCTAGCGTGCGGCGCATGACTGAGCGACACACGATCCTGAGCGGTTCGACCTTCGAGGAGCAGATCGGCTACGCCCGCGCGGTCGTCGTCGGCGACCACGTCCACGTGTCCGGCACCACCGGCTACGACTACACGACGATGACGATCTCCGACGACGTGGTGGAACAGGCCGAGCAGTGCCTGCGCAACATCGGCGCGGCCCTCGACGAGGCGGGCTGCACCTTCGCGGACGTCGTCCGGGTGCGCTACCTGCTGCCCCGTCGCGAGGACTTCGAGCCGTGCTGGCCGGTGCTGCGCCGCTGCTTCGGGGACGTCCGCCCGGCGGCGACGATGCTGGTCGCCGGTCTGGCGGACGAGCGGATGCGGATCGAGATCGAGGTCGACGCCTACCGGGCCCGCGCGGCAGGGGAGTAGCGGCCCGGCGCGGAGTGGGAAGTCGGACGGGCCGACTTCCCACGCCGCGTCGACGGTCAGGAGCGGCGGCGCACCCGCAGCACGCTGGTGAGCAGGGGGAGGGTGAACTCGCCCTCGGCGGTGGCGGGGTGGCCCGCGAGGTGGGCGCGGGCGCGGGCCAGCAGCTCCGCGCGCTCCTGCTCGGGCATGACCAGCACGCCGGCCTTGGTGCCGAGGGTGGCGACCAGGGACTCGGCGGTCCGGCGGTGGCCGTGCGGGAACTCCGCCTGCTCGGGGGCGTGGAACGGGCTGTCCGCGCCGGTCCTGGGCAGGTGCAGCTCCGCCGTCTCGATCCGCCAGGCGGCGGGCAGGTCGCGCGGGCCGATCGCGGCCGGGCCGGTGACCTCCGCGAGCCCGGCGACCCAGTCGGTGCCGTCGTCGAAGACGTTCCACAGCCCCGCGAGCACCCCGCCGGGCGCGAGGACGCGGGCGATCTCCGGCCCGGCCGCGGCCATGTCGAACCAGTGCATCGCGTTGCCGGAGACGACGGCGTCCACCGACCCGTCCGGGAGCGGAATCGTTTCCGCACTGCCCTGGAACGCCCGGACCGAGGGTAGGCCGCGCCGCAGCTCCGCCAGCATCGCCGCGTCGGGCTCGACGGCGGTGATGTCCAGGCCGCCCAGCGCGAGCAGGGTGCCGGTGAGCTTCCCGGTCCCCGCCCCGAGGTCGAGGACTCGTCGCCCGGGTGCCCCCGCGAGCGCCCACCGCACGGCCTCGGGCGCGTAGTCCGGCCGGTGCTCGGCGTACGCGCCCGCCGCCGCGCCGAACGACGAGCGGTGGCGCTGTCGTTCGCCGTCCGTCTGTGCGTGGGTGAAAGTCATCGCGGCCCCCTGCGCCATGGATGGATGTATCGGTCCGATGTATCGAGTCGATACATCGGACCCGGACCCTCGGACCCTAGGCGCGGCCGCTCGTCGGCGCAAGATCCGCCGCTGCGGGTGGGCCTCGGTGATCGGCGGGCGTCGCGCGGCAGAGGCAAGCCACGACAGGGGCGCGCCTCTCAGCCGAGGGGATCCGCGAGGCCCCGGCCCTCGGCCAGCAGGGCGTCGACCGCGGCCAGCGCGGTGCCGAGGCGCTGCTCCCGGCTGCCGGTCAGCTCGATCCAGGGCACCGGCTGGGCGGCCAGCACCTCGCGGAAGCGTCCGTTCATCCAGGCCCGCAGGTGCTCGCCGTCGCGCAGGCCGTCGTCCTCGAACGCCACCCCGGTCTCCGAGGTGAGCAGGTACAGGGCCCGCGCGGGCATCGCCGCGGCCAGCTCCCGCACCTCGGGGGTGACCGCGCCGACGTACCGCTCCTGCCAGACGGTGGTGGCGAGCGCGTCGGTGTCGCAGACCAGCACCGGCCCGCCGGAGCGGGCCGCCCGGTCCTCCGCCTCGGTCTGCCGCCGGGCCACCAGGGCGAAGTCCGGGTCTCCCCACTCCAGGTCGAAGACGGTCGGCCCGGGCCCGTCGGCCGGGGCGAGCGCGCGGGCCACGGCGAGCTTGGCCACCGTCAGTTCCCGACCGTACTCGGGCACCCAGCCGGTCCGGGCGTGCGGCCCGCCGCGGGCCCGCAGCGCCTCGGCGAGGTCGCGGGAGAGTGTGGTCGTGCCGGTGGACTCGGCGCCCAGCACCACGACCCGGCGGGCGAGCCAGGCCCGGACCGGCGGTTCCAGATCGGCCCAGTGCGCGACCGGGTCGGCCCGCACCTTCGTCCCGGACACCGGGAAGGTGTCCCGGGCCCGGTCGAGCACCACCGGCGCCGCGTCGAACCGGCGGGCCAGTTCGACCCCGTACGGCTCGGAGCTGAACACCGCGTCCACCGGTCGCTCGCCGACCGCGTCCCGCATCAGGGCGACGTGCCCGGCCCAGATCTCCTCGCTGTGGTAGTCGACTTCCAGGTTGTCCACCGTGCCGACCACCCGCACCCGCGGCTCGGCGGCCCACGCCTCGCGGATCCACGCCACCCGCGCGGCCAGCGGTATCGACTCCACGTCGGCGGCCATCACCACCACGGTGACCCGCTCGCAGGCGTCCGCGGCGCTGCGGATCAGGAAGTGGTGGCCGGCGTGCGGCGGGTAGAACTTGCCGATCACCAGGCCGTGCCGGAAGCCGGTCACACCGCCACCGCCGCTCGGCCCAGGACGGTCCGCTCCCGCCGCCAGGCCCGCAGGCCGGCCAGGCACATCACGAGGAACAGCACGTACACCGCGCCGGTCAGGTACAGGTCCTTGGCGAGGTACAGCGGGACGTAGACCAGGTCGGCGGCGATCCAGAACCACCAGGTCTCGATCCGCTTGGTGTTCAGCAGCCACTGCGCGGCCAGCGAGAGCGCGGTGGTGAGCGCGTCCCAGAACGGCGCGCTGTCACCGGCGCGGGCCAGCACCAGGGTCAGGGCCGCGGTCACCGGGACCAGCAGAGCCGCCGTCAGCGCGACGGTGCGCGGCCCGGCGGAGCGGATCTCCCGCCGGCCGCGGCGCTCGCCACCGCGCAGCCACTGCCACCAGCCGTGTGCGCCGAGTGCCAGGAAGACGATCTGCAGCGCGGCGTCGGCGTACAGCCTGGCACCGGCGAAGAGCACCAGGAAGAACACGTTGTTGGCGATGCCCACCGGGAAGTTCCAGACACTGGCCCGGACGGTCAGGGCGACGCAGGCCGCGCCGGTGGCGAAGCCCAGTATTTCGGTCCAGTCGAGCGACATGCCGCCCCTCCTTGATTAATGTCAGAGTGACGATAAGGGAAGCGCGGGATCTTGCCAAGTGCCGGGACGGCGCCGCCGCGCCGGGCCGGGCTCCTCCGGGCACTTGGCAAAGTCGCACTTTGCAAAGTGCTGCGGTGCCCTCCTCGCTGCACTTCGCAAAGTGCGGCGAGGAGGGCACGGGTGAGGCGGGGGCCGCCCGCCTACGGTGATCGGGGGAGCGTGCGGGGCGTGCGTTCGGCGGAGCTTCGGGGCGGTGGGGGCGGTGGGCATTGCCCGGGGCGGGTGCGGCCCGGTAGACGGGAGGCTCCGAGTGCCGAACCCCACTGAAGCCCGGGAGAGTTGATGAAGATCATGCGATTGTTCACCCTGCCCGCCGTCGCCCTGGCGCTGGCCCTGAGTGCCGCCCCCGCCGCGACGGCCGCGCCCGCTGCCGCCGCGACCACGACCACGACCACGACCGTGCACATCGTCGCCGCGAACGGCGGCACCACCGTGCACGCCGGTGTGGGCGACACCGTGCAGGTGGACCTCACCGCCATGCGCGACTACACGGTCACCTGGTACTGGTACGCGCCCGTCGCCACCACGGCCGCCGTGCTGACACGGACGGCGGGCACCGCCGACCCGAACGGCGACTCCCACGCCACCTTCACCGCCTCGACCGCCGGCACCAGCGACGTCACCGCGATCGGCCGCTGCGTGCCGGACCCGCGCACGATCTGCCCGCCGTTCACCGTCCTCTGGAAGGTCACGGTGGTCGTCTCCTGACCCGACGGCCCGCACGGCGGATGCCCTCGGTTCCTCCCGGGCGGGAGGGGCCGAGGGCGCTTGTCATCGGGGGGTCGGCGGGCTGGACGTGGTGCTTGCGGGGGAGGGGTGCGGCTCGTGGTGGTGCTTGAGGACGGGGTAGATCCAGGCCACCAGGGCGAGCAGCAGGGTGATCGGCAGGACGGTGCAGACCGCGACGGTCGCGGTGGTCACGGCGTCGGGGGAGTGGCGCTCAGGCGGTGTCATCGGCCTCGAACTTGTCCTCGGGCAGGTCGATTTCGGCCCAGACCGTCTTCGCGTTGGGCTCCCGGGGGAGGGTGCCCCAGCGGTCGGCGAGCGCGTCGACGAGCGTGAGCCCGCGCCCCGACTGCGCCTCGGTGGAACACACCCTCGGGTCCGGCAGCACGGGCCGCTTGTCGCCCCGGCAGTCGGACACCTCGATGCGGAGCACGGTGGTGCGCGACCGGCGCACGGAGGTGAGCGAGAGGCTCAGCTCGAACCCGCGCCCCGGTGTGCGCCCGTGGATCGAGGCGTTCGCGGCCAGCTCGGCCACGATCAGCAGCGCGGAGTGAAAGGCGTCCGGGCAAAGGGAGTTGAGCTCCCAGGAGGTCAGTCGCTGTCTGGCCATTCGACGGCCGATGGCGGCCCCTTTGGGGGTGGCGGAGAGGAGCGCGGTGTGGGCGCGCGGAGCCGGGTCGTCGAGGGGGATTTCGGACTTCATGGGGAAAAGCCTGCCCCCCCGGCCTTACGCTGACGATGCATCGGGTGAGCACGGTAAGTGCCTGTATGCGTGCGGAACGTGTTGTGTGACGGCCCGTCGGCCGTGACCGGGAAATGGGGAGGTCGTTATGGCTGAAGTTCGGGGCGGCGGCGACAGCGGCGATGTGCGGCCCGAGTTGGAGGAGGACCTCTCGGAGGTCTCCGACTTCCTGAAGGCGATCGGGAAGCAGATCAAACTGCTGCGCGAGCGGGCCGGGTTGACGCAGAAGGAGTTCGCCAAGCAGGTCGGCTACACCGAGAGCCTGATCGGCGCGGTGGAGCAGGGGAAGCGCACGCCGCAGCGGGAGTTGCTGGAGGCGTCGGAGCGGATTCTCGACGCCGGCGGGCTGCTGATCGTCACGTCGGACGACATCGAGAGTGCCAAGGCCAAGGCGAGGGTGCGGCATCCGGAGTGGTTCAGGGGATACGCGGGTTTGGAGGCTGAGGCGGAGGAGCTCAACAACTGGAGCATGTACGGCATGCCGGGACTGCTCCAGACCGAGGAACACGCGCGTGCTGGTTACGCGATGCGTCAGCCGCTCCTGACTGAGGAGACGATCGAGAGCCGCGTAGCAGCTCGTATGGCGCGACAGGAGGTTCTCACGAAGTGGCCCCGGGCCATGTTCAGCTGGGTGATCTGCGAGAGCGTGCTCAGGAGGCCGTTGGGCGGCTGGGGCGTTCACGTGGCGCAGTTGCGTCATCTGCTGGAGGTCGGGAATACCAGGGGAATGGTGGTCCAGGTCATGCCGCTCGATCGCACCGACCACGCTGGTATGGGTGGACCGTTCATTTTGATCACCCCGAAGGGCCGTTCGCAGATGGGCTACATCGAGGTGCAGACGAGCAGTAGGCTGATCACGGATCAGAGTGAAGTCCGGATCCTGAACGCGCGGTACGGCACGCTCAGGTCGCAGGCGCACACTCCGCCGGAGTCCATGTCGTTGATCGAGAAGATTCTGGGAGAACGATGAGCAGCGAACTGGTGTGGTTCAAGAGCAGCTACAGCAGCAACGAGGGCGGCGAGTGCGTCGAGGTCGCCGAGGCGACGTCTGCCGTGCTGGTGCGTGACTCCAAGGACAAGTCCGGTCCCCGCCTCACCTTCTCGCCGGCCGCCTGGGAGGCGTTCGTCGAGTTCGCGCAGTCGGTCTGACGACCAGTCTCCCCGCTCGGCGCCCCGCGACCGTCCACCGACCGGTGGACGGTCGCTTTCTGTGTGGGCGCCACTGGCCCGCTGTGTGGGCTGTACCCGTGGCCCTCAACGCAGTTGCTCCGTATCCTGGGCGCGCGCCACCGACACCCTCACTTCAGGGAGTAGCGATGAGCAGCGAACTGGTCTGGTTCAAGAGCAGCCACAGCAGCAACGAGGGCGGAGCCTGCGTCGAGATCGCCTGGCGCAAGAGCACCCACAGCGGCGCCGAAGGCGGCGAATGCGTCGAGGTCGGCTGGCGCAAGAGCACCCACAGCGGCGACGAGGGCGGCAACTGCGTCGAGGTCGCCGAGACGACCGCCGCCGTCCTCGTCCGTGACTCCAAGGACAAGTCCGGCCCCCACCTCACCTTCACTCCGGCCGCCTGGGAAGCCTTCGTCGCCTACGCCCGCTCCGCCTGAGCCCGTGTTCGGGCCCGGCCCGGCCTGCTTGGACGGTCGGGCGAACAACTTCGACGAGTAGCTGGAGAACCGGGGGTCCGGCCCCGAAGGCCGTCCCGCCTCCAGTGGCCTGCCGACTTCTCCGTGTGGCGCGCCCAGGACGCCCGTGGCCCCGGCCTGCCCTACTGCCGCTGGTCCGGCCAGATGTGGAAGTCCCGGCCCTGCTGGATCGACACGGTGCCGTGGAAGGTGCCGCCGCTGATCTCGTTCCGCACCGAGCCCTCGCCGGTGCGGAACGACCGCGCCTGCTCCTGCCAGCGCACCAGCTCGACCCCGAACTCGGGCTCCAGCGCCGCTCGCACCGCCAGCGCCGTACTCAACGCGTGAGCGCACGCCACGTCCCCGGGTGCGCGCTCCAGGGCCACCAACTCCGCCTCGCCCGAGCCGACCCCGGTCGGCCGCCGCACCAGCGCACCGAGCGCCTCCCAGGCCCGCCGCCCGCCGTCCCCGCCGGTCCCCCCGGCCAGGTCGGCCAGCAGTCCCACTGCTACCGGATCCATCCGAGAACCCCCATTTGTCCTGACTGACGAATCGTCAAAGTGCCTCTACGGTAGGTCCACATGGGGGACAGAGGCGATCAGGATCCGAACATCTACAACCACATCTCGGGCGGGCACTTCGAGCGCCCGGTGTACCAGTTCCGGGATGTCCACGGGAATGTCAACTTCACCTGGGCGGCTCCACCGCAGAGCCCCGATGAGATCGCCTACCGCCGGCAGTTCATCGAGGAGACCCGGCGGCAGTGGGCCCGCCAGGAGCGCGAGCGGGTGGCCGGTCGCACCCGCCGGGGCTGCGGGTGCATCGGCTCCCTCGCGGTGATCGTGGGGCTCGTCGTCTTCTACAGCGTCTCGCGCGACGGGATCAGCACCTTCTTCCTGTCCCTCCTCGCGATCCCCTTCATCCGCGGCCTGCTCGGCGGTTCCAGGAGGTAGCGGGGCCGGATTGGGTCGGCTTTCCGAGAGCTCCGGCGCGCCGCGTTCCGGCTGGAGGAGCCGGACCCTCCACGGCGATGCGGAAGGGCGTTCGGCGACCGCGGCGGGCCCTTGCGGGAACCGGCTGGCCGTACCGTCGGTCGGTTTGGTGTGGTTCCGTTCGCATCGACCGATTTGGTGCGTGCACGGCTGAAATTGTGTCCGGTTTCCATGTCGCCCGCGACCCGTCGCACACGATTCTATTTCGTCTGCAAACAAGATGGCCCGACAGACGAACGGAGTACTCATCATGCGATTCCGCACGTTGACCGCCGCTGCGATCACGGCGCTCACGGTCCTCGGGACGGTTCCGGCCGCGCAGGCGGTCGCCCCGGCCGCCCCCGAGGCGGGTTTCAAGATAACGGTCGGGAAGCAGACCCCGGAGATGGAGCAGGCCGTCAACGCGGCGCGTGCCGAGGCGACGGCATCCGGTGACGCGGTGGCAGCGGGGCCCCGCCTGTGCTTCCGGGCTCACTCGAAGAACGCCGGGTGGACCCCCATCGTGTGCAGTGACCAGACGGGCCACGCCGGGACGGAGGGCCACGGCGACCCGATCGACAGGGTCGTCCTCTGGCCGAGCGGCGGCCTGGAATTTTACACCCAGGTGCACATCTCGAACATCCCCGAGAGCAGCCCTGAGCGCCAGGTGCCTTCGGGTGGCTATGTCGAAATCGACGCCGGCGACGAGACGGTCGAGGCGCTCCACCTGCGGAGCACCAACGCGCTCATCAAGGCCTCCGCCCACGTGAAGGACGTGGGCTGGAAGGGCGGGACCCAGTGGTTGCACGACCAGTGGATCGGCAGCATCGGCGAGGGTCGCTGGATGGAGGCGTTCTGGATCGACATCTGATCCGGCTCCACCGCGCCTGACCACCGCCGGGGCCGGCGTCGCATCGGCGCCGACCCTGGCGGTTCGCATGTCGCAGGCCGTGCGGGCCGGGGGCCCGAGCGGCCGCCGCGACGGCAATCAACCGGCCAGGGGCCCTCCAGTACCAACTCGGCGAACCTGTGCGGTCACAGCACCAGCGCGGCTGAGAGGTGCCCTCCACGTGCACTTGGCCTGCCTCCGGGAGCACCTCCGCGCTGACCGGCCCTCGAAGGGGGCCGACGACCCTGCGGGCGGGAGCATGGGGCCACATATCCGTCAAAAGATATGCATGTCGAGGGATTGATGCCCTCTTCCCCATTCATGGACGACTGGCGGAAAACGTGGCTGGTTTTTATACGGCGCAATCATTTTGAGTGCCATTGAATGATGTTCGCGAAGCAAGTCGACCGAGTGATCGAAAAGGGAAAAACAGTCATGCGATTTCGTGCACTGACCGCCGTCTCGGGGCTCACCGCGCTCGCGCTCCTCGGCGTGATGCCGGTGGCGCAGGCCGCCGAACCGTCCGCTCCTGCGGCGAACGAGGTGACCACGGTCGGGAAGCTGAGCCCGGAGGAGTTCCAGAAGATGCGCGCGGCGCGGGCCGACGTGAACACGCAGGGAGTCACGGACGGCGCCACGATCCAGGGGCGCGTCGTGTGCTACCAGGCGCACGTGCGGAACGCCAATGTGTGGACCAGCTTGATCTGTACCGACCAGTCGAGCTTCACCGGATCCGTGGGGCAGGGCGACCCGATCGACGCTGTCTACTTCGCCGTCGGCACGACCGGCGGGATGGACTTCAACGTGCAGCTGCACTGGGCGAACGACGGCAGGGGCGCGGAGGTCCACGTCGGTCCGGGTGGTTGGGTCCAGATGTCGAACGGCAACGGCAATGTCCTTGAGGCGATCCACCTGCGGAGCACCAACGAGAGCATGAAGGCCGGCGCCCATGTGAAGAACTTCGGCTGGAAGACTACGGACCAGTGGTCGTACGACCAGTGGATCGGCAGCATCGACGAGAACCGCTGGATGGAGGCGTTCTGGATCCACATCTGATCCGGCCCACGCCGGCGCTCGGCCGATGAGGCCGCGTACGGGCGCGGATGAGCATCACCGGGGCCGGCGTCGCACGCGACGCCGGCCCCGACGGCTCGCGCCCGCGCCGCGTGGCCGCGGGTTCGGTGCGCCGAGGACGAATCGATCGGCGGGACCACCTGGTGGTCGCCCGTCTCGCTCGGCACGGAGCGCGCGGTGGACCCCACCCGTGCATGCCCGGCCCGAACTGGTCCGGGCTCCGGTAACGAGGCGATCGGCGAAGTCCTACGCCGGCACCGGTTCGGCGGCCGTCCCGGCCTCCTGGCGGGCCGCCGCGACGATCCCCGCCAGCGCGACCCGGCTCGCCCCGAGCGCCAGCATCTGCGTGTCGATCAGGTCGAGCCGCTGCTCCAGCACCTCCAGCATGCAGGCGGCCACCGCGCCGTCGCCGTTCACGCAGGGCAGCACGTCCCGGATGGCGCTGGTGGAGAGCCCGGCCCCCAGCAGGGCCCGGATGTTGCGGACGACCGTCGGCGCGTCCTCGTCGTACCGCCGCTGGCCGCCTGCGGGCCGCCGGGGCTCCAGCAGGCCCTGCTCCTCGTAGTACCGCAGCAGGCGGACACTGACCCCGGTCCGCGCCGCCAGCTCGCCGATCCGCATGTGACGCCCCTCACATCTCGTCGTGCTCCCTTGAACCTCACACGGATGAGAGATCCTAGCGTGATCCCCATGACCAACACCGAGATCAGCATCCGTCCTGTCCGTCAGACCTTCTCCATCGGTGGTGACCTGACGCTCCACCGGATCGGCTACGGCACCATGCGCCTCGCCGACACCCCGGACATCGAGCCCGGCGACGCGGTCATCTGGCGTGCCCCGACCCCGCGCTCCGCCGCCCTCGACGTGCTGCGCGCCGCCGTCGAGCACGGCGTCCAACTGGTCGACACCGCCGACTCCTACGCCCTCGGCGGCGGCGAGGAACTGGTCGCCGAGGCGCTGCACCCGTACGCCCCGGGCGTCGTGGTCGCCACCAAGGTGGGCGTGACCCGCCCGAGCCCCTCCGAGTGGATCCCGGTCGGCCACCCCGCGTACCTGCGCCAGCAGGCCGAGCTGAGCCTGCGTCGGCTCCGCGTGGAGCGGATCGACCTGCTCCAGCTCCACCGGATCGACCCCGGGGTGCCGCTGGCCGACCAGATCGGCGCGCTCAAGCAGCTCCAGGACGAGGGCAAGGTCCGGCACATCGGCCTCTCCGAGGTCACCGTCGACGAGCTGAGGCAGGCGCTGGAGATCGCCCCGATCGCCTCCGTGCAGAACTGGTACAACCTGGCCGCCCGGCAGCACGAACCGGTGGTCGACTTCACCGCCGAGCACGGCATCGCGTTCCTGCCGTTCTTCCCGATCGCCGTCGGCGGCCACGCGGGCGGGGGCGGCCCGGTCTCCGAGGTCGCCCGGGAGGTCGGCGCCACCCCGGCGCAGACCGCGCTCGCCTGGCTGCTGCACCGCTCGCCCAACATCGTGCCGATCCCGGGCACCACGTCGGCGAAGCACCTGGTGGAGAACCTGGGTGCGGCGGCCGTCGAGCTGAGCGACGAGCAGTACGCGCGCCTGGACGGAATCGCGGCCGCCGAGGTCGCCGCCGGGGTCGAGGGTGCGTGACCGGTGTCCTGCCCGGAGTGGGAAGTCGGCCGCTCCGACTTCCCACTCCGGACAGCTGCGGCGGGCGGTAGTTGTCCGGCTCCGCCTGTGATCTCGGGAGCATGGCCTACAGTCCGCCCGTGACGAATCACCAGGACGAGACCAGGGCGGCCTACGACGGCGTCGTCGAGCTGTACGTGTCGGTGGTCGCCGAGCGGATGGACAAGCAGCCGTTCACCCGGGCCATGATCGGCACCTTCGCCGAACTGGTGCGCGCGACCGGCAATCCACGGGTGGCCGATGTCGGCTGCGGGCCCGGGCATCTCACGGCCGCACTGCACGAACTCGGCCTGGAGGCCACCGGGTTCGATCTCTCCCCGGGCATGGTCGAGCACGCCCGGCGGGCCCACCCGGCCCTGCCCTTCCACGAGGCACGGGCGGAGTCCCTGCCGGTCGAGGACGGCGCGCTCGGCGGTGTGCTGGCCCACTACTCGACGATCCACACGCCGCCGGCGGAACTGCCGGCACTGCTCGCCGAACTGGTACGCGTCCTGGCGCCCGGCGGCCTGCTCCTGCTCTCCTTCTTCGGCACCGACGGACCGGAGCCGATCCGGTTCGACCACAAGGTGACACCCGCGTACAGCTGGCCGGTCGACCGCCTCGCCGGGCTGCTGACCGGGGCCGGGCTCGACCCCTTCGCCCGGCTGCTCCACGACCCGGTCTCGGAACGGGGCTTCCTCGACGCCCACCTGCTGGCCCGGCGTCGTTAGCGGGTGCCGGGGGGCGGGGCGCTTCACGGGCCGGGGCATTGCACCGGGGGAGTCGAGCGTCAAGCGGTCTCCCGGGCGGGGAGGGTGGCGCAGACGCGGTAGCCGCCGTCGGGTGTGGTGCCGCAGGTCAGGGTGCCGTGGAGGTTCTCGGCGCGTTCCCGCAGTCCGACCAGGCCGAGTCCGGAGCCGGGCAGCTGGAGGGCGGGCCGGGTCGGGGCCGTGTTGGTCACGGTGACCTCCAGTCCCGCTGCGGTCTCCCGGACCTCGACCGTCGCGGTCGCGCCCGGGGCGTGCTTGCGTACGTTGGTCAGCGCCTCCTGGACGATCCGGTAGACCGCCCGCTGGACGGCCGCTCCGGCGCTGTCGGGCACTCCACCGACCAGGCGGGCGTCCAGGCCGCTGCCCGTCACGAGGGCGGCGAGCTGTTCCCGGGTGGGTCGGGGGGTGGTTCCGGGGTCGGTGCTGCCGGGCGCGCGCAGCAGGGTGACCATGTGCCGCAGCTCCTCCAGGGTGGTGACGCTCAGCTTGCGGATGGTGCGCGCCGCCTCCCTCGTCCCGCTGCTGTCCGCCGCTACTTGCAGGGCACCGGCACCCACCGCGATCAGGCTCACCTGGTGGGAGACCACGTCGTGCATCTCCCGTGCCAGCTGGGCGCGTTCGCGGGCCAGGACGGCCTGGGCGTGCAGTTCGCGCTCGTGCTCCTGGGTCTCGCGGAGCTCGGCCATGTTCCGGGCGAGCTCCCGCCGGGTCCGGACCAGCTGTCCGAGGAAGACCGCTGACCATGCCATTCCCGTCAAGAAGATCATGTTGTGGACGTCGTACAGGTCCTCGGCCAGTCCTTCGTTGTCCGTCCAGCGCGCTGCAACCGACAGTAGGACCGCGCAGATGCCCGGCCCCCAGGGGCTGCGCGAGCGCTCGGACAGCGTGAACAGTGCGAACAGCATGAGCGACAAGCAGTCGGTCGGCGCCACCACCACCGTCAGGGACGCGATCACGAGCAGAAGGACCGACCATCGCCTGCGGAAGAGCACTGTCAGCGCGGCGACCGACCCCACGAGCGCACCTGGGAGATCGAGGTCGATGTATCCCTGGAGCGGGTTCAGGTTCGTCAGCCAGCTGTCGACCAGCGCGAACATCGTGAGCAGGACGTCCACAGCCCATGGCGGCAGGCACCGCCCCGCCGGTGACTGCGGTGGCCTTTCGGCGGTGCTGCCCGGGACGCTTGCCGCGCTTGCCGCGCTCACTGCGCGGCCTCGGCGGTGAGCAGGCCGCTGCGCTGTGCCCACAGGGCGGCCTGGACACGGTTGTTGACCGCGAGCTTGGCGAGGAGCGCGCTGACGTGTTCCTTGACCGCGCCCTCGCTCAGGTGCATGCTCCGGCCGATGGCGCCGTTGGTCAGGCCCTGGGCGAGGAGCACCAGGACGTCGTGTTCGCGTGCGGTGAGTGCGGCGGTGCGGGCGGCGCCGGTCTCCAGGCCGCGGTGGTGGCGCAGATAGCCCGCGACCACGGTCGGCACGATCTTGGGGGCCAGGACCACGGCTCCGTCGGCGAGCGAGCGGACGAGGGGTGCGAGGTGGTCGGGGTCGGTGTCCTTGAGCAGGTAGCCGGCGGCGCCCGAGCGCAGGGCCCGGGCGAGGTACTCGTCGGAGTCGAAGGTGGTCAGCATGGCCACCACGGGCGGGCGGTCGAGCGTCCGCAGCTCGCGCAGGAGGGTCAGTCCGTCGACGTCGGGCATCCGGATGTCGAGCAGCACCACGTCCGGAGCGTGTGCGGCCACGGCTTCCAGGGCCTGTCCGCCGGGTACCGCGGCGACGACCTCGATGTCCTCGGCGGCGTTCAGGATCAGGCCGAATCCCGACCGGATCAGTGCCTCGTCGTCGACCACCACAACTCGGATCACGCCGGCGCCCCGCCCCTGTCGTCCTGATTCCCTCGGATCCGGTCGACCGTGCCGAGCCTGCCCCGTGCGCGGCGCGATCCGCGCAGCCGCCGAAGCCAATGTAGCCCGGTCGCACCGGATACGAACCGCTGTGACGGTGGAAGGCACGGGTCGAGGCACGGGGGCGGCCGACCGGGGGTGGGGCGGTGACCGTGCGGGGGCCTGCGGCAGCCGATCGGGGGGGTGGACAGGCCGACGAACGGCTGGTCCGGGGGTGGCCGGCCGGTGGGTCCGGAGCGGCCGGTCCGGGGGCTCACAGAGCCGGGCGCCGCGGGAGAGGGTGGGTTCGCCCGCCGGTGATCCGTGCAGGCCGGCAGGACGTCCTGGACGCCCTGCCGGCCTCCGGAGCCGTCGGCGGGGGAGCAGTGGGCGGGGAAGTGGGCGGGGCGGTCGAGGGTGGGCCCGAAGACTTCCTCAAGGGCGAGTGAACCGGCGTAAGGGACGTACCACCATGGAAGACCGGCAGCACCAGCCGAAGCAGGCGGGCTCCGGCCCCGAAGACCACCTGTGGGTCGTCATGACGTGCGCGTTCCTCGCCACGTGGGGGGTGCGACGTCTGCTCGTCCTGGCACTCCCGGACGCTGGCCTCGCGGGTCTGGGAGTGCACCTCCTGGCGGCGGCGCTCGCGGGGCTGGCGGTCAGCGCCGTTGTCCGCCTGCTCCAGGTGCGCCGAGCGCGCCGACGCGGCGACACGTAGCGGGGGACGGGCCGCTCGTCCACGGCCCCTGTCCCCATGCCCGGTGGGGCGACCTTCCCTCCGTCGAAGCCCGGTTGCCGGTGCGGTGCCTCGACCTGCGCGCTTTTCGGGAGTTGTTGACACCCGCGCTCGGCGGGCACTAAAACTCACACTGTACAGATTGAGCATGTGCCGCCGTTCCCGTGCTTCACCTCGCCCCGAAAGAGGGCTGCTTCGCCATGTCCGTACTGACCTCCCGCCCGCCGACGGTCACCGGTCGGCCCCGCCGCGGCTCCCGTTTCAGCTGGACCGTGATGCTGCTGCTGTCGGTGGCGATCACCGGCTGGTCCGTAGGCCAGTACGCGGCCGGCAGCCTCCAGGACCTCGCCGCCGACAAGGTCGGCCTCGCGTCGACGTACGCGGACCGGCCGTTCGCGGTCCAGGTCGCCTTCTACGTCCACATCGTCACGGCCGGAACCGCCCTGGCGGTCGGTCCGTTCCAGTTCGTCCGCGCGATCCGCCGCCGCTTCCCCCGCGTGCACCGCTGGATCGGGCGCGGCTACGTGGCCGCCGTCGGCCTCGGGTCGGTGGCGGCGCTGGTGATGTCGTGCTTCAACTCCGTGGCGTTCGCCGGGTTCTTCGGCTTCGGCAGCCTCGCCGTGCTCTGGGGATGGACCACCTACCGCGGCTACCGGGCCGCCCGGGAGGGCGACTTCGCCGCCCACGAGGCCTGGATGATACGCAGCTTCGCCCTGACCTTCGCGGCGCCGACGCTGCGGCTCTGGTTCGGCGTGCTGATCCTGGTGCAGGTCCTGGCCGGCGGTCCCGTCGGGGGAGACGTGGACCGGATGGTCAGCCAGGCGTACGCCGCGGTGCCGTTCCTGTGCTGGCTGCCCAACCTCGTCGTCGCCGAGCTGATGGTCCGCCGCCGCGACCTCCCGGGCCTGCGGTTCGTCGTGCCGTAGGCCCCCTCCTCCGGATCCCGGGCGCGAGTGGCCGCCCGGGATCCTTCCGTGCCAGGATCCCTGCATGACCCAGCCGACCCGCCGCACCCGCACGACCCGCACCACCTACCACCACGGCGACCTGCGGGCGGCGCTGATCGGAGCGGGCATCGAACTGGCCCGCACCGGTGGGCCGGAGGCGGTGGTCCTGCGCGAGGTCGCCCGCCTCGTCGGGGTCGCGCCCAACTCCGCGTACGGTCACTTCAGGACCCTGGCCGAGCTGAAGGCGGCGGTGGCCGAGCAGGCCCTGTGCGAGCTGGGGGCGGCCATGGCGGCGCAGGTCGCCTCCGTCCCGGAGCCGTCGGACCCGCGCGAGGCGGCGGTGTCCCACCTGCGCGAGGTCGGCCGCGCGTACGTGCAGTTCGCGCTCGACGAGCCGGGGCTGTTCCGGACCGCCATGGACGGCAACCCCTCGGGTGTGGGAACGCCGGGGACGCCCGGCCACGAGCCGGCCCCCGACCCCGAGGGCCGCCCGCAGCCGGACGCCATTCTCCTGGCGGCCCTCGACCGGCTGACCGACGCGGGCTGTCTGCCGCCGGAGGAGACCGCGGCGGCGGTGGTGGCCAGTTGGGCCACCGTGCACGGGCTCGCGACCATACTGGTCAACCTGCAGCCCGACCTCCCGCCCGCCGAGCGGACGGCGGCGATCGACAACGGCCTGCGCGTCCTGCTGCTGGGCATCACGGCGCTGGGCGAATGACCGGGGAGCCCGAGCACTCGGTCGGTCCCCGCCCGGAACCCTGGTCGGACACCGCTCCGGTCCACGGAGATCTCGTCGCGGCGAAGGCGCTCGTCTACGACCGCTGCGGATTCGCCTGCTCGCAGCCGGTCCCCGAGGCCGAGAGTGCCGAGTACGCCGCCCACGAGTTCACCCTCGACGGCCTCGCCGTCCGGTTCCGCGCCGCCAGGACGACCCCCACCAAGGTCGGCCAGTTCGTCACCGTCTGGAAGCGGTCCCCGGCCGGGCCGATCCGGCCCTTCGATGTCACGGACCCCGTCGACCTCTTTGTCATCAGCACTCGCGAGGAGGACCGCTTCGGCCAGTTCGTCCTCCCCGTGGACGCGCTCCGCCGGCACGACGTCGTATCGGCGAACGGCGCGGGTGGGAAGCGGGCCTTTCGCGTCTACCCGCCCTGGGTGACGCCCGCCAGCCGCCAGGCCGACCGTACGCAGGCGTGGCAGCTGGGCTTCTTCCTGCACCTGCCCCGGGGCGGGCCGGTCGACCTGGCCCGCGCCCGGGAGCTCTACCACCCGTAGGACGGCGCCGGCTGTCGGACTTCCACTGGGCGCCTGCGACGTCAACCGAGCCGATCGGTCCCGCGTCCTCCTGGCTCCGGGAGGGCGGACAGCACGGCCGCGGCGGCCCGGTCGAAGGGCGCGACACTGCCCGCCGCCCGGCAGAGGACGTGGGCGCCTTCGAGGGTGACGACCATGAGGGTGGCCAGGTCGGCGGCCTCGGACGCACTCATCCCGGCCCGGGTGAGCTTCCCGGTGAGCTCGCCGACCCAGCCGGCGAATCCCTCGGCCGCGACCGCGAGCAGGCCGCCCTGGTCGGCGATGGCCGCACCGCCGTCGATGGTGACCGCCGCGACCGCGCAGCCGCCGCCCCCGGCGGACGCCTCCACCACGGGGCGGACGTTGCCGAGGAACGCCTCCACCACCTCGCGCGGTGTGCGGTCCGGCAGTTCGCGCAGGTGGGCGCGGACGTCCGCCGCGTTCTGGCGGGCGGCTTCGAGCGCGAGCTGCTGCTTGCCGCCGGGGAAGTGGTGATAGATCGCCCCGCGCGCGGCCCCGCTCACGGCCAGGACCTCGGTGAAGGACATCGCGGCCAGGCCGTGGCGCTGCAGCAGCCCGATCGCCGCGCCGATCATGCGGGACTTGGTGTCCGCGGCCATCTCTACCCCCTTGACTAGTACGCGCATCCTACTCCAAGCTCATGCCACTAGGACGCACGTACTAGTGAGGTGGCCGAACAGGCCCCGAAGCCGGAGGTTCGTGATGGGCAAGACCTTTCTCTACACCGAGATCCAGGCGGCAGTTCCGTTCGACCGCTTCGACTGGCAGCAGGTCAACGAGGCGCTGAAGACCGCACCGGGCCTGATCCGCAAGACCTGGCTGTCCGGCGTCGGCACCCACTCCATCGGCGGCTTCTACGAGTTCGACACCGCCGAGAACGCCCTCGCCTTCGCCCAGGGCCCCTTCGCCGAGGAGGCCCGCCGGGCCGGAGCCCCGGCGACGACCCGGCTCTTCGACGGCGAGGTGGTCAGGGAGGCGAGCGTCGACCTGGACTCGCCCTACTACGGCTGACGGCCCGGCGGCCGACCCACCCCGCGCAGGAAGTCGGCCCCTCCGACTTCCTGCGCGCCTGCCCCAGGCACGGGGCCGCCCGGTGTTCCCGGAAACGCCGGAGCCGTGGCTGCTGGGCGTGGTGCAACGGCGGCTCACCGGGAGGGACGCGGTCCCCTTCGCCGACCAGTGGCGGCAGCACCGGCTCTCAATGATGTGATGGCCCCGTGACCAGCTCTCCCATCCACGACGACGAACCCCCCGAGCACCGGCGCTACGCCCAGTACCTGCTGGCCCTGGAAAGCGTCGCCGAGGCGGAGGAGGCCGGGCTGCTGGCCGCCGTCCTTCGTGACGAGGACCGGTCCATGGCCGAGGCGGCGGTGAACCAGCACCTCGAACGCCGGGCCGCCGAGCAGCTGACCGGCCCCGGGTTCCCGGCCTGGGCGGCCCTGACGGCCGAGGTCGTCGGCGAGCGGGCGTTCCTCGTCCGCCGCCTGCGCGAGTGGACCCTGCTCCGTTCCCTGGCCCTGGACGAGCCCTGGAGCGAGGAGGAACTGCTGACCGCCTCCGACTGGTTCCAGCGCACGGTCGTCACCACCCGACTCGTCACGTCCCCCGCCGCTCTCGGCCTCCTCGCCGAGCGGGGACGCACCCGCCGCGTCCGCAACGCCGCGAGCCGTCGCGGCTGATGGCCGCAGGGGGCTTGAGTCTCCCCTCGGGGGAGACGCCAGAGTAGGGGCATGGACGGCGACACGCTCTTCACCATCGGCGACCTGGCCCGGCGGACCGGGCTCACGGTCAAGACCATTCGGTTCTACGCCGATTGCGGGCTCGTGCCGCCGACCGACCGCAGCCCGGCCGGCTACCGGCTCTACGACGTCGCCGCGCTCGCCCGCCTCGACCTGGTGCGCACCCTGCGCGAACTCGGCCTCGAACTCGCCGTCGTCCGGCGGGTGCTGGACCGGGAGGTCACGGTGCCCGAGGTCGCGGCCGCGCACGCCGACGCCCTGGAGGTGCAGATCCGCATCCTCCGCCTGCGGCGCGCGGTGCTGCGCGCGGTGGCCGAACGCGGTTCCACTCCCGAGGAAATGGACCTCATGCACAAGCTCGCCAAGCTCTCCGACGACGAACGCCGACGCCTGATCACCGACTTCGTCGACGACACCTTCGGCGGCCTCGACGCCAACGCCGAGTTCGTCGACCTGCTCCGCTCGGCCGCGCCCGAACTCCCCGACGACCCCGAGCCCGAGCAGGTCCACGCCTGGGTGGAACTCGCCGAACTCGCCCAGGACCCCGACTTCCGCGCCGCCGTCCGCCGCATGGCCGAGTACCAGGCGGCCGAACGCGCCGAAGGCGACCGCACCGGCCTGCACCACGACCTCACCGAGGCCGTCCGCGACGCCGTCGGGGGCGCCCTCGACGCCGGCATCGCGCCCGCCTCGCCCGAGGCGGCGGCCGTTGTCGACACCCTGACCGCCCGCTACGCGCAGACCTTCGGCCGCGCCGACGACGCGGACCTGCGCCACTGGCTGCTGGCCCGCCTGGAGATCGCCGGCGACCCGCGAACCGAGCGCTACTGGCACCTGCTGTCCGTCGTCAACGGGTGGCCCGTTCCGCCCAGCCTGGCACCGGTGTTCGGCTGGTTCACGGCCGCCCTGCGGGCCCGCAGCGCTCAGTAGCCCCGCTGCTCTGCGCAGGACGTCGGGTGGGCCGACCTCCTGCGCAGAGCGCAGCCGTTTGGCTCTCACGGGGGAGGGGCCTCGTCCACGTGGACGAGGCCCCTCCGCCGGTCGTACTGCGACCGTGGAGGCATGTCGATCAAGAGCGGTACGGGCACGCGGTGGGGGTACGCGGTCGCGGTGTGGGGGGTGCTGTTCGCGATACCCAGCTTCCTCTGGGCGATGGGGAGCACCTTCGGCGCGCGGTCGACGGTGGCGCCGGAACTGGTGCGGCTCGCCCAGGACCGGGTGCCGTGGTTCCTGGCCGTCCTGTGGGTGACGGGCTTCCTCAAGCTCGCCGGGGCGGCGATCGGTCTCGGCCTGACGCGCCTCCGCGGCCGCCTGGCCGGCCGCTCCCTGGCGTTCTGCGGCGGCGGCGCGGCGGTCCTGCTCGTCTGGCACGGCGGCCTCTTCGTCGTCCACGGCCTCCTCGTCGAGACCGGCGCCGCGGCGGTGGACCCTGATCTGGCCGGGCTCACCCGCTGGTACCTCTACCTGTGGGGCCCGTGGTTCATCGCCGGCGGCCTCGCCTTCGCCGCCGCGACCTCCGCCCACCTCCGCCCCGTCGGCCGCCGCTTCGCCGCCACCGGCGCCCTCGGCGCCCTCCTCCTCTCCCTGGCCTCCATGGCCACCGGCCTCGGCTGAGACGTCGCGCGGGAAGTCGGCCCCGCCGACTTCCCGCTCCGCGGCCCGGACGGCTACCGGTGCCAGCCGGTCCAACGCCCGGCGGAATCCCGGGTGTTGTACCAGGTATTCGTGTTCGTGTCGTACACCTTCAGCGTCAGGGAGGAGTCGCTGATCTCGTGGATCGTCACCCAGTCCCGTCCCACGCGCCCGCCGAGCGACTGCCACTGCGTGCCGTAGTAGACCCACACGGCGTAGTCCGCCCCGACGGCGAAGACATGGGTGAGGCCGTTGATCGAGACCCGGGGCATGAAGGCGTTGAACCTGTCCCCGCAGGGGAACACGCCTCCCCCTTCGGGAATGAGCGGCTCGATCCTGACGCCGCTCGTGTTGCACTTCAGGTGGCGGTACGCCGTCAGTTCCACGTTGCCGGCATGGGCCGTGCCCGCCGTTCCGACGGCGCTCCCCAGCATCGTGGCGGCGACCACGGCCGCCGACGCGAGTGTCCTGCCGCGCTTCTTCACCTTCATTGCCGACCTCCTGATCGAGTGGGACGACGAGAGCATCACCCCCGGCCGGGTGCCCCGTCATGCGGAACCGGTGAGTAGCGACCTGACGACCGGTCGTTCATGCCTGAAAGGGCGCTCCGGAGCGACCTGATCGCTCCAACTCGGCGGCACGGCAGTGGAGTCGGCTCTCCCCTGCGGATCCGCAGCGGCTCGGGAGGCGAGCAGTTCGCGGACCGCCTCGCTGACCTCGGGCAGGCCGCCGGGATCGGCCCGCCAGCAGCTCCTCGTGATGGTCGCCGATCCTCCCGACCACGCGAGCGCACCGAGCGGCCCACTCCGGATCCCGCTCACGATGCGGGACCGGGAGCAGGCCCGGCGCCCTCCAGGGAAAGTCGGCCCGCCCGATTTCCTGAACGTCGCACCCGATTTCTCGCCCGCGGGGATCGGCCTGCCCCGGACCGTCCTCCGAGCCGGCGGCGCGCTGCACGGCCTGCTGCACGACCCGCCGGACGATATCCGGGCCGGCGGTCGCTGGGACGACGGTGTGACTGCTCCGAGTCGGGGTTCCGCCGATCGGTGGACGGCGGCGGCGTGCGTGGGTGTCGTCCGGCCGGGTTCAGGTGGGGGCTGGTAGCTCTACGGCCATGTCCCACCACCTCAGCGGACCGAACCTCCGCTCCCCGCGCGGCGACGCGCGGCTCGACCTCACGGACCTGTTCGCCTTCCCGGCCGCCGGGGGCCCCGGGCGGACGGTCCTGATCATGAACGTCAATCCCTACGCGCCCACGGGCGGCACGGAGTTCCACCCGGAGGCCGTCTACCGGATCAACATCGACAGCGACGGCGACCACCAGGCCGACGTCGCCTACTCGTTCACCTTCTCCGCGCCCGTCGGCGGTGCCCAGGGCATGACCGTGCGCCGGGCCACCGGGGAGGTCGCGCGCAAGCACGAGGCGGGCGGGGAGGTGCTGTTCGCCGATGTGCCGGTGGTCTTCGGCACCACTCCGGCTGTCGTCGAGGCCGACGGGCGCAAGGTCTCCGTCGGGTTGCGCAGCGATCCGTTCTTCGCCGACCTCGAAGGGATCGTCAACGAGTTCACCTGGACCGGCAAGGACGCCATGGCCGAGGCGAACGTCTTCGGTATCGCCCTCGAGGTGCCGGACGCGGACCTCGGGCCGGAGCCGGGGATCGGGGTGTGGGCGCGGGTCAGTCTGCACCAGGACGGGCAGTTGATCTCCGTCGACCGGGGCGCCCACCCCTCCCTCACCGCGTACTTCAACGCGGAGGAGGTCAAGGACGCGTACAACGCCGGTGAGCCGGCCGACGACTGGGAGAAGTACCGGGAGCCGTGGACGGCCGTCCTCCAGCACACCGGCGACTACACCACCGACGCCGCCACCGAGACGCTGAAGATCGTCCTGCCCGACATCCTCCGCTACGACCGCGCCCGGCCGGCCATCTACCCCAACGGCCGCACGCTCACCGACGACGTGACCTCCGCGCGGCTCGCGATGGTCTCCGGCGGGAAGATCACCAGCGACCACATCCCCCCGCACACCGACCTGCTTCCCGACTTCCCCCACCTCGGCCACCCCCACCCCGTCCCCCCGGCGGGTTAGGCGCAGCGGTCCGGTGGACGCCCGGTGTCCGTCCGGGCCGAGGTGCCGGCCGGACGGACGACCGGGCCCGCTGTGCGGTGCGCACCCTGCGGCACGCCAGGAGCCAGGAGTCAGGAGCAGGATCAGGGGGTGACGGGGACGCCGTCGGCCGGGAGGTAGTTCACGTCGCCGGGGAAGAAGAACTGCGCACCGTGCGCGAGGCTGGACTTCGCGCTGAGGCAGATCTTCAGCTGGGTGAGCGCGAACGGCATGCCGCCGACCCAGTAGTTGATGTTGTACGCGGCCATGCACTGGCCGCTCCGGACGAGCTGCGGCTCGGTGGCGTTCGGCGGGACCGTCGTGAAGCCGGGGCCGGGGGCCTGGACGCGGATGGGTCCGGGCAGGGAGGGATCCTGCGGGCCCTGCGCGGCCTGCGCGGTTCCGGCGGTCAGGGCCAGCAGCGGGGCCAGCACGGCCGCGGTGGCCACCGCGGCGGCCAGTCGGCGAGGACTCATGGGACGAGGCTCCTTCGGGAGACGGAATCGCCGGCGTCCGGCACCCGTTCGGTGCCCGACGCCGTGGACCGAATCCTCGCGGCCCCGGCCGGTGCGGCGGTATCCCAGGTTCCTGGGTGGAACCCCCGCCCGGCCGGGCGGCGACGGGCCCTCGGCTCAGGCCACCTTGACGAGCTTGAAGCTGGTGTAGGCGTGGCCGCTGTAGATCTCGGTGGCCGGCCCCAGCCAGGCCTTCCCGGAGGTCTTGTGGGCGACGGTGCGACTGGACTGGTCCTCCAGCTTGAAGCCGTCCTCGCCGGAGACGATCTTCCAGGCCGTCGCGCAGCCGTCGGCCTTGCCCAGCTTGATGCCCTTGTCCACCGAGCACCAGGTGTCGTAGCCGGGCCAGTTGGAGCTCTCGGACCGGACGGTGTAGCCCGAGCCCTTCGACTCCAGGACGACGGCGGTGCCGTTGCTGTTCGCGTCGTTCGTCAGCAGCGCCCAGTCGTTGTTGTTGTTCACCTCGAAGGTCACACCGCGGTTCCCGTGGTTGGTGGCGATCAAGTAGTAGGACACGCCCGTCTCGATGGCCTCCTCCGGCGCGGTGGCGTGGCCGGCGGGGGAGGTGAGGCCGAGCAGCGCGGCGGCGGCGAGCGCGGCGACCCAGGCGGTGCGGGGGGAGCGGGAGGCGGGGGAGGAGTTCGGCATGACTCGTCTCCAGAAGGATCGTGTACATCGGAATTCGATGCCGAGGAGAAGAGTCGCAGACGACCGGGTCCGTGGCTGCGGCCCGGAGCACGTTTCACTCGATGAGGGGAACGAGGTTTCGCCGTTGCCCCACCGCCCCCGGCCGGGGCGGTGGAGCAACGGCGGGAAGCGTTAGAGGAACCGCACCTGCGGCGGGTTGCCCTTGGAGATCGACACCGTCCCCTGCTGGAACTGGACGTCGCAGCCGTGGGTCAGGATCCCGCCCTCCTTGGTGGCCGAGAAGCTGCCGGTCTGGAAGGAGACCGTCAGGCCCCGCTCCATGCCCACCCACTGCTTGAACTCGTTGATCGCGGAGTAGATGATCCGGTCCGGCAGCGTGACGAACATCCGCGTGCCGTCGTGGCTCAGCTTCATCCCGCCGCCGACGGAGAGCATCCCCCGCACCCGCGCCTCGCCGGAGACCAGGGCCAGGCCGGTGTTCAGCTCGTTGAGCTCGGCCTTGCCGGCGGTGACGGTGCCGAGGTCGTGGCCGCCGTCGCGGAGGACGCGCAGGCCCTCGGCGGGGAACTCGATCCAGCCGTCCGAGGTGGAACGGCCTTGGACCCACTTGGTGTTGATGCCGTCGACGTCGGCCTTGTCGGCGTGGACGGTGCCCCAGGACTGTCCTCCGTCCTTGCGGATGTCGATGCCGTCCTGGGGGAAGCCGATCCAGCCGTGGCCGGCGTCGCGGTCGCCGACCCACTTGGTGTTCAGGCCGTTGAGGTCCGCCTTGTCGGCGATGACGGTGCCGAGGTCGTGTCCGCCGTCGCGCAGGACCCGGACGCCCTCGGCGGGGAACTCGATCCAGCCGTCCGAAGTGCTGCGTCCCTGGACCCACTTGGTGTTGATGCCGTCGACGTCGGCCTTGTCGGCGTGGACGGTGCCCCAGGACTGTCCTCCGTCCTTGCGGATGTCGATGCCGTCCTGCGGGAAGCCGATCCAGCCCTTCCCGGCGTCGCGGTCGCCGACCCACCTGGTGTTGACGCCCTCGACGTCCACCTTGTCGGCGGTCAGGGCGCCGAGGTCCTGGTTGCCGTCCTTGTGGAGGGTGGCGCCGGGCTGGGTGAACTCGATCCAGCCGCTGCCGGCGTCCCGGCTGCCGGCCCACTTGGTGTTGACACCCTCGACGTCGGCGCGGGCGGCCGTGAGGACACCGGGGGTGCTGTCGTGGCCGTGGTAGACGTTGACGCCCTGGTCCGGGAAGGTGATCCAGCCCGCGCTGTCGGTGCGGCCCTGCACCACCCGGGTGGTCACGTTGTCCACGTCGGCCTTGTCGGCCGTGATCCGGCCCAGGTCCCCGGCCGGGTTGCGGACGTCCACGCCGTCCGCGGTCGGGGTCAGCCGGCCCTTGTTCGCGACGCCCTCCACCCACAGGGTGCGGGTCCCGCTCGCGAACTCGGGGATCACCGCGTGCACGGTGGTGGTGAGGAAGTACCCGCGCTGCTGCCCGCCGCCGGCCGCCTTCGCGACCAGGGTGTAGGTGGTGCCGCGCTTGGGGGCGGCGGTGGTCCAGGAGTACTCCTGGTGGGCCGGGGCGGCCCCCGGCACCGCCGGTTCGCTGCGGACCTCGGCGCCGGTCTGGTCGAGGATCGCGTAGTCCAGGCTGTTGGGGCCGTCCCAGCGGAGCACCAGCTGCTCGCCCGCGTCGACGTCCAGCAGCGACTTGTCCGCGCGGAAGTTGCGCGGGACCCGGGGCGTCTGCTTCGCCAGCCCGAGGTAGGTGGTGTAGTGGTCCTGCCGCATGGCGAGGTTGTCGTCCCCGCCGCCGGCCCGCTCGCGGATCTCCAGCAGGCTCAGGCCCGCGCCCTCGGCCACCGGGATGTTCTCCAGCTTCAGCACCAGCGCGCCGTGGGCGTCCAGGAGCGCGAACTGCCGGGTGGACGGCTGCGTCTGGGAGAGCCGGGCCCGGAAGCAGTCGTGGGCGGCGTCCCAGGTGAACTCCAGCGCGTCGTCCCAGGGGTTGTTGTACGTCCGCTCGACGGTGGCGGTGACCGTCGCGGGGGTGTCGGTCAGGTTCGAGGACTGGGCGAGCAGCGGCAGCGCCACGTCGATGTAGTCCCACTCCACCTGGGCCTGGTGGGTGTTGGAGACGATCAGGTAGACCGTCCCCACGGAGGGCTCGTTCGGGAGGGAGGCTTGGAGCGATGTCGGATCCGCGACGATTTCGTAGTGCAGCAAGGACGGCACGGTAGAGGACTCCCTGGCTCGGCGTTTCACGCGGTGCGCTCGTGCGCGCGGGTTGACGGCGGAACGGGTGCCTACGGACGTCTCGACCGTAGGCACCGCCCCGCCGTCCGGGTGCCGCGATTGCCGGGAGCTGGCCCGAACCGGCCGCCCTCTGGCCGGAACGGATGCGTGAACTCCGGTAAAACAAAAGGGAGTTGATGGAGGTGAGGAGCCGGTGTCGCGGGTGCTCAGGGAGACAGCGGCTTGGCCAGCACCAGTTCGCGGGAGACCCCGTCCGGGAGCAGGTCGCCCGGCTCGCCGGTGTCGGTGAAGCCGACGCGCTCGTAGAGGGCGATGGCGTGGGGGTTGTGCGGCATCACGGCGAGGCGCAGGGTGGCGAAGCCCTGCCCGGCCGCCCACCCCTCGATCTCGGCGATCAGCCGGGCGCCGACACCCCGGCCGCGCGCCTTCGGGCCGACCCACATCGAGATCAGCTCCGCGTGCCCGTCCTCCGGCACCCCGGTGGCCATCGCGGCGGGCTCGCCGTCCACGAGGGCGACGAGGTCCAGGGCGCCGGGGATCTCCAGCCGGGAGCGCCAGCGCTCCTCCCGGTCGCCCTCGCCCTGCCAGGCGGCGAGGGTGGAGCCGAAGGCGTACGGCGCCTCGGCGAGGGCGGCGAGGCGCAGCTCGCGGAAGAGCGGCCAGTCCTCGGGGGTCAGTGCGCGGAGTTCGATCATGCCCGTGACCATGCCTTCTGTCGGCCCGGGATGACAAACGGATTACCGGCTGCCGGTGGGACCGCCGGGCGTCGGTGCCGCCGGGTGCAGGAGTCCCGGTTGCGGGGGAGGGGCGGCGGTCCGACGGTCGGTGGGGAGGCGGCGCCCGCCGGCTCCCTTCCTGGAGGTGCCCGATGTCCTTGCCGTTCCCCGAGCGCCGGCGCCTGGCGGCCGTGCTGTGTGTCCCGCTGTTCGCCCTCGCGGCGCTGATGGCGGTGTCGGCCCCGGCGCGGGCGGACGCCGCGGCAAGGCCCGTGGCGGAGCACCGGGCGCTGGTCAACCTCGGCACCGTGAAGTGGTTCAACGCCGAGAAGGGGTACGGCTTCATCGCGCCGGCCGACGGGGGGCAGGACGTCTTCGTCCACTACTCGGACATCATCGGGGTCGGGTACCGGACCCTGACCGAGGGGCAGCTCGTCGAGTACCAGCTCGTGCAGGGACCGAAGGGGCCGCAGGCCGTCAACGTTCTCCCGCTGCCGCTCTGACCGGCGGGGCCTCCGCGGTTCACCCCGCGAGCGGCGGGTTCAGCCGGGCGAAGGCCTCCTGCCGGCGGTACGGGAAGTAGGGGTACGGCGCGGTGCGGGCGCTCGCCGCGTCCAGCCGGGCGACCTGCTCCGCGGTCAGCTCCCAGCCGACCGCGCCGAGGTTCTGGCGCAGCTGCTCCTCGTTGCGGGCGCCGATGATGACGGACGAGACGGTGGGGCGGCGCAGCAGCCAGTTGATCGCCACCTGGGGGACGGTGCGCCCGGTCTCGGCGGCGATCGCGTCCAGCGCGTCGACCACGTCGTACAGCAGCTCGTCCTCCACCGGCGGGCCGTAGTCGGCGGTGTCGTGGAGGCGGCTGCCGGGCGGGACCGGGGTGCCCCGACGGATCCTCCCGGTGAGGCGGCCCCAGCCGAGCGGGCTCCACACCAGCGCGCCGACGCCCTGGTCCTGGCCGAGCGGCATCAGCTCCCACTCGTAGTCGCGGCCGACGAGGGAGTAGTAGACCTGGTGGGCGACGTAGCGGGGGCGGGCGTCGCGGTCGGCGGCGGCGAGCGACTTCATCAGCTGCCAGCCGGAGAAGTTGGACACGCCGGTGTAGCGGACCTTGCCGGCCCGGACCAGTTCGTCCAAGGCGCCGAGCACCTCCTCGACGGGGGTGGCGGCGTCGAAGGCGTGCAGTTGGAAGAGGTCGAGGTGGTCGGTGCCGAGGCGGCGCAGGGCGGCGTCGACGGCGGTGGTGAGGCGGGCGCGGGAGGTGCCGGCGTCGTTGGGGCCGTCGCCGGTGGGCAGGCCGGCCTTGGTGGAGATCAGCACCTGGTCGCGGCGGCCCTTGATCGCCCGGCCGAGGACCTCCTCGGAGGCGCCGTCGGAGTAGACGTCGGCGGTGTCGAAGAGGGTGACGCCGGCGTCGATGGCGATGTCCAGCAGGCGGCGGGCCTCGGTCTCGTCGGTGGTGCCCCAGGCGCCGAACAGCGGGCCGCGGCCGCCGAAGGTGCCGGTGCCGAGGGAGAGTGCGGGGACGGTGAGGCCGGACGCGCCGAGGCGGCGGTACTCCATGAGAGGTGTTCCCTTCGCTAACGGTACTGCTGTTCCGTTAAGATGGCTCGACCCTAGCACCCTCGCGCTCGCTAATGGAACAGGAATCCCGTTAATGACTTCACCGAGTACCGCGGGGGCTTCGGGCCTGCAGCGCCCCGGCGGCCGGACCGCCCGCGTCCGGACCGCCGTCCTCGGGGCCACCGAGGACGCCCTGGTCGAGGTCGGCTTCGCCGGACTCGACCTCGGCGACGTCGCCCGCCGCGCCGAGGTCGGCCGCACCACCGTCTACCGGCGCTGGGGCTCGGTCGGCGCGCTGCTCGCCGACCTGCTCACCGACATGGCCGAGCAGTCCCTGCCGCGCGCCCGCACCGGCTCCCTCGCCGAGGACCTCCGCGCCAACGCCCGCCTCGTCGCCCGCACCCTCGCCGACCCGCGGCAGGGCGCCCTCTTCCGCGCCGTCCTGGTCGCCGCCACCTGCGACCCGGACGCCGCCGAGGCCCTGCACCGCTTCTACCGCGCCCGGGTGGAGGAGTGGGCGCCGTGCGTCACCGAAGCCGTCGACCGCGGCGAACTCCCGCCCGGCACCGACCCCCACGAGGTCGTCCGCGCCGTCTCCGCCCCCCTCTACTACCGCATGCTCACCACCCCCGACCCGGTCGACGAGACCACCGCCGACCGCGCCGCCGCAGCCGCCCTCGCCGCCGCCCACGCCGGCGCCTTCCGGCGCCCGACGCGCTAGTCGGCCGGGCTGCCGGGGCCGGCGGGTTCGTTGAGCGGGGCGGTGTGCTGTTCGATGAAGGCGCGGGCCTGGTCGGGGGTGAGGGGGCGGGCGAAGAGGTAGCCCTGGCCGAGGGGGCAGCCCATGGCGGCGAGCAGGTCGCGCTGGTCGGGGTGCTCGATGCCCTCGGCGATGACCTGGACGCCGAGGGTGTCGGCGATCCTCGTGATGCCCTCCACCAGGGCGTACTGCTGCTTGGAGAGGCTGAGGCCGTCGATGAAGGACTTGTCGATCTTCAGGATCGAGATCGGGAACTCCCGCAGGTAGGAGAGCGAGGAGTAGCCGGTGCCGAAGTCGTCGATGGCGATGCCGACGCCGAGGTCGCCCAGGGTGCGCATATCGGTGTGGACGCGGTCGTCCCGGCGCATCAGGACGGACTCGGTGAGCTCCAGGACCAGCGACTGCGGCGGGATCCCGGAGGAGCGGACGGCTTCGCGCACCACGTCCACGAAGCCCGCGTCGCGGAACTGGCGGGCCGAGACGTTGACGTTGACCCGCAGCGGCGGCAGGCCGACGGCGGCGCGGGCGGCCGAGCTGGCGGCGTGCCAGGCGGCCGTCTCCTGGGCGGCGCGCTCCAGCACCCAGGCGCCGAGCGGCACGATCTGGCCGCTCTCCTCGGCGAGGGCGATGAACTCGTCCGGCAGCACCATGCCGCGCCGGTCGTGCGGCCAGCGCACCAGCGCCTCGAAGGCCACCAGCGCCCCCGAGGCCAGGTCGACGATCGGCTGGTAGTACAGCCGGAACGCCGCCTCGGCGATCGCCGTGTCCAGGTTCTCGTTCAGCTCGTGCCGCGCCACCAGGCCGGCCTGCAAGGACGGCTGGTAGTGGCACCACTGGCGCTTGCCCGCCGACTTCGCCGAGTACAGGGCCAGGTCGGCGTGGCTCAGCAGCTCGGTGGCGTCGACGCTGTCCTCCGTCGTCGCCACCCCGATGCTGGCCGACACCCGCACCGCGCCCGCGCTCAGCCGGAACGGCTCGGCGAACGCCGCCAGCACGCCGTCCGCGAGCGCCCCGACATCGGCCGGCGCCAGGGCGTCCTCCACCAGCACCGCGAACTCGTCACCGCCCAGGCGCGCCGCCGTGTCCGAGGTGCGCAGCGCCGTCGACACCCGCAGCGAGACGGCGATCAGCAGCTCGTCCCCGACCGCGTGCCCCTGGGTGTCGTTGACCATCTTGAAGTCGTCCAGGTCGATGAAGAGCACCCCGGTGACGGCGCCGCTGCGCTCGCCCCGGGAGAGCGCGTGGCCGACCCGGTCCAGGAACAGCACCCGGTTGGCCAGGCCGGTCAGCGAGTCGTGGAAGGCCCGGTGGGTGAGTTCGCGCTCCATCTGCCGCTGCTCGGTGACGTCGCGCAGGGTGAGCACCAGCCCGCCCACGGTCGGATCGGCCCGCAGGTCGTTGGCGTGCACCTCGACCTCGATCGGGGTGCCGTCGGCGCGCAGCAGCCGCCAGTGGTCGCGCTGGGCGTCCAGCCCGGAACGGCCCGGGCGGGAGGCGGAGAGGGTGGTGTCCCGGCTGCGCATCCGGGCCAGCGCCTTGCCGACCGACCGGCTGTCCTCGGTCGGGACGAGGTCGGTGATCAGGGAGCCGGAGAGGTTCGGGTAGCCGAGGACCCGTTCGGCGGAGGAGCCCGAGGCGTAGCGGACGGAGTCGTCGCCGTTGAGGATCAGGATGACGTCGCTGGCGCTCTGCACCAGGGTGCGGAAGTAGGCCTCGCTGTCCCGCCGGGTGATCTCCTGGCTCAGCATGACGCGCTCGACGGCGAACGCGGCCTGGCCGGCCAGGATCTCCAGTGAGCCCCAGAGGCTGGTCAGCTCCTGCTCGGTGCCGGTGACGATGAGGGCGCCGATCAGCGGGTCCCCGGACGGGCGCTCGGCCAGGGTGAGCGGGCACAGCAGGGCGCTGGGCATGCCGTCCAGCCGGGTGGCGAGGTCGTTGCCGATGTCCTCGACGGACATCAGCCTGGTCTCCCGGTAGGCGGCGAGGGCGAGCACCTCGTCGGAGTCGTGCTCGGCGCCGAGCAGGTGGCGGCCGGCGCCGCGCTCGGCGTGCCGCACGTGCAGGACGCCGCCCTCGGTGACGGCGAGCAGCGCGACATGGCCGGGCTCGGTGGGCATCAGGGTGGAGGCGGCGGCCTGGACGGCGTCGGCGACCTCCTCGACGGTGACGGCCGAGGTGAGGGCGGAGCCGGCGACCCGCAGCGCGCGTTCCCTGGCGACGGCCTGGCGGCGGGCGCGCACCACGACGGCCAGCCGGGCGAGCACGAGCAGGTAGATCAGGGCGGAGAAGGCGCCGATCACCCCGGCGTTGCTGGTGTTGCCCGCGCCGGCCTCGATGATCAGGATGGTCGGCGCGATCAGTGAGGCGACCGTGAGCAGCGCCAGCCGGGCGGGGCTGAGGTCCGGTTGCTGACTGGGGATGGGCCTGGTCAGCTCGACCATGGACGGGTGCAGGGCGGCCGCGCCCCAGGCGGTGTAGAAGGCGGCCCAGCCGAAGTCCACGGGGGTGCCGATGTGCCAGTTGCCGTGCAGCACGATCAGCCCGTAGGCGATGTCGGAGACCAGCAGGCCGACGGTGCCGACGGCGAGCAGCTGGAGCGATCGGCTGACGCCGCCCCGCGGTACGACCAGACGGAGCAACAGGGCCAGCACCACGACGTCGCCCAGTGGGTAGCCGATCGAGACGGCCTTCTGGAACCAGTCGAGGTCGGGGTTCCGCGCGTAGGGGAGGATCAGGTAGATCCAGACCAGCAGCGCCAGGCCCATGGTGAGGATCAGCGCGTCCAGCAGGCTGGCCCGGTCCTGATGCGCGGTCCGCCAGCGGATGAAGCCCAACACGCCTGCCGCGTACAGCAGGTACTCGGCGAGGTAGAAGCCGTCGGCGATGGACGGGAAGGGGCTGCCCAGGTGCAGGAACTGCATCTGGATGACCTGGACCACCTCGCCCGCCGTGAAACTGAGGTTGGCGAGCGCGAGCAGGTACCAGTAGCGGGCGTGCGAGGGGTGGTTGAGGCGGACGCCGACCACGATGGCGGCGACGCCGCCCAGGCCGATGCCCGTCCACCAGATGATCCGCTGGGAGGGATTGGCGTAGTAGATGCCGGTGAACAGCACCATCCACGCCAGGTAACAGGCCATCAGGCGTTGGCGCCGACGTGTCAACGAGCTACCTCCTCCGCGACATCACCCCGTCCTCCCGCGGTGACGGGTGGTGGGATTTCCGGGCAGGGGCTCGCGAGCGTCCGGGCCGGACCGGGGTGGTCCGGTCGAACGTTCGAAATGGGCCTTGAGTGCGTATAGTCGGAAATGTCGCACCTCCCAGCATTCTGCCGCTACAGCACGAGGTCAAGCCGGTGGATGAAGCAGCGGACAGCGCACGGGGAGTACGTGCCGGAGTGGACTCCGGACGTCACGCCGTGCTGGTCAACGAGGACGGTCAGTATACGATCTGGCCCGGGGACTTCACGGTTCCGAGCGGTTGGCGGACGGTCTTCGGGCCCGCCGGGCGTGCGGAGTGCCGTGGGTACGTCGAGCGCGAGTGGCGCGAGCCGGGGCTCGGCCTGGGCCCGGGCGGCCCCGGCGGGGCCGTCGCCCCTCGTGCCGGTGGCGCCGGTGGCGCCGGCCGGACGGGTCCCCCGGACACCGTGCACGGGCTGGTCCGGGCCCGCGCGGCGGACGATCCGGACGCCGTCGCGGTGGTCACCGACGAGGAGACGCTCACCTACCGTGACCTGGACACCCGCAGTGACCGGCTGGCGGGTGTGCTGCGCGGTCTGGGCGTCGGCCCGGAGCGGATCGTCCCGGTCTGCCTGGAGCGCGGCGCGGACCTGGTGACGGCCCTGCTCGGCGTGCTCAAGGCGGGCGGCGCCTTCCTGCCGCTGGACCCGGCGCACCCGCGGCGGCGGCTGGCCCGGCTGGTCGAGGACTGCGGGGCGGACGTGGTGGTCTCCGCGGACGGGCGGACCTTCCCGGGGGTGCGGGCGGTGGCGCCCGACGGGCGCACCGACGCGACCGTCGACCCGAGCGCCGACCCGAGTACCGACCCGAGCGCCGACGCGACCGTCGACCCGAGCGCCGACGCTGCGCCGGGCGAGGACCCGGCCGGCCCGGACGACCTCGCCTACCTGATCTACACCTCGGGGACCACCGGCACCCCCAAGGGCGTGCCGGTCACCCACCGCGCGCTGGTCTTCACCCTGGAGCGGGTGGTCGGCGCCTACGGGCTCACCGCGCGCGACCGCGTCCTCCAACTGGCCGCACTCGGCTTCGACACCTCGCTGGAGCAGGTCTTCGCGACCCTGGCCGCGGGGGCCACCCTGGTGCTCGGCGGTGCCCGCACCTGGGCGCCCACCGAGCTGGCCCACCGGATGCGCGAGCTGCGGCTGACCGTCGCCGACCTCACTCCCGCGTACTGGCACCACCTGCTCGGCCTGTTCCCGCCCGGCGGGCCCGCGCCGGAGGGACTGCGGCTGATCATCGTGGGCGGCGACACCGTGCATGCCGACGACTGCCGGGCCTGCCTGGAGCGGCTGCCGGGGGTCCGGCTGGTCAACGCCTACGGAGTGACCGAGGCGGCCGTCACCTCCACGCTCTGCGAACTCACGCCGGAGGCCCTGGAGCCCGGGGCGCAGCACGCCGGACCCGGCCATCCGTCCGCCGCGCCGGTCCCGATCGGGCGGCCGCTGCCAGGCGTGCGGCTGCACCTGCTCGACGCCCGGCTCAGCCCCGTGCCGCCCGGCGAGAAGGGCGAGATCCACCTCGGCGGCCCCGGCCTGGCCCGCGGCTACTGGCGGGCGCCCGGGCTGACCGCCGAAACGTTCCTGCCCGACCCGTACGCGCCCGAGCCCGGCGAGCGCATGTACCGCACCGGCGACGCCGGCCGCTGGCGGGCGGACGGCAACCTGGAGATCCTCGGCCGCTTCGACGACCAGCTGAAGGTCCGCGGCCACCGGGTCGACCCCGCCGAGGTGGAGTCCGTGCTCGCCGCCCACCCCGACGTCCGGCAGGCCCGGGTCGCCGCCGACGGCAGCGCCGACGGCAGCCGCGTCCTCATCGCCTACTACACGCTCACCGAACGCGCCGCGTCCGGACCGCACGCCCGGCGCGGACGGATCCGCGCCTACCTGGCCGAACGGCTGCCGGACTTCATGGTCCCGGCGGACTTCGTGCTCCTCGACAGCATGCCGCTCACCCCGGCCGGGAAGATCGACCGCCGCCGGCTGCCCGACGCCCGGCCGCAGCTGCAGCGGCGGGACGGCCAGGAGCCGGCCGGGGGCGGCGACCCGACCGGCGCGCGCCGGGCCGGAGCCGCACGCGGGGCCCCTTCCCCGAACGGCACCGCCCCGAACAGCTCGGCCCCGATCGGCGCGGCCCCGGCCGGGGGCACCGTCACCGCCGTCGAGGCGGGCGTCGCCCAGCTGTGGTCCGAACTCCTCGGCGTCGAGGAGGTCGGACCGGACGACGACTTCTTCGACCTCGGCGGCAACTCCCTGCTCGCCATGGAGATGCTCGCCCGCGCCCGGATCATGTTCGGCATCGACGTCACCCGGATCCGCTTCCTCACCCGTTCGCTGCTGCGCGACGCCACCCTGCGGGCCTTCGCCGCCGACACCCTCGCCGCCCGCACCGGCGGCGCGGCCCGGGCCGACGGTTCCGCGCGGGGACAGGACCCCGCGGGCGCCGGCGGCGAGGCCGCCGTCGACTGGGCCGCCGAAGCCCGCCTGGACACTCCCGTCCGGCAGTCCTGGAGCCCCGCGCCGTCCCGCGCCGAACCCACCGAGATCCTCCTCACCGGCGCCACCGGCTTCTGCGGCGCCCACCTGCTCGACGCCCTGCTGCACACCACCGCCGCCCGCATCCACTGCCTGGTCCGCGCCCCCGACGAGGAACACGCCCTGGAACGCCTCCGCGCCGCCCAGCAGCGCTTCCTCCGCCAGGACCTCGCCGACCGCCGCGTCGTCCCGCTCGTCGGCGACCTCGCCGAACCCCTGCTCGGCCTCACCCAGCAGCGCTTCGAACACCTGGCCGGCACCCTGGACGCCATCCACCACCTCGGCGGCCTGGTCAACTTCATCTACCCCTACCACCAGCTGCGCGCCGCCAACGTGGACGGCACCCGCGAGATCGTCCGGCTCGCCGGGCACTCGCGCGGCATCCCCGTCCACTACCTGTCCACCCTCGCCGTGGTCGCGGGCTTCGGCGCGGCGGGCATCCCCGAGGTCACCGAACGGACCCCGCTCGACCACGCCGACCGGCTCGCCGTCGGCTACGTCGAGAGCAAATGGGTCGCCGAACAGCTCCTCCACCACGCCGCCGAGGCCGGGCTGCCGGTCACCGTGCTGCGCACCAACGACGTCACCGGCGACCTCCGCACCGGCGTGATGAACACCGGCACCGAGATGTGCGCGCTGATCAAGTACATGGCCGAGAGCGGGAGTTGCCCGGACGTCCGGCTGCCGCTCGACTTCGTCCCGGCCGACCGGTTCAGCCGCGCGATCTGCCACATCGTCACCCACGCGCCCGCCATCGGCGAGGTCTACCACCTCACCTCGCCCACCCCGGCCGGCCTCCCCGAACTCGCCGAACGGCTGCGCGCCCGGGGCCACCCCGTCGACGAAGTCCCCTACGAGCAGTGGGTGCAGGGCCTGGTCCGGTTCGCCGCCGGGCACCCCACCCACCCGATGACGCCGTTCGTGCCGCTCTTCGTCGACCGGGTGCCCGGCACCGAACTGTCCATCAGCGAGATGTACTTCCGCCCCACCTTCCCGCGCTTCGACCGGGCCAACACCGAACACGCCCTGGCCGGCAGCGGAGTGGTGCTGCCCGCCGTCGACGGCGGCCTGCTGGACTTCTACCTCGACCGGCTGACGGCGGAGGGCTTCCTCTCCCCGCCGCTCGGCACCTCGCCGCTCGGGGCGGTGCGATGACCGCCACCGCTCCCGAGGAGCTCTTCGCGGCGGTGGACGTCGCCCGAGCCCCCGCCGACGGACCGGCGGCGTTCGGCGGCGACCTCGCGCCCGGCACCCTGCTCGCCGCCTACCGGCACGGGCTGTTCCCGCTCCCGGCCGCCGACGCCTACGCGAGCGCCTTCAGCGAGGCCCGCTACGAGGAGGAGGTGGCGGCCGGCCGGATCGCCCTGCTGCCGGGGCCCGGGCAGGCCGACCCGTACGCGCTCGCCTGGTGGTCGCCCGACCCCCGCCCCGTTCTCGCCGCCGACGGCGTGCGGCTCGGCCGCAAGCTCTCCCGTCTGCTGCGCAACCGGCTGGACTGGTCGACCACCGCCGACGCGGCCTTCGAGCAGGTGCTCGCGGCCTGCGCCGAGGGCCGCGAGCCCCCTTGGCTCACCCGGGACCTTCGGGAGGCGCTGACCGCCCTGCACCGGCTGGGCGCGGCCCACAGCGTCGAGGTGTGGGAGGAGGGGGAGCTGATCGGAGGGGTGTTCGGGATCGCGGCCGGGCCGGTGCTCAGCCTGGACTCGATGTTCCACCGCCGCCCGGACGCGGCCCGGGTCGCGGTCGCCGACCTCGCCGCGCGCTTCGCCGCCGTCGGCGGCCGGCTGCTCGACGCCCAGTGGGACTCCCCGCACGTGCGCTCCCTCGGGGCCGCCCCGCTGCCCCGGTCCCGCTACCTCGCCGCGCTCGCCGCCGGGCCCGAGCCGGGGTCGCCGCTGGACACCTCCCGGCTCCCGGCGGTCCGCCTGGCCCCCGCGAAGCCCCGCCCGCCGTGGCCGCCCGGGCACCGGCACGGGCACCGTCCCGCCGCGAGCGCCGACCGCGGCTGACCGGCCGGGGCGCGGTGACCGGCCGGTGCGCGGCGAACCTGCCGACGTGCGACGGCCCGGCGGGGCGCGGTGGCCGGCCGGTTTCGGGGCGGCGGGCGGTGGGCACGGTGGCGGGCATGCTGTCCGTAGTGGTCGCCCCCTGGGGCGGAGAACCGGTGTTCGAGCGAGGCGGGGACGAGCCGCACGACGCCGCGAGCACGATGAAGATCGCCGTCCTGGCCGCCCTGCACCGGGCCGGGGCCGACCTCGACGAGGCCGTGCCGGTGGTGAACTCCTTCACGTCGCGGGCGGGCGGGGAGTTCGCCAACGATCCGGAGTGGGACAGCGACCCCGTCCCCTGGGGCCTCCTCGGCGGCACCGCGCCACTGGGCCTGCTCGCCGAGCGGATGATCACCCACTCGTCCAACCTGGCCACCAACCTCTGCCTCGCCCGGACCGGTCACGAGGCCGTCGCGGAGGTCTGGCGGCGGGCGGGCGCCACCCGGAGCGGCAGCCCGCGCGGGATCGAGGACTACCCGGCGCGCGACGCCGGACTGCACAACCGGGTGACGGCCCGCGACCTCGTCCGGCTGCTCCAGTCCCTGGCCGACGAGCCGGAGGTGCTCGCGCTGCTGGAGCGCAACGCGTTCCGGGTCGACCTCGCGGCCGGGCTGCCGCCGGGGACGGCGGTCGCGTTCAAGAACGGCTGGATCCCCGGCGCCCGGCACTGCGTGGGGCTGGTGCGGCCCGGGGACTGCCCGCCCTACCTGCTGGCCGTCTGCTACACCGGCCCGCTGGCCTCCGGCGCGGACGCGGCGCGGGACGACCCGGCGGCCCGGCTGCTCGCCCGGGTCTCGGCGGCGGTCTGGGCCCGCCGGCACACGATCACGGGCTGACGGGCCGGCGGGCCGACGGTCGGCGGTCGGCGGTCGGCACCCGAAAGCGCCGACCGCCGACCGCCGAGCGACAACTGCCGCTCCGTCAGTACGGCTTCACCAGGAAGTGCGCCGCACCCGGGATGCCGACCTTCAGCAGCTCGTCCTCCTCCGGCGTGGTCGGCGTGCCGGTCTCCTGCTTGAGGATCGCCCGGGACAGCGCCTGCACCCACATGGCGCGCGGCCGGCGGCGGTCCTCCCAGGCGGCGAGCGCGGCGGGCACCGTCTCCGCCGCGTCCAGGCTCTGGGCGAGCACGAGCGCGTCCTCGACGGCCATCGCCGCGCCCTGGGCCAGGTGCGGGGTGGAGGCGTGCGCGGCGTCGCCGGCCAGGACCACCCGGCCGACGTGCCACGGCTCCTCGACGGTGACCTGCGAGATCCGCGAGTACACCACCGCGGCCGGGTCGGTCACCTGCGCCAGCGCCTCGGCGATCGGCCCGCCGAAGCCGGCCAGCCGCTCGCGCAGCTGCTCGTGGGCGTGCTCCGGGTCCGGCCGGAAGTCCTCGGCCTCGGCGAACACCGAGCCCAGGTACATCAGGTCCGCGCTGATCGGGGTGAGCAGCGCTTTGGCCTTCAGGTTGCCGGTGGACATCACCACGCCCTGCACCTCGGGCGAACGCGGCAGGGTGACGCGCCAGTTGGCGAAGCCGGTGTACTCGGGCGCGTACTTCTCGCCGTAGAGCCGCTTGCGCAGCGGCGAGCCGATGCCGTCGAAACCGACCACCAGGTCGTAGCGCCCGCTGCTGCCGTCGCTCAGGGTGACCGCCACCTCCTCGCCCTCGTCGGCGAGTTCGGTGATCGTGGTGCCGAACCGCAGGGTCGCCCCGGCGGCGGTGGCCGCCTCGCCCAGCACCTGGGCCAGCGCGGGGCGGGGGATGCCGTTGTTGGACGGCGCGCCGTCCATCCGCGGCTGCGGGATCTTGGCGAGGATGCCGCCGGTCGGGTCGCAGATGGTGAGCACCTCCCACTCGAACCCGGCCGCCAGGCACTGCTCCAGCACGCCGATCTCGCGCATCACGTGCAGCGCGTTGGACGGCTGGATGATGCCGACGCCCAGGGCCTCCAGGGCGTCGCGCAGCTCGACGACGTCGACCCGGTGGCCGCGGCGGGCGAGGGCGGTGGCCGCGGTCAGGCCGCCTATGCCGCCGCCGTGGACGAGGACGCGCAGGGGTGGGGTCATGACGGGGTGCTCCAAGCTGTGGTGGGAGAAGTGGGGAAACGTTTCAGCGGACCGGCGCGCCGGCCGACAGCTCCATGAGGTGGTCGACCAGCGCGAGCAGCAGGTCCCGTCCGAACGTCCGCACCCGCACGTCGCCGATCAGCATCGGGACCTGCGGGTCGAGGTCGAGGGCGGCCCGGATCTCGTCCGCCGTACGGGTGTTGTGGCCGTGGAAGCAGTTGATCGCGACCACGAACGGGATGCCCCGGCTCTCGAAGAAGTCGATCGAGGCGAAGCTGGTGTCCAGCCGGCGGGTGTCGGCGATCACGACGCCGCCGAGCGCGCCGTTCACCAGGTCGTTCCACATGAACCAGAAGCGTTCCTGTCCGGGCGTGCCGAACAGGTAGACCACCAGCTCCGGGTTGACGGTGATCCGCCCGAAGTCCAGGGCGACCGTGGTGGTCTCCTTGTTGTCCACCCCGGCCAGGTCGTCGACACCCTCGCTGGCGCGGGTCAGGTACTCCTCGGTGCGCAGCGGCGCGACCTCGCTCACCGCGCCGACCAGGGTGGTCTTGCCGACCCCGAAGCCGCCGGCGATGAGGATCTTGACGGCCGAGGGGACGACGGGAGTGGCGGGCGGGGAGGCGGGGGAGGAGGGGCGGGGTGCGGATGGTGCCATGGTTCAGAGCCTCCGGAGTCCTTCGCGTACGGCCGTCAGCAGTCCGAGGTCCAGACCGCCGTCCCCGGCGGCCCGGGCCACCGAGATCGGGGCCCGGGCCAGCAGCATTCCCTGGGCGATCAGGTCGCCCAGGAGGATCTTGGTGACCGACACCGGCAGGTTGAGTCCGGCGGCCACCTCGGCCACCGCGGCCGGCCGGCGGCACTGTTCGAGGATCAGCCGGTGCTCCGGCTGGAGCCCGCGCGGACCGGACGACCGGGTGGCGAGCGCCTGGTCCGCCAGCTCCTCCACCGTGGTCATCAGCGTGATCAGGGTGAGGTCGTCGCGCTCCGGCGCCGTCCGGCCGCGGGTGATGGTGTAGGGGCGCACCATCGTGCCCGCGCCGTAGTCGTCGTCCTCGTCCTCTTCGGGCAGCTCGCTCCAGTGCGGCCTCACCGGGGACTCACCCCCGGTTCCTGGAGGCGAAGGCGTCGAACTCGCTGCGGACCGGCGTGCTGAGCTTCTGGCCGACCTGCTGGACGAGCTGGTGCATGGCCACCGACATCACCTCGGCGTCCACCTCCTGGTCGGCGACCACGGCCAGGTGGGTGCCCTGCGCGGCGGCGATGACGAACAGCCAGACCTCGGCCAGCTCGACGATCACCTGGTGGACCGGGCCGCCGTCGAACAGCTGGCCGATGCCGCGGGCGAGGCTCTGCTGACCGGTGGCGACGGCGGCCAGCCGCTCGGCGTCGGACCGCTCGATGGTGCGGGAGTGGCTGACCACCAGGCCGTCGTCGGAGAGCAGCACGGCGCTTCTCGTCCCGGGGACCGTGTCGACGAGTCCGTCCAGCAGCCAGTCGAGGTCCTGGTGGGTGGCGATGGTGCGGTTCATGACTGCTCTTCCGTCCTCGTGGTTCGGGGGTCCGCGGCCGGGAGGGCCCAGGGGGAGGGACCCGGCGCGGGAGTCGGGGTTCCGGGGGCCGTGGGGGAGGCCGGGCCGGACGGGGGGAGGGGGCCGCGCCCCGGCGGCAGGGCGCCGGCCGCGGGGCCGCCGGCGGGGGACCGGTCCTCCGCGCCGCCGAGGCCCCGGGCGGCCCGGGACTGGCGCTGGAAGGCGCCGACGGTGGCGCCGGAGCGGCGCGGCGGGCGCTGGAACGGGCCCTCGGCGGCGCCGGGGGTGGCGCCTCCGAAGCCGGTTCCGGTGCCCGTTCCGGCCCCGGCGTACGGGGCGCGGGGCGGCGGCGGGACGCGCAGCTCGGCGGCCAGGCTGGCCTGGCGCACCCGCTGGGGCAGCGGCGGCTGGAGACCACCGGTCGGGGCGCCCGGGGCGGCGGCCGGGGGGTCGGCCGGTGCGACGGCGGACCCGGGGAGCGGGTGCGACGGCGGCCCGTCGTGCTGCCGTCGCTCCGCCAGCCGGTAGTGGTCGGCGGGCCGGTACTGCTCGTCGGCGTACGGCGCCTCGGCGGGCATCACCGTCGCGTAGGCGATGTCCGGGTAGGCGGGAGGGGTGTCCCCGGCGGAGTGCGGGGAAGCCTCGTAGGGCTGCCCGTCGTAGCCGTGGCCGCCACCGGCGGGGGCCGGCGAGCCGTGCTCGACCGGCTGGCCGTGCTCGGCCGGCGGGTGCAGGTAGCCGTCCGCCTCGACGCCGGGGAAGGCGCCGTCGCGGTCGCCGAAGCCGTCCCGCCCGGTGAAGCCGTCCCGCCCACCGAGGCCGTCGCGCTCGCCGAAGGCGTCCCGGTCGCCGAAGGCGGTGGGTCCGCCGAAGACGTCGCGCGCGCCGAAGACGTCCTGCTCGGGGAAGGGGCCGTGCTCGGGGAAGCCGTCGGGCTTCCCGAAGTCGATCCGGACCGGGTCGCCGAGCAGCTCGTCGTCCGACGGGGGCACGTACTCGACGTACCCGAACGCCTGGGCCTGGGAGGGCGCCTGGGCGCCGGAGGCCGCGCCGGCGGGCACCACGGGGGCGCTGCCGGAGGAGAACCAGTCGCCGCCGGGCCGGTCGGGGTGCGGAGCGGCGTCCGCGTGGGCGGCGCGCTCCTCCTCCTCGTCCACCGCGACGACCGCCGACGAGGTCGTGGTGTCCGCCGTCAGCGCCGTCTCCGTGACGGCCGGGAGCGCCGGGGAGGGCATCTCGGTCACCGAGGCGAGCGGCACGGGCGCCTGGGCCCGGTCCGCCGGCCGCTGCCGCCGGGCGAGCGGGATCGGGGTGACCGCCGCGTTGTCCGGCAGCCCGGAGTCGCCGTCGAGGATCAGTTCGCCGGGGACGAGCACGACCACCCTGGTCCCGCCGAACGCCGACGGCCGGAACTCGATCTGCAGGCCGATCGCCGACGCCAGCCGGGCCACCACGTGGAAGCCGAGGCGGATGTCGTCACCGCGCGCCAGCATGTCCGTCCGGGGCGGCTCGTCCGCGAGCGCGGCGGCCATCAGGGCGTTGGCCGTGTCGTACTGCTCCGGGTCCATGCCCAGGCCGCGGTCCTCGATCTCGATCGCGAGCCCCCGGCCGACCACGGCCGCCCGGACGTCGACCGGGGTCGGCGGCTTGGAGAAGCTCGCCGCGTTCTCCATCAGCTCGGCGACCACGTGCGCGATCGGGCCGACCGCGCGCTCGGAGAGCCACGGGTGGCCCTCGACGTCCAGCACGATCCGGCGGTACTCCTGGACCTCGCCCTGGGCGGCGCGCAGCACGTCCAGCAGCGGCACCGGCTTGCGCCACTTCCGCTGCGGCTGGCCGCCGGCCATGATGACCAGGTTCTCCTCGTAGCGGCGCAGGCGGGCGGTCAGGTGGTCGAGGTCGAACAGGCCCTCCAGCACCTCCGGGTCCTCGTGCCGCCGCTCCAGGGCGTCCAGCTTGCGCAGCTGCTGACCGATCAGCAGCTGGGTGCGGCGGGCGATCCGCTGGAGCAGCCGCTCGAAGCCGCGGTGCTGCTCGGCCTGCCGGACGGCGGCCCCCAGCGCGGAGGTGCGGGCGAGGTTCATGGCCTGGCCGAGCTGGGCCAGCTCGTCGCCGCCGCGGGCGTGCGCCCCGGCGGTGATGGCCCGGCTCTCCGCCTCGACGTCCACCTGCTCGCCGCGCGCCAGCCGCTCCACCACCTCGGGCAGGGTGTGCTCCATGTCCTGGGCCTGGGCGTGCAGGTCGTTGATCCGGCGGCGCAGCGAGCGGGTCAGCCGCCAGCTGGCGAGGACCACGACGACCACCGCGAGCAGACCGATCACCGAGGTCAGCGCGACCCGGGTGAGCAGCGAGAGGATCGAGCCCTTGCCGACCTCGACCACACCCTCGGTGCGGGTCTCGATGGCCTTCACCAGCTGCGGGTTGACCTGGTCGACGGCCTGCCGCCACTGGTCCTGGAGCTGCGGCAGCCGGACGGTGCCGGTGGCGTCGGCGACGGCCGGGCGGGTGAGCGCCTGCTCGACGGCGGCCTTGGCCTGCCAGGCCGGACCGCTCATCAGCTCGGACCAGGCGGCCCGCTCGTCGGTCGGCACGTAGGGCACGACCTGGACGGTGAACAGGTGCTCCTGGGCGCCGATCGACTGCTGCACGAGCTGGTAGTCGGAGGCGCTGAGCTTGCCGGACGGCCAGCCCCGGGCCAGGATCGCGTCCTCGCGGGCCAGCATCTCCTTGGCCCAGAAGGAGTTGACCAGGGTCTTGGAGATCCAGGTGACCTCACCGGTGTCGACATGGCTGAGCGCGGTGAACAGCCGCAGGTCGACCGCGATCAGGTCGGTGTAGTACGCGTAGACGCCCTGCTGGTCGGCGGTGCCCTTGTCGACGAGGGCCCGCTGGTCGCCCAGCTTCTCCATCGCGCGCCGGGCCTCGGCGACGGCCGTGCGCACCTCGGCGGGCGCGCTGTCGGCGGTCTCGCCGGACAGGGTCTGGAACTTCTCCACGGCCTCGTCGGTCAGCCGGCGCTGGCGCTTCAGCTGGTCGGCGACGCTGCCGGGCCGGGAGAGCGCCTCGGCACTGAGCCGGCGCTCCTCCTGGAGGTTGTAGTAGACGATGTTGGACGGCTGTCCCGCCTTCTGTGCCAGCAGGCCCTGGGCGGCCAGGCGCTGGAAGTCGAAGAAGGTCACGCCGCTGGTGACCGCCCAGAGGGCAGCCAGGGCGATGCTGGGGACGAGGGCCAGGACGAGCAGTGCCGTCCGCAGCGACAGGCGCGGTCGACGCCTGCGGGGGGCCTTCGGCGTCGGGGGCCGCCGATTCGCACGCGCGCGCAGAGCTGACTCCTTGGGGCTGGCGGTCGGCCTGCGAGGGTCGGACCGTCCGGGGCACGGGCTTTATGACGAAGCGATACTAGTCATACGGTGTGTTAGGAGTGAAAGCCCGTTCGATCTTCGGACGGTACACACACAGGTCCTTAACATCCCGGTAGCACGTGGTTCACGCCCGTACACGGTCTCCCGGGCGGTCTCCCGGCGGTGCTCCGGCACCCGCCCCGGGCTGGTCGGACGGCGTCGCCGCCCTGCTCGCTCCGTCGTCGGGGAGTGCCCTCGGAGGAACGGGAACGCCCCCGGTGGAGGTTCACGGGCACGCTGCTCGGCGTTCGGCGTTCGGTGCGCGGCGTCCGGTGCGCGGCGTTCGGCGTCGGTGGGGGCGGCCCCGGGGTCCGTCGGGACCCCGGGGCCGCCGGAAGGTGTTACGCGATGCCGAACGCGGCGGCCCAGCGGGCCGTGCCGGACGGCAGCGGGTGACGGGCCTCGTCCAGGCTCAGCGCCATCCACGCCTCGTCCGGCGCGTCGACGGTGAGCGTGATGCCGTGCTCGGAGGCCCGGCCGAAGCCGAACCTCGGGTAGTACGACGGGTGCCCGAGCAGGATCACGAACCGCTCGCCCCGCTCGCGGGCGGCGTCGAGTCCGGCCCGCACGAGGGCGGAACCGGCGCCGGACCGCTGGTGGTCGGGGTGCACGGAGACCGGAGCCATCGCGAGCGCCGGGGTGTCGCCGATGAAGGCCCGGGTGAGCAGCACATGGCCGACCGGGTCGGCCCCGGCCTCGGTGGTGGCGACGATCGAGAGACCGTCGATCCACGCCTCGTCGGCGCGCAGTGCCTCGACGAGATCGGCCTCGGACGGCCGCCCGAAAGCGGCGACCGTCAGTTCATGGACGGCCGGCACGTCGGAGGGGACCTCGGCCCGGGTGTGCCAGGAGGAGGGGGAGGAGACGGAGGAAGAAGAAGACATGGGAAACCCTTGGGAAGGGGCCCCGGAGAGCGAAGGGCGTCAGACCGGGACCCGGGAGGTGAGAACAGTCCGGGTGCCGCGCAGCACGTGCGCAGCGGTAGTCACCGCGACCACAATTCACCTTCCCCGTCTCCGTAGCGGACTTCGCGCGAGCTCGAACGGCCTTACGGGCCGGGCTCGACAATCGACCGTAACACGGGCCCCGGACGAGGCGCGAAGGGTTTTCCGGGCGGCTGCGGAGCCCCGGTGTCAGCGGCGGCGGGCGGCGCGGGCGACCACGAGCAGGAACAGGCCGCAGGCCGTGACCACCACCCAGCCGGTCCGGGAGGCCGCCGTGAGGCCGGCCGGGGCCGCGCCCGCGACCAGGCCGCCGGCGATCGCGATGCCCACCGCGGAACCGAGCTGGCGGGCCGTGGAGGTGATCGCCCCGGCCACCCCCGCGCGGTCCGCCGGGAGGCCGCCCACGGCCGTGTTGGTGATCGGCGCGTTCGCGAAGCCGAAGCCGACACCGAGCAGCAGCAGGGCGAGCAGCAGGCCGGGCAGGTCGGCCACGCCGGACAGGCCGCCGTCCGCGCCGTGCGGGGCGTCGTCGACCAGGAACGCCCGGAGCAGCAGCAGCGCCCCGCCGGCCGTGGTGAACCAGGCCGCGAGCAGCAGCGGCCGGCGCGGCCCGCCCCGGCCCACCAGGGCGCCGGACAGCGGCGCGCAGACGGTCGCGCCCAGCGCCATCGGCAGCGAGGCCAGCCCGGCGGCCAGCGGCGTCCAGCCCCGGGCGTGCTGGAGCTGGAAGGTGGTGAGCAGCAGGGTCACCGTCAGCGCGACGAACACCGCCACCGCGCCCAGCGCGGCCGTACTGAACGCGGGCCGCCGGAACAGCCCGAGGTCCATCAGCGGTTCCTCCCGGCCGCGTTCGGCGAGGACGAAGCCGGTGGTCGCCGCCGCGGCCGCCGCGTACCCGGCGAGGGCCCAGGGCGAGCCCCAGCCGATCCGCGGGCCCTCGATCAGCACGGCCACCGTCGCGCACACCGCGAGGGTCAGCAGGAGCTGGCCGGGCAGGTCCGGGCGGCGGGCCCGGGGCGCGCGGGACTCCGGCACGAAGCGGGCGCTCAGCAGCACGGCCACCAGCACCACCGGCACGTTCACCCAGAACACCGAGCGCCAGCCGAGGGCCGAGACCAGCGCGCCGCCGGTGACCGGCCCGGCCGCCATGCTCAGCCCGAACACCGAGGCCCAGACCCCGATCGCCCGGGCCCGCTCCCGGGGGTCGGGCATCGCGTTCACCACGATCGCCAGCGCCACCGGGCTGAGCATCGACGCGCCCACCCCCTGGAGGGCGCGCGCCGCGACCAGCGCGCCGGCCGAGGGCGCGAGCGCGCACACCAGCGAGGCGAGGCCGAAGACGACCAGTCCGCACTGGAAGACCCGGCGGCGTCCGAACCGGTCCGCGAGCGCGCCGGCCGAGATCAGCAGGCTGGCCAGGACCACGGTGTAGGCGTCCACGATCCATTCCAGGTCGCGGGTGCCGACGCCCAGCCCGCGCCCGATCGCGGGCAGGCCGACGTTGACGATCGTGGTGTCCAGGCCGACCAGGAACAGGCTCAGCGCGCAGACCGCGAGCACGGTCCACCGTCGGCGCGCGCTCAGCGGGGGAGGGGCGGCGGCCGCGGTGGTCGCGGTCGCGGGGGAGGTGGTCATGGGGGCGCCTTCCGGTCGGGACAGTGGCACGGGTCGTGCTGGTGATCGCCATGGTCGGACCGGCGGTGGGCGGTCGCCCAGGGTCCTTGCGGAAACCGCAAAACCGCGGACGGGGCAGAATCGCCCCCATGGACGCCGACCCCGCCGATTCCGTAGGCCCCGCTGGTCCCACCGAGCCGGACCGCCCGGTCGAGGCGGACACCACGCCCGTCGCGACCGACGACGTGCAGGGGATCGTCGCCGCCATCGGGCCCCGGCTGCGCGCGCTGCGGCTCGGCCGGGGCCTCACCCTGGACGCGCTGGCCGTGATCACCGGGATCTCGGTGAGCACCCTCTCCCGGCTGGAGTCCGGCCACCGCCGCCCCACCCTGGACCTGCTCATCCCGCTCGCCCGCGCCCACCGCGTCGCCCTGGACCACCTGATCGCCGCCCCCGCCACCGGCGATCCCCGCCTCCACCTCCGGCCGCGCCACCGGGACCCGGGCAGCGTCCTCGTCCCGCTCACCCAGTACCCGGGGCGGGTGCAGGTCTTCAAGCAGGTCCTGGCGCCGCGCGAGCCCAGACTCGTCAGCCATGTCGGCTACGAGTGGCTCTACGTCCTCGCGGGCGAGCTCCGGCTCCTCGTCGGCGACCGCGACCTCACCCTCCACCCGGGCGAGGCCGCCGAGTTCGACACCGCCGAACCCCACTGGTTCGGCCCGGCCGGCACCGAGGCGGTCGAGATCCTCCACCTCTTCGGCCCCCACGGCGACCAGGCCGTGCTCCGCACCGGCACGGCCCCGGCGTAGCGGGCGGGCTCCGGGGGGCTGTGCGTGGGAGGTCGGCGGGTCCGACTTCTCGGGCGGGTGGGGGTGGTGGGTGTGTTGTGGGCCCTGCTGTCTTCCGGTGCGGCCTCGGGTGCCGGCTCGGCTCCGGGGGGCTGTGCGTGGGAGGTCGGCGGGTCCGACTTCTCGCGTGGGTGGGGGTGGTGGGTGTGTTGTGGGCCCTGCTGTCTTCCGGTGCGGCCTCGGGTGCCGGCTCGGCTCCGGGGGGCTGTGCGTGGGAGGTCGGCCGGTCCGACCTCCCACGCGGCGGCGGTGCCTCAGTGGGTGAACTGCCGGGCGGGGCGGTGGCCGAGGGCGAGGGAGACGGCTTCGAGGGCGCTGGTGAAGGAGACCTCGCTCAGCACGCCCGGTGCGGCGACCTGGTCGCCGACCAGGTGGACGCCGTCGCCCCGGTCGACCGCGGGCCGGTCGCGCCAGGTGGTCCCGGGGCGGTCGACGGCGCCCGTGCGGCCGGTGGCCACCGCGGTGCGGCGCCACCGCACACGGTCGGACCAGCCCTTGAAGCCCAGGTCCAGCAGGTGCTCGGCCCGGGCCAGGCCGGACTCCCTCGACTCGTCCGGGGCGAGCGGCAGCTGAGCCTGGACCAGTTGCTCGCCGGTCGGCGCCAGACCGGCGTCCTGGGTGGTGAACCGCTCCACCCAGCCGGTGCCGTCGAGGTCCGAGACGAAGAAGGCGTCGCCGCGCCGCGACCGCAGGGCCACGTCCAGCAGCAGCGTCCGGCCGCTCTCGCCCCGCAGGCCCGGGTCGCCGAGCAGGCGGCGCGCCGACTCCAGGGAGGTCGCGACGATCACCGGGTCGCCGGTGGTCGGCAGTGCCTCCAGCCGCGAACCCGTCTCGATCCGCACGCCCAGGTCCCGCGCCCGGGCCGCCATCCGGTCGATCACCGACTGCCAGCCGCCCACCGGGTAGACCGCCTCCGGCGGCAGGCTCGCGGCCCGGTGCAGCCGCTCCTGGGTGAACGCCGCCGACAGCAGGCCGGGCGCGTGGTGGAAGGTCGCGACGGCCGCGAAGTTGGCGGCCGCCCGGGCGGTCCGCTCGCCCGCCACCTCGGTCGCCCAGCCCAGGAAGGTCCGGCCGACGGGCGCGTCCCGGCGGGCCGCGAGCCGGGACACCGCGAGCGGCGGCAGCGCGCGCAGCCGGCCGTCCAGCAGGTAGCGCATCCGCGGCACCGCGGTCAGCGGGACCCTCGCGAGCGGTCCGACCAGCCCGCGCTGCCGCAGCCAGGCCCAGTGCGGGCCGCGCCGGTAGAAGGCGTGCGGCCCCTCGTTGGTCCGGTACGGCGCCGGGGCGGTGCGGGCCCGGCCGCCCAGCGTCCGGTGCGCCTCGTGCAACGTCACCTCGACGCCGGCCTCCGCCGCCGAGACTGCCGCCGTCAGACCGCCGAAGCCGCCGCCGATGATGGTGATCCGCCGTGCCATGTCCCCGTCCTCCGTGCTCGTTCGCGTCCGACCGTCCGGGCCCTCGGGCCCCGGCTGCCGTTGTCGGGAGGGAGACGACGCAGTGCCCCCGGATGTGACGGCCCGCCGGCGATCGGTGCCGCCGACCGGACGGTGACCTCGATCACAGCACCGCGGCCGACGGGACGATCAAGCCCGCAGGGGCGCTCACCTGGACGTTCAACAAGTTGTTGCCGTCGCGCCATCCGGCGGCCACGGGGTGACACTCCGCGCTGCCTACCGTGCCGGGCCATGAGCATCTCCCACACCCGGCTGACCGCGGCCGTGGCGCTGACCGGCGCCCTCGTCCTCGGTACCCCCGCGCTGGCCGTCGCCGCCCCGGCCGCCGGTTCCGCCTCCGCCGACAGCGCGGCCGCCGCCCCGGCCGTCGCCCGGCACGCGATCCCCTTCACCTCGGCCACCGCCACCCAGCAGGCCGACGGCAGCTTCACCCTCAGCTGGACCGCCCCCGGCGCCCGCAACGTCACCGTCTACGCCGGTACCGACCCGGACGACATCCGCCACCGCAAGGCCGTCGCCAAGGGCGCGGGCTCCGCCACCGTCACGGTCACCGGCCTCGCCGCCGCCGACCGCTGGTTCTTCGAGCTGGTCCCGGACCGGGGTGCGCCGCTGGTCGTCGCCGACCGCTCGCTGCACCTCGCCTCCGCGCCGAACTTCCGTGACGCGGGCGGCTACCGCACCGCCGACGGCCAGTGGGTGCGGATGGGCGTCGTCTACCGCTCCGGCGACCTCTCCAAGCTGACCGACCAGGACCTCGCCAAGCTCCGCCGCCTCGGCGTCCGCACCGTCTTCGACCTGCGCACCCCCGGGGAGCAGAAGACCGCCCCGGACCGGATCCCGGCCGGTGCCACCGCCGTGAACGCCAATGTGCTGGGCGTCGCCGACACCGGCGCGTTCAACGTCACCAGCCCGCAGGCCGCCGTCCGGGCCATGGTCGACGCCGAGCGCACCATGGTCTCCGCCGACAGCGCCCGCACGGCCTACCACGCGGTGCTCAACGCCCTGGTCGAGCGGAACGACGAGAACGTGCTCTTCCACTGCACCGCCGGCAAGGACCGCACCGGCTGGGCCTCCGCCGCCCTGCTGACCGCGCTCGGTGTGCCGCGCGAGACCGTCGAGGCCGACTACCTCGCCAGCAACACCTACCGCGCCGCCGAGATCGCGGCCACCCTCGCCCAGCTGCCGCCCGCCTACCAGGCGATCTACAAGCCGCTGCTGGATGTCCGGTCCGAGTACCTGGCCGCCGGGTTCGACGAGGTGCAGCAGAAGTTCGGCTCCTTCGACGGCTATCTCAAGTCCGGCCTCGGCCTGGACAAGCGGGACCTGCGCGACCTGCGCAGCCAGCTGCTCGTCGGCTGACGGCACGCGCCCCGCGTCCGACGGCACGCGCTCGGCGTCCCGCCCCGGCATCCCGCCGGGGCGGGCGCCCGGGAGCACCGGGCCCGCCCGTCCCGGCGGGACACCGCGTTGCCGGAACCGGGACGCCCTGGTTCGATCGTCCGTATGGACCAGGAACCCGACGCCGCCCCCGCCCCCGCCCCCGACCCCGTCGCCGCTGCCGCCGCCTCGGCCCCCGCCATCGCCGCCACCCTGCGCCAGATCGGCCCCCGGCTGCGCCGGCTGCGCGAGCGCAAGGACCTGTCCCTGGCCGATCTGAGCCAGGCCACCGGCATCTCCAAGAGCACCCTCTCCCGGCTGGAGTCCGAGCAGCGCAAGCCGAGCCTCGAACTCCTGCTGCCCATCGCCGCCGCGCTCGCCGTCCCGCTGGACGAGATCGTCGCCGCCCCGCGCGTCCAGGACCCGAGGGTCCACCAGCACCCGGGCCGGGCCGACGGGCGGACCTTCGTCCCGCTCTCCCGCCACCGCACCGAGCCCCGCGCGTTCAAGATCCTGATCCCGGCCGCCCACCACACCCCCACCCTCGCCACCCACACCGGCCACGAGTGGCTCTACGTGCTCTCCGGCCGCCTCCGGCTGCTGCTCGGCGAGCACGACGTCGTCCTCGCGCCGGGCGAGGCGGCCGAGTTCGACTGCCAGAACCCGCACTGGTTCGGCTCCACCGGGACGGGCGACGTCGAGGTCCTGAGCCTCTTCGGCAAGCAGGGCGAACGCCTGCACCTGCGCGCCCGCACCCGTCCGAAGGAGTCCTGAGCCGACCCCGGCGCTCCCCGCCCCGGACCGGAACCGGAAGTCGGCCGCGACGACTTCCCGCGCCGCCGCGCGGCTGTCACACTCCCCTCGTGAACACACGGGGGTTGTTCGCGCCGAAGCCGTTCGCCCGGGGGCCGGTCGCCGCCGTCGCGGCCGGGGTCGCCACGCTGCAGATCGCGGTGGCGGGCCGGTACGGCTTCCACCGCGACGAGTTGTACTTCCTGATCGCCGGTCGCCACCCCGCCTGGGGATATGTCGACCAGCCGCCGCTCACCCCGCTGCTCGGGCGGGTGTCCACGGCGCTGTTCGGCGGCGGACCGGGCGACGGGCCGGTCGGCCTGCGGGTCGTGCCCGCCCTGCTCTGCGCCGCCACCGTCGTCCTGGTGGCCCTGCTGGCACGGGAGTTGGGCGCAGGGCGGGCCGGTCAGCTGCTCGCCGCCGGTGCCGCGGCCTGCTCGGCGTTCGTGCTCGCGGTCGGGCACCTGCTCAACACCGCCACCTTCGACCTGTGCGCCTGGCTCCTGGTCTGCCTGCTCGCCCTGCGCCTGCTGCGCACCGGTGACGGCCGCTGGTGGATCGCCGTCGGCGCGGCCACCGGGGTCGCGCTGCTGAACAAGGACCTCGTCCTGCTGCTGGCCGCCGCGCTCGTGCCCGCCGTGCTGCTGGTCGGGCCGCGCGGGGTGCTGCGCGGGTGGTGGCCGGTGGCGGGCCTGGCCGTCGCGGCGCTGGTCGCGCTGCCCAACCTGTGGTGGCAGGCCGCGCACGGCTGGCCCGAACTGACCGTCGCCGGCGGCATCAGCGGCCGGGACGGCACGGAGAACCGGCTGTTGCTGGTGCCGATGCAGTTCCTCTACCTGTCGCCCGTCCTGGTGCCCGTCTGGCTGGCCGGCCTCCGGCGCCTGCGCCGGGACGCCGAACTCGCCTGGGCGAAGCCCTTCGCGGTCGCGTACCCGCTGGTGTGCCTGCTGGTGCTGGCGAGCGGCGGCAAACCGTACTACGCGCTGCCCGCGCTGCTGGTGCTGACGGCGGCCGGCTGCGAACCGGTCGCCCGGCGGCTGACGGCGGCCGGACCGCGCCGGATCCGGTCGTTCGCGGGCGCGCTGGCCCTGGGCGCGGCGGTGAACCTGGTCGTCACCCTGCCCGTCCTCCCGGCCCGGCTGACCCCGGCCGTCGGCTGGATGTACCGGGAGCAGGGCGAGCAGATCGGCTGGCCCGAACTCGCCGCGGCCGCCGCCGCGGGCTGGCGCACCGTCCCGCCCGAACTCCGGGGCCGGGCCGTGGTGTTCGCCGTCGACTACGGCGAGGCGGGCGCCCTCGCCCACTACGGCCCGCCGCTCGGCCTCCCGGCGCCGTACTCGGGCCACATGAGCCTCGCCGACTGGGGGCCGCCGCCGGACGCCCTGGACGGTCCGGTCCTGCTCGTCCACCCGGAGGGACACCCGGACGTGGAGCGGTACTTCACCGACTGCCACCGGGTCGCCCGGGTCGACAACGGCCACGGTGTGCGCAACGAGGAGCAGCACGCCCCGGTCCTGGTCTGCCCGGGACCGCACCGGCCGTGGTCCGCGCTCTGGCCCGAACTGCGCCACTACTACTGAGGGTTGCGACGGGCCGGCGCGCCCCGCCCCGGCCGTCCCCTCACCCGCCCCCGAGCCGTTCCCGGAGGTCCTCGGCGAAGCGTGTCCGGTAGACGCCGTGGACGATGGTCCCGGGCGACTGGTAGCCCCGGTGCCCGGGGTCCGAGACCTCCCCGTCCCACGGCGTCACGACGTCCGGACGCAGCGGAGCACGCCCCAGATACATCCGGGCGGCCTCCTCCAGCGGCAGGTCACCCACGACCACCGAGGTCCACAGCCCGCGGCCCTGCCCGACCACCCACAGGCACAGGTCCTCGGTGCTGTCCTCGGACCAGACCTCCCCGTCCACGCTCACGCCTTCGGAGAAGTCGGCCAGCGACTCCGCCGCGGACTCGTAGGCGAGTGCGAACGCCTCCAGCACCTCCCGCGGCTGGGACCCCAGCCACGACTCCAGGGCGGACAGGCGCGGTCGGGTCGATTCCAGGACCTCCCAGAACCCGTCGGAGACATGGTCCGGTCCCATCGCGGCTCCTGTGTCGACGGCTGCGGTACGCGCCCGACCGTACCGCCCGGCGGAGTTCCCCGACGCTCCCGGGCCCGGCGGGGGCGGCTCAGGAGGCGGCGTGCAGGGCGGTCGGTGCGCCCGCCGCAGGGGTCGTCGGCAGGCCGGCGCGGTGGGCGAGGGCGGCGGCCTCGCCCCGGGAGCCCACCTCCAGCTTGGCCAGGATGTTCGCCACGTGGAACTTCACCGTCGACTCGCTGATGTGCAGCGCGCCGGCGATCTCCCGGTTGCGGCGGCCCAGGGCGAGCTGCTCCAGCACCTCCAGCTCCCGGGGCTGCAGGCCCTCCAGCGGCCGGGCCGCGCCGATCGGGCCGGCCGGGGCGTGCAGCGGCAGGTCGACCGTCACCGTGGTGCCCCAGCCCGGCACCGCCTCGACCGTCAACCGGCCCGCCAGTGCGGCGATCCGGTCGGCCGTGCGGTGGACGGCCAGCGCGTCGGCGGTCAGCAGGCCCGGGCCGTCGTCCCGGACCACGGCCCGCAGGCCGTCCGCCACGAACTGCCAGCTCACGTGCAGCCGGGTCAGGCCGTCCTGCTCCAGCATGGCGAGCACGGCGGAGCGGACGGCGGTGCGGGCGGTGTGCGCGGTGTCGGTGGGCACCGAGCGGTCCCCCTCGGTCGGCGCCAGCAGGTCCAGCCGGACCGGGCTGTGCCGCAGCAACGGCCGCACCGCGTCGGCGAGTCGGGCGAACGCGGTGGCGGCCGGCTCCTCGCTCAGCTCGCGGTCGAGGTCGCCGGCGCTGCGCAGGTCCAGCAGGGCGGTCACGGCCAGCTCGGTGGCGTTGCGCCGGGCGGTGGCGTCGTCCAGGCCGGCGGACCGCAGCGGCCCGAGGATCGCGGACAGCGCGGAGGCGTGGGCGCCGCTGAGTTCGGCGATCGCCCGGGCCCGGGCGCTGGCCGAGGCCCGGGAGGCGGCGGCCTGCGCGGGCGCGGCGTCCACGGCGCGGTGGTGGGAGTGGGTGGTCACCAGCTCCCACAGCTGCTGGAGCAGGCCGAGCGAGCGCTCGGGCAGCGGCTCCGGTGCCTTCGGCGGCTCCGGTGCGCGCCCGGAAGGCCTGCCGTTGGTCCGTCCGGGCGGGACGGGCGGTCCGGTCGGACCGGTCGCGTCCGGGCGGACCAGCACCAGCAGGGCGCCGTTGCTCCCGGGCGGGGCCGACGCCACCGCGACCGCCGGGCGCGGGCGCCCGCCGAGCACGGCCTCGCCCTGCCAGGGGCGGCCGGGCGTGACCTCCTGGGCGAGCAGGCCCAGCTCGGGGCCGGTGATCCGGGCGGACAGCTCCTCGGGACCGACGGCGTTCGCGGGCGAGTAGGTGCAGACGCCGCTGAGCTGCGCCACCGCGAGGTGCGGGACGAGTCCGGCGAGCACCTCGGAGAGCTTCGGCAGGATCGTCACCCGGGGTTCGCGCAGCACCTCGGCGGCGAGGGACAGCACCCCCTCGGCGTCGTCCCAGGGCCACGCGCCACCGGGACCGCCCGTGTACCCGCTGCTGTGCTCGACCATGCGGACCAGCCTAGCCCCCATCCGTCCGCGCCTACCCGTCCGAACGGCCAGGTGGAACTGTCCGAACGGCCGGCCGGACGGCCGGGCCCGCCGTACCAGGCTGGAGCCCGTCACCAGGACGACGGCGCCTCCCGGCCCCGGCGTCCCCAGGTCCGGAAGAACGCTGGAGATCCGCCATGAGCAGCACCCCCAACGCCACCGCCCTCGCCACGAAGGCCGTCGCCATCACCGAGTACGGCACCGCGGACGTCCTGCGGCCGGCCGTGGTCGAGGTGCCCGCGCCCGGCCCCGGCCAGGTCCGGGTGGCCGTGCGCGCCGTCGGCGTGAACCCGCTCGACCACAAGGTCCGCTCCGGCTCGCTGACCGACCTGTTCCCGGTCACCCTCCCGGCCGTGCTCGGCTACGAGATCGCGGGCGTCGTGGAGTCCGTCGGCGCCGAGGTCACCGAGTGGCAGCCCGGCGACGAGGTGCTCGGTCAGGTCTGGGGCGGCGGCTACGCCGAGCACGCCCTGGCGGCGGCCGACCAGCTGGTCCGCAAGCCGGCCGGGGTGGACTGGACGGTCGCCGCGGCGCTCCCGGTGGCCGCCGAGACCGCCTGGCGTTCGCTCGACCTGCTGGGCGTCGAGCCCGGCCGGACGCTGCTGGTGCACGGGGCGGCGGGCGGTGTCGGCACGCTGGTGGTGCAGTTCGCCCGGGCCCGGGGGATCCGGGTGATCGGCACCGCGAGCGAGGCCAACCACCCGTACCTGCGCGAGCTGGGCGCCGAGCCGGTCGTCTACGGGGAGGGCCTGGCCGAGCGGGTCCGCGCCGCCGCGCCCGAGGGCGTGGACCGGGTCCTGGACGTGGCCGGGGCGGGCGTGCTGCCGCTGTCGATCGAGCTGGCGGGCGGCGCGGAGCACGTGCTGACCATCGCCGACGCGCCGGGCGCCGCGCAGCACGGGGTCCGCTTCACCGGCGGCGACGAGCCGACCGACTACCTCCGCCCGGCCCTGGAGAGCGCGCTCGGCCTCGCCGCCGAGGGCGGTCTGAACCTCCCGCTGCACCGGGTGCTCCCGCTGGCGGAGGTGGCCGAGGCGCACCGCGAGAGCGAGGGCGGCCACGTCCGGGGCAAGATCGTCCTCACCGTCGGCTGAGGCCACCGGAGGCCCGGCGGGCGCTCATCCTGGGCCGGGGCCCGGTCGGCCGAGGCGCTCGACGACGACCATGGCCGCGTCGTCGTCGAGCCGCCCGCCGGCGTGGGCCAGCAGGTCGCGGCGCAGGTGCAGCAGCAGGGCGGCCGGGGGCTCGGAGGGGTGGGCGGCGGTCCGCTCGGCGACCCGCTCGGTCAGCGGGTAGAACCGCCGTTCGCTGTCGCGGGCCTCGATCACGCCGTCGGTGTAGATCAGCAGCCGGTCGCCGGGCAGGAACGGGAAGTCCTCCACCACGTACGGCGCCGCGACCAGTTCGCCCAGGCCCAGCGGCGGCGAGGTGCGGCGGGGCTCCAGCGCGGTGACCCGGTCGCCGTGCAGGAGCAGCGGCGGGGGGTGGCCGCAGTCGACCAGGCGGACCACCGTGCCGTCGTCCGGGACGTCCAGGACGACGGCGGTGATGAACGACTCGCCGCTGTCGTCCGTCGCGGGGTCGGGCCGCCCGTCGTCCGAGGGTCGGGTGCCGGGCGGGGGCGCGGTGTCCGGCGGCCCGGTGCCCGGCGGAGCCCCGGTGTCCGCCGGTCCGGTGCGGCGGAACGCGCGCGGGCGCGGCCGGTCGCCGCCGCCGTCCTCGCGCTGCGCGCGCTGCTGCTCGGCGAGCTGGGCGAGGTCCCAGGCGATGCTGCCGTCCAGGTGGCCGACCAGGCCGGGCAGGTCCGGGTACAGGTGCGCGGCCGCCCGGAAGGCGCCCAGCAGCAGCGCCGCGTCGCCGAGCGAGGCCAGGCCCTTGCCCCGGACGTCGCCGACCAGCAGCCGGGTGCCGGTGGCGGTGCGGGCCGCCGCGTAGAGGTCGCCGCCGACCTGCGCCTCGGCCTCGGCGGCCAGGTAGAAGGAGGCGAGGTGCAGCGGTCCGGTCCGGTCGGGCAGCGGGCGCAGCAGGACCCGCTGGGCGGCCTCGGAGACGGAGCGGACCTGGGCCAGTTCGCGTTCGTGCCGGTCGCGCAGCACCCGCAGGGCGACGATCAGCGCCGACACGGCGAGCAGGGCGCCGAGCTGGGTCTCGTGGTTGCCCGTGGTGAGGCCGTCGCGCAGGATGCCGATGACGGTGAGCGCGGCGAGCGAGAGCAGTGCGACGACGGTGGTGGCGCGGGCACCGGCCAGGGACGCGGTGAGCGCGGGGGCGACGATCAGCAGCGGGCCCAGGTGGATGTCCGGCGGGGCGAGCACGTCCACCACCGTGATCACCACGATCAGGGCGAGCGGTACGGCCGTCAGCGCCCGGCGGTCGGGCGTCCAGGACCGGCGGCGGTCGTGGGGACGCCGATCGTCGGGGTGCTGCCGGAGGGGCACCCCTCCTCTGTACACCGTCCGGGTGGTGCGCCGCACCCCGAGCCGGTGGTGACGAGTCCCGGGCGGCGTGCCGGGGCGGCGCGGCCGGGCCGGTCAGTCCTCGGCGCCGTACCGGGCCAGGTAGTCGGCGAACCGGGCGACGTCCTCGTCCGACCAGGCGGTGAAGCGGGCGGAGAAGGAGAGCCGCCGCTGCTCGTTGGCCTCGCGCAGCAGGGTGAGTCCGGCCTCGGTGGCCAGCAGGATCTGGCCGCGCTGGTCCTCCGGGTCGGTCTCGCGGCGCAGCAGCCCGAGCTTCTCCAGCGCGGTGACCTGGCGGCTCACGGTGGACTTGTCGAGCATGAAGTGCGCGGCGACGTCGGCGGCCCGGCAGCCGCCGCGCTCGGTGATGAGGTCCAGGATGCTGTAGGTGACCAGGGAGAGGTCGGGGTGCAGCTGGGAGGCCTTGTGCCGGGCGCGGCGGGCGAAGGCGGTCAGTTCGCGCTGGATGGTCGCGATCGACGTCTCGCGGTCGGGCACGGGGACTGTCCTCCGGGGCTGGGGGTGACCGCTCGGGCATCTGCCGCGGCGGGATTTGTTGCATTATACAACGGTTTTGGGTGCGTCCGAAGCTCCCGGCGGACGGTCCGCGGCACCGGCCCGGCCCGCCTGCCAGGCGCGCGCCGCCGCGATCCGGCGGGTGGCGCTCGGATGAGTCGCGAACAGTAGCTCAAGCACCCGCGGCGGGTCGACATCGGACACATTGGTCACCGCGAGTCTGCGCTGCATCGCCACGAACTGCTCCGCGTCCCCCGTGAGTTCGAGCGCGTGCCGGTCCGCCCTGGCCTCCACCCGGCGGCTCACCGCGCACTGCACCGGGCCGGACAGCGCACCCAGCAGCGCCGCGCCCGCCGCCAGCAGCGGCAGCGACCGGGGATCGGCCGCGTCCGCCGCGCCGGCCGCCGACAGCAGCGCGTCCCAGCCGGAGGCCAGGCCCAGCAGCACCACCACGACGGCCGCGCCGACCGCGCCCAGCACCGTCCCGGTCAGCACGTCCCGGTGCTTGACGTGCCCCAGCTCGTGCGCCACCACCAGCTCCACCTCGCGCGGATCGGCGGTGGTCAGCAGCGTGTCGTAGGCGACGATCCGCCGCGTCGCCCCCAGCCCGGAGACGTACGCGTTCAGGGCGGTGGTCCGGCGCGAGGCGTCCGCCACCAGGACGTCCCGCACCCGGACGCCGTCCCGCGCGGCCAGGCCGAGCAGCGCCTCGCGCTGCGGGCCCGGCGGCATCGGCGTGAAGCGGTTGAACACCGGCTCGACGAGCAGCGGGTAGAGGAAGGACAGCGCGGCGGTCAGCAGCGCGGCCGCGCCCGCCGCCGGGAGCCACCAGCGCTCCGGCGAGCGGCCGGTGAGCGCGTACAGGCCGAGGACCACCGGCAGGGCGAGCGCCAGGGTGAGGGCGAGTCCGCGCAGCGCGTCCACCGCCCAGCCGGCCCAGCCCTGGGTGACCAGGCCGAACCGGGCCCGGACCGAGCGCGCGCCCGCCCCGAACGGCAGCTGCGCCGCCCGGCCGAGCAGCACCAGGGCGGCCGTGCCGGCGAGCACCTCCGCCGTCCGGGAGCCCCCGAACCAGCCGCCGGCCGCCGACACCAGCCCGGCGCCGGCGGGGGTCAGGCCGAGCGCGAGGGTCAGCGCCAGGCCGGTGGCGCGCGCGCCGAGCGCCCAGGGCAGCTGGGCCCGGCGCAGCGCCCGGCCCCGGGCGCGCTCGGCGGGGGTGAAGTCGGAGGCGAGGCCGGAGGCGGGGTCGGGGGCCCGGTCGTCCTCGCCCGGCGGTGGGCCGACAGAATCTGTCATCTGTTGTCCGTCATCCGAGGTCCGTCAGTCGTCAGTCGTCGGTCGTCGGTCGTCGGTCGTCGAGCTCCGGCCGTCGGCCGGCAGGGGCGTTCGTGGACCGTCGTCCCCCGGCAGCCAGCATGTCACTCCTCGGTCGGCCCGGTGGCGTGCCGGGTGCCCGCCCGGAGCAACTGGTGGCCGAGGTCGATCAGCGCTCGGCCGACCGCGAACTCGTCGCCCACCGCGGGCGCCGGATCGTCGAGCGGATTGCGGCGGGCGTACGCGTCGCTGTGCAGCACCGCGCCCCCGGCGTCCAGGACGGCGTGCACCTGGGTGGTGTCGCGCTCCTCGACCAGGTGCAGGCTCAGCTGCCAGTCCTTGGTGGTGCGGACGGCGGGCTCCTCCGCCCCGGCGGTGGCCGCGGGCGGCCGGGACGGCGCGGCGGCGGCCGCGTCGGCGCGGACGATCACCACCGGGCACGAGGCGTGCGCCGCGCACCGGGTGCTCACCGATCCCAGCAGCGTCCGGGCGAGGGTCCCGCGACCGCGACTGCCCAGCACCAGCAGGTCGGCGCCCTCCGCCAGCTCCAGCAGCACCTCGGCCGGATGCCCGAGCAGCAGGACCTCCTCCACCGGGACCGGCCGGTCCCGGCCGACCACCTCGTCCACCTCGGCGGTCAGGGTGCGCATGGCCGTCCGCTCGAAGTCGTCGTCCGGCAGCGGTACCAGCCACCCGTGCAGCGAGGGGGGTTCCCACGCCGCCACCGCGTGCACCGTCGCCCCGGTCAGCGCCGCCTGCCCGACCGCCCAGCGCAGCGCCGCCCTGGACGGCGCCGAACCGTCGATCCCGACCACGACCCGGCGCCCGGCGGCCGCGCGTCCGCTGTCGGCCCCATGGCCGGTTCCATGGCCGGTCCCATTGCCGGCCCCGTTGTCAGTCATGACCCACCACCTGCCGTCCGGTCCCCGAGCCTCGTCTGCCGCCCCCGCCGAGCCCCCGTCGCACCTCCGTCCCGACGGTCTCCGCCCGGCCTCCGCCGTGCCTCCGTACCTCTACGCTGCCACTCCGCGGGCCACCCGGCGGCCCGGCGCGGATTGTGGCGGCGGCGCGGAGGCGGCGCGGGGGAGTGGCGTAGGCTGACCGCTTCCGGATCGACCCTTGGGGGAACAGACATGCGCCGTGCCGCGGCCTCCGTCGCACTGCTGCTGGGGCTGATACCCGTGGCCGCCTGCGGACCGGACGACCCCGACCCGGCCGCCGTCAAGGCCTCCCGCTCCGCCAAGGCCGCCGCCGACGCCGCCGCTGCCGCGAAGGCCTCGCCGGACGCCGCCGACTCCGGTGCCCCCGGGGACCAGGCCTCCGCCGACGGCGGCGCGCCCCGTCCGGACGGCAGCATCACGGTGGCGTTCGCCGGGGACGTCCACTTCGAGGGCCGCACCGAGGAGAGGCTCTCCGTGCAGCCGCCCGAGACGGCGCTCGGACCGATCTCCAAGAGCCTCGCCGCCGCCGACCTCTCCGTCCTCAACCTGGAGACCGCGATCACCGACCGCGGCGCGCCCGAGGCGAAGACCTACACCTTCCGCACCTCGCCGAAGGCGCTCACGGCGCTCAAGGACTCCGGCGTCGACGTCGTCTCGCTCGCCAACAACCACGCCGTCGACTTCGGCGCCGACGGTCTCGCCGACACCCTCGCGGCCAAGGCCTCCTCGCCGCTCCCGATCGTCGGCCTCGGCCGCAACTCCCAGGAGGCGTACGCCCCGTACGTCACCACCGTGCGCGGGGTGAAGGTCGCGGTGGTCGCCGCCAGCCAGGTCGAGGACCTCACCAACCAGAAGTGGCGGGCCGGGGCGAACAAGCCCGGCATCGCCTCGGCGCTGGACCAGGCCGCGATCGTCAAGGCGGTCGAGGGGGCGAAGAAGCAGGCGCCCGTGGTGCTGGTCTACCTGCACTGGGGGGACGAGGGCAAGGCCTGTCCGACCGCCGCCCAGACCGCCATCGCCAAGAAGCTCGCCACCGCGGGCGCCACCGCCGTGGTCGGCACGCACGCCCACACCATGGTCGGCTCGGGCATGCTCGGCTCCACCTACATCGGGTACGGCTTCGGCAACTTCCTCTGGTACGGCACCTCCAACTACGCCAACTCCAACGAGACCGGCGTCACCACCCTGACCCTGGGCCCGAACGGCAAGGTGCTCGGCGAGGCGTTCGCGCCGGCGACCATCGACGACAAGGGCGTGCCGGTGCCGCAGACCGGCGCCGCCGCCACCGCCGCGCTCAAGCGGCGGGACGGGCTCCGGGGCTGCACCGGCCTCGCCCCCGCCCCGGGGGCCGCCGCCGGGTCGGCGGCCCCGTCGGCGTCCGGGGCCGGGGCGGCGTCCCCGTCCGGGTCCGGGTCCGCGCGGACGACCGCGCCCGCCGCCCCGGCCGCGCGGAGTGCCGCGCCCGCCCCGACCTCCTCGCGCTGAGCGTCGGCGGAGCAGCGGCGGGAGCGCGGCAGTGAGGGAGCGGCAGTGACCGAGTGGACGGTGCACGGGCGGCGCCAGGTGTACGGCTCGCCGTGGGTGGAACTCTGGCTGGACGACGTCGACATCCCCGGCGTCGGCCGGGTCGACCACCATGTGCTGCGGATGCCCAAGGAGTGCGCCGTCGCCGTGGTGACCGACGCCGAGGGCCGTTACCTCCTGCTCCACCGCCACCGCTTCATCACCGGTCGCTGGGCCTGGGAACTGCCCGCCGGCTGGGTCGAACCCGGCGAGGCGCCGGGCGTGGCCGCCGCGCGCGAGGTCGAGGAGGAGACCGGCTGGCGGCCGGGGGCGATCGAGCCGTTGACGGAGTTCGACGCGATGTCCGGGATCTCGACGATGCACTTCCACGCCTTCCACGCCACCGGGGCGACGCCGACCGGCGGGCCGGTGGACCGGTCCGAGGCGAGCCGGGTGGAGTGGCTGACCGAGCGCGAGGTGGTCGGACTGCTGACGGCGGGCGAGGTGGCGGACGGTGCCTCGCTGGCGGCCCTGTCCTACTTCCTCGGCCCGCACCGCCTGTCGGTCGGAGGGCCGGTCCCTTGCGGCAAGTAGCCTGATCAGGACGTGAATTGACGGCTCGTCAGTCCTTGTGGTTCGCCTCGCCGAGCTTCCAGTAGCCCTTGCCGTGGACGCGTTCGCGGGGCAGCGCCCAGTCGATGAGCAGGTGGCGGCGGACGGCCGCGACGGCCTGCGACTCACCGGCCAGCCAGGCCGCGGTGCCGGGCGGGACGTCGGTCGCCAGCAGGGTGTCCGTGAGTGTCCGGCCCTTGGCGTGGTCCTGGGGGCGGACCAGCCAGTGGGTGGTCAGACCGGCCCGGGCGGGCAGCGGCAAGGTGGCCCCGGTGGCATCGCCGACCTCGGCGAAGAGGGTCACCGGCACGGTCGGCGGGAGTTCCTCCAGGATGGTGAGCGCGGCGGGGAGGGCACTCTCGTCGGCGGCGAGCAGGACGTGCCCGGCGCCGTCGAAGGACGGCCGACGGCCGCGCGGTCCGGCGATCCGGGCCCGGTCGCCGGGGCGGGCGGTCGCGGCCCAGCGGGACAGCGGGCCGTTGCCGTGCAGCACGACGTCGATGTCGGTCTCGCGCTCGGCGGGGCGGTGGTGGCGGATCGTGTAGGCCCGGGAGTGCCCGTCGGGGGTCGCCAACTTCACCCACTGGGTGGGGTGTTCGACGATGAGGGTGTCCAGGGTCGGTCCGGCGAGGGTGAGCCGGAGCAGGGCGGGAGTGAGCGGGGTGACGGCGACGACCTGCACGTCGTGGGTCGGCCGGGGGCGACGGAACACGGGGACTCCAGGGAACGGGGTGGCGCCGGCGCGGGCCCGGGGAACGGCACGGGTGGCGCGGTGCGGCGCGACGGGAAGGAACGGGAAAGGGGCGGGACTTCAGCCCGGCAGGTGCTGGTCGAGCAGCGCGTCGACGAACGCCGGGTCCAGCGGTCGGCGCAGCACCAGGGCGCGGTGGTAGAGCGGGGCGAGCAGCGCGTCCAGCAGCACGGCGGCCTCGTCGGCGCCGTACTCGCCGGTGGCGCCCCCGAGGCAGGCGCGGGTGTGCGCGACGTCCCGGGCACGCAGGGCGTCCAGGAAGCCGTCGTGCAGCAACTCGGCGGTACGGGCGTCCAGTTGGGCATGGCCCAGGAGTGCCTGCAGCACCTTGCCGGCCGGTGCCGCGCCGAGGAAGGCCGCGAACCGGTGGAGGTAGGCGCGCAGGTCGGCCGGGTCGGCGGGGGTCTCGGCGGGCCAGGCGAGACCGGTGGCGGCGTCCAGGACGAGGTTGTCGAAGAGGATGTCCACCTTCGACTTCCACCAGCGGTAGATGGTCTGCTTGGCGACCCCGGCGGCGGCCGCGATGCCCTCGATGGTCAGACCTTCGAAGCCCACCTCGACCAGGAGGTCGTCGGTGGCGTTCAGGACCGCCAGTCGCGCGGCCTCGCTGCGCCGACCGCTGCCGCCGGTGGTCGCCACCTCGCCCTTGACCGCGTCGCTCTTCGTCGCGCTCCCGCTCGCCCGGGCCGCGCGCGCGGCCCCGGTGGCACGACCGCCGACGGCACGGTCACCGGTGGCACGGTCACCGGTGGCGCGGCTCGCGCCGGACCGGCTTCCGGTGGCGGGGCGGGGCTGGGCGGCGATGGCGGTGTGGTCCTTGTCCGGGGGCGGCTGCTGGCCGTTGACGACGGTCGCGGCCATCTTCTCACGCCTTCCCGGCCGGGGCGGCCGGTGCCGCCGCGGGTTCCGCAGTCGTGGGCACCGGTGCCGCCGCAGGTGCCGCCGCCACCGGCCCGGCCGGCTCCGGCGCCGCCCCGCGCCGCGGCCGGCGGACCAGTCCGGCGGCGACGGCGAGGGCCAGCACGGCGACCACCGCGCTGAAGGTGACCCCGGCGGTGCGCAGCCCGGTCGCCCGGACCAGCACCCCGACCCCGATCACCGGCACCGAGAGCATCGTGAACAGCACGGCGAAGAACGCCGACACCGCCTCGCCGCGCCGGTGCGGCTCCACACCGGCGTTGACGGTGCCGAGACCGGTGCCGATCGCGGTGCCGGTGGCGAGGCCGTTGACGCAGGCGCCCAGCAGCAGCGGCGGCAGTGTCCCGCTCAGCAGGGCACCGGCCACCAGCGCGGCGGCCAGCACCAGCCCGGCGCAGGCCAGCGGCAGGGCGCGGGCCGGTGGCAGGACGCGGACGAGCAGCTGCCCGACGGCGGTGGAGAGGAAGGCGAGGGCGACCACGAGTCCGGTGAGCGCGTGGTTGTGCAGGCCGAGCACGGTGGCCAGGAAGAGCCCGCTGACGGCGGTCAGCACGCCGGTGACGGCGAATCCGGCCCCGCCGGCCAGCGCGGCGCGCAGGAACGCGGGGCGGACGGCGGGCGGGACGTGCGGCGCCCGGAAGCGGAGGGTGCTCCCGGTCCGCGGACCGGACCGGCCCGCGCGGCGGACCTCGGCGGGCACCGTCTCGGGGACGGCGAGCAGTCCGAGCAGGGCGGTGCCGGTGAGCACGAGCGTCACCGTCCAGGGCAGCCGCAGCGGTGCGTCGGCCCATTCGGCGAGGGCCCCGGCGAGCAGGGTGCCGCCGGCCAGTCCGCCCATGTTGGCGGCGAGGGCGACGGTCTGGGCGCGCAGTCGGCGCTCCGGCGGGGCGAGGTCGAGCAGGGCGGCCGTGGCGGCGCCGGTGACGAGGGCGGCGCCGAAGCCGGAGAGCACCCGGGCGGCGAGCAGCCAGGGCAGCGAGTCGGCGAGTTCGAACAGGGTGGCGGCGGCCGCGGCCAGCAGCAGGGCGGCCAGGACGACGGGGCGTCGGCCGATCCGGTCGGAGAGGCGGCCGAGGGTCAGCAGGCCGACGACGACGCCGAGCGCGTAGACGGCGAAGACCACCGTGACGGTGAAGGTCGTGAAGCCGAAGGCGCGCTGGTAGAGCGGGTAGAGCGGGGTCGGGACGGTGGTTCCGGCCATGGTGACCCAGAAGGCGAGGGCGACGGCGGCCGGGGCGAGCGGGCCGCCGGGGCGCCAGGGCGGGGCGGAGGGCATGGGGCTCCTCGGGGGTGACGGTGTGGGAGGAGGGCGCGTCGGGGCCTTCGGTCACGGCCCGCGCCGTCGGAACTGAACATGGACGCAACGTTGCGTCTCGATCCAACGCTCCGACGCTAACACTGGACGCAACGTTGCGTCTACATTCACCCTCGCGCCGGCCCCTGGACCCGCCCCTGGCCGACGGCGGCCTCCCCGACCTCCGGGTGACCGCAATTGACGACCCCGCAGCATCGGTCCGTACCGGCAGGACCCCTCGGAGAGTCCGAACAATTGTGTTAGGTTAGGCTTGCCTAATGTTGCTGGTCGGAGGGGATTTTCAGTGCAGCAGTCCGAACTCGCGGGCGCCGTCGCGATGGTCACCGGCGCCGGACAGGGGATAGGCGCGGCGGTGACGCGCGCGCTGGTCGCCGCCGGTGCCGTCGTCGCGGCGGCCGACCGCAACCCCGGTCCGCTCGCCGAGCTCGCCGACGAGCTGTCGGCCCGTCCGGTCGAGAACGCCCCGGGCGGCGCGGCCTCCGGCGGACCCGTCCACCCCTACCTGCTGGACGTCTCCGACGCGGCGGCGGTCGAATCCACCGTCGAGCTGATGGAGAGCCAACTCGGCCCGATCGGCATCCTGGTGAACGTCGCGGGAATCCTGCGTGTCGCCCCCGCGGTGGAGCTCACCGACCAGGACTGGGCGGACAGCTTCGCGGTCAACACCACCGGAGTCTTCCACACCACCCGGGCGATCGGCCGACGGATGGCCGAGCGCGGCGGCGGCGCCATCGTCACCGTCGGCTCCAACGCGGCCGGCGTCCCGCGCACCGGGATGGCCGCCTACGCGGCCTCCAAGGCGGCGGCCACCATGTACACCCGGTGTCTCGGCCTGGAACTCGGCCGCTCCGGGGTGCGCTGCAACATCGTCTCGCCCGGCTCCACCGACACCGAGATGCAGCGCGGCCTCTGGGGGGACGACGCGGCGGCCGCCGAACGGCGCGTCGTCGACGGCGACCCGACCAGCTACCGGGTCGGCATCCCGCTCGGCCGGATCGCCCGACCCGCCGACATCGCCGAGGCGGTGACGTTCCTGGTCTCCGACCGGGCCCGCCACATCACCATGCACGACCTCTACGTGGACGGCGGCGCCACGCTGCGGGCCTGACACCCCGGCACGGCCCTCCGACCCGGATCCGGCACCGCCTCCAGCACCACTCCGGCACGACTCCACGACGGCCCCGCCCCGGTCCGTCGCGGCCCCCGACACCCACGGCGGGGCCGGACCCCCGGGGCGAGCAGCACCCGGGGCCCGGCGCCCCACCGGGACCGCGCCCCCACCGGGGCGCGCCCCCGACCAGACCACCGCCGACCGCCGCGACGAGCAGCGTCCGGCGACCACTCGCAGACTGGGAGATTCCAGGTGACCACCGTGCATCACGCCCCCGCCGGGACGGACCACACCGTCATCGGCGCGGCCAGCGGGCTGCTGGGCCAGTACCGGGCCGCGGCCGACGAGGCGTTCTTCGCCTCCCCGACCCGCACGCTGCTCGCCGAGGGCGTGCACGCCCGGGTGCCCCAGGACGGGCGCCCGCTGGTCGACCGGGTCGCCGAGACCCTCGCCCGGGCCCGCCGGGACGGGGTCGAGAACCCGCTGGTGGTGGGCGCGGTGGCGTTCGACCACGACAGCCGGGCCGAGCTCGCCGTCCCGGCGACGCTCCGCACCTGCGGCGCGCTGCGCGACGACCCGCTGATCGCGCTGCCCGCCCCGGCCGCCGACCGGATCGACTGGGACGTCCGCCCGGTGCCCGCGCCCGAGGCGTACGGGGCCGGCGTCGCCGAGGCCGTGGAGCTGCTCCGGGCCGACGGCGAGCTGAGCAAGGTCGTGCTCTCCCGGACCCTGGAGCTGCACGCCGACCGCCCGCTCGACCTGCCCGCGATCCTCCAGCGCCTCGGCCGCCGCGACCCCGGCGGCTACACCTTCGCCGTCCCGGCCGGCGGCGGCCGCACCCTCATCGGCGCCAGCCCCGAACTGCTGCTCTCGCGCAGCGGCACCGCCGTCGTCGCCAACCCGCTGGCCGGCTCGGTGCCGCGCAGCGCCGACCTCGGCGAGGACGTCCGCCGCGCCGCCGCGCTGCTGGAGTCGCCCAAGGACCTCCAGGAGCACGCCTTCGTCGTGGACGCCATCCACGCCGCGCTCGCGCCGTACTGCCGCGACCTGGTCGTGCCGGCCCGCCCCACCCTGGTGCGCACCGCCGCGATGTGGCACCTGGCCACCACCATCACCGGCGAGCTGATCGACCCGGACGTCTCCGCCCTGGAGCTGGCCGTCGCGATGCACCCGACCCCGGCGGTCTGCGGCAGCCCGACCCCGCTCGCCCGCGAGGCGATCCGCGGCATCGAGCCCTTCGACCGGGGCCTGTACACGGGCATGGTCGGCTGGGGCGACGCGGACGGCGACGGCGAGTGGGTGGTGACCCTGCGCTGCGCCGAGGCCGACGAGCGGACGCTGCGGGTGTTCGCCGGCGCCGGTGTCGTCGCCGAGTCCCGGCCGGAGTCCGAACTCGCCGAGACCAGCGCCAAGTTCCGTACCTTCCTGGACGCCGCCGGGGTGCCGCAGTGACCGACCCGACCACTCCGGGAGCTTCCGCCGTGACCGACCCGACCGCCCCGGGAGCCTCCGCCGTGACCGATCCGCACCACCCGATGGCCGAGGTGCTGGCCGGATTCGCCCCGTACCCGGACGAGTTCGCCGCGCGCTACCGGGCCGACGGCCACTGGCGCGGCGAGACCTTCGGCTCGATGCTGCGCGAGCGCGCGGCCGCCCACCCCGACCGGATCGCGATCGTCGACCCGGCCGGCGGCACCGGGGAGGATCCCACCCGCCGCTGGACGTACGCCGAACTCGACCTGCGGGCCGACCGGATGGCCGCCGGACTGCGCGCCCGGGGCATCCGCCGGGGCGACCGGGTGGTGGTCCAGCTCCCCAACACCGCCGAGTTCTTCGAGCTGGTCTTCGGGCTGTTCCGGGTCGGCGCGCTGCCGGTCTTCGCGCTGCCCGCGCACCGCTACACCGAGATCTCCTACTTCTGCTCCTTCACCGGCGCGGTCGGCTATGTCGTCCCGGCCGTCGAGGGCGGCTTCGACCACCGCGAACTGGCGAGCAGGGTCAAGGCGGAGACACCCTCGCTGCGACACGTCCTGGTGGTGGGCGGGGACGCCGGGGAGCACACTCCGCTGGCCGAGGTCCCGCTCGACCCGACGGAGGCCCCCGGTGACGAGCCGCAGCCCGGCGACGTCGCCTTCCTCCAGCTGTCCGGGGGCAGCACCGGGGTGCCCAAGCTCATCCCGCGCACCCACGACGACTACATCTACTCGCTGCGCGGCTCGGTCGAGCTCTGCGGCCAGGACGAGAACAGCGTCTACCTCGTGGTGCTGCCCGCCGCGCACAACTTCCCGCTCAGCTCGCCGGGTTCGCTCGGCACGCTGTACGCGGGCGGCCGGGTGGTGCTCTGCCCGCAGCCGAGCCCGGAGACGGCGTTCCCGCTGATCGAGCGCGAGGGCGTGACCATCACCGGCCTGGTGCCGCCGCTGGCCCTGCTCTGGCTGGACTCCGCCGAGCGGATCCGCGAGGCCGGCGGCAGTGCCGGTCTGGAGACCCTGGAGGTGCTGCTCGTCGGCGGCGCCAAGTTCAGCGAGGAGGCGGCCCGGCGGGTGCGCCCGGTGCTGGGCTGCACCCTCCAGCAGGTGTTCGGGATGGCCGAGGGCCTGGTCAACTACACCCGGCTGGACGACCCGGAGGAGGTGATCGTCACCACCCAGGGCCGGCCGATCTCCCCGGACGACGAGGTGCGGGTGGTCGACGACGAGGACCGCGACCTGCCCGACGGCACCACCGGTCACCTGCTCACCCGCGGCCCGTACACCATCCGCGGCTACTGGAACGCGCCCGAGCACAACGCCGCCTCCTTCACCCCGGACGGCTTCTACCGCACCGGTGACCTCGTCCGCCGCACCGCCACCGGCCACCTGGTGGTCGAAGGACGGGCCAAGGACCAGATCAACCGGGGCGGCGAGAAGGTCGCCGCCGAGGAGATCGAGAACCACCTGCTGGCCCACCCGGCCGTGCACGACGCGGCGGTGGTCTCGATGCCCGACCCGTACCTCGGCGAGCGCACCTGCGCCTACGTCGTCCTGCGCGAGGAGCACCGCGCGCGGCCGCCGAAGTCCGTGGAGCTGAAGCGCTTCGTGCGGCAGCGCGGACTGGCCGACTTCAAGGTGCCGGACCGGGTCGAGTTCGTCGACGCCTTCCCCGCCACCGGCATCGGCAAGGTCAGCAAGAAGGACCTGCGCGCCGCCATCGCCGCCTCCCTCACCTCCTCCTGAGCCTCCGGACTCCTGAGTCTCAGCCTCCCGACTTCACAGTCTCCCGAACGTTAAGGACGCACCGCCGTGGGCCTGCCCCGCATCCCCTCCTATCCGATGCCCGCCGCCGCCGAGCTGCCGGCCAACCGGGTCGACTGGACGGTCGACCCGTCCCGCGCCGTGCTGCTGGTGCACGACCTGCAGAACCACTTCATGCGCGCCTTCGACACCTCGGCCGAGCCGGTCACCGAGCTGTTCGCCAACATCAACCGGCTGCGCGCCTGGGCCGCCGAACACGGCGTGCCCGTCGTCTACTCGGCCCAGCCGGGCGGCCAGAGCGCCGAACAGCGCGGCCTGCAGCAGGACTTCTGGGGCCCGGGGATCCCGGACGACCCGCAGGCGGCGGCGATCGTCGACGCGGTCGCCCCGGCCGAGGGCGACCGGCTGCTCACCAAGTGGAAGTACAGCGCCTTCGTCCGGACCGACCTGGACGAGCTGCTGCGCGAGCAGGGCCGCGACGAGCTGGTGATCACCGGCGTGTACGCGCACATCGGGGTGCAGGCGACCGCCTGCGACGCCTGGATGCGGGACATCCGGGCCTTCGTGGTGGCCGACGCGGTCGCCGACTTCGGCGCGGACGAGCACCGTTCCGCGCTCACCTGGGTGGCCGGCCGCTGCGGCGTCGTCACCGGTACCGACGCCGTCGTGGAAGGGAAGTGACAGCCATGGCCTTCACCGTGGAGCGAATCCGGGCCGAGGTCGCCGACCTGCTCGGCGAGGACCCGGCCGACATCCCGCTGGACGAGAACCTGGCCGACTGGGGCCTGGACTCGGTGCGCCTGATGGCGCTGGCCGAGCGCTGGCGGGCCGAGGGCGCCGAGGTGGCGTTCCTCCAGCTGGCCGAGCGTCCGGCCGTCGAGGCCTGGGCCGAGCTGCTGGGCGCGTCCTGATGGAGTCCGGCACGGCGGTGGCGAAGCCGTCGCGGACGGAGCGGTGGCCGGCCACCACGGTGGTCGGGCCGATCGAGGCCCAGGCGGCGCGGACGCCGGACGCCCCGGCCCTGCTGCCGAGCGGCGCGGCGCCGGTGAGCTACGGCGAGCTGAACGCCTCGGCCAACCGGATGGCCCGCTGCCTGGCGGAGCGGGGTGCCCGCCCCGGCACGGTCGTCGGCCTCGCGCTGACCCGCCCGGCCGACCTGGTGCCGGCGCTGCTGGCGGTGGCCAAGTCGGGTGCGGCGTACCTGGCGCTGGACCCGGACGACGCCCCCGGGCGGCTGTCCTGGCTGCTGGCCGACGCGGCGCCGGTGTGCGTGCTGGGGGAGGGGGTGCCGGACGCGGAGCGGCCGAGCCCCGCCGAGCTGGCCGGGCGGGCGGCCACCGACCCGCCCCGGGCGCTGACCCCGCAGCACCCGCTGTGCCGGGCCTACGGGCCGGGCGGGCGTCCGGCCGGGGTGTGGACCACCCACGCCGAGGTGGACCGCCGGGTGCGTGAGCTGCAGTCCGTGTACGGGCTCGGCCCGGGCGACCGGGTGCTGCAACTGGGCCTGCCGCTGTGGGAGTTCCTGTGGCCGCTGCGGACCGGGGCGGCGCTGGTGCTGGCCGATCCGGACCTGCCGGGCGAGGTCGGGGACCTGGTCCGGGCGGCCGGGGTGACCGCGCTGCGCGCGGCGCCCTCGGTGCTCGGCGAGCTGGTGCCCGAGCCGGGGCCGGTGCACCTGGTCCCGGAGCGCGGCTGACGGACCCGACGGACGGCGGCCGACGGACTTCCGAGCCCGTCGGCCGCTGTCCGCCGCCGTCATCCGTGCGTCGCCCGCGTCACCCGCGCGGCGCCGCCGCGAAGTCGGCCGCGGTCCAGGCCAGCGCGACCGCGCCCTCCAGGATCGCCCGGTCCGCCTCCGGCGAGACGGCGGCCTCGACGAACGCGGCCTCGTGCGGGCCGCAGGAGCCGCCGGTGATGTCCAGGACCGGGTGGATGGAGGGGACGGCGTGCGAGACGTTGCCCATGTCGGTGCAGGCGAACGGCCCGCTCTCGACCGGCTCCGGGCGGCCCGCCGCCGCCGCGTTGGCCCGCCACAGCGCGAGCAGTCCGGTGTCGCTGCGGAAGTCCAGGTAGTCCGGCTCCGGCCGGGTCAGCTCGACCTCGCACCCGGTGGCCAGCGCGCCGGCCCGGAAGCAGTCCTCGACCCGCTCGCGCAGTGCCGCGAGGTCCTCGGCGGCGGAGGTCCGGATCTCGTACTCGGCGGTGGCGCTGTCGGGGATGAGGTTGGGCGCCGTGCCGGCGGCCGTGGTGATGCCGTGCACCCGCCACTGCGGCGGCAGTTGCTGCCGCAGCAGGCCGAGCGCGACCTGGGCGACGGTGAGGGCGTCGGCGGCGTTTCGACCCTCGTGCGGGTTGAGGCTGGGGTGGGCGGCGCGGCCGGTGTAGCGGACGGACAGGGTGCCGAGCGCGAAGGAGTGGAAGTCGGCGACCTCCACCGGACAGGGGTGGACCATCATCGCGGCGTCCACGCCGTCGAAGGCGCCCCCGTCCAGCAGCAGCGCCTTTCCGGCGCCGCGCTCCTCGGCCGGTGCGCCGATCACCCGGACGGTGAGTCCGAGCCGGTCGGCGTGGGGGGCGAGGCCGAGCGCGGCGCCGAGGCCGGCGGCGGCGATCAGGTTGTGGCCGCAGGCGTGGCCGAGGCCGGGCAGGGCGTCGTACTCGCAGACGATCGCGACGGTGACCGGTCCGCTGCCGGTGCTCGCGCTGAACGCGGTGGGCAGGCCGGCGGTGCCGGTTTCGACGGAGTAGCCGTGCCCGCGCAGCAGTTCGGCGCACCACTCGGCGGCCCGGTGCTCCTCGAACGCGACCTCCGGGTGGGCGTGGATGCGGCGGCTGAGCGCCAGCAGCTCCTCCCGGTGGGCGAGGACGCGCTCGCGCACGGCCTCCTTCGACGTGGGGTCGGCCGGTCCGGCGGCGACCGCCGGACCGGGCGCGGGCACGCTCGCGTTCAAGGGGGACATCGGCGCCTCCGGGGCTGTCAGGGCCTGCCCAGCGGCAGGCTGTTGACCAGACAATATGCAGATAGCTTAGGCTAACCTAACCAGGCAATTGGCGTGCCGTTCGCCGGACCCGAGGAGCTTTCAGAACCATGCGTCGCCACCAGGCCGCGTCCGACCCCGTCGCCGTCCCCGCCGCAACCGACGTACCGCTGCTCGCCACCCAGGCGGCGATCTGGTACGCCCAGGCGCTCGACCCCGACAGCCCGGTCTACAACACCGGCGACGCCGTCGAGATCACCGGCCCGCTCGACGCCGGGCTGTTCGAGAGCGCCCTGCGCCGCACCGTCGACGAGGCCGACGCGCTCTCCGCCGTCGTCGTCGCGGAGGACCCGGACACGGAGGACGCCGACCCGGCGCCCCGTCAGCGCCTCGCCCCCGGCCGCCCCTGGACCCTGCACCACCTCGACCTGCGCGCCGAGGCCGACCCGGAGGCCGCCGCCGAAGCCTGGATGCGCGCCGACCTGGCCCGCCCCGTCGACCTCGCCGAGGGCCCGCTCTTCACCCAGGCCCTGATCCGCCTCGCCGAGGACCGCCACTGGTGGTACCAGCGCGTCCACCACCTCGCCGTCGACGCCTACGCGCTCACCCTGCTCACCGGCCGGGTCGCCGAGCTCTACACCGCGCTCACCGCCGGCACCCGCCCCACCGACCGCACCTTCGCCACCCCCGCCGAGGTCGCCGCCGAGGAGGCCGCCTACCGCGCCGGCCCGGAGCACGCCGCCGACCGCGCCTTCTGGTGCGACCGCCTGGCCGGCGCCGACGCCCCCGCCACCCTCCCCGGCGGCACCCCCGCCGGCCCCGCCGGACTGCCCCGGCTGGCCTCCTCCCTCCCCGCCGGCACCCTGCCCCGGCTGGAGGCTGCCGCCAAGGCCGCCCGTGCCACCTGGGCCGAGCTCGTCATCGCCGCCACCGCCGGCTACCTGCACCGCCTGGCCGGCACCGAGGACGTCGTGCTCGGCCTGCCGCTCGCCAACCGCCGCGGCCCCGCCGCCCTGCGCACCCCCGTCGCCACCGCCAACGTGCTGCCGCTGCGCCTCGCCGTCCACCCCCGCGACACCGCCGCCGAACTGCTGCGCCGGGTCGTCCTGGAGGTCCGCGACGTCCGCCGCCACCAGCGCTACCCGCTGGAGGACCTGCGCCGCGACCTCGGACTCACCGGCACCCGCCGCGCCCTGTTCGGACCGATGGTCAACATCAAGGCCTTCGAGCGCGACCTCGACCTCGCCGGCCTGCCCGGCACCGTCCGCAACCTCGCCGCCGGCCCCGTCGACGACCTCGCCCTCGCCGTCTCGCCCGGCCCCGACGGCGCCCTGCGGATCGGCCTGGAGGCCCACCCCGACCAGTACGGCGCCGACGCCCTCGCCGCCCACCGCGACGGCCTGCTGCGCTACCTCGACGGCCTCGCCGGCCTGCTGCTCGACGCCCCGCACACCCCGATCGCCCGGATCGACCTGCTCGACCAGGACGCGCTGCGCCGCGCCACCGCCGGCCGCACCGAGCCGCCCGCCACCCGCACCGTGCCCGAACTGCTCGCCGGCCAGGCCGCCCGCACCCCGGACGCGGTCGCCCTGCGCAGCGGCGCCACCGCCCTCACCTTCGCCGAGCTGGACGCCGCCAGCAGCCGCCTCGCGCACCGCCTCACCGACCTCGGCGTCCGCGCCGACACCCCCGTCGCCCTCGCCATGCCGCGCGGCGCCGACACCCTGGTCGCGATGTTCGCCGTGCTCAAGGCAGGCGGCGCCTGCCTCTCCCTGGACCTCACCCACCCCCGGCAGCGGACCGCCGACATCCTCGACGACACCCGCCCGGTGTGCGCCGTCGGCACCGCCGAGGCCCTCGCCGCGCTGCCCGGCGCCGCCGACCGCCCCGCCGTCGCCCTCGACGACCCCGCCGTCCGCGCCGCACTCGCCGCCCTGCCCGCCGGACCGCTGCCCGCCCCCGACCCGGCGCACACCGCCTACCTGCTGCACACCTCCGGCTCCACCGGCCGCCCCAAGGGCGTCGTGGTCACCCACGCCTCGCTCGCCAACCTCGCCGCCGGCCACGACGAGGACCACATCACCCCCGCCCTCGCCCGCACCGGCCGCCAGCGGCTGCGGATCGCCCACAGCGCCTCCTTCGCCTTCGACGCCTCCTGGGACCCGGTGCTGTGGATGCTCCACGGCCACGAGCTCCACCTGCTCGACGACGAGACCTACCGCGACCCGGCCGCCCTCGTCGGCCACGTCCGCGCCGAGCGGATCGACTACCTCGACGTCACCCCGTCCTACCTGGACGTACTGATCGCCGAGGGCCTGCTCGCCGAGGACGCCCACCGCCCCGCCGTGGTCGCGGTCGGCGGCGAGGCCACCCCCGAGCCGCTCTGGCGCCGCCTCACCGCCGTCGACGGCCTGCGCCCCGTCAACCTCTACGGCCCCACCGAGACCACCGTCGACGCCTACACCTGGACCCCCGGTCCGGACGGCGCCCCGGTCGGCCGGGTCGTCCGCGGCTCGCGCGCCTACGTGCTCGACGGCTCGCTGCGCCCCGCCCCCGACGGCGCCGCCGGCGAGCTCTACGTGGCCGGCGCCTGCGTGGCCCTCGGTTACCTCGGCCGCCCCGACCTCACCGCCGAGCGCTTCCTCGCCGACCCCTTCGGCCCGCCCGGCAGCCGGATGTACCGCACCGGCGACCTCGCCCGACGCCGCTCCGACGGGACGCTGGAGTTCCTCGGCCGCGCCGACGACCAGGTGAAGATCCGCGGCTTCCGGATCGAGCCCGGCGAGATCGCCGCCGTGCTCGGCGAACTCCCCGGCGTCGACCGGGCCGTGGTGATCGCCCGCCCCGGCCCCAACGGCAAGCGGCTGCTCGGCTACGCCGTGCCCGCCGCCGGAGCCCTGCTCGACCCGGCCGCGCTGCGCTCCGGCCTCGCCGCCCGGCTGCCCGAGCACATGGTGCCCGCCGCCGTGCTCGTCCTCGACGACCTGCCCCGCACCGGCAACGACAAGCTCGACCACCGCGCCCTGCCCGAGCCCGAGTCCGACGCCGCGGAGGCGGGCGCCGCGCCCGCCACCCCGCAGGAGGAGATCATCTGCGGGCTGTTCGCCGACCTCCTCGACCTGGCCGGACCGCTCTCCCGCGACGCCGGGTTCTTCGACCTCGGCGGCCACTCGCTGCTGGCCGGCCGCCTCGCCGCCCGGCTGCGCGAGGCCCTCGGCGTGGCCGTCGGCTTCGCCGACGTCTTCCGCCACCCCACCCCGGCCGCCCTCGCCGCCCTGCTGCGCGAGCGCTCCGCCCCCGAACCCCGCCCCGCCCTGGTCCCGGTCGAGCGCGCCGAGCGGCTGCCGCTCTCCCCGGCCCAGCGCGGCCTGTGGTTCCACTACCGGCTGGAGGGCCCCAGCCCCACCTACAACATCCCGCTGGCCCTCACCCTCACCGGCCCGCTGGACCGCGACGCGCTCGCGCTCGCCGTCGGCGACCTCGTCGCCCGGCACGAGACCCTGCGCACCGTCTACGGCGAGTCCGCCGACGGCGAGCCCTACCAGCGGATCCTGCCGCCCGCCCCGGTCGAACTCCACACCGGCACCGGCGAGATCACCGACGCCGTCCGGTACGCCTTCGACCTCGGCGCCGAACCGCCGCTGCGGGCCAGCCTGTTCGCCCACCAGGACGGCACCCACACCCTCCTGCTGCTGCTCCACCACATCGCCGGCGACGGCGCCTCCACCACCCCGCTGGCCCGCGACCTGGCCGCCGCCCACACCGCCCGCCTCGCCGGGCACGCCCCCGAACTGCCGCCGCTGACCGTGCAGTTCGCCGACCACGTGGACTGGCAGGCGAAGCTGCTCGGCACCGGCGAGGCACCCAGCGCCCTCGCCGTCCGCCAGCTCGACCACTGGCGCAAGACCCTGGCCGGCCTGCCCGACCAGCTCGACCTGCCCACCGACCGCCCCCGGCCCGCCGTCGCCTCCCACCGCGGCGCCACCGTGCCGTTCCGCCTCGACGCCGAGGCCCACACCGCGCTGGCCGCGCTCGCCCGCACCACCGGCACCAGCGTCTTCACCGCCGTCCAGGCCGGTCTGGCCGCCCTGCTCACCCGGCACGGCTGCGGCACCGACATCCCCGTCGGCACCCCCGTCGCCGGCCGCGACTCCGACGAGACCGCCGCCCTGGTCGGCTACTTCGTCAACTCCGTCGTCCTGCGCACCGACACCTCCGGCGACCCGACCTTCCGCGAGCTGCTCGGCCGCACCCGCACCGCCGTCCTCGGCGCCCACGACCACGCCGACCTGCCCTTCGACCGGCTGGTCGAGGAGCTCAACCCGCGCCGCTCGCTGGCCCGGCACCCGCTGTTCCAGGTCATGCTGGCCTGGCAGTCCGTCCCCGACCGGGCCTTCGCGCTCGGCGGCGGCCTCACCGCCACCGTCGCCGCGATCCCCTCCGGCACCGCCAAGTTCGACCTCACCCTCAACGCGGGCGAACTGCGCGAGGGCGGCATAGCCGGCTTCCTGGAGTACCGCACCGACCTCTTCGACGAGGCCACCGTGCGCGCCCTCGCCGAGCGCCTGGCCCGGCTGCTCACCGCCGCCGCCACCGCGCCCGACACCACGATCGGCCGGCTCCCGCTGATCGGCGCCGAGGAGCACCACCGCGCCCTGGTCGAGTGGAACGGCACCCCCGTCCGCTCGGAGCCCGGCGCCACCCTGCCCGAGCTGTTCGAGGCCGCCGCCCTCGCCGACCCGGGGGCCACCGCCGTCAGCTGCGAGGGCGAGACCCTGAGCTACGCCGAACTCGGCGCCCGCGCCGACCGGCTGGCCCGGCTGCTGGCCGCCCGCGGCATCGGCCCCGGCACCATCGTCGCCCTCGCCCTGCCGCGCTCCCTCGACCTGGTCACCGGCCTGCTCGCGGTCGCCAAGGCCGGCGCCGCCTACCTGCCGCTCGACCCCGAGTACCCGGCCGACCGGCTCGCCTACATGCTCGCCGACGCCGCGCCCGCCGCGCTGCTCACCGACACCGCCACCGCGCCCCGGATGCCCGAGCACCGGGTGCCGCAGCTCCTGGTCGACGGCGGCGAGGCGGACGCCCACCCGGCCGTCCCGCTGGCCCAGCACGAGCGCACCCGGCCGCTGACCGCCGAGGACACCGCCTACGTCATCTACACCTCCGGCTCCACCGGCCGCCCCAAGGGCGTCCCGGTCACCCACCACAACGTGGTCCGGCTGTTCTCTGCCACCGACCACTGGTTCGGCTTCGGCCCCGAGGACGTCTGGACGCTGTTCCACTCCTACGCCTTCGACTTCTCGGTCTGGGAGCTCTGGGGCGCCCTGCTCCGCGGCGGACGGCTCGTCGTCGTCCCGCACCTGGTCAGCCGCGACCCGGCGGCCTTCCTCGACCTGCTCGCCCGCGAGCGGGTGACCGTCCTCAACCAGACGCCGTCCGCCTTCTACCAGCTCAGCGCCGCCGACCGGGAGCGCCCCGGCACCGAACTCGCCCTGCGCTACGTGGTGTTCGGCGGCGAGGCGCTCGAACTCGGCCGCCTCGACGACTGGTACGAGCGGCACGCCGACGACGCGCCCACCCTGGTCAACATGTACGGCATCACCGAGACCACGGTGCACGTCTCCTACATCGCCCTGGACCGGGCGAGCGCCGCCGCCGGGAGCAGCAGCACCATCGGCGTCAACATCCCCGACCTGCGGATCTACGTCCTCGACCGGTACCTCCAGCCCGTCCCGCCCGGCGTCACCGGTGAGATGTACGTGGCCGGCGCCGGCCTCGCCCGGGGCTACCTCGGCCGCCCGGCCCTCAGCTCCGAGCGCTTCGTCGCCGACCCCTACGCCGAACTGTTCGGCGAGCGCGGCACCCGGATGTACCGCTCCGGCGACCTCGCCCGCCGCCGGACCGACGGCGTCCTGGAGTACTTCGGCCGGGCCGACCAGCAGGTCAAGATCCGCGGCTTCCGGATCGAACTCGGCGAGATCGAGGCCGTCCTGGCCGCCCACCCGGCGGTCGCCGACGCCGCCGTGGTCGTCCGCGAGGACGTGCCCGGCGACAAGCGACTGGTCGGCTACGCCGTCCTCGCCCCCGGCGCCGACCTGGTCACCGGCGAGGAACTGCGCACCCGCACCGCCGCCGACCTGCCCGTCCACATGGTGCCGTCCGCCGTCGTCCTGCTCGACCGGCTGCCGCTCACCGCCAACGGCAAGCTCGACCGCCGCGCCCTGCCCGCCCCCGACGCCCCCGCCGCCGGGGCCGGCCGCCCGCCGCGCAACCCGCGCGAGCAGCAGCTCTGCGAACTGTTCGCCGAGGTCCTGGGAGTACCGGCGGTCGGCGTCGAGGACGACTTCTTCGCCCTCGGCGGCCACTCCCTGCTGGTGGTCCGGCTCGCCGGGCGGATCCGGGCCGTGCTCGGCCTGGAGGTCGGCATCGGCACCCTGTTCCAGGCGCCGACCGTCGCCGCGCTCGACACCGCGCTGTCCGCGGACACCCCCGGCGCCGACGCGCTCGACGTCCTGCTGCCGCTGCGGCCCGTCGCCCCCGGCCGCCGCAACCCGCTCTTCGCCGTCCACCCGGCCGGCGGCCTCAGCTGGTGCTACACCGGACTGATCCGCAACATCCCCGCGGACGTGCCGATCTACGGCCTCCAGGCCCAGGGCGTCGGCGCCGCCACCGCCGACGAGCCGCTGCCCGCCACCATGGAGGACCTCGCCGCGCACTACGTCGACCGGCTCCGCGAGGTCCAGCCCGAGGGCCCCTACCGGCTGCTCGGCTGGTCCACCGGCGGCATCATCGCCCACGCCATGGCCGCCCGGCTGGAGGAGCTCGGCTGCGTCGTCGAGCTGCTGGCCGTCCTCGACGCCTACCCGGCCGAGGGCTTCCGCGACCTGCCGGTGCCGGACCAGGCCGAGGCCCTGGAGGCGCTGCTCACCATGGGCGGCTTCGGCCCCGAGGACCTCGACGGCCGCCCGCTGGAACTCGCCCACGTCACCGAGGTGCTGCGCCGCGAGGGCAGCCCGCTGGCCGGTCTCGACGACGCCACCGTCGAGGCGCTGAACCGGATCTACCTGCACATCAACCACCTGGTGCGCGAGTACGACCACCGCCGCCTCACCGGCGACGTGCTCTTCTTCCGCGCCGTCGTCGACACCATCGACGACACCCTGGTGCCCGAGCTGTGGACCCCGTACGTGGCCGGGCGGATCGACAACACCGATGTCGCCTGCTCGCACAAGGACATGACGCTGCCGGAGCCGATCGCGCACATCGCGGGCGTCGTCGCCGAGCACCTCACCGCCCTCGACTCCGGCCGCTGAACCCCGCCCCGTCCGCACCCGCGGCCCCGTCCGAACCCACAGGAGAACCCACCCCATGAGTGACGCCCCCGCCAACCCCTTCGACGGTGACGGCGAGTTCCTCGCGCTCGTCAACGACCAGGGCCAGCACTCGCTCTGGCCGGCCTTCGCCGCCGTCCCGGCCGGCTGGACCGTCGCCCACGGGCCCGGCGAGCGCGCCGCGGTGCTGGACTGGATCACCGCCCACTGGACCGAGCTGAGCCCGGCCCGATGACCGAGACGGACGCCAAGCCCGCCCCCGGCCCCGGCACCCCCGCCGGGGCCGGGGGCGGCGCCCCGGCCCGCCCGCTGTTCGCGGGACGCCTCGCCGTGGTGCTCGTGTACACGGCCGCGATGTGCATGAACGGTCTGGACTCGACGATCGTCAACCCGGCCCTGTTCACCATCGCCGGTGACTTCGGCCGTCCGGTCTCCGCCGCCAACGCGGTGGAGACCGCCTTCCTGGTCGGCCTCGCCGTCGGCCTCCCGGCGGCCGGCTGGCTCGGCGACCGGTTCGGGGTCCGGCGGGTCTTCCTCGGCTCGCTCGCGGTGTTCACCCTGGCCAGCGCCCTGTGCGCGGCCGCCCCCGGCCTCGGCGCGCTCACCGCCGCCCGGGCCGCCCAGGGCGTGGCCGGCGGGCTGCTCACCCCGGTCGGCATGACACTGCTGTTCCGGGCCTTCGAACCGCACGAGCGGGCCGGCCTCGGCAAGGTGCTGATCGTGCCGACGGCCCTGATGCCCGCGCTCGGCCCGCCGCTCGGCGGCTTCCTGACCGAGCACCTCTCCTGGCACTGGCTGTTCCTGGTCAATGTGCCGATCGGCGTGGCGGCCGTCCTGACCGGCGTGTTCGCCCTGCGCGACCAGGAGGAGCCGCCGGCCGGGCGCTTCGACACCACCGGCTTCCTGCTCGCCACCCCCGGCCTGGGCCTGCTCACCTACGCGCTCGGCTTCGGCCCCGCGCACGGCTGGACCTCCCCGGCGGTCGGCCTGTCCGGGGTGCTCGGCGCGGTGCTGCTCGTGCTCGCCGTCCGGCACCAGCTGCGGGCCGAGGAACCGTTGGTGGACCTGCGGCTGCTCGCCGACCGGACCTTCGGCGCGGCGAGCTGGCTGGCCCTGCTGACCGCGGCCGGACTGATGGGCGCGCTGTTCGCCTTCCCGCTGCTCTACCAGGCGGCGCTGGGCGCCTCGGCGCTGGACGCGGGCCTGAGCGTGTTCCCGGAGGCGATCGGGCTGATGGCCGCCTCCCAGGTGGTCGACCGGCTGCTGCCGAGGCTCGGCCCGCGCCGGCTCGCGCTGCCGGCCCTGCTGCTCGCGGCCCTGGTGCTGGCCGCCCTCGCCCTGCCGGGTGTCGGCGAGAACGCCTGGGCCGTCCGGGCGCTGATGTTCGGCGTCGGCCTGATCCTGGGCACCGCCGTGCTGACGGTGCAGATCGCGGGCTTCGCGGACGTGCCGGGGCCCGCGATGGGCCGGGCGATGGGTCTGTTCACCATCGTCCGCACCCTCGGCGGCGCGTTCGGCATCGCCGGCGCCGCGGCGCTGATCGGCGCGCTGGCCGAGGACGGCACGCACAGCGCCGAACCCGGGCCCTACCGGGTCGCGCTGCTGGCCACGGCGGGGGCGGTCGCGCTCGGCGCCCTGGTCGCGGCCCGGCTGCCGAAGGAGGCCCCGGGTCCGCCGCCGATGGACTGAGGGCCCGACGCCACCGCCGCAGGACGGCACCCCGCCCGGGGTGCCGTCCTGCGGCCGTTCGTGCCGTTCGCGGCCGGGATCAGAACTCCTTGACCAGCCGCCGGTGCCCGCTGCCCCACCGGTACCCGAGGGCGGCGTTCACCGCGACCATCGGCACATTGCCGGCCTCGACCTCGGTGTGCGCCGTCCGCACACCGTGCCCGAGCAGGTACCGCGCCGCCTGCAGCTTGAGCGCCCGGGCGAGCCCGCGTCCGCGCCAGGCCCGCAGCACCGCCGTGTAGTGGATGCGGCAGGCCAGCGGGTCGGCCGTCCCGTGCACCACGGTGGCGCCGACGATCCGCCCGGAGCACTCGGCGGTGAACACCCAGTCGGGGCGGCCGCCGGGACCGGCCAGGGCCTCGGCCCGCCAGTCGTCGAACTCCGGCAGGGCGTCGGCGAATCCGGGGTTGTCGCGGAGGGTCTCGCGGTAGAGCTGGTGGAGCTGCCGCTCGGGCTCGGGCGCGAGGGTGGTGGCGAGGGTGTCCAGGTACACGCCGGGCGGCGGCTGCGGGACGGGCAGGTGCGGGCCCAGCGGGGCGCTCGCCGACCGGACATGGGCGTCCACCCGGTAGCCGCGGCCGAGCAGCAGCCCGGTCAGGTCGGCGGTGGAGTCCCGCCCCGCGGTCGCCGACCCGTCGTGCCCGTCCGGGAGTTCGCCGAGCAGCCGGCCCGCTCCGGCCTCGCGGCCCCAGCGCTCCAGCCCGTCGTAGAGCGGCAGCAGCCAGGCCGGGGCGCGCCCCGGCGCGCTGACGACGAGCGAGGCGAGGTCCCCGGGCGGCGTCCAGGGCGCGCGCCAGGCGGTGGCGTACCCGAGCAGGTCCCCGGTGGGCCCGGGCTGGACCAGCCGGATCCGGCCGTGCCCGGTGAGGCGCCCGCGCCGGTCGGTGGTCAGCCGGTCCGCGTCCGGCAACGCCGCGTCCCGGCCGCGCAGTTCGGCGGCCGTGACGGGCGGCCCGGCCCCGTCGGCGGAGAGCAGCTCCGCCAGCGCGGGGTAGTCGGTGTCGGGCCGGAACGGGCGGATCACCGGTGGCCGCCGGAGAGAATGGAAAGCGTCACATGTGACACGGTACTGGCCCCGGCAGTGTCCCGCCGGGGGTTTCCCTTGCGCACCGGGCGGCCGCCCGTCCCGGACTCCCGGGCGCCGTCACCCGAGGGGGTGGAGAATGCCGGATTCCCCGGCAGGTGGGTGCGGTGGGCGGTACGGTGCCCGCATGACCGTGCTCGTCCGCCGTCGTCACATCGACTTCGGCCGCATCCACTCCACCGGCTGTCCGGTCACCTTCTGATCGATCGATCGACCCCCGGCCCGTCGGGCCGCGCCGCCCGGTAGGACGGCGCCGCACCGGACGGCCGTCGTTCCTCCGCCGCCGCGCACGGTCCGCCGCCTCCGGGCGGGCCGGTCCGCGCCCGCGCGGCGCCGTCCCGGCGCACCGGCCGACCCCTGCACACCGCCAGGCGTCCCCGCGTGCCCGGACGACCACGATCCGACCGCACCGAAGGGACCACCCTCCGCCATGACCGACACCGCCACCGACCACTACCTGCGGAACAACTCCGACTACGCCGCGGCCTTCGAGGGTCCGCTGCCGCTCCCGCCGGCCCGCCGCACGGCCGTCCTGGCCTGCATGGACGCCAGGCTGAACGTCTACGGCGCGCTCGGCCTCAACGAGGGCGACTCGCACGTGATCCGCAACGCGGGCGGCGTCGCCACGGACGACGCCATCCGTTCGCTGGCGATCAGCCAGCGGCTGCTCGGGACCGAGGAGATCATCCTCGTCCACCACACCGACTGCGGGATGCTCACCTTCGGCGACGACGCCTTCCGCGAGGACATCCGGAAGGAGACCGGGGTCAAGCCGCCGTGGGCGGCGGAGGCCTTCTCCGACCTGGAGACCGACGTCCGGCAGTCGGCCGCGCGGATCCGGACCAGCCCCTTCATCCCGCACACCCGGTCCGTGCGCGGCTTCGTGTTCGACGTCGCGACCGGGGCCCTCGCGGAGGTCGAGCTCTGAGCGGGAGGGGTGGTGGGTGCGACCGCCGCACCCACCACCCCTCGGGAAGCCGGGGTCTCAGCCGCGCTGCCCCAGCAGGTGGACCAGGCCGTCGGCGAGGCCCCCGCGCCAGCAGGCGTAGTCGTGCCCCCCGTTGAACTCGCGGTAGGCGAGGTCGTAGCCCCGGTCGAGCAGCACGTCGCGCAGGTTGCGGTTCTGGGGGAGCAGCAGCCACTCCTGGAGGCCGGCCTCCACCCAGAAGCGGGCGTCGCGGCGCTCGGCGGCGGCGAACCGGCGGGTGAGCCACTCGCTGCCGTCATTGTGCTCGGTGGGGTCCGGCCACCAGAAGGAACCGGACTGGGAGAGCGCGTTGCCGAACCGGGCCGGCCGGTGGAAGGCGGCGAAGGCGGCGGTCAGCCCGCCCGCGCTCTGGCCGGCGATCACCGTGCGGGCCGGATCGGCGGTGGCCCGGTACTCGGCGCCGGCCCAGGGCAGCACCCGGTCGGCCAGCAGGTCGACGAAGTCCGGGTTGCAGCTGAGGTCGTCCGGCCTGGTGCGGGGCGGGGTGTGGACGAGCAGTGCGACGGTCGGCGGGATCAGCCCCTCGGCCGTCAGGTTGTCCAGGGTGTCGCCGACGGACAGTTGCCCGCCCCACACGTCGCCGTCCAGCAGGACCAGCACCGGGTAGGGGCCGCCGTCCGCGCGGTGCCCGGCGGGCAGGTGGACGTCGATCGTCCGCCCGGCCGCCTCGGCGCGCACGGTGCGCCCGCGCGGCACCTCCGGGCGGCGTTCGACGTACGGCTGGGCGAGCGCCTCGGGCAGGGCGAGCACCGAGGAGGGGTGGCGCCCGTCGCGGCCGGGCAGCCGGGGGCCCCGGTCGAGCGGGTCGGGGCGGGCGTCGTCCAGGACCTTCAGCCAGTCCGCCCGCCGGGTGCCGGGGGCGGTCCCGCGCACCGGGTACAGCTGGTAGGACGCCCGGTGGTCGGCGCGCAGCCGGTAGGTGCGCGACCAGCCGCCGGCCCGGCGCTCCATCAGGTGCGGGGTGAGGTCGCCGGCGTGCCGGTCCTTGTCGGTGACGGTGTGGACGAGCGCGAGCACGCCGTCGTAGGGCTGCTCGCCCGGTTCGTCCCGCAGGACGAAGGTCACCTGCCGGTAGGCCGGGTCCTCGGGGTCGGGGTCGACCAGCGGGGCGCCCTCGGCGGCCACCCGGGCCCAGAACGCGTCGTCGCTGCCGGGCCGGTCCTGCTGAGCCGCAGGGTCGGGCTGTTCGTTCTGCACTGCGAGAACTCCTCGATGATCAGGCGGGGTTGCCCTTGCGGCCCAGCAGCACCCAGAGCAGGAACGGGCCGCCGAGCACGGTGGTGACGATGCCGACCGGGATCTCGACACCGGAGATCAGTACCCGGCCGAGGGTGTCGGCGAGCACGATCAGCACCGCGCCGACCAGGGCCGAGCCGAGCACCGGGACGCGGGACGGCCCGGCCAGCCGGCCGGCGACCACCGGTGCGGCCAGCGCGACGAAGCCGACCGGTCCGCAGATCCCGACGGCGAGTCCGGCGAGCGCCACGGCCAGCAGCAGGCAGGTGAGCCGGACCCGGCCGGGGTCGACGCCGAGCGAGGAGGCCACGTTGTCGTCGAAGCGCAGCACCGCGAGCCGGCGGGCCACCACCAGCGCGACCGGGACCAGGACGGCGAGGCCGATCAGCACGGGGGTGGCGACCTCGTAGTCCCGGCCGTTGAGGCTGCCGGAGGTCCAGACGTACAGCGAGGAGGCCGAACTGAGCGAGCGCCGGGCCATCGCGACCTGGCTGATCGCGGAGGCGAGCGCCGACATGGCGAGGCCGACCACGAGCACCCGGTAGCCGCGGGCGCCGAGGCCGCCGGAGACGGCGGTGACCACGGCGACGGCGACCAGCGCGCCGATCGGTCCGGCCCACCAGGCGCCGAACGTGCCGGTGGCGGTGACGGAGATCAGCACGGCGGCGGTGGCGCCGTCGTTGACACCGAGCAGTTCGGGGGTGGCGAGCCGGTTGCGGGCCAGCGTCTGGGTGAGGCAGCCGGCCAGGCCGAGCGCGGCGCCGGCGGCCAGGCCGGCGACGATCCGGCCGAGCCGGAACTTCTGCACCAGCAGGACGTCGAGGCGGTCGCCGTAGCCGAAGACGGCGCGGAAGGTGGAGCCGAGGTCGAGTTCGCTCTGACCGGCGTGCGCGGAGACCACCACGGCGGCGAGCAGCGCGGCGGCGAGGCCGAGCGCGGCCAGCGCCGAGCGCCGCGGCAGCAGGAAGGACAGCGCGCCGCGCCGGACCACCACGTCAGGCCGGGGCGGCTTCTCCTCCGGGTGGCCGCTCCGGCCGGAGGACTCGGTGGGTGCGGTGTCGGTCAGGCCGAGCGCGGCGTTCTTCCTGGACCGCACGATGGCGATCAGGGTGGGCGCGCCGACCAGCGCGACGATCACCGAGACCGGGGCCTCGAAGGGGCGGGCGACCACCCGGGCGAGCACGTCCGCCCCGGTCAGCACGGCGGCGCCGACGAGCCCGGCGAGCAGGGTGAGCCGGCCGACCCGGGGGCCGGCCGCGGCCCGGGCCAGGAAGCCGGCGAGCAGGCCGAGGAAGGAGATCGGTCCGGCCAGGGCGACGGCGGAGGCGGTGAGCAGGGTGACGGCGAGCGCGACGGCGGCGCGGGTGGCGCCGGGGCGGTGGCCGAGGCCGCGGGCGAGGTCGTCGCCGAGCGCGAGCGCGGACAGCGGCCGGGTGGTGAGCAGGGCGACCACGAAGCCGACGCCGAGCACCGGGGCGAGCTGGCCCAGCGTGGTCCAGCCCTCCACACCGGCCAGCGAGCCGAGCACCCAGACCCGGTAGCGGTCGTACGCCTCGGGGGAGTTGACGATCAGTACGCCGGTGAGGCCGCCGAAGGTGGCGCCGACGGCGGAGCCGCCGAGGACGAGCCGCATGGGGGAGCCGCCGCCCCGGCTGCCGGCGATCGCCAGCACGAGTCCGCTGGCCAGGACGGCGCCGCCGAAGGCGAAGGCGAGGTAGCCGTAGGAGGTCTGGACGCCGAGCACGGCGATGCCGAGGACGACCCCCAGCGAGGCGCCGGCGTTGACGCCGAGCAGGCCGGTCTCGGCGAGCGGATTGCGGGTGACGGACTGGAGTTGGGCGCCGGCCACCCCGAGCGCGGCGCCGACCAGCAGGGCGGTCAGGGTGCGGGGGAGGCGCAGGTCGCCGACGACCAGGGCGAGGTGACTGTCGGCGCGGGCGCCGTCGGTGTCGAGCAGGTAGTCCAGCACGCGGCCGGGGCCGACCTCGCCGGCGCCGACGGACAGTGAGAGCGCCGTCAGCGCGAGCAGTGCGGCGAGGATGCCGCCGAGGGTGATCCAGGCGGTGCGGCGGGACCGGTCGGCCGTCGGCGGTGCGGGGGCGGAGGGGTCCGCGCCGGCCGCTTCGACGGCACCCACTTGCGACAATGTCATAAGGTAAGGCTAACCTAATGGTCAGCGCGGTCGGACAGGTGTCCGAGCCGGGGTGGCATCCGTCCGGATCGTCCTGGTTCGTATCTCCGCACCACCGTTGCACCGCCGCATTCCGCACCGTCGTCCGTACCGCCCGTACGTAACACCCTTGCCCGGAGGCATCCATGTCGACCCCCCAGAGCCCGCTGCACCTCGCCCGCCGTCGCGCGGTCCAGGCGGTGGCCGCCACCGGGGCGGCCACGCTCCTGCTCGTCGGCTGCGGCTCGTCGGGCTCCTCCGACAAGGCGTCCGACAAGGGCTCCCCGTCCGCCGCCGGCACCTCGTCCGCCGCGACGACCGCCGCCGCGGGCAGCCCGGCCGCCCCGGCCGCCGGCGACAAGCGGACCGTCAAGGACGCCACCGGCACGGCCGTCGAGATCCCCGCCGAGCCCAAGCGCATCGTCACCCTCACCCAGGAGGACCTCGACGCGGTGCTCGCCCTCGGCCTCAAGCCGGCCGGCATCACCAACGGCCAGGGCCTCAACGAGCCGCCGGCGTACCTGAAGGACAAGGTCCAGGGCATCCCGGTGGTCGGCAACCTGCTCCAGCCCGTCATGGACAAGGTGATCGCCGCCAAGCCCGACCTCATCCTGGCCGGCGACATGCAGGACCAGCAGGTCCTCAAGCAGCTGCGCGAGATCACCCCCGCCACCCTGGTCACGATGGCGCCGACCGACGACTGGAAGCTCTCCTTCCGCGGCATCGGCAACGCCCTCAACAAGCTGGAGGCGGCCAACAAGGTCATCGCCGACTACGACGCCAAGGCCGTCAAGGCCGGCGGCGAGCTGGGTGCCAACAAGGGCGCGGCCGTCTCCATCGTCCGCTGGAACCCGACCGGCCCCAGCTGGATGGAGAAGAAGCAGTTCGCCAGCGGCGTCGCCCTCGACATGGGCCTGACCCGCCCGAAGGCCCAGGACAAGGACGGCAACGCGCACACCCCGGCGCTCAGCCTGGAGAAGATCAACGAGATCGACGGCGACTGGCTGTTCCTGTCGACCCTCACCGACGACGGCAAGGCCGCGCTGAAGGACGTCCAGTCCAAGCCCGCCTACCAGGAGCTCGGCGCCGTGAAGAACAACCACACCGTGACCGTGGACGGTTCGGTCTGGTCGACCCGCGGCGGCCCGCTCGCCGCGGACGTCGTGATCGGCGACATCGGCAAGGCGCTCGCCGCCAAGTGACCCGCCGACGGCGGGCGCCCCCCTCACCGGGCGCCCGCCGTTCGGTGTTTCCCCCGCACCGCCCCGCTACCCCGCCACCTTTGCGAAACCGAGGAATCCGCCATGGAGTTGACGGTCGAGGGCCTCACGGCCGGCTACGGCCCCGGACGTCCGGTGCTCGGCGGCGTCGACCTCACCGTGCCCGGCGGGCAGGTGGTGGCCGTCGTCGGCCCGAACGGCTGCGGCAAGTCCACCCTGCTGCGCTCGATCGCCCGGCTGCACCGGCCCGACTCCGGCCGGGTGCTGGTCGGCGGCGAGGACATCTGGAAGCTGCGCCCCCGGCAGGCCGCGCACCGGGTCGCCCTGCTGCCGCAGAGCCCGCAGGCACCGGAGGCGGTCACCGTGGCCGGGCTGGTCCGCTACGGCCGCCACCCGCACCAGGGCCTGTTCCGGCAGTGGTCCGCCGACGACGAGCGGCTCACCGCCGAGGCCCTGCGGGCCACCGGCGTCGAGGAGTTCGCCGACCGCCGGCTCGACCGGCTCTCCGGCGGGCAGCGGCAGCGCTGCTGGCTGGCCATGGTGCTGGCCCAGGACGCGCCCGTGGTCCTGCTCGACGAGCCGACCAGCGCCCTCGACCTCGGCCACGCCGTCGAGGTGCTGGAGCTGGTGCGCGAGGTCGCGGCGGGCGGGCGCACCGTCGTCATGGTGCTGCACGACCTCGCGGCGGCCGCCCGCTACGCCGACCTGGTGGTGGCGATGCGCGGCGGCGAGATGATCGCCTGCGGCCCGCCGCGCGAGGTGGTGGACGCGCCGCTGGTGCGGGCGCTGTACGACGTCGACAGCGATGTGCTCGCGGCGCCCGGGGACGGCGCGCCGGTGATCGTGCCGCGGGCGGGGGGCCGGAAGGCGGCCTGACCGGCCCGGTCCTCGGCGGTCCCCCGAACGGACGTGGGGGCGCGGCGGGTTGCCGGGCGGGCGTCGGGGCCGGGTGTGGCGGGTTGCCGGGCGGGCCCCGGGGCCGGGTGCGGCGGGTGCGGCGGGTTGCCGGGCGGGCGTCGGGGCCGGTGTGGTCTGCTGGACGGGCGTCCGCCGGACGTCCGTGCCGCCGCCGCCGTCGCCCGCGCCGCCTCCGGGAGGTCACCGATGCCCCGCCGTACCGCCGCCCTGCTCGTCGCCATCGCCCTCGGTTCGGCCGCCGCGGCGGGCTGCTCCTCGGCCGCCGGTCCCGACCCGGCCGGTGGGTCGTCCTCGGGGGCGGGTGCTGCGGCCTCCGTGCCCACTCCGGTGGTTTCCACGCCGGTGGCCTCCGCGCCGGCGGCCTCCGCGTCGACGACCCCTGCTCCGACGGACTCCGCCTCGACCGAGGTCCCCGCCCCCGCCTCCTCTTCCCCTCCCGCCCCCGCCTCGGTGTCCGTCCGGGGCACCGTCACCGACGGTCTCAAGTCCCCCTGGGGTCTGGCCGTCCTGCCCGGTGGCGACCTGCTGGTCTCCGAGCGCGACAGTGCCCGGATCCTGCGGGTCCCGGCGAAGGACGGCGGCAAGGTGGTGGCCGGTACCGTCCCGGGGGTCACCTCCGGCGGCGAGGGCGGCCTGCTCGGCCTCGCCCTCTCGCCCGACTTCGCCACCGACCACCGGGTGTACGCGTACCTCTCCACCGGCTCGGACAACCGGATCGTCCGACTCGACCTCGATCCCTCCCGGCCGGCCGGTTCCCAACTCGGCGCTCCCACTGTCCTCTTGAGCGGGATCCCGCACGGACCCCGGCACAACGGCGGGCGGATCGCGTTCGGCCCGGACGGCTTCCTCTACGCCGGCACCGGCGACGCCAACGACCGTTCGCTCGCCCAGGACCGCGACTCCCTCGGCGGCAAGATCCTGCGCCTCACCCGGGACGGCACCCCCGCGCCCGGCAACCCGTTCCCCGGCTCGCCGGTCTGGTCGCTGGGCCACCGCAACGTCCAGGGGCTGGCCTGGGACCCGCAGGGGCGGCTCTGGGCCTCGGAGTTCGGCCAGGACACCTGGGACGAGCTGAACCTGATCACCCCCGGCGGCAACTACGGCTGGCCCACCGTCGAGGGCACCGCCGGGCGGGAGGGGTTCACCGACCCGGTCGCCCAGTGGCACACCGCCGACGCCTCGCCGAGCGGCATCGCCTTCGCCGACGGCGCCGTCTGGGTGGCCGCGCTGCGCGGCACCCGGCTCTGGCGGGTCCCGGTGGACGGCGGCCGGGCGGCCGGTGCCCCGCAGGAGTTCCTCCGCGGCGACCACGGCCGACTGCGGACCGTGGCGGCCGACGGTGACGGAAGCCTGCTCCTCGTCACCGACAACACCGACGGCCGGGGCTCGCCGCGGCCGGGCGACGACCGGATCCTGCGACTGGACGTCAGCGCCGGGTAGCGGTGGGTCGCGTCCGGCCACCCGTTCGAGCGGTTTGAACGGGGTTCGACCGGGGATCCACCGCTTTCCTACCGTTCAGTACCCCTCCCTGCCCGCCGCGTTGTCAGTGTGTCCCGTTACGTTCCTCCCAACTGACCGACCAGCTGGGAGGAGAGCGGCCGTGGCGTGGGTTGAAACGGGTTCGGGCGGCTATTTCGTCGCCTTCGACGAGGAGGGCAAGGTGGTCTGCCGCAACGCGGCGGGCCGTCAGCTGAAAGCCGTCCCGCCGAAGCTGAACGACGATCCGGTGGTGGTCGGACTCCGACAGCTCACCGAGTGGCTGGACGCCCACCGGCGCGGCTGCCTGGAGACCGCCGAGCGGTGGATGGTGCGCTCGCTGCCGGTGCCCGCCGCCGTCGTCACCGCCGTCTGGGCGGACGAGGCGTGGCGCGAGGTCCTGCGCGACCTCGTGGTCACCGGGGCCGACGGAGAGGTGGCCGGCTTCCTGCGCGGGGCCGACCCGGAGCGCGGCATCGGCCTGGTCGACCTCGACGGCGACACCGTCCGGCTCACCGGCACCGAGCTGCGGATACCCCACCCGGTCCTGCTGGACGAGCTGGACGAGCTGCGCGAGTTCGCCGTCGAGCTCGGCGTCTCCCAGCAGGTCCAGCAGCTGTACCGGGAGGTCTGGCACCGGCCGGCGGATGCCACCGGCACCCAGGTCGACACCTACGCGGGCGGCCGCTACGCCGCGCTGCGCGACCTGCTCGGCCGCTGCACCAGGCTCGGCCACCGGGTCCGCGGCGGGCACGCCGTGCTGCCCGTGGTCGAGGACGGGCGGGCCCTGGAGGCCAGGGTCTGGGTCGGCGACTACTACGAGTACGACGAGTGCGAGACGGGCTCGCTCAGCTGGACCGGCCCGGACGGCAAGGTCCTGCCGCTGGCCGAGGTCGGACCGGTCGCCTGGTCCGAGGGGATGCGGATGGCCGCCGCACTGTACGCCGGCCGCACGATCGAAGGGGAGGAAGCCGCATGAGCACCACCACCGGAGCCGACCGCACCACCACCGGTGCCCTCGGCGGGGCCGACCGCCACCAGCGGCTGCTGGAGTCCGGGGCGATCCTCGCCCCCGGCACCCTGCCCGGCGCCGGCACCCCCGACAGCGCCGCCGACGTCCTCACCGCCCGCGGCTACGCCCACCCCGCGCTCGACGACCGCCGGATCGTCCGCCTGGTCCCCGGCGCGCTCGGCCCCGCCGAGGACCTCGCCGTCGACTTCCTGGGCCTCGTCCCGGCCGAGGAGCCGGTCGAGGTCGGCCAGGTCCGCCAGGAGGCGCTGGGCTTCCCCGCCTGGGCGCTCGTGCACGACCCGGCCAACGGCCACCACGCGCTCGCCCTGGTCAAGGAGATGGAGCGGCTCGCCCGGCAGGCCAAGTCCAAGCCCGGCCACGCCAAGGACGGCTTCGACGAGCTGGCCCGCCGGCTCGGCCGCGCCGTCCCGCACTTCCTGCCCACCTACTGCGAGCAGGTCGGCCGGATCTTCCTGGAGCAGGAGAACCAGACCTACGCGAGCACCTTCTTCGGCCGGGCCCGCGAGGCCGAGCGCACCCACAACCTGCCCGTCGACGAGGAGCGGCTGCGCGCCGTCTTCCTGGAGTTCGCGCTGGCCGGCGCCCTCACCGTCAAGGCGCTGCGCCAGTACGTCAAGGAGCTGAGCGGCCGGCTCGACCCGCTGACCGCCTGGCAGCGGTTCCGCCAGCTGTGCACCGAGCGCTCGGCGGCCGGCATGGCCCCCTACGCCGGGGTCGCCGAGGACGCCCGCGCCCTGCTCAAGGCCGCCGGGCTGGACCGGGACGAGCACGAGCGCGCCCTGCTGCTCGAACTCCTCGCCTCGCCCGCCGTCAACCGCGCGCCCGGCACCTTCTGGAAGAGCTGGCACGAGGCGGTCGTCGAGCTCGGCCGGGGCGACGCCGCCGTGCGCGCCCGCCTGCTGGAGCTGATGCCCGACCCGCCGGCCAGCGACGACCGCACCCGCCAGGACGCCGGCTGGCTCGCGGTGCTGGCGGAGAGCGGCGCCGAGCGCCTGCTCACCGACCTGCCCGCCGAGCCGGCCGCCGGGGCCGCGGCGGCCGAGCCGGCCGCCGCCTGGCTCCAGCGCTGGACCAACCACCTCGGCCGGGGCTGGCGCACCCTCGGCCTCAGCACCGAGACCGTCGCGCTGACCCACCGGATGCTCGACCGGCTGCGCGCCGAGGCCGTGCCGGTCGACCTCTTCACCGGGGTGCGCCGCAGCGCCACCCAGCTCGAACTCCTCGACCTGCTGCTCGCCGAGGGCGTCCCGGTCGCCGACCCGGCCGAGGGCCACAGCTTCGTCCTCCAGGACTGGGTCGCCGCCTCCGACACCGACGGCCGCACCCTCACCGCCCTCGCCGCCGACCCCCGCTTCCGGCCCGCGCTGCGCGCCGCCGTCCCGCCCGTCTGGGACACCGTCGACAGCCGCCGCCTCGCCGCCCGCCCGGTCCTGCGCGAACTCTTCGTCGAGTGGTCCGACGCCCGCGCCGACGAGCTGACGGCCGCCCGCGGCCTGGAGAGCGCGAGCGGCATCCTGCACCAGCTGAGCGCCCACCGCACCGCCGTCCGGGACGAGAACCCGGCCGCCGCCCGGCGGATCGCCGCACTCGACGTGACCGGACTGCTCGCCGACACCCTGCGCGGCGGCATCCTCGACGAACTCGGCTGGCCCGCCCTGGAGGAGGCGCTCGTCCGGCTCGGCGTCGAGGCCGGTGACACCCCCGGCGTCGGCAGCGGCCGCAACCTCCCCGAGGGGCTGCTGCTGGAGGAGGCCTGGCCGAACCTGGTGCTCGCCCGCGGCAACCAGGTCGTGGTGGCCGGCCCGCAGGGCATCGTGTTCGAGCACACCCTGCGCATCCCCGACAAGCTCGACAGCTGGCACCGTCCCCGCTTCCGCTTCGTCGACGGCGAACTCCTGGTCGCCTGGGCCCACGAGGGCAAGCAGCGGGCCTACTGGTCCGGCCGCCCCGCCGAGATCTTCGAGCTCGGCGGCGAGCGGATCGCCCACTACTACGGCGGCAGCGACATCGACACGCCGACCCTGCCGCTGCCCGGCGGCGGCCGCACCGGCGGCCACCGGCCGCTGCACGCCGGCGACACCGTGCTCCCCGCCCAGAGCCGCGTCCTCGGCGACGGCACCGGCCACTGGACGGCCCAGCGCCGCTCCGGCGGCCCCGAAATGGAGGAGCTCGACGCCGCCACCGGCAGCGCGGGCCGCGCCGCCGAGCCGCCGCGGATCGCCGCGAGCGCCGCGGCGGGCCGCCTCGACATCCGCCGCACCTGGCTGCTGCCGTTCCAGCCCGGCCTGGAGGCCACCCCGCTCGGCACCGACGGCACCGTCCTCGGCAGCTGGCTCCGGAAGGACGGCAAGCGGACCACCACCGTCACCGCCGACGGCACCACGCTCGTCGCCGCCAACACCCGCAGCGGCGGATCGCTGTACCCGCTCGGCCGGCTCACCCTGCCCGGTGGCGCCCGGCCGGTCCTCCAGGAGGGCCGCGGACGCCAACTGGCCCTCGCCCTGCCCGCCCCGGACTCCCCGGCCGAGGGCACCGTCACCGCCGACCCGGCCGGCTTCACCGCCGACTTCGAGCCCGGCCACCCCGGCGGCCTCGGCGGCGCCGGCACCGCCCTCGTCCTGCCGCTCGCCCACTGGCACGTCCTGCGCCCGCGCGACGAGCAGGGCTCGACCGAACTGCGCGGCATCAGCCACGAGCAGGCCGCCCGGCTGATCGACGCCGCCTGGCCGGCCGACGCCGAGCCCGTGCCCGCCGCCCGGCAGCGCTGGATCACCGTCCAGGGCGTGCGCCGCCCGGTCGTCAGCGGCGACAAGCCCGAGGAGCGGCTGCCGGTCGACGCCGTCGCCGGCGTCCTGCCCGGCGTCACCCACCGGCTGCTGCTGGCCGGCGTCACCGGACTCGCCCGCACCGCCGCCGACCTGCTCGACCGGATCGCCCGCTACCTCCCGCAGCCCGAGGACGACGGCCGCACCGTCGGCGGCTCCGGCGCCGTCGAGTGCGCCTACCGGCCCGAGCACGGCACCGACTACGAGCTCGGCCAGGCCGTCGCCCTGCTGCTGCCCGGCGTCGGCGGCTTCGGCCGCTCCTGGGACCGCAGCGCCAACTACCGCGTCCTCAACAACCTCAGGGCCGTCACCGCCGTCCTCGCCGAGCCCCCCGCGGCCGAGGGCGACGGCTGGAGCACCCCGCGGCAGATCGCGCTGCACGGCGACGACGACCACCAGGGCTGGCTGCAGACCCTCGGCCGGCTCGGCACCCTCGCCTACGCGGCCGCCGCCCCGCTCACCTCCGCCGAGCAGCGCGAGTCGCTCGCGCTGCTGCTCACCGAGCTCACCGCCGGTCCGCTCGCCGACCGGGGCGCCACCCTGCGCGAGATCGTCCTCACCGAGCCGCTGACCGACCCCACCGCCAAGCAGGGCAAGCACGAGCGGCGGGCCGGCCAGGTCTGGCGGCACGGCGACCGCACCGTCGTCGTCCTCGCCTGCAGCCACCACAACGAGGACAAGGCGCACTGGATCGCCGTCGACCACGACCCGAGCGGAGCCTTCGGCGCGGTCGCCCACTTCGGCACCGCCGAGGAGCGCGGCACCGAGGAGACCGTCGACGCGGCGTGGGTGGCCCGCTTCACCGCCCTGCTGCGCGAGCACGGCGCCATGACCCACCGTCCCGTCCGCGCCGCCGACTTCGGCGCGCGCACCGGCATCGGCGCCGTCCGCTCCACCCTGCTGTTCAGCCCCACCGAGGCCCTGATCCACTGGTACGGCGCGCCGCTGCCCCCCGAGGCGCTCAAGGAGTACGGCCTCAAGTCCGGCGAGGCCAAGGCCGCCCGCGACTGGCTGCGCGGGTGCGAACGGGGCGCCCTCGGCGAGGTCTGGTCCGCCCTGCTGCCCGCCGACCCGGAGGAGCTCTGGAGCACCGGCCCGGACAGCGCCGCCGGCGCCGCGCACTGGACGGCCCGCCTCGGCCGACTGGTCACCCTGCCCGCGGCGGAGCAGTCCACCGTCAGTGGCACCACCATCCAGCGGGTCGAGGAGATCCTCAACTTCGCGACCACCCCGTGGCTGAGCCGCACCACCCGCCAACGGGTGCTCCCCCTGGGGGAGGCGGCCACGCCCGTCCTGCAGGCCGAGGACCCGCTGGCCCTGCCCGACTACCACACCCTGTCCGAGGCCGCCGCCGCGCTCGCCTGGCTCGCCTACCGGCTGCCCTGGAACAGTCCGCTGCGCGCCTCGCTCGCACCCGCCGTCCGGGCCCTGCACACCCGTCTGGCCGACCCGGGGCTGCTGCTCTCCTACGACCTGCGGCGCAACAGCAAGGGCGAGCCGCTGGCCGCCGTGCTGCGCGCCCGGTTCGGCCTGCCCGCCGAGGGCGGCGCCGACGCGGACGGGCTGGTCCGCTGCGGCGAGGCTCTGGTGCTCTCGCCGACCCAGGACGAGGCGGAGCAGATCTGGTGGCGCCCGGCCGGCCTCGACGGGGCGCAGGACCAGGCGCTGGACCAGCTGGCCGGCCTGGGCGACAGCTACTGGCTGTCCCGTCAGCGGACGGTGCTCACGGCGCTCCTGGACGGGGAGCTGGACCGGCTGGTCGTCCTCCCGGAGCTGCCGGGCAGCGAGGGCGCTACCGGTGCCGGTGGTGCCGCCGGTGCTCCGGTCGACGGGGCCGAGGTCTGGCTCCAGCACCCGCTGCTCACGGTGCCCGAGCTGGTCACCGAGGTCGCCAAGACCCACGAGCTCGGCGAGGACGCCGCCGTCCTCTACCTCCAGCTGCTCGCCCTGCCCGACCCGACCGACCGCAATGCCGCGCGCTGGACGGGCTGGAAGCCGGCCCGGCTGAAGAAGGCGCGCGCCGAACTCCTCGCCTCGGGCCTGGTCATGGAGGCCAAGCGGGCCCGCGCCGGGCGCACCCTCTTCCTCCCCGGCGGCTGGCAGGAGGCCAAGGCCCCCGGTCTGCCCGTCGAGACCTGGAAGGCCGCCCTCTACGATCTCCCCACCCACCACGACGTGCTGCCGCGTTCCGCCGTCCCGGAGCTGTTCGCCCGGGCCTGGCAGCGCGTCACCGACGGGGACGCCCCCGGCTTCGAAGAGCTCCGGACCGGCAAGCGCAGGAAGGCCCGCCGATGACCACCACTCTCGCCACCAGTACCTCCACCGCCGGCACCGACGCCCCGGCCCGGCAGGTCGTCCCGCCGGAGGAGAGGTTCGCCGCCGAGCTGGAGTTCCTCGCCGCGCACGACTCCGGCCCGCGCCCGCCCGGCTGGCGGCTCACCCCGCGCGCCGTCGTCACCTTCGTGATGGGCAGCGGCGGCGAGAAGCTCAAGGCCGGGCGCAGGAGCCTGGCGATCGAGCAGAAGTTCGTCGGCGAGCGGGCCCTCGTCGAACGCTGCGTCGTCACCCTCGCCGGCGAGCGCGGCCTGCTGCTCGTCGGCGAGCCCGGCACCGCCAAGTCGATGCTCTCCGAACTCCTCGCCGCCGCCGTCTGCGGCACCAGCGCGCTCACCGTCCAGGGCACCGCGGGCACCACCGAGGACCAGCTCAAGTACGGCTGGAACTACGCCCTGCTGCTGGCCAAGGGCCCCAGCCGCGAGGCGCTGGTGCCCTCGCCGGTGCTCAGCGCGATGACCACCGGCGCGGTCGCCCGGGTCGAGGAGGTCACCCGCTGCCTCCCGGAGGTCCAGGACGCCCTGGTGTCGTTGCTCTCCGAGCGGCGGATCGCCGTCCCCGAGCTGTCCGGCACCCCGGACGGCCAGCTGCACGCCGCCCCCGGCTTCACCCTGATCGCGACCGCCAACCTGCGGGACAAGGGCGTCAGCGAGATGTCCGCCGCGCTCAAGCGCCGGTTCAACTTCGAGACGGTCGGGCCGATCGGCAGCCTGGCGGCCGAGGTCGAGCTGGTCCGCCGCCAGTCCACCGCCGCCGTCGCCCGCGCCGGGGCCGCCTTCGCGGTCGACGACGCGGTGCTGGAGGCCCTGGTCACGGCCTTCCGGGACTTGCGGACCGGCCGCTCCACCGAAGGCTGGGACGTCGAACGCCCGTCCACCGTGATGAGCACCGCCGAGGCGGTCTCGGTGGCCACCGCGCTCGGGGTCGGCGCCGCGTACCTGCCCGACGGCGGCGACCTGCTCGGCCGGCTCCCCGGCCAGCTGATCGGCGTCGTCCGCAAGGACGACCCGGCCGACGCAGCCCGGCTGCTCGGCTACTGGGACGGCCCGGTCCGCCGCCGCGCCGAACAGGGCGCCGCCACCTGGCGCACCCTCTGGGAGCTGCGCTCCGCCCTGGAGCACTAGGCCCCAGGCCCGGTCGGCCCGCCGCCACGAGGGCGGCGGGCCGACCCCCGGCCCCGCACATCCCCCTCCCCCTCCCCCTCCTCCCTTCCCCCTCCCCGAACTTCCACCGAGAGGTGAACACATGAGCAGCGCGGCGCCGCCCGGCGGGGCGGACCTCGGCCACGACGACCCGCGAGGGACGGTCGCGACCGAGGCGGCCCGACTGGCCGCCTCCGGCCTCGACGCACCCGGGCCCTTCCTGATCGGGGTGCGTCACCACGCCCCTTCGCTCAGCGTCGTCGTGCCCGCGCTGCTGGACGCCGCCCGGCCCGACGTCCTGCTGGTCGAGCTGCCCGCGGAGTTCCAGCCCTGGCTGGACCTGCTCGCGGACGAGGCCACCCGGGCCCCGGTCGCCCTCGCCGCCGCGCCCGCCGCCGACCGCCCGGACGACGCGGCCGACGGCGCCGGGCTCGCCTTCTACCCGTTCGCCGACTTCTCGCCCGAGCTCGCCGCCCTGCGCTGGGCCCGCCGGCACGGCGTCGAGACGGTCGCCTGCGACCTGCCCCTCGCCGTCCGCGACCGGTACGCCCACCGCGACGGCACCGGTCCCGGTACTCCCCGGCCCGGTGTCGCCGACGCCCTCCGCCACCGCCTCACCGGCCGCGAGGACGACGAGGACCTCTGGGACCGCCTCGTCGAGACCGCCGCCCCCGGTTCCACCCCGGAGGCCGTCCGTCGCGCCGCGCTGCTGGTCGGCTGGGCGCTGCGCCGCGACGCCCGGGACGGCACCGGCGTCGACCCGTACGACCTGCGGCGCGAGGCCTGGATGCGGGCGCGCATCGAGGAGGCGGCCGAGGGCGGCCGCCGTGTCGCCGCCGTCGTCGGCGCCTTCCACGCGCCCGCGCTCGTCCCGGCGGGGGCGGACGGCGCCGGGACACCCGGGCCCGACCCCGACCTCGTTCTCACCCCCGACCAGGTGCCGGACGGTCGCCACGTCGTCTCCCTGATCCCCTACACCTACCCGCTGCTCGACGCCCGCTCCGGTTACCCGGCCGGCATCCGCGACCCCGAGTGGCAGCACACCGTGCTCGACGCCGCCGGGGACCAGGACCGGCTGGCCGAGGCGCTGATCACCACCGCCGTGCGGATCTGCGAGGCCCTGCGCGGCCAGGACCACCCCTCCGGCCCGGCCGACGCCCGCGAGGTCGTCCGCCTCGCCGGCGACCTCGCCCGGCTGCGCGGCCTCGCGGCCCCCGGCCGGGGCGAGCTGATCGAAGCCGTGCAGACCGCCCTGGCCCAGGGCGAACCGCTCGGCCGGGGCCGGGCGGTGGCCCGCGCACTGGAACGGGTCCTGGTCGGCACCCGGACCGGCGCGCCCACCCCGGCCGCCCCGCGCAGCGGCCTCGCCCCCGCCGTCGAGCGGCTCCTCGCCGAGCTCGGTCTGCCCGGCCCCGGCGACTCCGCCGAGCCCACCCCGCGCGAGCTGCGCCTCGACCCGCTCCGCTCGTCCCTCGACCGCCGCCGCGAAGTCCTGCTCCAGAGGCTGACCGCCTGCGGCGTTCCCTACGCCGAACCGGTCGAGGCGACCGGAGCGGGCGGCACCGAGACCCTCACCACCCGCTGGCGGGTCCGCTGGACCCCGGCCGTCGCCGCGATGCTCACCGTCGCCGGCACCCAGGGTGTCACCCCGGCCCAGGCCGCCGAGGGAGCCCTGCGCGAGCGGCTGCGCCGGGAGCGGCAGGCCGACGGCCCGACCGCCCGCGAGGTCCTCCGGGGCCTCGCCGACGCCGACGCCTGCGGCCTCCCGGCCCTCACCGGCACCCGTCTCACCCAGCTCACGGCCGTCCTCCCGGAGAGCGGCACCCTGCCCGAACTCCTCGACGCCCTCGCCCTCCTCGACCGCCTCACCGCCACCCACCGCCCGCTCCCGGGAGCGGCAGCGGCCCTGGCCTCCGGCATCCCCGACCCCGGTGCTGCGGCCGACCCGTTGGCCGCCACCGGCACCGCCCTGGTGGCTCTCCCCTCGCCCGTTCCCGGGGGCGGGGGACCCACCGCGCCCGGCTCCGCTGCGGCGGGCCCCGCCGTGACCGGCCCGACCGCCACCGGTCTGGTGAGCCCTGCCGTGACCGGCCCGACGATCTCTACCGGCCCGGCCGCCACCGGCTCGACCACCACGGGTTCCGCCAGCCCCGCCGCTACCGGCCCGACCGGCTCCACCGGCCCCGCCGCGGCGGGCCCCGTTGCTACCAGCCCGACCGCCACCAGCCCGACCGCCACCGGCCCGACCGCCACCGGCTCCACCAGCCCCGCCGACCCCGCCGCTACCGGCCCGACCGACCCCACCGGCCCCGGGGCGGAGGACTCGTTCCTGGCCGCTGTGGCCGCCGCCGCAGAGGTGGTGACGGTGGCGGCGGTGCGGCAGTTGGAGGGGTTGGGCGGCTCGGACGAGGCCGACGACGCCAGGGCGCTGGTCGAGCTGGCCCGGCGGGCCGATCTCTCCGGCGGTCTGCGGCTGCGCCACGCGCTGGCCGAACTCGCCGACCGGGGGAGTCCCTTGGTGCGCGGTGCGGCCGGTGCGGTGCGGGTGCTGCTCCGGCAGGAGGTCCCGGGGGTGTTCGGTGACCGGGCCGCCTCCTGGGTGGACGGCGCCACCGGGCCCGACGCCCGGCACGCCCTGGGCCGGTCGCTGGTCGGTCTGCTGACGGCCGCGGAGGGGTTGCTTTCCACCGCCCCCGAGGTGCTCGAACCACTGCTGGAGCGGATCGCCACCCTCCCGGACAACGCCTTCCTGGACCGTCTGCCCGCCCTGCGCGGCGGGTTCGACACGCTCAGCCCGGCAGCCCGGGAGCGGCTGCTGACGCTTGTCGAGGAGCGCCTCGGAGCCCGGCTGGACGCGCTGCCGGAGGAGGTGCCGCCCGCCCTGCTGGCCGACTGGTCGCGTGCCGACCTCGCGGCCCGCTCCGCGCTCGCCCGCCTGGGGCTGCTCCCACCGAGCCTCCCGGCACCCACCGACGAGGCACCCACCGACAGGGCACCCGCCCCCGAACCCGAACCCGAACCCGTCCCCGCGCCCGCGCCGTCCGGCTCCCACGCCCTCGGCACGGCCGAGCGCTGGCGGCTGCTCCTCGGCCGCCCGGGCAGCGGCCGCCCCGGCAGCCGGGCCTCGCGGCTCGCGTCCGCGCTCGACGAGCTCTACGGCACCGGGCACGGCGAGGGCTCCGGCCCCGGTCTGGACGGCCGGGGCGGGGCGGGCGGCAACCGGGGCGGCCGCGAGGCGCCGTACCCGGGTGTGCGCGAGTGGTCCGAGGAGCTGACGGCCCTGTTCGGGCCCGGCATCCGGGAGGAGGTGCTGGCGGCGGCCGTGGCCCACGGCCGCGGTGACGCCCTGGAGGCGATCGACCCGGGTGCCGTCCGGCCGTCGGTCGACCTGTTGCGCACCGTTCTGGAGCACGCGGGCGGTCTGCCCGAGGCCCGGTTGGCCGCGCTGCGCCCGCTGGTCCGGCGCCTCGTCGACGAGTTGAGCCGGGAACTGGCGACCAGGCTGCGCCCCGCGCTCACCGGGATCAGCGTGCCGCGTCCGAGTCGGCGCCCCGGCGGCGGCCTGGACCTGCACCGCACCATCCGCGCCAACCTGGCGACCGCCCGCCCCGCCGCCCCCTCGGCCGGCACAGGCACAGGCACAGGCACAGGCAGCGACACCGAGCCGGGCCGCATGGTGATCGTGCCGGAGCGCCCGGTGTTCCGCACCCGGGCCAAGCAGGCGTCCGATTGGCGCCTGATCCTGGTCGTGGACGTCTCCGGCTCGATGGAGTCGTCCACGGTCTGGGCGGCGCTGACCGCGTCGATCCTGGCGGGAGTGCCCTCGCTGAGCACGCACTTCGTCGCGTTCTCGACCGAGGTGGTGGACCTGACCGACCGGGTGACGGATCCGCTCGGCCTGCTGCTGGAGGTCCGGATCGGCGGCGGCACCCACATCGCCGCCGGACTGAAGTACGCGCGGGAGCTGGTGACGGTGCCGTCCCGCACGCTGATCGCGGTGGTCAGCGACTTCGAGGAGGGCGGTCCGGTGGGCGGTCTGCTCGCGCAGACCCGGGCGCTGGTCGACTCCGGGTGCCACCTGCTGGGCTGCGCCGCACTGGACGACACCGGCACCGCCCGGTACTCGAAGGCGATCGCGGGCCAGTTGGTCGCGGCCGGGATGCCGGTGGCGGCGCTCAGCCCGCTCGAACTGGCGCGCTGGGTGGGGGAGAAGGTCCGATGACGGAGGCGGTGCAGGGCGTGGCGGGTTCGCGGGTGGAGTGGCCGGCGGTGCGACCGGAGGTGGTCGCCGAGGTGGTGGCCGGGCTGTCGGCGCGCCTGCAGAAGCGGCTGGACGGGGCCGCCGCCAAACTGGCCGAACGGCCGGTGGAACGGACGGGCGAGGACTGGCGGATCGCCGTGGACGAGGAGACGGAGCTCGTCCTGCACGCGCCGGGCGGGGTGGTCGCCACGTCGGACGATGTGCGCTGCGGTTGCCTGCTGGCACCCGCCTGCGTGCACCGGGCGGCGGCCGTCACGGTCTGCCCGCTGGCCGACGGCGAACCACCGACGGAGCAGGCCGAACCGGCAGAGCAGGCCGGCCGGGCCGGTCAGTCCGCACCGGGGCTCGCCGCCGGCGAGTCCCCGGCCACCGCCCCGGTCCCTTCCCCCGGAGCTCCGCCGGGCGACGCGCCAGCAAGCGGAACGCTCGGAGCTGCCGAACGCGCCGCCGTCGCCCAGCTGCACCGGGTGGGCTCCGCCGTACTCGCGGCGGGCGTGGGCGGTACGGGCGCGGTGCTCCAGGCGGAGCTGCTGCGGGCGGCCCACCGGGCCCGGCTGGCCGGGCTGCACCGGCCGGCGGCCGCGGCGGTGGCGGTGGTCACCCGGATCCGGGCGGCCCGGTCGGGCGAGCCGGACCACCGGCTCGCCGACCTGGTGGCCGGTCTGCGCGAGCTGCTCGGCCTCAGCACGGCCCTGTCCGCCGCGGCGGCGACGGACACCGCCGGTCCGGGCGTCGCCGCCCTCCGGGGGACGGCCCGCCAGGTGTACACGGCGGCGGGCGGACTGCGGCTGTACGGACTCTTCTCCGAGCCGGTGCTGACGGCCACCCACGCGGGCGTGCTCACCTGGGCGGTCGACGCGGGCGGCGGCCTGCACACGATGGCCGAGATCATGCCGCACACCGACGCCGCCGCGGCGGCGCCGCAGGCGGTCGGCGCCGGCAACCGGGCGGTCCGGCTGGGTGACGCGATGCTCAGCCACCGCGAGTTCACCCGGGCGGGGCTGGCCGTGCAGGGCGCGACCAGGTCGGCGGCCGGGCGGCTCGGGGCGGGCGCCGCGGTCCGGGCGGTGCGCGCGGCGGGAGCGGCCTGGACGGCCGAGCCCGCGGCCCGGCTCTGGGCCGAGCCGCCCGCCGCCCAGGTGGCGCGGGCGCTCGGCGCGGCAGCGCTTCCCCCGGAGGTCCGGCCGGCCGGGGGCGAACTCCTGTTCCTGGACGTGACGCTGCTCGGGGCGGTCCCGTACGGGTCGGGCGGGGAGCCGCGCCTGCTGGCGGACTGCGGGGGAGTGGTGCTGGCGCTGCGCGCCGCGCACGACCACCCGGGGCTCGCCCACCGGGGCAACCTCGCCCTGCTCGCGACCGCCCCGGGCCTGCGGCTGCGGGTGATCGGCCGCCTGGAGCGCTCGGCCCGTCCGGAGCTGCGTCTGCTGGCCGTCGGCGAGCCCCCGTCCGGCCGCCCCGCGGAGGAGCGAGCCCCGGAAGCCCCGAGCCCGTCGCTCGCCCTGCCCGCCGATCGCGCCGGCCGGGTCAACCTCGGCCTGGAACGGCTCCAGACGGCGGACCTGACCCTCCCGCCCCGGGACGCGGCCCCGCCGCTGGACGCCGCCCCGCCGCTCACGGCCCCGACGGCGGGGTCGCTCCCACCGGCCACGCCGGTGCACCTGCTGTCCCGCCGGGTGGAGCAGGCGGTGACCGGCGGCCGGGCGGTGCTGGCGCTGGGGACCGGGGCGGCGCGCGGCGACCGGGCCCGGCTGCGGTCGGCGGGGCTGGCCACCGGGGCATCGCTGCTGGAGGGGCTGCTCGCGACGGCGGTGGACCAGCCGCGCGACGTCTTCGGCCGGGTGGTCGCGGACGACCACGGCGCCTTCGCGGCCGCCTGGTTGGCGGCGGCCTGGTACGAGGAGGAGCTGGCCTCGGCACTCTGCGCGACCGCCTGGACCCAGGAGGTTCCCGGCAATCGGTCATAAGGAGAACTATTTGCACAAGCAGATATGCCGCGCCAAATGGCATACTTGAACGAAGCGGAACGTTCGAACGGCCGGTGGTCTGCCGGAGGGGGCCGGCCGCCCGGGGCAGGAGCCCGCAGGACGTCACCGGAGTTGCACTGCCGCACGGCAGGACCGTACGAGCACATGATCCGAGCAGGGAGACGCGAGCCATGGGGATCCAGGACGACGCCGCCGAGATCCGCGCCAGCGGCTGGCGCACGCTCGCCGCGCTGCACGGGTTGATCGACTCGGCCCTGGAGAAGGCGCTGCAGGCCGAGTACCGGCTCTCCGTGGTCGAGTACACGGTGCTGGAGGCGCTGTCGCGGCAGGACGGCTGGCACATGCGGATGCAGCAGCTGGCCCGCGCGGCGGCGCTCAGCAGCAGCGCCACCACCCGGCTGGTGAGCCGGCTGGAGGAGCGCGGGCTGCTCGGCCGCTACCTGTGCGCGGACGACCGGCGCGGCATCTACACCGAGCTGACCGCGCAGGGCCGCGAACTGCTCCGGGCGGCGCGGCCGTTGCACGACGCGACCCTGGAGGCGACGCTCACCGGGGCCGCCGACGTCCCCGAACTGGCGCCGCTGGTGCGCGCGCTCCACGACCTGGAGCCGGCGCCCGCCACCCCGGCCGCCTCCTGAGCACGGCGCGGGGGAGCAGGACGTCGGGGCACTCGGAGAACGGCCGTCCCGACGGCCGGCGCTCAGCGCCGTGAGCTGAGCGCGTCCTCGTGGACCCGGTCCAGCAGCGCGAGCAGCAGTTCCTTGCTGGACGCGCGCTCCCGGACGTCGCAGAGCACGACCGGCACACCCGCGTCGAGGTCCAGCGCGCGCCGGACGTCGTCGGGGGTGCAGTCGCGGCGCCCGTGGAAGCAGTTGACGCCGATGGCGAACGGGATGCCGCGCTGCTCGAAGAAGTCGACGGCGGCGAAGCTGGACTCCAGTCGGCGGGTGTCGGCCAGCACGATCGCGCCGAGCGCGCCGAGGGCCAGGTCGTCCCACATGAACCAGAACCGGAACTGGCCCGGGGTGCCGAACAGGTAGAGCACCAGGTCCTGCCGGACGGTGATCCGGCCGAAGTCCATCGCGACGGTGGTCGTCGACTTGCCCTGGACGCCGTCGAGGCTGTCGACCCCGATGCTGGCCCGGGTCATCCGTTCCTCGGTCTGGAGCGGTTCGATCTCACTGACCGAGCCGACCATGGTGGTCTTGCCGACGCCGAAGCCGCCGGCCACGAGGATCTTGACCGCGCCCGGCACCAGGCTCTGGGTCGTCACGTCTGGTCTCCTGGAGAGGAACTGAGCGAAAGGTCGGAAGAGCTGGGAACTCGAAAAGCTGGGGAGCGGAGGGCGACCCGCACGGGCCCGAGCCGCACAGGCCCGACCCGCACTGGCCCGACCCGGTCAGAGTCGCCGGACACCCTCGATCACAGCCCGGATCAACGCGATGTCCGGTGCCTCGGCGAGCTGGACGGGGGCCCGGGTGAGGATCATCCTGGCCTCGGCGAGGTCGTCGAGTAAGACCTTGACCACGCTCACCGGAAGGTCCATGGTGGCCGCGATCTCGGCCACCGCCAGCGGGCGTTCGCGGCAGAGGTCCAGGATCGCGGCCGGTTCGGGCGTCAGTCGGCTGGTGTCCGTGCGCGGGTCGGCGGTGACCACCAGGGTGATCAGCGCGAATCCGTCACGGACCGGTCCGGTACGCCCGTTGGTGATGGCGTAAGGGCGGACCAGATGGCCCGCGTCCTTGTCGAAGAACCAGGCCTCGTCGGCGTCGACGGTCACGCACCGCCACCCACGCCCGGCTGGCCGGCGTCGCTGCGCGGCGCCGCGGTGAGGTACTGGCCGACCTGCTTCACCAGCATGTTGATCTCGTAGGCCATCAGCCCGGCGTCGACCGCCTCGCTGGTGAGCACGGCGAGCCGGGCGCCCTGGCCGGCGGTCGTGACGAACAGGAACAGCTGGTCCATCTCGATCACGGTCTGCCGGACCCGCCCGCCGTTGAACCGGTGGCCGGCGCCGCGGGCCAGGCTCTGCAGGCCGGAGGCCACGGCCGACAGGTGCTCGGCGTCGGCCCGGTCCAGGTCCTGGGAGAGCCCGATCAGCAGGCCGTCCTCGGAGAGGACGATGGCGTGCCGGGTCTCCGGGACCCGCGCCACCAGCTGGTCCAGCAGCCAGTTGAGGTCGCGCTGGGTATCGGTGTACTGCGTCATCACTGCTGTTCCTTAGCTGCGGAAGGTGCGGCCGGGGCGGAGGGCGTGGCCGGCGCGTCCGCGTCGGGTGTCGTCGCACGGGCGGTGCGGGTGCCGCGCTGGATGGCGGCCATGGTGGCCCGCGAGCGCTGCGGCGCGGAGTCGTCCGCGGACGGTCCGAAGGAGCCGGTCCCGCCGACGCCGTCGGCAGCGTCGGGGGCCGACGGGCCGCCGCGGCCGTGCGGGGCGGAGGCGGGGGCGGGGGTGCCGGGCCGTCCGTACGCGCCGGGGCCGGGGTGGCCGAACGCCGCGCCCGGCGCGTTGGCCTCGCGCAGCTGCTCGGCGAGGCTGGCGTTGCGGACCCGCTGCGGCAGCACGCGCGGGGTGCGCAGCTCGCCGTCGGGGCCGAGCTCCGGCGCGGTCTCCTCGGCGCGCTGGTGCGTGGGCGCCGGTGCGGCCGCCGGGGCCGTCGCTGCCGAGGCCGCCGCCGTCGCCGCCGCGAGTGCCGCGAGCGCGGTCGTCGGCCCGTCGCCGCCGTCGGCCGCCGGCTCCCGGGCCCCGGCCGCTGCCGGAGCCCCGTCCGGTCCGGGCTCGTCCCCCTGGTCGTCGTAGGGCCGCGGCATGGCCGGTCGGGCCACCACCACGGCGCCCGGCAGCCCGGGGATGGACGAGCCCACTGACAGACCGGCGTTGACCGTCGGGTCGTCCTCGTCGCGGGTGCCGCCCTGGGGGTAGCGCGCGAGCAGTTCGCCGATCACCACGCTGCCGTCGAACCGGTCCGCCGTACCGGCGAGCACGCCGGTCGGGTCGCCACCGTACGGAACCGGGTCCGCGACGGGAGCCGGAGCCTGAATCGGGACCGGAGCGAAAGCCGGAGCCGCACCGAGAGTCGGAGCCGCACCGAAGGCCGGAGTCGCACCGAGAGCCGGAGCCGCACCGGGGGCCGGGAGCCCCTCCGTCACGACGGCCTCCGAACCCTGCCCCTGTCCCGCACTCGGCCGGGTACCCAGCAGCCCGCCCAGGACCCCGGCGAGCGCGCCGGACAGCTCCTGGTCGATCTCGCCGAGCTCCGCGTCCGCGTCCGCCCCGCCGCCGGGCGGCAGGTCGGGCACGGGCGTCCGGGTGACCCGGGCGCCGGACGGCAGACCGGGGAGGGCGGCCGGCTGCCCGGCCTGCTCCAGCAGCAGCGCGGGCACCAGCACCACGGCCCTGGTCCCGCCGTACGGCGAGGGCCGCAGGGTGACCTGGATGTCGTGCCGCGCCGCGAGCCGCGCGACCACGAACAGGCCGAGCCGCAGGTCGTCGCCGAGCGCGGAGACGTCCAGCTCGGGCGGGTTGGCCAGGTAGTCGTTGAGCCGCTCGTACTCGTCCTCGGCCATGCCGAGGCCGCGGTCCTCGACCTCCACCGCCAGGCCCTTGGGCACCTCCTGCGCGGAGACCTGCACCTGGGTGTAGGGCGGGGAGAAGGTGGTGCCGTTCTCGATCAGTTCGGCGACGAGGTGGATCACGTCGGCGACGGCCTGGCCGCTGAGCGAGGCCCGGGGCACGCCCTGGACGACGACGCGCGAGTAGTTCTCGGTCTCCGAGACGGCGCTGCGCAGCACGTTCACCATGGGGACGGCGTTGCGCCAGCGCCGGGCGGGCAGGGCGCCGCCCAGGATGACCAGGTTCTCGGCGTTGCGCCGCATCCGGGTGGCGAGGTGGTCGACCGCGAACAGTTCGCGCAGCAGCTCGGGTTCCTCGTGCTCGCGCTCCAGCGCGTCCAGCATGCTGATCTGGCGGTGGATCAGGATCTGGGTGCGCCGGGCGATGTTGAGGAAGACCTTCTTCGTCCCCTCGCGGCCCTGGGCCTGGTGGACGATCGCGGCGACGGCGGCCTGCCGGACGGCGGCGAGGCCGTCGGCGGTCTGCTGGACCTCGTCGCCGATCCGCCGGGAGGGGGTCCAGGCGGGCGGGGTCGGGACCGATTCGCCGGCCTGGAGCCGTCCGACGACCTGCGGGATCTCGTGCTGGGCGAGGGCCAGGGTCTCGGCGTGGAGGTCGGCGAGCCGGCCCGGGAGGGTGCGCGCGGCGCGCAGGCCGCGGACCAGGCTCCAGAGCAGGACGGCGACGACCACCGCGGTGCCGCCGTAGAGGGCGGTGCGCTCCCCGGCGTCGCGCAGCAGGTAGGCGGCGTAGCCCCAGGCGGCGGCGAGGCCGAGGCAGGGGACCACCGCGAGGGCGAGGAGCGAGCTGCGGAGGGAGCCGGACCGGCCGGCGCGGTGGCCCGTCCGGGGGGCCGATATGCCTGGCATCTGATTCCTTGTAGCAGGGCCGAACGGCGGTTGTCCGTGTGCGGTCCGACCGCGGTCGCGGGGCGCCACGGCCGGCGGTGCCCGGAGGGTTGCCGGATGTGGTGACGTCCTGTCACCGTCCGGACGGATGCTGCACGGCCGCCGACTGCAGGCACGCTACCAGCCCCAGGTGCCCTCTGGGCAACATCAACTGACGATATGTGAACGGGTGATGACGGCGCGGCGGGCCCGACCGGGGTCGGCCCCGGGGGTCGTTCCGGCAGGTAGGGGGAGGTGAGGGGTGTCCCTGGCGGCTTTCCGGAGGCCGGCGTTCGGCCGCCGGAAAGCCGTCAGGGACGTGTCAAGAGCGCCTGTGGGGAGGCCTCGCCCCTGCCCGGGTCAGCCCGCCAGCGGCATCCGCAGCACGGCCGCCGACGCGCCCTGCGCCTGTGCCTCCGCCCCGGCCTCGCGCTCGGCCAGCTCGGTCCACGCCCAGCTGGCCAGATGGGCGAGCTCGGCCGACCACTGCTTCCCGTAGGTGCCCGAGGCCACCTGGCCCAGCCGCAGCCGCTGGACGTCCGAGGTGCCGGCCGGCGGGTAGACGTGGGTGGCGTCGCGCAGATAGCGCTCGATGTGGAAGTCGGCGTGCAGGCCGCGGGCGGCGTGGATCTCCATCGCGTTGCGCGCCGAGTCCAGCGCGTACTCGGTGTTGATGAGCTTGGCGTTCATCAGTTCGGCGTCGCACGGCCGGCCGTGGTCCAGCTGGTGCGAGGCGTGGTACGCGGCGAGCTTGGCGGTCATCAGCCGGGACTGCATCTCGCCCAGCTTCAGCGCGATGTTGGGCAGCTGGGACAGCGGCTTGCCGTACATGATGCGCTCCTCGGCGAACCGCGCGGTGTCCTCGACGATCGCCCGGTGGATGCCGAGCGCGACCGCCGCCAGGTTCAGCCGCCCGTAGAGGGTCGAGGACGAGTACGCCACGTCCAGGCCCTGGCTCTCCAGGCCCAGCCGGTTGGCGGCCGGGATCCGGCAGTCCTCGAAGACGAGTTCGCCGAAGCTGAAGCCGTGCAGACCGCTCTGCGAGCCCAGTTCGCCGGTGCGGAAGCCCGGGCGGTCGCTCTCCACCAGGAACGCGGACAGCCCCTTGCTGCCCTCGCCGGTGCGCAGCACCACCCCGTGCACGTCACCGATGTGCGAATTGCCCACGAACCACTTGCGGCCGTTGAGCACGTACTCGTCGCCGTCGCGCCTGGCGGTGCCGCTCATGCCGAGCACATGGCCGCCGGACTCCGGCTCGGTGACGGCGATCGTGGGCAGCGCCGTCCCGTTGGCGAACCTGGGCAGCCAGTGGCGGCGCTGGGTGTCGCTGCCGAAGTGGATGACCTTGGCGACGCCGAGCTGCGAGGCCTGCGCGATCGCCCCCATCGCGCCGCTGACGCGCGAGAGTTCCTCGACGATCACGGTTTTGGCCAGGTGTCCCAGCCCCAGTCCGCCGAATTCGCGCGGGATGGTGACCCCGATCCAGCCACGTCGGGCGATCTCCCGCGCGAGCTCGAATTCGACCTGGCGCTCGGCCTCCATTCTGGCCACCTGCGGGCGCACTTCCTTCTCCGCGAACTCGCGTACCTCCGCTCGGAGGCTCTCGTGTCGCTCGTCGGTGAAGTAGTCCATCGCCATACCAGGTCCTCTCGGTTCGGGTCGTTCGGTGGATGTGCCTCCGTCCGTGCAGCCGATCCGCTTCGGCCGCCGAGGGGTGGGGGAGTGACGGTGGCGGCCGGTTGCCCCTGAGTTGCAGCCGGTGCGTGCGGATGTGCCGGCGGTGGCCCACGCTGCCCTTGGGGACCGCCGTTTTTCGGCAGGGCTCATTGTCATATGTGTGCCGTAAGCGCTCTACAGTGGATCTTGGATTGGCGCGATTCGGGCCGTTCACGGACTGCCGGGGATTGAAGCGGCGTCCGGCGGGGAAGTGACCTGTCCCGCTTTTGGGATCCGGGGTTTGTGCCACCTGCCGTTCCGGTTGTCCGCCGCTTCCGTTCCGGTTGCCCGGCGGTTCCCGAGCCGTTCCCGCCCGGCGGCCCGCCGGACGGCCCTCCGCCGCCCGCAGGTGGGCCGCCTGTCGCCTCGCCGCCGACATGCGGCTTTGACTGAGCATCAGCAGTGGGGAAGGGGAGGGGTCGGGAGCGCGTAAGGCGCCGGATGTCTGATTACATGTGCGCCATGACTGATGTGATGAGCACTCAAGGCCAGTTCCCGGGTGCCGCCGGGGAGTCCGAGAGGGCCCGCAGGCTGCGCAGCCTGGGCCTCAACGAGCCCGCCGCGGACGAGGCCTTCGACCGCTTCGCCCACCTGGCCGCCAGCATCACCCGCGCCCCCATCGCGATGGTCAACTTCATCAACGACGAGCGCCAGATGTTCCGGGGGCTCTACATCCCGCCAAACTCGACCGATGCGGTGGCCGAAGAAGGCTCCTCGTGGGCCGATCGCGGCATCGCCTTCGACCTTCCGACCCGGGAGATGCCGCTGAGTCACGGCTTCTGCCCCCACGTCGTCGCGCAGCGTTCCCCCCTCGCGCTCGACGACATCCTCGCCTACCCCCGGTTCGCCGGTAACCCGGTCGTCGACGAACTGGGCGTCCGCGCCTACCTCGGCGCCCCGCTCGTCGACGACACCAACACCGTCATCGGCACCGTCTGCGTGCTCGACCGCGAACCCCGCCAGTGGGGCCGCGAGCGACTCCGCGACATCCAGCACCTCGCCGAGGCCCTGCTCTCCGAGATCCGCCTGCGCGACAACCTGCTCGCCCAGCAGCAGGAGATGTTCGCGGCCTTCGACGGCTCGCCGTTCCCGATCATGCTCACCGACGGGCCCGGCCAGGAGATCCGCTACGCCAACGCCCAGCACGCCGACACCTTCGGCGCCCCCGCGGCGTACGGCGCCGTCGGCCTGGCCTACCCCCAACTCGGCGCCGCCGGCCTCCAGCAGGCGGTCTCCGAGGCGTACCACACCGGCCGCGCCACCGTCCTCAACGAGGTGCGGGTCCAGTCCCTGCGCCCCGAGGCCCAGCGCGGGCAGCAGATCTTCAGCTTCACCTGCACCCCGCTGCGCACCGCCCGCACCGGCCAGGTCACCGGCGTGCTGACGGTCGGCATGGACGTCACCGCGCAGTCCCGCACCGAGGAGGAACTCGGCACGCTCGCGGCCCTCCTGGTGGACCGCCTCCAGCAGAACGGCACCACCCCGGTCGGCCGCCCCGGCCTCGGCGCGGGGGAGACCGGCCTCGTCCTGCCGGGCTGAGCACCACCGCCCCGACCCGGTCGGACCGCGTGCGGGTCACCCCCCGGACCGCGTACGCACCACCGGAGTTCCGTACGGCGCAGCACCGGCCGCCCACCGCGGCGGCACCGCGCCCCGACCACGTTCCGAAACGTTCCTCCCACGTTCTTCCCTCGTCCCTCCAACGTCCGTCCCGTGTTCTTCCCACGTCCCGGCCAGGCCCCGAACGCGCCCCGACCGCGCGTCGTGGCGGGACCCGCTGCACCGGCCGCCCACCGCGGCAGGCCGTCCCACCGCGGCGGGGCGCCTCTCACCCCCGAGGAGAGGCTCCCCGCCGCGCTGCTGTCCGGGTGAACCGCCCGCCGCCGCCCGGCCGGACCGGCTCCCGGGACCGCCGCCGGTGGTAGGCATGGGCCGCATGCAGTGGTTCGCCGCCCCCGAGTACTGGCTCAGCAGACTGCTCGTGCAACGGCTGCTGGCCGCCCTCTACCTGATCGCCTTCCTCGCCGCCGCCCGGCAGTTCCGCGCCCTGATCGGCAGCCGCGGCATGCTCCCCGTGCCCCGCTTCACCGCCCGGGTCCCGTTCCGGCAGGCGCCCGGACTCTTCCACCTCCACTACAGCGACCGCTTCTTCGCCGCCTCGGCCCTGACCGGCGCCGCGCTCTCCGCCGCCCTGCTCGCCGGTCTCGGCGACGCCGTCCCGCTCGGGGTGTCGATGCTCTGCTGGGCGGTGCTGTGGGTCCTCTACCTGTCGATCGTCAACGTCGGGCAGACCTGGTACTCGTTCGGGTGGGAATCGCTGCTGCTCGAAGCGGGTTTCCTGGCCGCCTTCCTCGGCAACGCCGAGATCGCCCCGCCCGCCCCCGTCCTGTGGCTGCTGCGCTGGCTGGTCTTCCGGGTCGAGTTCGGCGCCGGACTGATCAAACTGCGCGGCGACAGCTGCTGGCGCGATCTGACCTGCCTGCGCTTCCATCACGAGACCCAGCCGATGCCCGGTCCGCTCAGCTGGTTCTTCCACCACCTGCCCGGTCCGCTGCACCGCGTCGAGGCAGCCGCCAACCACGTCACCCAACTCCTCGTCCCGGTCTGCCTGCTCCTCCCGCAGCCGGTCGCGACCTTCGCCGCCTGCGTCGTCGTCGCCACCCAGCTCTGGCTGATCGCCTCCGGCAACTTCGCCTGGCTCAACTGGCTCACCGTCGCGCTCGCGCTCGCCGCCGTCGACCCGGTCCGCCTCGGTGTGCCCGTCCACCCACGCGCCCACCCCGCCGCGCCGGCCTGGTTCGAGGCCCTGGCCCTGGCGCTCACCGCCGCCGTGCTCGTCCTGAGCTACTGGCCGGTCCGCAACATGGTCTCGCCCCACCAGGTCATGAACCGTTCCTTCAACCGCCTCCATCTGGTCAACACCTACGGCGCGTTCGGCAGCGTCGGCCGCACCCGGCAGGAGGTCGTGGTCGAAGGGACGGACGAACCGGCGGTCACCCGGCACACGGTGTGGAAGGAGTACGGATTCAAGGGCAAACCCGGCGACGTCCGCCGCCTCCCGCGCCAGTACGCCCCCTACCACCTACGGCTGGACTGGCTGATGTGGTTCGCCGCGATCTCCACCGGGTACGCCCGGCCGTGGTTCCTGCCGTTCGTCGCACGGCTGCTCGTCAACGACCCGGACACCCTGCGCCTGCTGCGGCACAACCCCTTCCCGGACGCCCCGCCGACCCACGTCCGGGCGACCCTCCACCACTACCGGTTCACCGATTGGCGCGAACTGCGGCAGACCCGCGCCTGGTGGCACCGGACACCGCTGACCGAGTACCTCGCGCCGGTCGACCTCGCCGCCCTCGCCCGCGCCGGACACCACCCGCCACCGGCCCCGGGCCCGGCCGGGCCCGTCGGTACGGACCCGGACGGCCGCGCCCGGCGTGCTCCGAACGGGCGATGACCCGGCGACGACCGGGTGACGCCCCGGTGACGGGCGATGACGCCGGACCACCCGACCGGCCCACCCGGCTGGCGCCCGGCCGGGCGCTGTGGCACGCCACACCGCCCCGAGGAGCGGTGGGTGCGTGCATGGCTCGAACGGGCACCCGTATTCTTGGCCTCCGACCGGCAGCCCTACCGCGCGCCCCTTCAGCCCCACCCGCCGGGGCCGCACCGCGCACCCGGACCGCCGCCCCCTCGCCGCCAGCCCACGCCCCCGCCGCAGCCGCCCAGAACCGGACCTCACATGACAGTGCTTCACTCCCGCAACGCCGACGCGGCCGACGCAGCCGGCTCCGCAGACGTCAAGGACACCACGGCCGCCACGGACACCGCGGCCGCCGCGACCACCACCGGCACCGACCTCCGCGAGGACCTCGGCCGCTACGCCGAGCTCGGTGCCTTCACCCTCACCGCCGACACCCATCCCTGGTACGCGGCCCTGGACACCGTCGCCACCCCCGAGGAGGCCCGCGCCGCGTCCACCGTCCTCGCCGAACTGCGCGGACACGACCTCCAGCAGGTCTGGGACGACGTCACCGCGCTCGCCGCCGATGTCCGGATCGACGCGCCCGACACCGTCGGCAAGACCGCCGTGCTCGTCGAGATGCTCCAGCTCCTGCGCCGCACCTCGACCGTGCTCGCCCCGGCCGCGTACGACGCCGACCTCGATTCCCTGATCGCCGCCACCGCCGACCGGACCTGGCGGCGCGAGCGCGGCGTCAAGCTGTCCTGGCTGCGCGGCCGCTCGCTGCGCAAGCAGGCCACCGCCCTCGCCGTGACCACCGGCCGCCCCCGGAGCCAGGACCTGCACGAGGCACTCGCCTCCGCCGCGGTCGAGCGCCGGGCCTGGGCCGCCCTCGCGCCCGCCGGCACCCTGCCCGCCGCGCCGTCCGACGCCGCCCTGGTCCACCGCACGGCCACGGCCTTCGAGGCGATCAACGGCGGGGTGCGCGAACTCGCCCGTCTGCTGCCCGGCCAGGACCTCGACGCGCTGTCCTTCCCGGACCTCGTCGACCTGGTCGACCGCCTCGCCGCCGACGAGGGCACCCTCTACCGCCTGCCCACCGTCCGCGGCCTGCGCAGCACCCTGGAGGACGCCGGCCTCGCCGAGCTCCTCACCGAGCTCGCCGCCGCCCGCGCCGACCGCCGCGCCGCCGAGGCCGCCTACGCCGCCCGCCAGGCCCTGGCCGGCGGGCAGCGCGACGGTCTGGTGCCGCCGGTGGAGGAGGCTGCCGACACGACGGCCGATGTGACGGCCGACGAGGCGGCCGACGTGACGGGTACGGAGGAGACCGAGGCGGCCGCCGACGTGGCCGCCGAGGTCGAGACCGACGTCGAGGCCGAGGCCGAGGTGGACACCGACGCCCCGGAGGTCGCCGAGGTCGCCGAAGCCGCTGAGTCCGGTGAGGCCGTCAGCGCCGAAGCCGTGACCGAGGCGGACAGCCCGGAGGCCGAGGCCCCGGTCGAGGAGCAGCCGCCGGCCGTCACCCTCCCGGCCCCCTCGCCCGCCGCCGACGACCTCCTCGGCACCACCCCCGCCCCGCCGGCCCAGCCCTCCGCCCCGGAGGCGGAGACGGTCGCCCCCGTCGAGGCCGAGGTCGAGCCGGCGGTCGAGCCCGAGGTCGTGGCCGTCGCCGAGGTCGAGCCGGTGGTCGAGCCGGAGCCCGTGGCCGAGGTCGAGCCCGTGGTGGAGCCGGAGCCCGCGGCTGAGGTCGCGCCGGAGACCGAGATCGAGGCCGTGACCGAGGTTGTGACCGAGGTCGAGACGATCGCGTCCGAGGAGGCCCCGGAGGCCGTGGCCGAGGTCGAGCCCGAGGTCGAGGTCGAGGCTGTCGCCGAGACCACGGTCGAGGTCGAGGAGGAGCCCGTCACGGAGGCCCCCACCGAGGTCGAGCCGGTTGCCGAGGCCCCGGCCGTCGCCGAGTCGACCGTCACCACCGAGGTCGTGGCCGAAGAGCCGGTCGTCGAGGCCGTGGACGAGGCTCCGGTCGCGGAGGTCGCGGAGGTCGCGGAGGTCGCGGAGGTCGCGGAGGTCGCGGAGGTCGCGGAGGTCGCGGAGGTCGCGGAGGTCGCGGAGGCGGCCGTCGAGGCCGAGCCGTCCGTCGAGGTGGAGGTCGAGCCGGAGACGGAGGTCGTCGCCGAGGCGCCCGCGCCCGTCGAGGTCGAGACCGAGCCCGAGGCCGTCGAGCCCGCCGTCACGGAGCCCGAGACCGTCGAGAGCGAGCCCGCCGCCGAAGCCGAGCCGGTTGCCGAGGCCCCGGCCGTCGTCGTCGAGGAGCCTGCTGCCGAGACCGAGACCGAGACCGAGACCGAGACCGAGACCGAGGCGGCCGCGCCCCCGGCGAAGCCGGACTTCACCCCGGGGCGGCCGGTCACCGCGTACTCGGCGGAGGAGCTGCTCGCCATCGTGCGCTGGATCGACGCCGACGGCGTCGGGCGGACCGACGAGGAACTGCTCCGTGCGGCGATGAAGGAGCTCGGCTTCGCCCGCCTGGGCCCGCGCATCAAGGAGGCGCTGGGCGCCGCCATCACCGCCGCCCGCGCCTGACCGAGGCTGCGCGGCGGTACCCGCACCACCCCCGCAACACCCGCACCACCACGGCCCCGGAGGCACGGTCCACGAACCGTGCCCCCGGGGCCGTGTCGTCGTTCCCGCCCGGCGGCCTGTGGCGCAGCGGCCTGCGGCGCCCTACCCCTCCCCGGCGGGCCGGGCCCGGCGCAGCTGCTCCGCCAGAACCGCCGGGGCCTCGGCCAGCGACGGCCCGTACCAGGTGAGGTGGCGCCCGCTCACCAGCGCGGCCGGGATGCCCGGGAAGGCCTCCGGGCCGTCCTCGGCGGTGAACCGGTAGGGCTCGTCGGGCAGGACGACCAGGTCGGGGCGGCCGGCGAGCAGCTCCGGCAGGGGGACGGCGGGGTAGCGCTCCGGCCGGGCCGGGTCCTCGGCGTGCGGGAGGCGCAGGCCGAGGCGGTGCAGCAGGTCGCCGGCGAAGGTGTCGTGGCCCAGCACCATCCACGGGCGGCGCCAGATCGGCACGACCGCCCGGCGGGCGGGACCGGGCAGCGGGACGGCCTCGGCCCAGGCGGCCTCGGCGGCGTCCAGCCAGGCGGGGCGGGGCAGGCCGCAGCCGGTGGTGAGCAGCCGGTCCAGTGAGCGGAACGCCTCGTCGAGGGTGCGGATGTCGGTGACCCAGACTGGCAGTCCGGCCGCCCGCAGCGCGTCGAGGTCGGGCCGGCGGTTCTCCTCGTCGTTGGCGATCACGAGGTCCGGGGCGAGCGCGGTGATCCGGTCCAGGTCGGGGTTCTTGGTGCCGCCGATCCGGGGGACCGTCAGGTCGGCGGGGTGGCTGCACCAGTCGGTGACGCCGACCAGCAGTCCGGGCGAGGTGGCGGCCACGGCCTCGGTGAGCGAGGGCACCAGCGACACCACCCGCCGGACCGCGCCCGGGCCCGGCCCGGGAAGCGGCACGACCAGCCCCAGATCGTCGACCGCCGCACCGTCCTCCGGCGTCCCGTCCGCCCTAAGGAAACTCACCGCGCAACCCTAACCGCCCTCCAGTGGCCGGGAGGGCAAAGTTCCGGGAACCGGCAGGGCACAACGGCCGACTACCTGGTCCGGGTTCACAGGACGAACCCGAGCACAACCATTGACCAGGAGAGTTACTGATGCGCCCTCGCGTCTTCTGCGGTATCGCGGCAGCCGTCGCCCTGTTCGCCACGGGCTGTTCCAGCGGCGGTGACGGGAGCGGCGACACCACGAACGGCGGCGGGAGCGCACAGGCGTCCGCCGCCGGCGCGTTTCCGGTGAAGGTGGCCGACTGCGCGGGCAAGGAGACGACGGTCGCCCGGGCACCGCAGCGGATCGTCACCACGGACGCGGCCGGTCTGGAGATGCTGCTCCAGCTCGGCGCCGGTGACCGCGTCATCGGGACGGGGTTCCCGCCCGGGAAGGGCAGCCTGCCGGCGGCCGTGGCCGAGCAGGGCGCCAAGGTGCCGGTGCTCGGGGACACCCTGATCCCCAAGGAGAAGCTGCTGGGTTCCGGCGCGGACCTCTACGTGGACACCTTCGGGCCGATGCCGATGATGGGCGCCGCGGGGGCCGGGCCGACCGAGGAGGAGCTCAAGGCGGTCGGCATGCAGCACGTGCTGCTGCTCTCCACGGCCTGCGCGAGCGGCCCGAAGGCCGCGGCCGGGCCGCGCACCGATCTGACCGGGGTGGCGGAGGACGTGCGCCGGCTGGGCGCGGTCACCGGGACGGCGGCCCGGGCCCAGGAACTGGTGGCCGCGATGGACCAGCAGATCAATGAGGTCAAGAACGCGACCTCGGGCGTACCGGAGGCGCAGCGTCCCGGGTACTTCCTCTTCGACTTCGACGCCGGTACAAAGCAACCGATGGCCGTCTGCGGCAAGCAGATCGCCAACGCGGTGATCACCCTGGCCGGCGCGCGCAACGTGTTCTCCGACTGCGACGCCGACTTCCGGCCCGTCTCCTGGGAGGACGTGGTGGCGAAGAACCCGGACTGGATCCAGCTCGCCGTGCGCAACCGGGGCAGTGAGGACGCCAACCGCAAGGCCTTCGACGAGGCCGAGGCGTTCCTCAAGGGCTTCCCGGCGACGCAGGGGCTCAAGGCCGTTCAGGAGGGGCACTTCCTGCGGATCGGTTCCGAGGTCACCACGATCGCCGGGATCCGCAACGCCGACACCGTGCGGCAGATCGCCGCGACCGTCCACCCGACGCTCGTCAAGAACGGGCAGTAGGCCGTGGCCCGCGCCGCCACCACCACCGCGGTCGCCGAGGGGACCGACCCTGGCACCGCCCCCGACGCCGACCCGGCCGCCCCCGGCCCCCGGCGCCGCGGGCGGGTCCGGGCGCTGCGCCCCGGGCCGCTGGCCGCGCTGCTCACCGCCGCCCTGGTCGTGGCGCTGACCGCCGCCGTCTCGCTCGGCTCGGTGGACATCCCGCCCGGAGAGGTGTGGTCGGTGGTCGGTCGGCGGCTCACCGGGCAGCACCCGGCGCCCGGCACCCGCGACCTCATCGTCTGGCAGCTGCGCGTCCCCCGCGCGCTGCTGGCGGCGGCGGTCGGGGCCGGGCTCGGCCTGGTCGGCACCGCGGTGCAGGCCCTGGTCCGCAATCCGCTCGCCGACCCCTACCTGCTCGGCATCTCCTCGGGCGCCTCGCTCGGGGCGGTGGGCGTGATCGTGCTCGGCACCGGCATGGGCCTGTCGCTGACCGTCGGCGGGATCGCCGGACTGACCGTCTCGCTGGCGGCCTTCCTCGGCGCGCTCGCCGCGTTCTCCCTGGTGTGGGTGCTGGCCCGGCGCGGCGGCGGCTTCTCCCCGCTGCGCCTGGTGCTGGCGGGCATCGGCATCGGCCAGTTCCTCACCGGCCTGACCAGCTATCTGGTGCTCCAGACCGGCGACGAGCAGCAGACCCGGGGTGTGCTGTTCTGGCTGATGGGCAGCCTCAGCGGCGCCACCTGGGGCCAGCTCGCCGTCCCCGCCGCCGCCGTGGTGCTGGGGCTGGTGCTGCTCCAGGGCCGCGCCCGGGGGCTGAACGCGATGCTGATGGGCGACGAGACGGCGGCCGGCCTCGGGGTCGACGTGGTCCGGCTGCGCCGGGAGATCTTCGCCGTCACCAGTGTGCTCACCGGGGTGCTGGTCGCCGTCTCCGGCGCGATCGGCTTCGTCGGCCTGATGGTGCCGCACGTGTGCCGGCTGCTGGTCGGGGGCGACCACCGGCGGCTGCTGCCGCTGTCCGCCCTCACCGGCGCCGTCCTGCTGGTCGTGGTCGACCTGATCGCCCGGGTCGCGCTGGACGGCCAGGAGGTGCCGATCGGCGTGGTCACCGCGTTGCTCGGCGCGCCCACCCTGCTCTACCTGCTGGACCGACGACTGGAGCGGAATTGAGAATCGCCGTCGAAGACCTGAGTGTCTCCCTCGCCGGGCGGACCGTGGTGGCCGGTGTCCACCTGGTCGCCAAGGAGGGCGAGATCGCCGGCCTGGTCGGTCCCAACGGCAGCGGCAAGTCCAGTCTGCTGCGCACCGTCTACCGGCATCTGCGGCCGAGTGCCGGGCGGGTGCTGCTGGCCGGGCGGGAGTTGTCGGAGCTGAGTCCGGCGCAGTCGGCCCGGCACATCGGGGCGCTGCCCCAGGAGCGCGGCGGCGACTTCGAGCTGACCGTCCGCGAGGTGGTCGCGATGGGCCGGACCCCGTACAAGCGGGCGTTCGCCAAGGACGACGCCGAGGACCACCGGCTGGTGGCGGAGGCGCTGACCCGGGTCGGCATGGCGCACGCGCCGGACCGGGGGTTCGCCCAGCTCTCCGGCGGGGAGCGGCAGCGGGTGCTGCTGGCGCGGGCGCTGGCGCAGCAGCCGGACGTCCTGGTGCTGGACGAGCCGACCAACCACCTGGACGTCCGGCACCAGGTGGAGCTGCTGGCGCTGCTGCGGGAACAGCGCCGCACCACGCTGGTCGCGCTGCACGACCTGAACGCGGCGGCCTCGGTCTGCGACCGGCTGCACGTGCTGCACCGGGGCACGCTGGTCGCCTCCGGGGAGCCGAGGGAGGTGCTGACCGCCGAGCTGCTGGCGGAGGTGTTCGGGGTGCGGGCGGCGGTGATCGAGCACCCGCTCACGGGGGACCCGTTGATCGCGTTCGACCACCGCGCGCCGGCGCGGCGCGCCGGACCCGGGGGTGCCGGGTCCGGTCGCGCCGCCGTCGGGCAGGGGGGCGGGGAGTGCCGCGGGTACGAGGGCAGGCGTGATTGCCCCGCCCCCGGTGGTACCGGTCACCGAGGTCACCGGAGTCACCGTCCCCGCCGGTCCCCCCGCCCCGGTCTCCGTCGAACGTCAGGAGGTCTCGTAGTGGCTCGGGCGGCCGTTGCGCTCGACCAGCCGGCCGACCTTCGCCGCCTCCGCACTGCGGATCAGCTCCCACTCGCCGTCCGGACGGTGCAGCACCGAGGAGTGCCACGGGGTCATCCACATGTCCGTGTGCTCCAGCAGCCGGATGCCGAACTTCAGCACGCCGACCTTCTGCGGGTGGATGGAGAGCCGGAACGAGCGCGGGTGCTGCTCGGCGATCAGGTCGCCCCAGGCGCGGCTGCGCTGGATGACGCCGTAGGCGCGCTGGCGGCAGTCCTTCTGGAGGGCGGACTTGGTGCCGGTCCAGCCGAAGGTGTCCTCGGTGAGGAAGCGGGTGATGCCGCGATAGAGCTTGGCGGTCTCCTCGTCGGTGAGCACCTGCTCGCGCAGCTCCTCCTTGGTCGGCGCGTACTGGGCGTGCACCCGGGCGCGCTTCTCGTCGAAGGGCAGGTCGCCGAGGACTTCCCGCAGGTCGAAGGTGTCGAGGTTGGTCAGGCCCTCGCGCTCGATCAGGGCGGACAGCTCGTCGGAGTACTGGTCGATGTGGTCGTCGGGGACGTGGATGAGGTCGCCGAAGATGTGGCCGTCGGAGCAGATCAGGATCTTGGCGCCGGGCTCGTAGATCTTGCCGATGTCCTCGGCGAGCCGGTTGAGGAAGGTGAGCGACAGCCGCTCGCCCTCGTCGGGCAGGTGGCTGAGCACCTTGGCGAGGTTCGGCGACTTGCAGGGGAAGCCGGGCAGGGTGAACAGGATCTGGTCCCCGGCGGTGATGAAGTCCGCCAACTGCTCCAGCTGGAGCGGGAAGTCGGCGGGTATCGCCTCGGCGTCCGGATCGGACGCGCGGCGGTGCGGCAGCAGCAGGTCGAGGATCTCGGCGGAGAGCCGGGCCACGGTCTGCTGGTCCGGGACGGTGTACGCGGTGCCGGTGCTCTCGTTGCTGTCGGCCTGGGAGTCACTGGTGACGGTGGTGCCGGCGGGCGGCATGGTTGTCCTCCACGGAACGTTGTACGGGCTTCGGGCAGGCGGAGCCACGCCCCGGCGGTGTTCGCCGGGACGCTGCGGTGGATGCGGGGAGACGCGTCGTTGGGTCCTCGCGGGCGGTCAGTGCCGCCGGTCGTAGGCGACCGGGAGCCGATTCACCCCTCGGGCGAGAACGGCGGGCACCCAGGCGAGCGAGTCGATCGCCTCGCCGTCGGCGGCGGACGGGCGCAGCCCGGGCAGCCGGGTGAGCAGGGTGCCGACGGCGATCTGGAGTTCGGCGCGGGCCAGGGCGGCACCGGGGCAGAAGTGGATGCCGTGGCCGAAGGCCAGATGGGCGTTGGGGGAGCGGTCGAAGTCCAGGACGTCGGTGTCCGGGAACTGCTCCTCGTCGCGGTTGGCGGCGCCGAGCGAGACGATCACCGAGTCCCCGGCCGGCACGGTGGTGCCGTGCAGGTCGCTGTCGGCCCCGAAGAACCGCCAGGTGGTGAGCTCGAACGCGCCGTCGTAGCGAAGGAGTTCCTCGATCGCCCGGGTGAGCAGGCCCGGTTCGGCGACGGGCTCGTCCGGGTCCAGGCTCGCGCGCAGCCGGTCCAGCTGGTCCGGGTGGCGCAGCAGGGTGATCAGCATGGTGGTGATCTGGTTGGTGACCGGCTCCTGGCCGGCGACCAGCAGCTGGAACACCATGGAGGCGAGCTCTTCGGGGCTCAACTCACCGGCGTCGCAGGCGGCGACGAGCCGGCCGAGCAGGTCCACGTCGGGCCCGGCGGGGTCGTAGGTGGCACGCTTGTGGGCGACCACGTCGGCGATGTAGCCCTGGAGGCCGTGCAGCCGGCCCTCGTACGCCGGTCGGCCCGGGTCCTGCGGGCCGACCGGTTGCACCACCTTGCCCCAGTCGCGGTCGAAGCGCACCGCGAGTTCCTGGGGCAGGCCGATCACGGCGGCCAGCACCCGGAACGGGAAGTGGGCCGCGAAGCCTTCGACCAGGTCGGTGCCGCCGGCCGGGGCGGTGGGCGGGAGTTCGTCGATCAGGGCGTCGGCGAGCTCCTGGATGCGCGGGCGCAGTGCCTCCACCCGGCGCGGAGCGAAGGCGTCCAGGACGAGCTTGCGCATCGTGGTGTGCTTCGGCGGGTCCTGGTGCAGCAGGTGCACCTGGAGCTGGGAGTGCTGGGGCTCCGGCATGATCGAGGCGAGCTTGCGCCAGTCCTCGTTGCCCAGTGAGTGGTTCTTGCCGAGCCTGGGGTCGTTGAGCGCGGAGTGCGCCGCCTTGTAGCCGGTGACCAGCCAGGCGCCGACGCCGCTCGGGAAGGTCACCCGGTGGACGGGTCCCGCGGCCCGCATCCGCCGGTACAGCGGGTACGGGTCGCTCTTGTACTCCGGTCCGAACAGCGGTACCGGATCGGGGAGTTCGTCGTACCCGAACGGGCAGCGCGGCCCGTCGGGCGTCTCGCCCGCCGCGGTCGGGTCGTGGACGGTGTCGGTCATTGCGGTTGTTCCTCCGGTAAGGATCTGCCGTGCGTAGGGGGAGGTGTGTCGGTGGGTCACACGCGGCTGCGGATCGTCCGGTCGGTTCCGGTGGTGCTCCCGCCGCCGGTGCTGCCGCCGGCGGCGGCGTCCTTGGTGCGGTTGTTGCGGTGGTGCAGGGTCAGCAGGCCGACGGCGAGGGCGGCGGCGGTGCCGGCCAGGGTGAGCCCGGCCCGGATCCCGGCGACCTCGGTGGTGCCGTAGAGCGCGGCGGCGGTGCCGAGCGCGGGGCCGAGCGCGAAGCCGAGGCTGCGGGCCAGTTGGACGGCCGAGCCGGCGGTGGCGAGTTGGTCGGGCGGGGCGGAGCTCATCACCAGGGCCTGGACCGGCCCGCCGTTGAGGCCCATGCCGACGCCGGCGACCGCGAGCCGCCAGGCGATGTCGACCGCGGACCAGTCGGTGTCGACCGGGACGAGCAGCAGCAGGCCGACGGCGGTCACGGCGGCGCCGGTCAGCGCCGTCGGGCGGGCGCCCCAGCGGTCCGCGAGCCGCCCGCCGAACCGGCCGGCCACCACCATGCCGAGCGGGAACGCCAGCATGGTGAGCGCGGTGCTGGTGGCGCTCTCGCCGTCGTCGCGGCGCAGGTACTGGGCGAGCAGGTAGTGGTTGGCGGCGAAGCCGGCCGCGAGGGCCAGCACCGAGCCGTTGACGGCGGCGGTGCCGGAGGCGCGCAGCACCCCGGCGACCGGGCGCCCGCCGGGGCGGCGCAGCCAGAACAGCACCAGCGGCACGGAGGGCAGCGTGAGCAGCAGCCAGAGCGGCGCGTCCGGGGCCAGCGTGAGGCCGAGCAGTACGGCGGCGACCGCCGAGCCGATCAGCGCGGCGTCGCCGAGCGAGGCGCGGTCGGGCAGCCGCAGCCGCTTGCCGCCGCGCGGGGCGTCCTTGCGGGCGATCAGCCAGGCGGCCAGGCAGATCGGCAGCTTGACGAGGAAGATCGCCCGCCAGCCGACGTGGTCGAGCAGCAGGCCGCCGACGACCGGGCCGAGGACGGCGCCCAGCGGGCCCAGCGTGGCGGGCACGCTCATCGCCCGGCCGCGCAGCTCGGGGCGGACGGCGGTGGCCGCGAGGACCGGCATCAGGACGAACAGCACGGCGCCGAAGGCCCCTTGGGCGAGGCGGGCGGCGATCAGCCAGCTCGCCCAGGGCGCGACGGCGGCCAGGGCGCTGCAGAGCGCGAAGCAGCCGACCGACAGCAGCAGGGCGGCGCGCAGGCCGACCTGGTCCAGCCACCGTCCGGCGGGCAGCAGCAGGGCCACCAGGGGGAGCTGGTAGCCGAGCACGGCCCACTGGGCGGTGGTCGGGGAGACGTCGAGGGCGTCCGCGATGTCGGTGAGCGCGAGGTTGACCACGTTCATGTCGAGCATCGCGACGAAGGAGATCAGCCCTGCGGCGAAGACCAGGCTCCACCGGTCCTCCGACCGGACCGGGCCGTCACCCGACGTACTGGTGGCGGGCGACTGCTGCGCTGCCATGGGTCATCCTCCGTTCCCCCGTGCTGTCCGGACACCACCTCGGCGGCGGCGTCCGGTACAGCAGTCGGAGATACCTCGGCTCCAGTTCCGAACAGATGGGGGATTTTTAAGGCTTGGCCGGATCATGCCCACAGTGGCCGATCCTGCCCGCTGCCCGCGACCGGTTCCCGGCGGCCGTTCTGTGCGGTTGCCGCCCGCTTCGGGTCCGCACCGTCATAGGTTCGAGCGCATGGCTGACGAATGCTTCGGACACCCCCGGCTGGCCGCGATCTACGACCCGCTCGACCCCGACCGGGGCGACCTCGACCCGTACCTGCGACTGGCCGGCGAGTTGGGGGCCCGCCGGGTGCTGGACATCGGCTGCGGCACCGGGGTGTTCGCCCTCCTGCTGGCCGGTCGCGGGATCGAGGTCGTCGCCGTCGATCCGGCCCTGGCCTCCCTGGACGTGGCCCGGGCCAAGCCGGGCGCCGGGCGGGTGCGCTGGTTCCACGGCGACACGGCGGACCTTCCGCCGCTGCGGGTCGACCTGGTGACGATGACCGCCAATGTCGCCCAGGCGATCGCCGGTCCGGCGGCCTGGCGGCGCACGCTTCGCGGGGCCTTCGAGGCGCTGCGGCCCGGCGGGCACCTGGTGTTCGAGACCCGGGACCCGGCCGCCCGGGCCTGGGAGGACTGGACCAGGGAGAAGTCCCACCGGGTGACGGAGCTCCCTGGTGTCGGCCGGGTCGAGAGCTGGGTCCGGGTGATCGGTACGGACGGGCCGCTGGTGACGTTCCGGTGGACCTATGTCTTCGCCGCGGACGGTCAGGTGCTGACCTCGGATTCGACGCTGCGGTTCCGGGACCGGGCGGAGGTCGAGGGCGAGCTGGCGGCGCAGGGGTTCGTGGTGGCGGAGGTCCGTGACGCGCCGGACCGTCCGGGGAAGGAGTTCGTCTTCCTGGCGCGCCGCCCGGTCGCCGACTCCTGACCGGACGGAGGGAGCACGCCGGACGGCGGGTGGCGGATCCCGGGATCCGCCACCCGCCGTCCGGCGGTCGTCGCACCCGCCCTCAGCAGGCGGCCGCCAGTTCCGCCGCGGCGCCCGGGGCGGGCTCGCCGGCCTCGGCGGCCCGCAGGCGGGCGATCAGTTCCTCGCGGGCCCGGGCGACCCGGGAGCGGACAGTGCCGACCGGGCAGCCGGCCACCTCGGCGGCCTCGGCGTAGCTGAGCCCGACCACCTGGGTGAGCACGAAGGCCTCCCGCCGCTGCGCGGGCACCCGGTCCAGCAGGTCGCCGAGCGCCACGCCGTCCTCGAAGCCGGCGGCGGGCGTGGTGCCCTGCCGTTCGGCGGCCTCCTGCCAGTCCGGCAGCGCCGCGCAGCGCGGGCGGGCGGCGGCGGTCCGGTAGCGGTCGATGACGGTCCGGCGGGCGATCGACAGCAGCCAGGTGCGGGCCGAGGAGCGTCCGGCGAACCCGGGCAGGCTGCGCAGGGCGCGCAGGAAGGTCTCCTGGGCGAGGTCGTCGGCGGACTGCACGTCGGTGAGGTGGGCGACGAACCGCCACACGTCCCGCTGGGTGGCCCGGACGAAGGCCTCGACGTCGGCGGACCGCCCCTCGCGGGCGGCCAGGGCGAGGGCGGTCAGCTGTTCGTCATCCACGGCGGCCTCCTACCCGGACAGTCCCACCTGGGAGAAGGTGCGGGACGATGGTCATATGAGATGCGAGCAACTCCGTACCGCTCTGTCCGCCCGCCTCGACGGTGAGCCGGCCGGTGTGCCGGACCGTCGACTGGACAAGCACGTCGCGCGCTGCGCGGTGTGCCGGGACTGGCTGGAGCGGGCGGAGCGGCTGCGCGGACCGCTGCTCGCGGACCGGACCGGCGGCGACCCGTCGGCCGAGTGGACGGCGGGGCTGCTCGCCCGCCTCGGCGCGGAGCCGGCGGGCGGGACGGAATCCGGCGGTGAGGCGGTCGGTGAGGCGCTCGGTGAGGCGGGCGGTGGGGCCGTCGGTGAGGTCGTCGGTGAGGCGGAGGGCCGTCCCGGGCAGGGGGACGGCGGGCGGACGCGGTAGGACGGTGGCGCCGGTTCGGACCGGTGCGCCGTCGAAGTGAGACATGGAGGGGTCCCGAGGGGAGAACGGGGGGTGCGGTCCCGCTGCGGGCGGAACCGTCGGCTTCGGTGGGCGGCCGCGCGTCCGGGCCCCGGCCGGCGGAACGGCGGGACGGACGGCGCGCACGGGCCCGGGCCCCGGTGGCGCGGACGGCGTCCGTCGGTACCGGCGGCGCGCGGTCCCGGGGCTGCCCGGCCGTCGGCGGCCTCCGTCGCCGTCCGTGGCCGTCGGTCCCGCTCCCGGCCCCTTACCCGGTCCCGGTCCCGGCGAAGGGCGCGGGGCTGGGCGGGGGCTGGGCGGAGCGGTGCGACGGTACGGCGGTGCGGTGGTTCGCGGTCGGTCGGGGTGGTCCGGGACGGGCGGCGGTACCCGGCGGCGCGGCTGCGGCGCGGGGCGACCTGCCCACCGCGCCGGGGACACCGTGGTGTCCGGGAGGGCGGAGGGCGCGTCAGCGGGCGTACGCGGCGAGGGGCGGCCCACGCCTCACCAGGGCGTGCGAGAGCAGCACCAGCCGGGGCAACCGGGTCCGGCGGCCGACGGGTCTCGGCGCTCCCGGCGGCCGGTACCCGGCGGGTCGGCCGAACAGGGCCAGCAGCGGCGCCAGCAGCGCCCCGGCCAGGACCGCGCCCAGCGCGCCGAGCAGGTCGAACAGCCGCACCAGCGCCGTCTCGCCGCGCCAGAGCAGCAGCGCACAGGCGAGCGCGGCGAGCACGTGGGCGGCGATCATGCCGGTGGACATGCCGTGCGCGGCCATGTCGTGACCGCCCATCGCGTGGCCGCCCGCGCCCTGACCGGTCACGCTCTGGCCGGTCACGTTCTGGCCGGTCAGGCCCGTGCCCGACCCCGGCGGGAGACCCGACGCCGACGTCGACGCCGCGCCGTGCGCGTGGTGCGCGGCGGTCGCGGCCTCGACCCCGGCCGGCGGGACGTCCGGATCGAGCCCGGCCATCACGGCCAGGTCGTCCGGCGTCACCCCGACGGGTGTCGAGTCCGGATTGCACAGCAGCAGCGAGGCCCAGTCCGTCGGCGGAGTGCGGCTCGCGCCGCCACCGGCGACCATCGAGCCCGCCTGTTCGAAGGTCAGGTGCAGCGCGGTCTGCGCCGCCACCATCCAGAGGCTGATCACCGTGAGCCCGCGCCGACGGCCGGCCAGCAGCCAGGTGAGGCCGAGGACGAGACCGAACGCGCCGGCGAGGACGGGGGCCGAAACCCCGGAACCGGACATGGAGACGTGCGCCGTGGCGGCCAGCGCCACGCAGAGCGCGGCGAAGACCACGGCGCGCAGCGAGCGGATCCGGTCGGTCATCACGATGACACTCATCGTCGCACCCGCCTCCGCCGACCAGTACCGCACCCTCCGCTATTGGCCGGTTCCACCCCTGTGACGGCACGTCCGGGCACCTCGGGCGGGTCCCGGGGAGGCAGGCCGTTCGGGCACCGACACCTCCGGGGCCGCCGGGAGGGGTGGTGCGGAAGGGCTGTCACCCGGTGGCCGGATCCCGACGGTACGGGCGGGGTCGGAGCACCGTTCGGCGTCCGACTGGTCCCGGAAGGTGTTATTCATGCCGTCATATCGGTTTGACAGCTTCGTTCCGATACGTACTGAATGTGACCTCGGACACACGGGACCGACAGCGACAGGAGGCCCGGGATGGGCACCACCGCATCCGACGCCGGCGCGACCACGACCAGCGGCGCGACGGCCGGAGGCGTCCGTCCCGGGACGGACGCCCGGTCCGGGGGCGAGGGCGGCGGCTCCGCGACCGCCGTCGACCGGCCGGGCGGTGCCGACCTCGCGGATCCGGCCTTCTGGGGCCTGCCCGCCCCGGTCCGCGCCGCCGCCTTCGCCGAACTGCGCCGCCTGCCCGCCCCCGCCCGCTTCGGCGCCGGCCAGGGCCGGGGCGGCCGCGACCGGGGCTTCCACGCCCTGGTCCGGCACGCCGACGTCGTCGAGGCCAGCCGGACCCCCGGCGTCTTCCTCAGCGGACCGGGCGTCACCACCCCCGAACCCGCCCGCTGGGTCCGCCTCCTGTTCGGCGACTCGATGGTGAACCTCGACGACCCCCGGCACGCCCAGCTGCGCCGGATCGTCTCCCGCGCCTTCACCCCGCGCCTGCTCTCCCGGGTGGAGGAGGACATCCGCCGGGTCGCCACCGAACTGGTGGACCGGGTCGAGCACGAGCGTCCCCGGGACTTCGTCAACGCGGTGGCCGCCGAACTCCCCTTCCGGGTGATCTGCGACATGATGGGCATTCCGGCCGAAATCCGCCGCGCCATCCTCGACCAGGTCAACCACGCCTCCGAGCACACCGGCGTCGCGCGCCCGCTGCGCGAACGCCTCCGGACGCCCGGCCGCGGGCTGCGGGCGCTGGCCCGGATGCAGGGCATGGTCGCCGCCCTCGGCCGGGAGCGCCGCCGCCGCCCCGCCGACGACCTGATCTCCGCCCTGGTCACCGCCGACGTCGACGGCCGCCGCCTCACCGGCCGCGAACTCGGCGCCTTCTTCTCCCTGCTGCTCGTCGCCGGGGTCGAGACCACCCGCAACGCCCTCGCGCACGGCCTGCACCTGCTCACCGTCCACCCGGACCAGCGCGCCCTGCTGCTCGGCGACCTCGACCGGCACCTCGGCGGCGCGGTCGACGAGATCGTCCGCCACTCCACGCCGATCATCCAGTTCCGCCGCACCCTGGCCGTCGACCACCGGCTCGGCGGTCCGGACGGGCCGCTGCTGCGGGCGGGCGAGAAGGTGGTGCTCTACTACGGCTCCGCCAACCACGACGAGACCGTGTTCGCCGACCCCGAGGCCTTCGACATCACCCGCACCCCCAACCCCCACCTCGGCTTCGGTGGCGGCGGGCCGCACTACTGCCTCGGCGCGCACCTCGCCCGGCAGGAGATGAAGGTGCTCTACCGGGAGCTGTTCACCCGGCTCCCGGAGGCCCGGTCGGTCGGCGAACCGGACCTCGCGCCGTCCAGCTTCGACCACCGGGTCCGTGCGCTCCGGTTCACCTTCTGACCCGCCGACCGGCCGCCCGGCTACCTCGGGAGGTGGCCGGCGTCACTGCGGCCGCCCAGGCCGCCGAGCAGAATGCCGACATGACCGACCGTTCGCTCCCCGCTCCGGCCCCCGCCCCCGCCGACCCTCTCCCCTCCGGCGTCGACGGGCCCACCGCCGACGCCTGGACCGCGCTCGGAGGACCGGCCGCGCTGCTGGACCGGGTCTCCTTCCACGGCCCGGACGCGGTGCTGCCCTCCCGGCTGCCCGTGCGGCGACTGGCCCGGGCCACCGTCGCCGCCTGCTCGCTGGCCGCCGCCGAACTCGCCGCGCAACGCTCCGGCGGCCCGGCGCCCGAGGTCCGGGTCGACCAGGGCGCCGTCGCCACGGCCTTCGTCAGCGAACGCCACCTGCGGATCGACGGCCGCGCCCCGGTCAGCTTCGCGCCGCTCTCGGGTTTCTGGCAGACCGCCGACGGCTGGCTGCGCACCCACGCCAACTACCCCCACCACCGGGACCGGCTGCTCACCGCCCTCGGCCTGCCCGCCGACACCGGGCCCGAACGGCTCGCCGCCGTACTGCGCGAACAGCCGGCCGCCGCCGTCCAGGAGCGCGCGTACGCGGCGGGGGCGCTCGCCGTCGCGGTCGCCCCGCCCCGGGAGCTGGTCCTGCCGCTGGTCGAGCGCCGGACCGTCGACGCGGCCGCGCCCCGTCCACTGGCCCCCGCCGAGCTGCCCGCCGCCGGGGTCCGCGTCCTCGACCTCACCCGGGTGATCGCCGGACCGGTCGCCACCCGCACCCTCGCCCTGCTCGGCGCCGACGTGCTGCGGGTCGATTCGCCCCGCCTGCCCGAGGCCGAGGACGCCCACGCCGACACCGGCTTCGGCAAGCGCTCCACCCGCCTCGACCTTGCCGTTCCGACCGACCGGGCCGTCTTCGAGGAGCTGCTCGCCACCGCCGACGTCCTCGTCACCGCCTACCGCCCCGGCGCCCTGGACGCGTACGGACTCGCCGCCGACGAACTGCTCGCCCGCCGGCCGGGCCTGGTGGCCGTCGAGCTGAACGCCTGGGGCTGGACCGGCCCGTGGAGCGGACGCCGCGGCTTCGACAGCCTGGTCCAGGCGGGTTGCGGCATCGCCGCCGTCGAGGCCGGGGCCGACGGGCGGCCCGGCGTCCTGCCCGCCCAGGCGCTCGACCACGGCACCGGCTACCTGATCGCGGCCGGGGTCCTGCGCTCCCTGACCGAGCAGCGCACCGGCCGCCCCGGGAGCCGCCACCTGCGCTACTCCCTGGCCGGCACCGCCTCCTGGCTGCTCCAGGGCATCGCCCCCACGGCCGACCCGCACGTGCTGCCGAACGACGAGCCCTACGACCCGGCCCGGTGGATCGCCGACACCGACGGGTCGGACTACGGCCGGCTCCGCCACGCCCGCCCGCCCCTCGGCCACGCCGGCGCCCCGACGGACTGGTCCCGCCCGCCGGGCCGCTGGGGCACGGACGCCCCGGTCTGGCGCTGACCGCCGTCCTTCCGTCCGGCTGGTCAGACGCCGGACGGGATCCGCTTCGCCGAGCTGCGCACCTGGAAGGCCGTCACGATCTCGACCAGTCCCAGGAACAACAGCCAGCACCCGGCCAGCACCGTCAGCGCCTTGATCGAGCCGACCGGCCAGACCATCAGCAGCACACCGGCCAGCGTGTTCGCCGCACCGGCGAACGCCTGCCAGCCGCGGGCCGGCATCGTCTCGTCCGAGATCGCGGCGACCAACTGCGTGATGCCGCGGAACAGCCAGCCGATGCCGATCCAGATCGCCAGCAGCAGCAGCGACTGCACCGCGCTGCGGAAGCACAGCAGGCCGAGCAGCACACAGATCGCCCCGCTGATGAAGGCCAGCACCCGCATCGCGGTGCTGGCGTGGGTGCCGAACGCGGCGACCAGCTGGACGATGCCGATGACCAGCAGATAGAGGCCGAACAGCACACCGACCACCATCAGCGTCTGCTTGGGCCAGACGAACACGATGATCCCGAGCGCGAGCGAGACCAGCCCGGCGAGCAGCAGCACCTGCCAGGCGGCCTTGGCGAGCATCCCTAGCGGACCCTGGACCGGGGAACCGTCGGGAGTGATGATCGGGGAGACCACGGTGGCATCCTCCTGGAGTGCGGGCAGCGGACGGCGTTCCCCACGATCACCGCCCACGGCGCGACCTGCCCGCCGGGTGCGTCCGTTCGGGCGATCGAACGGATTTCCCCCGGGGTTTCCCGAACGTCACCTCACCCTCACCAACCGTCGATAAGATCCGTCGATATGACTTCTGAAGGGTGGGGGACCCCTCCGGTCGAGCCGATCGGTCAGCACTACATCGTCTGCGGCGGCAATGCACTCGCCCACCGCCTGGTTCTCGAACTCGTCGAGCACTACGAAGTACCGGTCGTCGTCCTCGTCCCGGACCGCACCCGCGACCACGCACCCCGGATCGAGCAACTGGACGGCGTCGCCGCCGTCGTCGAGTACGCCAGCGTCACCGAGGAAGCCCTGCGCGCCGTCCGGATCGAGACCGCGCGCGGCATCGCCCTCGTCGACGGCAACGACCAGGAGAACATCCACGCCGCGCTCTCCGCCCAGGGGCACAACCCCGGGATCCGCATCGTGCTGCGGATGTTCAACCAGCGGCTCGGCGCCAACATCGAGCGGCTGCTCAGGAACGGCACCGCGCTCTCCGGCTCCGCCACCGCCGCCCCGGCCTTCGCCGACGCCGCGCTGTCCCGGCCCAACTCCGTCCAGGTCGGCGACCGCTTCCTGCACATCGCCTACGACGACGACATAGCCACCGACCGGATCTGCGTCGTCGCCGACCGCATCGACCGCCAGGACCTCGGCCGGATCCGCCTGCTGCCCGACCAGGAGGGCGACTCCGCCTCCTTCGTCCGCCTGGCCGGCGAGTTCGGCGACGGCGGCCCGGTCCGTTCGGGCACCGAGGCCCGCCGGGCAGCCGAACCCGCTCCCGCCGGACCGGACCCCGACACCGGGGGCGTCGCCGCGCTCCAGACCCTGCCCAGCGAACCCGCCGTCCGGATCCCCTGGTGGCGCCGGCTGCGCTGGCGCCTCCTCGACACCCTGCGCTTCTTCACCAGCGCCCGCCTCCGAGTGGTGCTGATCACCGCCCTGGCCGCCGTGCTGTTCGCCTTCGCCCTGCTCTGGTACCTCAACGGGGACTTCGCCTGGTCCCTCTACGCCTCCCTGCTCGACCTCGCCGGCGCCGCCCAACCGGACCAGCCCGGCACGGGCGACGGCAGCGGCACCGGCGGCACCTGGCAGCGGATCGCCCAGGTGGTGATCACCTTCTGCGGCATCACCTTCGCGCCGGTGGCCACCGCGATCATGGTCGAGGTGCTCGCCTCCGGCCGCCGCGGCCAGCACCGCAGCCCCGGCGCGGGCACCCGCGACCACGTCGTCGTGGTCGGCCTCGGCAACGTCGGCACCCGCGTGGTCGCCCAACTCCACGGGCTGGGCGTGCCGGTGGTCGGACTGGAGAGCGACCCCCAGGCCCGCGGCATCTCCGCCGTCCGCGCCCTCGGCGTCCCCGTCGTGGTCGACGACGGCCCCCTCGCCGAACAGCTGCGCCGCGCCCGCCTCAAGCACAGCCGCGCCGTGGTCGCCGTCAGCGGCGACGACGCCACCAACCTGGAGGCAGCGCTCGAAGCGCGCGCCGTCCGGCCCGACGTCCGGGTGGTGCTGCGCCTCTTCGACGACTCCTTCGCGAGCCACGTCTACGCCACCCTGGACAACGTCGTCTCGCGTTCGACCTCGTATCTCGCGGCCCCCGCCTTCGCCGCCGCCCTGATGGGCCGCGAGGTGCTGGGCACCCTCTCGGTCTTCCGCCACGTCCTGCTGATCGCCGAACTCCCCGCCGAACTCGGCACCGGCCTGATCGGCCTCAACCGCCACGACCTGGAGGACACCAACGGCGTGCGGGTCCTGGCGGTCCGTCTGGCTCGCAGCCCCCGCCTCTACCACTGGAACTACGCGGACCGCACCCGGACGCTGGAACCGGGCGACAGCGTTGTGGTGGCTGCTACGCGGAGTGGCCTTGCCCGCCTCAACACGACGCTGACGGAGAACGCCTGACAGCCGCAGGAAGTCGGCCACGCCGACTTCCTGCGCTCAAGGAGCACTGCCCTCACAACAGGCGCCGGCCGTCGTGCACGCGGACGGCCGGCGCCAGGTCACTTCGGAGCGCGTCCAGGACGCGCACGGCGTACACCTCGGCCATCCGCTCGGACACTTCCTCCGGTGTGAGCCATGCGACGGCGGTCGACTCGGCGGAGAGCTGCTCGCTCCCGCTCTCCGGGACGCAGCGGAACACCAGGGCGACGATTCCGCGGCTCATGTTCTTGTAGACACCGGTCAGCCGCTCGACGCCGACCTTGATCCCGGTCTCCTCGAAGTCCTCCGCTGTTTCCAGCACCCCACCCGGCGGCTCCCAAGTCCCGTTGTCCGCCCGCCGGATCGCCAGCACCCGCCCGTCCTCCCGTACCACCACCCCGGCGACGGACACCGAGTGGAGCGGCGACAGCAACCCGCCGTCCGCGTCACATGCCACAGAGAGGTACTGCTGAGCGCGGTCGTTCCCGGTCACGGCCGCCCTTCCGCAAAGGGCGGCCGTGAAACGATCAAGCTTCGGTCCCGGGGCTCGCCGATCACCTCACCGGATCCGACCTGCTCGCCAGGTCGAGAACCATCACGTGGTGGCGGGCCGCACCCTCCCACGGGACGGCAGATGCCACCCGCCGGTAGCCCCAGGAGAGGTAGGCGGCCTGGGCTGCGACGGCCTCCGGTCGGGTGTTCAGCATCACCCGTGCCTGGTCGAGGCCGTCGACCAGAACGCGGTGCATGTTGGTGGCGGCGCCCAGGCGCCGCCACCCGGGTCGGACCGCCAGTTCGAACAGGCCGAAGGTGCGGTGTCCGTCCTCGTGTCGAAGCTCGTCCGGCACGGCATCGGTCAGGGTGTTCCACCAGCCGGTATTCGCCGAGAGCGGGTAGCCGTAGGCCATACCGACGACCTCCTCGCCGTCGAACGCGATCGCCGCCCGGAACCCCCGCCGCCGTACCTGCGATCGGAATCGCCGGAAGGCCCGCTCCGTATCCGCCGGCCCCTCACCGTAAGGAGGCCCTACGAACGCTTCGGCGAAGACCCCCTTCGGCTGTGCCTCCAGCTGGGCGGTCTGCTCGCCACCGAGGAGCCGAACCGTCATAGTCATGCGATCCCCGCCTCTGCGCCGAAACTCCGAGCTCGTCCGTTGACTGCTCCGGCCGTATTGCGGAAAGTCGGCTGGTCCGACTTCCCGCGCTACCGAAAATCTCCCGTGGCCTCTCAGCCCGCACGACAGCCGTCCAGCAGCGCGGTGTGGAACGGGTTGACGACGGCTTCTTGAACCTCACCACTGGCTACCCCAGGTAGACCTTCTGCCATTCGAGAGAAGACATGCTGAGCGCCGCCTCCGCGAGTTGCCGGGCCGACTCCGTCTTGAGGCGGGCAAGGCTGCTGTCGATCCACGGCTGGACGTTCTGGTAGCCCTGCTCGCGGTATTCGACCGCTTGGATCAGACATTCGAGCTTGTCGGCATCGTGGGCGAGGACCACCTCCAGGCTCTCTCCGTTCTCGTACTCCTCGACGACCGCCCGGATCCCCGCCGCGACGGCGGGGTGAGCGGCGCTGACCTGGTCGGCCGTGACGTCCTCGTTGGATGCGGCGGTGACGTACCGCCGCCCGATGTGCGGAATGTCGCCGACGCGCGTCTCCTGCGTGTCGTGGAAGAGGCAGAGCAGCGCGACCTTCGCCGGGTCGGCACCCTCCATCATCGCGAGCACCGCACCGACGACACCGGTACGGAAGGAGTGTTCGGCGATCGTCTCGGGATCCTTCACGCCGGCGATCCACCAGCCCGACCGCTTCGCCCGCTTCAGCATCCCGGCCTCGAAGAGGTATCCCGTCGTGCCCTTCAGCTCTTGGTCGTCAGCCATGACTGCCCTCTCTCGAACGCTGTAGCCGCCTGCTCGGAGTCCGTATCTACAGGTCGGTCTACTCGACGGCTCGGTCGAGCCGTGCGGCCTGTATGTGTCCCTACCCACCCAGCAGGCGCCGGCCGTCGTGCACGCGGACGGCCGGCGCCACGTCACTTCGGAGCGCGTCCAGGACGCGCACGGCGTACACCTCGGCCATCCGCTCGGACACTTCCTCCGGTGTGAGCCATGCGACGGCGGTCGACTCGGCGGAGAGCTGCTCGCTCCCGCTCTCCGGGACGCAGCGGAACACCAGGGCGACGATTCCGCGGCTCATGTTCTTGTAGACACCGGTCAGCCGCTCCACAGCGACCTTGATCCCGGTCTCCTCGAACACCTCGCGCCGGACACCGTCCTCGAAGCCCTCCGCTGTTTCCAGCACCCCACCCGGCGGTTCCCAAGTCCCGTTGTCCGCACGCTGGATCGCCAGCACCCGCCCGTCCTCCCGCACCGCCACCCCGGCGACGGACACCGAGTGGAGTGGCGTTGACTGGGGCTTCCCGGCGCTGTTACTCATGTGCAGGAGAATAGGAGCCTTGAAGGACTATGGCGAATGATGACGTGGCCTCGTCGGCCACAGCAAAGTACTTGCAGATCGCGGCTGACCTCACCGCGCATATCGCATCGGGTGCTCTGGCTCCTGGTGCGACGCTGCCCAGCGAGGCCGAACTCATGCAGCGGTACGGAGTTGCGTCCGGAACCGTGCGCAAGGCCATCGCCGAGCTCCGTACGGCTCAGCTGATCGAGACGCACCATGGACGCGGTTCGTTCGTCCGTTCTCGTCCGCCGGTCCAGCGGAAGTCTGCCGATCGGTTCCGTCGTTCCCACAGGAAGGCGGGTAAGGCCGCATACCTTGCGGAGGCAGAGACCTCGGGTGGCGTTCCGTCGGTGACCGTGTTGTTCGTCGGCCCCACGTCGGTGCCTCAGGAGCTTGCCTCGCGCCTCGGCCTTCCCGTCGGTACGCAGGTTCTGGCACGCAAGCGTCGGTACTTTCGGGATGGTGTTCCGACCGAGGAGGCCACGTCCTACTTGCCCTGGGACGTGGTCAAGGACATCCCGGAGATCTTTGCGGAGAATCCCGGCGGCGGTGGAATTTATGCGCGACTTGAGGAGCATGGACACACGCTTGCTGAGTTCACCGAGACTGTCCGGGCCAGGCTCGCAACCAAGTCCGAATCCAAGGCGCTTGCTCTGAGTCCTGGCGCGCCGGTGCTCCATCTCGTTCGCGATGCTGTGGGTGAGAACGGTCGAGTGCTGGAGGTGTGTGACACGGTCATGGCCGCCGACCAGTTCGTCCTGGACTACCGCTTCTCCGCCGACGACTGACTGATAATCAGCTTAGTCAACCCGTCGCGAGGCTCCGGCTCGCGACGGGTTGACTCATGTATAGGAGTCGGGCACTCTTCTGCCATGCACTCTTGTACATGAGTGCATGGCAGTACCTCATCTAGAGGAGATGGCCACATGGGCCAACCCCTTGGAGCTCCCATGCAGAAGTTCCTGATGGAGACTCATGCGCCGACTGGCGCCGAACCGAGCGTTGTCCCGTCGGAGGCCGAGATCTTGTTGCCCTACCTGCCGGAGTCGGCGGGTCGAGCTCGTCGCTTCGTTCGGGACACACTGGCCGGGTGGGGGCTGGGCCGGTTGATCGATTCCGGTGTGCTGATTACCAGTGAGCTAGTGACCAATGCCGCGAAGACCGGGTGCGGGCAGCAGATGACGGTGTCCGTTCGGCATGTCTCGCAGAACGCGGTTCGGATTGCGGTGCGCGACGGCTCGTGCATTCTGCCGGTGCTGATCCGCGCCTCCGCCGACGAGGAGTGCCACCGGGGCCTGGCCCTGGTGGATCGCCTCACCTGCGGCCGGTGGGGCGCGACCGTTGAGCCGGCAGGGAAGATCGTGCATGCCGATCTGACGATCGCGCGGTGAGCCTGCAGTTGCCGGACGACGATCTCGATCCCGACGGCTCGTCTCCTGAATCTGATCCCACCCGAGTCTGGGCCGCATACGGGGTCTCGCTGGCAGCGGCTTTCCATGTTCTCGCCGCAGCCTTGGTGTTGATCGACCGCTCCCGCTGAATGCTGCCTGTGCCGCCGGATCGGCGGCACAGGCAGCGAATCAAGACCGGCACTTCCGCAAGTCGAAAGGAGCCTCGCCATGTCCGCCACGGACCCGAAGCCGCCCCGGCCCAAGCCTGCGAACCCGCCCACACCTCGGCCGCCGGACCGGTAGCCGTCACCCAACCCGCAACCGTCCCAACTCGCAAGGAGGAAGCATGGCCTGGGGAACCGACAAGGACAGCAACGGCAAGCACGGGGGCAAGAAGGACCCCGGTACCGCCAAGCCGTCGCCCGACGGCTCGCGGCCGATGCCCGAGCCCAAGCACCGGAAGGACGACGACAAGAAGTGACGGACTCCGTGCATCGACCGGAGCAGGCCGCGGTGCGCGGCCTGCTCCGGGCCGTCGGCGAAGTGCTCGGCGGCCCCGTCCCCTCCGAGTGGCGGGAGGCGGTCGAGGCGGTGCCGCGCCACCGCTTCCTCCCCGACCGGGTCTGGCTGGCGGACGGCGACGGCGGCTATGAGCCGTGCGACCTCGGCAGCGACGACCGGCGCTGGTTCGAGGCGGCCTACGCCGACGTGCCGATCGTCACCCAGGTCAACGACGGTCGGGAGTCCTCCGACCCCTGGCCCTCGTCCTCCGCCTCGGCGCCCTCGATCGTCGTGCGGATGCTCCGGGACCTCGACGTCCGGCCGGGCATGCGGGTGCTGGAGATCGGCACCGGCACCGGCTGGAACGCCGCGCTGCTCGCGCACCGGCTCGGGCCCGGGAGCGTCGTCTCGGTGGAGATCGACGCGGAGGTCGCCCGGCAGGCGTGGGCGTCCCTGAACGCGGCCGGCCTCGGCGCCGAGGTGGTCCACGGCGACGGTGCCGACGGCTGGAGGCGCCGGGCGCCGTACGACCGGATCCTCTCGACCTGCTCGGTCCGTCGGGTGCCGTGGGCGTGGATCGAGCAGACCGAGCCCGGTGGCATCGTCCTCACGCCGTGGGACAACCCGATGATCTGCTGGGGGCTGCTGAGGCTCACCGTCGGACGTGAGTACGCGGAGGGCCGGTTCAGCCCGCACTCGGCCTTCATGCTGATGCGCACCCAGCGTCAGGATCTGCGGATCTTCCGCGATGTGGTGAGGGACAACCACGTACCCGAGGAGAGCCGGACGTCTCTCGACCCCCAGCGCGTCACCGGGGACCGATGGGAGGCCCGGTTCGCCCTCGGCCTCCGCCTCGGCGATGTGTGGACCGCGTGGGAGGAGGGCGCCGCCCGCCTCTGGGCGGCGACCACCGACGCTCGTTGCTGGGCCGCCGTCGATCCCGAGGGACGGGTGCGGCAGTACGGCCCGCGTCGGCTCTGGGACGAGGTGGAGGCGGCCCATCGCTGGTGGGAGGAGCAGGGGAGGCCCGGGCCTGAGCGGTTCGGGTGGACGGTCTGGGCCGAGGGGCAGGGACCCTGGCTCGACGAGCCCAACCGGCCCGTGCGGAGGTGGGACTGACCAGCAAACGGGCCCCTTCGCCCGGAGGACGAAGGGGCCCAAGCCGACCGGTGTCGCGTCAGCGGTGCTTGAACTCCGCCGGGCGCTTCTCGGCGAAGGCGGCCATGCCTTCCTTCTGGTCGGCGGTGGCGAAGGCGGCGTGGAAGAGGCGGCGTTCGAAGCGGACGCCCTCGGCGAGGGTGGTCTCGAAGGCGCGGTTGACCGATTCCTTCATCATGATCGAGGCCGGGGTGGACATCGCGGCGACCTTCTCGGCGGTGGCGAGGGCCTCCGCCAGCAGCTGGTCGGCGGGGACGATCCGGGAGACCAGGCCGGCCCGCTCGGCCTCCTCGGCGCCCATCATCCGGCCGGTCAGGCACAGCTCCATGGCCTTGGCCTTGCCGACGGCGCGGGTGAGGCGCTGCGAGCCGCCGATGCCCGGGATGACGCCGAGCTTGATCTCCGGCTGGCCGAACTTCGCGGTGTCCGCCGCGATCAGGATGTCGCAGAGCATCGCCAGTTCGCAGCCGCCGCCCAGGGCGAAGCCGGACACCGCCGCGACCACCGGCTTGCGCAGCGCGCCGAGGCGGTCCCACGGGCCGAGCCAGTCGTCCAGGTAGACGTCCGGGAAGCGGTTGCCCTGCATCTCCTTGATGTCCGCGCCCGCCGCGAACGCCTTCTCCGAGCCGGTGATCACCAGACAGCCGATCTCCGGGTCACGGTCGAACGCGGTGGCGGCGGCCACGACCTCGTTCATCAGCGTGGTGTTGAGCGCGTTCAGCGCCTCCGGCCGGTTGAGCGTGATCAGCCCGACCCGGCCCTTGCGGTCCACCAGGATCGTCTCGTAGGTCTCGGTCATCGCCGTTGACTCCCTTTCCGCTGCTCGGCCCCGCTCGGGGCGCCCAGGACCGTCCAACGATCTCCGAAACGGGCCGCCTCGCGCCAGTCTCGATCCGCGAGACGGTCGTCACCCGGTCAGCAGGTCGACCGCCCGCACGGGACCGGTCAGCCGAGCCGCAGGTCGAGGTCACCGTCGGCCGGGGGCTCGAAGAACGCGGCCACCGCCCGCTCGTCGACCTCCGCGAGCGTCGCCGGCGACCAGCGCGGGTTCCGGTCCTTGTCGACCACCTGCGCCCGGATGCCCTCCACCAGGTCGTGGTGGGCGACCGCCGCGCAGGACACCCGGTACTCCTGCGTCAGGCTCTCCGCGAGCGAGCCGTGCGACCGGGCCCGGCGCAGCGCGCTCAGCGTGACCTTGAGCATCGTCGGCGACCGCTCGGCGAGCTCCTCGGCGGCCTGCTTGGCCTCCGGCACGCCGCTGGCCACCAGCCGGGCCACGATCTCCTCCACGCTGTCGGCCGCGTAGCAGGCGTCGATCCACGCGAGCTGCTCCGCGAGCGGCGCAGCCGGAGCCGGCTCCGCGTACCGGGCGACGACCTCCGCCACCGGAAGCGGGCCGTCGAGCTCCGCCAGCAGCTCCGGCAGCTTCGCCGAGGGCACGAAGTGGTCGGCGAACCCGCACAGCAGCGCGTCGCCGGGCGTCATCGAGGCGGCGCTCAGCCCCAGGTGGGTGCCCAGCTCGCCGGGCGCGCGGGACAGCAGCCGGCTGCCACCGACGTCCGGTACCAGGCCGATCCGGGTCTCGGGCAGGGCCACCACCGAACGCTCGGTGACGATCCGCACCGAGCCGTGGGCGGAGACGCCGACGCCGCCACCCATGGTGATGCCGTCCATCACGGCCACGTACGGCTTCGGGTAGCGGGAGATCAGCTCGTTCAGCCGGTACTCGTCGCGGAGGAACGCGCGCGTCCCGGCCCCGCCGAGCTTGGCGTCGTCGTGGAACATCCGGATGTCGCCGCCCGCGCACAGGCCGCGCTCCCCGGCGCCGGTCAGCACCACCACCCGCACCGCGTCGTCCCCGGCCCACGCGTCCAGCGCGGCCCGCACGTCCAGCACCATGCCGTGCGTCAGCGAGTTGAGCGCCCGGGGCCGGTCGAGCACGATCCGCCCCACCCCGCCGTCCCGCCGGACCAGCACCTCGTTGCCCATCGTCCCCACTCCGTCCGTCGTCGCCCGGTCCGTGCGGTCAAGATCCGTGCGGTCAAGATCCGCGCTGCCACCGTACCTTCGGGCCCCGGCCGGTCCGCAAGCACGGAGGGCGGCACCGGTGCTGACCGGTGCCGCCCTCCGTCGTGCGGGTGGTGCGGGTACTGCGGGTGGTGCCGCGGCGGGGCTCGGGTGGTGGCCCCGCCGGGTCAGGGGGTGATGCGGCCGGTGACCTCGCCGAAGCCGACGACGGTGCCGTCCGGGCCGGGGGCGGTCGCGGTGATGGTCACCTCGTCGCCGTCCTCCAGGAAGGTGCGGGTGGTGCCGTCGGGGAGCTTGAGCGGGTTCTCGCCGTTCCAGGTCAGCTCGATCAGGGCGCCCCGGGTCTCCGGCTCCGGGCCGCTGATGGTGCCGGAGGCGAAGAGGTCGCCGGTGCGCAGCGAGGCGCCGTTGACCGTCATGTGGGCGAGCTGTTGGGCAGCCGTCCAGTACATCGAGGCGAACGGCGGGCGGGAGACCAGGTGGCTGTTCAGTCGGACCTCCAGGGCGAGGTCCAGGCCCCAGTGCCGGTCGGCCGGCCGGTCGTCGAGGTAGGGGAGCAGCTCGACGTCGCGGGCCGGCGGGGCGACCCGGGCGTGCTCCAGGGCGGCCAGCGGCACGATCCACGGCGAGACGGAGGTGGCGAAGGACTTGCCGAGGAACGGGCCGAGCGGCACGTACTCCCAGGCCTGGATGTCCCGCGAGGACCAGTCGTTGACCAGGCAGACGCCGAAGACGTGCTCGTCGAAGCGGTCCAGCGAGACCGGCTCGCCCAGCACCGAGGGCGCGCCGACGACGAAGCCGACCTCGGCCTCGATGTCCAGCTTGCGGGACGGCCCGAAGGACGGGACGGCGTCGGCCGGAGCCTTGCGCTGCCCCTGCGGGCGGCCCACCGGGGTGCCGGACACCACCACGGTGCCGGAGCGGCCGTGGTAGCCGATCGGCAGGTGCTTCCAGTTGGGCGTCAGCGGCTCCGTGCCGGGGCGGAAGATCTTGCCCAGGTTGGTGGCGTGGTGCTCGGAGGCGTAGAAGTCGACGTAGTCGGCCACCTCGAACGGCAGGTGCAGCGCCACCTCGTCGAGCGGCAGCAGCAGCGGGGAGAGCGCGTCCCGGTGGGCCTCGTCGGTCAGCCAGCGGGTCAGCGCGGCGCGGACCTCGGTCCACACCGGCCGGCCGGCCGCCAGCAGGGGGTTGAGCGAGTCCGCGTCGAGCAGGACCGAGGGCTCCCCGGTGGCCCGGGCGGCGGCGCCCGCGTCGAGGACGAAGTCGCCGATCCGGACGCCGATCCGTCGCACGCCGGGCCGGTCGGCCGCGGTGAAGACGCCGTACGGCAGGTTGTGCACGCCGAACGGCGAGTCGTTCGCGGGGGCGAGCCAGCTGCGGGGGGTGGTCAACGGTCCTCCTGGGGCGTCAGGTCGGGCGACAGCAGGCCGAGGGCGGCCAGGTCGTCCAGGGGCTCGGCGATGCTACAGGTGCCGAAAGCGGTGAACGAGTTGCGGATCACCGTCACCTGACGGTCGGTCAGTGCGCGGACGGCCTCGGCGAGCACCGGTCCGGAGCGCTCGGCCAGGATCTCGGCCGCCGCCTTCGGGTCGGTCTCCGCCGCGGCCAGGAGCACGTTCAGGAACCCGTGGTGCTCGAAGCCGGTCACCGGGTCGGTGTGACGGACGGCGTGGTGCAGCCCGGCGGTGCACTTGTAGGGCAGGCCGCGCTGCGCGCACCCGGTGAGGAAGCCCGCGAGCTCGGCCTCGTCCGGGAAGGCACCGGCGACCACGCCGCCGGTGCGGAACTTGGCCCGGTACGGGCTGTCGACGAGGACGTCCAGGACCTCCTCCAGCCCGTCGCCGCGCAGCAGTTCGCGCGGCAGCTCGACGGCGGCGGGCACGTCCGGCGGCAGCAGCAGGTCGAGCGCGGCGACGGCCTCGCGGGCGTCCCGGGTGGCGAGTTCGACGCCGGCCAGCACGAACGGGGCGGCGGCGGTGAGGGCCGGGCCGAGCTCGGAGCTGCCCCCCGGCAGCACCAGGCCGACCCGGAGCCGGGGGCCGGTGCCGTCCGCCGCAGTGCCGTCCGCCGCGGGCACCGAGGCGCCCGTCACCGCGTCCACCGCGTCCGCCGCGGCGGCCAACTCGCCCAGCCGGCCCGCCCCGCAGAGCAGCGGGCCGACGGCGTCGGCGTAGGGGGCGGCGCGGTGCGCGAGGTGCGCGGGCACCGCCTCGGCGACGGGCAGGTTCCCGGGCGGGAACACCGCCGCGTCGTCGAACAGCCCCTGGAACAGCGGCGGGACGGCGGCCGCCGAGGAGGCGGCGGGGGTGGCAGGGGTGGTGCTCACGACTGCGGCCCCCGACCGGCCCAGGTCCAGGCGTAGTTCGGGTCCTCGGTGGCCCGGCCGCCCTCGCCCAGCTCCAGCGGGCGGAAGGTGTCCACCATCACCGCGAGCTCGTCGAAGAACTCCGCGCCGATCGACCGCTCGTACGCGCCCGGCTGCGGGCCGTGGGTGTGCCCGCCGGGGTGCAGCGAGATCGAACCCTGGGCGATGCCCGAGCCCTTGCGGGCCGCGTAGTCCCCGCCGCAGTAGAACATGACCTCGTCGCTGTCCACGTTGGAGTGGTAGTACGGCACCGGGATCGACAGCGGGTGGTAGTCCACCTTGCGGGGAACGAAGTTGCAGATCACGAACCCGTTGCCCTCGAACACCTGGTGGGCCGGCGGCGGCTGGTGGATCCGCCCGGTGATCGGCTCGTAGTCGCTGATGTTGAACGCGTACGGGTACAGGCAGCCGTCCCAGCCGACCACGTCGAACGGGTGGTGCGGCACGGTGTACCGGGTGCCCGAGATGCCGTTCGGGCCGCGGTGCTTGACCAGGACGTCGACGTCCGTGCCGTCCACCAGCAGCGGGCCGGACGGGGCGCGCAGGTCCCGCTCGCAGTACGGCGCGTGCTCCAGCAACTGCCCGTACTTGGAGAGGAAGCGCTTGACCGGGGTGATGTGGCTGTTCGCCTCGATGCAGTAGGCGCGCAGCGGCTCCTCGCCGGTCGGCACCCAGCGGTGGGTGGTCGCCCGGGGGATGATCACGTAGTCGCCCTGGCCGACCTCCAGCGTGCCGAAGACCGTCTCCAGGGTGCCGGAGCCGGACTCCACGTACACGCACTCGTCGCCGAGCCCGTTGCGGTACAGCTCGCTCGGCGCCCCGGCGGCGACGTACGAGATCCGCACGTCGCCGTTGCCGAGGACGAGCCGGCGGCTGCTGACGACGTCCGCGGACTTCCACTCCTGGCCCGCGAACAGCTCGTGCAGCTTGAGGTGCCGGGGGAGCAGGGGGTGGTTGGCGACCGTCGACTGGTCGGGCAGCTCCCACGCGACCGCGTTCACCACGGCCGAGGGGATGCCCCGGTGGTAGAGCAGCGAGGAGTCCGAGGAGAACCCCTCCTCGCCCATCAACTCCTCGTAGTACAGCCCGCCTTCGGGCGTGCGGTGCTGCGTGTGCCGCTTGGGCGGGATGCTGCCCAGCTGACGGTAGTGCGCCATCGTCCCTGCTCCTCCCGGACCCTCCGGGGCCCAGACCTTCGTACGGCTCCAGCGGTGCCCTGTCGCCCGCGGGGCTGTCGCCCGTGGGCTGTTGCCCGTGGGCCTGTCGCCCGCGGGGCGGGGCCGGCCTCAGAGGTTGCCGCGGGCGTCCTGCTCGCGCTCGATGGCCTGGAAGAGCGCCTTGAAGTTGCCCTTCCCGAAGCCCAGCGAACCATGCCGCTCGATGAACTCGTAGAAGACGGTCGGGCGGTCGCCGATGGGCTTGGTGAAGATCTGCAGCAGGTAGCCGTCCTCGTCGCGGTCGACCAGGATGCCGCGCTTCTTCAGCTCCTCGATCGGCACCCGGACGTGGCCGATCCGCTCGCGCAGCGCGGGGTCGTCGTAGTACGAGTCGGGGGTGTTGAGGAACTCGATGCCCCGGGCCCGCAGCACGTCGACGGTGGTGAGGATGTCGTTGGTGGCCAGCGCCATGTGCTGGCAGCCCGGGCCGGTGTAGAACTCCAGGTACTCGTCGATCTGCGACTTCTTCTTGGCGATGGCCGGCTCGTTGAGCGGGAACTTTACCCGGTGGTTGCCGCTGGCGACGACCTTGGACATCAGCGCGGAGTAGTCGGTGGCGATGTCGTCGCCCACGAACTCGGCCATGTTCACGAAGCCCATGACCTTGTTGTAGAACGCGACCCACTCGTCCATCTTGCCGAGCTCGACGTTGCCGACCGCGTGGTCCAGCGCCTGGAACAGGCGGCGCGGCGAGCCCTCGGGGTGCTTCACCCGGCTCTCGGCGACGATGTAGCCCGGCAGGTAGGGGCCGGTGTAGCGGGAGCGGTCGACGAGGGTGTGGCGGGTCTCGCCGTAGGTGGCGATCGCGGCGCGGCGGACGGTGCCGTGCTCGTCGGAGACGTCGTTCGGCTCCTCCAGGATCGTGGCGCCCTGGGCGCGGGCGTGCGCGATGCACTTGTCCACGTCCGGCACCTCCATCGCCAGGTCGACGACGCCGTCGCCGTGGCGGCGGTGGTGGTCCAGCAGCGGGCTGTCCGGGGAGACACCGCCCTTGATCACGAAGCGGCAGGAGCCGGAGCGCAGCACATAGGCCTTGCGGTCGCGGCGGCCGGTCTCGGGGCCGGAGTAGGCGACCAGCTCCATGCCGAAGACGACCTGGTAGAACTGGGCCGTCTGGGTGGCGTTGCCGACCACGAACACGACGGCGTCCTGCGCGGTGACCGGGAACGGGTCGCTGGCGGGGTCGTGCTCGACGAGGCCGACGAGGCGGCGCAGCTGCTCGGCGTCGAGACCGGCCTCGCGCTCCTCGGGGGTCAGCTCAAGGGCGTGGGTCTGCGGGGTCATCGGTCGTTCCTCCACATTGAGGCCTCGGCGTTGAGGCATCCGCTGGTGGCGGCCGCGCCGCTGAGGGGGTGGGCAAGGCTGCGCGGGCGGTTGAGCGCTGAGCTTGCTCCAGTCGGGGTGGTTGGGCAACAGGTCGGGTTTTCACTGTTCAATGTGTACAAGGTGATCAGGAAATCGCTGACCGGGCTGTGCAGAATGCTCGGTGGATCAGTGGTGTTTCACGGCTTCTGCGTAACGGCCACCGACAGGCCACCGACAGGCCGACGCCGGGCCGGCACGGGCCGGCGCGGGACGACGGGGCCGGTGGTCAGGGCGGTGCGCCTCCCCGGTCCGCGCCGAAATGCTCGCGGAACCAGCCCCGGGCCAGCTCGGCGACCCGGTCCAGCGTGCCGGGCTCCTCGAAGAGATGACCGGCGTGCGGGACCACCGCGAGTTCACTCTCGCAGCGCAGGTGCTCGCGCGCCCGCCGGTTCAGATCGATCACCTCGTGGTCCCGGCCGCCGACGACCAGCAGGGTCGGCGCGGTCACGGCGGCCAGCACCCGGGCCCCGGCGAGGTCCGGCCGCCCGCCCCGGGAGACCACCGCGGCCACTCCGTCGCCGAGCCGCGCGGCCGTCCACAGCGCGGCCGCGGCACCGGTGCTCGCGCCGAACAGGCCGAGGGGGAGCGCGGGGCCCGCGGACGGTCCGAGCGCGGGGTCCGAGGGCAGGGCGCGGGCGACGTCGGTCAGCCGGGCGCCGAGCAGGGCGATGTCGAAGACGTTCTGCCGGTCCGGCTCCTCGTCCTCGGTGAGCAGGTCGAACAGGAAGGTGGCCAGCCCGGCGCGGTTCAGCTCCTCGGCCACCCGGCGGTTGCGCGGGCTGTGCCGACCGCTGCCGCTGCCGTGCGCGAACACCACCGTGCCGCGGGCGCCGTCGGGCACGGTCAGCCGACCGGTCAGCCGGACCCCGGCGGCGCGGACGGTCAGCTCGCGGTCGGCGGCGGGAGGTCCGCCCCCGGGGACGGGCCTGCCCGCGGCCTGGGCGAGGTGGCGCAGCACCTCGGCGTCCCCGGTCTGCGAGAAGTCGGCGTAGAACTCGCCGATCGCGAAGAACGGCGAGGGCGTGGCGACGCAGACCAGCTCGTCCGCGACATCGCCCAGCCGCTCCGTCCAGTCCTCCGGCGCCACCGGTACGGCGAGCACCACCCGCCGGGCGCCGCGCGCCCGCACGATCAGGCAGGCGGCGCGCGCGGTCGAACCGGTCGCCACGCCGTCGTCGACCACGACCACCGTCCGTCCGCGCAGGTCGACCGGCGGCCGGTCGCCCCGGTAGCGGCGGGCCCGGCGTTCCAGCTCCGCCCGTTCGCGGGCCTCCACGGCGGCCAGCTGCCCCGGGGTGACCCGCGCGGGACGCAGCACCTGGTCGTTGAGCACCCGCACCCCGTCCTCGCCGATCGCGCCCATCCCCAGCTCCGGCTGGTGGGGGAGGCCCAGTTTGCGGATGACGCAGATGTCCAGCGGTGCGGTGAGCGCGGCGGCCACCTCGGCGGCCACCGGCACCCCGCCGCGCGGCAGGGCGACCACCACGGTGCCGGGCCCGCGCAGGTGGGCGAGCCGGGCGGCCAGCCGGTGGCCGGCGTCGGTGCGGTCGGTGAAGCGGGTGCGGGTGGCGGGCATGGGTACGGCCTCTCCGTTCCACCGTACGCGCCGGGGCGGCCGGACGGACCCGGCGTCGCGCGTGGGCCCGGGGCGGGGCGCGGGACGGCTGTCGGCGGGCGCGGTCCCGCGCCGGGTCGGGACGCGGATGGGGCCGTCCACCCGTGCGTCCGGGACGGCGGGCGCGGCACCGTGGGGACAGCTGCCCGGTGGGCCCTCCCTCGCCCACCGGGCCGTCCTCCGCGTTCTCCGCGTCCGTCCGCGCCCTCCCCGCGCCGTCCCGTCCCGCTCGAAGGAGCCGACCCGTGAACGTCCCCCGAACCCGAACCCGAACCCGATCCCGAACCCAGGACGGCCCCGCCCCCGTGGGGTCGCTCCCGGCACCACCTGCCACGTCCGGAGGCCCCGCCCGCCCGGGGCTCCGCTTCGTGCCCGGCCTGCTGGATCCGGGCAACCCGGCGCTCGCCCTGGCCGGCGGCCCGCCCGGGCGCCGGCTCGTCGTGGTCGACGCCCGGGTGCACGAGCTGCACGGCGACCGGCTCCACCACTACCTCGACGCCCGCGGCGTCGACCACGAGACGCTGGTGCTGCCCGTCCACGAACAGGTGAAGACCATGGACGCGGTGTTCCAGGTCGCCGACCGGATGGACTCCTTCGGGATCTCCCGCCGGGGCGCCCCGGTGCTGGCGGTCGGCGGCGGCGTGCTCGCCGAGGTCGTCGGGCTCGCCTGCACCCTCTACCGCCGCTCCACGCCGTTCGTGCGGATCCCCACCACCCTGCACGGCCTGCTCGCCCACCGCCCCGAGGCCGAGACGCTGGTCGACCCGGCCTTCCTCGTCACCCTGGGGCGCCGCCAGGTCGCCAGCGGCCTCGCCGAGGTCCTCAAGGTCGCGCTGATCGCGGACGCGGACCTGTTCGGGCTGCTGGAGCGGCGCGGCCGGGACCTGCTCGACACCCGGTTCCAGGCCGCCGGTGTCGGCACCGCCGTGCTCGCGCGCGTCGTCGGGGGGACGTCGTTCGACGACGGCACGTCCGACGGCGGGCACTTCGGGCACATCCTCAGCCCGACGCTGGAGACGCGCGCGCTGCCGGAGCTGCTGCACGGCGAGGCGGTCTGCGTCGAGATGGCGCTGAGCACGGTGGTCGCCCGGCGGCGCGGCCTGGTCGACGCGGAGCAGACCGAACGGATCCTCCGGCTGATGCGACGGCTCGAACTGCCGGTCCGGCACCCGTTGCTGGAGTCGATCGCGCTCGGCGAGGCGCTCGCCGACACCGTTCGGCGCCGCGACGGAGGGCGGTGGCTGCCGCTGCCGTCCGGGATCGGCGCGGGGGTGCTCGTCGACGACCTGGGCGGGCGCGAACTCGTCGGCGCGGCGGGGTGGTTGCGCGCCTGGTCGGCGGTGACGGCCGCGGCGCCGGCACTCAACGGCTGACGGCGGACGTACACCCGCCACCACGCCCCGACGGCCCGGGCGTCCCGCCCGGCGGCCGGGGCACGGACGGGCCCCGGGGCTCAGGCGCCCGGGGCGACGGGCGGGACACGCTGGGCCTCCGACCCCGAACGGGAGGAGGCCCCCCATGCGTCGCACTGCCCGGTTGGACCGCCGGATCCAGGCCGGTGCCGCGCACCTCACCCTCGCGGTCCGTGAAGGCGAGCACTCCTGGGGCGAACTGGGCGAGCTGATCGCCGGGTTCGAGGCCCGACGGTTCGTCCTCGTCACCGACGGCACCGCGCCCCGGGGTCAGGTGGCCCGCGTCCGGTCGCTCGCCGGGGCCCGGGCGCCCACCGTCCTGCACGAACTCCGCGCGCGGCCCGGGACCACGGCCGCGGCCACCTACGGCGGGGCGGCCACCGGCGGCCGGGCGGACGCCGAGGCCCTCCCCGACGGCACGGTCATCGCCGTCGGAGGCGAACGCGCCTGCGCGGTCCCGGCCGCCGTCCGGGTACCGACCGACCTCGCCGCCGCCTGCGGTCCCGCCCTCACCCTGCACCGTCCGGTCCCGGCCGCCCTGGCCTGGGTCCGGTCCGACCTGCTCGCCGCCGGGCCCGCCGCACGGACCCGGGCCGGGCTCGTCGCCGTCGTCCGGCACGTGCTCGCCGTCTGCCCGGCCCACGGCCCGGCGCTCGCGGGTCTGCTCACGCCCGGGGCCCGCCACGACGCGCGGACCCTGACCGCGCTGCTCGCCCTGTGCGCCGACGCCCGGTCCGCCCTGGTCGGCTTCGACCCGGACGAGACCGGCCCCGCCCTCGCCCTCGGCTACGGCCGCAGCCTCGCCGCCGCCGTGCGGGCGACGCTCGGCCCCGCCCTCGCACCCGGCGACGCCGACGCCCTGGGCCTGCTGCTCGCCGCCGCCGTGGCGGCCCGGCTCGGCCTGGCCGCCCGCCCGACCGGCCGGGCCCACCGGGACCTGCTCGCCCGGAACGGCTCCGCGACCGCCCTGCCCGCCGGAGCGGACCTCGACCGGCTCGCCGCCGCGGCCGTCGCCACCACCCGGCCCGGCCTGCTGCTCCTGGCCGACCTGGGACGTCCGTACTGCGCGGACGGACGGCTGCTGACCCCGGTGGACGGCGCGGTCCTGCGGGCCGCCGCGGGCGATCTGGCCGACCGGGCCGACCGGGCCGACCGGGCCGACCGGGCCGACCGGGCGGGCCGGGCGGGCCGGGTCACCGTGCCGCACAGCCGGGCTGCCCGGACCGGCCCGGTCGCACCCCCGGACCGGGGGGACGGGCGCCCGGTCGCCGGTCGGGAGCAGGACGGGACCGGGTCCCCGTGCGGCCGGGACGGCGGGCGCAGCAGCGTGGAGACCAGAAGCGGCCCAGCAGGGACCGCAGTTCAGCAGAAGGAGTTCCCGTCATGACGGGCACCGTCATCACCGACCTCCGCCGACGCGGCGCCGTCGACCCCACCCGGGTGCTGACCGGACCGCTCCGCGCCGTCGGACTGCAGTGGCTCGACCCGGGCCGCAGCGTCGAGGTCGCCGCCGAGGGCGTCGAACGCGCCCTCTACATCACGGCCGGTTCGGGCACCGCCACGGTGCCCGGGGCCGACGCTTCGACGGTCGCCGACTCCGGACTCCCGCTGGTCGAGGGCACCGCCCTGACCCTGCCGCTCGGCGCGCGCACCGTGCTCACGGCCGGCACCGCCGGGCTCGAGTACTTCCACGCGATCCTCGCCGTCACCGGCCGCCCGGGCGGTGCCACCGCCCACCCGGCGGCGGAGCGCCCGACCACCGAGCGCCGACCCGCCGAAGGCCCGTCCCCCGAAGGCCCGTCCGCCGAGCGGCCGAGCACCGAGGCCCCGCCCGCCCGGCCCCCGGCCGGTTCGGACGGCGCCGCCGACACCCCCCGGAGCCCCGAGCGCCCCAACACCCCCGACCGCCCCGAGACCCCTCCGAGCCCCAAGGGAGGCGAGTCACGATGATCGTCACCACCGCCACCGCCTCGGCCACCGTCCTCCTCGGCCCGAACGGCGAACGCGTCCGCGTCCGCTGCCTGGCCCGCCGGTCCATGCTCACCAGTGCCTGCGAGACCTTCGACCACCTGCGGCTCAGCCCCGGCGCGCAGCACGCGCTGCCGGGACGGCCCGACGGCGAGACCGTCCTGTTCGTGGTGCGCGGCTCGCTGCTCGTCGGCCGGACCGCCGACGAGCCGGACCACCTGGCCGTCGACGGCGACCTGCTGCTGGCGCCCCGGGGCTGTCCGCTCCGGCTGGAGGCCGGTCCGCTCGGCGCCGAGGTGCTCTGCCTCGCGCTGGACGCGCCGCGCCGCACCGCCGCGACCAGGAACTCCCTGGCCCGGCGCCGGGCCGAACGGCGCAGCCGGCCATGACCGGTCCCGTCGCCGCCCCGCCGCCCGACCACGACCACTCCGTTCCCCGGCCCCCGCCACCCCGGCGGGGGCCGGGTCTTCGTACCCGCGCACCGGTCCTGGGACCGGAACGGGACGGCAGTCCCATGTGCCCGGGGCGCGCCGCCGACCAGAGTGGAGGGCGGAGCGGTCGATCGGTCGGACCGTTCGAGGGGAAAGAAGTCTGGAGCACCACTCATGGCAAGGAACACGAGAACGAAGACGTTCGGCGTCGCATCCGTGGTCGTCTGCATCGTCACAGCCACCGTGGTCGTCAGGAGCGCCCTCGGCGCGCCGGCCGAGGCGGCGCCCGCCGGAGGGACGGCGCCCGCCGGCGGGACCGGCAAGGCCACCGCGCGCCGCTGCAAGCCGGGCGAGAAGGACTGCAAGAGCTGACCCCGTCCACACGGCTCCCACCCGGTACCGTCCCCGTCGCCCGTGCCCCCCGTGCCTCACCGCGCGGGGGGCACGGGCACGTTCAGGCACCGGGCCGGGGGCTTCGGAAGGGGTGGCGGGGGAGGACGGCGAGCACCCGGGTGCCTCTGGTGCGGGCGAGCCGGCCGACGGTGCAGCGGCCGCCGACCTCGGCCGCGCGGTCCGACATCGACCGCAGCCCGACCCCGTCAGTCGGTCCGGCGTCGGCGGGGCCCGGTTCGACGGCGCCGGGGTACGTGTCGGGTCCCGCCGGACCGCCCTGGCCGATGCCGTCGTCCTGGACGGTCAGCACGAGGTTCGCCTCGTCCACCCGGAGGGTCACCCGGGCGTGATGGGCGCGGGCGTGGCGGAGCACGTTGTTCAGCGCCTCGGCGGTGATCCGGTACGCGGCCACCTCGACGGCGGCGGGCAGTTCCGGCAGCGGGTCCGGCCGCAGCGCGGTGCTGACGGTCAGGCTGTCGCTGCTGAAGGTGGCCGCCAGGTGCTCGACGGCCCGGGTGAGGCCGAACTCGCCCAGCGGCGCGGGCCCGAGCCGGTCCGTGATCCGCCGCACCTCCTTGATCGTCAGCGCCAGGTCGCCGGAGATGCCCTCCAACGTCGGAGCCAGCGCGTCGGTGCCTCTCCCAGGGGTGGAAGCGGCCGAGGCCGCGTTGTCGACCCGCAGCCGCAGACCCGCCAGCGCCGGTCCGAGGCCGTCGTGGATGTCCCGGCGCAGCCACCGCCGTTCCTCCTCCCGCGCCGCGACGATCTGTTCCCGGCCGGCCTGGAGGTCCTCCTGGAGCCGCAGCGAGGCGACGGCCGGCGAGGCCTGGTCCGCCAGCGAGCGCAGGATGTCGACGTCGCTGGGGTCGAGCCGCTCCTCGCCCGCCCGCAGTCCGACGGTCAACTCCCCGATCGTCGTGCCGTGGTGGACCAGCGCGAAGCTCTGGACCGGCCCGTCGAGACGCCCCACGGCGGCCAGCGGGCGACGTCCGGCCCGGGTGGTGACGGCCAACGCCACACCCGGCAGCCGCAGTTCCTCGGCGACGGTGCCGCAGAGCGCGGCCGGCAGCCGCTCCGGGTCGACGACCTGCCGGACCTGCCCGGCCAGGGTGCGGAGCACCTGGTAGGGCTGGGCGCGTTCGCCGTAGTAGAGCCGGTCCACCAGGCCCACGGCCCGTCGGGCGGCCCGGGGCAGGCCCGCGCCCAGGGCCAGGAGCAGGGCGCTCAGCAGCAGGGCGGCGCCGCCGCGGCCGGGCACCAGCCAGCCCGACAGCACCGTCGCGCAGACCACGAACAGCACGGTGAGCCCGGCGGCGAGCAGCAGCCCGCTGAGCACGGACCGGGCGGCCCGGTCCAGCCGCCACCCGCCGTCCCGGACCACCAGGAACGCCACCGCGACCGCCCACACCGCGCCCGCCGCCGTGAACAGCGAGTAGCTCAGCCAGTACTCGTACCGGAACCGCCGGGTGTAGTAGTCCTGCATGCCGGCCCAGAGCAGGTAGGCGCCGAGCATGCCGGCCAGGTGGGCGCGGTGGCGGGGCGCGCTCCGGCGGAGCAGCCGGACCAGCAGCACGGCGGCCGCGATGCCGATCAGCAGGTAGTTGACCGGGTCGTAGAAGCGGTCGAGGTGGTCCGACACCGAGCCGAAGGCGTTGGCGACGGCGCTGTCGGCGAGCGGGTTGGCGCGGCCGAACACCTTCTCGTGGTCCAGGAAGGACATCGCGTCCGGCAGCACCCAGAGGGTGACGGCGCCGATGTACCACCACCACCTGCGGGTGGTGAGCCGTCCGGCCGGCAGCCAGAGCGGCAGGACGTAGAACAGCGTCCCGCTCACCGTGTCGCACACCGCGCGCACCACGGCGGCCGCGCCGACGAGCCCCGGGTCGGAGACCTCGACCCAGACGGGCGCGGCGGCCGCGCTCGGCAGCATCGACGTCAGCGCGTAGACGAGCATCACCCAACCGAGTGGATTTCCCGGACGGTGGGCGTGCAGCAGCATGCCCGCGGCGGCGGTGGGCAGCGCGTAGACCAGGATCGCGAGCTGGTCCCGGGGGTCCGCCACCCCGGGCGCGTCGAGGTGGACCAGCACGTAGCAGGCCCACAGCGCGGCGACCGCCAGGCAGAGCACGGTGAGCGCCGCGGCCCCGGTGAGCCGGAGCCGGTCGGGCGACCGGCGCGGCGGGGCCCCGGCGGGCGTACGCGGCAGGCGCGGGAGAGGGGTCACCGTGGTCATGGCACCGCCTAGGGACGGATGAGGGGTGGGGTCCGCCGGGGGGCCGGCCGCCGCGTCGGGCGCGTTCCTCCCAGTCTCGGCCGCCCGCCGTCCCGGGCACATGGGGCAGCGGTCTCGTTCGGCCCGGCAGCGCCGTCCCACGATCACGGAAGGTCACACCGGCATCGCTGGTAGTGTCGGCCAGGTGGATGAAGAGCAGCCCGCCGAAGACCCCCGGGCCGGGGGACCGCGACCGGACGGGGAGCCGTCGGCCGCACCCGTGCGGGTCCTGATCGTCGACGACCACCCGCTGTTCCGGGAGGGGCTGCGGGCCGCCCTGGAGAGCGCCGAGGGCATCGTCGTCGTCGCCGAGGCCGAGCGCGTGGGCGACGTGCCGGAGGCGGTCGCCCGCCACCGTCCGGACATGGTCGTCATGGACCTCTCCCTGCCGGACGGCTCCGGACTGGAGGCCACCCGCCGGCTCGCCGCCGACCGGCCGGCCCCGCCGGTGCTGATGCTCACCATGGCGGACGACGACGGGAGCCTGCTCGCCGCGCTCCAGGCGGGGGCCCGGGGCTACCTGGTGAAGGGCGCGGGCCGGGAGGAGGTGCTGCACGCGGTGCGGACGGTCGCGGCCGGTGGCGCGGTGTTCGGCGCCGACGTGGCCGAGCGGATCACCACCCTGCTGGCCGGCGCGCGGGTGCGGGAGGCCGGGCAGCTCTTCCCGGCGCTCACCGCCCGCGAGGCGGAGGTGCTGGACCTGGTGGCCCGGGGGCTGGACAACCGCCGGATCGCCCGCGAGCTGGTGGTCGCGGAGAAGACGGTGCGCAACCACGTCACCCACATCTTCGAGAAGCTGCACGTCGCCACCCGGGCCGAGGCCGTGGCCCGGGCCAGGGACATGGGCCTCGGCGACAGCTGACCGGGCGACGGCGGTCCCCGCCGGGCGCGGTCGGGACCGGGACCGGACCGCCGTCCCGCGCCCCCGGGACGCCGGGCCGCCGAGGATGCGGGAGAGGAGGCTCTCATGAGCGAACCGGCCGCGACCTCGGCCACCACCGGGACCGGGCACAGCGCCGCACCCACCGCGCCCCGCGGGCCCGCCGCGCCCGCGCGCCGGCAGCCGTCGGCCCCCCGACCGGGCCGCCCGGCCGCACCGCCCCGGCGGAGCGGCCTCACCCCGGCGGCCTGGGCCTGCGCGGTGACCCTGCTCAGCGGATTCGGCTGGGTGCTGCTCGCCGTCACCCACCAGGACGCCGCCTGGGCCGTGCCGTACTACCTCCACGACGGCGAGACCGTCCTGCTCGGTTTCGCGTTTGCGCTCTCCGGGCTGCTCATCCTCGCCCACCGCTCCGGACCGGGAGCCGACGGACCGGGAGCCGACGGACCGGGCGTCGACGGACCTCGAACCGACGAACCGGGCGTCGACGGACCGGCGCCCGCCCGGGCCTCCGCCGGCGGCGCCGCCCCCGGCGCCGAACCCGCCCCGGCCGGGGCCCCGGTCGGCCGCAGCCTCGGCCGCTGCCTGCTGGCCGCCGGACTCGGCGGCTGCCTCTCCCGCTTCGTCCTCCTCGCGGGCGCCGCCGCCCACGCCGGCCCGGTGGCGCAGGCCCTCGGCGCCGCACTGCTGCTCGCCTCCGTCACCCTGTTCGTCTTCGTTTCCCTGGCCCTGCCGCTCTGGCTGCCCGAGGGACGGCTGCCCGGCGGACCGGGCCGCGCGTTCGTCGCCGCCGTCCTCGTCTGGAGCGCGCTGCACGCCTGCGCCGTGCGGCTCGGCAGAAGGCTGCCGTACTACGGTGACGTGCTCGTCCCGGGCGGAGCGCCGATCGACGAATGGCACGCGACCCTGGTCGCCTGGGGCATCGTCGTCGTCAGCCTGACCGTGGCCGCCGTCCGCTGGCGCCGCTCCGCGCGGCCGCACCGCAGCGTCACCGCCGTGCTGGTGCCCTACCTGGTGTGGCTGGTCACGACCAACATCGCGCTGCAGCTGGGGAGCGCGGAGAGCGTCGCGGCCGTGGCCTACTTCGCCGGGTCCGCGCTGTGGATGCTCGGCGCGGTCGGCTACGCGTTCACCCGGGACCGCTCCCGCTACCTCGACCGGGCGACCCGCCGGATGCTCAGCGTCCTCGCGCTGATCGCCCTGCTGATCGCCGGCTACCTCGGCATCGCCCTGCTGCTGCGCCGCGCCCTGCCGACGGCCAGCAACGCGGGCGCCCAACTGCTGGCGGCCGGCGCGCTGGCCATCGGCGGACTGCTGGGACCGACCACCCGCTGGGTCGTGCGGGCCGTCGACCGCTTCTACTACGGCGACCGGGCCCGCCCCTACCAGGTGGTGCGGGCGCTCGCCGAACGCCTGAGTCGCGCCGTCAGCCCGGCCGACGCCCCGCCGCTGCTGTGCGACACCGTGGTGGGCGCCCTCGGTCTGCCCGGCGCCCGGGTCGTCCTGCACACCCGCACCGGCCCGCACGAACTCGCCTCCGTCGGCACCGTCGGCCCCAACAGCCAGGTGTTCCCGCTCAGTTACGAGGGCGCGGTGATCGGCGACCTCTACGCGCCGCCGCGGGCCGGGCAGCCGGAGCTGGACGCCCAGGACCACGAGGTGCTCCGCTTCCTCGCCGACCAGGCCGCGCCCGCGATCGCCTCGCTGCGCATGTACGAGGAACTCCAGCGCGGGCGGCGGCAGATCGTGCTCGCCCGGGAGGAGGAGCGCCGCCGGTTGCGGCACGACCTGCACGACGGGCTCGGGCCCACCCTCTCCGGGCTGCGGCTGGGTGTCGACACCGCCAGGGCGACCGTGCCGGAGGGCTCCTCGGCGGCCCGTTCGCTGCGGGCGGTGTCGGCGGGGATCGGGCAGGCGATCGACGAACTGCGGCGGATCACCGAGGGGTTGGCGCCCGCCGCGCTGGCGGGGGAGGGGCTCGCGGTGGCGCTGCGGCGGCTGGTCGCGGAGCTGGACGGGCCGAGGGTCCGGATCGCCCTGGTGCTGGACCCGGACCCGCCGCCGGGGCTGGCGGCCGCGGTGGAGGTGGCGGCGCTGCGGATCAGCGGCGAGGCGCTGCACAACGTGCTGCGCCACTCGGCGGCCGGGCAGGCCCGGCTGACGCTGCGGGTGCGGCCGGAGGCGGTGGTGGTCGAGGTCTGGGACGACGGCCGGGGATTCCCCCCGGACCGGTCGGTGCCGGTGGGCGCCGACGGGCCCCGCCGGGCCGGCTCGGGGCTGGGGCTGCGTTCGATGGCCGAGCGGGCCGAGGAGCTGGGCGGCCGTTTCACCACCGGCAACCACGACGGCGGCGCCCTCGTCCGCGCGGAGCTTCCCCGCACCCCGGACCACCCGGCGGTGGAGTCGGACCGCCCGACGGCGGACGGCTGACAACCGCTCTTCTGCCCGCTGCCTCTTGACGGGGCCGGAGCTTCCCTCAATCATCATGGTCGCGTCAACTTTGCGATGCGGCGTCGGCCCCACACCCCCTCAATGCCCCGATTCCGCCCGTGAAGTGGCGCGCTTCCGTTCTGCCCCATCAGATATCGGAGCCTCCATTGACCGAGCGCGCCCCGAGGCGATCCCGCCTGCGCCGATCCGCCCTGTCCGCCGCCGCCGTCGTCACCCTCGCGGCCGCCCTCCTGACCCCGGCCGCCGCCGCGGCTCCCGCGGCGCCCGTCGCCGCCCCGTCGGCCGCGGCCGCCGCCCCCGACATCCCGGTGGCCAACGTCAAGGCCCACCTCGCCCAGCTCCAGTCGATAGCCACCGCCAACGGCGGCAACCGCGCCCACGGCCGGACCGGCTACAAGGCCTCGATCGACTATGTGAAGGCCAAGCTGGACGCCGCCGGCTACACCACCGCGCTGAAGACCTTCAGCTACAACGGCTCGACCGGCTACAACCTGATAGCCGACTGGCCCGGCGGCGACACCTCGCACGTCGTGATGGCCGGCGCCCACCTGGACTCCGTCACCGGCGGGCCGGGCATCAACGACAACGGCTCCGGCTCCGCCGGCATCCTGGAGACCGCGCTCGCCGTCTCCCGGGCCGGTCTCACGCCCTCCAAGCACCTGCGGTTCGGCTGGTGGGGCGCCGAGGAGTACGGCATGATCGGCTCCAAGAACTACGTCAACAGTCTGTCCTCCGCCGACCGTTCGAAGATCGACACCTACCTCAACTTCGACATGATCGGCTCGCCCAACCCCGGCTACTTCACCTACCGCTACGACAGCGCGCTCGACGCCCTGTTCCGCGACTACTTCGCCGGTATCGGGATCAGCACCGAGCAGGACTTCGAGGGCGACGGCCGCTCCGACCACGCCCCGTTCCAGGACGCGGGCATCCGGGTCGGCGGCCTGTTCAGCGGCGCCGACTACACCAAGACCAGCGCCCAGGCCGCGAAGTGGGGCGGAACGGCGGGCCAGCCCTTCGACCGCTGCTACCACTCCTCCTGCGACACCAGCGCCAACATCAACGACACCGCGCTGGACCGGATGACCGACGCCATCGCGTACGCGATCTGGACCCTGTCGGCCGGCAGCACCACCCCGCCCACCGGCACCGTCTTCGAGAACACCGCCGACGTGCAGATCCCGGACAACGGCGCGGCGGTCACCTCCGCCGTCACCGTCACCGGCCGGACCGGCAACGCGCCGGCCGCGCTCCAGGTCGGGGTGGACATCAAGCACAGCTACCGCGGTGACCTGGTCATCGACCTGGTCGCGCCGAACGGCACGTCCTACCGCCTGAAGGCCTCCAGCAGCGACTCCGCGCCCAATGTGCAGACCACCTACACCGTGAACGCGTCCGCCGTGGCCGCCAACGGCACCTGGAAGCTCAAGGTCCAGGACGTCGGGCCGCAGGACACCGGCTACATCGACAGTTGGAAGCTCACCTTCTGACGACCGGTCGGTGAAACGACTCCTGGGGTGCCGGTCCGCCGACCGGCACCCCAGGGCGCACCACGGGTGGGGCGGCTACTCGGCCATCTCGTACGCGCCGGAGAGCGCCTCGACCATGCCCCACACCTTCGCCGTCCGCTCGCCGTCCGCGACCGGGCGGCGGACGTGCGCCAGCGCCCACGCCGCCTGCGCCTCGGTGGTGGACGCCTTGCCGTGCAGCTCGGTGGCGTGCGCGGAGAAGTCCCGCACCAGCGCGTCGAAGACCTGGTCCAGCAGGTCCTGGTCCAGCCCGGTGAGCTCGGCCTGCTCCAGCACCAGCTGGCCGTAGACGATCAGCGCGAACAGCTGGCCGATCTCCAGCAGGAAGTCCAGGTCCGCCTGCTGCTCGGCGCTCGGCGCGTGCTCCAGCAGCAGCGCGCAGAAGCCGTCGGCCTGCTCGCGGAACCGGGCGACGTTCGGCAGGTGCGCGTGCGCGTCGTAGGCGGTCCGCCAGTCGTGGAAGCGGATCGCGCCGAGGCCCCGGGCCGGGCCCTGCCGGAACAGGAACTCGTCGTCGGCGGCGTCCCGGCGGGTCGGCACCGCGGGGTACTCGGCCGGGGCGAACAGGTAGTTGGCCATGAACTTGAGGATCAGCGCCAGGTTGACGTGGACGGTGCCCTCCAGCTTCGGCAGGCCCCGGATGTCCTTGGCGGCCTTGTCGAAGTAGGTGTCCGCCTCGAAGCCCTTGGCCGCGATGACGTCCCACATCAGGTCGATGACCTTCTCGCCCTCGGTGGTGACCTTCATCTTGGTCATCGGGTTGAAGAGCAGGTAGCGGCGGTCCTCGGGGGAGGCGGTGCGGAAGTAGTCCACCGAGCGGGCGGCGAACAGCTTCATCGCCACCAGTCGCGCGTAGGCGTCGGTCAACTCCCGCCGCACGTGCGGGAAGTCGGTGACCTTCTTGCCGTAGAGCACCCGGTTGTGGGCGTGCGTCACGGCCTCGTACATCGCGTGCTCGCAGATGCCCACGGAGGCGGTGCAGAGGTTGAACTTGCCGACGTTGACGGTGTTCAGCGCGGCGTCGAAGGCGGCCTTGCCGGTGTGCAGCACGTCCTCGGCGCGGACCGGGTAGGCCTCCAGCCGGAACTCGCTGACGTACATCTGGGCGTTCACGACGTTCTTGACCAGGTGGTACGCCTCGTGGCGGCTGTCGGCGGCGAAGAAGACGTAGCCCTCCGGCCCCTCGACGTCCGAGCGGCGGCCGAACACCGAGACCAGGCCGGCGACGTTGCCGTTGCCGATGTAGTACTTGGAGCCGGTGGCGGTGAAGCCGCCCTCGCCGTCCGGGGTCAGGATCATGTCGGTCGAGTAGATGTCGGCGCCATGGCTGCGCTCGGAGAGCCCGAACGCCATCACGTGGCCCTCGCTCAGGAGCTTGGCGGCGCGCGCCCGGACGGCCTCGTTCTCGCTCTGCCAGACCGGGCCGAGGCCCAGGATGGTGACCTGCCAGGTGTACCAGTAGCCGAGGCCGTAGAAGCCGAGGATCTCGTTCAGCTCGGCGATCCTGGCAGTGTCCCAGCGCTTGTCCGGGTCGGCCGCGGACGGCGTCAGGAACTCGGCGAACAGGCCTTCCTTGGCGGCGAATTCGAGGAAGTCGGCGTACCAGCTGCGATCGATGTAGGTGTCGATCAGGGCCTTCTTGCCGCGCGACTCGAACCAGTCGACGGTCGCGCGCAGCAGCCGGCGGGTCGGCTCGTCGAACTGCGCGGGGTCGTAGGAACGCGGGTTGAAGAGCATCGCGGGCTCCCGGGGGTCGAGGGTGGAGAGGTGGAGAGCTGAGGGTGGGGGTGGAGCGTGGCGCGTGGGGCGAGGGGTGCGCGCGGGGTCAGCCGGTGGGGTCGGCGGTGCCGGTCCCGGTGTCGCCGTCCGTCCCGGTCCCGCTGTCGGACGGGGCGGCGGCGGCCTCCGGGGCCAGCTCGCGCAGGGTGGCGAGCACGTCGTCCAGCCAGGCGATCGTCATCCGCTCGTACTCGATGCCGCCGCGCAGCACCACGTGCTGGAGCCGCTGCCGGGCGTCGAGCGTGTCCGGCGCCGGGAAGTCGCGGCCCTCGCCGTAGAGGTAGTGGGCGAGCAGGGCGGCATGGCCCTCCCGGTGCCGTTCCACCTCGGGGATCAGCGCGGCGGGGTCGTCGAAGGCCGCCGCGCGGATCCGCACGGCGAGCTCGTGGCGGACCGTCTCCGCCTCGACCGGCTCGCGCAGCCAGGCGGCGAGCGCGGTCCGGCCGGGCGCGGCCGCCGAGTAGACCTTCTTGTCCGGCCGCCCGTCCTGGACGACCTCCTCGACCGAGATCCAGCCGTCCGTCTCCATCCGCCGCAGCACCCGGTAGATCTGCTGGTGGGTGGCGGTCCAGAAGCGGCCGATGGACCGGTCGAAGCGCCGGGCCAGCTCGTAGCCGGAACCGGGCTGCTCCAGCAGCGAGACGAGGATCGCGTGCTCCAGTGCCATGGGCGGCATCCTGCTATGCAACGAGTTGCATACGCAATGGCGGCGGGCGGGGTTGAGACGGAGGTCACCCGCTCGGGCGGAGGGGTCGGACCGGCGGGTGGGCAGGGTAGCTTCCCCGGCGAAAAGGTGCAAAACGGTCCAACGGCGCCAGAATGGTACTGGGCTTGCGCCCTCCATGTTCCAGCACTAGGAGGTGGTATCGGTGTCTACCCAGATCCCGATGGGCATGGAGCACCATCCGGACATCGTCGAACTCCGGGAGCACTACGAGCGGGTCACGCTGACCCCACGGGCCCAGGCCGTCGAGGCCCTGGCCGTCCTGGCCGGTCTGTTCCTGGCGGCCTCGCCGTGGATCGTCGGCTTCACCGCCTTCAGCACGCTGACGGTCACCTGCCTGATCGTCGGTCTCGCCTACTGCGTACTGATGGCCGGCTACGGCTCGGCGTACGAGCGCACACACGCACGGGCCTGGGCCGCGACCCTGCTCGGCGCGTGGACGTTCGTGTCGCCGTGGGTCGTCTCGGGCGAGGTGAACCGGGGCAAGAACATCGTGACCTGCATGATCGCGGGTGGCGTCATGTTCCTGCTGGGGCTCGCCGCCATCTCGATGGCCACCATGACGTCGAACGGAGCCGCGATGCGACTCGGCCGGGCCGGCCGAGCGAAGAGCTGACGTCCGACGGAAGCCCGGAACCCGGGGCGCGGAACGGCGGGCCCGCCGTTCCGCGCCCCGGGCGCGTGTCCCGGTGCGCGTGCCCCAGTGCCGGGGCCTCAGCGCGGGTGCCTCAGCGCGGGGGCCTCACTGCTGGGGCCGGGTCATCCGCAGGACGTCCAGCGCCTCGTCCAACTGTCCGACCGTGAGCAGCCCCTGCTCGACGTACCCGCGGTCCAGGACCACCTGGCGGATCGTCCTGCGCTCCGCCAGCGCCTGCTTGGCGACCTTGGCCGCCTCCTCGTAGCCGATGTACCGGTTCAGCGGCGTGACCACCGAGGGCGAGGACTCCGCGTACTCCCGGGCCCGCTCGACGTTGGCGGTGATGCCGTCCACGGCCCGGTCGGCCAGCAGCCGGGCGCTGTTGGCGAGCAGCCGGACCGACTCCAGGACGTTGCGGGCGATCACCGGCAGCATCACGTTGAGCTCGAAGTTCCCGCTCGCCCCGGCCACCGTCACGGTGGCGTCGTTGCCGATCACCTGGGCGGAGACCATCAGCACCACCTCCGGCAGGACCGGGTTCACCTTGCCCGGCATGATCGAGGAGCCGGGCTGGAGGTCGGGGAGGTTGAGCTCGCCGAGGCCGGTGCGCGGGCCCGAGCCCATCCACCGCAGATCGTTCGCGATCTTCGTGAACCCGACCGCCACGGTGCGCAGCTGGCCGCTCAGTTCGACCAGGCCGTCCCGCGCGCCCTGCGCCTCGAAGTGGTCGCGGGCCTCGGTCAGCGGCAGGTCGGTGGCGCGCGCGACCTCCTCGATCACCGCCGCCGCGAAGCCGGGCGGGGTGTTGATGCCGGTGCCCACCGCGGTGCCGCCGAGGGGGAGTTCGGCGACCCGGGGCAGGGTGGCCAGCAGCCGCTCCCGCCCGTGCCTGACCTGCGCCGCGTAGCCGCCGAACTCCTGCCCCAGGGTGACCGGGGTGGCGTCCATCAGATGCGTCCGGCCGGCCTTGACCACGCCCGCGAACTCCGCCGCCTTGCGCTCCAGCGCCTCGGCCAGGTGCTCCAGCGCGGGGATCAGGTCGTGGCTGACGGCGGCGGTGGCGGCGATGTGGATCGAGGACGGGAAGACGTCGTTCGACGACTGGCTGGCGTTGACGTGGTCGTTGGGGTGGACCGGCCGGCCGAGGCGCTCGCCGGCCAGGGTGGCGATCACCTCGTTGGCGTTCATGTTGGACGAGGTGCCCGAGCCGGTCTGGAACACGTCGACCGGGAACTCGCCGTCCCACCGGCCCGCCGCGACCTCCTCGGCCGCGGACACGATCGCCCCGGCGGTCTCCTCGTCCAGGACGCCCAGCCGGGCGTTGACCCGCGCGGCGGCGGCCTTGATCCGCGCCAGCGCGGCGATGTGCGCCGGCTCCAGGCGCTGGCCGGACACCGGGAAGTTCTCCACCGCGCGCTGCGTCTGCGCCTGCCACTTCGCGGCGGCCGGTACCCGCACCTCGCCCATCGAGTCGTGCTCGATCCGGTACTGCTCGTCACCCATCGTGCGCTGCACCTCCTGAACGGTCCCGGTCGGACCGGGGACCCCTGCGGATCCAGGGTCCCCGCTCCGGCCGGGTTCGGCTTCCGCTGACCACAGCCGCGCGCCGGCCCGGGGTATTTCCGGGCGGGACGCGGAGGCGGACGCGGACCCGGGCACTGTGCCCGACGCTTGTGACTACCCCAGGACGGCGGTCACCACCTCGCCCGTCCCGGTGCCCGCCCGGACGACCTCGCCGCCGTCCGGGGCCCAGACGCCCGAGCCGCCCGAGCTGGCGGCGAACTCCCCGCTCGGCCCGGCGGCGGTCGCCAGCACCACCCAGACGCCGTTGTCCGCGGCCCGGGCCGGGTAGCGGGCCGCCTTGGTGGCCAGCGCCTCCGGGCCCGCCCCGTACAGGGTGGAGGCGACGTACGCCTCGGCGCCGAGCGCGACCAGCCGCTCGGCGTGCCCGGGGTCGGCGGCGTCGGCGCAGATCGCCAGGCCCAGCCGCCAGCCGTCCAGCTCCAGCAGGGAGGGCCGCTCGGCGGCGGCGAAGCGCTCGGGCTCGTTCCCGTAGAGGTTCGTCTTGCGGCAGGCGACCGAGGCGCCCGCGCCGGTGACGGCGAGGGTGGCGATGAAGTCGCGGCCGTCGGGGTCGGTCACCGGCGCGCCGACCAGGGCGGTGGCGCCGGTCGCGGCGCAGGCGGCGACCAGCGGCGCCAGGCGCTCGTCGGACGGGGCGACCGAGGGCGCGGCGAGGTCGTAGCCGGTGAGCGAGAGCTCGGGGAAGACCACCAGCCGGGCGGCGCCGGCCTCCCGGACGGCGGCGGCGTGGCGCTCGACGTTGACCGCGACGGTGTCGGGGCGACCCGGTTCGGCGCAGGCGGGCTGGGCGACGGCGACGGTCAGGGGCGCGGGCACGGTGAGGCCTCCGGAGACGTTCGGGAACGGCGATCACGATCAACCTACGAGCCCACCGGGAAATCCGGCAAGGTTCATTACTTCGAGTGAAGATCACGAGCCGGGGCGGGGTGCCCCGGCGGCTGCTTCGTACGCTCACCCGGAATCGGGGGAGACACCGGACACGTGTCCGTCGGACACGGGTCCACCGGACCCGAGGTCACTGGACACGCGTCCACCGGACAACAGGACACAGGGGCGGGCATGACGGCAGCAGCGGACCACCAGCACCATCAGCACCATCAGCACCACCCGCGGCACGACGGACCGGCCCCGGACGGCGCCGCCGCCCCCGACCCGGCGGCGCCGTCGTCCGCCCCCGACCCGGCGGCCGGGGAGCCGGGCGACCGCGGCCTCAGCCGCCGCCGTCTCCTCGGCCTCTCCGCCGCGCTCGGCACCACCGGCTGGCTGGTGAGCGGCACCGTCGGCCCGGACAGCGCCCGGGCCGCCGCCCCCGTCCCGCCCGACCTGCCCGCCGGCACCGAACTGTTCCAGCGCGTCTACCGGAACTGGTCCGGCGAGATCGGCACCGACCAGCTCTGGACCTGCGCCCCGCGCACCCCCGAGGAGGTCCCGGCGCTCGCCGACTGGGCCCGCGCCCACGGCTGGCGCCTGCGCGCCCAGGGGTACCGGCACACCTGGGCACCGCTCACCGTCGCCGACGGGACCCCCGAGGCGGCCCGGGTGCTGCTGGTCGACACCACCCGCCACCTCACCGCCGTCACCGCCGACTCGCCCACCACCGTCCGCGCCCAGACCGGCGCCACCATGGAGGCGCTGCTCGCCCACCTGGCCGACCGGGGCCTCGGCCTCACCGCCGTCCCCGCCCCCGGCGAACTCACCGTCGGCGGCGTGCTCGCGATCGGCGGCCACGGCACCGCCGTCCCCGCCGCCGGCGAAGCGCGCGCCGACGGACACGGCTACGGCTCGGTCAGCAACCAGGTGACCAGGCTGACCGCCGTCGTCCTCGACCCCGCCACCGACCGCTACACCCTGCGGACCTTCGACCGGTCCGAGGCGGACAGCGCCGCCTTCCTGGTCCACCTCGGCCGGGCCTTCGTCACCGAGGTGGTGCTCCGGGCCGGCGCCGACCGCCCGCTGCGCTGCGTCAGCCGGCTGGACATCCCCGCCACCGAACTCTTCGCCCGCCCCGGCACCACGACCGGGCTCGGCGGCCTCTCCCGCCCCCGCACCTTCGCCGACTTCGTCGACCGCGACGGCCGGGCCGAGGCGATCTGGTTCGCCTACACCGACCGGCCCTGGCTGAAGACCTGGAGCCTCGCCCCGAACCGCCCGTTCGGCTCCCGCGCCGTCGACGAGCCCTACAACTACCCCTTCTCGGACTCGATCCCGGAACCCGTCGCCCGGCTGGCCGGCCAACTCCTCGCCGGAGCCTGGGGATCCGCCCCGCTGTTCGGCCAACTCCAGTACCTGATCGCCAAGATCGGGCTCACCGGGGACATCACCGACGTACTGCTCTCCGGCGGGCTGATCCGCGACCTGCTCACCGGCGAGGTGCTCACCCACCTGCTCGCCGGCGGCCTGCACTCCGACCTCTGGGGCCCCTCCCGCACCCTGCTCCAGTACGTCCGCCCGACCACCCTGCGGGTCACCGCGAACGGCTACGCCGTCCTCGCCCGGCGCGCCGACCTCCAGTGGGTGGTGGCCGAGTTCGCCGACCTGTACCGGCGGTTGCTCGACGACTACCGCGCCCGCGGCGAGTTCCCGGTGAACGGCGCGGTGGAGATCCGGGTCACCGGCACGGACGACCCGGCGTACTCCGGGGTGCCCGGCGCCCGGCCGCCGCTGCTCTCCGCGCTGCGCCCGCGCCCCGACCGGCCCGAGTGGGACACCGCGGTCTGGCTCGACGTGCTCGGCTTCCCCGGCACGCCCGGGCTGAACCGCTTCGCCCGGGACCTCGAACAGGCCCTGCTGCGTTCCTTCGACGGCACCCGGGCCGGTCTGCGGGTCGAGTGGTCCAAGGGCTGGGCCTACACCGAGGACGCCGCCTGGGCGGACGCGGACATGCTGGACCGGGTGATCCCCGCCAGCCACCGCGCGGGCGGAGGGGCCGGTTGGGACGAGGCGGTCACCGTCCTGGACCGCCACGACCCGCACCGGGTGTTCGGCAACCCGTTCCTGGACCGGCTGTTGAAGCTCTAGGCCCTCCGGCCCAGGTCGACCGGCCGACGGGTCGGCCCGCCGGGCGTCCTCAGACGTGCTCCATCACGATCACCGCGAGGGTGCCCGGCGCCAGGGCCCGGAACACGTGCGGGGCGTCGCCCGGGTAGCTCACGTAGTCGCCCGGGCCCAGCTCGACGGGCGCCCCGGTCGGCCCGGCCAGCGCCCGTCCGGCACCCAGCAGCACATGCTCGACGGTGCCCGGCATGTGCGGGTCGGAGGCCCGGGTCTCGCCCGGTTCGGCCTCGATCCGGTAGATGTCGCGCCGGGCGTTGGGCGGGCAGGAGGCGAGCAGGGTCGCGGCGTAGTCGGCCCGCTCGGAGTGGGTGACCGGGCCCTCGCCGGCCCGCACCACCCGGACCACCGGGCGCGGCGGGTCGACCAGCCGGCTGAACGGCACGTCCAGCGCGACGCCGAGCGCCCACAGCGTCTCGACGCTCGGGTTGCCGACGCCCGACTCCAGTTGGGAGAGCGTCGACTTGGCGATTCCGGCCCGGCGGGCCAGCTCGGCCATCGACAGTCCGGCGCGTTCGCGCTCGCGCCGGATCGACGCCGAGATCAGCCCGATCAGCTCGTTCCCGGCGGCGCCGGGGCCGGAGGTGGCGCCGGTGCCGGGGGTGGCGCCGGTGCCGGGGGTGGATCCGGGGCCGGTTCCGCTGCTGCTTCCACTCATCCGCGTTCGCTCCACAGGTCCAGGCGTTCGCCTTGACGAACGACACCGTTGGGGTTCACTCTACTGGACATGCGTTCGCTCCTCCGAACCCTCGAACGTGCCACGCTCCGCGACATCGCCCTGGTGTGCCTCGCGGACGCCCTGGTCGGTGCCTCGTTCGGGGCGATCTCCGTCTCCGGCGGCCTCCCGCTCTGGGTGCCGGTCGCCATGTCCGTCCTCGTCTTCGCCGGGGGCTCGCAGTTCGCCGCCGTCGGCATCGTGCTCTCCGGCGGCGGCGCGCTCGCCGCCGTGGTCACCGGCCTCGTCCTCAACGCCCGGCTGCTGCCCTTCGGTTTCACCGTCGCGGACACCCTCGACGGCCCGCTGTGGCGGCGGCTGCTCGGCGCGCAACTGCTCACCGACGAGTCCGTCGCCTTCACCCTGCTCCAGCCCGACCCACGGCGGCGCCGGGCCGCGTACTGGGTGTGCGGCCTCGCGCTGTTCCTGATCTGGAACGCCTCCGTCCTGGCCGGCGCGCTGGCCGGCGGGCTGATCGGCGACACCGACGCGCTCGGGCTGGACGCGGCCTTCCCCGCCGTCCTGCTCGCGCTCGTGCTGCCCTCGCTCACCGACCGCCGCACCCGCACCGCCGCCCTGACCGGCGCCGCCGTCGCCGTGGCCGCCACCCCGTTCCTCCCGGCCGGCCTGTCGGTGCTGCTCGCCCTGGCCGGGCTGCTGTTCGCGGGCCGCCCGGCCGCCGCCGCTTCCGCTGCCGAGGGTGAGCCCCGCCCGCTCGCCGAGGAGGTCCACTGATGTCCCTGCTCGCCGTCCTCCTGCTCGCCGCCGGCACCTACGCGTTCCGGCTGGCCGGACCCCTGCTCGGCGGCCGGCTCACCGTCTCCGACCGGCTGCGCCACCTGCTCGCCGTCGCCGCCGCCGTCCTGCTCGTCGCCCTGGTCGCGACCGGCGCGCTCACCGACGGCCGCGACTTCGCCGGCTGGGCCCGCCCGGCCGGCGTCCTGGTCGCGGGCGTCCTCGCGCTGCGGCGCGCGCCGTTCCCGCTCGTGGTGGTCGCGGCCGCCGCGACCACGGCGGCGCTTCGGCTGTGCGGCGTCGCCTGAGACCCCGCCGGGGGTACGGGCGTCAGCCCGTCTCCGCCCCCCGGGCCTCGGCCGCCGCGAGCCGCTCCTGCTGCACCTCGGGGTGCTTGCTGTCCCACAGCTGCTCCCACACCCTGAACACGCAGTGGTAGTCCCGCATGCTCCCCTGAAGGATCAGCAGGTAGCTGTCACCGTCCCGCAGCAGCCTGCGCCGCCGGGCGTTGAACGGGTGCTGCGGGGTGTAGGTCGGGACGAGCCGCCGCAGTTCGGCGACGGCGTCCTCCCGGGTGCCCGTCACCTCGGCGAGCACCTTGCTGCCCCAGATCCGGTCGTCCCCGATGCCCTCGGTCTCCTCGACCACCACGGCCCAACGTCCCACGGTCCACCCCTTGTCACTCGTCCGTGTGCGAAAGCGGTCATCGTAGCGACGCGACCGCTCGGCGCCCAGGGGAGTCGGCGGCCGCCGGCAGCGCCTTGAAGTAGATGCTCGTCGCGTGCGGCACCCCCGCCGGGTCGGTCGCGAAGTCCGGCACCGTGCCGACCCTGGTCCAGCCCGCCGCCGCGTACAGGCGCTCGGCGGGGCTGTCCGTCTCGGTGTCGAGCACCAGGGTCCGGATCCCGCGTCCGACGGCCTCCTCCTCCAGGGCCGTCAGCAGCCGGCCGGCCAGACCGTGTCCCCGGTCTGCCCGGTGGACCATCAACTTGGCCACCTCCGCCCGGTGCCGGCCGTTGGCGGTCGACGCGGGCCGGAGCTGCACCGTCCCCGCGATCCGCCCGCCCGTGTCGGTGCCCGCGCCCGTGCCCGTGCCGGTGGCCGCTTCGGTGCCCGCGCCCGCCTCCGGGTACGCGACCCAGAGCAGCAGCCGCCCCGCCCCGACCTCCGGGGCCAGCGCCCGCCACCAGTCGGCCGCCGCGCCGGGGTCGAGCGGAGCGAGGAAACCGACGGAGGCGCCGCCGTCGACGGTGTCCGCCAGCAGCCCGCCCAGCCGCTCGGCCGCGCCGAGCAGTTCCTCCGCCGTCACCGGCCGGACTGTGTACATGCTCACTCCCTCGTTCCCGACGGTCCCGGGGGCCGGTGCGCGATACTCGCCGGGACCCAACGCCGCGACCGGTCCCGACGCCCCGGCCGGTCCGCGCCGCCGAGACTACAAGGAGCTTCAATGGCGAAGCCGACCAGGATCGACCCCGCCGACCTGCTCGCCGTCGGTGACCTGCTCACCGACGAGGAGCGGCTCGTCCGCGACACCGTGCGGAAGTTCACCGAGGACCGGATCCGCCCGCACATCGGCGACTGGTTCGAGCGCGGGGTCTTCCCCGCCCGCGAACTCGCCCCCGAACTCGGCGCCCTCGGCGTGCTGGGCATGCACCTCGACGGCTACGGCTGCGCCGGCTCGACCGCCGTCGCCTACGGGGTCGCCTGCATGGAACTGGAGGCCGCCGACTCGGGCCTGCGCAGCTTCGTCTCCGTCCAGGGCTCGCTGGCGATGCGCTCCATCCACGCGTTCGGCTCGGAGGAGCAGAAGCAGCGCTGGCTGCCCGGCCTCGCCGCCGGCGAACTGATCGGCTGCTTCGCCCTCACCGAACCGGACTTCGGCTCCGACCCCGCCAACATGCGCACCCGCGCCCGCCGCAAGGGCGCCGGCGAGGGCGCGGACTGGGTGCTCTCCGGCTCCAAGATGTGGATCACCAACGGCTCCCTCTCCGACGTCGCGGTGGTCTGGGCGCAGACCGAGGACGGCGTCCGGGGCTTCCTGGTCGAGCCCGGCATGCCCGGCTTCACCGTCACCGACGTGCACGGCAAGCTGTCCCTGCGCGCCTCGGTGACCAGCGAGCTCGCCTTCGACGAGGTGGTGCTGCCGGCCGACGCCGTGCTGCCCGGCGTCACGGGGCTGCGCGGACCGCTGTCCTCCCTCAACGAGGCCCGCTACGGCATCCTCTGGGGCACCGTCGGCGCCGCCCGCGACTGTTACACCGCCGCCCTCGACTACGCCAAGAGCCGGGTCCAGTTCGGCCGCCCGATCGCCGGGTTCCAGCTCACCCAGCAGAAGCTGGTCGAGATGATGCTGGAGGTCGAGAAGGCCTACCTGGTCGCCCTGCGGATCGGCCGGCTCAAGGACGAGGGCGCGGCCCGCCCGGCCCACGTCAGCTTCGGCAAGCTCAACAACGTCCGGGCCGCGCTGGAGATCGCCCGCAGCGCCCGCACCGTGCTCGGCGCCAACGGCATCACCACCGAGTACCCGGTGCTGCGGCACGCCAACAACCTGGAGTCGGTCCTCACCTACGAGGGCACCAGCGAGATCCACACCCTGGTCCTCGGCGAGGCGATCACCGGCGAGTCCGCGTACCACTGACCGGCCGCACGGGTGTCCGGGGCCGGTGAAAACCGGTTCCCGTTCGGGCCGTTCATGACTAGCGTCGTGTTCATGAACGGCCCGACGACCCACCTCACGACCATTCCCACCGGCACCCCGACCGCGCCCGCCGTGGAGCACGCTGTGCCGACCACGACGCTGTGGCGGCCCACCGGCCCGGAGGAACTGGCCCTGGTCGCGGCCTCCGACTGGCGGGCCTGGCCGCCGCGCCTGCCGGACCAGCCGATCTTCTACCCGGTGCTGAACGAGGACTACGCGATCCGCATCGCGCGGGACTGGAACGTCCCCGCCTCCGGGGTCGGCCACGTCACCCGCTTCGAGGTGGAGACCGCCTTCCTGAGCCGCTACCCCGTCCGCCAGGCGGGCGGCCGCACCGTCCTGGAGCTTTGGGTGCCGGCCGATGAGCTGGCGGAGTTCAACCAGCACATCGTCGGCCGCATCGAGGTCGTGCACGAGTTCCGCCCGCGGGGCTGACCCCCGGCCCGGGGCCGGCCCGACGCCGGGCCGGCACCGGTCGGCGCCGTTCGGACACGGCCAGGACATCCCGTGTTGTCCGGGAGGCAACCCCGCGGTTCGGCGGGCCGTGGAGCATGGCCCGGTCGCCGCCGTCCGCCCCGGTGCGGGCACGGTCGGCACCCGCACCGTGAAAGGAACCGCCCCGCTCATGTCCGTACCGCAGCTGCCGCGCCCCCGGGTCCTCGTCGTCGGGATCGACGGCGTCCGGTACGACCTGCTGGAGCAGGTCCCGATGCCGAGGCTCGCGGAGGTCGCGGAGGCCGGATTCCTGGCGCCCGTGACGGTGGCGGAGTCCACGCCCACCATGTCCGGACCGTGCTGGGCCACCATCGTGACCGGTGTGGAGCCCGCCAAGCACGGCGTCTGGGGCAACCACCTCGGCGGCAACCGGCTCGACGTCTTCCCCGACTTCACCACCCGGCTGGCCCGGGGCGACCGGCGCCGCACCTTCGTCGCGGCCGGCTGGGACCCGCTGGTGATCGGCGAGTCCGGCGGACCGCTGTTCCGCGCGCCCGGCCGCCTCTGCTACGTCGCCCCCGCCGAGGACACCCCCGAGGCATGGGAGGCCGTCGACGAGGAGGTGACCCGGGAGGCCGTGGACGTGCTGCGCGACGCGGACCCGGAAGCCTCCTTCGTCTACCTCGGCGCCGTCGACGAGACCGCCCACTTCCTCGGCTGCGGCGAGGAGTACCGCGCCTCGATGCGCGCCGCCGACGAGCGGCTCGGCCGGCTCCTGGACGCGGTCCGCGCCCGGCCCGGTCACGCCGAGGAGGCCTGGACGGTCATCGTCGTCACCGACCACGGCCACGTGGACGTCGGCGGCCACGGCGGGCGGACCGTCGAGGAGCGCACCGCCTGGGTAGCTTGTGCCGGACCGGACATCCCCGCCGCCCCGCCCACCGGGGAGATCCGCCACCCCGACGTCGCGGCCCAGGTCTACGCCGCCCTCGGCCGGCCGATCGACCCGCACTGGACGCTGGACGGCCGCCCCTTCCCGGTCGCCGTGCCCGCGACGGCCGCGGCCTGACCCCACCGCCGCCCGGGTACGGTCCGGCGTCCGGGTGAGCGACACGCCGTCACGGCACCCGGGCGGCCCCGGCCGGGCTGCGCGCCGACCGGCCCCGGGCCAGGCTCGACCGGGGTGAACCCCGAGAACGGTCGCCCCCGTGTACCTCTCAAGGTGGAGGTCGTACCCCCCAAGGACGGCGGTCGATCAAGACCTCCTGGTGACGTCAGGGCCCCGGGTGCCCGCCAGGATGGAAGACAACGGGGAGCCGCTCCCGGCCCCGACGGGGCGCACGGGAGCGGACGCGGAGCAGCAGGGCGCAGGAGAGGACACAGGGGCATGAACGGCATCGCGGGGAAGATCGCCATCGGAGTGGTCGGCACGGGCATGGCCGCGGCCGTCGCCACCGTGGCGGTCGGGCCGAGGGTCGCCGAGTGGTACGACGGCCGGCACCAGGAGCAGGCCAGCTACGCCAGCGGCAGCGAGGCCAAGGCCGACCGCCGCTCGATGCCGACCTGGCTGCCCGACAACGCCTCCTCGGTCCGCTACCTGATGTCCACCACCGGCGACGACCGCCTGCTGCGCGCCACCGTGCCCGAGGGGCGGCTGCCCGCCGGCTGCACGACCACCGCGACCGCCAAGGGCAACCACCTGGCGCCGGTCACGCTCAAGGCGGGCTGGTTCCCGGAGGGGATCACCTCCAAGGTCACCGGCTCCTGCGGCCACTACAAGGTCACCCTGACCGGCAACCAGCTCTACGCGTGGCAGGACGGCGCCGCCGTGCAGGCCGCCCTCCGCGCCGAGCGCCTCCCGCGCTGACCGGGGCTCCCGGCCGGTGGCGAAATGGGCCGGGCGGCCGCCCCGGCTGTCGGTGGCCAGGGGCGCTGGGGTAGGACGGAGCGAGCACGATCGCCGTGCTCGTTCCGAGAGGAGCCCCATGCCTGGTCCGACCGCCGGCTCTGCCGGTGACACGTCGACCGCCCCCGCCTCACCCGCCGCCGACGCCACCGTGGCCTCCACGGCCGACGCGGCCACCCCCGCCGACGCCGCCACCCCCACCGACGCCGCCGGGACCGCCGCCGGTGCGACCGGCCGCGCCGCCATCGTCGTCCTCGGCGGACTGGTCGCCCTCGGCCCCCTCACCACCGACCTCTACCTGCCCGGTCTGCCCGCGATCGCCGACGACCTGGTCGCCGAACCGGCCGCCGTTCAGCTCACCCTCACCTTCTCGATGTTCGGGGTGGCCGCCGGGCAGCTGATCTTCGGACCGCTCAGCGACCGCTTCGGACGCCGTCCGCCCCTGCTCGCCGGACTCGTCGTCTACACCCTCGCCAGCATCGTCTGCGTGATCGCGCCCGACCTGACCACGCTGATCGCGGCACGCTTCGTCCAGGGCGCCGCGGGCGCCGCCGGACTGGTCATCGGCCGGGCCGTCGCCCGCGACCGCTTCGAGGGCGTCGCGATGATCCGCTTCCTCGCCTCGATCACCCTGATATCCGGTCTGGCCCCGATCCTCGCGCCGCTCTTCGGCGCCCAGATGCTGCGCTTCACCTCCTGGCGCGGCACCTTCGGCGCACTGGCCGCCCTCGGCCTCCTGCTCACCCTGGTGGCCTTCGCCGCCCTGCGCGAGACCCTCCCGCCCTCCGCCCGGCGCGGCGGCGGCCTGAGCGGCACCCTGCGCACCATGGGCGGGCTGCTGCGCAACATGCCGTTCCTGGGGCTGCTGCTGACCAGCACCTTCGCCTTCGGCGCGCTGTTCGGCTACATCAGCGGCTCGTCGGTGGTGCTCCAGCACGTCTACCACGTGTCGCCGCAGACCTACAGCCTGCTGTTCGGGCTCAACTCGGTGGCGATCGTCGGCGCCACCCAGCTCAACGGACGGGTCCTCGCACCCCGCTTCACCGCCGGGGCGCTGATGCGCACGGGCCTCGCGGTGATGATCGCCGCCGGGGTGTCGCTGGTCCTGGTCACGGCGGTCTGGGACCTCGGGCTGGTCGCGGTGTGCGCCTCGCTGTTCGTGATGATGGCCAGCCTCGGCATGGTCCTGCCGAACTCGGCGGCCCGCGCGCTGAGCCTGGTCGCCCCGCAGTCCGCCGGTTCCGCCTCCGCGCTCCTCGGTACCGGCACCTTCCTCTGCGGCGCCGTGGTGGCCCCGCTCAGCAGCCTCGGCGGCAGCCCGTCGGCGGTGCTGCTCGCGGTCGTCGTGCTCAGCTGCGCGGTGCTCTCCGCGGCGTCCTACCTGCTGCTCCTGCGGCCCGCGCGGACCGCCCCGGCCGACGCGCCGGAGCCGGCCGCCGCATAGCCGTTGCGGCCCCGGCCCCTGTCCGGCCCCGGCCGTTCCCGGTCGCCGGAGGGCCGCTGAACGGAGTCCGCCGGGGTGCCACGACCAGTGTGGTCGTGGCACCCCGGCGGGGGAGTGGGGCGGGGCCGGCCGGTGGACGGGGACCGACGCCGGCGTTCAGCCGGCTACCGTCGTGCGCCCTTCAGTACTGGCCCGCGCGAGTACTGGCCCGCGCGCCCGGTCCGACCGTCAGGCGATCGAGAAGTCGTCGCCGTAGACGCTGCCCTGGCCGTACCAGCCGTGCAGGTAGACGGTGACGGTCCCGGAGGCGCCGGTGGTGAACGGGACGCTGAGCTTGGTCCAGCCGGAGGCGCTGGTCCAGGTCGAGCCGGTGGCGCCGCCGCTCACGCCGACGTAGGCGTAGCTGCCCTGGACCCAGCCGGTCAGGGTGTAGGCCTTGTTGGGCGCCAGGGTGACGGTCTGCGAGCACTGGCCGTTCTGGGAGGCGGTGGCCGCCGCCTGGAGCGCGTAGGAGCCGGAGTGGACCGGGGTGCTCACCACGCTGCCGCCGGTCTGGCAGGTCCACGGGCCGAGGCTGCCGGTCTCCAGGCCGCCGTTCACGATCGCGCCGGGCGGGGTGACGCCGGTGACGGTCAGCGTGTAGGTGCTGCTGTGGCTGCCGGAGGCGGCGGTGCCGGTCACGGTGAGCGGGTAGGTGCCCGGGGTGGTGGCGGCCGTGGTGGCGACGGTGAGGGTCGCCGAGGAGCCGGCGGTCACGGTGCCCGGATTGACGGTGGCGGTGACCCCGGCCGGGGCGCCGCTCACGGTGAGGTTGACGCTCTGCGCCGAGCCGGAGACCACGGTGGTGCCGACGGTCGCGGTCGCCGAGGAGCCGGCGGTCACCGAACCGGTGGCGGGGCTCACGCCGACCGAGAAGTCGTTGCCGGGCTGCGTGCTCGTCACCTTCAGCGAGTAGGTGGCGGTGTGGCTGCCGGAGGCGGCGGTGCCGGTCACGGTGAGCGGGTAGGTGCCCGGGGTGGCCCCGGCGGTGGTGGCGACGGTCAGCGTCGCGGGGGAACCGGCGGTCACGCTACCGGGGTTGACGGTGGCGGTGACCCCGGCCGGGGCGCCGCTCACGGTGAGGTTGACGCTCTGCGCCGAACCGGAGACCACCGCGGTGCTGATGGTCGCCGTCGCCGATGAACCGGCCACGACCGTGCCCGAGTTGGGGTTCACGCCGACCGAGAAGTCGTTCACCGGCTGGGTGTTGCTGGTGAACGGCGCGAAGATCTTGGTGAAGTCCCACTTGTTCTGGGCGATTCCGGAGCAGTCGTCACGGGCGGCGGCACCGGCGCAGCTGCCGTTGTCGCGCTGCAGCGCCCAGAAGGACAGCGTGTTGATGCCCTTCGAGACCGCCCAGTTGTAGACGGTGGTGGCGTTGGCGAGGGTGAAGGTCTCCGCCGGGCCGAAGTCGTCGACGCCGATCATCTCGGTGATGCCGATCGAACCCCACAGCTGCGCCGGGGTCTTGGTCGGGTAGAGCTTCGCCAGCTGGTTGTACAGGCCGTTGGCGGAGGTCTGGGTGTCGGCCGCCATGTCGTGGGCGGCGTTGTCGTAGTAGTCGAACGTCATCATGTTGACGACGTCGATCTTCGCGTTGTTGGTGACGGCGTTCTTCAGCACCGCGAGGCCGCTGGCGGCCAGGCCGCTCGTCGTGGTCGGCAGCGTGTAGGAGAACTGGATCTGCCGGCCGTTCGCGGCGGCCCAGTCCTGCACCACCTTGATCGCCTTGTTGCGGCGGTCGACACCGGCCGAGTTGTCCAGCGAGTCGACCTCGATGTCGAGGTCGATCCGGCTGATGTCGTAGGTGGTGATCAGGTTCTCGTAGGCGGCGGCGATCTGGTTGACGTCGGTGCAGCTGTCGGCCAGTTCGGTGCCGGTGGTGTCGGCGGTGTAGCCGCCGAACGACGGGATGACGTCGCCGCCGTTGGCGCGGATGGTGGCGATGGCGGCGCCGAACGAGGACTGCGCGACGGGCAGCGAGGTGTCGCCGTTCCAGTACGGCGTGCAGGAGCCCTTGGTGGCGGTCTGCAGGAACGCCATCGTGAGGTACTTGGCGCCGGACTGGGCGGCCAGCGTGGCGGGGTTCTCGCCGGTCCAGGCCTCGAAGTAGGGGGCGAACACCCGGGTGGGGAGCGGGGTCGCCGCTGCGGCGGTGCCGGCGGCGGCCGGGCCGGTCGGCGCCGCGCCCGCCGACGTCGCGCCGGCCACCAGGCCGGCCGACGCGACGAGCGTGACACAGGCCGTCAGGGCGGCCTGGAGTGTTCTGGGTAGACGCATGGTTTCTCCAACAGACGTGGTGGGGCAGGACGTTGGTGAAGCGTGCGGAGCTGTGCCGCGGCGTCCTCGGCGGACGCGCGGGGTGGACGTGCCGGGCCGGGGGAGGAGCTTTTCGGCCGTACGGCGGGGCGGTGTTCGGGGGTGTGCAAACCCCGAGGACGCAGGGCACGGCGGGCGGCGTGCGTGGGCGCGCGCATGGGCCGTGACGGGGCCTGGGGGCGGAGCGGAGCAGGGCAGGGCATCGCCTCAGCCGCCGGTGGTCACACCCCCACAGTGCATCCCGGTCGGATCGACATGCCTATGGTTGGACTAGACCACTCGTCTGTCAAGAGTCCTAACAGTTCGTCAGCGAAGGGCTGAGGTTGGCCGAGGATCGGTCAACCGTCGAACAATCCGGTTGTGACCGGTGCGCACGCTCGGACATCATCGGAGTCATGCGAGACCTCGACTGGAAGCTCGACAGAGAGGGCGGCTGCCGCCCGCAGGCGTGAGCCCCCGGCTCCCGGGTCCTGGGGGCCGCCCGCCACCCCGGTGGCCGGCGGCCGGACCGTGTCCGTTCGCCTCGCCACTCGTCCGCCGCCCGGTCCGCCGGGTCCCTCGGCGGGCCCGAACACCTTTCGCGTCGTGACGCCCCCGCGTGACGACGTCCCCGCGCCGTGGTCCCCGCCCGTCGTGGTGCCCGCCGCCCGGTCGGGCCGGATTCCGGTCCGTCGGGGCACCGTTCGGCGCGCGCGGGCGCGTCCGCCGCCCCGTTGCCCGTTCCGTCCCTACGCGTCCCTGCGCGACCGTCCGCAGGTGCGCCGGTCCGCCGGCACCCCGCGCCGACGCCCGTGCCCGTACGCCCGTAAACCCGTACGCCCGTACGCCTCTCTACGCCTGGAAAGGAGGAGCCATGGACTTCGTCTCGTCCGACGACAAGGACACCGCCTGGAGCTACGTCTGAGCCGGTGGCAGGTGTGTGCCGTGGCCGCGCGGGTGGTCGTCGCGCGCGGCCACGGCGGGCCCGGCGCTCAGGACACCGGGCCGATCGGGGCCCGTCGGGCCCGACTCAGACCGACGGGCAGAGAACGGTGCGCAGCGCGTCGAGGATTTTTTCCGCCTTCTCGGCCCCGAAACCCTGGGGATGGGCGGGATCCGTGAAGCGCTGGTCGGCCAGGTCGATCAACTTGGCCCGGTCCTTCGGGAACTGGTACATCGACTGGCACTGGCTGCGGGCCCGCTCGACGGCCTGCTCGGGCTTGCCGCCGACGATCGCCGGATCGATCGCGTCCAGGGCGGCCACCAGCTGCGCCGTGACATCGGCGGCGGGCTTGCCGGGCAGTCCCGCGTCGGTGGGCGGCGCCGGCTTCGGCGTGGCCGGGGGCTCGGCCGGCGGCTTGCCGGGGTCGGCCGGGGCCGGGGAGCCGTCGGGGGCGCCGGTGGCCGGTGCGGGACCGGTGGCGGCCGGGGCGGGCGGGTTCGCGGTCGCGGACCCGGTCGCCCCGGCGGTCGTTCCGGTGCCCGCTCCCGAGCTCGTTCCGGCGGTCGTCCCGGCCGAGCCGCCGGCCGTTCCGCCGGGGCCGGACCCCGCGGTGCTGCCGGCCGTGCCGGTGGCTCCGGTGCCGGGCGTGTCGGTGGCTCCCGGGGCGGGTCCGGGGTCGGTCGCGGTGGCCGACACGCCGGGGGAGCCGGAGGCCGGGCTGCCGGCCGCGGTGGTGCCGGAGCCCGAGCCGGAGCTGGAACACGCGGCGAGGCTCACCGCGGCGAATGCCGTGAGGGTGGCGGCGAGAAGGCGAGTGCGCATGCCGTCACACTGTCATGTCCGCGCCTTTCAAGGAAGATCTGTCGGACCCGGGATCGCCGCCCCGCCCCGGCCCCCGAACGCGGAAGCCGCCGCGCGGCGGGACCGTCCTCCCGACCGGTCCCGCCCCGCGGCGGCTCCCCTCCGACCCCGAGGTCAGGACAGACCGTTGCTCTTCAGCCAGTCCTTGGCCACCGCCGACGGGTCCTCCTTGTCCACCGCGACCTTCTTCATCAGCGCCAGCAGCCCCGCCGTGTCCAGCTTGGCCGACACCGCGTTGAGCGCACCGGTCGTCGTCGTGTCCATCTTGGCCTTGTTGACCAGCGGCGTGACGTTCTGGGCGCCGAACAGGTTCTTCGGGTCGGCGAGCGGGACCAGCTTCAGCTGGGTGATCTTCGGATCGGTGGAGAAGACGTTGCCGACCTGGATCGAACCGTCCTTCACGGCGTTGGCCGTGGTCTCGCCGGTCGACTTCCACTCCTTGAACGTCAGGCCGTAGACGTCCTTCAGCGGCTGCTCCTGCCGCGACTTGAACTCCGGCGGACCGCCGATGGTGAACTCGCCCGCCTTGGCGGCGAGGTCCGCGATGGTCTTGAGCCCGAACTTGTCGGCGCTCTCCTGGCTGATGCTCAGGGTGTCCTTGTCCTCGGCGGGCGAGGACTCCAGGATCCCGAGCGCGGGGGGCAGCGTCTTCGTCAGCTCGGCGTTGACCGCCGCCGAGGTCGGGTCGGCCGACTTGCCGCCCAGGTAGGCGAGCAGCGCGCCGTTGTACTCGGGCAGGACGGAGAGGCTGCCGCTCTGCAGCTGCCCGTAGAGCACCTCGCGGCTGCCGATGTTGAACTTCTCCTCGACCTTGACGCCCTTGGCCCGGAGCGCCTGGGAGTAGATCGAGCCGAGCAGCACGTTCTCGGGGAAGTTCGCGGAACCGACCACGACCGTCCCGCCGGGGGCGGCCGCCGCGGAGGTGCCGGTGCCGCCGGCCGCCGAGGTCGGCGCGCCGCCCGCGGCCGAGGTCGAGGCGCCGCCGCCCAGCGGGTCGCCGCCGGAGGAGGAGCAGGCGGTCGCGGCGAGCGCGAGCACGGCCAGGACCGCCGCGGAGGCGGTCCGCCGCACCGGGGCCGCGGCGGCCGGCTTCGGGGTCGCGGAACCGCTCACGGGGGTGAATGTCGACATGGTGACAGGTTTCCTCTCGGGGTGGTCACATCGGGAAGGAACGAACGGCGTCCCGGGGTCCGGAACGAAGGCGATACCCGAAGCGGGGCCGGAACCGGAACCGGAACCGGAAGCAGGGGAAAGGGAAGGCGAAGAACGGGCGGTCACGACGACCGGCGGTCCGAGGCCCGTCGCTGCGCCCGCAGACCGGGCGGCAGCGCGTACCGGGCCAGCAGGGCGAAGAACGCCTGGGCCGCGACGGCCAGCAGGACGACCAGCAGCGCGCCACCCACCGTCGCCGCGTAGTCCCGGGTGGCCAGCCCGTCGACGACGTACCGGCCGAGGCCGCCGAGCCCGACGTACGCGGCCACCGTCGCGGTCGCGATGACCTGCACGGTCGCGGTCCGGAAACCGGCCAGCAGGGTCGGCAGCGCCGACGGCAGACAGACCTGCCACAGCACCTGCGGGTGCGTCAGACCGACACCCCGGGCCGCGTCCCGCACGTCCGGGTCGGTGCCCCGGACCCCCTCGACGGCGGCGACCAGCAGCGGCGGGGCCGCCAGCGCCACCAGCGGCACCAGCACGGCGGTGTCGCCGACCCCCGCGAGCAGCACCGCCAGCGTCACCAGCCCGAGCGTCGGCAGCGCGCGGGCCGCGCCGGCCATCGCCGTCACCACGGTGACGCCGCGCCCGGTGTAGCCGATCAGCAGCCCGAGCGGGACGGCCAGCAGCGCGGCGCAGAGCAGGGCCTCGCCGGAGAGCAGCAGGTGCTCGGCGATCCGGTGGGCGATCGCGTTCGAACCGCTGCGGCGGTCCGGGTCGGAGAAGAAGTCCCCCAGCCAGGTCAACCAGTTCACTGCCCGGCTCCCTTCTCCCGGACGGCCCAGGGCGCGAGCAGCCGGCGGGCGCCGACCAGCAGCAGGTCCACGGCCAGGGCGAGCACCGCGATCAGGACGATCCCGGCCACGATCGGCGTCGGGAAGGTGCGCTGGAAGCCGTCGACGAACAGATAGCCGAGGCCGCCCCGGCCGACCAGCGCGCCGACCGAGGCCAGCGAGATGCTGGACACGGCCGCCACCCGCAGACCGGCCACCAGGTAGGGGACGGCGGCGGGCAGTTCGACGGCGGCCAGCCGGTGCCACGGCCCGTACCCCATCGCGGTCGCGGCCTGCCGCACCGGGTCGGGGACGGCGCGCAGCCCGTCCACCGTGGTCGGCAGCAGCACGGCCACCGCGTAGAAGGTGAGCGGGATCATCACGGTGGCCTGGGTGGCCAGCCCGGTGTACGGGATGAGCACCACGAAGACGGCCAGCGAGGGCAGGGCGTAGACGATGTTGAAGACGGCGGCGAGCGGCTGGTAGAGGCGCGGGAACCGGGTGCAGGCCAGACCGAGCGGGAGCGCCAGCAGCAGGCCGATCAGCACCGGGACGAGGGCGATGACGGCGTGGTCGGCGAGCAGGTCGCCGAGGTAGCCGAGGTGGTCGCCGATCCAGTACCAGCGGACGATCGGTTCATCGTCCACCGCCGGCTCCGTCCGTCTCGGCCGTTGTGGCTGCCGTGGCCGTCGTGGCCTCTGCCTTGTCGCTCGTCGCGGTCGTCGCGCCCGTCGCGGCCTCAGCCTTGTCGCTCGTCGCGCCCGTCGCGGCCTCTGCCTTCTCGGCCTGCCGCGCCCCGTTCGTGGAGGGCGGGCGGGTCGCGAGCGCGGCCAGCACCGCCTCGCGGTCGGCCGTACCGAGCGCGCGGCCCTCGGCGTCCACGGCGACGGCGATCCCGGTGGGGGACAGCACGGCCGCGTCCAGGGCGGCGCGCAGGGTGTCGGCGTCCGGCCGGAACCCGGGCGCCGGCTCCAGGGCCGCGCCCACCGCGTCCCGGTCGATCCAGCCGATCGGCCGCCGCCCGTCGTCCAGCATCAGCTCCCAGCCGCCGAACCGGATCCCGTGCGGCGAGCGCCGGGCGTCCTCGCCCGGACCGCCGGGTATCGGCCGGACGACGACCGAGGTGGCCGGTCTCAGCCCGAGGCCGCGCAGGCCCCGGTCCCGGCCGAGGAAGGCGGCGACGTCCAGGTCCGCCGGCGCCGTGAGCAGCGTGTGCGGATCGGCGAGCTGGGCGATCCGGCCGCGCTCGCGCAGCACCACCACCTGGTCGCCGAGCCGGACCGCCTCCTCGATGTCGTGGGTGACGAACAGCACCGTCTTGTGCAGCTCGGACTGGAGGCGGAGCAACTCCTCCTGCAGCCCGGCGCGGACCACCGGGTCGACGGCGCTGAACGGCTCGTCCATCAGCAGCACCGGCGGGTCGGCGGCCAGGGCCCGCGCGACACCCACGCGCTGCTGCTGCCCGCCGGAGAGCTGGAACGGGTACCGCTTGGCGGTCTCGGGTGCCAGCCCCACCAGGTCGAGCAGTTCGGCCGCCCGGGCGCGGGCCTTCTTCCGGTCCCAGCCGAGCAGATAGGGGACCGTCGCGATGTTGTCGATCACCCGCCGGTGCGGGAACAGCCCGGCCTGCTGGATCACGTAGCCGATGCCGCGCCGCAGCTTGGCCGGGTCCAGCGCCGCCACATCGGAGCCGTCCAGCAGGACCCGCCCCGAGGTCGGTTCGACCATGCGGTTGACCATCCGCAGCAGCGTGGTCTTCCCGCAGCCGGACGGGCCGACCAGGACGGTCGTCCGACCGGTGGGGACGTCGAGGTCGAGGCCCTCGACGGCGACCGTGCCGTCGGGGTGGCGCTTGCCCGCGCCGTCGAATCTGATCACGGGGAATGTCCTCGTCTCGGCGGCCCCCGGTGGCGGCGCCGATGGTGGTGTCTGTCGCTGTGCCGGTCCGTCGGCCTGTCGCTGTGCTGTGCTGCTGTGTTGTGTCGCTGTGTTGTGCTGCTGTGCCGTGTCGCTGTGCCTGTCGGTCGCCTGGTCTGCCCGCCTTCGGACCGGCGGAAACTCTGATCAGCCTATGACCTGGTGAACCCGGTGTCCCTGATTTACCGGGCGTGGTCGGATTCACCAGGAGCGGCCGACGCGCACGCGGGGAGCACGGGGCGCGTGCCCCGGAAGCACCGGACTATCAGCCTTCCCGAGGACTTTCCTCGCGGCCCCCCTCGCGGCTTTCCTCGTGGCCTCCCTGACGGGTCGGCAGCCCGGCCGCCGCCCAGGCGACGAAGCCGCCGTCCAGGTCGGTCGCCCGGTGCAGGCCCAGCTCGCGCAGCGACGCGGCGGCCAGACTCGACGCGTACCCCTCCGAGCACACCACGACCACCTCCAGGTCGTGGCCGGTGGCCTCCGGGATCCGGTGACTGCCCGTCGGGTCGAGCCGCCACTCCAGCACATTGCGTTCGATGATCAGCGTGTCGGGGATCTCCCCCTCGGCCGCGCGCTGCGCCGCCGGGCGGATGTCCACCAGCAGCGCGCCGGCGCGCTGCGCCTCCAGGGCCTCGTCCGGGCCGGGGCGGTGCACCCCTTCCCGGGCGCGGGCCACCAGGTCGTCGATCGTGGTCACCACTGGTCGGGTCCTTCCTCGGAGGTGCGGACCAGGCCACCGGCCCGCAGTTCGTAGTGCGCCATGGAGCTGAGCGGTGGGGAGTAGGCGTGCAGCGTCACGGCCGGGCCGGACGCGGTGTTGCGGACGTCGTGCACGTACTCGGGGCCGAACGCGCGGGTGGTGCCGGACCCGATCCGCCGGATCAGCAGCCCCTGCTCGGGACCGCCCAGCGACAGCTCCTCCAACTCGCCCAGCGCGACGGTGAACGCCCCGCGCGAGCCGCCGTGGTCGTGGAAGCCCGTGGACTGGCCGGGCAGCCAGCTGATCAGCCAGACCTCGTGGTCCTCGTCGGCGGCGAGCCGCCGGTACCAGCGCTCCTCGGTGGAGAGCCGGACGTGGTGGATCCACTGCTCGGGCTGCTCGGCCAGCTCGCGGACGATCTCCCGCAGCGTGCTCGGGGTGAGCGGAGTTCGGCCCTCCTCGACGGGGGCGGGCGTAGTTGTCGGTGCGAGGTCCAGGTTCATGTGGGTGTCCTCGGGACGGGCGGGCGGTGGTCGTGGAGCGCTTCGCCGTGCGGCCCGCGCGCCGCCGTGGGGCAGGGTGCGGCGGGGCGGGGTGGGACTGCTCGGTGCCGTGCGGGTGCGGTGCGTTTCCGTGCGCTGGGGCGCGGTGGCGCGAGGTCCGTGCGGTGCCGGGAGCCGGTGGCGGGTGCCTGCCGCACCGGTCGGACCGGCGGGGTGGCACGGTCGTGCCGGGCGGCGTGGCGTCAGGAGAGCGAGTGCGCGGCGTGGGCCCTGGCGAAGGTCACAGGGCGGAACCGGCGGGAAGGAACAGGGTCAACAGGCACAGATGGAACTCGCCTGGCGTCGGAGGTCGACGTGCAGGCGGCAGACCAGAGTGGTGCCGGTGTCCATGGGCCGGATCCTTCCCGACGGGACGGGCGCGAGTCAAGCGAGCGCGGTCACGGTCGCCCGTCGCGTCCCTGGTCGGACGCGGTCGGAGCCCGTTCGGCGTCGGGCGGCGTCCCGGGGCCCGGGACGGTGCCGTTCACGTTCGGACCCCGGCCCGGCCGGTCCGTCCTGCCGCCCTTGGCCGCAGTCGTTGCCCTCTCCGCTGCCGTTCCCGCTGCCGTCCCGGCCAGCGCCGCTTCGACGACCGGGCCCGCCTGCTCGCCCAGGTACCGGCCGAGGGTCTGGTAGGCGTCGAACTGCCGGTGGTCGAACCACTGGTCACCGGCGCCGTCGTAAGGGAAGACCGGATCGCCCGTCGCGTAGGCGTGCAGCTCGTACGGCATGTCGGGGGTCAGCACGGCCTGCGCGACGATCAGCGTGCCGTGCCGGGCCGACGCGCCGCCGTCGGAGTCCCCGAGCTCCAGCGGCCACGGGTACACGATGTCGCCGACCACGACCGCCCGCGCGGCCAGCCGCTCGGCCAACCGTGCCGCCAGACCGCGCAAGGGTGCCCGCCCGCCCTCGCCCTCGCTCCTGGTCCCGGCGCTGCCGGGCACCAGCAGGTCCGGCTCCCGGAGGGTGATGGCGATGCCCAACTCCTCCCGGGCGAGGGTGATCGCCGCCGCGAGCGACCCCGCGAAGGCGGAGTCGCCGCTCGCGTCGACGCACACCACCGTCCGCACGCCGTGCCGCAGCAGCTCGACCAGGCCGAGGTTCTCGTAGTGCCCGCCGTCGGTGGTCAGCAGGAACCGCGCGTCCATCGGGTACCGCCCGAACGCCTCCCGCAGCTGGTACGACAACCGGCGCACGGCGGGCTGCGGAGCGTACCGCCAGTCCCGGTCGGCCGCCCAGAGCGGGGCGAGGGCGGCCGGGTTGGGCAGCCAGGTGCCGAGCCTCGCATTGGTGATCGCGAACAGCCCCTGGTACGCCCGTGACCGACGGCCCATCGCGGAGGAGAACGCGGCGCCCGAGACGGCCATCGCGGACTGCACCGTGAGGTCCCGGGCGATGTGCCGCCGGGTGCGCCGCTCCAGCAGATCGGTGCGCGCGTACCCGACGTCCGGGCCGCCCACGTAGTCGGAGGAGAAGGTGAACGACACCGCCCGCCGGCCGGGCGGCGTCCGCGCGCTGCCGGAGAGGTTGGCCGCCGCCGCGAAGATCACCTGGGGGAAGTCCGGGTGCCGGGCGCCGTAGTGGCTGAGCCGGGTCTGCTCGCGGAAGAAGTGGTACGGCCGGGCCAGCACCTCCCCGCCCGCCTCCCCGCCCTCGTCCGTCTCCCCGCCCGCCTCGCCGCCCTCGACCGCCCTCCGGACGGCGAAGGCCGAGGCGAGCCGGTGCCGGTAGAAGGGGTGCAGCCCCATCCAGGTCTGGTCGAGGTTGAGGCCGACCGTGCCCAGGACCAGCGGCAGCAGCACCTGCACGGCGGTCGGCCAGGTGTGCCCGGTGGCCACCGCCCACCCGAAGGCGAGCAGCGCGCCGACGGTGAGCGCGGTCAGGGCCGACCAGAGCACGAGGTACTCGGTGATCCGGACGGTGAGACCGCTGCGGCGGGCCCCGCGCAGGACACCGCCGAGCACCGCCGCGCCCTGCCCGATGGCGCGCCGGCCGTGCCAGAGGATGCCCAGCAGCAGCGCCAGGTAGCTGAGCAGCACGGTGAGGCTGATGCCGGCCCAGGCCTGCCGGGCGCCGACCGCGAGCGCCCGCCGCACCGCCACCGCGCCCCAGGCCAGACCGGGGACGGCCAGCACGCCCAGCGAGAGCAGCACGGCCAGCGCCAGCGCGCCGTGCGAGAAGCGGCGCAGGAGGCGCGGCAGCGGCGTGTTCCAGCCGAGCCAGGAGAAGGTGAGCAGCCACAGCAGCCACCCGCAGGCGGCGGCCGAGAGCAGCCCGGCGAGGGTGAGCAGGACGGGCACCCGGACGGTCGGCGAGCCGCCGGCCGTGCCGAGACCGTCCAGGTCGGCGAGCGGTACGAGGTGGTAGAACCGGCTCAGGCCGAGGCCGAGCACCAGGACGGCGGCGAGCAGCAGCGCGAGCGCCGCGACCAGGCCGCGCAGCAGGGTGCCGAGCGCGACCAGCCACTCGCCCGCGCCGTCCGCGAGGTACTTGGAGTGGCGGCGGAGGTGGTCCTCCTCGGGCGAGCCGGGTTCGAGCACGGTGTCGGAGGTCAGCCCGGAGCGCACCCGGACCGGACTGTCCGGCGCGGAGTCGCTCAGCGCCAACTGCATCGCGCCGACGGCATACCCGCCCCCGGAGACCGCGACCAGGTAGCGGGCCCGCCTCAGCCAGGGGCGCAGCGCCTGGAGCGCGCCGAGGGTGACGCAGGCCGAGCGGATGCCGCCGCCGGAGACGCAGAAGCCGAGCCGGGCGTGCTCGCGACCGGGCGGGACCCGGGCGGCGTTGTGCCAGCGGGCGTGCCGGGTGAGCGGTCCGTGGACCCGGGGGCCGGGCGGCCACCGCCCGCCCCGCGCGGTCAGCACCGGCCACGGCGGGATCAGCGCCGGTCCGGCGGCGGTGGGCGGATCCGGTCCCGGGGAGGCTCCGGCCGCCCCGGCCTCGCCCCGTCCGCGCGCGGCGCGCCCGTCGGCCTCCCGCCCCCGCTGCCCAGGCGCGTCCCCCTGCCCCATCCCGCCCTCGTCACCCTCCGAACCCTCCGACCGCCGCAGCAGCAGCCCGCGCACCGCCCGGTGCACGGTGGCGCCGCACACCACGACCGCGACCGCCCCCGAGGGGAGCAGCAGCAGCCATGTGACCGTGGCGAACGCGGCCGCCGCGGCGAACGGCGCGTCCCCACCCGTCGGCCCGGGACCGGCCGTGCCCAGCCCGGCGTCCAGCAGGGCGCCCTCGACCAGGTCGCAGGCACCGGCCAGCACACCCGCCAGGCCCGCGGCCAGGGCCGCCGACCGCCAGTGCGCGCGGGTGAACACATGGGCCCCGAGCAGCCCGGCCGCCGCGAGCGTGACCGTGCAGCCGCCGATCAGCCAGAGGCCGGCGTCCAGCGCGGCACGGAACTCCGGGGCCTGCCCGGCGATCACGGCCTCGGCGGCGGACCGGGAGCCGGCGAGTTGCAGCCGGACGCCCCTGGTGCCCTGGTCGGCGGCCGTCCGCCGCGCGTACAGCAGCCATCCGAGCACGGCCGGCACCGGCACCGAGAGCCCGAGCAGCACTCCTCCCCAGGCGGGCACCCTGCCCGCGGCCCTGTCCTCGGCCGTCACACCGATCCACCCCTCTCCACCACCGCACCACCACAACCACCACCACCCGACCCCGGGCACGCACCCCGCGCCCCGCGCCCCGCGAACGCCCCGATCCCGTCCGGATCCTGTCTGTTCCCGCGGACCCGCGTCCGGTAAGGGCGTCACCACCTTCCTGCCCCGTCGCACCCCACCCCGAGCATGGATTCACCCGAATGAGTAAGGAGTGCGCTCCCGGGGTAGATGACCGTTTCATCCCACCTACGAGACCCCGCGTGTCCGCCCGGCAAGATCGCCCCGGCCACGTCGCGTCGGACGTATTGTCAGGCGACCGGAGCCGGGCCTACGGTCGACGCACCAACTTTCTACGCACGTAGACATCCACCGCAGGCAGCACCGCCCGCCGACCCTCGGACCGCGGGCCCGCCCCCGGACGGGCCGCGGAGTTGCGGAGGTACCCATGTCGCAGATCGTCCGCGCCGCCCTCGTCCAGACCCGCTGGACCGGCGACCAGGAGAGCATGATCGCCCTCCACGAGCGCTACGCCCGCGAGGCGGCCGCACAGGGCGCGAAGATCCTCGGCTTCCAGGAGGTCTTCAACTCCCCGTACTTCTGCCAGGTGCAGGACCCGGAGCACTACCGCTGGGCCGAGCCCGTCCCCGACGGCCCCACCGTGCGGAGGATGCGCGAACTCGCCCGCGAGCTCGGCCTGGTGCTGGTCGTCCCCGTCTACGAGGAGGACCAGCCCGGGGTCTACTACAACACCGCCGCCGTGATCGACGCCGACGGCAGCTACCTCGGCAAGTACCGCAAGCACCACATCCCGCAGGTCAAGGGATTCTGGGAGAAGTACTACTTCAAGCCCGGCAACCTCGGCTGGCCGGTGTTCGACACCGCGGTCGGCAAGGTCGGCGTGTACATCTGCTACGACCGGCACTTCCCCGAGGGCTGGCGCGCCCTGGGCCTGGGCGGCGCGCAGATCGTCTACAACCCCTCCGCCACCAGCCGCAGCCTCTCCGCCTACCTGTGGCAGCTCGAACAGCCCGCCGCCGCCGTCGCCAACGCCTACTACGTGGCCGCCATCAACCGCGTCGGCACCGAGGAGTACGGCGACAACGACTTCTACGGCACCTCCTACTTCGTCGACCCGCGCGGCCGGTTCGTCGGCGAGGTGGCCTCCGACAAGGAGGAGGAGCTGGTCGTGCGCGACCTCGACCTCGACCTCATCGAACAGGTCCGCCAGCAGTGGGCGTTCTACCGCGACCGCCGCCCGGAGGCGTACGGACCACTGACCGAGGCGTGACGGAGAGGGGCCCCAGCACACCATGACCAGCACCCCCGGCAACACCCCGAGCGGCATTCCCGCCAGCACCCCGAGCGGCACTCCCGGCAGCACCCCCGCCACCGGCAGGGGCACCGGCACGGCCACCGCCCGGACCGGACGCACCGCCATCCGCGGCGGCCTCGTCGTCACCGCCACCGAGGAACTGCGCGCCGACGTCCTCGTCGAGGGCGAACGGATCGCCGCCCTCGCCGCCACCGGCAGCCAGGCCGCCCTCTCCTGGACCGCGGACACCGAGATCGACGCCGACGGCCACTACGTCGTCCCCGGCGGCGTCGACGTCCACACCCACATGGAGCTGCCGTTCGGCGGCACCCACGCCTCCGACACCTTCGAGACCGGCACCCGCGCCGCCGCCTGGGGCGGCACCACCACCATCGTCGACTTCGCCGTCCAGTCGGTCGGCGGCAGCCTGCGCGAGGGCCTGGACACCTGGCACGCCAAGGCCGAAGGCAACTGCGCGATCGACTACGCCTTCCACACCATCGTCTCCGACGTCACCGACGCCGTCCTCAAGGAGATGGACACCCTCGTCGACTCCGGCGAGTCCACCTCCTTCAAGCTGTTCATGGCCTACCCGGGCGTCTTCTACAGCGACGACGGCCGCATCCTGCGCGCCATGCAACGCGGCGCCGCCAACGGCGGACTGACCATGATGCACGCCGAGAACGGCATCGCCATCGACGTCCTCGTCGAACAGGCCCTCGCCGCCGGCCGCACCGCGCCCCGCTACCACGGCGAGGTCCGCCGCGAACTGCTGGAGGCCGAGGCCACCCACCGGGCGATCAAGCTCGCCCAGGTCGCCGGCAGCCCCCTGTACGTGGTCCACGTCTCCGCCGCCTCCGCGCTCGCCGAACTCGCCCGGGCCCGCGACGAAGGACTCCCCGTCTTCGGCGAGACCTGCCCGCAGTACCTCTTCCTCTCCACCGACAACCTCGCCGAGGAGGGCGCGGACGGCTTCGAGGGCGCCAAGTACGTGTGCAGCACGCCGCTCCGGCCCCGCGAGCACCAGGAGGCGCTCTGGCGCGGGCTGCGCACCAACGACCTCCAGGTGGTCTCCACCGACCACTGCCCGTTCTGCTACACGGGTCAGAAGGAGCTCGGCCGCGGCGACTTCTCGAAGATCCCCAACGGCCTTCCCGGCGTGGAGAACCGGATGGACCTCCTGCACCAGGCCGTGGTCGACGGACGGATCAGCCGCCGCCGCTGGATCGAGATCGCCTGCACCACCCCGGCCCGGATGTTCGGCCTGCACCCGCGCAAGGGCACCCTCGCCCCCGGGGCCGACGCCGACATCGTCGTCTACGACCCGAACGCCGTCCAGACCGTCTCCGCGGCGACCCACCACATGAACGTCGACTACTCGGCGTACGAGGGGCGCACCCTCACCGGCCGGGCCCGCACCGTGCTCTCGCGGGGCACCGTGGTGCTCGACCGGGGCACCTGGCTGGGCCGGGCCGGCCACGGCGCCTTCCTGCGCCGGGACACCTGCCAGTACCTCGACTGAGCCGCCGCGCCCCGGCCGGCCGGCTGCTCCCGCCGGCCGGCCGGTCGCTCTCTCCCACCCGGTGACCTCTCCCGACCGGTCGCCTCTCCCGACCGCACCCCCGACCAACTCCCGGAGCCCGCCTTGGACATCGGCCTCGTCCTGCAGACCGACCCGCCCGCCCGCCTGCTCATCGACCGCATGATCCGCGCCGAGCGGGCCGGCTTCAGCCACGGCTGGACCTTCGACTCCTGCGTCCTGTGGCAGGAACCCTTCGTCATCTACAGCCGGATCCTCGCCGAGACCAGCACCCTCACCGTCGGCCCCATGGTCACCAACCCCTCCACCCGCACCTGGGAGGTCACCGCCTCCCTCTTCGCCACGCTCAACGACATGTTCGGCAACCGCACCGTCTGCGGCATCGGCCGCGGCGACTCCGCGATGCGGGTCGCCGGCCGCAAGCCCGCCACCCTCGACCGGCTCTCCCACGCCATGCACGCCGTCAAGGAGTTGGCCGAGGGGCGGACCGCCGAGGTCGACGGCACCGAGATGCACCTGCCCTGGGTCGGCGAGGGCGCGCGGCTGCCGATCTGGATGGGCGCCTACGGACCCAAGGCCCTCGATCTGACGGGCCGCCAGGCGGACGGCTTCATCCTCCAACTCGCCGACCCGTTCCTCGCCGAGTACATGGTCAAGGCCGTCCGCCGGTCCGCCGCCGAGGCCGGGCGCGACCCCGACGCACTCACCGTCTGCGTGGCCGCCCCCGCCTACGTGACCGCCGACGACTCCCCGGCCGCCCTCGCCCACGCCCGCGAGCAGTGCCGCTGGTTCGGAGGCATGGTCGGCAACCACGTCGCCGAACTCGTCCGGCACTACGGCGAGCACTCCGGCCTCGTCCCCGACGAACTCACCGCCTACATCAAGGACCGTCAGGGCTACGACTACAGCCACCACGGCCGCGCCGGGAACCCCGACACCGCCTTCGTCCCCGACGCGATCGTCGACCGCTTCTGCGTCATCGGCCCCGTCGAGACCCACCGCGCCCGCCTCGAACAGCTCCGATCCCTGGGCGTCGACCAGTTCGCCGTCTACGCCATGCACGACGCCGTCGAATCCACCATCGACGCCTACGGCACGGACATCATCCCCGCCCTGGGTGCCTGACCGGTCCCGGCGGCAGGTTCGATCCTCCTCCGACGGGTCAACGCCCCCTCTGGTCGGCGGCGTTCGGAGGCCTTGCTCCACCCGCTCGGCGGCCCGGTGCCAGCAGGGTCGCTGTCTCGCGCCGGGCCACGGAGCCCGGCGCGGAACCTGTGGCGGCGCGCAGGCCCGGCGGCAGCCGCCCCAACCGCCGGGGCGCACGTGACGAGCGGACCCGGGGCGGACGGGGCTGCCGCCCTCAGTCGCTCGTCGGCAGTCCCGCCTCGGCGCCCAGCAGGCCGAGCGTGCGGCGCAGTGCCTCCCGCTCGGGGGCGGCCAGCGAGGCCGTGAGTTCCTCGTCCAGCCGGTGTGCGAGGGCGGTGCAGTCGGCCAGTAGTTCCCGCCCGGCGTCGGTCAGTGCGAGTACCTGACGGCGCCGGTCCGCCGGGTCGCGCACCCGGTCCACCGCGCCGATCCGCTCCAGATGGTCGGCCAGCGAGACGACGAGGCTGGGTGCCACCGCCATGGTCCGGGCTAGCTCCAGCTGGGACGGTGGTGCGCCGGAGTCCAGCGCCGCCATCACGCCGACGTGTTTGGGCTTGAGGCCGAGTTCCGCCAGTGCGGTGGTGAACCGCGCCGTGACGATGCTGCCGAGCGTGCCGAGCCGGAAGACCACGGAGGCGGTCAGCGGCAGGGGGTTGACATCATTCACGAAAGGAACGCTAGCATGCACTAACCATTCAGACTTAGAACGATTCGAGGGCTGACTTAATGCTCCGTTCCACCTCCGCTTCCGGTCGCGGCATGCGCGCCATGGTGATCGCCAACGCGGTCGGCGCCGCGGTGTCCATGGCGTTCAGCGTCGTCGGCCTGCTCTCCCCGGGGCTTGCCCTGTCCGGCGGAACCGACCAGGTCACCCCGCTCGCCGACCTCTACGCCCAGCTCTACGCGGCCCGGGCCCTGCCGCTCGGCGCGGTGCTGCTGTACCAGCTGCTGATCGGCCGGACCGGCCGCGGCCTCGCGCCGCTCCTGCTGGTCGGCGGCGCCGTCCAGGTGGTCGACGCGGCCATCGGCGCCTCGTCCCACAGTCCCGGCATGGCGGTCGGCGGCATCGTGCTCGCCGCCCTGCATCTGGGCCTCGCCGCCCGCCTCGCCCGCTCCGCCCGCTCCACCCGCGGTGTCGGCTCCACCGGCCTCCCGGCCCCGGAAGCGGCCTGACGGCGAATGGCGGGCGAACCCGCCCGCCCCGACGGTCGGTGCCGCGCGTGGCGCTACCGGCCGAGCCGTGCCCGCCACCACGCGACGGTCGCCCCCAGCGCCTCGTCGATCGGGGTCGGCGACTCGCCGAAGGTCGCGGTGTACGCGTGGGAGTCGATCACGAACGGCCGGTCGAACTGGTACCGCACCTCGCGCAGTTCCCCGAGCATCGGGTTGACCAGGCCGGCCAGGTGGAGCGGCCACCAGGGAATCCGGCCGACCCTGGCCGGCGGCAGGTCCGCCAGCCGGCACAGACGCCGGACCGCCTCCCGGGTCGACAGCGGCGGAGCGGTGGGAACGTGCCACGCGCGTCCCCATGCCCGCTCGTCGGTGCCGAGCCGGACGAGCGCGCGGGCGATGTCGGGGATGTAGGTGAAGCTGTGCGGTGCGTCCGGGTCGCCGATCACCCTGACCGCACGCCCGGCCAGGAGCGCGGGCATCATCCGCTGGGCGAGATGGCCGGCCTCGGTGACGCCGGGCCCGAAGAAGTCCGAGGCCCGAGCCTCCGCGGCGCGGATCCGGCCCTCCTGGTGCCGGGCCGACGCGTCGCGCCACATGTCGATGCGGGCCCGGGCCTTGGTGCCGGTGGCCGCGAGCGGCAGGTCCTCCGTCATGGGGGTGCCGACGGGGCCGTAGCCGTACAGGTTGCTCATGGTCACCAGGACCGAACCGGCGGACTCCGCGGCGTCGAGGAGGGCGTTCGCGATCGGCGGCCAGTCGGTGGGCCACCGGTGGTACGGCGGGTTCGCGCAGTTGTAGATCACGTCGGCGCCCTTGGTGGCCTGCCGTAGTGACGCCGTGTCGGTGACGTCGAGCGCCGTGCTGCCGTTGCCGCCGGAGCGACTCAGGACGACGACCTCGTGCCCCTGTTCGTCGAGCAGTCTCGCCGTGGTGGCGCCGACGGGGCCCTTGCCGATGACGATGTGCCGTGCCATGCAGGTCCTCCTGGAATTCGAGAGAGCAGTGCTCTCTTCGTGGAGGAGTGTTCTCGCAGTGGCGGGAAGAAGTCAAGAGCAGTGCTCTCTGTTGTGTGCACTGCTCTTGAATGGAAGGATGGGCGGCATGACGGCATCGCAGACCGCGCGGCAGCTGGCCCGCGCCGAGCTCACTCGCGCGATCAAGGAAGCCGCCACCCGCCAGCTCGCCGAGACCGGGGCGGCCGCCCTGTCGCTCCGCGCGGTGGCGCGTGACCTGGGCCTGGCCTCCTCGGCGCTGTACCGCTACTTCCCCAGCCGGGACGCGCTGCTCACCGCTCTGATCGTCGACGCGTTCAACGCGCTCGGAGCGGCCGCGGAGTCGGGTGCGGCGTCCGCCGTCCCCGCCGATCCGGGCGTCCGGTGGCTCGCCGCATGCCGGGCGGTCCGCCAGTGGGCCCTGGCCCACCCGCACGAGTTCGCCCTGGTCTACGGCTCGCCCGTCCCCGGCTACCGGGCCCCCACCGACACGGTCGACCCCGCCACCCGGGTCACCCGCCTGATGGCCGCCCTCGTCGTCGAGGCACACGCCTCGGGCCTCCTGCGCCCGCCCGCGCAGCCGCTCCCGGGGCCGAGGCTCGTCACTCAGCAGGTGCTCGACGGCGCGGGCGGTGCGCCGGCCGAACCGTACGCGGACCTGGTGGAACGGTCACTCACCCTGTGGATCTCCCTGATCGGCACGATCAGCTTCGAGCTGTTCGGCCATCTGAACAAGGTGATCACGGACTTCCCCGCGTACTTCGACGCCGCTATGACCGTTGCCGCCGAGGCAATCGGGCTCCAGGTCCTGCCGCCTCCGGCTGCGTGATCAACCCCGCCTCAGCGGGGAGCAGGCGATCTCCGCCGCAGTGCAGGGCGGGGACTGCGGATCAACTCCGCATGCGCGGGGAGCAGTGGTACTCGGAGTAGTCCTCCACCCACTCCGAGGGACCAACCCCGCAGGCGCGGGGAGCAGCAGTCCCACCTGAAAGGTGACTCTTGAACGCCGGGACCAACCCCGCATGCGCGGGGAGCAGCTCAGTACTCATCTCCGAGCACTGCAACGGCAGGGACCAACCCCGCATGCGCGGGGAGCAGTTCGACCTGCCGGGCGGGCAGGGTGGCGGGCGGGGACCAACCCCGCATGCGCGGGGAGCAGAGTTCGTGAGCTGGGGTGTTGTCATGCGAGGGCGGCGGTTTTGGCAACTTCCTTTGAATCGGGCATTCTGCGCAATCCGGCGAGAGCTTGAGTCGATTTCAGGCTACCGGGCGCAGAGGATCGTGGGGGCGGGCTTCCGCTGACAACGGTGCTCGGGGCGCGGGCGGGTCGGGTGCTAGGCCAGAGCAGTGGCGACGATCCTGGCCGCCTCGGCGATCAGTGGTTCGTCCGCCGGGGCGTCGGCGGTGTGCTTCGTGGAGAGCACCGTCACCACGATCGGCCCGCCGCCCTGCGGCCAGGTGACTCCGGCGTCGTTGGTGGTGCCGTAGTTGCCGGTGCCGGTCTTCTCGGCGACGGTCCAGGTGGGCGGCAGTCCGGCCCGGAGGCGGTTGGTGCCGGTGGTGTTGGTCAGCAGCCAGTCGGTCAGCCGCTGGCGGTCGGCCGGGGCGAGAGCCGTGCCGAGAGTGAGCCGGGCGTAGGTGAGGCCGAGGGCGTGGGGGGTCGTGGTGTCGGTGAGGGGGTCCGGTTCGGCGGAGTTGAGGGCGGGTTCCCAACGGTCGAGGCGGGTCACCCGGTCGCCGATGGAGCGGCAGAACCGGGTGATCGATCCAGGGCCGCCGAGTTCGCGGAGGAGGAGGTTGGCGGCGGCGTTGTCGCTGTACCGGATGGCGGCCGCGCACAACTCCTCGACCGTCATGCCGGCTTCGAGGTTGGCGGGCAGGCCCGTGATCGGTGCGTAGCCCGAGTCGGTGACGTCCTTGGTCGTGTAGTGCAGTCGTCGGGCGAGGAAGGTGCCGTCCCGGTCGAGGTCCCTCAGTACCGCGGCCACGGCGACGGTCTTGAAGGTGGAACACAGGGGGAACAGTTCGTGCGCGCGGTACGCCACCGTCCGGCCGGTGGCGATGTTCTTGGCGAAGACGCCCAGTCGTGCGGAATGCGCGGCTTCGAGGGTACGCAGTCGATCCGTGGGTTCGCTGCCGGGTGCGGGTGCTTCCTGTGCGAAGGCACGCCCTTCGCCGGACAGGACGGTGACGGTCGCGGCCGCCGCTGCGATTCCGCCGAGAATCTGCCGTCGGTTCGGTCGACCATTCATGCTGCCTCCTTCTCCTGCTGATGGCACCGAATTCCCCGAAAGGGACCGTTCGGCGTTTCATTTCCAGGACGTCGAGGGGGAGGTGACGGGTTCCGGGGTTATCGGGACAGCCTTTCGACGGCCGCCAGGACCTTGGCCGGGCCGTCCTCGGTGGCGAGGGCGGCGGCGACGGTGTGGGCGTGGGTGCGGTGGTGGGGGTTGTCGAGGGTCTGGCGGATGGCGGTGGCGAGGCGGGGTGCGGTGAGGTGGGGGAGGGGGATCGGGCCGGGGGAGGTGCCGAGGCGGGTGAGGCGGGCGGACCAGAAGGGGGCGTCGAGTTGGGCGGGGACGGGGACGCTGGGGGTTCCGGCGCGGAGGGTGGCGGCGGTGGTGCCCGCGCCGGCGTGGTGGACGGTGGCGGCCATCCGGGGGAAGAGCCAGTCGTGCGGGGTGTCGTCGATGGTGAGGACGTCGTCGTTGTCGTCGGGTGCGGTGAGGCCGCTCCAGCCGGACTGGACGACGGCGCGGACGCGGGCGGCCCGGACGGCGGCGAGGACGGTGGCGGTGAGCCGTTCGGGGTCGGGGACGACGAGGCTGCCGAAGCCGATGTACACGGGCGGCGGCCCGGCGGCGAGGAAGTCCAGGAGGCGGTGCGGGGGTTGCCAGTCGGGGTCGGTCCGGGGCCACCAGTAGCCGGTCACGCCGAGGGAGGGGTGCCAGTCGGCGGGGCGGGGGACGACGCGTGGCGAGAAGCCGTGCAGCACGGTGCGGTTGCGGCGGCCGCGGGCCACGGAGCCGGCGGGCAGGCCCAGTTGGCGGCGCAGGCCGTGGACGGCGGGGGCGAAGAGCCGGTCGACGGCGGCCTGCACGGCGTGCCCGGCGAGCAGGTTGCCCGGTCCGCCGAGGGATCGGGTACCGGTGACGGCCGGTGCGAACTCGCGGGTGGGGGAGAGGGGTTGGAGGTGGAGGGCGATGTTCGGGATGCCGGCGGCCTCGGCGACGGCCTGCCCCAGGTCGGCGGTGGTGCTGGTGGTGAGGAGGAGGTCGGCGCCGGGTTCCGCCGCCGCGGCGATGCCCGCGCCGAGGGCGGGCATGAACGAGCGGGCGAGGCGCACCAGGTGGAGCAGGCCGAGCGGTCCGGCGCCGGACCGCAGGAGCTGCTGTCCGTGGGCGGAGGCGAGTTCGGCGCGCGGGTCGATCGGCAGCGGGCGGAACTCCAGTCCGCAGGCGCGGACGGAGTCGGCGAAGGTCGCGTGGGTGGCGAGGGCCACCTGATGGCCGGCCGCCTGGAGGCGGGCGCCGAGTCCGGTGAACGGGGCGACGTCGCCCCGTGAGCCGGCGGTGGCGATCAGGATGCGCATGGCCGCAGTATTCCGGGGCAGTCGGGTCCCGAGAAGGGCGCCACGCCAGCGGTGCACGGTGGGCCGCGGGCCTTCCCGTGCGGACGCGCCGGGCGCGGACGTGTCGGGCGCGGACGCCTCCGAGTGCGGACGCGCAGGGTACGGACGCACCGGACGCGGAACCGTCCGGGGCCGGCGAGGCGTCCCAGCAGGTAGTACGGCGTGCACGGGGCCGCCGTACGGCTCGAAGGGCGGTAGGACGCATGAGCTTCGTCGCATGGATCGTGCTGGGCCTGGTGGCCGGGGCCCTGGCCAAGCTGCTGCTGCCGGGGCGGGACCCGGGGGGTCTGGTGGTGACCACCCTGATCGGTGTCGCCGGCTCCTTCGTCGGCGGATGGATCTCCGCGAAGTTCCTGGACCGGCCGGTGACGGCGCAGTTCTTCGACCTGGCGACCTGGGCGTCCGCGATCGGTGGCGCCCTGGTGCTGCTGATCCTCTACCGGCTCGTGTTCGGCAACTCCCGCAACTGACGGCGGTCCGGGCACCGGGACGCAGCGAGGAGCCGGGACGACGGTCCGGACCGGCCGCACGGAGGACCGTGCGGCCGGTTCTCCGCGTTCTGTGCCGGGCGGGGAGCGGTCAGGCCCTGCTGGCCAGGCCGCCGAGGATGAGCCGCCAGAGGGCCTCGAACCGCTCCTCGGCGGCCGGGTCGGACCAGCTCGCCGCGTGGGCGGGGTTGTGGAAGTGGGCGGTCGCCTCGAACACGGCGCGGGCGGTCGAGCCGATGTGAGTGGCCGGGTCGGTGGAGGCGGGCTGGAACTCCTCGCTCGCCACGCCGTCCCGGACGATGTCGGCGATCTGGGCGATCAGCGTCCCGATGTGGGCGTCGACCGTGTCGCTGTTCTCGCCGACCAGCGTCATGTAGGTCGCGAACAGCTGGGGATCGTCCAAGGCCTTCCGGCGCTTGGCCGCGAAGAGCGTGGCCAGCCAGCGGTGCAGGCGCTCGGCGGCCGGCCCGGTCTCCTCGGTGATGAGGCGCAGCTCGTCGTGGGCCTGGGCGAGCCAGCGTTCGGTGACGGCCTCGCGCAGCGCCGCCTTGCTCGGGAAGAAGCGGTAGACGCTGCCGTGGCTGACACCGAGCGTGCGGGCGACGTCGACGACGGTGGCCTTCGCCGGTCCGAACCGCCTGAGGACGTCCTCCGTCGCGCTCAGGATCTGCTCGGCGGTGAGTGCGTTGTCCGGGCTCACGGGGAGGTACGTCCTTACGGGTGCGGCGTCCGCCCGCCGGTGTGCGGCGGACGGACGGCCGACCGGTCGGCGGTCGCTCGGGGGCGGGGCCGCCGGTCGGCCTGCGGTTGGTACGGGTGCTGACGGCCCCGCCCGGAGCGGGTTGCCGACACGGCCGGGACCGCGACTCAGTGCTCGCTGTCGAGATGGGCCATCTGAGCGGCAGCGTACCTGTCGCCGGCCGCGGACCCGGCGGGGACCGCCGCCTCGATGGCCGCGAGGTCGGCCTCGGTGAGGGTCACGTCGAGCGCTCCGAGGGCCTCGCTGAGGCGGTCGCGGCGGCGGGCGCCGACCAGCGGCACGATGTCCTCGCCGCGCGAGGCGACCCAGGCGATCGCGATCTGCGCGACGGTGGCGTTCCGTTCGGCGGCGACCGCGCGCAGGGCGTCGACCAGCCGGAGGTTGTGGGTGAGGTTGTCGCCCTGGAAGCGGGGGCTGTGGCCGCGGAAGTCGATGCCGGACAGCTCCCGGTCGTTCTGCCAGTGGCCGCTGAGCAGGCCGCGCGAGAGTACGCCGTAGGCGGTCACGCCGATGCCGAGCTCGCGTGCGACGGGCAGGATCCCGGCCTCGACGGAGCGGGAGATGAGCGAGTACTCGATCTGGAGGTCGCTGATCGGGTGGACGGCGGCGGCGCGGCGCAGGGTGTCGGCACCGACCTCGGAGAGGCCGATGTGGCGGACGTGGCCGGCCTCGACCAGCTCGGCGATCGCGCCGACGGTCTCCTCGACCGGCACGGCCGGGTCCAGCCGGGCGGGGCGGTAGATGTCGATGTGGTCGGTGCGCAGGCGGCGCAGGGTGTAGGCGAGGGCGGTCTTGACCGCCGCCGGGCGGGCGTCGTAGCCGAGCCACTGGCCGTCCGGGCTGCGCTGGGCGCCGAACTTCACGCTGATCCGGACGTCCTCGCGGTCGCGGCCGCGCAGCGCCTCGTGGATCAGCAGCTCGTTGTGGCCCATGCCGTAGAAGTCGCCGGTGTCGAGCAGGGTGATGCCGGCGTCGAGGGCGGCGTGGATGGTCGCGATGCTCTCGGCCTCGTCGGCGGGGCCGTAGAGGTCCGACATGCCCATGCAGCCGAGGCCGAGGGGGGAGACCGTCGGGCCGGTGGCGCCGAGCTTGCGCGGGGGGAGGTGGCGGGGGTTCTGGGTGGTGGACATGGGTCAACGATGACACAGCGACTGACAGATTTCAAAATCTGTCATCTGAAATCTGTCAGCTGTCATTCGTCGATCATCGGAAGGGGCTCACCCCTTGTGCTCGCCGCACTCCCCGCTCCGGTCGCAGTACGGCGGCTCCGCGCTCCGGCCGCAGCCGCACAGCATCGCCCTCGGCGTCTCCCGGACCTCTCCCGACGCGTCCGTCACCCGCAGCTCGCCCCGGACCAGCAGCCGCCCGTCGGCCGTCCGCCGCACCGTGGTCGGCCGGTCCGGGACCTCCGCCCCGCCGTCCGCCGGCCGGTAGGTCAGTGCCCCCGTCGGACAGCGGCGGACCACCTCCGCGATCACCCCCGGCTCGGCGGCGTCCGGCATGATCCACGGCCGCCGCGCCGTGTCGAACACCGCCGGCAGCCCGTGCACGCACTCGGCGGCGTGCCGGCACACCCGGGCGTCGAAGGACACCGTGATCCCGTCCCCCCGGTACGCCCGGGCACCGCTGGTGCGCCCGTCCGCGGCCTTTCCGCCGCTGCCCCCGCTGCCGCCCGTTCCACCGCTGCTGCCCGCGCTCCCGCTGCCGCCCGCGTCCTCGGCGCCCGCGCGGCCGACGGCGGCCATCAGTCGCTCACCCGGCTGCGGTTCTCGTACGCCAGGTCGAGGTACTCGGGATGCCGGAGCATCCACCCCTTGATGAACGGGCACGTCGCCAGGACCGCCAGCCCCCGTGCCCGCGCGTCGTCCAGGGCCGCCCGTGCCAGCGCCCCGCCGACGCCCTGCCCCTCGAAGGCGGGCTCGACCACCGTGTGCGGGTACACCACCAGCCCGTCGCTGCGCAGGTACTCGGCGAACCCGGCCAGGGTGCCGTCCGACCGGGCCTCGAACCGGCCGGCACCCTCGGCGTCACGGATCGTGACTGTCATGGCAGGCTCCTCGCTGCTCGATGCGTTGCTCAATGCGTTGCTCGATGCGCGGCGCGACGTACTCCTCGACTGTTCGACGCGCCGCCCAGCGCACTGCTCGATCCACTGGCTCGGCCCGTCGACCGGGCCGGGGCCGCCCGGTCCATCATCGAGCGGACGCCGCGACCCCGCCCGCCGGGCCGTCGACACCTGCGGCGGCCGGGCCTGGTCCACCCGCACCTGATTCACCCGGACCTGGTCCACCCGCCGCCGCGCCCGCCGCCGACCGGTTCCCGCCCGGGGCACGCAGCAGGTGGGCCCGCGCCGGCGGGACGTTCCGCCACACCACCCGGCTCCCCAGCCCGTACTCCTCCTCGAACCGGCGCAGCAACCGCACCACCGCCCGGTGCCGCGCACTCTGCCGGGGGCCGGACGACAGCATCCGCGCCGCCGACGTCCCCAGATAGCCGAAGTACGTCAGCTCGCCCCCCGGCACCAGCAGCTCCAGGTAGAGGGCGAGGATGCGCCGGACCTCCGCCGGCTCGAAGTTGGTGAACGGCAGCCCCGACACGATCACGTCGTACCGTTCGACGCCCGCTCCCGAGCGACCGTCGTCGTGGCCGCCGTCCCCGGCGGGAGGAGGGCCGCACCCCGGCAGGTCCTGCACCCGGCACGTCGACAGCCGCAGGCCGAGACCGGCCCCGCGCCGCGCCAACTCCTCGTCCGTCCGAAGCCGTTCGGCGAACCGGGGATTGGGCTCCACCACGTGCAACCGGTCTCCCGCCCGCAGTACCCGGACCAGCCGCCGCGTCACCACGCCCGTCCCCGCCCCCACCTCCAGCACCGAGAGCGGCCGGTCCGGACGGCTCGCCGCCGGGACCGTCAGCGCGTGCACCAGGCCCGCACCGCTCGGCGCCACCGCGCCCGTCAGCCGGAACGTGCGCAGCGCCTCGGACAGGAAGAGCCACCCGTCACCGCCCCCCGGCTCCCGCCGCCCGGACCGAGCGGTCGCGGTGTTCGCGCTCGCGGCGGTGTCGGCAGGGGAAGCGGAGGGGACGGTGGTGGAGACGGAGGGGGAGACGGAGGGGGAGACGGAGGGGGAGACGGAGGGGGAGACGGAGGGGGAGGCGGGCCCGTGGCCGAGATGATGTGTCGTCATGACAGCGACGCTAGAGAGGGCCGGACCTGCCCGGAACGGCCGAAGGACGCTCCGCACCCCCGACGAAAGTCGAGGGTGCCGCTGGCCGATCGGCAGGGGTGGCGCACGGCCGGGTCGCCGTAGCATCGGGCCCGGACGACGGACGGAAGGAGGCGCGACGCGCATGAACGACCCGCAACGCCTGCTCGGTTGGTACGCCCGCGGCCGGCACCGCCCGACCGAGACGCTGCTCCTGCTGACCGTCCTCGTGCTCGCCGGCGAGGAGAGCCTCGCCCAGTGGCACCTCCACGACCTCCCCTGGCGTCCGCTGCGCGTCGCCGGGGCCGTCCTCGCCCCGCTCTCCCTGCTGCTGGCGCGCCGCCACCCGGTCGCCGCCGCCGTGCTCCCCGTCCTGTTCAGCGGGCTGCTGAACCGCGCCTTCCCCGGCCTGTTCAGCCTCTACCACCTGACCTCGACGGGCCGCTCCGGCCCGGCGCTCGCGGCCGCGGTCGTGCTCGCCGGGCTCGGCGCGGTCCGTGCCGACTCCCTCGCCGACTGGGCCGGCACCACCGGTTCCCAACTCCTGGTCGAGGCGGCCGTCCTCTCCCTCGGACTGTGGCTGCACAGCCGCCGCGTACTGATCCGGACCCTGAACGCCAAGGTCGAGGCACTCGGCCGGGAGCGCGAACTCCGGGCCGAACAGGCCCGCTCCGCCGAACGCGCCCGGATCGCCCGCGAGATGCACGACGTCCTCGCCCACCGGCTCAGCCTCCTCGTCCTGCACGCCGGTGTGCTGCGCGACCGGGCCCGGGCCGGCACGGTGGCGGACGACCCGGAGCGCCTCGCCCATCGCCTCGAACTGCTCAGGGCCACGGCCGCCCGCTCGCTCGACGACCTGCGCGACGTTCTCGGCGTGCTCCGGGCCGATCCGTCCGGGCCCCTGGGGGCGACCCTGTCGGCCGGGTCCGCCGAACCGGCCGGGGACACCGCGGGAGCCGGCAGTGCACGAGCCGCCACCGGGCGGGGGAGCGCGAGTGCGAGCGCGGGTAAGGGACCGGCTGCCGAGCCGGGCCCGGCGCCCCCCGAAGCGGGCACGGTCGTGCTCCCAGAGCCCGCCACTCCCCGTCCGCCCGTCGACTCCGGCCCGCCGGCCGGCTTCCGTCCGCCCGTCGCCGCGCCCGCCCTGCGCGACCTCGCCGAACTCGCCGCCGAGGCCACCGGCTCGGGCCAACGTGTGGAACTGGACCTCGCCGGTGACCCGGAGGCCGTCCCGACCACCCACCGACTGGCCGTGCACCGGGTCGTCCAGGAGGCGTTGACCAACGCGCGCAAGTACGCGCACACCGCCCCGGTCACCGTCCGCGTCCGGTACGGCGCGCCCGCGACGACCGTCGAGGTGTGCAACGGCGCGGGTGGCCCGGCGCCGTCCGGTGCCTGCACCGGGGGCGGTTACGGGCTGGTCGGGCTCGGCGAGCGGGTCGGCGCGCTCGGCGGCCACTTCGACGCGGGCCCCGACGGCCGGGGCGGGTTCCGTCTCGCGGTCCGCCTTCCCGCACCGGACCGGCTCCCGGTCCGGCCACCGCTCAACCCGCCTGTCCCACCGCCCGCCTCGGCGCTTGCCCCACCGCCTGTCCCACCGCCCGGCCGGTACCCCGCCCCGGCGGCCGCCGGCCCGCGGACCGGCCCGAACCCACCGATCGAGGCGACGTGATCCGCACCATGGTGGTCGACGACGACGCGCTGGTCCGCCTCGGACTCGTCGACCTGCTCGCCCAGGACCCGGAGCTGACCGTGGTCGCCGAGGCCGCCGACGGACTGGAGGCCGTCGAACTCGCCGCCCGCCACCGCGTCGACGTCGCCCTGATGGACATCCGGATGCCCAGGCTCGACGGCATCGCCGCGACCCGGCGGCTCCGCGCCCTGCCGGACGGTCCGCGGGTCATCGCGCTCACCACCTTCGACCTCGACGAGTACGTCTACCAGGCCCTGGCGGCCGGGGCCGACGGCTTCCTGCTCAAGGACACCCCGCCCGCCGAGATCGCCCGCGCCGTCCACGTGGTCGCCGGCGGGCAGGGCATGCTCCACCCGGCCGCCGCCCGCCGCCTCATCGACCGTTACCACCGCACCGGGGAGCCGCGGGCGGTCGCGGCCCGGGGCCGCCTGGAGGGGCTCACGCCGCGCGAGGGCGAGGTGCTGCGCGAACTCGCCGTCGGCCGCTCCAACGCCGAGATCGCGGCCGTCCTCGGGATGCGCGAGAGCACGGTCAAGGCCCATGTCAGCCGGATCCTCACCGGACTGGGGGTCGGCAACCGCGTCCAGGCGGCGCTGCTCGCCCGGGACGCCGGCGTGGTGGGCGACGGCGGCATGGTGGGTGACGGCGGCTGACCCGACCGCCGTTCCCTCGTACGACGGTCCGTCCGCACTTCTCCACCATCGCCTGGGAACACGGTGGTTTGCCCCGAATCAACCGCCCCCGGATCAGCGCCGCGCGGTAGTCGAAGCCGATCCGCCGTCACCCATCTGGCTTGGAAAAGGCGCGCCTTGGCGTCCTGTGCTGCCGAACCCCGGCCCCGGGTCCATGGTGGAGGTGGGCGCGATCCGGCGACCGCGCCCGCGCGCCGAGCCGGGTTCGCATGTCGTGCGCCGACCGCCGTTCAGCGGCCGGGCGACGGGGCGGATCCCGACCCCGGCACGCTGGGAGCAGGGCCACCTCGCAGGAAACCGAACGGTTCTTCTAGGCTCACATCTCGGCTTCCCTGTGGTGGCGCGTCGTTCTGCGCCCGCCGCAAGGGAAGCCGCCGTCCACGGAGGCTCCGGGACGATCGGGGCCACCGGATCGAGCGAGGAGGACGCACATGCCACACACGCCGCCCAGCCGTTCCAGCGCACTTGGAACGGACGGAACCTCTTGGTGTCCCGCCGTCACAGCCGGGCCTGTCGGCCCGGTGACCTGGTCGGAGCGGACGGGCCGTCCCGGCCGATCCGCGCGGCCGCTGTATACCGGCGGCGGCCGCGGAGGCAAGCGTTGAGTCCTCAAGCCGTCCGCCCCGCCACTCCCGCGGCAGGCCCCGTGGCCGCCGTGACCCCCGTCCCCGTCACCGCCCCGGTGGCCGTCGCCGCCGGCACGATCACCGCCCCGGCCGCACCGACCCCGACGGCCACCACCGGATCCACTGCCGCGACCACCACCACCGCGAGCGCCGCCGCCGCAACCACCACCGCGAGCGCCGACAGCACCACCACGATCACCACGACGACGGTCGGCGCCACCACTGCCGCCGTCGCCACGACAGCAGCCACCACTGCCTTCACCCCCGTCGAGCCGACCAGGACCGCCGGTGCCGCAAGCGGCGCGGCCGCCTCCGGCACGACCGTGAGAACCGGCACCGCCCGAACCGCCCTCGCCCCGGCCGCCCCCACACCCGCCGCCGCGCCACCCACCGCAGCGGCCCCCCACGCTCCGGCCGTCCCCGACAGCGAGGGCCAATCCGGCCCCACCGCCGCTCTCCCCGGTCTGCCCCAGGCCCTCAGCACCCGCGCCCGCACCCTCGCCGGAGCCGTCCGGCGACGCTGCGCGGACCTGGCCCGGATCGAGTCACCCAGCGGTGACGCACCCCGACTCGACGCCCTCGCGGAGGAGTTGGCCGCCGGATTCCGGGCCACCGGCGCCACCGTCCAGCGCGAACCCGGCCCGGCCGGCGACCACCTCGTGCTCCAGTGGGAGGGCCGCGACGAAAGCCTGCCGCACCTCCTCGTGGTCGGCCACCACGACACCGTCTGGCCGGCCGGCATCCTCACCGACTGGCCGGTCACCGAGCAGGACGGCACCCTGAGCGGACCCGGCGTGGTCGACATGAAGGGCGGACTCGCCATCCTGGAGGGAGCCTTCGCCCTTCTCGCCGACCTCGGCCAACGCCCCCACCGCACCGTCCGCCTGGTCGTGGTCTCCGACGAGGAGGTCGGCAGCCCGGACGGCAGGCGCCTCGTCGAACGCCAACTGCGGGACGCCGCTGCCGTCCTGGGCCTCGAACCGCCGCACCCGGACGGCCGGCTCAAGACCGCCCGCCGCGGCTCCACCCGGGTGCGGCTCACCGTCACCGGGCGCGAGGCGCACGCCGGCAACGACGCCGCCGACGGCGTATCGGCAGTGGACGAACTGGTCGACCAGCTCGTCGCCGTCCGCGGCCTGACCAGCCTCCCCGGCACCGAGCTCAACGCCGGCCGGATCAGCGGCGGCAGCCGGGCCAACGTCGTGGCGGGCCGGGCCGAGGCGGAACTCGGCCTGCGCTTCTCCACCACCGAGGCGCAGCGCCGGACCCTCGACAACCTCGCTCGCCTGACCGCGCTGCGGCCGGGCGCGCGGGTGCGGACCGAGGTACTGTCCAGCCGCCCGGCCTGGCCCGAGCGCTCGGCGAACCCGCTGCTGCGCCACGTTCGTTCGCTGGCGGCGGTGCTCGGGCAGCAGTTGGACGGCGCTCCGGCGGGCGGGGCGGGCGACACCAACCTGCCGGGCTCGCGCGGACTCCCCACGCTCGACGGCTTCGGAGCCGTCGGTGGGGGTGCGCACGCCCGGCACGAGCACATCCGGATCGACCAGCTGGCTCCGAGGATCGCCCTGCTGGCGGCGCTCCTCGCCGTCCCGCTCCCGCGGCTGCGCGACCGCTCGGAGGGGTGACGGCTGATGGTTGACGGCTGACTGCCGGTGGTCGACGGGTGACTGTCGACCACCGGTGGACAGTCGGCGGCAGCTGACGGCTGGCAGATGGTGAGATCTGTCAGCCGTCGGCTGTTCAGTGCTGCTCGGTGTCCGCTCCGGCTTCCTCCGCGGTTTCTTCCCTGGCTTCTCCTCCGGTGTCCGCTCCGGTGTCCGCGAGCAGCGGGAAGAGCCGGGTGACCGCCGCGACGGGGTGCGTCCCGGGGCGCGGTTCGCGCTGCCGGTAGGGCGCGAGCAGGGCGCGGACGGCGGCGCCGAGGTCGGCGAGTTCGTCGCTGGTGAGGTGCAGGATGTCGCTGGAGGTCTGGTCCCGCTGCCACTCGGCGGGCGCGGCGGACCGGTTGGCGAGCCAGTGGCGGTAGCTGCCGTCCTCCAGCTCGGTCGCCAGCTCGGGGGTCAGGTCGCCGCCGGTCCGGCCGGCCGCCGGGGTGCCCGGCTCGGGCGGCATCAGCGACCCCTCCCAGCGCAGCCGCCACGGGCGGGAACGGCCGTCCCCGGTCGGCGCCTCCTCGACCAGCCCGTACCGGGCCAGCTGCCGGAGGTGGAAGGAGCACGTTCCGGAACTCTGGCGGAGCATCTGCGCGGCCTGGTTCGAGGTGATGCTGCCCCACTCGGCGATCAGGTCGAGCAGCGCGGCGCGGACCGCGTGCTGCGGCAGCGGCCGGGAGGGCGCCCCGCTCTGGAGGGCGGCCGGTTCGGCGGGAGTGTTGCTGTGGGTGGTCACTTTGCAAAGCGTCCACTTTGCAAAGTTCTTTGGCAAGTCCGGATCGGGTCGATCCGTGGTCGGGCCAGTGTTTGCAGGGCGTGTGGAGCTGTTGGCGGCGTGCGACGGGGCTCCGTCGAACGCCTTCCCACACTTTGCAAAGTGCGCACTTTGCAAAGTGTGGGAGAGTGGCGAGCCGTGGAGCCGACGCCGGATCGCCGGTGCCGGGTCCTCCGCGCCACGGTGCCGCATCCGGCACCGTGGCGCGGAGAACGCAGCGGTCCGGCTGCCCGGCGGCCCGGGAGTCCGCCAACACGCCAGGACGGCAGTACGCCAATACGCCAATACGCCAAGGCGGCCATGCGGCCATACGGTCATGCGGGAGCTCGGCCAAGGCGGGAGCCCGGGAGCGCGACCCGCAGGGCCAGCGCGGACGCACGGGCCGGCACGAACGCGGCACCACGGCAGCACGGCAGCACGGAAGCCGCAGGCATCACGGAGGGGGAGAAGGTCATGGCGCGACACGAGTCGGCGAACCGGGCGGAGACGACCCGGAAGCAGACCGGGCAGGTCAGGCAGGTCGGGCAGGTGAGGCTCCAGGGCGAGGTGCAGGCGGCCTACCCCGAGGTGCCGCCGGAGGCGCTGAGGGGCGAGGTGCGGCGGGTCACCGTTGTCGGGGAGGAGGTCCTGCACCGCCGGTGCCGGGACGTGGCGGAGGACGAGTTCGGCACGCCCGCGCTGGCGCGGCTGATCGACGACATGTTCGCCACCATGCGGGTCGCCGAAGGGGCCGGACTGGCCGCCAACCAGATCGGCGTCGACCTCCAGCTCTTCGTCTGGGACTGCTTCGACGAGGACGGCGTCCGTCACGTGGGCCACATCCTCAACCCGGTGCTCGACGAGCTTCCCGCCGGGGAACGGCGCCTGGTCGAGGCGGAGGAGGGCTGTCTCTCCGTCCCCGGCCCGTACGCGGACCTGGCCCGTCCGGACCGGGCGGTGGTCCGGGGTCGGGACCAGGCAGGCCGGCCGCTGGTCGTCGAGGGGCGCGGCTACTTCGCGCGCTGCCTCCAGCACGAGGCCGACCACCTGGGCGGCGGTCTCTACATCGACCGCCTCGCCGCCCGGGAACGGCGCGCGGCGCTGCGCCGCATGGAGGAGCGCAAGGCGGAGGTGTTCGCAGGGCGGGCCGTCCGCGCCGAGGAGCTGGCCGCCCTGCGCCGGACGTCGGCCTGACCCAGGACCGGCCTGCCACCTCCGGCCTGCCGTCTCACCCCTGCCGTCTCCTCCATGCCGTCGGCGAGCGGCCGGCGGCGACTCGTTCCACTCGGCCGGGTCCGAGCCCCAGGGGGCCCGGGCCCGGCCTTCGCCCGTCCCCGGCCCCGCCCTGCCGGGTCACGAAACAGCCGCCCACCCCCGGGTCGCCGCCCCGTCGTGGGGTCGCTGCCCCGACATCGGCAGTGCTCCCTTGTCAGTCGCCCGTCCCACCGCGCACAATGGTACCGACCGAACGGTCAGTCGGTTGGTGGCCCGCCGACGGGTGGGGACACAGGCAGCGAAAGGGGACCGTGGTGACAGCAGAGGTGGCCGAGCGGCCCGGGGCATCGCCCGAGGACGCGTTCGAGGCCGTCATCGCCGCGGAGCAGCGCATCGAGCCCCGGGACTGGATGCCCGACGCCTACCGGGCGACCCTCGTGCGCCAGATCGCCCAGCACGCGCACTCCGAGATCATCGGCATGCAGCCCGAGGGCAACTGGCTCACCCGCGCCCCCTCCCTGCGGCGCAAGGCGATCCTGCTCGCGAAGGCCCAGGACGAGGCCGGCCACGGCCTCTACCTCTACGCCGCCGCCGAGACCCTCGGCGTGGACCGCGCCGAACTCACCGAGAAGCTGATCTCCGGCCGCCAGAAGTACTCCTCGATCTTCAACTACCCGACCCTCACCTTCGCCGACGTCGGTGTGATCGGCTGGCTGGTCGACGGCGCCGCGATCTGCAACCAGGTCCCGCTCTGCCGCTGCAGCTACGGCCCGTACGCGCGCGCCATGGTCCGGATCTGCAAGGAGGAGTCCTTCCACCAGCGCCAGGGCTACGAGCTGCTGATGACGCTGATGCGCGGCACCGAGGCCCAGCGGCGGATGGTCCAGGACGCGGTGGACCGCTGGTGGTGGCCGTCGCTGATGATGTTCGGCCCCTCGGACGCCGCCTCGCCGAACACCGCCCGTTCGATGGCCTGGCGGATCAAGCGGCACACCAACGACGAGCTCCGGCAGCGCTTCGTCGACATGACCGTGCCACAGGCCGAGCACCTCGGCGTCACCCTCCCCGACCCCGGGATGAGCTGGAACGAGGAGCGCGGCAGCTGGGACTTCGGCGAGCCGGACTGGTCCGAGCTGAACCGGGTCATCCAGGGCCAGGGCCCGTGCAACGCCCAGCGGGTGGAACGGCGGCGGGCCGCCCACGAGGACGGTGCGTGGGTCCGCGAGGCGGCCACCGCCTACGCGGAGAAGCGCCGCGCCGAGGCCCGCACGAGTACCGGGGCCAGTGCGAGTACCGAGGCCCGCACGAGTACCGCGACCAGCGCGAATACGGCGACGGACGCCGGCACGGAGACGGAACAGGAGAACGGAAAGTGACCGAGTCCAAGGCCGGCTGGCCGCTCTACGAGGTGTTCGTGCGCCCCAGGCGGGGCCTGAACCACGTGCACGTCGGCTCCCTGCACGCGGCCGACGACCGGATGGCGCTGCTCGCCGCCCGCGACCTCTACACCCGCCGCAACGAGGGCGTCAGCCTCTGGGTGGTCCGCTCCGACGCCATCACCGCGTCCACCCCGGACGAGCGCGACCCCTTCTTCGCGCCCAGCGGCGACAAGGTCTACCGCCACCCGACCTTCTACGACATCCCCGAGGATGTCCCGCACATCTGACCGGGAGCAGCCGAACCATGACCGACGACCACGTGTACCTGAGTCTCGCCGAGGCGTCCCCCGAGCCCGAGGGCGAGGGCCGCTGGGCGTACGGGACGGGCTTCGCCGACCCGCTGCTCGGGGTGGACACCGCCGTCCCGCCCGGGCTGGAGGGGACCGACCTCGCCGCCTACTGCCTGATGCTGGGCGACGACGCGCTCGTCCTCGCCCAGCGCCTCATCGAGTGGTGCACCCGCGCGCCCGAACTGGAGGAGGAGGTCGCGCTCGCCAACCTCGGCCTCGACCTCCTCGGCCAGGCCCGCCAGCTGCTCACCCGGGCCGGGCAGGCCGACGGTTCCGGGCGGACCGAGGACGACCTGGCGTACTGGCGCGAGGAGCAGGAGTTCCGCAACGTCCGCCTGGTCGAGGCGCCGAACGGGGACTTCGCGTACTCGATCGCCCGCCTGCTGCTGTTCTCCACCGTCCGCGGCGCCCTGTACGAGGCGCTGGCCGGGCACGCCGACCCGGTGCTGGCGGCGGTCGCGGCGCGCGGGGTGAAGGAGCTGGCCTACCACCGCGAGTACGCCACCGCGTGGACGCTGCGGCTCGGCGACGGCACGCCGTACTCGGCCGCGCGGATGCAGGCCGGTCTGGACGCGGTCTGGCCGCTGCTGGAGGAGCTCCTCACCGCGCACCCGGTCGAGCTGCGGGTCGGCGTGGACCCGGCGACGCTGCGCGAACCGGTGCTGCGCTCCCTGGCGGCGGTACTGGCGGAGGCCGGGCTGACCGTGCCGGACGTCCCGGGGCTGGCGACCGTCGGCGGCCGGGCGGGCCGGGACGGGGTGCACAGCGAGGCCCTGGGCCTGCTGCTCGCCGAGATGCAGGTGCTGGCCCGCGCGCACCCGGGCGCGACGTGGTGACGGCCGTGACCGCGGAGCGCGCGTCGAGCGGGGCGGCCTGGGCGGTGGCGGCCGCCGTGCCGGACCCGGAACTGCCGATGCTGACCCTGGCCGACCTGGGAGTGCTGGCCGACGTCGAGGTGTCGGGCGGCCCGGCGGAGCCGGTGGTGACCGCCTGGCTCACCCCGACCTACTCGGGCTGCCCCGCCGTCGCCGAGATGGCCGCCGATGTGGACCGGCGGCTGCGCGCGGCCGGGTTCGCGGACGTCCGGGTCCGGCTGCGGCTCGACCCGCCGTGGTCGACCGACCTGATCACCCCCGAGGGCCGGCGCAAGCTCGCCGAGGCCGGCATCGCCCCGCCACGGCCCGGGGGCGGCGCGGCGGCCGGCGGCGCCACCCTGCTGAGCCTCGGCCCGACCCGGATCGCGGCCGCCGCGCCCGTCGCCTGCCCGCTCTGCGGCGGTACCGACACCGAGGAGCTGTCCCGCTTCGGCTCCACCGCGTGCAAGGCGCTGTGGCGCTGCCGCGAGTGCCGCGAGCCTTTCGAACGCGTCAAGGAGATCTGAATGGCCGCCGTCCCACCAGCCGCCGTCCCACCAGCAGCCGTCCCGTCGGCAGTCCCGGCAGTCCCGGCAGGTCCGGCAACCCCGCCGTCCGCCGGGCCCTCGCCCGTCCGCCCGGCCCGCCGGCCGGCGTTCCACACCCTGCGGATCGCCGCGGTGGAGCGCCTCTGCGACGACGCCGTCGCCGTGACCTTCGCGGTGCCGGACGGGCTCGCCGAGGCGTTCGCCTTCCGGCCGGGGCAGACGCTGACGCTGCGCCGGGTGGTGGACGGGGTCGACGAGCGCCGCTCGTACTCGATCTGCGCCCCCGCCGGCGGCCCGCTGCGCATCGCCGTGCGCGAGGTTCCGGGCGGCCTGTTCTCCCGCTGGCTGGTGCGGGACGCCGGGCCGGGGGAGGAGGTGGAGGTGCTGACGCCGTCCGGCCTGTTCACCCCCGACCTCGGCGAACCCGCCGACCACGTCCTGCTGGCCGCCGGCTCCGGCATCACGCCGATGCTGTCCATCGCCGCCTCCGTGCTGGCCGCCGACCGCGCCTCCACCGTGACCCTGCTCTACGGCAACCGCCGCAGCGACACCGTGATGTTCGCGGACGAGCTGGCCGACCTGAAGGACCGCTACCTGGGCCGCTTCCAGCTGGTCCACGTGCTCTCCCGGGAGACCCGGGACGCCGAACTGCTCAGCGGCCGGCTCGACCCGGAGCGGGTCGAGGCCCTGCTGCGGGCGCTGGTGGACGTGCCGACCGTCGGCCACTGGTGGCTCTGCGGACCGTTCGGGATGGTCACCGGGGCGAAGGAACTGCTCGGCGGGCTGGGCGTGCCGACGGAGCGGGTGCACCAGGAGCTGTTCCACGCCGAGGACGAGCCGATCGGCGAACGCGCCGACGACACCCCGGGCGCGGCGGACGGTGCCGAGGGCGTCGAACGCAGCGAGGTCACCGTCGTCCTGGACGGCCGGGGCAGCACGCTCAGCCTGCCGCGCGACCGCTCGGTGCTGGACGGCGCGCAGCGCTCCCGGCCGGACCTGCCGTTCGCCTGCAAGGGCGGGGTGTGCGGGACCTGCCGCGCCCTGGTCACCGAGGGGGAGGTGTCGATGCGGCGCAACTTCGCCCTGGAGGAGAAGGAGTTGGCGGCCGGCTACGTCCTCACCTGCCAGGCCCGCCCGGTGACGGACCGGGTGACGGTCGACTACGACCGCTGACGGGGGGACCTGCCCCGACCGGGCGCCAGCCGCGCGCTACCCGGCCGCCACCGCGACGGCGGCCGGGGAGGCGACCGGGGCGCCGAGCAGCTCCACGATCCCGTTGACCGCCGCCCGGCCCGCGCGGTTGGCGCCGACGGTGCTGGCGGACGGCCCGTAGCCGACCAGGTGGACCCGGGGGTCGGCGGTGGCCCGGGTGCCGGTCAGGGCGATGCCGCCGCCCGGGGAACGCAGGCCGAGCGGGGCGAGGTGGCCGACCTCGGGACGGAAGCCGGTCGCCCAGACGATCGCGTCGACGGCGAGCTCCTCGTCCCCCCAGGCGACCCCGTGCTCGGTGAGGCGGTCGAACATCGGCCGCCGCCGCAGCGCGCCCAGCTCCTCGGCGCGACGGTAGGCCACCGACGGTCCGAGCCCGGTCACGCTCACCACGCTGCGCACCGGCAGCCCCTGGCGGACCCGCTCCTCGACCTTGGCGACCACGGCCCGCCCGTACTCGGGGGTGAACGGCCCGGCGTGGAACACCGGCGGGGTGCGGGTGACCCAGACGGTCTCGCCGACCGCCGCGACCTCCGACAGCACCTGGATCGCGGAGGCGCCCCCGCCCACCACCAGGACCCGCTTGCCGGCGAACTCCTCCGGCCCCCGGTACGCGGCGTAGTGCAGCTGCCGCCCGGCGAACCGGCCCGGGTAGTGGGGCAGGAAGGGGCGGCTCCAGGTGCCGGTGGCGTTGATCAGGGCCCGGGCCGACCAGGTGCCGGAGTCGGTTTCGACCAGCAGCCGGGCGTCGGGCCGCGCAGACTCCGAGCGCACCGACAGGACCTTGACCGGGCGCACCACCGGGAGCGCGTGCTGCGCCTCGTACGCCGCGAAGTACCCCGGGACGACGTCGCGCGCCGCCGCGTTCGGGTCGACTTCGGGCAGTTCCACGTCGGGCAGGTCGTGGAACCCGTGCACGGTGGCCATCCGCAGCGAGGGGGACCGGTGGGCCCAGGCACCACCGGGGGCGTCGTCGGCGTCGAGGACCACGAACCCGCCGTCGGTGGTGCCGGGCCCGCCCGCCCTGCCGACTCCGCCCGCCCCGTCGCCCCCGAGGGCTTCGCGGTACGGGGCGAAGCCGCGGCGGCGCAGGTGGTAGGCGGCGGACAGGCCCGCCTGGCCCGCGCCGACCACCACGACGTCGACCCGGCGGACCGGCTCGGAGTTGGTTGCACCGTAAACAGTCACGCCGGTGAAACATCCGGTGCGGGCCGGGTGTTCCCGGCCGCCGCCGGGCCGGGAACACGGCCGTGCGCGGGCCCGTACGCGCAGACCTCCGTGCCGACGTCCGCCGCCCTCGTGACATCGAACCGGAGCATCGGTACCGCGTTCCCGTCCGCAGCCGAGGTCGGACCGACCGTCCAGGCTCAGGCCGTGGCCGGGGAGATCACCACCGCCGTGCCGTACGCGCAGACCTCCGTGCCCGCGTCGGCCGCCTCCGTGACATCGAAACGGAACATCAGCACCGCGTTCCCGCCGCGCGCCTTGGTCTGCTCGACCAGCCGCTCCATCGCCTCGTTCCGGCTCTCCACCAGGGTCTTGGTCAGGCCGCGCAGCTCGCCGCCGACCAGCGACTTCAGCGAGGCGCCGATCTGGCTGCCGATGTGCCGGCTGCGCACGGTCAGGCCGAAGACCTCGCCGATCACATGGTCCACCCGGTAACCGGGAATGTCGTTGGTGGTCACTACCAGTACCTGGGCGTCCGGGCGCTGCCCGCCGCCGTACTCGTCGATGTTTGCCATGGCGCCCATCCTGCGGGCGGTCCGACGCCGCCGAACAGAGGCGCGCGGGGGTGCGGCCGGGAGAAGGCGGAGCAGTGACGGCGAGAACGCGTAGGGTAGCCGGAACAGACCGGTGATCGGACGGCCGAAAGGCCGTACCGTAGCCCCATGGGCGAGCGAAGCGATCATCCACAGGGGCCGGGCGCGGCGGAGGACTCGGGCGCGCAGGAGATCGAGGCGACGGTGGTCCTGGGACTGCGGATCACGAACTGGCCGGCGCTGCGCGCCGCGGCCATCGCGGCCGTGGAGGAACTGGACTTCGACGGCGTCGATCCGGCCGGGCAGCGCCGTGAACTGCTGCGAGAGGTGGCCGAGGACGCCAACGCGGCACTCGGCGCACTGCTGCACCCGGACCGGCTGGTGGCGGCGATCCCCGGGGTCGAGGCGGTCGGCGGCACGCTGGAGATCAGCGTCACCGAGGACTTCGCGCCGGACTTCGCCGAGCTGTTCCCACTGGAGGGCGACGAGGAGGACGGCGGCAACGCGGCGGGCGACTGGACGCTCACCCCGCGCACCGCGTGCCTGCTCCACGCCCAGCTGCTCGGGCTGGCCGACGCCGCCTACGACGACCTCGACGAGCACGAGGACGAGCCGGTCGCCGACGGCGAGGAGGCCGACTGGACGGTCTTCGGGAGGCTGCCGCAGCGCACTTGGCGGCTGCACCGCAACTGGCGCCGGTCGATGGCCCGCACCTTCGACGACCTCGCCGACGACCTCGCGCTCGGCGAATGGCCGCTGCCGCGCTGCCTGGCGGAGGAGATCGCGCTGCGGATGGCCCTGGTCGACGCCCGGACACTGCTCGGCGCGCAGCCCGAGTCGGTCGCCGACATGATGGGCGACCTGCCCGCGGACCTGTACGACTACGACTGGGACGGCTGCCACGACGAGCTGTTCGGCGTCTACGGGCCGGACGACGGCGATCCGGAGCTGACCGCGGAACAGCGCGCCGAACTGCTGCTCACCGCCACCCACCCGGAGGGCTGGTTCCTGAACTACGACGACGCGGAGGAGCGGGACGCGCAGCGCGGCTACCGCCGTTGACCGCCAGCCGCTGACCGCCAGCCGCTGACCCGGCGCCGGGTGACGGGCATCGGGTCAGCGGGCGTCGGGTCCCGGGAGCCCCGAGGTGATCGCCCCGGGGCGGGGGCTGGCATGCTGGTCGGGTGACCTCACCGTTCGACGCCCCCGTTCCAGACCCGATGCCCGAGGACCGCGACGCCCGGCAGCAGTACGTGCTGCCGCTGGTCGTCCGGATGGAGCGCGCGACGCCGCCCGGCCGGACCGACGCGCTGGAGACCTCGGCGCGGGCGGTGCTGACCCTGCTGAACGACCCGCGGGTGGTCGAGCCGGAGGGCGAGTGGGCGGAGCGGGTGCTGGCCTGGGAGGACGCGCGGATCCGCAAGGTGGTCCGGCGGGCGCGCGGCGGCGAGTGGCGCCGGGCCGGGGAGCTGCCCGGCATCACGGTGACGGGACTGGAGGCGGAGGTGCGGGTGTTCCCGCCGGTTCCGCTGGACGGCTGGCCGAAGGAGCTGGCCAAGCTCCAGGTGTCGGGCACCGACCTGGAGGAGACCGGTCCGGTCGGCGCCGCGACGCCGGGTGTGCCGGTGCTGTGGCTGAACCCGGAGCTGGAGATGAGCGCCGGCAAGACGATGGCGCAGACCGGCCACGCCGCCCAGCTCGCCTGGTGGCGGCTGGACGACGCCCGTCGCAAGGAGTGGGCGGAGAGCGGCTTCGCCCTCGCCGTCCGCACGGCGACGCCGGAGGCCTGGACCGAACTGGTGGCGAGCGGCCTCCCGCTGGTCCAGGACGCGGGCTTCACGGAGATCGCCCCGGGCAGCAGCACCGTGGTGGCGGACCACCCGGCGCTGCGCGGCTGAGAAGGGCACCCGCCGCCCCGGCTCGCCGGCACGGGGTCAGAACCCCTGGCGGCGCAGGCTGCGCATGCCGCCCCAGGTCGCGGCGGCGGCCCACACGGCCATGATCAGCAGGCCGGTCCAGTGTCCGTACGCCACCTGCGGGTCGTCGGCGTAGCGCAGCGCGTACTGGCCGGCCCGGTCGGGCAGGAACTGCACGGCGTGGCGCACGACCGGGACGCCGGACAGCAGCGGGGAGAGCAGGAAGACGACCGGCAGCAGCAGGCCCATGGCCGCGGTGAGATTGCGCAGGACGGCGGTCAGCCCGAGACAGAACACCACCAGCAGGACCGGGTAGAGCACACCCGCCGTGGCACTGCGCACCAGGGCGGGTCCGTCCCAGGCCTCCGGGACGAACACGGCGTAGCCGGTGAACGCCCCGGCCGTCCCGAGCAGTCCGACAGCGAGGGCGACGGCCGCGCCGAGGGCGAGCTTGGCGCCGTAGAGGCGGCCGCGGTGCGGGACGGCCGTCAGCGAGAGGCCGATCATGCGGGTGTTGAACTCCTGGCCGAACAGCAGGACGGCGAAGCAGACCAGCGCCGCCTGGCCGAAGTTGAGGCCGTAGTGGATGCCGACGCCCGGGTCGGAGGTGATGCTCCTGTCCTTGTCGCCGAGAGTGGCGGCGACCGTGGTGGTGAACCCGACCGTGAGCAGCAGGCCGATCAGCGGGGTGATCCAGAGCGAGCGCAGGGTGGTGAACTTGATCCGTTCGGCGCGCAGGGCGGCAGCGAGCGTCGAGCCGGTCACGGTCGTGGTCGTCGGCGCGGTGGTTGTCGTGGCGGTCGTCGCGGTGGTCATGCGGCCACCGCCCGGTACTCGACGCTGTCGGCGGTCATCCGCATGAAGGCTTCCTCCAAGGAGTCCTGTTGGACGGCGATCTCGAACAGCACCACGCCGTCGGCGGCGGCCAGGGCGGCGACGGACTCGGCCGTCGTGCCGCTGACCTCCCAGGCGCCGTCCGCCGAGGGTCGGGCGTCCAGGCCCGAACGCAGCATCAGCGCGGCCAGCCGGACCGGGTCGACGGCCCGTACCCGGACCCTGGTCCGGCCGTGGCGGTCGATGAAGTCGGAGGCGGCCGAATCCGCCAGCAGCCGGCCCCGGCCGATCACCACCAGGTGGTCGGCGGTCAGGGCCATCTCCGTCATCAGGTGCGAGGAGACCAGCACCGCCCGGCCCTCGGCGGCCAGTCCGCGCAGCAGGGTGCGGATCCAGCGGATGCCCTCCGGGTCGAGGCCGTTGACCGGCTCGTCGAGCATCAGCACCGGTGGATCGCCGATCAGGGCCGAGGCCACCCCGAGGCGCTGGCGCATGCCGAGCGAGAAGCCGCGGATCCGCCGTCCGGCCGCCCCGGTCAGGCCGACCCGGTCGAGCACCTCGTCGACCCGGCGGTCCGGCAGGCCGTTGCTCGCGGCCAGCCAGCGCAGGTGGCCGCGGGCCGTGCGGCCGCCGTGCAGGGCCTGCGGGTCGAGCAGCGCCCCCACCCGCCGCAGCGGGCGGTCGAGTTCCGCGTAGGGCCGGCCGTCGACCAGGGCCCGGCCGGCGGTGGGGCGTTCGAGGCCGAGGATCAGCCGCATGGTGGTGCTCTTCCCGGCGCCGTTGGGCCCGAGGAAGCCCGTCACCACCCCCGGGGCCACCTCGAAGTCGAGCCCGTCCACGACACGTGCCCCGCCGTACTCCTTGGTGAGGCCCTCCACCTTGATCACGACCGTCCTCCGTTCCTCCGTGCTGTCGGTGACTCCATGGGACCGCAGCCCGGGGGCCCGGCGGATCCCGCCCGGGAGGGGATCTGCCTCCCTCCCGAGAGGGAGTTTGCTCAGGGCCCTGACCTGGCAGGATGGCGCGATGCCCCGAATACTCGCGCCCCTGTTCAGCGCCACCACCTACGCGCGCTGGCTGCATCTGGTGATCGGACTGGTCTTCGTCGGCGTCGTCCTGATGGTCTATCCGGGCATCGAGGGGTGGAGCCGGGGCGAACTGCTGGCGCGGGCGGTGCCGGTGGACGCCGCGCTGCTGGGGCTGGCCGCACTGGTGCCCGCGATGCGGCGGGCGGAGGGCGTGCAGGCGCGGCTGCTGCTGGTGCCCGACCGGGAGCAGGACATCGCGGTCGAGCCCTCCCGCGGCTGGGCCGACCGCCACCGGACGGCGGCCTGGTTGGTCGGCCGGGTGGTCCTCGGCTGGCTCGTCGGCGGGGCCTCGGTCCTCGTGCCCGCCGCCGTCCTCGACCTGGTGGCGCGGCCGGAGCAGGCGGTGTTCGGTCTGCGGCCGGGCGGGGAGGGCGGGGAGGACGGAGCCGGGGGACCGAGCGGGACGGTCGGGTCCGGCTGGGTGCTGCTGCTGGCGCCGGTGCTGCTGTTCGCGCTCGGCTGGCTGGTCGTCTGGGCCGGGCGGCTCCAGCTCGCCATGGCGGTACGCCTGTTGGGGCCGTCCCCGGCGGAGCGCCTGGCCGCCGCCGAGCTCCGCGCCGAACGCCTGCTGGAACGCAACCTGCTGGCACGCGAGTTGCACGACTCGATCGGACACGCGCTGACGGTGACGGTGCTCCAGGCCGGGGCGGCGCGCGAGCTCGGCGACCCGGCGTTCGCCGCCAAGGCGCTGGAGGTCATCGAGGAGACCGGCCGGCGGGCGATGGACGACCTGGAGCGCACGCTCGCCCTGCTGCGCGACCCGGGCGACCCGGGCGACCCGGGCGGATCGGGCAGCCCCGGTCCGGACTCCGGGCACGGCCACGGCGGCGAGGACGCGCGGGAACGCCCCGGGATCGACCGGCTCCCCGCCCTGTTCGAGACCGCCAGGGCGGCCGGCAGCCCCGTCGAGGCCCTGGTCGACGTCCCCTCCGGCGCCCTCCCCGGGGTGCTCTCCCGCGAGGGCTACCGGATCGTGCAGGAGGGCGTCACCAACGCCCTCAAGTACGCGCCGGGGGAGCCGATCAGCGTCCGGGTCGCCGTCCGGGACGGCAGCCTGGAACTGCGCTGCGCCAACGCCCTCCGCCCGCAGTCCGCTCGCTCCCACGGCAGCTCACCGCGTCGGGGCGGCAAGGGGCTTCGGGGCATCCGCGAACGGGCCGTCCTGCTGGGCGGCGAGGCCGCAGCGGGCGCCGCAGCAGGCGAGTGGGTGCTGACCGTTCGGGTACCCCTACGCTTGGCCGCGTGACGATCGACATTCTGCTGGCCGACGACGAGGAACTCGTCCGGGCCGGCCTGCGGGTGGTGCTGGAGGCGCAGGGCGACCTGCGGGTGGTGGGCGAGGCGGAGGACGGTGCGGAGGCGATCGCGCTGGCCCGCCGACTGCGCCCGCACGTGGTGCTGATGGACGTTCGGATGCCCGGTCTGGACGGCCTCGCCGCCACCCGCGAACTGGTCCGCGACGCCGCCGCGCCCGGCGGGTACGCGCCGAAGATCCTGGTCGTCACCACGTTCGAGATCGACGACTACGTCTACCAGGCCCTGCGGGCGGGCGCGGACGGCTTCCTGCTCAAGCGCACCCGGCCGAGCGAGATCGCCCAGGCCGTACGGCTGGTGGCGGCCGGCGAGTCACTGCTCTTCCCCGCCCAGATCCGCCGGCTCGCCGCCGCCCAGGGCAACGCGGCGGCCCGCGGCACGATGGCCCGGGCCGCCCTGACCGAACGTGAGGCCGAGGTGCTGCGGCTGGTGGCGCGCGGGCTGACCAACGGCGAGATCGCCGAACAGCTCTACCTCGGGGTGCAGACGGTGAAGACCCACGTCAGCAGCCTGCTGGCGAAGCTCGGCGCGCGGGACCGGACCCAGGCGGTCATCCTCGCCTACGAGTCGGGTTTCGTGACGCCCACCGAGTGACCGCCGGATCCGTCGGCGGCCGGGGAGTGGCAGGGGAGTGGCCGGTCGTCGGTCGTCGGTCGTCGGGCGTAGGTGGCGGGTGGCCGTTGGCCGGTGGCCGTTCAGGCCGGGTAGGCGTGTGTCTGGGCGGCCTTGACCGCGGCCCAGACCGTCGAGCCCCGGGCCAGGCCCAGTTCGGCGGCCGCCGCCGGGGTGAGGTCGGCGGCCATCGGGACGGCGCCCGTCAGGTCGGCCCGCACCTGGTCGCCGTGGAGGTCGAGCCCGTTGACCGTCAGTTCCCAGACATTGCGCGCGCTCCCCTCCGGCCGCGAGCCGTGGAGGACGACGGCGGACGGCGGGAACGCGACGAAGACCGGCCCGGACAGGTCCTCGTCGGTGGTCAGCACGGCGCCGTCCGGCAGTGTCACCAGGTGCCCGGCCGAGGTGCCCCGGTAGAGGTTCAGTCCGACCAGCCGGGCGATGTAGTCGGTGCGCGGCCGGCGCGCGATCTCCGCCGGCAGGCCGGACTGCACCTCGCGTCCGCCCTCGATCACCACCAGCCGGTCGGCCAGCACCATCGCGTCCAGCGGATCGTGCGTCACCAGCACCGCGACCGCCTCGAACTCGGCCAGGTGGCGCCGCAGCTGCGCCCGCACGTCGAGCCGGGTGCGGGCGTCCAGGGCGGCCAGCGGCTCGTCCAGCAGCAACAGCCGGGGCCGGACGGCGAGCGCCCGGGCGAGCGCCACCCGTTGGGCCTGCCCGCCGGAGAGCCGGGCCGGGCGGGCGGCGGCGTGCTCGGCCAGGCCCATCCGCTCCAGCCAGCCGGCGGCCTCGGCGCGTGCCTCGCGCTTGGAACGGCCCCGGCAGCGCGGGCCGAAGGCGACGTTGTCGAGGGCGCTCAGATGCGGGAACAGCAGGTAGTCCTGGAAGACCACGCCGACCGGGCGTTCCTCGGCCGGGGTGTGCAGGCGCTGGGCCGGGTCCTCCAGGACGTCGCCGTCCAGCCGCAGGTGACCGGCGCCGAGCGGCAGCAGTCCGGCCAGCGCGCGCAGGGCGGTGGACTTCCCGGCGCCGTTCGGGCCGAGCAGCGCGACCACCTCGCCGGGGGCGGCGGTGAGGGCCAGGTCCAGGGTGAAGGCGGCGCGGTCGACCCGCAGCCGGGCGTCCAGACCGGCGGCGGCGCCGGGGTGGGAGGTCATCGGCGCGGCACTCCGGGGAAGGGGACGGCGAGGAAGGGCACGACGGGCAAGCGCACGACGGGCAAGCGCACGACGGGCAAGGGGACGAGGGCAGCGGCGGGCCTCACGGCGCGGACATCCAGCGCTCGCGCAGGCCCGCCAGCACCGCGATCGACACCACCAGCAGCACCAGCGACAACGCGATCGCCGCCTCCGGGTCCGACTCCATCGCGAGGTAGACGGCCAGCGGCATGGTCTGCGTGCGGCCGGGGAAGTTGCCGGCGAAGGTGATCGTCGCGCCGAACTCGCCGAGCGCCCGCGCCCACGCCAGCACGGCACCGGCCCCGATGCCCGGGGCGATCAGCGGCAGGGTGACCCGCCGGAACGCCGTCAGCCGGGAGGCGCCCAGCGTCGCGGCGGCCTCCTCGTAGCGCGGGTCGGCGGCGCGCAGCGCGCCCTCGACGCTGATCACCAGGAACGGCATCGCGACGAACGCCTCCGCGATCACCACCCCGGTGGTGGTGAACGGCAGGGTGATGCCGAAGGCGGAGTCCAGCCAGGAACCGACGATGCCGCGCCGGCCGAGCACCAGCAGCAGCGCGACGCCGCCGACCACCGGCGGCAGCACCAGCGGCAGGGTCACCAGGGCCCGGACCAGCCGCCGTCCCGGCAGCTCGGTCCGGGCCAGCAGCCAGGCCAGCGGCACACCGAGGACCAGCGAGACCGCGGTGGCGGCCGTCGCGCAGACCAGCGAGAGGCGCAGCGCCTCCCACACCTGCGGGCTGGTCAGCTGCTCCGGGAGCGCGCTCCAGGGCGCCCGGACCAGCAGCCCGACCAGGGGGAGGACGAGGAACGCCAGGCCGAGCAGCGCGGGCAGCAGCAGGGCGACCGGCACCCGGCCCGCCCCCCGTCGGCCGCGGCGGCGCGGCCGGCCGGACCCCGGGCCGGACCCCGGGCCGGAGCCCGGACCCGGGAGCAGGGCCGGGCCCGAGGAGTCCCCGGACCCGGTGCCGCCCGCGCGGCCGGTGCGACGGATCACGGCGCCTGGAAGCCCGCCGCGGTCAGCACCTGCTGCGCCTCGGACGACTGGATGTAGGCGACGAAGGCGGCCGCGCCGTCCTTGTTCGGCGCCTTGGCCAGGGCGGCGATCGGGTAGTCGTTCACGGCCTTGGCGGCCTCCGGGAATTCCACGCCGTCGATCTTCGCAGCATCGGCCTGCACATCGGTGCGGTACACGAGCGAGGCGTCGACCTCACCCAGCTCGACCTTGGTCAGCGCGCCCTTGACGTCCTGCTCCAGGGTGACCGGGGTGAGGTTGACGCCGGCGGCCTTGAGCGCGGTCAGCGCGGCGGCGCCGCAGGGCACCTCCTTCGCGCAGAGCGCGACCTTCACGCCCGGCGCGGCCAGGTCGGCGAGGCCGGCGAAGTGCTTGGGGTTGCCCTTGGGGACGGCGATGGCAAGGGTGTTGCGCACGAAGGTCTTCGGCTCGCCGGTGGCGCCGCCCGCGTCGGTGACAGTCTTCATGGTGGCCGGGCTGGCGGCGGCGAACACGTCCGCCGGGGCAACGGAGTTGATGCTCGTGGCGAGGGCCGAGCTGCCGCCGAAGTTGAAGGTGACCTTGGCGCCGGGGTTGGCGGCCTCGAACTTCTTGCCGAGCTCGGTGAAGGTCTCCTTCAGCGAGGCGGCGGCGAACACGGTGATCGCCCCGGTGGCCTTCGGGACGCCGGCCGTGCTCGTGCCGGCGCCGGTCGCCGCGCCCGTGCCGGGGGCGGCGGGGGAGCTGCTGCTGCTCTTGGCGTCGGTGCCGCCGTCGCTGCCGCAGGCGGTGGCGCCGAGGGCGAGGACGAGGGCCGCCGCCGCGGTGGCGGTGAACCTGGTGGCGGTGAGTCTGCGGACGGTCATCCTTGGCTTCCCCTCCTGGGCGCGCCGGGAGGGGCGCGGGGTCAATGCCGCAGGTGCGGCCATTACGCCGATCATAGTGCCGCATATGCGGGCCTAATTTCGTCTGTCTCATCGCACAGGCCAGGGGTGCCGAAGCGTGTGGCGGGTCTGTCGGAAGACGCAAGCGGCCCGGGGCGGGTTGTTCGGATCCCGCGCGACCTCCGGGGGGCGCGGGGCGGACGGTGAGCGCGGGGTGGCGCGCGTCGGCAGCGCTCTGTGCGCCCCTTCTGTGCCGATTACCCGGCAGTTACGTTGGGGACGGAACGGGGGCACGACCGACCGGTCGCGCGGTCGGGGGCGGGGGTGCCCGACCGGCAGCGGGACCGGTGAGGCGCACGACCGAGGAGGGGACATGTCGCTCACCGCCGCGACCACCAGCACCACCGGCACCGCCGCCACCATCACCCGGATACCCGGGCCGCCGGGACTCCCGCTGGTGGGCTCGCTGCTCGACCTGACCCGGCGTCCGCTGCGGACGTACCTCGACGCCCGCCGCGACTACGGCGACGTCGTCCGCTTCGCCGCCGGGCCGCCCGGACTGCGCGCCGAGTTCTACGCGGTGTTCTCGCCGGAGGGCGCGCACCAGGTGCTCGGCAGCGAGGCGGCCAACTTCCGCAAGGACAACAGCTTCTACGACGAGCTGCGGACCAGCCTCGGCAACGGCCTGCTGACCAGCCAGGACGGCGACTACCACCGCCAGCGCCGGCTGATCCAGCCGCTCTTCACCCGCCGCCGGGTGGACGGCTACGCGGAGGCCGTCGGGCAGGAGTGCGCGGTGCTCGCCGACCGCTGGCGGGTGGTGCCCGGCGGCGTGGTCGACGTCGCGGAGGAGATGTCGCGGTTCGCGCTGCGCACGGTGTCCCGGATCCTGTTCGGGGCGGACGTGGAGGCGGCGGTGCGGGTGGTGCACCACAGCTTCCCGGTGCTCGGCGAGTTCGTCCTCGAACGCGGCTTCGCACCGGTGAAGGTGCCCCGCGGCTGGCCGACCCCCGCCAACCGGCGGGCCGCGGGCGCGCAGCGCGACCTCTACGCGGTGTGCGACCGGATCATCGCCGAGCGGGCGGTGCGGCGGGCGGCGGGCGTGGCCGACGCCGCCGGTCCGGACGACCTGCTGGAGCTGCTGACCCGGGCCCGGGGCGAGGACGGCGAGCGGCTCGACCCGGCCGAACTGCGCGACCAGGTCCTGATCTTCCTGCTCGCCGGGCACGAGACCACGGCGACCTCGCTCGCCTTCGCGCTCTTCCTGCTGGCCAAGCACCCGGAGCAGCGACGCCGGGCGCGGGAGGAGGCGGACGCCGTACTGGCCGGACGGGCGCCGGTGGCGGCGGACCTGGAGGCGCTGCCCTACCTCACCCGGGTGATGAAGGAGGCGATGCGGCTCTACCCGGCCGCCTCGCAGATGGGGCGCCGTTCGGTGGCCGAGTCGGTGATCGACGGGTACGTCGTGCCCGCCGGAGCCCAGGTCATCCTCGCGCCGTGGGTCACCCATCGGCACCCGGACCACTGGGACCAGCCGGACCGCTTCGACCCGGACCGCTTCCTCCCCGAGCGGGAGAAGGAGCGCCACCGGTACGCCTGGTACCCGTTCGGGGGCGGGCCGAGGGCCTGCATAGGGCAGCACTTCTCCATGCTGGAGTCGGTGCTGGCGCTGGGCGCGCTGCTGCGGGACTTCGAGTTCGAGGCGGTGGACCGCGGTGTCCGGCTGGGCCAGGGCATCACGCTCCAGGTGCGGAGCCCGATGCGGGTCCGGCTGACGCCGCGCGGCTGAGGGCGGGAGGTCGGCGGCAGGCGGCCGGCTGCGCGGGGGAGTTGGACGCGGAGTACCGGGGATCGGACGCTCCGCCGTCGGGGCAGCCGGACCGGTGGCGGCACACGACGGGGACATTCGAACACAAGGCGCCGGTGTCGCGGGCGGATTCGCGGATCCTCGCCGCCGCCGGGGGGCCGCGCCGATAGCGTCCCAGGCACCCCGGGTCGGAAGCGCACGCACGGACGGCACAAGAAGCACCGTCGCTCCACCACCCCGGCCTCCGCGCGGAGTCCGCCCGGCCCGGGGGCGCCCGTCAGGGTCAAGGCCGACCCGCCCGGGCGGACGGCGCCCGGGGCCCACCTGCCCGACTCCGGGGGCCGCCCCGGGGAGCGGCCCCCGGAGCGCGGTGGCCCTGGCCGGTGGGACTCCGAACACTCGTGCGCCCAATAGCTGTTGGCGCATCGCCTCCGGGAGGGCCGGAGGTGGCTCGCGACACTTTGCAAAGTCCTGGCGCACTTTGCAAAGTGCGCCAGGACTTTGCAAAGTGCCTCGGCGTCACCCCGAGCCCGCCTCCCACCCCTCATGCGAACGGCTGCGGAACGGTGGGACGACGAACTATGATGTGATGTGCGTCACAAGGCCGTGCCGCCAGGGGCCCGATGTCCATCGACCGGGTCTTCGGGGTGCCGATTTCGGGGTGCCGATTTCCGAGGGGGCGGGATGGGAATCACGGCCGGTTGTCGAGGCGGGGCGGGCCGGGACCCGGATCCGGATCCGCGCCCGTCCGCCGAATCCGCCGAATTCGACCGGGTGTTCACGGAATTGCTGCCCAGGCTCCAGCGCGCCGCTGTTCGCATGCTCGGCGACCCGTTCGGCGCGGGCGATGTCGTCCACGAGGTGTATCTGCGGATCGCCCGGAATCCCGCCCGCTTCCTCGGCCATCCCCGGCCCTACGCCTACGCGTTCACCGCCATGGCGAACGTCGTGCGCGACGAGTGGCGCCGCGACCGTCGCCGGCTGCTCCCGTCCGAGGCGCTGGAGGACGTCGGCCCGGTCGGCGGTCCCGCGGCGGTCGGCGGGTGGGTCAGCGGGTACGACGGTCCGTCGGGCGGCGGGGTGGCCGAGTTGCAGGCGCACTGGGAGGTGGTGCGGCTGCTGCGCTGTCTGACGGTGAAGCAGGCGCGGGTGGTGCTGCTGGTCGACCTCGACGGCTACAGCCTGGAGGAGGCCGCCGAACTCCTCGGCGTGCACCGCTCCACCCTGGCGGTCACCCGGCGCCGGGCGCTGGACCGGCTGCGGAACGTCCTCGAACGGGAGCGCGAGTCGCCCGCCGGCAGGGGGTCCGAGGCGGACGCCGGGGCCCGGCGTCCGCCCGCCGACCGCTCGCCCGGGCGTCGGGCCGATTCCCGACCCTGCCGCGTGCCCGGTCCCCCGCCCGGTCCCCCCTCGGGCTCTCCGCCCGTTCCCCCGTCCGGCCCCGCGCCCGGGCATGTGCCGGGGGCGCGCGCGGGGTCCGACGCACCGGTCTGACGGCAAGTCAGCTCTGCTCCGGCCTCGCCCCGTACGCTGCAAATCGTGATCACGTACGAGGAGCATCGGCTCCGGTCCCTGGTGGACGAGGGCCGTTGGATCGAACTGCTGGGCGCCTATCGCCAGGCCCGGGCCGCCGCCGTCGCGCTCGACCTGGCGGACGGTCGCCCGGCGGACGGCGACCTGGCGGGCAGGGATCCGGCGGACCGTCGCGGGACGGTCGCGGCCGAAGCGGCGCAGGGCCGGGCCGGCATCGCCACCGCCGCGCTCGGCCACCTGATCGCGTACGCCGCACCGCCGGAGGTGGCCGCACGGCTGTTCGACGCGGACGGCGGCCCCGGCACGGCCGCGGGGGTGGCCGACCACGACGCCGGGCCGCTCTGGGAGGTGCTGGCGACCCGGCACACCTGGCGCCGGCTCGCCCCGCTGCTCGGTCCGCCCCCGGTGCGGCGGCTGGTCGCGCAGACCCGGGTGCTGCTGGGGGAGGACCTCTCCCGGGGCGCCGAACCGGACCCCGAGGGCGTGCCGCTGCTGCTGGAGCCCTGGGAGTCGGTGGGACGGGCCGAGGGCATGCCGGTCCGGGAGTACCTGCGCCAGGGCGGTTCGCGCAGCGCCTTGCTGACGCTGCCCGCCAGCCGGGAGGGGCTGGCCCGGGTGGAGCTGCCCGAACCCGGCACCCGGCTGCCGGGGCAGCCGGCCACCCGGGCGCTGGCGGAGCTGGCCGGCTGGGCGCGGACGGTCTGCGTGCGCGGACCGGCGGCGGGGGCCGCCGCCCAGCTCGCGCCGGGACCGCTGGTCACCGGCGGCTACCTGCCGTTCGCCCTCGCCTGGCCGGCGCTGGTGCAGGCGGGCATCGCGGACCGCGCGCACGGCGCGGCGCACGGGCGGCTGGCGCTGTGGCGGGCGCTGACGGCGATGACCGGCGCGCAGCGGCCGGAGTCGGCGGACCGGGCGGAGGTCCGCGCCCTGGTCGCGCGGATGCGCTGCTTCACCTGGGACGATCCGGCCGACCGGCTGCGGCACCTGCACCTCGCGCTGGAGGATCCGGCGACCGGGCTGAGCTGGGCGGTCAGCGGCTCCGAGGAGGTCTGAGCGGGCCGGTCGTCCCGCGAGACGCGGGTTCGGGCCCTGCCCGAGCACCGGCTCGGCCCCCGGACATGGGGGACCCCTGGTCCGGCGCCTTTTCCGGGGGGTTGGGCGGGGCGCCGGACCAGGGGAGTGTGAGGGACGGGCCGCGGCTCAGGCGGCCGTCGTGGTCGCCGCCGCCGTCGTGGCGGCGGCGGTGGTCGGGACAGCGGCCGGGACTGCAGCGGCCGGGACCGGTGCGGCCGGGACCGACCCGGCCGGGACGGCGCCCTCCGCCGCCGGGGCGCCCGCGCCGCCGTGCGCGTCGGCGTCCAGCAGCGTCCGCTCGTCGAACGGCACCTCGCCCGCCAGCACCTGCCGGGCCCGCTCGCGGTCGAGCTCCCCGGTCCACTGCCCGATCAGCACGGTGGCGACGGCGTTCCCGGCGAAGTTGGTGAGCGCCCGGGCCTCGGACATGAACCGGTCGATGCCGACGATCAGCCCGACGCCGTCCACCAGGGCCGGCTTGTGCGACTGGAGCCCGCCCGCGAGGGTGGCGAGTCCGGCGCCGGTGACGCCGGCCGCGCCCTTGCTGGCGATCACCATGAAGACCAGCAGCGACAGCTGCTCGCCCACCGACATCGGCTTGTCCATCGCCTCCGAGATGAAGATCGAGGCCATGGTCAGGTAGATCGCGGTGCCGTCCAGGTTGAAGCTGTAGCCGGTCGGGACGGTGATGCCGACCACCGGGCGGCTGACGCCCAGGTGCTCCATCTTGGCGATCAGCCGGGGGAGGGCGCTCTCCGAGGAGGAGGTGGAGAGGATCAGCAGGAACTCGCGGCCCAGGTAGCGCAGCAGGGTGAAGATGTTGACGCCGGCGACCAGGCGCAGCAGGGTGCCGAGCACCACGACCACGAACAGGGCGCAGGTCAGGTAGAAGCCGATCATGATGACGGCGAGGCTCTTCAGCGCGGCCGTACCGGTGGCGCCGACCACCGCGGCCATCGCCCCGAAGGCGCCGATCGGCGCCACCCACATGATCATCGCCATGACCCGGAAGACCAGCCGCTGCACGTGCTCGATGCCGCGCAGTACGGGTGCGCCGGCCGGGCCCATCGCCTGGAGGGCGAAGCCGGCCAGCAGGGCGATCAGCAGGGTCTGCAGCACCTTGCCCTCGGTGAGGGCGGAGAGCATGGTGGTCGGGATCATCCCGAGCAGGAAGTCGGCGGTGGACTGCGCGCCGCCGGCGGCGGCCTGGGCGTGGCCGGACTTGGCGAGCGCGGAGGTCAGGTGGAGGCCGCCGCCGGGCTCCAGCAGGTTGCCGACCAGCAGGCCGATGCCGAGGGCGACGGTCGACATGGCGAGGAAGTAGCCGAGTGCCAGGCCGCCGACCTTGCCGACCTTGGCGGCCTTGGTGACGGAGCCGATGCCGAGCACGATGGTGCAGAAGATGACCGGGCTGATCATCATCTTGATGAGGTTGACGAAGCCGGTGCCGACGGGCTTCAGCTCGACCGCGAAGTCCGGCGCGGCCAGGCCCACCACGACGCCCGCGACGACCGCCGCGATCACGGCGAGGTAGAGGAAGTGGGTGCGGTCCTTCGGTCTGGTGCCGGCGCCCGCCGCTGCTCCGGTGATCGACATCTGTGGCTCCTTCGCCCTGCTGTGCCCGGTGGCGCGTGCGCCGTGGGGATGCGCTCATGGGGGTGCGCCGGCGTGCGGTCCGGGGGCCCCGGGTGGTGGGCCGCTCCGACTATGGCGTCCGGGCGTGACGCGGGTCACGTTTGCGTTCATAGAGTTCACGTCGCCCTCCTCCTCGCAGCGGGGTCCGCGCCGCCGGGGCCGTGGTGCACACTGACAGGCATGTCCGCGCGTACCCCTCTCCCGCCGCGCCGGCTGGTGCGCAGCCTGGCCGGACAGCTCTTCCTCGTCCAAGTGGTGATCGTCGCCGCGGTGGTCGCGGGCGGGGCGGTGCTCGCGTACCTGTTCACCGCCGGGCGCGCCGACGACGCGGCCCGCCGCCAGGTCACCGCCGTCGCCCGCGCCGTCGCCGACTCGCCGACCGTCCTCGACGCCGCCGGCGCGCCCGATCCGACGGCCGTGCTCCAGCCCTACGCCGAGCGGGTGAGGGTCGACACCGGGGTCTCCTTCGTCACCGTGATGGACACCGCCGGCGTCCGTTGGACCCATCCGCTGCCCGAGCAGATCGGGCGGCCCTTCCTCGGGCACATCGACCGGGCGCTCGCCGGGGAGACCCGCAGCGAGACCTACACCGGCACGCTCGGCCCGTCCGTGCGGGTGGTCACCCCGGTGCTGGACGAGCGGCACCGGGTGGTGGCGCTGGTCAGCGCGGGCATCACGGTGCAGTCCATCTCGGCCCGGCTGCGCGGTCCGCTGCTCGCGCTGGTGGGGGTCGCGGGGGCCGCGCTCGCCGTCGGCGGGATCGGCACCTACCTCGCCAACTCCCGGCTGCGGCGGCACACCCACGGCATGGGGCCGGCCGAGCTCAGCCACCTCTACGAGTACCACCAGGCCACCCTGCACGCCGTCCGGGAGGGGCTGGTGCTGCTCGACCGGGACCACCGGGTGGTGCTCTGCAACGACGCGGCGCGCGAACTCCTGGGCCTGGAGGGGGTGGTGGAGGGCCGCCCGGTGGACGGGCTGGGACTGCCGGACGCGCTGCTGGCGGCCGTCTCCGGGGACGCGCCGGTCCGCGACGAGGTCCATCTGACCGCCGAGCGGGTGGTGGTGCTCAACACCTCCACCATCGGCACCGGGCTCGGCCGCGTCCTCACCCTCCGCGACCACACCGAACTCCAGGCGCTGAGCGGCGAGCTGGACTCCGTGCGCGGCTTCACCGAGGCGCTCGGCGCGCAGGCGCACGAGGCCGCCAACCGGCTGCACGCCGTCGTCTCGCTGATCGAACTCGGCCGTCACCGGGAGGCGGTGGAGTTCGCCACCGCCGAACTCGCCCTCGCCCAGCGGCTCACCGACCGGGTGGTGGCGGCCGTCGGCGAACCGGTGCTGGCCGCCCTGCTGCTGGGCAAGGCCGCCCAGGCCGCCGAGCGGGGTGTGGAGTTGACGCTCACGCCGGACAGTTCGATCGACGACGGGGTGCTGCCGTCGCGACTGACCGCCCGCGATCTCATCACCGTCCTCGGCAATCTGATCGACAACGCCGTGGACGCCGCGATCACCGGCGCGGCCGTGCACCCCGGGCCTCCGGAGGTCGCCGTCACCGCCCGGATCGACGGGGACCACCTGCTGCTGCGGGTCGCCGACACCGGGGACGGGATCGACCCGGGCGCGGTGGCCGACGTGTTCCGGCGCGGGTGGAGCACCAAGCAGGACGGCCGTGCGGGCGGCGACGGCAGCGGCCACGGGCGCGGACTCGGGCTCGCCCTGGTCGCCCAGGCCGCCCGGCGCAACGGCGGCACCGTCGAGGTCGGCCGGGAGCGCGGCGCGGTGCTCACCGTCCGGCTGCCGCTCGACCGCCCGGCGTCCGAGGGTGCGGGGGACCACCGGCGCGTGGCGGTGGCCCCGTGAGCCGAGGCGGCGGCCCGGCCGCCGACGCCGAACGGTCCGAGATCTCCGTCCTGGTGGTCGAGGACGACCCGGTGGCCGCCGCCGCCCACACCCTCTACGTGGGGCGCGAGCCGGGATTCCGGGCCGTCGGCACCGTGCACGGCTGCGCGGAGGCGCTGCGCTTCCTGGAACGGGCCCGGTCCGCCGGGCACCCCGTCGACCTGCTGCTGCTCGACCTCTACCTCCCCGACGGGCACGGCCTCCAGCTCTGCGGCACCCTGCGCGCGGCCGGGCACGCCACCGACGTCATCGCGGTCACCTCCGCCCGCGACCTCGCGATGGTCCGCCGGGCGGTGTCCGCCGGCGTGGTCCAGTACCTGCTGAAACCGTTCGCCGCCGCCGCGCTGCACGACCGCCTGGAGCGCTACGCCCGCTACCGGGACACCCTCGGGCGGACCGGGGCGGCCACCGGGCAGGACGAGGTCGACCAGGCGCTCGCGCTGCTGCGGATGCCCGAACGCACCGCCCTGCCGAAGGGACTGAGCGCTCCGACGCTGGACACCGTGGCCGGGGTGCTGCGCGCGGAGCGCACCGGCCTGTCGGCGGCCGCCGCAGGTGCGGCGGCCGGTGTCTCGCGGATCACCGCCCGCCGCTACCTGGAGCACCTGGTGGACACCGGCCTCGCCGTCCGGGAGCCCCGCTACGGCACGGTCGGCCGCCCGGAGCTCTGCTACCGCTGGACGGGCGGCCCCGACGGACCGGAGGTCCCCGGTCGGCCGTGACCTCCGGGCGGGCCGCTCGTTGGGGAAGTGGACGGGTTGTCACTCGCAAGGGTGGTTCAGGTGCCCCCGGACGGATCGGGGCAGGTCAGACAAGTAAGGTAAGGCTCACCTAATTTTCTGGGAGTCCGCCTTGACGCTCGCCGCTGAGCCCGCCACCGGTCCGACCGTCCCCCGCGCCGCCGCCGTTCCCGCGCCGGGCCCGGCGCCCGAGTCCACCGCCGGGACCGGGCCCTCGCCGAGTGCCGTCCTGCGCCGCCAGCGTCTGCGCGAGTCCGCCGCCCGCACCTACGCGCGCTCCTTCCCGATCGTCCCCGTGCGCGCCAGCGGCATGACCGTCGAAGGGGCCGACGGCCGCCGCTACCTCGACTGCCTCTCCGGCGCCGGCACCCTCGCGCTCGGCCACAACCACCCCGTGGTCCTGGCGGCGATCCGCCGCACCCTCGACAGCGGCGCCCCGCTCCACCTGCTCGACCTCGCCACCGCCGAGAAGGACGACTTCACCACCGCCCTGTTCGAGAGCCTGCCGCCCGCCTTCGCCGACGGGGCGCGCGTGCACTTCTGCGGGCCCGCCGGGACCGACGCCGTCGAGGCCGCGCTCAAGCTGATGCAGACCGCGACCGGCCGGTCCGGCGCCCTCGCCTTCACCGGCGCCTACCACGGGATGACCGCCGGATCCCTCGCGCTCACCGGCAACGTCGCCGTCAAGGAGCCGCTGCCCGGCGGCGGCGAGGTCGTCCGGCTGCCCTACCCCTACGGCTACCGCTGCCCGTTCGGGGTCGGCGGGGAGGCGGGGGCCGAACTCTCCGCCACCTACGTCGAACGGTTGCTCGACGATCCGGCCGGCGGTGTCGTCCCGCCCGCCGCGATGGTCCTGGAGGCCGTCCAGGGCGAGGGCGGCGTCGTCCCCGCGCCGGACGACTGGCTGCGCGCCATGCGCCGGATCACCACCGAGCGCCGCATCCCGCTGATCGTCGACGAGGTGCAGACCGGCGTGGGCCGCACCGGGGCGATGTGGGCGGTCGAGCACAGCGGGATCGTGCCCGACGCGATGGTGCTCTCCAAGGCGATCGGCGGCAGCCTCCCGCTCGCCGTCGTCGTCTACCGGGAGGAGTACGACGGCTGGCGGCCCGGCGCCCACACCGGCACCTTCCGCGGCAACACGCTGGCCATGGCGGCCGGAGCCGCCACACTGCGCTACGTCGCCGCCAACGGGCTGGCCGAACGGGCGGCGGCGGTCGGCGACCGGATGGTCGCACGGCTGCGCGCGCTGGCCGGGGAACTCCCCGCGATCGGCGACGTGCGCGGACGCGGGCTGATGATCGGCGTCGAGCTCGTCGACCCGGCCGCGGAGCCGGACGCCTGCGGGGCCCGGCCGGCCGCGCCCGAACTCGCCGTCCGGGTCCGCGAGGCCTGCCTGGCCCGCGGACTGATCGTCGAACTCGGCGGGCGGCACGACGCCGTCCTGCGGCTGCTGCCCCCGCTCACCATCACCGACGAGCAGACGGCCGCGGTGCTGGACCGGCTCGCCGACGCCATCGCGGCGGCGTCCGCGTGAGCGGCGGCCCGGGAGCAGGAGCAGGAGCAGGAGCAGGAGCGGGAGCGGGAGCGGGGGGCGGGGCCGGAGAGGGCGTCGACGCGCCCCTCGACGCCCTGTCCGGCGGCGTCGGCGGACCCGCCGCCCTCGGACCGCTGCTCGCCACCGTCCTCGACGCGCTGGAGACCGGCGCCACCCGACGCGGCGGCCCGCTGCCGCCCGGTCACCCCGGCGACCTCGCCGCCCTGGTCGACCGGGCCCTCGCCGCCGCCGATGGCCCCGACGCCCTCGCCCGCCTCACCGAACTGCTCGCCCACGGCGCCGCCGACCCCGCCGACCCGTTCTGCGCCGCCCACCTGCACTGCCCGCCGCTCGCCGTGGCCGCCGCCGCCGACCTCGCCGTCAGCGCCCTCAACCCCTCCCAGGACTCCTGGGACCAGGCCCCCGCGGCGACGGCGCTGGAGACCGCGCTGCTCGCCGAACTCGCCGCCCTGGTCGGCTACGACCCCGCCCGCGCCGCCGGCGTCGTCACCTCCGGCGGTACCGAGTCCAACCTCATGGGCCTCATGCTCGCCCGCGACCAGAAGCTCGACGGCATCGTCGAACTCGACGGGCTCCTCGGCCTGCCCGCCGGCGCCCGGCCCCGGATCTTCGCCTCCCGGGCCGCGCACTTCTCGGTCCAACGGGCGGCCGCCCTGCTCGGCCTCGGCGAACGCGCCGTCGTCCCGATCGACGTCGACCGCGACCTGAGGATGGACCCGGTGGCGCTCGAACGCGCCCTGGCCGAAGCGAGTTGGGCCGGGCACACCCCCGTCGCGGTGGTCGCCACCGCCGGTACCACCGACACCGGCGCCGTCGACCCGCTGCCCGCCGCCGCCGAACTCGCCGCCCGCTACGACGCCTGGCTGCACGTCGACGCCGCGTACGGCGGCGGCGCCCTGCTCTCCGACCGGCTCGCCCCCCTGCTCGACGGCATCGAACGCGCCGACTCCGTCTCGCTGGACTGGCACAAGCTCGGCTGGCAGCCCGCTGCCGCCGGTGTCTTCCTGGTGCGCCACGCCGAGAACTACGTCTCGCTCGCCCGCCGGGCCGTCTACCTCAACCCGGCCGACGACGAACAGGCCGGCTACCCCAGCCTGTTGGGCCTCTCGCTGCGCACCACCCGGCGCGCCGACGCCTTCAAGCTCGCCGTCACCCTGCGCACCCTCGGCCGCGCCGGGCTCGGCCGGCTCGTCGACGCCTGCCACGACCTCGCGCGGTCCGCCGCCGACGCCGTCCGGGCCGAACCGGAGCTGGAACTGCACACCGAACCCGTGCTGACCGCCCTGCTGTTCCGCTACCGCCCGGCCGGCCCGGACGCCGTGCGGAGCGAGGTCGACCCGGCGGCCCTCGACCGGGTCAACGCCGAACTGCGGCGCGAACTGCTGCGCGGCGGACGGGCCGTGGTCGGCCGGACCGAACTGCCGGGCGAGGGCCCCGGCCGGGTCCGGCTCAAACTGACCCTGCTCAACCCGCACACCACCCCGGCCGAGGTGGCCGCCCTGCTCGCCGAGGTCGTCCGCGCCGGCCGCCGGACCTGGCGCTGGGTCGGCCGGTAGGGCGGAGGCCGGACCGGGCGGCCGGTCAGACGGCCCCGGTGGGGACGGGCGCGGCCACCCGCAGGTGGTAGTCCACCGCCACCGTGATCCCCGGTTCACTGGCCTGGCCCCAGACCGTCAGCTCGTGGAGGCCGGGCGCCGGTGGGTCCATCCGTACCCAGAGGCCGCAGGACCAGGTGTTCTCGATGTGGGCGGCGGAGTCCCCGAAGGGGCTGCCGGGGGCTCTGCGCAGCTTGATCCGCGTCGCGCCGAGCGGCTCGGCGGCGAGCGGGGCGCCGTCCAGCGTGGCGGAGCCCTCGGCGGTGTCCATGAAGGTCTCGCAGTCGGAGGCCTCGCCGAACCTCGTCACCAGCGGGAACAGCACCGGCAGGCCGAGGGGCACGGTGCACGTCCGCTCGACCGCGCCCCCGCCGGTCGTCCCGGCCAGGTACCAGATGTTCTCGTGCTGGCCCTCGGCGCACCACCGGCCGCTCCGGTCGAGCACCGGGCTGCGCTCCGCGGTGCTGCCCGCAGCCCAGTTCCACCAGCCGTACTGCACCTCCGCCGAGGTCAGCGACCGCACCACGAGCGGCGGGCTCGGCGACTCCGCCGGCTCCTCGGCCGGCGCGGACGGGGCCGTTGCCGCGCTGTCGTGGTCCGGTGCGGCGGTGCAGGCGGTCGCCAGCAGCAGCGCGCCGAGGGACAGGGCGGTCCGTCGCCATGAGGTCATGATCGCGGAGTCTACGAGCCCGGCCGCCGACTGCGCGCCCGGTTTTCCGCCCGACGCCCGGGGCGCGGCCTACGGCGCGAACAGGATCTCGCGGCACCGCTCCCAGGTGGCGGGGTCGGCCGCGACCAGCAGGCCGTCCTCGCCGCCCGGGGCCTCGGGGCGGTAGGGGGAGCCGTCGATGCGGGCGGCGCGGCCGCCGGACTCGGTCACCAGGAGGGAGCCGGGGGCGTGGTCCCAGGGGAGGGTGCGCCAGTAGAGGATGAAGTCGGTGGCGCCCTCGGCGACGTCGGGGTACTCGACGCCGGCGGCGTGGCGGCCGGAAGTGAGTCCGCCGAAGGCCTCGGCGGCGTTGGCCTCGATCAGTCGGCGGCGGGTCGGGTCCAGGAACCGGCTCTTCACCGAGCCGCGCCAGGCGGCCGGATCGGTGCCGGCGGGCGCGCGGGTCAGCCGGTGGCCGTCGCGCCAGGCGCCGGAGCCGAGTTCGGCGGTGTAGGTGGTGGCGGTGGCCGGATGCCGGATCCAGGCGGCGACGGTCCGGCCGTCGCGCACCAGGGAGACCATCACCGCGTAGTCGGGGCGGCCGGCGACGAAGTTGGCGGTGCCGTCGACGGGGTCGACCAGCCAGACGGCGGGTTCGGCCTGCAGGGCCCGGGCGAGCGCCGGGTCGGCGGACACCGCCTCCTCGCCGACCACCGGGACGGGCAGCAGCTCGCGCAGCCTTCGGGCGATGATCAGCTCGGCCTCGCGGTCCGCGACGGTGACCACCTCACCGGGGGCCTTCTCCATCACCTCGCCGGAGGCCAGCGCCCGGAACCGGGGTTCCACCACCTCGGCCGAGGCCTCGGCGATGATCTCCGCCACCTTCTCCATCAGCACGTGCCCGCTCCCTTCGTCGCTACCACCTTCGCACGTCAGTGCGGGGAGGGTGGGTCATTGGCACGACCGGCGGCCGACGGATCCCGGAATCCGTGGTCGGACCTCTGGAATCCGTCGGCCGGCAGGGGTGCCGCCTCAGCTGTCCTCCGTCGGGCCGTCCAGGTGGTGGAAGCCCGGGCGGGGGTGCATCAGGAACTCGTGGTGCGAGATGTTCCAGGCGTACGCCCCGGCCAGGTCGAAGAGCACCCGGTCGCCCGCGCGGAGGCGGGCGGCGGCCGGGGCGGCGTGGGCGAGCACGTCCTTCGGGGTGCAGAGCTGTCCGGCCAGGGTGGCCCGGCCGGTGGTCACGGCGGGACGCTCCCACGGATGGGGCCAGTCCTCGACCGGCAGGGTGCCGAACGGCTGGCTGTGGCCCCGGGTGGCCGGGGTCCGCAGGTGGTGGGTGCCGCCGCGGACGACCGCGAAGTCCTCCCCGTGGCTGCGCTTCACGTCCAGCACCTCGGTCGCGTACCAGCCGCAGTACGCGGTGAGTGCCCGGCCCGGCTCGATCCGCAGGAGCAGGCCGGGGTGGCGGTCCAGCAGCTTGCCGAGGCCCTCGCCGAACGCGGCCCAGTCGAACCGGGCCTCCGGGTCGGCGTAGTCGACGGCCATGCCGCCGCCCACGTTGACCTCGTCCAGCGCGAAGGCGTGCCGCTCGGCCAGACGGGTGGACCAGCCGACGATCTGTTCCGCCAGGGCCAGCTGCTCGGAGGCCGCCAGCCCGCTCGCCAGATGGGCGTGCACACCGCGCAGCCGCAGCCGCCGCCGGACCGGGGCCAGCGGACCGACCGGTTCGGTGAGCAGCCGGACCGCCGCCTCGGCGCGGTCCGGGTCCAGCCCGAACGGGGTCGGACGCCCGCCCATCGCCAGCGCGACGGAGTCCAGCGCGCCCGACCCGACCGGCAGGTTCACCCGCAGCAGCACGTCCACGGCCGCGTCCGGCCGGTCGGCCAGCACGGCGGCGAGCCGGTACAGCTCCTGCTCGCTCTCGACGTGCCAGCGGTGCACGCCGGCGTCCACGGCGGCGGCGATCTCGGCGGGTGTCTTGCCGGGCCCGCCGAAGGCCAGCGGGGCGTCCGGGACGGCCGCCCGGACATGCGCCAACTCGCCGCCGCTGGAGACCTCGTAGCCGTCCACGGCCCCGCTCAGCGCGGCCAGTACCGGGGCCTCGGGGTTGGCCTTGGCCGCGTAGTACAGCTCGACCCGCTCCGGCAGGGCGGCCCGGACGGCGGCGGCGTGCGTCCGCAGGGCCGCCAGGTCGTAGACGTAGGCCGGGAGTTGGTCCGGCTCCAGCTCGGCAACCCGGCGGCGGACGGCCTCGGTGGCGGTGGTGGTGGCGGCGGTGGTGGCGGTCATCGGGTCCTCCCGGCGGCGACGGGCGGGGCCTGGACGGGCTGCGGGATCCGGGCGGCAGGTGGGGCGGGCGGCGCGGGTGGGGCGGGTGTCGCGGACGCGGCGCCGGTGTGGGCGGCCTCGGCCAGCACGGAGCGGGCCAGCGGCGAGGCCATCCGGACGTACCCGGCCGCGCGGTCGGCCTTGCGCTCCCAGCGGGTGAGCAGATTGGCCTTGGCGGGCAGCGGCACGCCGGCCAGCAGTGCGCGCAGCCGGGGCGGGCAGCCGTGCTCCGCCGCGTACTCCTCCAGGACGCGGCGGACCGCCTCCCAGAGCGCGCCCTCCGACGCCGGGTGCAGGTCGGCGACGGCGGCGAGCAGTTCGGCCACGTGGTTGACCAGCAGGCAGTAGACCACCCGGTCCCAGCCCCGCTCGGCGTCGTAGGCCATCGGCCCGGCCACCTCGGGCGGCAGCGCGGCGAGCAGTTCGGCGTGCCGCTCGGGGACGAGCTTCGTCCCCTCCAGGTCGCGGAAGAGCACCTGGGCCGGGCGGCCGGACGCGTCCACGCCGATCAGGACGTTCTGCAGGTGCGGTTCCAGCACCACGCCGTGGTCGAAGAAGGCGGCCAGCACCGGCGGGAGCAGCAGCCGCAGGTAGGCCGTCCACCAGTCGAGCGCGCGGGCCGGGTCGGCCGGGTCGGACAGCAGCCGGGAGATGTGCGCCGAACTGGTCGGGTACTCGTCGGCGACGGCGGCGGCCAGCAGCGGGGTGACGCCGGGGCGCAGTGAGCCTCCGAGGCCCTCGCGGACGATGAGTCCGAAGCCCTCGTACAGCGCCCGGTCGGGCCGTCCGTCGGCGCCGGGCAGGGCGAGGGTGCGGAAGGCCGGCTCGCGCAGCACGGCGGCGTCCGGGAAGCGTTCGGCGAGGTCGGCCAGCACCGGGGCCAGCAGGCGGGTGAGGGTGACCGCGCCGGTCAGCTCGTAGGCGGCGTTCTTGCGCAGGCAGTTGGTGATCCGCACATTGAGGCTGAACTTGAGGAACGCGCCCGCGCCGTACAGGGTCCGGACCGAGGCGGTGGCCGCGAACGGGGTGCCGCCGGGGCCGAGGTCGACGATGTCGCCGCTTTCCAGGGCTCCGCGCAACAGCGGGTGGTCGCCGAGGAGTTCGTACTGCCAGGGGTGGGCGGGCAGCAGCCGGTAGCCGTCCGGGACGGCGGCGAGGCTGTCGAGCAGGGCGGTCGCGGCCGGGTCGGCGGAGGCCTCGGAGATCAGTTCCTGCCGGACGGCGAGGTGGCGCAGCGGGAATTCGGCGCGGGCCTCGGGGGCGTAGTCGCGCCAGTCGCCGCGTTCGGCGGAGCGGGACTTGGGCGCGGGGTGGAACCGGTGGCCGAACAGCAGGGCCTGCTCGGACTCCAGGTAGCGGTTGGGCCCGGGGCCGGGGCGGCCGGCCAGGGCGGTGGCGACCGCCGTGTGGCTGGAGGCGAGCTGGCCGAGGAACTCCTCGTTGACGGTGCCGGTGCGCAGTTCCAGTTCGCCCTGGACCTGGCGGGCGAGTTCGTGCCAGTCCAGTGCGCGCCAGCCGCCGGGGTGTTCCTCCTCCACCGGTCCGGTGAAGCGGTGTGCGCCGATCAGCGAGGTGCGGCGCAGGGCCACCCGGAGCAGGGTGCCGCGCCGGGGGAGGCGGATCAGCAGGCGGCCGCCGGTGACGGCGGTCTGGTGTTCGGGGGCCGACACTTCGCGCAGCAGGCAGTTGAGCAGGGTGTGGACCACGGCATGGTCGGCGGTGGGCAGTCGGTGCGTCATGTGCGACTCCAACGCTGGCGGGAGTGGGAGGAGAGTGCGGTGGCCGCGACGGCGGCCAGGAGTGCGGCGGCGGTGCCGACCAGCACGGGGGAGGTGGCGCCGAACCGGCCGTTGACCAGCGCCGCGACGGCGCCGGCGGCCACGGCGCCGCCCTTGGAGACGAATTCGAGCGAGCCGAACAGTCGCCCGGGTGCCCGGCCGCGGCAGGCCTCGGCGGCGAGCACCGAGAGGCAGACCAGGCCGAGGGTGAGTCCGGCGCCGAGCAGCAGTCGGACGGCGACGAAGGCCGGCAGCGAGTCTGCCACGGCGTGCCCGGCGAGGCCGAGCGCGACGAAGCCGAAGCCGAGGGCGATGCCGGTGTGCGGGCGGTGCAGGAAGGCGGTGTGGGTGCGGGCCGCGAACGCCAGGTAGCAGAGGTGGGGCAGGGCGAACAGCACGCCGGTGGTGGTGCCGGAGACCCCGGGGAGGCGTTCCTCGGCCAGGGATATCAGATAGGGGAAGGAGATGATGGTGGCGAAGACGAAGGCGAACTCCAGGCCGTAGAGGACGCGCAGGGGTGTGCGGCCGGTCGGCTCGTCGGCGGTCGCGTCCGTCGGCGCGGCTGCGGCGGTCGCGCTGCCGGGGCCCGGGCCGAGGGCGGGGTCGGGTTCGGAGGCGGTTCCGGCCTCGGCCGCGCTCTCGGCCGTCGCCCTCGCCCCGGGGCGTCCCGGTTCCGGCAGCAGGGAGAGGAACACCGCCGCGGTGAGCGGCAGTACGGCCATCAGCAGGTACTGCCGGTGCGGGTCGATCCACGGCGACAGCGCGCCGACCAGGATCGGCGCGGCCACCAGGGCGGCCCGCGCGCTGCCCTGCATCAGGGTGAGCGCCCGGGACAGCCGGGCGCCGTCGAGGGCGGCGGCGAGGTAGCCGTTGGTCGCGGCGAAGGTGCCGCCGAGGAAGCCCTGGAGCACCAGCGCGAGGGTGAAGGCGGCCAGCGAGTCGGCCGCCCCGGCCAGCAGGAAGGACACGGCGAGGCCGAGTTGGGCGCGCAGCAGGAGTCGCTTGCGGCCGTACCGGTCGGCGAGCCGCCCCCACAGCGGGGCGCCGAGGGCGCTGAACACGGTGGGCACGATGTACAGCACGCCCGCCCAGCGGCCCTGCTGGTCGCCGAGTCCGGGCAGGATCGCGGTCAGGTAGGGCGGCAGGCCGAGGGCGGCGAAGGAGGCGACGAAGTAGCAGGCGGCGACGGCGTGCACCTGGCGCCGGCCGAGTCCGCCCGGTGCGGCGGTGTCGCGTTCGGACGGCCGGGGCAGCGCGTCGACGGTCACTGCGCCGGTCCTGGTTCCTGCGCGGAACGCTGTTGCAGCAGCAGGTAGTTGGGGCCGTCGGTGTAGTGCTTGTTGATGTCGGCGGCGCCCGAGCGCCGCTTGCTGAGCAGGGTGCCGGCGGTGACCATCGCCTTGACCGGGAGCCGTTCGGCGTCGAGCAGGGCGGCGCGCAGCGGTTCGGCGGCCGGTCCGGTCCGTTCGACGGCCTCGGTCAGCCGCTTGCGCAGCAGGGCGAGCAGTTCGTCGAGTCCGGCCCGGCCGTGGGCGGCGAGGCCGAAGGCGAGCGAGCCGGCGCACAGGTGGCCGGTGATGGTGGTGAACAGGTCGGTGAGCCGCCGGTCGTCGTCGCCGAAGATCCGGGCGTCGTCGAAGTCCTCCCGCGCGGGGGAGAGTTCGCCGAGCGAGGCGGTCATCCGCCCGGTGTGGACCCGCGGGCCGTCGTCGTCCTTGTAGAGCAGGCGCAGTCCGCCGTCCTGGTCGAGGACGAGCGAGGTGTTCTGCTGGTGGGACTCCAGGGCGACGCCGTGGCCGAACAGGGTGGTCTGCCAGTCGAGCAGCAGTTCCAGCAGGGCGTCGTAGAGGGCGACCGGGTCGCCGTCGTGGAACCGGTCGGCGAGCCGGTCGACGACCAGGTGCCCGCCGGTGGCTCCCGCGGCCGGGTCCGCGGCGGGAACCCCGGCCGACGCCGGGGCCGGGGCCAGCAGCGCGGCGAGCGGGACGGTCACGGACCGCTCCAGCCCCTCCGGGTAGCGGCGCAGCAGCACCGCCAGCAGCTCGTGCCCGGCATGTGCCCAGGTCTGCTCGTCGGCGTGCAGGATCCGTCCGGCGAACCGGGGTTCGCGCGCCAGCACGGCCTCGACCAGCCGCTGTCCGGCGGCGCCGTCGACCAGTGTGCCGGGCTTGATGGTGCGGCGGTTGAGCCGGCCGAGGGTGGCGGTGGCGAGCGGCAGCTTCAGGTGGTGGAGCGGGTCCTCGGCGACCGCGACCGTCCGCATCGAGAGGGTCGGGACGACGGTCAGGTAGGGGCGCTCGGCGAGCACGGCGCGGCCGTCCAGGCCGGTGGCGCGCAGTGCCTCGTCCAGGGCCGGGCCGACGGTCAGCGGGTGCACCGGCAGGGTCTCCCAGGCGGCGTCGCCGCCGGGCAGGTCGAGGCCGAGCCAGCTCGGGGTGGGCCACCAGCGCGGCAGCGGGCGGTCGCCGTGCCGGGTGAGCGTGCCGGCCGGCACGGCGAGCCAGCGCAGCTCGAAGGCGGGGTGGAACTCCGGTGCGTGGGAGCGCAGTTCGCGCTCGTCGAGGCCGGAGCGGCCGCGGGCGGTCGGGTAGACGGGGTGGTCGAGGAAGGCGGCCAGGGTGTCGTGGCCGAGGGCGGCGGCGGGGCCGGTCCAGTGGGCCGGGTCGGCGCCGTAGAGGTCGGTGAGCGCGGTGTGCACCTCGGCGCGCACCCGCTCGTGCAGTTCCATGGTGGCGAGGGTCTGGCGGCACTCCTCGGCGAACGCGGCCCAGCCGGGCCGGTCCTCGGCGTCGGCGTGGGCGGCCAGCGCGGTCAGGGCGGCGTCGAGGTCCCCGATCCGGCGGCCGTCGACCTCGACGAGCGGCAGGCGCGCGCCGTACTCGCTCTGGAAGCCCTCGGCGGCGACGGGGACGGCGATGCCGTGCTCGGCGGCCACCAGCCAGGCGCCGTCGGCCCGGTGCTCGACCGTGCCGCGGGTGCGCAGTCCGAGCACGTCCTCGCGGACCAGGGCGGAGAGCACCCGGAGGGCGAGCAGGCCGGCGGGAGTGCCGGGGCCGGCGGCAGTGGTGGTGGCGGCAGCGGTGGTGGCGGAAGGCGTGGTGGCGGCGCTCACGGGGTGATCTCCCAGCGGTTGGCGGCCACGAACCGGGCCACGGCGGCGTCGACGGCGGCCTGCTCGGGGCCGACCGCCCAGATCACGCCCAGGTAGTCCCGGTTGGTGCGGTAGTGCGGGTGCCGTTCGCCGACCGGGCGCAGCGGCCGGTAGGCGAGCCGGACCCCGTCGGCGTCCTCGTCGTACGGCCCGGGGGCGGCGGTGAGGGTCCCGGCCCGGTCCGCGCAGACCACCTCGTTGCGGGCGCGCAGCCGGGTGGCGGCGCAGCGTTCGCCGAGGTCGGCGGGGAGTTCGAGGCCGAGGTGGGCGGCGAGGATGTGCTCGAACAGCGGGAGGCCGAGGATCTCGGCCAGCATCAGGTCGCACTGGTCGCCGATGGCGCGGTAGTTGACCTCGATGATCCGGGCCCGGCCGTCCGGCTGGACGACGAACTCGGTGTGGCAGGCGCCGAGTCCGACGCCGAGCGCGTCCAGCTGGGCCAGGACCTGCGCGACCACGGCGGACGGGTGCGCGGGGACGAACTCCAGCATCTCCTCGACGAAGTCCGGCGGCGGGGAGAGTCTGGTCCGGAACCCGCCGAGGACGTGCCGGCGGCGGCCGTCGCCCAGGGTCTCCAGGGTGTACAACTGCCCCTCCAGGAACTCCTCGACGACGAGGGCGGCGTCGGGGCGCCGGTCCTGGATCTCCTCGGCGCGCCGGACCAGTTGCTCGAGGTCGGCGACGAGTGAGACGTCCTCGCTGGCGACGCCCTCGCGCGGCTTGACCACGACGGGGAAGGGCAGGTCCGCCGCGCGCAGCACGGACGGGTCCTGCCCCGGCGCGAGTTCGACCGAGCGGACGGCGTCGAGGCCGGCGGCGGCCAGGTGGCGGCGGAGCTGGCCCTTGTTCTTGGCCCGCAGGGTGGCCTTCCAGTCCTTGGCCGGGAGGCCGAAGTACTCGGCGGCGAGAGCGGTCTGGGTCTGCAGGTGGTCGCTGTTGCTGAAGACGGCGAACGGCGCGTCGGTGGTGCCGGAGGCGCGGAGGCGGGAGATCAGCCCGATCACCTCGCGGAAGTCCCGGACGTCGCACTCGGTCACCTCCGGCGCGAACGCCGTTCCGGCGTAGGCGCTTCGGTGGGCCTCGGCGTGGTCGGTGAGGACGGTGACGGCGAGGCCGAGGCGGGCGGCGGCCGGCAGGAATCCGTCGGTCACCGAGTCGGTCGGGTTGAGGGCGAGCAGGTAGAGGCGCATGGCAGGGCGGGTCCTCTCCGTGTGGGCGGGCGGGGGCGGGCGCGAGGGAGCGCGGGCCGGCTCGGGCGTGGGTGAGGGCGTGCGTGGGGCGCGTGAGGCGCGGGACGGGCAGGTGGGACGGGGCGGGCCGAGGGGCGGCCTCGGGCCGTCCCCCCTGCCACCCCTCGCCGCCCGTCCGCCCGCCCGCCTGCCCGTCCGTCCGGGCGCGGGGCCTACTTGGGGGCGTCGACGCCCGCGGCCTTGGCGATGTCGACCAGCATGGCGTCGGCGGCCTGGACACCGATGCCCGACATCCAGGTCTCGTCCGGCACGTTGAACACCTTGTTGTCCTTGACGGCGTTCAGGCCCTTCCAGACCGGCGTGTCCTGGACCTCGCTCTGCTTGGTCTTGGACGGGTCGTCGGCGACGGTGACGAAGACCAGGTCGGCGTCGGCCTGGTTGATCTGCTCGGCGCTGACCTCCAGGATGTTCTGGTCCACGTCCTGGGCGGCCGGGCGGGCCAGGCCGACGTCCTTCAGCACGACGCCGCTGTACGAGGCCTTGGCGTAGAGGCGGGTCGGGCCGGCCACGAACCGGACCACCGAGGCGGTCGGCGCGGTGCCGCCGTTCTTCGCCCTGATCGCCTCGCCGAGCTTGGCGGCGCGGGCCTCGTAGTCGGTGAGGGCCTTCTTGGCCTCCGCCTCCTTGCCGAGGGCCTGCGCGTAGAGGGCGAGGTTGGCCTTCCACGGGAAGCCGGTGGTCTCGGCGAGCACGGTCGGGGCGATCGCGTTGAGCTTGTCGTAGACCTTGGCGTGCCGGACCTTCGAGGAGAGGATCAGGTCCGGCTTCAGGGAGGCGATCAGCTCCAGGTTCGGCTCGTTCATCGGGCCGACGTCCTTGGCGTCCTTGATCTTGTCCTTGAGGTAGTTCGGGAAGCCGCCCTCGGTCTTCATGTGCGGGGAGACCGCGCCGACCGGGGTGATGCCGAGCAGGGTGACGTCGTCCAGCTCGCCGCTGTCCAGGACCACCACGCGCTTGGGCTGGGCCTTGATCTCGGCGGTGCCGGCCGCGTGGGTGACGCTGCGCGGGAAGACGGCGGCCGCACCGGCGGCGGCCGAGGCGTCGCCGGCCGGCTTGGCGGTGTCGGCGGCCTTGCTGTCGCCGTTGCTGCCGCAGGCGGCGAGCAGGGTGGTGGAGAGGGCGACGGCGAGGACGGCGACGGGCAGTCTGCGGGCGCGGACGGAGCGGTTCACGAGGGGTTCCTTGTCTCTGGTTCGGGGCAGGGCGGGGCGCCGGAACGACCCGCGAGGGGCGGGCACGGCCGGAAGCAGGGGGGAGCGGAGCTCGGGGGAGGGGGCCTCAGCGCTCCGGGGCGCCGGGAGTGGCCGGAGCGGCGGGGGCAGCCGGTGCGGCGGGGACGGCCGGGGCAGCGGCGGCGGCCCGTCTCGACCGGGCCCGGGGCACGATCAGCGGAGTGCCGGTCTCCGGGTCGGGCACGACCCGGCAGGCCACCTGGAAGACGCTCTCCACCAGTTCGGCGGTGAGCACGTCCGAGGGCGCCCCGGCGGCCGCGAGCCGGCCGTCCTTGAGGACCACCAGGTGGTCGGCGTACCTGGCCGCCTGGCCGAGGTCGTGCAGCACCATGACGACCGTCCGCCCGGCCTGCGTGTGCAGGTCGGAGACCAGGTCGAGGACGTCGAGCTGGTGGCGCAGGTCGAGGAAGGTGGTCGGTTCGTCGAGCAGCAGCAGGTCGGTGTCCTGGGCCAGCGCGAGCGCGATCCAGGCCCGCTGCCGCTGGCCGCCGGAGAGCCGGTCCACGTGCTGGTCGCGCAGTTCGGCCATGCCGGTGCGGGTGAGCGCGTCCTCGACCGCGGCCTGGTCGGCCTTGGACCACGGGGTGAGCATGCGCTGGTGCGGGAAGCGGCCCAGCCGGACCAGCGCCTCGACGGTGACGGCCTCGGGGGTGACGGGTTGCTGGGGCAGCAGGCCCATCCGCTTGGCGAGCGAGCGGGCCGGCATCCGGTGGATGTCGGCGCCGTCCAGGGTGACGGTGCCGGCGGTGGGTTCCAGCAGCCGGACGAGGCCGCGCAGCAGGGTGGACTTGCCGCAGGCGTTGGGGCCGACGACGGCGGTGACGGCGTTGCCGGGCAGTTCGAGGTCGAGCCCGTCCACGACGGTCCGGTTTCCGTAGCGCAGGCCGAGGCCGTGGGCGGCGAGGCGGTTCGTCGACCGGTCGGCACCGGCGCCCGTGGCACTTGCGGCGTCGGTGGCGCCTGCGGTACCTGCGGCGTCGGCCGCGGCGGTGCCGGCCCCGGTGGTCACGTCGAGGGTCATCAGCTGGTCCTCCGGGGAAGACGGCCCTGGCGGATCATCAGCACCAGGAGCCAGGGCGCGCCGAGGGTGGCGGTGACGGCACCCACCGGCAGGCCGTGGACGGGGATCACGTGGAGCACGAGGAGGTCGGAGGCGAGCAGCAGCAGGGAGCCGGTGAGGGCGGTGAGGCCGAGCGTGCCGAGGGTGGGCGGTCCGGCGAGCAGCCGGACCAGGTGCGGCACGGCGAGCGCGACGAACGCGACCGGCCCGGTGAGCGCCGCGGCGAGGGAGGCCAGGGCGATGGTGAGCAGGAGCAGCAGGACGCGGTCGCGCCGAGGATCGAGCCCGAGCCCGCCGGCCGAGTCGTCGCCGAGGTCGAGGACGGCCACCCGGCGCTGGGCGAGCACCACGGCGACGGTGGTCAGCGCGACGGCGGAACCGCCGATCCAGACCTCGTCCCAGGTGCGGCCGTAGAGGGAGCCGGTGGTCCACTGCATCGCGGACGAGGCCAGTTCGGCCGGGAACCGCACGATCATCAGATTGACGGCGGCGGCCAGGCCCTGCTGGACCGCGAGCCCGACCAGCACCAGCCGGGTGACCGCCATCCGGGAGCGCCAGGCGAAGCCGCCGAGCAGCAGCGCGGCCAGCAGTCCGCCGCCCAGCGCGGCCAGCGGGATGAGCTCCTGGGAGGCGCCGGTGGCGAGCATCAGGACCGCGCCGAAGGACGCGCCGCCGGTGACGCCGATGGTGTCGGGCGAGGCGAGCGGGTTGCGGAACAGGCGCTGGAGCATCGAGCCGGCCACCGCCAGCCCGGCGCCCGCGATCAGCGCGGAGACCACGCGCGGGGCGCGGAACTCCTGGACCACCAGCACGTTCCCGGGGTCGCCGGATCCGGCCAGCGCGCTCAGCGCCTCCCAGACCGTCATCCTGACCTGCCCGGTGCCGAGCGCGATCCCGGTGAGCAGGACCAGCAGGGCGGCGGCGACCAGCGACCAGGCGGCGGTCCGGGCGCGGCGGCGGGCGGCGGAGGTGCCCTGAACCGGGGCGGAACGGCCCGGGGCGGCGGAACGGCCCGGGGCGGCGCCGGCCCCGGCGGGGGCCGGGTCGAGGGTGGGGGCGCTCATCGGGCCACCTTGCGGGCCAGCACGGCGAGCAGCGGCGCGCCGAGGAACGCCGTCACGATGCCGACCTCCAGTTCGGAGGGGCGGGCCACCATCCGGCCGAGCACGTCGGCGGTGAGCAGCAGCACCGGACCGGCGATCAGGCAGCCGGGCAGCAGCAGCCGGTGGTCGTTGCCGAGGAACGGCCGGACCAGGTGCGGGGCGGCCAGTCCGATGAACGCGACCGGTCCGGCGACGGCCACGGCGGACCCGGCGAGCAGGACGACGGCCAGGCCGCCGACCACCCGGATCCGGGCCACCGGCACGCCGAGCGACTGGGCGCTCTCGTCGCCGAGCGCCAGCGCGTTGAGCGCGGGCGCGACGGCGAAGGAGGCGATCAGGCCGAGTGCGAGGAACGGCAGCACCGGCGCGAGGGTGTCCAGGTGCCGTCCGGCGACCGACCCGGCCAGCCAGAACCGCGCCTCGTCCAGGGTGCGGTGACTGGCCAGCATCAGCGCGGAGGTCCACGAGGTGAGCACCACCGTGAGCACGGTGCCGCCGAGTGCGAGCCGGACCGGGTCGAGGTCCCCGCCGTGGCGCGACATCGCGTACGCGGCCACGGCCGCCACCGCCGCTCCGGCGAAGGCGAACCAGACGTACTCGATCGGGCGGGTCAGTTCGAAGGTGTAGATCGCGGCGACCACGGCGAAGCTCGCGCCGGCGTTGATGCCGAGGGTGATCGGCGAGGCGAGCGGATTGCGGGTGACGCCCTGGGCGACCGCCCCGGCGACGCCGAGCGCGGCCCCGACCGCGAGGCCGATGAGGGTGCGCGGCACCCGAAGTCCCGTCACCACATCGGCGTCGCCGCCGTGCTCACCGCCGGTCAGGGCGCCGATCACGGTCCCCAGCGGGACGGTGCGGGAGCCGAGCGCGAGGCTCAGCGCGACGCACAGCGCCAGCAGGCCGAGCCCGGCGACCAGCACCAGGGGGAGCCGGGCCGCTGAGCGGGTTCTCGGGGCCGGGGTCGGGGGAGCCGGCGGATCGGTGGTGAGCACGGGGCGAGATATTAGGTTAGGTATGCCTAAGTGAGTCAAGTCGTGGCTGGATTGGTACGTACCGGGCGAGTCGGGACGCGAGCGGCCGGGGTGGCGCGAACCGGCCGGTGAGTGCCTATAAGGTGAGGCTCACCTAACACGATCTCGGGAGTGCCGGTGATCTTCTCGGGTCCGCCCCTGCCTGCCGCCGTGCCCGTCGCGCCACGTCCCGCGAATCCGCTGGACACCGACTACCGGCTGCTGCTCGACCTCTGCCCGGTCCTCCGGGTGCGACTGCTCACGACCGACGAGCCCGCCCCGGCGCGTGCGCTCGGCTGGTACTCCGCGGTCGAACTGGCGACCGACCCGGCCGCGCTGGAAGCGGCGCTGGCCGGCGAGGCCGCGCGGATCGCCCCGGTCGCCGCCGGGCACGGCACCGCGCCGCGCCCGCACGTCGCCGCCTCCCGGCTGCTGCACCACTACCTCTGGTCGGTCTGCGTGCTGATCGCCGGACCCTGGCGGCTGGGCGGGCGCGTCCCGTCGATCGATGGCGCGAACCTGTGGTTCCACGCCCCTACGGGTGATTTCGCGCTGCGCCCGCACGCCCATGTCACCCTCCCGGGCGAGGACGAGCTCCGGGCCGAACTGCGCGCCGCCGTCGTCGCCCACGTCGAACCGCTGCTGGCCGCGTTCGCCGCCCCCACCCGGCGCGGCACCCGGGCGCTGTGGGGCATGGTGACCGACGACCTCGCCTCGGCGATCTGGTACCTGGGCAAGCGGCTCGACGAGTCGGCCGGGTCGGCCGTCCCCGTCGAGGAGGACGCCGCCGTCGCCGCCGCGACGGCCGTGCTCCCCGGGCACACCGACCCGCTCCTCGGCGCCGCGGACTTCCGCGTCCTGTGCGGGGAGGACGGTCGCGCCCACCACACCCGGACCCGCCTCGGCTGCTGCCTCTACTACGCGATCGAGCCCGGCGGGGCCTGCGTCACCTGTCCCCGGACGGGGGACGAGGAGCGCCTGCTGCGGCTCTGACGGTCCGTCGACGGGGGCCTCGCGCCGCCCTCGGTAGGCTCGGTGGCCGTGATCGACTCCAGCACCCACATCCGCGTCGCCAGGCCCTCCCGGGACCTCGCGGCGGCCGAGCGCTTCTACGTCGACGGCCTCGGCCTGGCCGTCCTGTGGCGCACCACCGAACGCGTCCCCGGTGAGCACGACCTCCTCATGGTCGGCCCGCCCGGCGGCGGTTGGCACTTCGAGCTGACCCACGACCCGGAGCGGCCGGTCGAGCCGGCCCCCACCGTCGACGATCTCTTCGTCGTGTACCTCGGGGCACCGGTGGACGAGGCGCTGGTGCGGCGTCTGGAGGCCGCCGGCGGTACCCGGGTTCCCTCGCACAACCCCTACTGGGACGAACACGGTGTCACGGTCGCCGATCCGGACGGCTACCGGCTGGTGCTGTGCGCCCGGGTCTGGGCGTCCTGACCTGCTCGCCCGGTGACCTGCTCGCCCGGTGATCGGCGACCGGCGGTCCGGTGCCGGATGACGGCCAACGGACCGCAGATGTGGCATCTGCCATCTGTTGGCCGCCATCCGTCGGATGCCGTCCGTCGGACGTCAGCCCCGGACCAGGAGACCGGCCAGGCGCCCGAGTTCGTCCCGGACGGACTCCCGCTCCTCGGCCGTGAGCCCCGCGGCGATCGACTCCGCCCGCCGGGTGAAGGCCTCGGCGCTGCCGCCGTCCGCCAGGCGGTGCGCCAGGTCGGCCCGCAGCGCCAGGATGCGGAACAGCAGGAGCGGGGCGGGCGGCCCGTCCGGCGACTCCAGCGCCCGGTCCAGCACCCGGGCCGCCGCGGCCGGGTCCTCCTGCGAGTCGGCGAACACCGCGGCGTGGTGCAGCGCCTTCGCGAACGGCTCCTCGGAGGACGGCCGGTGGTGCCGGTCGGCACGGATCGACTGGCCGATCCGCAGGCAGTTGCCGCCGGGATCGGTCAGCAGGAACTCCCGCACACCGTGCGGAGTGTCGCCGACCGCGCCCAGCCGGGGCAGGCCCTGGGTGGGCACCCGCCCGTAGGCGGACCGCAGGCCCTCCTGGAACGCGGCGTGCAGCGCGTCCACGTCGTCGGTGCGGACCAGGCAGGTGCTGTAGCCGGCACCCGGGTCGTACTTCTGCATGCCGAGGAAGTGGAGCTGGATGCCGCCGCGTTGGACCACGGCGTAGGGCTCCGGGTTTCGCTGATGGACAGTCACTTCGAAGCCGAGCGCGGTGTAGAAGTCGAGCACCGGCGGCAGTGTTTGACAGGGCAGGATCGGAACTGTCGATTCGACCATGCTCGCTGACTTTACCCCTGGTCGACCGCGAAACGGACGCTTCCGCTCAGATGTCGGCCACGGGCCGCCGAGCCCGTACACCGGTGGCCACCACCGGTGGTCGTCCCGGACGACGGCCGGCTACCGCTCCAGTACGACGGATGCCAGTCGCTTGACCATCACCCGCTCCCCGAAGGCCCGTTCGGCCCCCGGGGCGCCGCCCTCCGCCGACCGGTCCGGCGCGTCCGACCGGTCCGGCGCATCCGGCACGTCCGGCACGTCCGGCCGGTCCGCCTCGGTGAACCCGTTGCGCCGGTACAGCGCCTCGGCCGGCGTGTTGTCCGTGAGCACGGCGAGCCGCAGCGAGGTGCGGCCCGTCCGCCGGGCCCAGGTCTCCACGGCGGCCAGCAGCCGGTCCCCGGTCCGCCGCCCCCGGGCATCCGGGGCGACCCAGAGCGAGCGCAACTCGCCCACCCCGTCCCGCCCGGGCGAGGGAAGCCCGCCCGCGAGCCCGATCGGCCGCCCGTCCGCCGACACGGCGACGACGTGCACGGCGTCCCGGCGTGCGAACCGGGCCCGCCACTCCTCCTCACCACCCGTCGGCCAGTCCGACAGCCGCACCTTGAAGGCGTGCGGGGCGTCGCGGAGCGCGGCCAGCCGGGCGTCGCGCCACAGCGGCCAGTCGTCGGGGTCGGCGGGGGTGAGGACACGCAGATCGATCACGTCAGCAGTCTGCGCCCGTCCCGCACGGCCCGTCCAGGGGGCCCGCGCGGCGGTGGCGGGACGGCCGGGCGTGATGAACTGCGGTGGTCCGGAGAGGATTTGGCCCGGTGCTCCCGCGCGCGGACGGCTACCCGACGACGGCGGTCGTGTCGGCGGCGGTCGCGCCGGCGTCCTCGGGCACCGCGGGTGCGGAGCGCCGGCGGGCCTCCCACTCCCGGCGGAGCAGGCCGAACAGCAGGCGGTCGTAGCGGGCCCCGGCGAGCAGGACGGCGTCCCGGCGGCGGCCCTCCTCCTGGAAGCCGAGGCGGGCGAACGCCCGGGCCGCCCGGGTGTTGCCGCTCCAGGTGTCCAGCTCCAGCCGGTGCAGCGGGAACATGCCGAACAGGTGGTCCACCAGCAGGCCGAGGGCCTCCGTGCCGTAGCCGTGGCTCCAGAAGTCCTGTTCGCCGATGAAGATCCCGACCTCGGCGACGCCTTCGTACGGGTCGAGGCCCCGGTAGTCGACCATGCCGATCGGGCGGCCGCCGGCCTTCTCCTCGACGGTGAGGACACCGCTCTCGCGCGGGTCGACGCGCAGCATCCGGGCGAAGCGGTCGGCCAGCGCCTCCGCGGTGGTCGGGCCGAAGCGCGGGTCGCCGGCCGCCGCCAGCCGCACCACCTCCGGGTCGTTGCGCCAGCGGAGGTGGTGGTCCGCGTCCTCCGCGCGCAGGGCGCGCAGCCGTACTGCCTTACCTTCGATCATGAGCGGATGGTAGGCCGCGCACCGCGCTCCCGGCACCCGCATTCCGGGCCGAAGGGGGTCCGTCGGCCGCGACGTCCCTCGGCCGCAAGGGGCCCGTCAGCCGACGGTGACCCGGACCTCCTTGCTGGCCAGCGTCCGGCAGGAGGCCGGGTTCTGCGGCTCCGTGCAGGTCGCGAAGTCGACATACCGCCAGGTGAGCGTGGTGCTCCCGGCGGCGGTGGCGGTCCAGCTCTGGCGGACGGTGTGGCCGCAGCCTGCGGTGTTCGGGGCGCAGGTGCTCTGCTTGCTGTCGGCGTCCCGGCGCAGCAGGGCGGTGTCGCCACCGTCGACGAGCCGCCAGCCGTGCGGCAGCGGCGCGACCCGTACGTCCATGCCGAGCGTCCGGCCGACGGCGAGGTGGACCTCGCCCGGTTCGAAGGCGGGCTGCTTGCCGCCGGCCACCGCCTCCGCGTCGAGATCGGCGGGCAGGGCCAGCAGGGCGGCGGGGTGTCCACCGCCGGAGCCGCCGGGGCCGTCGGACGAGCACCCGGTCAGGGCCGCCAGCCCGACGGCGAGGAGGGCGGCTACGGCGGTGGGGACCGTCCGGCCCCTCATGCCGCACCGCCCGCCCGCGCGTCCCGGCGCAGTTCGAGCAGCGCCGCGACCTCGGCCAGCCAGCGCGCGAACAGGTGCTCGCGCCCCACGTCCGCCCCGGTCGCCGCCGCGGCCCGCAGCCAGTCGCGGACGAGCGCCGTGCCGGACTCGCCGATCACCGGCTCGGGCAGCGCGAGCGCGGCCGCGAAGCCGCCGGTCCGCACGTGCCGGGCCAGGAAGCCCAGGGGGTACGGGCCGATGCCCGCCGCCTCGGCGCGGTGCGCGGCGGCGATGGCCGCCTCGGTGAACAGGGCCTGGCGCGGCCCGCCGGCCAGCAGCAGGCCGCGGGTGACGGCGGCGGGCACGTCGAGGTCCGCCAGCTCGGCATCGGACCGGACGGTGGTCATTTCGGCAGCTCCAGGGCGGTCGACGTGTTGAGCGGGTGGTCGCCGGGGGTGAGTCCGCCGAGCTGGCTGTTGATGAACTGCTCCTCCGTCACCCAGGAGGTGAAGCCCCACGGGTTGTAGATCTGCAGCCTGTCGCCGTCCCGGCCGATGATCATCATCTGGTGGCCGGAGTCCTCGTTGCGCACGGTGATCGGCACCGGCAGGCCCTCGTCGACGGATTTCTCGATCCGGGTCACCGCGTTGCGCCGGTCCTCGTCGCTCTTCAGCTCGACGTGTTCGTAGTCGGCGCCGGTCGCCCGGCCGAGGTCCTTGTCGGCGAGGTAGGTCTGGGCCGTGGCGCCGAGCCCGGCGTCCACCTGCGGGTAGACCTTCTTGTTGCCGTCGGCCCGCTGGCCGTCCCGGTACTCGCCGAGGTAGGCGTCCTGGAGGCGCTGCCCGAAGTTCTCCGGCGAGTCGGCGCCGGGGGTGTCGGGTGTGCCGCCGGTGGTCAGCCGGAACATCAGCAGCGGGTCCAGCTTGGCCTGCGCGATGACGGTGGAGGCGGCGACGCAGTCGCTGACGTTGCGCTGCGAGTAGACGCCGTAGCCGTCGATGCTGACGGGCTGCCCCTGGTAGGTGACGTCGAGGTTGTCGGAGGACTCCCGCCGGGTGTCGTCGGTGGACGTGGCCGGTACGAGGTGCTGGGCCAGCCAGGCCGGGTCGTCGCCGTGCGGGTGGATCTGCGCGTCGAAGCGCTGGATGTCCGCCACCGGGTGCCCGGCCGCCAGCGCCTTCCACAGGTAGGCGGACTCCTCGGGGGACTTGGAGCCGGAGAGCAGCGCGCGGAACGCCGCCTGGTCGGCGCCGGTCATCACCCCGAGCACCTGGTTCGCCCGGTCGAGCTGGTTGGGGGTGAGGATGTAGTCGCCGTCCTCGCCCGCGCCGGGGTTCTTCTCGGTGGCCAGCACCACCGCCGCCAGCGGGTCGATCGAACCGTCACCGGCGCGCGCCGCGCGGGCCTTGGCGGCGAGCTGGTTGAGCTTGCCGGCGGTGCCGGTGCCGCAGCTCTCGGCGCGCCGCGCGGCCGCCAGCCGGGCGTCGACGCCGGCCAGCGCCGTCTCCCGGGCGCCCTGGTCGAAGCCGGTCGGGTCGTGCCGGGCGCGTTCACCGGCGTCGTGCAGCTGCTGGCGGCCCTGGGCGTCGGTGGACTTCGCCCACTGCAGGTCGTTGGCCCAGGTGTCGAGCACCTTGGCGGCCTCGGCGAGGGTGTCCTTGGAGGTCGTGGTCTCCGCCGACATCGCGTGCACCGCCTGGGTCGCGTGCTCGGCGACCGAGCCCGTCCAGACCGAGGGCAGCTGGTTGGCCGCCACCCCGGACAGGTCGGTGGTGGCCTTGGCGAAGGAGGCCGCCGCCTTCGCGTAGTCCTGCGCCCGGGCGCGGACCGCCGCCGGGTCGCCGAGCGGCTCCGGAACGGCGAGCGCCTCCTCGATGCCCTGCACCAGGTGCAGGTTGGGCAGCATGAACGTGAACTGCTCGATGCTGTGCCGCGCGTGCTCCAGATCCTTGACCTTGCTCACCGGCCGCCGCCGGCGGGCACCAGGCCGGAGGTGACGGCGTGCTCGGTGTTGCGGTAGTTCGCGGTGGTGGTCGCCATCTTCTGGGACAGCTCCTCCAGTGCGCGCTGGGTCACGCCGATCTCCTTCGACCAGGCGCTGTCGAAGGAGGACCAGGCGCGGTCCACGCCGAACTCGCCGAAGGCGGTGGAGGCGTAGCAGACCGAGCCCGCGTACGCCGTCCTGGCCTCGGCGATGTCGGTCGCCGTCCGGCCCAGCTGCTCGGCGACGCCGTTCAGGCCCGCCACATTGACGCGGTATCCGTCCGGGCCGGCCGATCCGCCCGGCCCGGAGCCGTTGACGGTGCCGCCGGCCGCGCCGGGCACTGTTCCGTCGCTCATCCTGGTCGTTCCCCCCGTGCTGCGGGCCGTCCGCCGGCCCGGTTCGGTCGGCGCCGCGGTGGTCCGCGCGGCAGCCGAGCGGCGAGCCTAGCGCCTGCCGCAGGCCGGGGGCCGCGTCCGTCCGGCCGCCCGCCCCGGCCCCGCGATTTCTTCACGCGGGGAGCGCGCGGGCTCCGCTTCGGGCCGTCGGTCCTTGGCACGTTCTTGGGGTTCGGCGTCCGGGGGGACCGGGTGGGCGGCCGTCAGCCGACGAGGTCGCGCCGCATCTCGTCGAGGATCAGGCCCGCGCCGGTGTAGCCGATGCCGAGCATCCAGAGGTTGTCGTCGACCTGGTGGACCCTGCCGTTGCGCACGGCGTCGAGGCTGTTCCACAGGGTGCCGCCGACGATCCTGGCGTGGTCGGACTTCGCCGGGTCGCCGTAGACCGAGTAGAAGACGACATCGGCCGCGGCCTGGTCGACCTGCTCGGGGCTGATCTCCAACGCGAAGCCGGACTTGTTCTGGTTGGCCGGGCGGCCGAGACCGAGGTCGGTGAGGATCGAGCCGACGAAGGTGTCGTTGAGGTACAGGCGGGTGGGCGCCCCGGCGAGGAAGCGGGCCATCTCGACCTTGAGCGCCGCCGCCTTCTCCGGCCCGCCGAGCGCCGCGACCAGCTCGGCGGCCTTCGCCCGGTACGCCTGCTCGGCGGCCGCCGCCTCGGCCTGGCGCCCGAGCGCCTCGGCGTGCAGCCGGACGTTCTCCTTCCAGGCCGGGCCGGTGGTCCTGCTCAGCACGGTCGGCGCGATCTTGGACAGTTCGTCGTAGCGCTTGTCGTCGCGGACCTGGTTGCCGAGGACGAGGTCGGGGTGCAGCCCGGCGATCACCTCCAGCTGGGGCGAGCCGATGACGCCCACGGCCTTGACGCCGGTGAGGCGTTCGGCGGGCAGGTAGGCGGAGAGCGGCGCTCCGGCGGCGACGGTGGTGGCGCCGACCGGGGTGAGGCCCAGGGTGACGGCGGAGTCGAGGGCGTCGGTGTCCAGGACGACGACCCGGCGGGCCCGCGGCGGGACGGTGCTCTCGCCGCGCGCGTGCCGCACCACGCGGGGGCCTCCCGTCGTGCCGGTGGTTCCCGGGCCGCCGGCCGCTCCCGTCGGGCCCGACCCGTCGGCCGCGGCCGGGCCGTCGGACCCGCAGGCGGTGAGCGCCGCGCCGGCGGCCAGTCCCGCGGCCAGCGCGAGCAGCCCGCGACGGGTCGGGGCGGGGAGGGCGGGGGCGGGGGTCGAACGGCGGTGGGCGGGGGCGTCGGGCATCGGGCGACTCCGTTCCGGCGGCAGGCGGCGGGGCGGCTGATCCCTGCCCGGTGGCACGGATCGTTACGCCTGCGCGACCCTCAGTCGCCCTCCCGGTGCTCCAGCCGCTGCCGCAGCAGCTCGTCGTACTCGGCGTGCACCCGGCGGTCCATGGCCAGGGCGAACTGGGCGTCGGTGACCGTACGGGCGAGCGGGCGGATCCGCAGGATCTGCTCCGTCAGCCGGGCGGCCTCGCCGGGCGGCAGCGGGGTCTCGGCGGACAGCGCGCCGAGCACGTGCTCGCGCACCAGGGCGGTGAAGATCTCGGCTATCGCCGTCACGTGCTCCTGGGTCCGCCGGCTCGCCGCCAGGACCACCGACAGCGGTACCCCCTCCGCCACCAGTGCCGTGGTGGCGTCCATCAGGCGGCGGCTGACGTGGGTGATCCCGTCCTCCTCGACCGTGATGAAGCCCTGGTCGATGGACTCGGCGGTGTTCTCCTCGGTGAGCTGGTCGCCGAAGGCCGTCTTCAGCTCGTCCCAGTCGAGATGGACCGCGGTCTCGTCGGACCAGGGCGCGACGAGCGCCGCCTCCAGGCCGATGAGGTCGGCGACGTCCCGCCCGCTCTCGCCGGCCCGGATGAGTTCGGTGATGCCGCCGAGGGTGTGGCCGCGTTCCAGCAGCTCGGCGATCATCCGCAGCCGGGACAGGTGGGACTCCCCGTACCAGGCGATCCGTCCCTCCTTGCGGGGCGGCTGGAGCAGCTTCCGCTCGCGGTAGAAGCGCAGGGTCCGGGTGGTGATCCCGGCCGCTTCGGCCAGCTCCTCCACCCGGAACTCGCGTTGTCCGACCTCGGGGGCGGCTTCGACCTTGTCCACGGCGCTCAGCATAGGGCGGGCGCTGCTCCGAACGGAGCGGTCGGGCTTCTTCCATCAAGTGTCAACAAGGGCTACTCTGCCAACCGTGCCAGTGATTGCTGGCATGGTTGGCGTGATCCGAGCCGCGCGGCGGGAGTTGTCGGACGACCCCCAGCGGCGGCGACGTGCGCCCCACGGTCCCCCACCCCCAGGAGGACGCCGCATGGCATCCAGCACCAAGCGCCCCCGCCCCCGAGCCTCCGGGGCGACCGACCAGGACCAGTCGCGCACCGCGCCCGAGGCCGTGGAGCCGGACGCCGTGGCGTCGGAAGCCGCCGAGCGGGAAGCGGTCGAGCCGGAAGCGGTCCCGCACGTCCGGGTCGCCGTCATCGGCTCCGGCTTCGGCGGCCTCGGCGCCGGCGTCCGGCTGCGCCGGGCCGGCATCACCGACTTCGTCGTCCTGGAGCGCGCCGACTCGGTCGGCGGCACCTGGCGCGACAACAGCTACCCCGGCTGCGCCTGCGACGTCCCCTCGCACCTCTACTCCTTCTCCTTCGCCCCCAACCCGGACTGGCCGCGCAGCTTCTCCGGCCAGCCGGACATCCGCGCCTACCTGGAGAAGGTCGCCGACGTCTTCGGCCTCCGCCCCCACCTGCGCTTCAACACCGAGGTCACCGAGGCCCGTTGGGACGTCGAGCGGACCCGCTGGCGGATCACCACCACGGCCGGCCGCTGGACCGCCGACGCCCTGGTGGCCGCCGCCGGACCGCTCGCGGACCCGCAGATCCCCGACCTGCCGGGCCTGGACTCCTTCCCCGGCAAGGTGTTCCACTCCTCCCGCTGGGACCACGACTTCGCACTCGCCGGCAAGCGCGTGGCGATGGTCGGCACCGGCGCCTCCGCCGCCCAGATCGTCCCGGCGATCCAGCCGCAGGTGGGGAAGCTGACGGTCTTCCAGCGCACCCCGGCCTGGGTCCTGCCGCGCCGGGACCGGGCGATCACCGAGCTGGAGAAGCGGCTGCACAGCCGCTTCCCGATCACCGCGAAGGCCCGCCGGGGCACGCTGTTCGCCCTGCGCGAGCTCCAGGTGGACGCGTTCGTCCGACGGCCCGGCCTGCTCAAGCTGGTCCAGCGCCTCGCCGAACGCCACCTCGCCGACGGCGTCGCCGACCCGGCCCTGCGCGCCAAACTCACCCCGGACTACCGGATCGGCTGCAAGCGGATCCTGCTCAGCAACACCTACTACCCGGCGCTCGCCGCCGCCAACACCGAGGTGGTCCCCGCCGGACTGCGCGAGGTGCGTGGCTCGACCCTGGTCGCCGCCGACGGCAGCGAGCACGAGGTGGACGCCATCGTCTTCGGCACCGGCTTCCACGTCACCGACATGCCGATGGGCTCCCGGGTGTTCGGGGCCGACGGCACGAGCTTCGCCGAGAAGTGGAAGGAGGGCATGGAGGCGCTGCGCGGGTCCACCGTGCACGGCTTCCCGAACTTCTTCTTCGTCATCGGCCCCAACACCGGGCTCGGCAACAGCTCGATGATCCTGATGATCGAGTCCCAGCTCAACTACCTGATCGACGCGCTGACCAGGCTCGACGAGATCGGCGCGACCGCGATGCAGCCCACCGCCCGGGCGCAGCGGCGCTGGAACCTCGAACTCCAGCACCGGATGGACCGCACGGTCTGGAGCACCGGCGGCTGCCGCAGCTGGTACCTGGACAAGAGCGGCAAGAACACGGTGCTCTGGCCGGGTTCGACCACCTCGTTCCGCCGGGCCACCCGCAAGGTGGACCTCACCGAGTACGAGCTGATCCTCCGCCGCGACGACCGGGCCGCGCCGCCCGTACCGTTCGAGCCGTCGGAGCCGTCGGAGCCGTCGGAGCCGTCCGCACTGTCCGAGCCGTCCGTACTGTCCGAGTCGTCCGCGCCGGCCGGGCCGCCCGCGGCCGCCACCGGGACCGAGGAGGTCATGGCATGAGCCGCCGTCCGATCCCCGCCGACTGCCTCCAGCCGGTTCCCGCCGAGGAGTTGGCCGTCCGCTCGGCCGACGGCACCCGGCTGCACGTCGAGGTCCACGGACAGCCCGGGGCGCCCACCGTCGTCCTCGCGCACGGCTGGACCTGCACGACCCACTTCTGGGCGCCGGTGGTCCACCGGCTCGCCGACCGGTACCGGGTGGTGGTCTACGACCAGCGGGGCCACGGCCGGAGCGAGATCCCGTCGAGCCGGGCCCGCTACTCCACCCGCGCGCTGGCCGAGGACCTCGCCGCGGTGCTCACCCGGGTGGTGCCGGAGGGCGAGCGGGCGGTCCTGGCCGGGCACAGCATGGGCGGCATGACCATCATGGCGGGTGCCGCCCGCCCCGAGGTCGCCGGGCGGACGGCCGCCGCCGTCCTGATCTCCACCGGGCCGTCCGACCTCCTCACCGAGGTGCGGATCGTCCCGGACGCGGTGCGACCGCCGGGGCTGCGCCGCTTCCTGCACCGGCAGGTGCTGCGGTCCCGGCTGCCGCTCGGGCCGGTCGGTCCGGTCAGCCGGGCCGGGCTCAAGTACGCGATCATGGGCGCGGACGCGCCCGCCGAGCGCACCGAGGTGGCCGTCCGGATGGCGCACGCCTGCCCGACCGGGGTCCGCGCCAACTGGGCGCGGGTGCTGGACCGGCTGGACGTCCGCCCCGGGCTGGCCCGCCTCACCGTGCCGACGGCCGTCGTGGTCGGCGCCGAGGACCGGCTCACCCCGCCGGTGCACGCGCACCGCATGGTCGCCGCGCTCGCCGATCCGCAGGGGCTGCTCCTGCTGCCCGGGGTCGGCCACATGGCTCCGCTGGAGCGGCCGGCCGAGGTCGCCGCCGAGATCGACCGGATGGCGACCGCCCACCTCCCGGCCCGCCGCGCCGAGGACCCCGGTACCGACCTGCACGCCGCCACCGCCGACCCCGAGAGGACCGCCGCCGCATGACCGCCACCCCACCGCTCTCCGCCCAGGTCGTCGTCGTCACCGGAGCCGCGCGCGGCGTCGGCGCCGCGCTGTCCCGCAACCTCGCCCGCCGCGGCGCCAAGGTCGCGCTGGTCGGCCTGGAGCCGGAGGAGCTGAAGGCCGTCGCCGCGTCCTGCGGCCCGGACGCCACCGCCTGGGAGGCCGACGTCACCGACGTCGAGGCGCTCACCGGCCTCGCCGGGCGGATCGAGGCGCACTACGGCCGGATCGACACCGTCGTCGCCAACGCCGGCATCGCCCTCGGCGGCCCGCTGCTGGACAGCGACCACCGGGCGTTCAGCCGGGTGATCGAGGTCAACCTGCTCGGCAGCGTGGCCACCGCCCGGGCCTTCCTGCCCCTCCTCGCCGAGAGCCGCGGCTACCTCCTGCAGATCGCCTCGCTGGCCGCGCTGACCCCGGCGCCGCTGATGAGCGCGTACTGCGCGAGCAAGTCGGGCGTCGAGGCGTTCGCCCACGCGATCCGGGCCGAGGTGGCCCACCAGGGTGTCAAGGTCGGTGTCGGATACCTGAGTTGGACCGACACCGACATGGTGCGCGGGGCCGACGAGGACACCGTGCTCAAGCAGATGCGCTCCCGGCTGCCGTGGCCGGCCAACAAGACCTATCCGCTGGAACCGGCGGTGGACCGCCTGGCCGCCGGGATCGCCCGGCGCTCCGCCCATGTCTACGCCCAGGCGTGGCTGCGCGGGATGCAGCCGGTCCGCTGGGCCCTGCCGTCGCTGATCGCCGCGGTCGGTTCGCGCGACGTGGCCAGGCTGGCGCCCCAGCTCGCCGCCACCGCCGCCTCCCGCCTGCGGCCGGTCGGCGCGGGCGGCGCGGCCGACACCGCCGCCCGGTCCGACCATGCCGACCGGGCCGACCAGGCCGGGCGTTCGGGCCGGTCCGAGCGGGACTGACGGCCGGGACTGACGGCCGGGCGCCCGCGCCGGACGTGGGCGGCCCGACGACGGCCGGTGGATCTCCCGGATCCACCGGCCGTCCGCCGTCCGCCGTCCGCCGTCCGCCGTCCGCCGTCCGCCGTCCGCCGTCCGCCGTCCGCCGTCCGCCGTCCGCCGTCGACCGGCGACCGTCAGTCGCTTCCCGCGGTCCCCCCGTCCGGCCGGGCGAGTCGCTTGAAGGTGTCGTAGGCGGTCTGGGTGAAGGAGGACCGCACCGTGGGGCCGGTGTTGGTGAGCGCGGCGACGGCGGTGGCGGTCTGCGGGCAGAAGCCCACGAACGCCGTGAAGCCGCGCGTCCCGCCGGAGTGGAAGAACAGGTCGCGATCGTCCGGGGCGCGCCGGTGGTTCCAGACCAGGCAGATCTCGGTGCCGGAGCGCGGCAGCCGCAACCGGGGCCGCCGCACCTCCCGCAGCGCGGTGCCGAGCGGGCCGCCGTCCGGCGGTTCCAGATGGGCGCGCAGGAAGCGCAGCAGGTCCGCGCCCCCGGCCCGGACGGCGCCCGCGCCCGGGAGGGCGGGGATGCGCCACGGCGGGAGCGGCCGCCCCAGGTGGTGGCCGGTCGCGAGCTGCGGCGCGTCGGGGGAACAGCTGAGGGTCGTCAGTCCGAGCGGGCGGCCGATCCGCTCGTCGAGCAGCCCGGCGTAGTCGGGGCCGCCGCCCGCCTCGGCGAGCAGCCAGCCGAGCAGACCCACCCCGTAGTTGGAGTACCAGTACACCTCACCGGGCGGGCGGCGCACGGTGGTTCGGGCCAGCGCCGCCCAGAACCGCTGCTCGTCGAAGGAGGCGTAGGGGTTGCGGTTCCAGGCGGGGACGGCGCTCGCCAGCAGGCCCGGCGGCAGCCCCGGCAGGCCGGAGGTGTGGGTGGCCAGGTGGATCAGCCGGATCGGTCCGCCGCGCCGGACGTCCGGAGGCCGGCGGCCGGCCGGGAGGTGGCGCTGCACCGGGTCGTCCGGGGCGACCTCGCCGCGCGCCGCCAGCTCGGCCAGCAGCAGGGCGGTGAAGTTCTTGGTGACGGAGCCGAGTTCGTAGCCGGTGTCGGGGGTGCAGGGCCCGCCGTCCCGGGCGGTCCGCCCGTGGCAGTGCACGGCGGAGCGCCCGCCGCGCGCCACCGCCAGGGTCACGGCGGTGGCGTGCGGCCCGGCGGCGAGCACGAGTCCGGCGAGCTGCTCCGCCCCTGGCGTACCCGGTCCGGTGCCCCCGGCTTCCGCGACGCCCTCCGCTCCCGTCCCCGCTCCCGTTCCCGTTCCCGTCCCCGTCGTCCCCGCCACCGTCGTGCTCATCGCGTCCTCACGCCGGGACCGCCGCGCCGCCGAGCGCGCGGGAGAGCGTGACGGTGCCCGCGACCACGGCGACCACGGCCGTGTGCTCGTGGTCCCGGAACGCCTGCTCGGGGTCGTCCGAGACCGGTTCCGCGCTCTCCCGGGGGATCAGCCCGTCCTCGCGCTGGATGGCGGCGAGCGCCTCCCAGCCCTGGGCGCCGGTGACCGGCTCCCCGATGCAGGAGTCCACCACCAGCAGCTCGCCGACGAGGTCCCACTGGCCGACCTCCAGCCAGGTGTCGACCCAGACCGGCAGCCAGTTGCGGACGTAGTCGCGCATCGGCTCGGGCATGCTCTCCGGCTGCGCGCCCCAGTCGGTGAGATGGAAGACGGCGTGGGTGATGTGGTAGCCGGTCAGCCAGTCGATCGCCCAGGGCTCGGGGGTGGCGCCGAGCCAGGTCCTGGCGGTGAGGGCGGGCCAGTCGTCGGGCTGGTTGCGCAGCCCGATCACCCGGCGGGCGTTGGCGAGGGCCAGCCGCCGGTTGGGCATCATCTCGATGGCCTGGATCCCGCGCACCTTGGTGAGCGATTCCAGCAGCTCCTCCAGCGCGGCGTGCCGGTAGCCGGACCGGGCGAAGTGGACGTAGGTCTCCAGCGGGTCGGTCATCACCGGGTAGCGCAGCAGCCGCTCGTAGAGGAGGTTGCCCTCGCGCAGCTGGGACCAGCCGAAGTCCAGGAGCTCACGGGCGATCCGGGCGTCCTCCGGTCCGGTGACGCCGTCGCGCAGGACGAGCGAGGCGGCGAGCGCGGACTCGGCGAGCGGCTTGTAGGCGTTGTTGGGGTCTGCCAGGTCGATGGTGACGTCGTCGGGCAGCCGGCCGAAGCCGCGTTCGTGGCAGGTGTGCAGCCAGGACATCGCCCGGGAGCCCAACTGCTGTGCGGTGGCGAGGATCCGGTGGTCGGTCATGACGTCCCTCCGGTCAGCAGGTGCTCCGCGACCGCGAGTTCGAGCGCGGTGCGGGCGCTGCCGTCGCCGACGGAGCGGATCCGCTCCAGCATGGGTTCGACCTCCAGCGGCAGTTCGCGGCCGTCGGCGGCGAGCCAGGCGAGCCAGCGGGTCAGGCGCGCGGCGACGCGATGGTCGCAGCGCAGGAGGGAGCGGACGGCGCCGCGGGCCAGGGCGAGGCGGTGCTCGCGGGCGGCGTCGTGGACGGGCCCGTCGAGGCCGGGCAGGGCGAGCGCGGAGAGCTGGGCCATCCGCACCGACCAGGGCTGCCAGGCGTACGGCTCCGGGTGCGGGGCGTGGCCGGGTCGCGGTGCGCCCGGACCGGTGTCCTCGCCCGTCGCCCCGGGGAGCGGGGCGTCGGCGGCGGGCCCGAGTGCGCGGGCCAGCAGGACGGCGGTGCCCCAGTCCCGCCACGCGGTGACCAGGGCGGCGCCGGCGGCCCGTTCCTCGTCGGCGGAGGCCGGGGGAGTGCTGGCGGGGGCCGGGAAGGCGGACGGGGGGAAGGCCCGGTGGGCCTCCGCGAGCAGCAGGACGGCCTGCTCGTCGGGCCCGGTCGCACCCAGCGCCTGCGGTGCGAGGACGTCCGGCCCGAGCACCCGGGCGGCGGCGAGGACCGGACGCGGCACGGGGCCGGTACCGGGGAAGGCGGGCGCGGGCGCGACCGCACCCCCGGCGCCCCGGAGGGCGTCGAGGGTGTGGCCCGCCAGCCGCTCCACCGCTGCGGCGTATTCGTCGCGGAGTGCGAGATCGGCGGTCGGCATGGTTGCGTGCTTCTCCTTGGAGGGGGGCTTCGCGGTGTTACGGGGTCGCGGCGCGTTCGCGTGGCGGCCCCGCCGGGGTCCGGGCCGTTGGCCTGCCGCCCCGGCCGCCGGGCCGGTGGCCGCGGCGGGACCGGAGGGCTGTGGCGCGGTGGGACTCCGCGCGTCGCCCGGCAGCGTCCGTTCCGATTACCGCGTCTTCTCCTTCGGCGGCTTCGGGGACAGCAGCAGCGCGCCTGCCAGCAGCAGCAGCGCGGCGGCTTCCGGACGGTACGTGGGCGCGTCGCTGACGGTCGCCTCGTCCTCCGTGATCAACATGCCGAGTGCGTCGAGCTCGCCCTGGGTGGCGAGAGTCGTGGTTCGGGTGGTCTGAGCAAGCATCGGGTGCCTCCTCATCGAAGTACATCGCCAGGCCCGGCGACGCCCCCCCTCGAACGACGATACGAGCACGAACGGTCAGGCGCCACCGCGGTACTGTCCGTGACGGTCGTCACGAAGAGGTACCGCGCTGCCGCACAGCGCTGTCGCCGGTACTCGGGAGTAGGTACGGTCGCTGCATGACCACTGCCTTGATCACCGGCGCGACCGCCGGCATCGGAGCCGCCTTCGCCCGCCGCCTCGCGCGGAGCGGCTACGGACTCGTCCTGGTGGCCCGGGACACCGCGCGGCTGGAGGGCTCCGCCGCGGACCTGCGGGGGAGGTTCGGCGTGGAGGTGGAGGTGCTCACCGCCGATCTCTCCACCGACCAGGGCATCGCCGACGTCGAGGCCCGGCTGTCCGACGATGCCCGCCCGGTGGACCTGCTGGTGAACAACGCCGGCTTCGGCAACCGCGGCGCCTTCGCCACCGTGCCGCTGCAGGACGAGCTGGACATGCTGAAGGTGCACATCGAGGCGGTGCTGCGGCTGACCACGGCCGCCCTGCCGGGGATGCGCGAGCGCGGGCGCGGCGCGGTCGTCAACGTCGCCTCGGTGGCGGCCTTCCTGCCGCGCGGCACCTACGGCGCGAGCAAGGCCTGGGTGGTCAGCTTCACCCAGGGCGTGATGCGGGACCTCGGCGGTACCGGGGTGCGGCTGATGGCGCTCTGCCCGGGCTTCACGCACACCGAGTTCCACGAGCGGGCCGGTATGGGCACCGGGAACATCCCGTCCTGGGGCTGGCTGTCGGCCGAGCGCGTGGTCGAGGAGGCCATGCGCGACCTGGCCCGGGGGCGTTCGGTGTCGGTGCCGAGCAAGCGCTACAAGGCGGCGGTGGCGATCGCGCGGGTGCTGCCGTCCGGCAGGCTCGGTGGCGTCTCCTCCAAGGCGGCCCGGACGTACCGGACCGACTGAGGCGGCCGGCGCCGCCCCCGGGGGCGGGTGCGGCGGTCGGGGGTTCCGAGCGGCACAGCGGAGGCCATCTCACTATTAGCTTTGCTAACTATGAGCCTCTCTCGTTATGCTGGCGATCGCCCGACCGCCCACCCGCCGCCGGCGTGCGCCCCCGGGCGCCGCGCCCCCGCGGCCTTCCGAGGGAGGCTGCCCCACCGTGCGCCCCGAAGGCATCCAGTGGACCCCGCCCGCCCGCGCCGAGAACGACCCGCGCCCGCCCACCCAGTGGCGGCGCATACTCGCGCTGTTCCGCCCCTACCGGGGCCGCCTCGCCGTCGTCGGCCTCCTGGTGGCCGCTTCCGCCGTGGTCTCGGTGACCACGCCGTTCCTGCTCCGCGCCGTGCTGGACACCGCGATCCCGCAGGGCCGCACCGGCCTGCTGACCGTCCTGGTGCTCGGCATGGTCGCCACCGCCGTGGTCAACAGCGTCTTCGGCGTGCTCCAGACGCTGATCTCCACCACCGTCGGCCAGCGGGTCATGCACGACCTGCGCACCGCCGTCTACGGCCACCTCCAGCGGATGTCGCTGGCCTTCTTCACCCGCACCCGCACCGGTGAGGTGCAGTCCCGGATCGCCAACGACATCGGCGGCATGCAGTCCACGGTGACCTCCACCGCCACCTCGCTGGTCTCCAACTTCACCGCCGTGGTCGCCTCGGTGGTCGCCATGGTGGCGCTGGACTGGCGGCTCACCGTCGTCTCGCTGGTGCTCCTGCCGGTGTTCGTCTGGATCAGCCGCCGGGTCGGCAACGAGCGCAAGAAGATCACCGGGGAGCGGCAGAAGCAGCTCGCCGCGATGAGCTCGGCGGTCCAGGAGTCGCTGTCGGTCAGCGGCATCCTGCTCGGCCGCACCATGGGCCGCACCGACTCGCTCGCCCGCGAGTTCACCGGCCAGTCCGACCGGCTGGCCGACCTGGAGGTCCGCGCCTCGATGGCCGGCCGCTGGCGGATGAACACCATCCAGATCGTGATGGCCGCGATGCCCGCGGTGATCTACTGGGCGGCCGGCATGACCGCCGCCGGCGGCGCGCCGATCGTCTCGGTCGGCACCCTGGTCGCCTTCGTCTCGCTCCAGCAGGGCCTGTTCCGCCCGACCATCAGCCTGCTGGCCACCGGTGTCGCCGTGCAGACCTCGCTCGCGCTGTTCCAGCGGATCTTCGAGTACCTCGACCTGACCGTGGAGATCGACGAGCCCGAGCACCCCGTCACCCTCGGCGAGATCCGCGGCGAGGTCCGCTTCGAGGGCGTCGACTTCCGCTACGACCCGGAGCAGGAGCGGCCCACCCTCGGCGGGGTCGGGCTGCGGATCCCGGCGGGCGGCTCGCTCGCGGTGGTCGGCGAGACCGGCTCCGGCAAGACCACGCTCAGTTACCTGGTGCCCCGGCTCTACGACGTCACCGGCGGCCGGGTCACCATCGACGGCGTCGACGTCCGCGAGCTGTCCTTCGAGACCCTGTCCCGCGCGGTGGGTGTGGTCTCCCAGGAGACCTACCTCTTCCACGCCTCGGTCGGCGACAACCTGCGCTTCGCCAAGCCGGACGCCACCGACGAGGAACTCGTCGCCGCGGCCCGGGCCGCGCGGATCCACGACACCGTCGCCGCGCTGCCGGACGGCTACGACACCCTGGTCGGCGAGCGCGGCTACCGCTTCTCGGGAGGGGAGAAGCAGCGCCTCGCGCTGGCCCGCACCATCCTGCGCAACCCGCCCGTGCTGATCCTCGACGAGGCCACCAGCGCGCTGGACAACAGCACCGAACGCGCCGTCCAGGAGGCCATCGACACCCTCGCGGAGGGCCGCACCACGATCACCATCGCGCACCGGCTCTCCACCGTGCGCGGGGCCGACCAGATCGCCGTCCTGGAGCGCGGCGAGGTCGCCGAGCTCGGCACCCACGAAGAGCTGCTGGCGGCGGACGGCCGGTACGCGGCGCTGCTCCGCCGGGAGGCCCCGGTCGCGGCCGTCGCTCCCTGAGCGGGGGCGGGGGCCGGTCGGGGGCGGAGGGCAGGAGGGGCGGGGCCGCCGGGCTCAGGCGGCCTTGGGGACCTCGTTGTACGACCCCACGAGCTCCTGGCCGGAGAGCTGCTGGATCGCCGCCATCACCTCGTCCGTGACCTGGCGGCGGGCCTTGAGGGAACGCGCCTGGCCGTGCAGCTCGTCGAAGTGCAGCGGCTCCCCGAAACGGACCGTCACCTTCTTGAGGCGCGGCAGCCGCTTGCCGACCGGCAGGATCCCTTCCGGACCCTCCAGCGCCACCGGCACCACCGGGACACCGGCGGTCAGCGCCAGCCAGGCCACGCCGGTCTTGCCGCGGTAGAGCCGGCCGTCCAGCGAACGGGTGCCCTCGGGGTAGATGCCGAACGCCTTGCCGTCCTCCAGGATCTCCAGCGCCGACTCCAGCGAGGCCTGGGCGGACCGGTAGGTGCCGCGCTCGACCGGCACCGCGCCGATGCCCTGGAAGAAGCCCCGGGACAGCGCGCCCTTGAGGCCCTTGCCGGTGAAGTACTCGGCCTTGGCCAGGAAGTGCACCCGGCGCGGCGCGGTGAGCGGGATGACCACGCTGTCGATGAAGGAGAGGTGGTTGCTGGCGAGGATGACGCCGCCCTTGCGCGGCACGTTCTCCATACCCTCGATGGTGGGCCGCCAGATCCCCCGGGCGAGCGGTTTCAGCACCAGCCTGGTGACGAGATCGAGCATGGTCCCTCCCTGGACGAGCATGCCCGAGAGGTGCCCGGGCCTGGGGTACGACGAGCGGCGTTCGTTTCCCCGGCCGGGCCGGGATTCAGACCCGCAGACTACGACACCCACCCCCGAGCCCGTCCACTCCCGCCCGCAGTGGCGCTCACCACGGCCGGGTAGGGTACCGCCGTCGGAAATGCACATCAGCAGTTGATTCGGTCCCAGGAGGCCCCCATGGCAGACGTCGACGACATCCGCGCGGCGTTCGACAAGTTCGACCGGAACGGCAACGGCCGGATCACCGCCGTCGAGTACGCCCTCGTCGCGCGCGAGCTCGGCGACCTCACCACCTCGGTCGCGGTGGCCGAGGCCATCATCAAGGGGATGGACACCAACCACGACGGCGAGCTGACCTTCGACGAGTTCCTGGCCGCGCGCCAGGGCTGACGAGGCAGGGGCCGACCGGCCCGGACGGGGTCCCGGATCGTTTCCGGGGCCCCGTCCTCGCGTTGTCGCACGTTGTGCCGGTCCTGCCGGTCCTGCCGGTCGTGCCCGCCGTGGCCGCTGTGCCGGTCGTGCCGGTGCTTGTCGTGCCGCCGTGCCCTCAGCCGGTGGTCGGGAACACCCGGCGGACCACGCGCTCCGCCGCCCCGCCGTCGTCCCAGGGGCAGAACCGCTTGCGGAAGTCCGCCCGCGCCACCGGCTCCGGGTCACCGGCCAGCAGCGCCGCCGCCAGCCCCTCCGGATCCGTCGTCAGCGCGCCCGGCGGCTGCTCGAACAGGTCGAAGTAGACCCCCCGGTCGCGCTTGTACTCCTCCCAGTCCGGCGCGAAGACCACGATCGGCCGGTCCAGCACGGCGTAGTCGAACATCATCGACGAGTAGTCCGTCACCAGGACGTCGGCCGCCAGGTAGAGGTCCTCCACCGTCGGGTGCGCCGACACGTCCAGGATCTCCGCCGCGTCCTCGTCCGCCGTCAGGTCGCCCGGGCCGCCGGTGTGGAAGTAGTGGGTGCGGACCAGCAGCGTGAACTCCGGCCCCAGCCGCCGGGCCAGCTCCCGGACGTCCAGCAGCGGCACGTAACCGCCGCGCGCCTCCCGGTGGGTGGGCGCGTACAGCACGGCGGTGCGCCCCGGCGCCAGCCCGAACCGTTCGCGCATCGCCGCCGTGCCGGCCGGCGTCGCGTCGGCCAGCCGGTCGTTGCGCGGGTACCCGGTGTCCAGCATCTCGTAGCGGCCGGGGAAGGCCCGGGCGAAGTGCTCACTGGTGTGGGGGTTGGAGGAGACGAGGAAGTCCCAGCGGTCGATCGCCTCCTGGAGCCGGTCGAAGTCCATCCCGTCGGCGGCCACCGGGTGGTCCCTGAGGTCCATGCCCATCGCCTTCAGCGGCGTGCCGTGCTGGGTCTGGACGTGCACCGTGCCGGGCCGCTTCACCATGGTCCGGGGGAAGTTGACGTTGTTCACGAAGTACTTGGCGGTGGCCATCGTCCGCAGGTACGCCGGGGTGTTGACGATGACGTACGGCACACCGTCCGGCAGCGTCGCCGCCTGCGCGCGGTTCTCCACCACCCAGACCCCGTGGATCCCCGGCGCGAGCTCCTTCGCCTTCTCGTAGATCGCGGCCGGGCTGCACGCGTACCCCCGGTGCCAGTACGCGGCGTACACCGCCAGGTTCGGGTTCAACGGCATCCGGCGGAAGGTGTTGTACGCGGTGAACCGGGCGCTGCTGCGCACCCCCTTCTTCAGGGCCGGTGCCACCGCCCGCGCCCCGCGCTTGAGTTCGCGCGGCAGTCGGCCGGTGCGGCGCAGTTCCGCGTACGCGCGCCGGGAGCCCCGGGCCGCGAGCCGGTACTGCACGCCGCGCACGCCCCCGGGGAAGCGGTAGCCCGCCGGGCGGTGCCGGGTGAAGTGCTCGGCGATCCGCCGGAAGAACTCCGGCCGCAGGCCGACCGGGACCAGTCCGGGGGTGTCGTAGACGGTGAGCGCCTGCTGCACGGTCCGCTCGAAGACCAGGGTCCGCAGCGTCCCGGGGACGGGGCGGCCGGGCCGGTCGGACCGGTCCAGGAAGGCGAAGATCGCGTCGTACTGGGCGAAGGCGTCGGCGTGCTTGGCGGAGGCGGTGCTGGTGATCGCCCCGGCCCGGCCGCGCCGGTAGAAGTAGCAGGGGCGGTCGAGGTAGCGCAGCCGCTCGGCGGCGAGCAGCGCGGGATAGGTGACGGAGATGTCCTCGTAGAAGCCGCGGCCGAAGGAGACGCCGAGCCCGAGCAGGAACTCCCGGCGGAACACCTTGTTCCAGACCGACATCACCGTCTTGAACACGGCCGGGTGCTCGGCCAGCGTAGCCCCCGCGACCAGCGGGGACCCGGTCAGCACGTGCCGCCAGGGGTTGGGCTCGGTCCCGCCGTCGGGGTAGACGTGGACGAAGTCGGTCAGCAGGACGTCGGCGGGCGCCTCGCCGCGCCGCTCGCGCTCCAGCTCGCCGGTGAGCTCGTCGAGGAGGGCGGTCACCGTGCCCTCGGGCACCCAGTCGTCGCTGTCGACGAACCAGACGTACCCGCCGCGCACCTCGGGGAGGGCGGCGGTGCGGGCGCCGCCGAGGCCCTGGTTCTCGGCGAGGTGGAGGACGCGCAGGCGCGGATCGCGGGCCGCGTACTCGTCCAGGATCGCGCCGCTGCGGTCGGGGGAGCGGTCGTCGACCGCGATCACCTCGAAGCGGGACTCGGAGGACGGGGTGTCCGCCAGGAGGGAGTCGAGGCAGCGGGGCAGGAAGCGCTCCACCCCGTGGACGGGGAGCACGATGCTGAGGAGGACTGGCACGCTGGCCGAGTCTACCGAGCGCGGTGGAGGACGGCGGAGGACGGGTGCGGGCGGCCGGTGCGGCGGCGCCGCTGGTGGGCGGGGTGTATGCGGTCCCGGGGGCGCTGTCCCGGGGGTGCGCGGTCCCGGGGCGGGGCGGCTCGGGGGAGCCGATCGGGACGGTCCCGGGGCGGGCGAGGCTCGGGCGGGCGCGGCCGGGGCGAGCGCCAGGGGTGTCGCGGCCGGGGCGATCACGGTCGCGGTGGTCACGGCCGGGGCGGTCACGGCCGAGGGCTGCGGAGCCGGAGCCGCCGGTGCCGGACCCCGCACGGGGTGGCACCGGCAGCCTGGTGGCGGCCCGGCCGACCCTCTACGGCCGGCCGCCGGTCCGAGCACCTCCCGAACCTGGCCACCGCAGCGTCGAGGCGGCCTGGCAGTAGGCACGGGGGAGCCGGAATCTTCATCAGTCGAACACGGGGGGCGGTGATGCTCGCGCCCGCGTGGTCGATAGAGATATTGCTTGGAGCCGACTCCGGCGTCAATCCCCCGACTGTGTTCACTTCCTAAACGGATAGTCGTACCTCCTCCCCGGTGGACCGGGGCCCTCCCGCGGGTGATGGCGAGAAGGCGGTGCGGTGGCCGCCGGGTGGCCACGGCGGGTGAAGAAGTGGTGACCCCGTGCGCCGGGCGTACACCGTCACGGCGGGCGCCGGGTGTGCGACCCGAAGAACCGGTGACGTGGCGCCGGTCGTGCACCATCATTGATGCTCAGTCGTGATCGGTCGGGTGGGCCCTGGTGCGGTGTCAGTTGACGCAGCACGGTACGGTTGCAGAACACCAGGACGGTTGCGCGAAGGCCGTCTGTCACGGATAGTCTTCGCCTCACGGCCCTGGCGCCTCGTAGGGGTGGGAAAACTGATGGAACACATGCAAGTGCGGCCCCGGCCTCGGGTGCCCGCGATCCAGTGCGGCGTCGGCGCGACCGGCCGCCGGATCGAGCGGCACCTGGCTGTGCTCGGCGCGCCCGCGCTCCCGGCGGTGGACACCGCCGAGGCGCTCGGGTTGATAAGGGAACTGACGCCGCGCGGCGTCGGCGCCCCGACCGCGCCGCCGCGCCGCCACACGCGGGTGAAGCTGCTGGCGCCGCTGCGCCGGCTGCGACGGGGGCTCTTCGGCAGCCGCGGCTGAGCCGACCGGTGCGCACCGACCCGACGGATCCTGACGACCGTCGGGTCTTCGGCGTTCCCGCTGTCCGACCGGTGCCGGTACGGGCAGCTCCTCTGCGAGCACAACTGATCATCCGCGGTCCGTGACGGTCCGCGGATGTCATCTTTGGTCTGAACCTCTCAGCCTATGACGACCGGCCCCTCCGGCGCCGGGAGTCGGCGAGGCTTGCCGGTGCACCCCCGGCCGTGGGACAGGATGGCGCCATGGCGGACCACACCCACTCCCGAACCACGTCCCACTCCACCTCCACTCCCACCTCCTCGTCCTTCCGGACCGAGACCTTCGACATCACCACCGGAAGCCACGAGGTCGCGCTCGACATCACCGACCGCTGCGTCCGGTTCCTCGACCGGCACGCCGTCGGACGGGACGGCCTGCTCAACGTCTTCGTCCCGCACGCCACGGCCGGGATCGCCGTCCTGGAGACCGGTTCCGGCAGCGACGAGGATTTCCTCGCCACCCTGCGCGACCTCCTGCCGGCCGACGACCGCTGGCGCCACCGGCACGGCAGCCCCGGCCACGGCCGCGACCACGTCGTCCCCGCGCTGGTGGCCCCGCACGCCACCCTGCCGGTGATCGACGGGCAACTCGCCCTGGGCATCTGGCAGTCGGTGGTGCTGGTCGACACCAACGGCGACAACCCGCACCGCACGCTCCGGCTCTCCTTCCTGGGCTGAGCCCGCCGCCCGGCCCCGGCCCCGCCGCCCGGCCCCGGCCCCGCCGCCCGGCCCCGGAGGCGACCCCGGGGGCGTCGACCCCGCGGGGGCCGGGCGGCAGTGCCGCTCCGCACGTGGTCGTGGAAGGGGTGATCACGGTCGTGGACGCATGGCAGGCTGTTTCGCATGGTGATCAGTGATGTCTCGCAGGCCGGCGACGCGGTGTTGGTGGTGCGTCCGGAACTGACGGATGCCGAGCTCAACGAGTTGTTCGGCGCGTCGTGGCCGGCCCACAGCCCGACCTCCTTCGCCCCGATCCTGTCCCGCAGTCTGACCTGGATCGCGGCACGTCGGGGGGACCGGCTGGTCGGATTCGTCAACGTCGTCGGCGACGGCGGCGCGCACGCCTTCGTCCTGGACACGACCGTGCATCCGGACGAGCGCCGACAGGGGCTCGGGATGCGGCTGGTGCGGGCGGCCGCGGACGAGGCGAGGACGCACGGTGCCGAGTGGCTGCACGTCGACTACGAGCCGCACCTGGAGTCCTTCTACAGCGAGTGCGGATTCCGGCCGACCGCCGCCGGGCTCATGCGGCTCTGAGCGGACGGCGGTTCAGGCAGTGGGCGCACCCGGCGGCGGTGCGCCGTCCGGCGACGGTGCGCCGGTTCCGGGGTCGGCGGCGGCCCGCACCACGGAGGCGAGGTACCGTTCGATCGCCAGGTACTGGCAGAGCACGGCGACCGGGCGGCCGAGCCGCGCGTACCAGGCGGTGAGCCGGGCGAAGGCGACGACCTCGAACCACACCTCGCCCGCCGCGTCCATCGACACCAGGAACGCCTCCTCGCCGCACTCCGGGTGCCCCGGCAGCGTCCCGTAGGCGAAGCCGATCCGGTCCGGCTCGTCCACCGTCCAGACCACCCGGCACGGGATCACCAGCCGGGGCCAGCGGCTGCCGGGCAGGCGGAGCCGCAGGAGCACGGTCGCCCCGGGCTCGGCGGGCGCGTACGGGAACACGGCGAACCCGGTGCCCAGCTGGCAGCCCCAGCCGAGGACGAAGCGGCCGGCCCGGGCCAGGACCTCCGGACCGTGCCCGAGATGGACCCGCCGCCGCAGATGTTTGTAGCCCTCCGGCAGCCGGTCGTCCGCGGTGGCGCCCACCTCGCGGTAGTCGGGTTCGGTGGCCCGGGCGGCGCTCAGCCTCCGCTCCAGGGCGGACCCGGTCGGGGCGGAGCGGACCGGCGGGACCGGGGCCACCGGTGAGGGGACGGCGGGGACGGCGCGGGGCACCTCGTGACCGGGAGATTCGGGCATACGGCCACCGTATCGACGGCTCCCGGCCCGGCCCCGCCCGGGACCGCCTTGCGCCCCGCCCGGTCCGGGGAGTAGAGAGGCGGCATGAGCGAAACAGCCAGGCAGGACACGGTCGCCCCCGGTACCCAGGACGTCCCGGGCCTCGTGAGTACCCCGGTGGCGGCGGAGCAGGTCTGCGAGCTCTCCCCGAGCGGCGCGGAGGCGGCCCTGCTGCCCGACCCCGGTTCGACCGGCCCGCGCGCGGACTGCGTGCTGTGCGGCGAGCCGACCGAACTGCCCGCCGACCACCCGGGCAGCACCCTCTGCCCCGTCTGCGCCTGGCAGCAGGCCCAGCGGATCGCCTGCTCCGGCTGAGGCGGGCGGACCGGTCGGCCGTCGGGACCGCCCCGGTCCGACGGCGCCCGGGTCAGGCGCCCCTCGGTGTCACGAGTCCTCCCGTCCCGCCGGCGCCAGGGTGGAGCCGTGCCGGCCCTTGCGGACCATGAGCTGGGCCGGGATCCGGCTGCGCAGATCGGCGACGTGGCTGACGATGCCGACCGCGCGGTCCCGCTCGCGCAACCCGTCCAGGACGTCCATCACCTCCTCCAGGGTGTGCTCGTCGAGGCTGCCGAATCCTTCGTCGATGAACAGGGTGTCCAGCGGCATGCCCCCGGCCTCGTCGGTGACCACGTCCGCCAGACCGAGGGCCAGGGCGAGCGAGGCGAAGAAGCTCTCGCCGCCGGAGAGCGTCGCGGTGTCGCGCTCGGTGCCCGTCCAGGCGTCCACCACCCGCAGCGCCAGCCCCGAGCGCTTGTTGCCGCCGCCCCGGTCGTCGCTGTGGACGAGCGTGTACCGGCCGCCGGACATCCGGACCAGCCGGTCGCTCGCCGCGGCCGCCACCTGCTCCAGCCGTGCCGCCAGGACGTACGACTCCAGGCGCATCCGGAGCCGGTTGTCGGTCGAGGTGCCCGCCGCGAGCGCGGCCAGCCGGCTGATCCGCGCGTACCTGGTCAGCTCCGGGGCCAGCGAGCGGGCCAGCTCGGCCAGCTGCCGTCCGATGGCGGCGAGGGCCTCGCAGCGCAGCCGGGCCGCGTCCCGCGCCGCGTGCGCCGCCCGCAACCGGTCGGTGGCGGCGCCGAGCCCGCTCCGGGCGCCCGGCAGGTCGGCCGGCGGCAGGGCGGCCGCCGCGACCAGTTCGGGTTCGGCGAGCCGCCGCTCCACTGCGGCGAACTCGGCCCGGTGCCGGTCGATCCGCTGCTCCAGGGCGTCCCGCTCGGCCCGCGGCAGCAGGACGGCGACGGCGTCCTGCGCGCTCGCGAACCCGGCCGCCACCGCGGCCTCGGCCAGCTCGTCGTCCGCCTGCTTGAGCTGGTGCGCCGCCTCGGTGGCGGCCCGGGCGGCGCCGGCCAGCGCGGCCACCGCCGAGGCGAGGCGGTCGAGCGCGGCCGCCCGGGCCGCCACCGACGGCGCATCGCCGCGGGCCGCCGCCACCCGGGCGGTCAGCTTCTCCTGCTCGGTGTGCAGGGCGCGGGCCTGGGCCGCGAGCTCGGCGCTCCGCTCCCGGGCGTCGGAGAGCGCCGTGCGGCGGGCGGTCTGCTCCTCAGTGAGCCGCTCGACCGCGCGGACGACCGCACCGAGCCGCTCCGCGACCCGGACCGCCTCCCGGTGCTCCGCCCCCAGCCCGCCGAGCATCCCGGCCAGGGAGTCGGCGGCCTCCTCGCCGGCCGCGCCGGCTGCCGCCGCCCGGCGCACCCGGAGCCCGGCGAGCTCCTGCTCGGCCGCGTCGGCGGCCTGCTCGGCGGCCGTCTGGGCCCGCCGGGCCCGCTCCTCGTCCTCGGCCCGGACCGGCTCGCCGACCGGGCGCGCCGGGGCCGGGTGCTCCGCCGAGCCGCAGACCCGGCAGGGCTCGCCGGCGCTCAGGCCCGAGGCCAGCTCGGCGGCCATCCCGGCGAGCCGGCGCTCACGGAGCTCCAGGCCGTACTGGCGGGCGTCCAGCGCCTCCGCGCGCAGGGCGAGGGCGCGCGGCCCGGCCCGGCCGACCTCGCCGTCCAGCGCGTCCCGGGCCCGCGCGGCGGACAGCCGGACGGTCAGCTCAGCGCGCCGGGCGTCCAGCCGCTCGACCAGCGCGGCGGCCTCCCGGGCGGCGGACTCCTCCTCCTTCAGGGCGGTGTGCCGGGCGTCGAACTCGGCCAGCCACTCGCCCGCCTCCTCGGCGAGGTCCTCGGCGCGCCGCAGGTCCGAGGTCAGCGCCGTCCGGGCGTGGGCCAGCTCGGCGCACTGCCGCTCGTCCGCCCCGGCCGCCTCCAGCCGGCCGATCTCCTCGCGCAGCCGCCGTTCGGCCCCGGCCAGCTCCTCGGCCTCGGCGTGCGCCAGCGCCCGGCCGGTGCCGACCGGTCCGTCGCCGCGCTCACCGCCGTCCCCGGGGCCGCTGCCGTCGGGGCGGTCGCCGCCGAGGAGCTCACGGCCGGTCCGCCCGGTCGCGACCTCGGCGAGCACCGCCCGGTGCCGGTGCTCCTCCTCCCGGGCCTGCCGGTACGCGGCCGCCGCGCGCTCCCGCAGGTGCAGCACCGACTCGACGCCGACCGCCGCCTGCGCCGCCGTCAGCCGCCGCCGGTCCGCCGCGCGGGCGGGCTCGTCCTCGGCCAGCCGGGCCGCCTCCCGCACCGCCTGCCGGTGCCGCTCCTGCCGGTCGGCCCGCTGCTCGGCGGCCTCCCGGGCCCGCTGCGCCGCGAGGTGCGCCTCCTCCGCGCCGGCCAGCGCGGCCTCGGCGACGGTCAGCCGCTCGGCCGCGCCGCCGCGCAGCACCGCGGCCCAGCCCAGCACCGCCGCGGTGAGCCCGGCGTCCGCCGCCGCGCTCGGCGCCGCCTCGTCCTCGGCCGCCACCGGGCCCTCGGCGGGCTCGGCGCCCGGCCCGGCCGCCTGCTCGGCCTTGCTGGCCAAGTCCCGCAGCCGGCGGCGCCCGGTCAGGACGGCGGCCTCGTGGGCCCGGCGCTGCTCCGCGAGCCAGGCCTCGACGGACTGGAACCGCTCGGTGTCGAACAGTCGGCGCAGCAGCTTGCCGCGCTCCTCCGAGTCGGCCCGCAGGAAGCGCGCGAAGTCCCCCTGCGGCAGCAGCACCACCTGGCAGAACTGGTCCCGGCTCATCCCGATCAGCCGGTGGATCTCCTCGCCGGCCTCCTGGTGCGACTTGCTCACCGCCCGCCAGCCGGGGCCGCCCGCGCCGGTGCCCGCGCCGTCCGCCGACCACTCGCGCAGCAGGGTCTGGGCCCTCTCGACGGTCATGCCCGTGCCGACCTTCTTCGGCCGGGGCTGCTCGGGGATCCGGACGATCTCCAGCCGGCGGCCGCCGAGCGTCAGCTCCAGCCGGACCTCGGTCAGCCGGTCGGGCTCGGCGTGGTCGCTGCGCAGCCGGTTGGCGCGCCGGGTGCCGGGCACCTCGCCGTAGAGGGCGTAGCAGACCGCGTCCAGCACGCTGCTCTTGCCCGCTCCGGTGGCGCCGCGCAGCAGGAACAGGCCGCCGGCGGCCAGCGCGTCGAAGTCGACCGTCTCGGCGCCGGCGAAGGGGCCGAAGGCGGTCACGGTCAGCCGGTGGAGTCTCATCGGGGCTGCTCCGCCTTCCGGTCGGTGGTCTCCCGGACGCGCTCGAAGCCCTCGCGCAGCCAGCCCAGCTCGTCCGGGTCGGGGTCGGCGCCGGGGCGGACGTGCCGCAGGAAGCCCTCGGCGATCTCCAGGTCCGTCCGGCCGCTGACCCGGGCCGCGTAGGAGGGGGAGGCGGCGGCGGTGCTCTCCTCCGGGTCGAACAGCAGCTGGAGGGTGTGCGGGAAGCGGCGGCGCAGCCGCTCCATCGGCTCGGTGGGGCGGCTCGGGTCGGTGAGGGTGACCTGCACCCAGGCCTCCTCGTCGGCGGTGTGGCGCTCGTCGGTGAGCAGCTCGTCGAGCCGGCCGCGCAGCCGGGCCAGCCGCCGCGGGGCCGGGCAGGGCACCCGCTCGGCGGCGACCGTGCCGTCCGCCGCGAGGTCGACCAGCCACATGCTCTTGCGCTGCTCGTGCTCGGAGAAGGAGTAGGCGAGCGGGGAGCCGCTGTAGCGCAGGTGCGGGGCCAGGGTCTGGCAGCCGTGCAGATGGCCGAGCGCGGCGTAGTGCACGCCGTCGAAGACCGAGGCGGGTACGGCCGCGACCCCGCCCACCGCGATGTCGCGCTCGCTGTCGCTGGGCTCGCCGCCGGTGACGAACGCGTGGGCCAGGACGACCGCGCGGGTGCCGGCCGGGCGGGCCGCGAGGTCGGCCCTGACCTGGTCCATCGCCGCGCCGAGCACGGCGGCGTGCCCGCCGCGGGCCAGCCCGAAGCGCTCCCGGACCAGGGTGGGCTCCAGGTAGGGCAGCCCGTAGACGGCGACCGGTCCGTGCGCGTCGGCCAGCAGCACGGGCTCGGCGCACTCGCCCGGGTCCGTCCTCAGGTGGACCCCGGCCCGGCCGATGAGGCCCGCGCCGACGCCGAGGCGGCGGGCCGAGTCGTGGTTGCCGCTGATGAACACCGTCGGCACGCCGAGGTCGGCCAGCCGGTGCAGCACGTCGTCGAACAGCGCCACCGCCTCCAGGCCCGGCAGCGCGCGGTCGTACACGTCGCCGGCGACCAGCACGGCGTCGACGCGCTCGTCCCGGACCACCGCCACGAGGTGGTCCAGGAAGGCGCGCTGGGCGTCGTGCAGGCTCTCCCGGTGGAACGAGCGCCCGAGATGCCAGTCGGAGGTATGCAGGAGTCGCATGGTTCCCGACCATAACGGGCGCCACCGACAAGCCGGGCCGGAACGGGAGTCGCCGGTCGGCCCCGGGCCGTCCGCGGGGCCTCCGGGGCATCACTCCGGGTCGATTGTCAGTGACGGTGTGTACCGTCGCGTTCGCCGGGAGCCGAGGGGCTCGTGGGGCCGGTGCGGGAGTGGCGACGACGGAGGGAGACGACCGTGCGCGAGCGGATGCAGGAGCGGGGCAGGGAGCAGGAGCAGGGCCGGGAGCAGGAGCGGGGCCGCGAGCGGCGCCGGCGGCGGGGCCGTGACCGGCGGCCGGGTGCGGGTGGCTGCCGGGAGCGGTGGCGCGCGCCCGTGGTGCGGCTGTGGGGTCCGGGGGCGGAGCGGCGTCGGCCGGGGCCGAACGGGCCGGGCGGGAGGGTCCCCGACGGGCGGCCGCCGGGCGGCGGGGCGAGCGAGCCCCGGGTGGGCGCTTCGGGCGGGCCCGCCGGTCCCGGGGTGCTGGAGCGGCGCCGGGGGCGTCCGCGCGGGGCGCCGCCGCCGCAGCCGGTGGCGCTCGCGCTGGCCGTCGGTGCCGCCGACTTCGCGGACCTGGCGCGGCACGGGCTGTTCGGCGGGCTGACCTTCCGCTCCTACCTGCGGCGGGTGGCGGTCCAGCTCCGCGCGCTGCGCGGACAGGGTCTTGAGGTCCACCTCCGGGTGCTGGACCCGGCGGACTACGCGGAGTACTGCGAGGAGCTCGGCTTCGCGCCGGGGGACGCGGCGGCCCGGGTCGCGTACGCGGCCGATCCGGAGCTGGCCGGGGAGCCGTTCCTCTACACGGGGCAGCGGCTGGCGGTGCTGCTGCCGGAGCTGGCCGACGACCACCGGGCGCGGGTCCGGATCTCGGTCGCGATGGCGGCCCTGCTGACGGCGGCGGGCGAGGGGCCGCCGGGGGAGCGGCGGCTGGTGGCGGTGATGCGGCACGCCGTCGAGGTCCAGCTGGCGGTGGGCGCGGGGGCCGGTGACGGGATCCACCTGCTGACCCTGCGCTGCCACGGCCCGGAGGACGGCGAGGAGCTGACCTCGGCGACCGACGTCCGGGTGGAGCGGGGCCGGCCCGGGCCCGGCGGGCGGGACGCCGAGGCGTTCTGCGTGACCCTGGCGGCGGGCCTCGCCGTCGGCGGCGCCGGTGCGATGGTGCTGCACGGGGACCCGGCGGCCCCCGGCGGGCAGACGGTGCGGGGGTGGGCCCTGCGGGGCGGTCGGCTGCGGCCGATGACCGTCCGCGAGGTGCTGGACGAGCTCGCCGACGACGTCGGCCGGGGCCTGCCCTTCCCGCCGGCCGTCGTCCCGCTGCCGGGCTTCCCGTTGCCGGCGCCGCCGCCGTCGGGCGAGGGCGGACCGCCGCGGGAGCGGCCGACCGGGGGCGGGGGTGGGCCCCTGGCCTGATGGCGGCTGACCAGGGCGTTCGGCCCCGGCTGTCCACCAAGCGGCGCTGGGGACTGTTCATCGACCGCCTGTTCGGGGAAGATTTCGGGGAAGATCAACAGTGGGAACGGCCGGTGCCCCACGCCGCCGCGCCCACCGCTCCGCCCCGAACCGCGCACCGCGAACCGTCCCCGCGCACCGTCGGTCCGGCGAGCCCGACACCGAAAGGGGGGACGCATGAGCCGGATCGAGTACAGCGCGGAGATCGCCGAGCTGCTCGGCCGGGTGCGCCGGCGTCCCACGGCGGGCTGGCCGTGGCGACCGGGCGAGCAGGTGCCGGCCGGGCTGCCGGTGAAGCAGTCCTGGGGGTGGCTGTTCGCCCCCGACGGCCGGGTGCTGACCCTGGTCAACCCCAAGGACGGCGTGGTCTCGCTGCCCGGGGGCTCGCTGGAGCCGGAGGACGCCGGTGACCCCGGCTCGGCGCTGGCCCGGGAGGCGGCCGAGGAGGCGCAGGCGCTGATCGGCACGCCGTACTACCTCGGCTACCTCTACGACCGGGTCGGTTCGGCCAACGGCGGCCACGAGTGCGCCCGGGTCCGGATGGCCGCCGCGCTGCGGGCCGTCGGTCCGAGCGCGCCGGACCCGGCCTCGGGGCGGCACTACCGGCGGCTGCTGGTCGCACCGGGCCTCGCCGTCGAGCTGCTCGGCTGGGGTGCGCCCGGCCTGCGTCAGGCCCGGGCGGCGGTGGCGACCGCCGTCCGGAGGCTGGGTGTGCCCTCGGCCGCCGACGAGACGATCGAGGAGCTCCCGGCGGCGGGCTGCGAGCTGTCCCCCGGCGCGGCCCCGGGTGCCGCCGCGGGTACCGCCCCGGGGGAATCGCCGACCGCCTGACCGCCTGACCGCCTGGCTGCCTGACCGTCCGACCGCCTGACCGTCCGACCGGGTGCCCGACTGGCCACCTGACCACCTGACCGGCCGTCGGCCCGACCGCCGGGTGCGCGTGCCGCGCGCCGGGCCGCGCGCCCGAGCACGGCGCCGACGGCGGTCGCACGTCCGGCCGAGTTCCGTCCCTCGATCGGGCGACGCCCGGAAACCGGCGCACTGGCGCACTTACCGTGCCAGAAGGGGCAGTTCACCGCGCCGTTGTCAGACTGACCGTCAATTGCCTTGGCATGACAACTTCCAGAGTTAGCTACCGCCTGGTATCAAATTGTGTGACGCACGTCACTCCCAGGAGGTGTCATGCTACGCCCTGCCCGTGCCATGTCCGTCGCCGTCACCGCGGCGCTCCTCTCCCTGACCACCCTCGTCACAGCCGGTTCGGCCCACGCCGCCGGAGTCAACTACGTCGCGCTCGGCGACTCCTACGCCTCCGGCCTCGGGGCCGGCAGCTACACGAGCGAGAGTGGCAGCTGCAAGCGCAGCACCAACGCGTACGCGTACCTGTGGAAGAACGCGCACGCGCCGTCCTCCTTCTCGTTCCTCGCCTGTTCCGGCGCCAGAACCGGAGACGTGCTCAACAACCAGCTGTCCACCCTCAACTCGGCCACCACGCTGGTCAGCATCAGCGTCGGCGGCAACGACGCGGGCTTCGCCAGCACCATGCAGACCTGCGTCCTGGACTCGGAGAGCGCCTGTCTCAACGCGGTCGCGACCGCGAAGAACTACGCCACCGGCACGCTGCCCGGCAAGCTCGACCAGGTCTACTCGGCGATCCACGCCAAGGCCCCGAACGCCCGGGTCGTCGTGCTCGGCTACCCGCACCTCTACAAGGTCGGCGGCAGCTGCATCTTCGGCATCGGCGACACCAAGCGGGCCGCCATCAACGGCGCCGCCGACGTGCTCGACGACGTCATCGCCAAGCGAGCCGCCAACGCCGGATTCGCCTTCGGCGACGTCCGGTCGATCTTCCGCGAGCACGAGATCTGCGGCTCCAGCACCACCTGGCTGAACAGCACCACCCTGCCGGTGGAGGAGAGCTACCACCCGAAGGCCGCCGGCCACTCGGGCGGCTTCCTGCCGGTGTTCACCGCGCAGGCCTGACGCCCGCACGCACCGGCCGGCCCCCGTCCCCGTCCCCACTCCCGACCGCACAGCCCGGCGGGCCCGCCGGTCCCCCACCAGGGAGGGACCGGCGGGCCCGTCCCGTCAGCGCCCCGAGCGCCCCGGCGGGGGGAACGGGATCCCGGCCAGCGCGGGCAGCAGTTCCCGCTCCTCGCGGGCGAGATGGGACTCCAGCTCGTCCGCCGTTCGCGCCAGCGCGGCCCGGAACGCCTCCGGCTCGGCCGGATCGAGGTCGGACACCAGCGCGACCAGCTCGTCCTTCAGCCGCGCCACCGTGCGGTGCTCCTCGGCCAGCTGTTCCAGCACGCCCCGCAGCTCCGGGTGGCTGCGGGCCAGCGCGGGGAAGACGCCCCGGTCCTCGCCGGTGTGGTGCACGGTCAGGCCCTGGCAGAACGCCAGGCAGTGCCGGCGGATCTGCAGCCCGAGCGACGGAGCGCGCCTGGCGTCGCCGGCGAGGTGCGCCTCGGTCTCGGCCCGCAGCTGCCGCAGTTGGGCACGCAGCCAGTCGTGCACCTCCAGCACTTTGTCCGCGAGGCTCGCCACCTCGCGTGCCGGAGCGTCGGCCCCGACCCCGACCCCGGCCTCGGTTCCGACCCCGACCCCGACCCCGGCCTCGGTTCCGACCACGGCCCCGGCCTCGGTTCCGACCCCGACCCCGACCCCGGCCTCGGTTCCGACCACGGCCCCGGCCTCGGTTCCGGCCCCAACCCCGGCCCCGGTTCCGGCCCCAACCCCGGCCCCGGGGCGCTCCAGGACGACCACGGGCAGCCGCCGCGCGGTGCGCCGCTGGTAGTCCCCGTAGCCGGGGGCCGACCGGACGACGGCCTCGAACAGCCGCTCGCGCCGGTCGCCCTCGGCGGGGACGGCGGTCGCGTCGAAGACCTCCGTGCCGAGTTCGACCCGCACCAGCGGACGGGCGAGCAGATTGCGGTACCACTGCGGGTGCTCGGGCGCCCCGGCCGCCGAGGCGACGACCAGCAGCAGCCCGTCCGTCCGGACGAATCCGAGCGGGACGGTGTGCTCCCGCCCGGACCGTTCGCCGACGGTGGTCAGCAGCAACAGGTCCCCGCCCTCGAAGGGTCCGCCGACCCTCCCGCCACGGGCGCGGAACTCCTCGACGACAGCTTGATTGAACGACAGGGAAGACATGGGCATACGACTGTGCGGCTCTTTCTGGGGAAGCGGCGGCACAGCCCCGGGAGGGGGCCGATCGCGGCCGCGAAGAAGCGCTCCGAGGAGCTCAGGAAAGGGGAGCGGAGATCGTTCTCGTCACGCGTCGTCCCTCGGTGTCGAGTGCCGGCCCGGCTGCCGGCCGGCCCACATCTCTTTGGCCGGCGCCACGCTGCACGCGGCCATCCCAGCATCCGTGCGGCTCCGCTGTCAACGCGTCGACGCGTCGACGCGACGGGGAACCGACGCGTCCGGGAAACGGCGCACCGCCGGCCCCGGTGCGGGGTCGGCGGTGCGCGGTGCTGCTGGGTGCCGGCGGTGTCAGCGCAGGTAGGAGGCCAGGCCGGCGGGCTTGAGACCGGCGGCCTCGGCGGCGGCCAGGGCGCGGCGGAGGTCGTCGGCGAGGGTGTCGGTCCAGTGCATCAGGACGACGTCGCCGGGCGACAGGGTCCCCTCGTGCCAGACGTTGGAGGCGCCCCAGCTGAAGTCCGCGTCGGCGGTGAGCACGGTGCGCATGCCGCAGTTGGCGGCGGCCTGGAGGGTGTCGGCGTTCCAGGCGAAGTACGGCGGGCGGAACACGGTCGGCGCGGTGCCGAACAGGCGGGTCAGCGAGTCGCGGGCGTCGCAGATCTCGACCTGCTGCGCGGCGGGCGAGAGGGTGGTGAGGTCGGTGTGGGAGACGCTGTGGTTCTGGATCGAGGAGCCGGGCGCGGCGGTCACCCGCCGGAAGTAGTCGGGGTTGTTGGCGGCGGCCATCGGCAGCGGGAAGGCGGTGATCGGCAGCTTGTTGGCGGCGATGACCTGCTCCGCCTCCGGGGTGGTCTGCCAGCCGTCGTCGACGGTGAAGAAGACCACCTTGTCACTGGTCGGCACCGAGGCGGCGGCGGTCGCCGGGGCGGGCGCGGGGCCGTCGACGCGGACGTCGTCGACCGCGAACGGGCCCTGCTGGTACCAGCCGTGGACGGAGAGCTTGACGGTGGTGGCGCCCGGGGCGGCGGTGAAGCGGGTGGTCAGCTTCTGCCAGCCGCCGTTGGTGGACTCGGTCCAGGCGGGGGCGGTCGGGCGGTCGGTGCCGCCGGTGGCGCCCAGGAAGACGAACTTCCCGCGGACCCAGGCGGAGGCGGTGTAGGTGGTGCCGGGCTGGACCGAGACGGTCTGCACGCACTCGCCGGTGGACTCGTCGCCGGCCGGGGTGACGGCCAGGGCGGAGGTGCCGGAGTGCGGGGCGGCGGTGGTGAGGGCGGCCTCGGCGGGCCCGCCGGAACAGCGCCAGCCGGGCACACTGCCCCAGTCGGCGAGCGAGGAGGCGGGGATCTCGAACCCGGGGTTGGTCGCCAGGTTGACGGCGGGAGCGGCGGCGGACGCGGGCGCGGCCGCGGAGGACGGCTCCGCGGACGACGGGGCCGCGACGGCCGGTCCGGCCAGGCCGGCCACCAGCAGCGCGGCCGAGGCGGCCAGTGCGGGCAGGCGGGAAGGCAGGCGGGAGGGCAGGCGGGAAGGCAGCCGGGAGGACAGCCGCCCGAACCCGAGGGCGGACGGACGCGTGGACATGCGCAACGAGATGGACACGTGGGGACTCCAGCGTGGGGGACGCGCCCGTGGGGCGGACGCGCGGACAACGGGACGTGGGGGTGCTCCCGGAGGGGCGGGAGCGTCGGCGTGCCGCACTCGGACCGGAGCAAAACAATGGACTGGACCACCGCGATCGTCAAGGGACCGGTCGTGCCCGATGGACTCCCAATTCACTTGCGTAAAACGGGACAAGACGAGACGTCAGGGGGCGTACAGTTCCTCGATGTCGGCCGCGTAGTACTCGACGATCGCCGCCCGCCGGAGCTTCAGCGAGGGCGTCATCAGCCCCTGCTCCACCCCGAACTCCCTGGGCAGCAAGCGGAAGGCGCGGATCGACTCGGCCCGCGACACGGCGGTGTTGGCCGCCGCCACCGCCCGCTGGACCTCCGCGTGCAGGTCCTCGTCGGCGAGCACGGTCCACGGGTCCGACTGCCCGCGCCCGCGCCGCTTCAGCCAGTGCGCCAGCGCCGCCGGGTCGAGGGTGATCAGCGCGGCCACGTACGGCCGGTCGTCGCCCACCACCAGGCACTGCGAGACCAGCGGGTGCGACTCCACCCGGACCTCCAGCGCGGCGGGCGCGAGGTTCTTGCCGCTGCTGGTGACGATGATGTCCTTCTTGCGGCCGGTGATGGTCAGGTAGCCGTCCTCGTCCAGGCTGCCGAGGTCACCGGTGCCGAACCAGCCCTCGAAGAGCGATTCGGCGGTGCAGCGCGGATGGTTGAGGTAGCCGCCGAAGACGCCGGGGCCGCGGACCCACACCTCGCCGTCGTCGGCGATCGCCACCGTCGCACCGGGCACCGGCCGTCCGACCGAGCCGATCTTCGACCGTCCGGGCGGGTTGCCGGTGACCGCCGCCGAGGTCTCGGTGAGCCCGTAGCCCTCGAACAACTGGAAGCCGATCCCGGCGAAGAAGAGCCCGAGTTCGCGGTCGAGGGTCGAGCCGCCGCACATCAACGCCCGCACCCGGCCGCCGAACACGGTGCGCAGCCGCTGGTAGACGGTGCGTTCGTAGGCCAGGTGGCGCAGCCGCAGCGCGGTGCCGGGACCGGGGCCCCGCCCGAAGGCGCGCTGTTCCCGGGCGGCCGCCCAGTCGACGGCCACCTGCCGGGCCTGTTCGAGCAGTTCGCCGCGGCCGGCCTCCTCGGCGGTGCGCCGGGTCTGCTGGAACACCTTGTCCAGGACGTAGGGGACGACGAGCAGGAAGGTCGGGCGGAGCGCGGCGAGCGCGGGCAGCAGCGCGTCCGTGGACACCTCGGAGACGTGGCCGATCCGGAAGCCGCCGCGGATCGAGGCGATCTGCACCATCCGTCCGTAGACGTGTGCCAGTGGCAGGAACAGGACGGTGCACGGCGGGTGCCCGCCGGTGTCGCGGAGCGCCTCGCCCCAGCCGTCGAGCAGCGCTTCGGCCGCGGCGGCCAGCGCGCCGTGGGTGATCAGGCAGCCCTTGGGGCGCCCGGTGGTGCCGGAGGTGTAGACGACGGTCGCGACGGTGTCGGTGGTGACGCCGAGCCGCTGCCGGTGGACCAGCGAGTCGGGGACCCCGCGGCCGTCCTCGACGATCGCCTCGACGCAGTCCCGGTCCAGCTGCCAGATGCCGGTCAGGTCGGGTAACGCGTCGCAGACCGCGCCGACCGTCATCGCGTGGTCCTCGTCCTCGACCAGGCAGGCCACCGCCTGGGTCTCGGCGAGGATCCAGCGGACCTGCTCGGGGGCGGCCGTGGGGTAGACGGGGACGGAGATCGCGCCGATCGACCAGAGCGCGTAGTCGAACAGGGTCCACTCGTAGCGGGTGCGGGACATCAGCGCGACCCGGTCGCCGTAGCGCACGCCCCGGGTGAGCAGGCCCTTGGCGAGGGCGAGCACCTCGTCGCGGAAGTCGGCGGCGGTGATGTCCTGCCACGCGTCCCCGGTCGCGGCCTGCCGGGCGCGGTCGGTCCGGCGGGACAGCTGGACCAGGGCGGGGGAGCGCTCCGCGGTGTCGTAGAGCGAGTCGGCCAGCCCTCCGGCGGCCGGCGGTCCGGCCGGGGCGGGGGTGGTGAACTCGCGCACGATCCCCCCGATCAGTCCTGCAGGTGCAGCGAAACTATCGGATCGCCCGCCGACTGCCCAGGGTTGTGACCGTGACGCGACGAGATCGGCACCGGCGTGTGCGGAAAGTGTCGCGGAGTCGTCGGGAGCGTCGTACGACTGTGCGGGAGCGGTGATCACGACGGCGATCCGGACACGATCCGGACCGGCTCGGGGAGAGGCGCGGGGGGAGGCCCGAGGAGAGGGCGGGTTCGACCCTCGAACGAGTGGTCAGGCCGTAGTAGAGTCTCGCAGACCTGCGGCCGGGGCCCTCGGTCGCGGCCGAGCGCTGCCCCTGGCCGACGCTTGGTCCGTACCAACCCTGTCCGCGTCAACTCGTCCGTGTCAACTCGTCGGTGCCGACCCGCCTCCGGGTCGAGCCGCCTCCGTGTCGCCCGCCCCCACGCTCCGCTCCGCCCCCAGGCCGCCCCGCCCCCGCGTACCTCCCCGTAGTCCCCGCACCCCGTCCGCGCCTGGCACTTCCCGACCGAGGACTCCATGCGTCTGCGCAGCAGCTCGATCCGCGCGAAGATCATCGCGCTGCTCCTGGTGCCCATCGTCGCCCTCACCGCCCTCTGGGCGTACGCGACGCTCGCCACCACCGGCGACGTCTGGAGCCGGCTCGACGTCAGCGCCACCTACAAGGAGTTCGGCACCCCGGTCGACCTGTACGCGCACGACCTGCAGAACGAGCGCCGGGCCGCCGTCCGCAGGCTCGCCGACCCGGCCTCCCGCGCCGCCCGCGACGCCTTCGAGCAGGCCCGCGCCGCCACCGACCACGACCTCGCCGTCCTGCAGCAGAAGAAGGACACCGAGGGCAGCCGGCTCGACGAGGCCCAGCGCGGCCGCTACCTGCAGATCCTCGCCGCCGCCGACCAGCTCAGCCCGCTCCGCGCCCAGATCGGCCGCGCCGCGCTGAACTGGGAGTTCGCCCTCGGCCAGTACACCGACCTGATCAAGCCCACCTTCGGCTTCCGGTCCGCGTTCGTCGCCCGCCAGAGCGGCCAACTCCCGCGGCAGGGCACGATCATGATCGAGCTGATGCGCGCCCGGGAGTACCTCGCCCAGGAGGACGCGGCGATGGAGGGGCTGCGCACCGGGACCGGCCGGCCGACCTCCGAGCAGTACCAGGTCGCGCTCGACGCGCTGCACAACCAGCAGGCGCTGTTCACCGTCTACATCGCCGAACTGGACCCGGTCGACCAGGCCGACTACATCGCCCTGCGCGGAGGCGAGGCCTGGGCCGCGCTGGCCCGCGCCGAGGCGGACTTCGTCGGCGCCGGCGGACCCGAGCGGGTGGTGCAGGCGATCAACGGCGACGCCTGGCGGGAGACCGCCGACCGCGCCCTCGGCGACCTCGCGGCGATCAACGCCCGGCTGAGCGGCACCATCGACGACCGCGACCACTCCTACGCGGTCGGACTGCTCTGGCGCGGCGGCATCGCCGGTGCGATCGGTCTGGTCGCGGTGGTGCTCTCGGTCCTCATCTCCTTCCGGATCGGCCGGGGCCTGGTCCGCGAGCTGATCGGCCTGCGCAACGCGGCCAACGAACTGGCCGGCACCCGGCTGCCCTCGGTGATGCTGCGGCTGCGCAAGGGCGAGTCGGTGGACGTCGCCACCGAGGCCCCCGAGCTGGAGTTCGGCCAGGCCGAGATCGGCCAGGTCGGCCGCGCGATCAACGCCGTGCAGCGGGCCGCCGTCGAGGCCGCCGTCGAGCAGGCCGAACTGCGCCGCGGCGTCTCGGCCGTCTTCGTCAACCTGGCCCGCCGCAGCCAGGTCCTGCTGCACCGCCAGCTGACCCTGCTCGACACCATGGAACGGCGCGCCGAGGACCCGGCGGAGCTGGAGGACCTCTTCAAGGTCGACCACCTCACCACCCGTATGCGGCGGCACGCGGAGGGCCTGATCATCCTGGCCGGCGGCTCGCCGGGCCGGGCCTGGCGCAAGCCGGTGCGGATGGTGGACGTGGTCCGCGCGGCGGTCGGCGAGGTCGAGGACTACGCCCGGGTGATCGTCCGGCCGTTCCCCGGTACCGGCCTGCTCGGCAGCGCGGTCGCGGACGTCACCCACCTGATCGCCGAACTGGTCGAGAACGCCGCGGTGTTCTCCCCGCCCAGCACCCAGGTCACCGTGCAGGGCGAGGTGGTGGCGCACGGCTTCGCGCTGGAGATCGACGACCGGGGGCTCGGGCTGAGCGAGCAACTGCTCGCCGGGATCAACGAACGCCTCGCGGTGGAGCAGGAGTTCGACCTCGCCGACACCGACCGGCTGGGCCTGTTCGTGGTCAGCCGGCTGGCGCGTCGGCACGGCATCCGGGTGCACCTGCGGCCCTCCCCGTACGGGGGGACGACGGCGGTGGTGCTGATACCGCGCGAGCTGCTGGCGGAGGCGCCGGACGGGCTGCCGGAGCCGCCCGCGGCCTCGGGCCCCGGCGCGGGGACGGGGAACGGGACCGGCCCGGTCGCCGCACCCGGCCCGGTCGGCGGCCGACGGTCGGCGGTGGGTCGGCGCGGACAGCGCGACCTGGTCGCGGTGCCCGCCCTGGCCGAGGAAGACGCCCCCGACTCCCTCGACGCGCGAGGCCCGAACGGTACGAACGGTACGAACGGTACGGGCGGCGCCAACGGTGCGCCGAGGGGGGCGAACGGAGCGGGCGGCCGGCACCGGATCGCCGGTGGGCCGCGCCCCTCGGCACCCGAACCGGCCCGCACCCCCGGCGGTCTGCCGCGCCGCGCGCGCGGCAGCGGCGGGCCCGTGCTGGTCACGGCGGCCGCCGCCGACGCGACCGGCCCCGGCACCGGCCGCCACCGGCGCGCGGACGACCCGGCGGCCGCGGCGGACGGCCTCGACTCCCTCGGGCCGGACCCGGCCGAGCTCCGGACCGGGACCGCCGACGCGGCCGGGACCGCGGCCGAGTCCGGGACCGGGGCCGGAACCGGGGCCGGGAGCAAGGCAGCGGCGCCCGCGGCGACGGGCCCGGGTACCGCCGACGCCCTGCCGCCGCGGACCGCCCCGTCGACGACCGCCACCACCGCTACGCCGGGCGGGCTGCCGCGACGGGTGCGGCAGGCGAGCCTCGCCCCGCAGCTGCGCGAGCGCGCGGCGGAGGCGGCCGCCGGGCGGGCCGACGGCCCGGGCGGCTCCGGTGCGCCGGGCGGCGGTGACGAACCGGTGCGCGAGCGCTCGCCCGAGGAGGCGCGGGCCACCTTCGCCTCGTTCCAGCGCGGCTTCACCCGGGGCCGCGGCACCCCGGCCGCCCGGCCGACGGCCGCCCCGACGCCGACACGGACGCAGACGCAGACGCAGACGCAGACGCCGACCCCGACGCCCTTCCCGGCGCCGACGGCGCGCCGCGCGCTGGCCCCGGCACCCGCCCCGGCGGCGCTGCCCGGCCCCTCCGGGGGCGAGCCGGCGCCGCTGGTCCGACGGGCGCCGGTGCCGCCGCCGACCAGGTTCGTCCGGCCCCCGCGCCTCGTCGCGGAACCGGACGGACCCGCCGGTCCGTTGTCCGACGGGCCGCCCGAAGGCACCGCACCATCCGCACGACCGGCACGACCCGCACCGCACGTACGGCGGGCAGGCCCAGCACGACCCGCACCATCCGCACGACCCGCTCCAGCAGAAGGAACTGATTCATGACCACTTCGACGCAGTCGTCCGGAGACCTCAACTGGCTCCTGGACGACCTGGTGGGCCGGGTGGCCGCCCTGCGCCACGCGGTGATCCTCTCCGGCGACGGCCTGGCCACCGGCGCCTCCCGCGACCTCGCCCGGGAGGACGCCGAGCACCTGGCCGCCGTGGCGGCCGGCTTCCACAGCCTGGCCAAGGGCGCCGGCGGGCACTTCAAGGTCGGCGGCGTGCGCCAGACCATGGTCGAGCTGGACGAGGCCTTCCTGTTCATCACCGCGGCCGGCGACGGCAGCTGCCTGGCGGTGCTGAGCGAGGCCGAGGCCGACATCGGCCAGATCGCCTACGAGATGGCCCTGCTGGTCAAGCGGGTCGGCGAGCACCTGGCCGCCGAACCGCGCGCCGACGTGGCACCGCCCGGGAGATGAGCGGTCCGATGGCGGACGAGGAGCCGAGGGCGGTGGCAGCCGGCCCGGAGCCGGCCGGTGCTTCCGGTGCGGAGCCGGCCGGTGCCTCCGGCACGGCCGGAGCGGCCGGAGCGACCGGCGGGGAAGCCGCCGACCGGGGTCCGGACGGTCGCGGTCCGGACGACCGGGGCGGTGAGGGCCGGGACGGGGACGATCCGGGGCTCGACCTGTTCCGGGCGCGGACCCCGGTCGACGACCGCTGGTTCGACGACGAGGCCGGCCCGGTGGTGCGCCTCTACTCGATGACCCGGGGCCGGGCCAGACCGGTCGAGGACGGACTGTTCGACCTGATCTCGCTGATCGTCGCCAAGGACCCGGCGCCGGTCGCCGCGGCCGTCCCCGCCCATGTGCTGGACCCCGAGCACCAGACCATCCTGGCCTGGTGCCGCCGGGAGCCGATCTCGGTGGCCGAGCTCGGCTCCTACACCGATCTGCCGGTCAGCGTCGTACGCGTCCTGCTCGGCGATCTCTACGACGCCGAGCTGATCAGCGTCACCCGACCCGTTCCGCTCGCCGAGCTGCCGGACGAGCGCCTGCTGCGAGACGTGATCAATGGACTCCGTGCGCTCTGACCTCCACGCCCCCGCCGCCGACGCCCCGGGCCCCGCGTACGACGGGGGCGCCGAGCGGGCCAACGACCCGCGCTGGTGGGGCGGTCCGGCGGTCGCGGTGAAGATCCTGGTCGCCGGCGGCTTCGGCGCGGGCAAGACCACCCTGGTCGGCTCGGTCAGCGAGATCCGGCCGCTGCGCACGGAGGAGGAGCTGAGCGAGCTGGGCCGCCCGGTGGACGACACCGCTGGCGTCGAGGCCAAGCGCACCACCACGGTGGCGATGGACTTCGGCCGGATCGACCTGCGGCCCGGGCTCGCCCTCTACCTGTTCGGCACGCCCGGCCAGGACCGGTTCTGGTTCGTCTGGGACGAGCTGGCCCGGGGCGCGCTGGGCGCGCTGGTACTGGCCGACACCCGGCGGCTGGCGGACTGCTTCCCCTCGGTGGACTTCTTCGAGCAGCGGCGGATCCCGTTCCTGGTCGCCGTGAACTGCTTCGAGGGCAGTGAGCTGTTCTCGCCCGAGGAGGTCAGGGACGCGCTCGACCTGGACCCGGACATCCCGGTGGTGCTGTGCGACGCCCGCCGCCGCGAGGACGGCAAGGAACTGCTGGTGGCCCTGGTCGAGCACGCGGCGGCGCGCCGGGGGACGAGCGCCGGGACGGGCACCGGGGCCCGCTGAGCCCGCCCGGCCCGGTCCTCCGCCCCGGTCCGACAGGTGGCGTCTCATCAGGGTGTTCACATGCCGGACGATCCCGGCCGAGCAGGTTGCCTTGACGGGCCCGGCGTGGAAGGCTCTGGTGACGAAGGCCGCCCGGGCCCACTGCCGGGATGCCTCGACCGTGCCGCGCACCCGGTGTGCGTCCGGCACGCGTGTCGCAGCGCGGTACGGGGACGTACCGGCAGACCGAGGGGGGAGGACCGAACCATGAACGTCGAGCAGCGATGTGCCGCGGCCGGGTCCGCCCAAGCCGATCTCGCCATGCCGGCCACCCCGGCGCTGACCGTCCGGCGGTACATCGACCACGCGCTGATCTGCAGCGCCTGTTGTCGCTGACCTCGCCAACCGTCGCCAGCCACCTCACCGTCACCGCCGTTCGCCGCCCGGGGGATCTCCCGGCCGGTGCGCCCCTCCCGGACTCACCGGACGGGCCCGGCGGACGCTGACGGTCCATCGCATCGTCGACCCGGCAGCACCGGACAGCAGTCCGGTGGTCCGCCGTCGGCCCTGCCCGCTTTGCGGAGAGCACCAGTGAACCTCCTCGAACCGTTCTGGCCGTCCCGCCAGCCACACCTGTTCGACCAGACGTGTCCGGGCTCGCCCAGCGCGTCCCGGCACTCCCTCCGCTGACCTCGGGTCGGTCCACGGCAGCACGCCCGGTAGACGCGCAGACGACTCCACCCCGTCCGTCACGCGCGAAATGAGCGACATCATGTCTTCCACCTCCACGGCCACTCTTCCCCTCCCCGCCGCGACCCCGCACCTGCGCGCGGTCCGCTCCGTCCCGTCCCCCGTCGATCGCCGGCACGGGGGGCCCGTACCGCAGCGGCCGGCCGCCGCCGGCCAGCCCGGCTCCGCGCCGCAGGGGTCCGCCCAGTCCGGGTTCGGGCAGCCCGGCTTCGGCCCGTCGGGCTTCGCCGCGTCGGGTTCCGCGCGGGTCGCCGCCGCGGCGGTCCCGTCCGTCTCGCCGGTTCCGCCGGTCGCGCCGCAGATCGTTCCCGCGCTGCCGCCGCAGGCGCTGCTCGCGGCGCTGCCCGAGGGCGCCGCGGTGGTCGCGGCGTTGCCCCAGGGCTCGCTGCCGCAGGCCCTGCTGGCCCAGTACGGGGCGCAGTTCGGCGCCTCGGCGGGGCAGCCGATGGTCGGTTACCTGGTGCTGGTCCCGGCCGAGGGCGGCGGAGTCGCCGTCGCGCCGGGAGTCGGGCAGCAGGGCTTCCCGACCGCCTCGATCCCGGCCCCGCAGGCCGGTCCGACCGCCGCCGTCGGGGCGTCGGTCCTCGGTGCGCCCGGCGCCGCCGGCCTCGGCGCGGCCGGAGCCGGGGCCACCGCCGGAACGCGTCCGGTGCGGCCCGTCGGCCGGGGGATCACGGTCGACACCGAGCGCCGGAACGCTTACGTGGACGGTCAGTTGCTCGACCTGACCTACCTGGAGTTCGAGCTGCTCGCCCATCTGACCGAGCACCCGCAGCGGGTGCACACCCGCGACCACCTGGTCTCCGCCGTCTGGGGCTACGGCCACGTCGGCGACGGCCGCACGGTGGACGTGCACGTGGCCCGGCTGCGCCGCAAGCTCGGAGCGGCCTACCGCGACAGCATCGTGACGGTCCGTCGGGTGGGCTACAAGTACACGCCGGCGGCCTGAGCACCGAGCACGCACCCTGAATCCCGACGCACGGCGCATCCCGCTCCACCGCACGTCGCTCCACCGATCGGCCGGGGGCCGGGCGTTCCTTCCGAACGCCCGGCCCTCTTCCGCGTTCTGACGATGCCTCAGATCCGCTGGTCCGGCGGCAGCAGCAGGACGGCGAGCGCGCCGGCGCAGGCCCGGGCGTGGTCGAGGAACCACTCCAGCCGCTCGTCGGTGAGGTGGACGGGCGTGGAGCGGACGGCGAGGGCGAACCTGGCCTGTCCGGCGCCGTCCAGCACCGGGACGGCGACCGTGCGCACCCCGGTCTCCGACTCGCCGTCGTTGAGCGCGTGGCCCGCCGCCCGGACCTTCGCCAGCTCCTCCGCCAGGCGCTCCGGCGCGGTGATGGTCCGGTCGGTGAACGGCGCCAGCGGGCCGAGCGTCGCCACGCCCGCGTCGCCGGGGCGGGGCCAGGCCAGCAGGACCTTGCCGAGCGCGGTCGAGTGGAGCGGTCGGCGCAGTCCCAGCCCGGTGTCCGGCCGGACGGAGGCGCCGACCAGGATCACCGCGTGCGGACCGCTGCGGATCGCGAGATCGGCGGCGGCACCGGTGCGGCGGGACAGCAGGTCGAGCTCGGGCGCGGCCAGGTGCAGCCCGCGCTGGTGGAAGGTGAGTTGGCCGAGCTCGGCGACCGCCGGGCCGAGCCGGTAGCGGGCCGTGTGCTCGTCCTGCTCCAGGAAGGCGGCGCTGACCAGGGTGCGGGCCAGCCGGTGTGCCGTGGACACGGACAGGCCCATCCGTCGGGCCAGGTCCGAGGCGCTCAGGTCGGGGCCGTTGTCGTGGAAGCAGTGCAGCAGTCCGAGGGCCCGCTGGACGGCCTGGGCGCCGGCCGGCGGGCTCTGGGCGGCGGTGACGGCCTCGGCCATGGCATCTCTCGTTCTGTCCGTGGCTCCGGCCGTTCACCGGAGTCGCTCCCAGACTATGGCAGCGTGCGCTGCGGGAATGTGTCAACGGCATTGCAAAAGGATGCCGTTCATGAACAAGCAATCCCATGATGTGGCAAACCCTTGCTCCTGGCTCGCCCGCCGTGGAACGCTCGGCGCAGCGCACCGGACGGCCCCGTCCGACGGCGCCCGGACCGCGGGAGAGGAGCAGTGCCGTGACGACCCACCGGTGCCCCTCCTCCCGCGCCTGTTGTCGCTGACGCGCCCCGGCCCGCGCCGATCCCCGTAGGACCCCGCCCCGCCCCCGTTCCTTCCACCACGCCTGGTGACCCGTACCGCGCACCCCGCCCCGCCGTCGGGGGCGCGCACGCACCCCGCCCCGCCGCAGAGGACCAGCCACCGTGCCCAGTTCCGCCCGCAGTTCCGTCGCGGAGACCTCCCCGACCGCCGCCGTCGCCCCGAGGGCCGCGCCCGACACCCTCTGGTTCACCCGTTGCCCGGTGCCCACCGCGACCGGCATCGCGGCCGACCGGGGCTGGCTGGGCCGGGAGTTCGCCCCCGACGGCATTGCCGTCCGCTCGCTCCAGGACGCGCCGCCCGAGGTCGCGGCCGACCACCACTACACCCACGCCCTGACCGGGCTGTTCCGCGAGGGCGGCAACGTGCCGGCGCTCTGGGCCCGTTCGCGCGGCGAGCGGACCAGGCTGGTCGGGCTCACCTGGATCGAGGAGCGCCAGGTCGTCCTGGTCCGGTCCGGCAGCGGGATCACCGGTCCCGGACAGCTCCGCGGGCTGCGGCTCGCCGTCCCACACCATGGGATCGCCATCGACTTCTGGCGCGCGATGGCACTGGCGGGCCTGCACGGAGCACTCTCGCTCGCGGGTCTCACGCCGGCGGACGTCGAACTGGTGGACGTGCCGGCCGCGCCGGGCGAGGGCCAGTGGGAGGCGGAGCTGACGGCGCTGCGGGACGGCGTCGTGGACGCGGTCTATGTGAAGGGCGCGCTCGCCGTGGAGGCGGCCCGACGGATCGGGGCGGAGGTCGCCGTCGACCTGGACGCCGTGCCGGACCGCCGGGCGCGGGTGAACAACGGCACACCCCGGCCGATCACCGTGCGGCAGGAACTGCTCGACGCGCACCCGGACCTGGTGGCCCGCTTCCTCGCCGTGCTGCTGGAGGCCGCCGACTGGGCCGCCGGGCAGCCGGCGGAGGTCGCGCGGATCCTGGGCGCCGAGACCGGAGCGGGGGAGGAGGGCGTCGCCGGGGCGTACGCGGAGGGCGGTCACCGCACCCTGCACCTCGATCTCTCCGAGGACCGCCTCGCCCTGCTGGAGCAGCAGGAGCGCTTCCTCGACCGGCACGGGTTCCTGGCCGCTCCGGTCGACGTCCGGGCCTGGGCCGACCCGGAGCCGCTCCGTGCCGCCCGCGAGCTGCTCGCCGCCCGCCGCGCCGAGGGGCGGACGCACGGTGACTGACGGACAGCGGCCGACACTTTCCGGAAGCTGTCGGTCCGCCGCCCGCCACCTCCGCCCCGTTCCCCGCCCCGCATCCCCCCGCCCGCACCCCCCGACCTCAGGAGCCGACCCCGTGCATCCCTCCCGCCCCGTCCTCGCCGCCACCGCCCTGCTCGCCACCACCCTCCTGGCCGCCTGCGGCTCCTCCGCCGACGGGGGAGCGACCGCCGCCGGCCAGGGCGACAAGGCCGAGGCGGTGCTCCGGCTGCCCGACCCCGGGAACAACGGCTTCCTCGCCCTGGGCAAGAAGGACGGCTCGCTCGACCGCGCCCTCGCCGCCGTCCACGCCAAGGTCGCCTGGACCGGCAGCGCCGGCCCCTTCGCCCCCGCCGCCCAGGCCCTCTCCGCCGACCAGCTCGACGTCGCCCAGGGCTCGATCACCTCCGCCGTCGCCGCGCTCGCCCAGAAGCCCGGCTTCAAGCTGTTCGCCCAGACCGCCCCCGACGGCGTCGGCGAAGGCATCCTGGTGAAGAACGGTTCGCCGATCAAGAGCGTGCAGGACCTCGTCGGCCACAAGGTCGCCGTGAGCCAGGGCGGCACCAGCGAGTACCTGCTGCTCAAGGCGCTGGAGAAGAACGGCATCCCGGCGGACAAGGTCGAGCGGGTCTACCTGCGCGCCGACCAGACGGCGGGCGTCTTCAACTCCGGGCAGGTGGACGCCTGGGCCACCTGGAACACCTTCTCCACTCCGTCGATCGCCAACTCCGGCGCGCACTTCCTGGTCAACGGCAAGGAGGTCGGCTCCGACAACTACGCCGTCTGGGCCGTCCGCAACGGCTTCGCCGACAAGTACCCCGAGGTGGTGAAGGCCTTCTACACCTATCTGCGCGAGAACGGCCTCAAGGAGAAGGCCGACCCGGCCGCCTACCTCAACGTCTTCACCGACTCCGGGCCGACCGCCGTCTCCGCCGCCGAGAAGGAGGTCGCCGTCGAGGTGACCCGCCAGGGCGCCCCCGCCGACGCCATCGGCGAGGCCGACATCGCCCGCTTCGGCACCGTCGCCGCGTTCTTCGCGGAGCAGAAGGTCACCAAGCAGACGGTGGACGTCAAGCCCTATCTGATCGACCTCGGGGCGCTCGGCGGTGGCACCAAGTGACCACCGCCACCCGCCCGTCGGCGTCGGGCGACAGAGCCGCCGATCCGGAGGCCGCCGCCGCCCGGGCCGCCGGACTGGTCGAACCCCGCACCCGCCGCCGGAGCTCCCGCCCCCGCGCCCTCGCGCTGACCCTGCGCGCCCTCGGCCCGCTGGCCCTGCTCGGCGGCTGGGCCCTCGCCTCCGCCACCGGCGCGCTCACCCAGGACGTGCTCGCCTCGCCCGCCCAGGTCGCCGAGGCGGTCGGCGAACTCTGGGGCAACGGCCAACTCGCCGACGCCCTCGGCGTCTCGCTCACCCGGGCCGGCCTCGGCCTGCTGATCGGCGCCGGCACCGGCCTGGTGCTGGGCGTCGTGACCGGCTTCTTCCGCCTCGGCGAGGAGCTGCTCGACTCGGCGGTCCAGGTGCTGCGCACCGTCCCCTTCCTCGCCCTCGTGCCGCTGTTCATGGTCTGGTTCGGCATCACCGAGACCGCCAAGGTCGCACTGATCGGCGTCGCCACCAGCTTCCCCATGTACGTGTCGACCTCCGGCGGGGTCCGCAACACCGACCCCAAGCTGATCGAGGCCATGCGCAGCTTCGGCCTCGGGCGCTGGGCGATCGTGCGCACCGTCGTGCTGCCCGGCGCCCTGCCCGCCCTCCTCTCCGGCCTGCGGCTCTCCATGACACTCAGCGTGATCGCCCTGATCGCCGCCGAGGAGATCAACTCCACCGAGGGCATCGGCTACTTGATGGCCCAGGCGCAGAACTTCTCCCGTACCGACATCCTCGCCGTCTGCATCCTGATCTACGGGGTGCTGGGACTCACCGCCGACGGCATCGTCCGCCTGCTGGAGCGGGTCCTGATGCCCTGGCGCAGGGCCGCCCAGGGAGGCACCCGATGACCACCACCCCCGCCCCGACCCCCACCTTCACCGCAGCAGAGGCCGGGACCGCAGCCGAGAGCGAGGCCGAGGCCGGGACCACCCCGGCCGTCCATCTGCGCGGCCTGCGCCGGGTGTTCGGCACCCGGGCCGTCCTCGACGGCGTCGACCTCTCCATCGCCCGCGGCGAGTTCGTCGCACTGCTCGGCGCCAGCGGCACCGGCAAGACCACCCTGCTGCGCATCCTCGGCGAGCTGGACCGGGCCGACGGCGGAACGGTCCTCGTCCCGCCGGTGCGGACGGTGGTCTTCCAGGAGCCGCGCCTGGTCCCCTCGAAGCGGGTGCTCGCCAATGTCACCGTCGGCCTGCCGCGCGGTGCGGCCACCCGGGAGACCGGGCTGAGGGCGCTCGCCGAGGTCGGACTCGACCGGCACGCCGACGCCTGGCCGGTCACCCTCTCCGGCGGCGAGGCGCAGCGCGTCGCACTCGCCCGGGCACTGGTCAGGGAGCCCCAACTGCTGCTGTTGGACGAGCCGTTCGCCGCCCTGGACGCGCTCACCCGGCTGCGCATGCAGGACCTCGTGGGCGATCTGGTCCGCCGCCACCGGCCGGCCGTGCTGCTGGTCACCCATGACGTGGACGAGGCGGTGCGGCTCGCCGACCGGGTCGCCGTGCTCCGGGACGGCAGGCTGGTGCGCGACGAGCGCGTGGGCGTCGCCCGGCCGCGCGACCCGGCCGACCCCGCCTTCGCCGACCTGCGCCGCCGACTGCTCGCCGACCTCGGCGTCCACTGACACCGCCCGTCCCCTCCCCCCGAAGCCCCCGAAGCCCCCTCGCCCGAACCGCCCCCGCCCGAAGCCCCCTCGCCCCGCCCGCACCACAGGAGCTGATCCCATGGCCATCGCCCTCGGCGTCCACGCCAGCAACCCGTCCCTCTACTACCTCTCCCGACTCGACTACCTGAACGAGGAGTTGGCGCCGCTCGGGGAGACCGGAGCGTTCCACCACTACACCGACGGGACCCGCACCGGCGAGCTGCTGGCGGAAGGCGTGATCGACTTCGGCGGCACGGGCTCCACCCCGCCGGTCACCGCCCAGGCCGCCGGGCACGACCTGGTCTACGCGGCGGTGTCGGCGCCCCGGCCGGACCACGGCGCGCTGCTGGTGAGCGCCGACGGACCGGTGCACTCGGTCGCGGACCTGAAGGGCGGCACCGTCGTCCTGGCCATCGGCTCCTGGCAGACCCACCTGCTCGCCAAGGCCCTGGACGCCGAGGGCCTGTCCTACGCCACCGATGTCACGGCCGTCCGCCCGGCGGCGGGGGAGGACCAGGCACGGCGGCTGCGCGAGGGCGGGATCGCCGGCTGGATCGCCCAGGGCGCCGAACTCGCGGCCGCCCGGCGCGACGGCGGGTTCCGCGAGCTGGTCCGCACCGGTGACGTCATCACCGACCGCTCGGTGTTCTTCACCCGGCGCGGCTTCGCCGTCGACCGGCCCGAGGTGGTCGCGGCGATCGTCACCGCCCTGCGCCGCGCGGACGCCTGGGTGGCCGCGAACCTGTCCGAGGCGGCCGCGATCGCCGCGGCGGACCTCGGCGGCAGCGCGGAGGACTGGCGGACCGCCCTGGCCGGGCTGCCGTGGCGGCTGGAGCCGGCCACCGCCGGGTTCGTCGCCGAGCAGCAGGAGGCGGCCGACATCTTCCACCGGGTCGGCTTCGTCGACCGCCCGGTGGTCGTCGCCGACGCCCATCTGCCCGCGCTGGAGGCCCCGGTGGCAGCGGCCGCCACCGCCGGCGACACGGCCGCCGACACCCGGGCGGTCTGACCGATGGCCTCCGAATTCCTCTGGTACATCATCCCGCGCGAGGGCCACTACCCCTGGGAGCCGGCCGGCCGCCGCCCGGCCGACCTCCGCTACCTCCAGCAACTGGCGGGCAGCGTCGAGCGGCTGGGCTACACCGGCGCGCTGCTGGCGACCGACCTGCACGACGTGTGGGACCTCGGCAACGCGCTCGCCGCCGCCACCACCCCGGCGTTCAAGCCGCTGCTCGCCGTCCACCCCGGGCTGATCTCGCCCACCCTGCTGGCCAAGATGGCGCTCAGCTTCGACCACCTGCACGGCGGCCGGCTGCGCTTCAACGTGGTCAACGGCTCCACCGAGCAGCTGCGCGAGTACGGCCTGCACGTCGAGCACGACGACCGCTACCGCCTGAGTGCCGAGTACTGGTCGATCGTCAAGCGGCTCACCGCCGGTGAGGTCTTCGACCACAAGGGGGAGTTCTACGACCTCCGGAACGCCGGAGCGAGCCTGCGCGAGCTCACCCCGGTCCAGCCGGGCGGCATCCCGCTCTGGTTCGGCGGCAGTTCGGCGGCCGGGATCGAGATGGCCGCCGAGCACGTGGACGTCTACCTCACCTGGGGCGAACCGCCGCACCAGCTCAAGGAGAAGCTCGACCTGGTCCGGGAGCGCGCCGCGGCGCACGGACGCACCCTGCGGATCGGCCTGCGGCTGCACCTGATCGTCCGCGACACCGAGGACGAGGCCTGGGCCGCCGCCGACCGGCTCCTCGACGTGACCAGCGAGGCCACCTACGCCCGGCAGCTGGGCGGCGCGCGCGGCGAGGACGGCGTCGGCTGGCAGCGGCAGTTCCGGCAGCACGGCGGCAAGGTGCCGGCCCGGGCCCGGGAGCTGGAGGTCCACCCCAACATGTGGCCCGGAATGAGCCTGTTCCGCCCCGGTCCCGGCACCGCCGTGGTCGGATCGACGGCCCAGGTGGTCGAGCGGCTCCAGGAGTTCGAGTCGCTCGGGGTGGACACCTTCATCCTCTCCGGCAATCCGCTGCTGGAGGAGGCCCACCGGGTCGCCGAGACGGTGCTACCGGCGCTGGGCGTCCGACGCCGGTAGGGCACCCGGAAGGAGGGGGAACGGCAGCGGCGAGGTCAGCGCCAGCTGCCGGGCGAAGCGGGCGACGGTCCGGAGGAGGTACATCCGCACGACGGGCTCCCGAGGTCTCGAAGGACGCGTACGGACGGTCCCGTACCCGCGGTCCAACGAGCACGGTGCCCCGCCGGTCACGCATCGACCGGCGGGGCACCGCGCGTTCCGTTCCGGGGGCGCTCCGGCGCCCCGGCGCGCGCCTCAGCGGCTGAGCGCGTCGATCTCCGCGAGCTCCTCCGGCGTCAGCGGACCACCCGCCAGCGCGTCGAGGTTCTGGTCCAGCTGCCGGACGCTGCTGGCCCCGATGATCACCGACACCACCCGCTCGTCCCGCAGGACCCAGCTCAGCGCCAGCTGCGCCAGGGTCTGCCCGCGCCGCTCGGCCACCTTGTTCAGTGCCCGCAGCTGTTCGAGCTTCGCCCCGGTGAGCGCCTCCTCGCGGAGGAACTTGCCCACCGACATCCGCGATCCGCTCGGCACCTCGCCGGTGAGGTAACGGTCCGTCAGCAGGCCCTGGGCGAGCGGCGAGAAGGCGATCAGGCTGGTGCGGGTGTCGGCGACGGCGTCCAGCACGCCCTCGTCCTCGACGTAGCGGTTGAGGATCGAGTAGGAGCACTGGTTCATCAGCACCGGCGTGCCCAGGTCGCGCAGGATCGCCACGGCCTCCCGGTGCTGCTCCGCCGGGTAGTTGGAGATGCCCGCGTACAGCGCCTTCCCGGACCGGACGGCGGAGGCCAGCGCGCCCATGGTCTCCTCGAGCGGGGTGTTCGCGTCGTAGCGGTGCGAGTAGAACACGTCCACGTAGTCGAGGCCCATCCGGCCCAGCGACTGGTCCAGGCTGGCCAGCAGGTACTTGCGGCTGCCGCCGTCGCCGTACGGGCCGGGCCACATGTCGTAGCCGGCCTTCGAGGCGATGAACAGCTCGTCCCGGTACGGACGGAAGTCCTGCGCGAACAGGTGGCCGAAGTTGCGCTCGGCACTGCCGTACGGCGGGCCGTAGTTGTTGGCCAGGTCGAAGTGGGTGACGCCCCGGTCGAAGGCCCGGCGCAGCACCGCCCGCTGGACGTCCAGCGGTTGGGGGTCACCGAAGTTGTGCCACAGGCCGAGCGAGACGGCCGGGAGCAGCACGCCGCTGCGGCCGGCCCGGCGGTAGGTCATCGAGGCATAGCGGTCTTCTGCGGCGAGATAGCTCATGGCGGACATCCTGCCAGTTCGGGACCGGCCGGGCGGTGGTGATTCGCTCCTCGGGCGCCGCCGTCGCTCCGCCCTCCCGCTCCGGTGACGCATGGTGACCGGGCGGTGGGCAGCGGGGTGATGCGCGCCACGGTCGGCGGGCGAGTGCCGCGCGGTTTTCCTGGGGACGACGATCACGCAGGGCTGTGGACCGCCGGGGGGCGGCCCACGGTCCACGGCCGGGGCGCGCCGCGGTTCGGGTCCTGGGGGCATGCGTCTCAGGATTCTGTACCTACTGGTATGTACAGCGGCTGTACCAGTAGGTACAGTGGCGGTCATGGCGACCCAGGACCGACTCATCGAAACCACTCAGGAACTCCTCTGGGAGCGCGGCTACGTCGGCACCAGCCCCAAGGCCATCCAGCAGCGGGCGGGCGTCGGCCAGGGCAGCATGTACCACCACTTCGACGGCAAGTCCGACCTCGCCGCCGCGGCCCTGCGCCGCAGCGCCGAGCAGATGCGGGCCGTCGCGGAGGCCGACCTCGCCGGTCCCGGGACGGCCTACGGGCGGGTCGCCGCCTATCTGGGGCGCGAGCGCGACGCCCTGCGCGGATGCCGGATCGGCCGGATGGCCCAGGATCCGGACGTGGTCGCCGACCCCCGGCTGCGGGCGCCGGTCGAGGAGACCTTCGACTGGCTGCGCGGGCGGCTCGCCGCCGTCGTCGCCGAAGGGCAGGCGAACGGCGAACTGCGGCCCGGGGCCGAGCCCGCCGACCTCGCCGCCGCCGTGGTCGCCGTGGTGCAGGGCGGCTACGTGCTCGCCCGCGCCGCCGACAGCGCCGAGCCGTTCGAGCGGGCCGTGCGCGGCGCCCTCGCCCTGTTCGCCGCCCACCGCCGCGACTGAGCGGCAGCACACCTCCCACCGCCCCCACCCGGAGTCCTCCGTGCACGCGATGCAGTACGAGATCACCCTGCCCGCCGACCACGACATGCGCACCGTCCACCGGCGGATCGCCACCAAGGGCCCGCTGCTGGACAGTTGGCCCGGCCTCGGCCTCAAGGCGTACCTGGTGCGCGAACGCGGCCTGGACGGCTCGCCCGTCAACCAGTACGCGCCGTTCTACCTCTGGCGCACCACCGAGGGTCTGAATTCCTTCCTGCTCGGCCCCGGATTCCGCACCCTCTGCGCGGACTTCGGCCGCCCCGCCGTCCGGCACTGGATCGGCGCGGGCCTCCGCCGGGGCCCGGCCGCCGAGGGCCCTGCCGCAGTCGGGCCGCCCGGTCCCGTCGCCGCCACCAGGCTGACGGAACGCCTGCCGGAGGGAGCGGACCCGGCCGAGGCCGTCGAACGGGCCCTGGCCGAACTGCCCGACCACCCCGACCTGCACACCGCCGCCGTCGCCCTCGACCCGGCCCGCTGGGAACTGCTGCGGATCGCCCTCTGGCGCGCGGCCGCCCCGGACGGGGCGCCCGGCACCCGGTACCGGGTGCACCACCTCTCCAGCCCCGAACTCGACCGGCTGCCCGTCGGCCGCCACTGGTGAAAGGACCCTCCGCCCCGTGAATCCGGCAGCCCCCACCTCGACCCGACAGCCCCGTGACGCGGGCCTGGTGCCCTCCCCGTTCGACCGCGCCGCCGGTCACGCCCTGCTCGCCGAACTGGCGGGCGAGCGGACCCGGTCCGGCACGCTCGGTCCGCTCGACGAGCTCGCGCCGGGCTTCGCGGACTGGATCGTCACCGCGCTCTTCGGCGGCACCTACCAGCGGCCCGGACTCGCCCTGCGGGACCGCCAGGTGGCCAATCTGGCGGCGCTCACCGCGCTCGGCGGCGTGGAGCCGCAACTCGCGGACCATGTGCGCAACAGCCTGCGGATCGGCCTGACCAGGACGGAGGTCACCGAGGTCCTGGTCCACCTCGCGCCCTACGTCGGCGTGCCCAAGGCGCTGGCCGGACTGCGCGTCGCCGCCGCCGTGTTCACCGAGGCCGACGAGGAGGGCGCGGGGGGCACGGAGGGCGCGGAGGGCGCGGAGGGCGCCACCGCCCCGGGGACGCCCCGGACCGGGGGAGCGGCGGAGTGAGCAACCCCGGCACCCGCGTCCGCACCGTCCGCACCGTCCTCGGCGACCTCGATCCGGCCGAACTCGGCGTCTGCGACGCCCACGACCACCTCTTCCTGCGCAGCCCCAGGCTGCCGGGGGAGGAGCTGGACGATCCCGCCGCGGCCGAGGCGGTGCTGCGGGGCTTCGCGGCCGCCGGCGGCCGGGCGTTCGTCCAGTGGACGCCGGCCGGGATGGGGCGGCGGGCCGACGCGCTCCCCGGGCTCTCCCGGGCGACCGGGGTCCACCTGGTCGCGGCCACCGGGCTCCACCAGGCGGTCCACTACGATCCGGCGGACCTCGACCGGCGGTACGAGGGGCTGGCGGGCTTCTTCACCGCCGAGCTGACCACCGGGCTGCGGGGCGCCCCCGAGGGCGTCCGCGCCGGGCTGATCAAGGTGGCGGGCGACTACCACGGCCTCGACCCGCACACCCGCCGGGTGATGGCGGCGGCCGCCGAGGCGCACCACGCGACCGGGGCGCCGATCGCCGTGCACCACGAACTCGGCACCGCCGCACCCGACGTCCTCGACCTGCTCTGCGAGCGGTACGGCGTGCCGCCCGAGCGGGTGGTCCTCGGGCACCTCAACCGGTTCCCGGACCTCCGGCTGCACCGTGAACTCGCCGCGCGGGGCGCCTTCGTGGCCCTGGACGGCCCCTCGCGGGCCAACCACGCGAGCGACCACCACCTGTTCGACACGGTGGCGGCCCTGGTGGAGGCCGGGTTCGGCGACCGACTGCTCCTCGGCGGCGACACCACCACCCGTAGCGCCCGTTCCGCCCCCGGGCCCACGCACCTGCTCACCGCCCTCGCGCCCCGGCTGGCCCGGGAGTTCGGCCCCGAGGTCCCGCACGGCATCCTCACCGCCAACCCGGCCCGCGCGTTCGCGGTGGAGTGGCGGGGCTGAGCCCCGCCACCGCCGCCCGGGGCCGCCGTCCGCCGCCGCCCGGGGTCGCCGTCCGGGGCCGCGGACCCCGCCGGTGTCACATGTGCGTGCCGCCGTCGATCCGCAGCTCCGTCCCGGTGACGAAGGCGCCGTCGTCCGAGGCGAGCATGGCGATCACCCCGGCGACGGTCTCCGGCCCGGCGAAGCCCTGCCCGAGCGCGGGCGAGAGCTTGGCGAGCAGGCCGAGGTCCGCGTCCGCCGGCAGGCCCGGGTTGTTGGTCATGCCGCTGTCGATGCTGCCCGGCGCGACGCACACCGCCCGCAGTCCCTGCTTGGCGTACTCGGCGGCGATCGCGTGGGTGAAGGACTGGATGCCGCCCTTGGTCGCGGCGTAGGCGGCCATGTAGGGGTGGGCGAAGGCGGCGGAGGTGGAGCTGAAGTTCACCACCACACCCCTGCCGCCGGCGAGCAGCGCGGGCAGCGCCTCCCGGGTCATCAGGAAGGTGCCGGTCAGGTTGACCGCCACGATCCGGTTCCAGAAGTCCAGGCTCGTCTCGTGGGTGTGGGCGGAGCGCAGGATGCCGGCCGCGTTGACCAGGACGTCCAGACCGCCGAGCCCGTCGACCGCCCCGGCCACCACGGCCCGTACGGCGGCCTCGTCCGACACGTCCAGCACCGCCGTGGTGAGGCGGTCGGCGGTGCCGTCGGCGGTGGCGCGGTCCAGGGTGGACCTCAGGCCGTCCTCGCTGACGTCGACGGCGACGACCCGGCCGCCCTCGGCGAGGATCCGGTGCACGGTGGCCCGGCCGATGCCCGAGCCGCCGCCGGTGATCAGGACGTTCCGTCCCTCGAAGCGCTCCATGGTGGTTCTCCGTTCCGTTCGTGGTCTCTCGACCTCGATGACACGGTACGCCTGAATGGCACGTCGTGCCAAAAAGTCTCGACACGCCAAAAGGGCTCGACATGCCAAAAGGGCTCGGCGTGCCCAACCGACGTGAGATGTCACCGATCCCTTCGTCCGCGTACGCTGAGCCCGTGACCGGACGTCCGACCCTGAACCAGCGCCGCCGCGAGAGCACCCGGCTGGAGATCGCCCAGGCCGCGGCCGAGCTGTTCGCCGCCCGCGGGGCCGAGGCGACCACCGCCGAGGAGATCGCCACCGCCTCCGGCATCTCGCTGCGCACCTTCTACCGCTACTTCTCGGAGAAGGAGGACGCCGTCGCCCCGCTGCTCGCGGCCGGCGGCGAACGCTGGGTGCGGCTGTTCACGGAGAGCGCCGCCGACCTGCCGGTCCGCGAGGCGCTGGAGCGTTCGGCGGCGGAGTCCCTGAGCCCGTCCGACGCGCCCGCCGCCGAGGCCCTGCGCTGGACCCGCGACCTGCTGCGCGACCCCCGGCTGGCCACCGTCTGGCAGCGGGTGCACGCCGATTCCGAGGAGCGGCTGCGGGCCGCGATCACCGACCGCTGCCCGCCCGGGACCGATGTGCTGGAGATCCGGCTCGCCGCGGCCGCCGCCACCGCCGCGATCCGGGTCGCGCTGGAGCAGTGGGCCCGCTCCGGCGCCCCGGCCACCGGCCCCGGTTCGCCGCGCGAACTCGGTGCCCGCTGCATGCGCGAACTCACCGCCGGCCTCGACCTGTGGACCCGCGTCAACTGACGCCGCCTCCGTCACCCCCCGCCGCGGCGGCCGCGACAGGTGCGGCCAGCGGCTCGAAGCACACCCCCACGGCGCGCTTCTCCTCCTCAAGACCGATGGCGTCACCGCTGGTCGGCGGGGGCGGCGGGCACTCCGGAGCGGCTACGCTGGGTGGTCGCGCCTCGGCGACGGAGCCCCGCGGTGGACGGGGGAACCGGGGCGGCCCTCCCGGGTGTCCTTCCCCCGGGGGCGGGGGAGTACGAGGCGTGGGAGCAAACACGACATGGGTCTGACGAGCCACAAGGTGCTGGCACTGACCGTTCTGGTCGCCGTCGCGGCGATGGTCGGGACGGTCTGGCTGTGGCCGAGACTGTCGAAGCGGAACTGGAAGGCCGTCCTCGGCCGGATCGGCGCCCTGCTCGTCACCCAGCTGGCCGTGCTCGCCGCGCTCGGGCTGGTCGCCAACAACTACTTCGCGTTCTACAGCAGCTGGGACGACCTGCTGGGCACCGGCGACAGCGGGCCGGTGGTCATCCACAACAAGGTGGACGCCTCCGGCCGGCTGCGCGTCGAGACCATCGGCCACGCCGAGGTCCAGGGCGGCGGGGCGCTCGGCCGCGACCGCGACAAGTCCGGCGAGATCCGCGAGGTCCGCATCGACGGCGCCACCACCCGGCTCTCCACCGAGGGGTACGTCTACCTGCCGCCGCAGTACTTCCAGCCCGAGTACGAGCAGAAGCAGTTCCCGGTCCTGGTCGTCAGCACCGGCTTCCCCGGCATCGCCAAGAACCTCGTCACCCGCCTCAACTACCCGGGCGCGGCGCTGAAGCTGCTCCAGGAGGGGCGGATGCAGCCGACCGTGCTGGTGCTGGTGACCCCCTCGCCGGCGCTGCCCCGGGACACCGAGTGCGAGGACATCCCGGGTGCCGCGCAGTCCGAGACCTACTTCACCAAGGACGTGCCCTCGGCGGTCCAGGCGACCTACCGGGTCTCGGCCGACCCGCGGGCCTGGGCGTTCATGGGCAACTCCACCGGCGGCTACTGCGCCCTCAAGCTGGCGATGCGTCACCCCGAGGTGTTCCCGACGGCGGTCTCGCTCTCCGGCTACTACCGGGCGGCCGACGACCCGAGCACCGGGGACCTCTTCGGCGGCAGCGAACGGCGCCGCGACGAGGCCGACCTGATGTGGCGTCTCAAGAACCTGCCGCAGCCCGCGGTCTCCGTGCTGCTGGCCGGCACCCGGGAGGGCGACGGCGACTACCGGCGCGAGACCGAGGCGTTCGTGGCCGCCGCGCACGGCCCGATGAAGGTCTCCTACAGCATGCTGGAGACCGGAGGCCACAACTTCGAGACCTGGAGCAAGCTGCTCCCGTCCTCACTGGAGTGGATCTCCCAGCGCCTGACCGTCCCGGCCGCGAGCCCGTCGGCCTGACCGTGCGGGCCGTCGGCCGGTCGGCCCGACCGCACGGACAGGTGTCCGCGGGGTCGGGCGCTCAGGCCACCTGCTCCAGGGTGCCGGTGTGCAGCTCGCCGACCCGGCCGCCCTCGCCCTCGTACGTCCAGAACGCGCGGACCGTCATCCGGGCCAGGTCCATGACGTGGCTCACGGTGATGCCGCTCACCTCGGTCCAGCTGACGAAGTAGAGCTGCGGGCCGACCTCGGCGACGTGCAGGGAGACGTCCTCCCACTGGCCCGCCGACTCGCCGAGGCCCTCCCAGCGCAGCCGCTTGCCGTCGGCCGAGTACGCGTTGCGGAACGCCGCGCCGTTGTCGACCCGGAACAGGAAGGTACGGCCGGCGAAGGCGGGCGGGGACGCGGTCATGGCGGGGCGGGTCTCCTCGTCTCTGGACGTGCTGTCGTGGTGCTCGCTGCGACCCGGACGGTTCCGGGCGCGGATGGATCTCCAACCTATCCGACCACCCCGCCTCCGTGGCGCACTTTCCCCGCCGGACCCGCCACCGCGGCCAGCCCGGCCACCGCGGCCACCTGGAACCGCCGCCCCGGGGGCCGGGGCGGCGGTGTGAGCTGCGCGACAACCACCCCCGGAAGGTTGTCCGTGCGCGGACGGCCTGCCTAGCCTGCAGAGGCTTCCGCCACAGCGGAGCCCCGCCGTCGGGACGCCGAGTCCCGTCCACCCGCCGGCCGGCAATCGAGCACCACAGCGGACGGGAGCGGGGGACCCAGGTCAGTGCCCGGCCGCGCGCTCAACGCGTGCGAGTCGTGGCTAGGGGTGAAGCCGCTCTCCGGACGGCCGGGCAACCTCGCGCCCGAACCCGACAGCTCACCTCGCAGGCGTCGCAGAGGACCACTGCCATGCAGAAGCCTGCCCCGCGCTCCGCGCCCCGCCATGCCCGCCCCTCCCGGCGCGGCCGCACCGCCGCCCTCGCCGCCACCGGGGCGCTCGCCGTCACCGGCGCCGGCCTGCTCGGCGTCCCCGCCGTGACCGGCGCCCAGGCCGCCACCCTGCCGACCGTCACCCAGGACAAGCTCACCCCGGCCACCATGGTCGCGGGCAAGGCGTCCGCCGCCTCGCTGACCCTGCACTCCTCGTCCTGCTTCACCGCGAAGACCGTCGGCGTCGGCCTGCGCGACGCGGCCGGGAAGAACCTCGACTTCCCTGGGAACAGGAGCAACGTCCAGGTGTGCCCGGCGGGCCTGTCGATCACCACCGGTACCCGCACTCTGGCGGCCGGCACCTACACCCAGTTCGGCTTCTGGCAGGACAGCACCGGCGGCTGGCACAACCTGCCCTCCCGGCAGCTGGTCGTCTCCGGCACCACCACCCCGACGCCGACGCCGACGCCGACCCCCACCCCGACGCCCACCACCCCCGCCACGGGTGCCCCGGTCGCGGGCAAGAAGCTGACCTGGTCCGACGACTTCGACAGCCTCGCCCTGGGCTCCCGCTGGACGGCCGACCGGAGCAGCTCCTACCACTACGGCGACCACAACCCGAACGACAACAAGCTCGACTGGCTGAACAAGAACAACGTCGCCGTCTCCGGCGGCGTCGCCACCTTCACCGCCCGGCCGAGCGCGCACACGCTGGAGAACGGCAAGCAGGCCTGGGACACCGGGCTGCTCACCACCGAGTACTCCAGCGAGGGCTTCAAGGTGAAGGTCGGGGACTACATCGAGACCCGGGTCAAGCTCCCGGCCGGCACCGGAGCCTGGCCGGCGCTGTGGACGTGGAACAGCACCAGCGGCACCCACGGGGAGATCGACTCCTTCGAGTACCACAGCGACAACCCGAACCTGCTGGAGCTGACCAACCACATCAACCCGGGCCACCTGTACGTCACCGACGCCAAGGCGATCGCCCACGACCAGTGGGTCACCGTCGGCACCCACTACGGGGCCACCTCGGTCGACTGGTACATCAACGGCGCCAAGGTCTTCTCCGACGGCAAGGGCGTCGGGGCCGGCTGGACGGCGTACCCGATCCTCAACCTGTCCCTGAGCGCGGGGAACTACCACCCCGCGCCCTCGGGCACCACGCCGATCACCTTCGCGGCGGACTACGTCCGGGTCTACCGCTAGCAGCGGGCCACCGGTCCGGGGCCGACGGTCAGACGATCGGCCTCGGACCGGTGGACTCCACGACCTCGATCGTGAACGGCTGCCGGTTGTTGCTCTCGATCCGGTCGTCGTCGCCGCGCACCGCGACGTAGCCGCCGGCCAGCGTGCCGAGGGGGACCTCGGGGGAGAGCCGGAGCGGGATCAGCGCCGTCGCGCTGCGGAACTTCGGCAGACCGGCCGGGAAGGTGCAGCGCACCCGGTGGCCGTTCTGGAACTCGTAGCAGTTCTCCGGGAAGAACGGCGGCTCGGCCGTGACACCCTCGGGCAGGGTGATCACGACGGTGAACGGCGAGGCGGTCCGGTCCGGGCCGAGGTTGCCGACGAAGGCGTGCAGGACGGTGGTGCCCCCGGGCGCGGCCGGGTCCGGGTCGATCCGGACGACGTAGAGGTCGGAGTTCGAGGGCAGGGCCGCCACCGCCGGGTCGGCGGTCGTGCCCGGGGCCGCGGCGCCCGGGTCACCGGCCCCCGGCGCCGGGGCGCTCGCCCCGGGCGCGGACGCCTTGTCGTCCGGCGGACAGACCGCCCCCGCCTGTCCGGCGGCCAGCACCGCCACCACGCACCCCGTCACCAACGACCTGCCGAGAAGCCTCCGAACGGAACCGCTGCGGGTCATCGCCGCTCACCCAACCCTTCGTGTCCAGCGCCCCGCGCCGTCGCGGGTCGCGTCCGGACCAGCGTCGCCGACGGGTCTCCGGGGCCGGGGCGACCCGCCCTCGGACGGCCCGAAGGGTGGCTCGAACGGGTGAACGCCCGGGCGTGTCGCCCGCACTGAACGTGCGTCAGGGGGCCAGGACCTGGCCCAGCCGGGCCGCGATCCCGTGCATCACCGGCACCAGCGAGGCCGTGCCGGCCTGCTCCTCCAGCGCCCTGATCCGGGCCTCCGGGCCGGAGACGGACAGCGCCGTCGGGGTCGGCGCGCCGGGGACGGCGAGGGCGATGCAGCGCACCCCGATCTCCTGCTCCTGGTCGTCGACCACATAGCCGCGCTCGCGCGCCTCGGCGAGCTGGGCCATCAGCTCCCGCGGGTCGGTGACGGTGTGCGGGGTGTGCGCGGGCAGCGGGTTGGGGCCGAGGACGGCGCGCGCCTCCTCCTCGGGCAGCTGCGCCAGCAGGGCCTTGCCGACGCCGGTGCAGTGCGGCTGCACCCGGCGGCCGACCTCGGTGAACATCCGCATCGAGCGCCGCGACTGCACCTGCCCGACGTAGACCACCTCGCCGCCCTCCAGCACCGCCAGGTTGGCGGTCTCGCCGGTGGCCTCCATGAGTTCGGCCAGGTAGGGGCGGGCCCAGTTGCCGAGCAGACGCCCGGCGGTCTCGCCGAGCCGGATCAGCCGGGGGCCGAGGGTGTAGCGGCGGGCGGTGTCCTGGCGGACATAGCCCTGCTGCGCGAGGGTACGAACCAGGCGATGGATGGTCGGCATCGGCAGTCCGGAGGAGGTGGAGAGCTCGCTGAGCGTCGCCACGCCGCCGGAGTCGGCGAGGGCCTCCAGCAACTGGAAGGCCCGTTCGACGGACTGCACCCCGCCGCCGGTGCGCTCCTGCCCCGTCGGGGCGGGCGCCTTCGGGGCACCGCCCTCGCCGCTCGCGGTGCTCCCGCTGCTTGCGGTGCTCTCACTGCTCTCGGAGGTCGGGGCCACCGGCGTTCCCTTCGCGGTCGGAGGAGGAGTACAGTCCCAGCGATCATCTCAACAAACCGTTGAAATTCTGTATCGCGGAAACTAGTCTCCACCTTACAGAATCAAGCCCTCCACTTAGGAGTGTCCTGCTCATGGCTGCAGATCAGGGACCCGGAGCTTCCCCCACCGCTCCGGTCGTCACGGTCGCGGGTCCGCGCGTCCACCGGGCCGAGGAGGTGCTCACTCCGGAGGCGGTCGCCTTCGTCGTCGGCCTGCACCGCTCCTTCGAGGGCCGGCGCCGCGAACTGCTCGCCCGCCGCCGGGAGCGCCGCGCGGAGATCGCCCGCACCGGAACCCTGGACTTCCTGCCCGACACGGCCGGGGTCCGCGCCGCCGACTGGCGGGTCGCCGAGGCGCCCAGGGCGCTCCAGGACCGCCGGGTCGAGATCACCGGCCCCACCGACCGCAAGATGGTGATCAACGCGCTCAACTCCGGCGCGAAGGTCTGGCTCGCCGACTTCGAGGACGCCACCTCCCCGACCTGGGAGAACGTGGTGAGCGGTCAGATCAACCTGATCGACGCCTTCGAGGGCCGGATCGACTTCGCCACCGACGCGGGCAAGGCGTACACCCTGCGCCCGGCCGCCGAACTCGCCACCGTCGTGGTCCGCCCCCGCGGCTGGCACCTCGACGAGAACCACCTGCTGGTCGACGGCGAGCCGGTGGCCGGCGCGTTCCTCGACTTCGGCCTCTACTTCTTCCACAACGCCGCCCGGCTGCTCGCCCGAGGCGCGGACGACCCGAACTCCGGGCCGTACTTCTACCTGCCGAAGACCGAGAGCCACCTGGAAGCCCGGCTCTGGAACGACGTGTTCACCCACGCCCAGGCCGAGTTGGGCATCCCGCACGGCACCGTCCGCGCCACCGTGCTGATCGAGACCATCACCGCCGCCTTCGAGATGGACGAGATCCTCTACGAGCTGCGGGAGCACGCCGCCGGCCTCAACGCCGGCCGCTGGGACTACCTGTTCTCCATCGTCAAGAACTTCCGGGACGCCGGCGAGCACTACATCCTGCCCGACCGCAACACCGTCACCATGGCCTCGCCGTTCATGGCCGCCTACACCCGGCTGCTGGTGCGGACCTGCCACCGGCGCGGCGCGCACGCGATCGGCGGCATGGCCGCATTCATCCCCAGCCGCCGGGACCCCGAGGTCAACGCGGCCGCGCTGGAGAAGGTCCAGGCGGACAAGGACCGCGAGGCCGGCCACGGCTTCGACGGCTCCTGGGTCGCGCACCCGGACCTCGTGCCGGTCGCCCGCGCCTCCTTCGACGCCGTGCTCGGCGGGCGCCCGCACCAGAAGGACAACCCCGGCCCGGACGGGCCGGTCACCGCCGAGCAACTGCTCGACATCGCGGGCGCCGGCGGCAGCTGCACCCGGCACGGGCTGCACAACGCCGTCCAGGTCGGCATCCGCTACATCGAGGCCTGGCTGCGCGGCCTCGGCGCGGTCGCCATCTTCCACATGATGGAGGACGCCGCCACCGCCGAGATCTCCCGCTCGCAGATCTGGCAGTGGATCCACAACGACGTCGTCCTCGCCGACACCGGGGAGAAGGCCACCGCCGACCTGGTCCGCCGTCTGGTCGCCGAGGAACTCACCGCGCTGCGGGCCGAGGTCGGCGACGAGGTCTACGCCGCCGGACGCTGGCGCGAGGCCGCCCAGCTCTTCGAACAGGTCGCGCTGGCCGAGGAGTTCGCGGACTTCCTGACCCTGCCCGCACTGCCCCTGCTCGGCTGAGGTCCCGGCCCGCAGCACCCCTGCCGGACCGAGGTCCACGCTACCGGCCGGGCGTGCCGCCGGCCCCCGCCAGAGCGGCGCACCCGGCCCGCAGGGTGCGCCGTTCCGTACGGCGACACCCGGCCCGGTGGTGCGGAGCGGCCCGGCCCGTCACCCCTGGCGGCAGGTCAGCGCGTCGCCGAGGGCGTTGCGCCGGTAGAGCACCCGGCGGCCGTGCCGGGTGCGGTCCAGCAGACCGGCCGAGGCCAGCGCCCCCAGGTGGCGGCTGACCGCGCCGGGCGTCACTCCCAGCCGCTGGGCCAGCTCGGTGGTGCTGGCGGGCGAGGCCAGCAGGACGAGCAGCCGTGCCCGCGCCGCCCCGACCAGTCCGACCAGAGCGGCCGGCGCCGTGCCCGGCCCGGTCCCGCCGGCCAGGCCCTCCCCCATCGTCGCCCGGCCGCGCGCCGGGTAGGCGATCAGCGGCGGGCCGTCCTGGGTGATGTCGGTCTGCGCACCGATCCCGGCCAGCGTCGGGATCAGCACCAGGCCCCGCCCGGCCACGTCCACCGAGGTGCCCAGCGCCTGCACCGCCGGATTGCTGTCGTTCAGCCGCAGCACCCCGGCCCGCCAGGAGATCCGCTCGTCGAGGTCCGCGAACAGCCCCTCCGAACCGCGCTCCGAGAGCATCCGGCCCCGGTGGGCGAGGTCCGCCTCCAGCACCTCCCGCGCCCGGGGCCACCACGCGGGGGCCAGGCAGCGCGTCCAGTACGCCGACAGTGCCTCCGCCACCCGGTCCCGCAGCTCCACCGGACGGTCGACCAGCGCGGTCAGCACCGGCGGCAGCGGGCTCCCGTCACCGGAGTAGGCGGCCAGCACGTCCGTCCTGACCTCCTCCGGCGGAGTCCGGGCCAGCTCCGCGAGCTCGTCGTGGAAGTCCGGCCGCGGCACCGCCGGACGAGGCGTCAGGAAGTCCGGCACAAAGGCGTTCGGCGTGATCAGCGCGTCCAGCAGCGCGGTGTCCAGGGTCTCCCAGCGGTCCTGCCAGCCGGCGATCCAGGGCTGCTGCTCCGGGTAGTACCACGTCCAGCGGCGCGCGCGCAGACCCAGCACCGTCTCCTGCAGGGGGGAGTAGGCGAACCAGGTGGCGGCGAGGTCCTCGACCCCGAGGCGGAACTCGAACATTGACCGTAACGGTAAAAGAATTCCGCCCGCCCGGGAACCCCGCTGTCCTTGCTCCATGACCTCCTCCCCCCGCACGGGGGCGCGCCCGCGCGCCTCCGGCCGCCGCCTCCTGCCCGCCGACCCGCTGCTGCGCAGACTCGTCCTGATGGGGTTGGTGAACTCCGTCGGGGACGGGCTCTTCGTCACGGTGAACGTGCTGTTCTTCACCCGCTCCATCGGTCTGACGCCCACCTCGGTGGCGCTCGGCCTCACCGTGGCCGGCGTGTGCGGGGTGTTCGCCGGGGTGCCGATGGGGCGGCTCGCCGACCGAGTGGGGAGCAAGCGGCTGCTGCTGGTGGTCGGGCCGCTGGAGGCGGCGGCCGTGCTCGGCTACGCGTTCGTGCACTCCTTCGCCGCCTTCGTGGTGCTGGCCTGCGCCGCGACGGCGCTGTCGCGCGGGGCGACCGCGGTGCGCAGCGCGCTGATCGCCCGGGCGCTGCCCGCCGAGGGGCAGGTGCGGGCGCGGGCGCTGCTGCGCTCGGTGATGAACGCGGGCCTGGTCGTCGGCTCCGGCGGTGCGGCGATCGCGCTGCAGGCCGACAGCTACACCGGGTACGTGACCATGATGGTGCTGGACGCGGTGAGCTTCCTGGGGGTGACGGTGCTGCTGGCGGGCCTGCCGGTGTCGGGGACCGCCGCCGGTGCCCCCGGTGCCGCGGGCGCCGCGGGTGCCGCCGCGGACGACCCGCGCGGGCCGCGGACGGCGCTGCGCGACCGCCGGTACCTGCTGGTCACGGCGCTGCACGCGGTACTGGAGCTCCAACTCGCCGTGCTGACGGTGGGGTTGCCGCTGTGGATCGTGCTCGGCACCGGGGCTCCGGCGGCCATGGTCGCGGCGGTCAACGTGGTCAACTGCCTGCTGGTGGTGGTGTTCCAGGTGCGGGCGAGCCGGGGCGTCACCGATGTGGCGTCGGCGGCGCGGGCGTGCGCGCGCGGGGCGCTGCTGCTGGCGGGCGGGTGCCTGGTCTACGCGGCGGCGCAGTACGGCCCGGCGTGGGCGGCGGCCGGAGCGCTGCTGGTGGGGGCGCTGGTGCACACCCTGGGCGAACTGCTGACCTCGGCGGGCGGCTGGACGCTCAGCCTGGACCTGGCGGACCCGCGCTCGCACGGCGAGTACCAGGGGGTGTTCATGAGTGGGCAGGCGGCCGCGCACGTGATCGGGCCGCTGGTGGTGACGCTGACGGCGGTGGACCACGGGGCGGTCGGCTGGGTGGTGCTGGCGGGGGTGTTCGCGCTCACCGGACCGGCGCTGACGGCGGCGGTGCGGGGCGCGGGCCCGGGGGCGGTCCCGGCCGCGGCCGTTCGCCCCGGCTGAGCCCGGGCCCGGTCTGTCGCGCACCGGTGCGGGCGCCCCACGGGGGTGGGAGCCGGCTCCGGTGCGGCGGCACGCCGCGGCCCCGGACCCTCGCCGTGGGTCCGGGGCCGCGGTCCACCGGCCGGGCGGGCCGGACCGGGAGGATCCGGGGCCGTCCGGCCGGTGGAGTCCGGGTGACGCACCGTCCCTGGGGCGGCCCGGAGTTCGGGTGGAGAGCGGTTCTCGGTGTGCGGTTCTCGGTGAGCGGTGGAAAGGTGCGGACGGATCGTCAGATCGGCCTGGCGGCCAGCTCCTTGGCGGCCCGGGCGCAGGCCTGCGCGATCCGGTCCTCGTTCACCGTGGTCAGCTGCCCCTTCTCGACGACGGCGTTGCCGTTGACGAAGAGCACGGCCAGCGGCGGCAGCGCGCCCAGGGCGAGCGCGGCGACCGGGTCGGCGATCGAGGAGTGCATGATGCCGTCGACCTTCCACAGCGCGAGGTCGGCGAGCTTGCCGGCCTCGATCGAGCCGATCTCGTTGTGCCGGCCGAGTACCCGGGCGCCGCCCATGGTGCCCAGGCGCAGCGCCTGCCGGGCGGTGAGCGCGGTCGGGGTGCCGTGCAGCCGGTTGATCAGCAGCGCGTTGCGCAGCTCGGTGCCGAGTTCGCCGGACTCGTTGGAGGCGGTGCCGTCGACGCCGAGGCCGACCGGGACGCCGGCCGCCAGCATGTCGGGGACCCGCGCGATCCCGGCGGCCAGCCGGGCGTTGGAGGAGGGGCAGTGGGCGACGCCGGTCCCGGTCTCGGCGAACTTGGCGATGTCGGAGTCGTTCATGTGGACGCAGTGCGCCATCCAGACGTCCTCGCCGAGCCAGCCGACCGACTCGAAGTAGTCGGTCGGGCCCATCCCGAACAGCTCCTTGCAGAAGGCCTCCTCCTCGGCCGTCTCGGAGCCGTGGGTGTGCAGCCGGACGCCCTTGCGGCGGGCGAGTTCGGCGGACTCGCGCAGCAGCCGGGTGGACACCGAGAACGGCGAGCAGGGCGCGAGCGCGATCTGCAGCATCGAGTCGGCGGAGGCGTCGTGGTAGCGGTCGACGGCCTCCTCGGAGGCGGCGAGGATCGCGTCCAGCTCCTCGACGGCGTGGTCCGGCGGCAGGCCGCCGTCCTTCTTGCTGCGGTCCATCGAGCCGCGCAGCGCGGTGAACCGCAGGCCCAGCTCCTGGACGGCCTCGATCTCGGCGCCGAGGATGTCGCCGCCGTCCTTGGGGAACACGTAGTGGTGGTCGGCGGCGGTGGTGCAGCCGGACTTGAGGAGCGCGGCGGCGGAGCCCTGGGCGGCGGCGTGCACGAGCCGGTCGTCGATCCGGGCCCAGGTCGGGTAGAGGGCGACCAGCCAGTCGAAGAGGATGTTGTCCTGGGCCAGGCCGCGGGTGATCCACTGGTAGAAGTGGTGGTGGGTGTTGACCAGGCCGGGGGTGACGAGGTGGCCCTCGGCGTTGATCCGGCGTACCACGTTGTCCAGCCAGGACGGGGCGGGGCCGTCGCCGACCGACTCGATCCGGTTGCCGAGCAGGACCACGTGGCCGCGGGCGTACTCGGTGTCGTGGGCGTCGACGGTGGCGATCGCGGCGTTCTCGATGACGATCCGCTGATCGGCGGGCGGGGGCTGGACTGCCATGGTGACTCCAAGGGGGAGGGCCGGGCGGGCACGGTGCGCATGCCCGCCCGGTGGGTCAGGACGGTGACGGGGTCGCCGTCGGCACCGACGGGTCGGACGACCCCTCGGCGGTGGCCCGGCGGGTGGCGCCGAGGTGGTGGAACAGCAGGTTGAGCAGGACGGCCGCGACGCAGCCGGCCGAGATGCCGGAGTGGAGCAGGGTGCGGGCGGCCTCCGGGAAGGCGTCGTAGAAGGTCGGCGCGGCGATCGGGACGATGCCGACCCCGAGCGAGACCGACACCAGGACGGTGTTGGCGCCCGAGTCCAGGCCGGCCTCCGCGAGGGTGCGGATGCCGCTGGCGGCGACGGTGCCGAAGAGCACGATCCCGGCGCCGCCCAGGACGGGCTGCGGGACGAGCGAGACGACCGCGCCGAGCACCGGGAAGAGCCCGAGCAGGACGAGCAGCCCGCCGCCGGTGGCGACCACGAAGCGGCTGCGGATCCCGGTCAGCGCGACCAGCCCGATGTTCTGGGCGAAGGCGCTGGCCGCGAAGCCGTTGAAGACCGGGCTGACGGCGGTGGCGAGACCGTCGGCCCGCAGTCCGGCGGCGAGGGTCTTCTCGTCGGCCTCGCGGTCGACGATCCGTCCCAGGGCGAGCATGTCGGCGGTGGACTCGGTCATGGCGACCACCATGACGATGCACAGCGAGGCGATCGCGGCGGCGTCGAAGATCGGCGCGCCGAAGTGGAAGGGCGAGGGCAGGGCGAAGACCCGGGCCTCGTGGACGGCGCCGAAGTCGGCCAGCCCGAGCGGGAAGGCGAGCAGGGTGCCGACCGCCAGGCCGATGAGCAGGGAGAGCTGCTGCCAGAAGCCGCGCAGCAGCCGGTTGCCGAGGACCACCGCGCCGAGGGTGAGCGCGGCCAGCCCGATGGCCTTGGTGGAGCCGTAACCGGGGGCGTCCGGCGAACCGCCGCGGGCCCAGTTGACGGCCACCGGCAGCAGGGACACCCCGATGAGGGTGATCACGGTGCCCTGGACGACCGGGGGGAAGAACCTGATCAGCTTGCAGAAGTACGGTGCCGCGAGGAGGCACAGGATTCCCGCGACGATCACCGCGCCGAAGATCACCGGGAGGGCGTCCTTCGGCCCGTGCTCCTTGGCGATGGCGATCATGGGGGCGACGCCGGCGAACGAGACGCCGTTGACGAACGGCAGCCGGGCGCCGATCCGCCAGAAGCCGATGGTCTGGAGCAGGGTGGCCAGTCCGGCGGTGAACAGGCTGGCCGATATCAGGAGGGCGAGTTCGGCGGGGCTCAGGCCCACGCCGGCGCCGACGATGAGCGGGGGAGCGACGACTCCCGCGTACATCGCGGCGACGTGCTGGAGCCCGCTGGTGAGGAGCCTCACCGGGGGCAGGAGCTGGTCCACGGGGTGGACCTCCGGTCCGGACGGCGTGCCGGCGGGGCGTGCCGGTGCGCCGTCCGGGCCGGGTGTTCTCGCAGGGATGGAACCGCCGTCGTTGCTGCCGGTGGTGCTGGGTGCCATGTCGAGCCCCTCTTGTGCCTCGGCTCTCGGCGCGCCCGTGACGCTGGAGGTGTCCCCCGAGGGCGGGGACGGCGGAGCAGGAGTCCCTCGGGGCGGGTTCTCCAGCTCCCCGGGCCGGCCGCCGTGAGGCTGGGCACGGTCTCCGATGGGTGGGGGTGGAGAAGCAGGTGGTGCGGGAGGTGCAGCGGGTGGTGCGGTCGGTGCGGACCGGCGCCTTCGGTTCAGGCGACCGGGATCACCGGTACGACGCCCTCGCGGTGCACGGTGCCCTCGATGAGCCCGTACATCCGGTCGGCGGCGTAGTAGACCTCGTTCTCGTTCTTGAGTCCGAACGGTTCCAGGTCGACCAGGAAGTGGTGCTTGTTGGGGAGTTCGAGCCGGACCTCGTCGACCTCGGCGCGGTTGTTGAGGACGCGGGTGCCCATCCCGTGCAGGGTCTGCTGCAGCGAGTAGGAGTAGGTCTCGGCGAAGGCTTCCAGCAGGTGCCGCTTGATGTGGGTGTAGCTGCGGTTCCAGTTGGGCTGGGCCTCGTCGTCACGGCCGGTGAAGCCGTACTTCCAGCGGGCGGTGACCTGGGTCGCGAGGATCCGGTCGTACGCCTCCTGGAGGGTGGTGTACTTGTCCTTGATGTAGCCCCAGAACTCCGAGTTGGTGGAGTTCAGCACGACCAGGTCCTTCAGTCCGGAGATCACCTGGACGGACTCCCCGTCGTAGACGATCTCGCTGGTGCGGACCTCCTGGCCGGTGCGGACGAAGGAGTGCCCGACCTCCTCGGAGCCGATGAAGCGGGCGCTGCTGTCGGGGGTGCGGATCCGGTCCCAGGAGTACTCCTCGATCCGGATCCGGGCCCGGTGCACGACACCGCGCTCGGTGTCGTCGACGAAGTGCCGGGCCAGGAGGATGCCGAAGGCCTCGGCCGAGTCGATCCCGTACTCCTTGGCGAAGGCGAAGACGGTGTTCTTGGTGGTGTCGGTGGGCAGGCAGTTGGCGTTCGACCCGGTGAGGTGGACGTCGTCGAACTCGCCGGAGAGGGCGACCGAGACGTTCAGGTCTTTGATCTCGTGGCGGGTCGAGTCGCGGTAGACGCGGACGATCCGGTTCTCCGCCTTGCCGTACTGGTTCTGACCGAGCACGTGGGCCATGACATGGCTCCCATATCAATCGATCGGTCTAGCTTCCGCGGTAGACCGAGTATCCGAACGGGTTCAGCAGCAACGGCACGTGGTAGTGGTGCTGCGCGGGCGCGACCGTGAAGACGATCGTGACCTCGGGGAAGAACGGCGGCTCCGCGGACTTCCGGGCGAAGTACGCGGCGGTGTCGAAGAGCAGCCGGACGACCGAGCCCGCCTCCACGGCCGGCAGGTCCTTGGCCCGGCCGTCGGAGTCCGTGGCGGAGGTGCCGAGCACCTGCCAGCCACCCTCGGTGTGCAGTGCGAGCTCGACCGGGACGCCCTCGGCCGGGCGGCCGAGGCTGGTGTCGAGCACGTGGGTGGAGATGCCAGTCATGGGTGGGGTGACCTTACTGATGGCAGAGGTGGTGCGGGGGACGCGGAGGTGCTGCGTCAGTGATACCTGAGGCGGCGCCGGAGGCGTCCGACCGACCGTCAGTTGTCGTCGAGCAGCCGGTTGATCCGGATGTCGTTGATCTTGCGCAGTTCGCCCCGGACGATCTCCGCCTCGGTGGCGGGGTCGTTGGGCCGGCGCTCGCGCAGGGCGTCGAGCATGGTGGCCGCGGTGCGGCCGGTCGCGCAGATCAGGAACACATGGCCGAACTTGGCCTCGTAGGCGGCGTTGGCCCGGCGCAGTTCGTCGAGCAGGGCCTCGTCGGCGCCGTGGACGCCGGCCTGCTCGCGCTCGGAGACGGCGTCGCCCGGCTTGGGCGCGCCGATCCGGGCGTGGCCGGCCATCGCTTCGTGCAGGTCGGAGGCGGAGAGCCCGGCCATCGCCTTGGCGTTGGCCTCGAGCAGGGCCCGGCGGTCCTTCCACGGACGGGCCGCCGCGACGGCGTCGGCCCAGGCGGGGCTGGTGCAGACGTCCAGCAGGATCTCCCTGAGCTCGGCGGCGTCGGCCGCCGCCAGGGCGTCAAGGGCGTGGGGGTGGTTGGTCACGGGTGGACCTCCTGGAGAGTGGTGCCACCCGCACAAGCTAGATCGGTGGGATCAGGCCGTCAACACTTTGTTGAACGGTTGGTGGTTACGTTTCGCGACGGCCCTGGTCGCGGGGTGTTTCGTGTGTGATGAGACAAGTGCGCCCCGCCGGGGCCCGGGTCAGACTGGCCGGGCCGGCGGGGCGCACCCCTGCGGAAGGGGTCAGTTCGGCTTCGCGCCGTCCTGGCGGTTGAGGTAGTTGTACACGGTGAAGCGGCTGACGCCGAGCGCCGTGGCGACGGTCTCGACGCCGTGGCGGACGGTGAAGGCGCCGCGCTCCTCCAGCAGTGCGACCACGCGCTGCTTCTCCCAGCGGTCCAGCTCGGTCAGCGGCCGGCCGTCGAACTGGCGGGTCATCTCGGCCAGTAGGCGGTCCAGCGCGCTGCTGAGGTGCGGCAGCCGGACGGCCAGCGCCCGTTCGCCCTCCCACTCCAGGACGACGTCCTCGGCCTTCGCCTCGTCCAGCGGGACGGGCGTCGCGCCGACCGCGTCCAGCAGCGGCTTGATCGCCGCGGCGAGCGGGTGCTCGGTCTGCTCGGTCACGGCGTACCGCCCTCCCCCGCGGCACTTCCGCCCTCGGCCTCGGTGTCCGCGAGGACGCTGACCTGGACCGAGATCCGGGTCGCGCCGGCGTCCAGGCTCTCCCGGAGCAGCTTGGTCACGGCGGCCAGGATCTGCTCCGCCTCGCCCTCGGCGCCGGTGCCGAACGGGCCCACCGCGACGTCGAGGCCCGCCTCGTCGACCACCTTGCGGGCCGCCGCGGCGTGCGGCGGGAACGTGTCCAGTTCGAACGGTTCTGTCGTGAACTCCACCATCAATCGCACCCGGCCACTCTAGCGAGCGCGCGTACGGCGGTGGGCCGGTCGCGGGGGACCGGCCCGCGGGCGGAGCGCTTCAACAATTTGTTGCAGATGCCTTGACAGTCGCTCGATGCCCCGGACATGCTTCCACCAGACAGAATCCCTCTTCCGGATCGTGGAAGTTGCGGATGTCGGAAGAGAGAGTACGAGGTGATGGACATGGCCGCCGGAACGAGCGCCGCCGCCCGGCACAGCTTCACGGTCAACCTGTCGATCCTGTTCGGCGAGCTCCCGCTGCTGGAGCGCCCGGCCGCGGCCGCCGCCGCCGGCTTCACCGCCGCCGAGCTGTGGTGGCCGTTCGGCGAGGAGCACGACCCGTCCGAGGCCGAACTCGACGCGCTGCGCAAGGCCTTCACCGACGCCGGCGTCCGCCTCACCGGTCTCAACTTCCTCGACGACCTGACCCTGGGCGCCCGCGGCACCGTCTCGCTGCCCTCGGAGCGCGAGCGCTTCCGGGCCAACGTGCCGGTCACCGCCGCGCTCGCCGCCGCGCTCGGCACCCCGGCGCTGAACGCCCTCTACGGCAACCGCGTCGAGGGCGTCGACCCGGCCGAGCAGGACGCGCTCGCCCTGGAGAACCTCGTGCTCGCCGCCCGGGCCGCCCACGGCATCGGCGCGATCCTGCTGGTCGAGGCGCTGAACCGGCCGGAGTCCCCGGACTACCCGCTGGTCTCCGCGGCCGCCGCGGTCGAGGTGGTGGACAAGGTCAACGCCGCCACCGGCCTGGGCAACGCCAAGTTCCTCTGCGACCTCTACCACCTGGCCCGCAACGGCGAGGACCTCGCCGCGGTCATCGACACCTACGCCGACCGGATCGGCCACGTGCAGATCGCCGACACCCCCGCCCGCAACGAGCCGGGCACCGGCGGGCTCGACTTCGAGGACCTCTTCGCCCGTCTCACCGCGGCCGGCTACACCGGCCGGATCGGCCTGGAGTACCGGCCGTCCACCGGCGTCAGCGCCGACAGCTTCGAGTGGCTCGCGCGGGAGCACCGCGCGGCGGCGCTCTGATCCCCTTCCCTCCCTCCGCACCCCGCACGCACGCAACAGAAGGAACGACGCGATGAGCCGCAAGATCGCCTTCATCGGCCTCGGCATCATGGGCAGCCCGATGGCGGCCAACCTGGTCCGGGCCGGCCACCACGTCACCGGCTACAACCTCACCCAGCCGCAGATCGACGCCCTGGTCGCGGTCGGCGGCCACGGCGCCACCAGCATCGCCGACGCGGTGAAGGACGCCGAGGTCGTGATCACCATGGTCCCGGCCGACCCGCACGTCGAGCAGGTCGTGCTGGGCGAGGGCGGCGTCCTCGAGCACGCCCGCCCGGGCACCCTCCTCATCGACATGTCGAGCATCACCCCGCAGACCTCGATCAAGGTCGGGGCCGCCGCGAAGGAGAAGGGCGTCCGGGCCCTGGACGCCCCGGTCTCCGGCGGTGAGGCGGGCGCGGTCGAGGCCGTGCTGTCGATCATGGTCGGTGGCGCCGCCGAGGACTTCGCCGAGGCCGAGCCGCTGTTCGCCTCGCTCGGCACCACCGTGGTCCACGTCGGCCCGGCCGGCGCCGGCCAGACCGTCAAGGCCGCCAACCAGCTGATCGTCGCGGTCAACATCCAGGTGCTGGCCGAGGCCGTGGTCTTCCTGGAGAACGCGGGCGTGGACCTCGCCGCCGCGCTGGACGTGCTCGGCGGCGGCCTGGCCGGCTCGACGGTGCTGAACCGCAAGAAGGCCAACATGCTGGACCGCGAGTTCGCCCCCGGCTTCCGGATCGACCTGCACCACAAGGACATGGGCATCGTCACCGACGCCGCCCGGGCCGTCGGCGCGGCGCTGCCGGTCGGCGCGGTCGTCGCCCAGCTGGTCGCCTCCGCCCGCGCCAACGGCGACGGCTCCCTCGACCACTCGGCGCTGCTGCGCGGCGTCGAGCGGCTCTCCGGCCGCGAGGTGAAGTAGCCCCTCGGGCCCGGCCGGTCCCACCGGTCGCGGGGCGAAGCAGCCCCGCGACCCCACAGCTCCTCCCGGTGGCGTGACCCTGTCCGGTCGTGCCCGCGCCACCGGGAGGCCGACCGGCGGCCGACGGCCGACGGCGTTCGTCGGCCGCCGGCCGACTCCAGACCCGATCGGCGGGCGGGCCGGGGCTCATCCGCCCGCCCGTCGATCGACCAGGCTGCGACGCGCCCACCCTCACGGGGCACTTCGGTCGTGCACCCGGCGCGTCGCACCGGCTCCCTCCCTCACCGAGGGGAGCCCCTCGTACGTCGGAAGCGGGCGAGGGGAACGGCGGGGAGGGAGCCGCTCCCGGGCCGCCCGGGCCCATGCTTGACGAACCATTGCCAGACCAGCCCGGAAGTGAGGCCCACGCCATGCCCGCCACCCCCCACCAGGGCCATGTGGTCGTAGCTCCCGACAAGTTCAAGGGCACCCTCGAAGGCGCCGAGGCCGCCGCCCGGATCGCCGCCGGCATCCGCCGGGCCGCGCCCGGCACCGAGGTGCGCGAACTGCCCGTCGCCGACGGCGGCGAGGGCACCCTGGCCGCCGCCCTCGCGGCCGGTTTCACCAGGGTCGCCGCCAAGGTGGCCGGTCCCACCGGCCTGCCGGTGGACGCCGCGCTCGCCGTCCGGGGCACCACCGCCGTGGTCGAGCTGGCGCAGGCCTCCGGCCTGGCCCGGCTCCCCGGCGGGCGGACCGCCCCGCTCGCGGCCGGCTCCTACGGCGTCGGCCAGCTGATCGCCAGGGCCGTCGCCCAGGGGGCCCGCCGGATCGTCCTCGGCCTCGGCGGCAGCGCCGGGACCGACGGCGGGGCGGGCATGCTCCAGGCCCTCGGGGTCTCGCTGCTGGACGCCGACGGCGTCGAACTCCCGCCCGGCGGAGCCTCGCTGCGCCGACTGGCCCGGATCGACCTCGGCACCTCGGCCCGCCTGATGGAGGGCGTCGAGGTGGTCGTCGCCTGCGACGTGGACAACCCGCTGCTCGGCCCGCGCGGGGCCGCCGCCGTCTACGGCCCGCAGAAGGGCGCGGACGGTGAGGACCTGCTGGTCCTGGAGGAAGGTCTGACCCGGTTCGCCGACGTGGTCGCCGCCGCCGTCGGCCGGGACGTCCGGGAGGCCCCCGGCGCCGGGGCCGCGGGCGGGGTCGGCTTCGCCGCCCTGGCCGTGCTCGGCGCCACCATGCGACCCGGCATCGAGCTGCTGCTCGACCTGCTGGGTTTCGACGGGGCGGTGCGTGGGGCACGCCTCGTCGTCACCGGCGAGGGCTGCCTGGACGCACAGACGCTCCACGGCAAGGCCCCCGCCGGCGTCGCCGCGGCGGCTGCCCGGGCGGGGGTTCGGGTGGCCGCCGTCGCGGGACGGGTGGAGCTGTCCGAACGCGAGTGGCGCTCCGCCGGCTTCGTCGCCGCCTACGCCCTCGCCGAGTTGGGCGAGACCCCGGGCGAGGGCATGACCAGGGCCGGGGAGCTGGCCGAGGTCGCGGGGGAGCGGCTCGCCGCCGACCTCCTGCGCCGCTGACCCGTCCGGTTCCGGCCTCCGGGCCCTGCCCGCTCCGGCTCCCGTCCGCCGCGCCCCTCGTAGTTTCCTCCATTGACGTTTTGTTGAAGGCGGGCCTAGGCTCCGGGCCATCCTTCGGCGCACCCCTCGTACCAGCCATCCCCTCATCAGGCTTCGGAGGTTCCCCATGCCCATCAGCGAGACCGAGGTGATCCGCTCCCGCCGGGTGGTCCTGCCGGACGGCGAGCGTCCCGCGGACGTGCTGGTCCGGGCCGGGCGGATCGAGCGGATCGCCCCCCACGGCACCCTCCCGGCCGACGGCCACCGGGTGACCGACCTCGGCGGCACCGCCCTGCTCCCCGGCCTGGTCGACACCCACGTGCACGTCAACGAGCCCGGCCGCACCGAGTGGGAGGGCTTCGCCACCGCCACCCGGGCCGCCGCCGCCGGCGGCGTCACCACGATCGTCGACATGCCGCTCAACTCGGTGCCCCCCACCACCACCCTCGCCGGGCTCGAAGCCAAGCGGAAGACCGCCGAGGGCCAGGCCTGGGTCGACCTCGGCTTCTGGGGCGGCGCCGTCCCCGACAACCTCGCCGACCTCGAACCCCTGCACCGGGCGGGCGTGTTCGGCTTCAAGTCCTTCCTGGCACCCAGCGGCGTCGACGAGTTCCCGCACCTCGAGGCGGCCGGACTGGAGGCCGCGCTGGCCGAGCAGGCCCGGCTCGGGGCGCTCGCCATCATCCACGCCGAGGACCCGGCCGTCCTGGCCGCCGCGCCGCAGCAACCCGGCGTCCACTACCGGGACTTCCTCGCCTCCCGCCCCGCCGACGCGGAGACCGCCGCCGCCGCCCGACTGCTGGACGCGGCCCGCCGCACCGGCGCCCGGGTGCACGTCCTGCACGTGTCCTCGGCCGCCGTGCTGCCGCTGCTGCGCCGGGCCAGGGCGGACGGCGTCCGGGTCACCGCCGAGACCTGCCCGCACTACCTGACCCTCGCCGCCGAGCGAATACCGGACGGTGGCACCGCCTTCAAGTGCTGCCCGCCGATCCGCGACGAGGCCAACCGCGACGCGCTCTGGGAGGCCCTGGCGGCAGGGGAGTTCATCGCCGTCGTGTCCGACCACTCGCCCTCCACCCCGGACCTCAAGCTGCTGCCCGAGCACGGCGGCAGCGGCGACTTCGCGGCCGCCTGGGGCGGCATAGCCTCCCTCCAGCTCGGCCTGCCGGCGGTCTGGACCGAGGCCCGGCGGCGCGGCCGCACCCTGGCCGAGGTGGTCGGCTGGATGTCGGCCGGCCCGGCCCGGCTGGTCGGCCTCGACGGGCGCAAGGGCGCCATCGCGGTCGGCCACGACGCCGACCTGGTGGCCTTCGACCCCGACGCCGACTTCGCCGTCCACGCCGCCGAGCTGCACCACCGCAACCCCGTCACCCCGTACGCGGGCCGGACGCTCACCGGCGCCGTGCGCACGACCTGGCTGCGCGGCCGGGTCGTCGACCCGGGCGGCGAACCGTTCGGCGTCCGGCTCACCCGCCCCAGCAACCCGTCCGAGGAGATCCAGTGACCACGGTCCCCGCCCAGAGCGCTCCCGCCACCGCCGGTACTCCCGGCGGGGCCCCGGCCGCCGCCCCGGCCCGCGCGCCGTTCACCGAGCTGGTGAACCTCGCCTCCCGCGCCCTCGGCGCCGGCGTCGTCGCCACCAACGAGGACACCTTCGCGGACGCCGAGAACCTGCTGGTCGCCGCGCCCGCCGAGTTCCGCCCGCACACCTTCGGCCACAAGGGCCAGATCATGGACGGCTGGGAGTCCCGCCGCCGCCGCGGCGCGAGCGCCGGGCAGCCGCACCCCACCGACGAGGACCACGACTGGGCGGTGGTCCGGCTCGGCGCGGCCGGGGTGGTCCGCGGACTGGTCGTCGACACCGCGCACTTCACCGGCAACTACCCGGAGAGCGCCTCCGTCGAGGCCGCCTCGGTACCCGGCCACCCCTCGCCGGCCGAGCTCGCCGACGCCGAGTGGACGGAGATCCTGCCGCGCACCCCGCTGCGGGGCGACACCGCCCACGCGTTCCCGGTCGACTCCGCGGCCCGGTACACCCACGTCCGGCTCAACATCTTCCCGGACGGCGGGGTGGCCCGGCTCCGCGTCCACGGCGAGGTGCTGCCCGACCCGCGCGAACTGGACGGCCTCACCTTCGACCTGGCGGCCCAGGAGCACGGCGGTGTCGCCGAGGCCGCCTCCGACCGCTTCTACTCCTCCCCGCACAACCTGAACGCTCCCGGTCGCGCCTCCGTCATGGGCGAGGGCTGGGAGACCCGGCGTCGGCGCGACAAGGCCAACGACTGGGTGCGGATCGCCCTGGCCGGGGGCGGTGAGGCCCTGGCGGTCGAGGTGGACACCACCCACTTCGTCGCCAATGCCCCCGGCTGGGCCGACCTCGCCGGTTACGACGCCTCCGCCGGCGGGGACCCGGCGACCGACGCGGACGGCTGGTTCCCGCTGCTGCCGCGCACCCGCCTGCAGCCCGACACCCGGCACCGGCTGCGGCCGGCCCCCGGCCGCCCGGTGACCCATGTGCGGATCGACGTCCACCCGGACGGCGGCCTCGCCCGCCTCCGGATCACCGGCCGCCTCACCGAGGCCGGCCGGGCCGCCCTCGCCCTGCGCTGGTTCGACGCCGTCCCGGCCGCCGAGGCCGAGGGCGCGCTCACCGAGGCCGGACTGACCGCCGCCGAGGCCGCCGAGCTCACCGCCGCCCGTCCGCTGGGCGGGCCGGTCGCGGCCCGGGCCGCCGTCGCCGGGCTCAGCCCGTCCGACGGCCCCGACGGCGAGCACTCCTCCCGCCGCCGCTCGGCCGCCTGGCGACTGCTCGGCATCTGAGCGGTCGACCGCCCGAGCATTCGCGCATCCGAGCATCCGGTCCGGCGGCGCCGCGCCGTACTCGACGCAGCATCACATCTCTCCGCACGCAAGACCCTTATCGACACCGAAGGACCCGTCATGTCCAAGATCCTGACCACGGAGTCCGGCGCCCCGGTCGCCGACAACCAGAACTCGGCCTCGGCCGGCGAGTACGGCCCGCTGCTGATCCAGGACCAGCACCTGCTGGAGAAGCTGGCCCGGTTCAACCGCGAGCGCATTCCGGAGCGCGTCGTGCACGCCCGGGGCTCCGCCGCGTACGGCTACTTCGAGGTCACCGACGAGGTGTCGCAGTACACCCGCGCCGCGTTCCTCGGCGAGGTCGGCAGGCGCACCGAGCTGTTCCTGCGCTTCTCCACCGTCGCGGGCAACCTGGGCTCCAACGACGCCGTCCGCGACCCGCGCGGCTTCGCGGTCAAGTTCTACACCGAGGAGGGGAACTACGACCTCGTCGGCAACAACACCCCGGTCTTCTTCATCAAGGACCCGCTGAAGTTCCCGGACTTCATCCACTCGCAGAAGCGCGACCCGTTCACCGGGGTCCAGGAGGCCGACAACGTCTGGGACTTCTGGGCGCACTCGCCGGCCTCGACGCACCAGATCACCTGGCTGTTCGGCGACCGGGGCATCCCCGCCTCGTACCGGCACATGAACGGCTACGGCTCGCACACCTACCAGTGGGTCAACGAGCAGGGCGAGGCGTTCTGGGTCAAGTACCACTTCAAGACCAACCAGGGCATCCGCTCGCTGGACGCCGGGCAGGCCGCCGAGGTGGTCGGCGGCGACGCCGACAGCCACCAGCGCGACCTCCACCAGGCCATCGAGCGCGGGGTGTTCCCGACCTGGACGCTCTACGTGCAGCTGATGCCGGTCGCCGAGGCGGCGGACTACCGCTTCAACCCCTTCGACCTCACCAAGGTGTGGCCGCACGCCGACTACCCGCTGGTCAAGGTCGGCCGGCTGGTGCTCAACCGCAACCCGGAGAACGTCTTCGCCGAGGTCGAGCAGTCCGCGTTCTCCCCGAACAACTTCGTGCCCGGCATCGGCCCGTCCCCGGACAAGATGCTCCAGGGCCGGCTGTTCGCCTACGCGGACGCCCAGCGTTACCGCCTCGGCGTCAACCACACCCAGCTGCCGGTCAACGCGCCCCGGGCCACCGAGGCCGCCAACTACGGCCGCGACGGCCTCAGCGCGCTCAACCCGGCCGGCCGGGGCCGGAACTACGAGCCCAACTCCTACGACGGTCCGGCGCAGACCGACGCGGCGCTCGCCGCCCCGACCGCGCTGAGCGGCTGGACCGGCACCTGCACCACCCCGGCGCACACCAAGGACGACGACTTCTTCCAGGCCGGGGAGCTCTACCGGCTGATGTCGGAGGGCGAGCGGGGCCGGCTGATCGCCAACCTGGCGGGCTCGCTGGCCCAGGTCACCCGGGACGACATCGTGGAGAAGAACCTCGCCCACTTCCACGCGGCCGACGAGGAGTACGGCACCCGGCTGGAGGCCGCGGTGGCGAAGCTGCGGGCCGTCGACGAGTCCTGACCCCTGGTCCTCGCCCCCCGTTCCAGGGCGGCCGGCCCCGCACGCCGGCCGCCCCTCCCGACCGGGCCGTTCCCCCGAGGCAGTGGGGGAGCGGCCCGGCGGCGTCCCCCGGTCCGGCACCCCGGCCGGAGCGCGCGGGAGTGAGCGGGTGTCCGGTGGGGCATATGCCAGTCAAGCGATTCACCGTGTCCGCCCGAATATTCCACGAGGGGGAGTTGGTGGAGGCGGGCGGTGGATAGGGTGGACCCTACCCGCGGGTCACCTGGCGGGTGGACATCGGAAGGGGACGACATGTCGACACCAGCCCCGGGCCGTCACGCCGTACCGGAGCAGGGAGCGCCCGGTCCGTTCACCTCGCTGCGACACGCCCTCAGACTGCTGGAGGCGGTCGACCGGCACCCCGGTGGCGCCACCCTGGTGACCCTCGCCCGGGAGACCTCGCTCGGTCTCCCGACGGTCCGCCGGCTCGCCGAGATCCTGGAGGTCGAGGGCTATCTCGACTGCCAGGACGGCGGTTGGGTGATCGGCGGCACCTTCGCGCTGCTCGGCCAGCACAACCGCGAGCAGCTGGTGCGCGCCCGGATGGACCGCAAACTCGACGAGCTGCGCGAGGAGTTGGGCGCGGCGGTGTACTTCAGCCGGTACCACGACGGGGAGTTGTCGGTGGTGGCGGTCTCGGCCTCCGACCTGGCGCCGGCGGTGCAGGAGTGGGTGGACTTCCGGGCCACCGCGCACGCCAGCGCGATCGGCAAGTGCCTGCTCGGCCAGCTCGACCACGACGGCCGGCGGGACCACCTGTCCCGCCACCCGGTCGCCCGGCTGACCTCCAGGACGGTCACCGACGCCGACCAGCTGATGCACCGTCTGGAGCGGCAGCCCGCCACCGTGCCGGTGCTGGACATCCAGGAGTACGCCGTCGGCACGGTCTGCGCGGCCGTCCCGGTGACCGCCGGCAGCACGGTCGGCTGCCTGGCCACCTCGATGCCGGTCGGCGACGCGCACCGGCTGAAGGCGGCCGCCGAACTGCTGGCCGCCCGCGCCGCGCCGCTGATGCTCGCGATGGCGGTCTGACCCGCCGCACGCCCACGGGACCCCGCTCCGGCGGGGTCCTCGCGTTTCCGGGCCTCCCGGTGGTCCGGGTTTCCCCGGGCCGGGTTTCCTCGGTCCGGGTTTCCTCGGTCCGTGTTTCCCGGTGGTCCGCGCGGTGCACATCACTTATTAGACTCGATGTCGATAAGGCGTGCCGAACCCCTTGTGGCGCGGGCTACCCGCGAGTACGTTTTGCCGGGTCGAGCCGCCACCCGCAGGTCAGGAGGGCCCTCCCATGCCCAGCCCCACCCCCGTCCCCGCCCTCGCCGCGCCCGCCGCCCGGGTGCACGAGAGCCTCGTCCTGGAGCCCCGCGACGTCCGCTTCGACTGGGCCGGGCTGCCGCTGCACTGGATCCCCGACGAGCCGATGGCCACCCACGTCATCAACGTGCTGCACCTGCTGCTCCCCGAGGGCGAGCGCTGGTTCGTCAAGGTCTTCAAGGACGCCCTCCCGCTGGTCCGCGACGAGCAGCTCCGCGAGGAGGTCCTCGGATTCATCGGCCAGGAGGCCATCCACGCCGAGGCGCACCAGGAGGTCCTGGACCACCTGCTCGGCCAGGGCCTCGACCCGCGCCCCTACGTTCGGCAGGTCTCCTGGCTGTTCCAGCGCGTCCTCGGCGACAAGCCCGGCCTGAGCCCCGCCCGGCAGCGCGAGAACCTCATCGAACGGGTCGCCTTCGTCGCCGCGATCGAGCACTTCACCGCCTTCCTCGGCAACTGGGCGCTCAACTCCCCGGGCCTGGACCGCGCCCAGGCCGACCCGACGATGCTCGACCTGCTGCGCTGGCACGGCGCCGAGGAGGTCGAGCACCGCAGCGTCGCCTTCGACCTGATGGTCCACCTCGACCCCGGCTACGCCCGCCGGATCCGCGGCATGCTCGTCTCCGGCCCGCTCCTGGTCCACCTCTGGGTGCGCGGCGCCCGCTTCCTGCTGGCGGCCGACCCGACCCTCGACGGGCGGCTCAGGCCCACCTGGCGCGAGACCGGCCGGATCGCCAAGCGGGGCCTGCTGCCCGACCCGGTCCGGTCGATCCGCTCCGGACTGCGCTACCTGCGGCCCGGCTACCACCCCACCCAGGAGGGCTCCTCCAGCCAGGCCCTCGGCTACCTCGCGACCTCCCCGGCCGCCCGCGCCGCCGCCGGGCGGTGACCCCGGGGGCGCCGCCCGCCCCTTCGCCGCCCGCCCAGCCCGATACCCCCGCCGCCCGCGCCCCGCCGCCGGCCGCCACCGGAACCGAGGACCCCGCCGGATGGACCTGAGCACCCCGCCCCCCGACCTCTACGGCCGCCCCCGCGCCGACACCTTCTTCCGCTTCCTCACCGCCTTCGGCGACCGCTACAGCCCCGCCCTCGGCAGCCCGCTGCTGCGCCGCAACCCGCGCCGCCCCTACAGCCGCCCGACCGAGGCCCTGCAACTGGTCGTCACCGCCCGCCGTCGGGTAGCCGCCGACGTCGTCGAGCTCACCCTCGCCGACCCCTCCGGCGGCCCGCTCCCCGGCTGGCAGCCCGGCGCCCACCTGCGCCTCACCCTCCCCTCCGGCCGCGAGCGCCACTACTCGCTCTGCGGCGACCCGGCCGACGGCGCCGAGTACGCCGACCGGACCGACCGGACCGACCGCGCCGACCGGACCGACCCGGCCGAGGGGGCCCGCTACCGGATCGCCGTCCGCCGCCTGCCCGACGGCGGCGGCGGCTCCGCCGAGATCCACGACACCCTCCACCCCGGCACCCGGCTCACCGCCCGCCGCCCGCGCAACGGCTTCGCCTTCTGCGCCGAACCGGCCGTCCTGTTCCTGGCCGGCGGCATCGGCATCACCCCCCTGCTCCCGATGGTCCGGGAGGCCCGGCGCAACGGCCTGGACTGGCACCTCGTCCACACCGGCCGCAGCGCCGACACCCTCCCGTTCGCCGCCGAACTGCGCGTCCTCGACCCGGCCCGGGTCCACCTGCGCACCGACGACGAGCACGGCGGCCCGCCCACCGGCGCCGAACTCCTCGCGCACGCCCCGCGCGGAGCCGCCGTCTACTGCTGCGGCCCGGCCCCGATGCTCACCGCCGTCCAACGGGCCCTGGACGCCTCGCCCGCCGCCTCCCTGCACTTCGAGCGCTTCGGCGCGGCCCCGGTCACCGACGGCGAGCCGTTCACCGTCCGCCTCGGCGCCGACGGCCCCGAACTGCCCGTCCCCGCCGACCGCTCCGCCCTGGACGTGCTCCGCGAGGCCCGCCCCGACCTCCCGTACTCCTGCAAGCAGGGCTTCTGCGGCACCTGCGAGGTCCGGCTGCTGGCCGGCACCCCCGACCACCGCGACCGCCGCCTCACCCCCGAACGGCGCGCCGACGGCGCCCTGCTGCCCTGCGTCTCCCGCGCCGCCGCGGGCGAGACCCTCGTGCTCGACGTCTAGCCACCAGCGCAAGAAGGAGCCCCCGCCGTGCCGCGCACCCCCGCCTTCCCGTACACCGAGCGCGACCTCGCCCGCTTCCGGGAGACCCAGCAGCTCGCCTACGACTGCGCCGAGCAGGTCGCCGCCTGGATCGAACCCGGCGTCACCGAGCGCCAGGCGACCGCCCAGCTGCGCCGCCGCCTGGTCGCCGCCGGTGTGCAGGACTTCTTCCACGTCCCGTTCGCCTGGTTCGGGGACCGGACGGCGTTCCGCCACTTCCGCACCCCGCTGCAGTTCTTCGCCGGCAACCGCCGCCTCCAGGAGGGCATGCCGTACGTGCTGGACTGCGCGCCCGTCGTGGACGGCTACACCGCCGACATCGGCTACGGCGGCAAGGTCGGCGAGAACCGGGTCTGGGACCGCCTCGCCGCCGACCTCCGGGTCTACCGCGAGCTGATCCTCGCCGAGGTCCGGGCCCGCAAGCCGCTCGCCGAGGTGTACGCGGCCGTCGACGCCCAGATCGAGGCGCACGGCTACGACAACCGCCACCGCGTCTACCCGGGCCGGGTGATCGGGCACCAGGTCACCCGGACCACGGCCCGCGGCCCGGCCGGGGTGAACGTCCTCGGCTTCGGCGTGCGGACCCTCCAGACGCTCGGCCGCGAGCTCGTCAGCGAGCGCCTGCAGGGCCGTTCCCCGCTCTGGGCGGACGGCCGCTCCTCCCGGCACGCGCCCACCCCGGGCCTGTGGGCGGTGGAGCCGCACATCGGCTTCCGCGAGGTCGGCATCAAGTTCGAGGAACTGCTGGTGGTGACCGAGGACGACGCCTACTGGCTCGACGACGACCTCCCGCACGTCCGCCGCTGGGCCGACGCCGCCACCGCCACCGCCACAGCCCCCGAGGGAGCCGCCCGATGAGCACCAGCGCCGACCGCGCCACCCGCCCCCGCACCGTCCGGTCCGGCGGCCTCCCGCTCGCGGTCTTCGAACAGGGCGACCCGTCCGCACCCACCGTGCTGCTGGTCCACGGCTACCCCGACACCCACGCGGTCTGGGACGATGTCGCCGCCGACCTCGCCCGCGACCACCACGTGGTCCGCTACGACGTGCGCGGCTCCGGCGCCTCCGGCGTCCCCGCCGACCGCGCCGGCTACCGCCTGGAGCAGCTCGCCGCCGACCTGTTCGCCGTCGCCGACGCCGTCAGCCCCGACCGCCCGGTGCACGTCGTCGCCCACGACTGGGGCTCGCTGCAGTCCTGGGAGGCCGTCACCTCCCCCGGCGCCGAACACCGCCTCGCCTCCTACACCACGATGTCCGGGCCCTGCCTCGACCACATGGGTTTCTGGCTGCGCGAGCGCCTGCGCCGCCCCACCCCGCGCCACCTGCGGCAACTCCTCTCCCAGGGCGCCCACTCCTGGTACATCACCGCCTTCCACCTGCCCTTCCTCGCCCCCGGCGTCTGGCGGCTCGGCCTGGCCCGCGCCTGGCCCCGGGTGCTGCGCGACCTGGAGGGCGTCACCCCGCGCGCCGACCACCCGCAGCCCACCCTGCGGCGCGACGCGGTCCGCGGCATCGAGCTCTACCGCGCCAACATGCGGCCCGCCCTGCGCCGTCCGCGCGAGCGCCCCACCGAGGTGCCGGTCCAGCTGATCACCCTCACCGAGGACCACTACGTCGGCACCTACCTCTCCGAGGGCCTGGAGCGCTGGGCGCCCAGGCTGACCCGCCGGACCCTGCGCGCCACCCACTGGTCCGCACTGCTGGAGAAGGGAACCACCGTGGCCGGACTGGTCCGTGAGCACGTCGCCCGCACCGGGGCCGGGGCGGACGCCGCACCGTCCGGGACCCCCGACGACGGCCGGCTCGTCGTCGTCACCGGCGGCGGCAGCGGCATCGGCCGGGCCACCGCGATCGCCTTCGCCGCGGAGGGCGCCCGGGTGGTGGTCTGCGACCTCGACCTCGACGCGGCCCGCCGCACCGCCGAACTCGCCGCCCTGATCGGCCCCCCGGCCCACGCCTACCGGGTCGACGTCAGCGACGGCGCCGCCGTCGACGCCTTCGCCGAACAGGTCGCCGCGGAGCACGGCGTGCCCGACGTGCTCGTCAACAACGCCGGCATCGGCCACTCCGGCACCTTCCTGGAGACCACCGAGAAGGAGTGGCAGCGGGTCCTGGACGTCAACCTCTGGGGCGTCATCCACGGCTGCCGGGCCTTCGGCACCCTGATGGCCGACCGGGGCGAGGGCGGCCACATCGTCAACCTCTCCTCCGCCGCCGCGTACCTGCCCTCGAAGGCCCTCACCGCCTACGCCACCAGCAAGGCCGCGGTCTTCATGCTCTCCGACTGCCTGCGCGCCGAACTCGCCGGCCACGGCATCGGCGTCTCCACCATCTGCCCGGGCCTCGTCAACACCAACATCACCCGCACCTCCACCTTCTCCGCCACCACGGCCGACGAACAGGCCGCCAAGCAGGCCCGCGCCGCCCGCCTCTACGCCCGCCGCGGCTTCCCGCCGGAGAAGGTCGCCACCGCCATCCTCGCCGCCGTCCGCACCGGCCGCCCCGTCGTCCCCGTCACCCCCGAGGCCAAGGCCGCCCGCCTCCTCAGCCGCCTCGCCCCCGGCCTCCTCCGCCTCGCCGCCCGCCTGAACGTCACCTGAGCGGCCCCCCCGGAACCCGGGGCGCACGGTGCCACCGCGCGCCCCGGGCCATGGAGTCGATCACCGGTCGAAGGGCAGGATCCGGAAAGACTTGTGAGTGGTCAGGGGTCTGATCGCCCGGAAGTCGCGCTGATCGAGTGTGAGGATCGCGTCCGTGCGGAAATCCGCAGCCAGCGCCACGTTGACAGCGTCCGCGAGGTCGAGGCGAAGGTCGAGATGCCGGGCCCGGACGGCCTGAGCGGCGTCCAAGGTGTCGGCAGTGATCTCGGGCAGCACCGCCCGCCCGGATCGCACTCGGCGTCGCACGTCGTCGATCGCGACCATGGACGCGGTGGGTCCGAGGAGCTTTCGGGCCATATGGTCGAGTTCGCTCAGGAGGACGGGGGAGATCACCAGCATCCCCGCAGCGTCCAGCACCTCGCGTGCCGCCGGTCCGATCGGGTGTTTGCGGTCGAGCGCCGCGAGAAGGCCCGAGGTGTCCGCCACCACCACGATCATGCGGCGCCCTGCTCGGTCGACGTGCGCGCGGCGTTCTTCGTGCGCTCGTAAGCAGCCGCTTTCTCCGCCCAGATGTCCTCTTCGGTGGCGTCCCCGATCGGCTCGTAGGTCGCGCTGAAGAACGGCTCGTTCCAGACCCGCCGGGCCATTGCCGCGAGGTGGATCCCTTCTCTGATGATCTCCGCTTCCGCTATTCCCTCCCGGGCCGCCGCCTCCTTGATCACGGCGAGGTCCTCGGCTTCCACGTAGACAGTCGTGCGCTTCAGAGTCATATGCGTATGGTACCGCTGCCATACGTCCATCCCGTGGCTTCGTCGAGAATCCCGACAGGAGGTGTCGGGATTCCCGGGGAGTATCGGACGCGACGGGTGGAGACACCGCGGCACGTGAGGAAGGGCGAGACATGACGGAGCAGCAGCCGCTCAAGGGCAGGGTCGCACTGGTGGCGGGAGCCACCCGGGGGGCCGGGCGGGGGATCGCGGTGGCGTTGGGCGCCGCCGGGGCGACGGTGTACGGGACGGGGCGCAGCGCCGAGGGCCACCGGGGGGAGTACGGGCGGCCGGAGACCCTGGAGGAGACGGCGGAGCTGGTGACGGCCGCCGGCGGGCAGGGCATCGCGGTGCGCGCCGACCACCTGGTCCCGGCCGAGGTGGCGGCGGTGGCCGCCCGGATCGAGGCCGAGCAGGGCGGGCTCGACCTCCTGGTCAACGACATCTGGGGCGGCGAGGAGCTGTTCGGCTGGAACGTCCCGGTCTGGGAGCACGACCTCGACAAGGGCCTGCGCCTGCTGCGGCTCGCCGTCGAGACGCACGCGGTCACCAGTCACCACCTGCTGCCCCTGCTGCTGCGCCGCCCCGGCGGGCTGGTGGTCGAGATGACCGACGGCACCACCGAGTACAACGCGACCCGCTACCGGAACTCCTTCTTCTACGACATCGCCAAGGCCGCCGTGCTGCGGATGGCCTTCGCGCTGGGCCACGAGCTGGGCCCGCGCGGGGCGACGGCGGTGGCGCTCACCCCGGGCTGGATGCGTTCGGAGATGATGCTGGAGCACTTCGGGGTCACCGAGGCGACGTGGCGGGAGGCGACGGCGGCCGAGCCGCAGTTCGGCATCTCGGAGTCCCCGGCGTACGTGGGCCGCGCGGTGGTCGCGCTGGCCGCCGACGCCGATCGGGCGCGGTTCAACGGCACCTCGCTGTCCAGCGGCGGCCTGGCGCTGGAGTACGGCTTCACCGACCTGGACGGGAGCCGCCCGGACGCCTGGCGCTACCTGGTGGACATCGAGGGCACGGACGACCCGGTGGACCCGGCCGGCTACCGCTGAGACCGGTCGGCGGGCGGTACGCCGTACAGGGCGGCGGCCCGGGCCGCCGCCTCCGCGAACCGCTGCCGCAGGGCCGGGGGCTCCAGCACCTCGGCCTCCGACCCGAGCCGCAGCACCTCCTCGTAGCCGACGTCCAGCGACTCGACGGGCAGCCGGACGGTCACCCGCCCCTGCCCGTCGGGCTCCCCGGCGCTCGCCAGGGCCTCCCGGGCGGCGAGCGGTTCGAGCAGCCGCGGCAGCAGGGCCAGGCCGGGCGGGCCCAGCCGCAGGGTGACCGTCTCCCGGAGCAGCGAGCGGGCGAACCCGGCGGCCCGGGCCTCCCAGAACGCGGCCAGGTCGAACTCCTCGTCGGTCCGGTCGGGCACGAAGGAGTGCTCGGAGGGTGCGGCGGCCACCAGCCGGTCCACCCGGTACACCCGGTGGGTGCTGTCCTGCTCGTCCGGCCGGGCGACCAGGTACCAGGTGCCCGCCTTCAGCACCAGCCCGGACGGCCGCAGCACCCGCTCGACCGGGTCCGCCTCCGGCCGCCGCCGGTAGCGGGCCCGCAGCACCCGCCCGCCCCACACCGCCCGCGCGACCTCGGCCAGCAGCGGCGGCACCGGCGCGTCGCGGAACCAGCCGGGTGCGTCCAGGTGGAACCGCCGCGCCCCGGCGGCCGGCGCCCCGCCCAGCTCGCCGGTCACCTTCAGCCGGGCCGCGAGCGCCGGATCGGCGAGGCCCATGTCCTGGAGCGGCCCGGGCAGCCCGGCCAGCAGCAGGACTTCGGCCTCGGCCCGGTCCAGCCCGGTCAGCCGGGTCCGGTAGCCGTCGAGCAGCCGGTAGCCGCCGGCCCGCCCCCGGTCGGAGTACACCGGGACCCCGGCCTCGGCCAGCGCCAGGACGTCGCGCTGCACGGTGCGCTCGGAGACCTCCAGCTCGGCGGCGAGTTCGGCGCCGGTCATGCTGCGGCGGGCCTGGAGCAGCAGGAGCAGGGAGATCGCGCGGGCCGTCCGCATCCGTCGCCGTCCTTCCGTTCGGGCCGGGGCGTGCGCCCGGCGGGTTCTGCACCGATCATGGGTGGCGAGGGGGGAGCCTGCGGCCCGCGTGCCGACAACGGACCCGAGGAGACCCCGATGGCCACCGGCATCGTGCAGTCCTACCAGGCCGACCACGGTTACGGCCTGATCACCCCCGACGACGACGGCCCGGCGCTGTACGTGTACTACGACTCGATCGTGCCGGCGGCCGGTGGCGACCGGACGCTGGTCGAGGGGCAGCGGGTGGAGTTCGACCCGACCGAGCAGGAGGGCCGCCGGGTGGCCGAGCGGGTGCGCCGCCCGGAGTGACACCCGGGATGACGCCCGGGGTGACCCCGGTGTGACGCCCGGAGCGGCCCCCTCCACCGCCCCGGCCGCATATTTGCTTGCGGCCGGGCCGCCAGGCCCCCGTACGATCGTGGGCCATGGAGATGACGACCGCCCTGTGGTCCTTCGCCCTCGTCGTGGGCCTGCTGACGCTCACCCCGGGCCTGGACACCGCCTTGATCCTCCGCACCTCGGCGCTCGGCCACCGACGGCAGGCCTGGGGCGTGGTGCTCGGCATCCAGACCGGCACCCTGCTCTGGGGCGCGCTCACCTCGGCCGGTGTGACGGCGCTGCTCACCGCCTCGCAGCTGGGCTACGAGATCCTCCGCTGGGCCGGGGCCGCGTACCTGGTGTGGATGGGCGTCGGGATGCTCCGCTCCCGCGCCCACCCCGAGCCCGAGGAAGCCGTCGCGGCGGACATCCCCGCGGACACCCCCGCGGACGGTCCGGCCGACGGCCTCGCCGCGGGCTGGCGGCGCGGCCTGCTGACCAACCTGCTCAACCCCAAGGTGGGTGTCTTCTACGTGGCGGTGCTGCCGCAGTTCATCCCGGCCGGCGCACCGCACTTCGCCGCCGGCGTCGCGCTGACCTGCGTGCACGTGGTCGAGGGCCTGCTCTGGTCGACGGTGCTGGTGGGCTTCGCCCAGGTGCTGCGCGGCTGGCTGCGCCGCCCGTCCGCGCGCCGGGCGATGGACCGGGTGACGGGCCTGGCCGTGGTCGGCTTCGGCGTGAAGCTGGCGGTCTCGGACTGAGTCCGACCGGTCGGGCGGGCTCAGCGGGCCACGCGGCCGAGGCCCTCGCGGAGGTCGTCCGGGGTCATGCAGATGTGCATGTCGATGTCGGCGTTGAACTCCAGCCAGAACGGTTCGCAGATCGCGACCACCGCGGCCTCGTCGGCGACGTCGACCACCACGATCTGGCAGCGCCGGCCGTTGCGCGGGAAGGCGTAGGCCGCCTCGGGCTTCAGGTCGGCCATGATCTGGTTGAACCTCGCCATGATGGCGCCGTCCGCGACGGCCCGGTTGGCCGTCTGGGTGTCGAGTTCGATCTCCAGCAGGGCGCGCATGGCGGTGCCCCTTCCCGGGCGCGGGCGAGGGCCCGGACGAGTCCTCGGTTCCAGCCTGCTCCGCTCCCGCGGGGCCCGCAATTCACCCGGTCGGCGGTACCGGGTGGGCGCCGGGGCGGCCGGGGGGCTGCACTGGGAGGCGGCCGGGCGGTGAGCGGACGCCGCCCCGGAGCGCGGCGGCGCAGGACTCGCGGGCAGCGCAGGACAGGAGTCTCCCGATGGCGGTCATCGTGGTGTTCGACCTTCCCGGGGTGAGCCGGGAGCAGTACGAGGAGTCGGTCGACCGGTTGACCGGCGGCTCCGGGTTGAACCGGCCCGAGGACTGGCCGGTGCGCGGGCTGCTGACGCACGCGGCCGGCCCGCTGCCGGACGGCGCCGGCTGGCACGTGACCGATGTCTGGGAGTCCCGGGAGGCCTACGAGCACTTCGCGGCGGTGCTGCTGCCGATCCTCCGCGAGCTGGGGATGGCGGGCGGCCCGCCGCTGATCTGCGAGGCCCACAACGTGGTGCGTTGACCGGCCCGGGCGAGCGGACCTAAGCGGCGTGCGGCTTGCGGACCCGGCGGGCCGCCGTCGTCTCCCGGGTGTCCTCGGCCGCCGCCGGGTCCTGTGCCAGGTCCTGCGCCAGGTCGTGGTGGATCGGCCCGCTCCCGGCGCTCAGCGGCAGGCAGCTGCCGCCGCGCCGGTGGGCGACGATCTCGGCGGCGACGGAGACGGCCGTCTCCTCGGGGGTACGGGCGCCCAGGTCGAGGCCGATGGGGGAGCGCAGCCGCCCGATCTCGGCCTCGGTCAGTCCGGCGGCGCGCAGTCCGGCCTCGCGCTCGCGGTGGGTGCGGCGCGAGCCCATCGCGCCGACGTAGCCGACCGGCAGCCGCAGCGCGCGCTCCAGCAGCGGGAGGTCGAACTTGGCGTCGTGGGTGAGCACGCAGAGCACGGTCCGGCCGTCCAGCCGGTCCAGCTGGGTGTCCAGGTAGCGGTGCGGCCAGTCGACGACCACCCGGTCGGCCTCGGGGAAGCGCCGTTCGGTGGCGAAGACGGGCCGGGCGTCGCAGACGGTGACGTCGTAGCCGAGGAACTTGCCGATCCGCACCACCGCGGCGGCGAAGTCGATCGCGCCGAACACCAGCATCCGCGGCGCGGGCACGTACGACTCCACGAAGAGGGTGACGGTGCCCTGCCCGTGCTCGTCGCAGGGGCGGCCGTCCAGGCCGAGGACGATCCGGCCGGTGCGGCCGGCGTCGAGCATGGCCCGGGCCTCCGCGACGACCGACCGCTCCAGCGGGGCGGCCACGGAGGGCGCGGGGGAGAGCAGGCCGTGGTGGGTGTCGGCGGTGACGGCGACGGTGGCGCCGAGCAGTCCGGCCGGTCCGGCGACGACCCGGGCGAGTGCCACCGGGGTGCCGTCGGCGATCAGCGCGATACCGGCGTCGAGGGCCGGGTCGGCCCCGGGGCGTACCGGCTGGACGAAGACGTCCAGGATCCCGCCGCAGGTCAGGCCGACGGCGAAGGCGTCCTCGTCGCTGTAGCCGAAGCGTTCGAGCACCGGCTCGCCGGACTCGATCGCGGCCCGGCACAGCTCGTAGACGGCGCTCTCGACGCAGCCGCCGGAGACGCTGCCGATCGCCTCGCCGTCCGCGTCGACGGCGAGCGCGGCGCCCGGGTCGCGCGGGGCGCTGCCGGTGACCCCGACGACGGTGGCCACGGCGAAGGAGCGGCCGGACGTGTGCCAGGCCAGCAGCTGCTCGGCGATGTCCTGCATGACGGAAGCTCCTTCGCGCTTTCGAGGGTAGTCAATCGGGGGCGGACGGGCCGGACGAGGACGGACGGGACAGGACGGACAGGACGGACAGGACCGGAGGGACGGGCGGGGACGGGCGGCCCCGCCGCCGTACGGGAGAACGATTCCGTACGGCGGCGGGTACGTCGGGACGTGGCTCGGCCGGGCCGGCCGCGCCGGTCAGTGCACGCCGAGCCAGGACTTGACCGGGCCGAGCGCGAAGTACACGACGAACACCCCGGTGAGGATCCACATCAGCGCCCCGGGCTCGCGCCACCGCCCCCGGCCGGCCTTGATCACCGTGTAGGAGATCACACCGGCCGCGACACCGGCGGTGATGCTGTAGGTGAACGGCATCAGCGTGCAGGTGAGGAAGGCCGGGATGGCCACCTCGCGGTCGGACCAGTCGATGTGCCGGGCCTGACTCATCATCATCGAGCCGATGACGACCAGCGCCGCCGAGGCCACCTCGACCGGCACGATGGCGGCCAGCGGGGAGAAGAACAGCATCAGGGCGAACAGTCCGCCGGTGACGGTGGAGGCGAGTCCGGTGCGGGCGCCGTCGCCGACGCCGGTGGCGGACTCGACGAACACGGTCTGTCCGGAGGCGCCGGCCAGGCCGCCGACCGCGCCGCCGGCGCCGTCGATGAAGAGGGCCTTGGAGAGGCCGGGCATCCGGCCGCGCCGGTCCGCGAGTCCGGCCTCGGTGCCGACGCCGATGATGGTGGCCATCGCGTCGAAGAAGCCGGCCAGGACGAGGGTGAAGACCGCGACCGAGGCGCTGATCGCGCCCAGCCCCTGGCCGCCGAAGGCGCCGAACAGGTCGACGTCGCCGAACAGGCTGAAGTCGGGCGCGGCGACCGGCGAACCGGGCCAGACCGGCGCGGAGTTGCGCCAGGCCTCGGCGGGTACGTCGGCGAGCTTGTTGACGATCATCGCGACCACGGTGCCGCCGGCGATGCCGATGAGGATCGCGCCGCGCACATTGCGGGCCATCAGCACGAAGATGGCGAGCAGGGTGAGGCAGAAGACCAGGACCGGCCAGCCGGTGAGTTCGCCGGCCGGGCCGAGCGAGAGCGGGGTGGGTCCGCCGGTGTGCATGAAGCCGGCCTTGAAGAGGCCGATCACGGTGACGAACAGGCCGATGCCGATGGTGATGGCGTGCTTGAGCGGCAGGGGTATGCCGTTCATGATCTTCTCGCGCAGGCCGGATACCACCAGCAGCACGATCAGCAGGCCGTAGATGACGCACAGGCCCATCGCCTGCGGCCAGGTGGTGTGCGGCACCACCAGGGCCGAGACGGCGCCGGAGACGGAGAGGCCGGCCGCGAGCGCGAGCGGGACGTTGCCGACCACGCCCATCAGGACGGTGGTGACGGCCGCCGCGAGCGCGGTGGCGGTGGTGAGCGCCGCGTGGTCCAGCTTGACGCCGGTGACGTCGGCGCCGCTGAGGATCAGCGGGTTCAGCAGGATGATGTACGCCATCGCCATGAAGGTGGTGAGGCCACCCCGTAGTTCGTTGGCGAGGGTCGATCCCCGGGCGGAGATCTTGAAGTAGGCGTCCAGGGCGTTCCTGGGCGCGGCCGGGGGCGACGTGGGGGTGTCGTTCCCGGTGGCCTCGTCGGCCTCGGTGGGTCTGTCTGCAGTGGTGCCGGGCTCCGTGGGGATCCTGGTCATGTCCACTCCCAAGTGTCAAAGGGGGTTGGGGTGGGCGAGCCGACCTGGCAGCCAGGCGACGAAGGCGTGGCACAGGGGGACGATTCGACTCACGGTTGCACGGGTGGTGCGGCCCGTCGCCGGGCCCCGGCGTGGGCGGGCGGCGGCGGTCCTGGTGCGGTGGCAGTGCTGTGGTGGTGCCGGGTGGTGTGCCGTGCAGATCGTGCAAGTCACGCGGGTCGTACAGGTCGTACGGGTCGTGCAGGTCGTACGGGTTCTGCAGGTTCTGCAGGTTCTGCAGGTTCTGCAGGTCGTGCGGGTCGTACGGGCCGTGCTCGGCCCCGGGGTGGCGGGGAAGACCGGACGCCGCCCCGGGGAGTCGTGGGGGACGCGGAGCCGGTTACAGCTCCCCGGGCCGTTCGGTGGTCAGGTGCTCGGGCCGGACCGGGATCCGGCGCAGCGCCAGGCCGGTGGCGTTGCGGATGGCGGCCACGATGGACGGCGTCGCCGAGACGGTCGGCGCCTCGCCCACCCCGCGCAGCCCGTACGGGGCGTGCGGGTCGGGGAGTTCGAGGATCTCCACCGGGATCGGCGGGGTGTCCAGGATGGTGGGGATGAGGTAGTCGGTGAAGGAGGCGTTGCGCACCTTGCCGTCCCGCACGATGATCTCCTCCATCACCGCGAGCCCGAGCGCCTGGGTGCAGCCGCCCTGGATCTGGCCCACCACCGACAGCGGGTTGAGCGCCTTGCCGACGTCCTGGACGGCGGTCAGCTCGACCACCTTGACCAGGCCCAGTTCGACGTCCACGTCGACCACCGCGCGGTTGGCGCAGAAGGTGTACTGGACGTGGCCGAAGCCCTGCCCGGTCTCCTTGTCGAACGGGACGGTCGGGCGGTGGTGGTGCTCGCGGGTGAGGTCGATGGCGTCGTCGCCGAGCAGGTCGACCATGGAGACCAGCGCGCCGGCCGACTCGGAGACGACCTTGCCGCCGGCCAGCGTCAGGTCCCGCTGGGTCCAGCCGTAGCGGCGCCGGCCCTTCTCGATCAGCTCGTGCTTGACCGCCTCGGCGGCCAGCTTGACCGCGCCGCCCGTCATGTAGGTCTGGCGGGAGGCGGAGGTCGAACCGGCCGATCCCACCTCGGTGTTGGCGGGGTGGATGGTCACCTGCTCGACGCCCAGCTCGGTCCGCGCGATCTGGGCGTGCACGGTGACGCCGCCCTGGCCGACCTCGGCCATCGCGGTGTGCACCATGGCCACCGGCTCGCCGCCGATCACCTCCAGCCGCACCCGGGCGGTGGAGTAGTCGTCGAAGCCCTCGGAGAAGCCGACGTTCTTGATGCCGACCGAGTAGCCGACGCCGCGCACGATGCCCTCGCCGTGCGAGGTGTTGGACAGCGCGCCGGGCAGCAGCCGCACGTCCAGGTCGTCGGTGTCGAGCGGCGGCGGAAGCGGCATGTCCTTGACCCGGCGCAGCAGTTCGGCGACCGGCGCGGGCGCGTCGATCTCCTGGCCGGTGGGCATCCGGTCGCCCTGCTGCATCGCGTTGAGCTGCCGCAGCTCGACCGGGTCCATGCCCAGTTCGGCGGCCAGCCGGTCCATCTGGGTCTCGTAGCCGAACGCCGCCTGCACCGCGCCGAAGCCGCGCATCGCCCCGCAGGACGGGTTGTTGCTGTAGAGCGCGATCGCGTGCATCCGCACGTTCGGGATCACGTAGGGGCCGTGGCCCAGCGAGGCGGCGTTGCCGACCACGGCGGGCGAGGCGGAGGCGTAGGCGCCGCCGTCGAGCACGATCCGGGCGTCGGCGTAGACCAGCTTGCCGTCCCGGGTGGCGCCGTGCTCGTAGAACATCTTCGCCGGGTGGCGGTGCACATGGCCGAAGAAGGACTCGTCCCGGGAGTAGACGATCTTGATCGGCTTGCCGGTGCGCTGGGCCAGCAGGCAGGCGTGGATCTGCATCGAGAGGTCCTCGCGGCCGCCGAACGCCCCGCCGACCCCCGCCAGGGTGAGCCGGACCTTCTCCTCCGGCAGCCCGAGCACCGGCGCGATCTGCTGGCGGTCCACGTGCAGCCACTGGGTGGCGATGTAGAGGTCGATGCCGCCGTCCTCGGCCGGCACCGCGAGCCCGGACTCCGGGCCGAGGAAGGCCTGGTCCTGCATGCCGACCTCGTAGGTGCCGCTGACCACGACGTCCGCCATGGCCCGCACCTCGTCGGTCACCCCGAGCCCGGAGACCAGGTGCTGCTCGTGGCAGATGTTGCCGTGGGCGTGCGACTTGTACTCGTGCGGCTCGTGCACGTAGCCGTGCGTCTCCGGGTCGAGGCACTGCTCCTCGGTGACGATCGGGGTGAGCACCTCGTACTCGACCTTGATCTTCTTCACCGCGCGCCGGGCGGTCTCCGGGTGGTCGGCGGCGACCAGCGCGATCGACTCGCCGTGGTACCGGATCCGGTCGATCGCCAGGGCCGGCTGGTCGGCGATCTCCAGGCCGTAGTACTTGGCGCCGGGGATGTCCTCGTGGGTGAGCACCGCGTACACGCCGGGCACGGTGAGCGCCTCGGAGACGTCCACGGAGAGGATGTTCGCCCGGGGGTGCGGCGAGCGCAGCGCCATGCCCCAGAGCATGTCCTCGTGCCACATGTCGGAGGAGTACGCGAACTCGCCGCGCACCTTCAGCGTGCCGTCCGGGCGCAGCGGCGAGCCGCCGATGCCGTCCTTGCTGGACTGCCGGATGTCCTGGAGGTTCTTCTGCCCCTGGATGGTGCGGGCACTGTTGTGGGCACTCGTCCGCGCGTTCATTCCGCCACCGCCCCGCCGGCACGGTCGCCGGCGCACTTGCGGGCGGACGCCAGCCGCACCGCGTCCATGATCTTCTCGTAGCCGGTGCACCGGCACAGGTTGCCCGACAGGGCCTCGCGGATGTCCGAGTCCGACGGCTGGGCGTCCTGCGCCAGCAGCGCGTCGGTCTGCACCAGCAGGCCCGGCGTGCAGAAGCCGCACTGGACGGCACCCGCGTCGACGAACGCCTGCTGGACCAGGCCCAGCCCGCCGTCCTCGCCGCCGAGCCCCTCGACGGTGCGCACCTCGCGGTCCTGCACCTGGCCGGCCGCGACCAGACAGGAACAGACCGGCACGTCGTCCAGGTAGACGGTGCAGGAACCGCACTCGCCCTGCTCGCAGGCGTTCTTCGAACCGGGCAGGCCGACGCGTTCGCGCAGCACGTAGAGCAGGCTCTCGCCCTCCCACACGTCGTCGGCCTCGACCGGCTTGCCGTTGGCGGTGAACGTGACCCTCATGCCGCGCTCCTGATCTGCTTGCGGTAGTCGTTCCAGGTCCAGGTGAGCGTGCGCCGCGCCATCACGGCGAGCGCGTGCCGCCGGTAGTCGGCGGTGCCCCGGACGTCGTCGATCGGGGAGGCGGCGGCCTTGACCAGCTCGCCGAACCGCTGGATCACCTCGGCGCCCAGCAGCTCGCCGCTCTCCCACAGGCCGCGCCCGGCGAGCACGTCCCGCAGGTACTCCTCGGCCTCGACGGCGCGGCGCGGGGTGGGGGCGGCCGAGCCGATGCCGGTGCCGACGGTGCCGGTCCTCGGGTGCAGCGCGAAGCCGAACGCGCAGACCGCGATCACCATCGCGTTGCGGGTCCCGATCTTGGAGAACTGCTGCGGGCCGTCCGCGACCGGGATCCGCACGGCGCGGATCAGCTCGTCCGGCTCCAGGCAGTTGCGCTTCACCCCGACGTAGAAGTCGTCGATCGGGATCAGCCTGGTGCCGCGGACCGAGGCCGCCTCCACCAGGACGTCCCGGCCGGCCGCCAGCAGCGCCGGGTGGGAGTCCCCGGCCGGCGAGGCCGCGCCCAGGTTGCCGCCGACGCCGCCCCGGTTGCGGATCTGCGGGGATCCGACGGTGTGGGCGGCCAGCGCGAGGCCGGGCAGCGGGCCGGACAGCTCGTCGATGATCCGGCTGTAGGGGACGGCTGCGCCGAGTCGGACCACCTCGCCGTCGTTCGACCACTCGGTGAGCTCGGTGACGCGGTTCAGGTCGAGAATCGCGGGTGGCCGGTGCACGTCGAAGTTCATCTCGACCATGACGTCCGTACCGCCCGAGATGGGCAGCGCGGTCGGGTGTTCGGCCTTCGCCGCGAGCGCCTCGTCCCAAGTGGCGGGCCGAAGGAACTCCATGCGGGTGTCTCCTCAAGTCGTGACCGTCCGGACGGGTGGGCACAGTGCCCGGCCCGGTCGCCCGGGCCCCGGTGTTCGGACCGGAACCTCCGCGTCGTCGCCTCCGCGTCGGATTCCGGTCACCGGGGTGTGTCCGGCGGCGTGTGGCCAGTGAACCGCTGTGACGGGGGCCACTGGCAGTCACCGATGGCATGAAGCCCCGGCTGTGGTCCCGCCCGGCATCCTGTACGTTCCTCTAAGAAGGACGATCTCGCAGCCCAGCCGTTGACCGGGCCACACCTACGACCGTAATCCGGCCGTGATTCCCGAGCTACGACCTCGTGATCCGGGCACCCGTTGGGACGTAACGCCGAGCACGGATGTTCGGGCACACTGTCACCCCGGACCGAGCCCTCGGACCGCCCCCACCCCGCCACCCGCCCGTTAGGAGCCTCCGGATGCGTGTCCGTGACCTGCTCGCCCCCGGCGCCCCGCGCCTGCGTCTGCTCGCGGCCGAGGAGGAGCTGGACCGGCAGGTCAGCGGGGTGATGACGACCGACCTCTCCGACCCCGGGCGCTATCTGCACGGCGGCGAACTGGTCCTCACCGGCATGCTCTGGCGCACCGCCCCGGCCGACTCGGAGCGCTTCGTGCGCACCATCGTGGCCGGCGGCGCGGTCGCCCTGGCGGCCGGCGAGGCCGAGGTCGGACCCGTCCCCGAGGACCTCGTCGAAGCCTGCCGCCGGCACCGGATGCCACTGCTGGCCGTCCCCGACGACATCGCCTTCGGCACCGTCACCGAGTTCGTCGGCCGCCAGGTCTCCGCCGACCGCGCCGCCGACCTGGCGGCCCTGGTCGACCGGCACCGGCTGCTGGTCTCGGCGGTCGGCGGCGGCGGTCTGGACGCCGTGCTCGACCTGCTCGGCGGCGACCTCGACCTCGACTGCTGGGTGCTCACCCCGACCGGCGCGGTGATCGCCGGCCCCGTCGACCGGCTCCCCGTCGCCGACCGGGACCAGCTGATCCGCGCCCACCTCGCCGCCCAGCGCCAGCGCCGCCGCCCCCCGCACCGGGCCCGCCTCGCCGCCGGCGCCTACTCGCTGCTGCCCGCGCCCGCCGCGCCCGAGGCCGAGGCACCGCTCTCCGACTGGGTGCTCGCGGTCGCCGGCGACGTCACCGAGTGGACCGGGAAGCGCCAGCAGCTCGCCGAGAACCTGGCCCGGCTGGTCGCCGCCGAACGCCAGCGCCGGGACGAGGGCCGCCGGCTGCGCCGCCGCCTCGCCGACGAGGTGCTCACCCTGCTCCAGCGCGACGCGGACCCGGCCGAGATCAGCCGCACCCTGTACGCGTCCTCGGCGATGGCCGCCCGCTACGAGAGCCGCGAGCCGAAGCCGCAGGCGGCGGAGGGCTCCTGGCTGGTGCTCAGCGCCGAGGGCACCGGCCTGCCCGAGGGCGCGGTGCGGGCGATCCTGGAGGAGGCGCTCGGCGGCACCGACGACCGGGCGCTGGTCGCCGGGGCCGGGGCCGGCGCGGTGGTGGTGCTGCCCGCGACGGACGGCCCGGTGCCCGCCGACGCCCTGCGCGAGCTGCTCGCCCCGCTGGAGGCCGGGCTCGGTTCGGAGGGCCGGATCACCCTCGGGGTCTCGGCCCCCGCCAAGGAGGCGGTCGGTCTGCGCGGCGCGCTGGAGGAGGCCCGGCACGCCCGCCGGATCGCCGCCGCCCGGGTCGGCCGGGTCTGCGTGGCCGGGCCGGAGGAGCTGGCCTCGCACGTGCTGCTGCTCGCGGCCGTCCCCGACGAGGTGCGCCGGGCCTTCCGCAGCCGGCTGCTGGACACCGTGATCGCCTACGACATCGAGCACCAGGCCGACCTGGTCCGCACGCTGGAGGCGTTCCTCCGTTCGGACGGCTCGTGGACCAGGTGCGCCGCGCAGCTGCACGTCCACGTCAACACCCTGCGGTACCGGATCGGCCGCATCGAGGAGTTGACCGGCCGGGACCTGTCCCGGCTGGAGGACCGGGTGGACTTCTACCTGGCCCTCGAACTCGCCTGACGCCCCGGCCCCGCCCGAGGACCTCGGTCCCGCCCGACGCGCCCCTCCGCACGACGGCGGCGGCCCCGGAGCATCGTGCTCCGGGGCCGCCGCTCCGTACGGGGAGGCCGCGTCAGTGGGCCGGGATGATGCCGGTCAGCCACTCGAAGACGCCCGGCACCATGTCCTTCCACACATCGCTGGTGTGCGGCCCGGTGGTCTCGACCACCTGGACGGTGGTCGGCGCCTTGGCGGCACCCGCGACGGCCTGGCCGTCCTCGAAGCCGTCGCCCTTGTTGCCGGAGATGTACAGCGACACCTTCGGCGGCTGGGGCGCGGCCTTCACGATGGTCACCGGGTTGTTGGCGTCGCGCAGCTTCGCGTCCTTGCCGACCAGCGAGTCCGGCTCCTTCGCCGGGTCGTTGTAGCCGGAGAGGCTGACGCCGGCCCGGTAGCGGTTGGGGTGCGCCAGCGAGAGCTTGGTGGCGCAGTGGGCGCCGGCCGAGTAGCCCGCGATCGCCCAGCGGTCGGCCGAGGGGTCGGCCCGGAAGTTGTCCAGGACCATCTGCGGCACGTCCCGGGTGAGCCAGGTGTCCGCGTTGACCTTGCCCGGCACGTCGGTGCAGCCGGCGTCGGTGCGGTTGCCCAGCAGCAGGGTGCGCGGCGAGACCAGGATGAACGGGGCCACCTTGCCCTGCTGCATCAGCGGCTTGAGCTGCTCGGAGACCTTCAGCGTGCCGTACCAGGTGGAGGAGGAGCCGGGGAAGCCGGGGATCAGCTCGACCACCGGGAACTTCTTGTCCTTGAACGCGGGGTCGTTGTACTGCGGCGGCAGCCAGACCAGCACCTCGCCGTCGACGCCGGACAGCTGCCCCTTGAGGTCGGTCTTCTGGACGTCGTTCGGCACCTTCGGGTCGTCGACGCCGCGGAAGGCCTGCTGGACCTTGTTGGCCGGCGGGTGCGCCGCGTCGCCCGCCGGGGCGGGCGCGCCCGGGGCCGCGCCCTGACCGGCCCCCGGGTCGGCCGGCGGCACGACCGGAACCGCGCGCACGTGCTTGCCGGTCCCGAGCAGGTCGTCCCAGTTGCCGTAGATCAGGTTGGCGTTGTTGACCATCACGAAGACCATGACCACCGCGGTGGCCTGGCAGAAGACGATCATGGCGAGCCTGGACAGGACGCGCACGGGCTTGGGTCCCTTGACCCGGGCCCAGGCCCACATCGCCACGGCGATGGAGATCGGCACCAGAATGACCGTGCAGACGAAGAACGGCGTACCTGTCAGTTGCATGAATGTTTCTCGTATCCGGGTTCGAAGCCGCCCGGGCCCCACTCGCCCGGAACGCCACCTCAATGGCATCAGACGGCCCGTAACGGGGAATCGGTTGCCGTCCGAATCTGTGCGGAACCTGAGAGGAACATCACGTTTCCGTGAAGCTCCCTTTTCGGGTCCGCCCCAGTCTGCCACCCTGACAGGCTCTGCCCGGACCCCGCGTCCAGCGGACTCCCAGGAATCCCCCCGCAGGGCACGATACCGTCCGGACGGATCGGCCCGCCGGGCGAGGCGGTGCGAACGCCCGTCCGCCGGGAAGCGAGACTATGGGGATGAGCACAACCCGCATGAGTCCCGTCCGCCGGCTCCGGCCCGTCGCGGCGGCACTGGCCGTCCTGGCCCTGACGGTCGCCGTCGCCGGCTGCAGCAGCACCGGAGGCAGACGCGCCGAGGAGGCCCGCGCCAAGGCCTCCGCCGCCGCCGGCGGCGCCGTCACCACCCCGCGCTGGAAGGTCGCCATGGTGACCCACGCCGGGGCCGGCGACGCCTTCTGGGACACCGTGCGCAAGGGCGCCGAGCAGGCCGCCGCCAAGGACAACATCACCTTCCTGTACTCCAACGACGCGCAGACCCAGAACCAGGTCCAGCTCGTCCAGGCCGCCGTCGACCAGAAGGTCGACGGCCTGCTGGTCACCCTCGCCAAGGGCGAGGCGATGGCCGACGTGCTCGGCAAGGCCAAGGCCGCCGGCATCCCCGTCATCACGATCAACTCCGGTCAGGAGTTCTCCGCCCGCTTCGGCGCACTGACCCACATCGGCCAGGACGAGAGCACCGCCGGCCAGGCCGCCGGCACCGAACTGGCCTCCCGCGGCCGCAAGAACGTGCTCTGCGTCATCCACGAGCAGGGCAACGTCGGCCAGGAACAGCGCTGCGGCGGCGCCCGCGGCACCTCCGGCGGCGCCTTCCAGGTCCTGTACGTCGACGGCGTCAACATGCCCGACGCCCGCGCGGCGGTCTCCGCCAAGCTCCAGGCCGACCCGGCCATCGACACCGTGCTCACCCTCTCCGGCCCGATGGCCGCCACCGGACTCCAGGCGATCCAGGACGCCCGCCGCCCCGTCGAGCTCGACACCTTCGACCTGGGCACACAGGTGGTGTCCGGCCTCAAGGCGGGCACCGTCGGCTTCGCGGTCGACCAGCAGCCCTACCTCCAGGGCTACGAGGGCGTCGACCTGCTCTGGCTCTACCGCTCCAACCTGGACATGCTCGGCGGCGGCAAGCCGGTCGCCACCGGCCCGCAGATCCTCACCAAGGACGACGCGGACGCGCTCGCCGAGTACGTGGCCAGGGGGACCAGGTGAGTCCCTCCGACGTCCTCGTCCAGGGCCGCGAACGCCCGGCCGCGCTGCGCCGCCTGGCCGGCCGGCCCGAACTCGGCGCGCTGATCGCCGCCGTCGCCGTCTTCCTGGTCTTCGCCGCCGTCGCCGAGCCCTTCCTGCGGGTCTCCTCGCTCGGCACCGTGCTGTACGCGGCCTCCACCATCGGGATCATGGCGGTCCCGGTCTCGCTGCTGATGATCGGCGGCGAGTTCGACCTCTCCGCCGGCGTCCTGGTCACCACCGCCGCGCTGACCTCGTCGATGGTCTCCTACCAGCTCACCGCGGTGACCTGGGTGGGCGTGCTGGTCTCGCTGGCCGTCACCCTGACGGTCGGCCTGTTCAACGGGTGGATGCTCTCCCGCACCAAGCTGCCGAGCTTCATCGTCACCCTCGGCACCTTCCTGATGCTGACCGGCGCCAACCTCGGCGTCACCAAGCTGGTCTCGGGCACCGTCTCCACCAAGCCGATCTCCGACATGGAGGGCTTCGCCTCCTGCCGCTGGCTGTTCGCCTCCGAGGTCACCGTCGGCGGGCTGACGATCAAGGCCACCGTCTGGTGGTGGCTCGGCCTGCTGCTGGCCGGCAGCTGGGTGCTGCTGCGCACCCGCTTCGGCAACTGGGTCTTCGCGGTCGGCGGCGACGCGGCCGCGGCCCGCGCGGTCGGCGTCCCGGTCGCCCGGACGAAGACCGTGCTCTACCTGTTCGTCGGCTTCGGCGCCTGGGTGCTCGGCCAGCACCTGCTGTTCTCCTTCGACACCGTGCAGTCCGGCGAGGGCGTCGGCAACGAGCTCATCTACATCGTCGCCGCCGTCATCGGCGGCTGCCTGATCACCGGCGGCTACGGCTCGGTGGTCGGCTCCGCGCTGGGCGCGCTGATCTTCGGCATGGCCAGCAAGGGCATCATCTACGCCCAGTGGAACCCCGACTGGTTCAAGTTCTTCCTCGGCGCGATGCTGCTGCTCGCCGCCCTGCTGAACACCTGGGTCAAGCGCCGCGCCGAACGGGGGCCCCGATGACCGAGCTGCTCTCCCTCACCGGGATCGGGAAGACCTACGGCACCGTGCGCGCCCTGGAGGACGTCTCGCTGACCCTGCGGTCCGGCGAGATCAGCTGCGTGCTCGGCGACAACGGCGCCGGCAAGTCCACCCTGATCAAGATCATCGCGGGGCTGCACCGGCACGACGAGGGCACCTTCACGGTGGCCGGCGAGGAGGTCCGCCTCGACTCCCCGCGCCAGGCCCTGGACCGGGGCATCGCCACCGTCTACCAGGACCTCGCCGTCGTCCCGCTGATGCCCGTCTGGCGCAACTTCTTCCTCGGCTCCGAACAGGGGCACAAGCGCTGGGGCGGCCTGAGCATCGACGCCGACGGCATGCGCGCCACCACCCGCCGGGCGCTCGCGGACATGGGCATCGACCTGCCCGACGTGGACCGCCCCATCGGAACCCTGTCCGGCGGCCAGCGCCAGTGCGTGGCCATCGCCCGCGCCGTGCACTTCGGCGCCAAGGTCCTCGTCCTGGACGAGCCGACCGCCGCACTGGGCGTCAAGCAGTCCGGGGTGGTGCTCAAGTACGTCACCGCCGCCCGGGACGCCGGCCTCGGCGTCGTCCTGATCACCCACAACCCGCACCACGCCTACCTGGTCGGCGACCACTTCACCCTGCTGAAGCGCGGCCGCATGGCGGGCAGCCACGCGCGGGCGGAGATCGGCCTGGAGGAGCTCACCACCGAGATGGCGGGCGGCTCCGACCTGGCCGAGCTCTCGCACGAGCTGGCCCGGCCCGGGGCCGGGTCCGGGGCCGGGTCCGTACCCGCCGACCCGGCGCGCCCGGCGCATTCCGCTGATCCCGCCGATTCCGCCGATCCCTCCGATTCCGCCGAGGAGCGTCCCCAGCCGTGACCAGCCCCCACGGCGGCAACCGACCGCCGGTCCTGCCCACCCTGCTCGGCCTCGGGCCGCGCGCCGAGCGCCGCCGCCGGGCCCTGCCGGCCGGCCTGCTCCGGCTGCCGACCATCGGCGTGGACATCGGCGGCACCAAGGTGGTCGCGGGTGTGGTCGACGGCGAGGGCAAGGTGCTGGAGAAGCTGCGCACCGACACACCCGACAAGTCCAAGAGCGCCAAGGTGGTCGAGGACGTCATCGTCGAACTGGTGCTGGAACTCGCCGACCGGCACGACGTCCACGCCGTCGGCATCGGCGCGGCCGGCTGGGTCGACGCCGAACGCTCCACCGTGCTCTTCGCCCCGCACCTCAACTGGCGCGGCGAACCGCTCCGGGAAGCGCTCAGCTCCCGGCTGCGCTTCCCGGTCATCGTCGAGAACGACGCCAACGCCGCCGCCTGGGCCGAGTGGCGCTTCGGCGCCGGCCGGGGCGAGGAGCACATGGTGATGCTCACCCTGGGCACCGGCATCGGCGGCGCCGTCGTCCGCGACGGCTACGTGGACCGGGGCAAGTACGGGCTGGCCGGCGAGTTCGGGCACATGCAGGTGGTGCCCGGCGGCCACCGCTGCCCGTGCGGCAACCGGGGCTGCTGGGAGCAGTACTCCTCCGGCAACGCCCTGGTGCGGGACGCCCGCGAACTGGTCGCCGAGGAGTCCCCGGTCGTCCAGGCCCTGCTGGCCCGGGCCGGCGGCACCGTCGAGGGCATCACCGGCCCGCTGGTGACTGAGGCCGCCCGGGCCGGCGACCCGACCGCCACCGAACTGCTCTACGACGTGGGCACCTGGCTCGGCGTCGGCATCGCCAACCTGGCGGCCGCCCTCGACCCGGGCCGCTTCGTCATCGGCGGCGGTGTCTCCGAGGCCGGTGACCTCCTCCTCACCCCCGCCCGCGACACCTTCCGCCGCACCCTCACCGGCCGCGGCTTCCGCCCCGAGTCGACCATCGTCCACGCCGCCCTCGGCAACGAGGCCGGCCTGGTCGGCGCCGCCGACCTCGCCCGCCAGGTCGCCCGCCGCTTCCGCACCATCAAGCGCCGCCGCGTGGAACGCGCGGTGCCGTAGCGGGCTGTACCGCGAACGCCTCCGGAGCGGGAAGTCGGCTCGGTCGACTTCCCGCGCCGGAGGCGTTCCGGGGTGGTGCGTCAGCCGGCCGACTGCCAGCGGTTGCGGCCGTCCGAACCCGGACCGCACACCATGGCCGTGCCCTTGACGGTCACGCCGGTGGCGCCCGCCGGTGAGCAGAACGAGCCCGCGTGAACGGTGCCCGCGCTGCTGCCGCCGGTCGAGGAGCCGCCGGTCGCCGAGCTCCCACCGGTCGAGCCGTCACCGCCGGTGGTGGTACCGGATCCGCCGGTGGTGCTGCCGCCGGTGGTGGTGCTGCCGGTAGTGGTGCCGGATCCGCCGGTCGTCGTGGTGGTGCCGCCCGTGCTCCCGGCGTCGGCGGGTCGGGTGGCGGGGGCCGCCGGGGTGGACTTCGGTGCCTTCGGCGTGGTGGCCGCCGGCTCCGGGGCGTGCGTCTGCGGGAGCGGTACGGGGACCGGCGGAGCCGTGGTGGGGACCGGCGCGGCCGGGGCCTCCGGGGTGGGCTGGGCGGGCGGGCTCGCCGGGGCCGCGGTCGGGGTGTCGGCCGGTACCGCCGTCGGTGACGGCACCTCGGTGGGGGTGGGGGCCGCGGCCGGGGAGGTCTCGGTGGGGGAGGGCGTCGTTGTGGCCGCGGCCGGGGCGGGCGGCTGCGCGGCCGGCTTCGGGTCGGTCACCGCGCCGATCCACACCAGGCAGCAGAACGCCGCCAGCGCGCTGCTGACCAGCTTCTTCCAGAGCGGCCTCGGCCAGGTCCAGGCGATGAGGAAGGTCGCGAAGGGGAAGACGAGGAGGCTCGCGATGTGCACACCGCGCCGCTGCCACCAGGGGCGGGGCGCCGGGGGAACGGCGGTGGGGAACGGCGGTGGCGGGGCCTGGTACACGGGGAAGTCGGGTCCTTTGTGTGAGGAATGCATGATCGACCCGCACAAGCTATCGCCGTGATGACGACCTGTTCATTTCTTCACCCGTTCGAATTCGAAATGTGATCGCGTGCCGAACGGCCGATCGGTCGGTTCGCTGCGGTGTGTCAACTACCCGTTGGTAGCGCCGAGGCGCTGTTGTCGCGGTCATGGCTCCTGTGAAACAACGGAGTTGACGTCAACTCAGACATTCAGGAGGACCCCGGATGAGAGCGCTGGCACGAATCGCACCACCGCTGCTGCTCGCCACGGCCCTGGTCTGCACGGTCGCCGCCGGACCGGCCGGGGCTGCGGCGCCGCCCGCGAAGGTGCCCGAGGCGGTCGGCCGGGGCGGTGCCGTCGCCAGCGTGGACGCCGACGCCACGGCGGCCGGGATCGAGGTGCTGCGCAAGGGCGGCAACGCCGTGGACGCGGCGGTCGCGGTGGCGGCGGCACTCGGTGTCACCGAGCCGTACTCCGCCGGGATCGGCGGCGGCGGGTACTTCGTCTACTACGACCACGCCACCGGCCGGGTGCACACCATCGACGGCCGGGAGACCGCCTCCCGGACCGCCGACAGCTCGCTCTTCCTGGAGGACGGCAAGCCGCTGCCCTTCGCCGACGCCGTCACCAGCGGCCTGTCCGTCGGGGTGCCCGGCTCCCCGGCCACCTGGGAGACCGCCGTCGGCCTCTGGGGCCGGCGCAGCTTCGCCGAGGCGCTCGAACCCGCCCGGCGGATCGCCGAGCGGGGCTTCACCGTCGACCAGACCTTCCAGGACCAGACCGCGCTCAACCAGGCCCGGTTCAAGGACTTCCCCGACACCGCCAAGCTGTTCCTGCCCGGCGGCGCGCTCCCGGCGGTCGGCTCCACCTTCCGCAACCCCGACCTCGCCGCCACCTACCGGCAGCTCGGCCAGGAGGGCACCGAGGCCCTCTACCGGGGCGGGATCGCCGCCGACATCGTCCGCACCGTCCAGCACCCGCCGGTCGATCCCGCCTCCGGCCGGGTCGCCCGCCCCGGCAAGGTGGACGCCACCGACCTCGCCGACTACCGGGTGCGCCGTCAGCAGCCCACCCATGTCGCCTACCGGGACTACGACCTCTACTCGATCGCCCCGTCCAGCTCCGGCGGCACCACCGTCGGCGAGGCGCTCGGCATCCTGGAGGACGGCGAGGTCGCCGACTACGACGCCACGCAGTACTACCACCACTTCCTGGAGGCCTCGCGGCTCTCCTTCGCGGACCGCAACCGCTGGGTGGGCGACCCGGCCTTCAACGACGTCCCGGTCAAGGAGCTGCTCTCCGCCCGGTACGCCGCCTCCCGGGCCTGCCTGATCAGCCCCGACCGCGCCCTGACCAGCCCGATCGCACCCGGCGACCCGCGCCACCCCGCCCCCTGCGCGACCGCGGGCCCCGCGCCCGCCGCCGAGCCCTACGAGGGGCTGAGCACCAGCCACCTCACCGTGGCCGACCGCTGGGGCAACGTCGTCTCCTACACCCTGACCTTGGAGCAGACCGGCGGCAGCGGCATCACCGTCCCCGGCCGGGGCTTCCTGCTCAACAACGAGCTGACCGACTTCAACTTCACCCCGCTGGTGCCGGGCGTGCCCGACCCCAACCTGGCCGGCCCGGGCAAGCGGCCGCGTTCCTCGCTCTCGCCGACCATCGTGCTGCGGGACGGCGAGCCCGTGCTGGCGGCCGGTTCGCCCGGCGGCGCGACGATCATCACCACCACCCTCCAGGTGCTGCTCGGCCGCCTCGACCGGGGGCTGAGCCTGGAACAGGCGATCGCCGCGCCGCGCGCCAGCCAGCGCAACACGGCGGCCACCCAGGCCGAGCCCGCGTTCCTGGCGCTGCCCGAACGGGCGCGGCTGGAGGCGCTCGGCCACGTGTTCGCCAGTACGCCGGAGATCGGGGCGGCGACCGGCGTCGAGCGGCTGCCGGACGGCCGCTGGGTCGCCGCGGCCGAACCGGTGCGGCGCGGCGGCGGCGCGGCGGCGGTGGTCCGGCCCGAGCCGTAACGCCGGGCGCGTTGGCGTCGTGCGGCCGGCTGTTGCTGTTGCTGTTGCGGCGGTGGCGTGCGGTCGGCTGCTGCGCCGTCGTGCGGTCGGACGGCGTTGTCGGTGCCGTTCGGTAGATTCGGGGTGGGCGTCGTCCGGGGGACCGGGGCGCCCACCCCGTCCGTACCGAACCACCGGGAAGGCCGCCCGCCGTGACCGTCCGCATCGCCACCTGGAACATCAACTCCGTCACCGCGCGGCTGCCCAAGCTCCTCGAATGGCTGGAGAGCGCCAAGCCGGACGTGCTCTGCCTCCAGGAGCTGAAGTGCGCCGCCGACGCCTTCCCGTACGAGCCCGTCCGCGAGCTCGGCTACGAGACGGCCGCGCACGGCAACGGCCGCTGGAACGGCGTGGCGATCCTCTCCCGGATCGGTCTCGACGACGTCGTCCGCGACCTGCCCGGCCAGCCCGGCTACCTCGCCGACGACGCCCTGCTGCCCGACGTCGAGCCGCGCGCGGTCGCCGCCACCTGCGGCCCGGTCCGGGTCTGGTCCGTCTACGTGCCCAACGGCCGCGAGGTCGACCACGCCCACTACCGCTACAAGCTGGAGTGGCTGGAGGCGCTGCGGGTCGCCTCGCTGGAGGACGCCGCCGGTGAGCGCCCGTTCGCCGTCCTCGGCGACTTCAACATCGCGCCCACCGACGAGGACGTCTTCGACCTGGCCGCCTTCGAGGGCCTGACCCACGTCACCCCCGCCGAGCGCGCCGCCCTCGCCGCCCTGGACGCGGCCGGCCTGCACGACGTGCTGCCCCGCCCGCTCAAGTACGACCGCCCCTACACCTACTGGGACTACCGTCAGCTGGCGTTCCCGAAGAACCGGGGCATGCGGATCGACCTCACCTACGCCAACAAGCCCTTCGTGGACGCCGTCACCGACAGCTACGTCGACCGCGAGGCGCGCAAGGGCAAGGGCACCTCCGACCACGCCCCCGTGGTCGTCGACCTGGACCTCTGAGCTTCTCCGGGGGGCCGGTCACCGACGGTGTCCGGCCCCCCGAACGGGCCAGAGCGGTGGCCGGGCGCGGAGGGTGTGCCTACCGTCGGGGAGTGACCGGGTGTAGTTGTTCGATCACGTGGACTTCGGAGTCCCCGGCTGCGCCCGAGAGAACCCGGAGGTTCCGGTATGCGCCCCACGCGTACGGCCGCCGCCGCCTTGATCGGCGCGACGGTGCTGACCGGCCTGACGGCCCCCCTCGCGCTGGCCAAGGACGGCGCGGCCTCGGTCAGCCCGTCCCAGGCCGCACCGGGCCAGACCGTGACGGTCACGGTCGCCTGCGAGAAGTCCGACAAGCCCAACGCCAAGACCATCACCGCCAACTCGCCGGCCTTCGAGGGCGGCCCGGCCACCCTCACGCTCGGCTCCGACGGCAAGCACACCGGCTCTGCCCGGCTGGCGAGCAAGAACAGCGGCGAGAACAAGATCGACGGCAGCTGCCCGGACGGCGGCGCCTTCACCACCAATGTCACGGTGACCACGGTCTCGGTGACGACCGGCGGCTCCTCCGCGCCCTCGGGCCTGGGTGGCTGGAGCGAGGCGGCCGGCGAGTGGGCGGGTTCGCTCGGCCAGTCCGGTGCCGGCAGTCAGCAGGTTGCCCCGCACGGTGCGGTGAAGACCGGTCTGGGCGGCTCGGTGGCTGCCGACCCCGCGGAACTCGTGGGCGGCGCGCTGCTGGTGGTGGGCGGGATCGGCGGCTTCTGGCTGCTGCGGCGGCGCTCGGCCGGCGCCGGGTCCGTCTGACGGGACGTTTCGCGGGCGCGGCCTGCTGCCCTGTGGCCTGTGGCCTGTGGCCTGCGGTGTTCGGTGCGCGGGCCGTGGCTGGGCAGGGTGCCGGGTGTTCGGGCACTTTGCAAAGTCAACTTTGCAAAGTGCCCGCCTGCTGTGCGGTGTCGGGGTGCCGTCGGACGCAGGGTCCGACGGCACCTTCGCGCGTTTCGGCGGCGTTGGTTTCGTTGGGTGGAACGTTTCTGCGGATGGGGGTAGGCCCGCGGTGTGCGGGTAGGCCCTGGACTTTGCAAAGTGCACTTTGCAAAGTTGGTGGGTACTTTGCAAAGTCACGGTGCCGTCGGACGGGGCGTCCGACGGCACCCTCGTACGTTCGGCCGGTGTGCGGTGTGCGGTGTGCCCGGGCGTTCGTCAGGCCGTGGTGGTCGCCGCTGCGGTCGCCGTCGCCGCTGTCCTCGTGGTCACGCCCAGGTCGGCGTCGCGCCCGGCGCGGTGGCCGTCGGCGCTCCGGCCGCCCGCGAAACGTCGGCCCCGGCCTCCCGCTCCTCGGCGGCCCGCAGTGCACCGGTCGCCAGCAGGTACTGCGCCAGGAGGTACGTGGCCATGATCCAGAAATCGTGCCCCGGCAGCTCCCGCCACTTCGCCAGCTTGGTGGCGATCAGCGTGTCCGAGAGCAGGAACAGCGCCCCGCCGAGCCCGCCCCGGACCCCGAGCCCGGCCGAGGCGACCGCCGTCGAGGCGAGCAGCAGGCTGTAGCCGGCCACCGGCGCCCGCAGGTCCCCGAGGTCGGGCCAGAGCCGCCCCACCATCGTCACCCAGGCCGTCGCGTACGCCGCCGCGACCACTGCCGTCCGCCGCCGGTCGGTCAGCGCGCTCTGGCCGACGAACATCGTCACGTAGCAGACGTGCGCCGCCGCGAACGATCCCATTCCGGCCAGGAACGCGGTGTCGTCGCCGAGCTGGAGCAGCACGTCCCCGCCCGCGCTCAGCAGCAGCGCCGGCGCGAGCAGCTTCGGCGCGCGCCGGCCGGCCTCGGTCGCCCTGGTGACGCTGTGCGCGGCGAGCAGCGGCATCAGCGCGGGCTTGGTGGCGTGGCGCAGCGCGGGAGTGCCGGTCAGCAACGCCCCCAGGTGGGCCGCCGAGGTGGTGGCGTAGCCGGTGAGCAGGCCGCCGGCGGAGCGCAGCCGGCCGCCGAGAACGGCGCGGGTGGTCGTACGGATGCTCATGCGGCGGTGTCCTCCGGACGGTGGGGGAGCGGTCGGGGCGGGTGGCGGGGCGGGGGAGCGGGTGCGCCCGTGCCGGTCACCGTCCTGCCGGGCACCGAGGGCGACCGGCAGGGGGCGTGGAAGAGATTGTTACCGGTGCGTAGGTCCGGCCGTGCACCCGGGGTGACGTGTCGCCCGTCGGCCGCCCGTCCGGCGCCCGTCCGGACGCCGGTGGTCGTCCCGTCGCGGCCCGGCCGCCGTTCGGCCGGATGTCGTCGGGAGCCGGGCGGCTGCCAGCGAGGGCGGCGCCCACCGTCTAGTCTGGTCCCCGACATGGAGCAGCAGGAGTACGCGACCGGCGCCGCGCGGACGGCCGGTGGCACGTCGGACGGGCGCACGGGCGGGGCGGGGCGGGGCACCACCGCCGCCGTCGTCGTCGTACGCGGATCCGGTCCCCGGGCCGTCCCCGGTACCGGAGCTGACGCCCCGCAGGACGCTCCGCGGGACGCCGTACCGGTCCGCGACTCCGGCTCCCCCTCCACCGCCGGGCTCTCGCCCGACCCCGGGCTGCTGCGGCTCGCGCGCTGGTTCGCCGAGGCCGAGCCCGGCACCGCCGACGACCTGTGCGCCGCCTCCCTCGGCCTCTACCCGGCCCGCCACTTCGGCGCCCCCGCCGGTCCGGCCACCGGGCCCGCCACAGCCGGTCCGGCCGCCGACCCGTCCGCCGCCGCGGCCCTCGCCGTCGCGCCGCCCACCGCCGAGGTCAGCTGGTGGCACGGCCCCACCGCGCACACCCCCGCACCGCTGCGCGCACGCGAACCGCGCCCGGCCGGCGGCCTGCGCCGCGCCCGCCGGGACGCCGCCGCGCTGCCCGTCGTCCTCTCAGGCGCCAAGCCGGGCAAGCCCGGCCGCCACCGCAAGCCCGAACGCTCCCGGGGCGCCGGTACCGTCCCGCAGGATCGTTCCGCCGCGACCACCGCCGCCGAGCGCCGGATAGCCGCCCGGCTGCTCGTCGCCCACCCGCTGGTGACCGCCTCCGGGCCGCACGCCGACGGCTTCCCGCTGATCCGCCGTCACCGCGACTGGCTCGCCGAGCGCTTCGACACCCTGCTCGGCTACCGCCTGGTGGTCGGGCCCTGGCACGCCCGCCTGCACAAGGCCGGACTCGGCCCCGGCGCCACCCGCCGCCTCGAACACCCCGCCACCGGTGCTCCGTTCACCCCCGGCGGCTACGCGCAGCTCGCCCTCGCGCTGGCCCTGCTGGTCGACGCCCCCGAGCGGCTCCCGCTGGACGGCCTGCTCGCCGCGATGGACGCCGCCCGTCCCGGACCGGGACCGGCCGCGCGGCCGGCGGACCGGGCCGAGCTCGCGATGGCGTTCGCCGTGCTCGTCGACTGGCAGGTGCTCGGCGACCTCCCCGCCGCCGCCCTCGCCGATCCGGCCGCCGCCGGTCCCACCGTGCTGACGGTCGACCGGGAACTCGCCCGGGCCGTCCCGGTCGGCCCGCCCGCGCTCGCCGACGACGCCACCGACCTCATCCGCCGCGCCGCCGAGGCCGAGCCCGGTACCGCCGTCCGCCGCCGCCTCGCCGAGACCCCGGCGGTGCTCGCCGCCGACCTGTCCGAGGAGCAGCGCGCCTGGCTGCGCGAGCACGGCCGCACCGGCCCGGCCGCGCTCGCCGAGTTCCTCGGCCTGGAGGCGGAACAGCGGGCCGAGGGTGTCGCCCTGCTCGACCCGGCGGAGGAACTCACCGACCTCGCCCTGCCCGGCGCCGACACGGCCGCCCAGGCGGCCCTGCTGCTGGTGGAGCGCCTGGTCGAGGAGGTCAGGCCGCTCCCGGGCGAGACCGCGGGCACCGATGTGCCGGTCCCCGACGCGCTGATAGACGGTGTGCTGGGCGACATCGCCGACGAGTACGGCCTGCCGGCCGGCTGGCGCCGCGACTACCTCGCCGACCGCACCGCTCTGCGCCGCGACGCGCTGGACCTGCTCCACCGGATGGGCCTGATCACCCCCGCCCCGCGCGGCACCCGCCCCCCGGGCTGGCTCCTCCGGGCCCCCGCCGCCCGCTACGCGCCGGCCCCCGATCTCCTCCCGGCCCCCGGCACCGGCCGCCACTCCCGGCCGGACCCCGGTTTCACGGTCCCGGCCCCCGTCTCCCCGCGGGCCGGTCAGCCGGTCTGATCCCGGTACGTTCCTCGGGGCCGGTCGACCCGTGCGACGTCCGTCGGTCTGCCGGGGGCGTCCCGGCCGTGCTTCCGCACCGGCCCCTCACCGGTCCTCATCGGCCCCGCGCCGCTGGCACCGGCCCTCGTCCCCACCCGGCCCCGGGCGGGTGCGTGCGGACATGGGGAAGCCCGCGCCGCAGCGGGGCGGGGCGGGCGGTGGTGGGCCGTGGTGCAGGCGGTGCCTGTGTGTGCGCCGGTGCCTGTGTGTCCGGTGGCGCCAGTGTGTTCAGTGGCGTCGGCGTGTCCGGTGGCGCCGGTGTTTCCAGGTGGGGCTACTTCCGGACGGGCGCCGTGGCGGTGGCGACGGTGCCGTGCTGGACAGTTTCGACGGTGGCGCCGACACCGAGGATGCCCAGGGCGATGGAGGCGAGCACGGCGGAGCCGGCCAGGACGCGTCGGTGGCGCTTGGGCATGGGGAAGCGCGGGTCCTGGGGGGTCGCCGGAGGGATGGCGTTCATGGCAGGGAGGTTTCCAGGGCGGTGTTAACGATCGCTACGTGCGGGTGAAGTCCGGATGGGGGGTGGGCGTCGGCTTGGGCGAGAACCGCAACGCCGCAGGTCACGCCGGTGCCCCGGGGCGGGTGGCGGCCCACCCCGGGGAGGGCGTTCACCCGGTCGGAGGACGCCGGTCCCTGCGGCGGGCGTCGGCCATGGCCTCGCCGACGGCGACCCGGACGGCGTCCCGCAGGCCGTGCGCGGGGTGGAAGCGGGACGGTCCGGCGGCGGGGTCGGTGCGCAGCTCCTTGACCAGTGCGACGCAGAGCAGCAGCATCACCCCGACGAACGGCAGCGCGACCAGGATGGTGGCGTTCTGCAGTGCGGTGAGCCCGCCTGCCAGCAGCAGCGCGGCCGCGACCCCGCCCATCAGCACGCCCCACACCACGACCAGCCAGGTGCGCGGGTGCAGCGAGCCGCGGCTGGAGAGCGAGCCGAGGACGAGCGAGGCGGAGTCGGCGCTGGTGATGAAGAAGGTCATCACCAGCAGCACCGCGATCACGCTGGTCACCGTGCCGGCGGGGAGCGAGCGCAGCATTTCGAAGAGCGAGGCCTCGGCGCCCTGCGGGATGGTCTCGACGAGGTCGGCGGCGCCGGTGCTGTCGAGCCGGATCGCGGTGCCGCCCATGACGCAGAACCAGATCACGGTGGCCCCGCTGGGCACCAGCAGGACGCCGATCAGGAACTGCCGCACGGTGCGGCCGCGCGAGATGCGGGCGATGAAGGTGCCGACGAAGGGGGCCCAGGAGAGCCACCAGGCCCAGTAGAAGATGGTCCAGCTGCCGAGCCAGCTCTCGTCCGTGAAGGCGCCGGTCTGGGTGGACATCGCGAGCAGGTCGGAGAGGTAGCCGCCGACGGTGGAGGGGATCGCGTCCAGGACGAAGACGGTCGGGCCGACCACGAAGACGAAGAGCATGATCAGCGAGGCCAGCACCACATTGGCGGTGGAGAGCCACTTCACGCCCTTGTGCACGCCGGAGAAGGCGGAGAGCACGAAGGCGGCGCTCAGCGAGGCGATGATCACCAGCTGGGTGCGCTCGGTGTTGCCGATGTCGGAGATGTAGCCGAGGCCGTCGGCGACCTGGAGGGCGCCGAGGCCGAGGCTGGTGGCCGAGCCGAAGACGGTCGCGAAGACGGCGAGCAGGTCGATCGCCCGGCCGGGCCAGCCGTCGGCGCCGCGCTCGCCGATCAGGGGCACGAAGGCGGCGGAGATCCGGTTGCCCCGGCCCTTGCGGAAGGTGGTGTAGGCGAGCGCGAGGCCGCCGACCGCGTAGATCGCCCACGGGTGCAGGGTCCAGTGGAAGAGGGAGAACTCCAGCGCCTGCTGGGCGGCGGCCGCGGACTGCGGTTCGAGTCCGGAGCCGGGCTGCGGGGTGGCGAAGAGCTGGAGCGGCTCGCCGACGCCGTAGAACATCAGGCCGATGCCCATGCCCGCGCTGAACATCATGGCCACCCAAGCGAGGGTGGAGAACTCCGGTTCGTCGTCGTCCCGGCCGAGCCGGATCCGTCCGAAGCGGCTGAACGCGAGCAGCACGGTGAGAACGAGGAAGATGTCGGCGGCGACGACGAAGAGCCAGCCGAAGTTGTGCAGGACCCAGCCGAGGGCGGTGCTGGAGGTCCGGCCGAGGTTGTCCTCGGCGAAGATGCCCCAGGCGACGACCCCGAGCACCGCGACCGCGCCGATCCCGAAGACCACCCGGTCGACGGGGAGGGTGGCGGCGGGTTCGTCCGGCGGCCCGGTGGGCTGACTGGTCATGGGGTACCTCTCACGGCGTACTGGCGGGCCGACGGCATGCGTCGGCGACATGATCTAAAAGGGATACATGTCGTACTATGTCCAGTTCCCGTCGGGAGTGTCGGGACGGCGCGCCGGGAGGCGGTGACCTGAGGGGGCGTCGGCGGGCTCTGGCCGCGACGGCGCGCGGGCATGACGGCACGGCGGCACGGCGGCATGACGGCATGACGGCATGACGGCACGGCGGCATGACGGTGCGACGGCACGGTGGGGCGCGGGCCGGGACTCGGGGTCGGGCTCAGGCCGTGGACGTGACCTCGTACGGGGCGGTGTGCGGCGTCTCGTACGGATTCAGCACCAGCCGCACCACGTCCTCCAGCCGCCGCCGGGCGTCGCCCAGGGTGGTGCGGCCGGTCACCCAGGCGGTCAGCTCGCCCTGCCAGGCGTGGCCGACGATGTGCCGCACCAGGTCGCTGGCCGCGGCCGGCACTTCGTCGGCCATCACCGCCTGGAGGGCCGTGCTGTCGGCCCGGGCCATGCCCTGGAGCGCCTCGCTGGCGAAGGGGTCGGTGGAGGCGGCGACGGCCACCCGCAGCCGGGCCAGTTCGGGCTGCCGCTGGTAGGCACGCATGCCGCCGCGGACGAACCGCGCCACCCGGTCGGTGGCGCCCAGTCCGGCGCGCGGTCCGCGCAGCTCCGCCACCAGGTCGGCCAGCAGCAGCCGGTGCCAGTCGGCGATCGCCGCCGCCAGCAGGTGGTCCTTGGAGGAGAAGTAGCGGTACGCCGTCCCCAGGGCGACTCCGGACCGCTCGCAGACCTGTTTCATCTGCAGCCGCTCGACGCCGATCTCGTTCACCAGGGCGAGCGCCGCCGCGATCAGGCTTTCGCGGCGTTCGAGCTGACGCGGAGACATCGCCTCCACCGGGCGTGGTGACAGGTCAACCTTGGTCACCCGCACCATGATACGGGCCGGGGCCGCTCAGGAATATGACGCCGTCCGGCCGCCCGCCGTTCGCCCCTCGGTCACCGGGTGCGGTCGGGGTGGCGAACGGCGGGCGCGGCGGGGGCGGCCGGGCGGCGCGGCCGGGAGGACCGGGTGGTCAGCGGGGCGCGACGAGGCGTTCGCGGATCAGCGCCTCCTGGACGGCGGAGGCCACCAGCCGGCCCCCTCGGTCGTAGAACTCGCCGAGTGCCAGCCCCCGGCCGTCCGAGGAGGACGGGCTGCGCTGGGCGAACAGCAGCCACTCGTCGGCCCGGAACGGCCGGTGGAACCACATCGCGTGGTCCAGCGAGGCCATCAGCAGCCGGGGCGGCTCGGTGCGCTGGAAGAAGTTCGGCTGGACGTGCAGCCCGGCGGTGGAGGCCAGGGTGAGGTCCGACAGGTAGGTGAGGGCGCAGACGTGCAGCAGCGGATCGTCGGCCGGCAGCGGGGAGCCGGCCCGCAGCCAGACGAACTGCTGCGGCATGCCGGGCACGGCCGGCGGCACGCCCGGCGCGTCCGGCGGGACGAAGCGCAGCTCCAGGGCGCCGAAGCCGCTGGCGGCCAGCGCCGCCCGGGCCTCGTCGTCCCAGTGCGCGAAGGCGTCCGGCAGTTCCTCGGGGCCGGGCAGCGCGGGGATCTCGCGGTGCCGGTCGGCGGCCGGCTCGGGGCGCTTGAAGGACGCCGAGAGGGTGAAGACGGTCTCTCCCTGCTGGACCGCCGTCACCCGCCGGGTGGCGTAGGAGGAACCCTGGCGGACCCGGTCGACCAGGTAGTCGATCGGGCGGCCCGGGTTGCCGGGCATCAGGAAGTAGCCGTGCAGCGAGTGCACCGAGCGGTCCGCCCCGATCGTCCGCCCGGCCGCCACCAGGGCCTGCGCGGCGACCTGGCCGCCGAACGCGCGCATCGGCGCCCCGGCGTGGCAGCGGCCTCGGAACGTGTTCTCGTCGAGGGTCTCGATCCGCAGCAGATCGGCGAACGGTCCGACCGTGTCGATCGCCCGTCTGTCCTGTTCGGTCAGCTCTGTCACGGGCCCATAGTGGCAGACCGGGGCACCCCGCCGGTGTGACGTGGGTAACCCGTCCGGGCGAACATTCTTGCTAGAACGTGTTCCATTAGCCGGATTCCGGCGGCGGTCGGACGGCGGCGCGGCGGACGGGTGCGGGGGTGGCTGCGAAGGCCGGGACGGCCGATTGTCAGTGCCCTGACCTAGCGTTACGGGCATGTCGCAATCCGCACACGCGTACGCCTATCTGCGCCCGTCCGCCGTCCTCGACGGCGCGGCCGGCCGGAGCCTCGCCCTGGAGACGTCCGGCGGAGCCACCCCGCTGGGGGACGCCGCCCACCCGCGGTTCTTCGCGGGTTTCCTGGCCGAGCCGGCCCCGGCCGCCGCCGCGCTGCTCGCCGTGGCCGACGTCGCCGCCGCCCGGTACTACCAGCCGCAGTTGCGCGCCTCGCTCGACCCGGTGGTCACCGCGAACGGCGACCGGCTCCGGTTCGAGTCCTTCTCCGGCTGCTGCGGCGTCTACGCCCGCCTGGACGTGCTCGCCGCCGGCCTGGACGGGGACGCGATAGGCCACGGCACCACCAACGTCGACGTCAACAATCCGTTGCGAGAAGCACTCACCCGGATCGCTCCGGCCGAGCCGCTGCACCTCGCCGTCGGCCCCGACGCCCTGGAGGTCACCACCTTCGACGGCCCGGTCGTCGAGAAGAAGGTCCCGCTGCCCGAGCGCTGGCTGCGCGGCTTCGCCGAGACCCAGGTGACCGCCGCCGGCTTCGACCTGCGGGCCGAGCTGCCCGCGGCCGAGGCGGTCCGCTTCCTCCGCTCGCTGCCCCGCGGGGGCCGGGCCGGGGCCAGGACGGTCCAGTGGGTGGTCCTGGCCGGGCGGACGCTGCGGCCGACCACCAGGCCGGTGGCCGGCGCGGTCTGCCTGCCGGGTCCGGAGCGGCTGGCCGCCCTGCAGCGGGTGCTGCGGCACGCCCGGGCGCTGCGGATCTACGGCCCGCCGGTGGTCGGGGACGGCCCGACGGCCTCCGCCTGGGAGGTCGAGCTGCCCGGGATGCGGCTCACCCTCACCCTCTCGCCGGACGCCTCCCGGGGTTTCAGCGGCGAGGGCGGCGTCCTCGGGGCGCTGGCCACCGACACCGCCGAGCCGGACGCCGACCTGGTCGCGGCGCTGCTCGCCTGGGAGCCGAGGATCGACGTCGCCGAGCTCGCCGAGCAGGCCGGCCTCACCCCGGCCCGGGTGCGGGCCGCGCTGACCAGGCTCGGCACCGCCGGGCAGATCGGCTACGACGTGGCCGAGGCCGCCCACTTCCACCGCCGGCTCCCCTACGACGCGGGGCGGGCGGAGTCGGCCAACCCCCGGCTGAAGGCCGCCCGCGCGCTGGTCGCCGCGGGGGCCGTCCGGCTGGAGGACGGCGGCGCGACGGCCGTCGTCACGGTCGACGACCACATCCAGCGGGTGCGGACGGAGGCGGCGGGCGCGGTCGGCTGCACCTGCCTCTGGTGGGCGAAGTACCGGGGCGGGCGCGGGCCGTGCAAGCACGTGCTGGCGGTGGGCATGGTCCGCGAGGCGCGGGCCCAGGACGGCGGAGACCGGGAGGGGACGCGATGAGCACGGGGACGATGACGGGGGCACCGGCCGGGGCGGGCACCGGGGCGGCGGCCGGCGCCGTGCAGGCGGTGCTGGCCGCGGTCGACGAGGGCGCGACCGATCGCCTGCCGCGGCTGCTGGCCGCGCTCGGGCCCGCCGAGCGGCGCTCCTGCGTCCCGGCGCTCAAGGAGCTGCGCCGGGCGAACCGCGGCGAGTGGACGAAGCGCGCCAACCAGCGGATGTGCGCGCTGCTGGTGGCCGGCGCCGGCTGCCACCCCGGCCCGGCCGGTGCCGCCGCCTGGATCGGCTCCCGGGACTTCACCGGCCGCTCCTGGGCCCGCCACCCCGCCCTGGCCGAGGTCGTCGAGGCCCAGCCGGAGGAGTGGCAGATCGAGGTGGTGGGCCGGCTCGCCGCCAAACGCGGCTCCGGCTTCAGCTGGGACCTCTTCCCGCTGATCGAGCGCGTGGTGCGGCGCACCGGCTGCGCGGTGCCGGCCTCCGCCGAGTTCACCGCCGAGTGGCTGCGCTCCGGGGCCGGTCGGGAGAACGGCCCGCGCGGCAGCGCCACCACCCTGCTGGACCGGCTGCGGGCCGACGCCTTCACCCCGGTCCTGCTGCCCCGGGTGTTCGAACTGGAGGACGTCGCCTGGTCGCTCGAGGCCGGCCTCGGCACCAGGCCCGGGGACGACTGGCCGGCGGCGATCGCCGGGCTGGCCGAGGACGGCCCGGTCGGGCGCGCCGAGCTGCTCGACCTCTGCCTGGGCCGGTTGGTGCGCGGCGGCCGGGCCGCCGACCAGCGGGCGTTCCTGGGCGTCCTGACCGCGCTCGCGCCCACGCCGCAGGAGTACGCGGCCCGGGTCCGCGACCTGATGGCCCTGCTCGACGGCCTCTCCGCGGTGGCCGGGCACGCCCAGCAGGTGCTCGCCGGGCTGGACGGGGCCGGGCTGGTCGAGCCGGAGCTGGTCACCGAGGCCTCGGCGGTGGTGCTGTTCCGCGCCGAGAAGAAGCTGGTGCGCGCCCAGCTCGCCTGGCTGGAGCAGGCGGCGAGGAGCGCGCCGGAGCGCTCCGGGCCGGTCGCGCTCGCCGCCGCCGAGGCCTTCGGCCACCCCGACAGCGCCCTCCAGGAGCGGGCGCTCAACCTGGTCGCCCGCCGTCTGAAGACCGCCGGCGAGGCCGTCCTGCCGGAGCTGCGCCTCGCCGCCGAGGCGCTCGACCCCGTCCACCACGCCCGGGCGGGCGCGCTGTTCGGCGCCGTGCTCGGCGGCTCGGGGGAGGACGACACCGCCTGGGACGAACTGCTCCCGCCGGTCCCCGAGCCCGCTCCGCTCGGGGAGCCGCTCGCCACCCCGGCGGAGGTCGCCGAGGAACTGGCCGTGCTGCTGGCCGCCGGTCGCCCCGGCGTGGCCGTTCTCGAACGCGTCCTGGACGGCCTGGTCCGGCACGCCCACCGCGACCGTCCGGCGCTGGCCGGGGCGCTGGAGCCGGTGCTGTCGGCCCACCCGTGGCAGAACGTCGGCCGCTGGCAGGACTGCGGCCCCACCGACGCGCTCTACCTCGCCGCCGTGGCGGCCGGCCGGGTGGAGCCGCACCGGCCCGGCCACGTCTTCCGGAAGAAGGGGCGGCACCCGCTGCACGGCGAGCACAACACCGTGTACGGGGCGGTGCTGGCCGCCCGGATCTCCGAGGCGGCCGAGCGGGTCGCCACCGACCCGGTGCCGCTGCTGCTCGCCACGCCGACCGACGCCACCGGCGCGATCGCCGCGACCGCGCTGGTCGGGCGGATCGCCGCCTACGAGGCCGCGGGCGCGACGGCCGGTCCGGCCGACCTGAGCGCCGCGCTGCTGCGGGTCGCGCCGACGGCGGACCGGGAGGTGCTGGCCGCCGCCGACCGACTGGCCTCGCCCGCCGGGCGGTGGCTGGCGGCGTGGCTGCGCGGGGGCGGCCTGCCGCCCCAGCCCTCGGAGCGGGTGCTGTTCGCCCCGGCCCCGGCGTCGATGCGCCCGCTGCGGTACTGGGACCGCTGGTGGGAGACCCTGAAGCGGCTCGCCGTCGCCCAGCCCGGCAGCGGCGGACCGGCCGGGCCCGGGGGCGAGCGGCTCGGCCCGGAGTTCCGGGCACTGCTGGAGGGCACCGAGCCCAGCGTGGCCCGGGTCCGCAAGCAGGACGAGTGGCTCTGGGAGCCCACCGAGCACTGGGCCGCGATGCTCCCGCACCACCGGGAGGAGCTGGCGGCCCGCTGGCTGGACCGGTTCGCCGACTCCGCCGACCGGGAGCGGCGCGGTGCCGCCCGGATGCTGGTCGTGCTCGCCGAGGCCGGCGGTCCGGCCGGGCTGGCGCTGCACCTGGCGCTGGCCTACTGCCTCGGCGCCCGGTTCCCGGAGGACCGCACCGCCGCGGTGGACGCGCTGCTGGTACTGGCCGCCCGGGGCGATCTGGACGGCGCCCTGCTCGGCCGCGAGCTGGGCGAGCTGGTCACGCTCGGGACGGTGAAGCCGAACCGGCTCGCGCACGCGCTGGGCACCGCCGCCGACACCGGGGCCTACGCCACGGTCTGGTCGGTGCTGGCCCCCGCCCTGCCCGCGCTGCTCGTCGGCGAGGCCCTGCGGGGCACCGGCGATGTGCTCGCGGTGGCGGTCGACGCCGCCCGCCGCTCGGGCGCGCGCGGCCCGGTGGAGGAGGTGACCGCCACCGCGGCCCGCACCGGCGCCGCCCGGCTGGTGAAGGAGGCCCGAGCGCTGCGCGACGTCCTGGCCGGGGGCTGAGTCCGGGGCCCGGGCAGCAGCGCGCCCGGAACGGCGGTGGCGTCCCGTCCACCCCTGTCCGACCCCGGCTGTGCCGGTCCGTCGCGGTCCGCCTCCCTCCGACGGCCCGGCACGGGGGTCTGCCGGACCGGGCGGAACCGCCGCACCCTAGGGTGAGCGGGACCCCTCCGCCGCGCCCGTCCGGAGCCTCCGTGCTGCACCTCCGTCTGATCGTCCCCGTCGACCTCCGTGACGCCGTGCTGAACTGCCTGGACGACTGTGTCGGGGTGACCCATGTGGTGGTGCTGCCCGATGCGGCCGTCCGCCCGGCGGGGGACGTCGTGCTCTGCGACGTCGCCCGGGAGTCCGCGGACGAGGTGCTGGTCGGCCTGCGCGGGACCGGTCTGCCGGAGCGCGGGGCGATCGACGTCCAGGAGATCGGGCTGACGCTCTCGGCGGCCGCCGACGAGGCCGAGCGCCTCGCGCCGGGCGAGGGCGCCGACGCACTGGTGTGGGAGGCGGTCTCCGAGATCACCCACGAGGAGTCCACCCTCACCGGCGTCTACCTCGCCTTCCTCGCGGTGGCGACGATGCTGGCGGCCTGCGGGGCGGTGCTGGACAGCGCGATCCTGGTGGTCGGCGCCATGGCGGTGGGCCCCGAGTTCGGACCGCTGGCCGGGCTCTGCGTGGCGCTGGTGCAGCGCCGGGCGCGCCCGGCGCTGCGCTCACTGAACGCGCTGGTCACCGGATTCGCGGTGGCGATGGCGTCGACCGTCCTGTTCACCCTGGTGATGGACGGCCTGGGGCTGTTCACCCGGGAGGAGTTCGACGCGGTACGACCCAACACCTCGTTCATCTGGCAGCCGGACGCGACCTCGTTCGTGGTGGCCTTCCTGGCGGGCATCGCCGGACTGCTCTCGTTGACCTCGGCGAAGGCCGGGATGATGGTCGGGGTGGCGATCTCGGTCACCACCGTGCCGGCCGCCGCGAACGCGGCGGTCGCCCTCGGTTACGGCGACTTCCGGCAGTTCTGGGGCTCCAGCCTGCAACTGTTGCTGAACCTGGCCGGCATCGTGCTGGCCGGGTTGCTCACGCTGGTCGTGCAGCACGAAGCCTGGGAGCGGATCCGCCGCCGGGCCCGGCGGGTCCGGCGGCCGCGCTCGGCCGGCTGAGCCCGGCCGCGGCCACCCGGCACTCAGACCGGGACGCCGTCGTCCTCGGACGCCCGCCGCGGTCGGCGCGAACCGTCCGGGCCGGACGACTCGGGCCCCGGAGCCGTGTCCGCCTGCCCCGTCGTCCTGCCGTCCGGTCCGGCCGTCGACTCCGCCGACCCTTCCGGCACCACCAGCGGCGTGCCGTCCCCGGGCGGCGCGGCCACCGCGCGCCACCAGCGCCGCAGCGCGGGCGGGTCGACCGGTTCGAAGGGCTTGCCGGGGCGGGGCACCACCAGCCGGGCGCCCTGCGCCCGCGCGGCGGCGACCACCCGCTCGGCGGGCTCCTCCCACGGGTGCGGGGCGAGGTTGAAGGTGCACCAGTGGATCGGCAGCAGCACCTCGCCGCCGAGGTCGAGGTGCGCCCGGACGCCCTCCTCGGGCGTCATGTGCACCTCGGGCCAGAAGTCGCTGTAGGCGCCGACCTGCACCATCGTCGCGTCGAACGGGCCCAGCCGGCGGCCGATCTCGGCGAAGCCCGCGAAGTACCCGGTGTCCCCGCTGTGGAACACGGTGCGGCCGCCGCCCGCCACCACCCAGGACGCCCACAGGAAAAGCGGGCTGGTGCGCGGGCCGCGGCTGCAGTAGTGCCGGGCGGGGGTGGCGGTCAGCGTCAGTCCGGCCACCTCGGCCGACTCCCACCAGTCGAGCTCGACGATCCGCTCGGCCGGCACGCCCCAGTACTCCAGGTGCGCCCCGACCCCGAGCGGCACGGCGAAGGTCGCGCCGGTGCCGATCAGCGCCCGGACGGTCCCCATGTCGAGGTGGTCGTAGTGGTCGTGGGAGACGACCACGACGTCCACCCCGTCGAGTTCGGAGAGCGGCAGCGGCACCGGGTGGAGCCGTTTGGGGCCGGTCCAGGCGAAGGGCGAGCAGCGTTCGCCCCAGACCGGGTCGAACAGCACCCGGCGGCCGCCGATCTCGGCGAGCACGGTGGCGTGGCCGAGCCAGGTGAGCCGCAGGCCGGAGGCGGGCGGTTCGGCGAGGTCGACCGGCAGCAGCCGGTGCAGCGGCACGGCGGCGGTCGGTACCCGGCGGGCGCGGTCGGCCGCCAGCTGGGCGCGGGTGATCTCCAGCGGGCTGCGTTCGTAGACCAGTCGGCGGGTCGGCACCGGGTTGCGGAAGGCGCCGTCGGCGAACTGCGGGGAGCGGTGGATCCGGGCCAGCCGTTCGCCCCGCGGCTCGGCGCCGAAGGCGTCCGTCCGGACCCGGTGCCAGGCCGCCCGGGGCAGCCCGGTCAGGCCGGACAGCCCGGTCCGGCCGGGGGGCGCGGTGAGGGCGGAGGGCAGGCCGGGGACGCGGGAGTACCACGGGGCGGCTGGGCGGGGCACGGCACCTCCAAGGACGGCGACGGATACCTGGCATGCCGGGGCGCGCACCGTCGGCGGGGACACCGATTCGGTACGACAACCATCTCGTCGGAGGTTACTCGTGCTCGGCCCTCCGGACCCGGCGAGCGGCGGCCGCCGTCCGCCGACCAGGGGCCTTCCCCTGTGATCAGGCGTAGAAACGGGTGATCGTCTCGGCGACGCAGTGCGGCTTGGCGCTCTCCGCGCTGGTGATGGTGAACCGGACCACGGCCTGCACCCCGCCGGACACCTCGGTGGCCGAGACGAGTTCGGCGGTGGCCCGGATCGCCGTCCCGACCGGCACCGGGGCGGGGAAGCGGACCTTCTCCGAGCCGTAGTTCAGCGCCATCCGGACGCCCTCGACGCCGTAGCACTCCTTGGCCAGCACCGGGATCATCGACATCGTGAGGTAGCCGTGCGCGATGGTCGAGCCGAACTGGCTCTCCTTCGCGCGCTCCGGGTCGACGTGGATCCACTGGTGGTCGCCGGTGGCCTCGGCGAACAGGTCGATCCGCGCCTGCTCGACGGTGTGCCACTGGCTGGTCCCCAGCTCGGTGCCGACGGCGGCGGTCAGCTCGGCGAGGGAGGCGAAGATCGTCACGGAGCGCTCCTGAGGGCGGGCGGTGCGACAGCGGTCGCGGTGCGGTGGTGCGAACTCCGCAGAGTATGCCTACTCGCCGGTCACCTGTCAGGGGTCCGCCGGAAGCGCCCGTCCGGGGTGCCCACGTGTGTCGGAGCGGTCGGTGTCGGGCGTGCGGTCGGCCTCAGGCGTGCGGGACGGGGTGGCCGGACGCGGCCAGCCGACGGCCGCTGATCAGTTCCGGTACCACCGCGACGAACATCGGGTCGGACTCCTCGGTCCACGGCCGCAGTCCCGAGCGCAGCGCGCCGAGGATCTGCTCCGGGTCGCGCAGGATGTCCGCCCGGCCGTGGACCAGCACGCTCCAGCCGCTCCGGGTGAGCGGGTCCAGCAGGTCGGCCTGGAAGGCGACGACGGTGCCGTCGAGCCCGCGCGCGGTGGCACTGTCCCGGCGCACGGCGAGCAGCAGGCGCCCGTCCGGGACGACCTCGAAGGAGACCGGCAGCACGGCCGGAAGCGCGTGTTCGGTGTACACCACGCGTCCGACGGGCACGGTGCTGAGCAGGCGGAGGCACGCCTCGGCGCCGAGTTCCTCCGGTTCGTCGTCCAGTGCGTCGTCACGGTCCATGGGTCCGATCGTCCCCCTGCCGGGCGCGGGCGGACAGGGCCCATGGTCCCTGAGCGGCAGGGCTTTGGGGCCGTCGTCCGGACGCGGACGGGCCACGGGCGACGCGCGGAGGGCAGGTGGAGGACGGCCGCGTCGGCCGGACTCGCCGAGAAGGCGGTGCCCGGAGTCCGGACGCCGACACTCCGGGGCGATAGCCTGCCCGGCGGTGGCACCGGGGCGCACCCGTTGTGCCGCGGGGCCCGGAGCGGGCGGCGGAACGGTTCGGCGGCCCCGGGGGACCGGGGCCGGGGCAGGGGCAGGAGGGGGCGGTGCGGGTGGCAAGCGGGATCGATCTGGTGGTGATCGGCGCGGACGGCGGGCCGGACCGCGCCTTCGGCGGTTCGGCCCGGGCGGCCGAGGGCGCCCGGGAACTGGCCGAGGTGCTGCCCGGGATGTGCTTCGACACGGGCGCGGCCGACAGCCGGGTCACCGTGGTGGAGCCGGGCGCGGACGCCAACGCCATGCTCACCGCCGTCCGGGAGGCGGCCGCCCGTCCGGGCCGCTGGCTGCTGGTGTGCCTGGTGGGCCAGTTGGTGGCCGACCCGCGCGGTCGCCGGCTCGCCCTGGTCACGGCGGGCTCCACCGCCGACAACGCCTACCGGCGCGGGCTGGCCTGGGACTGGGTGGTCAGCGCGATGGTGCACGGCGACCAGGAGGAGGCGCTGCTCCTGGTCGACGCGGTGGCCGACAAGGACACCTGGGCGGCGCTGGAGCGCGGCGGCGGCGAGGACGGCGCGGGTGAACTGCTCAGCTACCCGCGGGTCCCGCTCTGGGGCCGGATCGGCCGGCACGCGCCGGGCCGGACGATCCCGGGCAGACGCGTCAGGGAGGCCGTCCTCCCCGGCGGCCCCGGGTCGTTCAGCCGGTCGCTCACCACCGTGCTCCGGCAGGGGGTCCCGGGGGCGCCTGCCGCCGTCGGTCCGCACGACCTCCAGCCGGCCGTCGGCGCGCTGCTCGACGGCGGCGCCCCACAGGAGGGGGACGGCGCCGGGGCGCCCGCGCGGCAGGGCGAGACGCCGGGTGTGCGCCTGCTCGTACCGCCGGAGGGCGGGCGCCTGTTGATGCGCAATCGGGCCGCGATTCGGGGCGCATTGGCCGGATTGTCGCTTTCCGAAGAACTGTTGGCTCTTCTGTGGCGGGAAAGTGCCCCGACGGATCCTCCTTCCGCGTAAGGTCAGGGGGCCCCGGGTGTTGCCGTGAAGGTTCGGTTTGGCGAAGAATCGATCCTCGCGAGGCAACACCAGCGGGACTGCGGAATTCTTCTGGCGGCCCCGGACCACACACGGGGCAGGCTGCGACGAGGTGGGGCGATGCGGCAGCGCGGAATTGTGTTGCGCCCTGGGGCGGTTGGGATCGGTGGGGTGATTCTGGCGTTGCTGCTGAGCGGCTGTTCCAGCAGCGGGGCCGGGGGGTCCACCGATCGGCTGGGGACGAACGCGCCGACGGTTGCGGAGGTGACTCCGGTAACTCCTTCGGGTGGTTCGGCAAACGTCGGGAACGCGCCGACCGACGGAGTCGAAGGCGCCGCCGCACGCGAGGCGGTGAGGACCTATCAGGACTGGTGGAATGCCCAGGCCGAGGCCTACGGGCAGCCGGACGCCGACGGTTCGAACTTCGGGACCTTCGCGTCCGGACAGGTGCTGACCGACGCGCTGGTCAACCTCAAGCAACTGCACGACGCCAAACTGGTGATGACGGGCGGTCCGAAGAATTCCCCGGTGGTGAAGTCGGTCGACATCTCGGCCGATCCGAACACCGCCGTGATCGAGGACTGCCTGGACGTGTCGGGGTGGCACCAGGCGGACGCCGCGACCCACGCGGTCGTGGACCCGCCCGACCGGCTCACCCGGTATGTGGCGACCGTTTCGCTACGACAGTTCCGAACGCGCTGGCTGGTCCACGATTTCAAGCGGGAGGTGGGACGCACATGCTGAAGCCGGTACGGCGATTGGTGATCGGCGCGCCGCTGTTCGCCGGATTACTGATGGCCCCGACGGGCACCGCCGCGGCGGACTCCACCCCCACCGGGGGTGCGACCCGCTGCCATGTGAACGTGATCTGCACCGGGACGAGCGAGACCACCACCAAGCCGCCCACGGGCGGTGGGGGTACCGGGGGCGGGGGGACCGGCGGCGGGCCGCAGGTCTGCACCTACAACGGCCAGAACTTCGCCTGCAGCGACCCGGCGCTGGGCTGGTTCAGTTCCTCGACCGGCTGCTACTACCGGCTCGTCAGCCCGCCTCCTGCGGCGGACGATCCGGTCTGGAAGGGCCACAAGCCCGAGGACGGCGGGATCTACAACCCGACCTGCGTCCAGAGCGACGGCACCCGCAGCCCCGGCCCGGCCGAGTTCTTCGCCCAGCCGCCCGCCGGCCCGCCGCCGGACAACCCGGTCGAGCTGGCCAAGAACGCCGCCGAGGAGATCGTTTTCCCGGACCCCGTGCCCGGCATCGCCCCCGAGGGCACCTCCGTGGTGGGCGTGCCGGTCTGGTTCTGGCTGGCCAACCCGCAGCCCCCGGCGGCGAAGACCGTGCGCGGCAACGTCATCGCGGTGACCGTCACCCCCCGGCTGAAGAGCCTGGAGTGGAGCCTCGGCGACCAGTTGGACCCGAAGAAGGAGACGGTCAAGACGTGCGCGGGCGCCGGCACCCCGTACGAGCCGAAGTACGGCGCCAGCCCGTCCCCGACCTGCGGCCACGTCTTCACCACCGGCTCCGGCACGCGTAAGGACGGCCTCTTCTACGGGACCCTCACCGTGCACTGGGTCGGCGACGTGACCATCACCGGCGGCAACCAGACCGTGGCGCCGATCGACCTGGAGACCAGCGTGCGGCTCCAGTTCCCGGTGGCCGAGGTGCAGGTCCTCAACTAGGCGGCGGACAGCCGCCACCCCAGCAACGACCGAACGAACGACGCGAGGAAGGCCGAAGCCCGGTGGAGAACCGTACCTTTGCCGCATCCGGCTCCGGCACGTCCGCCACGGCGACCGCGAGCAGCACCGCGCCCGCGCCCGTGGCCGTGCCGGAGCAGGGGCGCGGCGCACCGCGCACCCCCGGGCGGGCGCTCGGCGCCCGGCGCAGGCGGCCCGCCGTGCTGGCCATGGCGGTGGCCCTGATAGCCGCCGGCGGGCTGGGCGGCGCGGTGCTCTACAACAGCACCGGCCAGCGGATCACCGTACTGGCGCTGGCCCGTGACGTGCCGTGGGGGCAGACCCTGGCCGAGGGCGACCTGGTGACCGTGCGGATCGCGAGCGACCCGGCCCTCAAGCCGCTGGACGCGGCCGACCGGGCCAAGGCGATCGGCATGCGGGCCACCACGGACCTCCACCGGGGCGGGCTGCTCACCAAGTCGGACCTCGCGCAGTCGCTGATCCTGAACCCGGGTCAGCTGCTGGTCGGCGTCGCGGCCAGGCGCACCCAGCTGCCGGCCACCCGGCTCCAGCCGGGCCTGCCGGTGATCGTGGTGTACACCTCGGACGGGGGACGGTCCGAGACGCTCGCCGCCACCGTCTTCAACGCCGGCCGGGCGGACGCCGACGGCAGCCAGGTGTTCGACGTCGTCGTCAACGAGGCGGACGCCGCCAAGCTGGCGGGCTGGGTGGCCACCGGGCGGATCCAGGTGGTGCTGGCCCCGCGTCCCTCCGCCGCCTCGCCCGGCGCGGCCGCCCCGGGCACGCCCGCCCCCGGTACCACCGGAACCCCCGCCGCCGGTGCGCCGACGAGCGGAGCGGCGGCCCCGGCCTCGGTCTCCGGGGCGTCCGCCGGAACCCCGGCCGCAGGAACCCCGGCGGGTGCGCCGGCCACGGGCCGCCCCGCGGCCCCGGGGGCGCCGACCGGGGCGGGTGGGAACTGAGATGGCCGTGATCGCGGTGGTCGGCGCCCCGGGGGCACCCGGCGCCACCACGAGCGCGCTGGCGCTGCTGCTGGCCTGGCCGCTGCAGCCCGGCCGCCGCATCCTGCTGGTCGAGTGCGACCCGGACGGCGGCGCCGTCCTGGCCGGTGCCCTGGAGGGCCGGGTCGAGGCGGTCTACGGACTGCGCAACCTCGCCGTGGCCGACCGCAGGGGACTGCTCGCCCAGGCCCTCTGGGAGCAGCTGATCGACCTCTCCCCGGCCGGCAACGCCGAACGCCTCCTGCTGCCCGGACTGACCGACCCCACCCAGGCGCCCGGCCTCGCCTACACCTGGGAGCCGCTGATGGAGGTGCTGCACGGGCTGGAGCCGCAGGGCTACGACGTCGTCCTCGACCTCGGCCGGTCCGGCGCCACCGGCACCAGCGCGGTGCTGGCCCGCCGGGCGGACGTGGTGGCGGCGGCCGTGCGCACCACCCTGCGCGGGCTGAGCGCGGCCCGGCCCCGGCTGGCCACGCTGGCGGAGGACCTCGCCTCCGCCGGTACCGGCGCCGACGCGCTGGGTCTGCTGCTGATCGCCGAGGGGCCGTACTCGGGGGCCGAGGTGTCCAAGGAGTTCGGGCTGCCGGTGTTCGGCCTGCTGCCGCACGCGCGGCGCACCGCCCAGGTGCTGTCGGACGGCGGGGACGTCACCGACCGGCGGTTCGTCCGCTCGGAGCTGATGCGCACGGCGCGGTCGGCGGCGGACGAGATCCAGTCGACGGTCCGTCGGCGGCGCCAGCGGCTCGCTCCGGCGGCGGCGGGGCCCGCGCAGCTCGGGCCGGGGACGGGTGCGGCGGCGGGCACGGGTGCGGGGGCGGACGCGGCGACGGGGGCCGGGCCGGTACCGGTGGCCACCGGGCTGACGCCGGTGCCCGGCACCGCGACGGCCGCACCGGCCGGGCCCCAGCAGCCGGACGCGGCCGGGGCGGGGTACGGGTACGCCCGGTCGGCGGCGGCGGCCTCGGCCCCGCAGCCCGCGCCGACGTACCAGCAGCAGTCGTACCAGCCGACGTACCAGCAGCAGACGTACCAGCAACCGGGCCAGCAGGTGTACGAGCAGCAGGCTCACGAGCAGCCGTACGGGCAGCAGGCGTACGGGCAGCAGGCGTACGGGCAACAGGTCTACGAGCAGCAGCCGTACGAGCAGCAGCCGTACGGGCCGGTGTCGCCCGTGATCACCACCGGCCCGGTGGCGCCGCTCGCCGGCCTCGCGCCGCAGCCGGCCGCCCCGGCGCCGTTCCCCGGGCACGGCCACGTCGGCCAGCCGTACGCGGACCGGGCGTACCCCGAAGGCGCGTACCCCGGTGGCCCGTACCCCGAGACCGGGTACCCGGGGGCCCCGCAACCCGCCGGCCCGCAACCCGCCGGCCCGCAGTCCGGCGGCCCGTACCCGGGAGTCCAGCCGTACCCGGAGCCCGGGCCGTCCGGCCCCGCTCCCGAGGTCCGGGACCAGACCGTCGACGGGGAGGTGCTCCGTGCGCGGTAGTCCGCTGCACCAGCAGCCCGCGACCGACCCGGCCGCGCTGCCCTGGTCGACGCCACTGCCCGGCCCGGTCGGGCCGATGACCACCGGCCGGGTCGTCCCCGGCCCCGCAGCCCCCGGCCCGGCGGGTCCCGGCCCGGCAGCCCCTGGACCGGCAACCACCGGACCGACAGCCCCGGGCCGGTCGGCCGGAGCGCCGGCGGCCGCCGCCACGCCCACCGCCGTCCCCTCCGCGCTGCCCTCGCTGGACCGGCGCGGCGCCGGCACCCGGCCCGCCGTCGACCCCGCGGTCGCGCGCGAGCTGAAGCGCCAGGTCGCCGCCGAACTGCACCAGCAGATCACCCGGTTGACCTCGGGCTCCGGTGCGGAGCCGGACCGGGCCACCCGTCGCCAGCGCGGCCGCGCGCTGATCGAGGAGGCCGTCGCCCGCTGGTCCGACACCTACGCGCAGACCCACGGCATCCCGCCGACCCGCGAGCAGGACCGCGCGCTCGCCGAGGCCGTCTTCGACCTGCTGTTCCGGGCCGGCCGGCTCCAGCCCTACCTGGACGATCCGGACATCGAGAACATCCTCGTCAACGGCTGCGACGACGTCTGGGTCTCCCGGGTGCACCAGCCGCTGCGCCAGGTCCCGCCGGTGGCCGACAGCGACGCCGAACTCGTCGAACTGCTCCAGGACCTGGCCCGCCAGCACGGCGGCGGCGAGCGTTCGCTGTCCACCGCCAGCCCGATGCTCGCCCTGCGTCTGGAGGGCGGCATGCGCCTCCAGGCGCTCACCGAGGTCACCCCGCGCCCGTACGTCGCGATCCGCCGCCACCGGGTGGCCTCGGCGACGCTGCCGGAGATGGTCCGGCTCGGCGCCGTGGACAGCACCCTCGCGGCCTTCCTGGCCTCGGCCATCCGGGCCCGGAAGAACGTGATGATCACCGGCACCCAGGGCGTCGGCAAGACCAGCCTGCTGCGGGCGATGGCCGCCGAGATCCCGCCGGACGAGCGGGTCGGCACCCTGGAGTCGGAGTTCGAGCTCTGGCTGCACACCCTCGGCCACCTGCGCCAGGTCGTCCCGATGGAGGCCCGGGAGGGCAACGGCGAGCGGGTGGAGGGCCGGGCGGCCGGCGAGCTGACCATCGGCGACCTCATCCCGGCGGCACTGCGGATGACGCTCTCCCGGATCATCGTCGGGGAGGTCCGCTCCGGCGAGGTCGTCCCGATGCTGCGCGTCATGACCAACGGCGAGGGCGGCTCGATGTGCACCCTGCACGCGCGCGGCCCGCACATGGTCGTCGACCGCATCGCCGAACTCTGCCTGGAGTACGGCTCGCACATGACCGACGCGCTCGCCTACCGGCTGACCGCCAACGCGGTGGACTTCATCGTGCACGTGTCGATGGTCGACGAGACGCACGTCGGCGGCCGTCGGCACCGCTTCGTCTCGCACGTCCTGGAGGTCGCGGGCCTCGGCGAGAGCGGCCGGCCGGCGCTGAACACCGTGTTCGGGCCGCGCCCCGAGCTGGGCGAGCCGCGCGCCGTCCCGCACACCCCGCCGCAGTGCCTGGACGACCTGCGCCGGGCCGGCTTCGACGCCGCGCTGCTCGGCTCCCGCTACGGCAACTGGGCCGAACCGCTCCAGCTGCGGATCGGTGGTGCCCGGTGATGCCGCTCTTCGTGCTCTGCGGCCTCGCGGTCATGGGGGGCCTGGTCGCTCTGGTGGCCTGGGCGCGCGGCAGCGACCCGGCGCGGGAGCCGGCCGAGCCCAGGGCGCTCAACCCGCTCGCCTCCCGGCTGCACGTGTTCTGGTACGGCGCGCCCGGCACCGCCTCCCACCGGATGGCGAGGCTGCGCCGGATCCAGCTGCCGCTCGTCCTGATCGGGGGACCGCTCGGCTGGCTGTTCACCGGCATCCCGCTGACGGTGCTGCTGGTGCCGCTGGCGGTGTTCGGCCTGCCCTGGCTGTTCGACACCACCCGCTCCGACACCGACCGGATCGAGCGGCTGGAGGCGCTCTCGGAGTGGACCCAGCGGATCGCCGACGTGCTGCTGCTCGGGGTCGGCCTCAACCAGGCCATCATCACCAGCCGTCGCACCGCGCCCGCCGCGATCGAGGCCGAGGTCGGCGAGCTGGCCGCCCGGCTGCAGGCCCGCTGGCGCCCGGAGGAGGCGCTGCGGCTGTTCGCCGACAGCATGGCCGACGCCACCGCCGACAAGGTGCTCGCCGCACTGGTGCTGCGCGCCGCCGACAGCGGCCCCGGTCTGGCCCGGGCCCTGTCCGACATGGCCGAGTCGGTCCGGGAGGAGGTCCGGCAGCGGCGCACCATCGAGGCGGACCGGGCCAAGCACCGCACCACCATCCGCTGGCTGGTGGGCATCATCCTGCTGGTCGTCACGGTGGGCTCGTTCAACACGGAGTACACCGCCCCCTACAGCACGGCGCTCGGCCAGATCGTGCTCGGCGTGATCTGCGCGCTGTTCGTGGGCGTGATCGCCTGGATGCGCGCGCTGGCCTCGTACCCGCCGGTGCCGCGGCTGTTGGAGCCGGACCGCCGCAGCCGGACCGGCCGCGCGCTGCACCGGCGCGGCGAGGGGCAGGGCCCGGACGGGCCGGACCCGGCCGACGGCACCGACGGCGCCGAGGGCAACGCGCGACTGCTCGGGGAGGTCCGATGATCTCCCCGTGGTCCGTGCTGGCCGGCGCCGTCGCGGCGGGCGGCCTCGCCATGCTGATCGCCGAACTCCGGCCCTCGCCGCCCGATCTGGGCCAGGCGCTGGACCGGCTGCACCGCACCCCGGCGGACCGCACCCCCGACACGGACGAGCGGCCGCGCTGGTTCGACCGGATCGGCGAGCGCTCGATCCATCTGCGCGGGGTCCGCGTCCCGGAGCGCGAACTCGCCCTGATCGGCCGCACCCCGGCCCGGTTCATGGCGCACAAGATCCTGTTCGCCCTGCTCGGACTGCTGCTGCCGCCCTACCTGGCGGTGGCGGCGCTGCTGCTCGACGTGGACCTGCCCTTCGCCCTTCCGCTGGTGGTCGGGCCGCTGCTGGCCGGGCTGCTCTGGTTCGTCCCGGACGGCATCGTGCGCGGCGAGGCCAAGGAGGCCCGGGTCGAGTACCTGCACGGCATCGCCGCCTACCTGGAGCTGGTGGCGATGGAACGGGCCGCCGACCTCGGCCCGGCCGAGGCGCTGCGCCGGGCCGCCACCGTCGGGCGCGGCGCGGTGTTTCTCCGGATCCGGGACGCGCTGGACCGGGCGACCACCGACCGGTTGCCGCCCTGGGTCGGACTGGACGCGCTGGCCGAGGAGTTGGGCCTGACCCCGCTCCAGGACCTGGCCGACATCATGCGGATCTCCGGCACCGACGGGGCCGCCGTCTACGACACCCTGCGGGCCCGGTCCAAGGGTCTGCGGGGCGAGTTGCTGGCGGAGGACCTCGCCCGGGCCAACGCCGACAGCGAGCGGATGGTGGCACCGGGGTCGGCGCTGACCATGCTGATGACCTTCCTGGTCGTCTTTCCGGCGCTGTTCAAGATGCTCAACTGAACCGTCCCCGCAGCACCCTGATGCACCATCGAGCACGTCGCAGTACCTCGCAGCACCTCGCAGCACCCCTGAACGACCTGAACCACCCCGTCGCGGAGGTCAGCGCCTCCGTCACCACAATTCACCCCTGGGAGCAGTTGATGAAGGACCGACTCAAGCCACTGGCCCTGCTACTCGTCGGCGCGGCCCTGCTGCCGCTCCAGTTCGCCACCACGCTCTTCCACTTCCGGATGGGCCGGGCCAAGGCCGCCCGGGCGCGCGGCGACAAGGGCGCCATCAGCATCGAACTCGCCCTCGCCGTCATCGCGCTGGTGTTCATCGCGGGCCTGGTGGTGTTCGCCCTGGTCGCCCTCAAGACCAAGGTCGTGGAGAAGGTCAACCAGGACCCGAAGTACACCGGCGGTGCCGGGGCTCCGGCCGGCTCGTGATCCACCGTCCTCGCCTCCGTCGTCCTCGTCCCCGTCGTTCCGACCGGGGGGCGATGAGCCTGAGCCTGGCCATCGTCTTCCCGATCGTCCTGATCCTGGTCATGACCGTCGCCCAGACCGGGATGTGGTGGTACCACCGCCAACTCGCCCTGAGCGCTGCCCGCGAGGGCGTCGACGCGGGGCGGGGCCAGGGGAGCCGGACGGACGAGCAGAAGAACGACGCCGCGCGGCGGCAGGCCGAGGACTTCCTGAACCGGCAGGGCGACACGGACCACCGGGTCGTCACCGACGGCAGCACGCCGGTGCTGATCAAGGTCACCGTCCAGGTGACGCCCCCGGTCATCATCCCGTTCATCACTCCGCCGACCGTCACCCAGTTCGCCGAGGCGCCGCGCGAGCGGTTCGTGCCCCCGGTGGTGCGGCCGTGAGTCGGCCGGCGCGGTGGGGATGGCGGTCGGCGCGCCCGGTCCGGTCCGCGGACGACGCGGACCGGGCCGGGCGGAGCGCCTCCGGACCCGGACGCGGGTCCGGGGGCGGGGCCGAGGAACCGTCGGAGCGCCGCTCCCGTCGGCCGGGAGGGTGGCCGCGGGGGTTCGCCGCCCGCCGTGCCGCCCGGTGGCACCGGGGGCGGGACGGCGGCAGCGTCGCGATCGAGGCGGCGATCGTCGCCCCCGCCGTGGTCGCGCTGATCCTGGTCGCGGTCGCGGCGGGCCGGGTGCAGACCGCCGGCGGCACCGTCGAGGCGGCGGCCCGTTCGGCGGCCCGGGCGGCGTCGCTGGCCCGCGGCAAGGCCGACATGGACGCCGCGGCGAAGGCGGCCGCCGCGGACTCGATGCGGCAGCAGGGTGTGAACTGCGGGAAGAGCAAGGTCACCGTCGAGCACAAGAAACGGACGAGCCAGGGTGTCGACTGGGACACGGTCGAGGTGACGGTGACCTGCGAGGTCTACCTCGGGGACCTGCTCGGCGGGCCGGAGGTCCTCCCGAAGACGCTGACCGGCTGGTTCGTCTCGGTGGTCGACCGGTACCGGGGCCCGTGAGGCCCGGGTGCCGTCCGGTGGGGCGGGCGGCCGGGGTGGCGCGAGCGGCCCGTGGGGGGCGAGCGCGGCAGGTGGGTCGAGTGGGTCGAGCGCGGCAAGTGGGTGGAGATTGTGTCGGGTCGTGGGGCAGGGGTGACCGGGCTGTGAGGACGAGGCGGCCGGACGGGGATTGGGGAGCCGTCGGGCGGGGGAGACGCAAGCGGAGGACGCCCTGGGGAGGGCGGCGGAGCCGGTGGGGAGGGAACGCCATGGCACGCGCACACACGCGCGCGGTGCGGCCGTCCCGTGCCCGGCCGCCGGGTCTCCGGCCGTTCCCCGGCAGGGGGTTCCGGGCCCGGCTGGGCGGTCCGCTCGGCGGCCGTTCGGACCGGGGCGCGCTGTCGATCTTCGTCGCCATCTGCGCGGCCTACGTGGTGCTGGTCATCGCGCTGGTCATCGACGCCGGCGGCAAGCTGCGGCTCGCCGAGCGGGTCGACGCCTACGCCCAGGAGGCCGCCCGGATGGCCGGTCAACAGCTGGACGAGGCAGCCCTGTTGAGGGGCGAGGGGTACAAACTGAGGGCACGGACCTACGTCGAAGCGGCGGCCGACAGCTATCTCGCGCTGTACGGCCTGTCGGCGGCCGACGTGGAATTCTCGCCGGACGGCGCCACCGTCACGATCACGGTGCGGGCCGAGTTCCGCCCCGTCCTGCTGGGCGAACTCGGCACACGGAAGGTCACGGGCAAGGGGAGCGCCACCCTCGTCCACGGAGTCAAGGAAGCGGAGACCGCCTGATGGCCGCGCCACGCGCCAAGGACCAGACCCGTGCCGGGCGTCCGGCCCGGGGAGCGAACGCCACCCCCGCGTCCGGCCGACGGCCGGCGCCGCTGCCGTCCCATCGGGCGCGCGGCGGCCGTCGGCGCGGCGGGGGCGGCGCCGTACTCGCCGCGATCGCGGCCCTGATCACCCTGCTCGTCCTGATGGTCGGCGTGCCCGCCCTGCTGCTGTACGGCACCAGGTCGGTGGCCGACATGGGCGAACTCGCGCCCGACGGCCTCGGCGCGCTGCTGACCAGCCCCGACGACGGGCGGCTGTTCCTCTGGCTGCTGGTGGTGGTCGGCTGGGTCGGCTGGGCGTGCTTCGCGCTCTCCGTCCTGCTGGAGGTCCCGGCCCAGTTGCGCGGCCGGGTGGCCCGGCGGATCCCCGCCTTCGGCTGGAGCCAGCGGGCCGCGGCCGGACTGGTCGGCGCGGTCATCGCCCTGGTGCCGGTGGCCGGTTCGGCCTTCGCCGCCACCGCCGAGCACGCGCCGGCCGCCGCCACCGCGCAGGTGACCGCGGGTGCGCAGGCCGCCGCGCAGGCCGCGCCGGCCGCCGCCCCCGCCGCCGACCCGCAGGCCGGCTACACCGTGCGGGACAGCCGCCCGGCCGACAGCCTGTGGTCCATCGCCGAGCGCCAACTCGGCTCCGGCGAGCGCTGGACGGAGATCGCCAAGCTCAACGACGGCCGGGTGATGGACGACTCGGGGAACCGCTTCGACGCGGACCGGCCGATCCAGCCCGGCTGGAAGCTCGCCATGCCGGCCGACGCCAAGCCCGACCAGGCGGGCCCCGGGCCCGCCGCGCCCGCGCCCGCCCCGGCCGGGACGCCGCAGACCGGCCCGGCCGGCGGCACGGCCCAGGGCGGCACCGTCACCGTGAAGGCCGGCGAGAGCCTGTCGGAGATCGCCCAGAGGGAGCTGGGCGACGCGGAGGCCTGGCCGAAGCTGTTCGAGGCGAACCAGGGCGTCCAGGCGCCCGACGGCGAGCGGCTCACCGACCCGGACGTGGTGGTGCCGGGCATGGTGCTCAGCCTGCCCGGCGCCCCGGCGCCCGCCCCGGCCCCCGCTCCGGCTCCGGCTCCGGCGCCCGAGCAGGCGCCCGCCCCCGCGCCGACCCCGCCGCCGCCCGCGCCGAACACCCAGGCACCCTCGGTGCCCGCCGCGCAGACGCCCGCCCCGGCGCAGCCGTCCGCGCAGGCCCCGGCACCCGCGCAGCCCTCCGCCCAGGCCCCGGCCCCGGCGGGGACGCCCGCCCCGACGATCGGGGCCCAGGCCCCGGCCGCCCACGCCGAGAAGGCGGACGACGACTACGGCGTCGCCCTCGCCGCCTCCACCATCGGCGTGCTGCTCGCCGCGATCATGGTCGGGGCCGTCGCCCGCAAGCGAGGCGGCCAGCTCCGCGGCCGCCGCCCCCGGCACCGCATCGCCATGCCCAGCGCCCCGGCCGCCGCCTTCGAGGCCGAACTGAAGGCCCGCCAGGACGACGCCGGACTGCACCTGCTCGACCGCGCCCTGCGCAGCATGGCCCGCAACACCGTCCGCGGCGGCAAGCGGCTGCCCGCGATCGTCGCCGCCCGGATCACGCCCGGTCGCACGATCGAGCTCCACCTCTCCGGCCCCGCCGCGCCCATCGCGCCGTTCCGCGCCGCCCACACGCCCGACATCTGGTGGTGCGCCGCCGACTCCGAGGGCCTGCTCTCGCCGGCCCAGGCCCGCAAGACCGCCGCCCCCTACCCGGCCCTGGTCACCCTGGGCTCGGCCGCGGACGGCTCGATCGTCCTCGCCGACCTGGAGACGGTCCGGCTGCTCCACCTCTCCGGACACCCCGACGACGCCCGCGACGTCCTGCGCACCCTGGCCCTCGAACTCGCCCACAGCCCGCTCGCGGACCGGCTCCACCTGCACCTGGTGGACCTCGCCGAGGAGATGCCGATCAGCGGACCGGCGGCCGAGCGGATCCACCGCCACACCACCCTGGAGGCCGCGCTCGCCGCACTCGGCCCGCGCACCGCCAAGGCCCGGGCCACCCTGGTCGCGGCCGAGGCCGCCAGCCCCCGGGACGCCCGCAGCCGGGGCCTGGCCGACGAGTCCTGGGTGCCCGAGATCGTGCTCTGCGGCCACCAGCCCGGCGGCGGCATCCCGGCCGAACTCGGCCGGCTGCTCGACGCCAGGCCCCGCACCTGCGTCGCCGTGGTCACCCGCGCCCCCGAGCGCGGCACCGGCCCGGTCGCCCGCTGGACCCTCCCGGCCACCGGCCAGGCCACCGTGCCCGGCCTGCACGTCACCCTGGAGCTCCAGCGCCTGACCACCGGCCAGTACGAGCAGGTCACCGAGCTGCTCCGGGCCGCCGACGACAGCACCCAGCACCCCGCCCCCGCGTGGACCCTGGACGGCGACGAGCTGGAGCCCGCCGACCTCCCGGCCGCCGTCCCGGTCCTCGCGGGCGTCGGCGCGGCGTCGGGCTCCGGGTCGGACGGCCCGTCGGGCGCCTTCTCGCTCGCCGCGCTGGACGCCGCCCTGGGCGACCCGGACTCCGGGGACGACGCGGACGACGACCTCGGCGGCGGCCGGGCCGCGGCCGGACCTCGGCTGCTGGCGCGGGTGATCGGCACCGGGGCCAGCCCGTTCGCGGGCACCGACCCGGCGGCACCGGTCCCGGCGCCCGCCGGACCGGCCGCGCTGCCGGCCCCGCGGCACCTCGTCAACGGGCTCGGCCGGCAGGCCGGCGCCGCCACCGGGCCGCTTCCGGTGGCACCGGCGGTCGCCGTGGTGCCGGGCGTGGTGCCCGGCGTGCTGCCTGGAGTGGTGCCCGGAGTGGTCCCCGCCGCGGTGCCCACCGGACCGGCCGCCGCCTTCCCGGTCGCTCCGCCCGCCGGGCCGGAGACCGACGACGGCGGATCCGACGGCCCCGGGTCGTCGGACGGCTACGAGGGGGACGAGACCACCCAGAACCTCGGCCTGCCGACCGCCGTCGTCCCCGTCCAGCCGGTGGCGCCGGTCGCCCCGGTGCCGCCGATGGGGCCGGTGGCTCCCGCGGTCGAGGGCCCCTCCTCGGAGCCCGCCGTCCCCGCGCCCACCGTCCCCGAACCCGCCCTCCCAGAACCCGCCGTCCCCGAACCCGCCGCTCCCGCTCCCGCCCCCGAGCCGGTACCGACCCACGACCCGGCCCCCGCACCCACCGGCGCGGACCCGCGCGTCCCCGCCAGGCCCGAGCCGGGCCCGTCCGCCACCGCGCTCGTCCGGACCACCTCCGGGCGCAGCGACAGCGACGACCTGCTCGCCATCCTCCGTTCGCCGGAGGCCCACGCCGTCCGCAACGCCCCCCGGATCCGCCTGCTCGGACCGGTCGACGTCGCGGGCACCGGCGGCACCGCCGAACCGGGCGCGCTCGGCCGGCTCACCGAGCTCGCCGCCTACCTGGCCCTGCGCCCCGGCGCCGACCACGTCGCCCTCGACCACGACCTGCACCCGGGGGCGGCCCACCTCGACCCGCACCCCACCGCCGCCGACGCCCGGAACCCGCTCTCCGACAAGCTCGCCGACCTGGCGGCCTGGCTGGGCACCACCTCGGACGGCCGGCCCCTGCTGGTCACCGGCCAGGCCGAGGGCTGCACCTTCGCCCCGGCCGTCACCTGCGACTGGGACGAGTTCCGCAGCCTCTACCGGCGCGGCATGCGCAGCACCAGCGCCACCGCCGACGCGGCCCTCGCCCACGCCCTCGCCCTGGTCCGCGGCGCCCCGTTCGCGGAGGCCCCGCCCGCCTCGTACGGCTGGGCCGAGGCCGAGCGGCAGGACATGATCGCCGCGATCGTCGACACCGCCCACGAACTCGCCGCCCGCCGCCTCCAGTACGGCGACCACCGCAGCGCCGAGGCCGCCGTCTTCCGCGGCCTCGCCGTCGCCCCGGACGTCGAACTCCTCCACCGCGACCTCTTCTACGCCTACGCCTCGGCCGGCGCCCGCGACCAGCTCCTGCGCGCCGTCAACCGCCTCGACGCCCTCAGCCGTCGAACCGGCCGCGAGCTCGACGCCGACACCATCGCCCTCCTCCGCGACCTCCTCGCCGGCTCCTGACCCACCGTCCCGTCAGCACCGCGCCCCCCGCGGCCCGAGCGCCGAGCGGGGCGCGGTGCGTTCGTACCCGGCGCCCCACGGACGGCGAGAATGCCTGAACGAGGCCACACGCCGGCATGTCGCCCGAGGCCGTCCAGGGCCGGCCACCGAACCACCGCAGGAGCGAGCAATGAGGTACGTCGATCTCGACGCCCGGATCGGCGAACTGACCGGGCTCCTCGACCCGGGTCCCTACCTCGACCTTCTGCCTGCCCTGAGTACCGGTCTGCCCCCGGGCGCCAGGGCCTTCGCCACCGACCGCAGCCACTACGACTTCGCCGGTAGGCGCTGTGTGAAGGACCTGACGGTCCACCGGGCCACGTTCCTCCAGGAGGGACGGGCCCTCGACCTCCACCTCCGTCACAACTGCTGGAAGCACGACGAGGACCTGCTCATCCGCTACGCAGGGGTGACGGCCGTCCGGATCGGGACTCCGAACGAGCCCTCGACCTGGGACGACCTCGGCCCGCTGATCCTGGACGAGATCCTTCCGGACGGCCGGGGCTGCACCCACGAGATGGCTTTCAGGCCCGGGTCGGTCGTCATCACGTGCACCGACATCACCGCGACCTGGGTCGCCGCGGACTGCCCCGAAGGCCACGGAGATCGAGGCCGTCCGGCCAGGATGCCAGGCAGGCCCCGGACCGATGCGCAGCGGGCCGGGGTACCGGGGGGCGGGAACGGCCGGCTGTCACACCGGTCTGATGGGATGCCCGCATGACTGACTGGTCGCAACTCAGCCACGCCTACGGCTCCGCCGAGGACATACCCGCCCTGCTCGACCGGATCGAGGCGGATCCGAGTGCCGAGGGCTGGAGCGACCTCTGGTCGGCGCTCTGCCACCAGGGCAGTGTCTACTCGGCCAGCTTCGCGGCGCTTCCCCGGCTGACGGCGGTCGCCACCACCGCCGCCGACCCGAAGGAGCAGGTGAACGCCGTGCAGTTGGCAGCCGCGATCGTGGCTGGGGCGGACCAGCTGAACGGGGACGGCGATCTCCGGGCGAAGCACGCCCAGGAGATCGCCGTCCTGCTGCGCGCGGCGAACGAGCACCTGCGGACGGTTCCCGACCGCACCGACTACATCTATCTGCTCGAAGCCGTCCTGGCCTTCGAAGGTGTACCGGTCTGGGGTTCGGAGCTGGCCAACGGACTCGTGAACGAGGAGTACCAGACCTCCTGTCCGCGGTGCGAGAGCGACCTGTTCATCGCCATCGGTGAATACGGCTACTTCTCCACGAGCGGTGACTACGCCCTGCACGACGAGGTCGAGAAGGCTCCCCTGCGGCCCGCGGACCCCGGTGACCTGGACGGCATCGGCCGGCGCCTGCACAGCCTCGCCCTCGGTGACGGTCGGTCCGACGTCGCCACCGCGTTGACCTACCTCTTCGGGGGCGCTCACTGCACGGACTGCGGGGCGGACTTCGTGGTGGCCGACCGGATGGGCGAATTCTGCTGACGTCGCCGCAGCAGGGACCGGGCGCGGAGCGGGAAGTCGGCCCGGTCGACTTCCTGCTCCGGCGCCCGCCCCGGCCCGCGGGGTCCCGGCGCCGGGCCCCGTTCACCCACCCGGCCTGGCTCCGGCATCACCCGATCTCGTAGGGTGGCGCCCGTGGTGTGGTGACAGGGGCCACACGGGGTACGAGGCAGCAGAACGCCGCTCAGCGGCGGGGCGGGGCGGTGACCTGGAAATGGCGGAGACTACGGCGGTCCCCGGAGGTTCCGACCCCGTGACGGACGCCGGCCCCGGCCCCCAGGACGCCGTACCGCCGAGGTTCGCGCGCAACGCCTACGAGGAGCACCCGCCCGGCCCGGCCGCGCTCTACGAGCCCCCGGCGCCGCAGCCCGCTCCGGTCCCTCAGCCCGCCCCGGGCCCGGTGGCCGGGCCGCCCGCGCCGTCCACCGGATGGACCGTCACCGGTATGCCCGCCATGGGCGGCGCACCCGTCGTGCCGGCCCCGGCCGGTGCGACACCGCTGCCGTTCACCGTCCCCGGCGCCACCCCCGCGCACGGCCTGCCCGGCATCGGCGGCGCCCTGGGCAGCGGCCCGCGCGGCCGGATCCTGGTCGTCGAGGGCGGCTACGGCACCTCCGGCCGCCGCACCTGGGGTCGCGGCGGCCCCGCCCAGGCCCCGGTGCTGTCCGCGATGCTCGCCGCCGTCTCCCCGCAGGTGCTGCTGGCCGCCGACACCGTCGACGCCGTGCACCTGCCCGGCGCCAGCGACCCGCACACCGTGCTCGCCCATCTGCGCGCCGCCGCCCGCCACCCCGGACCGCTGCTCGTCCACCTCGGCGGCCACCTGCTCGCCGACAAGCGCGGCGGCCAGCTCCACCTCACCCTGCGCGACTCCAAGCCCGGCAGCATCCGTCAGGACGGCCTCGCCTGGCAGTCGATCGCCGGCGAGCTGCGGCACCGCCCGGCCGAGTGGCAGACCCTCGTCGTCGCCGACCTGAGCGCCGATCAGAACGCCTGGTCGCTGCTCCAGGGCGACCTCGCGCCGTTCAGCGAGGGCCTGCCGCTGTGGGCGGTGGTCAGCCCCGACCCGGACCAGATCGGCACCTTCACCCGTGCCCTGATCGAGGCCCTGCACGGCGGCCGCCCGGGCGGCGAGGCCGTCCTCGCGCCGGAACAACTGCGCCACCAGGTCTACTCGGTGCTCCGCCCGGACGTGATCGTGGTCAGCACCCACGCCCCGGACCGCCCGTTCTTCCGCAACACCGCGCGGCGCGGCGAGGGGGCACCGACCGAGTTCGCCCCGTACGAGGCCCCGAGCCCGGCCGCCGTCCTGCCCCGCCCGGCCGCGCCGGACGAGGTCACCTGGGAGGACCGGCCCTGGGGCGAGTCGCCCCGGGACGCCGCCGTCCCGCAGGACGCGGTGCCGGGGCTCCGGTCGGCCGTCACCCTGGACAAGCCGTCCGTCGCTGCTGCTGCCGCTGCCCCGGCCGCTGCCGCACCCGTGCGGCCGTCCGACGGGCGTGTGAACCTGCTCAAGCCCGGCGTACCGCCCACCCCGCCGCCCCCGCCGCACCCGGTCGACCTGCGGAAGGCCGGGGCCTGGCAGCCGCCGGCGGTGGAGCCCGAGGTCGAGGCCGAGGTCGTGCCCGAGCCCGAGGTCGTGCTTGAGCCCGAGGCCGTGCTTGAGCCCGAGGCCGAGATCGTGCCCGCGCCCGAGCCCGAGCCCGCCGAGGAACCGGAAGCGGAGCCCGCCGACGCCGAGCCCGAGGTGGCCCGGCCCGAGGTGGCCCAACCCGACGACGCCACCGGCGAGGAGCCCGTGCCCGCGTCCGCCCCCGCCCCTGAACCCGCCCCGGCGCCGGAACGCTCCGAGCCCCGCGCCGACTACCGCGAGGTCATCGGCCGGATCGTCCGCAGCGCCGACGCCGGTGACCACGCGGCCGCCACCGACCTGGCCTTCGCCCTGGAACTGGAGGCGATCGCCGAGCACGGCCCGGTGTCCGCACCCGTCCTCCAGGTCCGTCAGGTCCGCGCCCACGTCTCCCGCCTCGCCGGACGGACGGCCGAGGCCGCCGGCATCTACCGCGAGGTCGCCCTGACCCTGCTCCGCAGCGAGGGCCCCGAGCACCCGGAGACCCAGCACGCCGCGACCAACGCCGAGGCCTGCTGGCGGGCGATCCCGGACCGCGAGGAGGCCCTGCGGATCGCCCCGGAGATCATCGAACTGCGCGCCCACCTCCCGGGCCCCGACGGCCGCAAGCTCCGCGCCGCCGAACGCCACCTCGCCACCCTCGCCGGCCCCCGCCCCGACCCCGCCTGACCGGGGATGGGCTTCTGGTCGGCGTGGCGGGAGAACCGCCGCTCCCTCAAGCGCTCGCTGCGGACGGGTGAGCCCTGGCCGGAGGCGGACGTGGCGGAGTTCGTCGCGGCCGTCGAGGCGTCGGGACTCTTCGAGTCGACGGAAGCGGTGACGGTCGCGCCGGGGAGCGTCGACCTCTACCTGGAGGCACCCACCGGCCAGGCCTTCGTCGTCATGGTGGCGGACGGCTCCGACTCCTGCCGGATCATCTGCGACGCCTACGTCTTCGACTGGGTCCCGGCGTGCCTGGTGCTGGAGTTCCTCCGGACCGTCATGGCCGACGAGATCGAAGTGGATTTCTCGACCTCGCGCCGCCGTGTGGTGCTGGGCGTCCCGCTGGCCGGTGAGGGCACCTGGCGGGATTCCCGCTGGTTCCACGACGACCTCGCCCCGTGGGAGACCCGGGCGATGGCGCGCGACCGAACACCCGCGCCCTGACGGACACCGGCCGCGTCGTATGCTCGTCCGCTGTGGACGACGCCGAGCTGACGAAGCTCACGACGATACCGATGACCAGCAAGAATGCCCGGATGCTGGAGCGGACGGCCCGCCGTCGGCTTCGGCGCGACGGGGCGGCCTTCGTGGCCGGCCTCGGCATCGGGCTGGCGCCGCGGCACCGGTCGTTGCCGGCCGGTTCCGAGGCATCGGCGGCGTTCGACGACCTCCTGGACCGCCTGGTGCGCCTGCTGGCGGTGACCCGAGGCCCCGGGCACGTGGACGAGTTGCTGCGGTTGCTGGCCGCGAGCAGGCCGGACGATTCCGAGCACGACCGCTACGTGGCCTCCCTGCTGGCCTCCTGCCAACGGCCCGCCGACCTCGCCGCGGTGTACGAGGAGAAGGCCGTTGCCTCCGAGGAGCTGCGGGCCTGCCTGCTGCACGAACTGGTGCTCCGGGGCGTCCCGGTGGCGGAGCTCCCGGGCATCGTCGCTTGGGCGACCTCCCCGCACTGGCGCGACCACCCGTTGGCCGCGCTGCCGCTGGTGCCTACGGAGCCGGAACGGGACCCGGACCTGCCGGCCTACTCGGTCGACGGCAGCAGCTGCGGGTTCCCCTACCCCGACCCGGACGATCGCTACCCGGCACCCCGGCTCGATGCCGCGCCGGCGGCGGTGGAGACGACGACCGCCGCCACCGCCCGGGCCATGGCGTCGGCGGTGGCGAACTGGGCCGAGCACCCGGAAGAGCCGGAGGGCCGCGTCGAGGCGCGGACCTTCGCCTTCGCGGAGCCCCTGGAGCCCGATGGCGTGCCCGGCGCGCTCCTCGCGCTGGGCCTGGACTGCCTGACCGACCTGGGCGAGCTGCCGGAGCCCGGGCGGAGGACCGCGTTCGGGGTGGTCCCCGTCGAAGCGGCCGAGGTCTGGCAGTTGCTGTTCGCCGCCTCCTCCACCGGTGGCGCCTACGACTCGGCCTGCTACGGCGCCTACGGACGGCTCCACGCCTGGCGCTCGCTGGCCGCACTCGCCGGGGCGCCGCCGGACGCCCCGCCGAGCGAGGTGGAGGCCCGCGTCCGGGAGTGCACCTGGTACCGCTTCGGCGCCGACACCCCGTGGTTCCACCGGGTGGTCTGGGACCTGGGCGTGTTGGCGCTGTCCCCGGACCGCCGCCGCCTGGCCGTCCTGGCGGCTACGACGACCGACTGACGGGGCCGCGGAGTGGGAAGTCGGACCGCCCGACTTCCCACTCCGCGGCGGCAGGGGAGTACGAACGGATGGGGAAACCTCCCTGCCGGAGGCCGGGGGAGCGGTGCGCCCCTAGGCTCCCGGTCGGGGACGAGGTACGAACCCGCTCAGCCGAAGCCGACCTCGGTGAAGCAGCAACCGCCGCGCTCGGCGGCGGGCAGGACCGGGCCCGGGGTGAGCCGCGGGGCCTGGCGGAAGTACTGGCGGAAGCCCGACGCGCGGAACCTCAGGTCGAAGGAGTGGCCCTCGATGTGCCATTGCGGCCAGTCCTGCATGCCGTCGTCCGGTGCCAGCCGGTGCACATCGGAGATCTCCAGCTCCGGGTGCGTGCCCTTGAACCCGAGGTTGCCCTCGAGCTCCCCGACTTCCTCGAAGACGAGCGTCGCAGGGGCGGTCCAGAAGGAGAAGCTCTTCGCCGGCCCGACCGGGTGGACCCAGCGGACGATGTAGTCGAGGTCGAGCAGGAGCCTCGGCAGGATGTCCGTCTGTTGCAGGTGCAGACCGTGAATGGTGGCGTCGTGCCAGCCCATCTCCTCGAAGTCGGCCTCGCTCCAGACGCTCTTCGCGAGACCCGATTCCTGGTGGCTGTCCATACCCGTATCCAACCAGGGCGGTTCGTCCCGGCCCGCCAGGGGTTGGCGGTCGGAGTGGGAAGTCGGACCGGCCGACTTCCCACTGTGCGCCGACCGACGACCGTTGGCCGTTGGCCCGGGGGCTGTTCAGCGGTCGCCCGCCGGGGCGAAGGGCCCGTCCAGGGCCGCCCACTGCAGCAGCAGGACGGTCTTCCCGTCGGTGATGCGTCCGTCGCGGGTCATGGCGAGGGCCTGGGTGAAGGGCAGTTCGAGGACTTCGATGTCCTCGCCGTCCTCCTCCAGTCCGCCGCCGGGGCCGGTCCGGTCGGCCGGTGTGTAGGGGGCGGCGAAGAAGTGGAGGCGTTCGGTGACGGAGCCGGGGCTCATGTAGGCGTCGAGGACGTGGGTCAGCGGCCCGAGGGTGACGCCGAGCTCCTCGGCGCTCTCGCGTCGGACGGCGGCGGGCGGGTCGTCCGCGTCGAGCAGGCCGGCGGCGGCTTCGACGAGCATGCCGTCGGGGTGGTCGTTGACGTAGGCCGGGTAGCGGAACTGGCGGGTGAGCAGGACGCAGCCGCGTCCGGTGTCGTAGGGCAGGACGACGGCGCCGTTGCCCCGGTCGTAGGTCTCGCGCTGCTGGGTCTCCCAGCGTCCGTCGCGGCGGCGGTAGTCGAAGGTGGTGCGCCGCAGGACGTGCCAGCCCTCGGAGGTGAGCTCGACGTCGCGGACCCGGACGTCGGGGTTGCGGTCAAGGCCGCGTCCGGCCCGGTCGAGGCCGGTGCGGCCGCGGTGGTCGGGGACGTCGAGGCCGGGGCGGCCGGTCACCTGGTCTCCTGCGGGGTGCGGCGGGGGATCTCGGCCACGTCGTGGTAGACGGGCAGGCCGAGGCGGCGGGCGGTGGCGACGTCCTGGTCGGCTCCGGCGGAGTCGCCGGGCAGGCGCAGCACGGCGTCGCAGTGTGCGAGCAGGCGGTCGGCGGTCGGGTGGAGGACCTGGTCGGCGAGGGGGTCGGTGGGGCCCGCGCCAGCCGAGCGCAGGACGGGCAGGGCGATCCACTCGCCGATCACGGGCAGGTGGCCGGTGGCGAAGACGGGCCAGGCGGCGGCTTCGAGGCGGGCGAGGTTGGCGGCCATGGCCTGCGGGTCGCCGTCGGTGCCGGAGCGGTAGGGACCGGCGATCAGGACGAGCATGGGCTTGTCGGTCATGGAGCGGTACGATACATGCAGAAACGTGCAAGAACAGGAGAGAATACGGATGCTGGCCGCTGAACGGCGTGAACACCTGTTGGGTCTACTGGCCCGCGAGGGCAAGATCGTCGCCAAGGACGTCGCCGCCGAGCTGGGAATCTCCGAGGACAGCGTGCGCCGCGACCTGCGCGACCTCGCCGCCGACGGACTGTGCCAGCGGGTCTACGGCGGCGCGCTTCCCGTCTCGCCGGCAGTGGTGGACTACGCCGCCCGGCAGAGCGTGGCCCAGGACGGCAAGCGGAAGGTCGCCGCGGTGGCCGCCGCTCTGGTGCCGCCGGGCGGCACACTGATCCTCGACGGCGGCACCACCGCCCTCGCGGTCGCCCGAGCACTCCCGCAGGACCTGGCCTGCACCGTGATCACCCACAGCCCGACGATCGTCGCGGCCCTGCTGGACCATCCGCAGGCGGAGCTCTTCCTGCTCGGCGGCCGGATCTTCAAGCACTCGGCGGTCGCCTGCGGCGCCGCCGCGGTCGAGGCCGCGCAGCAGGTCTCCGCCGACCTCTGCCTGCTCGGCGTCACCGGCGTCCACCCCGAGGCGGGCCTGACCACCGCCGACGCCGAGGAGGCCGCGATGAAGCGCGCCCTGGCCGCCCGGGCGGCGGACACCTACATCCTCGCCTCCTCCGAGAAGATCGGCACCGCCTCGCGGTTCCGCGTCCTGCCCTGGGAGAAGGTCGGCGGACTGATCACCGACGCCGACCCTCACGACGCCGTCGTCGAGCGGATCAGGGCGCTCGGCGTGGAAGTCCTGCGGGCCGACTGACAGTTGAGGGTCGACACGCGACCACGAACCTGCCGGTCCCGGCCGGCTGGTCCTTGAGCCCCTGCAGGGCGCCCCGGAGCAGGTGCTGCGTGCGTGGAGTGCGGGCCGGGGAGAGGCGTGGCCCGGGCCTGCACCCGGGCCACGGCCTCGGCAGCGGCGAACTGGGGCGACCCCCGGAGGAGCGGGAAGGTCGCGTCGAGGCGCGGACTTTCGTCCTCACGGAGCCGCACCGGCCACTACGGAGCCTATGGACAGCTCCACGCCCGACCCTCGCTGGCCTCGCTCGCCGGGGCGCCGACGGACGCCCCGGCGAGCGAGGTGGAGGCCCCCGTCCCGAGCCTGCGCGCGGTACCGCTTCGGCGCGGACACCCCGTGGTTCCGCCGAGTGGTCCGGGACCTGGGCGTGCTGGGGGTATCCCCGGACCTCCGCAGCTTGGCCGTCCTGGCAGCAACGACGACCGACTGACGGGGTTTCGGAGTAGTGGGAAGTCGGCCCACCCGACTTCCCACTCCGGTGCGGTGGCCTAGCGACGCCACCGCACCGGTCGGGCGGACACGCTGCCCACCGGGTCCGAGTCCTCCGACGCGTGGTCCGAGGAGTCCGAGCGATCCGGCGGGGTGAGGTGGGCCAGTGGTGGACGGTTACCCGAGCCGGTGGCGGAGCCAGGCGAGTCCGTGGGTGCTGAGCGCGACCCACCGGGGGCCGGGGGTCTCGGCGGCGCGCAGGGTCCACAGGCCGGTGAGGATCGCGCCGAAGGCTGTGACGGACCGATCGGGCGCGGCACGCCACAGGGACACGCTGTCGGCCCATCGCTCCGCCTGCTCGGGAGTGTGTCCGGCCTCGATCAGCCGGACGATCATGTATGCGGTGTCGGCCCATGCTGCGCCGGGAGCGGGGAAAGCCCAGTCGACGACGCGCACCGCTGCGCCGTTCACCAAAAGGTTCGGGCCGGTCAAGTCGGTGTGGACCAAGGTCTTGCCGTCGATCAGATCGGGCGCATCGTGTTCGGCCAGGACCAGCGTGTCCAGTCGCGTCACGGTCCACGGGTCGAGCCGGTCCCGGTAGCGGCTGCCGAGGTTGTGCCAGAAGTCCTGTCCCGACCACCGATCCGCCAGGCTGAAGGCACGCAGTGGCGGCGCCGGGGTGAGTGTCCCGGCGAGCGTCTCCAGTGTCGAGGCGACCAATGGCAGGTCGGCGGACCCCGGAGACAGGTCCGCGTGCCTGCCGGGAACGTGCTCGAACCCCAGGGCCAGCCACCCGTCGGCCTCGACCTTCCAGAGCATGCGGGGAGCGATGTCCGGCGGGAGTACGGCGTTCACGACGGACTCCAGGCGGTGCATCCATGCCCCCGGGTTGTCCTCGCGCACGGCCTTGCAGAACACCGGCCCGCCGGTCGTCTCCAGCGTGGCGGCGAAGTCGGAGACCGTTCCCGCAGTCGGGGGGAGAGCGGCGGTCACCGCGCCGGTCCGGGCCTCGATGCTGATGCGCACGCCACGCGGTAGTTGATTCCAAGTGTCTGTCATCGGGGTGCCTCGGGTCGGGCCCGCCCGGCCCCGGATCGTGGGGCCGGGCGGGCGATCTGATCGGTTCCTAGCTGCTGTGGCAACCACGGTGGCACTGCGCGCAGTTGCCGCTGCCGCTGGTGTCGCTTCCGTCTCCTCCGCTGCCTTCGGAGCAGTCGGCGGACATGCTCCACAGTTCGGAGTCCACGGCGTACCCGCTCGCTTCGATGACGGCTACCGTGGCGGCGATGCCGATGCCCTTGGTGGACTCGTCCGGGCCGCCGGTCGGCACGTGGTGGAGGAACTGGCCGGACACCGAGTGGCAGAACTCGGCGTATTCGGTGGTGTGGAGGATGAACGTGTGCCATCCGATGTCCACCAGGCTCGACGGGGCGAGGCCGGCGCCCGGGTTGACCGCGCACGCTCCGAGGAAGGCGAGAGCCTGGTCCACGATGCGCGCGGCGAGCACGAGATCCATCTCCTCCTCACTGGCGATTCGGGTGGTCATCCGGTCGAACAGGGCCGGGTCGATGAGGGACCGGCCTGTGATCTTCTCCGTGCTGGTCGACAGCATGTGTGCTCCCCTGTCTCCGAGGTACGGCTCTCGGCCAGGACGGTATGCGTGCGGGAGTCACCGAAGGGCCTGTGATTCTCGAATATTCCAGGGCTTGCGGGCCGTATCGGCGAGGATTCCTCAGACGGCTCCCAGCGCCCTGCGGCACCGCGCGAGAACCCTGTGAGCATCCGAGCCGAAGACGGCCGCCTCGGTCATCGTTTCCCAGACGCGTGTGTACAGGCCCACGTTCTCCGCCTGCTCCAGCCACAGTTCGGCGTGCCAGTCCTCGACGATGACAAGCCGTTCGTCGTAGATCCAGAAGCCGTTGGAGGGAGGCAGCCTGAGCTGGGCCTCGAACGGCACGATGCCCAGGGTGACGGTGTCGAGGCCGATCACGCCGCTGAGCCGGTCGAGCTGGGCGGCCATGACGGCCGGTGGGCAGAGCCGGGCGCGCAGAGCGGCTTCCCACATGACGATGCGGTACTGCTTGCCCGATCGGTAGAGGCTCTCCTGTCGTCGGACTCGGGCCCGCACAGCCTCCTCGACATCACGCGGCGACTGATGGAGGTCGACGTAGGAGTTGAAGATGTGCCGGGCGTAGTCGGCCGTCTGGAGCATGCCGACGATCATCGAGCCTTCCCAGGCACGCATGACCGTCGACCGCTCGTACTCGACGGTCAGCGCGTCCTGCACCGGTCGGTGGCCGGCGGCGAGTTGCCGTCGCCACGACCGGGACTGCGTTTCGAACGCCTTCAACCTGGCGACCAATTCGGACGCCGCGCCAGGTCGGCCGACACCCGCTGCCCACGCCTTGAGGTCGTCGTGGGTGGCTGTCTGTCGGCCGGTCTCCAGCTTGCTGACTTTGGACTGCGCCCACCCGAGGCGCTCTGCCAGTTGCCGACCGGTAAGCGCCCTCGGTGCGCAGCTCGCGGAGCCGCAGACCGAGGGCGATTCGTGCCTGTTGGAAGTCGGTACTCACACGTCGGACGGTACCTCGGCGAGGAACGCCCGGTACGTGGTGGCGAAGTGCCAGGCAGCGTCGCGCACCTGGCAGGCACGAGCCACTTGGACCGGGTCGGTGATCAACTCCACGCCGGTCAGGTCGTCGTCGGAGTCGAAGTGCAGCAGGGCGATCACGCGGGAGTCGAACAGCCAGGCGTCTTCGTCGGGAAGACCCATGCGAGCGGCGTCGGCGCGCCAGAGGTAGCGGATGTCCTCGCCCACCGCACAGTTCCGCTCGGCGTTGTCGAGCAGGTACCGCTGCCCCGGAGTGGGCGGGTTGTCCATGATCCTCACTCGCTCGAACCGCTTGCCACGAGCCACCTGTTCGCGGCGCGAGAGGCACCACGGGTCCTCCAGGTCCCAGCCGGGCGCCTTCCCGGCGGCGAACCGGCGGTAGGTCTCGGTCTGTTCGTCGGACCGGTACCTGCGGCGGGTCTCCAGCCGGAAGGCCGTGTGCTCGAAGTTCTCGAACATGCCGTCGAACTCTTCGAAGCTGATCAGCGTCGGCTCCCGGTCCACGTCTCGTGGGGCGAAGTCGGCGAGCAGTACGCGGGGCACGACCACGAAACCTTCGCCGGGCTTGATCTTTCGGAGCTGAGCGACCTCGTCGGGATCGGTGACGGCGTCGCCCTGTACCAGTACCTCCCCGGTCTCGATGTCCTCGTAGAGCGTCGGGCATCCGTTGTTCCCCGAATTGCTTCCGATGTACCGCAGGCGTCGGCTCACAGCTGCTCCCATCACGATCGGTCGGTTGGGCGGATTCAGGATGGCGTGGGGTCGGATAGGTGTGGGCGTTGATTCGCGAATATTCTCCCGACCCCGATCGAGGGGAACTTCGACTGCACCGGTCGAGGTGGAGCGGAGTGGTGCGCGCCCGGCGTGCGGGGGCGGGGGAGAGGTGCGGCACGGGGCTTCGCACCGGTGTGCGCCGGTTGGTGGTGCTGCTTCGTGGTGGTGTTGATGTTCTTTGGTGTCAAGGGAGTTGGGCGTCAGTGGAGAAATGGGAGGTGGTGAGTCCCTCGGGTCGGGTGGGCTCCGGTGGTCGGGAAGGCGTTCGAAGTGCGGGGGTGGAGGGGCCTTCTCGGGCCTACGCTGACGATGCATCCGACGCGCACGGTGCGTGCCCGTTCAGATGCGGACAGTGCGACATGAGTGTGACCGGAGACCAGGGGAGGCCGGGATGGCCGAGGTTCGGGGTGGCGGCGAGAGCGGCGACGCGAGGCCGGAGTTGGACGAGGACCTGTCGGAGGTCTCGGACTTCCTGCACGCGATCGGCCAGCAGATCAAGCTGCTGCGTGAGCAGGCGGGCCTGACGCAGAAGCAGTTCGCCAAGGAGGTCGGCTACACCGAGAGCCTGATCGGCTCGGTGGAGCAGGGGAAGCGGACGCCGCAGCGGGAGCTGCTGGAGGCGTCGGAGCGGCTGTTGGACGGCAGGGGGCTGCTGATCGCTGCCGCGGACGACATCGAGAAGGCGAAGGCGAAGGCTCGGGTGCGGCATCCGGAGTGGTTTCGGAACTACGCCACCCTTGAAGCATCAGCTCTCGAACACCACGACTGGAGTGCCTACTTGGCACCTGGGCTTCTCCAGACGGAGGAGTACGCCCGTGCTGTCTTCCGGATGCGACAGCCCCTGCTGACGGAGGAGAAGGTCGAGATCCGGGTGGCAGCTCGGATGGCGCGGCAAGAGGTCCTTGCCCGGTGGCCCCGCGCGGTCTTCAGTTGGGTGATCGACGAGAGCGTGCTGAACCGGCGGCTCGGCGGCCCGGAGGTGCACAGGAGGCAGCTCGAACGGTTCCTGGAGATCGGGGAAACCCGGGGCATGACGCTTCAGGTCATGCCGATGGACCGGGCCGAGAACGCCGGAATGGACGGTTCGTTCATCCTCATCACGCCCAAGGGACGGCCGCAGACCGGCTATATGGAGGTCCAGAGGAACGGTAGGCTCATTACCGATGCGGAGGAGGTCCGGCTCCTCAATGTGCGGTACGGCACCCTCAGAGCGCAGGCGCATTCTCCGCAGGAGTCCCTGTCCTTGATCGAAAAGATGCTGGGAGAGCGATGAGCAGCGATCTGGTGTGGTTCAAGAGCAGCTACAGCGGCGGCGAGGGCGGCGCTTGCGTCGAGATCGCCGAGGCGGCGGAATCGGTCCTGGTGCGTGATTCGAAGGACAAGTCGGGTCCGCAGTTGGCCTTTTCCTCCGAGGCGTGGCACTCGTTCGTCGAGTTCGCGCAGTCGGTTCGATGACCGGCAATCCACTGTGGTTCAAGAGCAGCCACAGCGGCAACGAAGGTGGCGACTGCGTCGAGGTGTGGTTCAAGAGCAGCCACAGCAGCAACGAGGGCGGCGACTGCGTCGAGGTCGCCGAGACCACGGACGCGGTCCTGGTGCGTGACTCCAAGGACAAGTCCGGCCCCCGGCTCGCCTTCTCCTCGACCGCCTGGCGCTCCTTCGTCGAGTTCGCACAGTCGGTCTGACGTGACAGTGCGGCCGTCCGCCGATCGGCGGACGGCCGCACCTCTGCCTGACTACCGCCCCGCGACCGCGTGGACGAAGCGGCCCGCGTCGATGGTGCCGAGGCCGCTGGCGAGGTCGTAGCCCTTGGCGGCCTGGTAGCCGGTGACGGTGTCCCAGCTGTTGTCGCCGGTGGTCACGTCACTGATGCCGCTCCACTGGTTCGGGAGCAGGTTCAGGCCGTAGAGGCGCCAGTTGAGCTGGCCGAGCCGGTGGCCGGCGAGCTGGTCGGCCAGGGCGACGACGCCGGAGAAGATCGGCGCGGCCTCGCTGGTGCCGCCGGTGAGGTGCCAGCCGGCGCGGGTCGGGTCGTAGGACTCGTAGGTCCACGCGCCGCCGTCGACGGCCGCGCTCATGCTGATGTCCGGGGTGCCGCGGTGGTTGCCGGCGACCTTGGCGACGCCGGTCTGGTACAGCGGCCGGTCGAACACGCCGGAGACGCCGCCGCCGCCCGCGCCGTAGGCGTCGTGCCAGACCTTGTCCGGAGCGGTGCGCTTGCCGCTGTCGTCCAGGGTCATCTGGGTGCCGCCGATGGAGGTGACCAGCGGGTCCGAGGACGGCCAGGAGTTGACCTTGTACGGGTACAGGTCCGAGCCGTTCTCCTTGGCGTCGGTGGCCCCGTTGTCGCCCGAGGAGGCGAGCACCGTGACGTCGTGCGCGGCGGCCTCCTTGAAGGCGTAGCGCAGGTCGGTGAGCGACTTGAAGTCGCCCTTGTCGAAGCCGGGGAAGGTGTTCTCGGTGGCGCCGAAGCTCTGCGAGATGACGTCCGCCCGGCCGGAGCGGATGAGCGCCTGCTCGGCGTCCATCATCTCGGGCAGGCCGGTCACGCCCTCGGTCTCGGCGACGCCGGTCTCGACCAGGATGATGTGGGCGTCGGGGGCCACGGCGTGCGCGTACTCGACGTCCAGGGTGGACTCGCCGGCCCAGCCGGTGTGGTCCGGGTTGGTCGGGTCGAAGGGCGGGACGTTGCCCCACTTGACGATCTCGACCTGGGTGTCCGGGATGCCCCACTGCTTGTCGAAGACCTCCAGGTCGTGCTGGATGGTCGGCGAGCCGAAGGAGTCGACGATGACGATGTTGCGGCCCTTGCCGGTGACGCCCTCCTTGTAGAGGGAGTTCAGGTTGTAGGCCTCGCGGTACTGGAGCGGGGAGTAGCAGTGGATGCCGAGCTGGCTGACGCAGTCCGAGGTGGACAGCGGCGCGGTCCGGCCGAGGGCGTTGACGTGGCCGGCCGAGGCGGGCCGGATGTGGACGCCGGCGGCGGTCGGCGCGCCCGCCGTGGTGGCGCCGGCGACGACGGAGCCGGTGGAGACGGTGCCGGCCGTGAGGGCGGTGGCCCCGACGGCGAGCAGAGCCAGGGCGCGGCGGAGGGTGCGGGGGCTGCCCATGGGACTCCTTGGGACGTGGGCCCGACCGGGGTCGGTCGGGTCGGTTGGGCCATCCCATCGACTGCCGCATGATCATGCCATAGTCATTTCATACTGTCGGCATGGTCGTCTTCGGCCACGGGAAAAGGTCAAGACCGTCCCAGGTGAAGGTAACCCAGCACCGGGGACGGTCTTCTGATGATCCGTCAGGCGGACTTCGCTGTCATCGCGCCCCGCCGTTGACGTACAGGGTCTGGCCGCTCACGTAGGAGGCCTCCTCGCTCGCCAGGAAGGCGACCACCGAGGCGATCTCCTCCGGCTGCCCGACCCGTCGCAGCGGCGTACGGGCGGACACCTCGGCCTGGTGGTCCTCGGCGGTGGCGCCGACCCGCTCGGCCGTCGCGGCGGTCATCGGGGTGGCGATGTAGCCGGGGGCGACGGCGTTCACATTGATGTTGAACGGGCCCAGCTCGATCGCCAGCGTCGCGGTCAGGCCCTGGATGCCGGCCTTGGCGGCGGCGTAGTTGGCCTGGCCCCGGTTGCCCAGCGCGGAGCGCGAGCTGAGCGAGACGATCTTGCCCCACTTCTGCGCGACCATGTACTTCTGCGCCACGTGGCTGCAGTTGTAGGCGCTGGTCAGGTTGACCGTCAGGACGGCGTCCCAGTCGGCCTTGGGCATCTTGAAGAACAGGTTGTCCCGGGTGATGCCCGCGTTGTTGATCAGGATGTGCAGACCGCCGAGGTCCTCGGCGATCCGGGCGAACACCGCCTCCACGGCGTCGTAGTCGGCCACGTCGCAGCCGTACGCCCGGGCCGTGCCGCCCTTGGCGGTGATCTCCTCGGCGGTGCCGGCCGCCCGTTCGGCCGAGAGGTCGACGACGGCCACCGTCGCGCCCTCCTCGGCCAGCAGGCGCGCCGTCGCGGCGCCGATCCCCTGCGCGCCGCCGGTGACGACGGCGACCTTGCCTGCGAAACGCGTCATGGTGCTGCTCCTCGGGAGCTCAAGAGTGGACAGGACAGAGGGAGTTCGGGCCGTCAGGCGGACTCGACCAGCACCGCGGTGCCCTGGCCGACGCCCACGCACATGGTGGCGAGGCCGCGGCGGCCGCCGGTACGGCGCATCCGGTGCAGCAGGGTGGTGAGGATCCGGGCGCCGGAGCCGCCGAGCGGGTGGCCGAGCGCGATCGCGCCGCCGGTCGGGTTGACCAGCTCGGGGTCGAGGCCCAGCTGGTCGACCGAGGCCAGCACCTGGGCCGCGAACGCCTCGTTCAGCTCGGCCTCCGCCACGTCCGCCAGCGTCCAGCCGGCCCGGGCGAGCACCTTGCGGGTGGCCGGCACCGGACCGATGCCCATCACGTCCGGGTGCACGCCCGCCGAGGCCCCGGCCACGTACCGGCCGAGCGGCTCCAGCCCGAACTCGCCGAGCGCCTCCTCGCTGACCAGGACGAGCCCGGCCGCGCCGTCGTTCATCGGCGAGGCGTTGCCCGCCGTCACCGTGCCCTCGGGGCGGAAGGCGGGCTTGAGCCGGGCGAGCTTCTCCAGGCTGGTGTCCTCGCGGATCGACTCGTCCTGGTCGACGGTCACCCCGTCGGCCCGCTCGACCGGGATCAGCTCGGCGTCGAAGTGGCCGTCCTTGCGCGCGGCGGCGGCCAGCCGGTGGCTGCGCAGCGCGAAGGCGTCCTGCCGCTCCCGGGTGATGCCGTACCGGCCGGCCACCTCCTCGGCGGTCTCGCCCATCGAGAGCACGCCGTGGAGTTCGGCCATCCGCGGGTTGGTGAGCCGCCAGCCGAGCCGGGTGTCGAAGGTCTCGATCCGGTGCGGCAGCGCCTCGTCGGGGCGGGGCAGGACGAAGGGGGCGCGGGTCATCGACTCGCAGCCGCCGGCCAGCACCACGTCCGCCTCGCCGGAGCCGATCGCCCGGGCGGCCATGGTGACCGCCTCCAGGCCGGAGGCGCAGAGCCGGTTGACGGTGGCGCCGGGCACGCTGTCGGGCAGTCCGGCGAGCAGGACGGCCATCCGGGCCGCGTTGCGGTTGTCCTCGCCGGCCTGATTGGCGGCGCCCCAGTAGACGTCGTCGATCCGGGCCGGGTCGAGGGTGGGCAGGTCGGTGAGCAGGGCGCGCAGCACGGTGGCCGAGAGGTCGTCCGGGCGGACCGCGGCGAACGCTCCGCGCAGCCGGCCGATGGGTGTGCGGCGGGCCGCGGCGAAGTAGACGGGACGCACGACGGCGGTTCTCCTTCTGGGAGGGTGGTGGTGGGGGAGGGGTGTCCCCGGGGTGTTTCAGAAGGCATGGGTGTCAGCAGACGTGGGTGTCAGAAGGCGTTGACGCCGGTGAGCGCGCGCCCGATGAGCAGTTGGTGGATCTGGCTGGTGCCCTCGTAGAGGGTCATCACCCGCGCGTCGCGCAGGTACTTGCCGACGGGGTACTCGTCGATGAAGCCGTAGCCGCCGAAGACCTGGAGCGCGTTGTTGGCGGCCCGCACCGCCGCCTCGCTGGCGAACAGCTTGGCGACGGAGGACTCGGTGGCGAACGGCAGGCCGCGGTCGATGTGGTCGGCGACCTTCCAGGTGAGCAGCCGGGCGGCCTCGACGTCCACGGCGATCCCGGCGAGCAGCTGCTGCACCAGCTGGTGCGAGGCGATCGGCACGCCGAACTGCTCGCGCTCGCCCGCGTACCGGACGGCGGCGTCGAGGCAGGCCCGGGCGATGCCGACGCAGCCGGCGGCGACGGACATCCGGCCCTTGGCGAGCGCGGCCATGGCGACGGTGAAGCCCTTGCCGACCTCGCCCAGTCGCGCGCTGTCGGGCACCCGGACGGCGTCGAAGGCGAGTTCGGCGGTGGCCTGGCCGCGCAGGCCGAGCTTGCCGCGGATCTCGGTGCGGGTGAAGCCGGGCAGGTCGGTGGGGACGAGGAAGGCGGTGATGCCGCGGTGGCCCGGCTCGCCGGTGCGGGCGAGGACGAGGGCGACGTCGGCCCAGGTGCCGTTGGTGATGAAGGTCTTGGTGCCGCTGAGCGACCACTGGCCGTCGCTCTCGCGGACGGCCCGGGTGGTGAGGTTGGCGGCGTCGGACCCGGTGCCGGGCTCGGTGAGGGCGAAGCAGCCGAGCACCTCGCCGGAGGTGAGCCGGGGCAGCCAGTGCCGCTTCTGCTCCTCGGTGCCGAAGGCGTTGACGGACTTGGCGACCAGGCCGAGCGAGACGGAGACGATGCCGCGCACGGCGGAGTCGCCCCGGCCGAGTTCCTCCAGGACGAGGCAGTAGGCGAGGTGGTCGCCGCCGCTGCCGCCGTACTCCTCGGGGAGGGTCAGCCCGAGGAAGCCGAGCTTGCCCAGCCGGCCGACGATCGCGCGGTCGACCGACTCGGCGCGGTCCCAGGCGGCGGCGTGCGGGGCGATCTCGCGGTCCGTGAAGGAGGCCGCGAGCTCGCGGACGGCGGCCTGTTCCTCGGAGAGCTCCAGATCCATGGCGAGCGACCAATCCGGTTAAACTAGCGCTGCAAGTTTTACCGGGACTGTAGCCCGGGCGGGGCCTCCTGGGAAGGGGGACCTGTCAGAATCGGGCCCGCCCCGCACCGGACCCACCCGACCGGACGTACCGGACACACCTGCTGGACCGGACGGACGACCGGACACGCCCACCCGACCGCGAACCCACCGGAGGAGCCGCGCCGATGCCCCGCCCGCGCACCCCCCTGCTCAACCGCGAGCGCATCGTCGTCGCCGCCCTGCGGCTGGTCGACGACGAGGGCCTGGCCGCGCTCTCCACCCGCCGCCTGGCCGGCGAGCTCTCGGTGAGCGGGCCGTCCCTCTACAACCACTTCGCCACCAAGGACGAACTGCTGGACGCGGTCGTGGACGGGGTGATCGGGGAGGTCGACCTGTCGATGTTCGGCACCGGCGCGCCCTGGCCGGAGGCACTGCGGGACTGGGCCCGCTCCTACCGGGCCGCGCTCGCCGCCCACCCCAACATCGTCCCGGTGCTGGCCCAGGGCCCCGGGCGCCGGCCGAACGCGCTGCGGCTGGCCGACGCCGTCTTCGGCTGCCTGGTCGAGGCGGGCTGGCCGCGCGGGCAGGCGACCAGGATCGGCGCGCTGATGCGCTACTTCGTCACCGGCTCCGCCCTGGCCTCCTTCGCGGCCGGCTTCCCGGAGGACGCCGGGCTCTACGACGCGGCCGACTACCCCCACCTCGGCGAGGCGCACCGGCTGGCCGAGCACCGGGCGGCCGTGGACGAGGGCGCCTTCGAGACCGGGTTGGAGGCGCTGCTCGACGGGCTGGTGCTGCGCTTCGAACGGCTGGGGCAGGCGGCTCAGCAGGTCCCGCCCACCGCTCACCAGGTCCCGCCCACCGCTCACCAGGTCCTGCCCACCGCTCACCAGGTCCCGCCCACCGCTCACCAGGGCTCGCCCACCCCTCACCAGGGCTCGCGCGCCACGAACGCCGGTCGCAGCTCGGGGTCCACCGGGTCGTAGTACCGGTGGTAGACGGGCGTCAGCCCGCCCGAGACCGGCGGCACGATCCAGCTCCAGTCCGCGGGAGTCGGCCGCCCGAGCCGCTTCTCCTGCGCGATGTGCTTGAGGAACCGCTCCGACTCGGTGTGGTGGTCGGCCATGGTCACCCCGGCCTCCTGGAAGGAGTGCAGCACCGCGACGTTCAGCTCCACCAGCGCGCGGTCCCGCCAGAGGGTGCGTTCGTGGGAGGTGTCCAGGCCGAGCCGTTCGGCGACGGTGGCCAGCATCGCGTAGCGGTCGGCGTCGGCCAGGTTGCGGGCGCCGATCTCGGTGCCCATGTACCAGCCGTTGAACGGCGCGGTCGGGTAGCGGACGCCGCCGATCTCCAGCGTCATGTCACTGATCGCCGGTACCGCGTACCAGCGCAGGCCGAGCTCGGCGAACCACGGGTGCTCGGGGTGCGAGAGCCGGACCTCCAGGGTGGTGTCCTCCGGCAGCTCGTACCATTCCGGCCGCTCGCCGGGCCGCTCCTGGACGAGCAGCGGCAGCACCTCGAAGGGCTCCTCGCCGCACTTCCAGCCGAGGTCGCGGGCCCGGGCGGCGAGCTGCGCCCCGGCCGGGTCGCCGGTCCAGCCGCCGTCCGGGGCGGGGTGCCCGGCGTAGCGGATCAGCTGCTGGTTGACGATCCGGGCGGCCGGACGGCCCGGCCGGTCGGGGGCGAACACCGAGACCACGGGGCGGATCCGCCCGCCGTTGGTGGCGGTGCGCAGGTGGTCGAAGCACTCGGCGGCGATGTCGTCGGCGGAGGAGAGGTGGCGCAGGTCGCGCACCACCAGGCTGCGCCAGTACAGCCGGCCGATGCAGCGGGCGGCGTTGCGCCAGGCGAGCCGGGCGCCGTGGGCGAGTTCGGCGGGGGTGTGCTCGTAGGTGCCGGTGCGGTCGATCTCGTCGAGCACGGCGCGGACCCGGGCGGCGCTGTCGCCGGCGCCGGGTTGCTCGCGGTGGAACTGCCGGACGAACTCGGCCGCCTGCCGGGGGTCGGTGAAGTGGTCCTCGTCGGCCGGTTCCGGGGCGGCGGTGCCCGGGGGATCCTCCGGTACCAGGTGGCCGTGGACATGGCCGTGCGAGTAGGGGCAGGCGCCGACGGGTGCGGCGGCGGCGCGGCGCGGACCGCGGTCGGTCCGGTCGCCGCGGTCACCGCGGTCGCCGCGAATGCTGCGGGTGCGTAGCCGGTCGAAGATCAAGGACATCCCTCCTGCGGGACAGGAAACCGGAGGTGCCCGGCCCGCCGCAGAGAGTGAACGATTCAGCCCCCGCTCCCGGCGTCCAAGCGCTAGGGTGCGGGGGCTGATCAGAGGGGACGGGCTCAGCCCATGTCCTCCAGCCGGACGCCCTTGGTCTCCTTCATGAACCTCGCCACGAAGACGATCGACAGCGCCGCGAACACCGCGTACGCGAGGTAGGTCGCGGAGAGGCTCCAGCGCGAGAGCGCCGGGAACGAGACGGTGATCGCCCAGTTGGCGATCCACTGCGCGGAGGCGGCCACCGAGAGCGCGGCGGCGCGGATCCGGTTGGGGAACATCTCGCCCAGCATCACCCAGACCACCACGCCCCAGGAGAGCGCGAAGAACAGCACGAAGGCGTTGGCGGCGACCAGCGCCACGGTGCCCTGGAGGTCGGGCAGGGTGACGTCGTCCCCGCTGCCGGTGGCGGAGGAGAACGCCCAGGCGCAGGCGCCCAGGGCGACGGCCATGCCGGCCGAGCCGATCAGGGCGAGCGGCTTGCGGCCGATCCGGTCGACCAGCAGGATCGCGATCACGGTGCCGAGGATGTTGATGACCGAGCCGATGAAGCTGATCAGCAGCGAGTTCGACTGGTCGATGCCGACGGACTGCCAGAGGATCGACGAGTAGTAGAAGATCACGTTGATGCCGACGAGCTGTTGGAAGACCGACAGGCCGATGCCGACCCAGACGATCGGCAGCAGGCCGAACCGGCCGCCGAGCAGGTCGCGGAAGCGCGGGCGGTGGTCGGAGTCGATCAGGCCGCGGATCTCGGCGATCCGGGCCTCGGTGTCGGAGTCCTGTCCCTCGATGTCGGCGAGCACGGCGCGGGCCTCGTCGAGGCGGTCGGCGGCGATCAGGAAGCGCGGCGACTCGGGGATGGTCGAGGCCAGCGCGAAGTAGACGGCGGCCGGCATGACGCAGATGCCGAGCATCCACTGCCAGGCCTCCAGGCCGAGCAGCTGACCGCGGGTGTCGCCCCCGGCGGCGTCCGCGAGCACCCAGTTGACCAGCTGCGAGATCGCGATGCCGAGCACGATCGCGGCCTGCTGGAAGGAGGCGAGCCGGCCCCGGTACTTGGTCGGCGCCACCTCGGCGATGTAGGTCGGGGCGATCACCGAGGCGATGCCGATGGCCGCTCCGCCGAGGACCCGCCAGAAGGCGAGGTCCCAGGCGGAGAACGGCAGCATCGAGCCGATCGCGCTGACCGCGAAGAGCAGCGCCCCGGCCTTCATCACGGTGATCCGGCCGTAGCGGTCGGCGAACCGGCCGGCCAGGGCGGCGCCGACGGCCGAGCCCAGCAGCGCGGAGGAGACGATCAGGCCGGTCACGCCGTCGCCGACGCCGAACTTCTCCTGGATGCCGGAGACCGCGCCGTTGATCACGGAGCTGTCGTAGCCGAACAGGAAGCCGCCGAGGGCCGCGGCGGCGGTGATGAAGACGACGAAGCCGAGCCGGCCGGACGGTGCCGGCCCGGTCTCCGCCCCCGAGGGCCCCGAGGGCTCCACGGACTGCTGGGTGACGCTCACGATCTTGACTCCTGGTACTCAACGCTGAGCTTGGTAGCCGAGATCGTAACCCCTCAATGTTCAAGTGTTGTACGTGGGATGCCGCTCAACTGCCTCCGCTGATTAGTAAGGTGAACAATCAAATGCACCCCGCATCGGGTCCGCTCAGGCCGGGTGGGCCAGCGACAGCCCGAACCGGCCCTGGTCGTCCGTCCACCAGGCCGAGAGCCGCAGTCCGGCCGCCGCCAGCTCCTCGGCCACCCGCTCCCGGCGGAACTTCGCCGACACCTCGGTGCGCAGCTCCTCGCCCTGCGCGAAGGTCACCGGCAGGTCCAGGGCCGGGATCTTCACGGTCTGCTCGACCAGCGAGCGCAGCCGCATCTCGATCCACTCCCGCTCCGGGTCCCAGAGCGCCACGTGCTCGAACGAGTCCGGCTCGAAGTCGGCGGACAGCTCGCGGTTCAGCACGTTGAGCACGTTCCGGTTGAACTCCGCGGTCACCCCGGCCGCGTCGTCGTAGGCCGCGACCAGCACCTTCGGGTCCTTGACCAGGTCGGTGCCGAGCAGCAGGAAGTCGCCGGGGTCGAGCGCCTCCCGCAGCCCGCGCAGGAACGCGGCCCGCTCGGGCGGCAGCAGGTTGCCGAGGGTGCCGCCGAGGAAGGCGACCAGGCGCGGGCCGCCGGCCGGCGGAAGGTCGAGCCGGGCGGTGAAGTCGGCCAGTACGCCGTGCACCGCGAGGCCCGGGTACTCGTCGGCGAGGGCCTCCCCGGCAGCGGTCAGCGCGCTCTCGCTGACGTCCACCGGCACGTACGTCCCCAGCATGCCCAGGTCGCGCAGCGCGTCCAGGAGCAGCCGGGTCTTCTCGGAGGAGCCGGAGCCGAGCTCGACCAGGGTGCGGGCCCGGGTGGCGGCGGCGATCTCGCCGGCGCGGGCGGTGAGGATGGCCCGCTCGGCCCGGGTCGGGTAGTACTCGGGCAGCCGGGTGATCTCCTCGAACAGCTCGCTGCCCCGCGCGTCGTAGAACCACTTGGGCGGCAGCGTCTTGGGCTCGGCGGTCAGGCCGGACTGGACGTCGTGCCGCAGCGCCGTGCTGAAGTGGTCGGCGGGCAGCAGTCGGGTGAGATCAAAGGTGCTCATGACAGGCGGATCCTCTGTTCAGGAAGTGAAGATATTGGCGGCCGGGAGTGCGGCGCTCCGCGTGCGGAGGACGCTCCCGGCGCTCAGAGCGGCTTGACGGTCACGCCGTCCGGCCCGGCCAGCAGCAGCGACCGGTCCGGCACGGTGGTCCAGTCGGGGTGGTCGTCGGACGGCTCCGAGGCCACCAGCACCCCGAGCCCCGGCAGGGTCCGGTGGTGCAGGGTGTCGCCCCAGGCGGTGGCGGCGATCTCCCGGCCGTCGGTGAGCAGCAGGTTCATCCGGCCGGTGGTGTGCGCGGCCGCGTCGGCGACGGTGCCGGCCAGCGCGTCGCCGAGTGCGGCGCCCGCGCGCAGCCGGTGCAGGGCGAGCGCCCACAGCAGGGCCGAGTCGGTGCGGGCCACCAGGCCGAGCAGTTCGGCGGGCGGCAGCAGCGCGGCCAGCGCGCCGGTGCGCTCCGGCCAGCCGGCCAGTGCCCCGTTGTGGCTGAACAGCCAGCGTCCGGCGGCGAACGGCGCGGCCGCCTCCTCGCCGGCCGCGCAGCCCTCGGTGGCCGAGCGGACCGCCGCCAGCAGCGCCCGGGTGCGCAGGACCCGGGCGAGGTCGCCGAAGGAGGTGTCCGCCCAGATCGGCCCGGCCCGCCGGTAGCGGGCGGGCACCTCGTCGCCGTCCGCGTACCAGCCGAGGCCGAAGCCGTCCACGTTGACGGTGCCGTACTGCTGGAGGCGCGGCGCCCAGGACTGCCGGTGGAGGCCGAACGGCGGTTCCACCAGCAGCGCCCGGGGCGACACCGGCTCGCCGACGTAGGCGAGGTGGCGGCACATCAGCCGGCCTCCCGAACGGGGCCCGAGCCGGGGCCGTCGGACCCGCCCGGGACGTCGGCGGCGGTGCGGAACCCGGCGAAGATCTGCCGCCGGACCGGGTAGTCCCAGTTGCGGAAGGTGCCCCGGCAGGCGACCGGTGCCACCGCGAAGCAGCCGCCGCGCAGCACCTTGTACTCGGGCCCGAAGAACACCTCCGAGTACTCCCGGTACGGCCAGGCCCGGAAGCCGGGGTACGGCCGGAAGTCGCTGGCCGTCCACTCCCACACGTCGCCCATCAACTGCCGTACCCCGTAGGAGGAGCGGCCCTCCGGGTAGCTGCCGGCCGGGGCCGGGCGCAGGTGCCGCTGGCCCAGGTTGGCGTGCTCGGGGCCGGGGGCGCCGTCGCCCCACGGGAAGCGGCGCGAGCGGCCGGTGGCCGGGTCGTGCCGGGCGGCCTTCTCCCACTCCGCCTCGGTCGGCAGCCGGCGTCCGGCCCACCGGGCGTAGGCGTCCGCCTCGTACCAGCTGACGTGCAGCACCGGCTCGTCGAGCGGGACGGGCTCCAGGACGCCGAACCGGCGGCGCAGCCACTGGCCGTCCTCGCGGCGCCAGAACAGCGGGGCGGTCAGATCGGCGCTCCGCCGGTGCGCCCAGCCCTCCGCGGTCCACCAGTTCGGCTCGTCGTAGCCGCCGTCCTCGACGAACCGCAGGTAGGCACCGTTGGTGACCGGGGTGGTGTCCAGCCGGTAGGCGGGCAGGTCGACGCGGTGGGCCGGGCGTTCGTTGTCCAGCGCCCAGGGCTCGGTGTCGGTGCCCATGGTGAACGGGCCGGCCGGGATCAGCACCTCGGCGGGCAGCGCGGCGGCGTCGGCGGGTGCGGGCGGCGGTGCCGGGGCGGCCAGCGCGGGTTCGCCCCTGCGCAGCTGATGGGTGATCAGCATCGTTTCGTCGTGCTGCTGTTCGTGCTGGGCGATCATGCCGAAGGCGAACCCGGCGTCGAGCAGCGGCGCCCCCTCCAGCGGGCTGGCGGCGAGCAGGTCGAGCACCCGGCCGCGCACCTCGCCGGCGTAGGCGCGGGCCTCCCCGGGCGGCAGCAGCGGCAGGGTGGGGCGTTCGGAGCGGGGGTGCTCGAAGGCGTCGTAGAGCGGGTCGATCTCGGGGTGCATCGGGTCGCGGCCGCCGATGTTGCGCAGCAGCCAGAGCTCCTCCTGGTTGCCGATGTGGGCGAGGTCCCAGACCAGCGGCGACATCAGCGGGGAGTGCTGGGCGGTGAGGTCGTGGTCCTCGACGCAGTCGGTGAGCGCGGCGGTGCGGGCGCGGGCGGCCAGCAGCTCGGCGGCGATGGTCTCCCGCAGCGCCTCGGGCGACAGGGTCTCCAGGGAGGGGGTCTCCAGGGAGGGGGTCTCCGGCGGGCGGGTCTCCCGGGTGCTGCGGTCGGCGCGGGTGTCGTCGATCATGGCGTGGCCTCCTCCGGGGGAGTGCGTCGGGTGCCGGAGCGCAGGGCGTCCAGCTGGTCGTCGGCCGGGCAGCGGCCGCGCGCGGGGTAGCGCTCGGCGAACGCGGCGACGGTGGCGCGCAGCGGCTCGGCGCCGGGCAGGCGGCCCAGCGCGGCGTCGGCGGCGGCGAAGCAGGTGAGGGCGGCGCGGCGCAGCTCGGGGTCGGCCGTCGCCAGGGCGGCCGCCCGGCGCCAGGCGTCGCTGCGCGGCGCGCGCGGACCGGAGGTGCCCGGGGGCGGTTCCAGCGGCTCCAGGGCGGCGAGCGCGGTGTCCGCGGCGACCGGGTCGTCCAGCAGCGCGGTGACCAGGGCGGCGGGGACGATCCAGCCGTCCCCGGGCTGGGCGTCGATCATCCGCAGCTCCAGGTGGCCGCGCGGGCGGACCGGCGGGAACAGCGTGGTGCGGTGGTAGTCGAGGTCGGCCAGGGTGGGCGGCCGTTCGCCGCGGCCGCGCAGCCAGTCGAGGAAGGTCAGTCCGCTGGGCGCGGTCCACGGCAGGCCGTCGCGGCGGCGCACGCAGAGCACCTGGGCGTCCAGCACGTACCTGGTCCAGGCCTCGCGCGGGTCGCCGTGGTCGGGTGCGGGCGCCAGGGTGCGGGAGGGGTCCATCCGGGACCAGACGGTCTGCCGGGTGGACCGGTGCCCGGTGGGGCGGCCGTCCAGCACCGGCGAGTTGGCGAAGGCGGCGACCAGGACCGGGCCGAGCCGGTGGGCGAGGCGCCAGCGGCGCTCCAGCGCCTGCGGGCCGCTCTCCGTCCCGGCGTCCAGGCAGACCTGGAGCGAGGCGGTGCCGGTCATCATGATCCGGCCCCAGGGCCCGGCCGAGGCGAAGTGGTGCTCCATCGCGACGTAGCGCGGGTGGTCCAGCACCATTCGGCGGGGGCGGGCCAGCGGGTCGGTGCCGGTGCCGGTGAGGCGCAGGCCCTGGGCGGCGAAGGCGTTCCGCAGGGCGGCGAGGTCGCGCCGGGTGTCGGCGACGCAGCCGGTGAGGCTGTCGGCGGGCGGGGAGCTGAGCTCTACCTGACCGCCGGGTTCGAGGGTGAGGACGGCGCCGGAGGGGAGGGTGTTCCCGTCGGGGCCGCCCAGTGGCAGTGCGTCCAGTGCGGCGTGCAGTCGTTCCGGGGGGACCGGTTCGTCGGGACATCGGTCGTCGTGGACGAACCACTCCAGCTCGACGCCGACCAGCCGGGGAGGGCCGATCTTGAAGCAGACGCCGGTCATGTGGTTGCGCGCGGCGGATTCGGTCAGCGGGGTCACCGTAGCGGCGGGAGGTCCCGCGGTCTGCCGGTCGGTCGGACCGGACGGTCGGAGGGGTATCACCGGACTCACCATCCTCGGGGCACGGGTGCGGCCCGGACTACCCTGCCCAGTCTGCTACGGACCATGCCCGGGCGCCGCGCAAACATCTGGTGAAGGAGTGTCCTCGCAGGTCAGGGCCGGTGCGAACGGGTGAATCGGGCCTTTTCGAGGCCCGCGCCCCAGCTCGAGCCGCCGGCCGGACGGGCGTCGAGGTGGGCCGCCAGGCCGCGCCGCCCGCGCCGCATCATCACCGCGTGGTTGGCCCGGAACAGCGGCCGCGCGGGCAGTGCCAGCAGGCGCAGCAGCGGCTTGGCCGGGCGGGTGTCCTCCTCGAACAGGACCAGGCTGCCGCCCGCGCCGTCCGCCGTGACCGTCCAGCGGGACCAGCCGGTGAGGTCGCCGTCCATGGCCGCCTCCAGGACCCCGGCGGCGCGGTCCTGGCGCACGGCCGTCAGCCCGATCACCAGCCGGTAGGGGAGCAGGGCCCGGACCAGGACCTCGCCCCGGTCCGGCCCGGTCTCCCGGACGGAGAGGATCTCCGGCCACCAGCGCGGGTAGCCGGGGACGTCGGCGAGCGCCGCGAAGACCGCCGACGGCGGGGCGGCCAGCCGCCAGACGCCGCGGAACCGGTAGTGGTTGGGGTCCACGGGGGCACTCTAGACCCGGTCCGGGCCGCCCCGGCAGGGGGTGGTCGGGCGCTCCGGCCGCCCGGCGCGGCTACGCTCCGGGCTCGGCCAGCGCGAAGGCGGTGTTCACCAGCGCCACGTGACTGAACGCCTGCGGGGTGTTGCCGAGTTGGCGCCGGGCCCGCGGGTCCCACTGCTCCGAGAGCAGGCCCAGGTCGTTGGCCAGGCCGACCACCCGGGCGAACAGTTCGCGGGCCTCGCCCCGCCGCCCGGTCGCGGCGAGCGCGTCGGCGAGCCAGAACGAGCAGGCGAGGAACGCGCCCTCGCCGCCGGGCAGTCCGTCGGTGCCGGGCGCCGGACGGTAGCGGCGGACCAGTCCGCCGTGGTCGAGGCCGTCCCGCACGGCGTCGACGGTGCGCACCACCCGCGGGTCGTCGGGCGGCAGGAAGCCGCTCTTGACCACGAACAGGGTGGCCGCGTCCAGCCCGTGCCCGCCGTAGTGCTGGACGAAGACGCCCCGGCGCCGGTCGTAGCCGTGGGCGCACACGTCGGCGTGCACGGCGTCCCGCATGGCCCGCCAGCGGTCGAGCGGCGCGGGCAGTCCGGTGGCCTCGGCGAGCCGCACCGCCCGGTCGGCGGCGACCCAGCACATCACCTTGGAGTGGACGAAGTGCCGCCGCCGGCCGCGCACCTCCCACAGGCCCTCGTCGGGTTCGCGCCAGTGCTGTTCGAGGTGGTCCATCAGCGCGCGCAGCAGGGTCCAGACGTGCCGCTCCATCGGGATGCCGGCCAGCAGCGCCAGGTGCAGGGTGTCGACGACCTCGCCGTGGACGTCGAGCTGGAGCTGGCCGACGGCGGCGTTGCCGAACCGGACCGGGCGCGAGCCGAGGTAGCCGGGCAGCCAGTCGGCCTCGGTCTCGGTGACGACGCGCTCGCCGGCCACCCCGTAGAGGGCCTGGAGGTCGCGGGGGTCGCCGGCGATGGCGCGCAGCAGCCACTGGCGCCAGGCGGCGGCCTCCTCGCGGAAGCCGCCGCGCAGCAGCGCGGAGAGCGTCATCGAGGAGTCGCGCAGCCAGCAGAACCGGTAGTCCCAGTTGCGCGGGCCGCCGATGTGCTCGGGCAGGGAGGCGGTGGGGGCGGCGACGATGCCGCCGGTGGGCGCGTAGGCGAGCGCCTTGAGGGTGATCAGCGAGCGGAGCACGGCGGCCCGCCACTCGCCGTCGTAGCGGCAGCCGGCCGCCCAGCGCCGCCAGGTGTCGACGGTGGTGGCCAGTTCGGCGTCGGGGTCGGTGCTCGGGGCGGCACGCAGGTGGGAGGGCTGCCAGGTGAGGACGAAGGGGACGCGCAGGCCCGGGGTGACGGTGACCTCGGAGACGGTGGTGCCGTCGGCGCCGTAGGTGTGCACCCCGGGCGGGACGCGCAGCCAGGCGGAGTCGGGGCCGGCGACGGCGACCCGGTGGTGCCCGGTGCGGCGCACCCAGGGGTCGATCCGCCCGTAGTTGAACCGCAGCCGCAGTTCGCCGCGGACCGGGACGGCGCCCTCCAGCCCCTCGACGATCCGGACCAGCCGGGGCGGGCGCCGTCCGTCCGCGCCGCGCTGCGGCATGAAGTCGGTGATCCGGACCCGGCCCTCGGGGGTGTGCCACTCGCTGTCGAGGACGAGGCTGTCCGGCCGGTAGCGGCGGGTGGCGCACTCGCGGGCGCCGGCGGGGGCGAGCCGCCAGGCGCCGTGCCGCCGGTCGCCGAGCAGGGCGGTGAAGCAGCTGGGGGAGTCGAAGCGGGGCAGGCAGAGCCAGTCGACGGCGCCGTCCCGGCCGACCAGGGCAGCGGTCTGCAGGTCGCCGATCAGGGCGTAGTCCTCGATGCGTCCGGCCATCGGGTCCATTCTCGGCGCTCCGGGCGGCACCCGCAGATCCGTCCGGGGGCCGCCGGCGGATCCGTCCGGGGGCCGGTGGCGGATCCGTCCCGGGCACCACCCGCGGATCCGGCCGAGGTGGTCAAAAGGGCCGCGTCACTCCGCTTGCACCCGTTCGACGTGCAAGGGAGGATCTTGTGTGCTTGTAGTCTCATCAGTCCCAGCCATCACGGCAGGCGACTGATTCACCGGAACCGGAACGAAGGAGTCCCGAGAATGCGGCGACCGAACTGGGTACCGGAGGGCACGGACCTGGACAAACCGAACGCCGCCCGGGTCTACGACTACTACCTCGGGGGCTCGCACAACTTCGAGGTGGACCGGGAGATGGCCCGCAAGGCGATCGCCCTCTGGCCGGAACTCCCGCAGATCATGCGCTCCAACCGGGCCTTCCTCCGCCGCGCCGTCCAGTTCACCGCCGAACGCGGCATCAGCCGCTTCCTGGACATCGGCTCCGGCATCCCCACCTTCGGCGCCGTGCACGAGATCGCCCGCGCCATCCGGCCGGAGTCCCAGGTCGTCTACATCGACCGCGACCCGGTCGCCGTCGCCCACAGCCGGCTGCTGCTGGAGGACGACCCGGGCAGCCTCGTCGTCCAGGCCGACGTCCGGGACGTCGACGACCTGATGTCCCGCCCCGAGGTGACCGCGCTGCTCGCGCCCGGCGAGCCGGTGGCCGTCCTGCTGGTCGCCGTCATGCACTTCGTCCAGGACGCGGACGACCCGTGGAAGCTGATCGCGGTCATCCGCGACGCCCTCCCGCCGGGCAGCGCCCTGGTGCTCTCGCACGCCTCCCTGGAGGGCCGCCCCGACCAGGCCGAGGACCACCAGCGGCTCTACCGGATGACGCCCACCCCGCTCACGATGCGCACCGTCGAGCAGATCACCGGGATGTTCGCCGGCTTCGACATCGTCGAGCCCGGCGTCGTCTACCTGCCGCAGTGGCACCCGGACCAGCCGGAGACCGTCGGCGAGCACCCCGAGCGGATGACCGGGGTGGCCGGGGTGGGGTTCCGCCCGTGACCCGAGCACCGGAACCGAGCAGCGGCGCCGAACGGTTCCACGAGGACTGGGCGCGGCTGCTCTCCGGTGACCACGGCACGGCGGTGCACCCCGGCCTGCTCGACCGGCTGGTGTCCGGGACCGCCGGCCTGCTCCGCCGCGCCCAGCTGGACGAGCCCTTCGAGCCGCACTTGGCCGCCGAGGCCGGCGCACAGCTCGTCGAGGCCCAGTTCACCGACCCGATCGTGCTGGCCCGCGCGGTGGAGCTGCTCCAGCGGCAGCCGTCCGCCGACGGCCGGGGCCCGGCGCTGTGCGGCGCGTTCGCGGCCGGCTGGGCGGCCGCCCTGCGCGAGCGCACCCTGCGCGAGCAGGAGGCCATCCGCACCGCCGCCGACATCGCCCGCAAGGAGGCCGAGAAGGCGCTCCGGGCGTCCGAGGCGCGCTTCCGGGCGCTGTTCGAGAGCGCCGCGATCGGCATCGGCATCGGCGACACCGACGGCAACATCCTGGCCGTCAACAAGGCCCTCCAGGAGCTGTTCGGGGCCGGCCCGGAGGACATGATCGGCCGCCGGGTCGGCGACCTCGTCCACCCCGAGGACGCCGACGGCGTCTGGGACGTCTACGAGGAACTGGTCAGCGGCAAGCGCGAGTACTTCCAGTTCGACAAGCCGTACTACCGGCAGGACGGCGAGGTGGTCTGGACCCACCTGACGGTCTCGCTGATCCGCGACGACGACGGCACCCCGCAGTACCAGGTCGCGATGCTGGAGGACGTCACCGACCGCTACCGGCTCCAGGAGCGGCTGCGCCACCAGGCCACCCACGACCCGCTCACCGGGCTGCCCAACCGGGCCGCGTTCTTCGAGCGGCTGGAGAAGCTCTTCGAGGACCCGGACCCGGGTGCCCGGTTCGGGCTCTGCTACGTCGACCTCGACGGCTTCAAGGTGGTCAACGACAGCCTCGGCCACGACACCGGCGACCAGCTGCTGTCCGCCGTCGCGGCCCGGCTGAAGGCCGCGCTCAACCCGCTCGGCCACCTGGTGGCCCGGCTCGGCGGGGACGAGTTCGTCGTCCTGCTGGAGAACAGCCGCGGCGAGCAGGAGGCCGTCGCCGCCGCGAAGACCGTGCTCAAGGCGCTGGCCGGGCCGGTGCTGATCGGTGACCACAAGCTCGCCGTCGGCGCCAGCGTCGGCGTGCTGGAGCGCCGGGTCTCCACCACCACCCCCGGCGCCGCCGTCCGGGCCGCGGACCTGACGCTCTACCGGGCCAAGGAGGCCGGCCGGGGCCGCTGGACGCTCTTCGACCCCAAGGAGAACGCCCGCGCGGTCTCCCGCTACGCGGTGTCGGTGCGGATGCCCGCCGCGCTGGACCGGGGCGAGTTCTTCATCGACTACCAGCCGCTGTACGCGCTGGCCGACGGCCGGCTCGCCGCCGTCGAGGCGCTGGTGCGCTGGCGCCACCCGCAGCTCGGGGTGCTCGGCCCGGACGAGTTCGTGACCACCGCCGAGGAGACCGGGCTGATCATGCCGCTCGGCCGCTGGGTGCTGGAGCAGGCCTGCGGTCAGGCCGCCGACTGGATCCGGCGGTTCGGCGACGCCGCGCCGCAGCTCAACGTCAACCTGGCGGTCCGCCAGGCCCGCAGCGCCGCCCTGGTCGGCGACCTCAACCGGATCCTCGACAGCACCGGCCTGGACCCGGCCCGGCTCCAGCTGGAGATCACCGAGTCCACCGTGGTCGGTCCGGAGGACGAGGCGCTGCGCACCCTGCACGGCCTGGTCGAGCAGGGCGTCTCGCTCGCCGTCGACGACTTCGGCACCGGCTGGTCCAACCTCGCCTACCTGCGCGACCTGCCGGTCTCGGGGCTGAAGATCGCCGGGTCCTTCGTCGGCGACCTGCACGACCCGGCCAAGGACGAGGAGACCGGCTGGCGGATCGTCAGCGGTCTGGTGTCGATGGCGCACGCCCTCGGGCTGACCGTCACCGCCGAGGGCGTGGAGACCCGCCGGGACGCCGAGCGACTGCGCGTCATCGGCTGCGACTGGGCGCAGGGCTGGCACTTCGGGCGGCCGGTGCGGCCGTCCGAGATCGCCCGGCGGATCGCCGAGGAGCCGCAGGGCCGCCCGGTCGCGGTCCGGGGGCGTGCGGTAACGCACGGAGATTAGTACAAAAAACGGACAAATCACCCTTGACGCGATGAGGCGACCGAGCGCACGATGAGGTCCTGGCAGTCCCCGCACCGCTGGTGCGGGATCCCCGCCAGTACGACGGACCGGCGCCTTCCCGGCGCCCGGGACCAGCGGTGCGCACCCCATTCGGCCGCCCGGTTCCCGGCGGTCGCCCGACGTCCCACGGCCCGTCGACCAGCCCCCTCGGGGCTTTCTCCGGGGTCCGAGCCCTGCGTATCCGTCTCGCACCGGGCCCGCCCCGTTCCACCGGGCCGCGCCGTGCCTCCGCGCCGGACGCCGCCCGTCACAGCCAGGGGCCGCGCCGCTCCCGCCGTCCAACGGTCCGTCCGGTGCCCCGCCCACCACCTCTTCGCCGAGAGGCCGGCTTTCGATGAGCACCACCGCGCCCCCGAGCGCCCGACCCGACAGCCACGACGGCCGGACCAGCCACGACGGTCCCGGCAGCCACGACGGCCACGACGGCCACGACGGCCGCGACGGCCACCCGTTGCGACGGGCCACCGACCGCGACACCGGGCCCGACCCCGCCCACCCCCGGCCGATGCGCCGGGCCGGGGACGTCGTCGTCACCCGTCGGTCCGTCAGCCTGGTCGTCCCCGCCCGCAACGAGGCCCGCAACATCCCCTGGGTCTTCGAGCAGATCCCGCGCTGCGTCGACGAGGTCATCCTGGTCGACGGCTCCTCCAGCGACGCGACCGTCCCGATGGCCAGGCACTGCCTGCCCACCGTGCGCAGCGTCGCCCAGCGGGGACCCGGCAAGGGCAACGCCCTGCGCACCGGCTTCGCCGCCGCCACCGGCGAGTACATCGTCATGATCGACGCCGACGGCTCGATGTGGCCGGGCGAGATCCCGCACTTCCTGCACTTCCTCGACCACGGCTACGACTTCGTCAAAGGCTCGCGCTGCATCGGCGGCGGCGGCTCACTGGACCTCACCAGGGTCCGCTCGCTGGGCAACCGCGCCCTGCTCACCGTCGCCAACCGCCTGTACGACGCGCGCCTCACCGACCTGTGCTACGGCTACTGCGCCTTCCGCCGCTCCTTCCTGGACGCGCTCGACCTGCGGTCCACCGGCTTCGAGATCGAGGCCGAGATGATCGCCCACGCGCTGCGCTCGGGACTGCGGATCGCCGAGGTGCCGAGCCTGGAACTCCCCCGCCGCAGCGGTCGCTCCCACCTGCACGCCGTCGCCGACGGCCGCCGGGTGCTGAGGACCCTGATCACCGAGCGTCCCGGCGCCCGGTCCTCGGCGACCGCTCCCGCGGAGGAGCAACGATGAAGGGCTCCGACCGGCGCACCGATGCAGCCTGCCCGCGTCCCGCCGTCCGCGACTCGCTCTACACCCCCGTCCGGGTCGTCGACCTGGACCTGGACGAGCCGAGCGGGCTGCGCTCGCCCGGCGGTTCCGGGGCCGACGACCCGGTCGGTCGCGTGTTGGCGTTGGTCCGGCTGCACGGGCACCCGCTCGGCCTGGTCACGGCCACCGGAACAGCCGGCGGCACCGCCGCGCTGCGCCGGGCGCTGGTCGACGCCGCCCACCGGGAACTCCGCGTTCCCGCCCTGTCCACCGCGACACCCGCGGCGCGCCCGAGTCGGGTCGCGCGCGCCCGGGTGCCCGCGGGCCCGGTCACGGTCAGCGTGATCGTCTGCACCCGGGACCGGGAGGCCCTGCTGCCCGCCTGCCTGGACTCCGTCCTGGCCGCCCGACGCCCCGGCGTCGAGGTGATCGTGGTGGACAACGCCCCGGCCACCAGCGCCACCGAGGACCTCGTCCGCTCGCGCTACGGCGACCGGGTCCGCTACGTGCGGGAGCCCCTGCCGGGCCTCTCCCGGGCGCGCAACCGGGGCCTGTCGGTCGCCGCGGGCGAGATCTGCGCCTTCACCGACGACGACACCGTGGCCGACAGCGGCTGGGTGGACGCCCTGGCGGACACCTTCGCCTCCGACGACCGGATCGGCTGCGTCACCGGACTGGTGCTGCCCGCCGAACTCGACACCGAGGCGCAGTTCGTCGTGGAGCAGTACAGCGGGCCCAACCGGGGCTTCGCCACCCGCAGCTGGTCGCTGCGCGACGGTCTGGCGGACCCGCTGGACCGGTTCTCCACCGGCCGGTTCGGGATGGGCGCCAACATGGCGTTCCGCACCGACGTGCTGCGGGCGATGGGCGGCTTCGACCCGGCGACCGGCACCGGCACCCCCTCCCGGGGCGGCGAGGACCTGCTCGCCTTCCTCCAGGTGCTGACCGCCGGGCACACCGTCAGCTACCAGCCGGACGCGCTGATCTGGCACCGCCACCGGCGGACCATGGAGGAACTCGCCCACCAGGTCGACGGCTTCGGGGTCGGCTTCACCGCGTACCTGACCGCCGCGGTCACCCACCAGCCGCGCCTGCTGGCCGGGATCGTCCGGCTGCTGCCCTACGGCCTGTGGCGCTGGCACCGCACCCACCGGCCCGAGGCGCGGCCCCGCGACGGGGTGGCCGACGAGGTGCTGCGGGAGCTGCGGCGGACGGAGCGCCGCGGCCTGGCCCGCGGCCCGTTCTGCTACCTGCGCACCGTCCGGCAGCAACGCCGCACCAGGACCGGAGGCCGATCCTCATGAGCACCCCGAGCAACCCCGCCGCCCCGACGGCCGCCGCTGCCCCCACCGCCCGCACTGCCCCGACGGCCGCCGCTGCCCCGACCGCCCGCACTGCCCCGACCGCCGCCGCTGCCGCCCCCGGCTCCGGGTCCGCGCGATCCGTCCTGCCGTCCGTCCCCGTCGCGGTCGCCGAACTCGACCTGGAGCACCCCGAGGTGCTGCGCCGCCCCGGCCGCGGCGCCGTGTTCACCCCGGAGGGCCGGGTGCTGGCCCTGGTCCGTCAGCACGGCCGCCCGCTCGGCCTGGTCACCGGGGAACCGGCGGCCGACGGCGAGCCCGGCACGGCGACCGGCCCCTACCGGGAGCTGGTCGACGCGGCCGCCCACGACCTCGACCCGGACCACCGCCCCGGACCGCCGGCCCCCGCTCCGGCCGACGGCCCGCCGCTGACCGTCGTCGTCTGCACCCACGACCGGACCGACCTGCTGCCGCGCTCCCTGGACGCCCTCCTGGCCGGCACCTACCGGCCCACCGAGGTGGTCGTGGTCGACAACGCCCCCTCCGACCGGGCCACCGAGACCCTCTGCCGGGAGCGCTACCCCGACCGGGTCCGCTACCTGCACGAGCCGGTCCCCGGCCTCGCCCGGGCCCGCAACCGGGGCCTCGCGGTCGCCCGGGGCGAGATCTGCGCCTTCGCCGACGACGACCTGCTGATCGACCCGGACTGGGCCGCCGCGCTGGTCGACGGCTTCCGCACCGACCCGAGGGCCGGCTGCGTCACCGGCCTGGTGCTGCCCGCCGAACTCGACACCCGCGCCCAGCTCGCGCTGGAGCACTACTGCGGCTACGCCAAGGGCTTCGCCGCCCGCAGCTGGTCGCTGCTCGACCCGTCCGAGGACCCGCTCTTCCCCTTCGCCACCGGGCGGCTGGGAACCGGCGCCAACATGGCGTTCCGCACCGACCTGCTGCGGGCGATCGGCGGCTTCGACCCGGCGACCAGCACCGGCACCCCCGCCCGAGGCGGCGAGGACCTGCTCGCCTTCCTCCAGGTCCTGATCGCCGGGCACACCGTCGTCTACCGGCCCGACGCGCTGGTCTGGCACCCGCACCGCCGGTCGATGGAGGCGCTGAGCACCCAGGTCTTCGGCTTCGGCGTCGGCTTCGGCGCCTACCTGACCGCCGCCGTCCGCCACCGCCCGGAACTGCTGGCCGCCCTGCTCGCCCGGGTGCCGCGCGGCGTCCGGCAGACCCTGCGCCGGGGCACCCCCGCCGGAGGCCGCCGCGACCCGCTGATGGCGCACCTCGGCCGGCTCGAACTGCTCGGGCTGCTCTACGGGCCGCTCTGCTACCTGCGCAGCGTCCGGTGCCAGCGCCGGGCCGACACCGCGCCGAGGCCGTGATGGCCTCCCTCCTCGACCACCCCCGCCCCCGGCCGCGCCGACGCCGCCGGCCGATGGCCGCGACCTGCCCGTGCCCGGTCGCCATGCCCTGCGACTGCAGCTTCCGCGCCCTGCTGCGGGCCCGGCTCCGGTCCGTCCGCGCGGCCCTCCCCGGCGGCCTCCCGGCCCGTGCCCGCACCGACCGCCGGCCGGCGGACGGAGGGACGGCGGAGGGAGCGGCGGACGGCCGGCCGCGCTCCGACGCGCTGATGCGCAACGGGCACGTCCTGGCCGCGAGCTCGATCGTCGCGGCCGGGCTCGGCGGGTTCTTCTGGCTGCTCGCCACCCGCTACTACGCGGTCGAGACGGTCGGCCGCAGCTACGCCGCGCTGTCGGCCGCGATGTTCCTCTCCACCCTCGGCAGCCTCAACCTGGGGGACGCCCTGGTCCGCTTCGTGCCCGCCGCCGGGCGGCACACCCGGAGCCTGGTGCTGCGGTGCTACGTGATCAGCATCGGCTTCAGCGCCGCGGTCGCGGTCGGATTCCTGCTCCTGATCCCGGTGGTCGCCCCCGACCTGGCCTTCCTGCGCGGACCGGTGCTCGCCGTCGCGTTCGTCGCCGCCACCGCCGGCTACTCGGTCTTCGTCCTCCAGGACGGCGCGCTCACCGGCACCCGCCGGACCGGCTGGGTGCTCGGCGAGAACGCCGTCTTCGCCGTCACCAAGACCGTGCTGCTCGCCGCCTGCGCCGTGCTGGCCGTCAGCAGCGGGATCATGCTCGCCTGGGCGGCCGCGATGCTGATCTCGATCGGGCTGGCCAACCTCGTCCTGTTCCGCCGGGCGGTGCCCTCCCACGAGGCGGCCGGGCCCGCCGACGCCGAACCCCCGCAGCGGGTGCTGCGCTGGGCCGGCGCGGACTACCTCGGCAACCTCTTCAGCTTCGCGAGCTACAGCGTCGTCCCGCTGATGGTGCTGGCCCAGCTCGGACCGGAGGGCAGCGCCTACTACTCGCTGGCGTTCGTCATCGCCGAGACCCTGTTCGTGGCGACGTTCAGCATGGGCCACTCGCTGGTGGTCGAGGGCGCCCGCGATCCGCACCGGCTCGCCGAGTACGCCCGCCGGATGCTGCGGCACACCGGGCTGCTGCTGGCCGGGGCCGTGCTGGTGATCGTGGCCGGCGCGCCCCTGATCCTCGGCGTCTTCGGCCCCGCCTACGCCGAGCACGGGACGACGGTGCTGCGCCTGATGGCGCTGTGCGCCCTGCCGGTCGCGGTGATCAACGTGGTCATCCAGATGGCCCGGGTCCGCCGGGCGCTGCCCTGGATGATCGGGGTCAGGGTCGCCTCCAGCGCGATGGTCATCACGCTGGTCGCCGTCCTGCTGCCCCGCTACGGACTGACCGGCGTCGGCCTCGCCTGGCTGATCGCCGAGTACGTGCTGGCGGCGGGCCTGCTGCTGGTGCTGCGCGGCTGGCTGCGCGCGACGGATCGGACGGACACGGGCCCGACCGGCACGGACCCGACCGACACGGTCCGGTCCGGCACGGACCCGACCGACACGGTCCGGTCCGGCACGGACCCGACGGACAAGGAACTGGCGGACGGAGGCGAACCGGCATGACCCCGGACCGGATCCACCCGCGGCGGGGGACCCGCGCCCCCGACCGCCCCGCGCCCGACCCCGACGCACCGGACCTCACGGTGGTGATCTGCGCCTACACCCTCGAGCGCTGGGACGACCTGAGCGCCGCCGTCGCGTCGGTCCACGCCCAGCGCCGCCCGCCGGAGGAACTGCTGCTGGTCGTCGACCACTGCCCCGAACTCCTCCGCCTCGCCCGGGAGCACCTGACCGGCCTGCGGATCCTCGCCAACCGGCAGCGGCGCGGCCTGTCCGGCGCCCGCAACACCGCCCTGGCCGAGGCCCGGGGCACCCTGGTCGCCTTCCTCGACGACGACGCCGCCGCCGACCCCGACTGGACCGAGCACCTGCTCGCGGGCTACCGCGACCCGGCCGTGCTCGGCGTCGGCGGCCTCGTCCGGCCGTGGTGGCGGACCGGCCGCCCCGACTGGTTCCCGCCCGAGTTCGACTGGGTGGTCGGCTGCTCCTACCGGGGACTGCCGCTCCGGCCGGCCCCGGTCCGCAACTTCATCGGCGCCAACATGTCCTTCCGGCGGGCCGAGGCGCTGGCCGCCGGCGGCTTCCGGACCGACCTCGGCCGGGTCGGGCGCCGCCCGCTCGGCTGCGAGGAGACCGACCTCTGCATCCGGCTGACCGCCCGGCACCCCGGCACCGTGCTGCGGTACGAGCCGGCCGCGGCCGTCCGCCACCGGGTGCCGGCGGCCCGCACCGCCTTCCGCTACTTCGCCGCCCGCTGCTGGGCGGAGGGATGCTCCAAGGCGGCCGTCGTCCGGTACGACGGCGCCGCCGCCGGCCTGGCCAGCGAGCGGGCCTACCTGCGGCACACCGTGCCCGCGGCGCTGCTGCGCAGCCTGCGGCGGCGCCGTCCCGCCACGGCGGCCGCGCTCTGCGCGGGCGTCGCCCTGACCGCCGGCGGCTACCTCACCGGGGCGGTCCGCGCCCGGGCCGCCCGGGCCGCCCGGGCCGCCCGGATCGCCCGGGACCCGCGGTCCGCGCCCCGCCGCCCCGGCGCCGTCGGCACCACGTCCGGTCCCGCCGCCGCGCCCGACCTCCCCGGGGGCACCACGTGAACGCCGTCCCGGTCTTCCTCTACCACGCGGTGTCCGACGACCCGCCGTCCTGGCTCGCGCCGTACACCGTCACACCCGCCGGGTTCCGCTCCCAGCTGGACCGCATCAGGGACAGCGGCCTGCGGGTGGTGCCGCTGCGCCGGCTGGTCACCGCCCTGCGCGGCGGACCGGCGCTGCCGCCCGGAGTGGCCGTCCTGACCTTCGACGACGGCTACGCCGACTTCTACTGGACGGTCGCCCCGATCCTCTCCGACCAGGGGCTGCCCGCCACCCTGTACGTCACCACCGGCGCCCTCCACCCGCCCGGCGGCCGGGGCAGCGGCAGCCTGCTCCCCCCGGCGCCGATGCTGAACTGGCGCCAGCTCGGCAACCTCGACGCGCTCGGCGTCGAGATCGGGGCCCACTCCCGGACCCACATCCCGATGGATACGGTCCACGGGCGCCGGCTCACCGACGAGGTCGTCGGCTGCAAGCACCTGCTGGAGGACGTCCTCGGCCACGAGGTCGCCTCCTTCGCCTACCCGCACGGCTACTCGGGCGCGGAGGTCCGCCGCAAGGTCGCCCAGGCCGGCTACACCTCCGCCGCCGCGGTCGGGAACGCCTTCAGCTCCCCGGCCGACGACCCGCTGCGGATCGCCCGGCTGATGGTGCGGGCCGACACCCCGCCCCAGGTCTTCGACGACTGGACCGGCCTCCGGGGCGCCCCGACCGCGCCCCATCGCGAGAGCGCCGCCACCAAGGCGTGGCGCGGCTACCGCCGGGTGCGCGCGGCCCTCGGCCGCCCCGTCGGCGGACCGCCGAAGAGCCCCGGTCAGGAGTGATCGCCGTGACCGACGCCCCGGAACGTGAAGACGTCCGACCCGACCCGCGGACACCGGCCCCCCGAACCCCCGTCCACCCCGACCCCGCCGCCGGCCCCGCCCGGCGGACGGCCGGACCGCGCGCGGCCCTCGCCGCGGCGGCCCCGACCCGCCCGTCCGGCTGGGTGGCCCTCTGCGCGCTGCCGGTCGCGACCGCCCTCTGGCTGGCCGCCCTGCCCGGCGTCCGGCTCTCCCGGATGGGCGACCTCGGCCTGCTGCAGGCCCTGCCCCCGCTCTGGTACGCGGTCCCCGTCCTGCTCACCGTCGGCTTCGTGGCCGTCCTGCGCGCCCCGGTGGTCCGCCACCGGTGGGCGGGCGCCTACGTGCTGGCCCTGATCCTGATGATCCACGCGACGCCGAGCCTGCTCTACCCGACCCTGCGCTACGCCTGGGCCTGGAAGCACGTCGCGATCATCGACACCATGCTGCGCCACGGCGGGGCGGTGCCCGGCGCGGGCAAGCTGGACGTCTACAACCAGTGGCCGGGCTTCTTCGAGTTCCACGCGCTGGTCCTGCGCGCCACCGGCCTGGACTCCGTGCTGGGGTACGCCTCCTGGTACCCCGTGATCACCAACGTCCTGCTGCTCGGCCCGCTGCTGCTGCTCTACCGGAGCTTCACCACCGACCGGCGGCTGATCTGGGGCGGGATCTGGCTCTACTACGCGACCGCCTGGGTGGGCCAGGACTACTTCTCCCCGCAGGCCCTCGCCTACCTGCTCCACCTGACCGTGATCGCCCTGGTGGTGAACCGGCTGGCGGCGCGGCGCCGGCTCGCCGGGGCGGCGGCCGCCGGACCCGCGGGCCCCGCGAGCGCCGCCGGCCCCGCGAATGCTGCCGGCCCTGCCGGACCTGCGGGCGCCGCCGGACCTGCGGGCGCCGCCGGCCCCGCGGGACCCGTCGGCGCCCGGGCCCTCGGGTCGGTCCTCGACGTGTCCTCGCGGGCCGGCTGGCGGGCGGCGCCGTTCGCCCTGCTGCTGGTGCTGATCGCCGCGATCGTCTCCTCCCACCAGCTCACCCCGGTCATGCTGGCCGCGAGCCTGCTCCTGCTGGCCCTGGGCCGCCGCAACCGCCGCACCGTCCTGCCGGTGCTGGCCGCCGTGGTCGGGCTGACCGTGCTCTGGGACGCCACCGTCGCCCGGCCGTTCGTGTCCGCGAACCTGAGCGGCCTGATCTCCGCCCTCGGCTCCCCGGACCACAACGCGGTGGCCGGCCTCGCCCGGCTCGGCGAGGCGCCCTTCGGCCAGATCCTCGCCTCCTGGGCCGACCGGGGCCTCACCGCCGCCGTCCTCCTGCTGGCCCTGGCGGGCGCCCTGCGCCACCGGTGGGTGCGCCGGGTCGGCCTGCTGCCGCTGCTGGCGGCGCCGGTCCTGGTCCTGCTGGCCAACGCCTACGACGGCGAAATGCTCTTCCGGGCCTACCTGTTCGCCCTCCCGGCCGCCGCCTTCCTCGCCGCCGCGCTGCTCTGGGGCCACCGGGCCGCCACCCGCGCGGAGGACGCCCTCCCGCCCGGCACCCCGCCCCGGCCGGTCGGCGGCCCCGGCGGCCCGCTGCGGACCGGCGTCTGCGCCGTGCTGCTGCTCGGCCTCCTCACCGGCACCCTCTTCGGGTACTACAGCAAGGAGGCGATGAACTACTTCACGCCGCAGGAGGTCGCGGCGGTGCGCTACGTCGCCGAGACCCCCGCGGGCTCCCGGATCATCTCGCTGACCGCCAACGAACCGGGCGGCGAACTGAACTACGACACCCACGACCGGCTGGTGCTCGGCGACGCCGCCGGCGAGGACCTGCGGCACCTGGCGGCGGACCCGGGCGACGCCCTGCGCGGCGCGCTGTCCGCCCCCAACCCGGCCGGCGGCCCCACCTACCTCGTTCTCACCCGGGGCCAGGTGCTCGACTGCGAGCTGACCGGCCTGCTGCCGGCCTCCGCCGTCCAAGGCCTGGCGGCCGCCGCGGCGGCCGAGCCCACGCTGCGGCGCGTCTACGCCAACCAGGACGCCGTCGTCTACCAGTACACCGATTCCGACGCCGGGGGCGGCGCGGTCGCCCCCGCCGGAGGGAGCACGCCATGACCCCCGCCCGACCGTGGACCCCCTACCGCCTCCTCCCGGCGCTGGGCGGCTGGTGCGCCCTCGCGGCCCAGCTGCTCCCGGTCGGCGTGCCGTTGCGGGCCGTCGTGGTGGGCGCCTTCCTGCTGGCCGGTCCGGGCGCGGCGGCCGTGGACCTGGCCCGCCCGCTCCCCGCGCCGGTACGGGGACCGGACCGGCTGAGCGCCGCCGGACTGGTGGTCGCGCTGAGCGTGGCGTTCGCGGTGCTGACCGCGGAGGCGCTGTTCTTCACCGGCTCCTTCGGCGCCGCCCGCGCGGTGCTGGTGCTCGCGGTGCTGACCACGGTCCTGACGCTGCTGCCGCGCCACCTCCCGCGCCGCCTCCCGCGCCGCCCCCTGCACCGCCCGCACCTTCCGCACCGGGACCGGAGCCAGGACCGGGACCGTCGGCCGGACGGGCGACCGCCGGTCCGGTGGCGGCTGCTCACGGTGGCCACCGTGCTCGCGCTGTCCGCCGCCTGCGGGGCCACCGGCAGCATCGGCAGTACCGGGAGCGGCGGCGGCAGCGTGTTCGACCCCTCGGCCCCGTCGGCGTCGGCCCCGGCCGCCGCCTCCCCCGGCACGCCCCTGCCGGTCGGGGCCGACCAGCCGCCGTCGACCGGCGGCCCGTGGCACTCGGTGTTCCGCGACGACTTCAACGGCTCCGGCCTCGACCACGGCTCCTGGGCGACCTGCTACGACTGGAACGACGGCGGCTGCACCAACGCCGGCAACCAGGAGGACCAGTGGTACCTCCCGGGCCAGGTCTCGGTGGCGGACGGCAAGCTCACCCTCACCGCCGAGCGCAAGGCCACCACCGGCAGCGACGGCAAGACCTACCCCTGGACCTCCGGCATGGTCTCCACCGGCCGCGACCAGTGGGACGGCACGCCCCGGAAGACCTTCACCTACGGCTACTTCGCCGCCGCGATCAAGACCACCGGCCAGGCGGCCGGCATGTTCCCGGCCTTCTGGCTGCTCCCCGCCGGCACCCGCGGCGGACTGCCCGAGCTGGACATCGCCGAGTTCATCAACACCGACCAGTACGCCGACCTCAACCTGCACGCCGAGGCCCCCGACGGCACCAACATCGACGCCCACTACTCCCACGGCCCGGCGGACTTCTCCAGCGGCTACCACGTCTTCGGGATCGACTGGGAACCCGACGCCGTCACCTGGTACGTCGACGGCGTGCAGGTCTTCCAGGTCACCGACCCGAGCGTGATCCCGACCGTGCCGATGGAAGTGATCCTCGACCTGGCCGTCGGGTACCACCAGTCGCCGCCGGCCGGCGTCGACCGGACCCAGGTGGACGTCGACTGGGTCGGCGTCTGGCAGCACTGAGCACGCCGGAGAGCGCCGCAGCACCGAGCATCGGAACTACTGCCGCACCGCGGCACCGAAGCACCGAAGCACCGCTGCACCGAAGCACCGCGGCACCGAAGCACCGCGGCACCGAAACACCGCTGCACCCAAGCACCGCGGTACCGAAGCACCGCTGCACCGCCGCACCGAAGCACCCCAGAGGAAGGCCGACACCGTGAACCGCACCAGCCCCGCACTGGACCGCAGCACACCGGTCCTGCTGGTCAGGGTGGGCCGGTACCCGCTCGCGCACGGACCGCTCGGCGCCGTCCGCTCCCTCGGCCGCGCAGGCGTCCAGGTGCGCGCGATCGTGGAGGACCGGCTCACCCCGACCGCGCTCTCCCGCTACCTGACCCGCGCCATCGTCCGCCCCACCAGCGGACGCGAGCCCACCGAACGCCTGGTCGCCACCGTCGCGGACGTCGGACGCCGACTCGCCCGGGAGTCCGGCCGCCGCTGCGTGGCCGTGCCCACCGACGACGAGGCCGCCGTCCTGCTCGCCGAGCACGCCGCCGAACTCGCCCCGTACTTCCTGCTGCCACCGGTGCCCGCGGCGCTGCCGCGCCGACTGGCCGACAAGGGCGCCCTGTACACCGACTGCCTCCGCTACGGGATCCCGGCGCCGCACAGCGCCGCGCCCGCCGACCGGGACGGGCTGCTCGACGCCGCCGAACGCTGCGGCTACCCGCTGGTCCTGAAGAACCTCGCCCCCTTCACCCGGCTGAGCCACCCCGTGGTCAGCCACGCCACGGTGGTGCGCGACGAGGCCGAACTGCTGCGCCACTGCCCCCCGGACGGCCCGCTCTCGGTGCTCGCCCAGGAGTACCTGCCGGACGCGCGCACCGAGCACTGGATCACCCACCTGTGCTGCGGCCCGGGCGGCGAGACCCTGGCCCTGTTCACCGGGCGCAAGCTGCGCTCCTACCCGCCGTCGGGCGGCTTCACCACCCGCGCGGTCGCGGTCGCCAACCCCGAGCTGGCGGCCCTCGCCGCCCGACTCTGCCGACAGATCGGCTACAGCGGCATCGCCGACCTGGACTGGCGGCTGGACCTGCGCGACGGCCGGTACAAGCTGCTGGACTTCAACCCCCGGGCCGGCGCCCAGTTCCGGTTGTTCGAGACGGTGGACGGCGTGGACGTCGTCCGGGCCCTCCACCTGTCGCTCACCGGCCGGCCGGTCCCACGCGGACCCCAGCTGGACCGGTACTACGGCGTCGGCCAGCTGGACGCGCTCTCCGCCGCCGTCGCGCTCTGGCGCGACCGCCACCCGCCCACCGACCTGCGGCCGCGCCGGTCCACCGAGCGGGCCTGGCTCTGCCGCGACGACCTCGTCCCGGTGGCCGCCATGACCGTCCGCTTCACCGGCCAGGCGATCCGCCGGGTCGCCGGGACCGTCCCCGTCCGAGCCAGAGGAGGCTCGTCATGACCACTCCGCACACCGTTCCCGTCGCGGTCGTCGGCGCCGGCCCGTACGGCCTCGCCGTCGCCGCCCACCTGACGGGCCGGGGCCTGCCACCGCGCGTCCTCGGCGTCCCGATGGAGAGCTGGCGGACCCGGATGCCCGCCGGGATGTTCCTCAAGTCCCTGCCGAGGGCCTCGTCGATCTCCGACCCGGCGGGCCGGTACCGGCTGGCCGACTTCCGGGCCGCCTCGGGCCTGCCCCCGGTGGGCGACCGCTACGCCGTACCGCTGGACGAGTTCGTCCGCTACGGCGAGTGGTTCCAGCGGGCCCGGGTGCCCCAGGTGGAGCGCGCCGCGGTGGTGGGGACCGAACGCGCGCGGGACGGCTTCCGGCTGACGCTGGACACCGGCGAGGTGTTCACCGCCCGGGCCGTGGTCCTGGCCGGAGGGTTCCCGCCGTACGCGCGGGTCCCGGGAGTGCTGCGCCCCCTGGTCGAGGCGGGTCTCGCCTCGCACACCGCGGACCACGCCGATCTGGCGAAGTTCGGCGGCCGCCGGGTGGCGGTGATCGGCGCCGGACAGTCCGCGCTGGAGAGCGCCACCCTGCTGCACGAGGCCGGCGCCGAGCCCGTCCTGGTGGCCCGGACCGGCGAGCTGCTGTTCGGCGAGCCGCCGGAGTGCGACGACCCCGCCGACCGCCCGTGGCCGGTGCGGCTGGCCAAGCCCGCTTCACCGCTGGGCCCCGGCTGGTCGTTCACCGCGTTCAGCCGGGCCACCGGGGCGTTCCGCGCCCTGCCGGACGCGACCCGGGCCAGGCTGGTGCGCACCGTGCTCGGCCCGGCAGGCGGCTGGTGGCTGCGCGAGCGCCTGGAGGGCCGCTTCCCGGTGCTCACCGGGCACCAGCTGCTGGCGGCCGAGCGGATCGGCGGGAACGGCGGCCCGGACGGCGGCGACGGCGGGGTGCGGCTGGGACTGCGCGGCACCACCCCGGAGCTGGAGGCGGACCATGTGCTGGCCGCCACCGGCTACCGGGTGGACGTCGGGCGGCTCGACCACCTCTCGCCCGAGCTGCGCGACGCGATCGAGCGGCGCAACGGGGGAGCGCCCCGGCTCTCGGCCGGCTTCGAGTCCTCCGTGCCGGGGCTGTACTTCACCGGGCTGTCCGCCGCCGACACCTTCGGGCCGCTGATGCGGTTCGTCTGCGGCACCGGCTTCGCGGCCCGGCGGATCAGCCGCTCGGTCGCGGCCGGCCCGGCGGGGAGCCGCTGAGCGGGACCGCCGGCACCGTCGTCGTCGGCGCCCGGCTCAGCCCACCAGCCGGGACAGCTCGATCGAGTGGCCCGTCCGCTCCACCTTGGCCCGCAGGTAGCGGACGTTGCTCCCGGACAGGTGCACACCGGTCGGCACCCGGCGCTCGACCGTGACGCCCAGGGCGGCCAACTGGGCGTCCTTGTCGGGGTTGTTGCTCAGCAGCTCGATCCCGTCGACCCCGAGGGCGCCGAGCATCTGCGCGGCCGCCGTGTAGTCGCGGCCGTCCTCCGGCAGCCCGAGCGCGGTGTTGGCCTCGTACGTGTCGAGACCGGAGTCCTGGAGGGCGTAGGCGTCGAGCTTGTTGTAGAGCCCGATGCCGCGCCCCTCCTGCCGCAGGTACAGCAGGTAGCCGCCCGCGTCGGAGATCCGCTCGACCGCCTCGCGCAGCTGCGGCCCGCAGTCGCAGCGGTCGGAGCCGAACACGTCCCCGGTCAGGCACTCCGAGTGCAGCCGCACCAGCGGTGTGCCGCCCTCCGGCACGGTGCCGAGGGCCAGGGCGAGGTGCTCGGCCCCGTCCGTCAGTCCGTGGAAGGTGAACACCTCCGCCTCGGCCCGGTAGCCGTCCGGGAAGGTCAGCGGGATCCGGACCCGGGACCGGACCCGGGCGCCGTCGGCGGTCTGCGGGGCGCCCGCGGCCAACGGCGCCCGCGGGGAATTGTTCTGCTGCTCGGGCAGCTGCACCTGCGGCATGGGCTGGGCCTCCGTGACGGACGGTTCTCCTGGGACTCGGCTCCGACGGTACTAGGTAGTTCCAATTTGAACAACAGCTCGGCCGGAGGTGTACGGAGGATTGGCCCCGCTCACGAACCGAAAGCCGAGGTCGGCGGCGACCCGATAGGGGCGGACAAACGCGGGGGAGCGGTGCGAGACTGACGCCTGCGAGCGGTCCGGAGTCGCCGCGCCGGTGTTGTGGCGCGCCGCGACGCCCTCAATGGCGAGGGGACCGCCGGCGTCTCCCCCCGGGCGGGGGAGCGCCTGTCTTTCGACCACCCCCATGGAAGGTGCTCACAAGATGCCGGCTACCCCTGTGCCCGTGTCGTCCCACGACGCCGAGAACCCCGCCCTCGAGTCGCTGCTCGCCGAGGTGCTCCGCCGCAACGCCGGCGAGCCCGAGTTCCACCAGGCCGTGCGGGAGGTGGTGGAGACGCTCGGACCGGTGCTGGCGGCGCGGCCGGAGCTGGTCGAGGCGCGGATCGTCGAGCGGATCGTGGAGCCCGAGCGGCAGGTGATGTTCCGGGTGCCGTGGACCGACGACCGGGGCCGGGTGCACGTCGACCGGGGCTTCCGGGTGGAGTTCAACAGCGCCCTCGGCCCGTACAAGGGCGGGCTGCGGTTCCACCCCTCGGTGAACCTCGGGATCGTGAAGTTCCTCGGCTTCGAGCAGATCTTCAAGAACGCGCTGACCGGCCTCGGCATCGGCGGCGGCAAGGGCGGCTCGGACTTCGACCCCAAGGGCCGCTCGGACGCCGAGATCATGCGCTTCTGCCAGTCCTTCATGACCGAGCTGTACCGCCACCTCGGCGAGCACACCGACGTCCCGGCCGGGGACATCGGCGTCGGCGGCCGGGAGATCGGCTACCTGTTCGGCCAGTACAAGCGGATCACCAACCGCTACGAGGCCGGCGTGCTGACCGGCAAGGGCATCGGCTGGGGCGGCTCCCAGGCCAGGACCGAGGCCACCGGCTACGGCTGCGTGCTGTTCACCGCCGAGATGCTGCGCGCCCGGGGCGAGGAGCTGGACGGTCTGCGGGTCTCCGTCTCCGGCTCCGGGAACGTCGCGCTGTACGCGATCGAGAAGGCCCAGCAGCTCGGGGCGACCGTGGTCACCGCCTCCGACTCCACCGGCTTCGTGGTGGACGAGAAGGGCATCGACCTGGACCTGCTGAAGGAGGTCAAGGAGGTCCGGCGCGGCCGCCTCACCGAGTACGCCGAGCGGCGCGGCAGCCACGTCAAGTACCAGGAGGGCACCGGCGTCTGGGGCGTCCCGGTGGACGTGGCGCTGCCCTGTGCGACCCAGAACGAGCTGACCGGGCCGGACGCGCTGGCCCTGGTCCGGGGCGGGGTGCGGGCGGTCGCCGAGGGCGCCAACATGCCGACCACGCCCGAGGCGGTCCGGGTGTTCCAGGAGGCCGGGGTGGCCTTCGGGCCGGGCAAGGCCGCCAACGCCGGCGGCGTCGCGACCAGCGCGCTGGAGATGCAGCAGAACGCCTCCCGCGACGTGTGGTCCTTCGAGCGGACCGAGGAGCGGCTGGCCGCGATCATGCGCGACATCCACACCTCCTGCCACACCACGGCGGAGAAGTACGGCCGCCCCGGCGACTACGTCCTGGGCGCCAACATCGCCGGCTTCGAGCTGGTGGCGGACGCGATGCTGGCCCAGGGCCTGATCTGACCTCACGGGCCAGGTGCGGGCCACCCGACCGGAGCGGGCACGGGATGTCGGGTCCGGCCGGGTGGCCGCTGCCTACGGTGAGGAGCACAGGAACGGAAGGACGGGGCAGGGCGGATGCTGGAGCGGCTGAACCGGGCCATGGAGTACATCGAGGAGCACCTCGACGGGACGGTCGACGCGGGTGAGCTCGCGCGGATCGCGACCACCTCGGAGTACCACTTCCGGCGGCTGTTCTCGGCCCTGGCCGGCATGCCGCTGTCGGAGTACCTCCGGCGCCGGCGGCTGACCCTCGCGGGGGCCGAGGTGCTGGCCGGGGAGCGGACCCTGCTGGACGTCGCGGTCCGCTACGGCTACGGCTCGGGCGAGGCGTTCGCCCGGGCGTTCCGGGCGATGCACGGCGTCGGCCCGGGCGAGGCCCGGCAGCGCGGCGCGGTGCTGGTCTCCCAGCCCCGGATGTCCTTCCGGCTCGTCGTCGAAGGGAGCAGCAGCATGGAGTACCGGATCGTCGAGAAGCCGGCGTTCAGGATCGTCGGGCGCAGGGCCAGGGTCCCGCTGGTGCACGAGGGGGTCAACCCGGCCATCGCGGAGTTCATCCGCGGGATCGGGCCGGAGCAGGTGGAGCGGATCGCGGCCCTCTCGGGGCAGGAGCCGCGCGGGATCCTCTCGGTCACCGAGTTCTTCTCGGACAGCCGCGAGGAGGGCGTGCCGCTCGACTACTACCACGCGGTGGCGGCGGAGCCGGACGCCGAGGTGCCGGAGGGCCTCGACGCGCGGGAGGTCCCGACCGGGACCTGGGCGGTGTTCCGGGCCGTCGGGCCGTTCCCGCAGGCGCTCCAGGAGATGTGGCGGGACGTCTTCACGCAGTGGTTCCCGTCCAATCCGTACGAGTTCCGGCCGGGCCCGGAGATCCTGCGGGTCGGCGCCCTGGTGGAGGCGGCGGAGGCGGAGGCCGAGCTCTGGATCCCGGTGACGCGGGCGGCCGGCTGACACCTCTGCCTCACCGGAGCGCCCCGCCCGCCCGTTCGGCCCACCAGGACCGGCCCGGCCCCGGCCCCCGCCCGCATGCTGGGGCGGGGGCCGTCGAGCGGGAGAGTGGAGCGGGCATGGCCAAGGCGTTCGGATTCGTCGACTACGGCGGCCCGGAGAACCAGGAGTTCCTGGACCGGCCCGTCCTGGAGCCCGGCCCGGGGCAGCTCGCGGTCGCCGTCCGGGCGGCCGGGGTGAACCCGGTGGACTGGAAGGTCCGCCGCGGCCTGCTCGGCCGGGAGCGCCGACTGCCCTTCGTGATGGGCTCGGAGGCCGCCGGGGTGGTGGAGCGGATCGGTCCCGGCGTCACCGGGTTCACCCCCGGCGACGAGGTGTTCGGGCTGGTCGCGGCGGGTGCCTTCGCCGAACAGACACTGCTGCTGGCCGGGTCGAGCGCGCTGAAGCCGGCGAAGGTCGGCTTCGACCTGGCCGCCACCCTGCCGGTGGCGGCCGCGACCGCCGACGACGCCGTCCGCGACATCGGCGTGGGGGCCGGGCAGACCCTGCTGGTCCTCGGGGTCTCCGGCGGCGTCGGCAGCGTGGCCGCGCAGATCGCCCGCAGTCGGGGGATCCGCGTGGTCGGCACGGCCGGCGACTCCAACCGCGGCTACGTCGAGTCGCTGGGCGCGGTGCCGGTCCGCTACGGCGAGGGCGTCGCGGACCGGATCCGGGCGGTCGCGCCGGACGGCGTCGACGGCATCCTCGACCTGATCGGCGGGGACGACGCCCGGGCCGCCGCCGTCACCCTGGCCGACCGGTCCCGGTTGGTCTCCACCAGCGATCCGACCACCGCGCAGGAGCTGGGCGGCCGCTACATCACCCGGTCCACCACCCCCGGCACCCTGGCCGCCCTGGCCGAACTCGTGGCCGCCGGGGAACTGGACCCGAACATCTCCGCCCGTTACCCGCTGGACCGTGCCGCCGAGGCCCTGGCCCTGGTCGAATCGGGGCACGCGCGCGGCAAGCTGGTCCTCGAAGTGGGCTGACGGCGGGGGCGCGGGGCCCTAGGGCGCACCGGGCCCGCGCCGCTCCCGCCACCGGCCGGCCCCCGCGGCCACCGCCGCCCCCGCCGTCACCAGGACGGCCGTCAGCGGGACGACGTCCCCCACCCGGTCGTACCAGGTGGCCGTGTCCGGGGCCGTCAGCGGCAGCCGCACCACCAGCGCGCCCGTGCCGTCGGTACCCAGCCGCGCCAGCTCCCGGCCCTGCGCGTCGAAGGCGGCCGACACCCCGGTCAGCGAGGCCTGGACGACCGGTCGGCCCGTCTCGGCGGCCCGGATCGCGGCCAGCGAGACGTGTTGTTCGGGTGCCCAACTGCGCTGGAAGGTCGAGGTCGACGACTGGTAGACGAGGACCCTGGCCCCCGCCCGGGCGGCCGTCCGCGCCATGTCGGGGAAGGCCGACTCGAAGCAGATCAGGGTGCCGATCGGCAGCGCGCGGCCGGACCGGTCCACGGCCGGCAGCAGGTGCTGGTCGGTGCCGGGCGCCCGGTTCTCGCCCGCCGCCCGGCTGACCCCGGCCACCCAGCCGAGCACCGGCCGCAGCGGGATGTACTCGCCGAACGGCACCAGCCGGATCTTCCGGTACCGGTCGACCACGCCCTCCGGGGACACCAGGACGGCGTCCTTGGAGATCCGCCCGTCCGCCTTCCGGGCGTCCTCGCCGGCCAGCAGTTCGGCCCCGGTGGCGGCGGACAGCGCGCGCAGCCGGGCCAGCGTCGCCGGGTCGCGGTCGAGGTCGGCGGTGGTGCTGGACTCGCCCCAGACCACCAGGTCCACCGGGGGCCGTCCGACCAGCGCGGCGGTGGCCCGGGTGCTCGCCTCGAAGCGGGCGTCCGGCTCCTCCACGATCCCCGGCTGCACCAGGGCGATCCGCACCTCGGCCGGCCCGGTCCCGTCCGCGGGCGCGGCCGGCGGCGCCGGCCGGAGCGCGAACAGCAGCGGCCCGGCCGCCAGGACCGCCGCCGCGAACAGCGCCGCCACCGCCCGGGGGCGCGGGTCGACGGCGGTGAGCGCCACCGCCACGGCGGTGTTGACCGCCACCACCGCGGCGCTGACCAGCCAGATCCCGCCCGCCGAGGCCAGCGCCAGGACGGCGGGGTGCTGCCACTGGGTGGCGCCGAGCAGCGCCCACGGCCCGCCCAGGGCGTGCCAGGAGCGCGCGTACTCGGTGGTCAGCCAGACCGCCGCGACCACCACCGGCGCGAGCAGCGCCCGCCGGATCGTCAGCGGGGGCCGCAGCAGCCGCCACACCGCGAGGCCCACCCCGGCCTGGAGCGCCCCGAACACCACCGCGAGCAGCGGCAGTCCGGGGCCGATGGAGCCGGTCAGCCAGGACATCCCGGTCAGGATGAACCCGGCGCCGAACCACCAGCCGCGCACCGCCGCCTCCCGGGCGCCCGGGGCCGCCCGCATCAGCAGCAGGCCGGGGACGAGCGCGACCCAGGCCAGCGCCGCCACCCCGGGGGCCGGGAAGGCGAGCACGGGCAGCGCCCCGGCGGCCAGCGCGGCCAGCCGGGGCCGGTACCGGGCGAGCGTCCGGCCGGGGCGGGCGGCGTCGGCCGCCGGGGCGGTGGGGCCGGGGGGACCGGCGGGGCCGGTGAGCAGGGGAGGGCGCGGCATGCCCCGTATTGTCCGCTTGGCGCGGCCCCGTCACCAGCCCCGTGATGCCCCGTGATCACTCGAACGGAGCAACGGTCGAGGGCGGGTCAGCCCTCGTCGCCCTCCAGGTCGCCCTCGGTCTCCAGGAACGCGGCCTGGAGCTGCTCGATCAGCTGCGGGTCCGGCTGCTCCCACAGCCCTCGGCTCGCCGCCTCCAGCAGCCGCTCGCTGATCCCGTGCAGCGCCCACGGGTTGGCGCCGGCCAGGAACTCCCGGTTGACCGGGTCCAGCACGTACTCCTGGGTGAGCTTCTCGTACATCCAGTCCGCGACCACGCCGGTGGTGGCGTCGTACCCGAAGAGGTAGTCGACCGTCGCGGCCATCTCGAAGGCGCCCTTGTAGCCGTGCCGCCGCATCGCCTCGATCCAGCGCGGGTTGACCACTCGGGCACGGAAGACCCGGGCCGCCTCCTCGGTGAGGGTGCGGGTGCGGACCGTCTCCGGGCGGGTCGAGTCGCCGATGTAGGCGGTCGGCGCCTTGCCGGTGAGCGCGCGCACGGTGGCCACCATGCCGCCGTGGTACTGGAAGTAGTCGTCCGAGTCGGCGATGTCGTGCTCGCGGGTGTCGGTGTTCTTCGCGGCGACGGTGATCCGCTTGTACGCGGTCTCCATCTCCTCGCGGGCCGGACGCCCGTCCAGGCCGCGCCCGTAGGCGTAGCCGCCCCAGACCGTGTACACCTCGGCCAGGTCGGCGTCGGTGCGCCAGTCCCGGCTGTCGATCAGCTGGAGCAGTCCGGCGCCGTAGGTGCCGGGGCGGGAGCCGAAGACCCGGGTGGTGGCCTTGCGCTCGTCGCCGTGCACGGCGAGGTCCGCCTGGACGTGGGCGCGCACGAAGTTGTCCGCGTCCGCCTCCTCCTGGGCGGCGGCCAGCCGGACGGCGTCGTCCAGCAGCGCGACCACGTGCGGGAAGGCGTCCCGGAAGAAGCCGGAGATGCGCAGCGTGACGTCGATCCGCGGGCGGCCCAGCTCGTCGAGCGGGATCGCCTCCAGGCCGGTGACCCGGCGCGAGGCGTCGTCCCAGACCGGGCGGACGCCGAGCAGCGCGAAGGCCTCGGCGATGTCGTCACCGGCGGTGCGCATCGCGCTGGTGCCCCACAGCGACAGGCCCACCGAGGACGGGTGGGTGCCGTCGTTGTCGGCCCGGTAGCGGTCGATCAGCGAGGCGGCGAGCGCCTGGCCGGTCTCCCAGGCGAGCTTGCTGGGCACGGCCTTGGGGTCGACGGAGTAGAAGTTGCGGCCGGTCGGCAGCACGTTGACCAGTCCGCGCAGCGGCGAGCCGGACGGGCCGGCCGGGACGAAGCCGCCCTGGAGCGCGTGCAGCACGGCGTCCAGCTCGTCGGTGGTCGCGGCGAGCCGGGGCACCACCTGGGTGGCGGCGAAGGCCAGCACCTCGTGCACGGCCTCCGGCAGCCCGGCGGCGACCTTCTCCACCGCCTCGGGCGCCCAGTCGGCCGCCTCCATGGCCTCGACCAGGGCGCGGGCCTGCGCCTCGGCCGCGTCGGTGGCGCCGAGGGTGAGCGCGGCCTCGTCCAGGCCGAGCGCCTCGCGCAGGCCGGGCAGGGCGCTGACGCCGCCCCAGATCTGCCGGGCGCGCAGGATGGCGAGCACGATGTTGACCCGGTCGGTGCCGGCCGGCGCCTGGCCGAGCACGTGCAGGCCGTCGCGGATCTGGGCGTCCTTGATCTCGCACAGCCAGCCGTCGACGTGCAGCAGGAAGTCGTCGAAGCCGTCGTCCTCGGGGCGCTCCTCCAGACCGAGGTCGTGGTCGAGCCGGGCGGCCTGGATCAGGGTCCAGATCTGGGCGCGGATCGCGGGCAGCTTGGCCGGGTCCATCGCGGCGATGTTGGAGTGCTCGTCGAGCAGCTGCTCCAGCCGGGCGATGTCGCCGTAGGAGTCGGCGCGGGCCATCGGCGGGACGAGGTGGTCGACCAGGGTGGCGTGGGCGCGGCGCTTGGCCTGGGTGCCCTCGCCCGGGTCGTTGACCAGGAAGGGGTAGACCAGCGGCAGGTCGCCGAGGACGGCGTCGGGGCCGCACTCGTCGGACAGCGCGGCGGTCTTGCCGGGCAGCCACTCCAGGTTGCCGTGCTTGCCGAGGTGGACCACGGCGTGGGCGCCGAAGCCGCCGTCGGACTGCGCGGCGGCGATCCAGCGGTAGGCGGCCAGGTAGTGGTGGGACGGCGGGAGGTCGGGGTCGTGGTAGATCGCGACCGGGTTCTCGCCGAAGCCGCGCGGCGGCTGGATGAGCACCAGCAGGTTCCCGGAGCGGATCCCGGCGAGCACGATGTCGCCGTCCGGGTTCTGCGAGCGGTCGACGTACAGCTCGCCGGGGGCCGGGCCCCAGTGCTCCTCGACCTGCTCGCGCAGTGCGGCGGGCAGCGTCGCGTACCAGCGGCGGTAGTCGGCGGCGGGGATGCGCACCGGGTTGCGGGCGAGCTGGTCCTCGGTGAGCCAGTCCTGGTCGTAGCCTCCGGCCGCGATCAGCGCGTGGATCAGGGCGTCGCCCTCGTGGCCGTCGTCGGTGTCGGTGTCCAGGCCCGGCAGGTCGTCGCCGAGGTCCATGCCCTCCGCGCGCAGGCGCTCCAGCAGGCGGATCGCGCTGGCCGGGGTGTCCAGGCCGACGGCGTTGCCGACCCGGGCGTGCTTGGTCGGGTAGGCGGACAGCACCAGCGCGAGCCGGCGCTCGGTGGCCGGGACGTGCCGCAGCCGGGCGTGGGCGACGGCGATGCCGGCGACCCGGGCCGAGCGCTCCTCGTCGGCGGCGTAGACGGTGAGGCCGTCCTCGTCCAGCTCCTTGAAGGAGAACGGGACGGTGATCAGCCGGCCGTCGAACTCGGGCACGGCGATCTGGGTGGCGGTGTCCAGCGGGGACAGGCCGTCGTCGCTCTCCTCCCAGCGGGCGCGCGACCAGGTCAGGCAGAGCGCCTGGAGGATCGGCCGGTCCAGGGCGGCGAGCGCGCCCGCGTCCCAGGCCTCCTCGTCGCCGCCGGCCTGGGCGTCGGCCGGGCGGGTGCCGCCGGCGGCGAGCACGGTGGTGACGAGGGCGTCCGCCTCGCCGAGGGCGGCCAGCAGCTCCGGCTCGGCGCCGCGCAGCGAGGCGCAGTAGTAGGCGCGGGCCCGGGCGCCCTGGTCCTCGATCGCGCGGCAGAGGGTCTCCACGAAGGCGGTGTTGCCGCTCATGTGGTGGGCGCGGTAGTAGAGCACCGCGACGGTCGGGCCCTCGGTGGTGCGGGCGGTGCGCTCCAGCGGGCCCCAGGCCGGGGCGGAGGCGGGCGGGGCGAAGCCGTGGCCGGTGAGCAGCACGGTGTCGGAGAGGAAGGCGCCGAGCTCGGCGAGGTTGGCCGCGCCGCCGTGGGCCAGGTAGGCGTGCGCCTCGGCGGCGATGCCGGCCGGGACGGTGGACAGCTCCATCAGCTGGGCGTCGGGGGCCTGTTCGCCGGTCAGCACGATCACCGGGCGGGGGCCGGCGAGCAGCGCGTCCAGGCCCTCCTGCCAGGCGCGGCGGCCGCCGAGCAGGCGGACCACGACCAGTTCGGTGCCCTCCAGCAGCGCGGGCAGCTCCTCGGCGGCGAGCCGGGCCGGGTTGCCGAGCCGGTAGCGGACCGGACCCTCGGACGCGCGGGCGCTGAGCAGGTCGGTGTCTGACGTCGACAGCAGCAGAATCATGCGAAGGCCCTCCCGGCCTCGACGGCGGGCGTGGACAGTCGCACGGGCACTGGCATGGAGCACCACGTGGGCGCGGGCATGCGGCGGCGCATGGCTTCAAGCCTTCCTCGGGGTCCGCGCCCCGGGCAGTGGAGGACGGCAGGAGTTCCTGGCTCCCGCGCTTCCCCGGAGGCCCGGTGAAGCGCGGTCACAGTGGCGGGACCGCACCGGGTTCGCACCGGTTTCCTCCCCTGCGCCGTCGCTGGCGTTCGGACGGTCCGCGGGGACCGTCCGCGAGCATCGTACGGGGTGCGGCTGACCTGGGGGAGAGCAGGTTCCGGCCGCTGCGGACGGGGTCGGAGGTGTGATCGACGGTACGGCGGCAACCCGTCCGATCCTCGGTATGCTCGCCGCCATGCCTCCCGAACCCGACGCCGTCGTGCCGGGCGCCGCCGTGCCCGACCGGGCGCGTTCGGACGCCTGCCCCGGGGCCCTTCGTCTGCACACGGCCGACGACGGCGCCCTGGCGCGGGTCAGGCTGCCCGGGGGACTGCTGACTGAGTGTCAGGTTCTGGCGCTGGCCGACGCGGCCGAGGCGCTCGGCGACGGCCGCGCGGAGATCACCTCGCGCGGCAACGTCCAGCTGCGCGGCCTGGCTTCGGACTGCGGCGGCGAACTCGCCGAGCGGCTGCGGGCCGCCGGCCTGCTGCCCTCCGACACCCATGAACGGGTCCGCAACATCGTCGCCTCGCCGGGCCCCGGCGCCGGGCCCGCCGAGGGCTCCGCCGATGTGCGGGCCTGGGCGCGCGCCCTCGACGCGGCCCTGTGCGCCAGCCCGTGGGCGACCGGCCTGTCCGGAAAGTTCCTGTTCGCCCTGGACGACGGCCGGGGGGACGTCGCCGCGCTGGACGCCGATGTGACATTGATCGCAGGCCCGGACGGCACCGCCCTGCTGCGCCTCGGCCGGGCCGCCACCGCGCGGCCGGTGCCGGCCGGGCGGGCGGTCGCGGCGGCGCTGGACGCGGCCCGGGAGTTCCTGGACGCGCAGCGCGCCGCCGGACTGCGGGCCTGGCACCTGCGCGAACTGCCCGATCTGCTGCCGCCCGGCCAACTGCCGCTGCCGCCGCCGGCCGGGACCCGTCCGCCGCTGGGCGCCCTGCCGGGGGGCGGGCTGCACGTGGGCCTGCGCTTCGGCGTGGCGACGGCCGGACAGTGGCGGGCGCTGGCGGAGGCCGCCGAGGGGGAGCTGCGGCTGACCCCGTGGCGCGGCGTGGTGCTGCCCGGCGCTCCCGCCGGGCGGCTGCCCGCGCTCGCGGCGGCCGGCTTCCGGACGGGGGCCGGGGTCGGGGCAGAGGCCGGGGCAGCGGCCGGGACGGCCTGGGACGGCGCGAGCGCCTGCACCGGGCTGCCGGGCTGCGCGAAGTCGCGGTCCGACGTCCGGGCCGACGCGGCCCGGGCACTGGACGGGAGCACGGCCCGGGGTGCCGGTCCGCAGCCGGGCGCCGCCCTGCTGCCGGTGCACTGGTCGGGCTGCGAACGCCGCTGCGGCCACCCCGCCGGACGCCGGGTGGACGTGCTGGCGACCGGGGAGGGCTACCGGGTGGCGGTGACCGGCGGACCGCAGGGGCGGGACACCGCCGTGGAAGTGACGAACGAGCTGATGGCCGCGGCGGTCGCCGCGGCCCGGAGGACCACGTGATCGAGTACGAGAAGGACGGCGCGTCCATCTACCGCCAGTCCTTTGCCACCATCCGGGCCGAGGCCGACCTGGCCGGACTGCCCGCGGACGTCGCCCAGGTCGCGGTGCGGATGATCCACGCCTGCGGCATGGTCGACCTGGTCGAGGACCTGGTGTACTCGCCCGGCGCGGTCGCCTCCGCGCGCGCCGCCCTGCGGGCCGGGGCGCCGATCCTCTGCGACGTGAACATGGTCGCCAGCGGCGTCACGCGCAAGCGGCTGCCGGCCGACAACGAGGTGATCTGCACCCTCACCGACCCGTCCGTGCCGGAGCTGGCCCGGGCGATGGGCAACACCCGCAGCGCCGCCGCGATGGAGCTGTGGCTGCCCCGGCTGGAGGGCGCGGTGGTCGCCGTCGGCAACGCGCCGACCTCGCTGTTCCGCCTGCTGGAGCTGATCGAGGCCGGCGCCCCGCGCCCGGCCGCCGTGATCGGCGTCCCGGTCGGCTTCATCGGCGCGGCCGAGTCCAAGGAGGCCCTGGCGGCGCACCCGGCGGGCCTGGAGCACCTGGTGGTGCGCGGCCGGCGCGGCGGCAGCGCGATGGCCGCGGCGGCGATCAACGCGATTGCGAGCGAAGAAGAATGACGGACAGTCAGATGGCCGACCAGCAGGCCACCGGCCGGCTCTACGGTGTGGGTCTCGGCCCCGGCGACCCGTCGCTGGTGACCGTCCGCGCCGCCGAACTCATCGGCAAGGCCGACGTGGTGGCGTACCACAGCGCGCGGCACGGCCGCTCGATCGCCCGCTCCATCGCCGAGCGGTACCTGACGGGCGGTCAGATCGAGGAGAAGCTGGTCTACCCGATCACCGTCGAGACCACCGACCACCCGGGCGGCTACCGGGGCGCGCTGGACGACTTCTACCAGGAGGCCGCCGAACGCCTGGCCGCCCACCTGGACGCCGGTCGCGACGTGGTGGTGCTCGCCGAGGGCGACCCGTTCTTCTACGGCTCCTACCAGCACATGCACAAGCGCCTCGCGCACCGCTACCCGACCGAGGTGGTGCCCGGCGTGACCTCGGTCAGCGCCGCGTCGGCCCGGCTGGGCCAGCCGCTCACCGAGGCCGAGGAGACGCTCACCGTCATCCCGGGCACGCTGCCCGAGGAGGAGCTGACCGCGCGCCTGGCCGCCGCCGACTCCGCCGTGGTGATGAAGCTCGGCCGCACCTTCCCGACCGTGCGCCGCGCCCTGGAGCGGGCGGGCCGGCTGGCCGACGCCCAGTACGTCGAGCGGGCGTTCATGGACGGCGAGCGGACGGCCCCGCTGGCCTCCGTCGACCCGGACAGCGTCCCCTACTTCGCGGTGGCGGTGCTGCCCAGCAAGGTCGCCCCGCTGGAGGCCCCGGCCCCCGACCTGAGCGGTCCGGGCAGCGTCACCGTCGTCGGCACCGGCCCGGCCGGCCCGCTCTGGCTGACCCCCGAGGCCCGCGGCGCCCTCGCCGCCGCGACCGACCTGGTCGGCTACACCACCTACCTCGACCGGGTGCCGGAGCGGCCGGGCCAGACCCGGCACGGCTCCGACAACAAGGTGGAGTCCGAGCGCGCCGAGTTCGCCCTCGACCTGGCCCGCCGGGGCCACCGGGTCGTGGTGGTCTCCTCCGGCGACCCGGGCGTCTTCGCGATGGCCACCGCCGTGCTGGAGGTCGCCTGCGAGGAGTCCTACCGCGAGGTGCCGGTGCGGATCGTCCCCGGGATGACCGCCGCGCACGCGGCCGCCTCCCGGGCCGGCGCCCCGCTCGGCCACGACTACGCGGTGGTGTCGCTCTCCGACCGCCTCAAGCCGTGGGACGTCGTCGCGCAGCGCCTGCGCGCCGCCGCCTCGGCCGACCTCGTGCTCGCCCTGTACAACCCCGGCTCGCAGTCCCGCACCACCCAGGTCGGCCGGGCCCGGGACCTCCTGCTGGAGTACCGCGCCCCGGAGACCCCGGTGGTGCTGGCCCGCGACGTCGGCGGCCCCACCGAGCGGGTCCGCACCGTGCCCCTCGGCGAACTGGACCCGGCCGAGGTCGACATGCGGACCATCCTGCTGATCGGCTCCTCCCAGACCCAGCACGTCACCCGCTCCCCCCACCCCGACGTCACCTGGACCCCCCGCCGCTACCCGGAGGCCTGAGCCCCACCCCCTCCGCCCCGGACCCGCCGACGGGACCGGGGCGGATCGGGCTGCCCGGGCTGCCGCCGGAAGGAAGGAGCCCGGCCGGCGGCGCGCGCGTCAGTCGCGGTAGATCTCGGAACGATGGCCGACCCGGACCACCAGGACGAGCAGGAGCCCGCCGTCGACGGTGTAGACCACCCGGTGGTCGCCCACCCGCAGACGGCGGTGGTCGGGCGATCCCACCAGGGCGGTGGTGTGGAAGCCGTAGGGGTCCTGTTCGAGCTCCGCGAGCTTGCGCAGGACCAGGATCGCCGTCGCCCGGGGCAGCTTGCGCAGCTCGCCGCGGGCCGACTCGGTGAAGCGCGTGCTGTACTTCACTCGGGCCGGGCCAGGGTCTCGGCCATGACCTCGTCCAGCGAGTAGGTGGGCTCGTCGCGGCGCTCCTCGATGAGGCGCATCAGTTCGCGCTCCTCCCACTGCCGGTACTCGCGCAGCAGCTCTATCGGGACGACGGCGGCGACCTCCCGTCCCCGCCGGGTGATGACGGTCGGCTCGTCCCGCTCCGCGCGGTCGACGACGTCGGCGAGGTGCTCGCGGGCCTCGCGAATCGAAACGGTCTGCACAGGCTGCTCGCTCATACTCCGAGTGTACGAAGTGTGCCATGTGTACACAAGGCGGTCGCGGACCCCGCCGAGGAGTCGGCTCGTCGGCGGTGGAGCATGGTGTCCGATCGACGGACGAACGGCAGGGAGACGGTGCGGGACATGGGCGAGGTCGGTGGGCGGGCCGGGCAGTTGCGGAGCAGTGGGCTGCGGCACGGGTGGACCACCGGGGCGTGTGCCACGGCGGCGACCAAGGCCGCGTACCGGGCGCTGCTCACCGGGGTGTTCCCGGACCCGGTGGAGATCACGCTGCCGAAGGGGCAGCGGCCGGCCTTCGCGCTCGCGGCGGAGCTGGTGGCCGAGGAGCCGGGCGGCGGGCGGCGGGCGACGGCCGGGGTGGTGAAGGACGCCGGGGACGATCCGGACGTCACCCACGGCGCGCTGGTGCGCTCCACCGTGCGGGCGGGGGAGCCGGGCGCGGGCGTGGTGTTCCGGGCCGGGCCCGGGGTGGGGACGGTCACCAAGGCCGGGCTGCCGCTGCCGGTCGGCGAACCCGCCATCAACCCGGTGCCCCGGCAGATGATCCGGGACGCCGTCGCCGAGGTCGCGGCCGAGTGCGGCGGCAGCGGGGACGTGGTGGTGGAGGTGTCGATCGACCACGGCGAGGAGCTCGCCCGGTCCACCTGGAACCCCCGGCTCGGCATCCTCGGCGGGCTCTCCGTCCTCGGGACCACCGGGATCGTCGTCCCCTACTCCTGCTCCGCCTGGATCGACTCCATCCGGCGCGGGGTGGACGTGGCGCGGGCCGCCGGGCGCACCCATGTGGCCGGCTGCACCGGCTCGACCTCCGAGAAGGTGGCCGCGGCGGTGCACGGCCTGCCCGAGGACGCGCTGCTCGACATGGGCGACTTCGCGGGCGCCGTGCTCAAGTACCTCAAGCGCCACCCGGTGCCGAGGCTGACCATCGCCGGCGGCTTCGCCAAGCTCTCCAAGCTCGCCGCCGGCCACCTCGACCTGCACTCGGCGCGCTCCCGGGTGGACCAGGGCCACCTGGCCGGGCTGGCCCGTACGGGCGGCGCCGACGAGGAGCTGACGGCGGCGGTCGCGGCGGCCAACACCGGTCTGGAGGCGATCCAGCTCTGCCGGGCGGCCGGGGTGCCGCTGGGCGACCTGGTGGCCGAGGCGGCCCGGGCCACCGCGCTCGGGGTGCTGCGCGGTTCGCCGGTCGCGGTGGACGTCGTCTGCATCGACCGGGCGGGGACGATCGTCGGCCGCGCGCAACCGCTGGGGCCCTGACGGCCGTCCTCCGCCCGGGAGTTCTGTCCCAGGACTGTCCCGATAAGTTCGCCATGGTGTGAAGATCTGACGCTCATACGGGGTGAGAAACGGACAAAAGTCGCGCCAGGGCCGGGGTCGGCGCTGTTGCTATCTCAGTCATGAGATATCGTCTGGCGAGTGACAGGCGACTACCTCACCCGTATCGGCACCCTCATCCGCACCGCGCGTCAGCACCGCGGCTGGTCCCAGGCCCAGCTCGGCGAGGCCCTCGGCACCAGCCAGAGCGCGGTCAACCGCATCGAGCAGGGCAAGCAGAATGTCAGCCTTGAGATGATCGCCCGCATCGGCGAAGCGCTCGACAGCGAGATCGTCTCCCTCGGCTACTCCGGCCCGATGCACCTGCGGGTCGCCGGCGGCACCACCCTCTCCGGCGCGATCGACGTCCGCAGCAGCAAGAACGCCTGCGTCGCCATCCTCTGCGCCTCGCTGCTGACCACCGGCCGCACCACCCTGCGCAGCGTCGCCCGGATCGAGGAGGTCTACCGGATCCTGGAGGTGCTCAACAGCATCGGCGTCAGGAGCCGCTGGACCAACGACGGCCGCGACCTCGAACTCACCCCGCCCGCCGAGCTCGACCTGGCCGGCATGGACGTCGAGGCCGCCCGCCGCACCCGCAGCGTGCTGATGTTCCTCGGCCCGCTGATGCACCGCGCCGACAACTTCGCCATCCCCTACGCCGGCGGCTGCGACCTCGGCACCCGCACCGTGCAGCCGCACCTCACCGCGCTGCGCCGGTTCGGCCTGGAGGTCGCCACCACCGGCGGCGCCTACCACGCCTCGGTCCAGCCCGGCACGCCGATGGACCGGCCGATCGTGCTGACCGAGCGCGGGGACACCGTCACCGAGAACGCCCTGCTCGCCGCCGCCCGCCACGACGGCGTCAGCGTCATCCGCAACGCCTCGCCCAACTACATGGTCCAGGACCTCTGCTTCTTCCTGGAGAAGCTGGGCGTGCGGATCGACGGCGTCGGCACCACCACCCTCACCGTGCACGGCGTCCCCGAGATCACCTGCGACGTCGACTACACCCCGGCCGAGGACCCGGTGGAGGCGATGAGCCTGCTCGCCGCCGCCGTGGTCACCTCCTCCGAGCTGACCGTCCGCCGGGTGCCGATCGAGTTCCTGGAGATCGAGCTCGCCGTGCTGGAGGGCATGGGCCTCGACTACGACCGCACCCCCGAGTACCCCGCCCACAACGGCCGCACCCGGCTGGTCGACCTCACCGTGCGCCCCTCCAAGCTCACCGCGCCGATCGACACCATCCACCCGATGCCCTTCCCCGGCATCAACATCGACAACGTGCCGTTCTTCGCCGCCATCGCCGCGGCCGCCCACGGCACCACGATGATCCACGACTGGGTGTACGACAACCGCGCCATCTACCTGACCGAACTCACCCGCCTCGGCGCGGACATCAAGCTCCTCGACCCGCACCGGGTGCTGGTCCAGGGCCCGACCCGCTGGCGTGCCGCCGAGATGGTCTGCCCGCCCGCGCTGCGCCCCGCCGTGGTGATCCTGCTGGCGATGCTGGCCGCCAAGGGCACCTCGGTGCTCCGCAACGTCTACGTCATCAACCGGGGTTACGAGGACCTCGCCGAGCGCCTCAACTCCATCGGCGCCCAGATCGAGACCTTCCGCGACATCTGATCCGGACACCCGCCGCCCGGTCCCGGAACCCCGGGGCCGGGTGGCGGCGTGCCCGGGTGCGGCTACTCGCCGGTGCGGCCGTCGAGGTGCTCGCGGAGGAGGTCGGCGTGGCCGTTGTGGCGGGCGTACTCCTCGATCATGTGGGTGAGGATCCAGCGCAGGGAGTACTCGGTCTCCTGGCCGTCGGGCGCGCGGTAGTGGCCGAGCACGTCCAGGGACGGGGCGGCGGCGACGAGTTCGCGGGCGTGCTCGCACTCGGCCCGCCAGACGGTGAAGGCCTCGTCCGGGTCGGCCTCGTCGGCCTCGAACTCGACGTCCCTGCCGCCCCAGAAACCGGGATGGCCCTCGCCGTTGAGGACGTTGCGGAACCAGCCGCGCTCCACCTCGGCCAGGTGGCGGGTCAGGCCGAGCAGGGAGAGCGTGGAGGGGAGCAGCGGGCGGGCGCGGAGCTGTTCGGTGCTCAGCCCGGTGCACTTCCAGGCGAAGGTGGCGCGCTGGAAGTCCAGGAAGCCCGTCAGGGTGGCGAGTTCCGCACCGGCCAGGGGCGGTTCGGGGCGGGCGGCGTCGGCGAGTTCGTAGGCGTCGGTCATCCGGTCATCCTTGCAGCGTGGGGTGGGTTCCGCGCGGGAATTACGGCCCGATCGGGCCGTGGTCGGCGAGCCGCTCCAGCACCTCGGCGACGCTCGCCGCGACGGGCACTCCGGCCGGCAGCGGCGGGCGGTCCACCAGTACGACGGGCAGGCCGAGTTCGCGGGCCGCGGTGAGCTTGGGCGCGGTGGCCGCGCCGCCGCTGTCCTTGGTGACGACGACGTCGATCCGGTGCTCGCGCAGCACCGCCCGCTCGCCGTCCAGGGTGAAGGGGCCCCGGTCGAGCAGGACGTCGAGCGCGGCGGGCAGCGGCGGTTCGGGCGGATCGACCGAGCGGGCCACGAAGTGCAGGCCGTCGAGGTGGGCGAAGGCGGCGAGGCCCTGCCGGCCGCTGGTGAGCAGGACCCGGCGGCCGAGGGCGGGCAGCAGCGCGGCGGCGGCGTCCAGGGACGGGACGCGGTGCCAGTCGTCGCCCGGTACGGCCGTCCAGCCGGGGCGGCGCAGCGCCAGCAGCGGGACGCCGGTCGCGGCGGCGGCCGCGGCGGCGTTGCCGGACATCACGGCGGCGAACGGGTGGGTGGCGTCGACCACCGTGTCCACCCGCTCGGCGCGCAGCCAGTCGGCGAGGCCGTCGGCGCCGCCGAAGCCGCCGATCCGCACCTCGCCGGCGGGCAGCCGGGGCCGGGCCACCCGCCCGGCGAGCGAGCTGGTGACCCGGAGCCCGGTCCGGCCGTCGAGCGCGGCGGCGAGGGCGCGGGCCTCGGTGGTGCCGCCGAGGATCAGCAGGTGGCGGTGGTCCCGGGGCGTCGTCGGGCGGTGGTCCGGCGCGGTCATCAGGTGCCGCAGGGCTCGTGCGGGCGCTCGCGGTCCGCGGAGTAGAGGTGGCTGTCGCGGAACTGCTCGGCGGCCAGGGTGCGGCCGACGATGATCACCGCGGTGCGGACCACGCCGGCGGCCTTCAGCTGTCCGGCGATGTCCCCGACGGTGCCGCGCAGCACCAGCTCGTCCGGCCGGCTGGCCATCGCGACCACGGCGGCCGGGCAGTCCGCCCCGTAGTGCGGGAGCAGCTGCTCGACCACGTCGTCCACGTACCCGGCGGCCAGGTGCAGGACGAGCAGGGCGCCGCTGCGGCCCAGGGTGGCGAGGTCCTCGCCCGGCGGCATCGGGGTGGCGCGCTTGGCGATCCGGGTGAGGATCACGGTCTGGCCGACGGTCGGCACGGTCAGCTCGCGCTTGAGCGCGGCCGCCGCGGCGGCGAAGGCCGGCACGCCGGGCACCACGTCGTAGGGCACCCCGGCCGCGTCGAGGCGGCGCATCTGCTCGGCGACGGCGCTGAACACCGACGGGTCGCCGGAGTGCAGCCGGGCGACGTCCTGCCCGGCGGCGTGGGCGCGGACCATCTCCTCGACGATCAGGTCCAGGGTGAGGTTGGCGGTGTCGATCAGCCGGGCGCCGGGCGGGCACTCGGCGAGCAGCTCGCGCGGCACCAGGCTGCCGGCGTAGAGGCAGACCTCGGCGCGGGCCAGGATCCGCTGGCCGCGCAGGGTGATCAGGTCGGCGGCGCCGGGGCCGGCCCCGATGAAGTGGACGGTCACGAGGCGTTCTCCCGGGGAGTGAGGGGGTCGGCGGCGGGTTTGACGGCGGACCACTGGGTGACCGGCATCGCCTGGCGCCAGCCGGTGAAGCCGCCGACCGGGACGGCGTGCGCCACGGCGAGCCGCAGCAGTTCGCCGCCGTGCCGCCGGTACCAGGTGGTGAGCAGCGCCTCCGACTCCAGGGTCACCGTGTTGGCGACCAGCCGGCCGCCGGGCGGCAGCGCGGCCCAGCAGGTGTTGAGCAGGCCGGGCGCGGTGAGGCCGCCGCCGACGAACACCGCGTCCGGGGCGGGCAGTCCGGCGAGCGCGTCCGGGGCGGGGCCGGTGACCACGCGCAGCCGGGGCACGCCGAGGGCGGCGGCGTTGCGGACGATCCGCTCGGCCCGCACCGGGTCGCGTTCGACCGTGACGGCCCGGTTGTCGCGGTGGGCGCGCAGCCACTCGATCGCGATCGAGCCCGAGCCGCCGCCGATGTCCCAGAGCAGTTCGCCGGGGACGGGGGCCAGGGTGGCGAGGGTGGCGGCGCGCACGTGGCGCTTGGTCAGCTGGCCGTCGCTCTCGTACGCGCCGTCGGGCAGGCCGGGGACGACCGGGGTGCGGGGGCCGTCGGCGCCGAGCTCGACGGCGATCAGGTTGAGCGGGTCGCCGGGCGGGTGCGGCCAGCCGTCGGCGGGGCCGTCCAGCTGCCGTTCGCCGGGTCCGCCGAGCTGTTCGAGCACCCGCAGCCGGGCGGAGCCGTGCCCGAGCCCGGTGAGCAGCGCGGCGACGGCGGCCGGGGTGGCGGCGTCGGCGCTGAGCACCAGCAGCCGGCGGCCCGGGTTGAGGGCGAGCCGCAGGGTGTCGAGGGGCCGGCCGACCAGGCTGACCACCTCGGTCGCCTCCAGCGGCCAGCCGAGCCGGGCGCAGGCGTACGCGACCGAGGAGGGGTGCGGCAGGATCCGCAGCCGTTCGGGGCCGACGGTCTCGGCGAGGGTGCGGCCGATGCCGAAGAACATCGGGTCGCCGCTGGCCAGGACGACCGTCCGGCGGTCGGCGTACCGGGCGAGCAGGCCGGGGACGGCCGGGCGCAGCGGGGACGGCCAGGACACCCGTTCGGCGCCGACCTCCTCGGCGGGCAGCAGGTCCAGCTGCCGGGGGCCGCCGATCACGGCCCCGGCGGCCCGCAGGGCGGCGCGCGCGGTGGCGGCGAGTCCGGGCCAGCCGTCGGCCCCGATCCCGACGACGGTGATCGGGGGTGGCTGCTGGGACACCGGGGGGCTCCTCGGGGGCGTGCTCGGGGCGGGTGGGGGCAGCCTACCTGGCGGTATTCGCCCGGCGGTCGGCCAGGGGGCGGCCCCGGACCGGTGCGCGGGCCGCCCTCGGGCGGGCCGTCATCGGCCGCGCCGCCGCCAGTCGCCGGAGGCGATGAGCGCCGGGTGCGCGCGCAGCCGGGCGCCGACGGCCGGTCCGGCCAGGTACACCCAGGCCGGGGCGGTGCCACCGTCCCCGGTGCGGACGGTCAGCCGCGCGCGGACGTACTCGCCGTCGCCGTCCGGCCGGCAGTCCTCCAGCCGGTCCAGCGCCGCGAGCGCCGCCGGGTAGGCGGCCGGGCGGATCGTCACCAGCTCGCCGACGATGTGCCGGCCGGGGGCGGCGTCCGGTACGGCGTACGGGAACCCGGGCCCCGCGTGCAGCGCCGCGCCGTCCAGGACCGCGGGCCGTACCGAGGCGCAGCGGCCGGCCAGGAACAGCGCGTGGTTGCGCTCCCCGGTGAGCAGGGTGCCGTAGACGAAGAAGGGGAGGGCGGACGGCACGGGGACTCCTCGGGGCCGGGGTGGGAAGCGGACCGGTGTTCGATGGTGACCGCCTGGTGATACCCACTGGCGCGCGGGGCGGCCGATGCGGTGTCATGTCGGGTACATCTGCCAGTACCGTTCCGGGGGGACACCCATGACAGCTCCAGTCGAACGCGGGCCGGCCGGGTCCGCGACCGCCCGCCCCGTCCCCGCCGATGCCCCGGCCGACGCGCCCGCCGACGCCCCCGCCCCCGCCTCGGGCGACACCGGCGGGGCCGCCGCCGGGCGGCTCGGAGCCGGGGTGTGGACGGCGCTCGTGGTGGTCTACGTGGTGTGGGGCTCGACCTATCTGGCGATCCGGATCGCGGTGGAGACCATGCCGTCCTTCCTCTCCGCCGCCGCCCGCTTCCTGACCGCCGGTCTGCTGCTCGCCGGCTTCGTCGCCGTCCGCCACGGCCGGGCCGGACTCCGGGTGGACGCGCGGCAGCTGGGCTCCGCCGCCCTGGTCGGACTGCTGCTGCTGACCGGCGGCAACGGACTCGTGGTGCTCGGCGAGACCTCCGTCCCCTCCGGACTGGCCGCGCTGCTGGTCGCCGCCGTGCCGCTCTGGATGGTGCTGCTGACGGCGGCCGGCGGCGAGCGGCCCGGGCGCGCCGAACTGACCGGCGTGCTGCTCGGACTGGTGGGCCTGGCCGTGCTCTCCGCCCCCGCGATCGGGGGCTCGATCGCCCCCGCCGGGGTGGTCGCGATCATCTGCGCCACCCTCACCTGGGCGTCCGGCTCCTACGCCAGCAAGCGGATCCCGATGCCCGGCAACGTCTTCGCGTCCAGCGCCTACCAGATGCTCGCCGGCGGGCTCGGCAATCTGCTGATCGGGCTGGCCCGGGGGGAGGAGCGCGGGCTGCGCCCCGGCGACGTGTCCACCCGGTCCTGGCTGGCGCTGGCCTTCCTGGTGGTGTTCGGCTCGCTGGTCGCCTTCACCGCGTACGCCTGGCTGCTGCGCTCCGCCCCGCTGACGCTGGTGGCCACCTACGCGTACGTGAACCCGGTGGTGGCCGTGCTGCTGGGCTGGCTGGTCCTGGCCGAACCGCTGACCGGCCCCACCCTGCTGGGCGGGGCCGTCGTGGTGGCCGGCGTGTGCCTGGTGGTGAGCGTCAGCCGCGGGTCGGGACGGAAGCCCGCCGGGAAGTCCGCCGGGAAGTCCGTCCGGGAGCCCGCCCGCGAGCCCGACCGGAGTTGAGGCCGGGCCCGGTACCGGCTCACCCGGACCAGGTGACGAGCAGGGTGCTCAGGGTCACGCCCGGGCCGAGGCCCAGCAGCAGTCCGCGGGCACCGGCCGGCGGGGGCGTGCGGTGGGTGCGGGCGAGGACGGAGAAGACGGTGGCGCCGCCGAGGTTGCCCTCCTCGGTGAGGACGTCCCGCGAGTGCCGCAGGAAGGCGGCGTCCGCGTCGAGCAGCACCCCGAGCCGGTCCAGGATGGCCGGGCCGCCCGGGTGCAGCACGCCGAAGTCCAGCTCCCGTCCGCCGTGCCGGTCCAGCCAGTCGAGCAGCGCCGGGCCCAGGTCGGTGACCGAGCGGAGCGAGGCCCGGGTGGAGGCGAAGTGGTCGCCCCGGTGGTCCGTCAGCTTGCGGTAGCGGTCGGTGGTGTGCGGGATGGTGTACTCGAAGCAGTGCTCCAGCCTGAGCCCGGGCGTGCGCTGCTCGGCCGTGACCACGGCGGCCGCCGCCGCGTCGCCCCAGAGGCCCTTGTAGATCTGGTCCTCCACCGAGGTGCGGGTGTTCTGGTAGAGCGAGGAGAGCGACTCGGCGGCGACCACCAGCACCACGGCGGCCGGGTTCCAGGCCAGGAAGCGACGGGCCGTGAGCAGGACGTGGGCGCCGCCCGCGCAGGCCAGCTGGCTCATCGGCAGCCGGCTGATGTCGGGGCGCAGGCCCAGGTTCTGCTGGAGGTGGACGTCCAGCCCGGGCACGGCGTCCCCGGTCGCGCTGGACACGATCACGCAGTCCACCTGCTCGGGCCGGACGCCCGCGGTCAGCATCGCCTCGGCGGCGGCGTGTTCGGCGGCGGCCAGCAGGTCGCCGAAGGTGGTGGTCTTGCGTTCGGCGGCGGTGCGCTCGGGGGAGGAGACCAGCTCGTAGGGCCGGAAGTAGCGGCGGGTGCCGGGCAGGTTGCCGAGGGCCAGCCGGACGGTCTGGGCCTGCCGGGCGGGGTAGTCGGGGTTGCGGTCGAGGATGTCCTCCCGGATCCGCTCGGCCGTCACGGTGTGGGGACCGAGGGCGAGGGCCGGGCGGGCGACGAACGCGGGCGCGGGGGCGGACCGGGGGGTGGGGGGAGCGGGAGCGGGGGCCGTGCTGGGCATGCGGATGGTTCCTTGCGGCTGTGCGCGCCGCGTCCGGCCGGACGCGACGGCCGGTCCGGGCGGTCGTGGCGCGCCGCCCGACGGCGCCGTGTCCGGCCGGCCGGGGGCGGCCGGGACGCACCGACCCGTCGTGACAGCGTCCGACCCGTCCGGGCGCCGGCACCGCCACGCTACCCGCCGGACGGTCCCGCCGCCGTCCCCGCCCCTGGCCCCGGCAGCCGGCCGGGACACCGCCGGTCACCTGCGAGGATCCTCGGATCGGGGGAGCCGGCGGGGTCCGCCGAGGGGGACCGGGCGCGACCCCTCCGGGCCGGCCGGGCGGGGCCGCGTCAGACCGCGTACGGAGGACGCCCGGCCCACCAGTGCCCGGGGGCCTCGGCCTCGCGGCTGGTCCAGAACTCGATGAGGCCGCCGACGAACTCCTCGACCGAGAGCAGGCCGTCGCCGTCCAGGTCCAGCCGGCGGAACGCCTCGTCGGCGTCGTCGCGGGAGAGGGCGGAGAAGTGGCCGCGCTGGAAGACGAAGAACTCGCCCGCGTCCACGGTCCCGCTGCCGTCCACGTCGGCGATCGCGAGGAAGGCCTCGGCCAGCGCGCCGAACACGGTCCGCGCGGCCACCGGGTCGTCGGCGAGCGAGCGGGTCGAGGCGACGAACTGGGCGCGGCCGATCGAGGTGGTGCCGACCGGCAGGTGGGAGACGTGCAGGTCGCGCCAGATCGCGAGGTAGGCGTCGACGATGCGCTCCTCGGTGCGGGAGCCCTCCGCGTGCCCCAGCGAACGGGCCACCGCCCGGCCCATCAGCACATGGTCGTGCTCGGTGAGCCGGCCGTCCCCGTCGGCGTCGAGGTGGTCGAAGCCGTGGTTGATCCTCGCGAGCAGTTTTTCCTCGGACACGTTTCTCCCGGATCGAGCAGATGCCCTGTCGGACCGTCACAGCGGTCGTTTCGCAGCACGCTAACCCGCCCGGTACCGGCCGCGCAGCCGAAGACTCGAACTGTCGGCCGACCGTGCGCACGTCCGTGACCGGCCGTCGGCCGACCGCGCGTACGGCCCTGGACGGCGGTCCCCGGACGGCGGCCCGGGAGCGCGGTCCGCTCAGCGCGCGGCGGCGAGCAGCTCCCGGGTGTAGTCGGTGTGCGGGGCGGTGAACAGGCGGTCCCGGTCGGTGGATTCGACCAGTCGGCCCCGGTGCATCACGGCCACCCGGTCGCAGAAGTGGCGGACCACCGCGAGGTCGTGCGAGACGAACAGGAAGGCGACGCCCAGCCGTTCGCGCAGTTCCATCAGCAGATTGAGGACCTGCGCCTGGACCGACACGTCCAGCGCGGACACCGGCTCGTCGGCGATGATCAGCCGGGGCTCGGCCGCGAGCGCGCGGGCGATCCCGATCCGCTGGCGCTGGCCGCCGGAGAACTCGTGCGGGTAGCGGTCCAGGTGGTCGGCCGGCAGGCCGACCTGCTCCAGCAGTTCGGCGGAGCGCCGCCGCCGTTCGCCCGCGCCGAGCGCGGTGTGCAGGCGCAGCGGGGTCTCCAGGGTCTGCGCGACGGTGCGGCGCGGGTTGAGCGAGGCGTACGGGTCCTGGAAGACCAGCTGGACCTCCTTGGCGAGCCGCCGCCGCAGCGCCCGGTCGGGCCGGGTGGCGTCCAGGCCGTCGTACCGGACGGTGCCGGCGGTGGCGGGCTGGAGTCCGGCCAGCACCCGCGAGGTGGTGGACTTGCCGGAGCCGGACTCGCCGACCAGGCCGAGCGTCTCGCCGGGGGCGATGCGCAGGCCGAGCCCCTCGACGGCCCGCACCGGCTCGGACCGCGTCCCGGGGAAGCGGCGGCGGCCCGGGAAGTGCACCGAGAGGTCCTCGACCTCGACCAGCCACCGGCCGCCGGCCGGCTCGGACCCGGAGCGGGGGCGGGCGGTCGGCCGGGGCGCCGGCGAGGGGTCGTCGACCGTCGGCAGCGGTGAGCCGGGCACCGAGTCCAGCGTCAGCGCGGCGCCGACCAGGGCCCTGGTGTACGGCTCCCGGGGCGCGGCCAGCAGGTCCGGTGTGGGCGCGCTCTCCACCTCCAGGCCGCCGCGCAGGACGAGGGTGCGGTCGGTGCTGCCCGCGACCACCCCGAGGTCGTGGCTGACCAGCAGGACGGCGGTGCCGTGCTCGCGCTGCAACTCGCCCAGCAGGTCGAGCACCTGGTCCTGGACACGGGCGTCGAGCGCGGTGGTGGGCTCGTCGGCGATCAGCACGTCGGGGTTGTTCAGCAGCGCCATCGCGATCATCACCCGCTGCCGCATGCCGCCGGAGAAGCGGTGCGGGTGGTCGTCCGTCCGGGCGGCCGGGATGCCCACCCGGTCGAGCATCGCGGCGGCCTTCCGGCGGGCCTCGGCCCGGCCCGCGCCGGGGTGGTGCAGCCGGTACATCTCGGCGAGCTGCGCGCCGACGGTGTGGAAGGGGCTGAGCGAGGTCAGCGCGTCCTGGAAGACCAGGGCCACCCGGCCGCCGCGCACCCGTCGCAGCACTTGCTCCCCGGCGCCGACCAGCTCCTGTCCGTCCAGCCGGATCGAGCCGGTGACCGTGGTGGTGCGCGGGTCGTGCAGGCCGAGCACGGCGAGCCCGGTGGCGGACTTGCCGGAGCCGGACTCGCCGACCAGGCCGAGGACCTCGCCCCGGGCGAGGTCGAAGGACAGGCCCCGCACGGCGTGGACGGGTGCGCCGCCGCGCGGGTCGGCGAAGCTGACGGAGAGGTCGCGGACGCTGAGCACCGGTGGTTCGTCGGCGGGCACGGGCGTGGCGGCGGCGGTCGCGGGCGCGGTCGCGGAGGAGGGGGTCATGGGGAGGGCTCCAGGCGGGAGGGCGGCGGGCGGGTTCAGCCGAGGCGGATGCGCGGATCGAGCCAGGCGATCACCAGATCGGCCAGCGCGACGAACAGCACGACGAAGCAGGCGGCGAGCAGCACGGCGCCGACCACGGCCGGCAGGTCCTGCCCCTCGACGGCCTCGGTGGCGAACCGGCCCACGCCGTTCAGTCCGAACACCGTCTCGGTGATCACCGCGCCGCCCAGCAGCGCGCCCGCCTCCAGGCCGAGCAGCTGCACCAGCGGTCCGGCGGCGCCGCGCGCGGTGTACTTGAGGTGGGCCCGGAGCCGGCCGAGGCCCTTGCCGCGGGCGGTGCGGACGTACTCCTCGTCCATCGTCTCCAGCAGCTGGGAGCGCGAGAGCCGGGCGAACACGGCCGAGTTGACGAAGCCGAGGACGATCCAGGGGAGCAGCATGCCGCCCGCCCAGGCGGCCGGGTCGGTGGCCGGCGGGGTGTAGGAGGGCAGCGGCAGCAGTCCGGTGGTGTAGACCAATCCCCACTGCGCGACATAACCGAGGAAGTAGATCTGCACGCTGGCGCCGACCAGGGTGAAGCCGGAGAGCAGCCGGTCGGTCCTGGTGCCGTGCCGCAGCGCGGCGACGAAGCCGGTGCCGAGCCCGAACACCACCAGGAAGGCCAGCGCGCCCGCCGCCAGCGAGACGGTCACCGGCAGGTGGTCGACCAGGGCCTCGGTGACCGGCTGGTGCAGCCGGTAGGAGTAGCCGAGGCAGGGCGCGTCGCAGTGCAGGGTGGAGCCGTCGACGTCCTGGATGTCGCGGCCGGCCACGATCCCGGTCAGGTAGTCGGTGTACTGGGTGAGCAGCGGCTGGTCCAGGCCCATGCTCGCGCGGACCGCCGCGACCTGACCGGTGTCGCAGCGCGGGCCGCAGGCGGCGCGGGCCGGGTCGGCGGGGGCGGCGTAGAAGAGGGCGAAGGCGGCGGCGGAGACCGCGGCCAGGACGGCGAGCGCCTGGAGGATCCGCCGCAGGGCGAAGGAGAGCATGGTGGCCGGTCCGGGTTCGGTGGGCGTCGGGGCGGTGGTCCCGCCGCGCGCCGCGCGGGGCGGGCGGCGGGACCACCGGGGGAGTGCGGGCTGTCAGGCCTTCAGGTAGAGCCAGGCGAGGCTGACCGACCCGTAGATCGGGTGGACGAACGCGCCGCCGACGTTGGAGCCGCGCAGCTGGTTGACGTTCGGGTAGGCGAACGGCAGCACCGGCAGGTCCTTCATCACCGTCTGCTCCAGCGCGTACAGCTCCTTGGCCTTGGCCCGGGGCTCGCCGATCCCGTTGATCCGGTCGATCTCCTTGTCCACCTCGCCGTTGTGGTAGCGGGCGGAGTTGAGGTCGCTGTTGGCGCGGCCGTCGAAGGAGAACGGGATCAGGGTGGAGGGCGTCGGCCAGTCGACCGAGCTGGTCTCCTCCCACAGGTCGTAGGGGGAGTCGGCGCGGTGCGCCTCGTCCAGCAGGGCCTTGGCGTCGACCGGCTTCGGCACCAGCGTGATCCCGGCCTTGGCGAAGCCGTCGACCAGCACCTGCGCGACCCGCTGGCCGTTCGGGGTGTTGGCGTAGGCGTAGGTCAGCGAGGCGGGCGGCTGCTTGGCCTTGGCCAGCACGGCCTTCGCGGCGTCCGGGTCGCCCTCCGGCCTGGCCGGGTTCAGGTCGTACTTCTGCCAGTCGACCAGGGCGGGCGAGCTGAGGGTGCTGGCGAGCTCGCCGGCCCGGCTGCCGCCGAGGACCTGGCGGGCCTGCTGGCGCGGGTAGGCGAGGTTGAGGGCCTTGCGGACCTCGGGGTCGGTCACCCGCTCGTTGTTGACCATGAGGTAGGTGACGAAGGCGCCCTGCCGTCCGGAGACGACCAGGTCCTGGGCCTTCGGGTCGGTGTCCACGGTCTGGTACAGCTCGGGGGAGAGCTGGGTGGCGACCGTGGTGGCGTCCGCGCCGCCGTCGCGCCCGGAGAGGATCTCCTGGTTGATGTTGAGCGCCTCCTTCCCGAAGGTGAAGACGAACTTCTCCGGGTACTGGCTGCGGATCGGGTCGGTCTCCGCCTTCCAGTGCGGGTTGCGCTCCAGCACCAGCCGGGTGTTCTGGACGTGCTCGACGATCCGGTACGGGCCGGTGGAGAACGGCAGCCGGTCGTAGTCGGTGCCGGTGTCCTTGTCCTTGCGCACCGGCGAGGAGGAGGACTGCGCCGCCATGTAGGGGACGTCGGCCTGCGGCTGCGGGAAGTGGAAGACCAGGGTGCGGTCGTCCGGCGTCGCGATCGCGTCGAGGTCGCCGTCCTGCGGGCCGCCGTACTTCTTGCGGGCGTCGTCGTAGCTGGCCTCGCCGGTCAGCCACTGCGGCCAGTACGGCGGGCCGACCTCGTAGCCCTTGCCGAAGGAGCGCTCGATGCCGTACTTGACCTGCTGGGAGGTGATCGGCTGACCGTCCTCCCAGGTCACGCCCTCCTTCAGCCGGTAGGTCCAGGTGCGGCCGTCGTCGCTGGAGGTGCCGGTGTCGGTGGCGAGGTCGCCGACCAGCTTGGCCTTGCCGTCCACCACCTGGTACTGGGTCAGCTGGCGGCCCCACAGCAGCGAGGTGTTGTAGGCGGCGCCCGCGTACACCTTCTGCGGGTCGAGGTGGCGGAAGTCGGTGGTGTTGTAGACGTTCACCGTGCCGCCCGCGCGGGCACCGGGGACGGCGGGGGCCGGTCCGGCGCTCTCCTTCTCGGTGCCGAGCGCGGCGGTCAGCGGCGAGGCGTCCTTGGCCGCGGCGCCGGGGCCGGCCGTGGTGGTGGTGCCCGCGCCGGCCGAGCAGGACGTCGCCAGCAGGGCGGTCGCGACGACGGCGAGGGACGGTCTGATCCAGCGCATGGCGAATCTCTCCTTGCCCCGGGGTCTCCGGGGCGGTCGGGTGAACTGTCGGGTGAACAGCGGAAGGAAGGCAGGAAGGCGGTCGGTCGGACCGGGGCCGGCGACGGCCCCGGGGGCGACTTCTAGCGGGCGGCCCGGGGGTCCAGGGCGTCCCGCACGGCGTCGCCGAGCAGGTTGAAGGCGAGCACGAAGAGCAGCAGCGCGACGCCGGGGAAGAACATGTACGTCGGGTCGGCCCGGAACACCTCGGAGCCGCGGGAGATCATCCGGCCCCAGTCCGGGACCGGCTCGTTGATGCCCACGCCGAGGAAGGACAGCACCGCCTCCGAGGCGACGAACGCCGGCACCGCCATGGTGGCGTGCACCAGCAGCTGCGCCCGGACATTCGGCAGCAGCTCGCGGACGACGATGTGGAATCCGCCGGCGCCCATCGCCCGGGCGGACTGCACGAAATCCCTTTCCCGGAGCGAGCGGACGGTGGCGCGCAGGGAAAGCGCGAGCGGAATCCAGCCGAACGCGGAGAACACCAGCACCAGCACCAGGAACTGCATCCACTCCGGCTCCGCGGTGCCCGGGTCCACCAGCCGGGACTGGATCACCGGGCTGAGCGCGAGCAGCAGGAGCAGGGTCGGGAACGCCAGCAGGACGTTGGAGAAGAAGCCGAACACCCGGTCGGTGATCCCGCCGAGGTAGCCCACCGCGACCCCGGCCAGCACCCCGAGGGCGGTGGTCACGGTGGCCGAGGCGAAGGCGATCAGCAGCGAGGTGCGGATGCCGTAGAGCAGCTGGGTGAACACGTCGCGGCCCAGGCCGGGCTCCAGGCCGAACCAGAACTCCCCGGAGATGCCGCCGTTCGGCGCGATCGGCAGGCCGCCGTCGCTGAGCAGGCCGGGCGCGTTCTGGCCGTAGTGCTCGGTGGGGTTCTTGCCGTACAGCGCGGCGATCAGCGGGGCCGCCAGGGCCAGCAGGAGGAAGAGCGCCACCACGCCGAGCGCGACGGCCCCGGTGCGGTCCCGGCAGACCCGGCGCAGCAGCCCCGGCGGGGCGGGCCGCACGGGCGGCGCGTCCGATGCGGCGACGTGTTCGACCACTGCCATGACAGGAGTACTCCCCGAATTCCGTGCCGCCCCATGGGTGGAGGTGCACCGACGTACATTTCCGGACGCCCTCCCGGGGGTTTCCCGGGGTGTCGCCGAGCGCCATCAGATCGGACACCGAGGACTTTCCGCAAATCATTCCGAACGCGTCGGAGAAGTGCTTCCCGGGCTTTGTTCCGGAATTGTGACGGCTTCATTCCGCCGCAATACGGCCGTAGCACAAGAACGGGCGCAAGCGGACAAAAGGTATGTCATGTCCGCCGCTGTCCCGCATTCTGAGATCTCCGCCACAGGACGTCGGGCATTGGTACGATTCCGGCGGGCCGCGACTGGCGCGCACGGATGGAATCGACCATCGGGAAGCGGCCCCGTGCCGAATCACGACGCAGTTGCCGAGCGCCTGGGCCCCCCGACCTCCCCTTCAGGAGACCGTCATGGCCCAGCAGCCGCACACGGCCGCCACCCCCGCCGCCAACACCGCCTTCCGCTCCGCGCTCGACGTGGTCCGCGAGGTCGAACCGAGGATCGCCGCCGCCATCGGCCGGGAGATCGACGACCAGCGCGCCTCGCTCAAGCTCATCGCCAGCGAGAACTACGCCTCCCCGGCCGTCCTGCTCACCATGGGCAACTGGCTCAGCGACAAGTACGCCGAGGGCACCCCCGGCCGCCGCTTCTACGCCGGCTGCCGCAACGTGGACACCGTCGAGACCGTCGCCGCCGAGCACGCCCGCGCCCTCTTCGGCGCCGACCACGCCTACGTCCAGCCGCACTCCGGCATCGACGCCAACCTGACCGCCTTCTGGGCCGTCCTCTCCCAGCGGGTCGAGAGCCCCGCCCTCGAGCGCGCCAAGGTCCGCAACGTCAACGACCTCACCGAGGCGGACTGGGCCGAACTGCGCCGGGAGCTCGGCAACCAGCGCATGCTCGGCATGTCCCTGGACACCGGCGGCCACCTCACCCACGGCTTCCGCCCCAACATCTCCGGCAAGATGTTCGACCAGCGCAGCTACGGCACCGACCCGGCCACCGGCCTCATCGACTACGACGCGCTGCGCGCCACCGCCCTGGAGTTCCGCCCGCTGATCCTGGTGGCCGGCTACTCCGCGTACCCGCGCCGGGTCGACTTCCGCCGGATGCGCGAGATCGCCGACGAGGTCGGCGCCACCCTGATGGTCGACATGGCCCACTTCGCGGGCCTGGTCGCCGGCAAGGTCTTCACCGGCGACGAGGACCCTGTGGCCCACGCCCACATCGTCACCACCACCACCCACAAGTCGCTGCGCGGCCCGCGCGGCGGCATGGTGCTCTGCGTCGAGGAGCTCGCCGAGCACGTCGACCGGGGCTGCCCGCTGGTGCTCGGCGGCCCGCTCTCGCACGTCATGGCCGCCAAGGCGGTCGCCTTCGCCGAGGCCCGGCGCCCCGAGTTCCGGGACTACGCCCAGCGGGTCGTCGACAACGCCCAGGCGCTCGCCGAGGGCCTGCTGCGCCGCGGCGGCACCCTGGTCACCGGCGGCACCGACAACCACCTCGTGCTCGTCGACGTCTCCGGCCACGGCCTCACCGGCCGCCAGGCCGAGGCCGCGCTGCTGGACGCCGGCATCGTCACCAACCGCAACTCCGTCCCGGGTGACCCGAACGGCGCCTGGTACACCTCGGGTGTGCGGATCGGCACCCCGGCGCTCACCACCCGGGGCCTCGGCACCGCCGAGATGGACGAGATCGCCGGCCTGATCGACACCGTGCTGCGCGCCGCCACCCCGGCCACCACCGCCGCCGGCACGCCGTCCAAGGCCCAGTACACGCTGGACCCGGCGGTCGCCGAGGGCGTCGCCGGGCGCGCCGCCGACCTGCTCGCCGGCTTCCCGCTCTACCCGGGTGTCGACCTGGTCTGACCCGACCGAGGAGTCGGCCGAGGAAGCCGACCGAGCAAGCCGACCGGGCCCGTCCGGCCGGGGCCACCGCCCCCGCCGGACGGGCCCGGTGCTCCCTCCGCCGCCGGGAGCCGTGCTGATGACAACCGGGCGGCCGGGCTGCACTATGGACGCACCGTTCCCGTGCCGGGTACGGGTCCCGGTCAACTCCGCGCACAAATTGCCGGGGGCCGAAATTCTTTGCTCCGAGCCCGCGCAACTCCGCTCCGTGGCGAGTAGATTGCAGCGAACTCGGGCGCCCCGGACTACCGTCGGTGTCAGACCGGGTCGCGCCCGTCTGCCCGGACCGCCCACGGGGCCCGGCCGCGGACGCGGACTGCCGGGACCGTCGAAGGGCCGCAGCGGCCGCCCCGAGTCCGGAGATCGTGCCCAATGGTCGTTCGTACCGTGTTAGGAGCCGCCTCGTGACCGACGCCGCACTCAGTGCCGACCAGCAGCGACCTGCTGAACCGGGGGTGCTCGACGACGTCCCCGGGTGGTTCTGGGACCAGGACCGTCATCTCTTCGACTGGTTCCTCGGCCGGCAGGAGAAGGCCGGCCGCTCCGGGGACCTCATGGAGATGGGCGCCTATCTGGGTCGCAGCGCGATCGTCATCGGCTCGCACCTCCAACCGGGCGAGTCCTTCACGGTCTGCGACCTGTTCGACTCCGACGCCCCGGACGACGAGAACGCCGCCGAGATGGACATGTCCTACCGCAGGACGCTGACCCGCACCGCCTTCGAGACCAACTACCTGGCCTTCAACGAGCGGCTGCCGGAGATCGTCCAGGCCCCGACCTCGACGCTGGCCGGCGGCCGGGTCGCGCCCGGTGCCTTCCGCTTCATCCACATCGACGCCTCGCACCTCTACGAGCACGTCGCCGAGGACATCCAGGTGGCCCGGACGGCACTCGCCTCCGACGGTGTCGTGGTCCTGGACGACTACCGCTCCGCCCACACCCCCGGCGTCGCCGCCGCCACCTGGGAGGCCGTGTTCAACCACGGACTGCGGCCGATCGTGCTGACCGACAGCAAGTTCTACGGCACCTGGGGCGACCCGGAGCCCGCCCAGCTCGACCTGCTGGCCCGCCGGGGCACCCTGCCGCACTGCGACCTCGCCAGCGAGGCGGTCGGCGGGCACCGTCTGGTCCGGATCAGCGGCAGCGACGCGGGCGCCGAGCCGTTCCGGGTCTCCCGCCACCACGCCCGGCTGGCGGCCGAGGCCGATGACCGCGCCGCCGAGGACGCCTTCCGCGCCGCCGAGCGCGACCGCGAATCGGCCGACCGCGACCTCGCCGACCGCCGCGCCCGCGCCGCCGAGCGCCGCCGCCCCGCCAACGTCGCCAAACGCGCCGTCGGCGACCTCCTGCCCCCGGTCGTCACCTCGGCCATCCGCCGCGCCCGCCGCGGCTGACCGGCGGGGGCTCGGGGACGCCGTCGGGACCCGCGGCGTTCGCGCCGCCGCCCCGCCTACGACGCCGAACGCGCCGTCGGCGACCTCCTGCCCCCGGTCGTCACCTCGGCCATCCGCCGCGCCCGCCGCGGCTGACCAGCGGGGGCTCGGGGACGCCGTCGGGACCCGCGGCGTTCGCGCCGCCGCCCCGCCTGCGACGCCGAACGCGCCGTCGGTGACCTCCGGCCCCCGGTCGTCACCTCCGCCGTGCGCCGGGCCCGCCGCTGCTGAACCGCCGGGGCTCAGGGGGCGTCGTCGGGACCCGGGGCGTCCGTCGCCTCCGGCACGGGCTCGTCCGGCCGCAGCCGGGTGTAGACCGTCCGGGCGATGCCGGCCGGGGGTTCGTGCTCCCAGAACCGCAGCACCGTCCAGCCGTCCTCGGCCAGGTGCCGGGTGGTGTCCCGGTCGCGGGCGACGTTGCGGTCGAGCTTGGTGCGCCACCACTCGGCGTTGGACTTCGGGCTGGTCGCGTGCTCCGGGCAGCCGTGCCAGAAGCAGCCGTCGAGGAAGACCGCGACCTTCGGCCCGGGGAACAGGATGTCCACGGTGCGCCGGGGCAGCCCCGGGACCTTGGCGTTCACCCGGTAGCGCAGGCCCCAGCGGAACAGCAGCCGCCGCACGGCCAGCTCCTGCGCGGTGTCGCGGGACGCCTGGCGGCTCATACGGGCCGCGACGGACGGGGAGGAGGCGGCGGGCGACGACATGCGACCCAGTATTCCGCAGCCCTCCGACAGCCCCCCGGCAGCGCAGGAGGGGCGCCGCCCCGGGGGATCCCGGAGCGGCGCCCCTCCTGACGGTCGGTGCCGGGCTCAGCCGCGCGGGGCTCCGGCGGGCTCCGCGTCGGCGGCCCGTCCGGTCCCGGCGGCGGTCCCGGCGGTCCCGGCGGTTTCGTCGGCGGCACCCGCGTCCCCGGCCAGTTCGAGCTTGACGGCGGCGAGGCTGGGGTTGGCCCAGGCGCTGCGGACGCCCCAGGCGTAGAAGGCGAGCGCGATCAGGGCGACGACCAGCAGGTCCCAGCCCTCGGGGAGGTAGCCCTCGCCGCCGAAGTCGGTGGAGCCGGCCCAGGAGACGCCGGCCATCACGAACAGGTAGGCGACCATCCAGGCGCCGGCCTTGAGGTGCGGCTTCAGCTCGGCGAACGGCTTGCGCAGCTCGTACCAGGCCCAGATCGGCAGACCGGCGGCCATCAGCAGGATCACCTTGCCGGTCAGCGGCCAGCGGGCCCAGTAGAGGACGAGCGAGCCGAAGATCATGGCGATCGGGGCGATCACCGGCATCGCGCGCAGCCGGACCGGCCGGGGCAGCTCGGGGGCCAGGCGGCGCAGCGCCATCACGGCGACCGGTCCGGTGATGTAGGAGATCACGGTGGCCACCGAGACGATCTCGGCGAGCGAGCCCCAGCCGCGGAAGACCGCGAGGAAGCAGAAGGCGACGACCAGGTTGAGCACCAGCGCCGGGCGCGGGATGCCGGTCTTCGGGTCGACCCGGCCGAAGACCTTCGGCAGGTGGCCGTTCTCCTGGACGCCGTGGATCATCCGGGAGGTGGTGGCGGCGTAGATCATGCCGGTGCCGCTGGGGGAGACGAAGGCGTCCGCGTAGAGCAGCAGGGCGAGCCAGTTCAGGCCCCAGGCGATGGCCAGGTCGGCCAGCGGCGAGGTGTAGCCCAGGCCGCCCCAGCCGTTGGCCAGGTCGGCGGTCGGGACGGCGCCGAGGAACGCGATCTGCAGCGCGACGTAGATCACCAGGGCGATCAGGATCGAGCCGATCACGGCCTTGGGCAGCGACTTGCCGGGGTCGCGGGCCTCACCGGCCAGGTTGAGCGGCGACTGGAAGCCGTTGAAGGCCCAGACGATGCCGGAGACGGCCACCGCCGTGAACACCGCGCTCCAGCCGTTCGGCGCGAAGCCGCCGTGGTCGGTGAAGTGCGCGGTGTCGAAGTGCGCCAGCAGCAGGGCGCCCGCGGTGAGGGTGGGGACGACGACCTTGAACACCGTGATCGCCGTGTTGGTCTTGGCGAACAGCGTGATCGCGAACCAGTTCAGCGCGAAGTAGACGAGCAGCAGCACACTGGCCACGGCCACGCCGCTGACGGACAGCTCCTGTCCGTCGAAGAGGCCCTTGGCCCAGCCGAAGTCCCAGGAGCTCATGTACTGCACCGAGGCGGTGGCCTCGCCGGGGATGACCGAGACGATCGCGATCCAGTTGGCCCAGGCGGCCAGGTACCCGGCCAGCGAGCCGTGCGAGTACTGGCCGTAGCGGACCATGCCGCCGGCCTTGGGGAACATCGAGCCGAGCTCGCTGTAGGTGAGCGCGATGGTCAGGGCGACGGCCGCGCCGATCACCCAGGCGACGATCGAGGCCGGTCCGGCCAGCCGGGCGGCCCGCTCGGCGCCGAAGAGCCAGCCGGAGCCGATGATCGATCCGAGTCCGACCGCGGTGAGGCTGATGGTGCCGAGCGAGCGGCGGTAGTGCTGATGGGATGCCGTCGTCGACTCGGGCTCACTCACCGTATCGGTCCTCTGTCTCGTCGTGTCACTTTGTTTTCCGGACAAACGGGAAGAGCCTAAGGGTCGAAATCGGGCGAAACCTCAGCTGGACCTCAGATTCACCGCAAAACACCCGATCGTTGCCATCTCGTGTCCGAACCTCTGACCTTCGGCGGGGGCGCGCGGGGACGACCGGAGGGGAGCGCGCGGGCGCCGGGAAGGGGCCGTCGAGGGCTCCGGGGCAAAAAGAAATTCCCCGTGGGAACTCTTGCGAGTTCCCACGGGGAATCGATGGTGTCCGAGGGGGGACTTGAACCCCCACGCCCGATAAAGGGCACTAGCACCTCAAGCTAGCGCGTCTGCCATTCCGCCACCCGGACGGGGTGTGTGCTTCGGGGGTTTTCTGCTCGCCCCCTCGGCGACAGAGAGAACATTACCAGGGTTTCGGAGTGCTTCTCACCTGCGTTTCCCCGGTCGGGATGGTGGGGGGCGGCGGTACGGATCGCTGCTGTGCGCGAACCGGTGGTTCAAGGACGGTAAACGGTCGAGTTGCGGCGGATGAACGATCGGTACCGATCGGCTCTGGTCCGACACGGGCAAGTTGTCGACGGTGCCACAGCCCCGGGGGTGGCTCTCCTAGCCTCTGTGGACCGAGGGCGCCATGAGCGGAACGCCTGATTCCCGGGGTCGCGGACGAAGGGCGGCTGGACGTGGAGCGGATCAGCGAGGAAGAGACGGTGCCGACGGCGCCGGAGAAACGGGTGACCGCCGCGTCGGCGGTGGCGCGCGGCGGTCCTGTCGAGGGGGTGTGGCGCTTCACCGTGCCCGCCGAGCAGGCCTCGGTCCCGCGCACCCGGCACGCCGTGCGTGACCGGCTGCTGGCCCAGGGCATGGCGGAGATCCGCTACCAGGAGCTGGTGGACGACCTGCTGCTGATCGTCTCGGAGCTGGTCGGCAACGCGGTGACCCACGCCGCCGAGCTGTCGCCGGAGGTGACCACCGAGCTGGCGGTGCGGGGCGGCTGGGTGCGGGTCTCGGTCGAGGACGGCGACCCGTACCGGCCGAAGGCCCTGGCGGCCGACACCGGGCGGACCGGCGGGCGCGGGCTGCTGCTGGTCAAGAGCGTCACGCTGCAGGCCGGCGGGGTGTGCGACGTGGAGCAGGCGGGGCAGGGCGGCAAGGTCATCTGGGCCTCGCTGCCGCTCCCGCGCGAGGCGCCCTAGGCGAGGTCGCCCCGGAGGGGGCCGGGCCGGGAGGCGGGGCCGCTCGCGGCGGCCCCGCCCGGGCTGGTCTACCAGTCCTTGCCGGCGATCTCGCGGATCCCCGGCAGGGCGGCCTCGAAGACGGTCCGGAACCACACCGAGAACGGCCGCTCCGCCTCCAGCTCCCGCAGCTCCTCGGCGGTCACGAAGGCGTAGTCGTCCACCTCGTCCGGGTTCGGCCGCACCGGCGCGGTGACCAGGCCCACGAACAGGTGGTTCCACTCCCGCTCGATCAGGCCGGTGGCCTCGTCCGGCAGGTCGTAGCGGACCGTGCCCGCCTCGCAGAGCAGCGCCGGGGCGACCCCCAGCTCCTCGGCGGTGCGCCGGGCGGCGGCCACGAACGGCGGCTCGCCGGGGTACGGGTGGCCGCAGCAGGTGTTCGACCAGACCCCGGGGGAGTGGTACTTGCCCAGCGCCCGGCGCTGGAGCAGCATCCGGCCCTGACGGTCGAAGAGGAAGACCGAGAACGCCCGGTGCAGCCGCCCGGGCTGCTGGTGCGCCCAGTGCTTCTCCGCGGTGCCGATGGTCACGCCCTCGTCGTCGACCAGCTCCAGCAGGATCTCCTCCGGAGTGCCGGCGGCGGCCGCGGCGGCCTCGACGTCCGTCTCGACGTCGAGGCCGGTGTCGAGACCGGTGTCCAGCCCGGCGGGGGCGGTCGGATCGGTCGGCAGACTCTGGGGCATGAGGCCTCTTTCGGCAGCTTCGGGAGCACGGTGAGCAACCACGGCACGCACCGGTGGCGGCGCGCCCCAGTCTGCCGTACGGGTGGCACGGGCGAGGGGCCCGACGCACAACCCGGCGGCCGAGGGGCTCCCGGCGGCCCGGGACGGGTGTCGGATTAGCAGAACCGTTCGGAATGTGTTCGATGTGTGTTCGAGTGTCCGGCCGCGTTCTGGCAGGTAGTCGTGGTCGCCTACCATCACATAGGACACCGCGGCCGCATCTCGGCCCCGGCGCGCCACCGCCGGTGACCCGGAAGACTCCCGGAGCCGGGCGCGGCCGCGCTCAGCACGACGGATCAGGAGACCCGCATGATCGGCCTCGTTCTGGCAGCCGGCGCCGGCCGCCGGCTGCGCCCTTACACCGACACCCTGCCCAAGGCGCTGGTGCCGGTCGACGGGGAGCGGACCGTCCTGGACCTCACCCTCGGCAACTTCGCCGAGGTCGGCCTGCGCGAGGCGGCGATCGTCGTCGGCTACCGCAAGGAGGCGGTCGAGGAGCGCAAGGAGGCGCTGGAGCGGAAGTACGGCGTCAAGCTCACCCTGGTCGAGAACGACAAGGCCGAGGAGTGGAACAACGCCTACTCGCTCTGGTGCGCCCGTGAGCTCTTCACCGAGGGCCTGCTGCTCGCCAACGGCGACACCGTGCACCCGGTCTCGGTCCAGCGCACCATGCTGGAGGGCAACGCCCGGCTGACCGCCGAGGGCCGCGCGCCCGGCATCCTGCTCGCCCTCGACACGGTGAAGAAGCTCGCCGACGAGGAGATGAAGGTGATCGTCGACCCGGTCACCGGCATGCGCCGCATCACCAAGCTGATGGACCCGGCGGAGGCCACCGGCGAGTACATCGGCGTCACCGTGATCAACCCGGCCGCCGCCGCCGACCTCGCCGACGCGCTGCGCGCCACCTACGAGCGCGACCCGCAGCTGTACTACGAGGACGGCTACCAGGAGATGGTGAACCGGGGCCTGCGGATCGACGTCCAGCCGATCGGCGAGGTCTCCTGGGTCGAGGTCGACAACCACGACGACCTGGCGAAGGCGCGGGAGATCGCGTGCCAGTACTGACCCGGCTGGTGCCGTCGCCGCTCTTCGTCGAGATCCGCCCGGGCGCGCTGGACGCGCTCGGCGGCATCCTCGCCGACCAGCGGCTGTCCGCCTCGGGCCGGATCGCGGTGGCGATCAGCAACGGCTCGGGTTCGGTGCTGCGGGCCCGGCTGGAGCCGGCCCTGCCCGGTGCCGACTGGTACAGCGTGGCGGACGGCAGCCTCGACAGCGCGGTGCTGCTCGCGGACGAGATCCGCGGCGGCGTGCGCGGCGGCCACTACGACACCATCGTCGCCCTGGGCGGCGGCAAGATCATCGACGCGGCCAAGTACGCCGCCGCGCGGCTCGGCCTGCCGCTGGTCTCGGTCCCGACCAACCTGGCCCACGACGGCATCTGCTCGCCGGTCTCCACCCTCGACAACGACGCCGGGCGCGGCTCCTACGGGGTGCCGAGCCCGATCGGCATCGTGATCGACCTGGACGTGATCCAGGGTGCCCCGCCGCGCTTCGTCGCGGCCGGCATCGGCGACATCGTCTCCAACATCTCGGCCTGCGCCGACTGGGAGCTGTCGCACGCCGAGACCGGTGAACCGGTGGACGGACTGGCCGTCGCGATGGCCCGTTCGGCGGGCGAGAACCTGCTGCGGCACCCAGGAAACCTTCAGGATCAGGGCTTCCTCACCGCCCTCGCCGAGGCACTGGTACTGTCCGGCATCGCGATGAACATCGCTGGCAGCACCCGGCCCTCGTCGGGCGCCTGCCACGAGATCTCGCATGCCCTGGACGTGCTGTATCCCAAGCGGTCCGCCCAGCACGGCGAACAGGTCGGCCTCGGCGCCGCCTTCGCCAGCTTCCTGCGGGGCGAGCGCGAGCTGACCGGTCTGATCGTGGAGCGCCTGGCGCACCACGGCCTGCCGGTGACCGCCGCTCAGATCGGCTTCACCGAGGCGGAGTTCACCGAGGCGGTGCACTACGCTCCGAATACCCGGCCGGGCCGTTTCACCATCCTCGAACACCTCGACCTCTCCCCTTCCGCAATCAGGGACGCGTACGCCGACTATGTCCAAGCCGTCAACAGCTGACCGTTCCGCCGCCGGGTCCACGCCTCCGGTCGACCTGACCCGCCGCCCCTCGATCGAGGAGCTGCGCGCGGTCATCCACCCGGAGGGCATGCTCCAGCGCCGCAGTGCCGAGCACTGGGCCGGCCGCCTCTACATGCGGCGGATCTCGCTGCGGATCACCCGGGTGCTCTCCACGGTCACGGCGATCACGCCCAACGGCCTGACCTATCTGATGATGCTCACCGGCATCCTGGCCGGCGTCGCGCTGATCGTCCCCGGGATCGCCGGCGCGGTGCTGGCGGCCCTGCTGATCCAGCTCTACCTGCTGCTGGACTGCGTGGACGGCGAGGTCGCCCGCTGGCGCCGGCAGACCTCGCTCACCGGCGTCTACCTGGACCGGGTCGGCCACTACATGTCCGAGGCGGCCCTGCTGACCGGCCTCGGCCTGCGCGCCACCGACCTGCTGCACCGCGAGGGCAGCGCCGCGCAGTGGGAGTGGGCCTTCCTCGGCACCCTGGCCGCGCTCGGCGCGATCCTGATCAAGTCGGAGACCGACCTGGTCGACGTGGCCCGCGCCCGCAGCGGTCTGACGGCGGTCGAGGACAGCGCCTCGGTGCCGCGCTCGGCCGGTGTCGCCAAGGCCCGCCGGGCGGCCTCGGTGCTCAAGTTCCACCGGCTGGTCGGCGCGGTCGAGGCCTCGCTGTTCATCCTCGCCGCCGGTGTCGCCGACCTGGTGCACGGCGGCCTCTTCTTCACCCGGATCGCGGTGGTCGTCCTGGCCGCGATCGCGATGCTGCAGACCGTGCTGCACCTGCTGAGCATCGTCCTGTCGAGCAGGCTCCGGTGAGCGACGTGACGGCGACGGGTACGACGGGGACGGGTACGACAGGGACAGGGACGGGCATGACGGAGAGGGCCACCGCCGCCACCGGTGCCGACGCCTTCCGGCTCGGCGCGGTGATCATCACCATGGGCAACCGCCCGGACGAGCTGACCGCCCTGATCGAGTCGGTCCGCGCCCAGCAGGGCCCGGCCGTCGAACTGGCCGTGGTCGCCAACGGCGCCCCGCTGCCGCCGCTCCCGTCCGGCGTGCGCTCCGTCGAGCTGCCGGAGAACCTCGGCATCCCGGGCGGCCGCAACGTCGGCATCGAGCTGTTCGGCCGCGACGGCCGGGACGTCGACGCGGTGCTGTTCCTGGACGACGACGGCCGGCTGCCCGGCACCGACTCGGCCCGGCTGCTGCGCGAGGCCTTCACGGCCGACCCCGAGCTCGGCATCGTGAGCTTCCGGATCGCCGACCCGGAGACCGGCGTCACCCAGCGCCGGCACGTGCCCCGGCTGCGCGCCAGTGACCCGCTGCGCTCCTCCCGGGTGACCACCTTCCTCGGCGGGGCGAGCGCGGTGCGCTGCGCGGTGTTCGAGAACGCCGGCCAGCTGCCCGGCGAGTTCTTCTACGCCCACGAGGAGACCGATCTCGCCTGGCGCGCGCTGGACGCGGGCTGGGCCATCGACTACCGGGCCGACGTGGTGCTGCACCACCCCACCACCTCGCCCGCCCGGCACGCCTCGTACTTCCACAACGTGGCCCGGAACAGAGTCTGGCTCGCCCGACGGAACCTTCCGGCCCTCCTTGTACCTCTATACCTGGGAACCTGGTTCCTGCTCACGCTGGCCCGCCGACCCTCCCCCGAGGCGTTCAAGGCCTGGTGGGGCGGGTTCCGGGCGGGCTGGCGCGAACCCTGCGGTACGCGGCGGCCCATGCGATGGCGTACCGTTTGGCGACTGACCAGGCTGGGCCGACCGCCGGTCATCTGATCCGTCCGGCGACCGTCCGGTGACTTGCGGTGACCGGACGGCAGGTCGGTCGTCGGGCCGGTGACCACACACCGGCCGCACTCCCCCCGAGATCCGAGTGGATCCCCATCGGCGCAAGGCCGGCGGACCCCCGTCGACCGGCCCGCCCCGACGATCCCGCGTGAAGGATGAATGTGTCGACAGTGAGTGAACCCGTCAGCCTCTCAGCCCCGAGGGGGGCGGACGCGGGCCTGACCTCCAAGCAGCTTGCCGACAAGTACGGCCTGACGGTGAGCGGCAGAAGGCCCGGCCTGGTCGCCTACTCCAAGCAGCTCTGGGCCCGGCGTCACTTCATCTGGGCCTTCGCCACCGCCCGCCTGGTGGCCCAGTACACCGACGCCAAGCTCGGTCAGCTCTGGCAGGTCGTGACCCCGCTGCTGAACTGCGCGGTGTTCTACCTGGTCTTCGGTGTGATCCTGAAGAGCAAGGACAACTTCCCCGAGGGGACGTACACCGCCTGGCTCTGCATCGGTGTCTTCGTCTTCCAGTTCACGCAGAACGCGGTGCAGTCGGGCACCCGGGCGATCGCGGACAACCTCGGCCTGATCCGGGCGCTGCACTTCCCCCGTGCCTCGCTGCCGATCGCCTTCACCGTGATCCAGCTCCAGCAGCTGATGATCTCGATGGTCGTGCTGGTCGGCGTCGTGCTGGCGAGCGGCATCGAGATGGGTCGCACCTGGGTCCTCGTGCTCCCGGCCCTGCTCCTGCAGTCGGCGTTCAACACCGGTGTGGCCCTGATGATGGCCCGGATCGGTTCCAAGACCAGCGACATCTCCCAGCTGATCCCGTTCGCGATGCGGGCCTGGATGTTCCTGTCCGGCGTCATGTTCAGCATCCAGGACAAGATCAGCACCTGGCCGGAGTTCTGGCAGAAGGTGATGCAGCTCAACCCGGCCTCGGTCTACATGGACCTGGTCCGGCACGCCTTCGCCCCGGTCATCTACAACAAGCACCTTCCGGCGCACCAGGACTTCCCGCCGCACCAGTGGAAGTACGCGATCGCCTGGGCAGTCGGTATGTTCGTCGTCGGATACGTCTTCTTCTGGAAGGCTGAGGAGGAGTACGGCCGTGGCTGACACCGACGTTCGAGGGGCCGACCTGCGCAAGGACCTGGAGGACGCGCTTCCTCCCCGCCGCAAGGTGTTCGACGCCGACGTGGCTCGCGACCCCACGGTCGTGGTCGACGACGTGCACATCGTCTACCGGGTGCACGGGGCCGGCTCCGGCAAGGGCAGCGCCACCTCCGCGCTGAGCCGGATCATCAGCCGCAAGCGGGCGTCCGGCGTCCGCGAGGTGCACGCGGTGAAGGGCGTCAGCTTCACCGCGTACAAGGGTGAGGCGATCGGTCTGATCGGCTCCAACGGCTCCGGCAAGTCCACCATGCTGGCGGCCATCGCCGGTCTGCTGCCGACCGAGAAGGGCGGCATCTACACCAACGGCCAGCCCTCGCTGCTCGGTGTCAACGCCGCGCTGATGAACGAGCTGACCGGTGAGCGCAACGTCGTCCTCGGCTGCCTCGCCATGGGCATGTCGCCGGCCGAGGTGCGCAGCCGCTACCAGGAGATCGTCGAGTTCTCGGGCATCAACGAGAAGGGCGACTTCATCTCGCTGCCGATGCGCACCTACTCCTCCGGCATGGGCGCCCGGCTGCGGTTCGCGATCGCCGCCGCGAAGACCCACGACGTGCTGCTCATCGACGAGGCGCTGGCCACCGGTGACCAGGCCTTCCAGGCCCGCAGCAAGAAGCGGATCGAGGAGCTGCGCGCGGAGGCCGGTACGGTCTTCCTGGTCAGCCACGACAACGCGTCGATCCGCGAGACCTGCGAGCGGACCATCTGGATCGAGGCCGGCGAGCTGATCATGGACGGTGCGACCGAGGACGTCGTCCGCGCCTACGAGCGCGGCGAGCGCCCGTAGGGGCCGTCCGGCACCGCACCCGGCCCGTGTGAAGGGGGCCGGCCCCGGGGGAGACCCGGGGCCGGCCCCCGCCGTTCGTGCGCCCCCGCCCGGCCCCGTCGTGCCCCGGGTGGCCCGCCCCCGCCCGGGTGAGCGCCCCGTGCGCCGGGTGAGGCGCTCTTCTCCCGCGCGGGCGTCGGTGTCAGGCTGTGGGCGCGGGGGTGGTGTGCCGGACGTGACGCCCGTGATCGGACGCGTGTCCGACTCGGGCCGATCACCTGAGCGGTGTAGAACGGGGGAGTGACAGCAGTGTCGGCTTCGGCCCAGCCCAGTAGTGAGTCCCCGCCCGGAGGCGGCCGCCCGGAACCCGGCCCCGGGGGGGCGGCGACCCTGGCGAAGGCGAGCGCGGAGAACTTCCCGGTCGCCCCGTTCTTCCTGCCCGCCGCGTGGCGCGACGACCTCATGGCGGTCTACGGCTTCTGCCGGCTGGTGGACGACGCCGGCGACGGCGACCTCGCCGACCCGGCCGGCACCGCCGCACTGCTCGGCGTCCCCGCGCGGCCGGAGCCGTCCGGGCCCTCGGAGACCCCCGGACTCACCCCTTCGGCCCAGTCCGGCCCGCCCGCCCCCGACCGGCCCTCCCCGGCGGAGACGGCGTTCCGGCTCGCCCTGCTGGACGGCCTCGAGCACGACCTCGACCGGGTCTTCGAGACCGCTCTCGACCCCGCCCGCGGCGAGGCCCCCCGGCACCCGCTGCTGCGCCCGCTGGTCCCCCTGGTCGACCGGCACGGGCTCACCCCGGAGCCGTTCCGCCGGCTGATCGAGGCCAACCGGGTCGACCAGACCACCACCCGCTACCGGGACTACGACGAGCTCATCGCCTACTGCACGCTGTCCGCCGACCCGGTCGGCCGCCTGGTCCTGGCCCTCGCCGGCGTCGCCACCCCCGAGCGGATCGCGATGTCCGACGACATCTGCCGGGCCCTGCAGATCGTCGAGCACCTCCAGGACGTCGCCGAGGACCTCGCCCGGGGCCGGATCTACCTGCCGGCCGAGGACCTCGAACGCTTCGGCGTCACCGAGGCCGACCTCGCCGCGCCGAGCGCCGGGGCGCCGGTCCGCGAGCTGATCCGCTTCGAGGCCGACCGTGCCCGCACCCTGCTCGACCGAGGTGCGCCATTGGTAGGTACGGTTCGGGGGAGGCTTCGACTGCTCCTCGCGGGATTCACCGCGGGCGGGTACGCGGCCCTGGCGGCCGTCGAGGGCGCCGGGTACGACGTGCTCGCCCAGCAGGCGAAGCCGGACAAGCGCCGCCTCGCAGCGAAGGCGGCGGCCATCTTCGCGAAGGGAAGGTGAACGCCCGCGTGGCGGCATCACCACTGGCGTCGGCTCCGGTCATGGCGGCCTACCGGTACTGCGAGGCAGTGACCGGACTGCAGGCCCGCAACTTCAGCTACGGCATCAGGCTGCTGCCCGAGCCGAAGCGGCTGGCCATGTCGGCCCTGTACGCGCTGGCGCGCCGGGTGGACGACATCGGCGACGGCGAGCTCCCGGCCGACCGCAAGGCGGAGGCGCTGCTGCGCACCCGCGAACTGCTCGACGAGATCCGGGCCGGCTCCGTCGCGGAGGACGACACCGACCCGATCAAGGTCGCGCTCGCGGACAGCGCCCGGCGCTTCCCGATCGACCTCGGCGGCTTCGACGAGCTGATCGACGGCGTCGAGATGGACCTCAAGGGCGCCGAGTACCAGACCTACGAGGAGCTCAAGGTCTACTGCCGGTGCGTCGCCGGAGCCATCGGCCGGCTGTCGCTCGGCGTCTACGGCTGCGACGACCCCGAGCGCGGTGCCCGGTACGCCGACACCCTCGGGCTGGCGCTCCAGCTCACCAACATCCTGCGCGACCTGCGCGAGGACGCCCTCAACGGCCGCACCTACCTGCCGATGGAGGACCTCGTCCGGTTCGGCTGCCAGGAGGGCTTCGCCCGCCCCAGGCCCCCGGTCGGGGCCGACTTCGCCGGGCTGGTCTCCTTCGAGGCGGCCCGCGCCCAGGCGGCCTTCGAGGAGGGCCTGCGGCTGCTCCCGATGCTCGACCGCCGCAGCCGGGCCTGCACCGCCGCCATGGCGGGCATCTACCACCGGCTGCTCGGCCGGATCGCCGCCGACCCGGAGTCGGTGCTGCGCGGCCGGGTCTCGCTGCCGGGCTGGGAGAAGGCGTACGTGGCGCTTTCCGGGCTCGCCGGGGGGCGTTCTTGATTCTTGCCACAGTTCTGTCACGCTGTGTCAGCGGGGAATCACTTATGGGTAGAGCCCTGTTGACCGTTGGGTCGGGCCCGGCCGCACTGACCGCGGACCCGACGGCACTGACCAAGGGCGCTCCGGTCACGACCGGACCGGGCGCCGGACGCGAGGGGGAGGTCGGATGACCGGGCGAGCCGACGCCGCGCGCCCGGCCGCAGTCGTGGTCGGCGGCGGCCTCGCGGGCATCACCGCCGCGCTCCGGCTGGCGGAGGCTGGCCACCGGGTCACCCTCGCCGAGGGCCGGCCCCGCCTCGGCGGACTGGCCTTCTCCTTCCGCCGCGGCGAGCTGACCGTCGACAACGGCCAGCACGTCTACCTGCGCTGCTGCACCTCCTACCGGGGCCTGCTGGAGCGCCTCGGCGCCAACCGGCTGGTCCACCTCCAGGAGCGGCTGGACGTGCCCGTCCTGGGCGTCTCCGGGCCCGCCGACGCGCCGGTCCGCACCCTGGGCCGGCTCGGACGCGCCGCGCTGCCGGTGCCGCTGCACCTCGCCGGCAGCCTGGCCCGCTACCCGCACCTGGGCCCGGCCGACCGGGCCCGGGTGGTCCGCGGCGCGCTCGCGCTGCAGCGCCTGGACCTCGCCGACCCGGCCCTGGACGCCGTCTCCTTCGGCGACTGGCTGCGCCGGCAGGGCCAGAACGAGCGGACCGTCGCCGCGCTGTGGGACCTCGTCGGCGTGGCCACCCTGAACGCCAGGGCCGACCGGGTGTCGCTGGCACTGGCCGCGATGGTGTTCAAGACCGGCCTGCTCTCCGACCCCGGGGCCTCCGACATCGGCATGGCCGCCGTCCCGCTCGGCACCATCCACCACGACCGGGCGCTCGCCGAGCTGGAGCGCGCGGGCGTGAAGGTGCTGCTGCGCGCCCGGGTGACCGAGCTCAAGCCCGCCGTCCCCCAGCACACCGTCCGACTGGAGGGCGGCGGCGAGCCGCTCACCGCCGAGACGGTGGTCCTGGCCGGCGCCCAGGACACCGCGCTGGAACTGCTGCCGCCCGACGCGGTGGCCCACCAGGACCGGCTCGCCGGCTTCGGCACCTCGCCGATCCTCAACGTCCACGTGGTCTACGACCGCAAGGTGCTGCGCCGGCCGTTCTTCGCCGCGCTCGGCTCGCCCGTGCAGTGGGTCTTCGACCGCACCGCGCACTCCGGGCTGGCCGGCACCTCGCTCGGCGCGGCCCACCCCGACGCCCAGTACCTGGCGCTCTCGCAGTCCGCCGTGGACGACGAGATCGACCTGCCGGTCGCCGAGCTGCGCCGCCGCTACCTGCCGGAGCTCGCCCGGCTGCTGCCCGCCGCCGGCGGGGCCGAGGTACTGGACTTCTTCGTCACCCGCGAGCGCACCGCCACCTTCGACCCGGCCCCGGGCACCGCCGCGCTGCGCCCCGGCCCGCGCACCGCCGTCCCCGGCCTGCTGCTGGCCGGCGCGTGGACGGCCACCGGCTGGCCCGCGACCATGGAGGGGGCCGTGCGCAGCGGCCACGCCGCCGCCGACGCGGTACCGGCCGCCGACGGCCGGCCCCGGCCGGCCGACCGCGGCGACGGGAGGTGGCCGAGGTGACCGGCACCGCGCTCGCCGGGGACCTCGGCGATCCCGCCAGAGCGGGTGCCCACCCGCTCGGCCCCGGCGGCACCACCACCGCCACCGGCCGCGCCGAGCCCGGCCGCACCACCACCGCCAGCCTCGGGCCGTCCCACGCGGCCAGGCACCACCAGGGAGAGGGAACGTACGTGGAGTCACGCACCGGCACCGTCGGCGGAGGCACGGCACACGCCGGACCGGTCTCGGTGCCGGAACTGCTCAATCGCACCCGCGCGCTCTGCACCCCGCCGCTGAGGGCCGCCGTCGCCCGGCTGGCCGCACCGATGGACACCGTCGCGGCGTACCACTTCGGCTGGATCGACCGGGACGGCACGCCGGTCGCGGGGGACGGCGGCAAGGCCGTGCGCCCCACCCTGGCGCTGCTCTCGGCCCAGGCCGCCGGTGCCCCGGCGGAAGCCGGGGTGCCCGGTGGGGTCGCTGTTGAACTGGTGCACAACTTCTCCCTGCTCCATGATGATCTGATGGACGGTGACGAGACCCGGCGCCACCGGGCCACCGCCTGGACGGTCTTCGGCCCGGCCCAGGCGATCCTGGTCGGTGACGCCCTGGCCACGCTCGGTACGGAGGTGCTGCTCGACGCCGCGACCGCGGGCGGCGCGAGCCCCACCGACGCCGCGCGTGCCGTCCGGCTGCTCAACACCGCCAGCCGCCGGCTGATCGACGGGCAGGCGATGGACGTCGCCTTCGAGCAGCGGGACACCGTCACCGTCGCCGAGTGCCTGGAGATGGAGGGCGGCAAGACCGCCGCCCTGCTCTCCGCCGGCGCCGCGCTCGGCGCCGTCCTGGCCGGGGCCGACGACCGGGTCTCGGCCTCGCTCCAGCGCTTCGGCGACCACCTGGGCCTGGCCTTCCAGGCCGTGGACGACCTGCTCGGCATCTGGGGCGCCACCGAGGTCACCGGGAAGCCGCACTGGGGCGACCTGCGCCAGCGCAAGAAGTCCCTGCCGGTCGCCGCCGCGCTCGCCGAGGGCGGTCCCGCCTCCCGCGAACTGGCCGAACAGCTCGCCGACCCCAAGGGGCGCGGCGAGGAGAGCGAGACCGAACTGGCCGCCCGCGCCCTGCTGATCGAGCAGGCCGGCGGCCGCGCCTGGACCCGGGAGGAGGCCCGCCGCCAGCACACGACTGCCCTCGCCGCTCTGGACGAGGTGCCCATGCCCGATGTGGTGCGCGAGCACTTCGTCGCACTCGCCGAATTCGTGGTGGTACGAGAGAGGTGACGTTACGTTGACAGCAACCGCGGACGGCCGGCTCGACCCTGAGTACGATCCCGAGCCGGTCGCGGTGGGCGGCCTCGCCCCGGCGCTGCTGGGCGCCGGGGAGTGGCAGCCCGAGGGGGCCGCCGCCGCGTCGGCCGACCGGACCGAGCAAGCGCAGAACGGGGCCGCCTCCGCCGAGGAGGCACTGGCCCGCGCCACCACCCACCTGCTCTCCCTGCAGAGTTCCGAGGGGTGGTGGAAGGGCGATCTGGAGACCAACGTCACCATGGACGCCGAGGACTTACTGCTCCGGCAGTTCCTCGGGATCCGGACCGAGGAGCAGACCAAGGCCACCGCCGAATGGATCCGCTCCCACCAGCGCGAGGACGGCACCTGGTCCACCTTCCACGGCGGACCGGCCGAGCTGTCCACCACCGTCGAGGCGTACGTCGCCCTCAAGCTCGCGGGCGACGATCCGGGCGCCCCGCACATGACGGCCGCCGCGCGCTGGATCCGCTCCGCCGGCGGGATCGCCGCCGCCCGGGTGTTCACCCGGATCTGGCTCGCGCTGTTCGGCTGGTGGCCCTGGGAACGGTTGCCGGAGATGCCACCGGAGATCATGTTCCTGCCGAGGTGGCTGCCCCTCAACATCTACGCCTTCGGCTGCTGGGCCCGGCAGACCATCGTCCCGCTGACCGTCGTCTCCGCGCACCGGCCGGTACGCCCGGCGCCCTTCGCGCTCACCGAGCTGCACACCGACCCGGACGACCCCTTCCCCGTCCGGCCGCTCGCCCCGGCCACCAGCTGGGACGGCCTGTTCGAACGCCTGGACAAGGCCCTGCACGCCTACCACCACCGCGCCCTGCGCCCGCTGCGCCGGCTCGCCGTCTCCCAGGCCTGCCGCTGGATCGTCGAACGCCAGGAGGCCGACGGCTGCTGGGGCGGCATCCAGCCGCCCGCCGTCTACTCGCTGATCGCCCTGCACCTGGAGGGCTACGAGCTGGACCACCCGGTGATGCGGGCCGGGCTCGCCTCCTTCGACCGCTTCACCGTGCACACCCCGGACGGCCGGCGCTGGATGGAGGCCTGCCAGTCCCCGGTCTGGGACACCTGCCTGGCCACCGTCGCCCTGGTCGACGCCGGACTCCCCGCCGACCACCCCGCGCTGGTCTCGGCCGTCGACTGGATGATCGGCGAGGAGATCACCAAGCGCGGCGACTGGTCCGTCCAGCGGCCCTCGCTCGCCCCCGGCGGCTGGGCGTTCGAGTTCGAGAACGACACCTACCCCGACATCGACGACACCGCCGAGGTGGTGCTCGCGCTGTGCCGGGTCTCCCACCCGGACCCGGCCAAGGTGGCCGGCTCCGTCGACCGGGGCGTGCGGTGGAACCTCGGCATGCAGTCCAAGAACGGCGCCTGGGGCGCCTTCGACGTCGACAACACCAGCACCCTGGCGAACAAGCTGCCGTTCTGCGACTTCGGCGAGGTCGTCGACCCGCCGTCGGCGGACGTCACCGCCCACGTCGTGGAGATGCTGGCCGAGGTCGGCAAGGCCCGCGACCCGCGCACCCGGCGCGGCGTCGAGTGGCTGCTGCGCAACCAGGAGGCGGACGGCTCCTGGTTCGGCCGCTGGGGCACCAACTACATCTACGGCACCGGCTCGGTGCTCCCCGCCCTGGTCGCCGCCGGAGTGCCCGCCGAGCACCCGGCGATCCGCCGCGCCGTCCGCTGGCTGGAGGACCGCCAGAACACCGACGGCGGCTGGGGCGAGGACATGCGCTCCTACGAGGACCCGGCCCGCTGGGCCGGGCGCGGCGACACCACCGCCTCGCAGACCGCCTGGGCGCTGATGGCGCTGCTCGCGGCCGGGGAGGGGCCGGACGGCCGGGCCAACCCCGCCGTCGAGCGCGGCGTCGACTGGCTGGTGCGCACCCAGCTGCCCGAGGGCACCTGGGACGAGCCCCAGTTCACCGGCACCGGCTTCCCGTGGGACTTCTCCATCAACTACCACCTCTACCGGCTGGTGTTCCCGGTCACCGCGCTCGGCCGCTACCTGCACGGCGGCCCCGCGGCCGGGCGGCCGGTCACCGGCACGGCGCCGATCGGGGCGTCCCGGTGAGCGCTGCCCCGCTGCTGGTCCTCTGCGCGCTCGGCCCCGAGGTGTGGGCCCTGCGCGGCGGGGACTGGCGCGGCGCGGCCGGCGGCCCGCCCGTCGTGGTGCGGACCGGCGTCGGCCGGCGTCGGGCCTCGCTCACCGTCAGACGGCTGCTGACCGCCGCCCCCGGCGGCTACGGGGCGCTCGTGGTGGCCGGCTTCGGCGCCTCCGTCGCGCCGGGCATCACACCCGGCGACGTGATCGTCGCGGACGGGGTCCGTGACGCCGAGGGCAACCACTTCGCCGTCGGCTCGGGGCCCGGACTCGCCCGGGCCCTGGCCGCGCGCGGCCTGACCGCGCACACAGGCGTGCACCACACCGCCGACCACGTGGTGCGCGGCCTGGAACGGCGCGCCCTGCACCTGCAGGGCGCGCTCGCCGTCGACATGGAGGCCGCCGCCGTGCTGGCGGCCCTCAGCGAGCTGCGGCCCGGCCTGCCCGCGGCCGTGCTGCGGGTCGTCGTCGACACCCCCGAGCGGGAACTGCTGCGCCCGGGGACCCTACCGGCCGGCGTCCGCGCCTGGCGGACGCTGCGCGCGACGGTGCCCGCCCTGGTCGACTGGCACCTGCGGAACGACCGGGCGGGCCGGGACCGGCCCTCGCCCGCCACCCTCGACCACCCCACATCCTCGACGCTCCCCCAGGAGGCGAGCTAGCCATGGCCATGCCGTTGCGCCAGACCGTGCGGGTCGGCACCTACCTCATGCAGCAGAAGCTCAAGCGACGCGACAAGTTCCCGCTGATCGTCGAACTGGAACCGCTCTTCGCCTGCAACCTGGCCTGCGAGGGGTGCGGCAAGATCCAGCACCCGGCCGGGGTGCTGAAGCAGCGGATGCCGGTCGCCCAGGCGGTCGGCGCGGTCCTGGAGTCGGGCGCCCCGATGGTCTCGATCGCGGGCGGCGAGCCGCTGATGCACCCGCAGATCGACGAGATCGTCCGGCAGCTGGTGGAACGCCGCAAGTACGTGTTCCTCTGCACCAACGCGCTGCTGATGCGCAAGAAGCTGGACAAGTTCACGCCCTCGCCCTACTTCACCTTCACCGTGCACATCGACGGGCTGCGCGAGCGGCACGACGCCTCGGTGGCCAAGGAGGGCACCTTCGACGAGGCGGTGGAGGCGATCAAGGAGGCCAAGCGGCGCGGCTTCCGGGTGACCACCAACTCGACCTTCTTCAACACCGACACCCCGCAGACCATCATCGACGTCCTCGACTACCTCAACGACGACCTCCAGGTCGACGAGATGATGATCTCCCCGGCCTTCGCCTACGAGAAGGCACCCGACCAGGAGCACTTCCTCGGCGTCGAACAGACCCGCGAGCTCTTCCGCAAGACCTTCGCCGGCGGCAACCGGCGGCGCTGGCGCCTCAACCACAGCCCGCTCTTCCTGGACTTCCTGGAGGGCAAGGTCGACTTCGAGTGCACCGCCTGGGGCATCCCCAACTACTCGCTCTTCGGCTGGCAGCGGCCCTGCTACCTGATGGCCGACGGCTACGTGCCGACCTACCGCGAGCTGATCGAGAAGACCGACTGGGACAAGTACGGACGCGGCAAGGACGCCCGCTGCTCCAACTGCATGGCGCACTGCGGCTACGAGCCGACCGCCGTCCTCGCCACCATGGGCTCCCTCAAGGAGTCCCTGCGGGCGCTCACCGACACCGTCGGCTCCAACCGGGGCCGCTGACCGCACCCGTCGGCGGACGGCCCACCGGCCGTCCGCCCCGTCCGGCCCGGGCCCGAACCCGGGCCGGACCCCACCCCGCGAGGCCGAGGCCCGACCCCGGGGGCACCACCGCACCGCTCCGAGTCGTGAGGTGAAAGCCATGTCACTGCTCTCCAGCGTCACATCCCCGGCGGACCTGAGAGCCCTCCCGGCGACCGAGCTGCCCCGGCTCGCCGACGAGATCCGGGAGTTCCTGATCGACGCCGTCACCCGGACCGGCGGCCATCTCGGACCCAACCTCGGCGTGGTCGAGCTGACCATCGCCCTGCACCGGGCCTTCGACTCCCCGCACGACCGGATCGTCTGGGACACCGGCCACCAGAGCTACGTGCACAAGCTGCTCACCGGTCGGCAGGACTTCTCCGGGCTGCGGACCAAGGGCGGCCTGTCCGGCTACCCCTCGCGCGCCGAGTCCGAGCACGACCTGGTCGAGAACTCGCACGCCTCCACCGCGCTCTCCTACGCCGACGGCCTGGCCAAGGCCGCCCAGCTGCTCGGCCAGCACGACCGGCACACCGTCGCGGTGATCGGCGACGGCGCGCTCACCGGCGGCCTCGCCTGGGAGGCGCTCAACAACATCGCCGCCGCCAAGGACCGGCCGCTGGTCATCGTCGTCAACGACAACGAGCGCTCCTACGCCCGCACCATCGGCGGCCTCGCCAACCACCTCGCCACCCTGCGCACCACCCAGGGCTACGAGCGCTTCCTGTCCTGGGGCAAGGGCACCCTGCAGCGCACCCCGGTGGTCGGCCAGCCGATCTTCGAGGCGCTGCACGGCGCCAAGAAGGGCTTCAAGGACGCCTTCGCGCCGCAGGGCATGTTCGAGGACCTCGGGCTCAAGTACCTCGGCCCGATCGACGGCCACGACCTCGCCGCGCTGGAGTCCGCGCTCGGCAAGGCCCGCGGCTTCGGCGGCCCGGTCATCGTGCACTGCCTCACCGTCAAGGGCCGGGGCTACCGGCCCGCCGAACAGGACGAGGCGGACCGCTTCCACGCCGTCAACCCGATCGACCCCTACACCTGCCTGCCGATCTCGCCCAGCACCGGCGTCTCCTGGACCTCGGTGTTCGGCGACGAGCTGCTGGCCGTCGGCGCCGAACGCCCGGACGTGGTGGCGATCACCGCCGCCATGCTCCAGCCGGTGGGCCTGGCGAAGTTCGCCAAGGCGTACCCGGAGCGCACCTTCGACGTCGGCATCGCCGAGCAGCACGCCGTCACCAGCGCGGCCGGCCTGGCCACCGGCGGACTGCACCCGGTGGTGGCGGTCTACGCGACCTTCCTCAACCGGGCCTTCGACCAGGTGCTGATGGACGTCGCCCTGCACCGGCTCGGCGTCACCTTCGTGCTGGACCGCTCCGGCGTGACCGGGCCGGACGGCGCCTCGCACAACGGCATGTGGGACATGTCGATCCTCCAGGTCGTCCCCGGGCTGCGGCTGGCCGCCCCGCGCGACGCCGACGAGCTGCGCGCCCAGCTGCGCGAGGCGGTGGACGTCGCGGACGCCCCGACCGTGGTGCGCTTCCCCAAGGCGACCATCGGCCCGGCCGTCCCCGCGATCGAGCGGATCGGCGGCGTGGACGTGCTGCTGCGCACCGGGGAGCGGCCGGAGATCCTGCTGGTCACCGTCGGCACCACGGCCGCCGCCGGGCTGGACGCGGCCCGGCTGCTGCTGGCCGAGGGGTTCACCGCGACCGTGGTCGACCCGCGCTGGGTCAAGCCGGTCGACCCGGCCCTGCCGGAGCTCGCCGCCCGGCACCGGCTGGTGGTCACGGTCGAGGACAACGGCCGCGCCGGCGGCGTCGGAGCGGCGATCGCCCAGGCGCTGCGGGACGCCGACGTGGACGTTCCGGTGCGGGTGCTGGGCCTGCCGCAGGAGTTCCTCGGGCACGCCGCGCGCGGGGAGATCCTGGAGGAGACCGGGCTGACCGGCACCGGGGTCGCCGCCCAGACCGCCGCCTTCGCCAAGCACCTGCTTCCGGCCGGTGGAGCGCCGGACCGGGAGCGTCCGGACTGGCAGTCCACCGGGCGGGACCTTCCGAACCGGGACCTTCCGAACCGGGACCTTCCGAACCGAGGAGCGAACCAGCGCCATGCCGGCTGACCCCGACGACCGCACCGAAGCCCGCGCCGACGCCCGGTTCGACCTGGCCGCCCTGCTCGCCGAGCGGGGCAAGGAGCGGTACGAGCTGCAGAGTCGCTATCTGAATCCGCAGCTGGCCCGGATGCTGCACACCATCGGTTTCGACAAGTACTACGAGCGGGCCCGGGGCCAGTACTTCTACGACGCCGAGGGCAACGAGTACCTCGACATGCTGGCCGGCTTCGGCATCTTCGCGCTGGGCCGCCACCACCCGGTGGTCCGCTCGGCCGTCCAGCAGGTGATGGACCTCGACCTGCCGGACCTGGTCCGCTTCGACTGCTCGCCGCTGCCGGGCCTGCTCGCCGAGCGGCTGCTGTCGTACACGCCCGGGCTGGACCGGGTGTTCTTCGGCAACAGCGGCACCGAGGCGGTGGAGACGGCGCTGAAGTTCGCCCGGTACGCCACCGGCCGCCGCCGGATCCTGTACGCGGACCACGCCTTCCACGGGCTGACCACCGGCTCCCTGTCGGTGAACGGCGAGAACGGCTTCCGCAAGGGGTTCGACCCGCTGCTGCCGGACACCGCGATCCCGCTCGGCGATCTCGGCGCGCTGGCCAAGGAGCTGAAGCGCGGTGACGTCGCGGCGCTGATCGTCGAGCCGATCCAGGGCAAGGGCGTGCAGGCGCCGCCGCCCGGCTGGCTGCGGGCCGCCCAGGACCTGCTGCACGAGCACAAGGCGCTGCTGATCTGCGACGAGGTGCAGACCGGGATCGGGCGCACCGGCGAGTTCTTCGCCTACCAGGACGAGGAGGGCGTGCTGCCGGACCTGGTGTGCGCGGCCAAGGCGCTGTCCGGCGGCTATGTGCCGGTGGGGGCGACCCTCGGCAAGGGCTGGATCTTCGAGAAGGTGTACTCCTCGATGGACCGGGTGCTGGTGCACTCGGCCAGCTTCGGTTCCAACGCGCAGGCGATGGCGGCCGGTCTGGCGACCCTGGAGGTGATCCGGGACGAGCAGGTGGTGGAGAACGCCCGCAAGGTGGGCGACTACTTCCGGGCCCGGCTGACCGCGCTGGTCGACCGGTACGAGCTGCTCGCCGAGGTGCGGGGGCGCGGGCTGATGATCGGGATCGAGTTCGGGCGGCCGAGGTCGCTGAAGCTGCGGACCGGCTGGACGGCCCTGCAGGCGGCCCGCAAGGGGCTGTTCGCCCAGATGGTGGTGGTGCCGCTGCTGCAGCGGCACCGGATCCTCACCCAGGTGTCCGGGGACCATCTGGAGGTGATCAAGCTGATTCCGCCGCTGATCATCACCGAGCGGGACGTGGACCGGTTCGTGGAGGCGTTCACCGAGGTGATGGAGGACGCGCACCGGGGGAGCGGCCTGATGTGGGACTTCGGGCGGACGCTGGTGAAGCAGGCGGTCGGCAGCCGCTGAGTCCGCGTGGGGGCGCGTTCCGTGGGGGCGCGTTCCGAGGCGATGTGTTCCGTGGGGATGTGTCGCGCGGGGTGGGGGCGGGGACGCGTTCCGCGGGGTGGGGCCGGGCCGCCGCAATGCCGGTCGCCGGGTTCCCACCCCGCGGGAGAGCGGGGGTCAGAGCTCGGTCCGGCGGCGCCGGACCACGACGACGAGATCGACGGCGGCGAGCAGGGTGAGGATCCCGCAGGCCACGGCGAAGCCGGTGAGGGTGCCCCGGCTCGGCGCGCCGAACGCGGGGGCGTTCGCGGCCCAGACCGCGAACCCCGCGGTGGCCAGCGCGAACAGCGGGGTGAAGGTCAGCGAGAGCAGGTAGCGCAGCTTGAGGTCGCTGCGGGCGGTGGCGGGTTCGGTGCCGCTGTGCCACCGCCGCGGGGTCGTGGCGGGCATCCGCGGTCACCTCCCGGTCCTGGCCGGCCCCCGGTTCCGGGCCGCGCGTCGCACACGGCGTCGGGGCCGCGCGTCGTGTGCCGCCCGTCGGGGCCGCGCGTCGTGTGCCGCCCGTCGGGGCCGCGCGTCGTGTGCCGCGCGTCCTGGGCCGCCCGTTCGTACCGGCGGTCCTCGTACGGGCGGTCTACGATTCCAGCGTACGTCTGCTGGGCGAGCCGGGGAGGGGCGATGACGGAGACGGACGCGGAGGGTTACGCGGGGCTGCGGGTCGAGCGGGCCGAGGAGCTGGCCCGTCGGCACGGGTGGGCCTCGGTGCGGGTCCTGCCGCCGGGGGCGGCGATGACGATGGACCACCGGGAGGGGCGGCTCAACCTCGCGGTGCGCGACGGACTGGTGGTGCGCAGCTGGGAGGGCTAGGGCTCGGGCAGGGGTGAGGCTCGGGGGCGGGGGCTTTTCCAGATCCTTCGCGGACGGTCCGGCCGTAACCGCCCGAATGGGCCCGAGAGCATTACCGGGGGCATTCGGAATTCCTCGGCAAAGGTGTTCTCCGATCGGCCGAGGTCGTTCCGGGTCGTTCCGGAGACGTTTTCGGATCGAATGTCCGTATGGCGTTCGTGTGCCTTCTCCCAAATTCAGGCAAAAAAATACGGAGTGGGAGACCGGCCGGGCCGGTTCCCACCCCGTGGTAACCCTGCGTAGGTTCGGAGGGTCAGTCGAGGGGACCGCCGGCCACGTAGACCACCTGACCGGAGACGAAGCCCGCGCCCTCGCCGGCGAAGAAGGAGATGGTGTTGGCCACGTCCTCCGGCTCGCCCACGCGCCGCACCGGGATCTGGGTGGCGGCGGCGGCCTTGAACTCCTCGAAGCCCATGCCCACCCGGGCCGCGGTGGCGGCCGTCATGTCGGTGGCGATGAAGCCGGGGGCGACCGCGTTGGCGGTGATGCCGAACTTGCCGAGCTCGATGGCCAGGGTCTTGGTGAAGCCCTGCAGACCGGCCTTGGCGGCCGAGTAGTTGGCCTGACCCCGGTTGCCCTGGGCCGAGGAGGAGGAGAGGTTGACGATCCGTCCGAAACCGGCGTCGACCATGTACTTCTGGACCGCCCGGGTCATCAGGAACGCGCCGCGGAGGTGCACGTTCATGACCGTGTCCCAGTCGGATTCGGTCATCTTGAAGATCAGGTTGTCCCGCAGCACGCCCGCGTTGTTCACGAGGACGACCGGGGCGCCGAGCTCGGCGACGATCCGGTCGACCGCGGCCTGCACCTGGGCGGCGTCCGAGACGTCCGCGCCGACCGCCAGGGCCCGGCCGCCTGCGGCGGTGATCCGCTCGACGGTCTCCCGGCCGGCCGACTCCTCCAGGTCGAGCACGGCGACGGCGTAACCGTCGGCGGCCAGGCGAACGGCGGTGGCGGCGCCCAGGCCGCGGGCGGCGCCGGTGACGACGGCGACCCGCGGGGACGTGGTCTGCTCGGTCATGCTCGGTCTCGTCTCTCTCGGAGGTCCGCGGACGTCGGAGCGGGTCCGCGGATGTCGCTCGGGTGTCGGTCGGGGGTCACCCCGGTGACCGGCCGGACGCGGTTCCGTTCCGGAACGCGGTACTCAGGGAACTCCCAGGAACCGTACGGCGGGCTCTCGGGTTCCGCCGGGCCGATCCGGCGGGCGGATCCGTCCGGGTGGCCATACCCTACCGGCGAGTAGGGAGCGCGGCCAGGGCGAAGGTGCAGGTGACCGAGGGTAAGGACCGACCGGTCGGCTTTCTCCTGCGAACGGGTTACCGGCGGGTCGGCACGGCGAGTAAATATGCCAATGTTGCCGAACCTGCGTCTACTATCCGCCCCTGCCTGCCAGCGAGGGCCTGCCGTTTGTATAGTGTCCGCCAGCAGCCACCGGCTGCACGGCTGGAGCGCCCTCCCTCACAGCGGGACGCCCACTCGCCGTTACTGCCCCACCCGGGTGTCCCACACACACCGGGTGTGACATCGGGACGGATACATGGTGCTGGGGGAGATCCCGACGACCCGCGTGTCCGCGCGACTGCAGCAGTCGCCCGGACACCTCATCCGCGTTGCACAGCAGGTCCACACTCGACTGTGGTCCGAACATGTCGGGGCCGATCTCACGGCCCCGCAGTTCGCGGTCCTGTTGGTTCTCGCCCTCGAACCGGGCGCCGACCAGAGGACCGTCGGGGAGCGTGCCTCGCTCGACAAGGCCACTATGGCCGAGATGGTCGCCCGGCTGGTCCGGCGCGGCCTGGTGCTTCGGCGCCGAGACCCGGCCGACGGCCGGCGCAAGCTGCTCGCTCTCTCGCAGAGCGGCGCCCAGGCTGTCCGCGAGGCCACCGGCGGAGTGGTCCGTGTGCAGCGCACGCTCTTCGAGCCGCTCACCTCGGAGGAGCAGCTGGAGATTGTCCGTGTCATGGCCAAGATAGCCAGACTGGAGCCGGCCCAGGTCGCCGTCCTGACGGACGCGCGACCGATGCTGGACGCCCAGAGGGCGATCGGCTACCTGATCAGGGTGAGCCAGCAGGTGCACACCAAGCTCTGGTCGGAGCACGTCGGTTCGGAGCTGACGGCGCCGCAGTACGCGGTGCTGGACGCGCTCGAACTGGAGCCGGGCGCCGACCAGCGCACGGTGGGCGAGCTCGCCTCGCTGGACAAGGCCACGATGGCGGAGATGGTCAGCCGGCTGGTCCGGCGCGGCCTGGTCCAGCGTCGCCGCGACCCCTCGGACGGGCGGCGCAACCTGCTGTCGCTCTCGCCGGCGGGTCAGGACCTGCTGCACCGCTCCTCCGCGGGCGTGGCGCAGGTCCAGCGGTTGCTGCTGGCTCCGCTGGAGGAGCACGAGCACGAGGCGGCGCTCGCGCTGATCGCCAAGGCGGCGCGGCTGTAGGCGGAAGCCTCGGCCGTCCGGCAAAACGATTCGCCATCCGGTCGCTCCGCGGTCGTCCGTCGCTCACCCGTCGGTCGGCCGTCCTCGACCGTGGGCCGTCGGCCCCGGACCGGTGACGGTCCGCGGGTCAACACGGCGAAGGCCGCCCTCCCCGATGCGGGAGGGCGGCCTTCGCCGTTGACGGGCGCGGGGCGGGCGGTGCCGCCCGTCCGGTCAGTTCCAGTCGAAGCCCTGCGGGTCCGGGCCGATCCGGGTGCCGGTGGCGACACCGGCGATCGCGGCGAGGTCCTCGGCGTCCAGCTCGAAGCCGGCGACGTCGAGGTTCTCCTTGATCCGCGAGGGGGTGACCGACTTCGGGATCGCGATGATGCCGCTCTGCAGGTGCCAGCGGAGCACCACCTGGGCGACGGTGCGGCCGTGCTTCTCGGCGATCCGGACCAGGGCCGGCTCGCCGAGGAGGTCCTTGCCCTGGCCGAGCGGGCTCCACGCCTCGGTGGCGATGCCGTGCTCGGCGTGGAAGGCGCGCAGCTCCTCCTGCGGGAAGTACGGGTGCAGCTCGACCTGGTTCAGCACCGGGACGAGCGAGGACTCCTCGGCCAGCCGGGTGAGCTGCTCGGTGCCGAAGTTGGAGACTCCGACCGAGCGGACCCGGCCGTCGGCGCGCAGCTGCTCCAGGGCCTTCCACACATTGGCGTAGCTGCCGTGCATCGGGCGCGGCCAGTGGATCAGGTAGAGGTCGAGGTACTCCAGGCCGAGCCGCTCCAGGGAGGCGTCGAACTCGCGCAGCACCGCGTCGCGGCCGTGCTCGCCGGACCAGTCGCGGGTGCCGGAGTTCCACAGCTTGGTGGTGATGTAGAGGTCCTCGCGGGCGATGCCGCCGGCCAGCGCCTCGCCGACGGCCTTGCCGGTGCCGGTCTCGTTCTCGTAGATCGCGGCGGTGTCGATGGAGCGGTAGCCCGCCTCGATCGCGGCGCGGACGGCGGCGGTGGCCTCCGCGTCCGGCACCTGCCAGACCCCGAAGCCGAGCTGGGGGATGAGGTTGCCGTCGTTGAGCTCGAGGCTCGGGATGTTGCTCACGGAAGGAGTGCCCTCTCCTGGTCGTCCACGGTTCCTAGGGGGCAACCGGTGCGGGCGACGGATTTGTTCCCCGCTTCCGGAGAAATTTTCCGACGCGCGCTACCGGCGCTTGCAGCAGCCTACGGGGTGGGCCCGGCGGGCGGAAAACCTGTTGCGCAGATCACATTCGGGTTGGCAGTCTCGCTGCCATGACCTCCTGACCGACCCACGGCCGTGACCCTACCGGCCTCCCCCCTCGCCCTCCGCCCGCGCCGCCTCCAACGGAGCGTCATGCTGCTCAAAACCCTCCCGCTGGCCGACCCCGGCCGTCCGGAACTCTCCTCCCCGCTCGGATTCCTGCGCTGGCTCCAGCGCGGCCAGCGGCGCGGTCAGGTGCTCGCCACCTGCTGGTCGCTGCTGGAGATGGGCTGCCAGGCGGCCCTGCCGCTGCCGGTCGGCCTCGGCGTCCAGGCCGTCGTCGACGGGGACTCCGGCGCCCTGTGGCGGGCCGGCGCGCTCGCCCTGGCGCTGGCGGCGGTCTCCGCGGTCGGCACCGTCCTGCTGCACCGCCAGGCGGTCTGGAACTGGATCCACGCCGCCTGCCAGGTCCGGCAGCTGGTCGCCCGTCAGGCCTCCCACCTCGGCTCCGGGCTGTCCCGGCGGATCGCCACCGGCGAGATCGTCGCGGTCGGCAGCGGGGACGTCGAGAAGATCGGCTGGTACGTCGAGCTCGTCGCCCGGCTGCGCGGGGCGATCGTGGTCTGGCTGGGGGTGAGTGCCGCGGTGCTGGCCACCGAGCCGGTGCTGGGGCTGGCCGTGCTGCTCGGCGTGCCGGTGCTCGCCGCCTCGGTCTGGCCGCTGCTGGGGCCGTTCGAGCGCCGCTACACGGAGCAGCGCGCGCTCGGCGGCAAGGCGACCGAGCTGGCCGCCGACACGGTGGCCGGCCTCCGGGTGCTGCGCGGCATCGGCGGCGAGGAGCTCTTCCTCGACCGCTACCGGGCGGCCTCCCAGAAGGTCCGGGCGGCCGCCGTCCGCTCGGCCCGGATCTGGTCCCTGATGCAGGCCCAGCAGGTGCTGCTGCCCGGGCTGTTCGTGGTCGGGATCACCTGGTACGGCGCCCGGCAGGCGGCCGAGGGGCGGATCTCGATCGGCACCCTGGTCGCGGTCTACGGCGCCACGGCCTTCCTGGCCGCGCCGCTGCGGATCCTCGGCGAGGCGGCGCACGCCTGGAGCGTCGCCAGGGTCTCGGCCGGGCGGGCGGTCCGGGTGCTCTCGCTCACCCGGACCGACGGCGACGGCGCCGGTGCGAACGCTCTCGCCGAGCCGGCCCGCTCCGACCTGTACGACCCGGTCACCGGGCTGACCGCCCGGGCCGGGGAGCTGACCGCGGTGGTCTGCGGCGACCCGGACTTCGCCGGGGCGCTGGCCGAGCGGCTCGGCGGGCACGTCCCGGTCGCCGAGGGCGGGCAGGCGGAGCCCTCGGTCCGGCTCGGCGGCGTCGAGCTCGACACCGTGCCGCTGGCCGAGGCGCGGGCCGCGGTGCTGGTGCACGACAAGGAGCCGGTGCTGCTCTCCGGCACCCTGGCGGCGCTGTTCGACATCCCCGCCTCCGGCCGGGTCGACCCCGCCGAGGCGCTCGCCGCCGCCCGCGCGGAGGACGTGCTCGACGCCCTGGTGGACGGCTCGGCGGGCCTGACCGGCCGCGGCGAGGCGATGCGGGCGGAGATCACCGAGCGGGGCCGCTCGCTCTCCGGCGGCCAGCGCCAGCGGCTGGCGCTGGCCCGGGCCCTGCTGGCCGACCCGCCGGTCCTGGTGCTGGACGAGCCGACCAGCGCGGTCGACGCGCACACCGAGTCCCGGATCGCCGCCGGGCTGCGGAAGAACCGCGAGGGGCGCACCACGGTGGTCCTCGCGACCAGCCCGCTGCTGCTCGACCGGGCGGACCGGGTGGTGCTGGTCCGGGACGGCCGGGTGGCCGCGAGCGGCTCGCACCGCGAGCTGATGCGCGGCGAGCCGGCCTACCGGGCGGTGGTGACCCGCGAGGAGGAGCCGGCGCGGGTCGGGCCGGGCGCCGGGGTACCGGCGCCGGTGGGGGAGCGGTCATGAGGCGCCGCCCGTCCGGGCCGGCCGGGGCCGCCCGCCCCGCCGCCGCGTCCCGGTGGAACCGTCCGATCCCGTCCGAGCCGAGGAGTGACGCATGAAGCCCCCCGTCCAGCAGGAGCAGGGGCCGGCCACCACGCTGCCGGTCGGCTCCCCGGCCGCCGTGCGCGGCTACCTCCGGGTGCTGGCCCGGCGCCACCGCGGGGCGTTCTCGGCGGTGGTCGGGCTGCACACGGTGGCCACCGTGGCCGGGCTGGTCGGGCCGTGGGTGCTCGGCACGCTGGTCGAGTCGCTGGCCACCGGCACCGCCGGGTCCACCATCACGGTGGCCGTGGCCTGGTACCTGCTCGCGCTGGCGGTGCAGTCCGCGTTCACCTGGTGGTCGCGGCTGCGCGGCGCCGTGCTCGGCGAGCGGGTGCTGGCCGACCTCCGGGAGGACTTCCTGGTCCGCTCGGTGGCGCTGCCGACCGGTGTGCTGGAGCGGGCCGGCACGGGCGACCTGGTCTCCCGCGGCACCACCGACATCGACCGGCTGGACAAGTCGGTGCGCGAGGCGGTGCCGGAGCTGGCGGTGGCGATCGTCTCGCTGCTGCTGGTCCTCGGCGCGCTGGTGGTCACCTCGCCGCTGCTCGCGCTGACCTCGCTGCTCGGCCTGCCGCTGCTGCTGGCCTCCTCGCGCTGGTACTTCCGGCGCGCCCCGCAGTCCTACCGGAACGAGTCCGCCGGGTACGCGGCGGTCAACTCCGTGCTGGCCGAGACGGTGGACGCGGGCCGGACGGTGGAGTCGCTGCGGCTGGGCGAGCAGCGGGTCCGGCTGACCGACCGCAAGCTGGCGGAGTGGATCGCCTGGGAGCGGTACACCCTCTGGTTGCGCTCGGCGTGGTTCCCGACCATCGACGCGGTGTACACCCTGGCGGTGCTCGGTCCGCTGGTGCTCGGCGGGCTGTTCGCGCTGCGGGGCTGGATCTCCGTGGGCCAGCTGACCACCGGGGTGCTGTACGCGCAGGCGCTGGTGGCCCCGGTCGACCTGATCCTGCGGTGGTACGACGAGCTGCAGATCGGGCAGGCCTCGCTGGCCCGGCTGGTCGGTGTGCACGAGGTGCCGGTGGCGGAGAACGACGACGAGGTCCGGCCGAGCGGGCGGCGGGTCGAGGCGCGGGACGTGCGCTTCGGCTACCGGGAGGGCGCCGATGTGCTGCACGGCATCAGCCTGGACGTCGCCCCGGGCAGCCGGGTGGCCCTGGTCGGGCCGTCCGGGGCCGGGAAGTCCACCCTGGGCCGGCTGCTGGCCGGGATCTACGCCCCGGGCCGGGGCAGTGTGACCCTCGGCGGGGCGGCGCTGTCCCGGATGCCGGCCGAGCGGGTGCGCTCCGAGGTGGCGCTGGTCAACCAGGAGCACCACGTGTTCGTCGGGACGCTCCGGGACAACCTGCTGCTGGCCGCGCCCGGGGCGGACGACGCCGAGCTGCGCGGGGCGCTGGACGCGGTGGACGCCGGGGAGTGGGTGGACGCGCTGTCGGCCGGTCTGGACACCGAGGTCGGCTCCGGCGGCGCCGCGCTGACGCCGCCGCAGGCCCAGCAGCTGGCACTGGCCAGGCTGGTGCTGGCGGATCCGCACACCCTGGTGCTGGACGAGGCCACCTCGCTGCTGGACCCGCGGGCCGCCCGGCACCTGGAGCGTTCGCTCTCCCGGGTGCTGGAGGGCCGTACGGTGATCGCCATCGCGCACCGGCTGCACACCGCGCACGACGCGGACGTGATCGCGGTGGTCGAGGACGGGCGGATCAGCGAGTACGGCAGTCACCCGGAGCTGGTGGCGGCCGGTGGTCCGTACGCGGCGCTGTGGCGCTCCTGGCGGGACGAGGGGTGAGCCCGTCCTGATGACGGGTCATGACGGACCATGACGGGTCATGACGGAGTGTGACGGGAGGTGGCCCGGCGCGGGGAGGGGTTGCCCCGTGCGGGTTACTCCCGGGCGCGTGGCGGGGCAAACCCGCCCATTCGCCCGCAGACTGCACGGGTGACCAAGATTTCGGACGGCGCCTCCGGCACCAAGCGCAGTGAGATCGGTGGGATTCCCACCCGGTACATCGGGATCGGCGTCATCGTCGTCCTCGCGGTGTGGTTCCTGTTCGCCAACCTCGACAAGGTGCAGATCCAGTTCTGGGTCTTCACCGTGACCGCTCCGCTCTGGATCGCCCTGCTGGGCACCCTGATCGCCGGCGCGGCCCTCGGCTGGCTGCTGAAGGGGCGGCGCGGACGGTGAGCACCGCCGAGCCACCGCCCGGGCCCGGACCGGTTCCCGGTTCCGGGCCCGGCGGCTTCGCCCCGCTGATCGAGATGCGCGGGGTCAACAAGCACTTCGGCGCGCTGCACGTGCTCCAGGACATCGAGCTGACGATCGGTCGCGGCGAGGTCGTGGTGGTGATCGGGCCGTCCGGCTCCGGGAAGTCCACGCTCTGCCGGGCCGTCAACCGGCTGGAGCCGATCGAGTCCGGCACCATCCTGATCGACGGTCGACCGCTGCCCGAGGAGGGCAAGGGGCTGGCCCGGCTGCGGGCCGAGGTCGGGATGGTGTTCCAGTCCTTCAACCTGTTCGCGCACCGGACCGTGCTGCAGAACGTCTCGCTGGCGCAGATCAAGGTGCGCGGGCGGGCCAGGGGCGAGGCGGACGCCAAGTCCCGGGCGCTGCTGGAGCGGGTCGGACTGGCCGACCAGGCGGACAAGTACCCGGCCCAGCTGTCCGGGGGCCAGCAGCAGCGGGTGGCGATCGCCCGGGCGCTGGCGATGGACCCGAAGGCGCTGCTCTTCGACGAGCCGACCTCGGCCCTGGACCCCGAGATGATCAACGAGGTGCTGGACGTGATGCGCCTGCTGGCGCACGAGGGCATGACCATGGTCGTGGTGACCCACGAGATGGGCTTCGCCCGCTCCGCCGCCAACCGGGTGGTCTTCATGGCGGACGGCCGGATCGTCGAGGACCGCGCGCCGGACGAGTTCTTCGACGCACCGGAGAGCGAGCGCGCCCGGGACTTCCTCTCCAAGATCCTGAAGCACTGAGGCCCGGCCCGTGAAGAAGACCGTCACCCTGCTGGCCGCGGCCCTGCTGCTGGCCGGCTGCGGCAAGCCCGGCACCCCGCCGCCCAAGGGGCCGCAGCCCAGCGCGCTGCCCAGCTACCAGGTGGCGACCGGGAGCCCGGTCAGCGGCTCCCCGACCCTGGACGGCGCCCGGGCCCGGGGGCACCTGGTGGTCGGCGCCAAGGAGGACCAGCCCTACCTCGGCCAGAAGAACCCGGCCACCGGCCAGTACTCCGGCTTCGACATCGAGATCGCCAAGATGGTCGGCGCCGACCTGGGCTTCGGCCCGGACCGGATCGAGTTCCGCACCATCGCCTCGGCCAACCGCGAGACCGCGCTGCAGAACGGCCAGGTCGACTACTACGTCGGCACCTACACCATCAACGACAACCGCAAGAAGCTGGTCGGCTTCGCCGGGCCGTACTACCTGGCCGGGCAGTCGCTGCTGGTGCGCAAGAACAACAAGGACATCAACGGGCCGCAGGACCTGGACGGCAAGAAGGTCTGCTCGGCGGCCGGCTCGACCCCGTACCAGCGGATCCAGAAGCAGTACCCGAAGGCGGAGCTGATCGGCTACGACACCTACTCGGCCTGCGTGGACAACCTGATCACCTCCCAGGTGGACGCCGTCACCACGGACAACACCATCCTGATGGGCTACGCGGCCAAGGTGCCGGACGAGCTCAAGGTGGTCGGCCCGCTGTTCTCCCAGGAGCCGTACGGGATCGGCACGCCCAAGAACGACACCGTGCTGCGCGGCGCGCTGAACGACGCGCTGGCGCACCACGAGGAGAACGGCGACTGGAAGAAGGCGTACGACGCGACCCTCGGCCTGTCCGGGATCCCCGCGCCCACGCCGCCGCCGATCGACCGGTACTGAGGGAGGGGCCGGCTGTGAAAACGCTGACCGACAACTGGTCGACCTACTGGGAGGGCTTCCTCGGGACCCTCTCGCTGTTCGTGGTGAGCGCGGTGCTGGCCCTGGTGCTCGGGGTGCTGATCGCGAGCTTCCGGGTCTCGCCGGTGAAGCCGCTGCGGGTGTTCGGCACCACCTGGGTGACGCTGCTGCGCAACACCCCGCTCACCCTGCTGTTCTTCATCGTGGTGCTGGGCCTGCCGCGCTTCGACATCACCCTGCCGTTCTTCACCTTCGCGGTGCTGGCGCTCGGCTGCTACACCTCGGCCTTCGTCTGCGAGGCGATGCGCGCGGGCGTGAACACCGTGCCGGTCGGCCAGGGCGAGGCGGCGCGCAGCCTGGGCATGACCTTCGGCCAGACGATGGGGCTGGTGGTGCTGCCGCAGGCGTACCGGTCGGTGGTGGCCCCGATCGGCAGCGTGATGATCGCGCTGGCGAAGAACACCGCGATCGCGGGCTCGTTCAGCGTCACCGAACTGCTCGGCACCTACCGGACCATCAACGAGCTGGGCTACAGCATCGTCTGGACCTTCGTCTGGATCGCCGTCGGCTACCTGATCATCACCCTGGCCGTCAGCCTCGTGTTCAACCTGCTGGAACGACGAGTGGCGGTGGCGCGATGACGGTGGAATCCTCGGCGCTCTACGACATCCCGGGCCCGAAGGCGCTCGCCCGGCACCGGCTGTACGGCGGGATCGCGCTGCTGGCGATCGCCGCGCTGCTCGGCTGGATCGTCTACATGCTCTTCCACACCCAGCAGTTCACCGAGTCCAAGTGGATGGCCTTCGAGTACAAGGGCGTCCAGGAGCTGCTGCTGCGCGGGCTCGGCAACACCCTCAAGGCCTTCGGCTGGACGGTGCTGTTCGCGCTGCCGTTCGGTGCGCTGTTCGCCGCCGGGCGGCTCTCCGACCACCGGCCGGTGCGGATGCTGTCCACGCTGGTGGTGGAGTTCTTCCGGGCCATGCCGCTGCTGGTGATGATCTTCTTCATCTTCGTCGCGCTCAAGGTCGCCCCGCTCTGGGCGCTGGTGGCGGGACTGGTGCTCTACAACGGCTCGGTGCTGGCCGAGGTGTTCCGGGCCGGGGTGCTGGCGGTGCCCAAGGGGCAGAAGGAGGCGGCCTTCGCGCTCGGCATGCGCAAGACCCAGGTCATGGCGTACGTGCTGGTACCGCAGGCCAACCGGGCGATGCTGCCGGCCATCATCAGCCAGCTGGTGGTGGCGCTCAAGGACACCTCGCTGGGCTTCCTGATCACCTACGAGGAGTTCCTGCACGCGGGCAAGCTGATCGCCACCAACCTGGACTACGACCTGCCGTTCATCCCGGTGGTGATGGTGATCGCGCCGATCTACATCGGGATGTGCCTGTTGCTGTCCTGGTTCGCGCGATGGGTCGAGCGGCAGGGCCGGCGCCGGCCGAGCATGCGGGGCGGGGCGCCGGTGGCCAGTGCCGAGGTGGCGATGGGGCTGCCGCCGACCGCGCAGCGGTGATCCCGCGGCCCGGTCGCCGGGGGTGCGAGGGGCGTCCGTTCCCGGAGTGAACCATAGGTACGAACGGGGGTCGGCTCGATACCTCCAAACTCTGCTTATGATTGCCGGGCAGTGGCACGGCGTCCGGGCGGAGGCACAGTGGAGCCGGTATTCGACTCGCGGCACATCCGGACCTTCCACGAGGTCGTCCGGGCCGGCTCCTACTCGGCGGCGGCCCGCGAACTCGGCTACACCCAGCCCGCCATCACCCAGCAGATGAAGGCCCTCGAACGCAGCGTCGGCCTGCCGCTGTTCACCCGGGCCGGGCGCGGGCTGCGGCTCACCGAGGCGGGCGAGGCGCTCTCCCGGCACGCCGAGCAGATCCTCGGCAGCCTCTCCGCCGCCCAGCAGCAGCTGGCCGCGCTGGCCCGGCTGCGCGCCGGACGCGTCCGGGTCTGCGCCTTCCCGAGCGCCAACGCCACCCTGATACCCGAGACCATGGCCCGGCTGCTCGCCGAGCACCCGGGCGTCCGGGTCGAACTGCTGGAGGCCGAGCCGCCCGACTCCGTGCAGCGGCTGCTGCGCGGCGAGTGCGACATCGCGCTGGCCTTCCGTTATCCCGGCGCGCCGGCCGAGGTGCCGCCGGAGCTGGACGAGATCCCGCTGATGGAGGACCTGCTGACGGTGCTGCTGCCGGTCGGCCACCCGCTCGGCCGCCGGCACGCCGTCCGGCTCGCCGACCTCGACGGCGAGCGGTGGATCGCCGGCTGCCCGCGCTGCCGGGCCAACCTGCTGCACGTCTGCGCGGAGGAGGGCTTCGCGCCCGACATCGTGTTCTCCACCGACGACAACCTCGCGGTTCAGAGCCTGGTCGCCGCCGGGGTCGGGATCGCGCTGATGCCCGCGCTGGTGCTCTCCTTCATGTGCCACCGCAAGGTCACCGGCCGGGCCGTGGAGCCGCACCTGCGGCGGCAGGTCAGCGCGTACGTGCTCCGCGAGCACCGGCGGATCCCCGCCACCGCGCTGGTGCTCGACCAGCTGCGGCAGGCCGCGGCCGCCCGCGTCGGGTGCTGATCCGGGCGGTCGGGCGTCGAACCCGGGTCGGCCGAGCCCGCGCCGACCGGTACCGCGCCGATCGGGCCGGGGTCGGTCACTCCCGAGCTGATCGATAAGCAATGGTTGGGGGAGGGCGAAAGAACCCTCCTTGGACGTGATAGGTCGCGCGGGGCGACGCTACCGCCATGACAACGTCAGCCACGGTCGGCAGCGGCCGGCTCACCGAGCGTATGAGCGCCCTCGTCGGCGAGATCCGCGCCGTGGTGGACCGCGGCCTGCCGCCGGAACTCACCGCCTACCTGGTCGGGGAACGCCTCGCCCCGCACCTCGGCGACAGCGAGCTGCTCACCGCCGAGCAGCGCGAGGGCGACCCGGACCGCTACCGCCAGCACGTCCTGCACGCCGAGGAGGACGGCTCCTTCTCGGTCGTCGCGCTGGTCTGGCTGCCCGGCCAGCGGACCCCGATCCACGACCACGTCTCCTGGTGCGTGGCCGGCGTCCACCAGGGCCAGGAGAGCGAGACCCGCTACCGGCTGGTGTCCGACGGACGCACCGCCCACCTGGTGGAGACCGAGCACGTGGTCGGCCCGGCCGGCACCGTCGCCGCGTTCGCCCCGCCCGGCGACATCCACCTCGTCCGCAACGCGTGCGGCTCCACCGCCATCTCCGTCCATGTCTACGGCGCCGACGTCGCCAAGCTCGGCACCAGCATCCGGCGCGTCTACCGGCTGCCCGCCGGCGAACAGCGGTGAGCCCCGTATGGCCCTGATCCTCCGGGACCGCCGGGTCCGGCCGGTCCGCACCCGCATCCTGCCCCCGCTCGGCGGCGACGCCCCCGGCCTGCTGCTCGCGGTGCTCGGCGTGGCCGCCGCGATCGCCGTCCACCAGGCCGTCCCCGCCGTGCCCAAGCTCACCGCGGCCGTCGTGCTCGGCATCGCCGCCGCCCACCTGCCCGGGCTGCGACCGGTGGTGCGCGGCGTCGCCCGGCCCGGGCTCTCGACGGCCGGCAAGCGGCTGATGCGGATCGGCATCGTGCTGCTCGGCCTCAAACTGAGCCTCGACGACGTGCTCGGCCTCGGCTGGGCCACCGTCGCCATGGTGCTCACCGTGGTCGGGGCCACCTTCGCCGGCACGCTCTGGCTCGGGAAGCGGCTCGGACTGCCCGGCGACCAGCCGCTGCTGGTCGCCACCGGCTACTCGATCTGCGGCGCCTCGGCGATCGGCGCGGTCAGCCAGGCCGCCGGCAGCGAGGAGGAGGACGTCGCCGCCTCCGTCGCCCTGGTCACCCTCTGCGGGACCCTGGCGATCGCCGTCCTGCCGCTGCTCCAGCAGCCCCTCGGCCTCGACCCCAGCGGCTTCGGGCGCTGGGTCGGCGCCAGCGTCCACGACGTCGGGCAGGTGGTCGCCACCGCGCAGACCGGCGGCGCGGGAGCGCTGCGCGAAGCCGTGCTGGTCAAACTGATGCGGGTGGTCCTGCTGGCACCGCTGGTCGCCGGGGTCGCGGTGGCCGTCCGGCGCTCGCACCGGCGGGCCGGCACCGCGCCGACCGCCGGCAAGCGGCCGCCGCTGCTGCCGCTGTTCGTCGCCGGGTTCCTGGCCATGATCGTGCTGCGCACCACCGGGGTACTGCCCGAGCGGGCCCTGACACTCGCCGGGGACACCCAGGAGCTGCTGCTCGCGGCCGCCCTGTTCGGGCTCGGCAGCGCTGTCCACCTGCCGACCATGGTGCGCACCGGCGGCCGGATCGCCCTGCTCGGGCTCGGCTCCTGGCTGGTGGTGGCGGGGGTGTCGTACGCCGGAGTGCTGATCACCACGTAAATCGGGCGCCCGCCGGGGCCGGCTGGGTTATCGTCGGGCGGGTGGTCCGGCCCTCGGAGGCCGACCCGCGTGTCCGTGCCCCCGACTCCGCGGAGGAACCCGCCGCATGTACAGCGCACTGCCCGAACGGGACGGCACCGCCGCCGTCGTCACGCTGGACCGGCGCGAGGGTCCGTTCGGGGAAGTGGCGCTGCGCCGTCGCGGGCGGGACTACGAGATCATCGCCAACGGCTGCTTCCTGATGGACACCGCCGACGGGCGCTCCGAGCGGCTGCTGATCGCGGTGGCGCTGGAGGAGCTCGACCGGACCGCGCCGGTGACGCGGCCGTCCGTGCTGATCGGCGGGCTCGGGGTGGGGTTCTCGCTGGCGCACGCGGCGGCCGAACCGCGCTGGGGCCGGATCGCGGTGGTGGAGCGCGAGAGCGCCATCATCGACTGGCACCGCGACGGTCCGCTGGCCGCGTTCTCGGCCGGGGCGCTGGAGGACGAGCGGGTCGAGGTGCTGCACACCGACCTGCTGGAGTACCTGGCCGGGGCCGACGGCGCCCGTTACGACGCGCTGTGCCTGGACATCGACAACGGGCCGGACTGGACCGTCACCGACGGCAACGCCGGGCTGTACGGCGCGGACGGACTGGCGGTGCTGCGCCACCGGCTGGAGCCGGGCGGGGTGCTGGCGGTCTGGAGCGCCCGGCCGTCGACGGCCTTCGAGGAGGAGCTGCGGGCGGCCGGCTTCTCCGACGTGGTCACCCACGAGATCGAGGTCGCTCGGGGTGTGCCCGATGCCGTGCACCTGGCCCGCCGCGCACGGTGAGCGGGCCCGCCCCGCTCGCCGCTCCTCCGCACTTTGCAAAGTCCGCACTTTGCAAAGTGCATGAGTCGGGGCGGAGCGAGGGTGGGCCAGGTGCCCGACGTCGGGCACCTGGCCACCGCATGCGCTGAGCGGGGCTCGACCGCCCGCCGCTCTCCCGCACTTTGCAAAGTCTGGACTTTGCAAAGTGCGGGAGGTGGTCCGTCGGGTGCGGGCCGGGGCGTGACGGACGGGGCTACTTGAGGCCGTTGTCCACCGCGGCCATCAGCTCGCCGTTCGGGGTGTCACCGTCGAAGGCCCAGATCATCGCGCCGGCCAGCCCCTGGGACTTGATCCAGGCGGTCTTGCGGGCGATCTCGGTCGGGTCGTCGTAGGAGTAGAACACCGAGCCGTTGTAGATGTAGGCGTACCCGGCGACCGGGTCCCGGTAGATGGTGTAACCACCGCCGGTGGCCATCTGCTTGAGCTTCTTGTAGTCCTCGAAGCCGGCCTCGTAGGTGCCCGGGCCGGGGCCCGTCGCGGTCTGGAAGAGGCCGTTGGTGGTGCCGCGCGGGACGCCGGTCCAGCCTCGGCCGTAGAACGGGATGCCCAGCGTGAGCTTGCTCTTCGGGGCGCCGCCGGTGACGTACGCGCCGATCGCGACCTCGGAGCTGAACTGCCGGGCCGGCGGGTTCGGGTCGCCCGCCGCGACCTTGATCGCGGACTGCTGGTTGGTGACCATCTCCCAGCCGCCGTGGTAGTCGTAGCCCTGGATGGTGGCGAAGTCGAAGGCGCCGAACAGGCCGGGGATGTCGATGCCGGCGGTGACCTTCGCCGGGTCGGCCGGGAGGAAGGCGCTCAGCGTGTAGTGCTTGCCGGTGGTGGCGCCGAGGGCGTCCAGCTGGCGGCGGAACTCCTGGGCCAGCAGGGTGTAGTTGGCCTTGTCGGCGGGCCGGAAGATGTTCCCGGTGTGCCCGTCGGAGTTCGGCCACTCCCAGTCGAGGTCGATGCCCTCGAAGATGCCCGCCGCGCTGCCCGCGCCGCCGCGGCCGTCGATCACCGGCAGGTTGCCCTTGATGTACATGTCGATGCAGGAGCTGACCAGCGCCTTGCGGGAGGCGTCGGTGGCCGCCGCGTCGGAGAACCACTTGCTGTACGACCAACCGCCCAGCGAGATCTGGATCTTGAGGTTGGGGTACTTGGCCTTGAGCTGCTTGAGCTGGTTGAAGTTGCCGGCCAGCTTCTGGTCCCAGGTGTCGGTGGTCCCGGCCACCGAGTTGCCCGCGTCCCAGCCCTTGCCGAAGTCGGCCCAGGCGTCACCGGCGCCGTCGCCCGCGTTCGGGTCGTTGTCCGGCCCGGCCGCCTTGTTGGTGATGAAGCACTGCTTGGTGCTCGGGTGGATGTTGGCGAAGGCGTAGTTGAGCGTGGTGAGCTTGCCGGCCGAGCCCGAGGTGTCGAGCTGCTTCACGCTGTAGCCGCGGGCGTAGATGCTCCACTGGGTGAAGTAGCCGATCTTCATCGCGGCCGGGTTGCTGCCGCCGGGCTTGGTCTTCCCGGTCACTGGGCCGGAGGCGGGCGAGACGTTGCCGGCCGCGTCGCGGGCCTTGACGGTGAAGGTGTACGAGGTGTCCGGCGCCAGGCTGCCGACGGTCGCGGCGGGGGACGTCACGGTCACGGCCAGCGCGGTGCCGTTGTACACGTCGTAGGCGGTGACGCCGACGTTGTCGGTGCTCGGGGCCCAGCTCAGCGAGACGGAGTTGGCGTCCGAGCCGGTCACGGCGGGGGTGCCCGGCGTGCTGGGCGCCTCGTGGTCCTCGACCGGGGCACTGGTGGTGGCGCTCACCGGTCCGGCCGCCGCGGAGCGGTTGCCCGCCGCGTCGAAGGCCTGGACGGTGAACTGGTAGGCGGTGCCCGCGGTCAGGCCCTGCACGGTGACACCGGTGGTGGCGCCGTCGGCGGTGGCCACCTTGGTGCTGCCCTGGAAGACGTCGTAGCCGGTGACGGCCACGTTGTCGGTGCTGGCGGTCCAGGACAGGTCGACCGAGGTCTGGGTGACGGTGCCGGTCCTGAGGTTGCCGGGGACGGTCGGCGCGGTCTGGTCGCCGCCGCTGCCGTCGCACGGCTGGCCGTTGATCTTGCAGTTCTTCAGCGGCTGGTAGCTGCCGGAGTAGGCGATGTTGAAGCCGACGTTGTAGGTGCCGCCGACCGGCAGGGTCGCGGCCCAGCCGGGGTTCTTCACCGTGACGTGGGAGGCCGAGGTGGTGTAGCTGGCGTTCCAGAGGCCGGCCACGGTGTTGCCGGTCGGGAGGTCGAACTCCAGGGTCCAGCCGTTGACCGGGGCGCTGGAGCCGTTGGTGACGGTGTAGCTGCCCTCGTAGCCGGTGCTCCAGTCGCTGCCCTTGGCGAAGGCCGCGGTGAGGGACCCGGCGGCGGCCTCGGCGGCCGAGGCCGCGGCGCGCTCGGCCGCGGCGCTGGCCATGGTGGCGGGGAGAGCGGCGGCGAGGACCGGGACGAGCAGGGTCCCGGCCGCCAGTAGCGGCAGGCTGATCCGACGTCTGCGCATGGATGTGGCTCCTGTCCTGGGGTCCCGGGGCAGGCCCGGACGCCCCGTTACCCGTGGGGAGGTGTCAGGTGCGTGGAGCTGTGTGTGCTCCGGGCCATGGGGGCGGCGCGGAACCGGTCCTCGGGCCGTCGGGGTGCCACGGAGGATCCTGTGCCGAGGGTAGGGAGCGGACCGGCAACTGGCAATAGGTCTGTACCAGTTGGTGGTCGTGGGCATGACGGACGGCGCGCGCGGCCGCCCGGCCCGCCGCTGGTGGGGCGGGTTCGGGCGGCCGCGCGCGGGGCGGGCCGGAGGTGCCGACGGCCGGGGCGCGGACGGTCGGGGTCGGTCGGCCGGGGCGCGGCGCGGACTCAGCCGAAGGGGTCGCGCTCCGGCGCCGGGACGCTCGGCGGGGCGGTCGGCGGCGGCGGGACGGACTGCGGGCCGGGCACGGTGGTGCCGAACGGGTCGGCGGCCCGCTCGGCGGCGGTCACCGTACCGAAGGGGTCGGCGGCGGCGGGCCGGGGCGCGTCGGCCGGCGGTGCGGTGGGGGGCGCGGCGGCGGGGGTGCCGAGGATGCCGAAGGGGTCGAAGTCCGGGGGCGGCACCGTGACGGGTGTGCCCTTGAGGGGCGCCGGGGTCTCGGCGGGGCTCTCGGTGGCGGGTGCGGCGGCGGGGGTGCCGAGGATGCCGAAGGGGTCGAAGTCCGGCGGGGGCACCATGACGGGCGTGCCCTTGGGTGCGGTGGCCGCGGCGGGCGCGTCCTCGGGGATCAGGATCGGCTGCGCCGGGGTCGGGTCGGCGACCGGGGCGAAGGGGTTGAAGTCGGCCGGGGGGACGCGGACCGGGGTGCCGCGCAGGTGCACCGGGAGTTCGGTGGCGGCGTCCTCGGTGACGGGAGGCGCCGTCGGGGCCGCCGGGGCCGAGGGGGCCGCGGGGGGCAGCGGGGGCGCCGCGACGGGGGCCGGGGGTGCGGCCGGGGGTGCGGCGGGCGCCGGTTCGGCGGCCGGGACGAGGAGCACGGTGGCGGCCGGCGGAACGGCGGCCACCGGGGCGGCCGGAGCGGCCGGAGCGGCGGGGACGCCGTCCCAGCCGAACTGCACGGACTTCAGCAGCTCGGCGAAGACGTCCGTGTACAGCTCCCAGTCCTGCGGCTGGGCGGTGGTCAGCTGGACGCAGAGCACCGAGGCGCCGTCCGGCAGCGGGACGAACGCCTCGACCACCGAGGTGACCGCCCAGCGCCGCACCCCGTCGGCGGCCAGCGGACCCGGGACGGGCACGCTGCGGCCCTCGACCAGCACGGCCGCCGGTCCGGCGGGCAGCAGCACCGTCCACACCTCGGCGTGCCGTCGCACGGTGGCGAGTTCGGTGGCCAGGCCGGTGATCGGCAGCGGGTGGCGGGCCAGCGAGACGACCAGCGTCGCGTCGGCCGCCCTGCCGTCCACCTGGACCGCCGCGACGCCCGCGTAGACGGCGCCGGAGGAGGTGACGACATCGGCCAGGGCGGCGGCGATCAGCGCGAACTCGCGGCGGTCGGCCGGGGCGGTGCCGCTGAACAGCTCCTCGGCGGTCTCGGCCAGGTGGGCCGTCAGCTCGGCGGCGGCCGCGCCGGTGGCCGGGGCGATCCCGCGGCCGGCCGGGATGCCGTCGACGACGCCGGTGGACACGGTCCGGGCGGAGACCCCGGGCGGGCCGCCGGGCGCCGTGAGGGCGTGGAAGCCGGGCGGGACGACCAGCCGGACCTCGGCGCCCGCGCCGGTCGGCAGCTCGACCGGCTGCCGGGTCTGCTGCCCGGCCGCGAGGGCGGCCAGCGGCGCGGCGAACGCGGGGCGGAGCTTGGGGTCGGCGGGCTCGCCGGTCACCGGGAGGTCGAAGTGCCCGGCGGTGAGGGCCTCCGGGGAGCCGCCCGCCGCGCCCCGGACCGGGCCGGTCGCGCCGTAGCGGGCCAGCAGTCCGCCGATCGCCAGCGGGGCGAGCGCGGCGCCGGTGCCGGGGCGGGTGGTGCCGGCGGTGACCACGGTGCCGAGCCGTCCGACGGCGGTGTGCACCGGCCCGTTGGGCGCCAGCGGCAGCTGGAACAGGGCTTCGGCGGCCGGGTGCGCGATGGTCCGCAACCGCGTCAGCACGGCTGCGGGGTGGCGCGAGGCGCGGGCGTCGAAGAGCGCGTCGGTGAGGCTGCCGAGCGTCGCGGAGACCCGCTCCGCCGCCGCGAAGGGAGTCGCCTCCGCGCTGAACTGGCCGTCCTGGGTCAACTGTTGAGCCCCCCGCTCTGCTCGCTGTGCGTTCGCTGGTGCGGATCCCGGCCCGAGGGTGCCCGGTGGGCCGTCGGATCCGTGCACATTCCTATCAGAGGCCACCGATACGGCAGAACCGGCCGTCGGCGGCGCGGCCCGTGCTCAGAGCCGTTCCCGGGGCTCCTCCGGGGCCGGTGGGACGGCCAGCACGGCGAGGGTGTCGGCCAGGCCGGGGACGGCCAGCAGGCCCGCGAGGTCGCGGACCAGCTTGCCGGTCGGGCCGTCCGGCCGCTCCCCGGCGAAGAAGCCGGCCAGCTCGGCGGCGAGCGCGGGCTCCCGGGCGGCGGTCAGGGTGAGCGAGGCGACGAACTCCTGCACCAGGTGCAGCTGCAGATCCTCCAGCGGCACCGAGCGGTCGGCCAGCCACTCCAGCGAGGTGATCTCGGCGTTGGCGATCCAGGCCCGGACGGTCAGCCGCAGCCCGGGGCTGGGCGAGGGCAGCGCCAGGTGGCCGAGGATCTGCTCGTGCGCGGCCCTCCGGACCTCGTCGATCACCGCCGAGGTGTTGGTGCTGGCGGTCACCGAGCCGCCGCGCAGCAGCGCGGCGAAGCCGGGGCCGTGGCTCTGCACGAAGTCCAGGTAGCGGCCCATCACCCGGTGCAGCCGCTCGGACAGCGGGCCGTCGGCCGGCTCCTCGAACCGGGCGGCCAGCTCCCGGCCGGCCCGCCGCAGCGACTCCTCGTAGATCGCCTGCTTGCCCGGGAAGTAGTGGTAGACCAGCGGCCGGGAGGCGCCCGCGGCGGCGGCGATGTCGTCGATCGACACCTCCTCCGGCGGGCGGTGGCTGAACAGCTCCAGCGCGACGGCGATCAGCTGCTCGCGCCGCTCGTCGACGCTCAGCCGCCGGCGCGGCCGTCCGGCCTTGTCCGGCCCGACCGCCTTGCCCGCCTTGCCCGGCCCGACCGCCTTGTCCGGCCCGACGGCCTTGCCTGCCTGGCCCGCCTCGTCGGCTCCGCCCGCCTCGCCCGTCGGTTCCGGTGTGCCGGGCCGCGCGGACCGCCCGGTGCGCTCCGGACGGTCGCCGCGCGCGGGCGCGGAGGAGGGGGCAGACGGCGTGCGGGATGCCATGCGCGCCACCCTATCGGCCCGGGTCGGGCCAGGTCCGGCCCGGTCAGGCCCGGTGGTGCTCCAGGTAGCGGCGGTACGCCTCGCGCCCGTCCGGGACGAACTCGTCCCGGGCCAGGCGTTCGGCCAGCTCGGCCGGGGTCAGCCAGGCGTGCCAGGCCACCTCGGACTCCTGCGGGTCCACCGGACCGTCCCACTCGGCCTCGTGCACATCGGACCACCAGGCGAGGCCGTCGCCCCGGAAGACGAAGCGGAACAGCGGGCGCGGGACGATCCCGGTCACGCCCAGCTCCTCCTCGGCCTCCCGGACGGCGGCCTCCTCGTACGTCTCGCCGGCGCCCACCACGCCGCCGACGAACATGTCGTGGGCGCCCGGGGCGAACAGCTTGGTGTCGGTCCGCCGGTGGACGAAGATCCGCCCGGCCGGGTCGCGGACCAGGACGAAGACGCACCGGTGCAGCAGCCCCCGCCGGTACACCTCCCCGCGGGTCTCGGTCCCGATCACCCGGTCGTGCTCGTCGACGACGTCCAGCAGCTCTTCGGCAGGATTGGTCATGACCGACAGGTTAGGGTTTCCGGGCGATTCACGGACACACGAACGATGGACGTACGAACGACCGACGAGGACGGGGACGACGCGCGGTGGTGGAGATCTGGGGCGAGACGGCCGGGGGCTTCGAGCCGGTGCGGGAGGCCTTCGCCCGCAACTTCCGGGACCACGGCGAGCTCGGCGCGGCGTTCGCGCTGTACGTGCGGGGCCGGAAGGTGGTCGACCTGTGGGGCGGCGACGCCCGGCCGGAGGTCGGCGGCCGGCCCGCGCCGGCGGTGCCGTGGACGGCCGACACCGCGCAGGTGCTGCGCTCGGTCACCAAGGGCCTGACGGCGACCACCGCGCTGCTGCTCGCCGAGCGCGGGTTGCTCGACCTGGACGCCCCGGTCGCCTCCTACTGGCCGGAGTTCGCGGCGGCCGGCAAGGGCGGGGTGCCGGTGCGCTGGCTGCTGTCGCACCAGGCGGGCGTGCCCGCGCTGGACGTGCCGCTGCGGCTGGAGGACGTGCTCACCTGGGAGCGGGCGGCGGCCGCGGTGGCCGCCCAGCGGCCCGCGTGGGAGCCGGGGACGGCGCACGGCTACCACCCCTACACCTTCGGCTGGCTGGTCGGCGAGGTGGTGCGCCGGGTCTCCGGACGGACCGTCGGCCAGTACTTCGCCGAGGAGATCGCCCGGCCGCTCGGCCTGGACCTGTGGATCGGGCTGCCGTCCGGCGCCGCGCCCAGGGTCGGCCGGCTGGTCGACCTGCCCGCGCCACCGTCGGCCAGGACCGGCCCGAGCGGCCTGCGGCTGCGGCCCAAGCAGTCGGTCCGGGACGCCTACCAGGACCCCTCCTCGCTGACCGCGCGGGCCTTCGCCTCGGTGCGCCCCGGGGTGGACCTCAACGACCCGGCGGTGCAGGCCGCCGAGATCCCCGGTGCGGGCGGGATCGGCACCGCGCGTTCGGTGGCCCGGTTCTACGCGGCGCTGATCGGCGCGGCGGACCGGTACGGCGGTGGCGGCGGGACGCTGCCGCCGCTGCTGGGCCCGGAGGTGCTGGCCCGCGCGGTCGGGCCGGTGGTGAGCGGCCCGGACCGGGTGCTGATCGTCAACTCGACCTTCGGGCTGGGGTTCTTCCGGCACAGCCCGACCGCGCTGATGGCCTCGCCGGCCAGCTTCGGGCACCCCGGCCGGGGCGGTTCGCTGGGCTTCGCCGATCCCGGGCTCGGGATCGGCTTCGGCTACGTCACCAACGGCATGCAGCCCGGGGTCACCGGGGACGTCCGCTCCCGCGCGCTGATCCGGGCGGTGCGGGAGTCGCTCGGGGCGGTCTGACCCGCCCCGGCCGTCCCCGGTGACGGGGCTCCGGGGGTCAGGCCTGGCCGGTCTCGAAGCGGTCGATCCGGCCGTGCTCGACGGTGAAGCGCCAGGCGGTGCGCATCTCGCCCCAGGTCTCGTTGCGGAAGTCGGCGACCAGCGCCCGGCCGCCGTCGGACTCGGAGCGGACCTCCATGTGGCCGCGCACGGTGAAGATCTCCCGGTCGATCCAGTCCTGGAGGTCGCGGTCGGAGCCGTCGTCGGACATCGTGGCGCCGGGGGTCAGCAGGTCCACGAAGGCCTGCCGGTCGCCCGCGTTGATCGCGGTGACGGCGGCGCGCACGGTCGGGTCGGTCAGTTTGGCGGTGGCGATGGCCATCCGGTCTCCCAGGAGTCGAAGCGGTGGGGACTCCTGTTTAGGGCGTCGGACGGGACACGCCGCGCATGTCGGCGGCGCGTCGGAGATTTCCGGTGATTCATGTGCTTACATCCCGATACGGGTGATTTGCCCTCAGGGGTCCCCGAGACCGGGCCACGGGGAGTGGCGTACGGAGTGGGAAGTCGGCCGGACCGACTTCCCACTCCGCGTTCCCGGCCCCGTCGGCAGCGCCCCGTCGGCAGTGCCTCGTCGGCAGCGCTCCGCGGGCATGTGGGGCCGGTCGGTCAGAAGAGGCCCAGGGCCTTCGGGGAGTAGCTGACCAGGAGGTTCTTGGTCTGCTGGTAGTGCTCCAGGAGGGCCTTGTGGTTCTCCCGGCCGATGCCCGAGTTCTTGTAGCCGCCGAAGGCCGCGTGGGCCGGATAGGCATGGAAACAATTGGTCCACACCCGGCCCGCCTGGATGGCGCGGCCCGCCCGGTGGGCGGTGGTGCCGTCGCGGGTCCAGACGCCCGCGCCGAGGCCGTACTGGGTGTCGTTGGCGAGCGCGATCGCGTCGTCGAAGTCCTCGAAGCGGGTCACCGCGACGACGGGGCCGAAGATCTCCTCCTGGAAGATCCGCATCCCGTTGACGCCCTCGAAGACGGTCGGCGTCACGTAGTAGCCGCCGGCCAGCGCGCCCCCGAGGTCGGCCCGCTCGCCGCCGGCCAGCACCTTGGCGCCCTCGGCCTGGCCGATCTCGATGTAGGAGAGGACCTTGCGCAGCTGCTCGTCGCTGGCCTGCGCGCCGACCTGGGTCTCGGTGTCCAGCGGGTTGCCCTGGCGCATCGAACGGACCCGCTCCAGGCCGTCCGCGAGCAGCCGGTCGTAGATCGAGGACTCGATCAGCGCCCGGCTCGGACAGGTGCAGACCTCGCCCTGGTTGAGGGCGAACATCGCGAAGCCCTCGACCGTCTTGTCGTAGAAGGCGTCCCGCTCGGCGGCGACGTCGGCGAAGAACAGGTTGGGGCTCTTGCCGCCCAGCTCCAGCGAGACCGGGATGAGGTTGCCGCTCGCGTACTGCGAGATCAGCCGGCCGGTGGTGGTCTCGCCGGTGAAGGCGATCTTCCGGATCCGGTCGCTGGAGGCCAGCGGCCGGCCGGCCTCCAGGCCGTAGCCGTTGACCACGTTCAGCACGCCCGGCGGCAGCAGGTCGGCGATCAGTTCGACCAGCAGCAGGACGGAGGCCGGGGTCTGCTCGGCGGGCTTCAGCACGACCGCGTTGCCCGCCGCGAGGGCCGGGGCGAACTTCCAGACCGCCATCAGGATCGGGAAGTTCCACGGGATGATCTGGCCGACCACGCCCAGCGGCTCGTGGAAGTGGTACGCCACGGTGTCCTCGTCCAGCTGGGAGAGGCCGCCCTCCTGGGCGCGCAGCGCGCCGGCGAAGTAGCGCAGGTGGTCGACCGCGAGCGGCAGGTCGGCGCCCAGGGTCTCGCGGACCGGCTTGCCGTTCTCCCAGCTCTCCGCGACGGCGAGCCGTTCGAGGTTCTGCTCGATCCGGTCGGCGATCCGCAGCAGGACCAGGGCGCGTTCGGCGGGCGGGGTGCGGCCCCAGGCCGGGGCGGCGGCGTGGGCGGCGTCGAGGGCGGCCTCGATGTCCTCGGCGGTGCCGCGGGCGACCTCCGTGAAGACCTCGCCGGTGACCGGGCTGGGGTTCTCGAAGTACTGGCCGAGGACCGGCGGCGTCCATCGGCCGCCGATCCAGTGCTCGTAGCGGGGGCGGTACTCGACGATGGATCCGGGCCGTCCGGGGGGCTGGTAGACCGGCATGCTCTGGTGCCTCCTCGCGCTGTCGGGGCGCCGCACCGGCGCGTGGGCCGGGCGGTGCGCCGGGCCGTGCTGGGCGGCCCGGCGGAGGGTACGGACACACACGCGGGTCGGGCGTGCCCCGCTCCGGGGGCGCCCGCCGAGCAGCACCCTAACCGGCGGGCGGCCGGTTCGGCTACGGTCCGTACGGCGCCCGTCCACGGAGGGTGGCGCATTCCGGCCGCCGCGCTTCGGCCCCCGGCGCCCGGTCGTCGTCGCCGGAGGGGAGCGGCCGGAGCGGGCGAGTACCCCTCACGCCTCCTGGTAGCGGCCGGTGCGGCGTTCCCAGCTCAGGTAGCCGGCCAGCCAGGTGACCAGGCCGTCGGCGTAGCGCTGGGCGACGATCCGCTCGACCCGGGCCAGCCCCAGCTCCCGGTACACGTCGGGGAGCCGCTCGTACAGCTCGCGGCAGCGCTCGGCCATCAGCTGGGCCTCGGCCATCACCACCGCGCAGGCCGACTCGGCCGAGCAGTCCCGCTCCCGCTGGACGATCATCACCAGGTTGTTGACGTCGCCGCGCGGGGCCTCCAGCGGGAAGGACCGGACGTCGTTGGTGAGCGAGGGGATGTCGGCGGCGAGCTGGCGGATCTGACGCAGCACCGGGTGGTGCAGAACGGCCGGCGGGACCTCGAAGTGGCCGAGCCGCTCGACCATGTCGAAGATGGTCTCCATCGCGGCGGTGCCGCGCCGCAGCACCTGGTACCCGGCCCGGTCGGGCGGACGCGGGCTTATCCGGCCGGCCGCCTCCGCGGGGTGACTGGCCAGGTAGTACTCCCAGTTGTACGCGGCGCGCGCCTGCCAGCGCGCCGGCATGCCCTGGACGCTGCGCTCCCAGAGGTCGGCGAACGCCGTCTCCACGGGGGAGTCCCGGTCGGGCCGGGCGCCGTGCAGGACGGCCACCAGCCGGTCGCAGATGGGGGCGACCTCGGCGGGGCGGCGGCCGAGCGGGCCGTCGAACTGGTCGTCGAAGAGGAAGTAGAAGCCCATCAGGTCGGCGGCCAGGGCGAGTTCGTCCGGCCCGGCGTCGGGGTAGCCGAGGGCGGCGAGGTCGACGACCTCCCAGTGCGCGTACGACGGGTGGGTCGGGTCGGCCAGCAGCGGGTGGCGGGTGAGCCAGGCGCGGTGCAGTTCGGTGGCGTACGGCCCGTGGGCACTGCGACGGTACGGGAACGGAATCTGAAGTGAGGTGTCGTCAGACATCGGACTCCCGGAGCTGCGGAGGGTGGGGGCGCTTAAGGTATTGCTGCTGTCGGTGGGGGAGTTGGGGTTGCACGGCCGGGTGGTGACGGATTGTCACGACATGATCAACTCGGCGTGCGGGCCGTAGAGTATCCGATGCAATGATCCGACGTTAGGGATATAGGGCAATTGCCCTCGGCAAGCCCGCCGAACCCTCGATCTCGGCCCCCGCCTGCGTGAATGCGCTCCACCGCACCCCCGGCGGCGCTACTCTCGGCTCCACGGGCAGGGAACGGCGAGGTGGAGGCGCGACGGTGACCGAGCGGGACAGCGAATTCCGAGCGGAGGCGACGACCGGCGCGCGGGAGGCGGAAGGCGCCCCCAACCGGGTCAGGTTGCGTGACCGCGACGCCGAAATCCGCTCCGCCGAGGCGGCGGTGGACAAACTCTGCCGTGACTTCGCGGCCGGCGGCACCGAGATCGGCGAACTCCTCACCTTCTCCGGCCGGCCCGGCATCGGCAAGACCACCCTGCTGCACGAGGTCCGCCGGATCGCCAAGCTGCGCCCCAACGCCACCGTGCTGTTCGCCCGCGGCGGCGAGCGCCAGTTCAACGAGCCGTACCACGTGCTGCGCCAGCTCCTCCAGCCGGTGCTCGGCAGTCTCGGCCCCGGCGAGTTCCGCCAGGTGATGGGCACCTGGGAGGAGGTCGTCGGACCGGCCATGGGCCTCAAGCAGCCCAAGAAGGGCGCCCGCCGCCTCGACCCGCAGGGCGTCCGGGACGGCCTGGACTTCGTCCTCACCCAGCTCGCCCCGCGCCGCGCCCCGCTGGTGATGGTCGTCGACGACCTGCACTGGGCCGACCTCGAATCCCTCAGCTGGCTGGCGCAGTTCGCGGTCCGGGCCCGCGAACTGCCGGTGCTGCTGGTGTTCGCCTACCGCGACGACACCGCCGACTGGCAGCAGGAGTCCCAGGACCATCACCGCGCCGTCGCCTCCCTGGCCACCCGCCGGCACCAGCTGAGCCGGCTCTCGCTGGTCGCCGTCACCGACATCATCCGCGCCGAGCTGGGCGACCGGGCCGAGGACGCCTTCTGCTACGAGTTCTGGAACGTCGTCAACGGCAATCCGTTCGAGGCCGTCGCCCTGCTCGACCAGGTCCGCGACCAGGAGCTCGACCCGGTCGAGGAGAACTCGGTCCAGCTCCGCGAACTCGCCGTCGACGCCACCGGGATGACCCTCAAGTCCTGGCTGGACCGGCTCGGCGCCGCCACCCTGCGGTTCGCCTGGGCCGCCGCGATGCTCGGCACCGACATCCGGCCCGACCTCGCCACCCGGATCTCCGCCCAGTCCACCGAGGGCGCCCGCGAGTCCGTCAAGGAACTGCGCAAGCAGCGCGTCCTGACCGCCACGCCGAACGGCAACCTCGAATTCGTCCACCCGCTGATCGCCAGCTCGATCTACAACACCATGCCCGAGGCCACCAGGACCGGGATGCACGGCGTGGCCGCCGCCGAGATCGAGAACGCCGGGCTCGGCCTGCTCGCCGCCTCCCGCCACCTGGTGGAGACCTTCGCGGGCGAGGGCGACGACCGCACCGTGCGCAAACTCCGCCGGGCCGCCTCCGAACACCTGCTGATCGGCGCGCCCGAGGCCGCCCAGCGCTGTCTGCACCGCGCGCTCGCCGAACCGCCGGACGACCAGGACCGCGCCGAGGTGCTCTACGAGCTGGGCTGCTCGGCCCTGCTGACCGACCCGGTCGCCACCGTCAACCAGCTGAAGCTCGCGCTCGACCCGGAGGAGGGACCGCTGCGCCCCTCGCTCCGGGTGGACGCCACCTTCCGGCTCTCCGAGGTGCTGGCGCACAGCGGTGAGCTGCGCGAGGCCGCCCTGGTCTGCCAGCAGGAGGCCGAGCACACCTTCGGGGACCCGGCGGGCCGGCTGCGGCTGGAGGCCGCGTCGTTCATGTGGCACGCCTTCCGCAAGTCCGAGGAGGACGGGCCGGCCCGCTCCGCCCGGCTGGGCGCCCTGTGCGAGAGCCTCACCGGGCGCGAGGCCGCCGACCGGGCGGTGCTGGCGCTGCGGGCCTGGGACCTCACCCTGCGCGGCGCTCCCTCGACCGAGGTGCTGCGGCACGCGGACGACGTGCTGGACAACGGGCGGCTGCCCAAGGGGCTCGGCTGGACCGACAACATCTGGGGCTTCGAGCTGCCCGCCACGCTCGGCCTCTCCTACACCTACAACGACCGGATCGCCCAGGCCGAGCGGTTGTTCTCGGACGCCATCGTCCAGTTCGAGGTGGCGGGCTGGTCCGGTGCCCACCGGGGTTTCGCCTACTTCCTGATGGGCCTGGCCCGGTTCCGGCGCGGTCTGCTCGCCGAGGCCGAGGACTTCCTGCGCCGCGCGCTGCGGCTCTCCGAGCGGATCGGCTCCAAGCTGCCGCTGGCCTGGGACGCGGTCGGCGTGCTGATCGACACCCTGATCGCCCGCGGCCGCAGCCAGGAGGCCTGGGAGCTCGCCCTCGACTTCGGCTTCCACCCGCCGTACCACGCGACCGCGATGGTGCTGCCGGACGCCGCCTCGCTGTACGGCAAGCTGCTGCTCGCCGTCGGCCGGCCCGCCGGCGCGGCCGCGGCGCTCACCGAGGCCGGCGCCCAGCTGGACATCCGGGGCTGGCACAACACGGTCTGGGCGCCCTGGGCCGCCCACCTGGCCATCGCGCTCGCCGAGGACGAGCCGGAGCGGGCCCGCGAGTACGCCCGCCGCTCGGTCGCCGACGCGGAGCGGTTCGGCACCGCCTCGGCGATCGGGACGGCGCTGCGGCTGCACGCCCAGATCGAGGACGGCCAGCAGGCGGTCGAGCTGCTGGAGCGGGCGGTGGCCCACCTCGGCCAGTCGCCGGCCGGCTACGAGCACGCCGTGGCGCTGGTCGACCTCGGGGCCGCGCTGCGCCGGGTCGGCCGGCTGGAGGACGCCCAGGAGTACCTGTACCAGGGCATCGAGCTGGCGCAGCACTGCGCCGCGGACGGGCTGGTCGACCGGGCCCGGCGCGAGCTGGCCAACTACGGCCTGCGGCCGAACCGGCTGGGCGACGTGCGGGAGACGCTCAGCCAGCCCGAGTGGGACGTCGCCGAGCTGGCCGTCCGGGGTGTGCCGCCGCAGCGGATCGCCGACCGGCTGGCGCTGCCGCTGAGCCTGGTCAACCGGCGGCTGGCCGCGGTCTACCGCAAGGCGGGCAGCGGGCCCGACGGGCTGGCCGCCGCCCTCGGGCTGGCGCCGGAGCAGCGGTCGGCCGAACCGTGGGCGCCGGTGCCGCGGGACGGCTCGGACCCGGCGGAGCCCGTGGCGCTCCCGGAGCTCCGGGCGCGTCCGGAGCTTCCCGAACGGTCGGACCGGCGCGACCGTTTCTGACGGTTGCCGTTGGGGTGCTGACCGGTTTCGACCGGTTCCGACCGCTCGGGTCCTCCCGCCCGGGCCCGGGCGGCGCGCGCGGGCCCGATGAGCGCCCTGCCGGGCCCGCGGCTGACTAGGCTTGACGCCGACCCGGGCCCGTACAGGGTCCGGGCGGTACCCCGGTCAAGGGTGGGCGCGCACCCCGTGGCCCGCCAGTGAGGAGCAGGTCATGGCGACGCCCCCGGCGAACGGGTCGCGGACCACCAGCGTGCGGCGCGAGCCCCTGGACCCCTCGGGGGCGGGCTCCGCGATCGAACGGTGGACGCTTCGGGCCGGCCCGTACGAGGCGAGCGTGCTCACCCTCGGCGCCACCCTGCACACCCTGGTCGGCCCCGACCGGGACGGCCGCCCCGGCCAGGTGCTGCTCTCCAGCGACCGGATCGCCGACATCCTCGGCCCGGCCCGGCACTACGGCACCGTGGTCGGCCGGTACGCCAACCGGATCGCCGACAGCCGGGTCGGCCTCGACGGCGAGGAGCACCCGCTCGCCCCGACCGGCGGCGGGGTCACCCTGCACGGCGGCCCGGACGGCTTCGCCAACCGGATGTGGGCGGCCGAGGAGCTGCCCGACGGCGTCCGGCTGCGGCTGCACAGCCCGGACGGCGACCAGGGCTTCCCGGGGGCGCTGGACGTCACCGTCGACTACACCCTCGACGCCTCCGGCGAGCTGGCGATCCGCTACCGCGCGGTGACCGCCGCGCCGACCGTGGTCAACCTCACCAACCACGCGTACTTCAACCTGGGCGGCGAGGGCTCCGGGGACGTCCTCGGCCATCTGCTCACCCTGGACGCCGACGGGTACACCCCCGCCGACGGGCGGCAGATCCCGTACGGGCGGATCGAGCCGGTGGCCGGTACGCCGTTCGACTTCACCACCGCCCGGCCGATCGGCAAGTCGGTGCACGACGAGCACCCGCAGCTGACCGGCCCGGGCGGCTACGACCACAACTGGGTGCTGCGCCCCCGCCCGGCGGACGGCGCCCCGGCCCCGGCCGCGCGGCTGGAGGACCCGGTCAGCGGGCGGACCCTGGAGGTGCTGACCACCGAGCCGGGGATCCAGGTCTACACGGCCAACGGCTTCCGCGGCGCGGTCAGCGGCGCGAGCGGGGTGCCGTACGGGCCGTTCTCCGGGGTGGCGCTGGAGACCCAGCACTTCCCGGACTCCCCGCACCACCCGGACTTCCCGAGCACCGTGCTGCGGCCGGGGGAGGAGTTCCGTTCGACCACGGTGTTCCGGCTCGGCAACACCGGCTGACGGGGGCGCTGCAAGAGCCTTTCACCACGGAGGGTGGCCCCGGCGGCAGCTGTCGACCGGGGCGAACCGGACAAAGCGCCACAACTTCCTTGCCTGTCAACTACCGTGCGGCAACGTGAAGGACACGTGGGTGTAACGATCGCTTTTTCTTGCAGAAACTTGCTGCAAGGGCTTTCCGCGACTGTTGCCCCGCTGTTAACTTCCTTCCCGAGCCCGGCGGCAGCAACGGTGCGGTCGGCGCGAGGCAAGGCAGCCATTATGCGCCTGTCTCCCACTATTTCGGGCACCCCCACCCTCCAAGGAGTTCTCATGCGGCGTGGCATCGCGGCCTCTGCCCTCGTTGTGGCCCTCGCGGTCTCGATGGCTGCCTGTGGCAGCAGCGGCTCCAGCTCGGACGGCAAGGCCGACGGGCCGGTCACCCTCACCTACTGGGACACGTCGAACGCCACCAACGAGGCGCCGAACTACCAGGAGCTCGTCAAGAAGTTCGAGGCGGCCAACCCGAACGTCAAGGTCGACTTCGTCAACGTGCCGTTCGACCAGGCGCAGAACAAGCTCCAGACCGCCATGGGGGCCAAGGGCGCGCCGGACGTGTTCCGTTCCGAGGTCGGCTGGACCGCCGCCTTCGCCAAGGCCGGCTACCTGGAGCCGCTGGACGGCACCCCGGCCGCCGCCGACTCCGCCAAGTTCCAGCCCAGCCTGATCCAGCAGGCGAGCTACCAGGGCAAGCTCTACGGCGTGCCGCTGGTCACCGACACCCTCGGCCTGCTCTACAACAAGGAGCTCTTCGCCAAGGCCGGCATCACCGCCGCCCCCACCACCTGGGACGAGCTGAAGACCGTCGCCGCCACGGTCAAGGACAAGGCCGGCGTGGACGGCTTCTGGCTGAAGGCCGCCGACGGCTACTACGCGATGCCGTTCCTCTTCGGCGAGGGGACCGACACCGTCGACGCCAAGGGTAAGAAGATCACCGTGGCCGGCCCCGAGGCCGTCAAGGGCATCGAGACCTACAAGTCGCTGTTCACCGCGCCCGGCACCGCCAAGGCCGACGTCACCACCGACGCCTACGCGCACATGATGGACGCCTTCAACAGCGGCAAGGTCGCGGCGATCGTCCAGGGCCCCTGGGAGATCACCAACATCTACAAGGGCTCGGCCTTCGCCGACAAGACCAACCTCGGCATCGCCCCCGTCCCGGGCGGCTCGGCCGGCAAGGGCGGCGCCCCGACCGGCGGCCACAACATCTCCGTCTACGCCGGTGCCGACGCGGCCCACAAGGCCGCCGCCGAGAAGTTCGCCGCCTTCATGACCTCGGCCGAGAGCCAGGCGTTCATCGCGCAGAAGAACTCCACCCTGCCGACCCGCGACGACGCCTTCACCCCCGAGGTCAAGGCCGACCCCGGTATCGCCGGCTTCCAGTCGGTGCTGTCGAGCGCCAAGCCGCGCCCCGAACTGCCCGAGTACAGCTCGCTGTTCGCCTCGCTGGGCACCAACCTCGGCAAGGTCGTCCAGGGCACCTCGACCCAGGACGGTCTGAACACCGTCGCCACCGACTACGCCAAGCTCCTCCCGGGCTTCGCCAAGTAGTCCGTCCCCCACCGCCGTCCGGCCCGCCGACCCCCGGCGGGCCGGGCGGCCGGACCCGTAGCAGCAGTCGCCGAAGCGAGGCGGCGGACCTCCCCCGAGAAGGTGTCGAACATGTCAGTCGCCGTGCAGGGCGCCACCGGCCAGGGCAGCCGGCAGCGCGATCCGCGTCCGGGCCTGATGGAGCGCCTCAAGCGCTCGTACGCCAAGCACTGGTACGCCTATGCGATGATCGCGCCGGTCGTGCTCGTCCTCGGCGTCCTGGTGCTCTACCCGCTCGCCGAGGGACTCTGGCTCACCCTCACCGACGCCAACAGCCTCAACGCGGCCAGGAAGATCGGCGTCAACGAGATCCCGGCGAGCTACCACTTCGTCGGCCTCGACAACTACGCCGACATCCTCTGGGGCCCCGGCTCCTACGACCGCTTCTGGTCGCACTTCGTCTGGACCATCTCCTGGACCGCGCTCTGCGTCGGCCTGCACTACACCATCGGCCTCGGCCTCGCCCTGCTGCTCAACCAGAAGCTCCGCGGCCGCGCCGTCTACCGGATGCTGCTCATCCTGCCCTGGGCCGTGCCGACCTTCGTCACCGTCTTCTCCTGGCGGCTGATGCTCGCCGACGGCGGCGCCGTCAACGGCCTGCTCTCCGCGCTGCACCTGCCCGAACCCGGCTGGCTGGACGACCCGCTGGCCCAGAAGGCCGCCGCCGTCCTGGTCAACACCTGGGTCGGCGTGCCGTTCATGATGATCTCGCTGCTCGGCGGCCTCCAGTCGATCCCGGCCGAGCTGTACGAGGCCGCCGAGATGGACGGCGCCACCGCCTGGCAGCGGTTCCGCCACGTCACCCTGCCCGGGCTGCGCACCGTCTCCTCGACCGTCGTGCTGCTCGGTGTGATCTGGACGTTCAACCAGTTCGCCGTCATCTTCCTGCTGTTCGGCGCCAACGGCGCGCCGGACGCCCAACTGCTGGTCACCTGGGCCTACCGGCTCGGCTTCGGCCAGCAGCCCCGGGACTACGCGCAGTCCGCCGCCTACGGCGTGATCCTGCTCTCCATCCTGATCGTCTTCACCGGCTTCTACCGCCGCTGGCTCGCCCGCAACGAGCGCGCGAACGGCTGACCCGGCGAACCGCACGACCACGAAGGAGGCACCTCGATGAGCACCACCACCGACCGACCCACCCCCCGCACCGCGGCCCGCGCCGCCGTCCCCGCCGCCCGGCCCGCCAAGGTCCGCGGCCGCGGCGAGAGCGGACCGCTCGCCAAGACCCTGATGCACGGCGCGCTGATCCTGGCCAGCCTGGTCGCCCTGTTCCCGGTGGCGTGGATCCTCTACGTCTCGCTCGGCCCGGACAAGACCGACTACCTGCACCCCGGCGCGATCCTCGACAAGATCACCTTCTCCAACTACCGCACGGTGCTGTTCGACACCGACTTCGCGAGCTGGTTCGGCAACGCCTTCCTGGTCTCCGGCGTCACCACCGTGTTCGGCGTGATGATCGCCGCCTCCACCGGCTACGCCGTCTCCCGGATGCGCTTCCCCGGCCACAAGCCGCTGATGTGGTCGCTGCTGGTCACCCAGATGTTCCCGATCGCGGTGCTGATCGTGCCGATGTACACGATCCTGTCCCGGCTCGGCCTGCTGGACAGCTACCTCGGCCTGATCCTGGTCTACTCGACCACCACCGTGCCCTACTGCGGCTGGCTGCTGAAGGGCTACTTCGACACCATCCCGGTGGAGATCGACGAGGCCGGCCGGGTCGACGGGCTCTCCCCCTTCGGCACCTTCTGGCGGCTGGTGCTGCCGCTCGCCCGCCCGGGCCTGGCGGTCGCCGCCTTCTACTCCTTCCTCACCGCCTGGGCCGAGGTCGCCTTCGCCTCCACCTTCATGCTCAGCTCCGACAAGTACACGCTGGCCGTCGGCCTGCAGACCTTCGTCAGCGAGCACGACGCCCAGTGGAACCTGATGGCCGCCACCGCGGTGCTGATCGCGATCCCCTCCTCGGTCCTCTTCTACCTGGTGCAGCGCCACCTGGTGACCGGGCTGACCGCCGGCGCCTCGAAGTCCTGACCGTCGGCGCCCGCACCTCCTGACCGCTCCTCCTCCACCCCCAAGGGATACCGTCCATGACCCAGAACCTGGCCGACACCTCCCGGCCCGCCGCCGACGCCACCGCTCACGAGGCCGGCGCCGGCGCGGACAGAGGCTGGTGGCGGGACGCGGTCATCTACCAGGTGTACCCGCGCAGTTTCGCCGACTCCAACGGCGACGGCATGGGCGACCTGCCCGGCATCCGCAGCCGTCTGCCCTACCTGCGCGACCTCGGCGTGGACGCCGTCTGGCTGTCGCCGTTCTACGCCTCCCCGCAGGCCGACGCCGGCTACGACGTGGCCGACTACCGGGCGGTGGACCCGATGTTCGGCACCCTGCTGGACGCCGACGCGCTGATCCGCGACGCCCACGCGCTGGGCCTGCGGATCATCGTGGACCTCGTCCCCAACCACTCCTCGGACCAGCACGAGTGGTTCCAGCGCGCCCTGCGCGAGGGCCCCGGCTCCCCGCTGCGCGAGCGCTACCACTTCCGTCCCGGCAAGGGCGAGAACGGCGAACTGCCGCCCAACGACTGGGAGTCCATCTTCGGCGGCCCGGCCTGGACCCGCTCGGAGAACCCGGACGGCACCCCCGGCGACTGGTACCTGCACCTGTTCGCCCCCGAGCAGCCCGACTTCGACTGGGACAGCCCGGCCGTCGCCGACGAGTTCCGCTCCATCCTGCGGTTCTGGCTGGACATGGGCGTCGACGGCTTCCGGATCGACGTCGCCCACGGCCTGGTCAAGGCCCCCGGCCTGCCCGACCTCGGCGGCGGCGACCAGCTCAAGCTGCTCGGCAACGACGTCATGCCGTTCTTCGACCAGGACGGCGTGCACGAGATCTACCGCAGCTGGCGCAGGATCCTCGACGAGTACCCCGGCCAGCGGATCGGCGTCGCCGAGGCCTGGACCCCGACCGTCGAGCGCACCGCCAACTACGTCCGCCCCGACGAACTGCACCAGGCCTTCAACTTCCAGTACCTGGGTACCTCCTGGGACGCCGCCGAGCTGCGCGGCGTGATCGACCTCTCGCTCGACTCGATGCGCCCGGTCGACGCCCCCACCACCTGGGTGCTCTCCAACCACGACGTCACCCGGCACGCCACCCGGTTCGCCAACCCGCCCGGCCTCGGCACCCAGATCCGCACCCCCGGCGACCGGGCGCTCGGCCTGCGCCGCGCCCGCGCCGCGACCCTGCTGATGCTCGCCCTGCCCGGCTCCGCCTACGTCTACCAGGGCGAGGAGCTCGGCCTGCCGGACGTCACCGACCTGCCCGACGAGGTCCGCCAGGACCCGTCGTTCTTCCGCCAGGCCGGCCAGGACGGCTACCGCGACGGCTGCCGGGTCCCGATCCCGTGGTCCGGCACCGAGGCCCCGTACGGCTTCGGCCCGGACGCCGGCGGCCCGTCCTGGCTGCCGCAGCCCGCCGAGTGGGCCGCGCTCAGCGTCGAGGCGCAGACCGGCGACCCGACCTCCACCCTGGAGCTGTACCGCTCCGCGCTGGCCCTGCGCCGGGACCGCGACGACCTCGGCGCCGGCCGGGAGGTCGAGTGGCTGGAGAGCCCCGAGGGCACCCTGGCCTTCCGCCGCGGCTCCTTCGTGTGCACCGTCAACACCACCGGCGCCCCGGTCGCGATACCGGCGCCCGGCCGGCTGCTGCTGACCTCCGCCGGCGCCGACCCCCGGGTCGTCGACGGCGAGGCGGTGCTGGCCGCGGACAGCACCGACTGGTGGGCGGTCTGACGTGGTTGCAATAGGCTCTGGGACCGTGACTACGGCGCGACTCTCAGACATCGCGGCGCAGGCGGGGGTCAGCGAGGCCACCGTCTCCCGCGTGCTCAACGGCAAGGCGAACGTCTCCGCCACCACCCGGCAGACCGTGCTGGCGGCGCTGGACGTGCTCGGCTACGAGCGGCCGACCCGGCTGCGCCAGCGCAGTGCCGGGCTGATCGGACTGATCACCCCGGAACTGAGCAACCCGATCTTCCCGGCGCTGGCCCAGGTGATCGAGCAGGCGCTGAGCCGGCACGGCTACACGCCGGTGCTCTGCACCCAGACCCCGGGCGGTTCCACCGAGGACGAACTGGTCGAGATGCTGGTCGACCGGGGCGTGGCGGGCATCGTCTTCGTCTCCGGCCTGCACGCCGACAGCACCGCCGACCACGACCGCTACGCCCGGCTGGCCGGGCGCGGGGTGCCGTTCGTGCTGATCAACGGCTACAGCGAGAAGATCGACGCGCCGTTCATCTCGCCGGACGACCGGGCCGCGATGTGGATGGCCGTCCAGCACCTGGCCGAACTCGGCCACGAGCGGATCGGGCTGGCCGTCGGGCAGCGGCGGTACGTGCCGGTGCTGCGCAAGATCGAGGGCTTCACGGCGGCCCTGCGGGAGGTGCTCGGGCACACCCGGGAGGAGGCCGAGGAGCTCGTCCGGCACACGCTGTTCAGTGTGGAGGGCGGGCACGCGGCGGCCGGGGCGCTGCTGGACAAGGGCTGCACGGCGATCGTCTGCGGCAGCGACATGATGGCGCTGGGCGCGATCCGGGCGGTCCGTCAGCGGGGCCTGGCGGTGCCGCAGGACGTCTCGGTGGTCGGCTTCGACGACTCGCCGCTGATAGCTTTCACCGAGCCGCCGCTGACCACCGTGCGCCAGCCGGTGGAGGCGATGGCCACCGCGGCGGTGGACGCCCTGCTGGAGGAGGTCGGCGGGAACGCCGTCCAGCGCGGGGAGTTCATGTTCCAGCCGGAGCTGGTGATGCGCGGCTCGACCGGCGGCCGCGCGCGCTGAGGAGACACCACGAGGGCCCCGGGAGCGATCCGCTCCCGGGGCCCCTCGGCGTTCCGCTCAGCCCTCCTGGGCGGTGGGCCGGTCCGGGGTGACCCGGTGGCCGTCGGCGGCGTCACCGGTGCGGGCCCCGGTGCGCCGGCCCCGCTCCAGGAAGTCGCGGAGGATCAGTTCGACGGCGTCCTGCGGGTTCCTGGTGCCGGACAGCATCATCGCGTCGATGGCGAGATTGGCGTCGAGCGAGACGGTGACCTGGGCCATGGTGACTCCTCCTCGGGTGCAGAGCAGCAGCATGCCCGCCGGGGCGGGCCTTTGACCATGGTTGTCCGGAACGGTGATCGCGGCGGGGCCGCACCGGGGCAGGCCTCGGCCCCCGGGCGAGGAGCGACGACTCTCCCGGGGGCCGAGGTACTACCGGATCAGACCCGGCCGGCGAAGTCCGGCGCCCAGTTGGCGACGGTCTGGAGCCGGACGCCCGAGCTCGGGTTGGCGGCCTCGACGTACTTGCCGTCGCCGATGTAGAGCGCGACGTGGTAGACGCCGGAGTCCTGGCCGTTGTTGGACCAGAACAGCAGGTCGCCCGCCTTGAGCGAGTCCAGCGAGACGTGCGTGGACGCGGCGGCCTGGTCGGCGGCGACGCGCGGGACGGAGACGCCCGCGGCCCGCAGCGCGGCCTGGGTCAGGCCGGAGCAGTCCCAGCCGCCGTTGCCGGTGCCGCCGTAGACGTAGGCCTGGCCGACCTTCGACTGGGCGAAGGAGACGGCGGCGGCCATGCTGCCCGTGGCGGCCGGGGCGGGGGCCGGGGTCTCGGCCTTCGCGGTGGTGTCGGCGGCGGGCTCGGCGGCCGTCCCGGAGCCGTTCTGGGCGTCCTTGGCGCGGTTGAACCAGTCGAAGCCCTGGCCGGACCTGTCGGCGGCCGGAGCCTTCGCCCCGGCGCGGTCGCCGAGGGTCAGGTGCTGGCCCGGGTAGATGCTGTGCGGGCCCTCGGACAGGGTGGAGCGGTTGAGCTCGTACAGCCGCTCCCAGCCGCCCTGGACGTTGTTCTTGTCGGCGATGGAGGAGAGCCAGTCGCCGGCGACCACGGTGTAGTCGGCGGAGGCCTCCTGGCCCGCCTGGCGGTGCCACTTCTGCCAGTCCTGGGCGCCGGTGCGCTGCTGGGCGGCGTCGGAGGCGGCCGGGGCCGGGTTCTCGGGCTTGGCGGCCGGCTTCTCGGCCGGCTTGGCGGCGGGCTTGGTGGCGGGGGCCGGAGCCGGGGCCGGGGTCTTGGCGGCCGGCGCGGTGGTCGCGGAGGTGTCCACGGCGGCGGGGGTGCCGCCCTTGGTCAGACCGGCCTGGACCGAGCAGACCGGCCAGGCGCCGGGGCCCTGCACGGCGAGCACCTTCTCGGCGATCGCTATCTGCTGGTCCTTGGTGGCGAGGTCGGCCCGGGCGGCGAAGGAGGTGCCGCCGAACTCGGCCCAGGTGGAGTTGGTGAACTGGAGGCCGCCGTAGAAGCCGTTGCCGGTGTTGATGCTCCAGTTGCCGGTGCTCTCGCACTGGGCGACCTTGTCCCAGGTGGCGACGGAGGCGGCCGAGGCGGTGCCGGCGGTGAGGCAGGGGACGGTGAGGCCGATGCCCGCGACGCCGAGGGCGGCGATCGCGCGACGGGTACGGCCGGACAGACGGGTGCCGTTGGTGGGCAGCATGAAGACGTGGTCCTCTCCCACGCCTGCGAGGTGAGCTGTCGGATTCGGGCCGGAGTTGCCCGGCCGCGCTGTGGACGCGGCTTCACCCCTAGCCCGGGTCCGGTCCGAGGACCGGTCCTGGGCGAACTACCTGTGGTTCCCCCGCTCCTGCCGTGATGTATTGCGCTGCCAGCACGCCCGACGGCAGGACTCGGCGTCGCGGACGGGCTGGGTCCGTGTGGCCACGAACGGGGAGCACGTTAAGCAGAGGCGGCTTCAAACCGCAAACATGTGTGATGACCGTCACAGTTTACGAAAGACGTGCTGAACCGCTGTCCTTCATGATCAGAAATGACCGATTTCCGGCAACGCCCGTCATGGCCAACACAACTGCCTATGCTTCAGAGCGTCGGCACCATGCCGGCGCAGACGCAGCCGCCCGGGGGGAGGGCTACGCACCGATGGGCATCGACGAGGACCCGGACGCCGCCCGTCCGGCCACCAGGCCGCGCGGGGCGCACCGCAGGGCAAAACATCGCAGAGCGGACATCCCGCCCGAACCACCCCGAACTCCCGTAACCCGCCGCGCATTACTGCGCTGGCTGGCCGTCGGCACCGCCTTCGCGGCGATCAGCGGCGAGGAGGTCCTGCGCCGTTCGCTGAGCGGCGAGACCCGGCTGGTCACCCCGGCCGCCGTCGTCGGCTCCGGCCCGCCCGGGGAGGGCGCCCCGATGGGCCAGGACGGCGGCCACGGCGCCGCCCCGCCGGGCACCGCCGCCCCGGGCACCGGGCCCCCCGAGCAGCCCGCCCCCGCGCCCACCGTCGACCAGGGCGGCCGCCGCTGGTCCGACCGGGCCGGCTGGGGCGGCAGCCCGCCCGGACCGCGCAGCGCCGTCCGGATCACCGACAAGGTCCTGCTCGACACCGACGCCGAGGTCGGCTCCCTGCTGGTCGAGCCGGGCGGCAGTCTCACCTTCGCCGCCGACCGCACCCTCACCCTCGCCGCCGCGGGCAACGTCGAGATCCGCGGCGCCCTCGCCCTCGCCCCCGACGGCGACCGGGTCCACACCCTCCGCTTCCCCACCGTCGACGAGAAGCGCTTCCAGGGTGACGGCATGAAAGTGGTCGACACCGATGTGGGCCTCTGGGTCACCGGCGCCGGCTACCTGCGGCTGGACGGCGCCGCCAAGACCGCCTGGGTCCGCGCCGAGCGAGAGCTCAGGGCCGGCGACACCGTCGTCAACCTGGCGGCCCCGCCCGCCGGCTGGCTCCCCGGCGACGAACTGGCCGTCACCCCGACCGGCCCGCCCGACCAGGACGGCTTCGCCGCCGCCTACGACCTCGTCACCGTCCGGTCCGTCAGCGGAACCACCGTCACCCTGACCACCCCGCTCAAGTACCCGCACCCCAGGGTCGCCGCCGGAGGGGGCGTCACGGTCGGTGCCGAACTGCTCAACCTCACCCGCAGCGTCCGGGTCGAGGGCAGCGCCAAGGGCCGCGCCCACGTCCACCTCACCAGCACCCGCCGGGCCGACGTCCGGCACACCGCGCTGCGCTGGGTCGGACCGCGCGCCGACACCAAGGAGACCTGGCGGGGCCCGGACGGCACCGCGCCCGTCACCGCGCCGGTGCTCGGCCGGTACGGACTGCACTTCCACCGGCTCGGCGACGCCACCCGGGGCACCGTGGTCGAGGGCGTGGTCGTCCGCGACGCGGGCAGCCATGCGTTCGTGCCGCACGCCAGCCACGGCATCACCTTCCGCAGCTGCGTCAGCCACGAGACCTGGGAGGACGCCTACTGGTGGGACGGCCCGCTGGACACCCGCACCCCCCAGCAGCCCTCCGACGACATCGTCTACGAGTCCTGCGTCGCCTCCCGCACCCTGCTCGAACCCAACCCCCGGGCCTACCGGCTGACCGGCTTCAACCTCGGCGCGGGCACCGGCGGCAAGGCCGTGGACTGCGTCGCCGTCGGGGTGCAGGGCGCCACCGGCGCCTCGGGCTTCGAGTGGCCGGAGAACAGCGAGGGCGTCTGGACCTTCCAGCGCTGCCTGGCCCACAACAACCTGCAGGACGGCATCTTCGTCTGGCTCAACGCCCAGCGGCACCACGTGGTCACCGAGTTCGCCGCCTACCACAACGGCGGCTGGGGCATCGAGCACGGCGCCTACCTCAACGACTTCGACTACACCGCGAGCGTGCTGTACGGGAACGCCGGCGGGGGAGTGGCGCTGCACGCGCTCGGCCGGGACCGGGGCAGCAACTTCGACGGGCTGCTGATCGACGCCGCCGGGCGCAGCGACTTCGCGGTCTCCACCGCCCGGCACGAACTCGCCGGGGAGTCGGTCACCTTCAGCCGCAGCCGGTTCACCGGCTACCGCAGGGCCGGGATCGCGTTCCGGGCCGGGCCCGACGGCAAACCGGACGACGTGCTGGTGCTGGACTGCGAGTTCGGCGGCAACGAGCTCTGGCTCGACCCGGAGGCCGGGGCGCCCAAGAACATCCTGCTGCGCCGGGCCGGAACGACCGAGGTGCTGCAGGTCCGCCGGGCGGGCGAGCAGGGCACCGACCGGCCGCAGTGGAACGCGGTCGCCGCGTCGGTGCCGACCCTGGCGGGCCAGTCCCGGCCGGTGCAGGTGCCGGAGCTCCGGCTGAAGGATGCGGCCGCGCCCACCGTCCGGGTGGGGCGGTGACGGTGCCGCGGCGGCGCCGGGTGCCTCCGGCGGAAGCGCGACGGGCCCGGAACGGCAGCTCCGTTCCGGGCCCGCCCACGCGGTGTCCGCTACTGGGCGGCGTGCCGTCCGTTGCCGCGGGGGCCGGTCTCGTCGGCGTCCTCGGCCTCGTCGGCCCCGAGGTCGGGGGCGACGGCCGGCAGCGCGGCCAGGTAGGTGGAGGCGACCAGCTGACCCACCGCCTGGTACGCGCCCAGCGGCGCGGCCGACGGGCAGCCGGACTCCTCGGCGGCCGCGGCGAGCAGCTCGGCGTCCGCCTCGGGGCCGATCACCAGCGGGGCCAGGGCCGGGTTCTGGGCACCCATCTCCTTGAGGTGGGCGACGGCCTCGGCCACCGAGCCGGGGATGTCCAGCGCGGCGGCGACGACCGGGACGGCGAGCCGGGCGGCCAGCAGCATGCCGGTGATGCCGGCCGCGTCGGCCGCGGGCTGCCCACCGACGGTGGTGAGCACCACGCCGTCGGCGGCGGTCGCGATGGCGAACAGGCGGGCGCGGTCGGCGCGGGCCAGACCGGCCTCGGAGAGGCGGACGTGGACGGCCTCGGCGAGCAGCGGGTGCGGGCCCAGGGTGTCGGTGACCTGGGCGCCGTACTCGGCGGCGAGGGCGTGCAGTTCGGGGAGGAAGCCGTGCGGGCCGGGCACCAGCGGTACCACGACGGGCGTCGGCAGGCCGGCCTCGGCCGCTTCGGTCAGGAGTTCGGCGACGGTGCGCTCGGCCGTGGTCCCGCCGGTGTGCCGGTCGTCGGCCCCGCCGGTCGGCAGGTAGCCGGCGGCGGTCAGCACGCCGTTCTGCTCGCTGCGGACGATCGACAGCAGCTCCTCGACCACGGACCGGGATTCCGGTCCGGCGGCCGCGGGGACGGCGAGCAGCAGGGCCGGGGAACCGGCCGGGATCTCGGGGCGCTCGGGACGGCGGTGGCGCCCCCGCGCACGGGAGCCTGGAGTACGGACGGGCAGTGGCGCGCCCGGGATGGCTGCGGTGCTCATGGCGGAGATCGTAGGACATCGGCCCGCCCGGCCCGCATTCGGCTGCCGTACCGGGTGGGACCACCGCTGCGAAAACCGGACATAACCGGCCTCCGGGCGGCAGTTGTCCCGGTACCCGCGTAGATGCGACGGAACGGGGCTTTCGTTGCACGAGTGGCGCGTGAGATGTCTCACAGCATACGACCGGCCTGACGGAGCGTCACTGAGGTGCGACTCCCGGCGTCGGAAGATCAACATTCAGCGGGGGGTCGCCTACGGGCGGTTAGCGGCTACTTGTCGATTCGCTCGACTATGTCCGCTTATATGCCGCCGGGGGGGCTCTTCGTGAAGAGTTCCGGTTCGGTGTCGAAAAGGCCGTGCACCTGCAATGTCCCGTGCTGATGCACGTGCACTGGAGCTATCATCGCGTCAAGTGAGGCGTTGTGCCGGGCCGGTACGGGGCCGGCCCGGTCGTACGGCCGGGGCCGGGGCGCCGAGCTGGACGACCCACTCCGGAGCTCTTCGGGAGATTTCTATGCACGACTCGCACGACACGTACGACACGTACAACGGGATGGCCGCTGCGGACCTCGAAGGCGTGGTCTGGCAGAAGAGCCTGCACAGCAACTCTCAGGGGAACTGCGTCGAATTCGCCGCCCTTCCGGGGGGCGATGTGGCGATGCGCAACTCGCGCTTCCCGGACGGTCCGGCGCTGATCTACACCCGGGCCGAGATCGCCGCACTGCTGCTGGGGGCCAAGGACGGGGAGTTCGACCACCTGGCGGTCTGACCGGTCGCCGGCTTCACCATCGGGGGGCCGTCGTGGGTGCTGACACCACGACGGCCTTTGTCTTTCCCGGGTTCCTCCGGCCGTGCTCGCCGGTTCCCCGGCCTTCCCCGCACCCGGGATCCCGGGCCGGGGCCCGCCCGGCCTTCGCGGCCGGGCCCGCCTCCGTCGCGCTGCCGGGCCGCCGCACGCGGGCCGGAGGGAAACGGATCGGAGGGACGCCACCGCCGGGAGGCTGCCGGTGCCCGCTGCCCGTGGGCCGCCGATCGCCGTTGCCGGGGGTGGAGTGGTCGCCGGAGGAGTTCGCCGGCCGTGGTGTGGTGTGGTGTGTTCCCGGCGCGGCTCCGGGCGGACGCGGAGTCGGGTGTCAGGCCGAGCGCCGGTGCCGTCCGCCGAACTCGGCCACGGGGGCCGGTCGCAGGCTCTCCTCCACCTCGAACAGCGCCCAGACGACCTTGCCGCCGCCCAGCGGGTGCCAGCCCCAGGAGCGGCTGAAGGAGTCCACCAGGTGCAGTCCGCGGCCTGACTCGGCCACGAAGTCCGCCTCCCGGGCCACCGGGCCCAGGCTGCTGGGGTCGCTCACCGCGCAGACCACCTGGGGCGCGCGGTGCACGAGGCTTATTCGGATCGGCAGCCTGCCCTCGGGCGTCGGTTGCGTGGGAAAGTCGTGGTCGTCCGCCGTGGTCGGGCACGCGCCGATCGCGTGCCGCAACGCGTTGGTCACCAGCTCCGAGGCCACCAGCGCGACATCGTCGAAGAGCTCGCCCAGGCCCCAGCGCTGCAGGGCGGTCCTGGCGAAGTCGCGCGCGGTTCTGACGGCTTCGTAGCGGGGAGCGAGCGTACACGTGACCACATGGGGGTCGACTGCCAAAGCCGTTCCGGTGCTCATGAAGAGCTCCTCCCATAAGGGGGCGGACACGGCTGGACCCGCCGGGGTCATGCCGGTCACCTCCGACTCGCTCGGCCGCGCGGCCGCCTCGACCAGGCGCGCGCGCACGAGGGCCCGGAGGCGCGGGGGCGCTGCCGGGCCGGTGCACGGAATCGCGCGTGGGGTCGACGCGGAGCCCGCGGGATTGCCAGGGATGTGCAGGTGCACGTGCACCATCGTGCTCTGCGCTCACTACAGATGCAAGAGCCGATTCACGTGCAGTCGTTCAAATGGCATATGCAAGCGCCGGATGCACGTGCATCCTGGTGTGCGGAGTGCAGAACTGATAGGAACATCCGTCAGTATCGGCACCGTGAGCGCTCAACTGATGGCAGACTGTGCGCTGTTTGCCCTAGGTGGAGGTTAGGACCGCATGACCACAGTTCAGCCGGGCGGCGGCTCGATGGTCCGCCGGATCCTCCTCGGCTCCCAGCTGCGCCGGCTCCGCGAGACGCGCGGCATCACCCGCGAGGACGCGGGCTACGCGATCCGGGCTTCCGAGTCCAAGATCAGCCGCATGGAACTCGGCCGGGTCAGCTTCAAGGAACGCGACGTCGCCGACCTGCTCAGCCTCTACGGCGTGGACGACGGCCTCGAACGCGAGGCGCTGCTCGGCCTGGTCCGTGAGGCCAACAAGTCGGGCTGGTGGCACAGCTTCAACGACGTCCTGCCGGGTTGGTTCCAGACCTATGTCGGCCTCGAGGAGGCCGCTGCCCTGATCCGCACCTACGAAGTCCAGTTCGTCCCCGGCCTGCTGCAGTCCGAGGAGTACGCACGGGCGGTTTTCGGCCAGAGTCGGCCGGTGATCAGCGAGGAGGAGGTCGAACGCCGGGTCAGCCTGCGCATGCGCCGTCAGAAGCTCCTCACCGAGGGCGGCAGCCCGCGGCTCTGGGCGGTCATCGACGAGGCCGCGCTGCGCCGTCCGGTCGGCGGCCCCAAGGTGATGCGCGGCCAGGTCCAGTACCTGATCGACGCCGCCGAGCAGGCCAACGTGGTCATCCAGGTCATGCCGTTCCGCTTCGGTGCGCACGCCGGTGAGTCCGGTGCGTTCACCATCCTGCGCTTCCCCGAGCAGGACCTCGCGGACGTGGTGTACCTGGAGCAGCTGACCAGCGCGCTGTACCTGGACAAGCGCGACGACGTCGACGCCTACATCCAGGTCATGGAGCGGCTCTGCGTGGACAGCCTCACGCCCGAGCGCACCATCGACCTGCTGGCCTCGATCCTGAAGGAGCGCTGAGCCCGGACCGGACCGGTGCCCGAGGGGGCGCCGGATCCGGACGGGCGGAGCGGCCGCCGGCCGCCGCGGTTCAGCCGCGGGCCGGCGGCCGCTCCCGTTCCGGCGGGAGCGGCTGCGGCGGACGGCCGAGGTGCCAGGGCAGGTCGTAGCGGCGGAACAGGTCGGCCCGGATCGGGGCCAGCGGGATCTCCGCCCCGGGCAGCAGCACGCCTATGCAGCCGCCCATCAGCGCGCTGCGCAGCACCGCGTGCTCGGCCGGCGGGTCGGGGGCGCCCCAGTCGCGCAGCAGTCCCTGGAGGATCGAGCCGAGCCGCTGCTGCTCCGGGTCCTGGACGAAGGCGCCGGTGTCCGGGTCGAGGATCAGCGCGAGGTGCGAGCGCATCACCCTCGGGTGGTCCATGGCCAGGCTCAGCACCGCGTCGATGGCCCGGGCGAGCCGGTCCTCGGGGCCGGCCTCGGGCGCCAGCTCGTCGAGGGCGGTGGAGAGCGCCTGGTGCATCATCCGGTGGGTGGCCGACTGCATCAGCAGCCGTTTGCCGTCGAAGTAGTAGGAGAGCAGGCCGCGGGCGAGCCCGGCCCGCTCGGCGATGTCGGTCAGCGTGGTGCCGGCGTATCCGCGCTGGTCGACCAGCTCGACGGTGGCCCGCATGATGCGGCGCCGGGAGCGCTGGCGCATCTCCTCATTGACCGAATCCCCGCGAGGTGCCATCGTTTCTGCTCCGTACGTTCGTTGGCTGGCGGCCAATATACTGGCCGGGCCGGCGACCGGACCCCGGTGACCGGCATTCGGCCGGGCGGTCCGGGTTCGGCCCGTACGGAGGCGCCGGCTCTACCAACACGGGGGTTTGGTGGAGCCGGCGCCCAGCCCGACGGCGAAGGGTGGATCCGGATGACGCGGAACCTCTGCCGCCGCTCAGCTCTTGCTGAGGATCTCGTCGCGGCGCCCGGCCAGGTTCTCCCGGCCTACTGACGGATAATCATAGTCCGGTACCGACAGGGTGGTTGCCTTCTTCCGCCGGTCGAGCACGGCTCCCGCCACGGCGATCACCAGGCCGACCAGCGCGACCCCGGTGACGAACAGCAGGGCCGGCCGGTAGCCGTCCAGCTGTGCCTCGGCGCCGGTGCCGCCGTTGCTGCCGGCGGTGATGATCGCGGTGGCGCCGGCCAGGACGACCGCGGTGCCCACCTGGATCGCGGTGTTCACCAGGCCCGAGGCGAGGCCCTGCTCCTCGTCCGCCACCCCGTCGGTGGCGGCGATGTTCACCGAGGGGAAGGCGAGTGCGAAGCCGATGCCGAGCAGGACGATCGAGGGCAGCACCAGCACCGGGTACGAGCTGTGCGCGTCCAGCCGCAGGAACAGGGCGAACGCGCCGACCAGGGCCAGCAGGCCGATCGGCAGCAGTCGGCCGGTGCCGAAGCGGTCCACCACCGGGCCCATGAACGGCGCCGAGAGCGCGATCATCGCGCCGGCCGGGAGCAGTCCGAGCGCCATCGTCAGGGCCGACCAGCCGAGCAGGTCCTGCAGGTAGAGGGTGACGACGAACTGGAAGCCGCCGTACGCGCCGGTCATCGCGAAGGCGATCACATTGGCCCGGGCGACCGAGCCGTTGCGGAAGATGCCGAGCCGCACCAGCGGGTGCGCGGTCCGGCTCTCGACCACCAGGAACGCCGCCGCCAGCAGGGCCACGACGGCCAGCGAGCCCAGGGTGCGCAGGCTCAGCCAGCCCGCGCCCTGTGCCTCGGTGACGGTGAACACCAGCAGCAGTACGGCGGTGGTGCCGGTGATCGCGCCGAGCACGTCGTAGCGGCCGGTGACCTTCTCCTCGGTCGGGCGGGGGAGCAGTCGGACGGCGAAGACCAGGGCGAGCAGCGCGATCGGGACGGGCATCAGGAAGGTCCAGCGCCAGCCGACCGCGGTGAGCAGGCCGCTGAGCACCAGGCCGAGCGAGAAGCCGCTGGCGCCGCAGGTGGTGTAGATCGACAGTGCCCGGTTGCGGGCGGGGCCCTCGGGGAAGGTCGTGGTGATGATCGACAGGCCGGCCGGCGCGGTGAACGCGGCCGCGACGCCCTTGAGGAAGCGGGCGGCGATCAGCAGGCCGCCGTCGTCGACCAGGCCGCCGAGCAGGGAGGCGGCGGCGAAGACGCCGAGCGCGGTCAGGAAGACCCGGCGGCGGCCGAGCAGGTCGGCGGTGCGGCCGCCGAGCAGCAGCAGGCCGCCGTAGCCGAGCACGTAGCCGGAGACCACCCACTGGAGGGTGGAGGTGGACAGGTGCAGTTCGGAGCCGATGGACGGCAGGGCGATGCCGACCATCGAGATGTCCAGGGCGTCCAGGAAGAGCGCGGCGCAGAGCACGATCAGGGTGCCCCAGAGCCGGGGGGTCCAGTGGGCCCCGGCATGTGACGGATCGTCGGTGGTCGTGGCGGTCGCTGTGGTCATGACGCAGAACACTACATGCACATGCATCCAATGCAAGTGAATAAGATGTTAACGCATAAGTTGTTGACGCTGTGATACTGTGGCGGCGTGGCTGAACTCGACTCCCCGGAGGAGGCAGGGCTGGTCGCCCAGTGGCGCGACCTGCTCGCCCGGCATGCCCGGACCGCCTGTCTGCTCGACCGTGAGCTCGGCGAGAAGCACGGCCTGGGCATGAGCGAGTTCGAGGTGCTGGAGCGCCTCGTCGAGGGCTGCGAGAGCGGCGACCAGGGCCTGCGCGTGCAGGAACTCGCCCCCACCGTGCACCTCAGCCAGAGCGCCCTCTCCCGGCTCATCGGCCGGCTGGAGAAGGCCGGGCTGGTGACCCGGGCGATGTGCGCCGCCGACCGGCGCGGCATCCAGGTCGCGCTGACGGAGGAGGGTCGCCGGTGTTACGCCGAGGCCCGCGCGCTGCACCGCGAGGTGCTGTCGCTCACCCTGGCCGAGGAGCCGTAGGGGAGCCCTTCTGGGGGCTGATGCGCCGTCAAGAGCCGTGGGCTGCCCGGAAGGTGGCGGTGGTCGGGGCAGGGCTCAGCGCAGCGCGAGCAGCCCCGGGGCGACGGCCAGCAGGACCACCGCGGCGGGCACCGCCAGGGCGGCCACGGTCAGGCGCAGCCGGTGCGGCACGGAGAGCCTCGGCCGCCCCGCCAGCAGCCGGTCCACCCGCTTCGGGGACTGCGCCAGCCCGGGCGGGCAGGCGCCGAACACCCCGCGCTCCAGATTGATCCCCGCCAGTGCCAGGGCCGTGGTGTGCCGTCCGTGCCGGCGTGCCGCCCGGTCGTCCGCCGCCAGCTCCACCAACTCGCCCACCTGGTCCCGGAAGGCGCGGAACACCCCGACCCCGGGGAACCCGGAGGCGAGCGCCTGCGCGCCCTGGGCCAGCCAGTGGTGCCGGGCCCGCACGTGCCCGCGCTCGTGGCTGAGAACCGCCGCCAGCTCGCGGGCGGTGAGCCGGTGGAGGGCCCCGGTGGTGACCACCAGCCGGGAGTCCTGCCCCGGCAGCGACCACGCCTCCGGGCGGACGTTCTCCAGTACCACCAGCCGCTCCCGGCGGGGCCGGGCGCCGACGCCCGAGGCCGGCTCGATCGACTCCGGCAACGGCGGTGACAGCTCGGCCAGTTGAGCGTGCCGACGGGCCCGCAGCGCCTTCGCGGTACGGATCTCCCGGGTCAGCGCGACCACCGTCTGCAGCCCGCCCGCCGCCAGCACCGCCGCGCAGAGCCGGCCCCAGCCCTCGGCGTTGTGCAGCCCGTACGCGGCCTCGACGCCGGTCGGCGCGCAGCCGAAGAGCACCGTCCGCAGGTCGGGGAGGGCGGCCATCGCGGCGAGCACCAGGCCCAGCGCGCAGCACAGCAGTACCGCCACCACCAGGCACTGCCACACCAGCAGCGCCAGGACCGGTTCCCGCTCCACCCAGCGCGCCCGGACCAGCAGCCGGGGGGCGAGGGTGGCGAGCACCAGTCCGAGCAGCAACAGGCCGAGCAGGGCCGTCATGGCATGGGCTCCCCGGGGACGCACGGAGCGCGACAGTGCGCTTCCGGTCAACCTATGCGCTGCCGGAGCCGGGTGGAACGGCTTTCGGTCGCCCAGTGACCAACGCCACGACACCCGGCGGACGGGGGCGGGCCACGAGGGGGCGCTCGGGTGCCGGGGTCCGCCGTCGTGGGTCGCCCGTGGTCGTCCGGTGCCGCCCGGTGTCGCTCGGTGTCGCCCGGTGGGGACGGCGGACGGTCGTCACATGGTCAGGAGCATGGCGAACATGCCGATCCCCATGGACAGTCGGCAGGCCCGGGGCAGTCCGGTCGAGGCCACCACCGCCGTGCCGCCGGGGCCGCTCAGCAGCCGGCTGCCGGACCACAGCGCGTACCCGCCGAAGTAGGCGAGCAGGGCGCCGGTCAGCGCGGGCGAACCGGCCGCCGGATGGTGCCCGGCGTGTCCGGGGGCGGCGGTCATCGCCAGCGCCATGTACGTCATCGCCAGTGCCCCGACCGCGTGGTGCAGCCGGTGCGCCCGCCGGTCCGGACGGCGGGCGGCCGCCAGCACCAGGAGCACCGCGGGCGGACCGTAGACCCAGGCCCACACCTCGCCCGGCACGGCCGTGCCGGCGACCGCCATCGCGGCCATGCCGAAACCCATCAGCCCCTCGGCGAGGTCCGCCTCGTGGGTGCGCAGCCGGCCGGGACCGGCGCCGGGGACGGCCGGGGCCGTCACGGGAGTGCACGGGGCGCGGCGCAGCCGGGAGAGGCAGTAGCCGCCGGAGGCCGCGGTGAGGACGGCCAGCAGCCAGCTGACCAGGTTCGGACCGTGCAACGGCGGCCTCCCGGGCGGCGCGGACGGGCGTACCGTCCACGATCACCGCTCGCCGCCGCGGGCAGCAGGGCGCGTGCGGGGGCGCACGGTTGTGCTTCTCGTGGTGCGGTCGGGCGTCGGGCGCCGCCCGACCCGGACGCCCGGCCCGTCCGCCCGCTCAGGACGTCCGGGCCGACCGCCCGGGTACGGACGCTCCGGTCACCCGGCGAGCCGGCCGGAGGCGATCACCCGGCTCAGGAAGCGCCGGGTCCGCTCCTCCGTCGGGGCCCCGAACACCCGCTCCGGCGGCCCCTGTTCGAGCACCGCCCCGCCGTCCAGGAAGCAGACCTGGTCGGCGACCTCGCGCGCGAATCCCATCTCGTGCGTGGCGAGCAGCATCGTCATGCCCCGCTCCTTGAGGTCCCGCACCACCGACAGCACCTCGCCGACCAGCTCCGGGTCGAGCGCGGCGGTGATCTCGTCGAGCAGCAGCAGGCGCGGCCCGGTGGCCAGGGCCCGGACGATCGCCACCCGCTGCTGCTGCCCGCCCGAGAGCCGGTCCGGGTAGGCGTCGGCCCGGTCCGCGAGGCCGAGCCGCTCCAGCAGTTCCAGGGCCCGCGCCTCCGCCTCGGCGCGCGGCACCCCGTGCACCCGGCGCGGGGCGAGCGTCACGTTCTCCAGCACGGTCAGGTGCGGGAAGAGGTTGTACGCCTGGAACACCACGCCGATCCGCCGCCGGACGGCGTCCTCGTCCACGCGCGGGTCGGTGATCTCGACGCCGTCCAGGAAGACCGCGCCGTCGTCGATCCGCTCCAGCAGGTTGACGCACCGCAGCAGCGTCGACTTGCCGGAGCCGGAGGCGCCGATCAGCGCCGTCACCGAGTGCTCGGGCACGCTCAGGTGCACGTCCGCGAGCACCACCCGGCCGTCGCCGAAGGTCTTGCGCACCGCTTCCAGCCGCAGGACCGGCTCGGCGCCGGCCGTCTTTCCCGTCACCGTCACCGTCACCGTCACGACGGGCTCCCTTCGTAGCGCCGGCGGTCGGCCCGGGCGGTCAGCCAGCCGGTGAACCGGGTCAGCGGGACGGTCAGCGCCACGAAGACGAGCGCCGCCACCAGGTACGGGGTGGAGTTGAACGAGCGGCCGTTGATGATCTTCGCCGCGTAGACCGCGTCGATCACCCCGCCGATCGACACCAGCCCGGTGTCCTTCTGCAGACTGACCAGGTTGTTGAGCAGCGGCGGCACCACCCGGCGCACCGCCTGGGGCAGCACCACGAACCGCATCGCCTGCGCGTGCGACAGGCCCAGCGAGCGGGCCGCGGCCAGCTGGCTCGGGTGCACCGACTCGATCCCGGCCCGGAACACCTCGGAGACGTACGCCGCGTAGGTGAGCACCAGCGCCGCGCCGCCCAGCCACAGCGGGTCGGTGGTGACCCCGGTCAACCGCAGCGCCGGGACGCCGGTGATCATCACCAGCAGGCAGATGATCATCGGCAGGCCGAGGAAGAAGTCCACGTACACCGTGGCCAGCAGCCGCACCGGCAGGAAGACCGGCCCGCGCAGCGTCCGCAGCACCGCGAGCAGCAGGCCGAGGACGAGGATCAGCACCCCGCAGACGGCCATCAGCTCCAGATTGATCCGCAGCCCCTTCAGTACCTCGGGCAGCGCCTGCCGGGCGTACTCGGCGCTGAAGAACGAGCGCCGCACCGCCGGCCAGCCCGGCGAGCCGACCACCAGGGCGACCAGCGCGACCGTCGTCAGCAGGGTCGAGGCGGTGGCGATCAGCGCCGAGCGGCGGGCCCGGCGGCGGCGGAACGCCTCCCGGGCCAGCCGCCGCGCCGAGGGCCGGTAGCCCGCCGGGTCGGCGGCCTTCGCGGGCGGCGGCTCCGTCCGCTCCGCGCTTGTGTCCCCGGCGCTCACGTCCCCGGCGCTCCTGTCCCTGGCGCTCACGTCCTCCGCGCTCACCGCAGGACGGGAGCGGACACGGCGTCGGACAGCCACTCCTGCTCCAACCGCCCGAGCGTGCCGTCGGCCCGCAGCGCGTCCACCGCCGCCGAGACGCAGCCGGTCAGCCGGGAGCCCTTGTCCAGCACCAGTCCGAACTGTTCGCCCCCGCCGCCCGCGCCCGTCAGCTGACCGACCACCACGGCCTCGGTCACCTCGGCCCCGGTGATGTAGAAGGCCGTCGGCAGGTCCACCACCAGCGCCTCGACCTGACCGTTCCTCAGCGCGGCCTTCGCCAGGTCGTTGGAGTCGAAGACGGCCGGCGGTGCCGACGGCCGCAGGGTGCCGGTGATCGCCTCCAGGCTGGTGGTCCCCACCTGGGCACCCAGCTTGACCCCCTTCAGATCGGCCAGGCTCCGCGCGGAGGCGGCCTTGGAGCTCTTCAGCGCGATCACCGCCTGCCGCACGTCGTAGTAGCCGGAGGAGAAGTCCACCGCCTGTCGGCGCTCGGTGCTGATCGACACCTGGTTGATGTCGAAGTCGAAGTCCTTGGGACCGGGCGCGGTCGCCCGGCCGAACGGTGCGACCACCCAGGACACCTTCTCCTTCGGGTACCCCAGCTTCGCCGCGACCGCGTACGCCACCGCCGACTCGAAGCCCTTGCCGTTCTCCGGCCGGTCCTCCGAGAACCACGGCTCGTACGCGGGCTTGTCGGTGCCGACGGCGAGCGTCCCCGCCGTCCGGGTCGGCAGCGCTCCGGGCGAGCAGTCGGCGGAGCCGCCCGAGGCCGAGGGGCCGGTGCCGGAGGCCGGCTCCTGGGCGGCGCAGCCGGTGACCGCGGCCAGCAGGGCGCCGGCGAGCAGGGCGGCGACGGCGGACGTGCGGGGGAGGGGCATGGCGGTGCTCCTGGGCGAAGAGGCGGACCGGTCGGGTGGTGACCTCCCCCGGTGGCGGGCCCGGGACACGCGCGGCATGGTCGGCTTGGGAGGCTTCGTCCCGTGCCGTCCGGAAGATCCCCTCGCCTGTTCACGCGGCTGTCACGCGTGCTCCACCCCTGGTCACGAAAGATCCGGCGCCGAACCCGCCCTTGAACAGAAGAACCTTTCGTACATATGGTGGTCTCGTTGAAAACCCTCCTGTTGAAGTGAGTCCCCGATGCAGAATCTTTCGCCAAGGGTCGCTGTGGCGGCCGACGCCCCGGCCCAGAGCCTCGCCGCGCACCCGGCCTGGCTGCGACTGAAGGACGCCGTCGAGACCCTGCGCCCCCTGCAGTCCAAGGACGGCTCCATCGACCTGGCCGCCGTGCAGCGCCACACCGTCGACCCCCTGGTCGCGACCGTGCGCACCGCCGTCGCCGAGCTGGCCCCGCTCTTCCCGCACGACGCCGCCTACCTGGCCGCCGTCGACGCGGACCTGGCCAAGTGGGCCGACACCGGCTACCGGGAGCCCGACTTCCTGGACTCGCTGCTCGCCTTCCAGCCCGCGACCCAGCGCGAGGACGGCCTCCAGCACCTGGTCGTCTTCCCGATGTACACCCAGAACGGCAACCCGGACCGCAACCTGGAAGCCGTCCTGCTGAGCGTCGTGTGGCCCGAGTGGCTGGCCGAGCTGGAGCGGACCCGCTTCGACAACCCGATGTTCGTGCCGATCACCTTCACCGACTTCACGGCCGGCTACGACACCAACTCCGCCGTCCTCTTCCCGGAGACCGTGGCCGTGCGCAAGGCGCCGGAACGATTCACCTGGGGCGGCATCTTCTGCGACCGCGAGGCCGCCCGCTTCCGCGTCGTCTCCACCAACGCCGTCGAACTGCTCGGCCTGGAGATCCCCGCCGACGCCGAGAGCCTGCTGCAGGACCAGGAGCGCTCGCAGCAGACCTTCGTGCTCTGGGACCTCATCCACGACCGGACCCACAGCCACGGCGACCTGCCGTTCGACCCCTTCATGATCAAGCAGCGCAGCCCGTTCTGGATGTACGGCCTGGAGGAGCTCCGCTGCGACCTCACCACCTTCAAGGAGGCGGTGAAGCTGGAGACCGAGGGCAACGTGCACGCCCGCGACGTCCAGTACGCGATCCTCTTCGACCGCCTCTTCCGCTTCCCGGTCAGCGGTGACCGCGTCCGCAACTACGACGGCATGGGCGGCCAGCTGCTCTTCGCCTACCTGCACAAGCACGACGCGCTGCGCTGGCGCGACAACCGCCTCAGCATCGACTGGGAGCGGGCCCCGCAGGTCACCAACGACCTCTGCGCCGAGATCGAGACCCTCTACCGCGACGGCATCGACCGCCCGAAGCCGGCCCACTGGATCGCCGCCTACGAGCTGGTCTCCCGCTACCTCACCCCGCACCCGGCCTCGACCTGGGCGAAGGGCACCGAGGCACTGCCGTTCGGCAGCACCGACGGCAAGGCGCTCAACAAGGCGCTGTGCGACGCTGTGCTCCCCGACGAGTTCCCGCTGAGCATGTTCTACGAGGCCCTCTCGAAGAAGCTCGGCGGCGTCATCGCCTCGACCGCCGGTATCACCGGCGCCGGCCTGCAGGGAGTCGCCGCGTGACCACCGCACCCAAGGGACCGCTGACCGGCAAGGTCATCGCCGTCGCCGGAGCCAGCGGCCCGGCCGGCCAGGCCGTGCTGCGCCGCCTCGCCTCCGACGGCGCCACCGTCATCGGCGCCGACATCGACGCCCAGCGCCTGGAGTCCGCACTCGACTCCGTCCGCGTCGCCGTCCGCGGCGCCCGCGTCAGCGGCCAGGTCATCGACCTCCTCGACCCGCAGGAGGTCCACGATTGGGCCGACCACCTGGAGGCCGAGCACGGCCACGTCGACGGCGTGTTCCACCTCGTCGGCGGCTGGCGCGGCAGCAAGACCTTCTTCGACAGCCGGATCGACGACTGGGACTTCCTGCACGACACCGTCGTGCGCACCCTCCAGCACACCTCGCTGGCGTTCCAGCCCGCCCTGGTCCGCAGCGAGTCGGGCCGCTACGCGATGATCTCCGCCGCCGCCGCGCACAAGCCCACCGCGGGCGGCGCCGCCTACGCCGCGGCCAAGGCCGCCACCGAGGCCTGGACGCTGGCCATGGCGGACTCCTTCCGCAAGGAGACCACCGCCGAGGACGGCAAGCCCACCGCCGCGGCTGCCATCCTGGTGATCAAGGCGTTGGTCAGTCCCGAGATGCGGGCCGAGAAGCCGGAGGCGAAGTTCGCCGGCTTCACCGACACCGCCGACC